>NZ_SZPR01000099.1 GCF_005280195.1 Streptomyces galbus | reverse complement strand
TTCGTCACTTTGACGGGAATAAAATATGAGGAACTGGTGCAGCGACGATATACGTCGGCATCGGCTGACGGTTTCAATCGGTCCTCAACATGCAATATGATGGCAGCCATTCGGTACCGAACCGGGGTGTGACGTCGAACCCGGTGCGATGATCGAAACGATCTAAAATCTGCGCGAAGAGGCGAGACGATGGCGACCTCCGACAACA
>NZ_SZPR01000098.1 GCF_005280195.1 Streptomyces galbus | reverse complement strand
AAATCGAGGCCGATGTCGGCTGCCGGCGCGCTCTGCGTCAGGCGGCCGACCGACACGTAGTCCACGCCCGATGCGGCGATGGCGGCGATGGTATCGAGCCGGACGCCGCCCGAGGCTTCGGTGGGCACGCGCCCGTTCACCAGCGCCACGGCTTCGCGCAGCAGGTCCGGCCCCATGTTGTCGAACAGCAGGCGGGTGGCGCCGGCATCGAGCGCGGGGGCGATCTGGTCGATGCGGTCGACTTC
>NZ_SZPR01000097.1 GCF_005280195.1 Streptomyces galbus | reverse complement strand
AGCCGGGCGTTCTCCTCCTGCAACTCGCGCAGCTGCGCCAGGCTGGAGACGTTCATGCCCGCGAACTGGCTCTTCCACTTGTAGTAGGTCGGCTCGCTGATGCCGTGCTTGCGGCAGGTCTCGCCGACCTTGGCGCCGAGCTCAACCTCCTTGAGCACGGCCACGATCTGGCTGTCGGTGAATCGAGATTTCTTCATGTAGAGACTCCGTTGCTGGAAATTCTCTACTTCCACCTGGATCAGGATTTCG
>NZ_SZPR01000096.1 GCF_005280195.1 Streptomyces galbus | reverse complement strand
CAAAGCCCATCTCGTTGTTCGTGCCGTAGGTGATGTCGGCAGCGTAGGCTGCGCGGCGCTCCTCGCTCGTGAGATCATGGACGATGAGGCCGACGGTGAGGCCGAGGAAACGGTGGACCTTGCCCATCCACTCGCTGTCTCGCTTGGCAAGGTAGTCGTTCACGGTGACGATGTGCACGCCGTTGCCAGTCAGGGCGTTTAAGTACGCGG
>NZ_SZPR01000095.1 GCF_005280195.1 Streptomyces galbus | reverse complement strand
GGGGCCCCGGCCGCCAGTGAGCCGTAGATCGCCATGCCGTTCCATGACATGACTTTACCGGATCGCATGGGCCCCACCAGCCCCATCCCCCAGCTTAAATTCCCGGTGAGCAGCTGGCTTTCCCCAAACCCCAGGATCAGGCGGCCAAGCACCAGCAGGCCAAACTTCGCCATCACCGGCACTGGCAGCAGCGCGGCGCACAGCCAGGCGCCCCCCGCCAG
>NZ_SZPR01000094.1:249-400 GCF_005280195.1 Streptomyces galbus | reverse complement strand
GTATACCGGAGCGCCGTGAATATCGACGTTCATTCAGATTCCCCCTTGTCACTGTTGTCTGCACCGCGTTTTTCCCGGGCGGTGACGATCGCGCGGCGCAGCATCATGACCGGCTGCGGGATCAGAAACGGGATCAGCGCGGAAATATAGT
>NZ_SZPR01000094.1:0-151 GCF_005280195.1 Streptomyces galbus | reverse complement strand
AGGACGATGACGCCGACGATGATGGCAAAGACCATCAGCATCATACGCCCGAAATACGACGAACGCAGGCGGTTCTGCGCAATTTTCTTGTCCGCGTCCTCGCTGTCGGCGACCTTCTGCACGCGCAGCGCGAGCAGATAGACGTTCAGAA
>NZ_SZPR01000093.1:249-400 GCF_005280195.1 Streptomyces galbus | reverse complement strand
TACAAAAAATGATCGCCACCAAAGGCGAACTCTCATTTTACGATGTGTTTTCCCTTACTCGCGTCGGTTCTGCGCAATAAGACGATTGAGCGTCCGTACCGCAGCAATAAAATGTGAGGCGGACGTATTTCCGTAGCCCAGAACCAACCCG
>NZ_SZPR01000093.1:0-151 GCF_005280195.1 Streptomyces galbus | reverse complement strand
GTCATCCACGTTGTCGATAGCGACGGTCAGGTGCAAGCCCCCCTCGCCGCCCAAGAGTTCATAAGGATGGTTAAGTTCTTGAGCCAGGACGTCCCGCAGCTGCTGCTGGCGTTTGCGGTACAAACGGCGCATGGCGGCCAAATGACGTGCG
>NZ_SZPR01000092.1 GCF_005280195.1 Streptomyces galbus | reverse complement strand
ACTCATCAAGAACAGGATGTTCGAAGACCTAAAACAATAATCATAAGTCAAACACCAGGATCGTGAAGCTAGACAGGAGTCATGCTTAAGCACCAAATACGAAAAACCCCGACATCCTGTCGGGTTTTTTTTATTAACTATCTAAATCAAATTTCCACATTAAAGAAAACTTGGTAAACCTTTAGCAGGATCTGTTTCACGTGCCGCTTGAGCATCTGCTACAGTCATAC
>NZ_SZPR01000091.1 GCF_005280195.1 Streptomyces galbus | reverse complement strand
TCTCTCGCGAAGCGAGTTTACTTCCTTATAACTTCCGATAACTTCCTTATAACTTAAAGACTGTACTCTCACTGGGAATCGAACCCAGATCAAAGGTTTAGGAAACCTCCGTTCTATCCGTTGAACTATGAGAGCATAACCCGTCTTGTGGCCGTTTGCAGACCTGAAAAAACGGTGTTTTGCAACTGTGCTTCCGGCATGAACAAAAGCATGAAACGGCAACAGTTTTTAGTTGGTTGTGCAAA
>NZ_SZPR01000090.1 GCF_005280195.1 Streptomyces galbus | reverse complement strand
TACTTCTTCATTTCCGCCTTCTGAACCTCTTTTTGCTTGTTCGAGCGTGTTTCCACGTTTTCGAAAGCCTCTTCGAGATCCGCGTCAATATCCGCCGCAGCTTTATTAAAAATCTGCTCATGCAGCGCCTTTTTGCAGGCAACTGCTCTTTCATAGCGGAAATTTGTGCCCTCGTTGATGTTAAAAGCCACCTTTGCGGCTTTATTACATCCCACCTTTGTAATGTCATTCATAGTGTACTTCATGTTTT
>NZ_SZPR01000009.1 GCF_005280195.1 Streptomyces galbus | reverse complement strand
ACCCTGTGGGAGAGTAGGACACCGCCGAACAATTCTTCAAAGGGTGGAACTCTGAACTTCGGTTCGGAGTTCCACCCTTTTTTGTTGCCCGTCATCCGGAGTTCACACACCGCCCCGAGCATCGACGCATGGGTACTGCTGCGCTGCTCAGAGCTGCGGGTGTCGGGCTCGGTCACGAGGTCATCGTGCCGGCGTTCGGGAACGTGGACGTCACCGAGGCGGTGATCAGGACGGGTGCGCTGCCGGTGTTCGCCGACATCGACCCCGCCACCTACTGCCTCGACCCGCTCGCCGTCGAGGCGGCCGTCTCCCCGCGGACCGCGGCCGTCGTCGTCGTGCACCGCTTCGGGCGGCCGGCGGAGCTCGGGCGGATGCATGAACTCGGGGCACGGCACGGGCTGTTGGTACTGGAGCGGGGCGAGTCCGAGGCGCCGCGGGACGAGATCGCGCAGCGGCGGGAGCGGGCCGCGTTCCTCGACGCGCGGTTGCGCGGGGTGCGGACGCCCGACGGGGGTGACGGGCACACCTACCAGCAGTACGTCGTGCGCGTGCCCGGGAACGGGCGGCCCGACCGGGACGCGTTCGCACGGGCCCTGCGGGCGAAGGGAGTTGACTGTCGGGTGCCGGTGAAGACTCCCGTGCACCGGCTGCCCGACCACCGGCGGTGCGTGTCCTTGCCGGAGACCGAACGGGCCGCCGACGAAACGCTGTCCCTGCCGATAGGTGCCCTTTTGACGAGGCGTGACATGCAGCGGATCGTCACGGCGTGCAATGCCCTGGGCGGACTGCTCCAGCCGGCGTTCTGAGCGGGTTGGGAACTGGGACTCATTCGGGGTATGATCTATTCCGTTGCCGCGAGGGAAACCTCGAAAAGTGACCGGCCCCTATAGCTCAGTCGGCAGAGCGTCTCCATGGTAAGGAGAAGGTCAACGGTTCGATTCCGTTTGGGGGCTCAGAAAAAAAGACCCCGCCCTTTCGGGCGGGGTCTTTTGCGTTCCCTCACGCCACGCGCATCGCCAGGATCGCCATGTCGTCGGACGGGGCGTCCGAGGCGAAGCGTTCCACGGCGCGCATGATGCGGGCTGCGACCGCCCCGGCGGTCAGGCCCGTGCAGGTCGTCAGGACGTCGGCGAGGCCGTCGTCGCCGAGCATGCGGGTGCCCTCACGGCGTTCGGTGACGCCGTCGGTGACACAGAGCAGGACGTCGCCCGGGTCCAGGGTGACCGTCTCCTCGTACAGCTCCAGGTCCTCCATCACGCCGAGCAGGGGCTGGGGTTCGGCGGCCGGCTCGACCGTGCCGTCCTGGCGCAGGCGCAGCGGCAGAGGGTGGCCGGCGCAGACCACCTTCAGCTCCGCGCTGCCGTCCTCCTGCGGGCGCATCTCGCCGTAGAGGAGGGTGAGGAAGCGGCTGCGGGCGCCCTCGTCGAGGATCGCGGAGTTCAGGCGCTCCAGGACGGCCGGGCCGCTCAGGCCCTCGCGTGCCAGCAGGCGCAGGGCGTGCCGGGCGAGGCCGGTGACGGCGGCGGCGTTGGGGCCGGTGCCGCAGACGTCGCCGATGGCGAAGCCGTACGCGCCGTCGCTGATGGGGAAGAGGTCGTAGAAGTCGCCGCCGACCTCGTTGCCCTCGCCGGCCGCACGGTAGATGACCTCGACCTCGACGCCGTCGACCTCGGGGAGTTCCGGGGGGAGGAGGCTGCGCTGGAGGGCCTGGCTGATGGCCGTGCGCTCGGAGTAGAGGCGGGCGTTGTCGAGGGCGAGGGCGGCGCGGCGGGACAGGTCCTCGGCCAGTTCCAGGATCTCCTGGCGGAAGTGCTCGTCGGTGGGCTTGCCGAGGGTGAGCATGCCGATGACGCGGTTGCGGGCGACCAGCGGGAGGACGACCGTCTCGCCGCCCACCGCGGAGGCGGTGGCGAGGGTCGGGCCGATGCCGGAGGCGGGCTGGTGGGCGGGGCCGCCGCTCAGGCCGAGGCTCCGCATGGAGCTGCGCAGGGCGGCGTCGTGCGCGGCCTCGCCGGGGGCCGCCCAGACGCGGGCGCCGGGGGTGGGCACCGGGTCGGGCGGGGAGATCTTGGAGAGCAGCGACTTGATGCCGTCGATCAGTTCCTCGTCCTCGTGCAGGACGTACGACAGGTCCGGCTCGGACGCCTGGTCGGCGATCGTGTAGACGGCGCACCAGGTGGCGAGCGTGGGGACGGTCATCTGGGCCATCAGGGCCAGCGTCTGGTCGCGGTCCAGGGTGCCGGCCAGCAGGTCGGACGCCTCGACGAGGAAGCTGAGGGAGCCGCGGCGCAGGCGCTCCAGTTCGCCGAGGCGGGCGGACTCGACCGCGAGGGCGATGCGGTCGGCGGCGAACTGCAGGCGCAGCGCCTCCTCGTTGGAGTAGCGGCCGGGGGCCTCGGCGGCGACGCCGAGGGAGCCGGTGAGGCGGCCCTCCACCTTGAGCGGGACGGTGACGACGGAGCGCATGCCGGTGCCGTTGAGCAGGGGGACGGCGCCGGGGACGGCGAGGAGGTCCTCGTGGACGGCGGGCATGCGGGCGGAGCCGTAGCGGCCGGGGCCGGCCTCGACGGGCACGCGCGCGAAGCGCTGGCGGGCGGAGGGCAGGCCGGTGGAGGCGCGGACCTCGAGCTCGGTCTCGTCGTCGGTGGCCAGCAGGAGGAAGGCGGAGTCGCCGTCGAGCATGTCGCGGGCGCGCTCCACGGTGCGCTGGAGGAGACCGTCGAGGTCGTCCGGGGCGGGGGAGCCGATGAACACCTCGAACGGGTCGGTGTTCTGGTCCCCCTGGGGCGAGGGGTCGGAGGACGGCACGCGGGAGGGGCTCTGCAGGACGGCCCGCTCGTGGTCGCGGACCAGGAGGCAGACCGTGGAGGGCTCGCCGTCGGTGTCACGTACGCGCAGGTGGGAGGCGTAGACCGGGGTGACGCGGCCGTCGGCGCCGCGGATGCCGTAGCTGCCCTCCCAGCGGGAGAGCTGGAGCGCCTCGGCGATGCCGGTGCCGGTGCCTGGCGTGTGGGGCCAGGCGGCGAGGTCGGTGAGGGGCTTGCCGACGACCTGGTCGGCGGGGTAGCCGAAGAGTTCCTCGGCGTCCTCGTTCCACGCGGAGATGGCGCCCGTGCGGTCGATCTGGACGACGGCGACGCGGACCCGGGCGTCGGCGAGCGGCAGCAGGTGGGCGGGGAGGGCGGGGCCGGCCGCGCGGGTGCCGACGGGGCGCTCGGGCAGGTCGAGCTGGAACCAGACGGTCTTGTGGGTGGGCGTGTAGTCCACGCCCCAGTGACCGGCGAGCGCCGCGCAGAGCTGGAGGCCGCGGCCGCCCTCGCGGTCGGGGCTGCCCATGGTGACGGGGGAGCCCTGGAGGGGGACCTCGCGCTCCGGGTAGCGGTCGGACACCTCGATGCGTACGCCGTCGTCGCTGCGCAGGCACAGCAGGTCGGCGTGGGTCCCGGCGTGCACGACGGCGTTGGTGACCAGCTCGCTGGTGAGGACCACGGCGTCGTCGACGATGTCGGCGAAGCCCCAGCCCTGGAGGGTGTCGCGGACGAAGGATCGGGCGGTCGCGACCGAGCGCCCGACGGGCTCGAAGCTGGCAGCCGCACGCGCGGTGATCACAGAACTCCTCGGCCGGTCGTCGACGTGCAGGGCTACCCCCTCGTCCGGACGGCTGCGCGGGTACGGCAGCCCGTCCGTCGGACGGGGTTCCGGGGGCTGTCCCCCCGGGATCAGTCCGGTGGTCATGTGTGCGGCCGCCCCTCCGATGCCCGCTCGTACTCGTGCCACCGCCCAGGCCGGTAGGACCGGCGCGGCTGGACAGCCGCATGCAAGGTTACTTACCTTCCCCGCCCGTGCGGATGCCGGTCGCCGGTGTTTCCGTCCTTGGTGGTTCGGTCCCGGGGCTGTGCGGACGATGTGCGAAGCTGCCGAACTGTTATGGCCTGGTTCGGTGAGGGTGAAACACTGGGCAAGCTTGTTGCGAAGGTCCGGGCGGGGCGAGTGTCCTCGTCCCGGGCGGGCAGCAGCCTCGGAGCCGGTCCGGTTTCCGGGGCAGTACGCGGCGGTAACGGTGACGGCGAGCAGCAGCACCCGAGCACAGCAGTAACGGTCGATCCCTGCGGGAGGGACAAGTGGAGTCTGGCGCAGCGACGCGGGGCACTGAGACGCGCGCGAAAGGCGGACCGTCCCTGAGCAAGCGAGCAGCACGCGGCGGCACCACGACGGTGGACACGGCCGCCCTGCACCGGCTGCTGGCCGCCTTGGGGTCGATGCGGGACGGGAACTTCCGCAAGCGGCTGACGGTGTCCGGCGACGGGGTCATGTCGGAGATCGCGGCGGTCTTCAACGAGGTCGCCGACCGCAACCTGCACCTCACGGGCGAGCTCGCGCGCGTACGGCGCGTGGTCGGGCGGGAGGGCAAGCTCACCGAGCGGCTGGAGACGGGGGCCTGCGAGGGCTCCTGGGCGGCCGCCATCGACCACTCCAACGCGCTGGTCGACGACCTCGTGCGGCCGGTGTCCGAGGTGGGGCGGGTGCTGTCGGCGGTGGCCGAGGGCGACCTGTCGCCGCGGATGGAGCTGCGGGCGCACACGCCGGAGGGGCCCGGGCATCCGCTGCGCGGGGAGTTCCTGAAGGTCGGCCGGACCGTGAACAACCTCGTCGACCAGTTGTCGACGTTCACCGACGAGGTCACCCGGGTGGCCAGCGAGGTGGGCACCGAGGGCAAGCTGGGCGGGCAGGCGCAGGTGCGCGGCATGTCCGGCTCGTGGAAGGACCTGACGGAGTCCGTCAACACGATGGCGGACCGGCTGACGGCCCAGGTGCGGGACATCGCGCTGGTGACGACGGCGGTCGCCAAGGGCGATCTGTCACGGAAGGTGACCGTCCACGTCGCCGGCGAGATGCTGGAGCTGAAGGAGACCGTCAACACGATGGTCGACCGGCTCTCGGCGTTCTCGTCGGAGGTGACCCGCGTCGCCCGTGAGGTGGGCACCGACGGCATCCTCGGCGGCCAGGCGAAGGTGACCGGCGTCGACGGGGTGTGGAAGGAACTCACCGACTCGGTGAACACCATGGCCGGGAACCTGACGGCCCAGGTGCGCGGGATCGCGGAGGTGACCACCGCGGTCGCCAACGGTGACCTGTCGCGGAAGGTGACGGTCCCCGCGCGCGGGGAGGTGGCGCAGCTCGCCGACACGATCAACCAGATGACCGAGACGCTGCGGATCTTCGCGGACGAGGTCACCCGCGTGGCCAACGAGGTCGGCTCGGAGGGGCGGCTCGGCGGCCAGGCGAACGTGCCGGGCGCGGCGGGGACCTGGAAGGACCTGACGGACTCCGTGAACACGGTGTTCCGGAACCTGACCACCCAGGTGCGGGACATCGCGGCGGTGACGACGGCGGTGGCCAACGGCGACCTGTCGCAGAAGGTCACCGTGGACGTGGCCGGCGAGATGCTGGAGCTGAAGAACACCGTCAACGGGATGGTGGACCAGCTCTCGGCCTTCGGCGCCGAGGTCACGCGCGTGGCGCGCGAGATCGGCGTGGAGGGCGAGCTGGGCGGCCAGGCGCAGGTGTCGGGCGCGGCGGGGACGTGGAAGGACCTGACGGACTCCGTCAACACGGCGTTCCGCAACCTCACCGGGCAGGTGCGCAACATCGCCCAGGTGACGACGGCGGTGGCCAACGGTGACCTGTCGCAGAAGGTCACCGTGGACGTGTCCGGCGAGATGCTCCAGCTGAAGAACACCGTGAACACGATGGTGGACCAGCTGTCGAGCTTCGCGGACCAGGTCACGCGGATGGCGCGGGACGTGGGCACGGAGGGCCGACTGGGCGGTCAGGCGCGGGTGGACGGCGTCTCGGGCACCTGGAAGGAGCTCACCGACTCCGTCAACTTCATGGCCGGCAACCTCACCTCGCAGGTGCGGCAGATCGCGCAGGTGACGACGGCGGTCGCGCGCGGTGACCTGTCGCAGAAGATCGACGTGGACGCCCGGGGCGAGATCCTGGAGCTGAAGAACACCATCAACACGATGGTCGACCAGCTCTCGGCGTTCGCCGACCAGGTGACCCGCGTCGCGCGCGAGGTGGGCACCGACGGGCGTCTCGGCGGTCAGGCGCAGGTGCCGGGCGTGGCCGGTGTGTGGCGGGACCTCACCGACTCCGTGAACGGCATGGCGGGCAACCTCACGGCGCAGGTCCGCAACATCGCGCAGGTCGCGACGGCGGTGGCGCGGGGTGACCTGTCGCAGAAGATCACCGTGGACGCGCGCGGGGAGATCCTGGAGCTGAAGAACACCCTGAACACGATGGTGGACCAGCTGTCGTCGTTCGCCCAGGAGGTCACGCGCGTGGCCCGTGAGGTGGGCACCGAGGGCATCCTCGGCGGGCAGGCCGAGGTGCAGGGTGTCTCCGGCACCTGGAAGGACCTCACGCAGTCGGTGAACTTCATGGCGAACAACCTGACCATCCAGGTGCGCAACATCGCCGAGGTCACGACCGCCGTCGCCAAGGGCGACCTGTCCAAGAAGATCACGGTCGACGCCAAGGGCGAGATCCTCGAGCTCGTCACCACCGTGAACACGATGGTCGACCAGCTCTCGTCGTTCGCCGAGCAGGTGACCCGGGTGGCCCGTGAGGTGGGCACCGAGGGCATCCTGGGCGGCCAGGCGACGGTGCCGGGTGTCACCGGCATCTGGAAGGACCTCAGCGACAACGTCAACCTGATGGCCAAGAACCTGACCATGCAGGTGCGCAACATCTCGCAGGTCGCGGCGGCCGTCGCCAACGGCGACCTGACGCGGCAGGTGACCATCGAGGCGCGCGGTGAGGTCGCGCAGCTCGCCGACACCTTCAACACGATGGTGAAGACGCTCAGTTCGTTCGCCGAGCAGGTCACCAAGGTGGCCCGCGAGGTGGGCACGGACGGCATCCTGGGCGGCCAGGCGCACGTGCCGGGCGTGGCCGGCACCTGGAAGGACCTCACCGAGTCGGTGAACCAGATGGCGTCCAACCTGACCGGTCAGGTGCGCAACATCGCCATGGTCACCACCGCGATCGCCAAGGGCGACCTGACGAAGAAGATCGACATCGACGCCCGGGGCGAGATCCTGGAGCTGAAGACGACGATCAACACGATGGTGGACCAGCTCTCGTCGTTCGCCGAGGAGGTCACCCGGGTGGCCCGTGAGGTGGGCACCGAGGGTCAGCTGGGCGGCCAGGCACGCGTGCGGGACGTGGACGGCACCTGGCGCGACCTGACCGAGTCCGTGAACGAGATGGCCGGGAACCTCACCCGGCAGGTGCGCGCCATCGCGCGCGTGGCGACCGCGGTGACCCGCGGCGACCTGAACCTGAAGATCGACGTGGACGCGTCCGGGGAGATCCAGGAACTCCAGGACTACATCAACAAGATGATCGCCAACCTGCGCGACACCACGATCGCCAACAAGGAGCAGGACTGGCTCAAGGGCAACCTCGCGCGCGTGTCCGCCCTGATGCAGGGCCGGCGCGACCTGGAGGACGTGGCCTCGCTGATCATGAGCGAGCTGCCGCCGCTGGTCGCCGCGCAGCACGGGGCGTTCTTCCTGGCGATGCCGCTGGTGGAGGAGGTCACCGACCAGGAGGACCACTACGAGCTGCGGATGCTGGGGTCCTACGGCTACTCGATGGGTTCCATGCCGACGTCGTTCCGGCCCGGTGAGGCGCTGGTCGGGACGGCCGCCCAGGAGAAGCGCACGATCCTGGTGGAGAACGCGCCCAGCGGCTACCTGAAGATCTCCTCGGGGCTCGGCGAGGCCCCGCCGGCCCAGGTGATCGTGCTGCCGGTGCTGTTCGAGGGCACCGTGCTCGGGGTGATCGAGCTCGCGTCGTTCACGCCGTTCACGCAGATCCAGAAGGACTTCCTCAACCAGCTCGCCGAGATGATCGCGACCAGCGTCAACACCATCTCGGTCAACACCAAGACCGAGCAGCTGCTGAAGCAGTCGCAGGAGCTGACCGAGCAACTGCGCGAGCGGTCGGCGGAGTTGGAGCAGCGGCAGAAGGCGCTCCAGGCGTCCAACGCCGAGCTGGAGGAGAAGGCCGAGCTGCTGGCCCAGCAGAACCGGGACATCGAGGTGAAGAACACCGAGATCGAGGAGGCGCGGCAGGTCCTGGAGGAGCGCGCCGAGCAGCTCGCGGTGTCGATGCGCTACAAGAGCGAGTTCCTGGCCAACATGTCGCACGAGCTGCGTACGCCGCTGAACTCGCTGCTGATCCTGGCCAAGCTGCTCGCCGACAACGCGGAGGGCAACCTCTCGCCGAAGCAGGTGGAGTTCGCCGAGACCATCCACGGCGCAGGGTCCGACCTGCTGCAGCTCATCAACGACATCCTGGACCTGTCGAAGGTCGAGGCGGGCAAGATGGACGTCTCGCCGACGCGTATCGCGCTCGTGCAGCTCGTGGACTACGTGGAGGCCACCTTCCGGCCGCTGACCGCGGAGAAGGGCCTGGACCTGTCGGTGCGGGTGTCGCCGGAGCTGCCCGCCACCCTGCACACGGACGAGCAGCGGCTGCTGCAGGTGCTGCGCAACCTGCTGTCGAACGCGGTGAAGTTCACCGACTCCGGGTCGGTGGAGCTGGTGATCCGGCCGGCCGGCCCGGACGTGCCGCAGTCGATCCGGGAGCAGTTGCTGGAGGCCGGGTCGCTGGCCGATCCGGAGGCGCCGATGATCGCGTTCTCGGTGACCGACACCGGCATCGGCATCGCGGCCAGCAAGATGCGGGTGATCTTCGAGGCGTTCAAGCAGGCCGACGGCACCACCAGCCGCAAGTACGGCGGCACGGGTCTCGGGCTGTCCATCTCGCGGGAGATCGCGCAGCTGCTCGGCGGTGAGATCCACGCGCAGAGCGAGCCGGGCCGGGGGTCGACGTTCACGTTGTACCTGCCGTTGCACCCGAGCGAGCTGCCGCCGCAGGGCTACCAGCAGAACCTGCCGGCCCTGGAGGCCGGTGACCTGGTGGCGGCCTCGGAGCGGGCGGCCAGGGAGCTGTCGGAGCTGTCCGACGCGGAGATCGAGACACCGGCCGAGGTGAAGTCGTACCAGGACACGCAGAACGGTCCCGCGGCCCTCTTCCGGCGCCGCCGGCGCAACGGCGTGTCCCTCGGCGAGCAGACCGACCAGTGGTCGGGCGGCGGCCAGGAGGCGCCGGGCCAGGCGCGGACGGGCATCCGGTTCGGCGGGGAGAAGGTCCTGATCGTCGACGACGACATCCGCAACGTGTTCGCGCTGACCAGCGTCCTGGAGCAGCACGGCCTGTCGGTGCTGTACGCCGAGAACGGCCGTGAGGGGATCGAGGTCCTGGAGCAGCACGACGACGTGGCGGTGGTGCTGATGGACATCATGATGCCGGAGATGGACGGGTACGCGACGACCACGGCGATCCGGCGGATGCCGCAGTTCTCCGGCCTGCCGATCATCGCGCTGACCGCGAAGGCGATGAAGGGCGACCGGGAGAAGGCGATCGAGTCGGGCGCCTCGGACTACGTGACCAAGCCGGTGGACCCGGACCACCTGCTGACGGTCATGCAGGACTGGATGCGGGAGCGCTGACGCGCCACGGCGCGGTGTCCGGGTGCCGCGCCGCAGCGCACGTCTCGGCCGCGGGAACTTCCCGCGGCCGCCGGAAGTTGTTCGGGTTTGGTGGCGGGCCGCGTGTGGAACCGGGCGATCCGGGGAACTTTCAGGTCTCCTGCCGCGTTCCTGCTCCGTGCACAGTGACATCACGGTGACAGGGTGTGGCGACGGTCGGGGTGCGGCTACCATGACCGGCACAAGGAAGGGCGGCGCAAAGGAGTCGTCCCCAGGGGCGGCGCCCGGTGCACTGCCGGGGCGAGGAGGGCGGGCCATGGTGCAGAAGGCCAAGATCCTCCTGGTCGATGACCGGCCGGAGAATCTGCTGGCGCTGGAGGCGATCCTCTCGGCGCTCGATCAGACGCTGGTGCGGGCATCGTCCGGGGAAGAGGCGCTCAAGGCGCTGCTGACGGACGACTTCGCGGTCATCCTGCTGGACGTCCAGATGCCGGGCATGGACGGATTCGAGACGGCCGCGCACATCAAGCGGCGGGAGCGCACCAGAGACATCCCGATCATCTTCCTCACGGCGATCAACCACGGGCCCCACCACACCTTCCGCGGCTACGCGGCGGGGGCGGTGGACTACATCTCGAAGCCGTTCGACCCGTGGGTGCTGCGCGCGAAGGTCTCGGTGTTCGTCGAGCTGTACATGAAGAACTGCCAGCTCCGGGAGCAGGCGGCGCTGCTGCGGCTGCAGTTGGAGGGCGGCGGCAAGGCTGTCGGCGGGGCCAAGGAGTCGGCCGGGCTGCTGGCCGAGCTGTCCGCGCGGCTCGCCGCGGTCGAGGAGCAGGCCGAGGCGCTGTCCAAGCAGCTCGACGACGACTCGGCGGACGCGGCGGCGGTGGCCACCGCGGCGCACCTGGAGCGCAAACTGACCGGACTGCGGCGGGCGCTGGACGCCCTGGAGCCGGGCGCCGGGAGCGGTACGACATCGGTGTCGTCGCAGACCTGACCACGGAACCGGCCCGGGGGGAGCGCGGAGTTGGCTGTGAGGACGCGTCAGTTCCGCGCCCCCGCAGGGGCGACACGAACGGGTGAAGCAGTGGGCACACGTGTCCGCTGTCGTCTCCCCCGGTAACCTCACACCCATGGCCTCACGTCCCTCCGCAGCCAAGAAGCAGCCCGCCAGGAAGGCGGTCGCTCCGGCGAAGGCTCCGGCGAAGAGGGCCGCTGCGAAGAAGGTCCCGGCGAAGAAGGCACCCGCCAGGAAAGCCGCGGCCAGGAAACCCGTGCCCAAGCCCGCCCCGAGCCCCACCGGGGGCCTGTACCGCGTTGTGCGCGCCGTCTGGCTGGGCCTGGCGCACGCCGTGGGCGCCGTGTTCCGCGGCATAGGGACCGGCGCCCGGAACCTCGACCCGGCCCACCGCAAGGACGGCGTCGCCCTGCTCCTGCTGGGCATCGCCCTGATCGTCGCCGCCGGCACCTGGGCCGACCTGAGGGGGCCCGTCGGCGACCTGGTCGAGATCCTGGTGACCGGCGCCTTCGGCCGGCTCGACCTGCTGGTGCCCATCCTGTTCGGCGTCGTCGCCGTACGGCTGATCCGGCACCCGGAGCAGCCCGAGGCCAACGGGCGGATCGTGATCGGTCTGTCCGCGCTGCTCATCGGCGTGCTCGGGCAGGTGCACATCGCGTGCGGCTCGCCCGCCCGCAGCGAGGGCATGCAGGCGATAAGGGACGCCGGCGGCCTCATCGGCTGGGCGGCCGCGACCCCGCTGACGTTCACCATGACGGAGGTCCTCGCCGTCCCGCTGCTGGTGCTGCTGACGGTCTTCGGCCTGCTCGTCGTCACGGCCACCCCGGTCAACGCGATCCCGCAGCGGCTGCGCCAGCTCGGCGTGAGCCTCGGCGTGCTGCGCGACCCCGAGGAGGACCTGCTCGACGAGGCGTACGCCGACGACGACGAGCGCTACGACGAGCAGTGGCGCGAGGCGCTGCCCGCGCGCCCCCGCAGGCGCTCGAGCGCCCCCCAGGCGTACGACCCGGAGGTCGCCGAGGAGGAGGCGCTGTCCCGGCGCCGCGGGCGCCCCCGGCGCTCCGCCGTGCCGCAGCCCGACATGCAGCGCGGCATGGACGCCGTGGACGTCGCCGCGGCGGCCGCGGCCGCCCTCGACGGCGCCGTCCTGCACGGCATGCCGCCCTCGCCGGTCGTCGCCGACCTCACCCAGGGCGTCAGCGTCGGCGACCGGGAGCCGACCACCCCGACGCCCGTCCCGGCCGCGGTGCCCACACCGACGCCGGTGCCGGCCGCCCGGCCCCGGCAGGAGCGGAGCACGCCCGAGAAGGCGCAGTCCGGGGCGGTCCCCGACCTCACCAAGTCGCCGCCCGAGCAGCCCCGCGAGCTGCCGCCGCGCGCCGAGCAGCTCCAGCTGGCCGGGGACATCACCTACGCCCTGCCCTCGCTCGACCTCCTCACCCGGGGCGGGCCCGGCAAGGCGCGCAGCGCGGCCAACGACGCCATAGTCGCCGCGCTCACCAACGTCTTCACCGAGTTCAAGGTCGACGCCGCCGTCACCGGCTTCACGCGCGGACCGACGGTCACCCGCTACGAGGTGGAGCTCGGCCCGGCCGTGAAGGTCGAGCGGATCACCGCGCTCGCGAAGAACATCGCGTACGCCGTCGCCAGCCCGGACGTGCGGATCATCAGCCCGATCCCCGGCAAGTCCGCGGTGGGCATCGAGATCCCCAACACCGACCGGGAGATGGTCAACCTCGGCGACGTGCTGCGCCTCGCGGAGTCCGCGGAGGACGACGACCCGATGCTGGTCGCGTTCGGCAAGGACGTCGAAGGCGGCTACGTCATGCACTCGCTGGCGAAGATGCCGCACATGCTGGTCGCCGGCGCCACCGGCTCCGGCAAGTCGTCCTGCATCAACTGCCTGATCACCTCGGTCATGATGCGGGCGACCCCCGAGGACGTGCGGATGATCCTGGTCGACCCCAAGCGCGTCGAGCTCACCGCCTACGAGGGCATCCCGCACCTGATCACGCCGATCATCACCAACCCCAAGCGGGCCGCCGAGGCCCTGCAGTGGGTCGTCCGCGAGATGGACCTGCGCTACGACGACCTGGCGGCGTACGGCTACCGGCACATCGACGACTTCAACAAGGCCGTGCGCGAGGGCAAGGTCAAGCCGCCCGAGGGCAGCGAGCGGGAGCTCCAGCCGTACCCGTACCTGCTGGTGATCGTCGACGAGCTGGCCGACCTGATGATGGTCGCGCCGCGTGACGTCGAGGACGCCATCGTGCGCATCACGCAGCTCGCGCGCGCCGCAGGCATCCACCTGGTGCTCGCCACCCAGCGGCCCTCGGTGGACGTCGTCACCGGTCTGATCAAGGCGAACGTGCCCTCCCGGCTCGCCTTCGCCACCTCCTCGCTCGCCGACAGCCGCGTCATCCTGGACCAGCCGGGCGCCGAGAAGCTGATCGGCAAGGGCGACGGGCTGTTCCTGCCGATGGGCGCGAACAAGCCGACCCGTATGCAGGGCGCCTTCGTCACCGAGGCCGAGGTCGCGGCCGTCGTCCAGCACTGCAAGGACCAGATGGCGCCCGTCTTCCGGGACGACGTCACCGTGGGCACCAAGCAGAAGAAGGAGATCGACGAGGACATCGGCGACGACCTCGACCTGCTGTGCCAGGCGGCCGAGCTGGTCGTCTCCACCCAGTTCGGGTCGACCTCCATGCTCCAGCGCAAGCTGCGCGTGGGCTTCGCCAAGGCGGGCCGGCTCATGGACCTCATGGAGTCGCGGAACATCGTGGGACCGAGCGAGGGTTCGAAGGCGCGTGACGTCCTCGTCAAACCCGATGAGCTCGATGGCGTACTCGCGGTGATCCGGGGCGAGTCGGAAGGGTAGAGGTATCCGTGAGGCGGGCGGGCGTCCGTGACGCATACGTTAGGAAAGCGCGGGCAACCGTTTCCCCTTGGCGTACGTCAAGTTGAGCGAGTGGTCAGGTTCGGGTCCCAGGCTGGGGTCCGGACCCGTCCCGTCATCGGTCTGTCCGGCCATTCCGATGGCGTACAAAGTCCTACCGCCCGGTTGCCCCACCCTTTCGCACCCCCCCTAGACTGAACCTCCAGCACAGGTGGCTACACGCTCGAAAGGCGCCCCCGTGTCCATCGGCAACTCCCCTGAAGACGAGCGTCCGTTCGAAGACGCGTCCGAGGAAGCCCGCCCCTCCATCGGCCGCGCCCTGCGCCAGGCGCGCATCGCGCGCGGGCTGACCGTCGACGACGTCAGTACCGCCACCCGGGTCCGCATCGCCATCATCCACGCCATCGAGGCCGACGACTTCACCCCGTGCGGCGGCGACGTGTACGCGCGCGGCCACATCAGGACCCTGGCCAGGGCCGTCCGCCTCGACCCCGCCCCGCTGATCGAGCAGTTCGAAGCCACCCACGGGGGACGCCCCGCGCCCACCCCCGCCGCACCCCTGTTCGAGGCGGAGCGCATCCGTCCCGAGCGGCGCGGACCGAACTGGACGGCGGCCATGGTCGCCGCGATCGTTGCCGTGATCGGCTTCGTCGGCTTCACCGCCGTCAAGGGCGACGGCGGCGGCACCAAGGAACAGGTCGCCGACGGCACCACGCCCGAGGCGAGCACGAGCGCGTCCGCCGTCCCGAAGAACGACAAGCCCGTCGACATCACCCCCGCGCCCTCCGACAGCGCCATCGCCGCCGCACCCCAGGACAAGGTGACCGTCCAGGTCACCGCGGCGGACGGGCGCAGCTGGATCTCCGCGAAGGACCACAACGGCCGCCTGCTGTTCGACGGCCTGCTCAAGCAGGGCGAGTCCAAGACCTTCCAGGACAGCCAGAAGGTCAACCTGATCCTCGGCGACGCCGGCGCGATCCAGCTCTACGTGAACGGCAAGAAGATCGACGACGACTTCCGGCCCGGGGCCGTGGAGCGCCTGACGTACACCAAGGGCGATCCGCAGGTCGGCTGAGCGGGTCCGGCGCGCACGACGGGGGCGGCGGAGATCGCCAACCCCGTCGACGTTCCGCGCCGGTGGGACAAAGTACTCTTGAGCCCATGCCTGAACGCCGTACCGTCGCACTGGTCACCCTTGGCTGCGCCCGTAACGAGGTGGACTCGGAGGAGCTCGCAGGCCGTTTGGAGGCGGACGGCTGGCAGCTCGTGGAGGACGCCTCGGACGCCGACGTCGCCGTGGTGAACACCTGCGGCTTCGTGGAGGCCGCCAAGAAGGACTCCGTCGACGCCCTCCTGGAGGCCAACGACCTCAAGGGGCACGGCAGGACCCAGGCCGTGGTGGCCGTGGGCTGCATGGCCGAGCGGTACGGCAAGGACCTCGCCGAGGCCCTGCCCGAGGCCGACGGCGTGCTCGGCTTCGACGACTACGCCGACATCTCCGACCGCCTGCAGACCATCCTCAACGGCGGCATCCACGCCGCGCACACCCCGCGCGACCGGCGCAAGCTGCTGCCGATCAGCCCCGCCGAGCGTCAGGAGTCGGCCACCTCCGTGGCACTGCCGGGCCACGGCCCGAGCGACCTCCCCGAGGGCGTCGCCCCCGCCTCCGGCCCCCGCGCGCCCCTGCGCCGCCGCCTCGACGGCTCCCCGGTCGCCTCGGTCAAGCTCGCCTCCGGCTGCGACCGGCGCTGCTCCTTCTGCGCCATCCCGTCCTTCCGCGGCTCCTTCATCTCGCGCCGCCCGAGCGACGTGCTCAACGAGACGCGGTGGCTGGCCGAGCAGGGCGTCAAGGAGATCATGCTGGTCTCCGAGAACAACACCTCCTACGGCAAGGACCTGGGCGACATCCGCCTGCTGGAGTCCCTGCTGCCGGAGCTGGCCGAGACCGACGGCATCGAGCGCGTGCGGGTCAGCTACCTCCAGCCGGCCGAGATGCGCCCGGGCCTCATCGACGTCCTCACCTCGACGCCGAAGGTCGCCCCCTACTTCGACCTGTCCTTCCAGCACTCCGCGCCGGACGTGCTGCGCGCGATGCGCCGCTTCGGCGACACCGACCGGTTCCTGGAGCTGCTCGACACCATCCGGAGCAAGGCGCCCGAGGCCGGCGTGCGCTCCAACTTCATCGTCGGTTTCCCCGGCGAGTCCGAGGCCGACCTGGCCGAACTGGAGCGGTTCCTCCAGCACGCGCGACTGGACGCCATCGGCGTCTTCGGCTACTCCGACGAGGAGGGCACGGAGGCCGCGACGTACGACGGCAAGCTCGACGAGGACGTCGTCGCCGAGCGGCTGGCCCGCGTCTCCCGGCTCGCCGAGCAGCTCGTCTCCCAGCGCGCCGAGGAGCGGCTGGGCGAGACGCTGCACGTCCTCGTCGAGTCGGTCGACCCCGACGAGGGCGTGTACGGCCGCGCGGCCCACCAGGCGCCGGAGACCGACGGCCAGGTGCTGCTCACGAGCGGCGAGGGCCTGGCGGTGGGTCGTATGGTCGAGGCGAAGGTGGTCGGTACGGAAGGTGTCGACCTGGTGGCCGAGCCCCTTGCGGGTTCGTCCGGGTGTGCCGAGGAGGCGGGCAGATGACGGGTGTCCCGGCGTCGGCCGCGGGCGGTTCCCCGGCCGGGGCTTCGCACCGGGCCGAGGGCCAGGGGCTGAGCGCGGTGGAGGGCCAGGGGCCGGACACCGCAGCGTCGGCCGCCGGTCCGGAACGGGAGCCCGCCGAGGCCACGGGCCGGCCGGGACCGGCCGGCCAGGCCGCGGACCAGGAGCTGGACGCCGCCGACCTCGCGGGCCGGGCACTGGGCGCGGACGAGGGCCTGGGCGCGGTCGACGCGGCCGCGGCCGGCGGCGACGACGGAGCCGCCGACGACCGGGACGCGGGACGGCCCGCGCGGGGCGGCAAGCTGGCGGCCGCCGCCGTCAACCAGGCGAGCGTCTGGAACGTCGCCAACCTGCTGACCATGCTCCGGCTCATCCTCGTGCCGGGCTTCGTCGCGCTGATGCTGGCCGACGGCGGGTACGACCCGGCGTGGCGCTCGTTCGCCTGGGCGGCCTTCGCCGTCGCCATGATCACCGACCTGTTCGACGGGCACCTGGCGCGGACCTACGACCTCGTCACCGACTTCGGGAAGATCGCCGACCCCATCGCCGACAAGGCGATCATGGGGGCGGCGCTGATCTGCCTCTCCGCGCTGGGCGACCTGCCGTGGTGGGTGACGGTGGTCATCCTCGGCCGGGAACTCGGCGTGACCCTGCTGCGTTTCTGGGTCATCCGGTACGGCGTGATCCCGGCCAGCCGGGGCGGCAAGCTCAAGACCCTCACCCAGGGCGTGGCCGTCGGGATGTACGTCCTGGCGCTGACCGGGTGGCTGGCGTCCCTGAGGTTCTGGGTGATGGCCGCGGCGGTCGTCCTGACCGTGGCGACCGGACTGGACTATGTGAAACAGGCCATCGTGCTGCGCCGGCGGGGAATGGCCGAGCGCAGGGCCGGGTTGGAGGAGAGGCAAGCGTGAGTTCCCCGGCCACCGACGTGGTGCGACTACTGACCGTGAGCGGTCAGAGCCTCGCCGTGGCCGAATCCCTGACCGGGGGACTGGTGGCCGCGGAGATCACCTCGGTCCCCGGTGCGTCGAAGGCATTCCGGGGGTCGGTGACGGCGTACGCCACCGAGCTCAAGCACGCGGTGCTCGGCGTGGACGCCGACCTGCTCGCCGCCCGAGGCGCGGTGGACCCGCAGGTCGCACAGCAGATGGCGGCCGGAGTGCGCGCCGCGCTCGGTGCCGACTGGGGCATCGCGACCACCGGGGTCGCCGGCCCCGAACCGCAGGACGGACAGCCGGTGGGGACGGTCTTCGTCGCGGTGTGCGGGCCTCGCGCCGGTTCCGCCCGCGGCGGAAAAGTGGAGGCCCTGCGGTTGAACGGCGACCGCGCGGAAATTCGTAGAGAGAGTGTACGGAGCGTACTCGGCCTGCTCCTGAAGGAGCTGGCGGACGAACACAGTGGGAATGAGCGGGCACAGGATACGGAACGGAACGGGGGGTTTTGATGTTTGCAGCCCTGAGTGAACACGACATCGCTCCCCGCACGGCCGCGGCGCAAGGCGGTACGGTGGGGCGTGAAGGATGCGGCTACGCGGTCCGAGGAGGGAGCCACCGATGATTCTGCTCCGTCGCCTGCTGGGTGACGTGCTGCGTCGGCAGCGCCAGCGCCAGGGCCGTACTCTGCGCGAAGTCTCCTCGTCCGCCCGAGTCTCACTCGGCTATCTCTCCGAGGTGGAGCGGGGGCAGAAGGAGGCTTCCTCCGAACTGCTCTCCGCCATCTGCGACGCGCTGGACGTACGGATGTCCGAGCTCATGCGGGAAGTGAGCGACGAACTCGCCCTCGCCGAGCTGGCCCAGTCCGCTGCGGCCACCCCCAGTGAACCTGTGCCCACGCCGGTGCGTCCGATGCTGGGCTCCGTGTCGGTGACCGGTGTGCCACCGGAACGGGTGACCATCAAGGCGCCCGCCGAGGCAGTCGACGTGGTCGCCGCCTGACGCTCGCCCCTGAGCGGCACACCAGGCACACGACCAGCACACGACAGTTGCACGTCAGGCGTACGAAGCCCCGGCCGGGGTTTCTCCGGGCAGACCCCGGGCGAGACCGGCCGGGGCTTTCTCGTTCCCGTGGTGTCCGGTATGCGTCCGTTTGCCGCTCCGGGGCCGGGACGTCATCGTGGAGGGGCCAGCGGGGGAGTGCGCGGTATCCGAGCCGGGAGATGTCCATGTCCGTCGTGAAGAGCCCGTTGCCCGAGGGCGACCTGAAGACCGTGTCCGAAGCACTGCAGGGCGCACTGGTCGACCTGGTCGATCTGGGCCTCGTCGCCAAGCAGGTCCACTGGAACGTCGTGGGCCCCCGGTTCCGCTCCGTCCACCTCCAGCTCGACGAGGTCGTGGACAGCGCGCGCACCCACTCCGACACGGTCGCCGAGCGGGCCTCGGCGCTCGGGGTGTCGCCCGACGGCCGGGCCGCGACCGTGGCCTCCGGCAGCGGGATCGCCGCCGTGGCGCCGGGCTGGGTCAAGGACACGGACGCGGTGGGGGCCCTGGTGGCGGCGCTGGGCTCGGTGATCACCCGGATGAGGGAACGCGTGACGACGACGGCCGAGGCGGACCCGGTCAGCCAGGACATCTTCATCACGATCACGGCGGACCTGGAGAAGCACCACTGGATGTTCCAGGCGGAGAACAGCTGACACGGCGGTTGCCGTGGACCGTGCTGGAGGCGTCCGGGCGCGGTGCTGCCGGGGCTCCCTGCCGGGCCGTGCGGGCTTGCTCCGGCGTCCGGCCGGGCGGGAGGAAGGTGCGGGCCATGGCAGGGCGAAGCGTGCGCTGGGGGGCCGCCCTGGGCTTCGGGGCGGTGTGGTGGTGGGCCGTGCTGCGCCTGGCCCTGGCGCCCGGCGCCGGGCCCGTGGAGGGCGCCGTGGCGGCCGGCGGGTGGGGGCTGAGCCTGCTGCCGGTGCACTGCGTGCCGAAGGGCCGGGCGGCAGGCGCGCTGGCGGCGGGGCGGTGGCGCGAGGCGTGGGGGTGGGGTGCGGAGCGGGATCGGGGTGTCGTGGGGGACGGGGCCGAACCGTCATGAACGGTCATCGCCCGGAGCGAGCGGGCGGTGCGGCCGGGGCGCCGTTCCGAAGCCTCGGACGGTTGTCACCCCCGGGCGCCGGGGCGGGAACTCGTCGACTTCGGGGTGGGGATCGTGGCGGGACGGGTGGGTGCCGGGCCGGTCTGGCAGGTCGGGCACCAGTACGTCGGGCGGTCGCGGGAGCCGTCGCCCTGGTCGGCGAGCCGGATGGGGGTGCCGCAGCGCAGGCAGGGCCGGCGGGCCCGGCCGTAGACGAAGACCTCTGGGCCCCGGCGGCCCGTGGTGTTGCGGATCGGGCGGTCCCGGTTGACCTCCAGGAGCCGCTGGGCGAGCGCGGGCAGCTTGGCCGCGCGGTCGGCCGGGAGCGCGCCGACGGGGAGCCAGGGGGTGGCGCCCAGCAGGAAGCACAGCTCGCACTTGTAGACATTGCCGATGCCGGCCAGGTTGCGCTGGTCGAGCAGGGCCTCGCCGAGGGCGCGATCGGGGTCGGCGAGCAGGTTCGCCAGCGCCTGCTCGGGGTTCCAGTCCGAGCCGAGGAGGTCGGGACCGAGATGTCCGACCACCTGGTCCTCGTCGGCGGTGTGCAGCAGCTCCAGCACCGGGAGGCGGTAGCCGACGGCGGTGCGGTCGGCGGTGCCGAGGATCGCGCGGATCTGGTACCCGGGACCGCCGCTCCAGCGCTGGTCGGGGGTGTAGACCTTCCAGGCGCCGTCCATCCTGAGGTGGGAGTGGAGCGTCAGTCCGCCGTCGACGCGGGTGAGGAGGTGTTTGCCGCGCGGGGTGACGTCGAGGACCGCGCGGCCGGTGAGGTCGGTCAGGGCGTACTTGGGGACGCGCAGGTCGGAGCGGGTCAGCACCTTGCCCGCGAGGGCGGTGTGCAGCCGTCGCGCGGCCTGCCAGACCGTGTCACCTTCGGGCATGGGTCAAGGGTGGCACGAGCGGGGCGATCGAAACCTGCCCGGTACGGGGCAGGGCGCCCAGGGCGTCAGGCACGCAGGCGCAGCCCTCTGGGGGTCGCGATGAAGCCCGCCGTCTCCAGCAGGGTCCCGAGGGGGGAGGTCAGGGCCGAGGCGCCGTTGACGCGCTCCACGGTGACCGTGCCCAGGGCACCCGCGCGGGCCGCCGTGGCGAGGGCTTCCGCCGCGATCTGCAGTCTGGGGTCGTCACCGGGGGCGGTGTCACCGTCCGCCGTGGCGGGCCAGGCCAGCAGGGTCTTGCCGCCGCGCTCCATGTAGAGCGTCAGTTCGCCGTCGACCAGCACCACCAGGGAACCGGCCTTGCGGCCCGGTTTGTGCCCCGCTCCCGTCGGGGGCTCCGGCCAGCCCAGGGCGGCGCCGTACGCGTTCGCCGGGTCGGCGGCGGCCAGGACGACCGCGCGCGAGGCGGAAGGGTCACGGCGGCCGCCCCGGTGCGCGAAGCGCTGGCCGTACGCGCCCTGGCCGTAGGGGTTCTGGCCGTCTCGGCCGCGGGAGGCGGCGGCGTACGGGTTCGGCGAGCCGCCGCGCGGGCCGCCGGCGCCCGGGTCGGACAGGTCGCGCGGGGAGATCCACTCGCTGGGGGTGGCCGCGAAGTCCGGGAAGTCCGCGTCCGGGGCGTCGGCGAAGTCGGGGAGCGAGGCGTACGGGGCGGGCGCGTCGAAGCCGGTGGCTCCCGTGGGCGCCCCGCCGTCGGGGCCCACCGTGCCGAAGACCGTCGGGTCCACGCGGCCGTCTCCGCGGTCGCGCGCGTTGGCCACCGCGCGCAGGCGGTCCACCGCGCCGTCCATCGCGAACTGGGCGGCGCCGAGCCCCTCGACGACGTAGCCGCGGCGGGCCTGGCCGCTGTCCTCGAAGGCGGACAGGACGCGGTACGTCGCCGAGAAGCCGCCTTCGACGCCCTCGGCGGAGACCGCGCCCCGGGTCACCACGCCGTGCCGGTCGAGCAGCGAACGGGCCAGGGCGTGGGCGCGGACCGTGGGGTCGCTCTCGTGGGCCGGCAGCAGTGACCAGCGGCCCGCGACCGTCGGGGGGCCGCCCCGGGAGGCGGAGCGGGCGGCGGCCGTCAGCGAGCCGTAGCGGCCGCGCGGGACCGCGCGCTTGGCGCGGTGGGCCGTGGACCCCGCGGTGCGGCCGGAGCCCAGCAGGGAGCGCATCGGCGCGAGGGTGTCGTTGGTGAGGCGGCCCGACCAGGCCAGGTCCCACAGGGCGTCGGCGAGGTGGGGGTCGGTGGCGTCCGGGTGCGTGGTGGCGCGGACCTGGTCGGCGATCTGGCGGAAGAACAGGCCGTAGCCGCCGGAGAGGGCGTCGAGCACCGACTGGTGCAGGGCGGTCAGCTCCAGTGGGTGCGGCGCGGGCAGGAGCAGCGGGGCGGCGTCCGCCAGGTACAGGGAGACCCAGCCGTCCTTGCCGGGCAGGGAGCCCGCGCCCGCCCACACGACCTCGCCCGCGGCGGTGAGTTCGTCGAGCATCGCGGGGGCGTAGTCGGTCACGCGGGAGGGCAGGACGAGTTTCTCCAGGGCGGACGCCGGGACCGACGCGCCCTGCAACTGCTCGATGGCGCGCACCAGTCCGTCGACGCCGCGCAGCGTGTGCCCCGTGCCGATGTGCTGCCACTGGGGGAGGAACTGGGCGAGCGCGGCGGGCGGTACCGGCTCCAGTTCGTGCCGCAGCGCGGCCAGGGAGCGGCGGCGCAGCCGGCGCAGGACGGTCGCGTCGCACCACTCCTGGCCGATCCCCGCCGGGTGGAACTCGCCCTGGACGACCCGGCCGCTCGCCGCGAGCCGCTGGAGGGCGCCCTCCGTCACCGCCACGCCGAGGCCGAAGCGGGCGGCCGCCTGCGCCGAGGTGAACGGGCCGTGCGTGCGGGCGAAGCGCGCGAGGAGGTCGCCCAGCGGGTCCTTCACCGGCTCGGTGAACGCCTCGGGGACGCCGACGGGCAGGGCGGTGCCCAGGGCGTCGCGCAGGCGGCCCGCGTCCTCGATCGCGGCCCAGTGGTCGGCGCCGGCGACGCGGACCTTGATGGCGCGGCGGGCGGCGGCCAGCTCGGGCGCCCACGGCGGCTCGGCGCCGCGCTCGGCCAGCTCCGCGTCGGTGAGCGGGCCGAGGAGGCGCAGCAGGTCGGCGACGCCCTCGGCGTCCTTGATGCGACGGTCCTCGGTGAGCCACTGCAGCTCCTGCTCCAGCTCGGCCAGCACCTCGGCGTCGAGCAGCTCGCGCAGCTCCGCCTGGCCGAGCAGTTCGGCGAGCAGCCGGGAGTCCAGCGACAGGGCGGCGGCGCGGCGCTCGGCGAGCGGGGAGTCGCCCTCGTACAGGAACTGGGCGACGTAGCCGAAGAGCAGGGAGCGGGCGAAGGGCGACGGCTCGGGCGTGGTGACCTCGACCAGGCGGACCTTGCGGGACTCCAGGTCGCCCATCAGCTCCACGAGCCCGGGGACGTCGAACACGTCCTGCAGGCACTCGCGGACGGCCTCCAGGACGATGGGGAACGAGCCGAACTCGCTCGCCACCTCCAGCAGTTGCGCGGCCCGCTGGCGCTGCTGCCACAGCGGGGTGCGCCGGCCGGGGTTGCGGCGCGGCAGCAGCAGCGCGCGGGCGGCGCACTCACGGAAGCGGGAGGCGAACAGGGCCGAGCCGCCGACCTGGTCGGTGACGACCTGGTCGACCTCGCCCTTGTCGAAGACGACGTCCGCGGCGCCGACCGGGGCCTGGTCGGCGTCGTACTCCGTGCCGGCCGTCCTGGGCTCCTGGTCGAGCAGGTCCAGGCCCATCAGGTCGGCGTCGGGCAGGCGCAGCACGATGCCGTCGTCGGCGTGCATGACCTGGGCGTCCATGCCGTATCGCTCGGCGAGGCGCGCGTTCAGGGCGAGAGCCCAGGGGGCGTGGACCTGGGCGCCGAAGGGGGAGTGCACGACGACGCGCCAGTCGCCCAGTTCGTCGCGGAAGCGCTCCACCACGATGGTCCGGTCGTCGGGGACGTGGCCGCAGGCCTCGCGCTGTTCGTCGAGGTAGGTCAGCACGTTGTCCGCGGCCCACGCGTCCAGGCCCGCGGTGAGCAGGCGCAGCCGCGCGTCCTCCTTGGACAGCGAGCCCACCTCGCGCAGGAACGCGCCCACGGCGCGGCCCAGTTCCAGCGGGCGGCCGAGCTGGTCGCCCTTCCAGAAGGGCAGCCGTCCCGGCACGCCGGGCGCGGGGGAGACCAGCACCCGGTCGCGGGTGATGTCCTCGATGCGCCAGGAGCTGGTGCCGAGCGTGAACACGTCGCCCACGCGCGACTCGTAGACCATCTCCTCGTCCAGCTCACCGACCCGGCCGCCGCCCTTCTTCGGGTCGGAGCCCGCGAGGAAGACGCCGAACAGACCGCGGTCGGGGATCGTGCCGCCCGAGGTGACGGCGAGGCGCTGCGCGCCGGGGCGGCCGGTCACGGTGCCGGTGACCCGGTCCCACACCACGCGCGGGCGCAGCTCGGCGAACGCGTCCGACGGGTAGCGGCCGGCGAGCATGTCGAGGGTCGCGGTGAACGCCGACTCCGGCAGCGAGGCGAACGGCGCGGCCCGGCGGACCATCGCCAGCAGGTCGTCCACCTGCCAGGTGTCCATCGAGGTCATCGCGACCAGCTGCTGGGCCAGGACGTCCAGCGGATTGGCGGGGACGCGCAGGGACTCGATCGCACCCTGGCGCATCCGCTCGGTGACGACGGCCGCCTGGACCAGGTCGCCCCGGTACTTCGGGAAGACCACGCCCGTGGAGACCGCGCCCACCTGGTGGCCGGCGCGGCCCACGCGCTGCAGGCCGGAGGCGACCGACGGCGGGGACTCGACCTGCACGACGAGGTCGACGGCGCCCATGTCGATGCCCAGTTCCAGGCTGGACGTGGCGACCACGGCGGGCAGACGGCCCGCCTTCAGGTCCTCCTCCACCAGGGCCCGCTGCTCCTTGGAGACCGACCCGTGGTGGGCGCGCGCGATGACCGGCGGGGCGCCCTGGGCGGCGCCCGAGCCGCCCATCAGCTCGGCCGGGGCGTGGTGCTCGTCCAGGGGCTCGCCGGTGGCGCGCTCGTAGGCGATCTCGTTCAGCCGGTTGCACAGCCGTTCCGCCAGGCGCCGCGAGTTCGCGAAGACGATCGTGGAGCGGTGGGACTGGACCAGGTCGGTGATCCGCTCCTCGACGTGCGGCCAGATCGAGGGGCGCTCGGCGCCCTCCGAGCCGTCGGCCACCGGGGAGCCGCCCAGCTCGGCGAGGTCCTCCACGGGCACGACGACCGACAGGTCGAACTCCTTGCCGGACTCCGGCTGGACGATCTCCACCTTGCGGCGCGGCGAGAGGTACCGGGCGACCTCGTCGACCGGGCGGACCGTCGCCGACAGGCCGATGCGGCGGGCCGGCTTCGGCAACAGCTCGTCCAGCCGCTCCAGGGACAGCGCCAGGTGCGCCCCGCGCTTGGTGCCCGCGACCGCGTGCACCTCGTCCAGGATGACCGTCTCCACGCCGGTCAGCGCGTCGCGCGTGGCCGACGTCAGCATCAGGAACAGCGACTCCGGCGTGGTGATCAGGATGTCCGGCGGGCGCGTGGACAGCGCGCGGCGCTCGGCGGGCGGGGTGTCACCGGAGCGGATGCCCACCTTCACCTCGGGCTCGGGCAGGCCCAGGCGCACCGACTCCTGGCGGATGCCGGTCAGGGGGCTGCGGAGGTTGCGCTCCACGTCCACCGCGAGGGCCTTCAGCGGGGACACGTACAGCACGCGGCAGCGCTTCTTCGGGTCGGCCGGCGGGGGCGTGGAGGCGAGCTGGTCCAGCGCGGCGAGGAAGGCCGCCAGGGTCTTGCCGGAGCCGGTCGGGGCCACCACCAGCACGTCCGAGCCCTCACCGATGGCCCGCCACGCGCCCGCCTGGGCCGCGGTGGGCGCGGAGAACGCCCCCGTGAACCAGCCGCGGGTCGCGGGGGAGAAGCCGTCGAGGGCCCGGTGTGCGGAGCTGACCATGCGTCCATCCTGCACCCGGCCACTGACAATGGTCCTGAGCTGCGCGGACGGCGCGGCCCCGAGCGACGGTCGGCGGGACGGAGAATGGGGGCATGGCGGGTTCGGGCGAGCGGGCACGGCACTGGCGGTACGAGGAGCTGCCCGGCGTCGACCTGCTGCGGGCGCGGTACGTCCGCAAGGCGTTCGTGCGGCACACCCACGAGGAGTTCGTGATCGCCGCCATCGCCGACGGCGTGGAGGTCTTCCGCCACGGCGGCGCGGAGCAGTACGCCGGGCCCGGCGCCCTCGCTCTGGTCAACCCGGACACCCCGCACACCGGGCGGGCCGGGGTGCCCGAGGGGTGGCGGTACGGGGCGGTGTACCCGTCGCCCGAGGTGGTCGCGGCGATAGCGGCCGAGACGACGACGCTGCGGGGCACGCCCGCGTTCGTCAGCCCGGTGCTCGTCGACCCCTACGCGGGTGCGCTCGTGCACAAGGTGCTCCGGGCCGCCGACGAGGGCAACGCGCTGGCCGCCGACACACTGCTGCGGGTGGCCGTGACCCGCCTGCTCCGGCTGAACGGCGGCTCGCTGCCGGCCCGGCCGGTGCGCACCGCCGGTGCCCGCCTCGCGGCACGCGCGCGGACCGTGCTGGAGGAACGGCTCGCCGAGCCGCCGACCCTCGACAGGCTGGCCGCCGACCTGGGCACCGGTCCGTTCGCCCTGCTGCGCGCCTTCCGGGACGCCTACGGCATGCCGCCGCACGCGTGGCTCACCGACGCGCGGGTGCGGCGGGCCCGGCGGATGCTGGACGCCGGGACCGCCCCGGCCGAGGCCGCCGTGGCCGTCGGCTTCACCGACCAGCCCCACCTCAACCGCCACTTCACCCGCATCGTGGGCGTACCGCCGGGCGCGTACCGGCGGGAGCGCTCGGGCCGGGGCGAGCCGGAGGACCAAGGGGGCGGCGGGCGCAAGAACGTACAAGACACCGCGGCGCGGCTGCTCCTACCGTCGGACGCGTGGGAGAACGAACAGCACTCGCGGACACGGACGTGACAGGACCCGACGGCGCGCGACGGCCGGACCGGGCCGTCGTACGGGACGCCCTGGGGGTGGGCATCGCCGTGGGACTGTCGGGGTTCGCCTTCGGGGTGACCTCGGCGGGCAGCGGACTCTCGGTGTGGCAGACCTGCGCGCTGAGCCTGCTGGTGTTCACCGGCGCCTCCCAGTTCGCCCTCGTGGGGGCGCTCGCGGCGGGCGGCAACCCGCTCACGGCGGCCGCGGGTGCCTTCTTCCTGGGCGTGCGCAACGCGTTCTACGGGCTGCGCCTGTCCCAGTTGCTGGCGCTGCCGCGCGTGCTGCGCCCGTTCGCCGCGCAGTGGGTCATCGACGAGACGACGGCCGTGGCGCTGGCACAGACCGACCGGCGGGGCGTGCGGATCGGCTTCGCCGTGACCGGGCTCACCCTCTACGTGCTGTGGAACCTCACCACGCTGCTGGGCGCCCTGGGTGCGGAGGCCATCGGCGACACGGACGCGTGGGGGCTCGACGCGGCGGGCCCCGCGGTCTTCCTGGCGCTGCTCGCGCCCATGCTGAAGTCCGGCACCGAGCGGACGGTGGCCGGCTGCGCCGTCCTGCTCGGCCTCGGTCTGCTGCCCGTCCTGCCGGCGGGCGTGCCCGTCCTGGTCGCGGCCCTGGCGGCACCGGCGGTGCTGTGGGCGCAGGGCATGCGCCGGGGCGGGGACGGCGCGGCCCGGGAGCGCCGCCTCCCGGGCGACGCCGTGGACCCGCAAGGAGGACAGGGGCCGCACGCGCAGGCGGCGGAGGCACACGACGACGAGGACGGGGACCAGCGGTGAACACCTGGATCGCCATCGGCGCGACCGCGATCGGCTGCTACGTCGTCAAGCTGGCCGGGCTCCTGGTGCCCGCCGGAGTCCTGGAACGGCCGGTCGTCCGCAGGCTCGCCGCCCTGCTGCCCGTGGCGCTCCTGGCCGCCCTCACGGCCCAGCAGACCTTCGCCGACGGCCACACGCTGGTGCTGGACGCCCGCGCCGCCGGGCTCGCCGCGGCCGCCGTGGCCGTCGTGCTGCGGGCACCGTTCCTGCTGGTCGTCGCGGCGGCCGTGGTGGTGACGGCGGGGGTCCGGGCCCTGGGCGGCTGAGCGGGAGCGAGGTACGCGCGCGTGCCGGGGCGCCCGCCCGTCAGCCGATCGGCCTCCCGTATGCCCGCAGGGTGCTCAGGGCGTCGATGGTCACCAGGGCGCGCGCCTCCAGGGCGGGGGCGGCGCCCCAGGTGCGCCAGCGGATCGGCCAGCCGCCGTCCTCCTGCTGCTCGGCGGCCAGGTGGTCCAGGGAGCGGGCCATCTCGCCGTCGCTGAACCAGGCGCGCGCGAGCGAGTGCGGGGTCCGGGCGAAGTCGTGCGGGAAGTGGTGCTCGGCGGGGGCGTAGCCCGGTGCGACCGGGTACGCCTCCAGGTCGTCCGGATCGAGCGCGGCGAGCCGCTGCTCGCGCACCAGGCGGCCCAGCCGGTCGGCGGCCGCCTGCGCGCGGGGGCGGTCGGGCGCGGTGTCGAGGAAGGCCACGGCGGCCTCCACCTCGTACGGGTGGGTCGTCCCCAGCGACTCGACCGCCTGCCAGCAGAAGTCGGTCGCCCGGAACAGCCAGGCGTGCCACACCTCGTTGCCGTGCAGCACGCCCACCACGGGCCCGGTCGACAGGAGTGCGCCCGGCGGGTCGTCGACGACCGGGACGAACGGCGCCACGGGATAGCCGCGCTGGCTGGGATGGATCGCCGGCAGGGCGCCGTCGGCCGTGGAGACGGACGTCAGGTAGCGGCACACGCGCTGCACGCGCTGTCCGCCGCAGCGGCCGACGGCGTCCAGGACGCGCAGGGCGTGCGCGGTGTGCAGGGGCTGGCTGACGGGGCCGCGCAGGTCGGGCTCCAGCGCGTGGCCGTAGCCGCCGTCCTCGTTGCGGTAGGCCTCCAGCGCGGTCTCCACGGGGTCGGCGGCGCCGTTCAGGAAGCGGTTGGCGAAGAGGCGCTGTTCCAGTACGCGTGCGGTGAGCCAGACGAAGTGCTCGGCGCGGAAGAGCGGGGACTGCGCCGGGGGCGTCGGGGGGAGTGGGGGTGCTCCGGTGTCGGCCATGGGTCAGACCGTAGGACGGAAAGCGGTCTCCGCAGGCGGCACCGGCCGGGGCCACCCTCGCGGGCGGGATACTGGGATCATGCGGTTGACGGTTTTCTGGGAGCGGATGGCGGAGCACTTCGGTGCCGGGTACGCCGAGACCTTCGCGCGCGACCACGTGATGTCGGAACTGGGCGGACGCACGGTGCAGGAGGCGCTGGCGGCCGGCTGGGACGCGAAGGACGTGTGGCGCGTGGTCTGCGACGTGATGAACGTGCCCCTGGAGAAGCGCTGATCGGTAACGAAGACCCGAGGGGGGCGCTCGATTGTCGGTGGCGTGGGCGAGACTTGGTCCGTGGCACCCACTGACGAGTCCGGGCAGGTCGCCCGGCACCCCTCCGCGCCCGGGGAGACGCCCCCGGCCGGACCGGCCGACGGCGCGGCCGCGCCGGTCGCGCGCATGCCCCGCTGGCTCCCGCGCGCGATGGTCCTCGCGCTCGCCCTCTTCGCGTTGTTCCAGCTCGGCACCTGGGCTTTCCACCAGGTCCTCGGTCTGCTGATCAACATCCTCATCGCGTTCTTCCTGGCGCTTGCGGTCGAACCCGCGGTCAGCCGGATGGCCTCCTACGGCATGCGCAGAGGGCTCGCCACCTTCATCGTCTTCTTCGGCCTGTTCGTCGTCCTGGCCGGGTTCTTCACCCTGCTCGGGTCGATGCTCGCCGGGCAGATCATCAAGCTGGTCGAGGGCTTCCCGGACTACCTGGACTCGGTCATCAGCTGGGTCAACGACACGTTCCACACCCACCTCAGGCGCGTCGACATCCAGGAAGGGCTGCTGCACTCGCAGTGGCTGAAGAAGTACGCGCAGAACAGCGCGGCGGGCGTGCTGGACGTGTCGACCCAGGTCCTCGGCGGGCTCTTCCAGCTGCTGACGATCGCGCTGTTCGCCTTCTACTTCGCCGCCGACGGGCCGCGGCTGCGGCGCGCCCTGTGCTCCGTGCTGCCGCCGGCCCGGCAGGCCGAGGTGCTGCGCGCCTGGGAGATCGCTGTCGACAAGACCGGCGGGTACCTGTACTCGCGCGGCCTGATGGCGCTGGTCTCGGGGGTCGCCCACTACGTACTGTTCCAGGCCCTCGGCATCCCGTACGCGCCCGTGCTCGGTGTGTGGGTGGGTGTGGTCTCCCAGTTCATCCCGACCATCGGCACCTACCTCGCGGGCGCGCTGCCCATGCTGATCGCCTTCACGGTCAATCCCTGGTACGCGCTGTGGGTGCTGATCTTCGTCGTGGTCTACCAGCAGTTCGAGAACTACATGCTCCAGCCCAAGCTGACGGCCAGGACGGTGGACATCCACCCGGCCGTCGCCTTCGGCTCCGTGGTCGCGGGCACCGCGCTGCTCGGCGCGGTCGGCGCGCTGATCGCCATCCCGGCGGTCGCCACGCTCCAGGCGTTCCTCGGGGCGTACGTGAAGCGGTACGCCGTCGCCGACGACCCCCGGGTGCAGGGCCACCGGACCCGCGGGCAGGGACCGGGCGCCGCCACGCGCGCGCGACACCTCTGGACGAGGCTGCGGACGGGCGCGCCGCCCGGATCGGCCGCGGGGACGGACCGCAACCCACCTGTGGACACGGACCCGGACGCGGGCAGGAGCACGGACAGCGACCCGGGGCCGGACCGGGGACCGGGCTGAGGAACGGCGGCTCGCCGACCGGACCGGGCCCGGGAGAGCGACCGGGCTCCACGGAGCCGGCATCCGGGTCCCAACGGAGCCGGCATCCGGGCCGTCACCACGTGAGCGCCGCCCACACCACCGCCCCGACGACGGCCACTCCGTAGCAGCCGGTCGCCACCGCCACGGCACGCCACCGCGTCCGCTCGCTCCAGGGCGTGCGGGACAGCAGCCCGGCCAGCGCGGGCAGCACCAGGACGGCGTGCAGGCTCACCGCGTGCAGGGGCTTGAGCGGTGCCGTCGAGTGGTACGCCGCCTCTTGGTGGCCGGTGCGGGTGAGCACCACCCCACGCGCGATCATCACCGCGCCGGAGGCCAGGCCCACGAGGAGCACCGCGAACCCCGACCGCACCGCGAGGGGCATGCCCGCAGGACCCGTGGGCCGGTGCCGGAACGAGGCGACCGCGAAGACGCCGAGGAGCGCCACCAGGACCGCTCCGCCCACCGCGAGGGTCAGGGACACCGCGGTGTCGAAGGGCGTCTCCATGTCGAGGTGCGAGGGCACCCCGCGCCACGCCTGGAGGGTGATGCCGCCGACCTCCACGACACAGTCGGCGGCGAACACACCGAGCAGCGCGGCGCGCAGCCGCGGTCCGACGCGCAGATACGACGTGACCCAGGCGGTCGCGACGAGCGTCGCCCCGAACGAGAGGCCGAAGGTGACCGGCTTGCGCCAGGAGACCGGGCCGTTCCAGGGGCCGCCGTCGACGGCGAACACGAGCAGGTGCGCCAGACCGGAGACGACCAGGACCAGGCCGACCGTCAGACACAGCGTGTCGATGCGGTGGACCGGGAAGCGGACGGGAGCCGGGGCGGTGCCGGCGGCGGGACGGAGGTGCGGGGTCGGAGCGTGCGTGTCGGCCATGGACCGAGCTTCGCGGTCCGGCCGCGCCGCGTCGTCCTCCGGCCGGAGACAGCGGGCGTACGCCAGGCGGAGCAGCGGGGGACGTGCCCAGGGGACGTCTCGCGGTGCGTCACTCCTGAGCCGCGTGGTGCGCTTGACACCAAAATCGAACATCTATTCTTATAGAGGCTCCGGCACGGTCAGCGAGCGGTGGTTCGTCCCGATCCGGGGCGAGATGCACCCGAGTTATCCACAGGCCGGACCGGCGTCGGGGTGCATTGTCAGTGGCAGGCGTTAGCGTCTTTGACGTGAAGCGATCGACTCAAGCAAATCGGGTGGAACCCATGGCAGGAACCGACCGCGAGAAGGCCCTGGACGCCGCACTCGCACAGATCGAACGGCAATTCGGCAAGGGCGCGGTCATGCGCATGGGCGACCGGACGAACGAGCCCATCGAGGTCATCCCCACCGGCTCGACCGCCCTCGACGTGGCGCTCGGCGTCGGCGGTCTTCCGCGCGGCCGCGTCGTGGAGATCTACGGGCCGGAGTCCTCCGGCAAGACCACGCTGACCCTGCACGCCGTGGCCAACGCGCAGAAGGCCGGCGGTCAGGTCGCCTTCGTGGACGCGGAGCACGCCCTCGACCCCGAGTACGCGCGCAAGCTCGGCGTCGACATCGACAACCTGATCCTGTCCCAGCCGGACAACGGCGAGCAGGCGCTGGAGATCGTGGACATGCTGGTCCGCTCCGGCGCGCTCGACCTCATCGTCATCGACTCCGTCGCCGCGCTCGTCCCGCGCGCGGAGATCGAGGGCGAGATGGGCGACAGCCACGTCGGTCTGCAGGCCCGGCTGATGAGCCAGGCGCTGCGGAAGATCACCAGCGCGCTGAACCAGTCCAAGACCACGGCGATCTTCATCAACCAGCTCCGCGAGAAGATCGGCGTGATGTTCGGCTCGCCCGAGACCACGACCGGTGGCCGCGCGCTGAAGTTCTACGCCTCGGTGCGCATCGACATCCGTCGCATCGAGACCCTGAAGGACGGCACGGAGGCGGTCGGCAACCGCACCCGCTGCAAGGTCGTCAAGAACAAGGTGGCCCCGCCCTTCAAGCAGGCCGAGTTCGACATCCTCTACGGCCAGGGCATCAGCCGCGAGGGCGGCCTGATCGACATGGGCGTGGAGCACGGCTTCGTCCGCAAGGCCGGTGCCTGGTACACGTACGAGGGCGACCAGCTCGGCCAGGGCAAGGAGAACGCCCGCAACTTCCTCAAGGACAACCCCGACCTCGCCAACGAGATCGAGAGGAAGATCAAGGAGAAGCTCGGCGTGGGCGTCCGCCCGGCCCAGCCCGCCACGGAGGCGGGTGCCGACGCCGCGGTCACCGCGTCCGGCGCGCCCGCGGACGAGGCCGCCAAGACCGTGGCCGCCCCGGCCGCCGCCAAGACGGCCAAGACCAAGGCCGCCGCTGCCAAGAGCTGACCCGACCCGTGACACGACGAACGGACTGGGTCGACGAGCTCACCCCTCCCGACGCTCCCGAGGACGGCACGCGTGACGGCGGGCCGCGCGGGCGGGGCGGCCGTCGCGGACGCCGTTCCGCGCAGCCGCCCGGTGCGGACGAAGGCCCCTCCTCCTCGTCGAGGGCCGAGCAGGGGGAGTCTTCGGGGGACCCGGCTGAGCGGGCACGGGCGATCTGCCTGCGCCTGCTCACCGGGACCCCGCGCACGCGGAAGCAACTCGCCGACGCGCTGCACAAGCGGGAGATCCCGGACGAGGTGGCCGAGGAGGTGCTGTCCCGGTTCGAGGAGGTCGGGCTGATCGACGACGGCGCCTTCGCGGACGCCTGGGTGGAGTCCCGGCACCACGGCCGGGGCCTGGCCCGGCGGGCCCTCGCGCGGGAGCTGCGCACCAAGGGCGTCGATTCGGCGCTGATCGACGAGGCCGTCTCCCAGCTCGACTCCGAGCAGGAGGAGGCGACGGCGCGGGAGCTGGTCGCCCGCAAGCTGCGCTTCACCCGCGGCCTGGACCGCGACAAACGGCTGCGGCGCCTGGCCGGCATGCTGGCCCGCAAGGGCTACCCCGAGGGCATGGCCCTGCGGGTGGTCCGCCAGGCCCTGGAGGAAGAGGGCGAGGACACGGAGTTCCTCGACGGCGATCACGGCGGCGACGGGCAGTACTGAGGGCGCAGGGCGCGCTCCGACGCGAGCACGGCCGGGGGCACCTCCGCGCCGTACCGCCCGAAGGGCGCCTACGGACCCGCCGCCCGCCCCCCGGTCACCGGGAGCCCCTCCGCCCGCCACGCCTGGAAGCCGCCGATCAGGTCGGTGGCACGGTGCAGGCCCAGCTCGTGGAGGGAGGCGACGGCGAGGCTGGAGGCGTACCCCTCGTTGCACAGCACGACGATCCGCAGGTCGTGGCCGGTGGCCTCGGGGACCCGGTGGCTGCCCTGGGGGTCGAGGCGCCACTCCAGTTCGTTGCGCTCGATGACCAGCGCGCCGGGGACGAGACCGTCCCGCTCGCGCAGGGCTTCGTACCGGATGTCGACCAGCAGGGCCTCGCCGGCCCGGGCGGCCGCGTACGCCTCGGATGCCTCGACGCGCTGGTAGCGGGCGCGCACCCGTTCCAGCAACTCGTCTATGCCGACCGGGGACGCGGTGTCCGGTGCGGTGTCCTGGGTGCCGGGTCGGCGGATGCTCACTGCCAGTCCTCCGGGCGCTCGACCTGCTCCAGCCGGAGCGTCGCTCCGGTGCGGCTGTAGCGCCGGATCTGCGGCAGCGGCGGGTAGTAGGCGTGGACGGAGATCGCGTGGTGCTCGGTGGACTCGTTGAACACCTCGTGCACGTGGTGGCGTCCGAAGGCGCGGCCCCGGCCGGCCGGCAGCCGACGGGAGCGGTCGACGCCCTCGGTGAGTTCCAGGGTCTTCCAGCCGTCGGTGGGCAGCCGCGCGGCGAGCGAGTTCTCCGTCAGCTCGCCCTGCGCGGTGAGGAAGGCGCCGACCGAGTCGGCGTGGTCGTGCCAGCCGGTGCCGCTGCCGGGCGGCCAGCCGATCAGCCAGGCCTCGCTGCCGCCGGGCCCTTCGAGGCGCACCCAGGTGCGGCCCTCCGGGTCGAGGGGGAGCGAGGAGATCAGTTCGGCGTCGGCGGCCGTGCGCCGGACGAAGTCGAGGAGTTCGGCCTGCGTCGGAGCCGCGGCGGTCGTGGCGGCGGAGGGCAGGGACGAGGAGGGCGGGGAGGCAGGGGGAACGACAGACACGTGCACCGTCCTGAGGAGCGTTCGCGGGAGCGCACGGCGGCGCGGAGCGCCGGGCCGGCGGAAAGAGGGAGTGTGCGAAGTCAGCAGGACGGGCGACACACGCAGCCCGCATAGCGGACGAGGTCCATGTGGACCCTCCGCCACAGGCGCACGCAGGTGTCGGTCACGATCCGGAGTACACCATGCCGGTGCGGACCGGTCAACTCACTGTCACTATGCGGACCGTACGGTGACCGTGTGTGCGGCCGGGGGCCACCGCCCGGGCGCCGGCGAACCGGGGGTCGCTACGGCGTACCCGGCCGGTGGGGCGGGCCGGTGAGGTCCGGCCCGGCCCCACCGGCCACCGCGGTTCACCCCGCCGCGGACCTGGCCCCGGCCTCCGTCTCGGCCCGCTCCGCGGCACCGCCCACGGCGGCCTCGGCCGCCGCGTACAGGTCGGCGGGGCGGACCCCGCTCAGCGCCGTGACGAGGCGGCCGTCGGGGCGGACCAGCAGCACGGTGTGGGCCGCCGCGCCCGGGTAGCTCTCGGCGACCAGCAGCTCGGTGGGGTGCGGCAGCGCGGTCACCGCAGCGGCGAGCCGGGGCATCAGCCCGGCGCTCATCCAGTGCTTGCGCTCCCAGACGCCCGTGCCCGGCGCGATGAGCACGACGAGCAGGGCGCCGCGGCCGAGCCGGTCGCGCAGCTGGACGAACGAGCCGTCCTCGGCCGTCACCCGGACGTCGGCCACGGGCGCGCCCGGCGCGGTGTCCACCGGGACCTCGCCCTCCAGCGGCCCGGGCGCCAGCGGCGAGTCGGCGTACGTACCGGGATCGCCGAGCGGGCCGCGGCCGAGGTGGCCGTCGGTCAGCAGCGCGTCGTGGCCGCGGGCGGCACCGGGCACGTACGCCCTGATGCCCCCGCCGCCGCGGAGCAGCGGCAGCACCTGGTCGGCGGCGCGCAGGCGGGCGGCGACGGCGGCGCGCCGCTCGGTCTGGTAGCTGTCGAGCAGCGCCGCGTGCCCCCCGTGGTGCCAGGCGGCGGCCAGCTTCCAGGCGAGGTTGTCGGCGTCCCGGAGCCCCTCCTCCACCCCCTGCGTGCCGAACGCGCCGAGCAGGTGGGCGGCGTCCCCGGCGAGGAACACCCGCCCGACGCGCCACCGCCGGGCCAGGCGGTGGTGCACCGTGTGCACGCCGGTGTCGAGCAGCTCGTACGCCGGGGTGGAACCGCCGTGCCAGCCGGCGAGGGTCTCGCGCACGCGGGAGACGAGCAGGTCGGGCGTGACGAGGTCCTTGCCGGGCGGCAGCAGCCAGTCCAGGCGCCAGACGCCGTCCGGGAGGGGGCGGGCGGTGACCTCCCCGGCCGACGGTCCGGACGTCCGCCACGGCGGCATCCGGTGGAGCAACGCGTGGCCGTCCCAGGGGAGTTCCCCGCGCAGCGCGGCCACGGCGTGTCGTTCCACCGCGGTGCGGCCGGGGAAGCGGATGTCCTGGAGTTTGCGGACCGTCGAGCGGGGGCCGTCGCAGCCGACCAGGTAACTGCCGCGCCACCACGTACCGCTCGGGCCGCGGGTGTGGGCGGTGACGCCGGACGGCTCCTGCTCGACGGCGTCCAGGCGGTGGTCGACGGCGATCTTGACGAGTCGTTCCTCCGCCAGGGCCGCGCGCAGGGCGCCGGTCAGGACGTGCTGGGCGACGTGCAGGGGGGCGGGGTCGGCGTCGTCGAACGTGATGGCGCGCATCACCTGCTTGCGCCGCATCGACCGCCATCCGGCCCAACGCGCCCCGATCGCGTCGAGGGGCACACCGGTCAGCCGTTCCACCAGCGCGGCGGTGTCCTCGCCCAGGACGACGGTGCGCGCGAGCCGGGGTTCGTCCTTGCCCGGGTTCTCGTCGAGGACGACCGAGGGGACGTCCTGGCGGGCCAGTGCCAGGGCGAGCGTGAGGCCCACGGGCCCCGCTCCGACGATGATCACCGGGTCCACGGTGCCGCGCCCCCCGCCCGTGACGATGCCCTCGACGACCTCGACGAATCAACTGGACCAGGGGGTGGAGCAGGGTGCGCGATCACACAACGTATGCAACCCACTGGCGCTGATCGCGTCAAGCGACGGAGGCAGTGGCGCACGCACCACTGCCTCCGGGTCTCCTCAGGTCACTTGATCGGACGTCAGATGCTTCCGCCCGCGCCCGCGCCGGCGCCGAAGGTCCCGGCCGTGCCTGCCGGGTTGAGCTCCTCCATGTCCTCCGCGCCGAGCACCGCGCCGGTGCTGCGCTTGCTGCGCCGCAGGTAGCGCTCCAGCCAGCCCGCGAAGCTCGTGAGGAGGAAGTTCAGGACGATGTACATCGCGGCGACCACGATGAAGCTCGGGATCACGTTGGCGTAGTTGGCCGCGAGCGTGCCGCGCGAGTTCAGCAGGTCGGTGAAGCCGAGCATCACACCGCCGAGCGCGGTGTCCTTCACGATGACCACGAGCTGGCTGACGATGGCCGGCAGCATCGCGGTCACCGCCTGCGGCAGCAGGATGCTGGACATCGTCTGGCCCTTGCGCAGACCGATCGCGTGCGCGGCCTCCGTCTGCCCCCTGGGGAGCGAGAGGATGCCGGCCCGGACGATCTCCGCGAGGACCGCGGCGTTGTAGAGCACCAGGCCGGTGACGACCGCGTACAGCGGCCGGTCCGCGCTGCCGACGTTCGTGGAACGGGCGTAGAACTCGTTCGCGAACAGCATCAGCAGCAGCACCGGGATGGCCCGGAAGAACTCGACCACCGTGCCGGACACGGCCCGCACCCAGCGGTGGTCGGAGAGCCGGGCGATGCCGAAGACGGCACCGAGCGGCAGCGCGATCACCATGGCCAGGGCCGCCGCCTTGAGGGTGTCGGCGAGTCCTGGCAGCAGGTACGTGGTCCACGCTTCCGACTCGCTGAACGGCTTCCACATCGCGGAGCTCAGCTGGCCCTTGTCGTCCATCGCCCTCCACAGCCACCACAGGAGCAGCGCGAGCAGGACGAAGAAGACCACCGAGAAGGCCACGTTGCGCCACTTGGCGCGGGGACCCGGAGTGTCGTAGAGGACCGAGCTCATCGCTTCACCGCCAGGCGCTTGCCGAGCCAGCCCAGGATGAGGCCGGTCGGCAGGGTCAGGACCACGAAACCGAAGGCGAAGACCGCGCCGACGAGCAGCGTCTGCGCCTCGTTCTCGATCATGCTCTTCATCAGGTAGGCCGCCTCGGCGACGCCGATGGCGGCCGCCACCGTGGTGTTCTTGGTCAGTGCGATCAGCACGTTGGCCAGCGGGCCGATCACCGCGCGGAACGCCTGGGGGAGGACGATCAGCCGCAGGGTCTGGCTGAAGCTCAGCCCGATGGCCCGGGCCGCCTCCGCCTGCCCGAGCGGCACGGTGTTGATGCCCGAGCGCAGCGCCTCGCAGACGAACGCGGCCGTGTAGGCGACCAGGCCCAGGACGGCCAGCCGGAAGCCCTGGACCTTGAAGTCCTCGGAGCCCAGGGTGACGCCGAACTGGTCGGCGAGGCCGGCCGAGCAGAACAGGATGATGACGGTCAGAGGGGTGTTCCGGACGAGGTTGACGTAGGCGGTGCCGAAACCACGCATCAGCGGAACCGGGCTGACGCGCATCGAGGCCAGCAGGGTGCCCCAGACCAGTGAGCCCACGGCGGAGAGGACGGTGAGCTTGACCGTCATCCAGAACGCCCCGAGGACGTCGTAACCTTCAAGAAAATCGAACACGATCTCCCGCGCTTCCGGGTGTGTGGCGAACGGGCTGGAGGTGGTGCGCCGCCGCCGTGATCGCGACGGACGGCGGCGCACCCGGTGAACCCTGCGGTCCGGGCGGCCCCGGGGTTACTTGACGATCTGGCCGATCTTCGGGGCCTGCTCGTTCTTGTAGTCGGCGGGACCGAAGTTGGTGTCGACGGCCTTCTGCCAGGAGCCGTCGCTCTCCATCTTCTCCAGCGCCTTGTTGATCTTGTCGACGGTCACGGTGTCGCCCTTCTTGACGCCGATGCCGTAGTTCTCGTTGCTGAGCTTCAGCCCGGCGAGCTTGAACTTGCCCTTGTACTGGTCCTGCGACGCGAAGCCGGCGAGGATCGAGTCGTCCGTGGTGACCGCGTCCACAGCGCCGCTCTGCAGGGCCGCGACGCACTCGGAGTAGCTGCTGTACTCCTTGAGGTTCGCCTTCGGGGCGATCGACTTCTGGACGTTCTGCGCCGAGGTGGAACCGGTCACGGAACACAGCTTCTTGCCGTTCAGGTCCGTGCCCTTGGTGACGTCGGAGTCCGACTTGACCAGCAGGTCCTGGTGCGCCAGCAGGTACGGGCCCGCGAAGTCCACCTTCTGCTTGCGCTCGTCCGTGATCGAGTACGTGGCGACGATGTACTTCACGTCACCGCGCGCGAGGGCGTTCTCGCGGTCGGCGCTCTTGGTCTCGACGAACTCGATCTGGTCGGGCTTGTAGCCCAGCTCCTTGGCGACGTACGTGGCGACGTCCACGTCGAAGCCGGAGAAGGAACCGTCGGGCTTCTTCAGCCCCAGGCCGGGCTGGTCGTACTTGATGCCGACCTTGATCTTGCCGCCGCCGCCGCTCGAGCCGCTGCCCGAGTTGTCGTCGTCGCTGCCGCCGCAGGCGGTGGCGGCCAGGGAGAGGGCGAGCACGGCTGCCGAGGCGGCGGTGACCTTGCGGAGCTTCATGGTGAACATCCTTCGAGTTGTCAGATGCGGGCCGTCGACGCCCATGACGTGCGGCGTCCCGGGCGCGTCAGTGGTGCAGGATCTTGGACAGGAAGTCCTTGGCGCGGTCGCTGCGCGGGTTGCTGAAGAACTGGTCGGGCGCAGCCTGTTCCACGATCCGGCCGTCCGCCATGAAGACCACCCGGTTTGCAGCCGATCGTGCGAAGCCCATCTCGTGGGTGACGACGATCATCGTCATGCCGTCGCGGGCGAGCTGCTGCATCACTTCCAGCACCTCGTTGATCATCTCGGGGTCGAGGGCCGAGGTCGGCTCGTCGAAGAGCATGACCTTCGGACCCATCGCCAGCGCCCGCGCGATCGCCACGCGCTGCTGCTGACCGCCCGAGAGCTGCGCCGGGTACTTGTCGGCCTGGCTGGCCACGCCGACCCGGTCGAGGAGGGCACGCGCCTTCTCCTCGGCCTGCTTCTTGTCGGTCTTGCGGACCTTGACCTGGCCCAGCATCACGTTCTCGAGCACGGTCTTGTGCGCGAACAGGTTGAAGGACTGGAAGACCATGCCGACGTCGGCACGCAGCCTGGCCAGCTCCTTGCCCTCCTGCGGCAGGGGCCTGCCGTCGATCGTGATCGTGCCCGAGTCGATCGTCTCGAGGCGGTTGATGGTCCGGCACAGGGTCGACTTGCCGGACCCGGAGGGCCCGATCACGACGACGACCTCGCCGCGGGCGATCGTCAGATCGATGTCCTGGAGCACGTGCAACGCGCCGAAGTGCTTGTTGACGCTCTTCAGGACGACCAGGTCGCCGGTCGCGGCCACGTCTTCCTTGGCCACCGATACGTCGGTCATCGCTCTCAGGCTCCGTCCTTCTCGGTTTCGGAGGACAGTAGTGACCCGCCGCGACCAGCGTCATTACATCTGAGGGGAATCTGAGCATCACGATCCGATAGCAATCGGACACGTGTCGTAGCCCGGGCGGTACGCGTGCGTATCGGCCGGATAACGGTAGGGGCGCGCAACCGGAAGCCACTTGACGGCGTCCTCGTCCATCGGCGTGACTGCCATGGGGCACGCGCGCGTGCACGTACTGTTCGCACCCAGGCACGAGGGACAGGGGGAGGCCGGCATGAGACTGCTGCTCGTCGAGGACGACAACCACGTCGCCGCCGCGCTGTCCGCGGTGCTGAAGCGGCACGGCTTCGAGGTCACACACGCGCGCAGCGGCGAGGAGGCCCTCCAGGCGCTCGTCCCCGAGGGGCCCGGCTTCGGTGTCGTCCTCCTCGACCTGGGCCTGCCCGACCAGGACGGCTACGAGGTCTGCGGCAAGATCCGCAAGCGCACCAGCACCCCGGTGATCATGGTGACGGCCCGCTCCGACGTGCGCTCCCGCATCCACGGCCTCAACCTGGGCGCCGACGACTACGTGGTCAAGCCGTACGACACCGGCGAGCTGCTGGCCCGCATCCACGCGGTCAGCCGGCGCACCGTCCCCGAGGACCAGGTCACCGGTGCCGAGGACGCGCTGCGGCTCGGGCCCGTGCACATCGAGCTGCCCACCCGGCGGGTCACCGTGGACGGCGCCGTCGTCCAGCTCACCCGCAAGGAGTTCGACCTGCTGGCCCTCCTCGCCCAGCGGCCCGGCGTGGTCTTCCGGCGCGAGCAGATCATCAGCGAGGTCTGGCGCACGAGCTGGGAGGGGACCGGCCGCACCCTGGAGGTGCACGTCGCCTCCCTGCGCGCCAAGCTGCGCATGCCCGCGCTGATCGAGACCGTACGCGGCGTCGGGTACCGGCTCGTCGCCCCGGCCGTGTAGCGGGGACCGGTTGCGCACACGTCTCCTGCCGCTGCTGATCGTGCTGATGGCGGCCGTGCTCCTCGCCCTCGGCGTGCCGCTCGCGGTCAGCGTGGCCGGGGCCCAGCAGCAGAAGGTGATCGTCGACCGGATCGACGACACCGCGCGCTTCGCGGCACTCGCCCAGTTCGTCACGGCCACCGCCGAGGCGCCCGGGAGCACCGCCCGCTCCCTGGACGAGCGGCGCAAGACCCTGGCCCGCGAACTCGACAGCTACTACGAGGTGTACGGCATCCGCGCCGCTGTCTTCTACCGCACCGACACGCCCATGGCGCACGCGCCGCGGGACTGGTTCCTGCCCAGGACCGGTGAGGTGCGCGCGGCGTTCGAGGAGGCGCGGCTCAGCCGGCGCAGCCACGACCCGCAGCAGGTCTGGCCCTGGCAGCACCGGCACCTCGTGGTCGCCTCCCCGGTCGTCCGGGACGGCGACGTCGTCGCGGTCGTCGTGCTCGACTCGCCCACCGGGCCGATGCGTTCCCGCATCCTGCACGGCTGGCTGCTGATCGGCGCCGGTGAGATCGCCGCGATGCTGCTCGCCATCGGCGCGGCGCTCCAGCTGACCGGCTGGGTGCTCAAGCCGGTGCGCGTCCTCGACGCCACCACCCACGACATCGCCACCGGGCGGCTGAAGTCACGCGTCGCCGTGGGCGGGGGTCCGCCGGAACTCAGGCGGCTGGCCCGGTCGTTCAACGAGATGGCGGACAACGTCGAGGACGTGCTGGAGCAGCAGCGCGCCTTCGTCGCCGACGCCTCGCACCAGTTGCGCAACCCGCTCGCGGCGCTGCTGCTGCGCATCGAGCTGCTGGCCTACGAACTCCCGGAGGGCAACGAGGAGATCGCCTCCGTCCAGGCCGAGGGCAAGCGCCTGGCCCAGGTCCTGGACGACCTGCTCGACCTGGCCCTGGCCGAGCACACCGAGGCCGACCTGCGGATCACCGACATCGGCGCGCTGGCCGCCGAGCGCGTCGCCGCCTGGGCGCCCACCGCCCGGGCCAAGGGCATCGACCTGGTCGGCGCCTGCCCGCCCCTGACCGGCTGGGCGGACCCGGTGGCCCTGTCCAGCGCCCTGGACGCGGTGATCGACAACGCCGTGAAGTTCACCCCGGACGGGGAGTGCGTCGAGGTGTCCGTGGCCGCCGAAGGGGACAGCGTGACCGTCGTCGTCAGCGACAACGGTCCCGGCCTGACCGACGAAGAGCTGGCCCGCGTCGGCGACCGCTTCTGGCGCAGCGGCCGCCACCAGAACGTCAAGGGCTCGGGCCTCGGCCTGTCCATCTCCCGCGCCCTGCTCGCGGCGGGCGGCGGCTCCCTGTCCTACGGCCACCACGAGCCGCACGGGCTCACGGTGACGGTGCGGGTGCCGCGGACCTCGGGATCGTGAGGCCCTGGGGGGACGCGCTTCAGGGCTTCAGGGCTTCACCGAGCGGTAGTAGCGCCGTGCGCCCTCGTGCAGGGGCAGCGGGTCGGTGTAGATGGCCGTGCGCAGGTCGACGAGCTGGGCGGAGTGGACCTTCTCGCCGATGTCGTCACGGCTCTTGATGACGACCCGGGTCATCCACTCGGTGAGCCGGACGTTCACGTCGGCCCGGGTGATGAGCAGGTTGGACACCGCGACGGTGGGCACGGCGTAGCCGTTCTGGACGGTGGGGTAGGCCGACTCGGGCATGCTCGTCGCCCGGTAGTAGCGGGTCGACTCGTCCCGGTCGTGCATCCTGGCCACGAGGTCGGCGTCGATCGGGACGAACCGGAAGGTGAAGTCGTCGGCGAGGTCGCGCAGGCCGTTGGTGGGCACGCCACCCGACCAGAAGAACGCGTCGATCTTCCCCTGCTCGAGCTGCCGCGGGCCGGTGTCGATGCCGTCCGACGCCGCCTCGACGTCCTTGACCGGGTCCAGGCCCGCCGCCTCCAGCACCCGGTCCGCGATCAGGCGGACACCCGAGCGGGGCAGCCCGGTCGCCACCCGCTTGCCGCGCAGGTCCGCGATCGTCCGGATGTCCGAGTCGCGCGGCACGACCAGTTGGACGTAGTCGTCGTACAGGCGGGCCACCCCGCGCAGCTCGGCCTTCGCCTCCGGGTGCCGTGCCTCGTACGCCGCGACCGCGTCGGCCGCGGCGATCGTGAAGTCGGCCCGGCCGGACGCGACCCGCTCGACGTTGTCCTGGGAACCGTTGCTGGTCGCCAGCCGCACCCGCAGGTCCGGCATGTCCTTGGCGAGCTCGGGCCGCAGCCGGCTGCCGTACTCCTGGTACACCCCGGCCCGTGTCCCGGTGCTGAAGGTGATCGCCCCGCTCGGCGGGTCCTCGCCGAGCGGCAGCAGCCACCACAGCAGCAGCCCGAGCACGACGACGCCGGCCCCGGCACCCTGGAGGGCGCGGCGCCTGCCGATCCGCGGGAACGTCCTGGACATGGTCGGGATCCTGCCAGGTGGGCGGGGCGGGTGACCAGGGCGGGGCTCACACGGCCGGCGCCGCTGCCCGCGCGCGGCCGTGCCCCGCCGGCGGGTTCTCAATCCCCGACCCACGTCTGAGCCGACGTCTGAGCCGACGTCTGAGCCGACGTCTGCGCCGGCGCCTCCGCCCGCTCCAGCGGCTCCGGCTCCCTGCGGCCGGTACGGCGCCGGCTCCACCACAGGGCCAGCGGCTCGGTGTACCGGGCGGTGAGCGGGCCGAGGACGACCAGGATCAGGACGTACGCCGTGGCCAGCGGGCCCAGGGACGGCTCGATGCCCGCCGTGACCGCGAGCCCGGCGATGACGATGGAGAACTCGCCGCGGGCCACCAGCGCACCGCCGGCCCGCCAGCGCCCCCTGACCGAGATGCCGGCCCGCCGCGCCGCCCAGTACCCGGTGGCGATCTTCGTCCCGGCGGTGACGAGGGCCAGCGCGAGAGCGGGCAGCAGCACCGGCGGGATGCTGGCGGGGTCGGTGTGCAGCCCGAAGAAGACGAAGAAGATCGCGGCGAACAGGTCGCGCAGCGGGCTCAGCAGCGTGTGCGCGCCCTCGGCGGCCTCACCGGACAGCGCGATGCCGACCAGGAACGCGCCCACCGCGGCCGACACCTGCAACTGCTGGGCGACACCGGCCACCAGGATGGTCAGGCCCAGCACCACGAGGAGCAGCTTCTCCGGGTCGTCGTGGGAGACGAACCGGGAGATGACCCGGCCGTAGCGCACGGCCAGGAACAGCACGAGGCCCGCCGCGCCCAGCGCGATGGCGAGGGTCAGGCTGCCCGCCGCGAGGCCGGCGCCGGCGACCAGCGCGGTGACGATCGGCAGGTAGACCGCCATCGCCAGGTCCTCCAGGACCAGAACGCTGAGGATCACCGGTGTCTCCCGGTTGCCGACCCGGCCCAGGTCGCCCAGGACCTTCGCGATGACCCCGGACGACGAGATCCAGGTGACGCCCGCCAGCACCACCGCCGCCACCGGGCCCCAGCCCAGGAGCAGGGCCGCCACCGCACCCGGCAGGGCGTTCAGCGCTCCGTCGACGAGGCCGGCCGGGTAGTGGGCCTTGAGGTTGGAGACGAGGTCGCTCGCCGTGTACTCCAGGCCGAGCATGAGCAGCAGCAGGATGACGCCGATCTCGGCGCCGGTGGCCACGAACTCCTCGCTCGCGCCCAGCGGCAGCAGCCCGCCCTCGCCGAACGCCAGCCCGGCCAGCAGGTACAGCGGGATCGGTGAGATCCGGAAGCGGCCGGCGAACCGGCCGAGCAGGCCGAGGGCCAGGATGATGGACCCGAACTCGATCAGCAGGACAGCGGAGTGCACCGGTCACTCCCGTCCGAGGATCGCCGCGGCCGCGTCCACGCCCTCACGGGTGCCGATCACGATGAGCGTGTCACCGCCCGCGAGCCGGAAGTCCGGCGCCGGGGACGGGATCGCCTCGGCCCGGCGCAGGACGGCGACGACCGAGGCGCCGGTGTCGGTGCGCATCCGGGTCTCGCCGAGCACCCGCCCGTTCCAGCGGGAGGCCGCCGCCACCTCGATCCGCTCCGCCACCAGGCCGAGGTCCGTGGTGTAGAGCAGGCTCGCGCTGTGGTGCGAGGGCACCAGCGCGTCGATCAGGGAGCCCGCCTCCGCGCCGGTCAGCCGTACGGACTGGGCGCAGGAGTCGGGGTCGTCGGTCCGGTACACGTTGACCGTGCGGGTGCCGTCGCGGTGCGCCACGACCGACAGGTGGCGCCGTTCGCGTGTCACGAGGTCGTACCGGACCCCGATACCCGGCAGCGGCGTCGCCCTCAGGCGTGGAGCAGACACGTTTCTTCCCCTTGTCGGTCGTGAGTGGTCGGAGGCTGCGGAAGGTGGTCAGGGCCGCCATGCTGCCATCCGCCCGTACCGTGGAGACATGGGTGTCAGCACGGATGGACAGGGCCGACGGCGAGCGAACATGCTGGTCAGGGCCGTGCCATGGATCAGGAGCGGGAAGGGAGGCGCCGGACGCGTGTCGCTGTTCTGGCGGATGTTCTCCCTCAACGCGGTCGGCCTGGTGGTGGCCGCCGCGCTGCTCCTCGGACCGGTCACCGTCTCGACGCCCGTGCTGCCCGCCGAGGCCGTGGTCGTCGTCGCGGGGCTCGCCGTGCTGCTCGTCGTCCACGCGGTCGTCCTGCGCATCGGGCTCGCCCCGCTCGGGCGGCTGGGGCGGGCCATGGCGGCGGCCGACCTGCTCAGCCCGGGACGGCGGGCCGTGGTCGGCGGCCCGGTGGAGACGGCGGAGCTGATCACCACGTACAACGCGATGCTCGACCGGCTGGAGGCGGAGCGGGCCACCAGCGCCGGCCGGGCGCTGTCCGCGCAGGAGCGCGAGCGCCGGCGCATCGCCCGGGAACTGCACGACGAGGTCGGCCAGACCCTGACGGCCGTGCTGCTCCAGCTCAAGCGCGTCGCCGACCGGGTCCCGGCGGACCTGCGCGCCGAGGTCGGCCAGGCGCAGGACGCCACCCGGGCCGGGCTCGACGAGGTCCGCCGCATCGCGCGCCGGCTGCGCCCCGGCGTGCTCGACGAGCTGGGACTGCCGAGCGCCCTGCGCGCCCTGGCGGCCGAGTTCACCGAGCACGGCCTGACGGTCCGGCCCGGCCTGGCCCCCGCGCTGCCGCCGCTGACCCCCGAGACCGAGCTGGTCCTCTACCGCGTGGCCCAGGAGGCCCTGACCAACACGGCCCGGCACGCCGCCGCCGACCGCGCCGAGCTGGTCCTGGGTCCGGTGCCCGGCGGTGTCGAGCTGCTCGTCCGCGACGACGGCAGGGGGCCGGGAGCGGTGCGGGAGGGCGCCGGGATCCGCGGGATGCGGGAGCGGGCGCTGCTGGTCGGGGCGCGCTTCACGCTGGGACCGGCTCAGGGCGGCGCGGCCGGCGCGCCGGGCGGCACGGAGGTGCGCCTGCGGGTGCCGTCGGCGGAGGCGGTCCGGCCGTCGTCGATGGAGGCGGACGCAGAGGTGCCCGTGGTCCGGCCGTCGTCGGTGGGAGTGGGCACGGCCGGGCTGCCTGTCGAGGGAGACACGCGATGACCGCGCCGATCCGGGTGCTGCTCGCCGACGACCACACGCTCGTCCGGCGGGGCGTGCGGCTCATCCTGGACGCCGAGCCGGACCTGACCGTCGTGGCGGAGGCCGGGGACGGCGCCGAGGCGGTCGAGCTGGCCCGGCGCGGCGGTGTCGACCTGGCCGTCCTGGACGTCGCCATGCCCCGCACGACCGGCCTCCAGGCGGCCCGCGAGCTGTCCCGGCGCCTGCCGGACCTGCGCATCCTGATCCTGACGATGTACGACAACGAGCAGTACTTCTTCGAGGCGCTCAAGGCGGGCGCGGGCGGGTTCGTGCTCAAGTCGGCCGCGGACCGGGACCTGGTGGAGGCGTGCCGGGCCGTCGTGCGCGACGAGCCGTTCATCTACCCGGGCGCCGAGCGGGCCCTGGTCCGCTCCTACCTGGACCGGCTGCACCGCGGCGACGGCGTGCCGGCGCGGCCGATCACCGAGCGCGAGGAGGAGATCCTCAAGCTGGTGGCCGAGGGCCACACGTCGAAGGAGATCGGCGAACTGCTGTTCATCAGCGTCAAGACCGTCGAACGGCACCGGGCCAACCTGCTCCAGAAGCTCGGTATGCGCGACCGGCTGGAGCTCACCCGCTACGCCATCCGGGCCGGCCTCATCGACCCGTGACCCGGCCGGGGACGGCCGGGTCACGGGGGGAGCGAGGTGCCGTTGTGCCGTTACGGCGTGACGCACCCGATGGATCCGACGGGCACGTTGTTGCCCGTCGAGGTGGCGGTGAAGCCGAACGTCACGCTGCCGTCGGCCGGGATGACGCGGTTGTAGTCCATGTTGCGGACCGTCACGGTGCCGTCCGACGCCGTGGACAGCGCGCCGTTCCAGACGCTGCTGATCTTGGTGCCGGTGCCCGGTTTCCAGGACACGGCCCAGCCGCTCTGTGCCGAGGTGCTGTGGTTCATGACCTCGACGGACCCCTGGAAGCCGCCGCCCCAGGAGTTCGTCACGCTGTAGACGGCCATGCAGGAACCGGTGTGCGGGTCGCTCGGCGTGGACGTCGGGGTAGAGGTCGGGGTCGACGTGGGGGTGGAGGTGGGGGTGGAGGTCGGGGTCGACGTCGGGCTCGGCGTCGGCGTGCCGCCGGAGTTGCGGATGCCGGTGACCTCGCCGTGGCCGCCGTCGAAGACCACGTCGGAGCAGGAGAAGAAGTTCTCCTGGCTGTCGGAGCGCACCCACTGGATGAAGATCATGGCGTCACCGGAGCGGCCCGAGGGCAGCTTCATGTCCCAGTAGTAGTGGCCGCCGTCGGCACCCGGCGAGCCCTGCTGCGGGGGGTTGGTGACGGTCTGGAACAGCTCCAGGTCGCCCCAGGCCAGCGGGGTGGTCGGCGACCAGCCCTGCTTGGTGACGTACACCCGGAAGTCGCCCGGGTGCGCCGCCCAGTTGCTGTACTGGGCCTGGATCGTCGCCCCGCTCGTCAGGTGGGTGCGCGGCCAGTCGGAGCGGGCCGCGTTGTACGCCTTGAAGTCGTACGGCGACTTGTTGCCGGCGCTGCACAGGGTGCCGTCCGGGACGTAACCGGCGCCCTTGCCGCCGGCGTTGGAGTCGAGGACCGCGAACCAGTTGTACAGCGCGGTCGAGCCGCTCTGGGCCAGGGCGTCCTTGCAGGCGGGGTTGGTCGGGTCGAGCGCGCCGTTGCCGGTGCGGGCGTCCAGGTAGCACAGGTAGGTGCGGGAGCCGGGCAGCATCGCCACCCCGTGCGCCTGCGCGCTGGACTCGGACAGTGCGATCAGTCCGAGCGCCGTCAGCAGGGTGGCCAGGGCCGCCGCCAGTGACGCGTAGAGACCGCGTCGGTTCATGTGCCGGTTCGTGTGCCGTTTCACGTGCTGTTCCACGTGCTGTTCTCCTTTCCTTGTCTCACGACGAGGAGTTGTCGAGCTCGGTGGGGGACGTCGAACGGAGAGGATCCGACCGTCGGGGGCCGTGGTGCCTGGCCCCGCGGAGGGGCGAACGCTGGGAGCCCCGCCCGCCCGGGGAAGGTGCCACCCGGGCGGGCGGGGACGTCGGTCAGCCGGCCGCGCAGTGCGGGGCCGGGGTGCCCGCCGTGCCGTTCGCCGTGAAGCCGAACGAGACGGTGGCGCCGGGGGAGAGCGAGCCGTTGAAGGCGGCGTTGCGGACGGTGGCCCGGCCCTGCGCGGTGGTCAGCGTGCCGTTCCAGAGGCTGGCGATCGTGGCACCGCCCAGGTCCCAGTCGACCGACCAGCCCGTCAGCGCGGCGGAGCCGGTGTTCTTGACCGTGACCTCCGCCTGGTAACCGCCCTGCCAGGAGGACACGGTGCGGTAGGAGGCGGTGCAGGCCCCGTCCGTGGGCGTCGGGCTCGGCGTCGGGGTGGGGGTCGGGGTCGGGGTGGGGGTCGGATCGGGGTCCGGCTGCGTGCCGCCGTACGTCAGCCCGTACCCGTAGGGGAACAGCGGGACCTTGCCGTCGCCGTCGTTGACCGGCTCCTGCGCCGCGCTGCTCATCCAGCTCATCGGGAGCTTGCCGGTGGGGGCGTAGGCGCCGAACAGCACGTCGGCGACGCCGGCGCCCTCGGTGCCCGGCAGCCAGGCGGCCAGCAGCGCCTTCCAGTCGGGCAGTTGGGCGGCGATGTCCAGCGGCCGGCCGGACACCAGCACCACGACCACCGGGACGCCGCTCGCCTTCAGCCGGGCCAGCGTCTGCAGGTCCTCCTGGTCCAGGCCGAGCGACCCCGGCCGGTCGCCGCGCCCCTCGGCGTACGGGGTCTCCCCGACGACGGCCACGGCGGCCGTGTACCCCGAGTCGATGCCGTTGCCGTACCGGTCGTAGGTGACCCGGGAGGGGTCGGTGACGGCGGCCCGGATGCCCTGGAGGATCGTCGTGCCGTCGGTGACCGCGCCGCTGCGGCCCTGCCAGCCGACGGTCCAGCCGCCGCTCTGGTTGCCGATGTCGTCGGCCGACTTGCCCGCGACGAACAGCCGCGCCGACTTCGGCAGCGGCAGGACGCCGCCGTCGTTCTTCAGCAGCACCTGCGAGGCGCGCACCGCCTGCCGGGCCAGCGACCGGTGCGCGGCCGAACCCACCGTGGCGGTGTACGACCGGTCGGTCAGCGGCTTCTCGAACAGGCCGAGCTGGAACTTCTTGGTGAGGATGCGCCGGTTGGCGTCGTCGACCCGCGCCTGGGAGACGCGGCCCGCGCTGACCTCGCCGCGCAGCAGGCTCAGGAACTTCTTGTAGTCGTGCGGGACCATCACCATGTCGACGCCCGCGTTGACCGCCGTGGCGATCTCCGCGCCGGTGAACCCGGTCTGCCCGTCGAGCTGGTCGACCGCGGCCCAGTCCGAGACGACGAACCCGCCGAAGCCCAGCTCACCCTTGAGGACGTCGGTCACCAGGTACTTGTTGGCGTGCGACCGCACCCCGTTCCAACTGCTGTACGACAGCATCACCGCGCCCACCCCCCGGCGCACGGCCTCCTTGAACGGCGGCAGGTGGACCGCCCGCAGTTCGGCCTCGGACACCTGGGTGTCGCCCTGGTCGACGCCCCCGCCGGTGCCGCCGTCACCGATGTAGTGCTTGGCGGTGGCGAGCACGGAGGCGGGGCCCGCGCCCAGCGTCTGTCCCTGCAGCCCGGTGATGAACGTCGTCATGGCGGAGGGCAGTTCGGGGGTCTCGCCGAAGGACTCGTAGGTGCGGCCCCAGCGGTCGTTGCGCGCCACGCACAGGCACGGCGCGAAGTCCCAGTCGATACCGGTGCCCGACACCTCCTCGGCGACCGCGTGCCCGACGTCCTGGACGAGGGCGGGGTCGCGGGTCGCGCCGAGGCCGATGTTGTGCGGGAAGAGCGTGGCGCCGCGCACCGCGTTGTGGCCGTGCACGGCGTCGATCCCGTAGATCATCGGGATGCCGAGCGGCGTGGTCAGGGCGGTGCGCTGCAGGGAGTCGTAGGTGTCGGCCCAGGTCTGCGCGTTGTTGGGGCTGACGGTCGAGTCACCGCCGGACAGCACCGAGCCGATGCGGTACGTGGCGAGGTCGGACTGCGGGACGAGGGAGTCCTTCTCGATCTGGGTCATCTGGCCGAGCTTGTCGTCGAGCGACATGCGCGCGAGCAGGTCGCTGACGCGGTCGGCCACGGGTAAGGACGGGTCCTGGTACGGCAGGGCGGCCGCGGCCCGGGCGGTGGCCGCGGGCTCCGGCGGGGCGGCCCCGGTACCGGTGGCGATCAGCGCCGTGACACACAGGGCGAGGGCCGCCGAGGGGCGGCGGCGGGCGAGCAGCGGGCTCATGCGGGTGGGCCTTTCCGGGGCGGGGTCCCAGGGGCGGTGCCGTGCGGGACCGGAGGCCCGCCCGTCCGATCGGCGGCGGCGGACGGGCGGACCTCCGGAGCGGTGCGCCGCGGGGCGGCGCGGTCCTGCGGGGGCGCGATGCGCGGCGGTGCGGGGCCGCGCGCATCGCCCCCGGGTCACGCGGTGGTGCAGGCGGTGCCGTTCAGGGTGAAGCCGGAGGGCTTGACGAAGGTGCCGCTGTAGGTGCCCTGGAACCCGAAGGACGTCTGACCGCCCGGCGCGAGCTGGCCGTTGTACGCCAGGTTGCTCGCGGTGACCGCGCCCGAGGACGGCGACACGGTCGCGCCCCACGCACTGGTGATCTGCTGGCCCGACGGCAGGGCGAACGCCAGCTTCCAGCCGTTGACCTGGGCGGAACCGGTGTTGGCCACCGTCACGTCGGCGGTGAAGCCGCCCTGCCAGACGTTCGTGCCGTACGTCACCCGGCAGGCCGCGGGGCCGCCGGGGGTGCCCGGGTCTCCGCTGCCGCCGCCCGTGTTGACGGACGAGGAGAACGACGACACCGCGAGGCCCGCGCCGTTCTGCCAGGGCTCGAAGCCGGCCTGGACGCTGGTCAGGTACCAGTTGTTCTGGGCCAGGCCGCGGGAGACGGCCTGCCGGACGAAGTCCATGACGTCGAAGGACCAGCTGCCGATCGCCGACGGGGCGACGAAGGACAGCACGTCGTTGGAGCCGTTGTTGCCGGACCACACCTGCCACTGGCGCCCGGCGACCGTCGCCGTGCCGACCTGCGAGCCGACCGGCTGGATCGGGCCCACCTTGTTGAACCACACCATGATCTCGGTGCGGTTCACGCCGTCCTTGCGGGCGGTGGGGTCGAGCCAGATGTCGTAGGCGGCGTCGTACACAGCGTTGCTCACGTACGAGTACGAGATGGACGTGGGGGCGCTGGAGATGGAGCTGAGCTGGGCCGGGAGGTTCGTGCCCGGCGAGCAGTTGGTGTAGTGGCAGCCGTTGAAGATCGACGGGTACGACTTCGGGGCGCCGTTGGTGGCGACCGAGCCGTCGGCCTGGGTGATGGTGAACCCGGAGTCGCCGACGCTGATGCACTGGGTCTCGCTGGTGCCCCAGCGGTTGTTCTGGACGACGTAGCGGCCCTGGACGGTCGTGGAGCCGTACTGTTCGCAGATCGTGGTGGCCGCCTGGGCGGCCGAGGTGGTGGTGAGCAGCGCCGCCAGCGCGGCGAGGAAGGTGAGCAGCGCGCCGAACAGGCCACGCGCTCGACGTGCATGGTGCTTTGACGGTCGCATTGCGGGTCCTCTTCGAAGGGATGGGGGGCATGCGGGAGCGCTCCCACGACATGCGAATGGGAGCGCTCCCATTCCCTCGGTTCGGTTGGGACTGTAAGGAGCGGCTCATGTCCCTGACAAGACTTTTGACGCCGGTCCGTCGAAGCGACTTCGAAGCCCCAGGTCAGAGGTACGACGGCGGACGGGTCGTCGGTGCGCGGAGATCGCTGGGAGCGCTCCCGAAATGTTGCGAACGGGAAGGGGGACCCGAGGGAGGCCGCTCCCACGGCGTCCCGGGGTCGCTCAGGCGGACTCGCGCAGCACCAGTTCGGTCCGCAGGATCACGTGCCGCCAGGCCACGGACGGCTCCTCCATCTCCTCCAGGAGCAGCCGGACCATGGCCCGCCCGATCTCCTCCAGCGGCTGGCGGACCGTCGTCAGCCGCGGCGCCGTCCGCTGCGCCAGCGGGAAGTCGTCGAAGCCGATCACGGCGACGTCCTCCGGTACCCGCCGCCCCGCCGCGCGCAGCGCCTGCAGCGCCCCGGCGGCCGTGGTGTCCGACGCGGCGAGCACCCCGTCGATCTCCGGGTGCCGCTCGATGAGGCGGGCCATGGCCCGGCGCCCGCTCTCCTCGGTGAAGTCGCCCTCGGCGATCCAGGACGGCTTGCCGCCCAGGCCGGCCGACTCCAGGGCCTCGTGGTAGCCGCGCAGCCGGCACTGGGCGACGTACATGTCGGCCGGCCCGGTGATGGTGGCGATCGCCGTGCGGCCCTGCCCGATCAGGTGGCCCACCGCGGTGCGGGCCCCGCCGACGTTGTCCGCGTCGACGTAGCTGACGTACTCCTCGGCGGAGCGGCGCCCGAGCAGCACGGTCGGCATCCGCGCCTCGGCGAGCATGTCGGGCAGCGGGTCGTCGGCGTGCACGGACATCAGCAGCACCCCGTCCACCCGCCCCCCGCGCGCGTACTCCAGGAAGCGCAGCCGCTCGGCGTCGGAGCGCACCAGGGTCAGCAGGAGCTGCAGCCCGGTGTCCGCCACGGCGTCCCCGAGCGCGGTGACGATCTCGGAGAAGAAGGGCTCGGCGAACTGCCGCCAGTCCGGTTCGGTCATGACCAGGGCCACGGCGTCGGCCCGCCGCCCGGCCAGCGAGCGGGCCGCGAGGTTGGGCACGTAACCCAGCTCCGCGATGGCCTGCTGCACGGCGCGCCGGGTGGACTCCTTCACCCCCGCCGCGTTGTTGATGACGCGCGAGACGGTGCCCCGCCCCACTCCGGCGCGGGCGGCCACCTCCTCCAGCGTCGGCGTGCCAGGGCGTCGCCTGCCCATGACCACCTCCCCCACGAGATCACCGATCTTACGGCCCCGCCCCCGCGCGCACACGGCCCCTCGGCGGCCGGAGCGCGGCCCGCACAGGTCTACCGCCGCGACCGCCACCGGGGAAAGCGGGCGCTCCGACGAGACCCGCGCCGCTGCCCCCGGGCGGCCGGGACGCGGCCGACACGGGCCCCTCCGGGGAGCGCCTACCCTTGTGGCATGACCAGCAGCAGCGACCGGAGCCCCGCAGTGGACATCCCCTCGGCCAAGACGTACGAAGTCCGCACCTACGGGTGCCAGATGAACGTCCACGACTCCGAGCGATTGTCCGGGCTGCTGGAGCAGGCGGGCTACGTGCGCGCCCCGGAGGGCTCCGACGGCGACGCCGACGTGGTCGTCTTCAACACCTGCGCGGTGCGGGAGAACGCCGACAACCGGCTGTACGGCAACCTCGGCCGCCTCGCCCCGCGCAAGGCATCCCGGCCCGGCATGCAGATCGCGGTCGGCGGCTGCCTCGCGCAGAAGGACCGCGACACCATCGTGCAGAAGGCGCCCTGGGTGGACGTCGTCTTCGGCACGCACAACATCGGCAAGCTGCCGGTCCTGCTGGAGCGCGCCCGCGTCCAGGAGGAGGCGCAGGTCGAGATCGCCGAGTCCCTGGAGGCGTTCCCCTCCACCCTGCCGACCCGGCGCGAGAGCGCCTACGCCGCCTGGGTGTCCATCTCCGTCGGCTGCAACAACACCTGCACGTTCTGCATCGTCCCGGCCCTGCGCGGCAAGGAGAAGGACCGCCGGCCCGGCGAGATCCTCGCCGAGGTCGAGGCGCTGGTGGCCGAGGGCGTCAGCGAGATCACGCTGCTGGGCCAGAACGTCAACGCCTACGGCTCCGACATGGGCGACCGCGAGGCGTTCAGCAAGCTGCTGCGCGCCTGCGGGACCATCGACGGCCTGGAGCGCGTCCGCTTCACCTCCCCGCACCCGCGTGACTTCACCGACGACGTCATCGCCGCCATGGCCGAGACGCCGAACGTCATGCCGCAGCTCCACATGCCGCTGCAGTCCGGCTCGGACACGGTGCTGAAGGCGATGCGCCGCTCGTACCGGCAGGAGCGCTACCTCGGCATCATCGAGAAGGTCCGGGCCGCCATCCCGCACGCGGCGATCACGACCGACATCATCGTGGGCTTCCCCGGCGAGACCGAGGAGGACTTCGAGCAGACCCTGCACGTCGTCCGCGAGGCCCGCTTCGCGCAGGCGTTCACCTTCCAGTACTCCAAGCGCCCCGGCACCCCGGCCGCGACCATGGAGGACCAGATCCCCAAGGAGGTCGTCCAGGCGCGCTACGAGCGTCTCGTCGCCCTGCAGGAGGAGATCTCCTGGGAGGAGAACAAGAAGCAGGTCGGCCGCACCCTGGAGCTGATGGTGGCCGAGGGCGAGGGCCGCAAGGACGGCGCCACCCACCGCCTCTCCGGCCGGGCCCCCGACAACCGGCTGGTCCACTTCACCAAGCCCGAGCAGGAGGTCCGCCCCGGCGACGTGGTGACCGTCGAGGTCACCTACGCCGCCCCGCACCACCTCCTCGCCGAGGGCGCCGTGCTCGAGGTGCGCCGCACGCGCGCGGGGGACGCCTGGGAGAAGCGCAACGCCGCCGAGACCGCGCAGCCGAAGGGCGTGCTCCTGGGCCTGCCGAAGATCGGCGCACCGGCCCCGCTGCCGGTGGCCACGGGGAGCGGGTGCGGCTGCGACTGATCGTCGCGGGCGGGGCTGCCCCTGAGGGGCGCGGGTGCGGCTGCGACTGAGGGCCGCGGGTGGGACCGTGACCGGCCGGGGCGGTGCTGAAGCCGAAGCCGGTGCGGCCGGTCTGCGGGAGGGTGGCCGCATCGGGTGCCGTCGTGGACGCGTGTCGAGGCGCTGAGGCTCTGGGCGCTCCGGCCGCGGGGTGACGGCGAGTCGCGCGCCTCGCTCGGGTTACCCTGCCGATCATGCTTGTCGCCGCCGCCGTATGCATGTGTCCGCCGCTGCTCGTGCCCGAGGTGGCCGCGGGTGCCGCGCCCGAGCTGGACGGGGCGCGGGCCGCCTGCGCCGACGCGCTCGGCGTCCTGGCCGCCTCCCGGCCGGACCGGCTCGTGGTCGTAGGGCCCGCCGCCGAGGCACCGGGACACGCGCTGTTCCCCGCGGGCTCACCGGGGACGTTCCGCGGCTTCGGCGTGGACCTCGACGTACGGCTCGGCCGGCCGGACCCCGCCGCGGCCGACCTGCCCGCCCTTCCTCCGTCGCTCGCGGTCGCCGCGTGGCTGCTGCAGCGCGTCGACCGGGCGGACGCCCCCGTCGAGGCGCTGGCCGTCGACCAGCGGCTCGCGACCGAGCGGTGCCTCGGGATCGGCCGGGAGATCGGTGCAGGTGAGGGACGCGTCGCGCTCCTGGTGATGGGCGACGGCAGCGCCTGCCGCACCCTCAAGGCGCCCGGCTACCTCGACGAGCGCGCGACGCCCTTCGACGCCGAGGCGGCCCGCGCGCTGCGCGACGCGGACCTCGCGGCCCTGCGGGACCTCGACGTGGACCTGGCCGACGAGCTCAAGGTCTCCGGGCGTGCGCCCTGGCAGGTCCTTGCGGGAGCCGCCGAGAGCGCCGCGGGGGCCGGGGGAGCGGGGCTGGGCGGGACGCTGCTGTACGACGACGCGCCGTACGGGGTGGGATACCTGGTCGCGACCTGGTCGTAGGAGCCCGACGGTCCTGGCCGGCGTGGGACGGCGAAGTGCCGGGCGTCAAGCGGCATACGCGGACGCCGGGCGGCGGGCGGCGGGCGGCGGGCGGTCGCGAGCCGGGGCTGCGCGGCCGTCCGCCGTCGTCAGGAAGCCGGCGGCGGGGCGCTGGGCGGCGTCGTGCCGCCGTCCTTGTGCGCGAGCCGGTCCACGGCGTCCTTGGCCTTGCCGGTGCCCGTGTGGATCTTGTCGCTGTACTTGCCCTTGGTCCTCTCGTCCACGACTTTCGCGGCCTTGTCGATGCCGTGCGTGATCTTGCCCCCGTGCTGGTGCGCGAGGTCCGAGACCTTCTCCTTGGCCGGGCCGAGCTTGGCTCTCAAGTTGTCCATCAGACCCATGGGTCACCTTCCTGACGGGACCGTCACCTGTGGGCGCCTTCGTCGGCCTCGCGGTCGGCCGCCTCGTCGGCGGACTGCTGCCGGGGGATCTCGACCCCGTCCGCGTCGGCGGGGTCGGCCTCGGCGACCGGTTCCGTGACCGCCCCGGGGCCGTCCGGCTCGGCCGGAGCGCCGGCGGGGTCGGACGCGGCCTCGGTGACGGAGTCCGCCGGGGCCCCCGCGTCGGTGGCCGCAGCCGCCGCAGCTGCCGGGGCCGCCTCGTCGGCAACGGGCACCGCCACGGGCGCCGGAACCCCGTCGCCGGCCGGGACCTCACCGTCGGCCGACACCTCACCCGCGACCGGGATCGCCTCCGGGGTCACCTCCTCCGTGACCGCCTCCTCCGTGGTCTTCGACCTCCGAAGAAGCCGCGCAAAAACGCCCATATCCACTCCATACGTTACTCGTGCGGGCGACATCCCGCGTTGCCGTGCGGTCCCGGTCCCACCGGCTCGGGCGGCGTCGCGAGCCCGGGAGAGCGTCCGTGCGCCTCGCCGGGGTGCCGCCCCTGCGCCTGGCTGCGGGGAACCTCGCAACGGGGAACGACCCCGGTGCCGTGCCGTCACGTAACTCGTTCGGGGGCGGCCTGTGAGGTTTGGGAGACTGGTCCGGTGAGCAGCGCACCCCCCGCCCCCCGCGTCATCGCCGTCGTCGGACCGACCGCGGCCGGTAAGTCCGATCTGGGCGTTTTCCTGGCCCAACGGCTCGGCGGCGAAGTCGTCAACGCCGACTCCATGCAGCTGTACCGAGGGATGGACATCGGTACCGCCAAGCTGACGCCCGAGGAGCGCGGGGGGGTGCCGCACCACCTCCTGGACATCTGGGACGTCGGCGTCACGGCTTCCGTCGCCGAGTACCAGCGGCTCGCCCGCGCCCGCATCGACGCCCTGCTGGCCGAGGGCCGCTGGCCCGTCCTCGTGGGCGGCTCCGGGCTCTACGTCCGTGGGGCCGTCGACAACCTGGAGTTCCCCGGCACCGACCCGGAGGTCCGCGCCCGCCTGGAGGAGGAGCTGGCCCTGCGCGGCTCCGGCGCGCTGCACGCCCGGCTCGCCGCCGCCGACCCGGAGGCCGCGCAGGCGATCCTGCCCAGCAACGGCCGCCGTATCGTCCGGGCGCTGGAGGTCATCGAGATCACCGGCAAGCCGTTCACCGCCAACCTCCCCGGCCACGACTCGGTCTACGACACCGTGCAGATCGGCGTGGACGTGGCCCGCCCCGAGCTCGACGAGCGCATCGCGCGCCGGGTGGACCGGATGTGGGAGGCGGGTCTCGTGGACGAGGTCCGCGCACTGGAGGCGCAGGGGTTGCGCGAGGGGCGTACGGCCTCGCGCGCGCTCGGCTACCAGCAGGTCCTGGCGGCGCTCGCGGGACAGAGCACCGAGGAGGAGGCCCGCGCCGAGACCGTCCGTGCCACCAAGCGCTTCGCGCGCCGTCAGGATGCGTGGTTCAGGCGCGACCCGCGGGTGCACTGGTTGAGTGGGGCTGCGGCGGATGTCACAGAACTTCCGCGACGCGCCCTGGCGTTGGTCGAACGACCGGTCACAGCCTGATCACGTCATGGCATCGGGACGCCCAGGCCGCGGTCCGGGCCTCCGGCGCCGTGCCATCATCGAGCTTCGATCGACCAAGTGGAGTCCGAGGTTGGGAGGGCGCGTGGCGATGGAGGCCGGCCCTCGCGACACCGCACAAGGTACCGAACCCCTCACCGCACGACGCGGTGACGGGGAAGCGGACGACGATCACGTGCGCCGGGACGAGGAGCGCGTCGACCGGGCCGATGGCGCCTTCGGGCCCGACGGCGGCTCGCCGGGCGCTCACGGTGCCGACGGTGACGGCGCGCACTCCCCGCCCGCCGACGCCCTGGGCGCCGACCGCCCGAGTGCCGGTCCCTTGGACGCCGAACCTCTGGTCATCGGTCCTCTCGGGCCCGAGGCGCTCGACGACACGTCCGACGGCGAGGTGACCGACGACGGCCCCGAGCCGGAGGAGATGTTCACCGGCGGCCCCGAGGTCGAGGTGGAGCTGCGTCCGCAGCGGCGGCTGCGCATCTGGCAGCTCGCCCCGATCGTCGCCCTGGCCGCGACCGGCTCCCTGATGTTCGCCTTCCCGCTCGCCTTCGACTTCGGCGACAGCGGAGCCGTGATCGCGATGCTCGGTCTGCTGATCTGCTCGTGCGCGGCCGGCTGGGGCATGATGGCGGCCCGCCGCGTCGGCTACACCTGGCCCGGCCTGCCCCAGCGGGGCTCCGGGCGCCGGCCGGACTGGCGGGTCGTCCTGGCGTACGTCGTGGTCGTCGCCGCGGTGGTCGTCCTGGCCGTCTGGCGCGTGGCCCGGCTGCGCTGACCGCCCCCGCCGGAGGCGGGCCCCGGGCACGCGCGCGTAGGCGCGCCGAGGGCCCACGCGTGCGTGCGGCACCCGGCTCACCCGGGCACCGACCTGGCCGTCAGCCGCTGTCGTAGCGACCCCGTACGATCGAGGAATGAGCACGCGGATCGCCTTCCTCAAGGGGCACGGCACCGAGAACGACTTCGTGATCGTCCCGGACCCCGACAACGCCCTCGACCTGCCCCCGGCCGCCGTGGCGGCCCTGTGCGACCGGCGCGCGGGCATCGGCGGGGACGGCCTGCTGCACGTCGTGCGGTCCGCGGCACACCCCGAGGCGCGTGCCATGGCCGCCGAGGCGGAATGGTTCATGGACTACCGCAACGGCGACGGCTCGATCGCCGAGATGTGCGGCAATGGCGTCCGCGTCTTCGCGCGCTACCTCCAGCACGCCGGCCTCGTCACCGAGGGAGACCTGGCGATCGCCACACGCGGGGGCGTGAAGTCCGTTCACATCGACAAGGACGGCGATGTCACCGTCGGCATGGGCCGGGCCACCCTGCCGACCGGGGACGTCACGGTGAGCGTGGGCGAGCGCGACTGGCCCGCGCGCAACGTCAACATGGGCAACCCGCACGCCGTCGCGTTCGTCGACGACCTCGCGCACGCCGGCGACCTGCTCACTCCGCCGCCCTTCAGCCCGGCCTCCGCCTATCCCGACGGCGTGAACGTCGAGTTCGTCGTCGACCGCGGCCCGCGCCACGTCGCCCTGCGCGTGCACGAGCGCGGTGCCGGCGAGACCCGCTCCTGCGGCACGGGCGCGTGCGCCGTCGCGGTGGCCGCCGCCCGCCGGGACGGGGCCGACCCGGCCGCCACGGGCACGCCGGTCACGTACACGGTGGACGTCCCCGGCGGACGCCTGGTGATCACCGAGCACCCGGACGGCGAGATCGAGATGACCGGCCCGGCCGTGATCGTCGCCGAGGGCGAGATCGACGGCGAGTGGCTGGAAAACGCCCTGCGCTGACGGCAGTTGGGCTGCGAATCACAGGCCCGGGAGGGTGTGCGCGGTCGGTGTGCGGTCCCCCGGGCGGCAGGCAGGTTCGAGCCGAAGGTGACGGCCTGTACTTGTGGCGCGAAAACGTAAACCTCCTTTGCCTCGCTCGAATGGGTGATCCGTTTCACGCTCGGCGAGAGGCGGTCGGCCGGGCGTGATGAGGTCGGTAGCATCAAGCACCGGCCTGGACGGGGGATCTACGCCAGTGCCCCGAGCCGTGTCCGCATGGGGCACCCCGTCAGCCGGTCGACGCAGCCGGAGGTGCCCCATGAGTGCGGAGGCCACGAACCCCGCGACCCCAGGCCCGGTAGCGCCCGCGGTGGCCCGCAGGCGCAGCCGCCCCCGGATCGACCTGCGCAGGCTGGGCCGCGCCGCGCTCCTCGGCCCCGCCTCCCGCGACCGGCTGCCCGACGCCATCGGCCACGTCGTGGAGGTCCACCGCGCCCACCACCCCGACGCGGACCTCGACATCCTGCGCCGCGCCTACGTCCTCGCGGAGTCCTCGCACCGCGGGCAGATGCGCAAGAGCGGCGAGCCGTACATCACCCACCCGCTCGCCGTGACCCTGATCCTCGCCGAACTCGGCGCTGAGACGACCACGTTGACCGCCTCGCTGCTCCACGACACCGTCGAGGACACCGAGGTGACGCTCGATCAGGTCGGCGAGCAGTTCGGCGAGGAGGTGCGCTACCTGGTCGACGGCGTCACCAAGCTGGAGAAGGTCGACTACGGCGCCGCCGCCGAACCCGAGACCTTCCGCAAGATGCTCGTCGCCACCGGCAACGACGTCCGCGTGATGTCGATCAAACTCGCCGACCGGCTGCACAACATGCGCACCCTCGGCGTGATGCGCCCCGAGAAGCAGGCCCGCATCGCCAAGGTCACCCGTGACGTCCTGATCCCGCTCGCCGAACGCCTCGGTGTCCAGGCCCTCAAGACCGAACTGGAGGACCTGGTCTTCGCGATCCTCCACCCCGAGGAGTACGCGCACACCCGGGAGCTGATCGCCGCCAACGCCTCCCGCGCGGACGATCCGCTCGCCGAGTTCTGCGACGCCATCCGCGCGGTGCTGCGCGATGCCGACATCCCGGCCGAGGTCCTCATCCGGCCACGGCACTTCGTCTCCGTCCACCGGGTCTCCCGCAAGCGCGGGGACCTGCGCGGCGCCGACTTCGGGCGCATCCTCGTGCTGGTCAACGAGGACGCCGACTGTTACGCCGTCCTCGGCGAGCTGCACACCTGTCTGACGCCCGTCGTCTCGGAGTTCAAGGACTTCATCGCCGTCCCCAAATTCAACCTGTACCAGTCGCTGCACACCGCCGTCGCCCGCGAGGACGGCCAGGTCGCCGAAGTCCTCATCCGCACCCACCAGATGCACAAGGTCGCCGAGGCCGGCGTCGTCGCCCTGGGCAACCCGTACACCGCCCCGTCGGACCCCTCCGCCGCTCCGGCCGAGGAGCAGGCCACGGCCGACGGCGAGCGCGTCGACCCCACCCGGCCCGGCTGGCTCTCCCGGCTCCTCGACTGGCAGCGGGCCGCGCCGGACCCCGACACCTTCTGGTCGACCCTGCGCGAGGACCTCGCCCAGGACCGCGAGATCACCGTCTTCCGCCCCGACGGCGGCGCGCTCGGCCTCCCCGACGGCGCCACCTGCGTCGACGCCGCCTACGCCCAGTACGGCGAGGACGCCCACGCGTGCATCGGCGCCCGCGTCAACGGCCGTCTCGCGACCCTGAGCACCGTGCTGCGGGACGGCGACACCGTCCAGCTCCTCATGGGCCAGGACCCCGCCTCCGAGCCCTCCCGCGAGTGGCTGGAGCACGCCCACACCCCGGCCGCCCGCATCGCCATCCAGCGCTGGCTGACGGCGCACCCCGCGGCGGCGACGGACCCCGGGACGGACGGCGCGGAGGCCGCGGACGACCGCGCGGCGGGTGCGGCGGCCTGGGCGGGTGCGGAGGCGGACCCCGCGGAGGCCGCCGCGGCACAGCAGGGCGCCGCACCCGCCGTACCGCAGGGCGGTGCCGGGGCGGCCGCACGGTCCCAGGCCGAGGCTCCCGCGCCCCGCCCCGGCGACGGGGTCACCGTCGTCGGACGGCCCGAGGCGAGCGCGCGGCTCGCGGGCTGCTGTACGCCCGTGCCCTCCGACGAGGTCATCGGCTTCGCCGTGCGCGGGGGAGTGGTGACCGTGCACCGCGTCGAGTGCGCCGGGGTGGCGCGGATGAGGGACGCAGGGCGCGCGGAGGTCGACGTGCGCTGGGGGGACACCACGGAGTGCCGGGTCACCCTGGTCGCCGAGTCGTTCGGCCGGCCGCACCTGCTGGCCGACCTGACCGAGGCGATCGCCACGGAGGGTGCCGAGATCGTCTCCGCCACCGTCGAACCGCCCACCCAGCAGCGCGTCCGGCACACCTACACCCTCCAGCTCCCGGACGCCTCCCACCTGCCCACCCTGATGCGCGCGATGCGCAACGTGCCCGGGGTGTACGACGTGGGGCGCGCGCAGCACCACGTGTCCGCGTGAGGCGCCGCCCGGCACGACGCGGCGGTCGTCGGCCTGGTCGCGCGGAGCCGGGCGCCCCCGCGGCCCCCTGAAACCCCACGCGCGCGTGAGCGACCCGTTCGGGTGGGCCGGGCGCGCGTCGTCGCCGTCGGGCGGGCGGGCGCTGGTAGCGGTGGTGCATGCCGCTCACCCTCCGCGCCGCCCGGTCCCGCAGGCCCTCCGCCGCCGCGTCCCCGCCCGACACCCCGCCGACGCCCACCGCTGACGGCCCACCCCGCGTGCGGGGTGCCCGCCGGGGCCTCACGGCGCCGTGCCGGCGCCGGGCCAGGGCCGTGCTGCTCGCCGGCGCCGCGTCCGCCGTCTCCTTCGCCCTGCTCGCGGCGAGCGCCCCCGCGGCCCCGCTGGGCGTGGGCGACCGCCTCTTCCCGTACCTGGGCAACCCGGGGTACGACGTGGCGGCGTACGACCTGGCCTTCACCTACTCGGGCCGGAACAGCGAACCGCTGCAGGCGGTCACCACGATCGCCGCCCGGACGACGGCCCCTCTGGACCGCGTGAACCTCGACTTCGCCCACGGCACCGTCCGCTCCGTCGAGGTGGACGGCCGGCCGGCCGCCTTCACCGAGGCTGGCGACGACCTGGTCGTCACCCCCGAACGCCCCCTGCCGCGGGGCCGCTGGACGCGCATCACCGTGCGGCACACCAGCGACCCCGCCCCCGCGCCCGACCGGGACGGCGGCTGGGTGCGCACCGCGGACGGCCTGGCCATGGCCAACCAGGCGGACGCCGCCCACCTGGTGTTCCCGTGCAACGACCACCCCTCCGACAAGGCGATGTTCACCATCAGGGTCACCGCCCCGAACGACTACACCGCCGTCGCCAACGGCCTGCCGACCGGCGTCGACCGCGGCGACAGCTCGACCACGTGGACGTACCGGACCCAGCACCCGATGGCCACCGAGCTCGCGCAGGTGTCCATCGGCCACTCCACGGTCGTACGCCGCGAGGGCCCGGGCGGACTGCCCGTGCGGGACGTCGTGCCGACCCGGTACCGCGACGCGCTGGAGCCGTGGCTGAAGAAGACCCCGGACCAGATCACCTGGATGGAGAGCAAGGTCGGCCGGTACCCCTTCGAGACGTACGGGCTGCTCCTCGCCGACGCCTCCACCGGGTACGAGCTGGAGACCCAGACCCTGTCCCTCTTCGAGCGGGAGGTGTTCACCGACCCCGCCTACCCGGCCTGGTACGTCGAGTCGATCATGGTGCACGAGCTGTCCCACCAGTGGTTCGGCGACAGCGTCAGCCCGCGCACCTGGTCCGACCTGTGGCTCAACGAAGGGCACGCCACCTGGTACGAGTCCTTGTACGCGCAGGAGAAGGCCGACCGGCCGATGGAGGCGCGCATGAAGGCCGCGTACGGCGCCTCCGACCGCTGGCGCGCGACCGGCGGACCGCCCGCGGCGCCGAAGCCGCCCGAGCCGGGTCAGAAGATCGGCATCTTCCGCGCGAACGTCTACGACGGCGCGGCGCTCGTCCTGTACGCCCTGCGCCAGGAGATCGGCGAACAAGGGTTCGAGCAGCTTGAGCGGGCCTGGGTGCGGCGCAACCACGACGCCACCGCGGGGACCGCCGACTTCACGGCGCTGGCGGCCCGCGTCTCCGGCCGCGACCTCGACGGCTTCTTCCGCGACTGGCTGTACGGCGACAAGACCCCGCCGATGCCCGGCCACCCGGACTGGAAGGCCACGCCGCCCGCCGGGCCGGACGAGCAGAAGGCCGCCACGGTGCCTGCCCCGCACGGCGACCGGAAGGCCGCGGCATCCGCCGCGCCGGACGGAGAAAGGGCTGCGGCGTCCGTCGAATAAGGCGATGACGAGACGTGCCGCACCGTGCGACCATCGTCCGGTCGGCGTGGTACGCGACAGGGGCGGGACACGGGAATCTCCCGGGGTACTCGCGCGTTGTCAGAAGTGAACGCCGCACAGGCATCCCCATCGACGTAAGGATCCAATGACCTCCTCCTCTTCCCCTTCCCAGGACACCAAGCGCTTCGCGCACGCCTACCCCGAAGGTCTCCGGGCCGATGCCCTGATGGAAGAGGACGTCGCCTGGAGCCACGAGATCGACGGAGAGCGCGACGGCGACCAGTTCGACCGCTCCGAGCGCGCGGCCCTGCGCCGCGTGGCGGGCCTCTCCACCGAGCTCGAGGACGTCACCGAGGTCGAGTACCGGCAGCTCCGCCTGGAGCGGGTCGTCCTCGTCGGCGTCTGGACCTCGGGGACGGTGCAGGACGCGGAGAACTCGCTCGCCGAGCTCGCCGCCCTCGCGGAGACGGCCGGCGCCCTCGTGCTCGACGGCGTGATCCAGCGCCGCGACAAGCCCGACGCCGCCACCTACATCGGCTCCGGCAAGGCCGACGAGCTGCGCGACATCGTGCTGGAGACCGGCGCGGACACCGTCATCTGCGACGGTGAGCTCAGCCCGGGCCAGCTCATCCACCTCGAGGACGTCGTCAAGGTCAAGGTCATCGACCGTACGGCCCTGATCCTCGACATCTTCGCCCAGCACGCCAAGTCCCGTGAGGGCAAGGCGCAGGTCGCGCTCGCGCAGATGCAGTACATGCTGCCGCGGCTGCGCGGCTGGGGTCAGTCGCTGTCCCGGCAGATGGGCGGCGGCAAGGGCGGCGGCCTCGCCACCCGTGGTCCCGGTGAGACCAAGATCGAGACCGACCGGCGACGGATCCGCGAGAAGATGGCGAAGATGCGCCGGGAGATCGCGGAGATGAAGACCGGCCGCGACGTCCAGCGCCAGGTGCGCCGGCGCAACAAGGTGCCGTCCGTCGCCATCGCGGGCTACACCAACGCCGGCAAGTCGTCCCTGCTCAACCGCCTCACGGGCGCGGGCGTCCTGGTCGAGAACGCCCTGTTCGCGACCCTGGACCCCACCGTCCGCCGGGCGGAGACCCCGAGCGGCCGGCTCTACACCCTGGCCGACACCGTCGGCTTCGTACGCCACCTGCCGCACCACCTGGTCGAGGCGTTCCGCTCCACCATGGAGGAGGTCGGCGACGCCGACCTGATCCTGCACGTGGTGGACGGCTCGCACCCCAACCCGGAGGAGCAGCTGCTGGCCGTGCGCGAGGTGATCCGGGACGTCGGCGCCACCGGCGTGCCCGAGATCGTCGTGATCAACAAGGCCGACGCGGCCGACCCGCTGACGCTCCAGCGGCTGCTGCGGGTCGAGAAGCGCTCCATCGCCGTCTCCGCCCGCACCGGCCAGGGCATCGCCGAACTGCTCGGGCTGATCGACAACGAACTGCCCAGGCCGTCCGTCGAGATCGAGGCGCTCGTGCCGTACACCCACGGCAAGCTGGTCGCCCGTGCCCACACCGAGGGTGAGGTGATCTCCGCGGAGCACACGGCGGAGGGCACCCTGCTCAAGGCGCGGGTCCACGAGGAACTGGCCGCGGACCTCGCACCGTACGTACCGGCGCAGGCGCTCTAGAACCTGCGCCCGGCCCACGCGCAGCGAGGCCCATATGAAGGCCCGCCCCTTGCTCGCCGCAAGGGGCGGGCCTTCGCACGTACGGGATCACGGCCCGTCGCAGGTCCTGCTCCTACCGCGTAGAGATGCGGCACGGCACCCGCTTCAGGCAGCGGGTGCCGTGCCGCGATGTGCTCAGCGCAGCGTCACCGACCGGCGAACTTCTTGCTCACCGAGTCGTACACGCCCTTGGCCACGGCACCCAGGTGCGGTCCCGCGAGCCAGCCCGAGCGGACCGGGCCGATGGAGGTGTTGGACACCAGAGCCGGCTTGCCGTCCGAGCCCGCCGCGACCCAGCCGCCACCGGACGAACCACCGGTCATCGTGCAGCCGATGCGGTACATCGTCGGGTCCGAGGCCCCCAGCGACAGCCGCCCCGGCTTGTCCTGGCACTGGTACAGCTTCTGCCCGTCGTAGGGCGCACCCGCCGGGTAGCCGGTCGCCGTGATGCTTCGCACCTTCGGCACGGCCGGCGCCGCGAAGTTCACCGGCAGCGCCGAACCGACCGTCTCCTCCAGCGACTTCCCCGAACCGCCCTCCTCCGGCGTCACATGGATCACCGCGAAGTCGTACGGCGCGCCGTCGCCGCCGGTCTGACCGCCCTGCGCGATCCACTGGTCCGAGGTCCGCGCCCAGTCGCCCCACCAGACGCCGTACGGGGCCACCTGCTCCCGGGTCGCGGTCTGCAGCGCCGAGGTCGACAACCCCGCGTCGTTGTACGACGGCACGAACGCGATGTTGCGGTACCAGCCGCCCTTCTTGCCCGCGTGCACACAGTGGCCCGCGGTCCACACCAGGTTGGACTTGCCCGGGTGCGCCGGGTCCTTCACGACCGTCGCGGAGCACACCATCGTGCCCTCGGGGGAGTCGAAGAACACCTTGCCCGCCTCGGCGGCGTTGGCGTGGTAGGTGGTCGGCACGGCCTGCGCGTCCACCGGGTCCGGCGTCGGATCGGTCACGCCCTGGTCGGCCGAGAGGTCACCACTGTCCACACCCCGGTCGGGGTCCTCGGCGCCCCGCATGCGGTCCGGGTCCCACAGTCCCTCGATGATCGGGTTGACGAAGTCCTTGGCCTCGCGCAGCCAGTCGTCCCGGTCCCAGTTCTTCCAGGCGCCGTTCTTCCACTTGTCGAGGTCGATCCCGTGCTCCTTGAGCCGGTTCTTCAGGTCGTCCGGAATCCTGATCTTCCCGTGGCCGCTGCCGGTGGCCGAGGCGGACGCGGACGACTGTCCGGTCGCGTCGGTGTCGTCGCCGCCGCACGCGGTCGCGGTGAGCGCCAGCGCGGAGGCAAGGGCGACGGCCGACAGGGCGGGGAGGGGTCGGCGGCGCGTGCTCCCGCCTCGACGAGCGGTGAACGACGGCCGTATCGGTCGCATGGTCTTACTCCCCTGAGGTGGACGAACTGGACACCGTGGCCCGGACAACCCGCTGAACTCACGGTGCTTTCATGCCGGGTTCAGACGCGTCCCACAGCCCTGTGGAACGGCATCACACAATATGCCGTCCCCGTGGGGGACTTCCGACGGAACGGCAACGGTTTCGCTACGGGCTTCCTGACCTGCTGCTTCGCCGGGTGGCCGGGAGGGAGCGGGCGGGGGTGCACGGGCGGACGGCGTGGCCGGGTGGGGGCGCGCGGCCGGCGGTACTGCTCCCGTCGTCGCGACGATCTCGACGCGAGGCCGTAACCCGTGAGCCCGAACGGGGTTGGTAGCGGTGAGGAGCCGGATGCCCGCGGGCGGGCTCCGCGCGGAAGACCAGCGGGTGATCAGCGGAAGGGCGGGGCGGCGCCGACGGGCCGGACCACGTCACACCGGGGCGGACCGCAGCGCGACGCCGGCCGCCACGGGCAGCAGGGCCGAGCGCCGGCCGCCCCCGTGACCGGCCGGGAACTCGCCGCCGACGGAACGGCCGCGTCCCCGACCGGACCCCCGCCGCCCCCACCCGGCACTCCGCGACGACCGAACTCACCTCTGGACAGCGGGAGGACTGCGAGCCGTGGCCGTGACCGAATCTGTGTCCGGTGGGACTTCCGGAGGCTCCGGAGAGACGTCCGGAGGACGAGGGCCGACCGGTGCCGGCACCGGCGCCCTCCTCGGCGGGACCCACGAGGACGAGCGTGAGCTCGGGAGTGAGGCCGGGCACGGCGGTCCGCGCCCCGGGTACGAGGGGATCGTGCGACGCCAGGCGGCGCGCGAGTCCTCCGCCCGCACCTATGCGCGCGCCCTGCCGATCGTGCCCGTGCGCGCTCGCGGCCTGACCGTGGAGGGCGCGGACGGCCGTCGCTACCTCGACTGCCTCTCCGGCGCCGGCACCCTCGCGCTCGGCCACAACCACCCCGTCGTCCTGGAGGCCATCCGCGCCGTCCTCGACTCCGGTGCACCCCTGCACGCCCTCGACTTCGCCACTCCCGTCAAGGACGCCTTCGTCACCGAGCTGTTCCACACCCTGCCGCCCGGGCTCGCCGACCACGCACGCGTGCAGTTCTGCGGCCCCGCCGGCACCGACGCCGTGGAGGCCGCCCTCAAACTCGTCCGGACCGCGACCGGCCGCACGGGCGTCCTCGCCTTCACCGGGGCCTACCACGGCATGACCGCCGCCGCCCAGGACGCCTCCGGCCACGCCACCGACGTCCGCGTCACCCGCCTGCCCTACCCGTACGACTACCGCTGCCCCTTCGGCACCGGCGGCGAGGCGGGCGCCGAACTCTCCGCCCGCTGGACGGAGTACCTCCTCGACGACCCCCGGTCCGGCGTCCGCCCGCCCGCGGGGATGATCCTCGAACCCGTCCAGGGCGAGGGCGGGGTGATCCCGGCACCGGACCCATGGCTCCGCCGCATGCGGCAGATCACAGCCGACCGCTCCATCCCGCTGATCGCCGACGAGATCCAGACCGGCGTCGGCCGCACCGGCGCCTTCTGGGCCGTCGAGCACAGTGGCATCGTTCCCGACGTGATGGTCCTGTCCAAGGCCATCGGCGGCAGCCTCCCGCTCGCCGTCGTCGTCTACCGCGACGACCTCGACGTCTGGGAACCCGGCGCCCACGCCGGCACCTTCCGCGGCAACCAACTGGCCATGGCCGCCGGCACCGCCACCCTGGCCTACGTCCGCCGGCACCGCCTCGCCGACCACGCCGCCACCCTGGGCACCCGCATGCTGACCCAACTGCGCACGCTCGCGGACCGCTTCCCCTGCATCGGGGACGTCCGGGGGCGCGGCCTGATGATCGGGCTGGAGGTGGTCGACCCGGAACAGGAGGCCGCGGCACCGGAACAGCAGGGGTACGAGGCTCCGCATCGGGAAGACAGGCATCCGCGGCGGACGGACGAGAGTCAGGCCGAGGCGGACGCGCGGAACCCGCGTGCCGAACCGAAGGCCGCGACGAGCCGGCCTGCCGTCTTGGACCCCGTCCCCCGCGCCCCCCGTCCCGCCGCGCCCGGCCTCGCGGCAGCCATCCGGCGCGAGTGCCTGAGGAGAGGCCTGATCGTCGAACTCGGCGGCCGCCACTCCTCGGTCGTCCGCCTGCTCCCACCCCTGACGATCACCGACGAACAGGCCACCGCCGTCCTCGACCGGTTGGCGGACGCGGTGGAGGCGGTGGCCAGGGGCAGAGCCGAGCGCCCCGGCCGACCGATCCCCTGACCGCCGTTCGCCCCACGGCCACCCTGCAGCCCCCGCACCGACCGACCACCCCGCCCTGCAAGGAACTCCGTTGACCGTCCCCACCTCGCCCGCCGCCCCCTGCACCGCCGACCGGAGCACCACCGCTGCTCCCGCCGCCACCGCCCCTGAGCCACCGCAGGCCCTGGCCGATACCCACCTCCGGGCCAGCGAGATCAGGTCTCCAAGAGGGACTCGACCCCCGAGTGACCCCCGGCCGGCGGGAGAGCCCAGGCCCGTGGGGCAGCCCGGTCTGCCGGGGGAGCGCGTGCTGCCGGCGGCGTCCCCGCGCCGCACCGACGCCCCACCCTTGGCCAAGCGGTCGCGCACCGTCCCTGCCCCGGAACCCGACCCCCTGGACCACCCGGACCCGCACACCGCGGCCCAGGCGGCCGCCACCGAGAACCTCCTGCGCTGCTGGGTGCGCGAGACGAACCTCCCCGCTCCTGTCACCGACGTCCTCCGCATCCCTCTCCCGGCTTCCGGAACTGCCCTGCTCGTCCCTGTCCGTTACTGGTCCCCGACCGGCTGGCACCGCTTCGGTCCGCCTCGGCTCGCCAAAGCCCCCTTGGCCTGCCCACCCGCCGATCCGGCCACGGTGGCGGCACTCCTGGCCCGCGAGTCCGCCCTGGATTCCACCGGGGAGCCCCCGCGGTGCCCGGGTGACCCCGACACCACCGCCACCACGGCACCGCCCGCCGACCGCAACGGCGCCCCTTCGTCCACCCACGGCGTCGACCTCGTAGCGCGCGTCGCCGACTCCGCGCGGCGCACCGCGACCTTCATCGCCGACCGCAGGGAACACCCCGCTTCCGCAACGGACTTGTTCCTCGCCGCCGAGCAGGCCCTGCTGCTCGGCCATCCGATGCACCCGACCCCCAAGAGCCGCGAGGGGCTCTCCGACGCCGAAGCCCGTCTGTACTCACCCGAGTTGCGCGGATCCTTCCCCTTGCACTGGCTCGCCGTCGCTCCCTCCGTCCTCGCTGCCGACTCCGCCTGGACCGAACGCGGCCGCCTTGTCCCCGCCCCGCTGCTGACCGCCCGCCTGGGCGGTGCCCAACCGGCGCTGCCCGACGGCTGGGCTGCCCTGCCGCTGCACCCCTGGCAACTGCGCGAGGCCCGCCACCGCGACGAGGTCGCCGCTCTCTTCGACGTCGGCCTCCTCCGCGACCTCGGCCCGCACGGGCTGCCGTGGCACCCCACCTCCTCCGTCCGTACCGTGCACCGCTCCGGCGCCCCCGCCATGCTCAAGCTGTCACTGGCGCTGCGCATCACCAACTCCCGCCGCGAGAACCTCCGCAAGGAACTCCACCGCGGCGTCGAGGTCCACCGCCTGCTGCGCACCGGCCTCGCCCAGCAGTGGCACGCCGACCACCCGGACTTCGACGTCGTCCGCGACCCCGCCTGGCTGGCCGTCGACACCCCGGACGGGACCCCGGTGAGCGGCCTCGACGTGGTGATCCGGCACAACCCGTTCACCCCGGCCGACGACGTCTCCTGCGTCGCGGGCCTGGTCTCGCCCCGCCCCCAGGCGACAGCAGCCGTCAGCCACTCCCGTCTCGCCACCGTCGTCAGCGCGCTCGCCGCCCACACCGGACGCCCGGTCGGAGCCGTCGCCACCGAGTGGTTCCTGCGCTACCTCCACCACGTCGTCCGTCCGGTCCTCTGGCTGGACGGCGAGGCGGGGGTGGCGCTTGAGGCCCACCAGCAGAACACCCTCCTCCTGCTCGACCGGCACGGATGGCCCGCCGGCGCCCGCTACCGCGACAACCAGGGCTACTACTTCCGGGCGTCCCGCCGCGCGGAACTGGACGCCCGACTGCCCGGCATCGGTGAGCAGAGCGACACGTTCGTCCCCGACGAGGTCACCGACGAGCGCTTCGCCTACTACCTCGGCATCAACAACGTGTTCGGTCTCATCGGCGCGTTCGGCTCCCAGCGCCTGGCCGACGAACACCTGCTGCTCGCCGCCCTGCGCCGCTTCCTCCAGGACGCCGCAGCCGGCCCGCACCGGCGGCGCAGCTCGCTGCCCGCCCGGCTGCTCGACTCACCCGCCCTGCGCTGCAAGGCCAACCTGCTCACACGGCTCCACGGCCTCGACGAACTCGTGGGTCCCGTCGACACCCAGTCCGTCTACGTCACCATCGCCAACCCCCTCCACGCCTGAGCCCACTCCCGAGAGGAGCGTCCCGTGCCCTCCATCGACACCGGCGCCGACGCCCGTACCCCTCCCGTCGCCGGACTGCGCAGCGCCACGGACAACGAGGAGACCCTGGAGCTGCGCCTGCCGGCGGACTTCTTCGACAGCTGTGTCCAGGGGCGGAGTCCAGCCGCACGCCGGACGCCCTTCGCGGAGGACCTGCTCGACCACATCGACACCTGGGGCCCGGCCGCCTCCCCCGCTGGTGCGTTCCGACTGGTCCCCGTCCACGTGGACCGTGACCTCCTCCTCATCACCCGCTGGATGAACGACCCCTCCGTCGCGGCCTTCTGGGACCTGGCGGGCCCCGACGCCGTGACCGAGGCACACCTGCGCCGCCAACTCGCGGGTGACGGGCGCAGCGTGCCGTGCCTGGGCGTGCTGGAGGGCACGCCGATGAGCTACTGGGAGATCTACCGGGCCGACCTCGACCCGCTGGCCCGGCACTACCCGGCCCGGCCTCACGACACCGGTATCCACCTGCTGATCGGTGATGCAGCCGACCGCGGGCGCGGTCTGGGTGGTGTGCTCCTCAGGTCCGTCGCCGATCTCGTGCTCGACCGTCGGCCTGCCTGTGCCCGCGTCGTGGCGGAACCCGACCTCCGCAACATCCCGTCCCTCGCCACCTTTCTCACCGCCGGTTTCCGATACGCCGCCGAACTCGAACTGCCGGCCAAGCGAGCCGCGCTGCTGATCAGAGACCGATCCCTTCACCTGTTGTGACACTCGGACAAAGTGCCGTCACTCTCCGCAACGAACGGCTCGGCGAGCCGGTTCCCGCATGACACGCCGCATCTCGAGATTTTCGGCGGGAACCTTCACCTCCCGCTCTCCAGCACCGTCTGCCGAAGCCGCCCACGCCCCTCCCGATCCCTGACCCCCGATCCCCGATCCCCTACCCACGACCCCCGGCCCAGAGCGCCTTCTCCGCACCCCACTGCTCCCTCCCACAAGAAGCCCAAGGTCTTGATCCCACCGCTCCTCACCGCCTCGACCCCTCGTTTGTCGGTCCCGCGCCGTAGGGTGGTCGCGCTATGACGAAGCCCTCTCTCCCCGAACTCCTGCACGCCGCCGTCGCCGCTGTCGGCGGCACGGAGCGTCCCGGCCAGGTGGCCATGGCCGAAGCGGTCGCGGCGGCGATCGACGACGGCACCCACCTCCTCGTCCAGGCCGGCACCGGCACCGGCAAGTCGCTGGGCTACCTGGTGCCCGCGCTCGCCCACGGCGAGCGCGTCGTCGTAGCGACCGCCACGCTGGCCCTCCAGCGCCAGCTGGTCGAGCGGGACCTGCCGCGCACGGTGGAGGCGCTGCACCCCCTGCTGCGCCGCCGCCCCGAGTTCGCGATGCTCAAGGGCCGGTCGAACTACCTGTGCCTGCACCGCCTGCACGAGGGGGTGCCGCAGGACGAGGAAGAGGGTCTGTTCGACCAGTTCGAGGCGGCCGCCCCCACCAGCAAGCTGGGCCAGGACCTGCTGCGGCTGCGGGACTGGGCCGACGACACCGAGTCCGGTGACCGCGACGGCCTGACGCCCGGTGTCTCCGACCGCGCCTGGTCGCAGGTGTCGGTGTCCTCGCGGGAGTGCCTCGGCGCCTCCAAGTGCGCGTACGGTGCCGAGTGCTTCGCCGAGATGGCGCGGGAGCGGGCCAAGCTGGCCGAGGTCGTCGTCACCAACCACGCCCTGCTGGCGATCGACGCGATCGAGGGCGCGCCGGTGCTCCCGCAGCACGAGGTGCTGATCGTCGACGAGGCCCACGAGCTGGTCTCCCGGGTCACCGGGGTCGCGACCGGCGAGCTGACCCCGGGGCAGGTCAACCGCGCGGTGCGGCGCGCCGCGAAGCTCGTCAACGAGAAGGCGGCCGATCAGCTGCAGACCGCCGCCGAGGGGTTCGAGCGGGTGATGGAGCTGGCCCTGCCCGGCCGCCTCGAGGAGATCCCGGAAGACCTCGGCTACGCGCTCATGGCGCTGCGCGACGCCGCGCGGACGGTCATCACCGCCATCGGCGGCACCCGGGACAAGTCCGTCCAGGACGAGGACGCGGTCCGCAAGCAGGCCCTCGCGTCCGTGGAGTCGGTGCACGACGTGGCGGAGCGGGTCGTCAACGGCTCCGAGTGGGATGTCGTCTGGTACGAGCGGCACGACCGGTTCGGTGCGTCGCTCCGCGTCGCCCCCATGTCCGTCTCCGGGCTGCTGCGGGAGAAGCTCTTCTCGGACCGCTCCGTGATCCTGGCCTCGGCGACCCTGAAGCTGGGCGGCGACTTCAACGGCGTCGGTGCCTCCCTCGGGCTCGCCCCGGAGGGCACCGAGGGCGAGGACGTGCCGCAGTGGAAGGGCATCGACGTCGGATCGCCGTTCGACTACCGCAAGCAGGGCATCCTCTACGTCGCCAAGCACCTGTCCCGCCCCGCGCGCGACGGCGACCGGGGCGACATGCTGGACGAGCTGTCCGAGCTGATCCAGGCGGCCGGCGGGCGCACGCTCGGGCTCTTCTCCTCCATGCGGGCGGCCCAGCTCGCCGCGGAGGAACTGCGCGCACGCATCCCCGAGTACCCGATCCTGCTGCAGGGCGAGGAGACCCTCGGCGAGCTGATCAAGAACTTCGCGGCGGACCCGCGGACCTGCCTGTTCGGCACGCTGTCGCTCTGGCAGGGCGTCGACGTACCCGGCCCGAGCTGTCAGCTGGTCGTCATGGACAAGATCCCCTTCCCGCGTCCCGACGACCCGCTGATGAGCGCCCGGCAGAAGGCGGTGGAGGACGCCGGGGGCAACGGCTTCATGGCGGTGGCCGCCACGCACGCGGCGCTCCTCATGGCGCAGGGTGCCGGCCGTCTCGTACGGGCGTCCGAGGACCGTGGGGTGGTCGCCGTCCTGGACCAGCGGCTGGCGACGGCCCGGTACGGGAGCTACCTCAAGGCGTCCATGCCCGACTTCTGGTTCACAACGGACCGCAACCAGGTCCGCAAGTCGCTCGCGGCCATCGACGCGGCGGCGAAGCAGACGGAAGCCCAGTGAGCGCGGGCCGGTGCCCGCGCACCGGCCCTGGCTCGTAGCGTTCGACGCAGGATGGCCCTCAGGCCGTGGGCGCCGACAGGCCGGCACAGCACAGGGCCCCGGAACCGGCGCAGGGATCCCGGGGCCCAGTCACAGGGGGACAGGCGAGGAGAGGCCCGCCCGTCGCCGTGCTCAGACGCGGCGCAGAACGGCCACCACCTTGCCGAGGATCGTCGCGTCGTCGCCGGGGATCGGCTCGTAGGCCGAGTTGTGCGGGAGCAGCCACACGTGGCCGTCCTCGCGCTTGAAGCGCTTGACGGTCGCTTCGCCGTCGAGCATGGCGGCCACGATGTCGCCGTTCTCGGCGACCGGCTGGCGGCGGACCGTGACCCAGTCGCCGTCGCAGATCGCGGCCTCGATCATCGAGTCGCCGACGACCTTCAGCACGAACAGCTCACCGTCACCGACGAGCTGGCGGGGGAGAGGGAAGACGTCCTCGACCGACTCCTCGGCGAGGATCGGGCCACCGGCGGCGATCCGGCCGACGAGCGGGACGTACGACGCGGCGGGCTTGCCGGCGGTGTCCGTGGGCTGGACCTGCGCGGCCTGGTCCGAGCCGCGCACCTCGTAGGCGCGCGGGCGGTGCGGGTCGCGACGCAGGAAGCCCTTGCGCTCCAGCGCCATCAACTGGTGGGCGACCGAAGACGTGCTGGACAGACCCACCGCCTGGCCGATCTCGCGCATCGACGGCGGGTACCCCCGGCGCTGCACGGAGTCCCTGATGACCTCGATCACCCGGCGCTGACGGTCGGTGAGTCCCGAGCTGTCGGCACGGATGCCTGGAGGTCGGCCTGGCAGGGAGCGCTTGTGCCCCTCGGGACTCACGGCTACGGCTTCGTTCATCCCATGCACCGGCTCGAGTCGGCCCTGGGAGCGGTCCTGGGTGGTGATGGTGGCGCTGTCTGCGGTGGTGGTCACGTCGGCCCCTCTCGATGGTCTCCCTGCTGGACAACGGTAGATGCTTTCGAAAGGTTGCGCCAAACACACGTTCGAGTTAAAAACCGCGGATAACCGGACCTGATCATGTGTCCGGGTGTATAGCTGACGCTGCTTCGTGGCGGACGGAAGAGCCCATCGTTGTACTCTTCACCGCCGGGGTCGCCGGCCTCGCGATCCGTGGCCAGTCTGCCATCCGTCGTCCCGCTCGCCGGGACCCGGCCCGGCCCTGCGCGGGAGTCGCACCGCTCCTCCTTGCGGCGCTCACGGTATCTCCGTAACCGCCCGCGCGGTGTGCCCCACGCGGGCGTACCGACGGCTTCGTGGTGCGCGCACACGCGCCACGCGCGCGCGTCCGCGCCGGTGCCGTCGGGCGCCCGTACGCGTGCGCGTGGCGGCTCCGTTCCGTGGTCGCGCGGGTGCGGAGCGGGCGCGATCATGTCGCGTCCCGGACGCTCGGCGTGACGGCCGGGCAGCGGTGCGTGAGGGCTCCGACTGCGACACGCGACACATCCTGCATGTATGAACCAAGCCCTAGATGTAGTGGTTGGATGTCACCAGCGGCCCAGAAGTTGTGGTCCCCGGTGTCTTCGGACGCGCGGCGATCGCCTATGCTGGGGGCTGCTTCGAGGGGCTCATGTGGCCCACGAGGCTGTTGAGTCTGCTGTGAGGAGGGTTGGAGATCATGCACTGCCCCTTCTGCAGGCACCCCGACAGCCGTGTCGTCGACAGTCGTACGACCGACGACGGCACGTCGATCCGCAGGCGCCGTCAGTGTCCCGACTGCTCCCGTCGCTTCACGACGGTGGAGACCTGTTCACTGATGGTGGTCAAGCGGTCCGGAGTCACCGAGCCGTTCAGCCGTACCAAGGTCATCAACGGCGTGCGCAAGGCATGCCAGGGGCGGCCTGTCACCGAGGACGCACTCGCCCAGCTCGGCCAACGGGTCGAAGAGGCGGTGCGCGCCACCGGGAGCGCCGAACTGACCACCCATGACGTGGGGCTGGCCATACTCGGCCCGTTGCAGGAACTCGACCTCGTCGCGTATCTGCGGTTCGCCTCCGTCTACCGGGCCTTCGACTCGCTCGAGGACTTCGAGGCCGCCATCGCGGAGCTCAGGGACCAGACCGGGCCCCCCACTGCGGACGACGACGCGGGCGGCGGCCGCGAGGGCGGCGGAACCGTCGCGGGGAGCCGACAAGACGACGGGGGGCCAGGGGGAGCCGTTCAGGTCCCCGAGCCCGCCCGGGCCGCCGACTGACCGAAGGGCCACAGCCGGGCCCCGATACCGGGGGCCGGCCGGGCGGCGGCGTTGACAAGACCAGGTGCGGGCGGCAGCGCGTGGGTGCCCGCACTACCAGACACATCACCGTGCCACGGGAACATCGTGGCATTTCAGGGCGTTTTTGCCTGTACAGGGAGGCGGCATGACAGAGACGGCGAGCGGTCCGGCACGAGGTTCCCGGGCCAAGGGGACCAAGGCCACCAAGGGGCTGCGTATCGAGCGCATCCACACCACCCCCGGCGTGCACCCGTACGACGAGGTGGCCTGGGAGCACCGTGACGTCGTCATGACCAACTGGCGCGACGGCTCGGTCAACTTCGAGCAGCGTGGCGTCGAGTTCCCCGACTTCTGGTCGGTGAACGCGGTCAACATCGTCACCAGCAAGTACTTCCGCGGGGCCGTCGGCACCCCGCAGCGCGAGACCAGCCTCAAGCAGCTGATCGACCGCATCGTGAAGACGTACCGCAAGGCCGGTGAGGACTACAAGTACTTCGCCTCGCCCGCGGACGCCGAGATCTTCGAGCACGAACTGGCCTACGCCCTGCTGCACCAGATCTTCAGCTTCAACAGCCCCGTCTGGTTCAACGTCGGCACGCCCCAGCCGCAGCAGGTCTCCGCCTGCTTCATCCTGTCCGTCGACGACTCCATGGAGTCGATCCTCGACTGGTACAAGGAAGAGGGCATGATCTTCAAGGGCGGCTCCGGCGCCGGCCTGAACCTCTCCCGCATCCGCTCCTCCAAGGAGCTGCTCTCCTCCGGCGGCAACGCCTCCGGCCCGGTCTCCTTCATGCGCGGCGCCGACGCCTCCGCCGGCACCATCAAGTCCGGTGGTGCCACCCGCCGCGCGGCGAAGATGGTCGTCCTCGACGTCGACCACCCGGACATCGAGGACTTCATCGAGACCAAGGTGAAGGAAGAGGAGAAGATCCGCGTCCTGCGCGACGCGGGGTACGACATGGACCTGGGCGGCGACGACATCACGTCCGTCCAGTACCAGAACGCCAACAACTCGGTCCGCGTCAACGACGAGTTCATGAAGGCGGTCGAGCAGGGCGGCAAGTTCGGCCTGCGTGCGCGCATGACCGGCGACGTGATCGAGGAGGTCGACGCCAAGGCGCTCTTCCGCAAGATCGCCGAAGCGGCCTGGGCCTGCGCCGACCCCGGCATCCAGTACGACGACACGATCAACAACTGGCACACCTGCCCCGAGTCCGGCCGGATCACCGCGTCGAACCCGTGCAGCGAGTACATGCACCTGGACAACACGTCCTGCAACCTCGCCTCGCTGAACCTGATGAAGTTCCTGAAGGACGACGGCAAGGGCACCCAGTCCTTCGAGACCGAGCGCTTCCAGAAGGTCGTCGAGCTGGTCATCACCGCGATGGACATCTCGATCTGCTTCGCGGACTTCCCGACCCAGAAGATCGGCGAGAACACGCGCGCGTTCCGCCAGCTCGGCATCGGCTACGCCAACCTCGGCGCCCTGCTGATGGCGACCGGTCACGCCTACGACTCCGACGGCGGCCGTGCCCTCGCCGGCGCCATCACCTCCCTGATGACCGGCACGGCCTACCGCCGCTCCGCCGAACTGGCCTCCGTCGTCGGCCCGTACGACGGCTACGCCCGCAACGCCGACGCGCACAACCGCGTCATGAAGCAGCACTCCGACGCCAACGGCACGGCCTTGCGCATGGACGACCTGGACACCCCGGTGTGGGCCGCCGCCACGGAGGCCTGGCAGGACGTCCTGCGCCTCGGTGAGCGCAACGGCTTCCGCAACGCCCAGGCGTCGGTGCTCGCCCCGACCGGCACCATCGGCCTGGCGATGTCCTGCGACACCACCGGCGTCGAGCCCGACCTGGCGCTCGTGAAGTTCAAGAAGCTGGTCGGCGGCGGCTCGATGCAGATCGTCAACGGCACCGTCCCGCAGGCCCTGCGCCGCCTGGGCTACCAGGAGGAGCAGATCGAGGCGATCGTCGCCCACATCGCCGAGAACGGCAATGTGATCGACGCCCCCGGCCTCAAGCCCGAGCACTACGAGGTGTTCGACTGCGCCATGGGCGAGCGTGCCATCTCCCCGATGGGCCACGTCCGCATGATGGCCGCGATCCAGCCGTGGATCTCCGGCGCGATCTCCAAGACGGTCAACATGCCGGAGACGGCGACCGTCGAGGAGGTCGAGGAGATCTACTACGAGGCCTGGAAGCTCGGCGTCAAGGCCCTCGCGATCTACCGCGACAACTGCAAGGTCGGCCAGCCGCTGTCCGCCAAGACGAAGGGCGACGACAAGGCCGAGGCCAAGACCGAGGCGCCCGCCGCCGTCGAGACCAAGGTCGAGAAGGTCGTCGAGTACCGCCCGGTCCGCAAGCGCCTCCCGAAGGGACGTCCCGGCATCACCACGTCCTTCACCGTCGGCGGCGCCGAGGGCTACATGACGGCCAACTCCTACCCGGACGACGGGCTGGGCGAGGTCTTCCTGAAGATGTCCAAGCAGGGCTCGACCCTCGCGGGCATGATGGACGCCTTCTCCATCGCCGTCTCCGTCGGCCTGCAGTACGGCGTGCCGCTGGAGACGTACGTCTCGAAGTTCACCAACATGCGCTTCGAGCCGGCCGGTATGACGGACGACCCGGACGTGCGGATGGCGCAGTCGATCGTCGACTACATCTTCCGCCGCCTCGCGCTGGACTTCCTGCCGTTCGAGACGCGTTCCGCGCTCGGCATCCACTCGGCCGAGGAGCGCCAGCGTCACCTGGAGACCGGCTCCTACGAGGCGGCCGAGGAGGACGTCGACGTGGAGGGCCTCGCCCAGTCGGCGCCGCGCCAGACGGACCTGAAGGCGGTGGCCACCCCCAAGGCGTCCACCGAGACGGCCAAGCCCGCCCCCAAGCAGGCCCACACCAGCGCCGAACTGGTCGAGATGCAGCTCGGCATCCAGGCCGACGCCCCGCTCTGCTTCTCCTGCGGTACGAAGATGCAGCGCGCCGGCTCCTGCTACATCTGCGAGGGCTGCGGCTCCACCAGCGGCTGCAGCTGACCCCGGCACCGGTCCGACCGGTACCTCGCTGAGCGGGGGGACCACCACGGTGGTCCCCCCGCTTCTTTTCCTGTTTGCCGCGGAACGATCACCGGCTAGGCTCCACCGGCGCGATGTCAGGCGCACTACAAGTGGGGGGACAGGGAGTGCAGGTGGGGGACATGACCGACGGTGCCGCCGAACCGGAGAAGACGACGAGTGCGGGCGCCCAGGCGGCCGCGGCGCTGCTGCTGGTCGGCGGCCTCGCGGTGGGGCTCTGGGCGCTGGGGGATGCCGTGGGCGACACGTCCGACGAAGGGAAGCCGGCCGTGTGCTCTTCCTCGTCGAGCGCGCCCCCGCGGGCGCAACGGGTCTCCGGCGCGCAACTGTGCGAGGCGCTCAACCGCCCGGACCTGCCCACGCTCCTCGGCACGCCGGCCGAGCGCGCGCGGAGCGCCAACGGCAACGAGAGCTCCTTCACCCTCGCCGGCGGCACCAAGATCACCACCCCCGAGGGCAGTGTCGACCTGGACACCTACTCCGTGAAGCTGTCCGCCTCGTACGACGACATCCCGGTCGCGCGGATGGGCACGCTCCTGGGCCACAACGCCGAGAAGAAGACCCTCCTCGGACACCCTGCGGTCCTCTACTCGGACCGGACCATCGAGCTCAGCTTCAACCTCGGCGGCAAGAAGGCGAGCAGCGCCCCGGGTGGCATCGCCCGCTGCCTGATGGTCGCGCCGAGCGCCAAGGACGGCGGCGGCTCCCTCGAGATCGTGATCTGGCGCCAGGACAACGTGACGCCCGACGACGCCGCGTTGCTGCGCGTCGCCGAGCGTGTCCTGCCGACCGTACCCGGCTGGAACAGCGCGGGCTGACCCGGGGAAGAGGCAGGAGGCGAGGAGAGCGGGCGCCTGCCGCAGCAGCGCGCCCCCTCAGCTCCGCGCACGCCTCACGCCTGGCCGAGCCCGCCCATGAACCGGGTGAACGTCACCGGGTCGTCCTCGTAACCCCGCACGCCGTCGCGGAACGTCCACCCCTCCGCCGGGTCGCGCACGAAGTCCGCGAACGTCGCCGCCGTGGCGCCGAGGACGGAGCCGAAGTCGCCCTCGGCCAGGACGGAGTAGCCCTCGCGCACCCGGAAGCCGGGGTTGACCACGCTCACGAACGTGCGGTGGGCGGGCCGCTGCTGGATCACCACACCGACCACCACGCGCGCGTACCGCGCGTCCAGCCGCTCGAGCTCCACCGTGAGGACCTCGTCCCAGCCGAAGCCCTTGCCGTCCGTGCTGTCCCGGTTGAGGTAGATCGTGCCGTCGGGGGAACGGCTGTCGAAGTGCACCACGTACGCGGGTTCGCCGTGCGGGTCGTCCGCCAGGTAGGTGGCGGCAACGATGTCGAGGTCGGTGGGCGGCTGCCCGGCCGGGCTCGGATCCCACTTGACCGCGGCTTCGACCTTGCGGATCCCCTTGTTGAGACCGTTCACCAGGCTCCCCTTCCCCGTCTCCCCATGTGCCCGTCCGCCCGTTCCCGGTCGATCGTCGGCCTTAACTGACCGATACCCGGGGCGGGTTGTCCATCCTGCCACGCGCGCGTACGTGTCCGTGCGCCAGAGGTGCGCTCAGCGTGACCGACGCCACGCCCGCTGGCCTTACGATGGCGCGGTGCTGGTCAAGTGGATTCGCTGCACCGTGGTGGACCGCCGCGGTTTCGAGCGCGGGCAGCGGAAGTGGGCGGGGCTTCTGGGGGAGCCGGGGTTTCGCGGACAGGGCGGGGGCTGGAGCCGCCGACGGCCGTCCGTGGCCCACGTCTTCGCGTTCTGGGAGAGCCGCGCCTTCTACGACTCCTTCATGGCCCGCTCCCACGACCGCCTCGCGGCAGCCCAGGCCGGCACCTTCAAGGACCCCCAGGCCCGGCTCTTCGACCACCGCTTCGACGTGAAGACCGGCTTCGAGCCCCGCTTCACGGACGCCGACCTGCTGCGCGTGGCGCTGTGCCGCGTCCACGAGGACCGGGCCGAGCACTACACCCTGATGCAGGAGAAGGTCTGGAACCCCGCGATGGCCGGTTCCCCCGGCATGATCCGCGGCCTGTTCGCCGAAGCGCCCGGCCATGAGTTCCTGGTGCTGTCGATGTGGCGCTCGCAGGCCGAGCACGGCAAGTACCGGACCGAGCGCATCGAGCGGCTCGCCCTGCGCGCGCAGACGGAGGCCGACATCGCCTCGCTCACCGGCGACATCGTCGAGCTGGAACCCACCTGGACCGTTTGACCCCGTTCTGTGACCCCGGGTGCACGCCCGGTGTGACGTACGCCGTACGGGGCCCGCACGAGTGCTCACGAGCGCGCCATCCGATCTAGGGTTTTGGCATGGCACGACCACGGCGCATCGTCCTTGTCCGCCACGGGGAGTCAACGGGCAATGTTGATGACACCGTGTACGAGCGTGAACCCGACCATGCCCTCGCGCTGACCGAGCGCGGGTGGCGGCAGGCGGAGGAGACCGGCAAGACACTGCGGGAGGTCTTCGGCCGCGAGCAGGTCAGCGTCTACGTCTCCCCGTACCGGCGCACGCACGAGACCCTGCGCGCCTTCCACCTCGACCAGGAGCTGATCCGGGTGCGCGAGGAGCCCCGGCTGCGCGAGCAGGACTGGGGGAACTGGCAGGACCGCGACGACGTGCGCCTGCAGAAGGCCTACCGCGACGCCTACGGGCACTTCTTCTACCGCTTCGCCCAGGGCGAGAGCGGCGCCGACGTCTACGACCGCGTCGGCAACTTCCTGGAGAGCCTCTTCCGCAGCTTCGAGGCCCCCGACCACCCGCCGAACGTCCTCCTCGTCACCCACGGCCTGGCCATGCGCCTGTTCTGCATGCGCTGGTTCCACTGGACGGTCGCCGAGTTCGAGTCGCTGTCCAATCCCGGGAACGCGGAGATGCGGATGCTCGTTCTGGGCGACGACGGCAAGTACACCCTCGACCGGCCGTTCGACCGCTGGCGTGACCCGGAATCGTACGGGATCACCGGATAGAGTGGCAGAACCGATGATCTCAGACACCTCTTCCCGCGGGCGCCAGGAGCGCGCCCTGGCCGCCCTGCGCGGACTCGCCGTCGGCGACGCGTTGGGTTCGCAGTTCTTCGTCCCGGTGAACGTCCCGCTGCTCAAGCGCCGCGAGCTGCCGCCCGGACCCTGGCAGTGGACGGACGACACCGAGATGGCCTGCTCCGTCGTCGCCGTCCTCGCCGAGCACGGGCGGATCGACCAGGACGCCCTGGCGCAGTCCTTCGCCGCGCACCACGACTTCGACCGGGGCTACGGCCCCGCCGTGAACCGGCTCCTGCGGCTGGTCCGGGAGGGCGGTGACTGGCGCGAGCTGTCCGCCGCGCTCTTCAACGGACAGGGCTCCTGGGGCAACGGCGCCGCCATGCGCATCGCCCCGCTCGGCGCCTGGTACGCGGACGATCCCGAGCAGGCCACCCACCAGGCCGAGATCTCCGCCTACCCCACGCACCAGCACCGGGAAGCGGTGGTCGGCGCCATGGCCGTGGCCGCGGCCGCCGCACTGGCCGCCGCGCCGGGCGGCCCGCCGACTCCCGAGTCGCTCCTCGACGACGTGATCGCGCTCGTCCCGCGGAGCGCGGTCGGTGCCGGTCTGCGCCGCGCCAAGGACATGCTCGACTACGGCGACGCGGCCACCGTCGCGGCGGTCCTGGGCTGCGGACGCCGTACGACCGCCCACGACACGGTCCCCTTCGCCGTCTGGTCGGCCGCCCGCTCCCTGGGCGACTACGAGGCGGCGTTCTGGACGACGGCGCAGGTCGGCGGGGACGTCGACACGACCTGCGCGATCGTGGGAGGGATCGTCGCCGCGGGCCGGGCGGGTGCACCGCCGGTGGCGTGGGGGGAACGGACGGAGCCGCTGCCGGAGTGGGCGGCCGTGTCCGTCTGACGCACCGCTGTGCCGTCCGGGGGACCGGAACTCAAAACTCTCCGTGCCGATCGGGAACTCTGAGTGACCTTGGGCTCGTTGTCCGGACATCCGCTGTGTGAGGTGCGGGTGCTTCTGGAGGGGACGGGCGAGGTCTCGGGGTGGTGGTCGTGAGGTGGGCGGAGTGGGTGCGGGGGTCGATGGTGCTGGTGGCGTTCGTCGCCGGGGTGTGGAGGAGAGCCATGGGTCGGATCGGGGAACGGGCTCGGCCGGGCCCCCGCGGACGCGCTGCGCTCGCGTCCGCCGGTGACCCGGCCCGTCCGGCTCGTGGTGTGCCGGTTCCTCGGTCAGCCCACCATCGGGCCGGCCGTGCCGGACAGGGCCTCCAGGTCGCTCCTGCGGACCCGGATGACGAACCAGGCGGTGGCCAGGGCCAGCACACCCATGGCGGCCGCCGGGATGAACGCCGTCGAGATGCCGTGGGCGAGCACCTCGTGCCCCCACGGGCCGGGCAGCTGGTGCGTCCTGGCGAACTCCGCCTTCTGCTCCGGCGACCCGTCGGCCAGGAACCGCGGCACCTGCTTCTCGGCCTCGTCCTTGCTGGCCGACCCGAAGACGGTGGTCAGGATGGACAGACCGAGCGAACCGCCCACCTGCTGCATGGCGTTGAGCAGTCCCGACGCCGCGCCCGCCTCGCGAGGGGCGACGCCCGCGACCGCCGTGACCGTGGCGGTCACGAAGTTCAGCCCCATGCCGAAGCCGAACACGAGCATCGGACCGAGCACGCCACCGAGGTAGGAACTGTCGGGGCTGATGAACGTCTGCCAGACGAGACCGGTCACCACCAGGAAGGTGCCGCTGACCATGAACGGCTTGGGGCCGAGCACGGGCAGGAAGCGCTGCGACAGACCGGCGCCGAGGGCGATCGCGAACGTCACGGGCAGGAACGCGACACCGGCCTTGATCGGGCTGTAGCCGAGCACGTTCTGCACGAACAGCACGATGTAGAAGAACATGCCGAACATCGCGGCGGCCAGGCTCAGCATGATCACGTACGTGCCGCAGCGGTTGCGGTCGGCGAACATCCTCAGTGGGGTGATCGGCTCCTTGGCCCGCGTCTCGATGAAGACGAAGGCCAGCAGCAGGACCACGGCGGCCCCGAAGGAGCCGAGGGTCAGGTCGTCCCGCCAGCCTTCCTCGGCGGCGCGGATGAAGCCGTACACCAAGGAGGCCATGCCGAGCGTCGAGGCGAGCGCGCCCGCGATGTCGAAGCGTCCCGGGTGGCGTTCGGACTCGCTGATGTACAGCGGGGTCAGGAACGCGATCAGCACGCCGATGGGCACGTTGACGAACAGCACCCAGCGCCAGTCGAGCCATTCGGTGAGCATGCCGCCGGTGAGCAGACCGATGGCGCCGCCGCCCGCCGACACGGCGGCGAAGACTCCGAAGGCCCGGTTCCGTTCCGGGCCCTCGGGGAACGTGGTGGTGATGAGCGCCAGGGAGGTGGGGGACGCGATCGCTCCTCCCACGCCCTGCAGGGCGCGCGCGGCGAGCAACTGCCAGGGTTCCTGGGCCACTCCACCCAGGAGCGAGGCGAAGGTGAACAGCAGGATGCCGGTCATGAACACCCGGCGTCGCCCGAGGATGTCACCGGCCCGCGCGCCGAGCAGCAGCAGACCGCCGAAGGTGAGCGTGTAGGCGCTGACCACCCAGGTGAGATCCGTGGTGCTGAACTCGAGCGCATCTTGAATGTGCGGGAGCGCGATGTTCACAATCGTCGCGTCGAGGACCACCATCAGTTGGCAGGCCGCGATGACGGTGAGCGCGATGCCGGGATGCCCCTGCCGGCGGGCCGCACCCGGTTTCTGTTCTTCGATCAACTGAGAGGTTGTCACTATGAGTCCCCCACGCATGGCTTAGTGAACGCTTGCGTTCACTGTTGCGTCCACGGTAGTGAGTCCGCGCTAGAGAACGCAAGCGTTCACTGTCTTCGCCGTACGGCGGTCTCCGTCCCCCAACTGCCGTCCGGTGACCGCCGCTTCCCCGCACCGCCCGCTTCGCCTGCACCTGGAGAGACTCGGATGGTTACTTCGCGCTGGACGGTCGCCCCCGCTCAGGCGACCTCCCCCCGCCGGCGCGGCGCCGTGCTCGAACGCGCGATCCTCGACGCCGCGTTGGAGCAACTCAGTACCGTCGGCTGGAACGGCCTCACGATGGAAGGCGTCGCCGCCGGCGCCCAGACCGGCAAGGCCGCTGTGTACCGGCGCTGGCCGTCGAAGGAGGACCTCGTCGCCGATGCCCTCCAGGCCGCGCTGCCGCGGTTGGACGAGGCGCCCGACCTGGGCACCCTGCGCGAGGACCTCCTGGCGCTGTGCCGCACGGCGCGCGACGCGATGTTCTCGCGCCCTGGATTCGCTCTCCGTGCGGTGATTCACGAATGCGATCCGGCGCAGGTGGAACGCTTCCAGGGGCTGATCTTCGAGAGTGTCGTGCGGCCGACCGTGGAGCTGCTCCACCAGGTCATCAGCCGTGGGATCGAGCGGGGGGAGGTGCGGCCCGACGCGACGAACGGCTACGTCTTCGACGCCGTCCCGGCGATGATGATGTACCGCTCCAAGATACGCGGATGCGAATGGGAGGATCTGGAGCTCGAGGAGATGGTCGACCAGCTCATGCTGCCGTTGCTGCGGCCGGACGGGGACTGAACCGGGTAGCGTGACGCGGGCCGCCGGCCGGAGACGACCATCCCCGCAGGGGAAAGCGGGGTCGGAAACCGGGGTGTCGCGCAGCGATCCCGGCGGCGTACGCTTAGGGCGCCATGCCGTACGAACCACCCACTCACACCGTCGAGCGCTCTCTCCGCGCCACGACCGGAGCGAAGATCATTGCCGGTGTCGACGAGGTGGGGCGCGGTGCCTGGGCCGGACCCGTCACCGTGTGCGCCGCGGTCACCGGACTGCGCCGACCCCCCGCGGGCCTCACCGACTCCAAGCTCCTCACCGTGAAGCGTCGCACCGAACTGGCCGAGGAACTGCGGACGTGGGTGACCTCGTACGCCCTCGGACACGCCTCCCACGAGGAGATCGACCACATGGGGATGACGGCCGCGCTGCGGCTCGCCGCCGTACGGGCACTGGAAGCCCTGCCGGTCCAGCCCGACGCGGTCATCCTCGACGGCAAGCACGACTACCTGGGCGCTCCCTGGCGGGTCCGCACGGTGATCAAGGGCGACCAGTCCTGCGTGGCCGTCGCGGCGGCTTCGGTGCTCGCCAAGGTCCAGCGCGACAAAATGATGGCCGAACTGGGTGCCGACCATGCAGACTTCGGTTTCGCGGACAACGCCGGCTATCCGTCGCCCGTGCACAAGGCCGCACTGCAGGAGTGGGGCCCCACCCCGTACCACCGGTTGTCGTGGGCGTATCTTGATGCGCTGCCCCAGTGGCGGCACCTCAAGAAGGCCCGCAGTTGGGCGGACGCGAGCGTTCCGGAGGTCGCGGGCCAGCTCGGCTTCGACTTCTGATCCTGCCGTTCGCACTGTTGTGCCACCCACTGGCGCGAACCGCACCAGTGTTTGATAAAAATCAGCTCATGCCTCTCATTCCCGAGGAGCCTCAGATTCACGAGAGTGCCCAGGGTCCCCGCGCCACGCCGGCCAGCGGCCGTACCGCGCCGACCCCCCGCCCCGTACCCGGCCCCCGTCCCGCGGCTCCGTCGCGCCCCGGCCGCCCCGGTCCTCCGCGGCCGACGGCTCCGGCACAGCGCACGCCTCGCGACGTGGCCGCACTCAAGCCCGGGCCGCAGGCCCAGGCCGTTGCCGCCCCCTCGACGGCTCCGCAGATCCAGCTGATCCCGGCCTCGGCCGAAGGTGCGCTGGACGCCGCCGAGGAGGCCGTGGACCTCCTCCTGGATTCGGGCCGCGCTCCGGGTGACGTGCTGGTGGTCACCACCGGCGAGCAGCACCCGTGGGCCACCCACGAACTGTCCTTCGGTGAGGCGTCCTACTGGGCGCAGCACGACGCGCGGGACGACGTCTTCTACGCGGGTGCCGAGGCCGTGGGCCGGGCGTCCGAGCGTCCGGTCGTCGTGGTCGCCGTCAACGGAGGTCCTGCCTCCGCCGTCGAGTCCGTCCTGTCCCTGGCTCGCACCCGGGCCGGCGCCCTGCTGATCGCCTGCGGGGACCCGCAGCAGATCAACGCGGTGCTGGGCGCGGGAGTCTGAGCCGAGTCCCGACGGTCGGGGCAGGCGCCTGCGGCTACCTCCGGCGTCACCGCCGGAGGGGGCTCCGGTGCCGGCTGACGCGTGTGTGACGGCGAGTGCCGGCGCGTGCGCGGGCCCGGCATGCCCGGGCGCCCGTCCGGGCGGCCCCGCCCGCCAGTGGCCGTACGGAGGTTCGGCGCTCGCGGTGGGGCGTTCTGACGACCGTCCTCGCCGGGGCCTCCAGAGGCGCTGGCGTGGAGGCTGAGGCGTATACGGCTGCCGCCCCGTGTGGGCCAAGCCGGGTGCACTGTGCCGGGCGGGCTCTGGCAGGTGCGCTGTGCCGACTGGTCCGGGGTCTGGCGTATCAGCCGGGACCCGTCGGTCCGCCGTATCGCCAGATCGGCCGGTGCCGCTCAGCGCGCGGCGGCGCGGCGCAGGACGTCGGACGCGGCGCCGCCGGTGCGGGGCAGCGGCGGCACCTCGGACAGGGCGAACGGCTCCGGAGCGGAGCCGAGACTGGGCCGGCGGCCGCCCCGGCCCTCGCCGAGCACCTGCCAGCCGTCGTCGGTGAGGGTGATGTACGCCCCGCAGCGCAGCCCGTGCAACGTGCACGCGTCACGCAGCCCCCACATCCACGCTCCGTCCTCCTCCGTCCAGCGCGCGTCGCCCTGGCGGCAGTAGAGCAGCACCGCCGTGCGCACCGGTGTACGGCGCCGCAGGTCGTGCGGAATGATCCGGCGCAGCTGGGCGAGGAGTGCGTTGCGGAACATCCATCCGTCGGCGGGAGCCGGGCGGCGGATGAACGAGGCGCTGGCCCTGAGTCGCTCGTCCGGGTCGAGCACGGCCACGATCGCGGTGGCCGGGCCGGGCCGGTGCCGCGCGTGCAGCCCGCTCACGACCTCGCGCGGGTTGCGCAGCAGCGGTATGCCGGCTGCGGCCCATTCCGCGGGCTCGAGCAAGCGGTTGGCGGAAGCGTCGGCCGCGGCCAACGATGCCGCCGAGGACGGAGCGAATCCGAAGGTCACGGTCCTCCCTTCGGCTACGGCCCACACAGCGGGCGGGTCGGATTGGGGGGAGCGCGCACCGCAACAGACCCCTACCGGGGCCACGGGCGAGCCGTGCGGGGAGCGGAACTCAATTCTTCCTGCCGAACTGGGATGCGGCAACGAGCAATTGGGGCCACCGACGGTTATGCGGCGATGCGTGGCTTATATCACTACCCAGGCCGGGCGGACGTGAAGCCTGCTCCGCCCGGCACGACCGGTTCGATCACGCTCCGTCACAGGTGATCGACAAGGGTGGATTGGCAGGTGACCCGGGGTATCGGGTTGCATGGAGGCATGGACACCCAGGAGCTCCGCGCCGAAGCCGATGCCGTCCTCGCCGAGCTGGTCGGGGCTCCGGGAGGTTCCGCGCGGCTGCGGGAGGACCAGTGGCAGGCGGTCGCGGCGCTGGTGCGGGAGCGGCGACGGGCACTGGTGGTGCAGCGCACCGGCTGGGGCAAGTCCGCGGTGTACTTCGTGGCCACGGCGCTGTTGCGCCGCCGGGGAGCGGGCCCCACGGTGATCGTCTCGCCGCTGCTGGCGCTCATGCGCAACCAGGTCGAGGCGGCGGCTCGGGCCGGTATCCGGGCACGCACCATCAACTCGGCCAACCCCGAGGAGTGGGACACCATCCACGAGGAGGTCGAGCGCGGTGAGACGGACGTCCTCCTCGTCAGCCCGGAACGCCTCAACTCCGTCGACTTCCGTGACCAGATGCTGCCCAAGCTCGCGGCCACGACCGGGCTCCTGGTGGTCGACGAGGCCCACTGCATCTCGGACTGGGGCCACGACTTCCGCCCGGACTACCGCCGGCTGCGCGCGATGCTCGCCGACCTCGCCCCCGGGGTGCCCGTCCTGGCCACCACCGCGACGGCCAACGCGCGCGTCACGGCGGACGTGGCCGAACAACTGGGCACCGGGGCCGGCGAGGCGCTGGTGCTGCGCGGCTCCCTGGAACGGGAGAGCCTGCGACTCGGCGTGGTGCGACTGCCGGACGCCGCGCACCGCCTGGCCTGGCTGGCCGAGCACCTGGACGAGCTGCCGGGCTCGGGGATCGTGTACACGCTGACCGTGGCCGCCGCCGAGGAGGCCACCGCCTTCCTGCGGCAGCGCGGCTTCCGGGTCGCCTCGTACACCGGGCGCACGGAGAACGCCGACCGCCAGCAGGCCGAGACCGACCTGCTGGAGAACCGCGTGAAGGCGCTCGTCGCCACCTCGGCGCTCGGCATGGGCTTCGACAAGCCCGACCTCGGCTTCGTGGTGCACCTCGGTTCACCGTCCTCCCCGATCGCCTACTACCAGCAGGTGGGACGAGCGGGCCGCGGCGTGGAGCACGCCGAGGTGCTGCTGCTGCCGGGCAAGGAGGACGAGGCGATCTGGCGCTACTTCGCCGACACGGCCTTCCCGCCCGAGGCCCAGGTGCGCCAGACCCTCACGGCGCTCGCAGACGCCGGGCGCCCCCTCTCCGTGCCGGCCCTGGAGGCCCTGGTCGACCTCCGCCGCACCCGGCTGGAGACCATGCTGAAGGTGCTCGACGTGGACGGCGCCGTCAAGCGGGTCAAGGGCGGCTGGACCTCCACCGGCCGGCCGTGGGTGTACGACGCAGAGCGGTACGACCGGGTGGCACGGCAGCGGGCAGCCGAGCAGCAGGCGATGCGTGACTACGTGACGACGTCCCAGTGCCGGATGGAGTTCCTGCGCCGGCAACTCGACGACGAGGAGGCCACTCCGTGCGGCCGCTGCGACAACTGCGCCGGCGCGTGGATCGACGCCTCCGTATCGGAGGAAGCGCTGACAGGGGCGGCCGAGGAACTGGACCGCCCGGGCGTGGAGATCGAGCCGCGCCGCATGTGGCCCACGGGGATGCCCGCCCTGGGCATCGACCTCAAGGGCCGCATCCCGGCCGGCGAGCAGTGCTCCACCGGGCGCGCTCTGGGCCGGCTCTCCGACATCGGCTGGGGCAACCGCCTGCGCCCCCTGCTGTCCGAGAACGCACCCGACGGGCCCGTCCCCGACGACGTCCTGCGAGCCGCTGTCGCGGTCCTGGCCGACTGGGCGCGCTCACCCGGCGGGTGGGCCACCCAGGCTCCGGACGCGACGGCCAGGCCGGTGGGCATCGTCGCGGTCCCGTCCCTGAGCCGCCCGCAGCTGGTCGGTTCCCTGGCGCAGGGCATCGCGAGCGTGGGCCGCCTGCCGTTCCTCGGCACCTTGGCGTACACCGGACCCGAGGGCGCGCACATGGCCCGACGCAGCAACTCAGCGCAGCGCCTGCGGGCCCTGTCCGGCGCCTTCGCCGTCCCGCAGGACTTGGCCGAGGCGATCGCGGCCGCTCCCGGACCCGTGTTGCTGGTCGACGACTACACCGACTCCGGGTGGACCCTGGCCGTTGCCGCGCGACTGCTGCGCCGGGCGGGCAGTGAGCAGGTGCTGCCGTTGGTGTTGGCCGCGGCGGGCTGAGGAGACGCGGGAGGACCGGCGGAGGAGTGGAGGATCGAGGCGGCCCGGGCACCCGGCGGGGGTATATGTGACTATCCACATCGCTCTGACCAGCGGAGACGTCATGTTCTGACGTGTCCCTGCTCTGACTTGTCCACAGGCTCACACGGGACTTCGTGATCCGCGGGATCGTCGGCGCATGACGAACCACGACGAGATCACCGGATCCTTCGACAACGACGACCCGCGCGGAGCAGCAGGGGAGGCTGGGCCTGTCGAGTGGGCTGCTGGTAGGGGCGGATCGGTCGGAGCGCCGGGCTCCTCGGCAGCGACCGGTCCCGCCGAACTCGGCTCGGCGGGCGAAGCCGTCCCGCGCGACAGCCCCACGCCTCCCGCCCCGGACGACGTCTCGTACCAAGGCGGACCCGCCTACGCGCCCCACGGTCGCACCACCTACGACGGAGACCTCGGTGTCCACCAGGTCACCCTGCGCACCCCCGCCGAACTGGCCGACGCCCTGCCCTACCTCCTGGGATACCGGCCCGAGGACAGCATCATCCTGGTCAGCCTGCACGACAGGGGCGGCCGCGGGCGGTTCGGCGGCCGAGCCCGCCTCGGCATCCCCACCAGCTCCGACGACTGGGCCGCGGTGGCGCAGCAACTGGCCCACGGGCTGGTGACGGGCAGTGAACGGCGAGGAGCACGCCCCGAGCAGATCGTCGCCTACCTCTGCCAGGAACCCGCCAAGGGCGAGACCGGCCGGAGCGTCATGGAACGGCTGCAGCCGCTCGCCCACCAGTTGCGCGTGGCCTGCGGCCGTCTCGACGTGCCCGTGATCGAGGCGCTGTGCATTTCCGACGGCCGCTTCTGGTCCTACTGCTGCGGAGGGCAGGGCTGTTGCCCCGACGAAGGTGAACCCATGGGCCTGCCCGGCACCTCGGTCCTGGCCGCGGCCGCCGCCTACGCCGGAATCCAGGTACGCGGGACCCTGCGCGAGCTGAGGGCCCGGCTGATGCCCCTGGAGACCGCCGTGGCGGTCGAGCAGGAAATCGCGCTCGACACCGCGGGCATGTCTCTCGTCCCCCGGATCTTCGACGAGAACGGCCGCGCAGAGGTGGCCGACGAGACGATCGAGCTGGCCGAACGACTCATGCAGCGCCTCGCCGCCACGGCACCCGTCCCCACCTCCGCCGCAGCGGACCGGCACGACGACGACCTGCTCCGCGCCGACGAGGCCGCCGCCCTGATCCTCGGCCTGCAGGACCGCACCACCCGCGACCGGGCGGCCGAGTGGATGGAGGGCGACGAAGCCGGCCCCGCCCTCCGCCTCTGGCGCGCACTGGCCCGCCGCTGCGTCGGCCCCTACGCGGAACACGCCGCAGCACCCCTCACACTCGCCGGTTGGGTCGCCTGGTCCACCGGCGACGAACTCGAAGCCAGGGAAGCCCTCGCCATGGCACTCGGAGCGGACCCCGACTACCTCTTCGCCCGTCTGCTGCACCAGGCATGCAACGAGGGCCTGAATCCCGAGTCGGTCCGCCGCTGCCTGCGCGCCGAGCGCGGCGGACGCACGGCGGGGCCGGGAAGGGCAGAACGCGGGGGAGCAGCGGGCGATGCTCCCGACGTCACCACGCCCTCGGCCCACTCTGCCAACCCGGCAGCTCTCGGACCGGGAAGCCTCTCCCCGCACGTGCCGGAACAACGGCACCGTCGCCGCACCCGCTCCGGTACCTCACCGCTCACCGCGACAGACCAGGGAGAGGTGTCGAGCCCGTCGGGCCGCCGCTCGCGCACGTCGGCGTCGGACAGCACCCGGCCCGGCCTGCCCGGCCGGGGCAGCACCGGCCCCCGTACGCCGGGGAAGCCGACGGCGTCACGGCGACGCGCGGACCGTGTGGAGGCCCAGGAAGTCAACGCCGTCCGTGGGGACGGAGGCACCCCGGAAGGCGACTCCGCCACCGGCGACGAACTCAGGTAACGCGTGAGGCGGACACCGGCCCACCGTCCGCCGGACGGGTGAGGCGGACACCGGCCCACCGTCCGCCGGACGGGTGAGGCGACGGCACCCAGCCGGACACCGGATCACCTGCCGCCGTTCGGTGGGCTCACCCGGCGCCGGGCGTGACCTGGGGGAGACCCGCCCCGTTCACCTGAGTGGCGGAGTGCCCGTGCGGGGCGTCCCGCCACCCCGCCCGTCGTCCAACCGGAATGCCTGCCTGCCGTCGAACACGCCCGGATTCACAGAGAGCGGAAGAAACCAGCGCATGCATCAGCCGACGCCCCCCTCCGCCGACCACTGCCGCACCGCTGAACGGCCTGTGCCTCCCCTCCGGTCCGCCGCCGGTGCACCGCCTCCCGCACCGGCGCCCAGAGCACCCACACCCTCCTCACCCGTCACGCCCCGCAGGCCGAGGGACCTGCCCCCCGCACACGACGCCCTGATCTGCGTCGCCCTGCCCGGGCTGACCCTCTCCACCGCGGACGGACAGCTCGCCGGCCGGGGCCTGGAGGGTTTCTACCGGGCGGGCCGACGCCTGCTCTCCCGCTGCCACCTGCGCGTCGCCGGACGGGAGCCGCTTCCCGTCCAGGCCCGGATGCTCTCGGCCGACCGAGCCCGCTTCACCGGCACCCTGCGCGCGGCACCGCACGGCGGCCCCGACCCGGACGTCGTCGTCGAGCGGACCCGTTCAGCGGACGGCACGGAGAGCATCATCCTGCGCAGCGCGGCGGCACACCCCTTACGCGTCCCCGTCGAGATCACCCTCGGGACGGATCTCGCCGACCTGAGCGCGATCGCCTCAGGAACCGCGGGCCGCGACCTGCCCGCCGGCGTCCGCGACGCCGGCCTGCGCTGGTCCGGTCGTTCCGCGTCGGTGTCCGTGACCGCTGATCCACCGCCCGCGGACGCCCTCGCTTCCGCGGGGATGCTGCGCTGGGAACTCGACCTGCCCCCGGGCGGCAGCGTGGCAGTGGAGCTGCGAGTGCGCCTGGACGGGAGCGGTCCCGTTCGTCCCGCCGGTCGCGCGACGACTAACCTCCTGGCGCCCGCACACGCCAGCGGCGACGACCCCCGCGCTCAGGCACTGCTGCGGACCAGCGTCGAGGACCTGCAAGCCCTGCTGGTTCGCGACCCCGCCCGGCCCGCCGACATGCACCTCGCGGCCGGCGCGCCCTGGCGCTGCGGCCTCGCCCCGGCCGAGGCGCTCGCCGCGGCCCGCATGACCCTGCCGCTCGGCACCCGCCTGGCCGTCGGCACCCTCCGCATCCTCGCCCGCACCCAACTCACCGCCCCGGGACCCCAGTACGGCATGATCCCCGGTCCCCGCCGGGACGCCGGCCCCCATCTGCCTCCCGGCTGCACCGCGACGGAAGCCACGCTGCTCTTCCCCGTCCTCCTCGCCGAGGCGCGCCGCTGGGGACTCCCCGAAGCCGAGACGGACGAGTTGCTGCCGGCCGCCGAGCGCTGCCTGACCTGGCTCAGGGAAGCCGTCGGCGACGGCACCTACCTGCCCGACCCGCAGCCCGGCGGACCCGTGCGCTGCGAGACCCAGGCACACGCCCACCGAGCCGCCCTCCTCGGCGCCGACCTCCTCGACGCCTGCGGGCGACCGGACGGCGCCGGACTGCGGCAGTGGGCGGACACGCTCGGCGTCGCGTTCCGCCGGGATTTCTGGATCGACGCCCCCGGCGGCGGTCGCCCCGCGGTCGCGCGCCTCCCGGACGGACGACACCTGACTCACCTCGGCGCGGGCCTGGTCCACCTCCTCGACACCGGTCTCCTCGGCGCAGGGCACTTCGCACCGGGACTCCTGGACAAGACACAGACGGAACACCTCGCCCGGCTGCTGGACGGCCCGTCGATGGACTCCGGCTGGGGGCTGCGCTCCCTCGGCACCAAGGAGCCGGGATACAACCCCTTCGGCCACCGCAGCGGAGCCGTGCGCGTCCACGAGACAGCACTCGCCGCAGCGGGACTCATCGCGGCCGGGTACGAGGCGCAGGCATCGTCCCTGATCAACGGCCTCCTGGCCGCAGCCGAGATTTTCGGGTACCGCCTGCCGGAGATGTACGCGGGGCAGCAGCGCACCGACGGCGGCGCCCCGCCGCCCCACCCGGCGGCCTGCCGCCCCACCGCCACCGCGGCGGCCGCCGGCATCCTGCTGCTGACCGCCCTCGTCGGCATCCGCCCAGACGCCCCCGCCGGCACCGTGACCCTCCGCCCCGTACGCAACGCACCGCTCGGCGAGCTCGTCCTCACCGGACTCCGCGTCGCGGGCGCCCCCTTCTCGGTACGGGTCAGCCGGCTCGGCCTCGCGATGGTCGAGGAGGCGGCCGAAGGACTGCAACTGGGCTCCTGACCTCGCACAACGGTGAATATGCGACATGGGTGACGCCTGGGAGCCGGACTGCGCCGACCGACGCCGACCGCCGGGGATCAGTCACCGACGGGACCGACGAAGGGAGTGTTTATCGTCAGGCAGACGACTATGATCGCGGCATGTCCTACGACCCGTCAGCCTTTCCGCCCTTCGCTGTCACCGTGGACCTGGTCGTGCTGACCGTACGCCGCCATGCCCTGTGCGCGTTGGCGGTCCGCAGGGGCGAATCGCCGTTCCAGGGGCGGTGGGCGCTCCCCGGCGGCTTCGTGCGGGCCGACGAGGACCTGGCCCAGGCGGCGGCGCGTGAGCTGGCCGAGGAGACCGGGCTGCACGCCCACGACGCCTCCGTCCCGGTCCAGGACAACGGTGCCCACCTCGAACAGCTCGCGACCTACGGTGACCCCAAGCGGGATCCCCGGATGCGGGTGGTCAGCGTGGCCCACCTCGCGCTCGCCCCCGATCTCCCCGCGCCCCGCGCCGGCGGCGACGCGAGCAACGCCCGCTGGGCGCCGGTCGAGGAACTCCTCCAGCAAGGCGGCTACGGCCGCGAGGACGAGCCCATGGCTCCTCTCGCCTTCGACCACGCCCAGATCCTCGCCGACGGCGTGGAACGCGCTCGGTCCAAGATCGAGTACTCGTCGCTGGCCACGGCCTTCTGCCCGCCCGAGTTCACCGTGGGCGAGCTGCGCCGGGTCTACGAAGCCGTCTGGGGCGTGGCGCTGGATCCCCGCAACTTCCACCGCAAAGTGACGGGCACCCCGGGCTTCCTGGTCCCGACCGGCGGCACCACCACCCGCCAGGGCGGACGCCCCGCTCAGCTCTTCCGCGCCGGCGGGGCCACCCTCCTCAACCCGCCGATGCTGCGGCCGGAGGTCTGAGAGCGGCCCGATGACGGGGCGGTCGCGCCGGTCGTGGCGTACGGCCCTGCTCGCCTTCACGGAGGGGTCGGGACACGTCCACCACATGGGTGCGGCGTCACGTCGGCATGCCCGCCATGCCATGCCCTGCCACGCCACGCCACGCCACGCCACAGGAGCTTGCTCGTCGACCCAGCGGGTCGACCCCACCGCTAGGTTCCCGACAAAACGGGCATAGGGCGCTATCTTGCTACGGGTGATCCAGGCCTTCGGACTGACCAGCGTCCCCCGCAAGGACCTTCCGCCCGCCGTCGACGACGTTTCGTTCGAGGCGCGCGCGGGCCATGTCACCGCGCTCCTCGGGCCCCAGGGCGCGGGCAAGACCACGGTTCTCAGACTCATGCTCCAACTCCAACAGGGCAGAGGCATCACCCAATTCAGAGGCCGCCCCCTGCACCACGTCCCGCATCCCTCGCACGAGGTCGGTGTCCTCCTAGGCGACGTGCCCGGCCACCCCGGTCGTACGGTGCGCGGTCACCTGCGCATGCTGTGCGCGGCGGCCGGAGTGTCCGTGCGGCGAGCCGACGAAGTCCTCGAAGCCGTAGGCCTCGTCAGCCTGCGCGAGGAGCGCCTCGGCACCCTCTCGCGTGGCATGGACCGCAGACTCGGTCTGGCCTGCGCCCTCCTGCCCGGCCCCCACGCCCTCGTCCTCGACGCCCCCGGCGACGGGCTCTCCGCCCGGGAGGCCCGCTGGCTCTACGACATGCTCAAGGCCCACGCCGCCCAGGGCGGCACGGTCCTGCTCACCATGGACGACCCCAAGGAGGCCGCACGCACGGCCGATCACGTCATCACCCTGGAACAGGGCCGAGTCGTTGCCGACCAGGACGCCCAAGGCTTCGCCCGGACCCGCCTGCGCCCCCGCGTCGTCGTCCGCACACCCCACGCCGCCCGTCTCGCCGCCCTCCTCACCAAGGAGGCCCGGGCGGCGCAGCGTTCCGTCCAGGTCGTCCAGGACAGCGGCAACCGGCTCTCCGTGTACGGCAGTAGCTGCGCCCATGTCGGCGAGACGGCGTTCCGGCACGGCGTACTGGTGCACCAACTCGCGGACGAGGTGGGGGACATGGGGCCTGACACAGCAGATGTCGCCCTCACAGTGTCGGCCGGTGCGGCGATGAGCGAAAGTGAGCAGCCTGCGATCGAGCGCGTCGCCGGCGCCGACCGCCTGTGCCGGGTGGGCGAGAGCGGCAGTGATCAGCCTGCTGGCGAGAAGTCCCGCGATACCGCCCTCCCGGTGGTCTCCCCTCCCTCCCCCCTCTCCCTGCCCCGCCCCACCCCGCACCCCGAATCCGCCACCCCGACCGCCCCCGCCCCGCAGGCTTCACCCGTCCGCCTCCCCGACCTCCCGCCTCCCATCGCCGTCCGTCCCGCCCCCAGCCCTCTTCGCCCCCTGCGCTACGAACTGCGTCGCGCCGCCGGGATCAGCACCGGGTTCCTCACCGCCGGGGCCGTGCTGCTCACCTCCGCCGTCATGGCCCTGCTCCTCGCGCGCGTCGGTCACACGCCGCAGGAGCGGTTGCTGGCCGCGTGGCCGGCCGAGCTGCCCTTGCCGCCGGCCGCGCTGGGTGCGGGGCTGCTGGGGGCGTTGGCGTTCGGGGACGAGTTCCGGCACCCCGCCTTGGCGGCGGACCGTGGCACCGTGCCCCGGCGGCTGGGGCTGCTGAGCGCGAAGCTCCTCGTCGCGGCGGCCACGGCGTTGATGCTGGCGTTCGTGACGGTGGGGTGTGACGCCGAGGTGTTGTACCTCGTCTACGGACGGGAGTTCGTGAAGGTCCCCGGGGAGTGGCTGTCGATGGGGGCGAGTTGGATCGGCCTGGTGGTGGGGTGCGCCTGGGCGGGGGTTCTGGCGGCCGGGGTGTTCCGGTCCACCACGGCGGGGCTGGCGGCGGTGCTGGCCGTGCCGGTCGTGGTCGTACCGGTGGTGCACAAGGCATGGGAAGGGGCGTCCGTGCGGAGCGCCGCCGGGCTGCCGATGCGCATGCGCCAGGTGTTCCTGTACCAGTGGCCCTTCGGCGGTGAGCGCTATCTGTCCGCGGTGGCCAGGGTGATCGCCCAACCTGTCGGCGGGGCGCTGACGTTGTCGCTGACGGTCCTCCTGTGCGCGTATGTGCTCACCACCCTGCGAAGTCGGGTGCGATGACGACCGGCATCGACCGTTCGTGCCCGCACTGTGCGCAACTCCCCGGAGAACGTCCATTTCTTTCCGATAAGGCGTCAATTGCGACGGTGTGAGCGATCACCCTTTCGTGTGCTTTTCACCAAAGACCTCAAGGCAGTTGGAGACGACGCCGACAAAAGATGCGTGAGTACCCTTGCGCACACCATGATGACCGCCGCCCGCTCCACCGACTCCGGTCTGGCAGGCCCGGGCGATCTCGACCGCTACCCCTACGCCGAGGCCCCCTCCGCCGAGCGCGTCGGACCCGCCGCCTGGGAGGCCGCGGAACCCGAGCTGGGCCGAGTGGGCCGACGTGCCTCCGGCAGCCGCGGCCGCGGGCTGCACGGCCAGCTCGTGCAGCAGCTTGGCCAGATGATCGTTTCGGGGGACCTGGGCGCCGACCGTCCGCTCGTCCCCGAGGAGATCGGACAGCGGTTCGAGGTCTCCCGGACCGTCGTCCGTGAATCACTGCGCGTCCTGGAGGCCAAGGGCCTCGTCAGTGCGCGGCCGAACGTCGGGACGCGCGTGCGTCCCGTCAGTGACTGGAACCTACTGGATGCGGACATCATCGAATGGCGCGCCTACGGGCCGCAGCGTGACGACCAGCGCCGCGAGCTGAGCGAGCTGCGCTGGACCATCGAGCCGCTCGCCGCGCGCCTGGCCGCCGGGCACGGACGTGAGGACGTCCAGCAGCGGCTGGGTGACATGGTCGAGATCATGGGGCACGCCATGGGCCAGGGTGACGCCCTGACGTACGCACGGGCCGATGCCGAGTTCCACACGCTGCTCATCCAGGTCGCGGGCAACCGCATGCTGGAGCACCTGCACGGGATCGTGTCGGCCGCCCTGCAGGTCTCCGGCGGGCCGGTCACCGGCTGCGACCGGCCGACCGAGGCGTCGCTGACGCACCACCTGCGGATCGTCGACGCCCTCGCGGCGGGCGACGGCGCCGGTGCCGAGACGGCCATGCGCCAATTGCTCACCGTGCACCCCGAGGTCGAGCGCGTGGTGCCGGCGCCGCGCGAGCACTGAAACCGCGCACCCCGGGCGGTACGGCCGGGGACGTCTTTCTCTCCTCGTTGCGCCGTCCTCCGACCGTCGGACCCGCCCCTTCGTCGGACCCCGCAGGCCTCCGCGGCCCTGCGGGGTCCGACGGTGCGAGCCGCCGACGCGCACCCCTGGCTGTCCGTCGCACCCCCTCCGGCGACCTTGTCTGCCCGTGTCTGACCGATTTTGAGCGCTTACGTGGTGTGACTCGGGCCACGAAGATTGGGCGTAACGCTCACGGGAACTATGCGATGACCTAAGAGGTGACAGCCGCGGAGGGAATACGGACGCCGGTCAAGGCGCTGTGCATCTCCCGGCCCCCGCCCGCACCGTCGGCCCATCCCCAGGCCGGTGGTCGGCTCCTGTCCGTCGTGGACGGGGCCGGAAGCCGTTTTCCAACGTTCCGAGAGGTTGTTCGTGTCGGCCAGCACATCCCGTACGCTCCCGCCGGAGATCGCCGAGTCCGTCTCTGTCATGGCGCTCATTGAGCGGGGAAAGGCTGAGGGGCAGATCGCCGGCGACGATGTGCGTCGGGCCTTCGAAGCTGACCAGATTCCGGCCACTCAGTGGAAGAACGTACTGCGCAGCCTCAACCAGATCCTCGAGGAAGAGGGTGTGACGCTGATGGTCAGTGCCGCGGAGCCAAAGCGCACCCGAAAGAGCGTCGCAGCGAAGAGTCCGGCCAAGCGCACCGCCACCAAGACGGTCGCGGCGAAGACGGTGACCGCGAGGAAGGCCACCGCCACCACGCCCGCCGCCCCGGCCGCTCCCGCCGTCGACGACCCCGCCACCGAGGAAGCCGCCACCGAGAAGAAGGCGGCTGCCAAGAAGACCACCGCGAAGAAGGCGGCGGCGAAGAAGACCGTCGCCAAGAAGGCGGCGCCCGCCAAGAAGACGGCGGCCAAGAAGGACGACGTCGAGCTGATCGAGGAAGAGGTCCTCGAGGAGGCCAAGCCCGGTGACGAGCCGGAGGGCGCCGAGAGCGCCGGCTTCGTGCTCTCCGACGAGGACGAGGACGACGCGCCGGCCCAGCAGGTCGCCGCCGCGGGCGCCACCGCCGACCCGGTCAAGGACTACCTGAAGCAGATCGGCAAGGTCCCGCTGCTCAACGCCGAGCAGGAGGTCGAGCTCGCCAAGCGCATCGAGGCCGGTCTGTTCGCCGAGGACAAGCTGTCCAACGCCGACAAGCTGGCCCCCAAGCTCAAGCGCGAGCTGGAGATCATCGCCGAGGACGGGCGCCGCGCCAAGAACCACCTCCTGGAGGCCAACCTCCGGCTGGTCGTCTCCCTGGCCAAGCGCTACACCGGCCGCGGCATGCTCTTCCTGGACCTCATCCAGGAGGGCAACCTCGGTCTGATCCGCGCCGTCGAGAAGTTCGACTACACCAAGGGCTACAAGTTCTCCACGTACGCCACCTGGTGGATCCGTCAGGCGATCACCCGCGCGATGGCCGACCAGGCCCGCACCATCCGTATCCCGGTGCACATGGTCGAGGTCATCAACAAGCTCGCGCGCGTGCAGCGCCAGATGCTCCAGGACCTGGGCCGCGAGCCCACCCCGGAGGAGCTGGCCAAGGAGCTCGACATGACCCCGGAGAAGGTCATCGAGGTCCAGAAGTACGGCCGTGAGCCCATCTCCCTGCACACTCCGCTGGGCGAGGACGGCGACAGCGAGTTCGGTGACCTCATCGAGGACTCCGAGGCCGTCGTCCCGGCCGACGCGGTGAGCTTCACCCTCCTGCAGGAGCAGCTCCACTCCGTGCTGGACACCCTGTCCGAGCGCGAGGCGGGCGTCGTCTCCATGCGTTTCGGTCTCACCGACGGTCAGCCGAAGACCCTCGACGAGATCGGCAAGGTGTACGGCGTGACGCGTGAGCGCATCCGCCAGATCGAGTCGAAGACCATGTCGAAGTTGCGCCACCCGTCGCGTTCGCAGGTGCTGCGCGACTACCTCGACTAGGTCACCGTCGCACGACGCCGAAGGCCCGGTTCCCCCGCGGGAGCCGGGCCTTCGGCGTGTCGGCGCGCGTGCGGCGCGGCCGGTACTGGATCACTCTGGGTGTCCTGTCGTCAGCCCAGAGTGAGGAGGATCCATGCGTCGTTCGTTTGTCCGGGCCCTGGTCCGGCCGGTGGCCCTGGCGGCCGCGGTGATGGCGATACCGCTGGTGACGGCCGCCCACGCCGCGGAGGCGGCCCCCGGCGGTGTCGTGGTGGGCGGCTTCCCGGTCGACGTCTCCCAGAGTCCGTGGACGGTCGCGCTGTCCAGCCGTGACCAGTTCGGAGGTACGCGGTCGGGGCAGTTCTGCGGGGGCGTGGCCGTCGGTCTGACGACGGTCCTCACCGCGGCCCACTGCATGGGCCGGGACGTCCTGGGCACGTCCGCGAGCAAGGCGCGGGACCTGAAGGTCGTGACCGGCCGTACGGACCTGTCCACGACCGACGGCAAGGAGATCGCCGTACGCGAGGTCTGGGTCAATCCGGCCTACCGCTCCTCCACCAAGTCCGGTGACTTCGCCGTGCTGACGCTCAGCGAGCCCCTGCCGGCGTCGGCGGTCATCCGGATGGCCCCGGCGGGCGATCCGGCGTACACGGCGGGTACCGCGGCCACGGTCTACGGCTGGGGCGACACCGCGGGGACCGGCGCCTACCCGCACAGCCTGCGGGCCGCGTCCGTCCACGTGCTGGCGGACGCCGTGTGCGAGAGGGCCTATCCGGGTGACTTCGACGGCCGCTACGTCGCCGGCAGCATGCTCTGTGCCGGGGAGGAGCGGGGCGGCGTCGACTCGTGCCAGGGGGACAGCGGGGGCCCGCTGGTGGCCCAGGGGCGGCTGGTGGGCCTGGTGTCGTGGGGGAGCGGGTGCGGGCGGGCGGGGAGTCCGGGCGTCTACACGCGCGTGTCCGACGCGCTGCGGACGCTGGGGTGGGACCGCGGCTCGCGGGCGGCCCACGGGGCTCCCTGAGGCGGCTCAGCGCGTTCTACGGCGCCACGAGCGCAGGCGGCCGCCCCTCGGTAGGAGGGGCGGCCGCCTGCTGACCGGCCTGTGCCGGTTCTGGCTCGTCGTGGACGCCGAGGATCAGCGCTCTTCTTCGGAGGCGGTGTCGGGAACGGCCGTCAGGCGCTCGGTCTCGTCCTGTATCTCAGCGGCGATCTTCTTGAGTTCCGGCTCGAACTTGCGACCGTGGTGGGCGCAGAAGAGCAGTTCTCCGCCACTGAGCAGGACGACGCGCAGGTATGCCTGGGCGCCGCAGCGGTCGCAGCGGTCAGCGGCCGTCAGCTGGCTCGCGGGGGTCAGAACAGTAGTCACGTCGCCTCTTCTCTAGCTCGACGAGCTGTCGTACCAGGGTCAACATCCAACCAGCCCCAAACGTTCCCGCTCGTGGCCGTTCCACGAAAAAATTCTTTCGTGGTGGCTGGGTGCTTCCGGTCTGGCGGCGAATGTGCCGTAGTGCGTGTCTGCGGTGCTTACGGTTTCGCTCTGTCGGTCATGGTCAGGTCCTCCCGGCCGGCTTGCCGGTTTGTTCATGAGGACGTGCCCGGAGCCTAAATGGTTCATGCCTCGAAGGGAACGTGATATGTACTTCACCCCATCGAGGGATCGAACAAGCATGCGAGCCTGGACTAGGCTGACTTCACCGCGAGGGTGGCGTCACAACGGCTCTACCAGGGCTCGGTACCCTCGTGGCGGCGACCGAAGCCGTGCCCTTACCCAGAAGGGCCCCACCTGAAATTCAGCGAGGAGCGAACCGCGTGACCGCCGACACGTCCGTGCCGTCCACAGCTCTCCTGACAGGAGCAGACCGGGACGGTTCCAACTACACCGCGCGGCACCTGCTCGTCCTCGAGGGGCTCGAGGCCGTACGCAAGCGCCCGGGCATGTACATCGGCTCGACCGACAGCCGCGGCCTGATGCACTGCCTGTGGGAGATCATCGACAACTCCGTCGACGAGGCCCTCGGCGGCTACTGCGACCACATCGAGGTGATCCTCCACGACGACGGCTCGGTGGAGGTCCGGGACAACGGCCGCGGCATCCCGGTCGACGTCGAGCCCAAGACCGGCCTGTCCGGCGTCGAGGTCGTCATGACCAAGCTGCACGCCGGCGGCAAGTTCGGCGGCGGCTCCTACGCGGCCTCCGGCGGCCTGCACGGCGTCGGCGCGTCCGTCGTCAACGCCCTCTCCGCCCGCCTGGACGTCGAGGTGGACCGGGCCGGGCACACGCACGCGATCAGCTTCCGGCGCGGCGTCCCCGGCGCGTTCGCCGCCGACGGCCCGGACGGCAAGTTCGAGAGCGGGAGCGGCCTGCGCAAGGCCAAGCGGATCGCCAAGACCCGCACCGGCACGCGCGTGCGCTACTGGGCCGACCGCCAGATCTTCCTCAAGGACGCCAAGCTCTCCCTGGAGACGCTGCACCAGCGCGCCCGCCAGACCGCCTTCCTGGTGCCGGGCCTGACGATCGTCGTGCGTGACGAGTACGGCCTCGGCGAGGGCGGCAGCAAGGGCGAGGAGTCCTTCCGCTTCGACGGCGGCATCAGCGAGTTCTGCGAGTACCTGGCCACCGACAAGCCCGTCTGCGACGTCCTCCGCTTCACCGGTCAGGGCACCTTCAAGGAGACCGTCCCCGTCCTCGACGAGCACGGCCAGATGACCCCCACGGAGGTCACCCGCGAACTCGGCGTCGACGTCGCCCTGCGCTGGGGCACCGGCTACGACACGACCCTCCGGTCGTTCGTGAACATCATCGCCACCCCCAAGGGCGGCACCCACGTGGCCGGGTTCGAGCAGGCCGTCGCCAAGACCATGAACGAGGTCCTGCGCGCCAAGAAGCTCCTGCGGGTCGCCGAGGACGATATCGTCAAGGACGACGCCCTGGAGGGCCTCACGGCCGTCGTCACGGTCCGTCTCGCCGAGCCGCAGTTCGAGGGGCAGACCAAGGAGGTCCTCGGCACCTCGGCCGCCCGCCGGATCGTGAACACCGTGATCTCCAAGGAGCTCAAGGCGTTCCTGACCTCCACCAAGCGCGACGCCGCCGCCCAGGCCCGGGTCGTCATGGAGAAGGCGGTCGCCGCCGCACGCACGCGTATCGCGGCCCGCCAGCACAAGGACGCGCAGCGCCGCAAGACGGCCCTGGAGTCGTCCTCGCTGCCCGCCAAGCTCGCCGACTGCCGCAGCGACGACGTCGACCGCAGCGAGCTGTTCATCGTCGAGGGCGACTCGGCGCTCGGCACGGCGAAGCTCGCCCGGAACTCCGAGTTCCAGGCGCTCCTGCCGATCCGCGGCAAGATCCTCAACGTCCAGAAGTCGTCCGTGACCGACATGCTCAAGAACGCCGAGTGCGGCGCGATCATCCAGGTCATAGGGGCCGGCTCCGGGCGGACCTTCGACATCGACGCCGCCCGCTACGGCAAGATCATCATGATGACCGACGCCGACGTCGACGGCTCCCACATCCGCACCCTGCTGCTGACCCTGTTCCACCGCTACATGCGGCCCATGGTCGAGGCCGGTCGGGTCTTCGCCGCTGTGCCGCCGCTGCACCGCATCGAGATCGTCCAGCCGAAGAAGGGCCAGGACAAGTACGTCTACACGTACTCGGACCGCGAGCTGCGCGACAAGCTCATGGAGTTCCAGAGCAAGGGCGTGCGCTACAAGGACTCCATCCAGCGCTACAAGGGTCTCGGTGAGATGGACGCCGACCAGCTGGCCGAGACGACCATGGACCCGCGCCACCGCACCCTGCGCCGCATCAACCTCTCCGACCTGGAAGCCGCCGAGCAGGTGTTCGACCTGCTCATGGGCAACGACGTGGCGCCGCGCAAGGAGTTCATCTCCAGCTCGGCGGCGACGCTGGACCGCTCCCGGATCGACGCGTAACGGCTGCGCCGGGCGTCCGGCGCAGCACGCCCGGCCGGCCCTGCCACGGGCCGGCCGAGCGGCCGCCTCCACCCGTGGGTGGAGAGCCGCGGCCGCGCTGGATCCACCCGTGATCCACCCCTGCTCCGATCCCCGGAACCCCGCACATCCGTAGCGTCGAAGGCGTCGGCAGCGCTCGCTGCCGGCTCCCCTTCCCCGTTCACGGAGGCAGTGATGTCCGGGCTCGTCGATGCGTTGGTGATCGTGGCCGTGGCCGCCCTGGTGATCGCACGGCAGGTCCGTGCCGCCCGGGTCGACGCCGACCGGCGGTGGTGGCTCCTGCCCGGGATCCTCGTCGTCGTGGCGCTGCGCGGCCCGGGGCTGCTCGACGCCCACCACCGGGCCGCCTCCACCGCCCTGCTCGCCGCGGAACTGCTGGTCGGCCTCGCGATCGGAGCCGGCTGGGCCTGGACCACGCGGCTGTGGGCCGAACCGGACGGCACGGTGTGGAGCAAGAGCACCAGGGCGAGCGCCGTGGTGTGGTTCGTGGGCATAGCCCTGCGGGTGGGTCTCTTCGCGCTGGGCACGACCCTCGGCGTCCACCAGGGCAGCTCCGCGCTGATGATCGCCCTCGCGGCCACCCTGCTGGTGCGCTCCGGCATCCTCGTCCAGCGGGCGCGCTGGACGCAGATGTCCGCCGGTCCCACGGCGTACGGTGACGAGGTGTCCCGGTCTCCGCGACTGCGGAAGGAGCGCGTGTGACCGACAACGCCCTGGCCCGCTGGCCCTCCCGGGAAGCCCTCGGCCGTGAGGGAACCTCCCGGGCGCGGCGCCTGATCGCCTGGGCCGTACGGCTCCTCGTCCTCGGCGTCCTGCTCACGGCCGCCTTCCACAGCAGCCGGGCCCACGGCTGGGGCCTGCTGGCCGGAGTGGCGGGCGTCCTCCTCGCGGGCGCCCTCGCCTGGGCCTTCTTCCGGACGACGCTCCAGCACCGGCTGTGGCCCTCACTGGCCCTCGTCACCCTGTTGCTGGGCCTGGCGGCAGGGGGCTACGCCCTGGGTTTCCGCTCACCGGCGCTCGTCCTGTGCTGCGGATGCGCCATCACCGCGCTGGAGCGGCTGCCGCTGGGGGCCGGCCTGCCGGTCGCCGCGCTCGCGCTGGCCTCGTTCGCGGTGGTCGACAACGACAGCTGGCCCACGGCGGCCGTGACCGCCGGCGGGATGGCGCTCGCCGGATACACCCTGCGGCTGGACGCCGAGGCGCGCGGCCACACCCAGCGACTGCTGGCCCAGGAGAGGGCGGCCCGCGTCGCCGAAGCGGAATCGGCCGCCCTGGCGGAGCGGGCCCGCATCGCCCGGGAGATCCACGACGTGCTGGCCCACAGCCTCTCGGCACAGCTGGTGCACCTGGAAGCGGCCCGGCTGCTGATCGAGCGGGGCGCGGAGCGCGAACAGGTCCTCGAGCGCGTGGTCGCGGCGCGGGGCATGGCCCGGGACGGCCTGGACGAGACCCGGCAGGCGTTGTCCGCACTGCGCGGTGAACTGACGCCGCTGGAGGACTTCCTGGCTCAGCTCGTCAGCACGGCACCCCGGGCCGAGGTGACGATCGGGGGAGAGCGCAGACCGCTGACCGCCGAGGCGTCGCAGGCGGTGCGCAGGGTCGCCCAGGAAGCGCTGACGAACGTCCGCAAGCACGCCCCGGGTGCCGAGGTGCGGGTGCGTCTGGAGTACGGGCCGGGCGAAGTGACGCTGGACGTCCGGGACTCCGGCGGAGCGCCGGGTGAACTCGCGGGAGCCGGCGGCGGGTACGGTCTGCTCGGGATGAGAGAGCGCGCCGAGCTGCTGGGCGGGTCGCTGGAGGCCGGACCGGACGACGAAGGGTTCGCGGTGAGGTTGAGGGTGCCGGTATGACCGACGCGGCGATGAAGCGGCCCGCTCGGGTCGTCGTCGCGGACGATCAGACGGTCGTCCGTGAGGGCATCGTGATGCTGCTGGGGCTGCTGCCGGGCATCGAGGTGGTCGGTGCGGCCGGCGACGGGGAGGAGGCGGTGCGGCTCGTCTCCGAGGTCGACCCCGACGTGGTGCTGATGGATCTGCGCATGCCCCGGTGCGACGGCGTGGAGGCCACCCGGCGCATCCGGGCGGAGCACCCGCGTACGCAGGTCGTGGTGCTCACCACGTTCGCCGACGACGACTCGCTGTTCCCCGCGCTGCGAGCCGGGGCGCGCGGTTACCTCACCAAGGACGCCGGGGGCGAGGAGATCCTGCGGGCGGTGGAGAGCGTGCTGTCCGGGGACGCGGGCCTGTCGCCGAGCATCCAACGACGGCTGCTGGAGCGCCTCTCGGAACCCGGGCCGGCGCCGCCGCCCCCTCCGTCCGAACCGCCGGACGGGCTCACCGCACGGGAGGCCGAGGTGCTGGTGCTGATCGCCGAGGGGCTGAGCAACCACGAGATCGCCCAGAAGCTGCACGTCTCCACGGCCACCGTGAAGACCCACATCAACAACCTGTTCGCCAAGATCGGGACCAAGGACCGCGCCCAGGCCGTGCGGTACGCGTACGGGAAGGGGCTGGTGCGGCCACCGGCGGTCTGACGCACGACAGGGCCGCTCTGGCAAGGTCACCTGATGGGGTGAAGAGCGCGGGGAAGAGAAGTCAGGGATCGGCCCGTTCTGTCCATCCTTGGGCATGCAGTTCAGCAACGGTCGCGCGGGCGGCGGGGACGGTTCCGGCACAGCGGACGGGCACCACGAGGCGCGGGGTCCGGCCTCCACCGACGTATCGGGGGACGTGCGCTTCGACGACCCCTGGTACGACGCACTGGCCTCGGGCTGGGGCGGGGCGGGGCAGGTGGCCGTGCCGGCGGCGCGGCAGGAGCAGGACGACGGTGCGACGGCGGCCGAGGTGTACCTGGAGGTGCAGCGCAGCGCGGCGTTCCGACAAGTGCGCGGCAGGTACCGGCGGTTCGTGGTGCCGGCGACCGTCGCGTTCTTCCTCTGGTACGTGGCCTACGTCGTGGCGGCGACGGCGGCGCCGGGCCTCATGGCGCGCCCCGTCGCGGGAGCGGTGAACGTGGGGCTGCTGGCGGGGCTCGGACAGTTCCTCAGCACGTTCCTGCTCACCTGGGCCTACGCGCGCCACGCCCGGCTCCGCCGGGACCGCGCGGCGTTGGAACTGCGGTGGGACACCCAGGAATTGACCCGTGGAGCGAGGGGCGGTGCGTCGTGACCGGCAACCATCAGACACTGGCCCTGGTGCTGTTCAGTGCGTTCATCGCGGTCACGCTGGGGATCACGACCTGGGTCAGCCGGGACCGGCACGGTTCGGCGGAGGAGTTCTACGCGGGCGGGCGCCTGTTCTCTCCCCTGGAGAACGGCTTCGCCATCGCGGGCGACTACATGTCGGCCGCGTCGTTCCTCGGCATCTCCGGGCTCATCGCGCTGTTCGGCTACGACGGCCTGCTGTACTCGGTGGGCTTCCTCGTGGCCTGGCTGGTGGTGCTGTTCCTGGTCGCCGAACTGGTCCGCAACTGCGGCCGGTTCACGCTGGCGGACGTCGTCGCGGCGCGGATGAGCGAGCGGCCGGTGCGGATCGCGGCGGGCACCTCCTCGGTCACCGTGTCCGTCCTCTACCTGGTCGCGCAGATGGTGGGCGCGGGCAGCCTGGTGGCGCTGCTGCTCGGGCGCACCGGTGCGGCGGCCCAGTGCTGGACCGTGGTGGGGGTCGGCGCGCTCATGGTGATTTACGTGTCCTTAGGCGGGATGCGGGCCACCACGTGGATCCAGATCGTGAAGGCGGTCCTGCTGCTCGGCGGCACCGTGGCGCTGACGGTCCTGGTGCTGGTGCGGTTCCACGGCGACTTCGACCGGCTCCTGCTCACGGCGGCCGAGCGCAGCGGGCACGGCAACGCGTTCCTCGCGCCGGGGCTGAAGTACGGCGCGGACTGGACGGCCCGCTTCGACTTCATCAGCCTCGGGCTGGCCCTGGTGCTGGGCACCGCGGGCCTGCCGCACATCCTGTCGCGGTTCTACACCGTGCCGACCGCGCGGGCCGCGCGGCGGTCCGTGGTGTGGTCGATCGGGCTGATCGGCGGGTTCTACCTGATGACCATCGTCCTCGGCTTCGGCGCGGCGGCCATCGTCGGCCCGCAGGCGGTACGCGACTCCAACGCGGCCGGGAACACGGCGGTCCCCCTGCTGGCGCTCGACCTGGGCGGCGGAGCCGACTCGACGGGCGGCACGGTCCTGTTCGCGGTGGTGGCCGCCGTCGCCTTCGCCACGATCCTCGCGGTCGTCGCCGGCATCACGCTCGCGTCCTCCGCGTCGGTGGCCCACGACCTGTACGCGTCGTTGCGCCGCCGACGCGCCGAGCCCCGCAGCGAGGTGGCCGTGGCACGGGCCGCCGCTGTCGGCATCGGCGTGGTGGCGATCGCCCTCGGTCTGCTCGCGCGCGACCTCAACGTCGCCTTCCTGGTGGGCCTCGCCTTCGCGGTGGCCGCCTCCGCCAACCTGCCCGTCCTGCTCTACTCGCTGTTCTGGCGGGGCTTCACCACCCGGGGAGCGGTGTGCGCCGTGTACGGCGGACTGGTGCCGGCCCTGGTGCTCGTCGTGCTGTCCCCGGTGGTCTCCGGCAGCCCCGAGTCACTGTTCCCGGGAGTGGACTTCCAGTACTTCCCGCTGCAGAACCCCGGCCTCGTGTCCATCCCGCTGGGCTTCCTCGCGGGCTGGCTCGGCACGGTCACCTCGGCCGAGGTCCCCGACGAGGCCAAGCACGCGGAGACCGAGGTGCGGTCCCTGACGGGAGCGGGAGCCGTGTAGCCGGTGGTGGGGTCCCCGGGGCACAGCGGCTAGGGCGCCACCCACGCGTAGCGGTGTTCCGGGCGGCCCGTGTCGCCGTACTTGAGCGAGAGGCGCAGGCGGCCGGCCTGTTCGAGGTGGCGGAGGTAGCGCTGGGCGGTCGACCGGCTCAGGCCCGTCTTCACGGCGACCTCGTGGGCCGACAGGGGCTGGCCCGCGCGGTGCAGGACGGCGCAGATCAGGTCCGTCGTCGGCTCGGAATGACCGCTCGGCAGGCCGGGGGAGGGAGGCACCGGGGCGGTGCGCAGGGCGCCGTAGATGCGGTCCACCTGCTCCTGCCCCGTCAGCCCGTGGCCCCCCACGCGGTCGACGGTGCGGCGCAGGGCGGCGTAGGAGTCGAGGCGGGCCCGCAGGGCGGCGAAGGTGAACGGTTTCACCAGGTAGTGCAGGGCGCCCAGGCGCATCGCCGCCTGGACCGTCGTGACGTCGCTGGCCGCCGTGATCATGATGACGTCGGTGCCGTGGCCCTGTTCCCGCATGCGGTGCACGAGGTGCAGGCCCGTCCCGTCGGGCAGGTAGTGGTCGAGGAGCACCAGGTCGATGCCGCCGCGTTCGACGGCGGCCAGCGCCTGGGCGGCGCTGTGCGCGCGGGCGGCGACCCGGAAGCCGGGAACCTTCCCCACGTACTTGGCGTTGATCTCTGCGACACGGAAGTCGTCGTCCACCACCAGGACGTCAATCATCGGGCCTCTTTCCCTCAAGGCCTGGCGGGCGTGGTGTGACGCCCGTGTTTCGGCTCCGTTGTTCTAGCGCGAGCAAAACGAGCACAACAGGCTGTTGCAAGCAAAAGAAGCGCATGTGCGCACAAGGCTGATGCCGTGACGCGGGGCACACCTACCGTCCCCGGCCATGAGCGCACACACCAGCCCCGCCATCGAGCTGCGGGGCGCGAGCAAGACGTTCAGGACCCCGTCGGGGGGTCTGCACACCGCCGTCCGGGAACTGGACCTGACCGTCGGGCGCGGCGAGTTCGTGGCCGTCGTCGGGCCGACCGGCTGCGGGAAGTCCACCACGCTGACCCTGGTCAGCGGCCTGGAGGAACCGACCGACGGCGAGGTGCTCGTCGCCGGGCAGCCGGTGCGCGGCGTGGGCGACAAGGTGGGCTTCGTCTTCCAGCAGGACGCCACCTTCCCGTGGCGCACCGTCCTGTCCAACGTCATGGCGGGCCCCCGCTTCCGGGGTGTTGCCAAGGCGGAGGCGAAGAGCCGGGCGCGCGAGTGGCTGGCCCGGGTCGGTCTGTCCGCCTTCGAGGACCGCTACCCCCACCAGCTCTCCGGTGGTCAGCGCAAGCGGGTCGCGCTCGCCGCGACCTTCGTCAACGACCCCGAGATCCTGCTCATGGACGAGCCGTTCTCGGCGCTCGACGTGCAGACCCGGGCGCTGATGTCGGACGAGCTGCTGGAGCTGTGGGAGGGCACGGGCGCCTCCGTCGTCTTCGTCACCCACGACCTGGAGGAGTCCATCGCGCTCGCCGACAAGGTCGTCGTGATGACGGCGGGACCCGCCACCGTCAAGCAGGTCTTCGACATCGACCTGCCGCGGCCGCGCAAGGTCGAATCGGTGCGCCTGGAGCCCCGGTTCATCGACATCTACCGCGAGATCTGGGAGTCCCTCGGCGCAGAGGTCCGCATCACCCGGGAAAGGGGAGCCGCTCATGTCGCCTGAGGTGCTCAGTCAACCTGCCGTCGACACGGTCAAGACGTCCGACCGCGCCCACTCGCGCGCGCGTGCTGCCCGCAAGCGCAGGATCGTCGTCACCGCCGCCCGGGTACTGCTGCTGGTGGGCGTACTGGGGCTCTGGGAAGCGCTGTCCCGGGCCGAGGTCATCGATCCGTTCAACTTCTCGATGCCGTCGAAGATCTGGGACCAGATCTCCACCTGGGTCACCCACGGCACCGCGCTCGGCTCGCTGGGCGAACAGATCTGGTACACGCTCCACGAGGCACTGCTCGGCTGGGTCATCGGGGTGGTCACCGGCGTGGTGTTCGGCATCGCCCTGGGGCGGATCACCTTCCTCGCCGACGTCCTCGGTCCCTACATCAAGGTGCTCAACTCGATCCCCAGGATCGTCCTCGCGCCGATCTTCGTGATCTGGTTCGGCCTGGGCCCGGCTTCCAAGGTCGCCTCGGCCGTCGTGCTGGTGTTCTTCCCGGTGTTCTTCAACGCCTTCCAGGGCGCCCGCGAGGTGGACCGCAACCTCGTGGCCAACGCCCGCATCCTGGGCGCCAGCGACCGCCGGGTGACCCTCCAGGTGGTCATCCCCTCGGCCACGTCCTGGATCTTCACCAGCCTCCACGTCAGCTTCGGCTTCGCCCTGATCGGCGCCATCGTCGGCGAGTACATCGGCGCGACCAAGGGCATCGGCCTGCTCGTCGCGCAGTCCCAGGGCACCTTCAACGCGGCCGGCGTGTACGCCGCCATGGTCATCCTCGCGGTCGTCGCCCTCGTCGCCGAGGGACTGCTCACCTTCGCCGAGCGCCGCATCTTCCGGTGGAAGGCGTCCGGTTCCGACCACTGAACCCGTACGTCCCACACCGCCGCATCCTCACTCCCTCCGCCGCCCCGCCTCCTCACAAGGACGTGAACCGTCATGCGCACATCCGTCAGGCGCACCGCCCTGGCCGCCGCCGGCCTGCTCGCCCTCGCCTCGCTCACCGCCTGCGCCGACGACGCCGCCGGCACCGCCTCCGCCGGCTCCGGCGGAGACGGCAAGGGCACCAAGGTCAAGATCATGGTGGGCGGACTGGACAAGGTCATCTACCTCCCCGCCATGCTCACCCAGCGGCTCGGCTACTTCGACGCCGAGGGCCTCGCCGTGGAACTGCTCAGCGAACCGGCTGGCGTGCAGGCCGAGACCGCGCTCGTCTCCGGGCAGGTGCAGGGGGCCGTCGGCTTCTACGACCACACGCTGGACCTCCAGGTGAAGGGCAAGGAGGTCGAGTCGGTGGTGCAGTTCTCGCACGCCCCCGGAGAGGTGGAGGTCGTCTCGACCAAGGCGGCCGACGACATCTCCTCGCCGAAGGACTTCAAGGGCCGCAAGCTCGGCGTCACGGGCCTCGGCTCCTCGACGGACTTCCTCACCAAGTACCTCGCCGTGAAGAACGGCGTGAACGTCAGCGAGCTCACCCCGGTCGCCGTGGGTGCCGGGCCGACGTTCATCTCCGCGCTGCAGAAGGGCGCCATCGACGGCGGCATGACCACCGACCCGACCGTCGCGACGGTCCTGGACAAGGGCGTCGGCAAGATCCTCCTCGACATGCGCACCCCGGCGGGGTCGGAGGCGGCGCTCGGCGGGCCGTACCCGTCGTCGAGTCTGTACATGCAGACGGACTGGGTGAACAGCCACAAGGACACCGTGCAGAAGTTGGCCAATGCATTCGTCAAGACGCTCCAGTGGATGTCCACCCACAGCGCCACCGAGATAGCCGACAAGATGCCCGCCGACTACTCCCAGGGCAACAAGGTGCTCTACGCGTCGGCCATCAAGAGCACGCTGCCGATGTTCACCGACGACGGCGTGATGCCGAAGAACGGCCCCGAGACCGTGGAAAAGGTCCTCAAGGCGTTCAACCCCACCATCAAGAACGCCGACGTGGACCTGGACAAGACCTACACGACGGAGTTCGTCCAGAAGGCGACCGGCTGACCACCTGGCCGACGCGCACGGCGAGCCGTGTCGCCGTGCGTCAGCCGCGGGTCGCCCACACGTAACGGTGTTCCGGGCGGCCCGCGTCGCCGTACTTGAGGGTCAGCCGCGCGCGGCCCGTGCGCTCCAGGAGCTTGAGGTAGCGCTGGGCGGTCTGACGGCTCACCCCGGTCCGGTCGGCGATCTCCTGGGCCGACAGGGGACCCCCGGCGCCCATCAGGCACCGGCGGACCAGCTCCGCGGTGGTGGGGGAGTGCCCCTTGGGCAGCCCGGTCTCCGACGACGCCGACAGGGCGCCGAAGATCCGGTCCACGTCGGACTGTTCGGCCTCACCACCGCCGTCGAGGGTGCGCCGCAGCTCCGCGTACGCCTCCAGCTTGGCCCGCAGGCCCGCGAACGCGAACGGCTTGACCAGGTACTGCAGCGCGCCCTGCCGCATCGCCGCCTGCACCGTCGAGACGTCCCGCGCCGCCGTCACCATGATCACGTCCGTCTGGTGGCCGCGCCGGCGCATCTCCTGGACCACCTCGAGACCGGTCTCGTCGGGCAGGTAGTGGTCCAGCAGGACGAGGTCCACGCGGGGCTGCGCCTCCAGCAGGCGCAGGGCGTCGGCCGCGCTGTGCGCCTCGCCGGCCACGTGGAAGCCGGGCACCTTCTCCACGTAGGCGGCGTTGACCTGCGCGACCCTGGCGTCGTCGTCCACGACCAGCACCTCGATCATCGGGACTCCTCCTCGGCGGTGTCGTGCAGGCCCGCGGTCAGGGCGGGCTCCAGGTCCGGTGCGGCCAGTGCCTCGGGCAGGACCACCGTGAACCGTGCGCCGCCGCCGTCCGCCTCGTCCACCGCCACGCTGCCGCCCTGCCGTTCGGCGAGCCGGCGCACCAGGGACAGGCCGATGCCCCGCTTGCCGTGGGCCGGCGGCTTCTTGGTGGACCACCCCTCCGTGAAGATCAACTCCCGCTGTTCCGGCGGGACCCCGGGACCGGTGTCGCACACGCTCAGCACCGCCGTACGGCCGTCCGCGCGCAGCTGAACCTCCACGCGCGCGTGGCGGGTGGCCGCCACGGCGTCCAGGGCGTTGTCGACGAGGTTGCCGACGACCGTGACCAGTCCCTGGGGATCGACGAGGCGGTCGGGCAGCCGGGTGTCGTCGGAGACCCACAGGGCGACCCCGCGCTCGGCCGCGACGGTCGCCTTGCCGACCAGGAGGGCGGCCAGCAACGGGTCATGGATCTTCTCCGTGACCTGCTCCGCGGTGACCCGGTGGTCCCCGACCACCTCACCCACGAACTCCACGGCGTCGTCGTACATCTCCAGCTCCAGCAGCCCGAGGAGCGTGTGCATGCGGTTGGCGTGCTCGTGGTCCTGCGCGCGCAGGGCGTCGATCAGGCCGCGCGTGGAGTCCAGCTCCCGGCCCAGCTCCTCCAGCTCGGTCCGGTCGCGCAGGGTGGCCACGGCACCGCCGTCGTCCGTGGGCATGCGGTTGGCGACCAGGACGCGCTGCCCGCGCACGGTGAGCAGGTCGGTGCCCGCCACCCGGCCCGCCAGCACGTCGGCCGTACGCCCCTCGCCCAGGGCCTCGTCCGGCGTCCGGCCGACGGACTCCTCGCCGATGCCCAGCAGGCGCTGCGCCTCGTCGTTGAGCAGCCGGACGCGGCCCGCGCGGTCCAGGGCGACCACGCCCTCCTTGATGCCGTGCAGCATCGCCTCGCGCTCCGCGAGCAGCGCCGAGATGTCCGAGAAGGCCAGGTCACGCGTCTGCCGCTGGACCCGCCGGGAGATCAGCCACGCGGCCAGCGCGCCCACGGCGAGGGCGCCGCCCGCGTAGGCCAGCAGCCCGGGGATCGCGTGGATCAGCCGCTCCCGCACGCTGTCGTACTCGATGCCGACGGACACCGCGCCGATGATCCTGCCGTCGCTGTCGCGCAGCGGCACCTTGCCGCGGGCCGAACGGCCGAGGGTGCCGGTGTCGATCTGCATGACGTCGTGACCGGCCAGCGCCGGCCCGGGGTCCGTCGAGACGTGACCGCCGACCTGGTCGGGGTCCGGATGCGACCAGCGCACGCCCTCGGTGTCCATCACGACCACGTACTCGGCCCCGCTGGCCTTGCGGATCCGCTCCGCCTGCCGCTGCACCGGGCCGTCGACCGTCGGCGGCGTGCGCTGCAGGTCCTCGGCGACCTGCGGTATCTCCGCGGTGGTCCGCGCGATCGCCAGGGCGCGACGCATCGCCTGGTCGTCGAGCTGGTCGCTGAGCGGCGCGAGGAACAGGCCGGTCGCGAGCACCGCGACTCCCGCGGCGATCGCCACCTGCATCAGCAGCACCTGCGAGAACACCCGCCGGGGCAGACCCAGGCGCAGGCGGCGTACGGGGGGAGTGGGGCTCATACCGACGACGGTACGTGGACGGGTCGGCGGGGCCGTAGGGGTGGGGAGTGGATCCGTGCAAGGTGTGGCAGGGATCTCCTGAAGGATCCGTTGATCCGTTGATTCGTGGACGTACTCGCGCTCGCCGGGGCGCACGACGTCACTGCGACCGGCCGATCGGGACCCCCGCGTCAACTGGCCAGTGCCGCCACGCGCCCCAGCTCGCGCACCTCGACCACGTTCATCTGCGCGGGCGCACCGAGGACCGACGCCCCGCAGCTCTCCGCGCGGGGCGGGAGCGAGGCGCCCTGGGCGACGGTCACCAGCCACCGGCGTCCGTCCACGTGGGCCACGGTCACCTCCCAGCGCGGCGCCTCGCCGGTCGTCCGCACGACGGTCAGCGCGCCCGCCGCGTACTCGCCGGCCGCGCGGCGCACGGCCAGCTCGGCCGCCTGGCCGGGCCGGTCCCAGGCCGAGCTGCCCCGGCAGCCGTCCACGACGATCCGGCCCTCCCGGACGCCGTGCAGGACCTCTCGCACACCGTGGGCCTCGGCGCGGCCGTAGGCGTAGCCGTGCGGCAGGACGAGCACCGTGGGGGAGAAGCGATGACCACCCAGATGGGTGACCTCCCACACGCCCGGCACGCCCGACGCGTCGAGCTCGGCGGCCAGCGGCCGGCCCAGGAGCGCGCAGCAGCGGTCGCGCTTGCCGTTGGTGCAGATGAGGGCGAGCGGGTCGCCGGTGTGCGGGCGGCCGTCGAGCGCGGTGCCGAAGGTGCGGTGGTCGCCGCGGCTCAGCGCGCCGAAGTCGAGGTCGAGGAGCCGCCGCGGGTCGCCGGTCGTCGCGCTGTGCAGCCACGCGCGGCCGGGGACCGTGTGGGCCGCGAACACCCGGCGCACCGACGGCGTGCCGAAGTCGGCGTGGCGTCCCGGGCGGCGGATCAGCGCGATGCGTACGCCGGTGCCCTTGGCGGCCCTGCGCAGGGCCCGGCCGAGCGCCGGGTCGAGGTGGCTCGAGGTGAGCGCTTCGGCACCCCAGGGTCCCGGCTGCTCCAGCAGGATCCAGGTCCTTGCCGTGGCCGCGGTTCCGGGAAGCGGCTCGCCGAGGTCTCGCGAGTCGGTCGCGCACGTACTCACAGAGGTGAGCCTAACCTGAGTTGGCCGCGGGTGGCTCCCGGGTGCCGGTGTGTCCTGCTCCGACCGGGTCGGGCCGTGGGGCCGGGCGGACGGACGTTCGGCGTGCGGAAGCCGTGCATGGACTCTGGGTTCCCGTGCTCGCACCTGCCATGCGTCGCACGCCGTGCGGGCGGGGGCCGTACGCGGCGCCTCCGCCGGGCCTCAGGTGAGCCCGGCGGGCGTCCTACGCCTCCGTCGCCTCCGGCAGTGGCCGGGGCGGCTTCGGTCCCACGTAGTGGCCGCTGGGCCGCATCCGCAGCGGCCGCTCGCCGTACTCCTCCAGGGCGTGCGCGATCCAGCCCGCCGTGCGCGCCACGGCGAAGACCGTCTCGCCCGCCGTGGACGGCATCCCGGACGACACGGTGAGGACGGCCAGGGCCAGGTCGACGTTGGCGTGCAGCGGGGCGTGGCGGGCGGCGGTGGCGACGATGTCGCGGGCGGCGGCCAGGGCGGGTCCGGCGGCCGGGAGGTCCTCCAGCAGGGCGAACAGTGCCCGCGCGCGGGGGTCCTCGCCCGGGTAGAGGCGGTGTCCCAGGCCGGGGATGCGACGGCCAGCCCGCAGTTCCTCGGCGATCACGGGGCCGGCGTCGCCCTGGTCGAGGACCTCCAGCAGCAGGCGGTGGGCGAGTCCGCCGGCCGCGCCGTGCAGGGGACCCTCGATCACACCGAGCCCCGCGGAGACGGCCGCGTAGGCGTGGGCGCGGGCCGAGGCGGCCACCCGGACCGCCAGGGTGGAGGCGGCCAGGTCGTGGTCCGCGAGGAGCCCGAGGGCGGTGTCGAGTACGTGCAGGGACGCCTCGTCGGCGTCCCGGCCGCTGAGCCGGCCCCACAGCCGCCGGGCCAGCGGTCCCTGGTCCCGGTGGTCGTGCCGGCGGGGCGGCAGGGCGGCGACCAGGGTGGGGATGAGGGTGCGCGCGGTGGCGAGCACCGCGTCCTCGGACAGGTCGAAGCGCAGCGGGTCCGTGGTCGCGGCGGCGATCGCGGCCACCCTCAACCGGTCGGTGGGGCCGGTGTGTTCGGGCAGCGCGTCGACCGCACGGCGGGCCGCCGCCACCGAGGGCTCGGATGCGGTGAGGGTGGCCCCGGGCTCGAGCCGGCCGGTCCACAGCCACTCGGCGACCTCCTCGTAGGAGTGCCGCGAGGCCAGCTCGACGGCGTCGACGCCACGGAAGTAGTACCGGTCGGTGTCGATGAACGTGAGGCGGGTGCGTACGGACAGCTCCGCTCCGGAGCCCGGGCTTCCGGCGCTGTCCCGGCGGTTGCGCCGCGCGAGCGCCTCGACCTCCTGGGCGTCGAACGTGCTGGCCCGGCCGCCGGGCACACGGCGGCTGCTGAGCTGGCCGCGACTGACGTACGCGTAGACGGTCTCCGGCTTCACGCCGAGCAGTTCGGCGGCTTCCTTGGTGCTCAGCCGTCGTCCGGGGTGGCCGGTGCCGTGTTCCTGATCGCGCATGGGGGTCACCGTATCCGCAGCCACATTCATTGATGCAATCAACATTGACAGATCCTGAGTCAAGTATGCACAGTCGAATCAATCCGAGGGAGGAAACATGTCCGTCAACAGCTCCGCAGCCGCACTCGTCGAGGTGCCCCGCGGCCTCGCCGGCGTCGTCGTCACCGACACCGAAGTGGGGGACGTCCGCGGGCTCGAGGGCTTCTACCACTACCGCCAGTACTCGGCCGTCGACCTCGCCCGGACCCGCAGCTTCGAGGACGTCTGGCACCTGCTCATCCACGGCGACCTGCCCGACGCGGCCCGCTCCGCCGCCTTCGCCGCGCACACCGCCGGCCTGCGCCGCCTGCCCCCCGAGGTCACCGCCGCGCTGCCGACGATCGCGGCGGCCGGTGCGGGCGGCAACCCGCTCGCCGGACTGGGCACGGCACTGTCCCTGCTCGGCGCCGCCAGGGGGTTCCGGCCGGTGTACGACCTCGACCCGGACCGGCGCCGCGACGACACCGTCGCGGCGACCGCCGCCGTACCGACCCTGCTCACCGCGCTGCACCGTCTCGGACAGGGACTCGAGCCCGTCGCACCTCGGGACGACCTGCCGTACGCCGCCAACTACCTGTACATGCTGACCGGTTCCGAGCCGGACCCGGTGCGGGCGCGCGCGGTCGAGCAGTACCTGATCTCCACCATTGATCACGGCTTCAATGCGTCAACCTTCACCGCCCGGGTCATCGCGTCGACGGGGGCGGACGTGGCCGCGTGCCTCGTCGGTGCGCTGGGCGCCCTCTCGGGCCCCCTGCACGGCGGAGCCCCGAGCCGGGCCCTGGACACGCTCGACGCGATCGGCACCCCCGACCGCATCGACCCCTGGATCCGCGCACGCGTGCTCGCCGGTGAGCGCATCATGGGCTTCGGACACGCGGTCTACCGCACCGAGGACCCCCGTTCGCGGATGCTCCGCGACATCGCCCGGCGTTTCGGTGGCCCGCGCGTGGACTTCGCGATCGAGGTGGAGCGCCGGGTGGAGGCGATCCTCGCCGAGCTGAAGCCGGGCCGTGAACTGCACACCAACGTCGAGTTCTACGCGGGCGTGGTCATGGAACTCTGCGGCCTGCCCCGTGCCATGTTCACGCCGACGTTCGCCGCGGCCCGGGTGGTCGGCTGGAGCGCCAACGTCCTGGAGCAGGCCGGGGACCGCAAGATCATCCGGCCGGCCGCGCGGTATGTCGGGCCGCACGCGCCCGTACCGGTACCGTCCGTGTGACCGGAGCCCCGCCCCTGGAGTGAAGCGCCCGGCGTGCCGTGCTCGCGGGGGCCGAGGGCGCCGTCACTCCAGTATCTTGTCGCCTGGCCCTCTCCAGGCGCTCCGGCGAACACCCCTTGCGCTCGGAGAGCGCAGTGCGACGAACCGCCGTGGACCCTGTGGACACCGTGGACAACCCACCGTGGAACACCCGAAGCGGGCACAACGCCGTCCGAGTCAGGGCTGCCTCCGTCCCTCTTCGAACCACAAGCCACAAGGCGGTATCCCTCCGTGAAGATCGTGCGACGCGTCGGGGCCTCCCCCAGGGAGCGCGGCAGTGCCACCGGGCAGACCTGCCCCGACATCTTCGAGCTCAGCAACGGTGACTTCGCCGTGATCGGGCGCGAAGCGACCGCGGAACTCGATCCGGAGCTCCCGTCGGACGCCGCACGGGCCGACCACGAGCGCATCGTCGTCATCACCCGGGACACGCTCGTCCGCGCCAAGCGCGACATCCCCGACGTCTGACTCCGGACGACCGCACGACGTCGTGCCGCCCGGGGGTCACACGGACTGCTCGGGCGGCTCGCCGACGACCCACCACTCGTCCGTGTCGGCGTCGAGCAGTTCCTGGATCAGGTCGTCCATCATCAGGCCGAGGACGTACTCCTCCGACGCCTCGGGCAGGCTCATGCGGTGGTGCCGGGTCGCCTCCCAGTACTCGCGGAACACCTCGTTCTGGCACATGACCCGCAGGTGCCCGTACAGCTCCGCGCGGTTCATCGCTCCGATGCGGTGGAAGTAAAGGGCGTTGATGTAGAGGGCGTTGGCGAAGAGGAACTGCCGCTGCTTCTCCAGCGGGACGTCGGTCTCGTAGGTGTCGAGGACCGCGGCCAGGACGGGGTCGTCCATGGCCTTGCAGATCAGGTCGAAGTGCAGCCGGTGCTGCTGGGCGAGGACGGCCCTCCTGCGATGGCGGGTGTTCCGTGTGCTGAGGGAGCCGGAAACGGCCGCGAGCGTCCCTTTCGCGGCCGAGACGATCTTCCGGACTCCCGAACTCTGTGTGGCCATGTCAACCCCCGGTTCAGGCGGCCGTCCGCCGGTCGTCGGGGTGCGGGTGGGCGGACGGGGACCGGCGAGCGGTGGGCGGCGCTTGCCGTCTCCCAGGGTGCCGAGCGGCTCTGATCGGCGGGGAGGCGGAGAGGAGGCGCACGGAAGGAAGCGAGGGTCGCACACCCCGGCGCCTTGACGAAACGTCTGCCCCGCGCGCGCAGCGGACAATCGTTCACTCTGTGGCCGGCGCCACCGCTCGTATCCTGGGACGGCATTCCGTTCCCGGCCGCGCGCCCGGGCCGTGAGCCGGTGCGCGCCAAGGCGTGAGAGAGGTCGTACGTGCCGCACAGCCGCACACCGCAGATCCCGGTCGTCGTCCTCGCCGGATTTCTCGGCTCCGGCAAGACGACCCTGCTCAACCACCTGCTGCACCGCAGCGGCGGCAGCCGGATCGGCGCGATCGTCAACGACTTCGGCGCGATCGAGATCGACGCGATGGCCGTGGCCGGCGCCCTCGGCGACTCCACCGTCTCCCTCGGCAACGGGTGCCTGTGCTGCGCGGTCGACGCGAGCGAACTCGACGGCTACCTCGAACGTCTCGCGCGCCCCTCCGCCGGCATCGACGTCATCGTCATCGAGGCCAGCGGCCTGGCCGAACCGCAGGAACTGGTGCGGATGGTGCTGGCCAGCGAACATCCCGGGATCGTGTACGGCGGTCTCGTCGAAATCGTCGACGCGGCCGAGTTCGACGAGACCCGCGTCCGGCACCCGGAGATCGACCGGCACCTCGCCCTCGCCGACCTGGTCGTCGTCAACAAGCTGGACCGCGCACCCGACGGCACGCGCGTCCTGGACCTCGTCCGCTCGCTGGCCGACCGCGCCGCGGTCGTCCCGGCCACCTACGGCCGCATCGACCCGGAGTTCCTCTTCGACTGCCGCCCCGACGAGGAACGCGTCGGGCAGCTCTCCTTCGACGACCTGCACACCGGGGAAGCGGACCCCGCGGGACGGACCGGCGGCCTCGCCGAGGGGCACGGCGCGCATCTCCACAGCGCCTACGACAGCCTGTCGTTCGTCTCCGACGTGCCCCTCGACCCCCGCCGGCTCATGCAGTTCCTCGACAGCCGGCCCGAGGGGCTGTACCGGATCAAGGGGTACGTCGACTTCGGCGCGTACGACCCCGACCACCGGTACGCCGTCCACGCCGTCGGCCGCTTCCTGCGCTTCTACCCCGAGCCGTGGGCCGGCGCCGTGGCCCCGCACGGCACGCCCGCCGGTGACCGGGAGCGAGCCGGGTCCCGCCTCACCCAGCTCGTCCTCATCGGCGCCGGCATCGACACCTCCGCCCTCGGCAAGGAGCTGGAGGCGTGCCGCAGCGACTCCCCGGACGCCGCCGACGAGTACGGCATGTGGGGCGTCCTGCGTTTCGTCCAGGGCTCCGAGGAGGAGCCTGGCGGACCCGCCGGGGCCGACGCACCCGGCGAGCCCGGCGACCCGGCCACGCCGGCCGACCCCGCTGAACCCGCCGGGCCCGTGGACGCTCCCTGCGGCGGCGCCTAGATCGGCCCCGCCACCACCGCCACCGTCTTCGGCAGGGACACACCCGAGCCGTCCCGGCGCGGGTCCATCTCCGGCAGCTCGGCCGGTGTGCCGTTCTTCTGCGCGGCCTTGGCCGGGGTCGCGCCCGCCCAGGCCAGGGACAGGCAGTCCTCGCCCTTCAGGAACCGCTGGCAGCGCACCCCACCGGTGGCCCGGCCCTTGCGCGGGAACTGGTCGAACGGGGTCAGCTTGGCCGTCGTCTGGACGGAGTCGTCCAGCGTGCCGCGCGAGCCGGCGACCGTGAAGACCACCGCGTCCACCGCCGGGTCGACCGCCGTGAACGAGATGACCTTGGCGCCCTCGGCGAGCTTGATGCCCGTCATACCGCCCGCCGGACGGCCCTGCGGGCGGACCGACGAGGCCTGGTACCGCAGCAGTTGCGCGTCGTCCGTGATGAAGACCAGGTCCTCCTCGCCGGTGCGCAGCTCGACCGCGCCGACGATCCGGTCGCCCTCCTTGAGGGTGATGACCTCCAGCTCGCCCTTGTTGGTCGGGTAGTCGGGCACCACCCGCTTGACCACGCCCTGCTCCGTGCCGAGGGCCAGCCCGGGGGAGGACTCGTCGAGCGTGGTCAGACAGACCACCGTCTCGTCGCCCTCCAGGGAGACGAACTCCGCCAGCGGGGCGCCGCCCGAGAGGTTCGGCACGCTCGCCGTGTCCGGGAGCTGCGGCAGATCGACGACGTTGATGCGCAGCAGGCGGCCCGCCGAGGTGACCGCGCCGATCTCCCCGCGCGCGGTGGCGGGCACCGCCGAGACGATCACGTCGTGCTTGGTGCGCCGGGCGTCCTCGTCCGCCGCGAACGGCTCGGCGTTCGCCGTGCGCGCCAGCAGGCCGGTGGAGGACAGCAGCACCCGGCACGGGTCGTCGGCGACCTGGAGCGGCACCGTGGCGGTCGTGCTGGCGGCCGACTCCAGCAGCACCGTGCGCCGCTCGGTCGCGAACTTCTTGGCGACCGCGGCCAGTTCGTTCGACACCAGCTTGCGTAGCTCCGCGTCCGAGTCCAGGATCCGGGTCAGCTCGGCGATCTCCTCGGTGAGCCGGTCCCTCTCCGCCTCCAGCTCGATGCGGTCGTACCGGGTGAGGCGGCGCAGCGGCGTGTCGAGGATGTACTGCGTCTGGACCTCGCTCAGAGAGAAGCGCTCCATCAGCCGCTCCTTGGCCTGCGCGCTGTTGTCGCTGGAGCGGATCAGCCGGATGACCTCGTCGATGTCGACGAGGGCGGTGAGCAGGCCCTCCACCAGGTGCAGCCGGTCGCGGCGCTTGCCGCGGCGGAACTCGCTGCGCCGGCGCACCACGGTGAAGCGGTGGTCGAGGTAGACCTCCAGCAGCTCCTTCAGGCCGAGCGTGAGCGGCTGGCCGTCCACCAGCGCCACGTTGTTGATGCCGAAGGACTCCTCCATGGGCGTCAGCTTGTAGAGCTGCTCCAGGACCGCCTCCGGCACGAAGCCGTTCTTGATCTCGATGACCAGGCGCAGGCCGTGCTCGCGGTCGGTGAGGTCCTTGACGTCGGCGATGCCCTGGAGCTTCTTCGAGCCCACCAGGTCCTTGATCTTGGCGATGACCTTCTCGGGGCCGACGGTGAAGGGCAGCTCGGTGACCACCAGGCCCTTGCGGCGGGCGGTGACGGTCTCCACCGACACCGTGGCGCGGATCTTGAACGTGCCGCGGCCCGTCTCGTAGGCGTCGCGGATGCCGTCCAGGCCGACGATCCGGCCGCCCGTGGGCAGGTCGGGACCCGGGATGTGCCGCATCAGGGCGTCGAGGTCCGCGCCGGGGTGGCGGATCAGGTGCCGGGCGGCCGCGACGACCTCGCCCAGGTTGTGCGGCGGCATGTTCGTCGCCATGCCGACCGCGATGCCGGAGGCGCCGTTGACCAGCAGGTTCGGGAAGGCGGCCGGGAGCGCGACCGGCTCCTGCTCCTGCCCGTCGTAGTTGGGCTGGAAGTCGACCGTGTCCTCGTCGATCGACTCCGTCATCAGGCCCGTCGCCGCGGCCATCCGGCACTCGGTGTACCGCATGGCGGCCGGCGGGTCGTCGTTGCCCAGCGAGCCGAAGTTGCCGTGGCCGTCGACCAGCGGCACCCGCATGGAGAAGGGCTGCGCCATGCGCACCAGGGCGTCGTAGATCGACGCGTCGCCGTGCGGGTGGAGCTTGCCCATCACCTCGCCGACCACGCGCGCGCACTTGACGTACCCGCGGTCGGGCCGCAGGCCCATCTCGTTCATCTGGTAGACGATGCGGCGGTGCACGGGCTTGAGTCCGTCGCGGGCGTCCGGCAGGGCGCGGGAGTAGATGACCGAGTACGCGTACTCGAGGAAGGAGCCCTGCATCTCGTCGACCACGTCGATGTCGAGGATCTTCTCCTCGAACGCGTCGTCGGGCGGCGGGGTCTTCGTGCTGCGGCGGGCCATCGCTGCCGGCTCCTCCTGGTTCCTGGTGGCTCGCCGACGGGTGCGCCCCTCCGGCTCGCTCTCGCTGAAGCGTGTGACGGGATCTGTAGCGTGTGACGGGATCTGTGCGGTCCATTGTGGACCGCGGCACTGACAACGCGGGCGAGCACCCGGTCCCGGCGGACCGGCCGGCCCCCGGACGCCCCTCCCCGCGGCTGACCGCAGGCTACGCGATCCGCTGTGGGCGTACGTGCGGCGGGAACTTCGCCGACCGTCGGCACGCTTGCATACAGTGACAGGACCGGCAGCAACAGCGCGGTCCGACGACCGCGTCCGCGAGCGAAGGGACGTACATGCCCATGGGTCACACGGCCACAGCCCAGGCAGGCTCCGGGGGCCTGACAGCGACCGAGCACCGCCTGGCCAACGGCCTGCGCGTGGTGCTCTCCGAGGACCACCTGACCCCGGTCGCGGCGGTGTGCCTCTGGTACGACGTCGGCTCCCGCCACGAAGTCAAGGGCCGTACCGGCCTGGCTCACCTTTTCGAGCACCTGATGTTCCAGGGCTCCGCCCAGGTCAAGGGCAACGGCCACTTCGAGCTGGTGCAGGGCGCGGGCGGCTCGCTCAACGGCACCACGAGCTTCGAGCGCACCAACTACTTCGAGACCATGCCGGCCCACCAGCTCGAGCTCGCCCTCTGGCTGGAGGCCGACCGCATGGGCTCGCTGCTGGCCGCGCTGGACGACGAGTCGATGGAGAACCAGCGCGACGTCGTCAAGAACGAGCGCCGCCAGCGCTACGACAACGTCCCGTACGGCACGGCGTTCGAGAAGCTGACCGCCCTGGTCTACCCCGAGGGCCACCCGTACCACCACACGCCGATCGGCTCCATGGCCGACCTGGACGCGGCGACGCTGGAGGACGCGCGCGCGTTCTTCCGCACCTACTACGCCCCGAACAACGCCGTGCTGTCCGTGGTCGGCGACATCGACCCCGAGCAGACGCTCGCCTGGGTCGAGAAGTACTTCGGCTCCATCGCCTCCCACGACGGCAAGCCCGCCCCGCGCGACGGCTCGCTGCCCGACGTCATCGGCGAGCAGCTGCGCGAGGTCGTCGAGGAGGAGGTCCCGGCGCGCGCCCTGATGGCCGCCTACCGCCTGCCCCAGGACGGCACGCGCGCGTGCGACGCCGCCGACCTGGCCCTGACCGTCCTCGGCGGCGGCGAGTCCTCCCGCCTGTACAACCGGCTGGTGCGCCGCGACCGTACGGCCGTCGCGGCCGGTTTCGGCCTGCTGCGGCTGGCCGGCGCGCCCTCCCTGGGCTGGCTGGACGTGAAGACCTCCGGCGACGTCGAGGTGCCCGTCATCGAGGCGGCCATCGACGAGGAGCTCGCCCGGTTCGCCGAGGAGGGCCCCACGGCCGAGGAGATGGAGCGCGCCCAGGCGCAGTTGGAGCGCGAGTGGCTGGACCGGCTCGGCACGGTCGCGGGCCGCGCCGACGAACTGTGCCGCTTCGCCGTCCTGTTCGGTGACCCGCAGCTGGCCCTGACGGCCGTCCAGCGGGTGCTGGAGGTGACGCCCGAGGAGGTGCGCGAGATCGCCCAGGCGCGGCTGCGCCCCGACAACCGCGCGGTGCTCGTCTACGAACCGCTCGCCCCGGAGCACGTCGAGGACGTCGAGGGCACCGAAGACCCGGAGTCCGCGGCCACCGTGGAAGCCGACGACAACGAGGAGGCGGCCAAGTGACCGAGCTCGCCACGATGGACTTCCACCCCCGGCCGACCGCGGGCGAGGCCAAGCCGTGGGCGTTCCCCGCGCCCGAGCGCGCCACGCTCGACAACGGTCTGACGGTCCTGCACTGCCACCGCCCCGGCCAGCGGCTCGTGGCCGTCGAGGTCCTGCTCGACGCGCCCCTGGACGCCGAGCCGGCCGGCCTGGACGGCGTCGCCACGATCATGGCGCGGGCCTTCTCCGAGGGCACCGACAAGCACTCCGCCGAGGAGTTCGCGGCCGAGCTGGAGCGCTGCGGCGCCACGCTCGACGCGCACGCCGACCACCCCGGCGTCCGGCTGAGCCTCGAAGTGCCCGTCTCGCGCCTGTCCAAGGGGCTCGGGCTGGTCGCCGACGCGCTGCGCGCGCCCGCGTTCGCCGACAGCGAGGTCGAGCGCCTGGTGCGCAACCGCCTCGACGAGATCCCGCACGAGCTGGCCAACCCCTCGCGCCGGGCCGCCAAGGAGCTCTCCAGGCAGCTCTTCCCGGCGACGGCCCGCATGTCGCGCCCGCGCCAGGGCACCGCGGAGACGGTCGAGGCGATCGACGCCGCGGCCGTGCGCGCCTTCTACGAGCGGCACGTCCGCCCCGCCACGGCCACCGCCGTCGTCGTCGGCGACCTCACCGGCGTCGACCTGACGGCGCTGCTCGGCGACACCCTGGGCGCCTGGACGGGCTCCGCCGCGCAGCCGCGCCCCGTGCCGCCGGTGACCGCCGACGACACCGGGCGCGTGGTGATCGTGGACCGGCCCGGCGCCGTCCAGACGCAGCTGCTCATCGGCCGCATCGGTCCCGACCGGCACGACCGGGTGTGGCCCGCGCAGGTGCTCGGCACGTACTGCCTCGGCGGCACCCTCACCTCCCGTCTCGACCGCGTCCTGCGCGAGGAGAAGGGCTACACGTACGGCGTGCGCGCGTTCGGCCAGGTGCTGCGCTCCACGCCGGACGGGTCGGGTGCCGCGATGCTCGCCATCAGCGGTTCCGTCGACACGCCCAACACCGGTCCCGCGCTGGACGACCTGTGGAAGGTGCTGCGCACACTCGCCGAGGAGGGCCTGACCGACGCCGAGCGCGACGTCGCCGTGCAGAACCTCGTCGGGGTGGCGCCGCTGAAGTACGAGACCGCCGCGGCGGTCGCCGGCACGCTGGCCGACCAGGTCGAGCAGCACCTGCCCGACGACTACCAGGCCACGCTCTACCAGCAGCTCGCCGCCACGGGCACCGTGGAGGCCACCGCGGCGGTCGTCAACGCGTTCCCGGTGGACCGCCTGGTGACGGTCCTCGTCGGTGACGCCGCCACGATCAAGGAGCCCGTCGAGGCGCTGGGCATCGGCGAGGTGACGGTGGTCGCGGCCGAGTAGGCCCGGCAAGCCGAGCCGGCCGGGCGGACCGGGCGCGCGCCGAGCCCGACGACGCCGTACGCGCGCGTACGGCGCGTCAACACCGCGTACGGCACAGGGGCCCTGGGCGACGGAAGCGTCACCAGGGCCCCTGTGTGTCCGAATTGGGCGAGTGGTTGCCCGTCTGCCCTGTGGGATGCGTAACAAGAGCCCGTTTCCGTTTGGGAATCGGAGGCGGACCCCTCTAGGTTCGTCCGGGCTGTCCGTCAGGCAGTGCGCCGCATCCGCGGCACCGGACAGTCATCGCCGAGTCCCCGTACGGCGCGAGCCAGGGGAGCCGGGGACCCATCGCAGTCCCTGGGGTGAATCGGGCGCCCGCGCGTGTCGCGAGGGGGCCCGTAGGAGACCTTCCTGCTCCGAACCCGTCAGCTAACCCGGTAGGCGAGAGGGAAGGAAAGGACCGCACCACTACATGGCGTTCAGCTGCGCCACGGGTAAGCACCGTCGTCCCGGCCGCCTCCAGCGCACCACCGCCCGCGCGGCGGGCGTCGCGGCGCTCACCACCACCGGCGTCCTGGCCACCGTGGCCTCCCCGGCCCTGGCCGCCGAGCCCACCGTCGAGCAGACCGGGCTCATCCCCGTCCTCACCGTGAACGACTCGGTCGCCCAGCAGATCGACGACCAGGCCGTCGCGCAGAAGCAGGCGGCCGAGGAGAAGGCCGCCGCGGAGGCCGCGCGCAAGAGGGCGGTGGAGAAGGCGAAGCAGGAGCGCGAGGCCCGGGCCCGCGCCGCCCGCGAGGCCGAGCGCAAGCGGCTCAACACGTTCGTGACGCCGATCGCGCACTCCTACGTGTCCACCGGATACCGCACCGGCGGCTCCCTGTGGTCCTCCGGCAGCCACACCGGCATCGACTTCCACGCCGCGACCGGCACCGAGGTGCACGCGGTCGGCCACGGCACGGTCGTCGAGGCCGGCTGGGGCGGCGCGTACGGCAACCAGGTCGTGATCCGCATGAGCGACGGCGTCTACACCCAGTACGGGCACCTGTCGTCCCTGGCCGTCTCGGTCGGCCAGACGGTCGTCCCCGGCCAGCAGATCGGCCTCTCGGGCGCGACCGGCAACGCGACCGGCCCGCACCTGCACTTCGAGGCGCGCACGACCGCCGAGTACGGCTCGGACATCGACCCGATCGCCTACCTGCGCAAGCACGGCGTGGACGTCTGACGCCACCCGGCACCAGACCTCGCGGCCCCGGCTCCCCGAGCCGGGGCTTTCGCGTTTCTCCCGCCCCGCTGTCCAAAAAATATCCCTGGATTCCGGGCCGGCGTCGGAAATTCCGGCCGTTTGCATTAGAGTCGCTGAGCACACGTCAATCGTCGACGTTTCACGGGGATTAATGCGGAGGTCGGCCATGCGTATTCCCGCGCACTCGGTGTGCACGGCCATCCGTGACGACATCGTCGCGGGTGTCTACGAGCGCGGAAGCCGGCTGACCGAGGAACTCCTCGCCCGCCGCTATGGCGTCTCGCGCGTTCCCGTGCGCGAGGCCCTGCGCACCCTGGAGGCCGAGGGCTTCGTCGTCACCCGGCGCCACGCGGGCGCGTGCGTCGCCGAGCCGACCGAGCAGGAGGCCGCCGACCTGCTGGAGATGCGCCTGCTCCTCGAGCCGCTCGGCGCGTCCCGGGCCGCCCAGCGGCGCACCGAGGCGCACCTGAAGGTGCTGCGCGGCCTCGTGCGGCTCGGCCAGGAGCGGGCCCGGCGGGGCAGCAGCGACGACCTGCGGTCCCTGGGCGGCTGGTTCCACGAGACGCTCGCCCAGGCCTCCGGCAGCCACGCCCTGACGTCCACCCTCACCCAGCTGCGCCACAAGATCGCCTGGATGTACGCCGTGGAGGCCCCCGCGAACCCGGCGGACACCTGGGCGGAGCACGGCGCGATCGTCGACGCGGTGGCGCGCGGCGACGGCGAGCGCGCGCGGGCGGTCACGGCGCTGCACACCGAGCGCTCCACGGGCGCGCACCGGCTGCGCTTTTCCGGCGGCGGCGACCGCCAGGACCGTGTGAGGACTTCGCAACATCCCGTAAACATGTCGGGCCCGCGGCATTAACACGAGCGCCGTATACAAAGGGAAGTTATTCGACGGCCGGGTATTCGGGCTGTCTTTTTGTGCGTCCGCCGTGAATTCGCGACGGCGCTCGTTCGGTGTGCCCGCGAACAGATTCCGGTTGCGCCTGCGTCTTTTCTCCGGGCCCCGCGCCACGGTGCGGAAACCGCCCGGAAGGCGGCGGGCGAACGACGGAGCCGCGCCGCCCGGTGCGGGCGGCGCGGCTCGGCGCACAGCGGTGGGCGTCTCCCCGCGCAGGAGAGACGGCCCGCTGCTCAGACGGTCTCGGGAAGCTCCTCGAGCCCCTCGGCGACCAGCTTCGCCAGCCGGTCGAGGGCGGCGTCCGCGCCCTCGGCGTCGGAGGCGAGCACGATCTCCTCGCCGCCCTGGGCGCCCAGGCCCAGCACGGCCAGCATGGAGGCCGCGTTGACGGGGTTGCCGTCGGCCTTGGCGATCGTCACGGGGACGCCTGTGGCCGTGGCGGCCCGGACGAAGATGGAAGCGGGGCGGGCGTGGAGGCCCTCGGCCCAGCCGACGTTGACGCGGCGCTCAGCCATGTGATGCTGCCCTTCAGTGTCTCAGGGTTGTCTAGACCAGTGTTCCACATCGTGACGCGTGCCCTCAGGGGTCCTGCGACCCCTGCGGAGCGGGCGCCGGGCCGCGGCCTCGACCCGACCTGCGTCCTCCACAGACTGCCTCGCGCCGTTGTCGGACGCGAGCCGTACGCTGGGCCCCATGCAGAGCGCCTCGGACCGGCCGGAGTACCCCGCCCACTGGGAAGCCGACGTGGTGCTGCGCGACGGCGGTACCGCGCGCATCCGCCCGATCACCGTCGACGACGCCGAGCGCCTGGTCAGCTTCTACGAGCAGGTGTCGGACGAGTCGAAGTACTACCGCTTCTTCGCGCCCTACCCGCGCCTGTCCGCCAAGGACGTCCACCGCTTCACGCACCACGACTTCGTGGACCGGGTGGGACTCGCCGCCACGGTCGGCGGTGAGTTCATCGCCACCGTACGCTATGACCGGATCGGCGCCGACGGCATGGCCGCCTCCGCGCCCGCCGACGAGGCCGAGGTCGCGTTCCTCGTGCAGGACGCCCACCAGGGCCGGGGCGTCGCCTCCGCCCTGCTGGAACACATCGCCGCCGTCGCCCGGGAGCGCGGCATCCGCCGCTTCGCCGCCGAGGTGCTGCCCGCGAACACCAAGATGATCAAGGTGTTCACGGACGCCGGCTACACCCAGAAGCGCAGCTTCGAGGACGGCGTCGTCCGCCTGGAGTTCGGCCTCGAGCCCACCGAGCGCTCCCTCGCCGTGCAGCGCGCGCGGGAACAGCGCGCCGAGGCCCGCTCGGTACGCCGTCTGCTGGCGCCCGGCTCGGTCGCCGTCATCGGCACCGGCCGCACCCCCGGCGGCGTCGGCCGCGGCCTGCTGCGCAACCTCCACGAGGCCGGTTTCACCGGGCGCCTGTACGCGGTGAACAAGGCGTTCCCCGACGACCTCCGGGAACTGGACGGCGTGCCCGCCCACCGCTCCGTGCGCGACATCGACGGCCCCGTCGACGTCGCCGTCGTCGCCGTCCCCGCCGAGCACGTGCCCGAGGCCGTCACCGAGTGCGGCGCCCACGGCGTGCAGGGACTCGTCGTGGTCTCCGCCGGGTACGCCGAGAGCGGCCCCGAGGGACGCGAACGCCAGCGCGCGCTCGTCCGCCAGGCACGCGCGTACGGCATGCGGATCATCGGCCCCAACTCCTTCGGCGTCATCAACACCTCACCCGAGGTGCTCCTCAACGCCTCCCTCGCGCCCGAACTGCCCCGGCCCGGCCGGATCGGCCTGTTCACCCAGTCCGGCGCGATCGGCACCGCCCTGCTGTCCCGGCTGCACCGGCGCGGCGGCGGCGTCACCGGCGTGACCGGCGTGTCGACGTTCGTCTCCGCCGGCAACCGCGCGGACGTCTCCGGCAACGACGTCCTGCAGTACTGGTACGACGACCCGGACACCGACGTCGTCCTGATGTACCTGGAGTCCATCGGCAACCCCCGCAAGTTCACCCGGCTCTCGCGGCGCACCGCGGCCGCCAAGCCGCTGGTCGTCGTGCAGGGCGCCGGATCCGCCCCGCAGGGCCACGCCGTGCGCGCCACCCGGCTGCCCCACACCACCGTCTCCGCGCTGCTGCGGCAGGCCGGCGTCATCCGCGTCGACACCATCACCGAGCTCGTCGACACCGGCCTCCTGCTCGCCCGCCAGCCGCTGCCGCGCGGGCCCAAGGTGGCCATCCTCGGCAACTCCGAGTCCCTCGGCGTCCTCACCTACGACGCCTGCCTGTCCGCCGGGCTGCGCCCCCAGCCCCCGCGCGACCTCACCACCCAGGCGTCCGCCGCCGACTTCCACGCGGCCCTCGCGCGCGCCCTGGCCGACGACACCTGCGACGCGGTGGCGGTGACGGCGATCCCGGCCATCGGCGAGTCCTCACCCGGCGACGCCGAGCTGGCCGAGGCGCTGCGGTCGGCCGCGGCCGCGGTCCCCACCAAACCGGTGCTCGTGGTCCACGTCGAGCTGGGCGGCCTGGCCGAGGCGCTGTCCGCGGCGACCAGCACCGCCCCCCAGGCCACCGGCTCCGCGCCCCCCGCACGCGGCACCACGCGCGTGCCCGGCACGACCGCCGAGCCGGCCGTGGAGCCGGCCCCCGGACCGGCCACCGCCCCGACCACCGGACCGACGACCTCCGGACCAGGAGCCGCGGAACCGGTCCCCGGGCAGCCGACCGCAGCCGCCGCCCCCTCGACCGGCCGGACCGCCACCGGCCCGACGGACACGCCGCCCCCCGCCGCCCAGGCGCCCGCGCCCGAGGACTCCCGCCTCATCCCCGCCTACCCCGCCGCCGAGCGCGCGGTGCGCGCCCTCGCCGAGGCCGTCCGCTACGCGCAATGGCGCCGCGACGCCGCCGACCCCGGCCGGGTCCCCGAGTACGAGGACATCGACGAGAAGGGCGCCGCCCGCTTGATCGACGGCCTGCTCGCCCGCGGCCAGGGCCTCACCCTCGGCCCCGAGGACGCCTGCGAACTCCTCGGCCGCTACGGCATCCGGGTCCGCCGCGCGCTGCCCGCGCCCACCCCCGACGACGCCGCGCGCGCCGCCCGCGACCTGGGCTACCCCGTCGCCCTCAAGGCCACCGCCCCGCACCTGCGCCACCGCGCCGACCTCGGCGGTGTCCGGCTCGACCTCGCGGACGAGGAGCAACTGCGCCGCGCGTACGCCGAGTTGACCGAGCTGTTCGGCAAGCCCGAGGAGCTGCGGCCGGTCGTGCAGGGCATGGCGCCGCGCGGTGTCGACACGGTCGTGCGGGCCGTGATCGACCCGGCGGCCGGAGCGGTGCTGTCCTTCGGCCTCGCCGGGGCCGCCTCCCAGCTTCTCGACGACATGGCGCACCGCCTGGTGCCGGTCACCGACCGCGATGCCACCTCGCTGGTGCGGTCCATCCGCACGGCACCGCTGCTGTTCGGCTGGCGCGGTTCCACGCCCGTGGACACCCCGGCCCTGGAGGAGCTGCTGCTGCGGCTGTCCCGGCTGGTCGACGACCACCCGGAGGTCGTCGCGGTCACCCTGGAGCCCGTCGTCGTCGCCCCGCACGGGCTGAGCGTGCTCGACGCGTCCGTCCGCCTGGCCCCGCCGCCCGCCCGCGACGACCTGGGCCCGAGGACACTCCCCGTCTACTGAGACGGCGTGCCCGGGACGACGCGTGAGCGGTGCCTCGCAGTCAGTGGGTCCCCGTAGGATGGAGGGCATGGCCAAGACCAGTACGACGACCCAGGGGCTGCGAGCGGCGATCGAGCGCAGCGGCTACTACCCGGCCCTCGTGGCCGAGGCGGTGGAGGCCGCCGTGGGCGGCGAGCCCATCCGGTCGTACCTGGTCCACCAGGAGACCACGTTCGACCAGAACGAGGTGCGCCGCCACGTGACCGTGCTGGTCCTCACCGCCCACCGCTTCATCGTCAGCCACACCGACGAGCAGGCCGCCGACGACACCTCCCCGACGCCGTACGCCACGACCTCCACGGAGTCGGTGAAGATCGGCCGGATCTCCTCGGTGGTGGTCAGCCGCGTGGTCGCCAACCCCGAGTCGTACACGCCGGGCACCCTCCCGCGCGAGGTCGTGCTGACCATCGGCTGGGGCGCCGTCTCCCGCATCGACCTGGAGCCGGCCGCCTGCGGCGACCCCAACTGCGACGCCGACCACGGCTACACGGGCAACTCGACGGCCGACGACCTCAGCCTGCGGGTGAGCGAGGCGGGCGACGGACCCGAGACGGTGCGCCAGGCGCTCGCCTTCGCGCAGTCGCTCTCCGAGGCGACCGCGGACCTCACCCGCTGATGGCCCAGTCCGCGCCCTGGGACCAGCACGCCGAGCCGCTCGCCGTCGGCTCCGCTCCCGCCCCGCAGTACGGCAGCGGCTCCCTCGCCGACCTGCTGCCCACGCTCGCCGCGGGCGCGGGCGTGCCCGGCCTGACGGCCACCATCGAGGAACTGGCCCCGGCGGACCGCAACTGCGTCTTCCTGGTCGACGGCCTCGGCTGGGAGCAGCTCAGGGCCCACCCCGACGAGGCGCCGTTCCTCACCTCGCTGCTGCCCGCCTCCCGCGGCGGCACCGGCCGTCCGATCACCGCGGGCTACCCGGCGACCACCGCGACCTCCCTCGCCTCCGTCGGCACCGGCCTGCCCCCCGGCGCCCACGGCCTGCCCGGCTACACCGTGCGCAACCCGGAGACCGGCGAGCTGATGAACCAGCTCCGCTGGCAGCCGTGGAGCCCGCCGGGCGCCTGGCAGCCGTACCCGACGGTCTTCCAGCTGGCCCACGACGCGGGCGTGCACGCCGCCCAGGTCTCCTCGCCCACCTTCCAGAACACCCCGCTGACCAAGGTCGCGCTCAGCGGCGGCACCTTCCACGGGCGCCTCACCGGCGAGGAGCGCGTCGACTTCGCCGCCGAGCAGCTCGCCGCAGGCGACCGCGCGCTGGTCTACACGTACTACGCCGAACTCGACGGCGCCGGCCACCGCTACGGCGTCGCCTCCGACACCTGGCGCGGCCAGCTCATGTACGTCGACCGGCTGGCGCAGCGCCTCGCCGAGCAACTCCCGCCGCGCAGCGCGCTGTACGTCACCGCCGACCACGGGATGGTCGACATCCCGTTCGACGAGGAACACCGCATCGACTTCGACGAGGACTGGGAGCTGCGCGCCGGCGTGGCCCTGCTGGGCGGCGAGGGCCGCGCCCGCCACGTCTACGCGGTGCCGGGCGCCGCGAACGACGTCCTGACCTGCTGGCGCGAGGTGCTGGGGGAGCAGTTCTGGGTGGCCTCGCGGGACGAGGCGATCGCGGCGGGCTGGTTCGGGCCGCGCATCGACGAACGGGTGTACGCGCGCATCGGTGACGTGGTCGCCGCCGCCCACGACGACGTGCTCCTGATCGCCTCGGAGCGCGAGCCGAAGGAGTCCGCCATGGTCGGCAACCACGGCTCGCTCACCCCTGCCGAGCAGTTCGTCCCCCTGCTCGAAGTGCGCACCTGACATCCTCCGCCCCCGGCCCCCCGCCCACGTCCCGTTGCTCTCCCCATGCCGAAAGGTGTTCGACTCCCCATGCCCGAGCTGGTGTTCTTCTCCGGAACCATGGACTGCGGGAAGTCCACCCTGGCGCTCCAGATAGAGCACAACCGCTCCTCGCGCGGCCTGGTCGGCATGATCTTCACCCGGGACGACCGCGCCGGCCAGGGCAAGCTGTCCTCGCGGCTCGGCCTGGTCACCGACGCGGTCGAGGTCGAGGACGGACGGGACCTGTACGCGTACCTCGTCGAGCACCTCTCGCAGGGCGGCCGCGCGGACTACGTGATCGCCGACGAGGCGCAGTTCCTGGCGGAGGAGCAGATCGACCAGCTCGCACGCGTGGTCGACGACCTGGGCATCGACGTGTACGCGTTCGGCATCACGACGGACTTCCGTTCGAAGCTGTTCCCCGGCTCGCAGCGCCTCGTCGAACTCGCCGACCGGGTGGAGGTCCTCCAGGTCGAGGCGCTGTGCTGGTGCGGCGCCCGCGCCACCCACAACGCCCGTACGGTGGGCGGCGTCATGGTCGTTGAGGGCGCACAGGTCGTCGTCGGCGACGTCGACCAGTCCGCCACCGTGGGCTACGAGGTGCTGTGCCGACGCCACCACCGCCGTCGCATGACGGCGGCGACGGCCCGGGCGGCGGTCCTCTCGCCCGACGTGCTGCCGGTCACCCCGGCCTGACGAGCCGCTGCGCCTACGGCTTGCGGGCCAGCGTCGCGGCGATGAGGTGCTCCCAGACGGTCAGTTCCCGGGGTGCCTGACCGCGCCACGGACCGTCGGTCTCGGTCACCTCGTCGGGGTGCCACAACGACGCCGGGACGACGCCCGGTTCGAGTATCTCCAGGCCGTCCAGCAGGGCGAGGATCTCCTCGTCGGTGCGCCACCGGCCCCGGCCGAACGTCTGCTGCAGGACCGTCTCCGCCTCCGCCGTCTCGGCGTTGTTGCCCGACCGGAAGTGGCTGACGAAGAAGTAACTGCCCGACGGCACCTGGTCCTTCCAGTAGCGGACGATGGCGGCCGGGTCCTCCTCGTCGTTCACGTGGTGCAGGATGGCGCTGAACATCACGGCGACGGGTTGCTCGAAGTCGATGAGCTCGACCGTGTCCGGGTGGTTGCGTATCGCCTCGGGTTCGCGCACGTCCGCCGCGACCACGCGCGTGTGCTCGTTCCTCTCGAGCAGGGCGCGGCCGTGCACCAGTACCTGCGGGTCGGTGTCCACGTATATGACGCGCGACTCGGGTGCGTGCCGCTGCGCGACCTCGTGCACGTTGTCGGCGGTCGGCAGGCCGCTTCCCAGGTCGATGAACTGCCGTACCCCGGTGGTGGTCGCGATCTCCCGGACCGCCCGGGTCAGGGCCGCGCGGTTGGCGAACGCGATCGCGACCGAACCGGGCAGGTCACGTTTGAACACGTCTCCCACCTCCCGGTCCACCGCATAGTTGTCCTTGCCGCCGAGCAGGTAGTCGTAGACGCGCGCGATGCTCGGCTTGGTGGGGTCGATGGAGAGGCCTTCGGTCATGGGGACCATCCTTCCCGCAAGTACCGCCGATGACCATGGTTTTGGGCGCAGGGAGCGGACGGATGCCGCACACGTTCCGGGCGGGGCCGTGGCCGCGGCTCTCAGCGCGGCCCCTCCACGAGCGCGAAGTGCGCCCCCTCGGGATCGCGGACCGTCGCCACGCGCCCGTGGGCGCTGTCGTGGGGCGGCGTGAGCACCCGGCCGCCCAACTCGGCGACCAGCGCGACGGACGCGTCGGCGTCCGTGACCTCGAAGTACGTCGTCCAGTGCGGCCCGCGGTCCCGGGGCAGCGCGGTGCCCACGCCGTGCAGGCCGGCGACCGGGCGGCCGTCGAGACAGAGCGTCACGTAGTCCAGGTCGGCGGAGTCCGGGGCCTGACGCTCGTGACCGAACACGGTTTCGTAGAACTTGGCGACACCGGCCGTCTCGTAGGTCACCAGTTCGTTCCACGCGGGCGTGCCGTGCACGCCGGTGATCCCGGTGCCGCGGTGGGCCGCCCCCTGCCAGATGCCGAACACCGCGCCGGAGGGGTCGGAGCCGAGCGCGAGGCGGCCGAAGTCGGCGGCCTCCAGGGGGCCCACGCCGATGGTGCCGCCGCACAGCCGCACCGTCTCGGCGGTGGAGTCGACGTCGTCCGAGGCGAGATAGGGCGTCCAGGCGACCGCCGCGAGCCGGTCCGGCGCGAGCTGGCCGATGCCGGCCACCTCGCGGCCGTCGAGCAGGGCCCGCGCGTACGGGCCGAGTTGCGGGGGTCCGGGCACGAACTCCCAGCCGAACAGGGCTCCGTAGAACTCCTGCGCGGCCGTCAACCCGTGCGCCATCAGACTCACCCAGCAGGGTGTGCCGGGCGCGTACCGAGCGTGTGCTTCGCCGTTGTGTCCGGCCGACCCACGTGCCCCGGTCATCGTCACTCTCTTCTCGGCCTGTTGTGGTGGCCGCGTCGCTTCCGCCCTCCGGCCCGCGCGCGGATGCCCGCACCACCGGTGGTACCGCGCGCCACGGGGGCGCGCCGTCGCACGGTGGCCCGCGACCGGAGGATGCCCGATGTGCGGTGTCCGTCCGTTTCCGTGCGATGGCCGATGTCTGTCGATCGGCTGTACGGCACGTACCCGGTCCCGTACGCCACGTGACCGGGTCTGCCCGGCGGAGCAGAGTAGCCGGACATCGGCGGTGGGGCCACCCCGTGCGCGAGGATGGGCCCATGAACGCCATCATCTCCGCATCCGAACTCGCGAGCGCGCTGGCCGGCGAGAACCCGCCGGTGCTGCTCGACGTCCGCTGGCAGCTCAGTGTGGCGAAGGCGGCCGGGGAGCCGCCCTTCGACGGCCGCGCCGCCTACGCGGCCGGGCACCTCCCGGGTGCCGTCTTCGTCGACCTGGACCGGGAGTTGGCCGGCAGCCCCGGCGCCGACGGGCGTCATCCGCTGCCGGACCTGGCGGAGTTCGGCGCGGCGATGCGCCGCGCGGGCGTGTCGCCGGCGCGTCCGGTCGTCGTGTACGACGGCGGGCAGGGCTGGGCGGCGGCGCGCGCGTGGTGGCTGCTGCGCTGGACGGGTCACCCGGACGTGAGCGTGCTCGACGGCGGGTTGACGGCGTGGGAGGGGCCGCTCGCCACGGACGTCCCCGCGCCGGCCGAAGGCGACTTCGAGCCGGTTCCGGCGGCCGCGGGCCTGTTGGACGCGGACGGGGCCGCGGCGCTGGCCCGCTCCGGGGTCCTGTTCGACGCGCGGGCGGGTGAGCGCTACCGCGGTGACGTCGAGCCCATCGACCGGGTCGGCGGGCACATCCCGGGGGCCGTCTCCGCGCCCACGAACGACAACGTCGGCCCGGACGGCCGGTTCCTGCCCGCCGAGGAGCTCGGCGCACGCTTCAAGGCGCTGGGCGCCGCCGACGGCACACCGGTCGGCGTGTACTGCGGCTCGGGCGTGTCGGGGGCGCACGAGGTGCTGGCGCTGGCGGTGGCGGGCATCCCGGCCGCGCTGTACGTCGGTTCGTGGTCGGAGTGGTCGTCGGACCCGTCGCGTCCGGTGGCCGTGGGGCCGGACCCGCAGTGACGCGGTGAGGGCCGCGCCGTCCCCGGCGCGGCCCCCACCTGTGTGTCCTGTCCTGACCTATTCCTGCTTCTTGCGGCGCGTCCCGAAGACGATCTCGTCCCAGCTCGGGACCGCCGCGCGGCGGCCCGGGCGGACGCCGTCCGCCTCGGCCTGACGGTCCGTGGCGCCGACCAGACGGTCACGGTGGCTGCCGACCGAACGGGGCATGAGGACGTCCGCGTAGGCGGAGCCGGCGGACGCGGCCGGAGCCGGGGGCTCCTCGGCGGCCGGTTCCGGCACGGGCTCGTCGTCGGGCTCGTCCGACGGGCGCTCCGGGACGACCAGGTCGCCTCGGAAGCTCGGCACCGCCTCCAACAGGCTGGTCAGCGAGTCCCGTTCCCGCTCCACGGTCTCCTCGGCCGGCTCGGCGGCCTGCGCGGGCAGGCTCGGCCGGTCGAGGGCGCGGTCCATGCCGCGGTCGCGCGGCAGGCGCGCGATGCGCGGGACGAAGGGGAAGCTGGGCTCCGGCGCGGCGAGGTCGTCGGACTCGCCGATCAGCGAGCGCGCCTCCTCGTCGACCGCCTGGACGAGCCGCCGGGGCGGGTCGTACGTCCAGCTAGCCGAGTGCGGTTCGCCCGCCACCTGGTAGGCCAGCATGACCTCCCAGGTGCCGTCGTCGCGGCGCCAGGAGTCCCACTGCACGGTGTCCTTCTCGGCGCCGCGCAGCAGCAGGCGCTCCTGGACGGCCTCGCCGAGCTGGGGTCCCGCGGCGTTCTCACCGGGGCGGCGGACGGGCGTCTTGCGGGCCCGCTCGGCCATGAAGGCGCGCTCGGCCAGCACGGGACCCTCGAAGCGGCGCACGCGGTCGACGGGGATGCCGGCCATCTGGGCGACCTCTTCCGCGGTCGCGCCGGCACGTATACGCGCCTGGATGTCACGGGGGCGGAGATGACTCTCCACCTCGATCTCGATCTGGCCGAGGCGGGGACGGTCGCCGCGCACGGCGGCGCGGAGCCGTTCGTCGATCGGAAGCGTGTACTCCGTGCTGTCCGCAGCCTTCAGCACCAGCCGTGTGCCGTCATTCGAGACGGCCACGACACGCAGTTCGGGCATGGGGACCTCCCGGGTGGTGCCTGCCGACGTCACGTGCGTCGCTGCTTCCGCTAGTCGAGTGTGGCCTGCCCGGGTGCAGCCTGCCACAACCTTGCCGAGTTGCCCGGCGTGTCGGGCTCGGGCCCGGGATCGCCGTTATGGCACGGTTACCTATTCGCCACGCTGAGTGACCAAGTCCGTCACCCTGAGCAACAAGCTCCCTCCCGGCCGTCCAGTGAGGCCCCGGACGCCCTGGCGGGAGACCGGACCCAGGGCTCGCAACAGTACTCCATTTGGGCCACGTGCGTGGATTGGCGCGCCGTCCAACTTCTGGCAAGGGGTGCGACTTGGCCGTCCGTCACGCGGCCGACGTGATCGTCCACGTGGCGTACTTCACGGAATCCGCAGAAACGGAACTATGGATTTCGCTCGTACGTCCCCCTTCTTGTGCACTTGGTCGATCAAGACCGAATGGACGGTTCGGGGTGATTGGTCGATCAAGTGTGGATCAGGTGGATCGTCGGTCAAGTACGGGAAAGGCAGGCAAGGTTCCGGGATGCGTGAAAGGACCGATGTCGTCGACACGTCGTCCTCAGGAGGGGAGGGAACCGAAGGGACGGGGCCGGGCCCCGGGGAGCCGGTGCCGGTCAGGCGCATCGACCTGAGCGTCCCCCAGGTGGCCGGCAGCGCCGTGGCGGCCGTGATCGCCGCCAAGCTCGCCTCGTACTTCGGGGTCTACGGCACGATCCTCGGCGCCGGTGTCGTCAGCATCGTCGCCACCTGCGGCGGCACGGTCTTCCAGCACTTCTTCAAGCGGACCGGCGAACAGCTGCGGGAGGCGACCGTCGCCCGCCCACGCGAGACGCCGGCACGGACGAGCCGAGGGGCACCCGGCAGGTCCGGCGCACCGCGGGCGCCGGGGGAGTACTCGCAGGGAACGGTCTACCGCGCGCGGACCAGGAGCTGGAAGCGCCCGGTCGTCGCGGCCGCGCTGGTGTTCGGCGTCACCATGGCCGGAATCACCGCCTACGAACTGGCGTCGGGCAACAGCTTCAGCGGCGGCCGGGGCACCACCGTCAGCGACGCGGTCACCGGCGGCACCTCCCGGTCCGGCTCCGGCGGCGGCCCCTCCCCGGCACCGCCCGCCACGGCACCGGCCACCGGCGGCGGCCCGGCCCCCTCGTCCGGCGCCTCCTCCGGCGCCCCGGCGGACGACGGCGGCGCGGCCACGGACAGCGGCACGCCGTCCGGCGCCACCCCGACCCCGACCCCCACGCCGGACGCTACCGGGAGCACCGGGGCCACCTCGCAGACCCCGGCACCCGGGAGCTCCGACGCGGCCACCACCGCCCCTACGGACCCAGCACCCTCCGCAGGTAGTCGTTCTGGAACAGCCGGTCCGGGTCCAGCCGGTCCCGCAGCGCCGTGAACTCCCCGAAGCGCGGGTAGACCGAGGCGAAGTACGCCGCGTCGCGCGTGTGCACCTTGCCCCAGTGCGGCCGGCCCTCGTGGGCGGTGAAGATCCGCTCGGCGTCGGTGAAGTACCGCTGGTAGGCCGTCCCCCGCATCATGTGGACGGCGATGTACGCGCTGTCCCGGCCGGACGCGGTGGACAGGGTGATGTCGTCGGCCGGCGCGGTGCGCACCTCCACCGGGAAGCTGACGCGCAGCCCGGAGCGCTCGACCATCGCCTTCAGCTCGCGCAGCGCCCCGGTCACCGCCTCGCGCGGGACGGCGTACTCCATCTCCACGAAGCGCACGCGGCGCGGGGAGGTGAAGACCTTGTACGGGATGTCGGTGTAGGTGCGCGCGGACAGCGCCCTGCTGGAGATCCGCGCGATCGCCGGGACGGTCGCGGGCGCCGCCTGCCCCACCCACTGGGCCGCCTGGAACACGCCGTTGGAGAGGAACTCGTCCTCGAACCAGCCCGCGAGCTGCGGCACCGGCTTGCGGGGGCCCGCGCTGCGGTTGTTGCGCTTGGTGTTCGTGTTGTCGGTGTGCGGGAACCAGTAGAACTCGAAGTGCTCGTTCTCGGCCCACAGCGCGTCGAAGTCGGCGAGCACCCGCTCGAACGGCATCGGTTCCTCGCGCGCGGTGAGCAGGAAGATCGGTTCCACGGCGAAGGTGATCGCGGTGACGACGCCGAGCGCGCCGAGCCCGATCCGGGCGGCGGCGAAGACGTCCGGGTTCTCCTTCTCCGAGCAGGTGAGCACCGAGCCGTCGGCCGTCACCAGCTCCAGGCCCCGGATCTGGGCGGCGATGGAGCCGGACTCCCGGCCGGTGCCGTGCGTGCCCGTGCTGGTGGCGCCCGAGACCGTCTGCTCCATGATGTCGCCCATGTTGGTCAGCGACAGGCCCTCGCGCGCGAGGGCCACGTTGAGCCGCTTGAGCGGCGTGCCCGCCTCGACCGTGACGGTCATGGCGTCACGGTCGATGTCACGGATACCCGTCAACAGTTGAGGGCGGATCAACACTCCGTCCGTGGCGGCTATCGCCGTGAAGGAGTGCCCGGTGCCGACGGCCTTGACCGTCAGGCCGTCCTCGGCCGCCCGGCGGACCACCGCGGCCAGTTCGTCCACGGAGGCGGGCGTGACCTCCCGCGCGGGCCGGGCGACGACGTTGCCGCCCCAGTTACGCCACGTGCCGTTCCTGCCGCTCGTCGTGCTGCTCAACGGTGCCTCCCCGACCCGGAGCCGGCCTGCTGAGCCGGCGGAACCCCAGGAAACCGACCACGGCCGCGACGGCCCCGGAGACCGCCGGGACCCCGTACCCGGCCCGGGCACCGGCCGCGTCGATGACCCAGCCGGCCGCCGACGAACCCAGCGCCACCCCGACCGCGAGCCCCGTGCTCACCCAGGTCATGCCCTCGGTCAGTTGTGCGCGTGGTACGTGCTCTTCGATGAGGGACATCGTCGTGATCATCGTGGGAGCGATGAACAGGCCCGCGACGAAGAGCGCCACGGCCAGAAACGGCAAGTTTCCGACCAGTAGGAGGGGGATCATACTCACGGACATCAGGAGCACGCCCAGGAGCCAGCGGCGTTCCGGCGCCCCCTTCACGTGCAGCAGGCCGAAGACCAGCCCGGCCACGCAGGATCCGGCCGCGTACAGGGCGAGCACGACGCTCGCGGCGCTCTTGTGGCCCCGCTCGTCGGCGAACGCGACGGTCACCACGTCCACCGCGCCGAAGATGGCGCCCGTGGCCACGAAGGTGGCCACCAGCACCTGCAGGCCGGGGGAGCGCAGCGCCGTGCCACCGCCGCCGTTGCGCCCGCGCGGGTGCGGCTCGGGCTCGGTGGCGCGCTGCGCGGTCAGCCAGAACACACCGACCGCGAGGAAGCACGCCGCCAGCAGCGGGCCCGCCTCCGGGAACCACGCCGTCGACAGGCCGATGGAGATGATCGGCCCGAAGATGAAGCACACCTCGTCCATCACGGACTCGAACGAGTACGCCGTGTGCAACTGAGGGGTGCCCCGGTACACCGCCGCCCAGCGGGCCCGGATCATCGCGCCGAGGCTCGGCACCGAACCGATGCCGGCCGCACAGGCGAAGAGCACCCCGTCCGGCCAGTCGAAGTGCGCGGCGAGCAGCAGTCCGGCCGCCGCAGCGAGCGCCACCAGCGTCGCGGGGCGCAGTACCCGGCGCTGCCCGTGCTGGTCGACCAGCCGCGAGATCTGCGGCCCGAGCAGCGCCGCCGACAGGGCGATGGTGGCCGACAGTGCCCCCGCGAGCCCGTAGCGCCCGGTGAGCTGCGAGACCATCGTGACCACGCCGATGCCCATCATCGACAGGGGCATCCGGCCGATGAACCCGGCGGCCGAGAAGCCCCTGGAGCCGGGGGCGGCGAACAGGGCGCGGTAGGGGCTGGGCACGGGCGGCTCCGGTCGGTGGGTCACGCGCGCGGGGACGGCTGGGCGCGCGGTGAACTCGTAAGGTGCGAATGCAGTCGATACAGCTTACGAGTGAGGGCACCCTTATGCACCACCGGGAACGGACCGGGAACCGCGTCCGCGACCCCGCCGTTTTCCCGGTGTCGGAGGCGGGTGGCAGGATCGAGACATGCCAGACGTGCTCGATGCCACCCCGTACGACGCCTTGCTCCT
>NZ_SZPR01000089.1 GCF_005280195.1 Streptomyces galbus | reverse complement strand
AGCTGGCGAGGTTGATGTCGACACCGTCGTCACCGCGGTCGATGACGTCGGCCGGGGTTTCCGTGGTCCGGACGTGCAGGGTGATGCGGACGGAGCGGTCGCCGACGTAGTCGCGGATCGTGTCGTGCTTGCGGAGCAGTTCGATGATCCGGATCGCCTTGTCGCGGTACCTCTCGTCCGTGTGCTTGAGGTTGGTGAACTCGAAGTTCCCCGAAGAGAACGGAACGAGGGCGGGCTCCGCGGTACCGGCTGCGGCAGTGGGCTCGGTCGTACCGTCGGCGTCACTCTGTGGCAGCCGGGGGCGGGCTGCGTCGGTCGGGGTGGGGGGGGTTGGTGGGGGTGGGGTGGGTCGTTGGATGCTGTCGCCGCGGGTGTTGGTG
>NZ_SZPR01000088.1 GCF_005280195.1 Streptomyces galbus | reverse complement strand
CGCGCCCCCCGACGGCAGCCGCTCCCGGATCTCGTCCATCACCGCGGAGTCCGTGAGCGTCGTGACGTCGCCGAGGGCGCGGTTCTCGGCCACGTCCCGCAGCAGACGGCGCATGATCTTGCCGGAGCGGGTCTTGGGGAGCTCCGCGACCAGCAGGATCTGGCGGGGCCTGGCGATCGGGCCGATCTCCTTGGCGACGTGGGAGCGCAGTGCGGCGGCCACCTCGTCCGCGTCGGCCGGG
>NZ_SZPR01000087.1 GCF_005280195.1 Streptomyces galbus | reverse complement strand
CTTACCACATAGGACACGGTCTTAGGCGCCGATGGCTTCGACTCGCCACCGGCGCCTGATCGCCCCCCGCTGCCAGCTAGGCGCGGCCGATTACTTTCCATCACCGGCGCCCGAGCACCGCTCTTGTTGCGGAACACTCAGCGTTTGTTTCGGCGGTTCGCGAGGGAACGGAAGAGAACGAAGAAGGCGATCGTGGCGCATAGCGCCAGTATGACGGCCGTGACAGAATTCATCCTCCGACCCTCACTGCCCGCGCCGCCGCCGCCAGTAGTCACGTGCGCTCGCCGATTGAGCCCACATGGTGAAACCGGCCGCTGCCGCAGTCGCGACGATGACGAGTACGAGAACCAGTGAATTCATTCTTGATCCTTCCTGAACAGGCCGGGGATTTTTTAATCCCCGGCCTGTTCACGGCAACTTAGAGCAAAGCTTTTCCGATGTCTATAACGTCCTTAGCTTTCAGTACGTAGTCGATGGCTTTACCGGCGTTTCCGCTGCTCTCGTCGCCGTAGTCTTCCAGTACCTCCAGCCCTACATCCGTAGCGCACCCGCCCGCGAAGGCGGCGATGGCACCGACGCCGGTTTCGCTCGCTCCGGGGTTGACGGGGTCGCCCTCGGCG
>NZ_SZPR01000086.1 GCF_005280195.1 Streptomyces galbus | reverse complement strand
GTGCAGCAACGACGAGGGGCTGCTCATGGACGCCTCGACGTTGGTGACCTGGTAGCCGTGGACCGGGTCCATGATGGTCGGGAGGTTGAGGCGGCCGGGGTCGCAGGTGGAGAAGCCGGCGTTGCGGTCCGGGGTCCACTGCATCGGGGTGCGCACCGCGTCGCGGTCGCCGAGCCAGATGTTGTCGCCCATGCCGATCTCGTCGCCGTAGTACAGGATCGGCGAGCCGGGCAGCGACAGCAGCAGGGCGGTGAACAGCTCGATCTGGTTGCGGTCGTTGTCCAGCAGGGGCGCCAGACGGCGGCGGATGCCGATGTTGGCCCGCATCCGCGGGTCCTTGGCGTACTCCGCGTACATGTAGTCGCGCTCTTCGTCGGTGACCATCTCGAGCGTGAGCTCGTCGTGGTTGCGCAGGAAGATGCCCCACTGGCAGCCCGACGGGATCGCCGGCGTCTTGGCCCGGATCTCCGAGACCGGGTCGCGCGACTCCCGCCGCACCGCCA
>NZ_SZPR01000085.1 GCF_005280195.1 Streptomyces galbus | reverse complement strand
TCGATCCCGACCGCGTCGGCGGACACCTCCGGTCCGGTGGCGGGGCACGGTGACGGGGGCGCGTACGTGCGCCAGCACCTGGAGGTGGCCCGGCTGGTCGCCGACGCGGTGCGTGAGCGCACCGGGGTGGAGCACCCCTGGCAGCTGGTGTACCAGTCGCGTTCGGGCGCGGCGCACATCCCGTGGCTGGAGCCGGACATCTGCGATCACCTCGAGGAGCGGCACGCGGCCGGTGTGCCGGCGGTGGTGATGGCCCCGATCGGCTTCGTCTCGGACCACATGGAGGTCCTGTACGACCTGGACACCGAGGCCACCGCGCGGGCGCGGGAGCTGGGCCTGCCGGTGCGCCGTTCGGCCAC
>NZ_SZPR01000084.1 GCF_005280195.1 Streptomyces galbus | reverse complement strand
GGCCGGGTTCACCGTGACCAGCACGAGGACCTCCCCGATCGGTGCCGGGGCCGTCGCCAAGATCCTGGCCTCCTGCCTGGGCGCGGACGCCTCGAACTTCCATGCGGTGATCGCGGTCCGCGCTCCCGTCGCCACCAAGGACACGGACGGCGTGGTCATCGCCGTCAACTCCGCCCGTCAGTACGTGCAGTGCGAGACGAAGGGCCACAAGGGCACCAGCATGTCCGTCCCGCCGACGTTCATCAACGACCGCCTGTGGGGCACCGGCCACCTGATCGAGTTCTTCGACAGCTTCAGCGAGCCGGCCAACGGGGAACAGACCCTCTCACTGGGCGCCGGACACTACACACCCGACGTCGCCAAGATCACCATCAGCTTCGGCGACAACCCGACGCAGTACCCGGCCCTCATGGCAGACGGCGCGTTCGTCTACACCGCGGCCATCTCCGACCCCGAACGGAACAACCCCTCCCCGGCCCCCTACGTCCACGCCTACAACGCAGCGGGCCAGGAGATCTACAACCAGCAGACGGACTCCACCGCCAAGCAGTAACACCCGTCGCCCCAAGCCTCCACTGCGGCCCCGGCACTCCGCCCGGGCCGCAGCCACCACAA
>NZ_SZPR01000083.1 GCF_005280195.1 Streptomyces galbus | reverse complement strand
ACCGGGTCGAAGGTCCAGTTGGAGACCTCGGTGTCGACGAAGATGATCCGGGCGTCGGGGTACTGCTTGTCGTCGTCGGCCCACATGTAGTAGTCGCCGTAGGGGCCGTCGGGGTCCTTGCGGGACTCCTGGAACCACGGGTGCTGGTCGCTGGTGTGGTTCATGACGAAGTCGATGATGACGCGCATGCCGCGCTGGTGGGCGGCGTCGACGAACTCCACGAAGTCGGCGAGGTCGCCGAACTCCGGGAGCACCGCGGTGTAGTCGGAGACGTCGTAGCCGCCGTCGCGCAGGGGCGACTTGAAGAACGGCGGCAGCCACAGGCAGTCGACGCC
>NZ_SZPR01000082.1 GCF_005280195.1 Streptomyces galbus | reverse complement strand
CGGTGACGTCCTTGGCCTTGGCGCCTTCTTCGCCGGTGCGTGCCTCTTCGGCGAGGAGGTGGGCCATTTCCGTGACGATGGTGCGGTAGATGCCGTGGCGGATGGTGTGGGGGAAGGCGGCCATGATGTGGTCTTCTTGGCCGGCGTCTTCGGTGTTCATGAAGCGGGGGGTCTTGAGGGTTTCGAGGCCGGGGACCATCAGGGGCATGCCGCGGTAGAGGTCTTCTTCCTCGGGGATGCGTGTGTTGCGGCTGGCGAGGGGGTGCAGGCCGATCTCGTGGGCGAGCATGCCCATGATGTAGCCGGTGTCGTACTTCTCGAAGTAGTAGCTGGCGAGGTTGATGTCGA
>NZ_SZPR01000081.1 GCF_005280195.1 Streptomyces galbus | reverse complement strand
GGGCGGCGGTGTCGTTCCACCGCTCCACCACCCGCACCCGCTCCTCCGCGTCGCACACGTCCACCGTGCTCAACGCCCCGTCGGGATCGGCGAGTACGTGCTCCAGGACCGTCCGGAACGCCCGGACCATCCGCCGGGCCGTCGCCGGCTCGTAGATCTCCGCGCTGTACAGGACCGCTCCCGCGAGGCCGGCCGCCGGGTCGTCCCGCAGCAGGAACTCCCAGTCGTACTTGGCGGTCGGGGTGTCCACCACCCGGGCGTACGTCCGTGCCGTGCCCGGCAGTTCGACGGCGCAGTCCGTGCCGTCCTCCAGCGCCAGGCACACCTGGAACAGCGGGTGCCGCGCGAGCGACCGCACCGGGTTGACCGCTTCCAGCACCCGGTCGAAGGGCGCGTCCTGATGGGCGAAGGCGTCCAGGTCCGTCCCCCGCACCCGGCCGAGCAGCTCACGGAACGACGGGTCGCCCGACGCGTCGACACGCAGCACCAGCGTGTTCACGAAGAAGCCGACCAGGCCGCGCAGTTCCTCCGCCGAGCGGCCGGCCACCGGTGAGCCGACCGGCAGATCCGTGCCGGCCCCCAGCCGGGTGAGCGTCGCGACCAGCGCGGCGTGCAGCACCATGAAGGGCGTGCAGCGCTCCCGCCGCGCCAACTCCCGTACACCGTCCATGAGGTCACGCCCGAACTCGACCGGTACCGCACCGCCGAGGTGGCCCGCCCGGGCCGGGCGCGGCCGGTCGAGCTGGAGCCCCAGTTCCTCCGGCAGTCCGGCCAGGGCCTCCTTCCAGTACGCCAGGTCGTCCTCCAGCGCGCCGGTCTCCGCCAGGGTGTGACGCTGCCAGTGCGCCCAGTCCGCGTACTGCGCCGGCAGCGGACGCCACGCCGGGACCCCGCCCGCGCGACGGGCCCGGTACGCCTCGGTGAGGTCGTCGAAGAGGGGCCGCACGGACTGCCCGTCCGTCACGATGTGGTGCAGGACCAGCGACAGGACGTACCGCTCCCCGGCGGCCAGCTCGAACAGCGTCACCCGCAGCGGCGGCCGGCGGGTCAGCTCGAACACGTGGGCCGCGGCGGCCCGCAGGTCCTCCTCGATCCGCTCCTCGGAGGAGGCGGCCACCTCGAACGCGAGCGCGTCCGGCCCGTCGGCGTCCAGGACCCGCTGCCAGGGCTCCGCGTCCCCCTCCTCCTGGGCGATCACCGTGCGCAGCACCTCGTGGCGCCGCACCACGTCGCGGACGGCGGCGCGCAGCGCCTCCTGGTCCACGGCACCCTCCAGCCGTACGCACAGCGGCACGTTGTACGCGGTGCCCGGACCGTCCACCGACGCCTGGAGCCACAGCCGTCGCTGCGCCCCCGACAGCGGGACCCGCGCCGGCCGGCCGGACCCGGCGGTGAAGACCGGCCCGGGCCGTGCCCCGGCCTCCTGCCCTGCGGTGATGCGGGTGGTGAGGTCGGCGACGGTGGGTGCCTGGAAGACGTCGCGGATGGTGAGACGGCTGCCGAGGGTGTGGTTGGCGCGGTGGGTGAGGCGGGCGGCGAGCAGGGAGTGCCCGCCGAGGTCGAAGAAGTCGTCGTCGAGGGTGACCGGGCGGCCGGTGTTGAGCACCTCGCCGAACAGCTCGCAGAGTGCGGTCTCCTCGGGCGTCCGTGGCGGACGGCCCTGCTCCTTCACCGCGAACCGCGGTGCGGGGAGCGCCCGGTGGTCGAGTTTGCCGTTCGGGGTGAACGGCAGCCGGTCCACGACCATGACCGCTGCCGGGACCATGTGGTCGGGCATCCGCTCGCGCAGCCACCGCTTGACGTCCGAGGCGTCGAGGTCGGTTCCGGGTGGG
>NZ_SZPR01000080.1 GCF_005280195.1 Streptomyces galbus | reverse complement strand
CCAACTGGACCTTCGACCCGGTACGCGGCCAGTACTTCTTCCACCGCTTCTTCTCCCACCAGCCGGACCTCAACTACGAGAACCCGGCCGTGCAGGAGGAGATCCTGGCCGCCCTGAAGTTCTGGCTCGACCTCGGCATCGACGGCTTCCGCCTCGACGCCGTCCCCTACCTCTACGCGGCCGAGGGCACCAACTGCGAAAACCTCCCGGCGACCCACGAGTTCCTCAAGCGGGTGCGCCGCGAGATCGACGCCATGTACCCCGACACCGTCCTGCTGGCCGAGGCCAACCAGTGGCCGGAGGACGTCGTCGAGTACCTCGGCGACTACGCCTCGGGCGGCGACGAGTGCCACATGGCGTTCCACTTCCCGGTGATGCCGCGCATCTTCATGGCGGTGCGGCGGGAGTCGCGCTACCCGGTCTCGGAGATCCTGGCCA
>NZ_SZPR01000008.1:283345-739204 GCF_005280195.1 Streptomyces galbus | reverse complement strand
TGCCGGTGCGCCGTTCGGCCACCGTGGGTGCCGACCCGCGTTTCGCCGCCGCGGTCCGGGACCTGGTCGTGGAGCGCTCGGCCGTCGAACGCGGCCAGGACGCCACCCCCTGCGCCCTGGGCGCTCTGGGGGCCAGCCACCAGGTCTGTCCCGTCGGCTGCTGCCCCGCCCGTGCCGCCCGGCCCGCCGCCGCGGGCGCCGACAGCCCCTACGCGTGAGGACCCCCGTGACCGACCCCCTGCACACCGAGCTGCTGGAGATCGCCCAGGAGGCCGCCCGCAGGGCCGGTGCCCTGCTGCGCGACGGCCGGCCCGCCGACCTCGCCGTCGCCGCGACCAAGTCCAGCCCCATCGACGTGGTCACCGAGATGGACATCGCCGCCGAGAAGCTGATCACCACACTGATCGCCGAGCGGCGCCCCGACGACGGCTTCCTCGGCGAGGAGGGCGCCTCCGGCGACGGCACCAGCGGAGTCCGCTGGGTGATCGACCCGCTCGACGGCACCGTGAACTACCTGTACGGCCTGCCCACCTGGGCCGTCTCCATCGCCGCCGAGCAGGACGGCGAGACCGTCGCCGGCGTCGTGGAGATCCCGATGCGCGGCGAGTCGTACCACGCGGTGCGCGGGGGCGGGGCGTGGGCCACCGGCGCCTGGGACGGCACCCGCGCGCTCGCTTGCCGGCCGGCTCCGCCGCTGGAGCAGGCCCTGGTGTCCACCGGCTTCAACTACGTCACCGAGGTCCGCACCCGCCAGGCCGAGGTCGCCGCCCGGCTCGTCCCGCTGCTGCGGGACATCCGGCGCGGCGGCTCCGCCGCGGTCGACCTGTGCGACGTGGCCGCCGGCCGCCTGGACGGCTACTACGAGCGCGGACTGCACCCCTGGGACGTCGCGGCGGGGGACCTCATCGCCCGGGAAGCGGGCGCCCTGACCGGTGGACGGCCCGGAGAGCGCCCCTCGCACGCCCTGACGATCGCGGCCGCCCCGGGCGTCTTCGAGCCCCTCCAGCGGCTCCTGGAGGACTTCGACGCCTGGCGCTAGCCGCCGGGAACGCCGACGGGCCCCCGGTGCTGGATTCACCGGAGGCCCGTCGGTCCACGAACTGGTCAGACGCTCGTGGCGCCGACCTCCACACCGTGCTCGGCCGCGAGGCGGCGCAGGTCGTCGAGCTCGCCCTGCTCCACCTCGACGAGGAAGTCGTCGCCTTCGTCCCTAGCCCGCGTCAGGTCGGACTCGGTCGTCTTTATGCGCTGCAGAAGTCCCGTAGTGAATGCGTCCATGCTGCGCCCCCTCGTCCTGGGTCGTGGGTCGATGGCACGGGGGTGTGCCGTTCGGAAGGGGCGATCACGTCTCCAACAGGGTGCCCAGCGCTGCCCTGCCGGGCGGCGACGGTGCCGGACACCCACGCCCGCTCTGCGGAGCAGCGGAGGAGATGCACCGCATGGTGCTGCGGTACGTGCAGAGCGTGATCGCGGGGTGTAAAGCGTCCTCCCCCCGCTCCCTTCCACGGAAACCTCAACCCACGGAGAAAATCCGGCATTCCCGGGGCCCGCACCCGGCGCCGGAGCGGCCCCCTCCCGCCTTACTGCCGACTTATGGCCGAAAAGGGCAGGATGGAGGTCACACCCCCGGCAGACGCTGCCCGCGAGCGCCCCACGCGCTACGCGGGTGGACACAGGAAGGACAAGCGACGTGCGCGTACTCGTCGTCGAGGACGAGCAGCTGCTCGCCGATGCGGTGGCCACCGGACTGCGCCGGGAGGCCATGGCCGTCGACGTCGTGTACGACGGTGCGGCCGCCCTGGAGCGCATCGGCGTCAACGACTACGACGTGGTCGTCCTCGACCGCGACCTCCCGCTCGTGCACGGCGACGACGTGTGCCGCAAGATCGTCGAGCTCGGCATGCCCACGCGCGTGCTGATGCTCACGGCCTCCGGCGACGTCAGCGACCGGGTCGAGGGACTGGAGATCGGCGCCGACGACTACCTCCCCAAGCCCTTCGCCTTCAGCGAGCTGATCGCCCGCGTGCGTGCCCTCGGCCGGCGCACCAGCGTGCCGCTGCCGCCCGTGCTCGAGCGCGCCGGCATCAAGCTCGACCCCAACCGCCGCGAGGTCTTCCGCGACGGCAAGGAGGTCCAGCTCGCGCCGAAGGAGTTCGCCGTCCTGGAGGTGCTGATGCGCTCGGAGGGCGCCGTCGTCTCCGCGGAGCAACTGCTGGAGAAGGCCTGGGACGAGAACACAGACCCCTTCACCAACGTCGTACGGGTCACCGTGATGACCCTGCGCCGCAAGCTCGGCGAGCCCCCGGTGATCGTCACCGTGCCCGGTTCCGGCTACCGGATCTGATCCCGTGGCCGCGACACCCGCGCCCCCGCAGGCGCCACCGAAGCCCACCTGGGACCCCCGGCGAGCGGAGCCCCCGTTCCCGTGGCTGCGCCCGACCATCCGCATACGGCTCACCCTGCTGTACGGCGGCATGTTCCTGATCGCCGGCATCCTGCTGCTGTCGATCATCTACCTGCTGGCCGCGCAGGCCCTGAACACGGGCAACGAACCCCTGTTCAAGATCGCGGGCGGCACGGACATCAAGGTCAGCAGCGACAACTGCCCCGCCGTCACCTCCGGCAACCTGACGCTGCCCGAGTTCAACTCCGCGATCAGCGCCTGCATCGACAGCCAGCGCCAGGTCGCCCTGGACCACCTGCTCAGCCGCTCGCTGCTGGCCCTGCTCGGCCTCGCGGTCATAGCGTTCGCGTTCGGCTACGCCATGGCCGGCCGGGTGCTCTCCCCGCTCGGGCGCATCACGCGCACGGCGCGCGCGGTGGCGGGCTCGGACCTGTCCCGGCGCATCGAGCTGGACGGCCCGGACGACGAGCTCAAGGAGCTGGCCGACACCTTCGACGAGATGCTGGAGCGCCTCCAGCGGGCCTTCACCGCCCAGCAGCGCTTCGTCGGCAACGCCTCGCACGAGCTGCGCACGCCCCTGGCGATCAACCGCACGCTGCTGGAGGTGCACCTGTCCGACCCGCACGCGCCCGTGGAGCTCCAGCAGCTCGGCAAGACGCTGCTGGCCACCAACGAGCGCAGCGAACAGCTCGTGGAGGGGCTGCTGCTGCTCGCCCGTAGCGACAACCAGATCGTCGAGCGCAAGCCCGTCGACCTCGCCGAGGTCGCGGGACAGGCCATCGACCAGGTGCACGGCGAGGCGGAGGCCAAGGGCGTCGACATCCGCGGCAAGCGGGAGACCGCCGTCGTCCAGGGCAACGGCGTCCTGCTGGAGCGCATCGCCCTGAACCTGGTGCAGAACGCGGTGCGCTACAACGTCCCCGAGGGCGGCTGGGTCGAGGTCACCACGGAGGTGCAGCACGGCCAGGCGGTGCTGGTCGTGTCCAACACGGGGCCGGTCGTGCCGGCGTACGAGATCGACAATCTGTTTGAGCCCTTCCGGCGTTTGCGCACGGAGCGGACGGGCAGCGACAAGGGAGTCGGACTCGGCCTGTCGATCGTCCGGTCCGTGGCACGCGCCCACGGCGGTCACATCGCGGCACAGCCGAGGGAAGGGGGAGGTCTTGTGATGCGGGTCACGCTGCCCCTCTGAAAAGCTCGCGTCGGCATCCACGGAACTGTTCGCTTCGAGCGGAATTCTCACGGCCTCCGCTCGAGCGCTCCGTGTGTGATCGATCACAAGCGCGAATTTCCGGCCATCTACTCTCCGTGATCATGTGGGCTGCCCGAAAGCCGGGAAAGTCCCTGTTTTCGGGGGTGCATATCACGGGAAGTACACGGTGAGACGCCTTTGAAGTGCGGCATGGGAACCGTGTACGGTCCGCTTCGCCATCCAAGCCGATCACTCTTGAGGAGTCCGGTTGGGTGTCGATTGAGTAACAGACCTTGATGTGAGGCAAAATCTCCGCCTCGGGTCGGGCACAAGTCCGGCCTCTCACGCGTTACGTGCGCTGGAGACACCGCAGACACCCAGAGGGGGAGAGCGACATGGCTACCGACTACGACACTCCACGCAAGACCGACGACGACGTCGACTCCGACAGCCTCGAAGAGCTGAAGGCCCGGCGGAACGACAAGTCGGCGTCCTCCGTCGACGTCGACGAGTTCGAGGCCGCCGAAGGCCTCGAGCTGCCCGGAGCCGACCTCTCGAACGAGGAGTTGGCCGTCCGAGTGCTGCCCAAGCAGCAGGACGAGTTCACGTGCATGAGCTGCTTCCTGGTGCACCACCGCAGCCAGCTGGCCAGGGAGAAGAACGGCCAGCCGATCTGCCGCGACTGCGACTGAGGGCGGGTCGGCCGTGACTGGCTCGACCCCTCCTCGGAAGCGCCGCTTCCACCTTCGGGGAGCGGACAAGGGGGCCGTGGAAGGCCCCCACGGCGTGCGTGACGACGAGCGAGGCCCCGCCGGCAAGGGAATCGTCCCTGCGGGAGCGGCCTCGCTCGAACCGGCGGACGACCGGGACGGCGTCCCGGCGCCGACGGCGAGCCCCGCGCCCGTCGCACGGCGACGGGCCGTGGCGATCCGGGAGAAGGCCCGGGACCTGGCCCGCGAAGGCGCCCGCAAGGGCGGCAACCGCGCCAGGGCGGCCCTGGGACACCTCGCCGACCGGATCATCGACATAGCCCCCCGGATCCCCGTACGGGACCTCCAGACGCTGCGCAAGCAGTTCCCGGGCCTGGGGCCCGAACAGCTCGCCGACAAGCTCGTGGCGGGCGCCGCGGCCGCCAGCGCCACCGTGGGAGCCGGCGTCGGGGCGGCGGCGATGCTTCCCGTGCCCCCGGCCATGCCCACCGAGCTGGCCGCGGAGATCACCGGCGTGGCCGCGATCGAGCTCAAGCTCATCGCCGAACTCCACGAGGTCTACGGCGTACGACCGCCGGGCGGTCTGAAGGACCGCAGCACCGCCTACCTGCGTTCCTGGTCGGGCGAGCGCGGCGTCGACGTGCTCAAGCCCGCCTCTTTCAATGCCGCGCTCGGCGGCCCCATGAAGCGCGAACTGCGCCAGCAGATCATGAAGCGCATGGTGCGTGACCTGCCCAACCTGATGCCGTTCATGGTGGGCGCCGCCGTCGGCGCCGTGATGAACCGGCGGGACACCAGGAAACTCGCCGCCAAGGTCCGCGCCGACCTGCGCCGGTTCCAGGTGCCCTGGGACGCCCTGCCAGCCCTGCCGCCGCTGGAGAAGCCGGCGGACCCGGTGACCCTGGACGAGGTCACCAGGGAACTCGGCGGCGGAAAGCCCGGAGGCGGAAAGTCTTCGTAAAGGCGCACACCGTACCCACGCGCGCGAGGGAACGACCTAGGCGGCGGCCTTGCGCGCCGCCTCCAGCGCCTGCGCCAGCCCCTGCGGGTCCCGGGTCGACAGGTACAGGTACGGCGTCGGGTCCTCGGGGTCGGTGACCTCGACCTTCAGTGCCGTGGGGATGTAGGAGCGCAGCAGCAGGAAGGCACGCGTGTCGGCCTTGTACGTGCGCCAGGCGCGCGCCTCCTCCGCGTCCAGCACCTGCGTCGCGCCCAGCGCCGTGACCGGGATCTTCGCCTCGCCGGCGATCAGTGAGTCCCCCACCACGCGGATGCGCAGCGAGCCGTAGGAGCTGGCCATGACGGCCGCCACGGCGGTGCCGCCGACCAGGCCGCCCAGCAGCGGCAGGGTCCCGAACGGCAGCAGGATCAGGGCCATCGCGAGGCCCACGAGGAACGAGATCAGCCACCACGAGCGCGGTGCGGTGAGACGTTCTTCGTACGGGGTGCCGGAGAGCTGCATGAAACCAAGCTTGGCACGGTGTCCGGGGAGGCCCGACGCGCGGGTAAGGTCTGCGCCTGTGAGTGGTACTTCCCCAGCTCTTCAGCCCCCGGCCGACGCCGTTGCCCCGGTACGGCACCCCGACGCCCCCGCGCCCGGGGAACTCCTCGGTGCCCACTACGAACACTGTTTCGGATGCGGTGGCAGTCAGCCGCACGGGCTGCACCTGGAGGCACGGGCCGGTGAGGGCGTGACCATCGCCGCCGAGTTCACCGTGCGGCCCGCCCACCAGGGGGCGCCCGGTCTCGCGCACGGCGGTGTGCTCGCCTCCGCGCTGGACGAGACGCTCGGCTCGCTGAACTGGCTGCTGCGCACGATCGCCGTGACCGGACGGCTGGAGACCGACTTCGTGCGCCCCGTGCCGGTCGGGACCACGCTCCACCTGCAGGCCGAGGTCACCGCGGTGGCCGGACGCAAGATCTACGCCACGGCGACCGGGCGGATCGGGGCCCCCGACGGACCGGTCGCCGTCCGGGCCGACGCCCTGTTCGTCGAGGTGAAGGTCGACCACTTCGTGCAGCACGGGCGCGACGAGGAGATCCAGGCCGCCATGAGCGACCCGGACCAGGTCAGGCGGGCCCGCGCCTTCGAGGTGAACCCGTGAGCCGCGCCCCCCTGGAGGTGCTGGTCCGGCGCGTCGACCCCGACGTACCGCTTCCGGCGTACGCGCACCCCGGGGACGCGGGGGCCGATCTGCGCACCACCGAGGCGTGTGAGCTGGCGCCGGGCGAGAGGGCCGTCCTGCCCACGGGGGTGTCGATCGCCCTGCCCGAGGGGTACGCGGCCTTCGTGCACCCGCGGTCCGGGCTCGCCGCCCGGTGCGGCGTCGCCCTCGTGAATGCCCCGGGGACGGTTGATGCCGGGTACCGTGGGGAGATCAAGGTGATCGTGGTGAATCTCGACCCGCGCGAGACCGTGCGGTTCGAGCGCTTCGACCGGATCGCCCAACTGGTCGTCCAGCAGGTCGAGAGGGTCCGCTTCCTCCAGGTCGCGGAGCTTCCCGATTCGGCGCGGGCCGAGGGGGGCTTCGGGTCCACCGGCGGTCATGCCGCCGTGGCCGGCACGAACAGCACAAGCGGTGACGCCGCCGAGGGCGGCACGACGGGTGGGTATCGATACGCTTCGGTCGTATCCGACCGGGAAGGACAGTGACGTGTTCGGACGTCGCAAGAAGAAGGGTGCCGCCGAGGACGCGGCCGGCGAGGCCGAGCAGGTCGTCGACAGTGTCGACACTGAGGCGGACGACGTGGAGGCCGAGCGCGAGCGCGTACGGCTCGAGCCCGAGCCGCGGCCGGACGGGCCCTGGGACAGCACCGAGGTGCGCGACCCCGCCGAGGGGCGCGTCGACCTGGGCGGACTGTTCGTGCCGGGTGTCGACGGCATGGAGCTGCGGGTCGAGGTGGCGGGCGACGCCATCGTCGCGGCGACCGTCGTCCTGCGCGACAGCGCCGTCCAGCTCCAGGCGTTCGCCGCGCCCAAGCGCGAGGGCATCTGGGGCGAGGTGCGCGAGGAGATCGCCGCCGGCATCACCCAGCAGGGCGGCATCGTCGACGAGGTCGAGGGGCCGCTGGGCTGGGAGCTGCGCGCCCAGGTGCCGGTGCAGCTGCCGGACGGCACGGGCGGCTTCCAGGTCGTGCGGTTCGTCGGCGTGGACGGCCCGCGCTGGTTCCTGCGCGGGGTGATCTCCGGCCAGGGCGCGGTCCAGCCGCAGGCGGCCGGGCTGCTCGAACAGATCTTCAGGGACACGGTCGTGGTCCGCGGCGAGGGCCCGATGGCGCCCCGCGACCCGATCGTGCTGAAGCTGCCCAACGACGCCCAGATGGTGCCGGAGGGCGTCCAGCAGCAGGACGAGGGCTCCCGCTTCGCCGGGGGCATGGGTCAGTTGCAGCGCGGACCGGAGATCACCGAGGTCCGCTGACCGCGAGCGACATGGAGGGCCGCACCCCCACGGGGTGCGGCCCTCCGGCGTGTCCCGCCGCTCCCGAAACTTGTCATGCGCGCATCCTTGACGGTGTTCTGGTCCGTACCTATGGTCTCCGCTCAACGCAGCGTTCATAAGAGCGAGCTGCGTTCACATATGAGAACGGAGTCGCCATGCGTCGGACCGCACTGCTCGTCGGCACCGTCAGCGCCCTGGCCCTCGGCCTCCTCGCCCAGCCCGTCACCGCGCCGCGCGCCGAGGCCGCCCCCACCACGTTCGCCCACCCCGGAGTCACCGTCTCCCGGGCCCAACTCGACTTCGCCCGCGGCAAGGTCGACGCCGGCGCCCAGCCCTGGAAGAGCGCCTTCGACCAGCTCCTGGCGAGCAAGTACGCCGACCTGAACCGCACGCCCAAACCCCGCGCGGTCGTGGAGTGCGGCTCGTACTCCAACCCCAACTACGGCTGCACCGACGAGCGGGAGGACGCGATCGCCGCGTACACCGACGCCCTCGCCTGGTACCTCACGCGCGACGACCGGTACGCCAAGAAGGCCATCCAGCTCATGGACGCCTGGTCCGCCGTGATCCAGGACCACACCAACAGCAACGCGCCCCTGCAGACCGGCTGGGCCGGCTCGACCTGGCCCCGGGCCGCCGAGATCATCAAGTACACGTACACCGGCGGCTGGGCCAACTCGGGCCGCTTCGCGACCATGCTGCGCACCGTCTACCTGCCCGAGGTGATCAACGGCTCGAACTCCAACGGCAACTGGGAGCTGTCCATGATGGAGGCCGCCGTCGGCATCTCCGTCTTCCTCGAGGACAAGGCGTCCTACGACAAGGCCATGGCGACGTTCCGCACGCGCACCGCCGCCTACGTCTACCTCGCCTCGGACGGCGACCTGCCGAAGACCGTGCCGAGCCAGAACCTCACCACCCGGGACAAGATCGTCGCCTACTGGCAGGGGCAGTCGACCTTCGTCACCGGCCTCACCCAGGAGACCTGCCGCGACTTCACGCACACCGGGTACGGCATCTCCGCCATCTCGCACATCGCCGAGACCAGCCGCATCCAGGGCCAGGACCTGTACGGCACGGACGTCGGCGAACGGCTCCGGCAGGCCCTCGGCTTCCAGGCCAAGTACGAACTCGGCGCGGCCGTCCCCAGCTGGCTGTGCGGCGGCTCCCTGAACCTCGGCCTGGGACCGGTCACCGAGGTCGGCTACAACGCCCTGCACAACCGGCTGGGCATCGCCATGACGAACACCCAGACACTCACCCAGCGCAACCGGCCCGCGGGCAGCAACAACCTGTTCGTGGCCTGGGAGACGCTGACCCACGGCGACAATCCGGCGTGACCTCCCCACAGGGTCCGGCGGTCCCGTGAACCGATCCGGGGTCCTCGTCCGATGAAGAGGTGAAGGCGGGCACGGCCGTCGAGGGCCGGGCGGACGTCGCGATACCGACGCCCGGCCCGCGGGGCCACGGGGGACCGACGGGGAGGACACATGAGCGGGACCGCCACCGGCACCATGGTGCGCATCGAGCACGTCCATAAGTCCGGAGGGGACGGCCTGCTCGCCCCGCGCCGCGACCGCGTCGGCTTCGTCTTCCAGTCCGTCGGGCTGGTTCCGATCCTGTCGGCTGCGGAGAACATGGGCGTGCCGCTGCGGATGCGCCGGCCGACCCGCGCGAGCGCGAGGAGCGCCGGGGCGTCAGAGTTGCGTCAAGGCCGCCCCGCGAGGACGGCCCGTGTCCCGTCCGCCGGGGTCCGTGGCCGTAAGGTCGACGCTGCGTGGGCGGGAAGCACGGGAAGACAATGGGGCCATGGCACGCGGCAAGCTTCGGATCTACCTCGGTGCGGCACCGGGCGTCGGCAAGACGTACGCCATGCTGTCGGAGGCGCACCGCCGGGTGGAGCGGGGCACGGACTGCGTGGTGGCCTTCGTCGAGCACCACGGCCGGCCGCGCACCGAGGTGATGCTGAGCGGTCTGGAGCAGGTGCCCCGCCGGGAGCTGGCGTACCGGGACACGGCCTTCACCGAGATGGACGTGGACGCGGTGCTGGCGCGCCGCCCCCGGGTGGCCCTGGTGGACGAACTGGCCCACACGAACGTCCCCGGCTCCCGCAACGCCAAGCGGTGGCAGGACGTCGAGGAGCTGCTGGCAGCGGGGATCGACGTGGTCTCCACCGTGAACATCCAGCACCTGGAGTCCCTGGGTGACGTCGTCGAGTCGATCACGGGCGTACGGCAGCAGGAGACCGTGCCCGACGAGGTGGTGCGCCGCGCCGACCAGATCGAGCTGGTCGACATGTCGCCCGAGGCCCTGCGGCGGCGGATGGCGCACGGGAACGTCTACCAGCCGGACAAGGTCGACGCCGCGCTGTCGAACTACTTCCGGCCCGGCAACCTCACCGCGCTGCGGGAGCTCGCGCTGCTGTGGGTGGCCGACCGGGTCGACGAGTACCTCCAGCGCTACCGCAGCGAGCACCGGGTCTCGAAGATCTGGGGGTCGCGCGAGCGGATCGTCGTCGGGCTGACCGGGGGCCCCGAGGGGCGCACGCTGATCCGGCGGGCGGTGCGGCTGGCGGAGAAGGGGGCCGGCGGCGAGGTCCTGGCCGTGTACGTCGCCAGCAGCGACGGCCTGACGTCCGCCTCGCCGAAGGAACTCGCCGTGCAGCGCACCCTGGTCGAGGACCTGGGCGGCAGCTTCCACCACGTGGTGGGCGACGACGTCCCGGCCGCGCTGCTGGACTTCGCCCGCGGGGTGAACGCCACGCAGATCGTGCTCGGCTCCTCGCGCCGCAAGACCTGGCAGTACGTCTTCGGGCCCGGCGTCGGCACCACGGTGGCGCGGGACTCGGGACCCGACCTGGACGTGCACATCGTCACCCACGACGAGGTGGCCAGGGGGCGCGGGCTGCCGGTGGCGCGCGGGGCGCGGCTCGGGCGGGCGCGCGTGGTGTGGGGCTGGCTGATCGGTCTGGGCGGGCCGGTGGCCCTGGCGTTCGGGCTGAACGCCGTGGACCTCGGGCTCGCCAACGACATGCTGCTGTTCCTGACGGTGACCGTGGCGGCGGCGCTGCTCGGCGGGCTGCTGCCCGCGCTGACCTCCGCGGCGCTCGGCTGTCTGCTGCTGAACTACTTCTACACACCCCCGCTGCACCGCTGGACGGTCGCCGACCCCAAGAACATCGTCGCCATAACGATCTTCGTCGGGGTGGGGGTGTCCGTGGCGTCCGTGGTGGACCTCGCGGCCCGGCGTACGCACCAGGCGGCGCGGCTGCGGGCCGAGTCGGAGATCCTGTCCTACCTCGCGGGCAACGTGCTGCGCGGTGAGACCAGCCTGGAGGCGTTGCTGGAGCGGGTGCGGGAGACGTTCGGGATGGAGTCGGCGGCGCTGCTGGAGCGCGCCGACGACCTGGCGCCGTGGACCTGCGCGGGGCGCGCGGGGGTCGGGGGCCCGGTCGAGCGGCCCGAGGACGCGGACGTCGACGTGCCGGTCGGGGACCACATGGCGCTGGCGCTGACCGGGCGGGTGCTGCCCGCGGAGGACCGCCGGGTGCTGGCCGCGTTCGCCGCGCAGGCCGCGGTCGTGCTGGACCGGCGGCGGCTGCGGGAGGAGGCCCACCGGGCGCGGGCGCTGGCCGAGGGCAACCGGATCCGCACGGCGCTGCTCGCGGCCGTCAGCCACGACCTGCGCACCCCGCTGGCGGGCATCAAGGCGGCCGTGTCGAGCCTGCGCTCGGACGACGTGGCCTGGTCCGAGGAGGACCAGGCGGAGCTGCTGGAGGGCATCGAGGCGGGCGCGGACCGGCTCGACCACCTCGTGGGCAACCTGCTGGACATGTCCCGGCTCCAGACCGGCACGGTCACCGCGCTGGTCCGGGAGATCGACCTGGACGAGGTGGTGCCGATGGCGCTCGGCGGGGTGGCCGAGGACAGCGTGGAACTGGACATCCCGGAGACGCTGCCCATGGTCGCGGTGGACGCCGGGCTGCTGGAGCGGTCGGTGGCCAACCTGGTGGAGAACGCCGTGAAGTACAGCCCGCCCGGCCGGCCCGTCCTGGTCGCCGCCAGTGCCCTCGCCGACCGGGTGGAGGTGCGGATCGTCGACCGGGGGCCCGGGGTGCCGGACGAGGCCAAGGAGCGGATATTCGAGCCGTTCCAGCGCTACGGCGACGCCCCGCGCGGGGCCGGGGTCGGGCTCGGCCTCGCGGTGGCCCGCGGCTTCGCCGAGGCGATGGGGGGCACGCTCAGGGCGGAGGACACGCCCGGCGGAGGACTCACCATGGTGCTGACCCTGCGCGCGGCGGGCGGGGCGGAGAGTGGTGCGGAGCCGGAGGTTCCCGCCGACCGGGCGGACGACCCGACCGGCCCCTTCGCCCCCGGCGGGCCCCACCCCCCCGGCGGGCCCCAGGGGTCGGGCGGCCCCCAGGGAGCGGGCGGGTCCCACGCACCCGACCGTGCCGGTCGCGCCGGTCCCTCCGACCGTCCGGAGCGGCGTCATGCGTCCGGGCGGACCCCGGCTCCTTCGGAAAGGCAGGCTTCATGACCCGGGTGCTCGTGATCGACGACGAGCCGCAGATCGTGCGCGCCCTCGTGATCAATCTCAAGGCCCGCAAGTACGAGGTCGACGCCGCCCACGACGGCGCCACCGCCCTGCGGCTCGCGGCCGCCCGTCACCCGGACGTGGTCGTCCTGGACCTGGGACTGCCCGACATGGACGGCGTGGAGGTGATCAAGGGACTGCGCGGCTGGACCCGGGTGCCGATCCTGGTGCTGTCCGCGCGGCACTCCTCCGACGAGAAGGTCGAGGCGCTGGACGCGGGCGCCGACGACTACGTCACCAAGCCCTTCGGGATGGACGAGCTGCTGGCCCGGCTGCGGGCCGCCGTGCGGCGTGCCGAGCCGGCCGGGGGCGAGGAGGAGGACGTGCTGGTGGAGACGGCCGAGTTCACCGTCGACCTGGCCGCCAAGAAGGTCAACCGGGGCGGGCGGGACGTCCGGCTCACACCGACCGAGTGGCACCTGCTGGAGGTGCTGGTGCGCAACACCGGCCGGCTGGTCGGCCAGCGGCAGCTCCTGCAGGAGGTGTGGGGACCGTCGTACGGGACGGAGACCAACTACCTGCGGGTCTACATGGCCCAGCTGCGCAGGAAGCTGGAGGCCGATCCGTCGCACCCGAAGCACTTCATCACCGAGCCGGGGATGGGGTACCGGTTCGAGCGGTAGCACCGGGGCTACGGGCGGGTCGGCCGCCCCCGGTACGCTTCAGATATGAGTGCTGTTCCTCGTTCCGAAAAGCCGGTGGGCCGGTTCCGGCGCATGCTAGACCGGCTCTCCTCGTCGCAGGAGGACCTGGAGTCCGAGGAGCTGCGGGAGGATGCCGCGACGGCCGGTTGCACCCGTATCGGGGACTGCCAGGACCGCCAGATAGTGACGGTTACTGGTACCTTGCGCACGGTCACCCTGCGGCCGCGCGCCGGAGTCCCGGCCCTGGAGGCCGAGCTGTTCGACGGCTCCGCCGCGTTGGACGTGGTGTGGCTGGGCAGGCGTTCGATAGTCGGCATAGAGCCGGGGCGCAAGCTGCTCGCATCGGGCCGGATCTCGATGAGCCGGGGCCGCCGGGTGCTGTTCAACCCGAAGTACGAACTGAGACCCCTCGGTAGGGAGTAGCCGGTGACGTCGCTCGACAAGCCGACCGACAACACATCCGCGGACGACGCCCGGGCGGTGACGGAGGCCGCGCTGTTCGAGGCGTTCGGCGGCGTGCGGGGCATGGTCGAGACGGTGCTGCCCGGCCTCCTCTTCGTCACCATCTTCACGATCAACAAGGACCTGCACTGGTCGGCGATCGCCGCCCTGGCCGTGTCGCTGGTGCTGGTGGTCGTGCGGCTCGCGATGAAGGACACCGTCAAGCACGCGTTCAGCGGGGTCTTCGGGGTCGTCTTCGGTGTGGTGTTCGCCATGTTCACCGGCAACGCGAAGGACTTCTACCTGCCGGGCATGCTCTACACGCTGGGGCTGGCGCTCGCGTACATCGTCACCACGCTGGCCGGGGTGCCGTTGATCGGGCTGATCCTCGGGCCGGTGTTCAAGGAGAACCTCTCCTGGCGCAAGCGCAACCCCGGGCGCAAGAAGGCGTACGCCAAGGCGAGCTGGGCCTGGGGACTGATCCTGCTGGCCAAGTGCGCGGTCCTCTTCCCGCTGTACTGGTGGGCGGACACCACGCAACTGGGCTGGGTGCTGGTGGCGCTGAAGATCCCGCCGTTCCTGCTGGCGGTGTGGCTGACGTGGGTGTTCCTGGCGAAGGCGCCCGCGCCGATCGACGTGTTCGCGGAGATGGAGGCGGCGGAGAACGCCGCGCGGGCCGAGGAGGGCGAGCAGGCGTCCCCCGCCGGTGGCCGGCACCGTCGGGACGGCTGAGCCTTGCCGGGGGCTCCGCCCCCAGCCCCCCGGCCTGTGCCCACCCACCACCCGACTCGGTGGGGCGTGAGGCCGAGCACGCAAAGGGCGCCCCGCGACTCGCGGGGCGCCCTTCTCGTCGTGTCATGCCTCCGGCGTGTCCTCCCGGCGCACCGACAGCAGGTCCTCCAGTTGTTCCTCGCGGGCCTGGGCCGCGACGAAGAGGAGTTCGTCGCCCGGCTCCAGGGAGTCCTCGCGGGACGGGGTCAGCACACGCGTGCCGCGGATGATGGTGACCAGGGACGTGTCCTCGGGCCACTCCACGTCACCAACCTGCGTGCCGGCCAGGGCCGACTCCTCGGGCAGGGTCAGCTCGACCAGGTTGGCGTCGCCGTGGCTGAAGCGGAGCAGGCGGACCAGGTCGCCGACGCTCACCGCCTCCTCGACCAGGGCGGACATCAGGCGGGGGGTCGACACGGCGACGTCCACGCCCCAGGACTCGTTGAAGAGCCACTCGTTCTTCGGGTTGTTCACGCGGGCGACGACGCGCGGGACGCCGTACTCCGTCTTGGCCAGGAGCGAGACGACGAGGTTGACCTTGTCGTCGCCCGTGGCGGCGATCACGACGTTGCAGCGCTGGAGCGCGGCCTCGTCGAGGGAGGTGATCTCGCAGGCGTCGGCGAGCAGCCACTCCGCCTGCGGGACGCGCTCGACCGAGATGGCCGTCGGCGCCTTGTCGACCAGCAGGACCTCGTGGCCGTTCTCCAGCAGCTCGCCCGCGATCGATCGGCCCACGGCGCCGGCTCCGGCGATGGCGACCCTCATCACTGACCGCCTTCCTCGGGACCCTTGGCGAACGCCGCCTCGACCTTCGCGACCTCGTCGGTCCGCATCATCACGTGCACCAGGTCCCCCTCCTGCAACACCGTCTGCGAGGTGGGCAGGATCGCTTCCCCGAGGCGGGTGAGGAACGCCACGCGCACGCCCGTCTCCTCCTGGAGCCTGCTGATCTTGTGGCCGACCCAGGCCGGCGAGGTGTGCACCTCGGCGAGCTGGACTCCGCCCGTCGGGTCCCTCCACAGCGGCTCGGCCCCGGACGGCAGCAGCCGGCGCAGCATCTGGTCGGCGGTCCAGCGGACCGTGGCCACTGTCGGGATGCCCAGGCGCTGGTAGACCTCGGCGCGCCGGGGGTCGTAGATGCGCGCGGCGACGTTCTCGATGCCGAACATCTCGCGGGCCACCCGGGCGGCGATGATGTTGGAGTTGTCGCCGCTGGACACGGCGGCGAAGGCCCCGGCCTCCTCGATGCCGGCCTCGCGCAGGGTGTCCTGGTCGAAGCCGACCCCGGTGACCCTGCGGCCGCCGAACGAGGAGCCGAGGCGCCGGAAGGCGGTGGGGTCCTGGTCGATCACGGCGACCGTGTGCCCCTGTTGCTCCAGGGTCTGGGCGAGAGCGGAACCCACTCTGCCGCAGCCCATGATGACGATGTGCACGACCGTCCTTCCGGTGTCAAAGGTTGTTGACGTGGCTTTGACCAGGGTCTCAGACCGGCGACAAAGCTACACACGTGCGGTGCGCGTGGGCACCCCCGTGGAGGGTTACCCGGGGTCCGGGACCGTCCGGGCGGTCCTCGCCCGCACGCGGGCGCAGGTTATGGGGGTGGCCGGTGGGCGGCCTCCAGTTCGAAGGCTTACGATCCTCTGTTGTGTCCAAACTGACCGACGTGCCCAAACGGATCCTGATCGGGCGCGCACTGCGCAGTGACCGGCTGGGTGAGACCCTCCTGCCGAAGCGCATCGCCCTCCCCGTCTTCGCTTCCGACCCGCTGTCCTCCGTGGCGTACGCGCCCGGGGAGGTGCTGCTGGTCCTGTCCATCGCGGGCGTGTCGGCGTACCACTTCAGCCCCTGGATCGCCGTCGCGGTGGTCGTGCTGATGTTCACCGTGGTCGCCTCCTACCGGCAGAACGTGCACGCCTACCCCAGCGGCGGCGGCGACTACGAGGTGGCGACGACCAACCTCGGTCCCCGGGCCGGCCTGACGGTGGCGAGCGCACTGCTCGTCGACTACGTCCTCACGGTCGCCGTCTCGATCGCCTCGGGCATCGAGAACCTCGGCTCGGCGATCCCGTTCGTCGTCGAGCACAAGACCGCGTGCGCCGTCGCCGTGATCGTGCTGCTGACGCTGATGAACCTGCGCGGCGTGCGGGAGTCCGGCAAGCTCTTCGCGATCCCGACGTACGTCTTCGTCTCGGGCGTCTTCATCATGATCGTGTGGGGCGCGTTCCGGGGGCTGGTGCTCGGGGACACCATGCGGGCGCCGACCGCGCAGTTCCACATCGAGGCCGAGCACCAGGGGCTGGCCGGGTTCGCGCTGGTGTTCCTGCTGCTGCGGGCCTTCTCCTCCGGCTGTGCCGCGCTCACCGGTGTGGAGGCCATCTCCAACGGCGTCCCGGCCTTCCGCAAGCCCAAGTCGAGGAACGCGGCGACCACGCTCGCCATGATGGGCCTGCTCGCCGTCACCATGTTCTGCGGCATCATCGTGCTCGCCCTGGTCACGGACGTGCGGATGGCCGAGAACCCGGCGACGGACCTGCTGCGGAACGGGACCCCGGTCGGGTCCGGCTACGTCCAGAACCCGGTGATCACGCAGGTCGCCGAGGCCGTCTTCGGCAAGGGCAGCTTCCTGTTCATCGTGCTCGCGGCGGCCACCGCGCTGGTGCTGTTCCTCGCCGCGAACACCGCGTACAACGGCTTCCCGGTGCTCGGCTCGATCCTCGCCCAGGACCGCTACCTGCCCCGCCAGCTCCACACCCGCGGCGACCGCCTCGCCTTCTCCAACGGCATCGTGCTGCTGGCCGGCGCCGCCACCTTCCTGGTGTGGATCTACGGCGCCGACTCCACCCGGCTGATCCAGCTCTACATCGTCGGCGTGTTCGTGTCCTTCACGCTCAGCCAGACCGGCATGGTCCGGCACTGGAACCGCCACCTGGCCACCGAGACCGACCCCGCCAAGCGCCGCCACATGATCCGCTCCCGCGCGATCAACGCCTTCGGCGCCTTCTTCACCGGCCTGGTCCTGGTCGTCGTCCTCGCGACCAAGTTCACGCACGGCGCCTGGGTCGCCCTGCTCGGCATGATGATCTTCTACGCCACGATGACCGCGATCCGCCGGCACTACGACCGGGTCGCGGCCGAGATCGCCGCGCCCGAGGGCCCCAGCGACGACAGCGTGCGTCCCTCCCGGGTCCACTCCGTACTGCTGATCTCCAAGATCCACCGGCCGACGCTGCGCGCGCTCGCCTACGCCAAGCTGATGCGCTCGGACACGCTGGAGGCGCTCACCGTCAACGTGGACCCGGCCGAGACGAAGGCGCTGCGCGAGGAGTGGGAGCGGCGCGGCATCGACGTACCGCTGAAGGTGCTGGACTCCCCGTACCGCGAGGTCACCCGGCCGGTGATCGAGTACGTCAAGAGCCTGCGCCGGGAGTCGCCGCGCGACGCGGTGTCGGTGATCATCCCGGAGTACGTGGTCGGCCACTGGTACGAGCACCTGCTGCACAACCAGAGCGCGCTGCGCCTGAAGGGCCGGCTGCTGTTCACGCCCGGCGTGATGGTGACGTCGGTGCCGTACCAGCTCCAGTCCTCGGAGGCCGCCAAGCAGCGGGCCCGCAAGCGGCAGGAGTGGAGCGCCCCGGGTTCGGTGCGGCGCGGCCCGGCGACGGAGCGCGCCAAGGAGCACAGCGGGCGGGAGTGAGGCGGCCCGGGCGGGGGGCACGGGGCAGGGGGCGCGGCCACGTAGACTGGTGGGCTGTTGTCGGCGGTCGTGGTCGACGGTCGGCGGCCCCCGCGCAGGGCGTGCCGCCTTCCCCGTCCCCCTCCGCCCCGAGCGACCCTCGTCCAGCCCCACCCGCCCCCTTTCGTCATCTGGAGTCACCCCACCATGCAGGCAGAACCGAAGACGTCGCTGGTGGGGGAGGAGTACGAGGTCGAGATCGGCCCCGTCGCCCACGGCGGCCACTGCATCGCCCGTACGTCCGAGGGGCAGGTGCTGTTCGTCCGGCACGCCCTGCCCGGTGAGCGGGTGGTGGCCCGGGTGACCGAGGGCGAGGAGGGCGCCCGGTTCCTGCGCGCGGACGCGGTGCGGGTGCTGGAGGCGTCCAAGGACCGGGTCGAGCCGCCCTGCCCCTTCGCCGGGCCCGGCCGCTGCGGCGGCTGCGACTGGCAGCACGCCAAGCCGGGCGCCCAGCGGCGGCTCAAGGGCGAGGTGATCGCCGAGCAGCTCCAGCGGCTCGCGGGGCTGACCCCCGAGGAGGCCGGCTGGGACGGCACGGTGATGCCCGCCGAGGGCGACAAGGTGCCCGTCGGGCAGGTCCCGCAGTGGCGCACGCGCGTGCAGTACGCCGTCGACGCCTCCGGCCACGCCGGGCTGCGCCGGCACCGCTCGCACGAGGTGGAGCCGATCGACCGCTGCCTGATCGCGGCCGAGGGCGTCAGCGAACTGGGCGTCGAGCAGCGCGACTGGTCCGGCATGGAGTCGGTCGAGGCGATCGCGGCGACCGGTTCCCAGGACCGTCAGGTCATCCTCACCCCGAAGCCGGGCGCCCGCCTGCCGATCGTCGAACTGGACCGGCCGGTGTCGGTCATGCGGGTCGGCGAGAAGGACGGCGGCGTGCACCGGGTCCACGGGCGCCCCTTCGTCCGCGAACGGGCGGACGGGCGGACCTACCGGGTCGGCAGCGGCGGTTTCTGGCAGGTGCACACGAAGGCCGCGGACACCCTGGTGACCGCCGTCATGCAGGGCCTGCTGCCCCGCAAGGGCGAGACGGCCCTCGACCTGTACTGCGGCGCCGGCCTCTTCGCGGGCGCCCTCGCCGACCGGCTGGGCGAACAGGGCGCGGTCCTCGGCATCGAGTCCGGCAAGCGGGCCGTCGAGGACGCCCGGCACAACCTCGCCGACTTCCCCCGGGTGCGCATCGAGCAGGGCAAGGTCGAGTCGGTCCTGCCGCGCACCGGTATCACCGAGGTCGACCTCGTCGTCCTCGACCCGCCCCGCGCGGGCGCGGGCCGCAAGACCGTGGAGCACCTGTCCTCCCTCGGCGCCCGCCGCATCGCGTACGTCGCCTGCGACCCGGCCGCGCTGGCCCGGGACCTGGCGTACTTCCGCGCGGGCGGGTACCGGGTGCGGACGCTGCGGGCGTTCGACTTGTTCCCGATGACGCATCACGTCGAGTGCGTCGCGATCCTGGAACCGGCCGCGAAGGGCTCCTGACCCACGGCTCCTCGTGCGTGCCCGCGTGCAGGCCGCGGGCACGCACGCGCCCGTCACTTGTGCCGGGCGGCCTCCATGACGCTGCGGGCGACGGGTGGCCTGGTCGGTCACGGAGCCGCCAAGACGGGCCGGTCCCAGCCGGGTCACTCGCCCGTGGTCCTGACCAGCGACAGCAACCCGCCAAACACGGCGAACAGGCCCAGCAGCAGGGCCGTGGCCGCGGTGCCGTGGGCGTCCTCGACCGCCCGGCCGCCGAGGAACCACCACGCCGCCAGGCCTCCCGGCACGAGCAGGTGGACGCCCCGTTCGCCCAGCACCCGCATGCCCGCCCACAACAGCAGCGGCATCGACAGCAGGCCGACCAGTCCCGCCACCGCGCTCTCGAGCCAGCCGGCGCCCATGGCCCCCTGCCCGGCCCCGGAGGCGTTCTCCGCCCAGCCGCGCAGGGCCTTCCACAGCCCGTAGCAGGCGCACGCCGCCACCGCCGCGACGATCGTCCCCTTCACCCCACGGGCGACGCTGCTTGTCGTCATGCCCTCACTGTCCCCCGGACCGACGGCGGGGACCTGAGTACGGCTGCTCAGGTTTCCGCCCTCACGGCGTGCCGGACCGGCCGGAGCCGGATGCCGCGGCCGGTACGTCAGGTGCCCGCGAGCGTGTGCTCAGGGAGCGGGTGTACGGCCTCGCACCCGCGAGGACGGGCGCGACTGCGCGGACACGACCTGCGACGTCTCCACCGCCAGCGGTGCCGCGTACCGGCACGCCGGGGCCTGCATGAACGTGAACAGGTCCATGGCCGCCGTGCGGTGGGCGGAGGCCGCGGCGGGGTCACCCAGGGCCTCCGCCGCGGTGGCCATGCCGGCCAGGGCGCGGGCCTGTTCCGCGCGGTAGCGGATCGACGTGGCGAGTCCGTGGGCGTGGGTGTGCAGGGCCAGGGCCTGGTCGTACTCGCCGCGGCGCAGGTGGAGGCGGCCGATGAGGTTCTCGACCTGGGCCTGGCGGGTGGGGCTGTCGCCGGCGTGGGCGAGGCGGAGGGCGGGGCCCGCGCAGGTCTCCGCCTCGGCGAGGTGCCCCAGACACTGGGCGACCTCGGCGGAGAGCGCCAGGACCAGGGCGAAGTCACCGGGCGGGCTGAAGTCGTCGCAGCGCTCCCGGGCGCGCTCCAGACAGTCGCGGGCGTCCTCGTACTGGCCGAGGCCGACGTGCGCGAAGGCCAGGTCGGTGAGGGCCATGACCTCGTTGTTGCGGTCCTCGACGTCACGGTGGATCGCCAGTGCCTGGCGGGCGGCGGCCGCCGCCTCCTCGTAGCGGCCCTGCTGCTCGTGCAGGGTGCTGAGGATGGTCAGCGTCTCGGCCTCGGCCCGGCGGATGCCCAGTTCGCGGTCGAGGGCGATCGCGCGCTGCAGGTGGGGCAGGGCCTCGGTGTACTGGCCGAGCACGGTCAGCAGCAGGCCGATGGTGGACTCGCTGTGCGCCTCGGTCTGCTTGTCGCCGAGCCGCCGGGCGATGTCGCGGCCCTCGGTGACGACCTCGATGCCCTCGTCGAAGTGGCCGAGCTTCCAGCAGGCGATACCGAGGTTGGAGAGACTGACGCCGAGCAGCGCGAGATCCTCGATGCGGCGGGCGGCGACCACCGCGACCTGGCTGAGGTCGCGGAAGTCCTCGAACCGTCCACGCGCGTTGAGCTGGAACACGATGTTCCGGGTGAGCCCCACGGTGTGCCGGTCGAAGCCGTGCCGGTCGGCCAGGGTGACCGCGAACAGCAGGCTGCTGTGCTCCCGCTCGAACCACTGGGCGGCGCACTCCTGGTCCCGCAGCGGCGGCAGTTCACCGGAGAACTCGGGGATGCCGGTGACACTGCGCTTGCGGCCGGGGAAGAGGAGCCGGCAGGCCTCCTCGGAGGCGGAGAGGTAGTAGTCCAGGAGGCGTTCGACGGCCTGGGTGTCGTCCCGCTCGGTGGCCGGGCCACGCTGGCTCTGCGCGAAGTTCCGCACCAGATCGTGGAACCGGTAGAGCCCCATGTCCGGCTGCTGCAGGAGGTGGACGTCCAGGAGGCGTTCCAGGATCGCCTCGGAGCCGTGCGGGTCCAGGCCGAACAGCGCGGCGGCGGAGTGGGCGTCGAGGTCGGAGCCGGGATGCAGGCTCAACATCCGGAACGCGGTGCGGTGTTCGTCGTCCATGGCCTGGTACGACAGGCGCAGGGACGCGGCGACACTGCGCTCGCCGACGCTGAGCTCCTCCAGACGGCGGGTCTCGTCGTGCAGCCGGTCGGCGAGGTAACGGACCGTCCAGCGGGGCCGGTTGCGCAGCCGGGCGGCGACGATGCGCAGGGCGAGCGGGAGCCGGCCGCACAGCTCGACGAGTTCGGCCGTCGCCTCCGGCTCGGCCGCGACCCGGGCCGGGCCGAGCATCTCGGTCAGGAGCTGCTCGCCGTCCTCGTGGGACATGGGGCCGATGGAGATCCACTCGGCGCCGTCCAGGTCGAACAGCCGGGACCGGCTGGTGACCAGGACCAGGCAACCGTGCGCGGGCGGGAGGAGCGGGAGGATCTGCGCGGCGTCGTGCGCGTTGTCCAGGAGCAGCAGGACGCGGCGGTCGGCGAGCGCGGACCGCCAGAGCGCGGCGCGCCCCTCGGCGTCGTCGGGGATGCGTTCGGCGGGCGTGCCGACCGCGCGCAGCAGGGTGTCGAGGGCGGCGGCCGGGGTCACCGAGCGCCCGCCGGGGGTGAAGCCCTGCAGGTCGATGTGGAGCTGGCCGTCGGGGAAGAGGTGCGCGACCTGGCGGGCGGCGCGCACGGCGAGGGAGGTCTTGCCGCTGCCGCCCATGCCGTCGATGGCGACCATCGTGGTCGACGTGTTTGCAGGATCGTTCTTGCGGTGGATGCAGGCAAGAAGTGCGGCGAGGTCCTCCCGGCGGCCCGTGAAGTCGGACAGGTCGTACGGGAGGGTGCAGGGGGCCGGGGCGGTGGTGGCCGCCGTGGGCCCGCCGCCCGGCGCCCCGGGTGCCGAGGGGGCCGTGACGGGAGCAGCCGGCGGGGAAACCCCCGCCGCGGCCGTCGTCGGTGCGGCGCCGGGAACCGGGCCGTCCGCGGGTACGGCGGCTTCCGGGGCCCCGCTGCCCGGGGGCGGCACCGGGGCGAGGGCGTGGGCCGGCGCGGGCCCGGGCTGCCGGGGCGGCCCGGAGTGCCGGGCGGGGGGCGCGGGGCGTTCGGGGGCGGCGAGTTCCGGGGCCTCGCGCAGGATGCCCTCGTAGAGGCGGGTCAGCGGGCGGCCGGGGTCGATGCCCAGCTCCTCGGCGAGGAGTGCGCGGACCTTGCCGTACTCCTCCAGCGCCTCGGCCTGGCGGCCGCTGCGGTAGAGAGCCAGCATCAGATGTCCGCGCAGCGTCTCGCGCAGCGGGTGCTCGCAGACCAACCGGCGCAGGTCGGCGACGAGTTCGGCGGCCTCCCCGAGGCCGAGGCGGAGCTCAACGAGCTGCTCGGCGGCGGCGAGGTGGCGCTCGTTGAGGGTGGTCGCGGCGGCCTCGATCACCGGGCCGTCCATGCCGGAGAGCACCGGTCCGCGCCACAGCGCCAGGGCGCGCCGCAGTTCGGCGACGGCGTCGGCGGGGCGGCCCTCGGCGACGGCGCGGCCCGCGGCGGCCGTACCGGCGGTGAACTCGAGCAGGTCGAGCTGGGTGCCCTCGACCGACACCCGGTACCCGGGGCCGTCGGTGAGGATCAGTCCGTTGCCGTCGGGAACCCGCCGGCGCAGGTGCGCGACGGCCTTGCGGACCTGGTGCGAGGCGGTCGTCGGGGGCGTCTCGCTCCAGACGGCCTCGACCAGGCGGCTGACCGGCACCAGTCTGTCCGGTTCCAGCAGCAAGGTGGCCAGAACGCGCTCCTGGACCGCGCCGCCCAGATGGAGCCGGGATCTGCCGGACCAACCCTCCAGGGGGCCGAGGACGTTGAACCGGACCGGTTGTCGCAGCAGCTTGCCTTCCTCGTTCTCCACATGTCCCCCCTGGCCGGCGGCCGCGGTGGATCACACCGCTTCACCGGTTCACGCCTTCCCCTGTCGCTACCCCTGCCGTTCGCGAGATCATAGGCGGTCGTCCTGTGGGGCGACACCCTGTGTCACCGGGTGGGCGCGGAGGGCGCCAGGAACGGCGCGAACCCTGCGTTCCCGCTGCGGAGGGAACGGCGGTATCGGGGGCGGGAACGGGAGGGGACCGGTTCGGGAAGGGGCCCTTCGAGTATCGGTGCAGCCGAGCGAGAACACACCGACTCAACGGGGAGCACACCATGCGGAACACGCCGAGCGGCTTCAAGGCGATCACCGGTTTCGTCGCGGCCCTGGCCCTGTCCCTGGGGCTGGCGGCGGGCGTTGCGGGGGAGACGACGGCGGCCGCGGGCGGGAGCACCCCCCACACCGTCACCCTCGCGGACAACAAGGGGCCGACGAACGTCACCCCGTGAGGCTGCGGCCGGACCGTACGCGGACGAGTCACTCTCGCCGGTCACCCTCCACCGAACCAGCCTGGGAGTCACCCTTGGACATCCGTCAGTTGACGACCTTCCACAAGGTCGCCACACTCCTCAGCTTCACCCGTGCCGCCACCGAGCTCAAATACGCCCAGTCCAGCGTGACGGCGCAGATCAAGAGCCTGGAGACCTCACTGGGGGTCGAGCTCTTCGAGCGGCTCTCGGGCAAGATCCAGCTCACCCCGGCCGGCCGGCGGCTGCTGCCCTACGCCGAGCAGATGCTGTCGCTCGCCGGCGAGGCCCGCGGGGTCGCGCTCGGTGAGGGGGAGCCCTCCGGTGTCCTCACCATCGGCACGATGGAGAGCGTCACCTCCTACCGCATGCCGCCGGTGCTGGAGTTCTTCCTGCACCGCTACCCGCTGGTCCACCTGGTCCTGCGGCCCAGCCTGTGCGCCGAGACCCTGCACTCGCTGCGCCAGGGCACCTTCGACATGGGCTTCCTCATGGAGGCCGAGACCCGCCACTCGGGCGTGGAGAGCGAGGTGCTGGGCCGGGAACCGCTGGTCCTGGTGGCCTCGCCCGGCCATCCGCTGGCCGGGGAGGAGAAGGTCACCCTGGAGCAGTTGCGCGAGGTGCAGGTGCTCGCCCCGGAGGCCGGCTGCGCCTACCGGGAACTGTTCGAGGCCGAACTCAACGACGGTACGGGCGAACCGGTGCCGTTCCTGGAGTTCGGCAACATCGAGTCCATCAAGCGCGGCCTGTCGGTAGGACTGGGCGTGAGCCTGCTGCCCCGGATGACCGTGGCCGACGACCTCGCCTCGGGCTCGCTCAGCGAGCTGGCCTGGGACGCGCCCTTCGAGGTCTACACCCAGCTCGCCTGGCGGCGCGGCCGGCACCTCACTCGGGAGATGCGGCTGTTCATCGACCGGACGATGGAGTGCATGGCCGGGGAGTACGCCACCGTGGCCGAGAGCTGAGAACGCGCTGTCGGATCGGACCGGGTGATCCCCCGCATCGCGTATTCCGGGGGATCTTCCCTGGACGCCCTCACTCACGCCCGGACAGGATCTTCGGTGTCCGCTGGTCATGCTTCGGAGGGGGAAATTCGTGCCGAGCAATATCGTGCGCAAAGGTCGGAAGTTCGTGGTGTCGAGCGTATCCTCCGACGCGCACATGTGGAACCTGGTGTTTCTCCAGCTCCTGCTGGAGGAGCGCGGCGGAGTAGTGCGGAATCTGGGCGCCTGCGTACCCGACGAGCTCATCATCGAGGAATGCCGGAACGAGCGGCCGGACGTCCTGGTCATCAGTACGGTCAACGGACACGGGCACCTCGACGGCATCCGGCTCATCCGGAAGATCCGCCAGGACGCCGAACTCGCGGACCTGCGTGTGGTCATCGGCGGGAAACTCGGCGTCCGGGGGGCGGAGAACGTCGCATTCGTCGAGGAACTCGTGACGGGCGGATTCGACGCGGTGTTCGAGTCCGAGGCCGGGCTGCAGGATTTCCAGGAATTCCTCTTCGGGGTGGAGTCCTCCGACCGGCCGGCGCTCTCCACCGTGGGCGCCGGGGACGGAGCCGACGGCACCGGCACCGAAGTGCCCGCGCTCTCCGGGCTGAGGGCCGCCGCATGAGCGCCGCCACCACGCCGGAGCGCCGCGACCGCACGGCCGCCGAGGGGCGTACGACCGCTCCCGGGCCGAGCCGCAGCCGCTTCTCCGCATTCGTCCGCGGCGCCGCCGAGGCAGGCCGGCTCGTCGTGCAGCCGCGCATGGGCTTCGCCGAACTCCCCGTCATGCGGGAGGGGTTGAGCGGGGTGCGGGGCGCGAGGGCTACCGCCGTCGGCACCATCACCCTGGACAGCTACACCCGCGTCAACGACCACGACTCCGCACGTCAGGCGCTGCGGACCGGCGCCGAGCTCAACGGGTTCCCGCTGGTCGCGCACGGCCCGCGGGCCACCCGGCGGATGCTGGAGGGGCTGGCCGGAGCGGACTTCCCGGTCCAGGTCAGGCACGGCTCGGCGCTGCCCTACCCGCTGTTCGAGGCGATGGTGGAGGCCGGGATCGACGCCACCGAGGGCGGCCCGGTCTCGTACTGCCTGCCCTACAGCCGGGTGCCGCTGGCCGAGGCCACCGACGCGTGGGCGCGCTGCTGCGAGCTGCTCGCCGCGCAGGACGAGCAGATGCACCTGGAGAGCTTCGGCGGCTGCATGCTCGGGCAGTTGTGCCCGCCCAGCCTGCTGGTGGCGCTCAGTGTGCTGGAGGCCCTGTTCTTCCGGGAGCACGGACTCGCCAGCATCTCCCTGAGCTACGCCCAGCAGACCAACCAGGCGCAGGACCTGGAGGCGCTGGCCGCGCTGCGCCGGCTGGCGGGGGAGCGGCTGGGGGCCACCGACTGGCACGTCGTCCTCTACACGTACATGGGCGTCTACCCGCGCACCCCGATGGGCTCCTACCGGATCCTGGAGGACAGCGCGCGGCTGGCGATGCTGAGCGGCACCGAGCGGCTGATCGTGAAGACCCCGGCGGAGGCGTTCCGCATCCCGACGGTCGCCGAGAACGTCGACGCGCTGGAGTTCGCGGCGGCCGTCGCCGCGGAGCACACCGAACCGGTGGCGGCGACCGACACGGGCCTGTACGAGGAGGCCCGGATGCTGGTCGACAGCACCCTCGACCTGGCCCCGACCGTGGGCGGCGCGCTGGTGCGGGCCTTCGCCCGCGGCCACCTCGACGTGCCGTTCTGCCTGCACCAGGACAACGCCAACCTCTCCCGCGCCTACGTCGACCCGCACGGCCTGCTGCGCTGGGCGCGGCCCGGCTCCATGCCCCTGGCACCCGGGGACACCGAGTCCGCCCGGCCGCTGTCCGCCCAGAGCCTGATCGACATGCTCGCCTACAACGAGCGCCGTTTCGACCGTGAACAACTCGTCCGCGTCCGCCAGTGGAGCCTGACATGAGTACGGCGACCCGAACCGCCACCACGGCCCGCAGCAGAACCGATTCGCCGGTGGCCGCGGCCACCGAGACCGCCCCCGCCCGCTTCCCGACCCTCGACGAGGTCCGCGGCCGCAACGCCCTGCGGGCCGTGGTCAGCCGCGGCATCGTCGGACTGTCGCTGTGCGGGCCGGACGGGCGGTGGACGGGCCTCGACGCCGACGTGGCGCGGGCCGTGGCGGCCGCGGTGCTCGGGGACGCGGAGGCCGTCGAGTGGGTGGCCTCCGACCCGGCCGAGCGGCTGGAGCGGCTGGTGGCGCGCGAGGCGGAGCTGACCGTGTGCAACCTGACCTGGACACTGGGGCGCGAGGCCGGGTGGCCGGTTCTGTTCGCCGGGGTCACCTGCTACGACGGCGAGGGCTTCCTGGTCCGCGGGGACAGCCAGATCGCCGATCCGGCGCAGCTCGCCGGGGCCCGGCTGGCCGTGCAGGCCGGCACCACCAGCGCCGCCAACCTGGCCTCCTGGTACGGCCGCAGGGGCCTCGCCCCCGTCGAGGCCGTCGCCTTCGCCACGCCCGCCCGGACCCTGGCCGCGTACGCGAGCGGCGAGTGCGCCGCCTACGTGCTGGACCGCACCGCACTGGCCGGGGAGCGGGCCGCGCTGCCGGACCCGTGGAACCACCGCGTGCTGGACACCTCGATCTCCCGGGAGCCGATGGGCGCCGCCGTCCGTGACGACGACCCGCACTGGTACCGGCTGTGCCGCTGGGTGCTGCAACTGCTCACGGCCGCCGAGCACCAGGTCGACGAGGCCGGCTCCGGACACCGCGCCGAGGCGCTCGCCGAGGCCGCCCGGCTCGCCGGACCGCACGGCCCCGCGGTGGGCCTGGACGAGCAGTGGGCGGCCCGCGTCCTGGCCGCGGTCGGCACCTACGCCGACTGCTACGAACGCAATCTGGGCGGCGCCTCCGGGCTCGGCGTGCCGCGCGGACTCAACGAGCTGTGGACCCGGGGCGGCCTGCACTACGCCGTTCCCCTGCACTGACCGGCGGTCGGCCGGCCGCCCGCCGGCCCGCCCCGCGACCACCCCCGAAGTCTCCGAGGAGGGACCGTCCATGAGTACGGACCAACGTTCGAACGGCACCGAACTGAAAGGAACAGTGGAACTGACGATCGCGATGGTGCTCTCGGGCACCATCGGCATCTTCGTCGTCGAGTCCGGGGCATCCCCGTTCAACGTCGTCTTCTTCCGCTGTGTCTTCGGGGCGGTCGCACTGGGCCTCTACTGCCTGGTGCGCGGCTTCTTCACCGACCACAACTTCACCCCGCGCAAGCTGGGCCTGGCTGCGCTCGGCGGCGTCTTCATCGTCTTCAACTGGGTCCTGCTGTTCTCGTCGTACAAGAACACCTCGATCTCGGTGGCCACCGTCGTCTACCACACCCAGCCGTTCTACGTGGCCCTGCTCGGCGTGCTGCTGTTCCGGGACAGGCTGACCCCCGCCAAGTTCGGCTGGCTGGTCGTCGCCTTCGGCGGACTGGTCCTCACCGCCGGGGTCTCGCTCTCCGACTTCCGCAGCGGCGGCCACTCGGCCTACCTGGTCGGGCTCGGCCAGGCGCTGCTCGCGGCCCTCTTCTACGCGCTGTCCACCGTCATCACCAAGCGCGTCACCGGCGTCAGGCCGCACCTGGTCGCGCTGGTCCAGGTGACGCTCGGCATCCCGCTGCTGCTGCCCTTCGCCTCCTTCGGCGCGATGAAGGACACGGGCACCGACTGGGGCTGGCTGGTGGGCCTCGGACTGATCCACACCTGCCTCATGTACGTCCTCATGTACTCCGCGTACCAGAAGCTGCCCACCCCGAAGATCGCCGTCCTCGCCTTCGTCTACCCGGCGGTCGCGATGATCTGCGACTGGGCGGTCTACGGCCACCGCGTCAGCCTCGTCCAGGCGCTCGGCATCCCGCTGATCGTCGCCGCCAGCCTCGGCGTGAACCTGGGCTGGAGCTTCCCGCGCCGCCCGGCCAGGTCCGAGGACACCTCCGGGGCCGAGGCGGTCTCCGCCGCCCCGCGGACCGTCCCCGCGCCCGCCGGCCTCCCCGGGTCCGCGCCGGCCGACGCCCCCCGCGCCGAGAAGCTCACGATCGGAGAGTCCCGATGACCACCGCAAGGGCCACTGCCGCCTCCGCCCGCGCCGACGGGCCCGGTCCGTCCCCCGCGCCCCGGGTGGCGATCGTCGGTGCCACCGGCGCCGTGGGCACCACCCTGATCGAGCTGATCGAGCAGCGCGGACTGCCCTACCGCGAGCTGCACCTGGTCGCCTCCTCCCGGTCCGCGGGCCGCACGCTCACCGTCGGCGGCGAGGAGTACGAGGTCCAGGCCATCGAGGAGTTCGACTTCGCGCAGGCCGATGTGGCCTTCTTCTCCGCCGGCACCTCGGTGAGCGAGAAGTGGGTGCCGGTCGCCACCGCGGCGGGCGCCGTCGTGATCGACAACACCATCGCCTTCCGCATGGACCCGGACTCGCCGCTCGTCGTACCCCAGGTCAACGCGCACGAACTGGACCGGCTCCCGAAGAGCGGCGTGATCGCCAACCCCAACTGCTCCACCATCCCCCTGGTCCGGCTGCTGCGCGGTATCGAGGACCGCTGGGGCGTGCGGCACGCGGTGGTCAGCACCTACCAGGCCGCCTCCGGGCTCGGCTACTCCGGCATGGACGAGCTGCACGAGTCCAGCCGGGCCGCCCTGCAGGGTGCGGGCGCCGAGTTCGAACCGCGCAACTTCCGGCCCTCGCTGGCCTTCAACGTGATCCCGAAGATCGACCGCTTCCTGGACTCCGGGTTCACCCTGGAGGAGCAGAAGATGCTCCAGGAGTCCCGGAAGATACTCGGCCTGCCGCACCTGGACGTCACCACGACCTGCGTGCGCGTCCCGGTCGCCAACTGCCACTCCGAGGCCGTCTACGTCGAGTGCCACGAGCCGGTGGACCGGGCCGAGCTGATCGAGGTCCTCGGGTCCCTGCCCGAGGTCGTGGTCGACGACGCCCACGACCCGGCCGCGTTCCCGACGCCGGCCGTCGTGGGCAGCTCGGACCTCGTGCACGTCGGGCGGGTCCGCATCACCCAGAGCAACCCGCGCGCGTTCTGGCTCTGGCTGGTCGCCGACAACCTCCGCATCGGCGCCGCCCTCAACGCCGTGCAGATCGCCGAGGAGCTGGTGGAACGGGGCACGTTGTGACTGTCCCCTCCGTACTGAAGTTCGGCGGCTCCAGCTTCCGCACCCTGGCCGCGTACGGCACGCTGGCCGAGGCGCTGGGCCGCCGGGTCGACGAGGACGGCCGCAAGCTGGTCGTGGTGGTCAGCGGGCAGCCGGGCGAGACCGAGCAGTTCCGGGACCGGCTCAGCCGGGTCAACCCGCACCCGGAGGACGAGACGGTGGCCGGCCTGCTCACCCTCGCGGACACCGTCGGCGCCCAACTGCTGGCCACCGCCCTGCACCGGGCGGGCCGCAGCGCCACCGTGCTCGCCGGGCACCAGCTCGGACTGGTCACCGACTCGGCGTTCATGTGGGCGCGCCTGGAGCACTCCGACCCGGAGCCGATCCGGACCGCGCTGCGCGAGCACGACGTCGTGGTCGTGCCGGGAGGCCAGGCCGCGGACGCCCAGGGCCGGCCGACCTGGCTCGGCAAGAACAGCTCGGACCTGTCCGCGGTGGCGCTGGCCGCCGCGCTCGGCGCCCCGCAGTGCGAGATCCACTCGGACGTGGACGGCATCTACAGCACCGACCCGCACCTGGTCAGCGGCACCCGGCTGCTGAAGGAGGTGTCGTACGACATCGCCGCGATGATGTCGCTGTACGGGGCGAAGGTGCTGCACCGCCGGTCCGTGCGGCTGGCGCAGAAGAGCAAGGTGGAGATCGTCTGCCGGCTCAACCGGGCGCCGTTCCGGGTGGGTTCGGTGATCGGCAGGCGGGGCGCCTCGGCCGCCGCGGTCGTCCTCAACCAGCGCTCCACGGCCCTGCGCTACGCCTCCGACCAGGACGCCGACCGGGCCTACGCCGCCTTCCACAGCGCCAACATCGACACCGTCCGGCTCACCACCGGGCCCCTCGTCGCGGTGATCGGCGGCTTCGTCGACCTGGACGAGTTCCAGCGCCGCAAGGGCCTGACCCCGGGCGCCGTGGCGGGGGTCCCGGTGACCGCGCTGCGCGGCAGCAAGGCGGCCACCCATGTCGCCGCGGGCGAGGACGAGGCGCTGCACCTCGCGCAGCGCCTGCACGACGTACTGCAGGACGCCGACGCGGAGTTCCCCGAGGCGTCCCCCGAATCCGAACGCCAACTGCTGGGAGTGTGAGAAGAGATGAGCATCCTCGCCGACCACGCGGAGGCGGCGCCGGCCGCCGTGCCGCGGACCTTCGCCCGGATCACGCTGCCGGACCGGGCGCGGGACCGCCTCGGCGCCCAGCTCGCCGAGGCGGGCGAACCCGGCCCCGACATCGACCGGTCGATGACCCGCTACCTGCAGATCTTCGCGGGCCTGCCGACCGACACCCTCCAGCAGATCCTCGACTTCGGCCGGCACGTCGACACGGCGGGCGTCGCACTGGTCGAGAACCTGCCGGTGGACGAGCACCTGCCCGACACACCCGCGGACGGCGGCCCCAGCCGTGACAAGCGGTCCTTCGTCGCCGAGGGCGTGCTCCTCGGGCTGAGCGGACTGATCGGCGAGCCGATGGGCGTGCGCACCGAGAAGGCCGGGCAGCTCGTCCACGACGTGATCCCCGTCCAGGGCGGCGCGCGGACCCAGACCAACGAGGGTTCGGAAGTCTTCCTCAACTTCCACAGCGACATCATGCACGACGAGATCGGCCGCTACGACATCGCCAACCCCGACTTCCTGGTGCTCAGTTGCCTGCGCGCGGACCACGAGGGCGTGGCCGCGACGCACTACGCCGACGCCCGGGACATCTCGGCCGCCCTCGCCCCCGAGACCCTGCAGACCCTGCGCTCGCCGCTGTTCCGGCTCAACGCGCCCGGCAGCTACACCCGCCGGGTGACGGGCGGCCAGGACGCGCTCTCCGAGCCGGTGCCGCTGATCAGCGGCAGCGACGACTACCCGGAGATCGCCGTCTCGGCCAACGGCGTCCGCCCGCTGACCAGCGGCGCCCAGGCCGCCCTCGAACAGCTCCAGGAGGTCTGCGGGGCGGTGGCGCACGGGGTGCGGCTGCGCCCGGGACAGGCGCTGCTCATCAACAACCGCAAGGGGGTCCACGCCCGCACCTCCTTCACCGCCCGCTACGACGGACGCGACCGCTGGCTGCAGCGCACCTACGTGCGGCGCAGCCTGTGGAGCATCCGCTACCGGGTGACGCCGGAGAACCGCCGGGTGCACTACTGACGCACGGCCGGCGCGGAGGGGACCCGCCGGGCCGCTACGGAACAACCGCACGGGGGAGAGGTGAGTCGTGTCAGGCAGTCAGGTGCGAGAGGCAGCACGGGCACGGAGGACGAGGGAGGTACGGGAGCACGGACCGGGCCCCGGCCACGCGCCCCTGGCGGCCCTGCTCGGCCAGGACGAGACCTGCGTGGACGTGTACCGGCTGGTGATCGCGGAGCCCGGCTGGCCGGCGGACCGGATCGCCGGGCGGCTCGGCCTCACGGAGGGGGAGGTGCGCTCCGCGCTCGACCGGCTCGCCGGACTCTCCATGCTCTACCGGGCGGGGTCCCGCGACATCGCCGCCGTCAGCCCGGAGGTGGGCCTCGCCGCCCACATCCGGCGGCGCGAGTCCGAGATCCTGGCCCAGCAACGGGAGTTGGCGGCCGTGGAGGCGTGCGCCGCCGAACTCACCGCGGTCTACGCCGCCCAGCGGGCCCGCCACGGCAACCAGGGCATGGAACTCCTGGAGGGCGTGGGTGAGGTCCGGGCGTACCTGTCCGAGGTGGCCCGCAACGTCGACGGCGAACTCAGGGCGTTCCTGCCCGGCGGCCCGCAGAGCCCCGAGGACCTGGCCGCGAGCCGCCCGCTGGACGAGTGGATGCTGCGCGCCGGGGTCCGGCTGCGCACCGTCTACCTGGACAGTGTCCGCAACGACCGCAGCAGCACCGAGTACGCCCAGTGGCTCGCCCGGCTCGGCGGTGAGATACGGACGATCCCCTCGCTGCCGCTGCGCATGCTGATCGCCGACCGGTCCACCGCCCTGCTGCCGCTCGACCCGGAGGACAGCGGGGCCGGCGCGGTGGTCCTGCGCGCGCCCGGGGTGATCGACGCGCTGCTCGCGCTCTTCGACTTCGTCTGGGAACAGGCCGTGCCGTTCGAGACGGGCCGCCCGCCGGCCACCGAAGGGCCCTCACAACAGGAACTGGAGCTGCTGCGATTGCTCGAACGCGGCCTCACCGACGAGGTGGCCGGCCGCAAACTGGGCCTCTCGCTGCGCACCACGCGCCGCATGATGTCCGGCATTTGCTCCCGCCTGGGCGCCCGCAGCCGTTTCGAGGTGGGAGTTCTCGCGGAACGGGCGGGATGGCTGTGAACGGAATTCCCGAACCGCTCCGCGGAAATGGACACTTGGCGCCATTGCAGCTTCGTGCCAAACGGTTTCCCTTGAAAGGGTCCGGACGCCCCTGAGACCGTTCCACAAGGTTTCCGGGGAGGTCGGGCGAAACCACCTTCCGCACTTTCGTACCCGTGTTGTGCACCATGACCGGAAAGGGCCCATGTCCGTGAATCCTGGCGCGATCTCCAGCGAATCCCAGAATCGGCAGGCACCGCTCGACGAATCGCTCACCCTGCACGCGAACTTCGAGCGCGTCGCCCGGGCGCATCCGGAATCGGTCGCCGTCACCGACGCCCGCGGCGACCTCACCTACCGGGAGCTCGACGCCCGGGCCGACCGGCTCGCCGCCGTCCTGCGCGCGGCCGGTGCCGGCCGGGACCAGCGGGTCGGCCTGTGCGTGGAGCGGGGCCGCGACCTGATCGTGGGCCTGCTCGGCATCCTCAAGGCCGGTGCGGGCTACGTCCCCGTCGACCCGGCCTACCCGGCCGAGCGCCGGGACTTCGTCTTCGCCCGGTGCGACTCCGGCCTCGTGGTGACCGGCACGGACACCGCGGACCTGGTCACCGGCGCGCGGGCCGTCCCGGTCGACGCCGAACCGGGCGAGGACGTCGCGCCGCCGGCCCCGGACACCCGTCCCGAGGACCTCGCGTACGTGATCTTCACCTCCGGTTCCTCCGGCACCCCCAAGGGCGTGCAGATCGAACACCGCAACGTGGTCCGGCTGTTCACCGCCACCGCGGAGGTCTTCGGCTTCGACGGGAACGACGTGTGGGCCGGGTTCCACTCGGCCGCCTTCGACTTCTCCGTGTGGGAGATCTGGGGCGCCCTGCTGCACGGCGGCCGGCTCGTCGTCGTCTCCCGGGACACCGCCCGCGACCCGCGCGCCTTCCACGAGCTGCTGCGCCGCGAGCGGGTCACCGTCCTCAACCAGACGCCGTCCGCCTTCCGCAACTTCTCCCACGCCGACGCCGAGGCCGGTCCCGCCGCAGCCGGACTCGCCCTGCGCCACGTCGTGTTCGGCGGCGAGAAGCTGGACCACCGGATGCTCGCGCCCTGGGCCGAGCGGCACGGACTGGACAGCCCGGCCCTGATCAACATGTACGGCATCACCGAGACCACCGTCCATGTCACCTGGCGCCGTGTCCAGGAGGCCGACCTCACCGCCGAGGGCCCCAGCCCGATCGGCGCGCCCCTCTCCGACCTGCGCATCGACGTCGTCGGCCCGGACGGGCGGTCCCTGCCGCCCGGCGAGGAGGGCGTCCTGCACGTCGCCGGCGCCGGACTCGCCCGCGGCTACCTCGACCACCCCGACCTCACCGCCGAGCGCTTCTTCGAGCGCACCGCCGCCGACGGCACCACCGAGCGCTGGTACGACTCCGGCGACCTGGGTGTGCAGACCGGCCCCGGGGAGTACGCCTACGTCGGCCGCGCCGACCGCCAGCTGAAGATCCGCGGCTACCGCATCGAACCCGGCGAGATCGAGGCCCGCCTCAGGCAGCACCCGGCGGTCCGCGACGCGGTCGTCACCGCGGCCGACTTCGGCAGCGGCGACCCCCGCCTGGTCGCCTACCCGGTCACCGACGCCGAACCGGATGCCCTGGTCGCCGAGTTGCGCGCCGAGGTGGCCCGCTCGCTGCCGTTCTACATGGCCCCGTCGGCGTACCTGTGCATCGAGGAGGTCCCGGTCACCGTCAACGGCAAGCTCGACCAGGCCGTCCTCGCCAAGCTGCTGGACGCCCGGCTCGCCGAGACCCGCGACGCCACCGGCGAGCACGCGGCCGGTGCCGCGGACCCGGCGACGCGGACGCTGCGGGCGATCTGGTCCGAGGTCCTCGGCGTGGAGGCGGTGCGGGACACCGACGAGTTCTTCGACCTCGGCGGCACCTCCTTCTCGCTCATCCACATGCTGCAGCTCGTCAACAAGGAGTTCGGGCTCTCGCTGAACATCTCGACCCTCAGCAAGGGCGCCAACATCGGCGTCCTCAGCGCCGCAGTCAACCGCCAGCTCACCACCGCTTCCCGCTAGGAGCCCGAGGATGACCTCCACCCTGCCCGAGACAGGCCAGCAGTTCGCGCTCTCCGAGGAGGAGCTCCGCCGCTTCCACCGGCAGGGCTTCATCGGCCCGTTCACCCTCTACGAGCCCGACGAGATGCGGGAGATCTGGCGCCGTACCCGCCTGGAGCTGCTCGACCGCTCGGACGCCGTCTACCCCACCGAGGACGCCGTCTCCGGCGCCACCAACATCGCCAACTACGACCGCCACCTGGACCACGACTTCCTCGCCTCGCACATCGGCCGGCGCGAGATCGTCGACCGGGTGGCGAGCATCCTCGGCCCGGACGTCATCTGCTGGCGCACCGAGTTCTTCCCCAAGCACCCCGGCGACGAGGGCACCGACTGGCACCAGGCCGACACCTTCGCCAACGCCTCCGGCAAGCCGCAGATCCTGTGGCCCGAGGACTCCGACTTCGGCGGCACCATCACCGTCTGGTCCGCGTTCACCGAGGCCACCACGGAGAACGGCTGCCTGCAGTTCATCCCCGGCACCCACCGGACGATGTTCTACGACGAGACGAAGAAGATGCACTACGACCCCGAGAAGATCAACTCGGTGGACAAGGACGGCGTCCGGCGCGGCTTCTTCGGCTACGACTACCGGGAACTGCAGAAGGACCCGGACTGGACGCCCGACGAGGACGCGGCCGTCGCGCAGATCATGGAGCCGGGCCAGTTCATCATCTTCTGGTCGACCCTGATGCACGCCTCCTACCCGCACCTGGGCCGGACCAACGACATGCGGATGGGCTTCGCCACCCGCTACGTCCCCTCCACCGTGCACGTCTACCCGGACAGCGACCACATCGAGGAGTACGGCGGCCGGATCAGCCTGGAGAAGTACGGCTCCGTCCTGGTCAGCGGCGACAACCACCGCCCCGACAACCGCATGGTCACCGAGACCACGCGCGGGAAGACCTTCTGACGTGGCCGGCGCCGAGCACACGGGCGGCGGCCCCGGGCCACAGGCACTGGCCGGGCTGCTGACCGTCCTCGACCTGGCCCAGCCGCTGCTGCGCGCGGCGGGCACCGTGCTGCGGGTCTTCCCCGCCGACGAGGCGGAGGCCGCCGCCTACGACGCCGGCGCGGTGGCCCGCTGCAACGAGGCGCTGGCCCACCTCGGCGCCGCCCACGGGCTCACCGTGCCCCGTTTCACGGCGCCGGTCCCGGACGGCCCGTCCAGCCTGGAGGTCGCCCTCAGCAACCTCTGCGAGCTGGAGTTCGGCTCCTGGCGGCCGCTGGCGGAGAGCGCCGGGCCGTGGCCGGACGAGCCGGCCGGACACCCTCGCTCCGGCAGCGCGGCCCTGCCGGCCGCCCGCCGGGTGACGGCCGAGGGGCTGCCCCCGTTCGACGCCTTCGCGGCCGGCGAGCCCGGCGCGGAGACCGTCGTCCTGGTGCCGCCCTGCGGGGTGCCGGCCGGCCTGTTCGCGCCGTGGCTGGACCGCCTCTGCGCCCGCCACCGGGTCATCACCTACGAGAATCCGTACCTGTTCGGCGACTGGGCCGCCCGGCCCGCCCCGAGCGGCGACTTCCGTGAGGAGACCGCCCAGGCCACCGCCGTGGCGCAGGCGTACGGGGCGGAGCGGGTGCACCTGATCGGGGTCTGCGGCGGAGCCCCCGTCGCCCTGGCGGCGGCGGCCCGGCTCGGTGCCCGCACCGCCTCGCTGACGATGCTCCACCCCGACCTCAACTTCGGCCCCGGCGTGACCCGCACCCCCTTCCAGACCCAGTTCCAGGGCCTGCTCGCGGGCGCGGGGAGGAGCCAGGACCGGGCCGACGAGGTGCTCTCCCTGTTCCTCGACCCCAACATGCTCTTCGGCGTACCGCCCCGCCTGGCCCCCTTCGTGCTCTACCCCTACGGCGACCGCGAACTGTTCCACCGCTACGCCAGGCTGAACGACGCGCTCATGGCCCACGACGCCCGGCAGGCCGCGTCGGCCGCCCCGGCCCGCACGCTGATCGTCACCAGCCGCACCGACCGCATGACCCACCCGGACACCGCTCGCCACCTGCACGAGCTGGTGCCGGGCAGCACCCTGGTGGAGCGGCCCACGGGCAGCCACCACGACATCCTCGTCCCGGACGAGGAGATGTTCGCCAGGATCCAGGGCTTCCTCGACTCGGCGACCGGCCTGCCCGGCACCGCGGCCCGCGAGCCGGTGGCCGCCGGGAGCAGGCCGTGAGCCCCCCGACGGCCGACCCGCCGCCCGCCGAACGCGTCGTCGTGGTCACCCACGCCACCCTCTACGCCGGCCCCGGCGCGGTCCCCGCGCTGGGCGCCGCCGGGTTCACCGTGGTCTGTCACGACGAGAGCTTCACCGACGACGAGGCACGGGCCAAGTTCGAGGCCGGCCACGGACCCGCGGTGGTGGCCTGCCCGGCCAGGACCCCCTCCGGCGCGGTGACCTGGGCGATCCGCCGCCACGGCCGGCTGGACGCGGTGATCAGCAACGACGTCTACCCCGGCAAGTACCTGCCGGTGGAGCAGGCGGACGTGACCGAGCTGCGGGCCGCCGCCGAGGCGCTCCTGGTCGCCCCGGTCGCCGTGGTCGCCAAGGCGGCCGCCCAGATGAAACGGCAGGGCCACGGCCGTATCGTCCTGGTCACCTCGGCCGCCCCGGTCCGCCCCGAGCACGGCTTCTCCTACTACAGCTCGCTGCGCGCCGCGGCCTCCGCCTTCGCGCGCGCCGCGGCCCGTGAACTCGCCGCCGAGCACGTCACGGTGAACGCCGTCGCGCCCAACTTCCTGGAGAGCGAGACCTACTACCCCGAAGAGGCCTGGGGCACCGAGGACGGACAGGAGCGGCTGCGCGGCCTGCTGCCCATCGGCCGCCTCGGCACCGCACGCGAGATCGGCAACCTGATCGTCTTCCTCACCTCCGGCCGCGCCGACTTCGTCACCGGCGAGGTCGTCGGGTTCACCGGCGGCTGGGCCTGACCGCGCCGCACCCCCGTATCCGTACCGCTCCTGTCGCCGAGCTCATCGGCGCCCGACCAGACACGAAAGGAAGTCGCGCTGTGAGTACGCGGCAGACGCCCCTCCTGGAGCCGGTGACCACCTCGGAGCCCAGCCTGGTGCAGCAGATCCTGCTGGACATCTGGCGCACCACGCTGGACCGAGACGTCACCGTCGCCGACGACTTCTTCGAGACCGGCGGCGACTCGCTGCTCGCCCTGGTCACCATCGAGCAGATCAACCAGCGGCTGGGCTGGACCCTCAACATGGGCGACCTGCTGCGCTTCCGCAGCATCGAGGGGCTGACCTCCCACAAGGCGCAGCCCCAGGCGGCCAACGGCGAACGCGCCGTCATCCGGATGAGCAACCAGGGCTCGCGCACCCCCCTCGTCTTCCTGCACGCCGGCATCGGCACGGTGGACGGCTACGCGCGCCTGGTCCGCCTGCTGGGCGCCGACCGAGGCTGCTACGGCCTGCAGTCGCCGCTGCTGCTGTCCTCCGGCAACCGTGCCGTGCCCGACACCATGGAGGGCGTCGCCGAGCTGTACGCCGACCTGCTGGAGGACGAGTTCGGCGAGGACGAGTTCCACCTGGTCGGCGCCTGCGCCGGCGGGGCGATCGCCCTCGAACTGACCCGGCTGGCCGAGGAGCGCGGGCTCGGACTGCGCCGCACCGTCGCCATCGACGGCTACCTCGACGTGCACTCCACCGGCGAACCCGACGCGCGCGAACTCCTCTTCCAGTTCCGCGACGACATCATCCGCCTCTCGGGGACCTCCGGCGCCTTCCCCGACATCGCCCCCGCCGACCTCGACGAGGACACCGCGATCCGCGACGCCTCGGCGGCGATCTTCGGCGCGGCCCGGGCCGACGACCCGGCCGCCAACGCCTTCGCCCGCCGCATCTACGCGGCGCACTGCCTGTACGCCCGTGCCCTGTCCGCGTACCGCCCCGAACCCGTCGACACCGACCTGCTGCTCCTGCTGGCCAAGGACAACTTCACGGTGGACGACTGGCGTGCCGCGGTGCGCGGTGAACTGACCGCCGAGGTCATGGAGTCCGACTCCTACGGCCTCAGGCTGTGCCAGACCGACGCCGAGACCCTCGCGGCGCGGATCGAAGACTTCGTGGGCGAGGAGTGACGTCATGAGCCGCAGCAGCACCCATCCGTTCGAGGACGAGTCGGCCCGGTACCGCGTCCTGCTCAACGCCCGCGGCCAGTACTCGCTGTGGCCCGCCCGCCTCGCCGTGCCCGCCGGCTGGGACTGCGTGCACGGCCCCGACGCGCGGGCCGCCTGCGTGGCCCACATCGACGCGCACTGGACCGACCTGGCGCCGACGGGCCCGGCCCGAACGGCACCGGAGGGGGAAACCGTCTCATGACCGTCCAGCTCGAACACACCGGCCACGACCCGGGCGACGAGGCCGAGCCGGCGGTGCCCTGGCCGGGCGGCCTCGTCGCCCGGTTCGAGGAGCAGGCCGCCACCACCCCCGACGCCCCCGCGCTGGCGGCGGGCGAGGCCACGCTCAGCTACCGGGAGGTCAACGAGCGGGCCAACCGGATCGCGCACCGGCTCATCGACCTGGGCATCGGCCCCGGCGACACCGTCGCCGTCGCCCTGCCCTCCTCGCCCGCGCTGGTGTGCGGGCTGCTCGGCACGCTCAAGTCCGGTGCCGCCTACCTGCCGTTGGACCCCGGCTACCCGGCCGACCGGCTCGCCTACATGGTCGCCGACGCGGGCCCCCGCGCCCTGGTCGCCACCGCGGAGACCGACGCGGGGCTGGAGGGCGTCGACGCCTCCCTGACCCGGCTCCACGTGTCGGACGCGGGAGCCGTCGCACCGTACGGCCAGGACCCGTCGGTGCCGTCCGTGCCGTCCGAGGGGCCCGCGCCCGCCGACCCGGTGGGCCGTCTCACCGGACTCGACCAGGCCGCGTACACGATCTACACCTCCGGCTCCACCGGCCGCCCCAAGGGCGTGGTCGTCACCCACCGCTCGCTCGCGAACTTCCTCGCCTTCATGGCCTCGCTGTGCGAAGTCGGGCCCGGTGACGTGGTGCTGTCCACCACCCCGGTCTCCTTCGACATCGCGGGCCTCGAGCTGCACCTGCCGCTGGCGGGCGGGGCCCTGCTGCACCTGGTGGAGCGGGACGTCACCCTGGACGGCGTCGCGCTGCGCGCCCGGCTCGCGGCCGCCCGGCCCACTCTGGTCCAAGGGACCCCCGCCCTGTGGCAGTTGCTGCGCGAGGCCGGCTGGGACCCGCGGGAGGCGCCGGCCGGGACCCGGCTGCTGTGCGGCGGCGAGGCGCTGCCGCAGGACCTCGCCGACTTCCTGGCCGTCGACGGACACGCCGAGGTGTGGAACCTCTACGGCCCCACCGAGACCACCATCTGGTCGCTGCTCTCCCCGGTGCGCCCCGGCGAACCCGTCTCCATCGGAACCCCCCTGTGGAACACGGGCGTCCACGTCCTCGACGAGCTGCTCGCGCCCGCCGCCCCGGGCGAGACCGGGGAGCTGTACCTGTCCGGCGCCGGCCTGGCCCGCGGCTACCACCGCCGGCCCGCCCTCACCGCCGAGCGGTTCGTCGCCTGCCCGTTCGGCGCCCCGGGCGACCGCATGTACCGCACCGGCGACCTCGTCCGCCAACGGGTCGACGGCGCACTGGAGTTCGTCGGGCGGGCCGACGAACAGGTCAAGATCCGCGGCCACCGCGTCGAACTCGGCGAGATCGAGGAGGCGCTGCGCCGGCTCCCCGAGGTCGCGCAGGCCCGCGTGGTGGCCAGGGAGGAGACCCCCGGGGTGGCGTACCTCGCGGGATACGTCGTACCCGCCGCCGGCCACACGCCCGAACCGGCCGCGCTGCGCGACGCGCTGGGGGAGTGGCTGCCCGCGTACATGCTCCCCGCCGGGGTCATGGTGCTCGACCGCTTCCCGCTCACCCCCGCCGGCAAGGTCGACCGCAGGGCCCTGCCGCCCCTCGACTTCTCCCGCCCCCCGTCCTCGGGGCGCGCCCCGCGGACCGAACGGGAACGGGTCGTGGCCGGGCTCTTCCGCGAGGTGCTCGGCCTCGACGGCGTGGACGTCGACAGCAGCTTCTTCGACCTCGGCGGCAACTCCCTGCTCGCCACCCGCCTGGTGGCCCGCATCCGCGCCGAACTCGCCGCCGAACTCCCCATCCGCACCGTCTTCGAGGACCGCACGGTCGCCGCCCTCGCCCGCCGCCTCGACGGCGCCGGCACGGCCCGGCCCGCCCCGCGCCGCATGGCCCGGCCCGAGCACGTCCCGCTCTCCTACGCCCAGCAGCGCCTGTGGTTCCTGCACCGCCTGGAGGGCCCCAGCGCCACCTACAACCTGCCCATAGCCGTCCGCCTCACCGGCGAACCCGACCTTCCCGCGCTGCGCGCGGCCGTGCGGCACCTGGTCGCCCGGCACGAGAGCCTGCGCACGTACTTCGCCGACGGGCCGCACGGTGCCGAGCAGGTCGTGGTGCCCGCCGGGCAGGCGCCCGTCGACCTCACCGTCCACGAGGTGAGCCCCGAGGACCTGCCCGCCGCCCTGGACCGTGCCGCGGGCCACCTCTTCGACCTGGCCGCCGAGATCCCGGCCCGCTTCACGCTGTTCCGCACCGGAGAGGACACCCACGTCCTGCTCCTGTGCATCCACCACATCGCCAGCGACGGCTGGTCCCTGGCCCCCCTGGTCCGGGACCTGTGCGCCTCCTACACCGCCCACCTCGCGGGCGAGGAGCCCGACCGCCCCGCTCCGGACGTGGGCTACGTCGACTACACGCTCTGGCAGCGCGACGTGCTCGGCTCGCCGGACGACCCGGGCAGTGCCATGGCACGGCAGCTCGCCTACTGGCGGGAGCGGCTCGCGGGTGCGCCCGAGCTGCTCGACCTGCCCGTCGACCGGCCCCGGCCGGCCGAGGCCGGGTACCGGGGCGACGTCGTGCCCTTCGAGGTGCCGGCCGAGCTGACCGACCGGCTGCTCGACCTCGCCCGACGGGAGCGGGTCAGCCTCTTCATGGTCCTGCAGGCCGCCCTCGCCACCCTGCTGACCAAGCTCGGCGCGGGCACCGACATCCCGCTCGGCAGCCCGCTGGCCGGCCGCGCCGACAGTGCCCTCGACGACCTCGTCGGCTTCTTCGTCAACACCCTCGTGCTGCGCACCGACACCTCGGGCAACCCTTCCTTCACCGGCCTCCTGGACCGCGTCAAGGCAGGCAACCTCGCCGCCTACGACCACCAGGACCTGCCCTTCGAGTACCTGGTGGAGGTCCTCAACCCGGCCCGCACGACCAGCCACCACCCGCTCTTCCAGGTGATGCTGGTGCTGCAGAACAACGTGGCCCCCGACTGGCGTCTGCCCGGCCTCACCGCCGAGCACGAGACGGTGCCCACGCACACCTCCAAGTTCGACCTGACCTTCGAACTCACCGAGCGGTTCGACGCGTCGGGCCGGCCCGACGGCCTGCGCGGCGAGGTCGAGTACGCCACCGACCTGTTCGACCCGGCCACCGCCGCCCTGTTCGCCGAACGGCTGCTGCGCGTCCTGGAGGCCGTCGCCGACGACCCGCGCCGGACCCTGGACTCCGTGGACGTGCTCGGCGAGCACGAGCGCGCCGTGATCCTCGGCGACTGGAACGACACCGCCGTCGACCTCCCCGACGCCACCTACCCCGACCTGCTCGCCGCGCAGGTCGCCCGCACCCCCGACGCCGTGGCCCTGGTCCACGAGGACACCGAGCTCACCTTCGCCGAACTCGACCGCCGCTCCAGCCGCATCGCCCACTGGCTGATCGCCCGGGGCGTGGGCCGGGACGACGTCGTCGGGCTCTCGCTGCGCCGCTCCCCGGAGCTGCTCTGCGCCCTCCTCGGCATCCTCAAGGCCGGCGGCGTCTACCTCCCGCTCGACCCGGACTACCCGCCCGAGCGGCTCGGCTTCATGATCGCGGACACCCGCCCCGTCCTCCTGATCACCACGGCCGAGGTCGCCGCCCGGCTGCCCGAGGACGCCCGCACGGTCCCCCGTCTGGAGTGCGACGACCCGGCCGCCCGCGCCGCCCTCGCCCGGATGCCCGCCACCGCCCCCACGGACGCCGACCGCCGCGCCCCGCTCCGCCTGGACGACCTGGCCTACGTCATCTACACCTCCGGCTCGACCGGCCGCCCCAAGGGCGTCGCCGTCACCCACCGGGGCATCCCCAACCTTGCCCGCGGTTACCTGGACCGCTTCCGCCTCGACGGCTCCTCGCGCTTCCTGCAGTTCTCCTCGATCAACTTCGACCCCACGTTCTGCGAGATGTGCTGCACCCTGCTCGCCGGCGCGACGGTGATCCTCACCTCGCCCGACGAACTGCTCTCCGCGGACCGGCAGCGCGCGCTCGTCGCCCGTCACCGGCCCACCCACATCACCTTCTCGCCGACCATCCTCGGCGGCATGGCCGAGGACGCCCTCGCCTCCGTGGGCCACCTGATGGTCGCCGGCGAGGCCTGCCCGCCCGCGCTCGCCGCCAAGTGGTCCCGCGGCCGCCGCATGATCAACGCGTACGGGCCCACCGAGGCCACCGTCGACGCCCTGTACTGGGAGTGCGGCAGCGCCGGCGCCGGCTACGAGGACGACTCCGTCCCGGTCGGCCGTCCGCTGCCCAACACCCGCGTGCACATCCTGGACGCGGACCTCGGCCCGGTCGCCCCCGGCGTCGTGGGCGAGCTGTACCTCAGCGGTGCCGGACTCGCGCGCGGTTACCTCAACCGGCCCGCACTGACCGCGGAACGCTTCGTGGCCTGCCCGTTCGGCCCCGAGGGCGCCCGGATGTACCGCACCGGCGACCTCGCCCGCTGGCGGCCCGGCGGAGTCGTCGACTTCGTGGGCCGCGCCGACGACCAGGTCAAGATCCGCGGGATGCGCGTCGAGCCCGGCGAGATCGAGTCGGTCCTCGACGCCCACGCGGGCGTCGCGCAGGCCGTGGTCGTCGTCCGCGAGGACACCCCCGGACACCAGCAGCTCGTCGGCTACGTCGTGCCCGACACCACCGCCGGCGGCCCCGACGGCGCCGACGACATCGAGCACGTCGACAAGTGGCAGGAGATCCACGAACAGGGCTACAGCGAACAGGAGGACCTGGGCGGGGAGGGCGACTTCACCGGCTGGAACAGCAGCTACGACAACCAGCCCATCCCCCTGGACCACATGCGGGAGTGGCAGGCCGCCACGGTCGACCGCATCCTGGAACTGGCCCCGCGCCGGGTCCTGGAGATCGGCGTCGGCTCCGGGCTGATCCTCTACCAGGTCGCCCCGCACGTGGACGCCTACACCGGGATCGACTTCTCGCCCTCGCTGATCCAGACCCTCGGCGCGGGCGTCGACCGCACCGACCTGCGCGACCGGGTGACCCTGCACAGCCTCGCCGCCCACGAGGTCGGCGAACTCGCGGGGACCTCGTACGACACCGTCGTCGTCAACTCGGTGGCGCAGTACTTCCCCAGCGTCCGCTACCTCGTCGACGTCCTGCGCGCGGCCATGGAGCTGCTGGAGCCCGGCGGCCGGATCTTCCTCGGCGACGTCCGCAACCTGCGGCTGCTGCGCACCTTCCTCACCGCGATCACCCTGCACGGCGGCGCGCACGCCGGCGAGACCCTCGCCGCGGTCCGGGACATGGTGTCCCACCAGGGCGAGCTGGAGAGCGAACTCCTGCTCGACCCGGCCTTCTTCGCCCGGGTCGGCGAGGCCGTCCCCGGCGTGGCGGGCGTCGACATCCGTCTCAAGTGCGGTCTGCTGAGCAACGAACTGACCGACTACCGCTACGAGGTGGTGTTGCACAAGCAGGGGGCCCGGCCGCTGTCGCTGGCCGGGGCGCGCAGGACCGCGTGGTCCGAGACCGCGGGCCTCGATGCCGTGCGCGCCGAACTCGCGGGCGCGCGCCCAGGGTCGCTGCGCGTCACCGGCATCCCCAACCGCCGGGTGGCCGCCGAGGTCGCCGCCGCCCGGCGCGTGGCCGCCGGCGGGGCGACGCCCGTACGGGACGCCGACGCCCACCCCCGCACCCGTCCCGGCGTCGGCCCCGAGGAACTCGCCGCGTTCGGCGCGGAGCTGGGCTACACGGTGCACGCCACGTGGAGCGGCGCACCGGGGGAGTCCGAGGACCGCTTCGACGCGGTGTTCCTGGCCCCCGAGGAGGCGGCGCGGGCGGCCCGGTCGGGCCTCGCGGACGTCTACCTGGCCGCGGAAGCCGCCGGTGTCCCGCTCCACCAGCTCGGCAACGACCCCCAGGCCGTCGACCACGCCCGCCGGCTGGGGCAGGAGCTGCGGCGGCACGCGGCCCAGCGCCTGCCCGACCACATGGTCCCCGCGGCCGTCGTCGTCCTCGACCGCCTGCCGCTCACCCCCAACGGCAAGCTCGACACCCGCAGCCTGCCGGCGCCGGACTTCACCTCCCGCGCGCTGCGCCCGCCCCGGACCCCTCAGGAGGTCACCCTGGCGCGGCTGTTCGCGGAGGTGCTCGGCCTGGAGGCGGTCGGTGTGGACGACCGCTTCTTCGACCTCGGCGGCGACAGCATCCGCTCCATCCAGCTGGTCAGCCGCGCCCGCGCGGAGGGCTTCCTGATCACCCCCCGCGACGTCTTCCGCGACCAGACGGTCGAGGCGCTCGTCGCCCGCGCCGCCGAGGCCGCCGAGGCCCACGACCCGACGGCGGTGGCCGCCGGCGAACTGGACGACTGGCTCAGGATCCTGGAGACCCCGGACCCCGCGTACCCGCTGCTCACGGACGCCACCGGCCCGGACACCGAGGTCCCGCACGCCGGGGGCCGGGGCCTGCTGGAGCGTGCGGTCACCGGCGTCCTCGCCGAGGCCCTGACCGGCGCCCTCCCGGCGATGTTCCGCTGCGGGCCCGAGCACATCGCGCTCGCCGCGCTCGCGCCCGCGCTCATCGAGTGGCGCCTCACCCGCGTCGCCGACGTCCGCTCGGCGCTGCGCATCGACATCGCCACCGGCGCGAGCGGGGCCGTGCACCCGGTGCGGCTCACCCCGGGCCTCGCGGACCTCGGCAAGGCCCTGGCCGACCCCAGGTCGCTGGCCCGGGCGGTCAAACGGGTCAAGGAGCAGATCCGCTCGGTACCGTCCGGCGGCGCCCACTACCCGGCCCTGCGCGCCGGTGCGGAGACCGGCCCGCACCTCGCCCGGTACGACGACGCGCAGGCCCTGTTCCGTTACCTGCCGGAACCGTCCGCCGACGAGGACGCGGACCCGGCCGGCGGTCACGTCCTCGCCGTGGAGGTCCGCCCCGCCGCCGACGGCACCTCCGTCACCGTCCGTTGGCACTGGGACCGCACCCGGTTCGACACGGCGGCCGTCGGTGCGCTCGCCGACCGCTGGACCGCGCTGCTGTCCGCCCTCGGCGGCCTCACCGCCCACCCGGAACTCGGCGGCCTGACCCCCTCCGACGTCGGCCTGGTCGCCCTCAAGCAGTCCGCGCTCAACGCCCTCGGCTCCGCCCACCCGGGCCTGACGGACGTCCTGCCGGTCACCCCGCTCCAGCAGGGCCTCGTCCTGCACGCCGACGGCCTGCCCGAGGGGCCGGACCCGTACCAGGGCCAGAGCCTGTTCGACCTGGACGGGCCGCTGGACGCCGCACGCCTGCGGGAGGCCGTACACGCCCTGCTGATGCGGCACGACAACCTCCGCGCCGGCTTCGTCCACCGCGGCCTGGAGTCACCCGTGCAGGTGATCGCGGACCGGGTGGAGGTGCCGTGGCGCGAGCACGACCTGTCCGGGCTGACGCCCGCCCGGCAGCAGGAGCGGGAGGCGGCCGTCCTCGCCGAGGACAAGGCGCTCCGCTTCGACCTCACCGCCCCGCCGCTGCTGCGCTTCAGCCTGCTGCGGTACTCCGCCACCCGGCACCGGCTGCTCGTCGCCGATCACCACATCCTCCTCGACGGCTGGTCCACCCCCCTGATGTGGGACGAGCTGTTCGCCCTCTACCGGGGCGAGGACCCCGGGCCGGTCACCCCCTTCCGGGACTACCTGGCCTGGCTGGCGCGGCAGGACCGGACGGCGGCCGCCGAGGCCTGGCGCTCCTACCTCGCCGGGGCGCCGGTCCCGACCCGGGCCGCCGACGCCGAACCCGAGCCCGGTGTGCTGCCGCACACCACGGACCTGCTGCTCTCCGGCGACCTGAGCGCCCTGCTGGTGCGCGCCGCGGCCCGCGCCTCGGTCACCCTCAACACCGTGCTGCAGACCGCCTGGGGCCTGCTGCTGGGCCGCCTCACCGGCCGCGACGACGTGCTGTTCGGCACGACCGTCTCGGAGCGCCCGGCGGAGATCGCCGGCATCGAGAACATGGTCGGCCTGCTGATCAACACCGTGCCCGCGCGGGTGCGCCGCGTGCCCGGCGAGCCGGCCGCGGCGACCGTGGCACGGGTGCAGGAGGAGCAGCTGGAGATGTACCCGCACCGGCACCTGGGCCTGAGCGAGGTGCAGCGCACCACCGGCTCCGGCGAACTCTTCGACACGTACTACGTGTTCCAGAACTACCCTGACCCGCCGGACCGGGACGGCGGGGCCGCAGGGCCGGACGCGCTGCGCGTCACCGAGCGCACGCAGAGCGCCAGGGGCGTCTCGCACTACCCGCTGGGCATCACCGTGATGCCGGGCGAGCGGATCGAGATCGTCTTCGGCCACCACCCCGAACTCTTCGACGAGGCCCGGATCGAGGAGATCAAGAAGTCCTTCGTGGACGTCCTGGAGACACTCGCGGCGGACCGCTCCGACGGCACCACCGACACCCCCCCACGGGAAGGCCTCTCATGAAAGACCTGCTGACGATGGTGCGAGGCCTGCCGCCCGCCGTTCGCATCCTCCTGCTGTGCGCCACGGCCCGCTCACTGAGCTTCTTCGCCGTCCTGGCCTACATGCCGATCTTCCTGCACGACCCGGTCGGCATGAACGGCGCGGCCATCGGCTACGTCCTGGGCGCCTGCCTGCTGGTGGGGACCGTCGCCAGCGTCTACGGCGGCTACCTCGCCGACCGGTTCACCAAGGTCGACCTGATGATCGCCCTGGACGGCGTGCTCGTCCTCGTCTACCTCGCGCTGCCGGCGGTCCACCAGCCGCTCGTGGTGCTCGCCGTGCTCCTGGTGGCGAACACCGCCTCCTCCTCCATGGGCGTCACCGCCAACGCGCTGCTGGCCGAACTGGTGCCCTCGGAGCACCGGGCGAAGGTGTTCTCGCTGCGGTACTCGCTGCAGAACATCGGCGCCGCCGTGGGCCCGTTCCTGGGCGTCGCGTCCGTCGCCGCGAGCAGCGGCGGGCCGTTCCTGCTGGCGGCGGCCATCATCGTCGCCGCGCTGCTGCCGCTGATCGTCTTCCGCCGCCACTTCACGGTCCCCGCGGCGGACGGTGCCGCGGAGCCGGCGGCTTCCGCGGACACCCCGGCCGCGTCGGACCCGGAGAAGTCCGCGGAGTCCTTCCGCGCGGTGCTGAAGGTGATGCGGGGCGACCGCGCGCTGACCTGGTTCACCCTGGGCGGCATCTTCAGCATCGTGGTCTACGGCCCGCTGCTGACCTTCATGTCCCAGTACCTGGTCCTGGTGGAGGACCGCGACACCGCCTACCGCCTCGTCGCCTACATCTCGGCGGCCAACGCGATCGTGGTGATCTCCACCCAGTACCTGGTGGGCAGCCGGCTCAAGGACAACACCCTGATGCGCTGGCTCACCTGGGGCACCGGCGCCTTCGTGGTCGGCCTGGTCGCCATGTCGCTGTCGACCCAGGCCGCGCTGCTGGTCGCCGCCGTCGCCCTGTTCACCCTCGGCGAGGTGATCGTGGTGCCCGCCGAGTACATGTTCATCGACTCCATCGCACCGGACGGGCTGCGCGGCAGCTACTTCGGCGCCCAGAACCTCGTCCACATCGGGGTGGCGGTCGGCCCGGTCGTCTGCGGTTTCCTGCTCCAGCACTTCGCCCCGGCGGTCATGTTCTACGCGCTCGTCGCCATCGTGATCGCCGGCTGGTGGTTCTACGTCATCGGCTGCCGCGCGGCGGCCGCCTCGGCCGTGCCCGCCCCCGCGGAGGCCGGAAAGGCAGTGAGTGGAGTATGAGTTTCGCAGAGATCGCCGAGCGCACCTACTGCCCGTTCGCCCGGGCCTCGAAAATGGGGCCGCCCGTCACGATCAGGACCGGGGAATTCGAGAAGGAACTGCACGCGCACCGGGACGTCATCGCGGAATTCTTCCGCACCGCCCGGGAGAACGCGTACGACGGCATGGTCGTCACCTTCGAGGACCCCTCGGCCGGAAACACCCTGGACGCCCTGGTCGACCTCACCCGCCGTCTCTACACGACCCTCGACGAGCTCTACCCGGGCGTCTACCTCCAGGACGACCCGCACCCCGACGAGACGTGGTACGCGATGATCGAGGGGGAGCAGTTCTTCGTGGTCTCCTTCGCGCCCTGCTACCCGGAGCACTCGCCCCGCCACACCCACGGCGACCCGCGCACCTACGTCCTGCTCCAGCCCGCCAGCACCTTCGAACGGAACGCGGCCGCCATCGACCGGCGCCGGGAACGCATCCACCACGCCTTCGCCGCGGTCGGCAAGCCGTACGACGCCGGGCTGGCGAACGTGCGCAACGACATGTTCAAGGCGGTCATGCCCATCGACCCCATCGACCGGCACATCCCCTGGTGGGACGAGTCCTGGCGGGACGCGCGGCAGCCGGGCGAGGGCGCCGGGACGGCCGTAAAGGACGCGCGGGAAGGCCCCGACAGGGCGCAGGATGGAGGGGCCGGGGCCGGAGCGACCCGTCCGGCCGCCTGAGGCAGCCCGCAGAACCGCCCTAGGGAGCAACGCAGTTGACCAGTGACACCCCGGCGCCGGACCGCACCCCGCGGCCGGCCCCCGATCCGCTCACGGCCTACGGCTGGGACGCGGAGTGGGCCGCCGTGTTCGCCCCGTACGCCGCCGACGGGCTGGCGCCGGGACGGGTCGCGCGCGTGGACCGCGGCCGGTGCGAGGTGGTGCTGGCGGCCGGCCCGGCCGACGCCGGCCCGGACGGCACGGTCACCGTGCACGCCGACACCCGGCCCGCCCGCACCGGCGGGGACCCGGAGGCCGTCGTGTGCACCGGCGACTGGGCGGCGGTGGAACCGGACACCCCCACCGGGCCCGTGCTGCGGGCGCTGCTGCCGCGCCGCACCCGGTTCCTGCGCTCCACCTCCTCGGCGCGGTCCGAGGGGCAGGTGCTCGCGGCCAACACCGACCACGCCGTCGTGGTCGTGTCGCTCGCCGTCGAACTCGACCTCGGCCGCCTGGAGCGGTTCCTGTCGCTCGCCTGGGCCAGCGGCTCCCGGCCGCTGGTCGCGCTCACCAAGACCGACCTGGTGCCCGACAGCACCTACCTGGTGGCCGACGTCGAAGCGGCCGCGCCCGGCGCCCCGGTGCTGCCCGTCAGTGCCGTCACCGGCGAGGGGGTGGCGGCGCTCGCCGCCGAACTCGCCGGGGGCACCGCCGTGTTGCTCGGCCAGTCCGGTGTCGGCAAGTCGACGCTGGTCAACGCGCTGCTCGGCGCCGAGGTGCGAACCAGCGGCGCGGTGCGCGGCAACGACGGCAAGGGCCGGCACACCACCACCGCGCGCGAACTGCTGCCGCTGCCCGGCGGCGGACTCGTCGTCGACACCCCCGGCCTGCGCGGCGTCGGCCTGTGGGAGGCGGACGAGGGCCTGTCCCAGGTGTTCGCCGAGATCGAGGAGCTGGCGGCCCACTGCCGCTTCCACGACTGCGAGCACCACGCCGAACCCGGCTGCGCGGTCCTCGCCGCGGTGGACGACGGCACCCTCTCGCACCGCCGCTTCGAGAGCTACCGCAAGCTGCTGCGGGAGAGCGCCTGGATCGCCTCCCGCACCGACGCCCGGCTGCGCGCCGAGCGGGCCCGGGAATGGCGGCGCCGCGAGGCGGCCGGCCGGGAGATGTACGAGCGAAAGCGCGGCAAAGGCCACCGCAAGGCTTTTTGAATTGGCCACTTGACGCCACGGCACTTTGCTGCCGGACACAACGTCTTGAGACGGGTTCCGGGCCCTGGCACATTGTTCGGGTGTTCGCTTGCGTTTCCCTTCTGCGGAGAGGCGTCTTTCGTGTCCGAATACCCTGGCGTGCTGACGTACGACCTGTCCTTCGAAGAGACGGTTCGCCTGGAGATGGTGATCGTCAAAATGCAGGAGGCCGGCTGTGATCCTGGGGAATCCGAGTTCCACGACCGGGCCTGGGAATTCATCCCGCGCGTCCCGATCGGGCTGAGGCGTTTCCTCGAGGACTTCCGGCGCGAGGACCCGGCTGCCGCCTTCCTGATCCGCGGCTTCCCCGTCGACGACGAGGCGGTGGGCCCGACCCCCGGCACCTGGGCCGCCGCCGCGGCCTCCGGCCGCTCGCACCGGGAGCAGCTCTTCCTCGCGCTGATCGCCAAGTGCCTGGGGGAGGTGTTCAGCTGGCCCACCCTGCAGGCCGGCCGGATGATCCACCACGTGCTGCCGATCGCCGGCGACGAGAACGAGCAGAGCGGCCACGGCAGCGACGTCCTGCTGGAGTGGCACACCGAGGACGGCTTCCACCCCGCCCGCTGCGACTACCTGGCCCTGTTCGGGGTCCGCAACCACGACCGGGTGCCGACGACGCTCTCCTCCGTGCGGGACGTACGGATATCGGAGGAGAACCGCAGGACGCTGTTCGAGCCGCGCTTCCACATCCTCCCCGACGACGAGCACCTGCGGCAGCTCGCCGCCCAGGAGCCCGACCACCCCGGCCTCGCCCGGATGCGCGCCATGCGCGAGACGCCCGAGCCGGTCGCCGTGCTCTTCGGCGCCGCCGACTCGCCCTATCTGCGCATCGACCCGTACTTCATGCGCTGCGTCGAGGGCGACAACGGCGCCGAACAGGCCCTGAAGGAACTGGTCGTGGAGCTGGAGCGGGTCCAGCAGGACGTCGTCGTCGACGCGGGCACCCTGCTCGTCGTCGACAACTACCTCGCCGTCCACGGCCGCAGGGCGTTCACCGCCCGCTACGACGGCACCGACCGCTGGCTGCAGAAGGCCATCGTCACGCGTGACCTGCGCAAGTCGCGCGCCACCCGTGACTCGGCCGCCGCCCGCGTCGTGATCTGAGGAGCCCGATGTCCGCGCACAACGCCCTGCCGCCGGAGGCGGTCGTCCTCGCCGACCTGGCGATCATCCTGACGGTGGGTGCCACCCTCGTCACCCTCGTACGACGACTGCGGCAGCCCCCCGTGGTGGTGGAGATCGCCGCCGGGCTGATGCTCGGCCCCAGCCTGCTCGGCCTGCTGCCGGGGAACCTGCCCGCCCGCCTCTTCCCCGCCGAGGCCCGGCCGGCCCTCTCCGTCCTGGCCCAGCTCGGGCTCGCCCTCTTCATGTTCCTGGCGGGCTGGGAACTCGACCCGCGCAGACTGCGCGGGCGGGGCCGGGCGGTGGGCACCATCGCCGTCCTCGCCATGGCGGTGCCGTTCGTCCTCGGCGGCGGGGCGGCCGCGCTCCTGCACGACTCCCAGGCTCCCGAGGGCGTCGGTACCGGCATGTTCGCGCTCTTCATGGGCACCGCGTTCTCGATCACGGCGTTCCCGGTCCTCGCCCGCATCATCCGGGACCGCGGCCTCACCCGGACCCACGTCGGAGTGCTGGCCATGGCCTGCGCGGCGGCCGGCGACGTGGTCGCCTGGTGCGTGCTGGTCCTGGTGGTGGCCCTCGCGGGCGCCCGCGGCCCCGACGGGTTCGCCGCCGTCATCGCCTGCACCGTGGCCTACGGCGCCGTGATGGTCCTGGTCGTACGGCCCCTCCTGCGCCGGCTGCTGCGCAACTGTGCCGCCTGGCGGAGCGGGAGCACGCCCCTCGCCCTGATCGTCTCCGGCGTCCTCCTGTCCTCCTACGCGACGTCCTGGATCGGCGTGCACGCCATCTTCGGGGCGTTCGCCTTCGGCCTGGTCATGCCGCGCGGCGAGAGCGTGCTGGAGGAGCGGATCGCACAGCCGCTGGAGCGGGCGTCCGCCCTGCTGCTGCCCGCGTTCTTCACCCTCACCGGCCTGTCCACGGACATCGGCGGCCTCGGCCGTTCCGGCTTCGAGGTCCTCGGCCTCGTCCTCGTCGTGGCCGTGGCCGGCAAGTTCGCGGGGGCGGCCGTACCGGCCCGGCTGACCGGGAGCGGCTGGCGGGAGGCCGCGGTGTTCGGCACCTTGATGAACACCCGGGGCCTCACGGAGATCGTCATCCTCGGCATAGGTCTCCAACTCGGACTGATCGGCCCCGAGCTGTTCACCGTCATGGTCCTGATGGCGCTGGTCACCACCGCCATGGCGGGCCCCCTGCTCACCTGGTTCGGCCGCGGCACCGAAGCGGCGCACGTACCGTCCCGCGCACCCGCGGTCCCCGCACTCACCCCGTCGAAAGGACAGTGACGATGGCTCGCATCCCCAGTTTCGGCTACCACGAGCGCCGCGACGGCTCCGTGATGATCACCCGCGGCTGCAGCCCGGTACGCATAGTCCCCGGCCCGGACGCCCCGGCCCTCCTCGCCGAACTCGCCGAGGACGACCCCCAGGAGACCCTGGCCCGCTGGGCGACGATCCCCTCCCGCGCGGCTGCCTGACGTCGCCTCCTCCGACAGTGGCCGGCGCGGCAATATCTGTACCCGCTAGCTGAGGTTTGAGCGAAACAGGCGGACAGATTCTTTGCCGCCATAAACAGCGCGGAATGCGTCGGCGAACTTCGGCCGCTGAGGCGTGCTACTGTCTGTCTCAGTTGCAGTTGTGGTTCCTGAATATCGGGCTTTTCTCCGATGGGTGATCATCGCGGCAACCCGGCGTCCGTACAGTGCGGGCGTCGATGCACTGCCCCGAAGGAGAAATGACATGGCTGCTGGCACCGTGAAGTGGTTCAACGCGGAAAAGGGCTTCGGCTTCATCGAGCAGGACGGTGGCGGCGCCGACGTGTTCGCCCACTACTCGAACATCTCCGCCCAGGGCTTCCGTGAGCTGCTCGAGGGCCAGAAGGTGACCTTCGACATCGCGCAGGGCCAGAAGGGCCCGACGGCCGAGAACATCGTTCTCGCCTGACGCTCACGCGTATTCCGTAGCTGGGGCCCGCATCCTTCGGGGTGCGGGCCCCAGCTGCTTGCGTTTTCGCCCGAGTATCGCGTCCCCATGACGCTGCTCAGTTCCAGCACGTCCGCGCCTGCACGGATTCCACCGTCGGCCGGATTCGCTTTCGCATGTCATCGGCCTGTTCTTGCGATTCTCCGCGCTGCTCGATGCTGCGGGAATTCCTTGATATGCGCCGTCTCGAGGAAGGCTCCCGCATGAACCGCACACGCACGAACGACCGCTCCGCCCGCTCCCGCACCGGCTGTACCGAGTTCGCCCCGTCTGGAACGAGCACTCCCGCACTTCCCGCCGTGGAAGGCTTCGCCGACCTCGAGATGCCCGGAGCACTGCTGGCCGCACTCGGGGCGCACGGCGTGACCGTCCCCTTCCCGATCCAGGCCGCGACGCTGCCGAACGGCCTCGCCGGCCGGGACGTCCTCGGCCGCGGCCGCACCGGCTCCGGCAAAACCCTCGCTTTCGGTCTTGCGCTGCTGGCCCGCACGGCCGGGCAGCGCGCCGAGCCCAGGCAGCCGCTGGGACTGGTCCTCGTACCCACCCGTGAGCTGGCGCAGCAGGTCACCGACGCGCTGGCCCCGTACGCCCGCTCCGTGAAGCTGCGGCTGGCCACGGTGGTGGGCGGGATGCCGATCGGCCGGCAGGCGAGCGCGCTGCGCGGTGGCGCGGAGGTCGTCGTCGCCACGCCGGGGCGCCTCAAGGACCTCGTCGAGCGCGGCGACTGCCAGCTGGACCAGGTGTCCGTGACCGTCCTCGACGAGGCCGACCAGATGGCCGACATGGGTTTCATGCCGCAGGTCACCGCGTTGCTCGACCAAGTACGGCCCGAGGGCCAGCGCATGCTGTTCTCGGCCACTCTCGACCGCAACGTCGACCTGCTCGTGCGCCGCTACCTCACCGACCCCGTCGTACACTCCGTCGACCCCTCGGCCGGCGCGGTCACGACGATGGACCACCACGTGCTGCACGTCCACGGCGCCGACAAGCACGAGGCCACCACCCAGATCGCCGCCCGCGACGGCCGCGTGATCATGTTCCTCGACACCAAGCACGCCGTCGACCGCCTGACCGAGCACCTCCTGAACAGCGGGGTCCGGGCCGCCGCCCTGCACGGAGGCAAGTCGCAGCCGCAGCGCACCCGCACGCTGGCACAGTTCAAGAGCGGGCACGTCAACGTGCTGGTGGCCACCAACGTCGCGGCACGCGGCATCCATGTCGACAACCTCGGCCTCGTCGTCAACGTCGACCCGCCGACCGACCACAAGGACTACCTCCACCGCGGCGGCCGTACGGCCCGCGCGGGGGAGTCCGGCAGCGTCGTCACCCTGGTCACCCCGAGCCAGCGCCGTGGCATGACGCGGCTCATGGCGGCGGCCGGCATCGTCCCGCAGACCACCCAGGTCCGCACCGGCGACGAAGCCCTGCGCCGCATCACCGGCGCCCAGGCCCCCTCCGGCATCCCGGTCGTCATCACCGCACCGGTGGCCGAACGCCCCAAGAAGCGCGGCACCCCCGCACGCGGTCGGCGCACCCACGTCCCGGCGGCCCGCCGCGCACCCCTGCGCGGACAGTCCGCCGATACGGCGGCCTGGCTGCTGCCTGCCTGACATGGGTGTCACCGTTCGATGCGGGAGCCCGGCAAGCCCAGGGAGCGGCGGGCAGCCGCACAGGACAGGGCACAGTGCGCCCGGCGGGTGACAGGACCCCAGAGGCAATGGATCATCCTGTCCCGCTCTCCGGGTACCGTCACGGTATGAGTCATCCGCACCCCGAGCTGAAATCCGCCCCGCCCCTTCCCGAGGGAGGGCTGCGAGTCGTCGCCCTCGGCGGCCTCGGTGAGATCGGCCGCAACATGACCGTCTTCGAGCACGCGGGCAAGCTGCTCATCGTCGACTGCGGCGTGCTGTTCCCCGAGGAGACCCAGCCCGGCGTCGACGTGATCCTGCCCGACTTCACCTCGATCCGGGACCGGCTGGACGACATCGTGGCGGTGGTGCTCACCCATGGTCACGAGGACCACATCGGCGGTGTGCCCTACCTGCTGCGCGAGCGGTCCGACATTCCCGTCGTCGGCTCCAAGCTGACGCTGGCGTTCCTGGAGGCGAAGCTCAAGGAACACGGGATCCGGCCGCGCACCGTGCGGGTGCGGGAGGGCGACCGGCGTGGCTTCGGGCCCTTCGACTGTGAGTTCGTGGCGGTCAACCATTCCATCCCGGACAGCCTCGCGGTCGCGATCCGCACCCGGGCCGGGATGGTGCTGCACACCGGGGACTTCAAGATGGACCAGTTCCCCCTCGACGACCGCATCACCGATCTGCGCGCCTTCGCCCGCCTCGGCGAGGAGGGCGTGGACCTGTTCCTCACCGACTCCACCAACGCCGAAGTGCCCGGCTTCACCACCTCCGAGCGTGAGTTGAACCCGGCGATCGAGCAGGTGATGCGGACCGCCCCGCGCCGGGTCATCGTCTCCAGCTTCGCCAGCCACGTGCACCGCATCCAGCAGATCCTGGACGCCGCCCACCAGCACGGCCGCAAGGTCGCCTTCGTCGGCCGGTCGATGGTCCGCAACATGGGCATCGCCCGTGACCTGGGCTACCTCAAGGTTCCCTCCGGCCTGGTCGTGAGCACGAAGGAGCTGGAGAAGCTCCCGGACCACAGGATCACACTGGTGTGCACGGGTTCCCAGGGCGAACCCATGGCCGCGCTGTCACGGATGGCCAACCGCGACCACGTGATCCGCATCGGCAAGGGCGACACCGTCCTGCTCGCCAGCTCGCTCATCCCCGGCAACGAGAACGCCATCTACCGGGTGATCAACGGACTCACCCGGTGGGGCGCCCACGTGGTCCACAAGGGCAACGCCAAGGTGCACGTCTCCGGGCACGCCAGCGCCGGCGAACTCGTCTACTGCTACAACATCGTCAAGCCGCGCAACGTCATGCCCGTCCATGGCGAATGGCGCCACCTGCGGGCCAACGCCGACCTCGCCATCCGTACCGGCGTCGACCCCGAACGGGTCGTCATCGCCGAGGACGGCGTCGTCGTCGACCTCGTCGACGGACGGGCGTCCATCACCGGCAAGGTTCCCGCCGGCAACGTCTACGTGGACGGGATGGAAGTCGGCGGCGCCACCGAGGCGTCCCTCAAGGACCGCCTCACCCTCGCCGAGGAGGGCGTCGTCACCGTGGTGGCCATCGTGGACGCCGACACCGGCGCGCTGGCCGAGCCGCCGGACTTCCTGGCCCGGGGCTTCGTGCACGACGACACGACGTTCGAACCGGTCGTCCCCGTCATCGAGAAGGCCCTGGCCGGAGCGGCCGAGGAAGGCGTCGGGGACGCGCGTCAGCTCGAACAACTCATCGCCCGCGCCGTGGCGAACTGGGCGTTCCGCACCCACCGCCGCAAACCCCTCATCATCCCCGTCATCATCGACGCCTGATCGAGGCACGGGTGTCGAAACTTTCGAAGCGAGCGGGCGTACTTGCGTTGCGCCCCTCGCTCACCGTGAGTCGGAAGGCGGCGAGAGCCATGCGAGAAGGCGCCTGACCTGCACAAATGCCGTCACCCGTGCCCCGTCTTTCCCTGAATCAGTTTCCGAAAGGTTGTCGAAAGTGTTGACGGGGGCATGGCGCTCTACGAAAACTGTGGCACCGAGCGACAGCCACTCATCGGGAGGACGCATGCGTCAGGACGGCACGCCGCAGGACCAGAACCAGCAGAACCCCGCTCCCTTCAGCAGCCTGAGCCGGCGAGGCTTCCTCGGGGGTGCCGGCACCGTCGCGCTCGCCACCGCGTCGGGGCTGCTGCTGCCCGGCACCGCTCACGCCGCCACCACCATCACCACCAGCCAGACCGGCTACGACGGCCTGTACTACTCGTTCTGGACCGACGGCGGCGGCTCCGTCTCCATGACGCTGAACGGCGGCGGCAGTTACAGCACCCGGTGGACCAACTGCGGCAACTTCGTCGCGGGCAAGGGCTGGAACACCGGCGGGCGCCGGACGGTCCGCTACACCGGCTACTTCAACCCGTCGGGCAACGGCTACGGCGCCCTCTACGGCTGGACGTCCAACCCGCTGGTCGAGTACTACATCGTCGACAACTGGGGCAGCTTCCGGCCCACCGGCGAGTACCACGGCACCGTCTCCAGCGACGGTGGCACCTACGACATCTACCGGACGACGCGGTACAACGCCCCCTCCGTCGAGGGCACCCGCACCTTCAACCAGTACTGGAGCGTCCGGCAGACGAAGGTGACCAGCGGCTCGGGCACCATCACCACCGGCAACCACTTCGACGCCTGGGCACGCGCGGGCATGAACCTGGGCCAGTTCAAGTACTACATGATCCTCGCCACCGAGGGCTACCAGAGCAGCGGCAGCTCGACCATCACGGTCAGCGGCTGACCTCCCGCGGCCGGCCCGCCCGCGGGCCGGTGGACGACCCCCGTGCCCCCGGCCCCCACCGGGGGCACACCCGTGTCAGGCGGACAGCGCGGCCGTCAGCATCCGTCGGACGGCGGACGTCAGTTCGCTCATGTCCGGCGCCGGGCGCGTCGCCGCCGTCGCGCCCGCCAGGCGGTCGTACAGCAGGCCGTCGGTCCAGGCGACCAGCAGGTCCGCCGCCTGCGCCGGGCGGGGCGCGCCGAGCCTCTCCAGCAGGGCCGCCGCCCTCGCGCGTGCCGTGAGGCCGGCGGTGTGCAGGTCGGCGCGGAGTTCGGGGCGGCGGGTCGCCTCCAGGCTGAGCTCGAAGCGGGCCAGTTGGCGGTTGCGGTCCGCCGTCAGCCAGTGGTGCAGGAGCCCGGCCAGCGCCTGTGCGGCGGAGTCCGGGTCCGGGCTCCCGTGCCGCGCCTCCCAGCGGTCCACGTCGGCGACCGACAGCTCGGCCAGGCGGAGGTAGCAGGCGCCGATCAGGGCGCCGCGCGTGCGGAAGTAGTACGACGTGCTGCCGGCCGGCAACCCCGCCGCGGCGTCGACCGCGCGATGGGTCAGACCCCGCAGTCCGGCGGTGGCCACGGTGTCGATGGCCGTGTCGGCGATCAGCTCTCGGCGCTCGGGGAGGGGCACATCCCGAACCCTACAGGTGTAGAGTCCTGGTCATCGCTCTACATCTGTAGAGGGTCGGGGTGGTGCGGGGAGGCGGTCGGCATGGGGGCTCGGCATGTTGTCGTGGCCGGAGGCGGCATCGGGGGGCTGACGGCGGCGGTGGCCCTGAGCCGTCATGGGTGGCGCGTGACCGTGTGCGAGCGGGCCCCCGCGCTCACCGGGGCCGGCGCCGGCATCGTGCTCGCCCCCAACGCCCTGCGCGCCCTGGACTCGATCGGCGTGCGCACCGGGGCGTGGGCGGGGGGCGCTCCGCTCGGTCCGGCCGGGCTGCGCACGCCCGACGGTGCCTGGCTGAGCCGGGCCGACGGCGCTGCCCTGCAGGCGCGTTACGGGCGTTCCTCGTGCGCCGTGCACCGCGCCGTCCTGATCGACGCCCTCGCCGCCGCCCTGCCGCCGGGCACCGTACGCCTCGGCGTCCCGGTGACCGGTGTCGACGACGCCGGGGGGCCGGTGGCCGTGCGGACGACGGCGGGCGACCTGCGCGCCGACCTCCTGGTGGCGGCCGACGGCCTGCGCAGCGTGCTGCGGGCGCAGCTCTTCCCCCGGCACCCGGGGCTGCGGCACGCCGGGGAGGCCGGGTGGCGGGCGGTGCTGCCCGGTGCCGGCACGGCACCCCAGGAGGCGGCCGAGACCTGGGGCCGGGGCGAGCGGTTCGGCATCGTCCCCCTCGTCGACGGCCGGATCTACGTCTACGCCACCGCCGTCACCGGCCCCGCCGCGCGGCCGGCCGACCACCACGCCGAACTGACCCGGCGCTTCGGCGCGTGGCACGAGCCGATCCCCGCGCTGCTGGACCGGCTCGACCCGCGCCACCCCGAACCGGCCGGCATCCTCCACCACGACTTCCACGAACTGGCCGCGCCCCTGCCCCGGTTCCACGCCGGGCGGGTGGCCCTGCTCGGGGACGCCGCCCACGCGATGACGCCCAACCTCGGGCAGGGAGGCTGCCAGGCCGTCGAGGACGCGGTGGTCCTGGCCCACCTCCTCGCGCGCCACCCCGACGTACCGGACGCGCTCGCCGCCTACACCCGGGCCAGGCACCGGCGCACCGTCCGCGTCGGCCGCCGCTCCCGGCGGATCGGTGAACTGGCCCGCCTGTCCCACCCGTTGGCCGTGTCCCTCCGGAACTTCGCCGTGCGGGCCACACCGCGGGCGGCCACGGCCAGGGCCCTCGACGAGGTCCTCGGCTGGCAGCCCCCTCCCGGCCCGCCTCGGTGACGGATGCACGCCGAGGGCCGCCGCCATGACGGCGACGGCCCTCACCACCCCCCGGCGGGGTCCCTCAGGCGCGGCTCCAGCGCTGGTTGCTGCCACCCGAGCAGGTGTAGAGCTGGATCAGGGTGCCGTTCGCGGTGCCGGCTCCCACCGCGTCCAGGCAGAGGCCCGACTGGACGCCGACGATGGAACCGTCGGAGTTCAGGCGCCACTTCTGGTTGTCGCCGCCCCAGCAGCTGTAGATCTGCACCCGGGTGCCGTTGCCCGTGCCGCCGGCGTCCAGGCACTTGTTGCCGTAGACCTTGAGCTCACCGGCGTCGCTGAGCGTCCACTGCTGGTTGGTGGCGCCGTTGCAGTCGTAGAGCTGGACCTGCGTGCCGTCGGCGGTGGCGGCGTTGGGCACGTCCACGCAGCGGCCCGAGCCGACGCCCTTGATCTGCGTTCCGCCCCCGGTGGGAGGAGGCGTGGTGGTGCCGCCGCCGTTGAGCGCGTTGAGCACCGAGGTGTAGGCGGGCTTCTTGCTGCCGTCGCCGTTGAACAGCAGCGGCGTGTCACCCGAGCGCCAGGAGTCGCTGTCGCGCACGCCCCAGACGGTGATGCCGAGGCAGCGCGAGACGGCCAGGCAGTCGTTCGTCACGGCGGCGTACGTCGAGGACGACGCGCCCTGGATGTCGAGCTCGGTGATGGCCACGTCGACACCGAGGGCGGCGAAGCTCTGCAGCGTGGTGCGGAAGTTGCTGTTGTACGGGCTACCGCTGTTGAAGTGCGACTGGAAGCCGACGCAGTCGATCGGCACGCCGCGCTGCTTGAAGTCGCGGACCATGTTGTACACGCCCTGGGTCTTCGCCCAGGTCCAGTTCTCGATGTTGTAGTCGTTGTAGCAGAGCTTGGCCGACGGGTCGGCGGCACGCGCGGTGCGGAAGGCGACCTCGATCCAGTCGTTGCCGGTGCGCTGCAGGTTGGAGTCCCGGCGCCCGCCCGAACCGTCGTCCGCGTACGCCTCGTTCACGACGTCCCACTGGGCGATCTTGCCCTTGTAGTGGGCCATCACGCCGTTGATGTGGTCGATCATCGCCTGGCGCAGTGAGCTGCCGCTGAGGCTCTGCATCCAGCCGGGCTGCTGGGAGTGCCAGGCCAGCGTGTGGCCGCGCACCTTCTTGCCGTTCTGCACGGCCCAGTTGTAGACGCGGTCGCCGGCCGTGAAGTTGAACTGGCCCCGCTGCGGCTCGGTGGCGTCGATCTTCATCTCGTTCTCGGGCGTCACCATGTTGAACTCGCGGTTCGCGATGGTCGTGTAGGCCGAGTCGCCCAGCCTGCCCGAGGCGATGGCGGTGCCGAAGTAGCGGCCGCTCTGCGCCGCCGCGGCACCGAGCGTGCTCTCGGCGGCGTGTGCCGTCGGGGGAGTGACCAGCGGCGTCACGACACCGAGGACGCCGACGACCGCTGCTAGCAGCAGGCCGCGGAACTTCCGCCGGACCGCGGGTCCGGGAAGGGCGTACGAGCCCATGACTGTGCCTCCAAGGAAGGTAGGGATCGGGGAATGACGATCGAAGGTTGACGAGGCATCGTCAAGGCTCTGCGCAGAAAAAGTTTCCGTTAGATGTTCGAAAGTTTCGAAATCGGCGGTGCCAGGGCTGGCGTGCCAACGTTGTCGGCACCGTCGGGGCGGGGTGGAGGGTTTTCCTCCTCGGGCTGCGGGTTTCCTCGCGAATGTTTCGCATACGGCCGCGATCCCTGCGAGAGGTATTGACGCCGCCGGTCCGCTTCTCAATCATCGGGTTGCTCGACCGCTCGACTCTTGTTCGACATTCCGAACGTCCACTCGAGGTTGAGGAAGTCCCCATGCACAGAGGAAGTTTCAGCCGCAGGCACCCGTCCGCGGTGCTCGCCGCCGCGGTCGCGGTCCTGGCCGCGCTGGCGGCGATGCTGGTCGCCACCCCGGCCCAGGCGGCTTCCACCGGCGCCCTGCGCGGCGCCGGTTCGAACCGGTGTCTCGACGTCGTGGGCGGCGGCCAGACCGACGGCACGCTCGCCCAGCTCTACGACTGCTGGAACGGGACCAACCAGCAGTGGACGCTGACCGACGCCAACCAGCTCACCGTGTACGGCAGCAAGTGCCTGGACGTCCCCGGCCACGCCACCACGGCCGGGACCCGGGTGCAGATCTGGACCTGTTCCGGCGGTGCCAACCAGCAGTGGCGGGTCGGCTCCGACGGCACGGTGGTCGGCGTGGAGTCCGGGCTGTGCCTGGAGGCCGCCGGCGCCGGTACGGCCAACGGCACGGCGATCCAGATCGGGACGTGCAACGGCGGCAGCAACCAGAAGTGGTCGGGCCTGTCCGGGACCCCGCCGACCGACGGCTCGTGCTCCCTGCCGTCCACGTACCGCTGGACCTCGACCGGCGCGCTCGCCCAGCCGGCCAACGGGTGGGCCGCCGTCAAGGACTTCACCAACGTGACCTACAACGGCAAGCACCTGGTCTACGCGTCGAACGTGTCCGGGTCGTCGTACGGGTCGATGATGTTCAGCCCGTTCACCAACTGGTCGGACATGGCGTCGGCCGGGCAGACCGGGATGAGCCAGTCCGCGGTGGCGCCCACGCTGTTCTACTTCGCGCCCAAGAACATCTGGGTGCTGGCCTACCAGTGGGGCGCGTGGCCGTTCATCTACCGCACGTCGAGCGACCCCACCAACCCCAACGGCTGGTCCGCCCCGCAGCCGCTGTTCACCGGGAGCATCTCCGGCTCGGGCACCGGTCCGATCGACCAGACCCTGATCGCCGACGGCCAGAACATGTACCTGTTCTTCGCCGGTGACAACGGCAAGATCTACCGCGCGAGCATGCCCATCGGGAACTTCCCGGGCAGCTTCGGCTCGTCGTACACGACCGTCATGAGCGACACCCAGGCCAACCTGTTCGAGGCCGTGCAGGTGTACAAGGTGCAGGGCAAGAGCCAGTACCTCATGATCGTCGAGGCGATGGGCGCCAACGGGCGCTACTTCCGCTCCTTCACGGCCTCCAGCCTGAGCGGCTCGTGGACCCCGCAGGCCGCCAGCGAGAGCAACCCCTTCGCGGGCAAGGCCAACAGCGGCGCCTCCTGGACCAACGACATCAGCCACGGCGACCTGGTCCGCAACAACCCCGACCAGACCATGACCATCGACCCCTGCAACCTGCAGTTCCTCTACCAGGGCAAGTCCCCGAGCGCGAGCGGCCCTTACGACCAGCTCCCCTGGCGGCCGGGCGTCCTCACCCTGCAGCGCTGACCCTCCCCCTCCCCGCACCGGGGAACCCCGGCCGTGCGGCGGCCGGGGTTCCTCCCGTGCCCGGGGGGCGGCACCCTCAGCTCACCAGGCCCAGCCGGGCGGCGGTCACCCCCGCCTCGAACCGGCTGGAGGCGCCCAGCTTCTCCATGATCTGGTTCAGCAGGCGGCGCAGTGTGCGGTCGGAGCACGCCAGCCGGCGGGCGATCGTCTCGTCCTTGGCCCCGGTGGCCAGCAGCACCAGCACCTCCCGTTCCTGCGCGGACAGCCCGCAGGCGGCGCGCCCGCGCCCGGACTGGCGCTCGGTGTGCGGCTGTGCGGGGTCCCAGGCGTGCAGGAACACCTTGACGAAGCCCTGGGCGACGTGCGCGCTGTGCAGGATGACGTCGCCGCCTTCGCCCTGCGGTCCCGGCCCCGCGCCCATGACCACCGTCGTCCGGTCCAGGATGTTCATGTGCAGCGGCACCGTGGGCGCCACCCGCACCTCGACCCCCGCCTCGGCGAGGGCGTGCAGGTAGCGCGCCGACGCCTGCGACCGCACGGCCTGCTGGGAGGTGAGCATCCGCATCCTGACCCCGCGCGCCAGCATGTCCAGGTCCGCGCTGAGGCTGGACTCCAGGACCCGCGGGTCGGGGAAGCCGTTGCGCATCGCCAGGAACTCGTCCGTGCCGACCGAGTCCAGTGCCTCCAGCCGCCGCCGGGTGAGCGAGCGGTCGGTGAAGTACTCGATCTCCACGGCCTCCCGGGAGGCGTGCCGCGGGGCCGTCAGCAGGGACAGCAGGTCCTGCAGCGCCTCGGTCTCACGGCCGAGTTCCTCGGCCGTCTCGCGCAGCCGCCGCCCGTGTTCCAGCAGGACGGTGCGCATGGCCCGTTCGGGAGGGTTGAGCCGCTCACCGCCCGGGTCCACCAGCCGCCGCTCCCTCAGCCACCGCCCCAACTCGGCCGAGGTGTCACCCAGTTCGTCCCTCTCCGCCGTGCCGTTGCGTGCTCCCGAGGCCGTGATCCGCTCGAGCAGGGCCAGGTAGGCCTCCCTCGGATCCGAGGCGGTGGGCTGCCGACTGCCCTGAGGGTTCTCTGCCGCGCGCATGCGGGCACGATACGGGCGCCCCGTGGCGGGAGACCAGAGAGGCGGTCCGGCCGGATATGCCCGGCAATGGCACTGGCCGGTAGCGGACGCGCCGAATTCGGACAGGACCGGCGGGGCCGGCCTGTCGCTAGTCTCGTCGCCGCCCGTCCGACTCCTCGCGTTCCGGTACGCACTCCCCGTCCGCGCAGTACCGGGGGCCGCCGAGGGGCCCGGGGGCAGACCGACGGGCCGGCCCGGCACCTCGACTCCCTGATTGACATGCGCATGATCTATCGAGGGCCGGGCCGCCCACCTGGAACACCACCCCACAAGGAGCCTCGGTGCCCAGAAGACACACCCTCGTCGGCGTCGCGCTGGCGATGACCCTCGGCGCGGCGGTCATACCCGCCACCGCCTTCGCGGCGGGCACACCCGCAGCCGCAGCCGCAGCCGCCGGCGCCGACCCGGCGCCCAGCCCGCGCAGCCTGGCCGTGTCCGCCGCCGACAAGGCGGCCACCAGCGGGTTCGACGCCCTGGCCAAGGGCCCCTCCGAGCGGTACGACCGCAAGCAGGTCACCCCCTGGGTCGACGGCCTCTACTCGGTCGCCTACGAACGCACCTACCGCGGCCTGCCGGTCGTCGGCGGCGACGCCGTGGTGCTGGCCGACGGCAAGGGCCGCGTCCGCGCCGCCTCCTCGGCCACCAGGGCGAAGATCGCGGTCGCGACCACGGCCCGCGTCAGCGCGGCGGCGGCCGCACGGACCAGCCGTGCGCAGCTCCCGACCGTCCAGGAGGCGCAGGCACCCCGCCTCGTCGTCCGCGTGGCCGGCGAGCGGGCGCGCCTCGCCTGGGAGACCGTGCTGACCGGCGCCACCCGGACCGCCCCGAGCCACCTGCACGTCTGGGTGGACGCCCTCACCGGCAAGGTCCTGGGCACCCAGGACGACGTACGGGCCGGCAGCGGCACCAGCAAGTGGAACGGCCCCAACCCGCTGTCCATCGACACCACCGCCTCCGGCGGCTCGTACTCCCTGCGCGACCCCAACCGCCCGGGTCTGACCTGCTCCGACTACAGCACGGGTGCGGTCTTCACCAAGTCCACGGACTCCTGGGGCACCGGCAACCCCACGAGCAGGGAGACCGGCTGCGTCGACGCGATGTGGGGGGCGCAGAAGGAATGGAACATGCTCCGGGACTGGCTCGGGCGCAACGGCCATGACGGCAACGGCCGGAGTTGGCCGGTCAAGGTCGGGCTGAACGACGTCAACGCCTACTGGGACGGCTCCAGCATCTCGATCGGCCACAACAACGCGAACGAGTGGATCGCCGCGATGGACGTCACGGCCCACGAGTTCGGCCACGGCATCGACCAGTACACGCCCGGCGGCGCCAACAACGAGGCCGGCCTGGGCGAAGGCACCGGTGACATCTTCGGCGCGCTGACCGAGGCCTACGCCAACGAGCCCGCCCCGTACGACACCCCGGGCGACTACCTCGTCGGCGAGATGATCAACCTGGTCGGCCAGGGCCCGATCCGCAACATGTACGACCCCTCCAAGCTCGGCGACCCCAACTGCTGGTCCTCCGCCATCCCGAGCACCGAGGTGCACGCCGCCGCGGGCCCGCTGAACCACTGGTTCTACCTGCTGGCCGAGGGCTCCAACCCCGGGGGCGGCAAGCCCGCCAGCCCGACCTGCAACAGCTCCACGGTCACCGGCATCGGCATCCAGAACGCCGGCAAGGTCTTCTACGGCGGCATGCTGCTGAAGACCAGCGGCATGACGTACAAGAAGTACCGCACCGCGACGCTGACCGCCGCGAAGAACCTGGACGCCACCTGCGGCCTGTTCACCAGGACCAAGGCCGCCTGGGACGCGGTGAGCGTCCCCGCGCAGACCGGGGACCCCACCTGCAGCGGCACGCCCGGCCAGGACTTCTCGATGACGGTCACCCCCGCCACGGGCAGCGTCGACCCGGGCGCCTCCACGACCGCCACGGTCGGCACCACGACCACCAGCGGCAGCGCGCAGACCGTCGCCCTGACCGCCACCGGCGCCCCCGCGGGCGTCACGGTCTCCTTCAGCCCGGCTTCCGTCACCTCGGGCAGCAGCGCGACGATGACGGTCGCCACGACCTCGTCGGCCGTCCCCGGCACCTACACGATCACCGTCCAGGGTGACGGCGTGGCCCACCACACCGCGCAGTACACGCTGACCGTCAAGGGCGCGGGCGGCTGCACCGCCACCCAGGTCATCTCCAACGGCGGCTTCGAGAGCGGCACGTCGCCCTGGACCGGTGACACCGGCGCCATCGGCACCTTCAGCGGCCAGAGCGCGCACTCCGGCACCCGGTACGCCTGGCTCGGCGGCTACGGCTACGCCGCCACCGACACCATCAACCAGACGGTGACCGTCCCGGCCGGCTGCAACCGGGCCACGCTGAAGTACTGGCTGCACATCGACACCGCCGAGTCCGGCTCCACGGCCTACGACACCTTCCAGGTCAAGGTCAACGGCACGGCCAAGCAGTCGTACTCCAACGCGGGCGCGGCCACCGGCTACACCGAGCGCACCCTCGACCTCAGCCCGTACCTCGGCCAGCAGGTCACCCTCACCTTCACCGCCACCGAGGACGCGAGCCTGCAGACCAGCTTCGTCGTCGACGACGCCACCCTCACCACGAGCTGACACCCGCAGCGGGCGGGAGGCGGGGCACCACCCATGCCCCGCCTCCCGCCCTCCGCCACCTCACGCCCTCCGCCCCCTCACGAAGGACACACGGTGTTCCGAAGGAATCTCCCCGCCCGCCTGGCCCTGACCGGCCTCGCCCTGGCCGCGACCACCCTGGGCCTCGCCGCGCTGCCCGCGAGCGCCGCGCCCGCCCCCGCCGGCCACCGCGCCGCCGCGCCGCCGGCCGCACCCGCGCTCGCCGCGGCCGCCCCCGACATCGACGTCACCAAGGTCCAGGCGCACCTGACCGAACTGAACGCGATAGCCGGCCGCAACGGCGGCACCCGCAGATCGACCGGCCAGGGCTACCGCGACTCGGTCGCCTACGTGAAGGGCAAGCTCCAGGCGGCCGGTTACACCGTCTCCGAGCAGCCCTGCACCTCCGGCTGCACCAGCGGCGCCGGCCCCAACCTGATCGCCGAGTGGCCCAAGGGCGACGCGTCGAAGGTCTACATGTTCGGCTCCCACCTGGACAGCGTCGCCGCCGGACCCGGCATCAACGACAACGGCTCCGGCAGCGCCACCCTCCTCGAAGTCGCCCTGAAACTCGCCGAGACCAACCCGACGATGGCGGCCCGCGTCCGCTTCGGCTGGTGGACGGACGAGGAGCAGGGCCTCAACGGCTCCGACTTCTACGCCCGTTCGCTGACCTCCGCGCAGCGCTCGGCGATCAAGGCGTACTACAACTTCGACATGGTCGCCTCACGCAACGGCGGCTACTTCATCAACCACATCACCTCGGCGGCCGCCGCGCCGATGAAGGCGTACTGGGACTCGCTGAACCTCCAGCCGGAGGAGAACGTCGAGGGCGCGGGCCGCTCCGACGACTACTCCTTCGAGAACTACGGCATCCCCACCTCCGGTTACGCGATGGGGGCGAGTGCCCGCAAGACCTCCGCGCAGGCGGCCAAGTGGGGCGGCACGGCGGGCGCGGCCTACGACAGCTGCTACCACTCCTCCTGCGACACCACCGCCAACATCAACGCCACCGGCCTGGACCGCAGCGCCGACGGCGTCGCCTACACGCTGTGGACGCAGGCGGTCTCGGCGACCGTCCCCGCCGACGACTTCTCCCTCGCGGTGAACCCCGCCTCCGGCAGCACCGCCGCGGGCACCTCCCTGACCACCACGGTGTCCACGGCCACCACCAACGGCTCCGCGCAGACGGTCACCCTGTCGGCGTCGGGCGCCCCGTCGGGTGTCACGGTCTCCTTCAGCCCCGCCTCGGTGACCTCCGGCGCCTCCTCGACGGCGACGGTCTCCGTCGGCTCCTCGGTCCCGCCCGGCACGTACACCCTCACGGTCACCGGCACCGGGACCACCACCCACACCGCGCCGTACACCCTCACGGTCACCGGTACGGGCGGCTGCACGGCCTCCCAGGTGATCTCCAACGGCGGCTTCGAGAGCGGGACATCGCCCTGGACCGGTGACACCGGCGCAATCGGCACCTTCAGCGGCCAGAGCGCGCACTCCGGCACCCGGTACGCGTGGCTGGCGGGCTACGGCTACGCGGCCACCGACGCGATCACCCAGACGGTGACGATCCCGGCCGGCTGCACCACGGCCACGCTGAAGTACTGGCTGCACGTCGACACCGCCGAGTCGGGCTCCACGGCCTACGACACCTTCCAGGTCAAGGTCGACGGAACGGCGAAGCAGTCGTACTCCAACGCGAACGCGGCCGCGGGCTACACGCAGCGGAGCCTGGACCTCACCCCGTACATCGGCCGGCAGGTCACCCTGACCTTCACGGCCACCGAGGACGCGAGCCTGCAGACCAGCTTCGTCGTCGACGACGCCACCCTGACCACCGGCTGAGCGACCGGGCTGCCACCGGTCCGCCCGTTGGCTAGGGTGGCCGGTGGCTCCCGTCCGGGGCCGGGGGTGAGCAGGGGAGGGCTCCGTGGGGGGAGCGACCACCAGGCCGGTACCGCAGGCGCGCGAGCGGGCCGCGGACGCGGTGCTGCCGCCCCCGCTGCGCCGGGTCCTCGGGACCGTCGCCGTACCGGCCGCGCTGGTGGTCGCCGTGGTCGGGGTGATGTACGCCGGGCACGGCGCACCCGGGCGGGTGGACCGCCGGCTCGTCGACCCGACCGCGGACAGCGTGCGGCCGCCCTGGCGGTACCCCGCCCGGGTCCTGGACTTCCTGGGGGAGCCCGCCGGGTCCGTGCTGCTGGTCGGGGCGCTCGTCGCGGCGTGCCTGCTGCTGCGGCGGCCCCGGGGGGCCGTGCTCGTCGTCGCCGCCGCGAGCGCGGCCGTGGGGACGGCCACCCTGCTCAAGCACCTGGTGGGGCGCACCATCCACGGGCCCGGCAACCTGTCGTACCCGAGCGGGCACACCGCCTTCGCCACCGCGCTGGCCCTCGCGGTGGCCCTGGTCGTGGCCGGCCGGCTCCGCCCCGGCCGGGCGGCCGGCACGGCCCTCGTGCTCGGCGCGTCGCTGGTGGCCGGCGCCGCCATGGGCTGGGCCCAGGTCGCCCTGGGCGCCCACTACCCGACGGACGCCCTCGGCGGCTGGTGCACCGCGCTGGCGGTGACACCACCCGCCGCCCGCCTCGTCGACCTGCTGGCCGACCGCCTGACCGGCCGGCGGCGGAGCTGACGGCGCCTCACACCCGCCGGCGGAACACCGGCTTCACCGGGCGGCCTCCCAGCCAGGGCGTCGGGTCGCCGGCGTCGAGCGCCTTGCGGTACACCGCGCACGCCTGGGCCACCGCGTCCACCGTGTGCTCGATGTCCGCGTCGTCGAGCGCGCTGCTCACCACGAACGACGGCCCCAGCACCCCGCCCGCGAGGAGGCCGCGCAGGAACAGCGTGCGGTACTCCTGCGAGGGGCGGCCCCGTTCGTCGAGGGTGGCGAAGACCAGGTTGCTGGCCCGGCCCCGCACGACGACGTGGTCGCCGACGCCCATGGCGGCCGCGGCCTCGCGGACCCCGGCGGCCAGCCGCTCGCCGAGGGCGTGCAGACGGGCCGTGACGCCTTCCTCGACGTACGTCTGCAGCACGGCCGTCGCCGCCGCCAGGGAGTGGGTCTCCGCGCCGTGCGTGGTGGACAGCAGGAACACCCGGTCCTCGGAGTGCCGCAGCCCGCCCCGCTCCATCAGCTCGCGCCGCCCGGCCAGCGCGGAGACGGCGAAGCCGTTGCCGAGCGCCTTGCCGAACGTCGACAGGTCGGGCACGACGCCGTACAGGCCCTGGGCGCCCGCCTCCGACCAGCGCAGGCCGGTGATCATCTCGTCGAAGACCAGCACGCAGCCGTGCCGGTCGGCCAGGGCGCGCAGGCCCTCCAGGTACCCGGCGGGCGGCTCGGTCTGGGTGGCGGGTTCCAGGATCAGGCAGGCGACCTCGCCCTCGTACCGGGTGAGCAGTTCCTCCGTGGCGGCCAGGTCCCCGTAGGGGAACGTCACCGTCAGTTCGTTCGTCGAGCCGGGGATGCCGGCGGACATCGGGGTGGTGCCGATGAACCAGTCGTCGACGGAGAAGAACGGGTGGTCGGCGCACAGGGCGACCCGTGGGCGCCCGGTGACGGCACGTGCGAGGCGCACCGCGGCGGTGGTGGCGTCGGAGCCGTTCTTCGTGAACTTCACCATCTCGGCGGTCGGCACCGTGGCCAGGAAGCGTTCGGCCGCCTCCAGTTCCACGACCGACGGCCGCACGAAGTTGGTACCGCGCTCGATCTCCCTCCGCACCGCCTCCGTCACGCGCGGGTGCGCGTGGCCGAGGCTGACCGAGCGCAGGCCGGAGCCGTACTCGACGTACCGGTTGCCGTCGACGTCCCACACGTGGGCACCGCGGCCGTGGCTGATGACCGGGGCGAGGTGCTCGGGGTACTGGTCGTCGCCCTTGGCGTAGGTGTGGGCGCCCCCGGGGATCAGGCTGTGCAGTCGTTCGTTCGCCGCCCGCGAGCGGGGCAGGTGGAACTGGTCAGTGTCCAAGCCGACTTCATCCTTCCTGGCGGTGCTTCAGGACCTCGGCGAGGCGTGGTGCCCCGCGGTCCCGCTGGGACATCGACGTGACCGGCAGCGGCCAGGGGATGGCGAGCTCCGGGTCGTCGAAGGCGATCGTCACGTCCTCGGCCGGATCGTGCGGGCGGTCGATGCGGTACGAGGTGTCGGCGGTGTCGGTGAGCGCCTGGAAGCCGTGCGCGCAGCCCGCCGGGATGTACAGCGTCACCTGGGTGTCGCCGGACAGCTCGAAGAAGGCCCGCCCCAGGTAGGTGGGCGAGTCGGGCCGCAGGTCCACGACCACGTCGAAGACCGCGCCGGACGAGCAGCGCACCAGCTTGGCCTCGCCCGCGCCGGAGCGCAGGTGCAGTCCGCGCACCACGCCCCGCACCGAGCGGGACAGGCTGTCCTGCACGAAGGCGCCCGGGTCGATGCCCACCGAGCGGACCACGTCGGCGTCGAAGGTGCGGCAGAAGAAGCCGCGTTCGTCGGTGTACGGCGTCGGCTCGAACAGGTACGCGCCGTCGATCTCCGGGACCTCGATGGCCTTCATGCGCTCTCCCGCGGGGTGGGGGTGCGGCCGGCGGCCCCGAACAGGGCCGCGGACAGGGCGGTGAACTGGTGCTCCAGCCGCCGTGCGGCGGCGGTGTTGCGCTCGGTGAGGGTGCGGCGCAGTTCGGGGGCGTGCTTCTCCAGCGCCCGGAACTGCTCGAGCAGCCGCTCGGGGTCGAGGGCGCGCGCCGGGTGGCAGTACGCGCCCAGACCCATGCCGGCCATGAGCGCCTCGCTCTTGGCCGCGTAGGTGACGGCCAGCGTGGGTGTCGCGGTCTTCAGCGCGCAGATCAGGTTGTGGTAGCGGATCGCCACCACCGCGTCGGCCTGCGCGGTCTCGGCCATCAGGTCGGCCAGGGACGCCGCCTCGGCGGCGGTGACCAGCGGCGAGCCGACCGCGTCGAGGATCGCCGCGACCACCGTCGCGTCGCACCGGTCGCCGGTCAGCAGCCGCACCGGCCGGCCCTCCTCGACCAGCGCGCGCACGAACCGGATCGTGCCGTCCAGGTAGCGCGCGTGGATCTCGTCGGCGTCGGCGCGGTCGTCGTCGCCGCCGTGGAAGTCCATGACGCCCACGCACACCCGGCCCGCGGCGGAGGCTGCCGGGTCGGCCGGCGGGACCGGCAGGGAGAACGCGAGGTCGGGGTGGACCTCGTCGCGCGAGGTGTCCACGCCCATCTCCCGCATCGCGTCCCGGGACGGGGCGTCGCGGTAGGAGCGGTACGCGGCCAGCCGCGCCGACCAGCGCACCAGGGCCCGCGTGGACCGGTTGCCGATCCGGGCGGCGCCCACGCCGGCCAGCGCGATCCGGGTGCCGAACAGCCGGCCGCTCGCGCAGAGGAGGAACAGCGCGTACGGGAAGCCCCACGGCCGCAGGGGCAGCGTGGCCTCCAGGACGCCCATGCCCGGCACGATCACCACGTCGTGCCGGCGCACCCAGGCGGCCGTGCGGACCACGTCCACCAGCTTGCCCAGGCCCTTGCCGACGACCGCGCCGGCCCGTGAGGCGGTGCGGTACTCGCCGCGGTACCAGTGCAGCCGGGTCGCCGGGATGCCGAACCGGGCCGTGACGGCCTCCGGCCCGCCGCACAGCGCGTCCACGGACGCGCCGGGGTGCGCGGCGCGCAGGTACCCGAGCACCGCCTCCAGCGAACCGTCGTTGCCGAGGTTGCCCGAGCCGAGCAGACCGAACACCCCGACCCGGGGGGCACGGCTCATGTCCGCCGCCCCTCGCGGCCGGCGACCAGCGCGTCGACGGAGACGGTCACCCGGTCCGGGTCGACCGGCGCGCGGTCCTCGACGCGTTCACCGGCGCCCGGCCGGGCCCGGCTGGTCATCCACGCGGCGAGGTGGCGGTGGCACTCCCGCCGGTCGGCCGGGGACAGCGGCGCCCGCCGCACGGCCGAGAAGAAGCCCCAGACGTACTCGGCGAGCAGCCGCGGCGTCGGGTGCAGCCGCCCGGCCCGGCGCGGGTCCAGGTTGACGCACCGCGAGCGCTTGGACGGGTTCGCCCGCTCGGCGCGGGTGGGGTGGTCGCGCCGGAAGTACAGCAGCTCCGGCACCTGGTGGAAGCGCCCGTGCAGGGTCAGTTCGGCGACATAGGTGCGGTCGGCGTGGTGGTAGCTGTCCATCGGCTTCACCCGGCGCAGCACGTCGGTGCGGATCACCCCGTAGAAGTCGTCGCCGCCCGGCTCGAACAGCAGGCTGCGGAAGCGCTCCGGGGCGTGCGGTGAGCCGGTGGCGAGGGTGTACTCGTAGGGGACCGTCACCCGGCCGTCGCCGTCGATGACCGCCTGGTCGGTGTGCGCGAGGACGACGTCCGGGTGCTCGTCCAGCGCCCGCACACAGCGCTCCAGCAGGTCCCGGCCGTAGAGGTCGTCGTGCGAGGCCCACTTGAACAGCTCGCCGCGGGCCTCGGCGAGCACGTGGTTGTGGTTCGGGGTGGCGCCGATGTTGCGCGGCAGCCGCAGGTAGCGGATGCGGGGGTCCTTCGCGGCGTACGCGCGGCAGATCTCCTCGGTCCCGTCGGTCGAGGCGTTGTCGGAGACGACCAGCTCGAAGTCCTCGTACGTCTGGCCCAGCAGGGCGTCGAACGACTCGGCCAGGTACTCCTCGCCGTTGTAGACGGGCAGGCCGATGCTCAGCCTGGGGTGCGCAGTCATGGGGTCCTCACTTCGGGAACGGAAAGGACGGGGCGCTCGCGGAGGGCCGACCGCAGCTGCAGCCACCACAGGGCCGAGCCGCCGACGGTCGCGGCGGCGACGCCCCAGGCCGAGCCGACCGTGCCGGCCGCGGCCGCCCCGCCGAGGCCGCCGCCGACGTAGGCGGCGGACGCGAAGAGCTGGCAGCGCAGGCTGCGCCGGGCCGCGCCGAGCGCGCGCAGTCCGGCCGCCGCGCCGGTGCCCAGGCCGGCGCCCGCGACACCGAGGGTGATCGGCACGATGAGCCGCGAGGCGGACGACCAGACGTCGCCGAGCACCAGCTCGCCGAGCCGGCCCGGCAGCAGCAGCAGCGCCCCGCCCCACAGCAGGGCGGCGCCGGCCTGGCCGCCGCCCAGCAGCAGGCAGAACGAGCGGAGCCGGTGCGGGGCCCGGCGCAGCACCCGGGCCGCCTCCGGGACGGTGACCAGCGACAGGCCCATCAGCACGGCGAGGAACGGGCCCATCAGGAGCTCGGCCCCGCGCACCGCGCCCACCGCGCCGACCCCGACGATCGCGCCGAGCCCGTACGCCCGGAGCTGGCTCGCGCCGCTGAGGCTGACGTTCTCGACCAGGTACCGGTAGCCGAGGTCGCGCTGCTCGCGCAGCCACCCGCGGGCCCGGGCCGGGCCGGGCCGCACGCCGGACTGGACGCAGCCGTACCCGGCGGCCACCCAGGCGGAGGCGCCCCAGGCCAGCACGAACGCGGGCACGGTGCCCACGTGGGCCGCCACCACCAGGGCCGGGACGAGCGCCACGCACCACACGAGGTCGTTGACGAACGCCTTGCGCCCGGCGCCCGCCGCGAAGAACGAGAACCGCCAGGCGTCCTGGAGCAGCAGCCCCGGCAGCGTGAGGCCCAGGCACAGGAACGCGGGCCCCACCCGGCCTCCGGCCACCGGGCCGGCCACCGCGCAGACCGCGCCGATGGCCGTGCCCACGCCCAGCGCGGTCCCCGTCGAGCGGACCACCGCCGCCCGCCAGGAGTCCTCCGGCACGCCGCTGAAGCGCACCACGAGCGGGTCGGTGGCCAGCCCGCGCGAGACGTTGAGCACCACGCCGTACGTCACCCAGGCCAGGCTGAACACGCCGAACGCGGTCACCCCCAGCGAGCGGGCCACGTAGATGCCCACCACGAAGTTGCTGATGCTGGAGGCCGCCTGGTCGGCCAGGCCCCACGACAGCCGCCCGGCGAGGGCCCGCCGGGCGCCGCGCCCGGCCGGCGCGGTCTCCCGCGTCGGCGGCGCCGTCTTCTCCCCCTCGGTGGTCATCGGTCTCACGCCTTGATCAGTCCGGCACCGTGCAGCGCGTCGGCCGCCGCGGCGACGGTCGCGAACGGCAGCCCGGACCGCTCGGCGACGTCCAGCAGACCGTGCTCGCCGTCGGAGAGGCTGAGCACCCAGAGCATGGCCATCTGGGCCTCCTTCGCGTCGCTGCGGCCGCCGAGCGCGTCGTACAGCCCGCGCCGGCCGAGCTGGGGTTCGCCGTAGGGGCTGAGGTTGACGTACGCCCGGTCGCGGTCCAGCACGGCGAACGCCTCGCGGCACACGGCGAGCGTGTCCGCCATCGCCTCGGGCGAGACGAAGCCCAGGTCGTCCGCCGAGGTGTGGTACTCGGGGTAACCGGCGTACGGGGTCCGGCTGAGCGAGCCCACCCCGAGGTCGAACCCGGGGGAGCAGAACTGCCGCTCGTCGTAGCCGTAGGGGGTGAACTCGGTGACGCGGTGGGGGCGTCCGGAGGCGCCGAGCACGTGCTGCATCACCCGGTCGATCCCCGCGTCCCCGCGCCGGCTGCGCTTGTACGTCAACTGCCCCGAGTCCCCCGCGCAGGCCAGCACCAGCCCGTGCCGGACCCGCTCCACCCGCTCCGCGTTGCGGGCCAGCCAGGTGATCGCGCCGATGGTGCCGGGCGCGAAGAGGAACCGGTACGTGTAGTACGGCGTGCCCTCCGCCAGCGCCCGGGCCAGGTACGTCGCCACCGCGATGCCGGCCAGGTTGTCGTTGGCCAGCGACGGGTGGCAGACGTGACTGGAGACGATCACCTCGTCGGACACCTGCCCGGGCACCACGTGCTCGGCGTAGGAGAGGTGCCCGTCGGCGAGGGTCGAGTCGATGCGCACCTCGTAGTCGCCGTCGGGCAGCGCGTCCAGGGTCTCCTGCGCCAGGCAGAACCCCCAGTCGGGCCGGTAGTAACTCGTGCGGTACGGGACCCACGTGGGGTGCTCGGGCAGGGTGTGCAGGTGTGCGCGCAGCTCGGACAGCGGCATGGTCCGCTGCACCGGCACGCTGTAGCCGAGCACGTGCAGGCTGGACGCGGCGAAGTCGACGACCCGGCGGCCGGTGGCGTCGGCGACGTACGCGTCACGGATGTTCCATTCCTGGGGCACCGTCCAGTCGAGCACCTGGGTGCCCGTCGGGACCTCGTGCCGCTGGAGCGGGATGTACTCGCCGACGATGTCCAGGGTGGCGCGCACCCCGTCGCCGGTGATGCTCCGGCACAGCGGGTACATCCGCTCCACCAGCGCGTACATCTCCTCGCCGGGTGTGCTCACGCGCGCCACCGCAGGGTGTCGTCGACGGTGCCCGCCCCGGACGCCGCGCGCAGCACGGCCAGCCGGGTGAAGCGCCGCTCGAACGCCTCGCGGGTCAGCCCGTGCGCGCGGTAGGCGTCGGCGAGTTCGAGCGCGCCCCGCTTGACCGTCCACTCGCAGTCGAAGCCCGGGACGGCCGCGCGGAACCGGGAGAAGTCCACCCGGTAGGACCGCGGGTCGGCGCCGTTCTCACCGGTGATGACCACCTCGGAGCCCGGCACCGCCTCCGCGACCTGCGCGGCGATCTCGGCGACCGTCACGTTGTTGGTCTCGCTGCCGATGTTGAACGCCCGGTCGTGCACCGCCTCGCGTGGCGCGCTCAGCGCGGCCGTGAACGCCCGCGCGATGTCGGCCGCGTGCACCAGGGGGCGCCACGGGGTCCCGTCGGACAGCACCAGCACCTCGCCGGACAGCAGCGCGTGGCCCACCAGGTTGTTCAGCACGATGTCCGCGCGCAGCCGCGGCGAGAAGCCGAACGCGGTGGCGTTGCGCAGGTACACCGGGCTGAAGTCGCCGTCGGCCAGCTCGTGCAGGTCGTCCTCGACCCGCACCTTCGACTCCGCGTACGGCGTCACCGGGCGCAACGGGGCGTCCTCGGCGACCAGTTCGTCACCGCCGGCGGCGCCGTACACCGAGCAGGTCGACGCGTACAGGAAGCGGCCCACCCCGGCCTCGCGGGCCAGCCGGGCCAGCCGCACGGACGCGTGGTGGTTGATGTCGTAGGTGAGGTCGGGCGCCAGCGCGCCCAGCGGGTCGTTGGACAGCGCCGCCAGGTGGATCACCGCGTCCACCCCCGCCACGTGCTCGGCGGTGACGTCGCGCAGGTCCACCCGGTGCCCGGGCGGGTCGGCGGGCCGCGGGCCCAGCACGCAGTCGGCGAACAGGCCGGCGTCCAGGCCGACGACCTCGTGCCCGGCGGCCGCGAGGACCGGGGCCATCACGGTGCCCAGGTAGCCCTGGTGTCCGGTCAGGAGTACGCGCATGGTTCAACCCCCCAGGTTGAGCGTGAGTTTGGTGACGGCGAACGCCTCGGCGTAGCGCGCGTGGCATTCGATGCCGCGGATCCGTGCCAGCCCCAGGAAGGCCTCCCGGTCGTACCAGGGGCGGCCGCGCTGCGAGGGGTAGTGCTCCTGGAGCAGGCGCACCTTGTCCTCCGCCGTCTCGGGCGTCAGCGGCTGGTAGGCCGCCGGACGGCCGAGGTCGCCGTCCCACTTGACGATCTCGTAGCCGAGGACCAGGTGGTCGCGGAACGCGGTGGGCACCAGCTGGGCCAGGTGGCGGTGGTCCTGGTGGGCGTCGTCGGTGCGCGGGGCCAGGATCAGGTCCGGGTCGCCCTGCCCGCGCAGCTCCTCGACGGCGGCCTTGGCCTCGTCCCAGTGCACCGGGACCCGCCCGTCGGGCAGCTTCAGCACGGTCAGCCGCAGGTCGGCGCCCGGGCAGAAGGCGGCCAGCGCGGCCCGCTCCTCCTCCTCGCGCTCCCCGCCGCCGCCGGTCAGCACCAACGCGTCCACCCGCAGCCCCGGCCGGGCCCGACAGAGCGTCAGCAGGGTGCCGCCGGCGCCGATGGCGATGTCGTCGCAGTGCGCGCCCACCGCGACGACCCGGTCGACGCGCCCCGCGCCGAGCCGGATCACGCGGTCCTCACCGCGGCGCGCCGGACCGCGTCGTCCTGCTCCCACACGGCCCACGGGCGCTCGCCGCGGGTGTACGCCTCGTCGAGCGCGGCGCGCTCCTTGACCGTGTCGGTCGGCTTCCAGAAGCCGCGGTGCTGGTGGGCCACCAGCCGCCCCCGCTTGGCGAGTTGCGCGCAGCCGTCGGCGACCAGGTCCCCGCCCTCGGGGATGTGGTCGAAGACCTCCTGGCGCAGCACGAAGTAGCCGCCGTTCTCCCACAGCGGCAGCTCGCTCACCGGGGTGATCCCGCCGACCAGGCCGTCCTCGCCCAGCTCCACGCAGTGGAACGACGACTGCGGCGGCACCACCATCATCGACGCGCCGGCGTCGCGCCGGGAGAACCGGTCGATCATCTCCGGCAGCGGGGCGTCGGTGAGCACGTCGGCGTAGTTGGCGAGGAACATCTCGTCGCCGTCGAGGTAGGGCCGCACCCGGCGCAGCCGCTCGCCGATCGGCGACTCGATGCCGGTCTGCACGAACGTGATCGTCCAGGAGGCGATGTCGGTGGACAGCAGCTCCGTGCGACCGCCGCGCAGCACGAAGTCGTTGGACGTCGTCTCCTCGTAGTTGAGGAAGAAGTCCTTGATGTGGTGGGCGCCGTAGCCGAGGCACAGGATGAACTCGGTGTGCCCGAAGTGCGCGTAGTAGCGCATCACGTGCCAGATCAGCGGGCGCGGGCCGACCATCGCCATCGGCTTGGGCACGTCGTCCGCGGACCCGTTGCGCATCCGCATCCCGTAACCGCCGCAGAACAGCACGACCTTCATGACGTCACCTCGACAATGCTCAGTTCCGGGATGGGGAAGACGAGCCGGCCGCCCCACTCGTGCACGTACGACAACTGCTCGACCAGCTCGGCCCGCAGGTTCCACGGCAGCACCAGCACGTAGTCCGGCCGGTCGACGGCGATCTGCTCGGGCGGCAGGACCGGGATGCGGGTGCCGGGGGTGTACCGGCCGTGCTTGTAGGGGTTGCGGTCGACCGTGTAGGCCAGCAGGTCGGGCCGGATGCCGCAGTGGTTGAGCAGGGTGTTGCCCTTGCCGGGGGCGCCGTAGCCGACGACCGTCTCACCGCGCTCGGCCGCCTCGATGAGGAACTTCAGCAGGTCCCGGCGGACCTTGGCGACCCGGGCGGAGAACTCGGTGTACCCCGACAGCTCCTGCAGCCCGGCGGCCTTCTCCCGGGCCAGCACGTCGGCCACCCGGTCGGTAGGCTCGCCGGCCACCTCCTCGGGGCGCGCCCACAGCCGGATCGAGCCGCCGTGCGTGGGCAGCAACTCGACGTCCACGAGGGCCAGTCCGCCGCTCGCCAGGGCCCGGATCGCGGCCGCGACCGTGTAGTACTGGAAGTGCTCGTGGTAGATCGTGTCGTACTGGTTGTCCTCGATCAGCGTCAGCAGGTGCTGCACCTCGATCGAGACCCAGCCGTCGTCGGCGACCAGGGCGCGCAGGCCCCGGGTGAAGCCGATGACGTCGGGGATGTGCGCGTACACGTTGTTGGCGACGACCAGGTCCGCCGGGCCGTGCTCGGCGCGCACCCGGGCGCCCGTGTCCGGGTCGAGGAACGCGGTGAGCGTGGGCACGCCCGCCTCCCGCGCCGCGGCGCCGACGTTCACCGACGGCTCGACGCCCAGGCAGCGGATCCCCCGGTCCACCACGTGCCGGAGCAGGTACCCGTCGTTGCTCGCGACCTCCACGACGAACGCGTCGGGGCCGAGGCCCAGCCGCCCGACCGCGCCGTCGACGAAGGCCCCCGCGTGCTCCACCCAGGACGTCGAGTACGAGGAGAAGTACGCGTACTCCTGGAACGTCTCCTCCGGTGTGATCAGCGGCGGGATCTGCGCCAGCCAGCAGTCGGTGCACACCCGCAGGTGCAGCGGGTACGCCGGCTCCGGCCGGTCGAGCTGGTCCGCGGCGAGAAAACTCTCACACGGTGGTGTGGCGCCGAGGTCGACGACGCTCGCCATCGCCTCCGAGCCGCACAGTCGGCATCGTGTCATCTGCTGTCCCCATCCCCCCTGCCCGCGCGGGAGTCCCCGCCGCGAGCCAGTGCCGACCGCCCCGCGATCGCGGTGCGGTACTCCGCCAGCAGGCGCTCCAGCCCGACGGCCGGGCTGAAGTCCTGTTCGTACCGGCGCCGGGCCGCCCGCCCCATCTCCCGGCCCCCGTCCGGCGCCGCCGTGATCCGGCGCAGGCAGGACGCGAGCGACGCGGCGTCGCCCGGGCGGTGCAGCAGCCCGGTCACCCCGTCCTCGACGAGTTCGACGAAGGCGCCGTGCCCGGCGGCGACGGTCGGCACGCCGGCCGCCATCGCCTCCACGACCACCAGCCCGAACGCCTCCAGCCAGGTCGACGGCGCGACCACGGCCACCGACCGGGCGACGGCCTCCCGGCACTGCGCGGTGTCGTACAGGCCGACGGAGCGCACGTCGTCCCGGCCGGCCGCCCAGGCCGTCACCTCCGGCTCCAGCGGGCCCGTCCCGGCGATGACCAGCGGCACGCCCACCCCGCCGTCGGCGGCGAGCGCGTCCCACGCGGCCATCAGCAGCCGTACGCCCTTGGCCTCCGCGAGCCGCCCCAGGTACAGCAGGTGCTCGCCGGGCCCGGTGCGCACGGTGCCCGGGTCGGGCACGAAGTTGTGCTTCACCGCGAGCCGTTCGGCGGGCATCCCGGCGCGGACCAGCACGTCGCGCTGGGCGGCCGAGATGCACAGGAACCGCTCCACGCCGGACCACCAGCGCCGACGGTTCACCGACAGGCTGACCGCGAGCGGCACGGTCGCCAGCCGGGAGCCGCGGTAGCAGCCGTGCCGCACGGCGGGCAGCGGCGTGCCCCCGACGCACTCGGCGCACGGCCGCCCCGCCCGTTGCAGGGTGCCGGGCGGGCAGACCTGGGTGTAGTTGTGCAGCGTCGCCACGGCGGGCACGCCCGCGTCGGCGCAGGCGGCCAGCACCGCGGGCGACAGCAGCGGGAAGACGTTGTGGACGTGCACCACGTCCGGCCGCTCGGCGCGCAGCCGGGCGGCCAGCTCCGTGCGCACCCCCGGGTTCCACGGCACCAGCAGCGGCACCGCGACCTTGCCCGGCAGGGACCGGCCGGCGATGTCGTCGCTGCGCCGCTCGAACACCCCGACGCGGTGGCCGCCCTCCCGCAGCAGGGCCACCTCCTGGTCGACGACCTTGTTCTCGCCGCTCGGCTGCGCCGAGCCGTAGCGGTTGTGCACCACGAGGACGTGCATGGTCAGGACACTTCCGTTCTCCGGGCCCACCCCGGGACGCGTCGTCGGGGGACCTGGGGTGCTGGGAGCGGCCCCGCCGGGACGGGCGTCGCCAGCAGCGAGGCGGCCACCGTGAGGTGCAGCAGGTACGGGGAGGCGTCGCCCAGCCCGGCCTCCGTGTACGACGCGATGGCGCAGTAGCTGATCAGGAAGATCGCGCAGGCCCGCGCCAGCGACGGCGGCCGCAGCAGCGCCACGCCGCCCAGCACCAGCACGATCGCCGCGACCAGGCCGACGCCGAGGGCGCCCTGCTCGTGGTAGACGGCCAGCCAGCTGTTGTCGATGGGCAGGCCGCCGAACGACTTGTCGCCCAGGCCCACCCCGAACAGGTACTCCGTGGTGCTGCGGGGCGCCGACAGCAGCGCGTCCCAGACCTTGGCACGGCCGGTGAGGCTGGTGAAGTTCTCCTTGCTCTGCCCGCGCAGGAACCACGCCTGCAGCGCGGAGCCGAGCACCACCGCGGTCACCGTGCCGCCCACCACCGCCCAGGCGAAGAACCGCCGGGCGGCGGCGCTGGTCAGCACCAGCGAGCCGATGGCCAGCGCCAGCCCGATCAGCAGGCCGAGCGTGGCGGTGCGGGTGTGGGTCAGCGCGAGCAGGACCAGGGACGGCACGATGACCACGGCCGCGCTGGTCCGGTCCGTGCGGCGGCCCATCAGCAGCAGCACGGTCAGGCCGATGATCACCGCGGCGTACTGGCCGATCTGCGGCGGGGTGAGCGGCCACAGCGCGCCGACCAGCCGCCCGCCGTACAGGTCGGGCAGGGCGGCGCCGGGGGACAGGACCAGGCCGGCGGCGACCGACCCGAGCACCGCGAAGTACATCCGGATGTGGTGCCGCACGAACGTCATGTCGCCGTCCCACCAGCGGCTGACCAGCCACAGCGTGCCGACGAACACGGCCAGCCGGAAGCAGCGGAACAGCGCGCCGAACCCCGACTCCAGGTGCACGCTGGAGACCACGCTCAGCGCGAGCAGCAGGGTGAGCAGCAGCAGGAAGGCGCTGGCCCGCACGCGCAGCCGCAGGTTGACCGCGAGCGCCAGCGTGAACGCGGCGACCAGCGCGCCCATCGTGACCATCTGGATGAGCGAGCGGGGCAGCGGCACGATGGTCTTCGCCCCGGCGGAGCCGAGCGTGTTGAGGACCAGCAGCCCCCACACGACGGCCACCGGCCCCGGCGTGGGCTCCGTACGGATCTCCTCGGCCGTTCCCGTGCGCATCTCAACCACCGTCCCCGGCGCGGAAGGTGCTGCCCGCGTCCTGCTGGTAGGGAGCGCCCTGCCACTGCGCGAAGTCCAGGACCCGGCTCGGGTCGAGCGCGACGAACGTCCAGGGCCCGACATAGGTGTTGTCGTGCCAGCGGTTGTGCTGCTGGAGCGTGACGGCCCGGGCCACCCCCTCGCCCTTGTACGGCGACCAGTCCGGGTAGGTGCCGTAGTTGGCCAGCACCGCCATGCGGTCGCACTTGACCGTGCAGTCGACGACCGACTTGTCCAGCACGAAGCGGTTGTCGTGGATGTCCACCCGCTGGGTCTTCCACCGGCAGTCCGCGTACAGCGGCGCCGACGCGATCGCCGGCCGGGCACAGCGGGACGTCTTCTTCACCAGCAGCGTGCAGTCCCCGGAGGAGGTGTTGGCCGGGCTGTTGCAGAACCGGTCGGCGTTCTCCCACAGGGTGATGCCGGACCAGTTGTTCTCCAGCGTGTTCCGGTAGACGTCGATCCTGTCGGTGCGGGCCTTGACCCGCGGTTCGCCGCCCGACTCGGACAAGTAGACCGTCGCGAAGGGGAAGGTGTCGCCGCGGTCGGCGTAGTGGCGGCCCTCGACCCAGTTGTTGCGCCGGAAGACGTTGTCGCGGATCACCGCGTTGTAGCTGGTCTCGTAGATCAGCGCGGCCCCGTCGTTGGACTCCAGCACGTTGCGCTCGATGCGGAAGTCGTTGTTGTTGGTGTCGGCCCACAGTCCGGCCCCGCGGTTGTCGTGCACCCAGTTGCCGCGCACGTCGGCGCCGTCGACGGCCCAGAACTTCACGCCGCCGGTGCAGCCGCAGCCCGGCCGCTTCTTCTCCCAGTCGCCGGTGTTGTTGCCCGTGATCTCGTTGCCCTCGACCAGCAGCCCGGTGATGCGGCCGCCGGACTTGTAGGCGTTCATGCCGTACTGGCCGTTGCCGCGCAGGCAGTTGGCGCGGACCCGCTGGCGGGCGCCGGCCATCAGCCCCGCGCCGGAGTTGTCGCGGATCACCGAGTGCTCGATCACCCACCCGTCGGCCGAGTCGTGGTTGACCACGCCCTCGTCGTGCGGCGCGACGAACCCCCGCACGGTCAGGTACCGCAGGGTGACGTCGCGCGCGGTGCCGCCGAACGCGTACTGGTTGGTCTTCCGGCCGTCGAGCACCGCGCCCGGCGCGCCCAGGTAGGTGTCGCCCTCCTTGGGGATCACCTGGGCGTAGCGGTCGGCCTCCAGCCGGTGCGTGCCGGGGCGCAGCCAGAAGGTGGTGTGCGGCGGGCTCTTGGCGGTCTTCGCCGCCAGGTCGCCCGGCACCGCGGGGTCGACGGTCACCGCGCCCGCGGGCGCCGTCGCCGGCCCGTCCCCCGGGTGTGCGCACACCCGGGCCACGGACGCGGAGGTCGGCGCGGCAGCGGTCGGCTCGGGCCGCTGCGTGCTCGCCGTGCTGGTGTCACAGCCGGCCACCGCCAGCAGGACCAGCGCCGACGCCACCGCGGGCCACCCCCGGGCCCGCCCCTTGATTCCCACGTGCCCCCCTAGCCGCGGAACGTCAGTACGGTCGTGAACCCGCGCGTGCCGTCGGCGGAGCCGGTGCCGAGCAGCGTCGTGGCGGGTTCCCTGCGGCCGAAGCCGGCCGAGTACCAGCCCAGCGGCGGGTCGCTCTCGCCCCGGTGCGCCTCCCAGGTCAACTGGCCGGGCAGGTCGAGCACCGCGGAGCGGTCCTCGCCGTCGCACGTCCAGGTGAGCCGGGCCCGGCTGCCCGTCAGCTCCGCGGCGACCGCGGGGCCGAGGTGGAACGCCAGGCGCACGGCCCGGCGGTCGCCGCTCAGCTCGTCGACGATCCTCAGCTCCCGCCGCTCCGCCGCCAGTTCGACCCGGCGGCGGTGCACGGACGGCCGGTAGCCGTCGTGCTCGGCGCTCCAGCGGTCCGCGTCCGCGGCCAGCACCCGGCTGCGTGCGTGCCGGGTCCACAGGAACGGCCCCCCGGAGACCGACTGGTCGGTGCCGTCGACCTCCAGGGTGTTGTGGCCGAGGGTCGAGCGGAAGTACCGCCGCCACTCGGGCTGCCCGTGGTAGCAGTACGTCCCCGGGTCGGCGAGCACGTCCACCCCGTCGTGCCGGACCTCCACCGACAGCGCGTCGGCGTGCGCGGCGATGGACAGGAACCCGTGCGGGCCGCCGTCGCAGCGGCACCAGATCTCGCCCCCGTCCCGCTCCGGGCTGCGCAGGATCGTCAGGCCCGCGTCGGCGAAGTGGACCGGGCGCCGGTCCGGGCGGGCCACCGCACTGCCCCGGCCCGGGTAGGGCCGGATCAGCGCGGCCAGCAGCGGGGTGCGCACGTCGGTGCCGGTCACCGCGGGCCACCAGGGCAGCCGGCCGAACACGGCGTCCCCGGTGGACAGCAGCGAGCCCCAGCGGTCGGTGCCCGCGCCGTCCACGACCAGGCCGTACCCGTCGTCCGCGTCGCCCTGCCGGGGCGGCCGCAGCCGGCGGTCCACGACGGCGGCGAGCGCGTCGGTCATCCGCAGCAGCACCCTGCGGACCGACGCGGGCACCGGCACGCCCGCGGCGTCGGCCTCGGCCACCGCGGCCAGGCCCAGCTCCAGCACCAGACCGTGGTACTCGGTGGCCAGTTCCCGGTTGAGCCCGGAGGCGAAGGTGTTGGCGCGCAGCTGCCGCTCCAGCGACCGCAGCGCGTCGGCGCGCCAGCGCGGCGAGGACGGGAACCAGGCGAACGCGCAGGCCGCGGCGAACTGCCCGGCGGCCTCCGCGACGACGTGGTTGTTCGCCGAGGACCCCCGGCTGGGGAAGGCCGCCAGCCAGCGCTGGTGGTGCCAGATCTGGTGCAGCGCCACCGGGTTGTCCTCGAACAGCGCGGCCGCGCCGGGCCAGCCGTCGAGGAGCCGGCGGACCCACACCCACGACAGCAGCCGGATGCCCAGCTCGATCCCGCTGACCCAGTGCACCCCGCGCAGCGGCGGGTTGGCCGTCCACCACGACCGCAGGTGCGCCGCGACCCGCTCGGCGTACCGCTCGTCGCCCGTGACGGCGTAGGCGGCGGCGAGCACGGTCAGGTACTGGTGCCGGGAGGGCTCCCAGATCTGCTTGACGTCCCCGATCGCCTCCTCGTCCCGGTACGGCACGTCGAAGGCGTAGCCGCCCGGGGCCCGGCGCCCCGTCTTCGGGTCGTACGACCAGTCCGGGTCGGCCAGGTCGTCGCGGTCCACGCCGAAGAACACGGCGTGCCCGGCCATCAGCCGGTCGGCCTCGGCGAGGAGCCGCTTCACGGCGTCCGGCGGCACCTCGGCGAGCGTCCCCGCGGGCAGCACGGAGGTGAACCGCACACCGGTCACCCGCGGTCCGTCCGGCGGCGGCGCCGCGCGCCAGCGCCGCCTGCGCAGCGTGTCGCCCACCCGGCCGCCGACCTCCGCCGGACCCATCCGGGACAGCCGCCGCAGGTACCAGCCCGCGCTCATCGACGCCCGGGTCATCGCGCCCCCGCCAGCGTCACCGGCGCGCCGCCGACCAGGCTGGCCCGCACGGCGAGGGTGGCCGCCGTGGTGGCGACCAGCGACTCCAGCGGCACCGGCATCGGCCCGCCGGTGCGCACCGCCCTGACGAACGCGGCCAGTTCGGCGTTCTGGCCCTTGTCCCGGGCCTTGGGCAGCCGGGAGCTGACCCACCGCTTGCGCCCGTAGACGGAGGCCCGCACGAAGTCGTCCAGGCGCAGCGCGCGGCCGTCGGCGATCAGGTCCAGCGTCTCCTTGGGGAAGCCGGACGGGCCCGAGGTGACGTAGCTGATGGTGGCGGTGGAGCCGTCCGGGTAGCGCAGCACCACCTGGAGGTCGTCGTTGCCGGACGGCGCGGTCGCCCACACCGACACCGGGTCGGCGTCCAGCAGCCAGCTCGCCGTGTCGATGAAGTGCCCGCCCTCGCCGACGAACCGGGTGCCCTCGGAGCCCTCCTGGAGGTACCAGCTGCCGTGGTCGAGGCGGCCCGCGTTGACCAGGTAGCGCAGGGCGGCCGGGCCGGTCCGGGTGCCGAACCGCCGCCGGGCGTCGTGCAGCAGGGGCGCGAACCGGCGGTTGAAGCCCACCTGGAGCCGGTCGTTGCCGGACTCCTCCACCGCCGCGACCACGTCGGCCAGTTCGTCCTCGGTGAGGGCGAGGGGCTTCTCCACGAACACGGCCTTGCCGGCCAGCAGCGCCTTGCGGGTCAGCCCGGCGTGCGAGCTGTGCCGGGTGACGACGAACACCGCGTCGACGGACGGGTCGCCGAGCACCGCGTCGAGGTCGGTGGTCGCGTCGGCGAAACCGAACTTGCGCTGCGCGTTGGCCGCGGACAGCGCCGTCGTGGTGACGACCGTGGACAGCTCCACTCCCTCGCGCCCCGCCAGGTGCGGCAGCAGCATCGACGACGCGTAGTTGCCTGCGCCGACGAACGCCAGCCGCACCGGCGCCCCGGCAGCCCGGGCGGGCGCGGACGCCGTGCCGCCGGTCCGCCGCACCGCGGGCACGGCCACCGACGGGGCCTGCGCCGTCTCGGCGTCCGCCTCCTGCGGCTGCCCGGGGTAGCGGAACAGCACCGCCACGGCCTTCAGTTCGCCGTCCTTCAGCCGCTGGTACGTCGGCACCGCGTCGTCGAAGTCGGCGACGTGGGACACCAGCGGCTCCACGTCGACGCTGCCACGGGCCACCAGGTCGAGGAAGCACGCCAGGTTGCGGCGCTCGGTCCAGCGCACGTAGCCGATCGGGTAGTCGCGCCCCTGGAGTTCGTACTCCGGGTCGTAGCGGCCGGGGCCGTAGCTGCGGGAGAAGCGGACGTCGAGTTCCTTCTCGTAGTACGCGTTCCACGGCAGGTCCAGGCGGCACTTGCCGATGTCGACGACCCGGCCGCGGTCCCGGCACAGCCGGGCGGCCAGCTCCACCGGCTGGTTGCTGCCGCCGCCGGCGGCCAGGTACACCTGGTCCACGCCGTGCCCGCCGGTGAGTTCGGCGACGGCGACCTCCACGGCCGCCGAACCGGGGTCGCCGCAGGCCGCCGCGCCCAGCCGCTCGGCCAGCGCGCAGCGCGCCGGGTCGGGGTCGGCCCCCACCACCCGCACCCCCGAGGCGGCCAGGAGCTGCACCACGAGCTGCCCGATCAGCCCGAGGCCGATGACCAGCGCCACCTCGCCCAGGTGCGACTCGCCCTGGCGTACGCCCTGCAGCGCGATCGACCCGACGGTGCCGAACGCCGCGTGCCGCGGCGCGAGGCCGTCCGGCACCGGCGTGTAGAGGTTCTTCGGCACCCAGTTCAGCTCGGCGTGCAGCGCGTGCTCGTTGCCGGCGCAGGCCACCAGGTCGCCGGCCTTCACGTCGTCGATCCCGGCGCCGACCTGCTCCACCACCCCGCACAGCGAGTAGCCCAGCGGCGTGTACGAGTCGAGCTTGCCCATCACCTTGCGGTAGGTGGCCGGCAGCCCGTTGGTGGCGACGCTCTGCGCGACCTTGGCCACCTGGTCCGGCCGCGAGCGGGCCTTGCCCAGCATCGACATCCCGGCCTCGGAGACCTTCATCAGCTCGGTCCCGGTGGAGATCAGCGAGTAGGAGGTCCGCACCAGCACCCCGCCCGGCTTGCAGCCCGGCACCGGCACGTCCAGGAGCGCCAGCTCGCCGCTCTTGTAGTTCTGTACTACCTGTTTCACCGAAGTCCTCTTGTCTCTACGCCGTCGAGGGGGAGTGCTGGCCGGACCCGGAGGTCGCGCCGCGGTACCAGTACTCGAGGGTCAGCACGTGCCACAGATGCTTGGAGAAGTCCCGCTGCCCGGCGGCGTCCTCGGCGACCATCCGCCGCAGCGCGTCCCGGCGCAGGAACCCGGAGCGCACGAGCAGGCCGTCCTCGACCACCTCGCGCACCAGCGGCGACAGGTCCCGGCTCATCCAGGCCCGCAGCGGGGCGCTGAACAGTCCCTTGGGCCGGTAGACGATCTCCCGGGGCAGGACCGAGGTGGCCGCCTCCTTCAGGACCGCCTTGCCCTGCCGCCCGGCGATCTTGCGCGCCCCGGGCACCGCGAACGCGGCCCTGACCACCTCGACGTCCACGTACGGCACCCGCACCTCGGTCGACGCGGCCATGCTGGAGCGGTCCGTGTACGCGAGGTTCAGGCCCGGCAGGAACATCCGGGAGTCGGCCAGGCACATGCGGTTGACGAAGTCGTCGAGGTCGTTGTCCTCGTAGACGTCCGCGTGCTCGGTCAGCACGTCGTCGACCGTCCCGGCCAGGTCGGGGTCGATCAGGCCGAGCAGGTCGCCCCGGTCGTACATGGTGTAGCTGCGCCGGAACGCGGTCTCCTCCGGCAGGTCCGCGAAGGACAGGAACCGCTTGGCGAACCGCACCGAGCGGTACCCGCGGCGGCTGGTCGCCACCGGCAATCGGTCCACCACCGCGGACGCCCCGCGCCGCAGGGGCCCCGGGACGCGCTGGTAGCGCAGCGCGATCAGGTTCGCCAGGTGCTTGCGGTACCCGGCGAACAGCTCGTCGGCGCCCATCCCCGACAGCATCACCTTGACCCCGGCCTCGCGGGCGGCCGAGCAGATCAGGAACGTGTTGATCGCGGCCGGGTCGCCGATCGGCTCGTCCAGGTGGTACGTCATCCGCGGCAGCAGGTCGAGCACGTCCGGGGCGATCTCGATCTCGTGCAGGTCCACGCCGTACCGCCCGGCCACCTGCCGGGCGTAGCGCAGGTCGTCCGGCATCGCCTCGAACCGGGCGTCCGCGGCGCGGAAGCCGATCGTGTACGCGGAGATCCCGGGCCGCTCGCGGGCCGCCAGCGCGGTCAGGTAGCTGGAGTCCAGCCCGCCGGACAGGAACGTCGCCACGGGCACGTCGGACAGCAGGTGGCGGCGGGTCGACTCCTCGACGACGGCCGCCAGGTCCGGCAGGTCCCCGTCCAGGGCCCGCTGCCGGCCCTCGGCGGCGACGTCCCTGAGGTTCCAGAACCGGCCGCGCTCGACCCGCCCGTCGGGCCGGCACCGCAGCCAGCTCCCCGGCGGCAGCTTCTCCGCCTCGCGGAACGCGCACCGCGAGTCCGGCACCCAGTAGTACAGCAGCGACGCCACCAGCGCCGCGTGGTCCACCTCCAGCGCCCCGCCGGTCACCGCCGCGAGCGCCTTCAGCTCGGAGGCGAACACCAGGCCCTCGCCGCGCCGCAGCACGAACAGCGGCTTGATGCCGAGCTGGTCGCGGGCGAGGACCAGCTCACCGGTGCGCTCGTCGAACACGCCGAGCGCGAACATGCCGCGCAGCCGGGGCAGGCAGTCCGTGCCCCAGCGCCGCCACGCCTCCAGCAGCACCTCGGTGTCCGAGGTCCCGCGGAAGCGCACGCCGGCGCCCTCCAGCTCGGCCCGCAGTTCCGGCGCGTTGTACAGCTCGCCGTTGTACGTCAGGACGAGGCCGTCCCTGGCCATCGGCTGGGCGCCGGTGTCGGACAGGTCGATGATGGCCAGCCGCCGGTGCCCGAGGTGCACCTCGCCGTCCCCGGCCGGGTGGCTGTACCGGCCGGCCCCGTCCGGGCCGCGGTGGGCCAGGACGTCGGTGAGCCGGTCGGTCACGGCCTTCCCGTCCGGCCACCGGTACGCGCCTGCGATGCCACACATGTCTACCGAGCCTCCTGGTCGCTGTCCGGGACCCCCGCGGCCCACATCGGCTGGCGCTCCGCCCGCCGCCGGCCTTCCCCCACCGCCGGGACGGCGTGCGGGGCACCCGCGCCGTTCGGCCGGGCCGGCCGCTCGCTCCGGCCGCGCAGCGCGGTGTCCAGCCCGTCCCACAGGGTGCCGTCGGTGCGGTCCCGCGGGTCGGGGTCGACCAGCACCACGCCGATCACCGGGATGCGCTGGTCGGCGAGTTGCCGGGCCACGGTGTGCAGCCAGGCGGCGCTGCCGTGGCCGGCCCGCACGACCAGCACGGTCTGCGTGCCGAGGTACCCGAGGTCCGTCCACGCCGTGCCCGGCGCCACCGAGCCGACGCCGATCCTGCGCTCGTGCGGCGCCAGGGCAGGCACGCGCTCGCCACCGACCACGGCCGGGTCGCCCGGCTTGGTACGCCGGTCGCGCAACTGGGTGCCCGGCAGCCCGTCGACGACGGTCACCGGACCGTCCGCCGCGATCTCCCGGGCCAGGTCCACGGCGATCGCGCTCGCGGGGCGCGCACAGCCCAGCTCCAGCAGCGACACCGGTTCCGCGGAGCCGCGCACCGTGCGGGCCAGGGACGCGCTGAGCCGGGCCCGGGCCGTCCGCACCCGCCGCCGCTGCCACGGCCACGTCGACCGCAGCGGCAGTTCCGCGACGACCGAGGCGCCGAGGTGCGCGGCGATCTCCCGGCGCAGTACGGGACGGTCCGCGACCACCGTGGAGACCGCGGCCACCGCGAGCCCCAGCACGAGGCCGAGGACGAGACCGATCACGCCGTTCGTGGCGGCCGACTTGGGCAGGGAGTGCCGTACCGCGCGCGGGTCGTCCACGATCTGGGTGCGCGCCACCAACTGCGGCGTGCCCACCCGGGCCTCCGCGGCGCGCTGGGCGAAGTCGGCGATGCGCGAGGTGAGTTCGGCCCGGCGTGCGAAGAGCGTCTCCAGGTTGGCGGCCGCCTTCGGGCCGGTCTCCTCGGAGCCGTCCCCGATCGCCTTGTTGACCTGGGCGAGTTCGCCCTGGAGCCGGTCGCGCTGGTCGAGCAGGCTCTTGGCCTCGGCGTCGGCGGCCTGCTGCATCCGGCGCACGTGGTCGGCGACGAACGCGTCGGCCAGCGCCTTGGCGCGTGCCTCCGCGTCGGCGTCGCTGTCCCCGGTCACCGTGATCTGCAGCAGGTTGTTGGTCAGGCCCAGGCCGCTGTAGTTGCGCAGGAAGTCCTCCGGCGCCTCGGAGGACTTCAGCGTCCGCAGCGCCTCCTCGGCGATGCGCGTGGTCTGCAGCAGCGCCGCGTCGGTGCGGATCAGGGTGCCGGGGTCGTTCGGCTGGTCCTCCTGGTGGGCGACCAGCACCTTGGTCACCGCGGTGGGCGCGGGCGGCATCAGGACCGCGACCGCCACACCCAGCAGCAGCCCCAGCAGGGCCGCGCAGGACCACAGGCGGCGGCGCCTGCGCACCGCCACCACCAAGGACTGCAGGTCCAGCAGCGGGGTGGGGGCCGGCGACTGCGGGGTCGTACTCGTTCTCACCGTGCAACTCCTGTCGCGTCGTCGGCACCCGCGAGCACCGGCGTGACCGCGTCCCGGGGACGGTCGGCCGACCGCGCCGGACGGGCCGGGGACGTGCCGACGAGGACCACGCCGACGACCTCGTGCCGGGCGTCGGCACACGCCCCGGCGACACCGGCGAGCTCCGCCGCGGTCCAGTGGCCCGGGCTGAGCACGACCAGCGCACCCGACTCGGTGTCCCGGTCCGGCACCAGCGGCCGGTCCGGCGCGACCTCGACCACCCGCAGCCGCGGGTCGCCCCCGCCGGCGGCGACCAGCTCCCCGGCGGCCCGCAGGGCGCTCGCGTCGCCCGCCGGGACGACGGCCAGCAGCCGGCGCGGCCCCGCCGCCCGCTCGCGGACGCGGGCGCACACCCGCCGGTAGCGGACCTGCCGGCTCGCCTCGTCGCCGGACGGCGGCGGGGCGGGCACGTCCCACCGGACGTCCAGGCCCAGCAGCCGGCGCGCCCGGGCCCGCACGCCGCGGGCCTCGGGCCGGTGCGCGGACCGCTCGGCGGGGACGTCGACGGTGCCCAGCGACGTCGAGCCCAGCGCCTCGGCGATCTCCGGCTCGGTGCGCGGCCGGCGGCTCATCCGCGCGGCGGCGAGGTGCCCGATCAGCGCGACCAGGAAGAACAGCAGCGCCCCGCCGGCGATCAACTGCCACCGGGTGGGCGGGGCCTCGCCGGTCGGACGCGGCGCGGGCCCCATGACGACCAGGCCGGACTTCGCGGCGGACGGGTCGGCCTCCTCCAGCTTGTTCATGGCCTCCTGGAGCGTGGTGCGCAGCTTCTCCAGGTCGGTGCGGGCCTGCACGCTCTCCACGGTCTTGCCCGGGTCGGCCGCGTCGGCCAGCTCGGTGATCCGGCTGCTGGTCTGCGCCACCATCTGCCGCAGCGCCGTCAGTTGGGCCGCCGCCTCCGGGTCGCCGCTGTCGCCGACGACCTGGGCGGCGTAGCCGACGAACTGCTGCGCCACCTGGTCGGCGAGCTGCTGGGCGCGCTCCGGCGTCTCGGCCGTGCCCGAGATCTCGACGATGTTGCCGTCGGCGGCCTGCGCGCTCACCCGGTCGCGCAGGTCGCGGCCGTCGACGCCGTCCCAGTGGAGGGTGGCGGCGGCCCGGTCGACCACCACCGAACTGGTCGCGATCTCCGTCTGCGTCAGCAGCGCGCGTTCCTCCCACGCACCCGGCAGCAGCACCGACGCCGACGTCGTGTACCGGGGCGGGAACAGCAGCGAGGTGCCGTAGCCGACGAGCGCGCCCACCAGGGTGAGCACGGTGAGGAGCCGCCAGCGGCGGCGGAGGATCCGCCCGATCGTGACCAGACGTATGGTGTCATCGCTCAACGGCGTGACCTCCTTGCTGCCGTGCTGCCGTGCTGGTTCCCGCCGCCCTTGGAGCAGGCGGCGGCGTAGGCGGCGAGCAGCGCCGCCTGCGAGTTGCGCCAGGACAGCGGGCCGCCGACCCGCTCCCGGCCGATCTCCCCCCGCCGGGCCCGCTGTTCCGGGTCGTCCAGCAGCACCGCCACCAGCTTGGCGAACTCCGCCTCGTCGTTGGCGGGCGCGTACAGGGCCGCCTCCCCGGCGGACACACGCGCCTCCTTCAGCTCGAACGACACCATCGGCCGGCCCATGACCATGTACTCCAGGACCTTGTTCATGGTCGACACGTCGTTGAGCGGGTTGTGCGGGTCGGGGGAGAGGCACACGTCCGCGGTGGACAGGTAGCGCACCAGGTCCTCGTCGGGGATGCGCCCGGTGAACTGCACCTGGTCCGCCAGCCCGAGCCGCCGCGACAGCTCCACCATCTCGTCGAAGGTGTCACCGGCGCCCACGAACACCGCGTGCCAGTCGGTCCGCACCGCGCGCAGCTCCGCCAGCGCCCGCAGCGCGTAGTCGACGCCGTCCTGCGGGCCCATCACGCCCAGGTAGCACAGCAGATGGGGCTTGCCGCGCTTGAGCTCCGGCTCGGGCGGCACCGGACGGAACCGGTCGGTGTCGGGCGCGCTGCGCACCACGAACACGTCCTCGGGTGCCTTGCCGCCCCGGCGCACCGCGACGTCCCGGTAGCTCTCGTTGGTCGCGATCACCACGTCCGCCGCCCGGTACGTCCGCCGCTCCAGCGCGCACACCGCGCGGTAGAGCAGGTCCTCGCCGCGCCGGAACCGGGACAGGTACAGCTCCGGCACCAGGTCGTGCTGGTCGAAGACGAACCGCGCGCCGCGCCGCTTCAGCCACAGCGCGGGCAGGAACAGCAGGTCGGGCGGGTTGCAGGCGTGCACCACGTCGACCGGGCCGACCTTGCGGGCCAGCCGGAGCGTGTGCCACAGCGCCGCCCCGTACTCCCGTACGTAGCCGGCCGGGCCCCCGGTGGCCGCGCGCAGCGGGTAGCGGTGGATGCGCACCCCGTCGACGACCGCCTCCGCCTCGGTGTCCCGCTTGGTCCCGCGGGGGCAGATGACGTCCACCGTCCAGCCGGCGTCGCGCAGCGTCGTGCACTCCTGCCACACCCGCCGGTCGAACGGCACCGACAGGTTCTCCACCAGGACCAGCGCGCGCCGGCCCGGCCGTGCACCGTCACCCGACGGTCTGTCACCCAACGAGTCGCCGAACGACGTGTCACCAAGCAAGGCCCATGTACCCCGGTTCGGCCCGGCGCGCGTCGGCGTCGGGGAGGCGGACGAGATCGACGATCACCGGGCCGTCACCGTGGGGCAGCGCCGACACGACGGCCGGGTCCCGGGTGCCGACCAGGCACACCTCGGCGTGGTCGAGGACCTCCTCGACGGAGTCGGCGAGGAGTTGCGCCAGGTGCGGCAGCCGGGTCTCGATGTACTCGCGGTTGGCGCCGAGCAGCCGGGACAGGCTGACGTTGGCGTCGTAGATCTTCAGGTCGTACCCCTTGCCGAACAGGCGCTCCGCCAGTTCGACGAGCGGGCTCTCGCGCAGGTCGTCGGTGCCGGGCTTGAAGGACAGCCCGAACAGGCCCGCCCGGCGCTTGCCGGTGCGCTCGACCATCTCCACCGCCCGCTGCAGGTGGTCGGAGTTGGAGGGCAGCACGTGGGACAGGATCGGCACCGACACATCGGCCCGCTGCGCCGCGTGGACCAGGCTGCGCAGGTCCTTGGGCAGGCAGGAGCCGCCGAAGGCGAAGCCGGGCCGCAGGTAGGCGGGGCTGATGTTGAGCTTGCGGTCGGCGAGGAACACGTCCATCACCTGGTGCGAGTCCACGCCGAGCGCCTGGCACACCGCGCCGAACTCGTTCGCGAACCCGATCTTCAGGCCGTGGAAGGCGTTGTCCGCGTACTTGATCGCCTCGGCCGTCGGGACCGGCACCCGGAACACCTCGCCGGGCAGGCCCTCGTAGAGCGCCAGCACCACGTCGCCGCTGGCCGCGTCGAGTTCGCCGACGACCGTCTTCGGCGGGTCGAAGAAGTCCCGCACGCTCGTGCCCTCGCGCAGGAACTCCGGGTTGACCGCGACCCCGACGTCCACCCCGGCGGTGCCGCCGACGTACTTCTCCAGGATCGGCACCAGCAGGTTCAGGCAGGTGCCCGGGAGCATGGTGCTGCGGAAGACCACGGTGTGCCGCGTCGCCCTCTTCGCCTCGCCCCCCTCGGCCAGGGCCGCGCCGATCTGCTCGGTGACCCGCTCCAAGTAGGTGGTGCACAGGCTGCCGTTGGCCTCCGAGGGCGTGCCCACGCAGACCAGCGACACGTCGCTGTTCAGGACGGCCTCGCGGACGTCGCGGGTGGCGCGCAGCGCGCCGCTGCCCACGACGTCGGCGATCAGCTCGCCGATCCGCTCCTCGACCACCGGTGCCTTGCCGTCGTTGACCAGGTCGACCTTCACCTGGTTGACGTCGACGCCGATCACCTCGTGGCCCATGCCGGCCAGGCACGCGGCCGACACGCAGCCCACGTAGCCGAGCCCGAAAACGCTGACTCTCATGACCCGTTCCTCCCCCCAGGCAGGCCTTGTGGCCTGCGGTTCACGCGTCCCGCCGTTCGGCGGCCCCCGCGCATCAGTACGCGCCCTGCCCGTAGAGCACCGCGCGCAGCGTCTTCCACAAGATCACCGTGTCCAGGGCGAGCGACCAGTCCTCGACGTACCGCAGGTCCAGCCGGACCGCTTCCTCCCACGACAGGTCGCTGCGGCCGCTGATCTGCCACAGCCCGGTCAGCCCCGGTTTGACCAGCAGCCGCCGGCGGATGTCCGGGTCGTACGCGGCGCACTCCTCCGGCAGCGGCGGTCGCGGCCCGACGAGCGACATGGACCCGGTGAGCACGTTGAACAGCTGCGGCAGCTCGTCGAGCGAGTACCGGCGCAGCACGCTCCCCACCCGGGTGACCCGCGGGTCGCGGCGCATCTTGAACAGCGGCCCCGCGCCCTCGTTGAGGGCAGCCAGCCGGGCCCGGGCCTGGTCGGCGCCGACGACCATGGTGCGGAACTTCAGCATGGTGAACTCGTGGCCGTCCTTGCCGACCCGGCGCTGCCGGTAGAACGCCCCGCCCCGGCTGTCCACCAGCACGAGAGTCGCGACGAGCAGCATCAGCGGCCCGAACAGCACCAGCAGCACCGCCGCGCCCAGCCGGTCGACGACGCCCTTCACGGCCCGGCGCCCCCCGGTGAACGTGGGCATGCTCACCCGCAGCAGCGGGATGCCCAGCACCGCGTCGACGTGCAGCCGCGGTCCGGCCACCTCCATCAGCACGGGCGCCACGACCATCTCGGCGTCGCTGCCCTCGAGGTTCCACGCGAGCCGCTGCAGCCGGTCCGGAGACCAGTGCGGGTCCGGGGTGACCGCGACGACCCGGTAGCCGTCGCGGTGGACGTGCTGGGCGACGTCCGTGAGCCGGCCGACCACCGGCACGCCGTCCAGCAGGTCGCCGTCGAGCGTGATCCCGTCGGTCGTGCACACCGCGTCCACCCGCCAGCCGAGGTGCGGGAACTTGCGGGTCCGGGTGATCAGGTCCCGCACGGTGGCCGCGCTCCCGGCGGCGAGCACCGGGCGCAGACACCTGCCTTCCTTGCGCTGCTTGTGCAGCCACAGCCGCAGCACGTAGCGCATGGTCATGGTGACGAGCGCGATCGCCGGTATGGCGACGAAGATCCAGAGCTTGATGTTGCGCGAGGTCAGCGCGATCCCGCCGAGCGCCAGGACGACGGTCGCCGTGAACAGCGAGCGCCCCAGCCGGCGGAACTCCTCCGCGCCCTGACCGAGCACGGCCGGTGCCCAGGCCCGGCTGACCGCGAGCGACGCCAGCACCAGTAATTCGGTGCCGAAGGCGAGAATCCCCCATTTCTCATGCCAGTTGGCCGCGTCGCGGGCCCCGAAGAAGTTTCCTATCCCGGCCACCACGCACGCGGTGGCCAGCGTGTCACTGGTGATCACGGTACGTCTGTACCGCTGCTCCCAGTCGATCGCGGGCCGGCCGATCGCTCCGTCCGCCAGGCGCCCGCGCGCTGACGGAATCGGGCTGACAAGTCCCCCTTGCCGCACAGAACCCCCCAGGTTCCCAGTGATTCGACGTGTTCGCCCAACACTGTTGGCTCCCCATCGGGAGGCCCCCGCCTCCCGCGCCGCGCTGTTCCTCCCCCCGGGAGGCCCCCGCCCCCCGTACGTGACATGCCGGCTACTGCAGAGCTGTGTGATCAACCCACTCTGGCGACAACGGACTTCCCAGGGTCCCGCCAGACGTACGAGATGCACCGGAGCCCGTCGAACCCCGGGTGCTCCCCGCACCCGGCGCCCCCCTCGGGCCCCTGAACCGATCACCCCCACGCCCGGCACGGGTAGCGACTGCTTCTCCGCAGCGCCGGGCCTAAAGATCATTACTGGTCGCCTCGGGCTCGAACGCCCGAAGCACGGTCAATCTAGACCATGCGGACCGGTATGAAGAGAGGATGTGTGAGATTTGTGTTCAAGCTTTGGGGTTCCGCTTGTGGGGCCACCGGGGCCCGGCGAGGCCCCGCGGCCCCCGTGACGGGAGAGGCGGTGGCTCTGGCGGGGCGGACGTGAGGCATCGGCCGACCTCCTACAGGTGTTCGAGATGTCACCCCGCGCGGGCGCTGTGACACACACGCCGGAGCCGGCGCGGGCGCACAACTGCGCCGCCTCCGCTTCCGAGTTGGCCGGATCCCGTACGGTGCGCGCCCGCCCGGCGCGCGGTGTTGGACCGGGCGGCCGGCGGCGGTGCGGGCCGCCGGACCGGCGGCCCGCACCGGTGGGCCACGGGCGCCGCCCGGCGCGTGCGCCGTGTTTGACTCGCCCCTGAGGGCTACGCGGCGCAACGGGACCGTGAACCTGCAGCTCGGAGGTGTCCCATGACCCGCTGATCCGTGACGTGATGTCGACCGACGCGGTGTCCGGGGAGCCGATGACCACGGTGGAGCGGGCCGCGAGCCTGATGCGGAACCGCGACGTCGGCGACGTGCTGGTGGCCTACGACTCCGACCTGTTCGGCGTGCTGACCGACCGGGACGTCGTCGTGCGGGTGCCGGGCAGTGTCTTTCTGATCATCTGATCGTTGGGTTGGCCGTGAGGGGTGGGGAGCCAACTGAGGTGGGATGCAACCGGGAGCCCGGGGGCACGCTCAACTCCATGGCGACCGGGGCAAGTCGTACTCCTACCTCACCGACGCGATCGGCTCGGTGATCGGCCTGGTGGACGTCGACGGCAACAAGGTCGACACCTACACCTACAGCCCCCGCGGGGTCGGACACCAAGGCGCTGTGGGGAGACGTGGCTGGGCTGGCAGCCGGCGTAGCCGTTGGCTTCGCATGCGAAGCGGTAGCTGCGATCGGAGCGGCACCCAGCTTGGGAGCGTCCGAAGCGGCCGGACAACCCCTCTGCTACGCGGCTGCGTGGGGAGCAAGCACGGCGGTCTCGAATCTGATCGGTGGCTAGTCCACGCATGGATGGGCGGGCAGCTGTTCCGCTGCCCGCCCATCCTCGAAGGAAGGGATGAGCTCGTGACAGGTCCTGGCCCATCGATGGAGCAGCGGGCACGGAGCCGGATGTACTTCATCATGGCGTCTATCGCTTTTTCGGTCCTCGCAATAAGCGGGATAGCGATCGCAGTCATGGGGAACGGCGCGGGATGGCTTCTCGTCGCCATCGCTGTGGTGCTGTGGGCTGGGCTCTACCTCACACTCACCTACACACAGAAGTCACAACCGTAAACTGCCGTCCGCATGATGCGCGCCGTGGGGCGTATGGCGCTGTTCTGCCAGACCGCCGACCAGACGCGCGCGAGACGGTGATCGGAAAGACACACCCCTCGGCCGACGGCCGACCCGCACACCACCCCGCGCCGACTCGGTGTGCAGCCGCCCGCGCGTCGTGACACTTCGGCCCGGACGACGCTACCGAGCGTGCCGCCGAGCTGATGCGCAGGCACCACGTCCGACGCATCCCCGTCGTCGAGCACGACGGCTGCCCGTCGGCGTGGTCCTGCGCGGCGACCTGGCCGCCGAGGAGGGCCCGCACTCGGGCCTGGCCGACATCAACCCGGGCCGCGCCCGGCCACTGAGCCCCCGCGCCGCACGGTACGGCCGCCCCGGGGTATCCGGGGGGTGGGCGGGGCGCGCGTGGCCGGTGGGCCGGGTGCTCCCGGTCCGGTCGCGCACCGTGTCGCTGTTGGGCCGTACGGGTGACGTGGCGTAAGAATTGGCTGGTGCAGGCAACGAACGCGAGTCAGGTCAGGGGGATCCGGTGAACCGGTACGACGTCACCGACGAACAGTGGGAGGGGCTCGCCCAGGTCGTGCCGCTGCGGGGCCGGGACGCCTGGCCGTCCGCGGTGGACCACCGCTCCCTGCCCGACGCCGAGACCGAGACCCGGCGCCGCTTCGTCGTGCTGCGCGTCAACGTGTTCGCCGACGCCCGCGAGGTCGCCGAGACCCTGATGTCCGGCATCCCGGTCCTGCTCGACCTCACCGGGGCGGAGGGGGACGTCGCCAAGCGCGTCCTGGACTTCTCCACCGGGGTCGTCTTCGGCCTGTCGAGCGGGATGCACCGGGTCGACCGCAACGTCTTCCTGCTGACCCCGCCGGGGACCGAGGTGAGCGGGCTGATGGAGGGTGCGGGGGTCTGAGAGGGGCGGGCGGCCGGGCAGCCGGGCGCGTGGGAGCACGCGGGCGCCCGCCGCGGACCGTCCCGCGCCGCCCCACTCCTTCGGCCGTTCCGTGCGTCGCCCGATCGTGGGAACGGCCCCCGGGCGGAACGGTTCCGCGTGGACGACCGGCCCTAACGTCCCGGCATGACCGTTCCGCGCGGGTCCTCCGCCTCCCTGCCGGGTGCCCTCCCCGACGAGCCCGCCGGTGCGACCGCGCACGACGCCGCCGCCGGAGCCGGGGACGTCACCGCCACCACGACCCCGGACGGCACCGCCGCCGCGGACGACGCCGCCCGGGTACCCGCGCAGGCCGGGCACCCCGACCTGGCCCGCGCCCGGGCCGACGGGGCGGGGCCGCACCCGGTGCGGCCCCGGATCACCGAGCTGCGGCTGTCCGCCTTCGCCGGGCACCGGCGCACCGCGCTGCCGCTGGGCGCGGTCACCGTGCTGGCCGGCCGCAGCGGCAGCGGGAAGACCAGCGCCCTGCGGGCCTGCGCGGCGCTCGCCCGGCTCGCGGGCGGCGCGGTCCTCGCCGAGGTGTTCCCGGACGCCGCCGCCTGCGTGCCCGACGGGGCCCGCCCCGACGCGCAGCGCCGGCGCGGCTTCCGCATCGGCTGTACGGCCGACGGCCCCGAGGGCCCCGTACGGCTCGACCTCGCCGTCCAGGCCGAGCCCGAACTGCGTGTCGTCGGCGAGCGGCTGACCGCGGGCGACCGGGTCCTGCTGGAGACGGCGCTGCGCGACCCCGGCCGGCCCACCGTCCAGGCCGCCTGGCACACCGCAGGCTCCGCCCCCGTCACCCGTGCCCCGCTCCCCGACGACCGGCTCGGCACCGCCCTGCTCCCGCTGCGCGTCGCCGGCAAGACCGACGGCCAGCGCCGGGTGCTCGCGGCCGCCGAGCAGATGGTCGTCGCCCTGCGCTCCGTCTACGCCTGCGACCCGCGCCCCGACGCGATGCGCGCCCCCGTCCCCACCGGCACCGGGCACCTGCTGACCGGCTGCGACAATCTCGCCGACGTCCTGTGGCGCACCCGCGTGGAGTGCGGGCGCCGGCACGCGCTGCTCGTGGACGCCGTGCGGGCCGGCTGTGCCGGGCCGGTGACCGACCTGCGCGCCGAACCCCTCGGGGACGGCACCGTGCGCGCCGTCCTGGGCCGCGGGGCGGGGCCGGCCACGGAGCTGGCCCGCCTCGGCGACGGCGAGCTGCGCTACCTCGCCCTCGCCCTGGTGCTGCTCACCGGCCCCGGCGTGCTGGACGTCGACACCCCCGGGGAGGTGCCCGACGCCATGCGCACCCTCACGGTCCTCGCCGACGGCTTCGACCGCTCCCTCGACCCCGCCCAGCGCTCCGCCCTGCTCGGCCTCGCCGGGCGCATGGGCGAGCGCGGGCACATCCGCTGCGTCGCGGCCGTGAGCGACGGCTCCTGGGCGGCCGGGGTGCCCGGGGTGACGGTGGTACACCTGGAGCCGTGACAGAGAACAGCCCGCCCGACCTGCCCGCGCTCCAGCGCCGGCTCGCCGAGTTCGCCGCCGCCCGCTCCTGGCAGCCGTACCACACGCCCAAGAACCTCGTCTCCGCGCTCAGCGTCGAGGCGGCCGAACTGGTCGAGATCTTCCAGTGGTTGACCCCCGAGCAGTCCGAGCGGGTCATGGACGACCCGGACAGCGCGCACCGGGTCACCGACGAGGTCGCCGACGTCCTCGCCTATCTGCTGCAACTGTGCGAGGTGCTGGGCATCGACCCGCGCGCGGCGCTCGCCGCGAAGATCGAACGCAACGAAGCGCGGTTCCCGGTGGGCGGGACCGACAACTGATCGAGATTACGTAGAGTAGTCAATTGGCGCTTCGAGACCGATTTGTTGTCCAGTATTTTCCGTCTTTCTCTGGTATCAGGTCTCAAGGTGTCTCACTCTGGGTAGTGGACACGTGAGTTCGGTCGGACGCGCGAGGGGCGCGCGCCGGGGACGGACGGGGGCGGCGCATGGAAGCGGTGCGGCTCATCCGGGCGAGCAGGCGCGCGCTCGCGGGCAGTGTCGGCGAGGCGGAGATCCTGACGGAGGTGTGGCAGGCGCACACCCTGGCCCAGGCGATCGGCAGCCGCCTGGCCGTCTCCGGCCCGCCCGAACTGCGCGGCGAGGCCCTGGGGTTGACCGAGCTGGCCGGCCGGGGCTGCGGGGTGCTGGACACCCCCGACCTCGACGAGGGCGACTTACGGGCGGCCCGCCTCACCGAGCTGGACGACGCCCGGGAGACGCTGCTGTCCCTCGGCGGACTGCTCGGCGAGATCGGCATCGTCCTGGTGGGTCTGGCCGGCAGCGTCGACGAGGGCACGTACTGGCAGTGCATCGAGTCCATCGACGCCGCCGACGAGTCCCGCGACCGCGTCCTGGAGATGCTCCGCAAACTGGCGGCCCGCGAGGAGGCCCTGCCGGAGCGGTGAGCCGCAGGTCGCCGAGGATCCGCGACACGGGGGACCGGTGGGGCCGGGCGCCGGCCCGGGAGGCAGGATGGGAGGCATGGATCTTCGCATCTTCACCGAGCCCCAGCAGGGCGCCACCTACGACACCCTGCTCACCGTGGCGAAGGCCACCGAGGACCTCGGCTTCGACGCCTTCTTCCGCTCCGACCACTACCTGAAGATGGGCGACGTGGACGGCCGGCCCGGCCCCACCGACGCCTGGATCACCCTCGCCGGACTGGCCCGCGAGACCCGGCGCATCCGCCTCGGCACCCTGATGACCGCCGCCACCTTCCGCCTGCCCGGCGTGCTCGCCATCCAGGTCGCCCAGGTCGACCAGATGTCCGGTGGCCGCGTCGAACTCGGCCTCGGCGCCGGCTGGTTCGAGGAGGAGCACACGGCGTACGGCATCCCCTTCCCGAAGGAGAAGTTCGGCCGCCTGGAGGAGCAGCTCGAGATCGTCACCGGCCTGTGGGGCACCCCGCCCGGCCAGACCTACGACTTCCACGGCGAGCACTACGACCTCACCGGCTCGCCCGCGCTGCCCAAGCCCGCCCAGGAGAAGATCCCGGTGCTGATCGGCGGCCACGGCGCGCAGCGCACCCCGCGGCTCGCCGCCCGCTACGCCGACGAGTTCAACATGCCGTTCTCCTCGGTCGAGGACAGCGAGCGGCAGTTCGGCCGGGTCCGGGAGGCCGCGCGCGCGGCCGGCCGCGACGCCGACGAGCTGGTCCTGTCCAACGCGCTGGTGGTCTGCGTGGGCAAGGACGACCAGGAGGTCGCCCGCCGCGCCGCCGCCATCGGCCGCGAGGTCGACGAGCTGAAGGCCAACGGACTGGCCGGCTCCCCGGCGGAGGTCGTCGACAAGATCGGCCGCTACGCCGAGGTGGGCTCCCGCCGGTTCTACCTCCAGGTCCTGGACCTCGCCGACCTGGACCACCTGGAGCTGATCGCCTCCCAGGTGCAGTCCCAGCTGTGACAGTGCTGTGACCGGAGCTGTGGCTTCCGTCACCTCCTCGGGGCCGGTGCCCTGATGAGGTGACGGGATGCCCCGCCCCGCACCCCTCCTGCTCCCGGCCCTCGCCGCCGCGGCCCTGCTGCTGACGGCCTGCGGCACCGCCCACCCCGGTGGCCCCGCAGCCGGCGCGGCCGCGCGCGGCACGGTCACCGACCCGCCCGTGGACGGTGTCCGCGTCACCTCCGTCACCCTCCCGAGCCTCACCCCGGGCCCGTCCCCGACGCGCGGCGGCCACGGCGTCCACGCCGACCCGCTGCCCACCGGCACCCCGGGCGCCCCGCGCGTCTCGGCCGCCTACGAGGTGACCAACAGCGCGACCGTGGCGATGACCTACACCATCGTCTTCACCTTCGCCACGGACGCCGGTGAGGCGATGGACAACCGGACGCGGACCGTCCCGGGCGTCGGCCCCGGCCGTACCGTGCGCGGCACGGTCGCCCTGGAGGAGCTGCCGCCGGGCGCGTCCCCCGTGACCCGGGTGAAGGTCCTGCGGGTGACCAAGGTGCCCGCGAACGAGGCGCCCGCCCCGCCCGGCGTCTGCCCGCCCACCGGGATCCGCGTCACCGCGGACGACGGCGACGCCGCGATGGGCCTGCGCGTGGTCGGCCTGCGCCTGGACAACTGCGGCACCCGCGCGGTCCTCCTCGACGGCTACCCGGACCTGACCCTCCTGGACGCGGACCGCGAGCCGGTCCACGGCGTCCGCGTCCTGCACGGCAGCGGCGGCATCGCCACCGTCACCGGCTTCGACGACCCGCCCCGCCCCCTCACGCTCGCACCGGGCCGCAGCGCGAGCGCCGGACTGATGTGGCGCAACACCACCGGCTCCGGCGACGCCGTGGACGTCCCCTACGTGCGGGTGCGCGCCCGGCCCGGCGCCGACCCGGTGACCGTGACGCCCCACCTCGACCTCGGCACCACGGGCGAGCTGGGCGTCAGTGCCTGGAAAGCGGCTCCCTAGGGGCCCGGGCCGCCGCGAAATATTCAGCAGTGCGTACGACAACCCGACGGTACGTTGGGGGCACGCTCGACCCCGCTGCGGCGAACGCCGCAGCTCATCCCATACGTTGAGGCCAGGCCACCGTGTTCCTGACGATCAGTACCACCGGTACCCCGGAACGCCCCGCCACCGACCTCGGGTTCCTGCTGCACAAGCACCCCGACCGGGCGCAGGCGTTCTCCACCTCCTACGGCAGGGCGCACGTCCTGTACCCCGAGGCGGACCCTCAGCGCTGCACCGCGGCGCTGCTGCTGGAGGTGGACCCGGTGGCCCTGGTCCGGCGCGGCCGGGGCAAGAACCGCGGCGGGGCCCCCGACGCGGCACTCGCCCAGTACGTCAACGACCGCCCCTACGCGGCCTCCTCGCTGCTCGCGGTCGCGCTGAGCGCCGTCTTCTCCAGCGCCCTGCGCGGCGTGTGCACCGCACGCCCCGAGCGGGCCGCCGAGCCGCTGCCGCTGCGCGTCGAGGTGCCCGCGCTGCCCGCCCGCGGCGGCCCCGGCCTCGTCCGGCGCCTGTTCGAGCCGCTGGGCTGGACGGTGACCGCCGAACCGGTCCCGCTGGACACCGAGTTCCCCGAGTGGGGCGACTCGCGCTACGTGCGCCTCGCCCTGGAGTCGGCGGAGCTGACCCTGTCGGCGGCCCTGCGGCACCTGTACGTGCTGCTGCCGGTCCTCGACGACGCCAAGCACTACTGGGTCGCGCCCGACGAGGTCGACAAGCTGCTGCGGGCCGGCGAGGGCTGGCTGCCCGGCCACCCGGAGCAGAAGCTGATCACCAGCCGCTACCTGTCCCGCCGCTGGTCGCTGACCCGGCAGGCCAACGAGCGGCTGGAGCTGGTGCGGCTGGCCGAGACCGACGACAGCGAGGTCGAGGAGATCGACAACGCGGTCGGCGAGGACACCGAGACGGAGGAGAAGCCGACCCCGCTGGCCGTGCTGCGCCGCGAGGCGATCCTCACCGCCCTGACGGAGTCCGGCGCCGCCCGGGTGCTCGACCTGGGCTGCGGGCAGGGCCAGTTGGTGCAGGAACTGCTCCGGGACGTCCGGTTCACCGAGGTCGTCGGCATGGACGTGTCCGTGCGGGCGCTCGCCATCGCCGCGCGGCGCCTGAAGCTGGACCGCCTGGGCGAGCGGCAGGCGGCCCGGGTCCGGCTGCTGCAGGGCTCGCTCGCCTACACCGACAACCGGCTCAAGGGCTACGACGCGGCCGTGCTCAGCGAGGTCGTCGAACACCTCGACCTGCCCCGGCTGCCCGCGCTGGAGTACGCCGTGTTCGGGCACGCCCGCCCGCGCACCGTGGTCGTGACCACCCCGAACGTCGAGTACAACGTCCGCTGGGAGTCCCTCCCGGCCGGGCACGTGCGGCACGGCGACCACCGCTTCGAGTGGACCCGCGCCGAGTTCCGCGCCTGGGCCGGCGCGGTGGCCGAACGGCACGGCTACGACGTGGAGTTCCGGCCCGTCGGACCGGACGACCCCGAGGTGGGGCCGCCCACCCAGCTCGCCCTGTTCGTCGCCAGGACCGTGAAGGAGGCGAAGGCCGCATGACCACCGGGACCACCCGGGGACGGGTCCTGCCCGTCACCGACCTCTCCCTCGTCGTGCTCGTCGGCGCCTCCGGCTCCGGCAAGTCGACGTTCGCCCGCCGCCACTTCAAGCCGACCGAGGTCATCTCCTCCGACTTCTGCCGCGGCCTGGTCAGCGACGACGAGAACGACCAGAGCGCCACCCGGGACGCCTTCGACGTCCTGCACTACATCGCGGGCAAGCGCCTCGCGGCCGGCCGGCGCACCGTCGTCGACGCCACCAGCGTGCAGAAGGAGGCCCGCCGGCAACTGATCGACCTGGCCCGGCAGTACGACGTGCTGCCCGTCGCGATCGTCCTCGACGTGCCCGAGGAGGTGTGCGCCGAGCGCAACGCCGCCCGCCCCGACCGCGCCGACCTGCCCCGCCGGGTCGTGCGCCGCCACACCCGCGAACTGCGGTCCTCCCTGCGCCACCTGGAGCGCGAGGGCTTCCGCAAGGTGCACGTGCTGCGCGGCGTGGAGGAGGTCGAGCACGCCACCGTCGTCACCGAGAAGCGCTTCAACGACCTGACCCACCTGAGCGGGCCCTTCGACATCATCGGCGACGTCCACGGCTGCGCGTCCGAACTGGAGGCGCTGCTCGGCAAACTGGGCTACGTCGACGGCGTGCACCCCGGCGGCCGCACCGCGGTCTTCGTCGGCGACCTCGTCGACCGCGGCCCGGACAGCCCGGGCGTGCTGCGCCGGGTGATGGCGATGGTGAAGTCGGGCAACGCCCTGTGCGTGCCCGGCAACCACGAGAACAAGTACGGCCGCCACCTCAAGGGCCGCAAGGTCCAGCACACCCACGGACTCGCCGAGACCGTCGCGCAGATGGCGGGCGAGAGCGAGGAGTTCGTCGCCGAGGTACGGGAGTTCATCGACTCGCTGGTCAGCCACTACGTCCTGGACGGCGGCCGGCTGGTGGTCTGCCACGCGGGCCTGCCCGAGAAGTACCACGGCCGCACCTCCGGCCGGGTCCGCTCGCACGCCCTGTACGGCGAGACGACCGGGGAGACCGACGAGTTCGGGCTGCCGGTGCGCTACCCGTGGGCCGAGGACTACCGCGGCCGGGCCGCCGTGGTCTACGGCCACACCCCCGTCCCCGAGGCGACCTGGCTGAACAACACCATCTGCCTGGACACCGGCGCCGTCTTCGGCGGCAAGCTGACCGCGCTGCGCTGGCCGGAGCGCGAGCTGGTCGACGTACCGGCGGAGCGGGTCTGGTACGAGCCGGCGAAGCCGCTGCGCTCCGAGGCGCCCGGCGGTCAGGACGGACGGCCGCTGGACCTGGCGGACGTGCAGGGGCGGCGGGTCGTCGAGACGCGCCACCAGCCGCGCATCACGCTGCGCGAGGAGAACGCGGCGGCCGCCCTGGAGGTGATGAGCCGCTTCGCGGTCGACCCGCGGCTGCTGCCGTACCTGCCGCCGACCATGGCGCCGACGGCCACCTCGAAGGTGGAGGGCTACCTGGAGCACCCGCTGGAGGCGTTCGCGCAGTACGCCGCCGACGGGGTCGAGCGGGTCGTGTGCGAGGAGAAGCACATGGGCTCGCGGGCCGTGGCGCTGGTGTGCCGCGACGCGGAGGCGGCCCGCAGGCGGTTCGGCGTCGACGGCCCGACGGGCTCGCTGTACACCCGTACCGGCCGCCCCTTCTTCGACGACCCGGCGACCACGGAGGCGGTCCTGGACCGGCTCCGGGCCGCGGTCGGCGCGGCCGGCCTGTGGACGGAGCTGGACACCGACTGGCTGCTGCTGGACGCCGAGTTGATGCCCTGGTCGCTGAAGGCGTCCGGGCTGCTGCGCGCGCAGTACGCCGCGGTCGGCGCCGCGTCCGGCGCGGTGTTCCCGGACGCGCTGGCGGCGCTGCGGGGCGCGGCGGCGCGCGGGGTGGACGTCGGCGGCCTGCTGTCCCGGCAGCAGGAACGGGCCGCCGACGCGGCCGCGTTCACCGCCGCCTACCGCCACTACTGCTGGCCCACCGACGGCCTGGACGGCGTGCGGCTCGCGCCGTTCCAGGTCCTCGCGGTCCAGGGGCGCAGCCTCGCGGGCCTGCCGCACGACGAGCAGCTCGCCCTGCTGGACCGGCTGGTGGAGCACGACGGCAGCGGCCTGCTGCACACCACCCGGCGCCTGTACGTCGACACCGGTGCCCCGGAGTCGGTCCGGGCGGGCGTCGACTGGTGGCTGGAGATGACCGGCCGCGGCGGCGAGGGCATGGTCGTCAAGCCGGTCGGCGCGCTGGTCCGCGACGGCGAGGGCCGCCTGGTGCAGCCGGGCGTGAAGTGCCGGGGCCGGGAGTACCTGCGGATCATCTACGGCCCGGAGTACACCCGCCCCGACCACCTCGCCCGGCTGCGGGGCCGCTTCCTGCAGCACAAGCGGTCCCTGGCGCTGCGCGAGTACGCCCTGGGACTGGAGGCCCTGGACCGGCTGGCCGGGGGCGAGCCGCTGTGGCGGGTGCACGAGGCGGTGTTCGGGGTGCTGGCGCTGGAGTCGGAGCCGGTCGACCCGCGGCTGTGACCGGCCGCGGGCCCGCCGCCCGCGTCCGGTCGACCGGGTCCCGGTCCACCGGGTGCGGGCGGCGGGCCTCAGTCCACCAGGCGCAGGCGCCGGGCGCACACCCCCACCTCGACCGTCTGGCCCCAGGTGAGGTCGAGGGCGTCGCTCTCCATGCCGTCGCCGAAGACGACCAGCCGCTCCGACTCGACCGTCAGGCGCAGCCGGGCGGCGGCCGTCAGCTCCCCGGCGACCAGCGCGGTGCCGGTCGCGGGGGAGGGCCACGCCTCGCGCACGAACCACAGCAGGCGGTCCTCCGTCGGCGCGGGCAGCCGCAGCGAGGCGTGCCGCTCCTGCCACACCGAGCGGATCCAGCCGGTCGCGCCGGTGCCGGTGCCGACCAGCACCCCCGAGGAGGCCTGGGCCTCGACGACACCCCCGTCGCCCTCGAGGCCCAGGCGGTAGCGGGCGGTCCGGTGACCGGCGGCGCCGAGGTACACCTCGTTGAGGGCCACGAGGCGCTGGGTGTCGTCGGCCACCGCCTCGACCATGGTCAGCCCGGCCGTCGGCGCGCGGCCCTGCAGCGCCCCCGGGATCAGCGCCGCCGCGTCGGCCGGGGCGTGCCGGACCAGCACGCCGGGATTGCGCCCCGGGTCGGTGTCGATGCCGATCACCGGCTGGTCCGACAGGTACTTGGCGACGTTCGCCACCAGCCCGTCCTGCCCGACGACGACCACCACGTCCTCCGGCGCGAACAGGAACCGGTCCAGGTCGGCGCGCTCCACCAGGGACTGGCGCCAGCGCAGCGGGACCGCCGCCGTCACCTCCGCCAGCGCCCGGCGGGTGCGGTGGTGGCGCTCGGCGACCTCCTCGATGTCCCGGCCCCGCGAGGCGAGGAAGAAGGCCGCCTGGCCGTGCGTGCCGTGCCGGGCCACCAGCTCCTCGTACTCCGTGGTGCGGTGGACCAGCACGGCCCGCGGGGCCAGGCTCACCCGCGGCCCCCGGGGGGTGTCCCGTCGGCCACGCCGGGCCCGCCCCGCCCGGTCGACGCTCCGCCCGCGAGCCGGCTGATCAGCCCGGTGAGCACGTCGGGGGAGACGGTGACGCTGTCGATGTGCGGCAGGTTCTCCGCCAGCCGGGTGCCGGTGAGCGCGTGCAGCACCGCCACGTCCACGTCGGCGTGGACCCGCAGCCAGGCCGCCTGGGCCTGGGCCCGGGCCTCGCCCACCGCGCGGGCCGCCTCGGCCTCCGCGCGGGCGAGCCGGGCCGTGCGGGTCGCCTCCGCCTCCGCCAGCCGCTCCGTGCGCTGTGCCTCGGCGTCGGCCAGCGCCACCTGCCGGGCCGCCTCGGCCTCGGCGAGCCGTACCGCGCGGGACGCCTCCGCCTCGGCGCGCACCTTGTCGGCGGCCGCGCCCTCCTCGGCCTCGCGGCGGGTGTTGGTGCCGCGCTGCTCGACGAGGCGCTCCTCGCGCCGCGCCAGTTCGATCTTGCTGGCCAGTTCGTTCTCGGCGATGGCGCGCTCGCGCTCGACCGCCACCGCGCGCCGCTCGTAGGTGGCCCGGTCGGCCTCCTGCTGGATCTGCTCGCGGGCCGGGGTGCGCAGCGCCCGCTCTACCTCCGGCTCGGGGCGCAGCGCCACGACCCGGACGGCGACGACCTCGATGCCGGTGGCCGGCAGCCTCGGCTCGGCGGCCAGGCCCGCCGCGATCCGGTCGCGCACCGCGCCGACCCCGTCGACCAGCGCCGACGCCAGCGGTGTCCGGGCGAGGACCGCCAGCGCGTGCTGCTGGGCCGTCTCGGTCAGCAGCGTGCCGAGCTGTTCCAGGGGCGCGCCGCGCCAGATCCCGGTGTCCGGGTCGATGGAGAAGTCCAGGCGCGCGGCGGCGAGGGCCGGGTCGCCGATCCGGTAGGTCACGGTGGCCTGCACCGCCACGTCCTGGAAGTCGGCCGTCCGGGCGCGGAAGGTCATCGCCAGCTCGCGGTCGTCGACCGGGACCTCGGACAGCGCGGCGGTCAGGGAGCGGTACCAGAAGCTCAGTCCCGGACCGTCGTGCACCAGCCGGCCCGAGCGGTGGTGCCGGACGTGCGCCGTCGGCGCGCCGCGCAGGTGGCGCCAGCCCAGGCGCCGGGTGATGTCGGCCATGCGACCCCCTCGCTTGTTCTCGTCATCCAGACGATAATCACCCCGTCCGCTTGTCGTCAAGGGGACGAAAAGAGGGGGTGGCGCAACGAGTCGTACCGGAACCGGGGTGAACCCCCGCCTCGGCGGTCAGGATGAAGGCATGGGATTCCACGTCGACTCCGAAGCCGGGCGGCTGCGCCGCGTCATCCTGCACCGGCCGGATCTCGAGCTCAAAAGGCTCACCCCCAGCAACAAGGACGCGCTGCTCTTCGACGACGTGCTCTGGGTGCGCCGGGCGCGCGCCGAGCACGACGGGTTCGCGGACGTCCTGCGCGACCGCGGCGTCGCCGTCCACCTCTTCGGCGACCTGCTCACCGAGACCCTGCACGTCCCCGAGGCGAGGGAACTCGTCCTGGACCGCGTCTTCGACGAGAAGGAGTACGGCCCGCTCGCCACCGACCCGCTGCGCGCCGCCTTCGATGCGCTGCCCGCGGAGGAGCTGGCCGAGGCGTTGATCGGCGGGATGACGAAGCGGGAGTTCCTGGACGGGCACGAGGAGCCGGTCTCGGTGCGCTTCCACGCGATGGAACTCGACGACTTCCTGCTGCGGCCGCTGCCCAACCACCTCTTCACCCGCGACACCTCCGCCTGGATCTACGACGGCGTCTCCATCAACGCCATGCGCTGGCCGGCCCGCCAGCGCGAGACCGTCCACTTCGAGGCGATCTACCGCCACCACCCGCTCTTCCGCGACGAGGACTTCCACCTCTGGTCCGAAGGGCAGGCCGACTACCCGTCGACCATCGAGGGCGGGGACGTGCTGGTGATCGGCAGCGGCGCGGTCCTCATCGGCATGAGCGAGCGCACCACCCCGCAGGCCGTCGAGATGCTGGCCCACAAGCTGTTCGCGGCCGGGTCCGCGCAGACCATCGTGGCCCTCGACCTGCCCAAGCGGCGCGCCCTGATGCACCTGGACACCGTGATGACGATGGTCGACGGCGACACCTTCACCCAGTACGCGGGCCTCGGCATGCTCCGCTCCTACACCATCGAGCCGGGCGTCGGCGAGAAGGAGCTGAAGGTCACCGACCATCCGCCGGAGCACATGCACCGCGCGATCGCCGCCGCCCTGGGCCTGAGCGAGATCCGGGTGCTCACCGCCACCCAGGACGTGCACGCCGCCGAGCGCGAGCAGTGGGACGACGGCTGCAACGTGCTGTGCGTCGAGCCGGGCGTCGTGGTCGCCTACGAGCGCAACTCCACCACCAACACCCACCTGCGCAAGCAGGGCATCGAGGTCATAGAGATCCCGGGCAGCGAGCTGGGCCGGGGCCGCGGCGGACCGCGCTGCATGAGCTGCCCGGTGGAGCGGGACGCCGTGTGAGGACGGGGGCGGGGCGGGGAGCGGCCGTATAGAAATTCTGCCAGTCGTATACACTTCCACCGTCATCCTGCCCCGCCCGCCCTCGCCCCCCTGGAGCGCCCCCATGGCGACTGTCCCGACCGCCCTCGCCGGCCGCCCCTTCCTCAAGGAACTGGACTTCACCGGGGAGGAGCTGCGCGCCCTGGTCGAGCTGGCCGCCGAGCTGAAGGCCGCCAAGAAGGCGGGGACCGAGACGCGCCGGCTCCAGGGCAAGAACATCGCCCTGATCTTCGAGAAGACCTCGACGCGCACCCGCTGCGCGTTCGAGGTCGCCGCCGCCGACCAGGGCGCCGCCACGACGTACCTCGACCCCTCCGGCTCGCAGATCGGGCACAAGGAGTCCGTGAAGGACACCGCCCGGGTCCTCGGGCGGATGTACGACGCCATCGAGTACCGCGGGGACAGCCAGGCCAAGGTGGAGGAGCTGGCCGCGTACGCGGGCGTGCCCGTCTACAACGGCCTCACCGACGACTGGCACCCCACCCAGATGCTCGCCGACGTGCTCACCATGACCGAGCACACCGCCAAGCCCCTCACCGAGATCGCCTTCGCCTACCTCGGCGACGCCCGCTTCAACATGGGCAACTCCTACCTGGTCACCGGCGCCCTGCTCGGCATGGACGTCCGGATCGTCGCCCCCAAGTCCTACTGGCCCGCCCAGGACATCGTCGAGCGCGCCCGGGAGCTGGCCGGGGCCAGCGGGGCCCGCGTCACCCTCACCGAGGCCGTCGAGGAGGGCGTCGCGGGCGCCGACTTCGTCGCCACCGACGTGTGGGTGTCGATGGGCGAGCCCAAGGCGGTCTGGGACGAGCGCATCGCCGCCCTCGCCCCGTACGCGGTGACCATGGACGTGCTGCGTGCCACCGGCAACCCGGACGTGAAGTTCCTGCACTGCCTGCCGGCCTTCCACGACCTGGGCACCCAGGTCGGCCGCGAGATCCACGAGCGGCACGGGCTGGACTCCCTCGAGGTCACCGACGAGGTGTTCGAGTCGGCCCACTCGGTCGTCTTCGACGAGGCCGAGAACCGGCTGCACACCATCAAGGCGGTCCTGGTGGCCACCCTCGCCTAGCTCCCAGGTCAGGACGTCTGCGGCCGCCACTGCGGCGGGACCGTCGCCAGCCGGAACCACACCGCCTTGCCGTTGTCGGTCGGGCGGTGCCCGCAGGACGAGCTGAGGGTGCGGATCAGCAGCAGCCCGCGCCCGTGCTCCTGCCAGGGATCGGGCTCCCGGCCGGACGGACGGGTCAGATCGCCCGGCGGCGCCGGGTCGCGATCGTGCACCTCGACCTGGCAGCCGGTCGGCAGCAGCTCCACCACCAGCTCTATCGGGCCGTCCCCGGCGGTGTGCTCCACGGCGTTGGCCACCAGCTCCGCGGTGAGCAGCTCGGCGGTGTCGCTGTCCGCCCCGTGCTCCAGCTCCGTCAGCGCCGTGCGGACCAGCGCGCGGGCCACGGGCACGGCCGCGGCGGAGTGCGGCAGCGCGATCCGCCAGGAGGCGGGCGAGGCGGGGGGTTCGTGCAAGGCGAGTCCGTTCATGGCGCAGGTGCCTGCGAGCGTCGTCATCACGCGGTCCTGCTTTCGACCTCAGGAATGGTACGGCTGCCCCCGGCAGGGGCGCACGACGGGCGCCGCACGGGACCGGCGGTCCCGCTACCGGGCGGCTTACCCGGACGAACGCCCCGGCTCGTCGCGGCGGTCGCGTTGTTACGTCCTTGTGGACGAGCGGTGACACCGTCCCGCGCCCGTCCCGCGTCCGTCCCGCACCCGTCTTGTGTCGCCCTCGTGACGACGGTCACGGACGGGTGATAGCGTCGAAGGGTGAGTCCCTTCCTCGGATCCGCCGCCCGCACCACCGACTGGGAACACCTGCGCGTCGAGCACGCCGACGGCGTGGCCACCGTGACCCTGGCCCGCCCCGACAAGCTCAACGCCCTGACCTTCGGCGCCTACGCCGACCTGCGCGACCTGCTCGCCGAGCTGTCCCGGGAGCGGTCCGTGCGGGCCCTGGTCCTCGCCGGCGAGGGCCGCGGCTTCTGCTCCGGGGGCGACGTCGAGGAGATCATCGGCGCCACCCTGGCCCTCGACACCGCCGGGCTCCTCGACTTCAACCGGATGACCGGCCAGGTCGTACGGGCGGTCCGCGAGTGCCCGTTCCCGGTGATCGCGGCCGTGCACGGCGTGGCCGCGGGCGCGGGCGCCGTCCTGGCCCTCGCCGCCGACTTCCGGGTCGCCGACCCCACGGCCCGCTTCGCCTTCCTGTTCACCCGCGTCGGCCTGTCCGGCGGTGACATGGGCGCGGCCTACCTGCTGCCCCGGGTGGTCGGCCTCGGCCACGCCACCCGGCTGCTCATGCTGGGCGAGCCGGTGCGCGCCCCCGAGGCCGAGCGCATCGGCCTGATCAGCGAACTGACCGAGGAGGGCGGGGCCGACGAGGCCGCCGCCGCGCTGGCCCGGCGCCTGGCCGACGGGCCCGCCCTGGCCCACGCCCAGACGAAGGCCCTGCTGACGGCCGAGCTGGACATGCCGCTGGCGGCGGCGGTGGAACTGGACGCCGCCACCCAGGCCCTGCTGATGAACGGCGAGGACTACGCCGAGTTCCACGCCGCGTTCACGGAGAAGCGCACCCCGAAGTGGAGGGGGAGGTGAGGCCGCGATGCGTGTCGCGGTCATCGGTGGGGGTCCCGGCGGACTGTACGCCGCGGCCCTGCTGAAACGACTGGACCCGGCCCGCGAGGTGACCGTCTGGGAGCGCAACGCCCCCGACGACACCTTCGGCTTCGGCGTCGTCCTCTCCGACGAGACCCTCGGCGGCATCGAGCACGCCGACCCCGCCGTCCACGACGCCCTGCGGCGCCACTTCGTGCGCTGGGACGACGTCGACATCGTGCACCGCGGGCGGCGGCACACCTCCGGCGGCCACGGGTTCGCCGCCCTCGGCAGGCAACGGCTGCTGGACGTCCTTCACCGGCGCTGCCACGACCTGGGCGTCGACCTCCGCTTCCGCTCGCAAGCCCCGCACCCCGACCGGCTGGCCGCCACGCACGACCTCGTCGTCGCCGCCGACGGGATCAACAGCACCACCCGGCAGACCTACGCCCAGGCGTTCCGCCCCCGCATCGCCGCGCACCGCTGCCGCTACATCTGGCTCGCCACCGACTTCGCCCTCGACGCCTTCCGCTTCGAGATCGCCGAGACCGAACACGGCGTGATGCAACTGCACGCCTACCCCTACGCGCCCGACGCGTCCACGGCGATCGTCGAGATGCGCGAGGAGGTCTGGCGCGCGGCCGGCTTCGACGAGCTGGGCGAGGAGGAGTCCGCCGACCGCTGCGCCAAGATCTTCGCGGAGGCGCTGCGCGGCCGGCCCCTGCGCTCGAACCGGTCGGCGTGGACGACGTTCCGCACGGTCACCACCGAAAACTGGTCGCACGGCAACGTCGTCCTCCTCGGCGACGCCGCCCACACCGCGCACTTCTCCATCGGCTCCGGCACCAAGCTCGCCGTCGAGGACGCCCTCGCCCTCGCCGCCTGTCTGCGGGAACACCCCGACCGGGACGCGGCGTTGGCGGCGTACGAGCAGGAGCGCAAGCCGGTCGTGGCGTCCACCCAGCGGGCCGCCCGGGCGAGCCTGGAGTGGTTCGAGAACCTCGCCCTGTACCTCGACCAGCCGCCCCGCCGGTTCGCGTTCAACCTGCTCACCCGCAGCCGCCGCGTCACCCACGACAACCTCCGGCTGCGCGACGCGCGGTTCGTCGCGACGGTGGAGCGCGAGTTCGGCTGCCCGCCCGGCACGCCCCCGATGTTCACGCCGTTCCGGCTGCGCGGCCTGACCCTGCGCAACCGGGTCGTCGTCTCGCCCATGGACCTGTACTCGGCGGTCGACGGCCTGCCCGGCGACTTCCACCTGGTGCACCTGGGCGCCCGGGCCCTGGGCGGCGCCGGGCTGGTGATGACCGAGATGGTGTGCGTGAGCGAGGAGGGCCGGATCACCCCCGGCTGCACCGGCCTGTACACCGGCCGGCAGGCCGAGGCGTGGCGGCGCGTCACCGAGTTCGTGCACACGCGGGCGCCGGGCACCGCGATCGGCGTCCAGCTCGGGCACTCCGGCCGCAAGGGCTCCACCCGGCTGATGTGGGAGGGCATGGACGAGCCGCTGCCCGACGGCAACTGGCCCCTGGTCGCCGCCTCCCCGCTGCCGTACCGGCCGGGCAGCCAGACACCGCGCGAGCTGTCCCGAGCCCAACTGACCGATCTGCGCCTTCAGTTCACGGCGGCCGCGCGCCGGGCCGCGCGGGCCGGCTTCGACCTGCTGGAGCTGCACTGCGCGCACGGCTACCTGCTGTCCGGCTTCCTCTCCCCGCTCACCAACCGCCGCACCGACGCCTACGGCGGCAGCCTGGACCGGCGGCTGCGCTTCCCGCTGGAGGTGTTCGACGCGGTCCGGGACGTCTGGCCCGGGGAACGGCCCATGACCGTGCGGATCTCCGCCACCGACTGGGCCGAGGGCGGCACGAGCGCCGACGACGCCGTGGAGATCGCCCGGGCCTTCGCCGCGCACGGCGCCGACGCCGTCGACGTGTCCACCGGCCAGGTCGTCGCCGAGGAACGCCCGGAGTTCGGCCGGTCGTACCAGACGCCCTACGCCGACCGCATCCGGCACGAGGCCGGGGTGCCGGTGATCGCGGTCGGTGCGATCTCCTCCTGGGACGACGTCAACTCACTGATCCTGGCCGGGCGCACGGACCTGTGCGCGCTCGCCCGGCCCCATCTGTACGACCCGCACTGGACGTTGCACGCCGCCGCCGAGCAGGGCTACACCGGGCCGGGCGCCGTCTGGCCGGAGCCCTACCGGGCGGGCAGCCGGCGCCCGCAGACCGGACGCACGGACACCCCCAAGCCCCGTCTCACCCTCAGCCCCTGAGGAGCCGTCGGCCGACGGACGCCGTCACGCGTCCTGCGGGGGCACCCCCGCGAACTCCGCACCCGCGTCCCGCAGCCGGCGGTGCAGGCCCCGGAACACCTCGGCCGACCGCGCGCCCGGCCAGTCGGCGGGCAGCAGCCGGGCGGGCAGGCCCGGGTCGGTGTACGGCAGGTGGCGCCAGGAGTCCAGGGCGAGCAGGTAGTCCCGGTAGGCCTCGGCCGGCGGGGTGTCCGCGCGCCGTTCCCAGGCGCGCAGCACCTCCTCGTGCCGGCCGAGGAACGCCTCGTGCTCCTCGGCGATGGCGGCCAGGTCCCACCAGCGGGCCACGGACTCGGCGGTCGCGGCGAAGCCCAGGTGTTCCCCGCGGAAGAAGTCGACGTACGGGTCGAGCCGCAGCCGCGTCAGGCTGTGCCGGGTCTCCTCGTACAGCCGTGCCGGGGCGATCCACACGCCGGGTGCCGCCGTGCCGAAGCCGAGGCCGGCCAGCCGGGAGCGCAGCACGTGGCGCTTCTGCCGCTCCGACTCCGGCACCGAGAACACCGCCAGCACCCAGCCCTCGTCGTCCGGCGGCGCGGACGCGTAGACGCGCCGGTCGCCGTCCTCCAGCAACTGCCGTGCCTCGGGCGAGAGCCGGTAGCCCGCGGCGCCGTCGGCGGTGCGGGCGGGCAGCAGCAGCCCGCGCCGTTTCAGCCGGGACACCGAGGAGCGCACCGAGGGCGCGTCGACGCCCACCGCGGCGAGCAGCCGGATCAGCTCCGCGACGGGCACCGGGCCCGGCACGAAGCGGCCGTAGGCGCCGTAGAGCGTGACGATCAGGGACCGGGGAGCGCGCTGGTCGGACACGTTGATCATTTTAAGTCGTCGGCATCACTGCCGGTCGCCACCGGTGCGCAGGCGGAACCGCTGGAGCTTGCCGGTGGCGGTGCGCGGCAGCGCGTCCAGGAAGACGATCTCGCGCGGGCACTTGTACGGCACCAGCTCCTGCCGGACGAAGGCGCGCAGCGCCTCCGCGTCCCGCCGGGCGCCCTCGCGCAGCACCGCGAAGGCGACCACGACCTGCCCGCGGTCCTCGTCCGCGCGCCCGACGACCGCCGCCTCCACCACGTCCGGGTGGCGCAGCAGCGCGTCCTCGACCTCGGGTCCCGCGATGTTGTACCCGGCCGAGATGATCATGTCGTCGGCGCGGGCCACGTACCGGAAGTACCCGTCGCCGCCGCGCACATAGGTGTCCCCGGTGACGTTCCAGCCGTCGCGCACGTAGTCGCGCTGGCGGGGGTCGGCGAGGTAGCGGCAGCCCACCGGGCCCTGGACGGCGAGCAGTCCCGGCTCGCCGTCGGGCACGGGCACCCCGTCCGCGTCCTGCACCCGGGCCCGCCAGCCGGGCACCGGGAACCCGGTCGTGCCCGGCCGGGCGTCCTCGTCGGCCGCCGACAGGAAGATGTGCAGCAGCTCGGTGGCGCCGATGCCGTTGATGATCCGCAGCCCGGTGCGCTCGTGCCAGGCCCGCCAGGTGGCCGCGGGCAGGTTCTCCCCGGCCGACACGCAGCGGCGCAGGGACGACACGTCGTAGTGCTGCGGCTCGCTCAGCATCGCCCGGTACGCCGTCGGCGCCGTGAACAGCACGGACACCCGGTGCTCGGCGATCGCGGGCAGCAACTGCCGGGGACCGGCCTGCTCCAGCAGCAGCGCCGAGGCGCCGGCCCGCAGTGGGAAGACCACCAGCCCGCCGAGGCCGAAGGTGAAGCCCAGCGGGGGGCTGCCCGCGAACACGTCGTCCGCGCGCGGCTTCAGCACGTGCCGGGCGAAGGTGTCGGCGACCGCGAGGACGTCGCGGTGGAAGTGCATGCACCCCTTGGGGCGGCCCGTGGTGCCCGAGGTGAACGCGATCAGCGCCACGTCGTCGCAGGCGGTGGCCACGGCCCGGTAGACGTCCCCGGGCGCCGGGCGGCGCAGCAGGTCGTCGGGGGCGTCACCGCCGTACGTCGTGATCCGCAGGTCCGGCACCTCGGCCCTGGCGAGGTCGGCCACCGCGCGGACGTCGCACAGCGCGTGCCGCACCCGGGCGATCTCGCAGATGGTGCGCAGCTCCTGCGGGCGCTGCTGGGCGAGGACCGTGACGCACACCCCGCCCGCCTTGAGGACCGCGAGCCAGCAGGCGGCGAGCCAGGGGGTGGTGGGGCCGCGCAGCAGCACCCGGTTGCCGGGGACGACGCCCAGCCCGCCGGTCAGCACGTGCGCGATCCGGTCGACGCGGGCCCGCAGTTCGCCGTAGGTCCAGGTGCCGTCCGGGGTGCGGAAGGCCGGGCGGTCGTCCGGCGGGCCGTGCAGCAGCTCGGCGGCGCAGTTCAGCCGGTCCGGGTAGCGCAGCTCCGGCAGGTCGAGGCGCAGCTCGGGCCACTGTGCGGCCGGGGGCAGGTGGTCGCGCGCGAAGGTGTCGACGTGGGCGGAGTCGTGCATGTCCGTTCGCCCCCTTGCCGGTCCGGCGTCGTGGTGGGCTCGCCCGACGAGCGTATCGTGTCGGTGACGGCAGTCAACGGGGCGCGATAAGGTCGGAGCAGTGCACGGGAGAGGGGACCGGCGATGCCCGCATTCTCGCTCGAACCGGAACGGACCGCCTGGTGCGCCGAGCTGCGCGCCCTGGCCGCCGACCGGCTGCGCCCGCTGGCCGAGAAGGGCGAGCCCGGCCGGGTCAACCGGCCCCTCGTCGCCGAACTCGGCCGACTGGGCCTGCTCGCCCGCCTGTTCACCTCCGGCGCGCTCGACCTGTGCCTGATGCGCGAGTCCCTGGCCCGGGTCTGCACCGAGGCGGAGACCGCCCTCGCCCTCCAGGGCCTCGGCGCCCACCCGGTGCACGCCCACGGCACCCCCGCCCAGCGGGAGCGCTGGCTGCCCGCGGTGAGCGAGGGCCGCGCGGTCGCCGCCTTCGCGCTCAGCGAGCCCGGCGCGGGCTCGGACGCGGCGGCCCTGGCCCTGACGGCCGCGCCCGACGGGTCCGACGGCTGGCGGCTGACCGGCGAGAAGACCTGGATCTCCAACGCCCCGGAGGCCGACGTCGTCACCGTCTTCGCCCGGACCACGCCCGGCGCGGGCGCCCGGGGCGTCACCGCCTTCCTCGTCCCCGCCGGCCGGCCGGGGCTGACCGGCACCCCCCTCGACCTGCTCTCCCCGCACCCCATCGGCACCCTCCGCTTCGACGCCGTCCCCGTCACCGCGGACGACGTCCTCGGCGAGGTCGACGCGGGGTTCCGGGTCGCGATGGGCACGCTCAACCTGTTCCGGCCCAGCGTCGGCGCCTTCGCCGTCGGCATGGCCCAGGCGGCCCTGGACGCCACCGTGGAGTGGACCGCGCGCCGCGACGCCTTCGGCGGCAAGCTCAAGGACCTCCAGGGCGTCGCCCACCAGGTCGCCGAGATGGCCCTGCGCACCGAGGCGGCCCGCCTGATGGTGTACGCGGCGGCCACGGCGTACGACAGCGGCGCCCCGGACGTCCCCGGGCGCGCCGCGATGGCCAAGCTGCTCGCCACCGAGACCGCGCAGTACGTCGTCGACACGGCCGTCCAACTGCACGGCGCCCGCGCCCTGCAACGCGGCCACCTGCTGGAGCACCTGTACCGGGAGGTGCGCGCACCGCGCATCTACGAAGGGGCGAGCGAGGTCCAACGAGGCATCGTCGCCAAGGAGTTGTACCGGTCCCGCGAGGAGGGCGGCGCATGAGCGTGCAGCGGGTCAACCCGCCGGAGCTGTCCCCGCCGGCCGGCTTCTCCCACGCGGTGGTGGCGACCGGCTCCCGGGTGGTGTTCCTCGCCGGGCAGACCGCGCTCGACGGCGGGGGCCGCGTCGTCGGGGCCACGCTGCCCGAGCAGTTCGAGCGGGCGCTGGCCAACCTGCTGACCGCGCTCGCCGCCGCGGGCGGCACACCGGCCGACCTCGCCCGGGTGACGGTGTACGTCACCGACGTCGCCGCCTACCGCGCCCACGCCGCCGAACTGGGCCGCATCTGGCGCGCGTCGGCCGGGCGCGACTACCCGGCGATGGCCGTGGTCGGGATCGTCCGGCTGTGGGACGAGCAGGCGATGGTGGAGCTGGACGGCTTCGCGGTCCTGCCGGCCTGAGCCGGGGCGCATCCCCCGCAGGGGATCAGGCCGCGGCGGCGAGGGCGTCCACCGGGAGCCGGTGCGGGGCGAGCACGCGGCCGTCCGGGAGCAGCGCGCCGGAGTCGTCGAAGACGATCGTGCCGTCGCACAGCAGGTCCCAGCCCTGCTCGGGGTGCGCGGCGACGACGTGCGCGGCCCGGCTGTCGGCCGGCCGTCCGGTGGTCTGCGTCGGGGTCGGGTGGGAGCACATGGCGCACCTCCGCGTCGAGTCAGTGGAACCGGCCGTGCGGGCCGTCCCGCCTGGACCGACGATGCGCCCGTGCGGGCCGCCCCCGCCAGGGGGTGCCGGGAAGCGTGACAGCACCCGGACATCCCTACGACCGTTCGCCGACGCACGTCGCGGACTCGCCACCGAAGGGGTGACGATCACGGCCGTCGGCACGGCGGCCCGGTAACCAGTGGAAGACCTCACTCAGCGCACCACCCCGCCCCACCCCCAGGAGGTCATCCGTGTCCCTGTGTCATCTGCGTCCTCTGCGTCCCCTGCTCGGCGCGGCCGCCGGCGCCGCCCTGCTGATCACCGCCGTCGTCCCCACCGTCACGGCCTCGGCCGGCGTCCTCGAGTCGGTCACCGTCGACCCGGTCGGCCGGATCGCCGCGGACGGCACCGTCACCCTGACCGGCACCTACCGCTGCTCGGGCAGCACCGGCCCCGTCTACGTCAGCTCCTCCGTCAGCCAGGCGTCCGCGCCGCGGACCCGCTACGGCATCGGCGGCTCCCGCGCGGTGTGCGACGGCGCCGAGCACACCTGGCAGAACACCGGACGGCCGTCCGACACGCTCACCGCGGCCGGCACCGGCAGCAGTCCCCTGAAGGCGGGCGCGGCCCACGTCGAGGCCACGCTGATGGAACTGCGTCAGCAGGGCCTGGTGCCGCTGCCCCACTTCCACGCGACGCAGGGGCAGGACGTCCTGCTGAGCGCGGTCTGAGCGGCGGCCGGCCGGGTCCGGGCCCGAGTCGAGGGTCCGGACCCGGCCGGAACCGGCCCGCTGCGCCGCCCACCCACCGCCGGCCACCCTTCACCCCCGCCCCCTCCTCGTCACCCGGTACTGCACACCGTCCTCGGAGCCGCCCCGCTGCGGGCGGCGTGCGCGGACTGCGCGTCCTGCACCCGCTGCACGTCCTGCAGGAGACCCGCGATGCCCGGGTCCCGGCCGGCGGCGACCCGGGCGAGGGTCAGCAGCACCGCCTCGTAGAAGGCGTCCCGCACGGCGGGTGCCATGACGTCCGAGGCGTCGAGGCAGCGCGGGCCCGCACCGAGCCGCCGCGCGATCTCCCGCTCGACGGGGCCGCCCCCGGCCCTGACCCGGCGGTTCGCCGAGAAGACCCCCGCCAGCTCCGCCCACCTGCGCTGCCCCTGGGCGGAGGCCAGCCGGCGGATCAGTGCCCGGGCCCGGGGACTGTCGCCGAACAGGGCCGCGAAGTCGCCGGTGACCTCGTGGGCCCGGACCGGGCCGCCCCCGGGCAGCAGCGGGGCGGAGTCCGTGAGGCGTGCGCGGTCCGCCTCGTCACCGTAGAACGAGGGCGCGAAGGAGCCCTGGTGCTCCAGCGTGCACCCGCCCCAGCCCTCGAACAGCAGCCCCGGTTCGCCCGGTTCGCCGCGGTGGTCGGCCAGCAGCGCGTGCGCGGCCGCGGTCCTGTCCTGCCGGAGCAGCCCGGCCCACGCCTCCCAGGCCGCGCGCACCGCGGCACTGCGCCACCAGCGCGTGCCGCCGGCGCCCCGTGCCCACTGCTCGTAGACGTGCGGGCCCGCCCGCTGCAGCACGAGGTCCTCGATCCAGTCGGTGCCGGGCCAGCCCGAGGCGCCGTCGTCCCCCATACCCATGCACCAGCTCCGCAGCGGAGCCGGCCCCCGGGCCGGCGCCGCGCCCTGCCGGTACCAGACGACGCTCTTCAGGTCCGCCTTGACCGGCACCCAGTACAGGTGGTCCGAGGGCGAGCCCGCCGGCATCCAGGGGGCGCCGTACTCCTGCCGGTCGTAGAGGTCGTCCAGCGGCTCCAGGAGTTTCTGGTCGGCGTACTCGGCGAGTTCGCCGATGCCCGGCATGATCACGATGTCCGGGGGCTCGCCCGCCTGCACCTTGGCGAGCAGCACCTCCCGCTGGGCGGCCGTGCCCTGGTAGCGGAACGGGATGCCGAAGCCGCGCAGCAGCGTCTCGAACCGGTCCGCCTGCCCGGCCGTCCACGTCCCGAGGATGGTCACCGGCCTCTCCCGGTCGTGGTGCGTCCAGAGCACCACCGTGGAGCCGGCGGTGACCAGCAGCATCACCAGGGCGAGGACCAGTACCTTGAACCGCCGGGTCACAACCGCCTCCAGTAGTCCTTGTCGAGCCGCAGGCCCAGCCCCAGCGCGGGGAGCGCGACGGCCAGCAGGCCGGCGGCGAAGGTGCCCCGGTAGACCCGGTCGGCCCAGGCGCCGTCGTCCGTGTCCTGCCGGACGTCCTCCGACTGCTCCGTGACGCGCCGCTGCGCGGCGGCCGGTTCCGGGCCGCTGCGCCGGGACACCTCGGTGATCTGCCGCAGTTCCCCGACCGCCCGGGTGAGTCCGTCCTCGGTCGCGGACACCGTCATCAGCGGCACCACCGCGAGCAGCACGGTGAGGGCGAACGCGGCGAGCAGGTACGCGTTCCAGTCCCGGCCGCAGCGGTCGCGCAGCACGAACAGCGCCGACACCAGGGCCGATGCCAGTGCGGCCAGGGCGCATTCGGCGAGCCACCACACGCCGCGCTGCACCCCGCCCATGGCCGCCGTGGCCTCGGCGTGCCGCAACTGCACCCGCTGCAGGGCGTCCAGGCGGGGCACGAGGCCCACGCGGTCCCGGGTGAGCAGCGCATGGGCCTCCTCCAGCTTCTGCTCCCGCATGAGGGGCTGGTCGCGGTAGAGGGAGGCGCCGAGGGTGAGCGAGTTGGTGTAGGTGGCGAGCAGCCCCTTGACCGTGCCGAGGTCCTGGTCCGTGCGGTCGGCGATCCGGGACAGGCCCTGGTCGGCGGCCGAGAGCTGGGACCGGTAGGTCTCGCCCGAGCCCGCCACCCCGATGAGGTTGCCCGCCACCAGCGCGTGGACCTCCTGGTCGGCGCGCAGGGCCGCGAGCCGGGTGGCGGCCAGCCCCTGCACGGCCGGCGCCTCACGGGCCGCGAGCGCGTCGGCGTTGCGCTGCACCTGCCGGCACGACAGGAACAGCGCGCTCGCCGCCACCGCCGCGAGCAGCACCAGCACCAGCAGGTGCACCTCCAGCAGCCGCCGGGTCCGCCAGGGACGCAGGACGTCGCGCCAGAGGGCGGCGGGGGAGGACCGGCGCCGTGACACGCCCGGGGCGGAGCGGCGCCGGAGAGCGGCCCGGGAGGACCGGTGCGGGAGGGCGGCGCGGTCCGGGGGCGTCACAGCGCGCGTCCGGTGGTCGTCACGACAGTGGCCTCCCGCACGCGATGCAGTAGCGCGCCTCGCTCCCGGCCCGGGCGCCGCAGGCGCCGCAGCGCGGGCCCGGCTGAGCACCGGCGGTGTCGGGCAGGAGCGCGCCGGGACGGGACCCGGCGCGCAGGATCATCGGGGCGAGGGTGCCGGCGTCGACGGCGCGCGGCCGCACCCGCCCGGCGGCCGCGTCCTCGATGTCGGCGACCGCGCGGATCTCGTCCAGCACCCAGTCCGTGCCGAACCGCGCCGCGAGCCGCGCCGCCTGCCCCAGGCAGTCCTCGGCGGTGGACAACCGGTGCTCCCGCAGGGCGGCGAGGCCGCGCCGCAGGGCACCGCGCATCCGGGCGGTGGCGTTGAGTTCGCGCACGCTCTCGGCGCCCGGCGGGACGGGGGGCGGGGACTGCCCGGGCAGGTGCCAGCGCGCGGTGACCGCCGCGTGGAAGTCGCCGATGGAGACCAGCGCGAACAGCAGCTCCGTCTCCAGCGGGTCGGCCCCGGAGTCGGCGACCAGGGTGAGCAGGTAGTCCCGCCGCCCCTGCTCCCACTGGTAGGTCGGGAAGCTCCAGCGGTGCGGCCGGCCGGGCTGCGGCAGACCGCCCAGGCGGTGCGGCCGGGGCGCCTTCTCGCTGAGCGAGACCTGGCGCACGCAGGGCCGTACCGTCACGTCGATCGGCAGCCGGGGCGTGTGCACCCGGCGCAGCCGCCCGATGGCGTCGGTGACCGCCCGGCCCAGTCCCTCGTCCACGAACTCGGCCGTCCCGTGCAGCCGTTCGGCGAGGGCCAGCAGCGGGTCGGGGGACCAGTCGGTCCCGACCGCGAACACGTCACAGGTGAACTCACCGGCAACCGCGTCCAGTTGCTCCTCCAGTCGGCTCTCACCGGCCGCGCTGCTGCCGTCGGTGATCAGCACCAGGTGGCGTACGGAGGCCGGCCGGCCGGCGAGCAGGGCGTGCGCCCGGGCCACCCAGGCGGCGTACCCGGCGGGGCGCGCCCCCTCCCGGTGCAGGGGCAGCGAGCCCGTGACGAAGGCCGCCCGGCGCCGCTCGTCCTGGTCGGCGACGGCCCACTCCTCGCCCCCGCGCGGATAGCACCGCACCGGCTCGGGGCCGCTGCCCAGCACCGCGAAGGAGATGCGGTCGGGCAGGGCGCGCAGCGCCGCCGGCAGGGCGTGCCGGACCGCCGCCCGGTTCGCCTCGGCCACGTCCACCGCGACGACCACGGCGAGCTGCACCGCGGGCAGGTCGGTGGGGGCGCCGTCGGCGGCCACGTCCACCCGCAGGTGGGCCTCGATCTTCGCGCTGCGGTGCGGGCGCAGCGCGCGGCCGAGGTCGACGTGGAGTCGGATGCCCGGCTGCGGCGGCCGGGTGAGGCTGCTCATGTCGTACGTCACCGCTCCTTCGCGCTGCCGTCCGGTCGGTCGTGGTCCGTTCCCCGTCGCCGCGCCCCGAGGGGCCCGCGGCGGTCGCCGCGCCCCACGGTCAGAACACGGTCTGGGGCCGCACGGCGTGCATGAGGTCCACCAAGTGTTCGTGCGCGGCGGGCTCTTCCTGGTGGTGGGACGCCAACCGCGCGTACAGCGACTCCAGTTGCTCGCGCAGCGCCCGCTCCGGCGGGCTCAGGCGGCGCAGGGCGCGGGCGTCGAGCCGTCCGCGTCCGCCGTCCCGGCCCGGGGGGCCCGGCCGGTCGCCGAGGTGGTGCACCGCGTCCAGTTTCCACTCGTGGAACTCGGTGCGCAGGCGCAGCGCCTCCTCCTCGGACAGGCTCGGCTCCACGGCGCCCGGTCTGCGCCCGACGAGGCCGGCCAGCTCGGCCAGCGCCGCGTCGACTTCGGCGGGCGCGGGCAGCGGGTCGCCGTCGCCGGGCAGCCGGGCGGCGCGGATGCGCAGGGCGGCGATCCGCGCGACGGTGTGGTCCAGTGTGCCCTGCCGGACCCGGCCGAGCACGTCGACGGCCGCCCGGCGGTCGCGCGCGCGGAGCGCGAGCCTGGCCAGGCCGAGGGCGGCGCCACCGTGCGCCGGATTGCGCGCGAACACCGCCTCGTACAACTCCCGGGCCGTGGGCCCGGCCGCGTCGTCGCCGAGCCGCTCCGTGCAGTAGGCGAGCGCCAGTTTGGGCGCGTACTCGCCGGGGAGTTCGAGGTGGACCCGGGTGAAGTGGGCCTTGGCGTCGGCGACCAGGCGCGGGTCGCCGTCGAGGCCGGCGCCGCGCAGCGCGAGGAGGGCGCGGTGCCACTCCAGCCGCCACCGGCGCACGGCGGGCGGACCGGGAACGGAGTCCGCCGTGTCGAGTTCCTCCTGGGCCCGGTGCAGGTCCTGCCGGGTGTCGCGGCCCAGCAGGACGCGCACGTTGTGCAAGCAGATCTCCACCGACCGCGGTTTCTCCCCCTCCTGCCGCAGGAGCCGGTCCGGGTCGTAGCCGCTGCTCACCTCGAAGCGCGCGGCCTGCGGATCGCCCGGGTACGGCCTCGGCACCGGCAGACAGGCGGCGATCTCGGTGGGGGTGGGGGCGCCGGGGTCGAGCGCCGGCGCCACGGGCGGCTCGTACCGGTCGCGGCGGGGGCGGCGCAGCCAGTGCTCGATGCCCGGCACCGTGCCGAGCCGGGCGCCGAGCAACCGGGTCGAGGGCCGGAAGTAGTCGGAGGGCTCGGGCGGGTCGCTCTTGCCGCGCAGCGCGCGGATCTCCCGCAGGGCGCCGCGCAGTTGGCCGAGCATCTCGCGGGCGTCGGCGAAGCGGTGGCCCGGGTCGGTCCGTACGGCGCGGTCGACGACCCGCTCGAAGGAGGCGGCGCCCAGGCCGGGCACCTCGGTGACGGCCCAGCGGGCGAGTTCCCGCAGGGTGACGCCGACGGTGTGCAGGTCGTGGGCGACGGTGGGCACGGCCGTCGTCCCGGTCTCGGGCGCCATGTAGTCGGGCGTCACGTGCGCGGGCGGCTGGCTCTGGCCCTGCTCGCGCATGCCGCCGAGGTCGATGACCTTGACGCCGTCCCGGTGGTGCACGACGTTGGAGGGCTTCATGTCGCCGTACACGAAGACCCGTTCGCCGTCGGAGTGCAGGTGGACGAAGGCTTCGAGGATCTGGCAGCCGTACGTCGCGACGTGCTCGATGTCGAGGACGGCCTCGCCGCGCCGGACCTCCTCGACGACCGTCGCGAGGGTGCCGTCGCCGACGTCGTCCATGACGATGTACCCGCCGGTGACCTGACCGCTGTCGTCGCCGCGGGCGACGAAGTCGCGGATCTGGACGATGCGGGGGTGACGGATGGCGACGAGGTTGCGGCGCTCCACGTCGGCGAGCCGGACGCCGTCGTGCTCGTACCGGTTGAGCAGGCCCTTGACGGCGACGACGTCACCGAGGTGGGTGTCCTCGGCGAGGTACACCCAGCCCTGGCCGCCGTGCGCGATGGGCCCCATGATCCGGTACTGGTCGCGCAGCAGGTCCCCCTCGGCGAGTTCGGGCCGGTACGAGTAGCGCTCACCGCAGGCCGGGCAGAACCCCCGGCTCGGCACCGGGCCCTCGGTGTAGGGCGGGGCGAAGGTGATGCCGCAGTCGGCGGACGAGCAGCTCATGCGCACGCGCAGCGGCGCCTCGGGGGCGACGAGGCGTTCCGCGGCGGGGCGCGGCTCGCGCTCGGGCAGCGCGAGGAGGGCACGCGGGCCGTGGTCGCGCGGGTCGCGGGGCAGGGCGGGCAGCCCGGGCCCGTCCTGCGCGCGGCCGCACACGGCGCAGTGGCCGGTGGGCAGCACGGTCCCGCCGCAGGGCGCTCCGCTGAAGCGGCGGTGCGGGCAGGTGGTCATCCTGGCGCGTCCCTTCCTGCCGTCGGTCCCCTCCTGCTCCGTGGTCCGCACGGTCGTCCTCCTCCCCGGCCGGGCGGTGCGGGACTTGGTGGCATCAACGGCCCCCATGGCGGCCGAGATCGGCGCGCAGCGTCCTGATCAGCGCGCGCAGCCGGGCGAGTTGCTGGTGCGGGTCCCGCACCTCGTCGATGCGGCGGCGGGTGACCCGGTGCCGCTCGGCGGTCTCGGCCACCGGTCCCAACGAGGCGCTGTCGACGACGTCGAGGCGGATCGACCGGCTCAGCTCCACGCGTTGGAGACGGTCGAGCAGTACGTCCGCCTGGCGCAGGAGCGCGGGCCGCAGGAGCCGGTCGCAGGCCTCGTCCCAGCCCGGCCCGCCCTCGCGGCGGAAGACGAGCAGCAGCCGGAAACCGACCGACCGCAGCCGCTCCAGGACGTCGATCAGGGCGCCCGGCCGCGGTTCCTCGTCGAGGCCGTCGACGAGGAGGGCGACGGGGTGGGCGGGCGAGTCACCGGCTTCCGGTGAGGGCCGACCGAGTGCGGGTGCGTGACCGCCCGCCGGAGCGGACCTACGGGACGCGGACGCGTGACCGCCCGCCGGCGCGGGCCGGGGCCCGGTGCCGCGCAGCCAGTCGTAGTACGCCAGGTAGGCGCCGGCCGGGAAGGCGACCCGGCCCAGGGCGTGGTCGACGAGGTCCGCCGTGCGGGCGCCGCCGCGGTGGACGACGTCGGCCCGGTGCGTCAGATGGCGCAGGGAGCGCTCCTTGCCGCTGCCCGGGGGCACCACGGTGATCTTCACCGGGTCCTCGTCCGGGTCGTCGAACCACCGGGTCACCCGTGCCTCGAAGCCCCGGTCCCACGCCCCGGGACCGCTCAACTCCGCGACGTGCGGCGAGAGTCGGGCGATGCGGTCGACGGGGATCAGGTACGAGAAGGCGAGCCGGTTGTCCTCGGGGAGGAAGGCGCCGAGGTCGCCGCGCCAGCTCACGACGAGCCCGACCACCCGGACCGGCCGGTCCTCCCGCGGCCGGGTGCACACGGCGGCACCGCTGAAGCCCTCGCGCACCACGTCCGCCTTGGTGACGGCGTCGAGCTGCACCAGCTCACCGCTGGCCCCGCCGATGCGCCCCCACAGGCTCATCCCCTCGTCGAAGCCGTCGGCATAGCCGGTCGCGTACACCTCCATGCCGCCCCACACCCGGGGGTCCAGGGGGGCGGGGCGTGCCTGGGGGCGCGGGCTCTCCAGGCGCAGTACGGCGATGTCCTCGCCGTCGCCGCGTTCCGGCAGCCAGCCGTCGGGCAGGACGCGGGCGCGGACCGGGGCGAGGGTGCTGTTCTCGGCGAACTCGACCCACAGCACGGCGTCCGGGCGGCCCACCACGTGCGCACACGTCAGGGCCGTGCACTGGTCGACGAGCACACCGGCGCCGCAGACGGGGCCGTGCGCGTCCTCGCGCCGCAGCCGGAGTCTCCAGTCCGCACGTAACTCCCCCATGTCGTCTCACACTACGGGCACAGCGGGGTGCGTCCCTAGACTCGGGAACAGGCTGCTTCGCGTTGCCGAAGTGGCCCGGGCGGCGCGGGGGCACCAGGAAGGCCGCCCGGGAGGCGGTGGCGTGTCGACCACCTCCCGGACGGCCCGCGGGGCCCGGATCGGCGTGGGGGTGCCGACCCGGAACTCAGGTGAAGTCGACGTCGCTGCAGAGGAAGTACGTCTGGTCCATGTGCGAGGCCTGCCAGATCGTGTAGACGACGTGGCGGCCGGTCAGGCCGGAGGTGCTCACGTCGATCAGGTAGTTCTGGCTCGGCGCGTAACGGCCGGTGCGGGTGACCAGTTGGAGGTCCTTCCAGGTCAGTGGCTGGGTGGTGGGGTCGAAGCCCTGCCGGGTGACGTAGACCAGGAAGTAGTCGGCGCCGTGGCTGGCCTGGTCGTACAGGTGGATGGTGAAGTTGCGGGCGACGTTCGTGGTCTTCCAGGGACCCACGGCGTCGAGCGCGTTGTACCGTCCGCTCTCGGTCCGGCCGCCGCTGCACAACTGCCCGTCGGGCACGACCGCCTGGAAGTTGCCGGCGGAACCGTTGCGGTACAGGCCGTTCCAGTTCCACATGGCGTTGGGGTTGGCCTGCCAGGCCTGCCAGCACATGGGGTCCTGCTGCTGCATCGCCGGGTTCTGGAAGTCGTTGCCCCAGCGCAGCCAGCAGCCGTAGTTGCGGGACGCGGGATCGACGACGGAACCGTGGGCGGACGCGGTACCGCTCCACGGGATCATGCAGAGCAGCGCGGCGAGCAGCCCGCTGAGCAGCAGACTCAGGCGCGGCCGGGCGGGCCGCGCCGGGGCGAGGGCGCGGGAGATGGCGCGAGCATGACAGTGGGGGATGCGCATGGTCTCCTTCTTTCCGCGATCGGGGGAGGGGGCTCAGTGCATGGGAGCGCTCCCATCGGTGAGCCACTGTCCGACAATGTGCGCCTCCCGCCACGGCACCGCAACACCGGATTGCGCCAGTTCCTGTTCACCTCCTGCAGCGCGGCCACGACTCCTGTCCAGACATGGTCGACAAGACGCTGCCTAGTCCCGGATGCCCAGGTCTTCCCTCATGAGGGTCCGCATCGCCACCAGCCGGGGCTCCGCCTGCCTCACCTCGACGAGCAGGTGTTCCGCAGTCTCGCCGTCACGCGCGAGGCCGCGGTCGATGCGCTTGGCCGCCGCGTCGACCTCGGCGAGCACCTTGTTGAGTTCTCGCGAGGCCTCCATGATCCGCAAGGGGACGATCATTTGGGCTGCCGCGTAGCAGTCGCGGTACTCCCTGCGGGAATCCTCAAGACGGGTGCGGTCCTCCTCGGCGTACACGCCGTCGCGGATGCGGTGCAGGGCGTCCTTGAGGAGCGTGTGGAACTGCTCGGAGGCACGGTTCACGGCCGTGTACGCCTCTCGCCGCTCCTCGAAGGACCGTCTCCGGTCGGCGATCTCGGCCTCCGCAGCGCGTTCGCGGGCGTTGAGGCGTTGCGGAAGCACCGCGCCGAGAAGCGCTCCGCCGAGGCCGGCCGCCGCGGTGATCGCGGTCGCTATCGCGTCTGACATGTGCGGACCCTATGCCACCCGCACTGACGCGGTTCCGTCGAGCCGATCGCGGCGGCGCTGAGGGTGGCGGTGCGTGCTGCACGCCCATGAGCCCTGCCGTCCTCGAGCGGGCGGCAAGGCTCACGCTCGGCGTTCGAACGTCACGCCTCGCCGAGGAACCCGGTCCACGCCTCGCGTGACACGCGGATGACGGGCCCGGTGAGGGCCTTGGAGTCCCGGATGTGCACGGCTTCCCTGTCGGCGGCGACCTCGACGCAGTCGCCGCCCTCCGCTCCGCTGTAGCTGCTCTTGAACCAGGCGAGGCCGGACGCGACGGCCGAGAACTCAGCGGTGTTCATAGCTCTCCCAGCAACCTCTCGACGAACTCAAGGGACTCTCGCGGAGTGAGAGCCTGCGATCGGATGATCCCATAGCGGGCGGCGGCGAGTGCTGCCTGCTGCGGGTCGGTCTGCAGGGTGCTGGACCCTTGTGCCTCGGTGTACGCGAACTTCTTGCCGTCGTCACGCGTGACGACCGTGAACGCTCCGTCCACGCCGGCGCTTTCCTCGCAGTCGAGCGGCATGACTTGGATCTCGACGTTTCGTTTCCGGCCGACGAGGAGGAGGTGCTCCAACTGCCCGCGAAGCACGTTCCTTCCGCCAAGCCGACGCCGCACGACCGACTCGTCCATCACGAAACTGAGAAGTGGTGCGGGATGCCGGTCGAAGATGTCCTGCCGGGCCAGCCGAGCGGCCACGCGTTGCTCGATGGTCTCCTGGTCCAGAGGAGGACGCCGCATGGCCAGTACCGCCCTCATGTACTCCTCGGTCTGCAGCAGGCCCTTGACCACCAGTGTGTCGTAGGAGAGCAACTCGATGGCCTCCTTCTCCAAGGCCGCCATCCCCTGGAAGAACACCGGATACTGAGCCCGTTCCACCTGCTCCTTCCACACGGTCAGCAACCCGCCCGCGTCCAGGACCTCGTCCGCCCGCTCGATGGTCCGGGGCGACGGAATCCGCCGCCCCTGCTCGTACGACGCGACCGTGGACGCCGAGTAGCCGATCCGCCGCCCGAACTCCTCGCGCTCCAGGCCCGCCCGCACCCGCAACGTCTTCAACGTCTGCCCGAACGCGATGACCACGGCCTGGCCGGACGTGTCCGCCGTCTGCCCCGCATCGTCCGGCACCACGGTCTCGGCCCTCTCGTCCGCGGCCTCGGTCATCGCCGCCGCCTCCCTGGCCCAACGCCGCCCCGACGGCCCCGTCACGCCGCGCACCTCGTACCCGCACCGCATCGCCGCGTACAACGGCCCGCGTCGGTGCGTCACCACTGGTGACGCTACGCGACCGCGGACACCGTTGTCGGCATGACGAGCCAACTCCCCAGCCCCACCAGCGCCCACCGACCCGGGCGCTCCGGCGACGACGTGGACCGGACCTTCGAGATGCGCTTCACCTCCACCCCACGCGGCGCCCGTCTCGCCCGCCGACTGGCCGCGCACCGGCTGGACACCTGGGGAATCCCGTACGGCACCGGCCGGCACGAGGAGATCGTGCTGGTCCTCGGCGAGCTGACCGCCAACGCCGTACGACACGGGCACGTCCCCGGCCGGGACTTCCACCTGCTGCTGCACGTGAGCGCGCCCACCCACACGGTCAGGGTCGAGGTCACCGACACCCGCCCCGAACGCACGCCACCTCGACCGGAAGCGCTGCGCGCCCCCGGCCCCGAGGACAGCGGTGGCCGAGGACTGCTCCTGGTCTCGGCGTTGGCCACCCGGTGGGGCTGGCACCCCCGGCCTGAGGGCCCCGGCAAGACCGTGTGGGCGGAATGCGCGGGCGCCGTGCCGGACGTTGCGGGAGACCGGCCCGCCGGTCCGAAGCGGTGACGTAGGCGCCGGGCCGGCGGCGGTGGGAGGACGACGGCCCGCCGGCGGTGGCGGAGACCTGCGCCGGCGGGCCGCGGAACAGCGCGTCAGAGGTGTCGTGCTGCCTTCCCGGACCTCTCAGATGTCCCGGAAGATCTCGATCTGCGCCCCGATCGAGTTCAGGCGCTCCGCGAGGTCCTCGTACCCGCGGTTGATGACGTAGACGTTGCGCAGCACCGACGTGCCCTCCGCCGCCATCATCGCCAGCAGGACGACCACCGCGGGGCGCAGGGCCGGCGGGCACATCATCTCGGCGGCGCGCCAGCGGGTCGGGCCCTCCACCAGGACCCGGTGCGGGTCGAGGAGTTGGAGCCGGCCGCCGAGGCGATTGAGGTCGGTCAGGTAGATCGCGCGGTTGTCGTAGACCCAGTCGTGGATGAGGCTCTGGCCCTGCGCGGTGGCCGCGATGGCCGCGAAGAACGGGACGTTGTCGATGTTCAGGCCGGGGAACGGCATCGGGTGGATCTTGTCGATCGGCGCCTCCAGCTTGGAGGGGCGGACCGTCAGGTCGACCAGGCGGGTACGGCCGTTGTCGGCGAAGTACTCGGGCGTGAGGTCGTGGTCGAGCCCCATCTCCTCCAGCACCGCGAGCTCGATCTCCAGGAACTCGATCGGCACCCGCCGCACCGTCAGCTCCGACTCGGTCACGACCGCGGCGGCCACCAGGCTCATCGCCTCGACCGGGTCCTCGGAGGGGGAGTAGTCCACGTCGACGTCGATCCGCGGCACGCCGTGCACGGTGAGCGTGGTCGTGCCGATGCCCTCGACCTTGACGCCCAGCGCCTCCAGGAAGAAACACAGGTCCTGGACCATGTAGTTGGAGGAGGCGTTGCGGATGACGGTCACGCCGTCGTGGCGGGCCGCAGCGAGCAGCGCGTTCTCGGTGACGGTGTCGCCGCGCTCGGTCAGCACGATCGGGCGGTCCGGGCGCACGGAGCGGTCGACGACGGCGTGGTACTGGCCCTCCGTCGCCGCCACGTCGAGGCCGAACCGGCGCAGCGCGATCATGTGCGGCTCGATGGTCCGCGTGCCCAGGTCGCAGCCGCCGGCGTAGGGCAGCATGAAGCGGTCCATGCGGTGCAGCAGCGGGCCGAGGAACATGATGATGGACCGGGTGCGCACGGCGGCCTCGGCGTCGATGGCCGCCAGGTTCAGGTCGGCCGGCGGCACGATCTCCAGGTCCACGCCGTCGTTGATCCAACGGGTGCGCACGCCGATGGAGTTGAGGACCTCCAGCAGGCGGTAGACCTCCTCGATGCGCGCCACCCGGCGCAGCACCGTGCGCCCGGTGTTCAGCAGGGACGCGCACAGCAGGGCCACGCAGGCGTTCTTGCTGGTCTTGACGTCGATGGCGCCGGACAGCCGGCGCCCACCGACCACACGCAGGTGCATCGGACCGGCGTAGCCCAGTGAGACGATCTCGCTGTCGAGGGCCTCACCGATTCGGGCGATCATCTCAAGGCTGATGTTCTGGTTGCCGCGCTCGATGCGGTTGACGGCGCTCTGGCTGGTGCCGAGCGCCTCGGCGAGCTGCGTCTGCGTCCAGCCCCGGTGCTGACGGGCGTCACGGATGAGCTTGCCGATGCGTACGAGGTAATCGTCTGACATGAGGTTGAGGTTATCTCAGATATGAGATGGCGCCTCTTGGGGGGTCCGTTCGGGTGACGGAACGTCAGTGGCTGCCGCCCTTGTGGGTCTTCCGCCACCCGAAAGGTCCGGGCAAATCCATCGATGTCGTACGACGTCCGGTGCTGCTGTGCGTGTGCTTGGGCCCGTTCTTGCCGCCGGTGGTGATGGACCAGGAGCGCTTGTTGATGTTCAGGCGCACTCCGGGGAGGATGCGGAAGCTCTTGCGGAAGGTGAGGGGCATTACGCCTCCTTCTCGGTCCGGTTCGGTTCGTTGGACTGCGCTTACCCCGGCTCCCGGCAATGAGGCACCCCGCCGGGCCTCACGTTCCGTCAACTCGGCCCATCCGGCCGCCTCGAGTCCGGTCGGCTGGCCGGAGTCTCAGTTGCCGGCCAGTGCGCGGTCGAGGAGGGGGAGCAGGCGGTCCCAGTGACGCCGTAGCCCGGCGGGGTCGAAGGCGTCGGTGTCGGCCATGGTGAAGCCGTGGAGGGTGCCGGGGTAGATCTCGGAGGTGTGGCTGACCCCCGCGACGTCCAGCGCCTGGTTGAGCTCGCCCAGTGCCTCGGGCGTCAGGTCGCTCTCGGCGTGGCCGAAGTGGACCTGGGCGGTGAGGCCCGCAAGAGCGTCGGGCCCGGCCGCGCCCACAGGAGCGTGGAACGCGGCGACGGCCGATACCCGTCCGGGGTGCGCCGAGGCCGTGCGCACCGCCAGGAGGCCGCCTATGCAGTAGCCGGTCACCGCGACCGGTCCGGCGGCCACCTCGGGCCGGGCGGTGAGGAACGCCAGGTAGGCGTCGGCGTCGCTCAGGGCGCGGTCGGCGGTGTGCGCCTCGATCAAGGGCATCAGCCGGGCCATGAGCGCGGGCCGGACCTCCTCCCCGATGTGCTCGGGGAGATCGATCACCGGTGCCGGGCCGTGCCGGTAGAAGAGGTTCGGGACGAGCACGCAGTACCCGTGCCCGGCCAGTTCGCGGGCCATCTCCCGCAGCACCGGACGGATGCCGAAGCCGTCCGGGTACATCAGTACCCCGGGGTGCCGCTCGCCGTGCTCCGGGAAGGCGACGAAGGCGTCGGCCCGGCCGTCCGCGGTGGTGATTCGGAGTGTCTTGGTGGGCATGGTCGCTCCTGTCGTGTTGAGGTGCCGAGCCTGTTGTCAACACGACGGAGGCGGAGCCCGCGCGGCAGTGCCGGGCCCTCGTCCGAGCAGCGGGCCCGCTCCGGCCCGTACGGCGCTCAGAGGGGCACCGGGTCACCGATCCGTGTATGGCGCGATGCCGTCCCGGTGGTCATGACCGCAGACCCTAGCCGATCGACCTCGAGGCTGTCGGCCCGTGTCGGGCTCAATGCCACGGTGCGACCCCGCCCGCGCATGACCTTCCCGCCCTCATGTACTAGAGTTATCTCGACATCGAGATATCTGCCGAGGCGCACCGCAGCCGCACGCAATCGGTCTGGCAGTAAGGGTTACCTAACTTAGCCTAACCTCAGCGCACGGGTCGAGCCGGCGTGGCGGCAGGATCGTGGTGGTACGCGCACATCAATGAAGGAGACTGTCGTGTCGGCGAACAGCTTCGACGCCCGCAGCACGCTGCAGGTGGGCGACGAGTCGTACGAGATCTTCCGGCTGGACAAGGTCGAGGGCTCCGCGCGCCTTCCCTACAGCCTGAAGGTGCTGCTGGAGAACCTGCTCCGCACCGAGGACGGCGCGAACATCACCGCCGATCACATCCGCGCCCTCGGCGGCTGGGACTCCCAGGCCCAGCCGTCCCAGGAGATCCAGTTCACGCCGGCCCGCGTGATCATGCAGGACTTCACCGGCGTGCCCTGCGTCGTGGACCTCGCCACCATGCGTGAGGCCGTCAAGGAGCTGGGCGGCGACCCGGCCAAGGTCAACCCGCTCTCCCCGGCCGAGCTGGTCATCGACCACTCCGTGATCGCCGACAAGTTCGGCACCCACGACGCCTTCGCGCAGAACGTCGAGCTGGAGTACGGCCGCAACCGCGAGCGCTACCAGTTCCTGCGCTGGGGCCAGACCGCCTTCGACGACTTCAAGGTCGTCCCGCCGGGCACCGGCATCGTCCACCAGGTGAACATCGAGCACCTGGCCCGCACGGTCATGGTCCGGGGCGGCCAGGCGTACCCCGACACCCTGGTCGGCACCGACTCGCACACCACCATGGTCAACGGCCTCGGCGTCCTCGGCTGGGGCGTCGGCGGCATCGAGGCCGAGGCCGCGATGCTCGGCCAGCCGGTCTCCATGCTCATCCCGCGCGTCGTCGGCTTCAAGCTCACCGGCGAGCTGCCCACCGGCACCACCGCCACCGACCTGGTGCTCACGATCACCGAGATGCTGCGCCGGCACGGCGTGGTCGGCAAGTTCGTCGAGTTCTACGGCGAGGGCGTGGCCGCCACCTCCCTGGCCAACCGCGCCACCATCGGCAACATGTCGCCGGAGTTCGGCTCCACCGCCGCGATCTTCCCGATCGACGACGAGACGCTGAAGTACCTGCGCCTGACCGGCCGTTCCGAGCAGCAGGTCGCGCTCGTCGAGGCGTACGCCAAGGAGCAGGGCCTGTGGCTCGACCCGCAGGCCGAGCCGGACTTCTCCGAGAAGCTCGAGCTGGACCTGTCCACCGTCGTGCCGTCCATCGCCGGCCCGAAGCGCCCGCAGGACCGCATCGAACTGTCGCGCGCCGCCGAGCAGTTCGCCGCCGACGTGCTCAACTACGTCGAGGCCGGCGTGACCGGCGGCGACGACCGCAAGCCGGGCGTCCCGCAGCAGGAGCAGCCGCACGGCGTGCAGTCCCCGGTCGACGAGGCGTCCGCCGAGTCCTTCCCGGCCTCCGACGCCCCGGCCTACGGCAGCGACGACAACGGCGCCGGTGCCCCGCAGCACTCCGCCGTCGTGGCCGGCTCCGGCCCGTCCAACCCGGTGCGCGTCACGGCCCCCGACGGCTCCACCTACGAGCTGGACCACGGTGCCGTCACGGTCGCGGCCATCACCTCCTGCACCAACACCTCCAACCCGTACGTCATGGTCGCCGCCGCGCTCGTCGCGAAGAAGGCCGTGGAGAAGGGCCTGACCCGCAAGCCGTGGGTCAAGACCACCCTGGCCCCGGGCTCCAAGGTCGTCACCGACTACTTCGACAAGGCGGGCCTGACCCCGTACCTCGACAAGGTCGGCTTCAACCTCGTCGGCTACGGCTGCACCACCTGCATCGGCAACTCCGGCCCGCTGCCGGAGGAGGTCTCCAAGGCGGTCAACGACAACGACCTCGCGGTCACCTCGGTGCTGTCCGGCAACCGCAACTTCGAGGGCCGGATCAACCCCGACGTCAAGATGAACTACCTCGCCTCCCCGCCGCTGGTCGTCGCGTACGCCCTCGCCGGCTCGATGAAGGTGGACATCACCAAGGACGCCCTGGGCACCGACCAGGACGGCAACCCGGTCTTCCTGAAGGACATCTGGCCCTCCGAGGCCGAGGTCAACGACGTCGTCGCCAACGCCATCGGCGAGGACATGTTCGCCAAGTCCTACGAGGACGTCTTCGCCGGCGACGCCCAGTGGCAGGCGCTGCCCATCCCGACCGGCGACACCTTCGAGTGGGACGCGGAGTCGACCTACGTCCGCAAGCCCCCGTACTTCGAGGGCATGGGCATGGACCCGGAGCCGGTCTCCGACATCGCCGGCGCCCGCGTGCTGGCCAAGCTGGGCGACTCGGTCACCACCGACCACATCTCCCCGGCCGGCGCCATCAAGGCCGACACCCCGGCCGGCAAGTACCTCACGGAGCACGGCGTCGAGCGCCGCGACTTCAACAGCTACGGCTCGCGCCGCGGCAACCACGAGGTCATGATCCGCGGCACGTTCGCCAACATCCGCCTGCGCAACCAGATCGCGCCGGGCACCGAGGGCGGCTACACCCGCGACTTCACGCAGGACGGCGGTCCGGTCTCCTTCATCTACGACGCCTCCCGCAACTACATCGAGCAGGGCATCCCGCTGGTCGTCCTGGCCGGCAAGGAGTACGGCTCCGGCTCGTCCCGCGACTGGGCCGCCAAGGGCACCGCGCTGCTCGGCGTCAAGGCCGTCGTCGCCGAGTCCTACGAGCGCATCCACCGCTCGAACCTCATCGGCATGGGCGTGCTGCCGCTGCAGTTCCCGGAGGGCCAGTCGGCCGAGTCCCTCGGCCTGACCGGCGAGGAGACCTTCTCCATCACCGGCGTGGAGGAGCTGAACAACGGCACCACCCCGCGCACGGTGAAGGTCACCACCGACACCGGTGTGGAGTTCGACGCGGTCGTCCGCATCGACACCCCCGGTGAGGCCGACTACTACCGCAACGGCGGCATCATGCAGTACGTGCTGCGCAGCCTGATCCGCAAGTAGGCGCACGCGGGCACACGGCCGGTCCGTCGGCCGTCGGACCGGCGGGCCGACAGGCCGGTGGACCGCCGACGGGCGCTGCCTGCAGGGCGGTCGGGGGCCGCGTCCCGGGTGACCGGGGCGCGGCCCTTCGCCGTCGGCGGACCGGCCCGGCCCCGTGCGGGCATCCGTGCGCGGGACGTTTACAAGTGCGTCGATCGGCGCTACGGTCCGCGCGGGAGGTGGGAGCGCTCCCATGCGGCGGACCGGAACCCGCCCGGGTCTGCTCCCGCCTCCTGCGCTCGGGACGGACCCGGCGGCCGATGAGCCGATCGGCCACCGGGTCCGCGAGTCGGCCGACCGGACGGGGGAGTGGGTCGGCCGAGGGGGTCCCCCGGACCGGGCGGTGCCGCGGGCGGGGGAGGGGTGCGGGGACGGCGTTGCGCGTCGACAACGTTGTCCGCGTGTGGTCGTTACCGACTGTATCACCCAACGATCACTCAACCACCATGCGGAGCACGTGAGTTGGCTCGCAGCGGACGGCAGCGCGCCCGTGCCCGCCCTGCGTCGGCAGGACGGGCACGGACAGGTCACGCGGTGCGCCGCGCGCCTACGACAGCAGCTCGGCCTCCGTCAGGCGTGCCTCCCCGGCGAACACCAGCCGGTAGTGCCGGTACGCGCCCGGGTGGGCGACCGAGAAGGCCCGGGTCTGGCGGTTCCAGGCGAACGTCTCGCCGGTGCGGTGGTCGAGGTCCGTCCACGCCGTGCCGTCGGCTGAGCCCTGCAGGGTCCAGCCGGCCGGTGCGCGGGCCGCCTCGTCGGACGTCAGGGTGTAGCGCACCGCCTCGGCCTCCCGCGCGACCGGCAGGTCGACCGTGCCCGACACGTCCTGGCCGGTCGCCGAGGTGTTGTCGAACAGGGCACCCTCGCCCGCCAGGACGTCCTGCCGGGGCGTCGGCACCTCGTCGTCCCGGGTGATCGACACCGGTGCCGCGTCCTTCCCGCTGCCCCAGGCCGACGGGCGCGGTCCCATGGTGAACTCCAGCACCGCCCCCCTGGCCAGCAGGTCGTGGGGCAGGGCGGTCGACTTCCAGGCGCGGCCGTTGACCTTCAGGCCCTGCACGTAGACGTTGCGGGTGCTGTTGCCCGGTGCCTTCACCACGAGGTCCTTGCCGTTCTCCAGGTGCACGGTCGCCTTCGTGAACAGCGGTGAGCCGACGGCGTATTCGCCGCTGCCCATCACCAGCGGGTAGAAGCCCAGCGCCGAGAACAGGTACCAGGCCGACTGCTCGCCGTTGTCCTCGTCGCCGTGGTAGCCCTGGCCGATCGAACTGCCCGTGTACAGCCGGGACAACACCTCGCGCACCTTGGCCTGGGTCTCCCACGGCCTGCCCGCCGCGTCGTACATGTAGGTCACGTGGTGCGCGACCTGGTTGGAGTGGCCGTACATCCCCATCCGCACGTCCCGCGCCTCCGTCATCTCGTGGATGACCCCGCCGTAGGACCCGGCGAACTCGGGGGAGGCGGTCTCGGGTGTGGCGAAGTAGGTGTCCAGCTTCTGTGCCAGCTTGTCGCGGCCGCCGTACAGGTTGGCCAGGCCCCGGGTGTCCTGCGGGGCGGTGAAGGCGTACCCCCAGCCGTTGGTCTCGGTGTAGTCGTAGCCCCACACCCGCGGGTCGTAGCGGTCCGACGGCACCCGCCAGGCGCCCTTCTCGTCGCGGCCCTGGAAGAACCCGGCCCGGGAGTCGAAGAGGCGGACGTAGCCGAGGGCGCGGTCCATGAAGTAGGCCGACTCCTCGGCGTAGCGCTTCTCGCCCGTCGTCCTGAAGAGCTGCTGCCCCATCCGGGCGATGCCGTAGTCGTTGAGGTAGCCCTCCAGCGCCCAGGACAGCCCCTCGTGGGTGGCGGTGCTGGTGTAGCCGAGGAACGGCGAGGTCGCCATGCCCTTGCGGCCCACGCCCGACGAGGGCGGCACCACGGTCGCGTTCTTCAGCGCCGCCTCGTACGCGGCCCGCGCGTCGAAGGGCACACCCTTGACGTAGGCGTCGGCGAACGCGACGTCCGAGGAGGTGCCGGTCATCAGGTCGGCGTACCCGGGGGAGGACCAGCGGGAGATCCACCCGCCGTCCCGGTACTGCTGCACGAACCCGTCGGTCAGCTCACCCGCCTGAGTGGGCGTCAGCAGCGCGTACGCGGGCCAGGCCGTGCGGTAGGTGTCCCAGAAGCCGTTGTTGACGTACACCTTGCCGTCGACGATCCGCGCCCCGGTGTGCGTCGGCGTGTCCGGACCGGGCATCGGCGAGAACGGCGAGGCGTACCGGTAGGTCGAACCGACCTTCTCGAAACCCGAGTTGGGGTACAGGTAGAGCCGGTACAGGCTCGAGTACAGGGTCGTGAGCTGGTCCTGGGTGGCGCCCTCGACCTCGACCTTGCCCAGCAGCCGGTCCCACTGGGCACGGGCCCGGTCCCGCACGGTCGTGAAGGCGGTGCCCTCGGGGATCTCCTGGCGCAGGTTGTCGCGCGCCTGGTCCACGCTGATCAGCGAGGTGGCCAGCCGCAGGGAGACCGTGCGGTCGGCGCCCGCGTCGAAGCGCAGGTAGCCGGTGGCGCCGCTGGACGCCCCGTCCGTCACGGGCGCGTCGAACTCGCCGTAGACGAACAGCCGGGTGGCGCCCGTCGACAGGCCGGACTTCACGTCCGAGTAGCCGCTCACCACGCCGGCCGCCCGGTCCAGGGTCAGCCCCGCCTGGTCGGTCACGTTGTCGAAGACCACGCTCGCGTCGTCCCCGGGGTAGGTGAAGCGCAGCATCGCCGCGTGGTCGGTCGGCGCCATCTCGGCCCGCAGCCCGTTCTCGAACCGCACCCCGTACAGGTACGGCCGGGCCGTCTCGTTCTGGTGCCGGAACGCCAGCGCCCGCGCCGCCCGGCCGGTGGGCGGGACGCCCGCCGCCGCGGACGGCATGAGCTGGAACGTCTGCCGGTCGCCCATCCACGGGCTCGGCTCGTGGCTCGCGCTGAACGCCTGGATCTGCGGCAGGTTGTCGGCGTTGTTGGCCCGTGCGTAGTCGTACAGCCAGCTCAGCGACGAGGCGTTGGTCACCGGCGTCCAGAAGGTGAAGCCGTGCGGCACGGCCGTCGCCGGGAAGGTGTTGCCGCGGGAGAACGAGCCGCTGGAATTGGTCCCGCGGGTGGTGAGCGCGTAGTCGGACAGGTGCGCCGCGGGCCGCTCGGGCGCGGCCTTCCGCAGGCTCACGTCGTCCAGCCAGCCCCGGAAGCGCGCCGGCCCGGCGGGGGAGTCGTAGCCCAGCAGGATCCGGTCGACCGTCTTGCCCGCGGCGACCGCACCGATCCGCGCGACCACGTCGTTCCACTGGTTGACGTACAGCACCTTGGCCGCGCCCTGTCCGCGCGGCGACAGCGGGAAGCCGTGCTGGTCCGCCGCCCCGAGGTCGCTGAGGTAGGTGCCGTCGGTGAACGCCAGGTCCACGGCGACGTTCGTGGCGTCGTAGTCGCGGTCGCCGTCGGCCATCGCCGGGAAGATGCGGTACGCCAGTTCGGTGCGGCCGGTCACCCGCACGTTCACGTCGAAGACCTTGTCGTAGGCGTACGCCCGCCCCGGTGTCGTGTGCCGGCCCGCGTAGCGCAGCGCCCGGCGGCCGGTGAACCCGGCGCCCGCCTTGGCCGTGGGGGAGCCGCTCGGTCCCCGGTCCACGACCGCCAGCATGTCCGGCGGGACCGGGCCGCTCGGGCCGCCCGTGCCCAGCCGCACGTCGGCGAGCTGGAGGATGCCCGCACCGTGGTTGGCGGTGATCTCCAGCCGCAGGTGCCGGTACGCCCCGTCCGTGGGGGTGACGGCGTACGTCTTGGTCTGGAAGCGCTCGCCGAAGCTCTCCCCGGAGCGGCTGTCCAGGTCGGTCCAGTGGGTGCCGTCGTCCGAGCCCTTCAACGTCCAGTCGGCCGGGTCGCGTTCGGCGGCGTCGTTGGCCGACGTCAGGGCGTAGGAGGCGAGCCGGACCGGCTGGTCGAGGTCGAACTCGACCCAGCCGGTCGCCGTGAAGGTGAGCCACTTGGTGCTCGCCTCGCCGTCGAGGAGGTTCTCCTTCACCTCGCCGCCGCCGGTGTTCTCGTCGTTGGCCCGTACGGCGGTGACCCGGTCGGTGACGTCACCGGGCAGGCCGCCGCCGTAGCCGCCGTCCACGCCCGAGGCGCGCTTGCCGCCGCCGGGGGCCGTCTCGGGCGTGGTGACCCAGTCGGGCGCCGGCTGTCCCGCCTCGAAGGAGGAGGCGAACTGCTGGGCGGGCAGGGCCGGCGGCGCCGGCAGGGCGGCTGCCGCACCGGGCGCGCCCACGGACATCACGAGGGCGGCCGTGATCACGGCCGCCCGGGAACCACGGAACCGTCTTCCGTGTCGCTGCATGCGCGAGCACCCTCCTGCGCGGGTCCGACAACGTTGTCCTACTCCGTTCGCAGCACTCAGTAGGGGGTCAAGTGGCGAGTGATGTCAAGGACGTTGGCAGGGGAAAGCGCTGCCCATGTCGCGAATTCTCCCGGCCCGGCCGCCGCGGGCCGGACATATTTCCACGAGGTCTCACTTCGGAAAAGACCACCGACCAACCTTGCATTCGATCTTGCTCCGCTGGCGGGAAGTGGACTATACCTGTCGGCGTTTCCTGCACGAACCAGCTTGGCCCGACCGCGGTGCCGGGAGGATCCGGTTCACCGCCTGAGTCCTGGAGAAGGCGAGGACTTGAGCATGGGATCCACGTCCGCAGAGAACCACGGCCGTCCCGGCACCGGCCGCCGCGATCTGATCAAGCGGTCCGCCGCACTCGGTCTGCTGGCCGCCCCGGCCATGGGATTCCTCTCCGCCTGCGCCAGCAGTGGCGGCGGCGACGACGAGGACAAGGCGAAAGCGGGCAAGAAGACCGCGAAGAACCCCCTCGCGGTCAACGACACCGCGAAGATGGAGTTCGTCCTGTTCGACGGCGGTTTCGGCAAGGAGTACGCCGAAGACGCGGTCAAGGTCTACGAGAAGAACTTCCCCAAGGCGAAGGTGAAGTTCGCCGCCACCCAGAAGATCCAGTCCACCCTCCAGCCCCGCTTCAACCAGGGCACCCCGCCCGACCTCATCGACAACTCCGGCGCCGAGCAGATGGACATGGGCGTCCTGGTCGGCAAGAACCAGCTCGCCGACCTCACCCCGCTGCTGGACGCCCCGTCCTACGACGACCCGAACAAGAAGGTCCGCGACACCCTGCGGCCCGGGATCGTCGAGATGGGCCAGTTCGACGGCAACCCGGTGTGGATCCTGTACTACGCCTACACCGTGTACGGCGTCTGGTACTCGCAGAAGGCGCTGGACTCGCTCGACGAGCAGTACCCGGAGACCTGGGACCAGATGCTCGCGGTGTGCGCCAAGGCCAAGAAGAAGGGCATGGCGGGCTGGACGTACGCGGGCAAGTACCCGTACTACATCCCGTTCTCGCTGTACCCGATGATCGGCAAGGTCGGCGGGCGTGAAGTCCTCGACGCCATCGACAACCTGGAGCCGGGCGCCTGGAAGCACCCCGCGGTCAAGGCGTGTTTCGAGGCGTACTACGAGCTCTACAAGAAGGGCTACGTCCTCAAGGGCACCCCCGGCCTGGACCACATCCAGTCGCAGACGGCGTGGGCCAAGGGGCAGGCGCTGTTCATCCCCAACGGCTCCTGGGTGGAGAACGAGTCGGCGAACGTCATCCCCGCCGACTTCGACCTCGCCGTCTCCGCGCCCACCGGGCTCGACAGCTCCGACAAGATGCCGTTCGGCACCATCTGGGCCTCCGGCGGTGAGCCGTTCATCGTCCCCGCCAAGGCCAAGAACGCCCCGGGCGGCATGGAGCAGCTGCGCATCATGCTCAGCGAGGCGTCGTCCAAGAACTTCACGGCCAAGGTCAAGTCGCTGACCGCGTACAACGGCGGCACCGAGGGCATCACCCTGACACCGGGCCTGAAGTCGGGCGTGGCCGCGCTGGAGAAGGCCGGCGACAACGTGGTCAACCCCCGCATCCAGGACTGGTACGTCCAGTTGCAGAAGGAGCAGATCGGGGTGGCGGGACTCGGCGAGATGATGGCCGGGCGCCTCACCCCCGCCGAGGCCATCACCAAGATCCAGGGATTCGCCGACGCGGCGGCCAAGGACTCCTCGATCAAGCACTACAAGCACCAGTAACGCACCGGGAAACTCTTTCCACAACGGCACCGGAGTGGCGATGCAGCACGGCAAGTACCGGTTCATCGTGGGGTTCCTGGCGCTGCCCCTGGGACTGTACGCGCTCTTCGTGGTCTGGCCCTTCATCCAGTCCATCTACTACTCGTTCACGGACTGGACGGGACTGAGCCCCGAATTCAAGATGGTCGGCCTGGACAATTACCGCAGGATGTTCGACGACGACATCTTCTGGAAGTCCTTGCAGCACAGCTTGATGTTCGCGGTCGTGCTGCCGGTGGTGACGATCAGCCTGGCGCTGTTCTTCGCCTTCATGATCAACGTCGGCGGGCGCGGAAGGAGGGGCGGTCCGGTCATTTCCGGGGTGCGCGGCTCCTCCTTCTACAAGATCGTCTATTTCTTCCCGCAGGTGCTGTCGATCGCCATCGTCGCGCTGCTGTTCGCCTTCGCCTACAACCCGGACAGCGGCGCGATCAACTCGGTCCTGCGGGGCGTGGGACTCGACGGCGTCCAGCCCCTGTGGCTGGGCGACCCCGACCTCGCCCTGTGGTGCGTGATGGCGGTGCTCGTGTGGTCGACGGTCGGCTTCTTCGTCGTGCTGTTCTCGGCGGGCATGGCGTCCATTCCGTCGGACCTGTACGAGGCCGCGCTGCTGGACGGGGCCGGCCGGGCGGCCACGTTCTTCCGCATCACCCTGCCGCTGCTGTGGGACACCGTGCAGTCGGGCTGGGTCTACATGGGCATCCTCGCGCTCGGCGCCGAGTCCTTCGCGGTCGTGCAGATCATGACGACCGGGCCGGGCGGGCCCGACTACTCGACCACCGTCATGGTCCTCTACGTGTACCAGAAGGCGTTCCGGGACGGTCAGGCCGCCTACGCCACCACCATCGGCGTCGCCCTGCTCGTCGTCACGCTGGCCTTCGCCGCCGTCGTGATGCGGCTGGGCCGTCGCGAGCGGCTGGAGTACTGAGCATGAAGACGACCGAGAGCCCCGCCCCCCTGCCGGCGCAGTCCGGTGCGCCGGTGACGAAGGCGGACGCGCCCGTGGACCGGCCGCCGCGGGCGCGCCGCGAGGGCCGCGTGCTGAACGTCTTCTCGCACGGCGTGCTGGTCCTGTGGGCGGTGATGGTGGTGCTGCCGCTGGTGTGGGCCGTGATGACGTCGTTCAAGGACGACGCCTCCATCTTCGGCTCGCCCTGGGCGCTGCCCGACCGGCTGCACTTCGACAACTGGGCGCGGGCCTGGACCGACGCCAACATGAGCGACTACTTCCTCAACACCGTGCTGGTGGTCGGGGGCTCGCTCATCGGCACGCTGGTGCTCGGCTCGATGGCGGCCTACGTGCTGGCCCGCTTCGACTTCCCCGGGAACCGGTTCATCTACTACCTGTTCGTCGGCGGCATGAGCTTCCCGATCATGCTCGCGCTGGTCCCGCTGTTCTACGTCGTCAACAACATGGGCCTGCTGAACACCATCCACGGGCTGATCCTGGTCTACATCGCCTACTCGCTGCCGTTCACCGTCTTCTTCCTGACGGCGTTCTTCCGCACCCTGCCGACGTCGGTGGCGGAGGCGGCGTTCGTGGACGGCGCCTCCCACACCCGGACCTTCTTCCAGATCATGCTGCCGATGGCCAAGCCGGGCCTGATCAGCGTCGGCATCTTCAACTTCCTCGGCCAGTGGAACCAGTACATGCTGCCGACGGTGCTGAACACCGACCCCGACAAGAAGGTCCTCACCCAGGGCCTGGTCCAGCTCGCGGTCAGCCAGGGGTACAAGGGAGACTGGTCGGGGCTGTTCGCGGGCCTGGTGATGGCGATGCTGCCGGTGCTCGGCGCGTACATCGTCTTCCAGCGGCAGGTGGTGCAGGGGCTGACCGCGGGGGCGCTCAAGTAACGCCGGCCACTCCGCGGCCGTCCGCAGCCGTCCCGCACGGGACGGCACCCTTGCCTTCAACCTCCGTCGCCCGCGTCGGCGGACCCCCGTCAAATCCCTCCATAGCACCGCACACCACCCCCGCCGGGAGTCGCCGGAAGAACCGCTTCCGCCACACCGTGAAACCGCTCCCACACGCACCGCGACCCTCGCGGGCGCGGACGTCCGCATGCGCGGAAACTGTTCAACCTCTTGACGGGAGGCGCCCCGGACGGCTCAGCTTAGAGTTCACTAGTTGGACATAGACGGGGTCTCATCGAAGCGGCCCCGCGCGCAGGAGGTCGTCGTGGAGACTCCGGGGTCGCAGTCGTCGCTGCACCGAGCCAACCTGGAGCGGGTCGTACGAGCCGTCCGGCTGGCCGGATCCCTCACCCAGGCGGAGATCGCGAGGACCACCGGCCTGTCCGCGGCGACCGTCTCCAACATCGTCCGTGAACTCAAGGACGGCGGAACGGTCGAGGTCACGCCTACGTCGGCGGGCGGCAGGCGGGCGCGCAGCGTCTCGCTCAGCGGGGACGCGGGCATCGTCATCGGCATCGATTTCGGCCATACCCACCTGCGGGTCGCCGTCGGCAACCTCGCCCACCAGGTGCTCGCCGAGGAGTCCGAGCCGCTCGATGTGGACGCCTCCTCCGCGCAGGGCTTCGACCGGGCCGAACGGCTGGTCAGCCGGCTGATCGAGGCCACCGGTGTGGACCGGGGCAAGATCGCCGGCGTGGGGCTGGGCGTGCCCGGCCCGATCGACGTGGAGTCCGGCACGCTGGGCTCCTCCGCCATCCTGCCGGGCTGGATCGGCACCCGGCCCGCCGAGGAGCTGCGCGAGCGGCTCGGCGTGGCCGTGCACGTGGACAACGACGCCAACCTCGGCGCCCTCGGCGAGATGGTCTGGGGCAGCGGCAAGGGCGTGCGCGACCTCGCCTACATCAAGGTCGCGAGCGGCGTCGGCGCGGGCCTCGTCATCGACGGGAAGATCTACCGCGGGCCGGGGGGTACTGCGGGAGAAATAGGACATATTACACTCGATGAATCCGGCCCTGTCTGCCGTTGCGGTAACCGGGGCTGCCTGGAGACCTTCGCGGCTGCGCGCTACGTGCTGCCGCTGCTCCAGTCCAGCCACGGCACCGACCTCACCATGGAGGGCGTCGTACGGCTGGCCAGGGACGGAGACCCGGGCTGCCGTCGGGTGATCGCCGACGTCGGCCGCCACATCGGCAGTGGAGTCGCCAATCTCTGCAACCTGCTGAACCCGAGCCGGGTGGTCCTCGGCGGTGATCTCGCCGAGGCCGGTGAGCTGGTGCTCGGGCCGATCAGGGAGTCAGTGGGCCGCTATGCGATCCCCAGTGCGGCGCGGCAACTGTCCGTTCTCCCGGGGGCACTTGGCGGCCGTGCGGAGGTGCTCGGAGCGCTCGCCCTCGCGCTCAGCGAGATGGGCGATTCGACGCTTTTGGACGGCTCCCTCACGGCTGCCGCACCCGCCTTCACTTAGAGAACGAATGACGCCGTTGCCATCTCGTTAAGTATTTACTTCTTGACGTCGCACGTGTGGCCGAGTTGACTTCCAGCCACCTCGGCCGCAGCGTTGCGGCCCTGTCAGGGAGGCACAACCCAATGAACGCAACGATGCGTAGAGTCGTGATCGGCGCGACCGCCGTCTCCATGGCCCTGTCGATTGCCGCGTGCGGCAAGGCGGGCGACGACGACAACGACTCCGGCAGCGGCAAGAGCAGCTCCGGCGGTGGCAGCAAGTCCATCGGCCTGCTGCTCCCCGACAGCGTCACCGCCCGCTACGAGAAGTTCGACAAGCCGTACTTCGAGGCCAAGGTCAAGGAGCTGTGCTCCGACTGCAACGTCGAGTACGCCAACGCCGCGGCCGACGCCAACAAGCAGGCGCAGCAGGTCAGCACCATGGTGACCAAGGGCGTGAAGGTCATCGTGATCTCCGCCCAGGACTCCGCCGCGATCAAGTCCTCCATCAAGGCCGCGGTCGACAAGGGCGTCAAGGTCGTCGCGTACGACCGTCTGGCCCAGGGCCCGGTCTCCGCGTACGTCTCCTTCGACAACGTCAAGGTCGGCGAGCTGCAGGGCCAGGCGCTGCTGCAGGCGATGGGCTCCAAGGCCAGCCCGTCGGCGAACGTCGTCATGATCAACGGTGACGACGCCGACCCGAACGCCGCCCAGTTCAAGGAAGGCGCCCACAAGGCGCTGGACGGCAAGGTCAAGATCGCCTACGAGCAGTCCGGCCTGTGGAAGGACACCGTCGCCGCCGAGAAGATGTCGGCCGCGATCACCCAGCTCGGTGCGAAGAAGATCGCCGGCGTCTACTCCGCCAACGACGGCATGGCCGGTGGCATCGCCAACACCCTGAAGGGCGCGGGCATCAGCACCATCCCGCTGACCGGTCAGGACGCCGAACTCGCCGCCATCCAGCGGATCGTCGCCGGCACCCAGTCCTCCACGGTCTACAAGGCCTACAAGCCGGAGGCCGACACCGCCGCCGAGCTCGCGGTCAGCCTCCTGCAGGGCAAGGACATCAAGTCCACCGCCTCCACCGAGGTCACCAGCGGCTCCGGTGACAAGGTGCCCGCCAAGCTGCTGACCCCCGTGTCGGTCACCAAGGCCAACATCAAGGACACGGTCGTCAAGGACGGTCTCTACACCGTCGCGCAGATCTGCACCGCTCAGTACGCCTCCGCCTGCAAGGCCGCCGGCCTGCAGTAAGGGCACACCCCGCCGGCCGGCGGTCCCCGTGACCGCCGGCGGCCCCGCGAGACCCCTCCGACGCCCGCCCCGCCTTCAACCCCGCTGCGGGGCGGGCGTCGGATGGAGCCCGTTGCCAAGTGCGGCGGAATCGCGCATGTTCATCCTGTAAACCTCGTGCGTCACGGCCGCCCGCCCCCGCGGACGGCGCGTCGCGCAGATCCCTCCGCGCAGTCCCACGCGCGGCATCCCCGCCGGTCAGGCGGCGAAGGAGATGGTTCACGTGTCCGCTACGCCCGTGCTGGCGTTGCGCGGAGTCTCCAAGCGATTCGGTGCGGTGCAGGCACTCACCGACGTCGATCTGGAGGTCCACGCCGGAGAAGTCGTCGCCCTGGTCGGCGACAACGGCGCAGGAAAGTCCACCCTGGTCAAGACGATCGCGGGTGTGCACCCCATCGACGACGGCGTCATCGAGTGGGAGGGCAACGCGGTCAGCATCAACAAGCCGCACGACGCCCAGGGCCTCGGCGTCGCCACCGTCTACCAGGACCTCGCGCTGTGCGACAACCTCGACGTCGTCGGCAACCTCTACCTCGGTCGTGAGCTGCTGCACCGCGGCGTCATCGACGAGGTGACGATGGAGAAGAACGCCCGCGAGCTGCTGTCCACGCTCTCCATCCGCATCCCGAGCGTGCGCATCCCGATCGCGAGCCTGTCCGGTGGCCAGCGCCAGGTCGTCGCCATCGCGCGCGCCCTGATCGGCGAGCCGAAGCTGGTCATCCTCGACGAGCCCACCGCCGCCCTCGGCGTGGAGCAGACCGCGCAGGTCCTCGACCTGGTGGAGCGGCTGCGCGAGCGCAACCTCGCCGTCATCCTCATCAGCCACAACATGGCGGACGTCAAGGCGGTCGCGGACACCGTCGCCGTCCTGCGCCTGGGCAAGAACAACGGCTCCTTCCCCGTGAAGGACACCAGCCACGAAGAGATCATCGCCGCGATCACGGGTGCCACGGACAACGCCGTGACCCGTCGTGCGGGGCGTCGCACCACGGAGGCGGCAAAGTGAGCGACACGTCCAGGACCGTGAAGAGCGACTCCGGCCCCGACAAGGGCGTCAGCGTCGACAAGGCCGCGGCCACCACCGCTCCCGCCGACGACCCCACCGCCGCCGGCGTGCCCGTCGTCGACCCGCGCCTGCTGGTCCGTGAAGAGGGCCTCAAGGGCTACGTCACGGAGTTCAAGCGCAAGATCAAGGGCGGCGAGCTGGGTTCGCTGCCGGTCGTCCTCGGCCTCATCATCATCTGGGCCATCTTCCAGGCGAAGAACGACCGCTTCCTGAGCGCCGACAACCTCTCCGACATCAGCTTCTTCATGTCGGCGACCGGCATGCTGGCCATCGGCCTGGTCTTCGTGCTGCTGCTCGGCGAGATCGACCTGTCGGTCGGTTCGGTCAGCGGCCTGGCGTCCACCCTGTTCGCCGTGTGGGTGGTCGAACACGGCATGAACGCCTGGCTTGCGCTGGTCCTCGCGATCGCCACCGGCGTCGCCATCGGCGCGCTGCACGGCTGGTTCTTCGCCAAGATCGGCGTACCGGCGTTCGTCGTCACCCTGGCCGGCTTCCTCGGCTGGAACGGCCTGATGCTGTGGCTGCTCGGCTCCAGCGGCACCATCAACATCCCGTCCGACGACGGCCCCGTGAAGCTGTTCGGCCAGAGCTCCTTCTTCATGGACCAGGCCATCATCGGCGCCTACCTGCTGGCCGCCCTCGGTGTCGTGCTGTCCCTGATCGGCAACTTCGGCGAGCAGCGCCGCCGCCGGGCCGCCGGTGTGCCCTTCCGCCCCACCGGTGAGATTCTCTTCCGCGTCGGTCTGCTGGCGCTCGCCTCGTTCATCGCGGCCGCCGTGCTGAACAACGCGCAGGGCGTCTCCAACGCGCTGGTGATCTTCCTCGCCGCGCTGGTGATCGTGGACTTCGTGCTGCGTCGTACGACCTACGGCCGCAAGGTGTTCGCCGTCGGTGGCGGCATCGAGGCCGCGCGCCGTGCCGGTATCAGCGTGCCCATGGTCCGGATCAGCGTGTTCGCCATCTCCGGCGGCTTCGCCGCGCTGGGCGGCATGTTCTTCGCCGGCCAGACGGCGTCCGCGACGCTGAGCGCCGGCGGCGGCAACACCCTGATGCTGGCGATCGCCGCCGCGGTCATCGGCGGTACGAGCCTCTTCGGCGGCCGTGGCTCCGTGTGGTCCGCGCTGCTCGGCATGCTGGTGATCCAGTCGATCACCACCGGCCTGAACCTGCTGAACATGAACACCTCGATCCAGTACATGATCACCGGTGGTGTTCTGCTCGGCGCCGTGGTCATCGACTCGGTCTCCCGCCGCAGCCAGAAGGCCGCGGGCCGCGCGTAACGGCCCACGCCCCAGCCCGTCGGTCCCACCCCCAGCCGTGCCCGGTGCTTCCACGCGCCGGGCACGGCTGTGTCTCGGGCCCCCTCATCCTGGGTACGGCCGATCGCGTGACCTATGACCAACGGGCCGGGGACCGACCGCCGGGACGGAACATTAGACTCGACAAGCCCGGCAACAGCTCGATCAGCTCTACTGCAAGGAGGCACGGGTGCCGCTGCTGACCCGCATCACGGGACCGCGCGATCTGGACCGGCTCAGCCTGGAGGAGCTGGACCAGCTGGCAGGCGAGATCCGGACCTTCCTCGTCGACGCCGTCTCCAAGACCGGTGGCCACCTCGGCCCCAACCTCGGCGTCGTGGAGCTGACCATCGCCCTGCACCGCGTGTTCGAGTCGCCGAAGGACAAGGTGCTCTGGGACACCGGCCACCAGTCCTACGTGCACAAGCTGCTCACCGGCCGGCAGGACTTCTCCCGCCTGAAGATGAAGGGCGGCCTGTCCGGTTACCCCTCGCAGGCCGAGTCCGAGCACGACGTCATCGAGAACAGCCACGCCTCCACCGTGCTGGGCTGGGCCGACGGCATCGCCAAGGCCAACCAGCTGCTCGAGCGCGACAGCCACGTCGTCGCCGTGATCGGTGACGGCGCGCTGACCGGCGGCATGGCCTGGGAGGCGCTGAACAACATCGCCGAGGCCAAGGACCGCCCGCTGGTCATCGTCGTCAACGACAACGAGCGCTCCTACGCGCCCACCATCGGCGGCCTCGCCAACCATCTGGCCACGCTGCGCACCACCGACGGCTACGAGCGCTTCCTGGCCCGCACCAAGGACATCCTGGACCGCACCCCGGTCGTCGGGAAGCCGCTGTTCGACACCCTGCACGGCGCCAAGAAGGGCCTGAAGGACTTCATCGCCCCGCAGGGCATGTTCGAGGACCTGGGCCTGAAGTACGTCGGCCCCATCGACGGCCACGACATCGAGGCCCTGGAGTCCGCGCTGGCCCGCGCCAAGCGCTTCGGCGGCCCGGTCATCGTGCACTGCCTCACCGAGAAGGGCCGCGGCTACCAGCCCGCCCTGCAGGACGAGGCCGACCGCTTCCACGCCGTCGGCAAGATCCACCCCGACACGGGCCTGCCGATCGCCACCTCCGGCGCCGACTGGACGTCCGTCTTCGGCGAGGAGATGGTCCGCCTCGGCGAGGAGCGCGCGGACATCGTCGCCATCACCGCCGCCATGCTCCAGCCGGTCGGCCTCGACAAGTTCGCCAAGCGCTTCCCCGACCGGGTCTACGACGTCGGCATCGCCGAGCAGCACGGCGCCGTCTCCGCGGCCGGCCTCGCCCACGCGGGCGTGCACCCCGTCTTCGCCGTCTACGCCACCTTCCTCAACCGCGCCTTCGACCAGGTGCTGATGGACGTGGCCCTGCACAAGTGCGGCGTGACCTTCGTGCTGGACCGGGCCGGGGTCACCGGCACCGACGGCGCCTCCCACAACGGCATGTGGGACATGTCGATCCTCCAGGTCGTCCCGGGCCTCAGGCTCGCCGCCCCGCGCGACGCCGACCAGGTCCGCGCCCAGCTCCGCGAGGCCGTGGCGGTGGAGGACGCCCCGACCGTGGTCCGCTTCTCCAAGGGCGCCGTCGGGCCCGCCGTGCCCGCCGTGGGGCGGGTCGGCGGCATGGACGTGCTGCGCGAGCCGGGCACCGACCGGCCCGACGTGCTGCTGGTCTCCGTGGGCGCGCTCGCCCCCATGTGCCTGGAGGTCGCCTCCCTGCTCGACCGGCAGGGCATCTCCACCACCGTGGTCGACCCCCGCTGGGTCAAGCCCGTCGACGAGGCCATGGCGCCGCTCGCCGAGCGCCACCGGGTGGTCGTCACCGTCGAGGACAACTCCCGGGTCGGCGGCGTCGGCTCCGCGATCGCCCAGGCCCTGCGGGACGCCGGGGTGGACGTGCCGCTGCGCGACTTCGGCATCCCGCCGCGCTTCCTGGACCACGCCTCGCGCGCCGAGGTGCTGGCCGAGATCGGGCTGACCGCGCCGGACATCGCGCGCCAGGTCACCGGCCTCGTCTCTCAGCTCGACGGCCTCACCCACTCCCGGCTGCGTACCGACGGCGCGGCCCAGGCGGAGCCCGCCCGGGACTGACCCCACACCGTCCGCCGCTCCGGAGGGCCGCTTGCACCATCACCGAGGGTGGTGAAAGCGGCCCTCTCGCGTGAAGGAGCGCGCGCCGGGGCATACGGAATACCACCCTCTCGATCATGTCGAGGACGACACAGCGTGGGAGGTAAGCCCGTGAGCAACACCTTCTTCCGGACCAAGAACATCGAACAGTCCATCCAGGACACCGAGGAGCCCGAGCACGCCCTCAAGAAATCCCTCTCCGCGCTGGACCTGACCGTCTTCGGCGTCGGCGTCGTCATCGGCACCGGCATCTTCGTCCTCACCGGCACGGCCGCCAAGAACACCGCGGGACCCGCCGTCTCGCTGTCCTTCGTGGTCGCCGGCGTGGTGTGCGCGCTCGCCGCCCTGTGCTACGCCGAGTTCGCCTCGTCGGTCCCGGTCGCCGGCTCCGCGTACACCTTCTCCTACGCCTCGCTGGGCGAGCTCCCGGCCTGGATCATCGGCTGGGACCTCGTCCTGGAACTGGCCCTGGGGACGGCGGTGGTCGCCGTCGGCTGGTCGGGTTACATCCACTCGCTGCTGGACAACGCCGGCTGGCACCTGCCGGCCGCGCTCAGCGGCCGCGACGGTGCCTCCGGCTTCGGCTTCGACATCCTCGCGGCCGCGCTGGTGCTGGTCCTCACCGCGATCCTCGTCGTCGGCATGAAGCTCTCCGCGCGCGTCACCTCGGTGGTCGTCGCCATCAAGGTGGCCGTCGTCCTGGTCGTCATCATCGCGGGCGCGTTCTTCATCAAGGGCGGCAACTACGACCCGTTCGTCCCGAAGGCGCAGGCCGTCGAGGCGGGCGGCAACCTCAAGGCGCCGCTGATCCAGCTCATGTTCGGGTGGGCCCCGTCGAACTTCGGGGTCATGGGCATCTTCACCGCGGCGTCCGTGGTGTTCTTCGCGTTCATCGGCTTCGACGTCGTCGCCACCGCCGCCGAGGAGACCCGCAACCCGCAGCGCGACGTGCCGCGCGGCATCCTCGGCTCGCTGATCATCTGCACCACGCTGTACGTGGCCGTGTCCATCGTGGTGACCGGCATGCAGAAGTACACCAAGCTGTCGATCGACGCCCCGCTCGCGGACGCGTTCAAGGCCACCGGGCACCCCTGGTTCGCCGGTCTGATCAGCTTCGGCGCGGCGGTGGGCCTGACCACGGTGTGCATGATCCTGCTGCTCGGCCAGTCCCGCGTGTTCTTCGCGATGAGCCGCGACGGACTGCTGCCGCGCTTCTTCTCGCACACCCACCCCACGTTCCGCACGCCGTACCGGTCGACCATCCTGCTGGGCGTCATCATCGCGATCGTCGCCGGCTTCACCAGCCTCAGCGAACTCGCCGAGCTGGTGAACATCGGCACGCTGTTCGCGTTCATCGTCGTCGCGATCAGCGTGATCCTGCTGCGCAGGTCCCGCCCCGACCTGGAGCGGTCCTTCCGCACCCCGTGGGTGCCGGTCGTGCCGATCGTGTCGGTGCTGGCGTCCCTGTGGCTGATGCTGAACCTGCCCGCCGAGACGTGGCTCCGGTTCGCGATCTGGATGGTGATCGGCTTCGCGGTCTACTTCCTGTACGGCCGCAAGCACAGCCGCCTTGCCCTGCGCGAGAAGACCGAGCAGGGCGTCTGACCCCCTGGGGACCCTACGGGCGTACGGCCCTGGGCCCCGTCACCTCCGCGCCCAGCTCCGTCACCCGCCGGCGCAGTTCCCGGTCCGCCGTCACCACCAGGCGGCGGCGGCCGGGGGAGCGGGCGACGAGGTCGACCATGTGGTCGTCGCCGCTGCCCGGCGCGGACTCCACCCGCACCCCCGGCACCGACGCCACCCCGCGCGCGGCCCCCTCCACCACGAGCACGATCTCCACCGGCCCCTCGTGCCCCGGCAGCCCCCGCGCCGCCAGCAGGTCGCGCAGCCGCTCCGCGGCGCCCCGCCGGTCCCGCCACCACCCGTCCGGCACCGATCCGACCACGTTCGCGCCGTCGACGACGACCAGCAGGGCCGCGTTGTCCTCCATGCCCCCAGCGTCCCACGCCCCCGCACCGCACCGTGACCCCGCGCACGCCCTGAGTGCACCCCGTGCACCGTGCCGGCGCGGCCGCCGCCCTACAGTGGGCGGGTGAACGGCGACTGGCTCGTACGGGGCCGCGACGGGCGGCTCTGCGTCTACCTCACCTCCGGCGAGGCCGTACTGTGCCGCGCGGAGCACCTGCCCGGCGGCACCTGGCGGCCGGCCCGCCGGGCCGGCGGCGAGCAGCGGCTCCACCCGGTCCTCGCGGTCGGCCAGGGCGCCGACGCGTACGCCCACCTGGTGTCCTGGCGGCCCACCGTGCCCGGTGAGTCGGGCCTGGTGCACTCCACGCACTTCCGCCCGCTGCTCGCACCCCTGGACTGGGTGCCGATCGGCCATCCGGACAAGAAGGGCGACCGCACCGGTGTGCCCGCCGTCGCCGTGGACGCCGAGGGCCGCGCCCACGTCTTCGTGCGCAACGCGGGTACGGGCCTGAGCATGGTCGCCCAGAAGGAGCGCGGTGGCTGGGACCCGTGGCGCGACCTGAAGGGCTCCGGCGTGCAGGGGCCGCCCGTCGCCGTCACGGGGGAGTCGGGGCGGGTGGAGGCGTACGCGGCCACCGACGACACGCTGCTGCACTGGCGGCAGGCGGAACCGGCCGTACCGCCCGCACGGGACGACACCGCGCGTGCGGCGGCCCGCCCGGGCACCCTGCGGGCCCTGGCCACCTCCGCGGGGCGCACCACCCTGTTCTTCACCGACGCCTCCTCCGGTGAGCTGTGCGCGTGGCGGCCCGGCGGCGCCCCCGTGCCGCTGCTCCATGCGGCGGGCCCCGGCCGCGTGGCCGCGGTGCGCTGCCTGCTGGCCGGCCGGGACAGCACCGTGCTCGCCCAGCGCGCGGCGAGCGGCCGCGTCGCCCTCGCCGCGTACCCCACCGAGGAGGAGGGCGCCGGCGCCTCGTGGACCGAGCACGGACCCGGGCTCCCGCCGGACGCCGAGGTGGCCCTCACGCTCGACCACGCCGACCGGGTGACCGTCGCGGCCCTGGAGCCCGCCACGGGCCGCCTGCTCGTCGCCCGCGCCCGAGACGACGGGCCGGGGGTAGCCCCGGGCCCGTGGCAGGAAGCCTGACCCGGGGGTGGCTCGGCACACGACGAGGGCCCCCGCTGATGGCGGGGGCCCTCGGGTGCTGCCGGTGTGCGGACGGCCGTTACGCCGGGACCGACGCCACGCCCGGGGCGAGGAACCGCTTCCCGGTCACCCGCTCGGAGACGCCCTCACGGTCCAGGTACGGCGTGATGCCGCCCAGGTGGAACGGCCAGCCGGCGCCCGTGATCAGGCACAGGTCGATGTCCTGCGCCTCGGCCACGACGCCCTCGTCCAGCATGAGCCCGATCTCCTGGGCCACCGCCTCCAGGACGCGGGCGCGCACCTGCTCCTCGGTGAGGACCACGTCGCCCTGCTTGAGCAGCGCGGAGACCTCCGGGTCCAGCTCGGGCTTGAACCCGTTCTCGGCGGAGTAGACGTAGAACCCGCGCTTGCCGGCCTCGACGACCGCCTTGAGGTTCGGGGACACCGTGAAGCGGTCCGGGAACGCCCGGTTCAGCGTCTCCGACACGTGCAGGCCGATCGCCGGACCCACCAGCTCCAGCAGGACCAGCGGCGACATCGGCAGGCCCAGCGGCTCGACGGCCTTCTCGGCGACCTCGACCGGGGTGCCCTCGTCGATGACGTTCTGCACCTCGCCCATGAAGCGGGTCAGGATGCGGTTCACGACGAACGCCGGGGCGTCCTTGACCAGCACCGCGGTCTTCTTCAGCTTCTTGGCGACGGCGAACGCCGTGGCCAGCGAGGCGTCGTCGGTCTGCTCGCCGCGCACGATCTCCAGCAGCGGCAGCACGGCGACCGGGTTGAAGAAGTGGAAGCCGACCACCCGCTCGGGGTGCTGCAGCTTCGACGCCATCTCCGACACCGACAGGGAGGAGGTGTTGGTCGCGAGGACCGCGTGCGCCGGGGCGACCGCCTCGACCTCCGCGAACACCTTCTGCTTGACGCTCATCTCCTCGAAGACGGCCTCGATGATGAAGTCGGCGTCCGCGAAGCCCTCGGCCTTGTCCAGGACACCGGTCACCAGCGCCTTGAGGCGGTTGGCCTTGTCCTGGTTGACGCGGCCCTTGCCGAGCAGCTTGTCGATCTCGGCGTGCACGTAGCCCACGCCCTTGTCGATGCGCTCCTGGTCGATGTCGGTCAGCACGACCGGCACCTCCAGGCGGCGCAGGAACAGCAGGGCGAGCTGCGAGGCCATCAGACCGGCGCCGACGACACCGACCTTGGTGACCGGACGCGCGAGGTTCTTGTCCGGGGCGCCCGCGGGGCGCTTGCCGCGCTTCTGCACCAGGTTGAAGGCGTAGATGCCGGCGCGCAGTTCACCGCCCATGATCAGGTCGGCGAGCGCCTGGTCCTCGGCGTCGTAGCCCTTCTGCAGGTCGCCGTCCTTGGCGGCGGCGATGATGTCCAGCGCGCGGTAGGCGGCCGGGGCCGCGCCGTGCACCTTGGAGTCGGCGACGGACCGGCCCTTGGCGACGGCCTGGTCCCAGCCCTCACCGCGGTCGACGGCCGGACGCTCGACGACGATCTCGCCCTTGAGGACGGCCGCCGTCCAGATCAGCGACTGCTCCAGGAAGTCCGCGCCCTCGAACAGGGCGTCGGCGATGCCCAGTTCGTAGACCTGGTGGCCCTTGAGCTGCCGGTTCTGGTTGAGGCTGTTCTCGATGATGACCGTGACGGCCTTCTCGGCGCCGATCAGGTTCGGCAGCAGCGTGCAGCCGCCCCAGCCGGGCACCAGGCCGAGGAAGACCTCGGGCAGCGAGAACGCCGGCAGCGCCGCGGACACCGTGCGGTAGGTGCAGTGCAGGCCGACCTCGACGCCGCCGCCCATGGCCGCGCCGTTGTAGTACGCGAAGGTCGGCACCGCGAGGCCCGCGAGGCGCTTGAACACCTCGTGGCCGCCCTTGCCGATGGCGAGCGCGTCCTCGTGCCGCTTCAGCAGCTCGACGCCCTTGAGGTCGGCGCCGACGGCGAAGATGAACGGCTTGCCGGTGACCCCGACGCCGACGATCGTGCCCTCGGCCGCCTCCCGCTCGACCTGGTCGATGGCGGCGTTCAGGTTCGCCAGCGACTGCGGGCCGAAGGTGGTCGGCTTGGTGTGGTCGTGGCCGTTGTCCAGGGTGATCAGGGCGAAGCGGCCCGCACCCAGCGGCAGGTCGAAGTGGCGTACGTGCGCTTGGGTGACGACCTCGTCGGGGAACAGCTCGGCCGCACCCTTCAACAGCTCAGCGGTGGTGCTCACTTGTCCCCCTCGAAGTGCGGGTTCTCCCAGATGACCGTCGCGCCCATGCCGAAGCCGACGCACATGGTGGTCAGGCCGTAGCGGACGTGCGGCTGCTCCTCGAACTGGCGGGCCAGCTGCGTCATCAGGCGGACGCCGGAGGAGGCGAGCGGGTGGCCGAAGGCGATGGCGCCGCCGTACTGGTTGACGCGCTCGTCGTCGTCGGCGATGCCGTAGTGGTCGAGGAAGGCCAGGACCTGGACGGCGAAGGCCTCGTTGATCTCGAACAGGCCGATGTCGGAGATGGACAGACCCGCCTGGGCGAGCGCCTTCTCGGTGGCCGGGATGGGGCCGTAGCCCATGACCTCCGGCTCCACGCCCGCGAAGGAGTAGGAGACCAGGCGCATCTTGACCGGCAGGCCGTTCTCGCGGGCGAAGTCCTCGCTCGCGATGAGGGAGGCGGTGGCGCCGTCGTTCAGACCGGCCGCGTTGCCCGCGGTGACCCGGCCGTGGACGCGGAACGGCGTCTTGAGGCCGGCCAGGTTCTCCAGCGTGGTGCCCGGACGCATCGGCTCGTCGGCGGTGACCAGGCCCCAGCCCGTCTCACCGGCCTCCGGGGAGGTGCGGCGCACCGAGATCGGCACCAGGTCGGCCTGGATCTTGCCGTTGGCGTAGGCCTTGGCGGCCTTCTCCTGCGAGCGCACGGCGTACTCGTCGGCGCGCAGCTTGGTGATGTGCGGGTAGCGGTCGTGCAGGTTCTCCGCCGTCATGCCCATGAACAGGGCGGACTCGTCGACCAGCTTCTCGCTCACGAAGCGCGGGTTGGGGTCCACGCCCTCGCCCATCGGGTGGCGGCCCATGTGCTCGACACCACCGGCGATGGCCACGTCGTACGCGCCGAAGGCGACGGAGCCGGCGACCGTGGTGACGGCCGTCAGGGCGCCCGCGCACATGCGGTCGATGGAGTAGCCGGGCACCGACTGCGGCAGGCCGGCCAGGATGCCGGCGGTGCGGCCGATGGTCAGGCCCTGGTCGCCGATCTGCGTGGTCGCGGCGATGGCGACCTCGTCGATCTGCTTCGGGTCGAGGCCGGGGTTGCGGCGCAGCAGCTCCCGGATCGCCTTCACGACGAGGTCGTCGGCGCGGGTCTCGTGGTAGATGCCCTTCGGGCCCGCCTTGCCGAACGGGGTGCGGACGCCGTCGACGAAGACGACGTCCCTGACGGTACGAGGCACGATGGCTCTCCTCCAGGGTGCGGGGTGGCACTGCTGCGGCGCGCCAGCGCTGAGCGCGCGCTCAGGCCCATGCTACTTGTGGGTAACGTGGCTGCACAGCCCTACCCGGCACAGCGGCGAAGGTCACACCGGGTTCACGCCTTCGGCGCAGCCGCCCGGCCCGCGGCCCGTCCACCGCGCTCGGGATCTTGGCGCGATCCCGCCGCCGCGCTGCGCCGTCCGGGTGACCCGCCCGGGGCGGACGGGTCCGGAGCCGGCCGCGAGGAGGTCTCAGGCGGCCTCGGCCGACAGGGCCGTCACCAGGACCGGTGTCACCAGGTCCACCTGCCAGGGCCGGGCGCCGTGGGACGCCAGCGCCTCGGCCACCGAGTCGGCGGTCACGCTCTGCGGCGGCTCCCAGCACACCCGGCGCACGGTGTCCGGGGTGATCAGGTTCTCCTGGGGCATGGACAGCTCCTCGGCCAGCGCCGAGATCGCGGTCCGTGCCGCCGACAGCCGGGCCGCCGCGGCCGGGTCCTTGTCCGCCCAGGCCCGCGGCGGCGGGGGCCCGGTCACCGCCTGCCCCTGCTGCGGGAGCTGGGCCTCGGGCAGCGCCTTGGCCCGGTCGACGGCCGCCTGCCACTGCTCGAGCTGCCGCCGGCCCATCCGGTGCCCGAAGCCGTTCAGCGCGGCCAGCGCGTGCACGTTCGCCGGGAGTGCGAGGGCCGCCTCGACGATCGCCGCGTCGGACAGCACCTTGCCGGGCGACACGTCGCGCCGCTGCGCGATCCGGTCGCGCGCCTCCCACAGCTCCCGCACGACCGCGAGCTGCCGGCGCCGCCGCACCTTGTGCATGCCCGACGTGCGCCGCCAGGGGTCCTTGCGGGGCTCGGCCGGCGGGGCGGCGGCGATCGCCGCGAACTCCTGGTGCGCCCACTCCAGCTTGCCCTGGCGCTCCAGCTCCTTCTCCAGCGCGTCGCGCAGGTCCACCAGGAGCTCCACGTCGAGCGCGGCGTAGCGCAGCCAGGGCTCGGGCAGCGGCCGGGTGGACCAGTCGACGGCCGAGTGGCCCTTCTCCAGGACGTAGCCGAGCACGCCTTCGACCATGGCGCCGAGGCCGACCCGCGGGAAACCGGCGAGCCGTCCGGCCAGCTCGGTGTCGAACAGCCGCGTCGGCACCATGCCTATCTCGCGCAGGCAGGGCAGGTCCTGGGTGGCGGCGTGCAGCACCCACTCGGTGTCGCGCAGGGCCGCGCCGAGGGCGGAGAGGTCGGGGCACGCCACGGGGTCGATCAGCGCGGTGCCGGCCCCCTCGCGGCGCAGCTGCACGAGGTAGGCGCGCTGGCCGTAGCGGTACCCGGAGGCGCGCTCGGCGTCGACGGCGACGGGCCCCGAGCCGGCCGCGAAGGCGGCGACGACCTCGGCCAGGCCCGCCTCGTCGGCGATCACGGGCGGGATGCCCTCGCGAGGTTCCAGCAACGGTGTCGGCGCCCCAGGAGCAGTGGATCCGCCGTCGTCCGGAGGGGCGCCTCCGGTGGTTCGCAGTGAGCTGGCTGCTGCGGTTTCTTGGGCGTCGGTCACCGGTCAAGGGTATCCGTGCGTGACGGGCGCCCGCCGACGGAACGTTCCGTCGACGGGCGCCGGGGGGTCGTAATCCAGTCACTCCGGGCGAAGGTCCGGTGAAGACTGCGGGGCGGGAGGGGAGGGGAGGGCGGTGGTGGTCAGTGGATGATCCCGGTGCGCAGGGCCACGGCGACCATGCCGGCCCGGTCACCGGTGCCCAGCTTGCGGGCGATGCGGGCGAGGTGGCTCTTGACGGTCAGCGCCGACAGTCCCATCGAGACGCCGATCGCCTTGTTCGACTGCCCCTCGGCGACCAGGCGCAGCACCTCCACCTCGCGGCCGGACAGCTCGCGGTAGCCGCCCGGGTGGCTCGGGGCACCCGGGGGGCGGCGGTGGAGGCGGGCGGCGGCCGCGCCGATGGGGGCCGCACCGGGCCGGGTGGGGAGCCCGACGTTGGTGCGGGTGCCGGTGACGACGTAGCCCTTGACGCCGCCCGCGAGGGCGTTGCGCACGGCGCCGATGTCGTCGGCGGCGGACAGGGCCAGGCCGTTCGGCCAGCCCGCGGCGCGGGTCTCCGACAGGAGGGTCAGCCCGGAGCCGTCGGGCAGGTGGACGTCGGCGACGCAGATGTCGCGGGGGTTGCCGACGCGCGGACGGGCCTCGGCGATGGACGAGGCTTCGATGACATCGCGCACACCGAGCGCCCACAGGTGGCGGGTGACGGTGGAGCGGACGCGCGGGTCGGCCACGACCACCATGGCGGTGGGCTTGTTCGGGCGGTAGGCGACCAGGCTTGCGGGCTGCTCGAGGAGAACGGACACCAGGCCTCCTGGGGTGCGGGACGGCTTTCAAGGTCACAGACGTCTTCGGCACCAAACCCATGGGCCTTTAGAAAAAGATCACGATTTAGTGAGTAACAATCCGTGCAATTCGGACACGCGGTCGATCGTTCGGTGAACGAATCAGTTCGTTCGAGAGTGTGACCGTGACTGAAAGTGGCCGTATCGACAAAGAGACGGTCAATGAGGGTGTGGGCGGACAGAGAAAAAGCCCGGACCGTGCCGGGCTCGGGGGCGAGGGGGGTGAGAGGGCGAGGGGGCGGTGCGGGTCAGCGGGACTGCGGGCCGCGGCGCTGCGGCAGCGTCACCACCGACGCGTCGCCGGGGCCGGCCGGCGGCAGCCCCGCCACCTGGGCCAGCAGGTCGCACCAGGCCGCCAGGTGGGCGCCGGTGTCCGGCGCCCCGCCGAGGCCCTCGCGGGGCGTCCAGGAGGCGCGGATCTCGATCTGCGAGGCGGCCGGGCGCGCGGACAGCCCGCCGAAGTAGTGCGAGCTCGCCCGCGTGACGGTGCCGCTCGGCTCGCCGTACGTCAGCCCGCGCGCCTGCAGCGCGCCCGTCAGCCACGACCAGCACACGTCGGGCAGCAGCGGGTCGACCGCCATCTCCGGCTCCAGCTCGGCCCGGATCAGGGTCACCAGGCGGAACGTGCCCCGCCAGGCGTCGTGCCCGGCCGGGTCGTGCAGCAGCACCAGGCGGCCGTCGGCCAGCTCCTGCTCGCCGTCGACCACCGTCGCCTCCAGGGCGTACGCGAACGGCGCGAGCCGCTTGGGCGCCGGCGTCGGCTCGACCTCGATCTGCGGGCGCAGCCGCGCCGACCTCAGCGCGTCGACGGCGGCCCGGAAGGGCAGCGGAGTCGTCCTGGTCCCGTCCCGGTCCCCCTCGTTCACATCGTCCCTTCCGTCAGCGCCGTCCGACAGTGGATCCCGATCCGCAGCCATGCGGGGAAGATTAAGGGGAACGGGGGCCCCGCGCAGGGCAAGACACCCGTGTGGGGCGCGGCCACGTCGGCTTCCCGGCCATGGGAGACTTGCCGTCGTGAGTGCCAACGCCAGCCCGACGGGCATGCAGCCGACCGCGACGTACGACAGCCCCTTCCTGAAGGCGTGCCGGCGTGAGCCCGTGCCGCACACCCCGGTGTGGTTCATGCGCCAGGCCGGGCGCTCGCTGCCGGAGTACCGCAAGGTCCGCGAGGGCATCCCGATGCTCGAGTCGTGCACGCGCCCGGAGCTGGTCACCGAGATCACGCTGCAGCCCGTGCGCCGGCACGGCGTGGACGCGGCGATCTACTACAGCGACATCGTCGTCCCCCTCAAGGCCATCGGCCTCGACCTGGACATCAAGCCCGGGGTCGGCCCGGTCGTCGCCGAGCCGGTCCGCACCCGCGCCGACCTGGCCCGGCTGCGCGACCTGACCCCCGAGGACGTCTCGTACGTCACCGAGGCGATCGGCCTGCTGACCCGTGAGCTCGGCAGCACCCCGCTCATCGGATTCGCCGGCGCGCCCTTCACCCTCGCGAGCTACCTCGTCGAGGGCGGCCCGTCCCGCACGTACGAGAACGCCAAGGCGATGATGTACGGCGACCCGGAGCTGTGGGCCGACCTGCTCGACCGCCTCGCCGACATCACGGCCGCCTTCCTGAAGGTGCAGATCGAGGCCGGCGCCTCCGCGGTCCAGCTCTTCGACTCCTGGGCCGGCGCGCTCGCCCCGGCCGACTACCGCCGCTCGGTGATGTCCGCCTCCGCCAAGGTCTTCGACGCCGTCGCCGGCTACGGCGTGCCGCGCATCCACTTCGGCGTCGGCACCGGTGAGCTGCTCGGGCTGATGGGCGAGGCCGGCGCGGACGTCGTCGGCGTCGACTGGCGGGTGCCCCTCGACGAGGCCGCCCGCCGGGTCGGCCCCGGCAAGGCGCTGCAGGGCAACCTCGACCCGACGGTCCTCTTCTCCACCCCGCAGGCCGTGGAGGCCAAGGTCCGCGAGGTCCTCGACGCGGCCGCCGGTCTGGAGGGCCACGTCTTCAACCTCGGTCACGGCGTGATGCCGACCACCGACCCGGACGCGCTCACGCGCCTGACCGAGTACGTCCACACGCAGACGGCGCGCTGACCGGCCGGCCCCAGCGGCCGGCGGGACCTCACCACGTGTGCCGGGGGCGGGCGCGCCGGCCGAACAGGAGGCCGCCCGGCTCCGGCGGCGGGGGCGTGCCCGGCTTGAGCGGCCAGGCGAGCAGCATCCCCGCGAGGAAGCCGACGACGTGCGCCGCGTACGCCACGGTGCCCGCGTCCGAGACGCCCTCGCCGGAGGAGTACACGGCCTGGAGCGCGAACCAGAAGCCGAGGACCAGCCACGCGGGCAGCCGCAGCGGCAGGAACACCAGGAACGGCACCAGGACCCACACCCTGGCCTTCGGGTACAGCACCAGGTAGGCGCCGAGCACACCCGCGATCGCCCCGGACGCGCCGATCAGCGGTGCGGAGGAGCCGGCGTTGAACAGCGCGAAGCCGTACGCCGCCGCGTAGCCGCAGACCACGTAGAACAGCGCGAAGCGGACGTGGCCCATGCGGTCCTCGATGTTGTTCCCGAAGATCAGCAGGAACAGCATGTTGCCCAGCAGGTGCAGCCAGCCGCCGTGCAGGAACATCGCGGTGAAGACGCTGGCCACCGGTGACTTGTCGTAGCCGGGCGGCGCGACGACGCAGCCGGCGCCGTGCGCGCCCGTGCCCACCTCGCCGGTGGGGACCAGGCGCGGCATCTGGTGGTGGATCAGCTCCCGGGGCACGGCCGCGTAGTGCTCCAGGAACGCGTGCAGGTGGCAGCTCTGGGCGAGGCTGCTGTCGCCCGCCACGGAACCCGACAGGCCGGGCATGAACAGGAAGACGAACACGTTCGCGGCGATCAGCGCGTACGTCACCCAGGGGGTGCGGCGCACGGGGTTCACGTCATGGACGGGGATGACCACACGGGAGTACTGCCCCCGATCCGTTCGGCGAATCGGTGAACGGGGCCCTTCGTGCGCGCGTATGACTCGGCAACCGCCCGCGGCGCGGGGAAGGCGGGCCGCGGGGACGACGTGAGGAACAGGCGATGAACGACCGAGTGACGCCCGCGGTGCACGCGCTGCCCGACGGCGAGGCGGAGATCTCCCTCGTGGTGCGGCTCCCCTGGGAGGACGTGGCCCGGCTGGGCCAGGAGGCGGGGCGGCTCGCCACGCAGATGCAGCGCCCGGTGACGCTGGACGAGGCCGTCGGCCACCGGCTCCGCTCCCGCCCGGCCGCGGCCGCCCACGCCAAACCGGCGGAGCAGCCGCCGACGGCCGCGGTGTCGGCCCTGCCGCGGATCAGCGGAACGGGCTGAGCAGGGGCGGTGTGGCAGGCGCGGGGGCACCTGGACGGCCGGGGGCGCGGCCCCGGGGGAGCCGTCAGAGACCCCGCACCTTCGCCGCGGCCTTGCGCGCCGCCACCAGGACCGGGTCCCACACCGGGCTGAACGGCGGGGCGTAGCCCAGGTCCAGGGCGGTCATCTGCTCCACCGTCATGCCCGCCGTCAGGGCGACCGCCGCGACGTCGACCCGCTTGGCCGCGCCCTCCCGGCCGACGATCTGCACGCCCAGCAGCCGGCCCGTGCGGCGCTCGGCGAGCATCTTCACGGTCATGGGGGAGGCGCCGGGGTAGTAGCCGGCCCGGCTGGTGGACTCGATGGTGACCGCCTCGTACCGCAGGCCGACACGGCGGGCGTCCTTCTCGCGCAGCCCCGTGCGGGCGATCTCCAGGTCGCACACCTTGCTGACGGCGGTGCCGACCACGCCGGGGAAGGTGGCGTAGCCGCCGCCGACGTTGGTGCCGATGACCTGGCCGTGCTTGTTGGCGTGCGTGCCGAGGGCGATGTGCCGCTGCTGGCCCGAGACCAGGTCGAGGACCTCCACGCAGTCGCCGCCGGCCCAGATGTCGTCGTGGCCGCGCACCCGCATCGCCCGGTCGGTGAGCAGGCCGCCGTGCGCGCCGAGGGGCAGCCCGGCGGCCCGGGCGAGCGCGGTGTCGGGGCGCACGCCGATGCCGAGCACGACCACGTCCGCCGGGTACTCGGCGTCCTCGGTGGCCACCGCCCGCACCCACCCGTCGTCGCCGGTGAGGACCTCGGTGACCGTGGCGTCGTTCACCATGGTGATGCCGAGGCCCTCCATGGCCGCGTGCACCAGGCGGCCCATGTCCGCGTCGAGCGTCGACATCGGCTCGCTGCCGCGGTTCACGACGGTCACCTCGTACCCGCGGTTGATGAGCGCCTCCGCCATCTCCACCCCGATGTAACCGGCGCCCACCACGACCGCCCGGCGGCCCCGCGCGCGGGACAGCGTGTCCAGCAGGGCCTGCCCGTCGTCCAGCGTCTGCACGCCGTGGACGCCCCGCGCGTCGATGCCCGGCAGCTCCGGGCGCACCGGCCGCGCCCCGGTCGCCAGGACCAGCCGGTCGTACGACGTCCACGACTCGGCCCCCGAGTCCACGTCCCGCGCGCGGACCCGCTTCCCGGCCACGTCCAGCTCGGTGACCTCGGTGCGCAGGCGCAGGTCGATGCCCCGCTCGCGGTGCTCCTCGGGGGTGCGCGCGATCAGCTCGTCCCGCTCGGACACGTCACCGCCCACCCAGTAGGGGATGCCGCACGCCGAGAACGACGTGAAGTGGCCGCGCTCGAACGCCACGATCTCCAGCGCGTCGGGACCCTTCAGCCGCCGGGCCTGGGACGCGGCCGACATGCCCGCCGCGTCCCCGCCCACCACGACCAGCCGCTCCCGCCCGGGACGTGCACCGTCATCGCTCATGCTCATGCGAACACGCTAAGCGGGCGCGGCATTTCAGTGCCGGCCGCCCTCCTGTCCCGGCCCGGCGGGATGGGCCGGCAGGGTGGGCCCGGGGTGCGTGGGCGGAACGGGCGGGGGCGTGCTCGCCGGACGGCGGGCGGCCCGCCGTGAGCGCAGCACGCGCCGCGCCACCAGCCCCACGACCAGCGCCAGGGCCGCGAACGGCAGGACCGCGGCGAGGGCCGTCACCAGCCACCGCAGCATCGTCACGAACGCGCCCCAGCCGCCCGCCAGGGCGTCCAGCAGGCCGGGGCCGTCGTCCCGGTCCGCCCGCGCCTCCGGCTTCTCGGCCAGGGTCAGGGTCACGGTCGCCAGGTCGGTGCGGTCCTTCAGGGCGGCCTGGCGGGCGAGCAGCGACTCCAGCTCGGTCTCCCGGGTGTTCAGCTCGCCCTCCAGCAGCAGCACGTCGCTGAGCTTGGTGGCCCGTCCCATCAGCTCGCGCACGCGCGCGATGCCGGCCCGCTGCGACGCCACCCGGCTGTCGACGTCGACGACCTGGTCCGTGACGTCCTGCGCCTTCGCGGTGCGCTCCAGCAGCGTGCCGGTGCCCTGGAGCGCGGTGAGGACCGTCTCGTAGTTCCCGACGGGCACGCGCAGCACCACGCGCGTGTGCTCGACGCCGTGCTCGTCCCGCGTGGTGGTCTCGTCGCCGACGTAGCCGCCGGCGCCCTCGGTCGCGGTGCGGGCCCGGTCGAGGGCCCGGGGCACGTCCGCGACCCGGACGGTCAGGGACGCGGTGCGGATGATCCGGTCGCCGGGGAGCGCCGGCGGTGCGGTGGCCCGTGCCCCCGCCCCGGACTTCGCGCCGCTGCCGCCGCCCGGACCGGCGGCCTTCTCGTCGGCGGCCCCGTCCTGGGCGCCCTGGTACTCGCCGGCCTGGTCCTGACCGACGGCCGCCTTGTCGGCGGAGCCGCTGGAGGCGCCGGAGTCGCCGCCGCCGCACCCGGCCAGGGCGACCGAGGCGGCCAGCAGCAGACCGGCCAGGAGCCGGACCCGCGGCCGGGCCGGACCCCGTGCCGGGGAAGGTGCTGGGGCGGAGTCTCGTACGGAACGTCGTGTGCGCATGCGGGTGTGACCCCCCGAGGTGAAGTCGTGACGTGGTGACGACTGACGCTCCTTCGACGCGGCGGGGCGCCGGGACGTTGGCGGTGCCGGGTCCCGAACAGGTCCCGAACAGGTCACGGTGCGTTCCCGGTGGGCGGGCGGACGGGCCGTGCGGGGCTGTCGGTGGCGTCTGAGAGGGTGGAGCCATGAGCGCAGCGCGTACGGGAGCGGGGCAGCGGGTCGTGGTCGTCGGAGCCGGCATCGCCGGGCTCGCCGCCGCGCACCGGCTGCTGGACCGCGGGGCCCGGGTGACCGTCCTGGAGGCCGGGACCCGGCTCGGCGGCAAGCTGGTGGCCGGCCGGATCGAGGGCGTCCGCGTCGACCTCGGCGCCGAGTCGATGCTGGCCCGCCGTCCCGAGGCCGTCGGCCTCGCGCGCGAGGTGGGCCTCGCCGACCGGCTCCAGCCGCCCGCCACGTCGACCGCCGCGATCTGGACCCGCGGCGCCCTGCGCCCCATGCCCAAGGGCCACGTCATGGGCGTCCCCGGCACCGCCGACGCCCTCGCGGGCGTGCTGTCGGACGAGGGCCTGGCCCGCATCGCGCGCGAGGCGGACCTGCCGCCCACCGGGATCGGCGACGACGTGGCCGTCGGGGAGTACGTGGCGGCCCGCCTCGGCCGCGAGGTCGTCGACCGTCTCGTCGAACCCCTGCTGGGCGGGGTGTACGCGGGTGACGCCTACCGCCTCTCGATGCGCTCCGCGGTCCCGCAGCTCTTCCGGGCCGCCCGCGAGCACCCCACGCTCACCGAGGCGGTGCGGGCGGTCCAGGGCCAGGCCGCCGCGGCCGCGCAGTCCGGGCCGGTGTTCCTGGGCCTGGAGGGCGGCGTCGGCACCCTGCCGGTCGCGGTCGCCGGGTCCGTCACCGCGCGCGGCGGCGAGATCCTCACCGGGCGGACCGCGACCGGGCTGCGCCGGGACGCCGAGGGCGGCTGGCGGGTGACCGCCGGGGACCGGGTGCTGTCGGCGGACGCCGTGGTCGTCGCCGTCCCCGCGCCCGCCGCCGCCGACCTGCTGGCCGCCGAGTGCCCCGGGGCGGCCGCCGAGCTGCGCGCCGTCGAGTACGCCTCCATGGCCCTGGTCACCCTCGCCTACCGCCGCGCCGACGTGTCCCTCCCGCCGGGCAGCGGGTTCCTCGTGCCGCCCGTGGACGGCCGCACCATCAAGGCGTCGACGTTCTCCGCGCAGAAGTGGGCCTGGAGCGCGCAGGAGGACCCGGAGCTGTTCGTCCTGCGCACCTCCGTGGGCCGCTACGGCGAGACGGAGGTCCTCGGCCGGGACGACGCCGAACTGGTCGAGGTCTCGCGCCACGACCTGCGCGAGGCCACCGGTCTGACCGCCGCGCCGGTCGCCGGCCTCGTCACCCGGTGGACCGACGGCCTGCCCCAGTACCCCGTGGGCCACCACGCGCGCGTGGCCCGCATCCGCGCGCACGTGGCCGCGCTGCCCGGCCTCGCCGTGTGCGGCGCGCAGTACGACGGCGTCGGCATCCCGGCCTGTGTCGCGAGCGCGTACGCGGCCGTGGACCAGCTCGCCGGGGACCCGCGCGGTGTGCAGCGGCTCACCGCCGACCCGGTGCAGAGCCTGCACGGCGGAGCGGGAGAATGAGGGCATGAGTGACGACGCCCCCACCACCGAGCCCGGCAGGATCCCGAACAAGGGCAAGCTGGCCAAGGACCTCAACGAGGTCATCCGCTACACGCTCTGGTCGGTCTTCAGGCTGAAGGACGTGCTCCCCGAGGACCGCTCCGGCTACGCCGACGAGGTGCAGGAGCTCTTCGACCAGCTCGCCGCCAAGGACGTCACGGTCCGCGGCACCTACGACGTGTCCGGCCTGCGCGCCGACGCGGACCTGATGATCTGGTGGCACGCGGAGACCAGCGACCAGCTCCAGGAGGCGTACAACCTCTTCCGCCGCACCCGGCTCGGCCGCGCCCTCGAACCCGTCTGGTCGAACATGGCGCTGCACCGCCCGGCGGAGTTCAACCGCTCGCACATCCCGGCGTTCCTCGCCGACGAGACGCCGCGCGACTACGTCAGCGTCTACCCCTTCGTGCGCTCCTACGACTGGTACCTGCTGCCCGACGAGGACCGCCGCCGCATGCTCGCCGACCACGGCAAGATGGCCCGCGGCTACCCGGACGTGCGCGCCAACACGGTCGCCTCGTTCTCGCTCGGCGACTACGAGTGGATCCTCGCCTTCGAGGCCGACGAGCTGTACCGCATCGTCGACCTGATGCGTCACCTGCGCGCCTCGGAGGCCCGTCGCCACGTGCGCGAGGAGGTGCCGTTCTACACCGGCCGCCGCAAGTCGGTGGCGGACCTGGTGGCCGGCCTGGCCTGAGCGGCCGCGCGCGGGACGGCGAGTCCGTCCCGGCCCCAGCGGGTGCGGGGGAGCACCGGGACGCGCCCGGTGCTCCCCCGCCTCACTGCGCCGGGGCGCGCGGTTCCGGCTCCGCGCGCCCGGCGCAGGCGGCCCGCCGCACCGGCAGCCGCCCTTGGAGGAGGTATGCCTCCAGGTGCCCGTCGACGCACCGGTTCGGCCCGCCGGCGATGCCGTGGGTGCCCGCGTCCCGCTCGGTCACCAGCACCGAGCCCGACAGCCTCCGGTGCATCTCCAGCGCCCCCTCGTAGGGCGCGGCGGCGTCCTGCTCGGCGGCCAGGATCAGCGTCGGCGGCAGCTCGCCCGGTCCGGTCCGCACGTCCACCGGCCGCTGGCGCGGCCCCGGCCAGTACGCGCACGGCAGGTTCGCCCACACGTTGTCCCACGTCTCGAAGGGCGCCACGCGCGCGAGCCGGGTGTTGTCCCGGTCCCACACCCGCCAGTCGGTCGGCCAGGGCGCGTCGTTGCACTCCACGGCCGTGTAGACGGCGCGGGAGTTCTCCGCCTCGGCGGCCGCCTCCCGTACCGGCCCGGCCTGCGCGACGAGCTGCTCCGGCCGGCCCCTGAGGTACTCCGACAGCGCCTCGGCGCGGTGCGGCCAGTAGTCGTCGTAGTACGTGGCCTGGAGGAACGCGCCCTGGAGCTGGGCCGGTCCGACGGTGCCGCCCGCCGGTTCGGCGGCCAGCCGGTCCCGGGCGCGCTCGTAGCTGCGCTGCACCTCCTGCGGGGTGGCGCCGAGGCCGTACACGTCGTCGTGCCGGGCGACCCAGTCGCGGAAGTCCGCCCAGCGGGCCTCGAACGCCGCCGACTGGGCGAGGTTGTCGCGGTACCAGATGTGCTCCGGGTCCGGGTCCACCGGCGCGTCGAACACCATCCGCCGCACGTGCGAGGGGAACAGCGTCGCGTACAGCGCGCCGAAGTACGTGCCGTACGAGGCGCCCATGAACGTCAGCCGGTTCTCGCCCAGCGCGGCGCGCAGCACGTCCAGGTCGCGGGCGTTGTTCAGCGAGTGGTAGTGCCGCAGGGCGTCGCCGGAGCGCTCGGCGCAGCCGCGCGCGTACGCCTTGGCCCGCGTGATGCGCTCGCGCTTGTACGCCTCGGACGGGTGGGTCGGCGCCGGCGACGGGCCCTTGAAGAAGTGCCCGGGGTCCTCGCAGGACAGCGGGGCGGAACGGCCCACGCCGCGCGCGTCGTAGCCGACGAGGTCGTAGGCGGCGCCCAGGCGCTTCCACTCGGGCAGCAGGCCGGTCAGCGGGAAGTACAGGCCCGAGCCGCCGGGGCCGCCCGGGTTGAAGACCAGCGAGCCCTGCCGGGGGACGCGCCGCCCGCCGCTCTGCGGGTCCTTGCCGGTGGCCTCGACGCGGCTGACGGTGAGCTCGATCTGCCGGCCGTCGGGGTGGGCGTAGTCCAGCGGCACGGTGACCGTGCCGCACCGGATGCCGGCGGGCAGGTCCTCGGCGTCGGGGCACGCGCCGAAGTCGATGCCGGTGGCGGCGGCGCGGGCGGCCGCGACCGCGGTGCCGTGCCGTTCGGCGATGCCGGTGGCGGCGGGGGCACCGGGGGAGATGGGGGAGCCGGCCGCCGGGACGGCGGTGAGCGTGGACAGGAGCAGGGCTCCGGCGGCCGTGTGGAGGGCGGCAGCTCGCATCGCGGGTCCCTTCGGTGCGCGGCGGCGACGATAGGGATGGTTGGTGCGGGGGTGGGGCGAGGCAAGCACCGTCGGCGGGTGTCGGCCCCGATGCCCCCGTACGCCCCCCGCGCACGCCGCGCGTGTGCCGCGCCTGCGGACCGCGTGTCAGTCGCGCTCGTACGCCTCGCGGTGCCCGAACGCCGCGCGCAGCTCCGGCCCGCCGACCGCGCGGACGCCACGGACGGCCACCGAGGTCAGGTAGGAGTGGTCGTCGCCCTCGCCGCGGTGCCGGGCCAGCGCGCCCAGCAGCCGCTGCCCGGCCGGGGACGCCCAGGGGGCGTACGGTCCCGTCTCGCCGCGCGCGATGAGCAGGCAGCCCAGCGCGAGGGCGAGCGGCAGCGCGAACCAGAGGGCGACCATCGGGCGGGGCGGCCCGGAGGCGCCCGGCGCCAGCAGCGCCGCCGTCCCCAGCACCAGCACCGCGACGGCGGCGGCCCGCACCTGGCGCACCCCGGCCGCGACGTCGGTCCGCGCCCCGGCGGGCACCGCGAGCCCCGCGGTGACCAGTCGGTCGGCGAGGCCGCGCACGGCGTCGGCGGCCGCCGCGGCGGCACGCACGGGCGCGATGCGGGACTGGCCCCCGGGGCCGATGGCGCCGATCACGGACCGCTCCATCTCGTCCCGGCCGCGCGGGTCCACGACGGTGGCCCAGCCGGTGGGGGCGAGCAGCAGCCGGCGCTGCCGCGCCATCGCCACCATGGTCAGGTCGGCGACCCGGGCCGGACCGCCGGACAGGAACGCGGCCTCGTAGAGCGTCAGGTCGTGGGCGCCGCCCGCGCCCGCGTCACGCCGGTCGAGCGCGGCGGCGCGCACGGCGGCCAGGCACAGCCGACCGCACGCCGCACCCGCGACGACCCAGGCGAGCACCAGCAGGAGGACCCAGAGCATGCGGTGTTTCTATGCCAGGAACACCCCCCGTGACCATGCCCTGTTCGCCATGCGGACAGGATGTCGCGGTGGGGTGACGTTCCGGTGGGGTTCCCGTTCCGGTGCGGGCGCCCCGCGCAGCTAACGGCGCATCAGCACCCGGCCCATCCGCGCCACCCGCGCCGCCCGCGACCGCCGCCGGGGCGCCGGTCCCGACCGGTCCAGCCACCACTCCCGCAGCTCCCGCGTGGCGCGCCCCTCCGCCAGGTCCCCGCTCAGCAGCACCCACTCCGCGAAGTCCAGCGCGTCCTGGCGGTAGCCGCCGCGCATCGGGCGGCTCTGCGCGTACGACAGGAACGCCGGCCGGTACGCCGTGCCCAGCACCACCGGGAGCTCCGGCGCCACCTTCGCCACCACGCCCGCGCGCTTGGCGGCCAGCGCCCGCGCCTGGATCCCGAGCCGCGTCCGGTCGAAGCCCTCCGGCACCGGCGTCCCCGCCACCAGCGCGGACAGCAGCGCCGTCTGCGCGAGCGCCACCCGCTCCCGGACCCGCTCCCCGGCTTCCCCGGCCTCTCCGGCTTCCCGGGTTTCTCCGGCTGCCGCGGTGCGCCCGACGGCGACGGGCTCCTGCGCCGGCTCCGGGTGCCGCGACCGCGTCCCCGTCCGCACGGCCTCCCAGATCGCCCGCAGCTCCCGCTCCAGTTCGCCCGCTCCGGGGAAGTCCTCGTCCCGCTCCAGGAGCACCCCGGGCGGTGCCACGCGGGAGGCGAGGTCGGTCAGGATGTCGAGGACCGGGCCCGGCACCGGGTGGGCGTGGCTGTCGTGCCAGACGCCGTCCTTCTCGACCCCGCCCGCGACGTGGACGTACGCGATGGCCTCCACCGGCAGTTCGGCGAGCGCCTTGGCCGGGTCCTCGCCGCGGTTGACGTGGTTGGTGTGGAGGTTGGCCACGTCGATCAGCAGCCGTACGCCGGTGCGCTCGACCAGCTCGTACAGGAACTGGCCCTCCGTCATCTCCTCGCCCGGCCAGGAGATCAGCGCGGCGATGTTCTCCACGGCGAGCGGCACGGGCAGCGCCCGCTGGGCGATGCGGACGTTCGCGCAGAGGACGTCGAGCGCGTCCCGGGTGCGCGGCACCGGCAGCAGGTGGCCGGCCTCCAGCGGCGCGGACGCGGTGAGCGGACCGCCCGCCCGGACGAACGCGATGTGCTCGGTGACCAGCGGGGCGCCGAGCGCCTCGGCCCGCTCGGCGAGCGCGGCCAGCCGCCCCTCGTCGGGCCGCTCGGCGCCGCCCAGGCCGAGCGAGACGCCGTGCGGCACGACCGTGACCCCGCGCTCGCGCAACCGCAGCAGCGACTCGGGCAGGTGGCCCGGGCAGAGGTTCTCGGCCACCACCTCGACCCAGTCGACGCCGGGCATCCCCTCCACCGCGTCCGCGATCTCCGGCCGCCAGCCGATGCCGGTCCCCAGTCGCACCATGGTCCCCTCCTCGTGCCCTGCCCCCTCCGTGGTGAACGGGGTATGGCCCCGGCGCGCGGCGGCGAACCGCCCCGCGGGCACCTTCAGAGGAACATTTGAGGTTGGCGCCGGGACCGGGCGCCCGCCCGGGGGACCGGACGGTCCGGCTCCGCGGGCCGGCGGGCTCAGCGCAGCGCCGGGTGGTCCGCCACCACCGTGCAGGAGCCCGGTGCGATCTCCGTGAAGCCGGCGTCCCTGACCAGCGGCAGTCCGCTCCCGGTCAGCTCCCGCCAGCGCCCGGGGGCTGCGGTGCGCACGGCGAGCGGGAAGCCGGCCTCGCGCCAGGCCGTGCGCTCCGGCTCGGGCAGGGCCCACCAGGCGAGCTGGGCCCCGTGTCCGGCCTGGGCCATCGCCTTGCCCGCGGACATGTCCAGCTCGGGGTTGAGCCACAGCACCGGCACCCCGGGCTCGGCGGCATCCGGCGCCTCGGGGTCGTCGAGGTCGGTGCCGGACACCTGGAGCCTGGCCAGGTCCTTCGGCCACCCGTCCAGCGGCACCGGCGGGAACACCCGCACCTCGGCCGCCTTCCCCGTCACGGTGATCCCGGGCAGGGCCTCGGCCCGCCGCCACTCGGCGCCGCGGGCCCGCCGGACGACCTTGCGGATCCGCGCGTCCTGCCAGTCGCGCACCGCCTCGGCCCACTCGCCGTCCCCGGTGGAGCGCGCGTCGCTCAGCATCACCAGGACGGCCCGCGCGGCGGTCTCCAGGGCGTCGGTGCGGGCGGGCGGTGCCGCCTTCTCGATCCGTACGACCATCGGCAGCACGAACTGCGGGGCCAGGTCACGCTCCTCGGAGGCGTGCCGGAAGGGGCTGTCGGCGGGGGACCGGTGGAAATCGCTCACACCGCCCCACCCTAAATCAGCCCGAGCAGGCGGTGCGCTGCGCCTCCTTCCACTCGCACACCGGGCACAGCGTGATGCCCTTGTACGACTCCGGGTACTCCGTCGGCTCCCGGCACAGCACGCACTCCGCGTACGGCGGGCCGTCCGCCTTCGGCGGCCGGGTGGCGTCGATCAGGCAGTACGTCTCGTCGGTGCCGGTGCCGGTGCCGGTGCCGGTGCCGGTGCCGTCCTTCTCCTCGCTCATGACTCCAGCGTAGGACGGCGCGGGACGCGCTCAGTGGCGGGCGCCCGCGGTGCCGATCAGCTCGGAGACCTTCACGAAGCGGTAGCCGCGCCGGCGCAGCTCGGGCACCACCGAGCGGACCACGCGCTCCGTGGTGGGCGCGGCGCTGCGGGTGCAGTGCAGGACCACCACGGACCCCGGCCGCACCCCGTCGAGCACCTGCCGGGCCACCGCGTCCGCGTCCGTCGCGAAGGCGTCGCCGCTGACCACGTCCCACTGCACGGCCGTGACGCCGGTGCCACTGACCGCGCGCAGCGCCCGCCGGTCGTAACAGCCGCCGGGGAAGCGGAAGTACGGCATGGCGTCGGTGATCCCGGCCGCTCGGAACGCCGTGTAGGCCCGCTCCACGTCGGCGCGCATCCGGTCCTCGGGGACGGTCGGCAGGCCGTAGCAGTCGGCGGTGAAGGCGTAGTGGCTGTAGGAGTGGTTGGCGACCTCGAAGAGCGGGTCGTGGCCGAGGGCGCGGGCCTGGTCGGGGTACTGCTCCGCCCACCGGCCGGTCATGAACACGGTCGACGGCACCCTGAGCGTGCGCAGCGCCCGGATCAGGCCGGGGTTGTCGAAGTGCTCCCCGGCGGCGGCGCGCGGCCCCTGGTCGGCGGTCATGTCGGCGTCGAAGGTGAGGGCGACCGTCCGGCCCGCGGTGCGGGGCGCGTGCGTGAACACGGGCGTGAGCCCCGCCGGTCCCGGCGCCAGCGTGGGCGGCCGGGACGGCGCGGGCGGGGCGGGCGGCGCGGAGGAGGCCCGGGTGAGGCTCGGCGCGTGCGGTGCGGGGGCGGCGCCGGGCCCCGGGGCCGTGCCGCAGGCGGCGAGGGCGGCGCCGAGGGCGCAGAGTGCGGTGAGCACCGTGAGACGGCGTACGGGAACGATCACCGCATGACCATACGAGTGTGATCGTCGTACTGATGTGACCGTCCGGGCGGCCCTCCGCCGGCGTCACCCCCGTGGCTCAGCCGTGCCAGGGACCCGTCACGGCGAACGTGGTGCCGGGGGTGTAGCAGTTGACGAACATCGTCCGCCCGTCGGGGGAGAAGGTGACCCCGGCGAACTCGCCCCACTCCGGCTGCTCGGCGGTGCCGATGTTCTGGGCGTTGCGGGCCATCGCGTAGACCTCGCCGTGCCGGGTGACGCCGAAGACGTGCTGGGCGCCGTTGCCGTCCTCGCAGACCATCAGGCCGCCGCTGGGGGCGAGGCAGATGTTGTCGGGGGACTCGCCGGGCAGCCGCACGTCGGTGTCGGGGCCGAAGACCACGACCAGGGTGAGGCGGTGGTGGTCGGGGTCGTAGCGCCAGATCTGGCCGAAGTGGTCCGCGGCCGAGCCGTCGGCGCCGCGCGCGAACGACGACACGAAGTACACCGAACGGCCGCCCCAGTAGCAGCCCTCCAGCTTCTGCGCGTGGGTGATGCCGCGCGGCCCGAAGTCCTGCAGGCGCACGGGCGTGCCCTGGGCGAGGGGATCGGGCACGTCGACCCACTCGACGCGGTCGAAGGAGGTGCCGGTCTCCTGGATCGAGGACAGGTCGGGCACGTCCGGCACGCGCAGGGCCTGGAGCCGTCCGCCGGCCCGCAGCGAGCCGGGGCCGCCGAGCGGCTTCTCGGGCAGGAACCGGTAGAACAGGCCGAACGGCTTCAGGAACGCGTCCTCCGTCTCGTAGACGACGCCCCGCCGCGGGTCCACCGCGATCGCCTCGTGCTGGAAGCGGCCCATCGCGGTCAGCGGGACGGCGCCGGAGCGGTGCGGGTCCGCGCCGTCGACCTCGAAGACGAAGCCGTGGTCCTTGGTGTAGCCGTTGGTGCCGGCCCGGTCCTCGGTCTCCTCGCAGCTCAGCCAGGTGCCCCAGGGGGTGGGCCCGCCCGCGCAGTTGACGGCCGTGCCGGCGAGGGCCACCCGTTCCGACACCACCTCGCCCCGGGCGTCCAGGACCAGGGCCGTACAGCCGCCCTTGCCGGCGGGGTCGTAGGTGAGGCCGTCGATCACGGGGACGGGCACCCGGGCGTCGACGCGGTTCTCGTGGTTGCGGACCAGATGGACACCGCCGCGGCCGTGGCGGCCGGCGAAGGCGGCCATGCCGTCGTGGTGCGAGGGGACCGGGCCCTCGCCGGAGCGCAGCGGGTCGCCCTCGCGGGACAGCACCCGGTAGCGGAATCCTTTCGGCAGGTCGAGCAGGCCGTTCGGGTCGGGGACGAGGGGGCCGTAGCCGGTGCGGCCGAGGGGCTGCGCGGCGGCGGTGCCGGCGAAGAGCTCGGCGAGGGCCCCGCCGAACGCGATGCCGGCTCCCACGGCACCGGTGCGGGCGAGCAGTTGACGACGGGTCGCGGACATACGGGGACGACCTTCCTGCTGGCGGACAGGGACGGTGATCCCGTCGTGTCTACCACCCGGTGCGCGCCCCGGGAACCACGCCCGGTGCCCGTGTCACGGCTCGACGCGCGGTGGGGGAGGCTGCTGCTGGGCCTTCTCCAGGAACCGCAGCAGCTCCACCGGGAAGGGCAGCACCAGGGTGGAGTTCTTCTCGGCGGCCACCGCGACCACCGTCTGGAGCAGCCGCAGTTGCAGCGCGGCCGGCTGGTCCGACATCTCCTTGGCGGCCTCGGAGAGCTTCTTGGACGCCTGCAGCTCGGCGTCGGCGTTGATGATCCGGGCCCGGCGCTCGCGGTCGGCCTCGGCCTGGCGGGCCATGGAGCGCTTCATCGACTCCGGCAGCGACACGTCCTTGATCTCGACCCGGTCGATCTGCACGCCCCAGCCGATCGCCGGGCTGTCGATCATCAGCTCCAGGCCCTCGTTGAGCTTCTCCCGGTTGGAGAGCAGGTCGTCCAGCTCGCTCTTGCCGATGATGGAGCGCAGCGAGGTCTGCGCCATCTGGGAGACGGCGAAGCGGTAGTCCTCGACGTTCACGATCGCCGCCGCCGCGTCCACGACCCGGAAGTACACCACCGCGTCCACCCGCACGGTGACGTTGTCGCGGGTGATGCCCTCCTGGGCGGGGATCGGCATCGTCACGATCTGCAGGTTGACCTTGCGCAGCCGGTCGACCGCGGGGATCACCGTCGTGAAGCCGGGTGTGCGCACGTCGCCGACGACGCGGCCCAGCCGGAACACCACCCCGCGCTCGTACTGCTTGATCACCCGGGCGCCCGCCAGCAGGTACGCGGCCCCGCCGGCGCCGACCGCGACGGCCGCCGTCACCAGTTCCTGGAGCATGACGACCCCCTTCACCAGAGGTCCCAGAGGTCTGAATCGCCTGCTCTGCCACGATATGCCCACCGTCCGGTCCGGGGCCACGCCCCCCTGCCCGGACCGGACGGCGGACGCGTGGCCCCGGCCCGCTCAGCGCAGGGCGGTCATCCTGACCGGCTCCGTGCCGGCGGCGCTGTGCCGCTCGGCCCAGTTCTCCAGCGCCGTGCGGCAGGCGTGGTCGAGGTGGTGCAGGCCGGACAGGTCCAGTTCGACCGGACGGTCCTGGGGCAGCGCCTCCAGGCTGTCGAGGATCCTCGGCAGCCGCAGGAAGGTGGCGTTGCCCGCGAGGTACGCCCGGATCGGGCCGGCGCCCTTGTCGACGACGTCCAGCTTCACGGCCGAGGCCTCCCACGCGGTCTTCACCACGGACAGGGCCAGGCCGATGAGCACTCCCTCGAACATGTTGACCGCGACGATCGACACCGCCGTGACCACCAGGATCAGTGCCTCACCCCGGTGCCGCCGCCACAGCGCGGCGACACCGCGGAACGGGATCAGCTTCCAGCCCGCGTGGACCAGGACGCCGGCCAGCGCGGGCAGCGGGATGAGCGCCAGCGCGGACGGCAGCAGCGCCGCGAACAGCAGCAGCCACGCGCCGTGCAGGACCCGGGACGCCTTGGTGCGGGCCCCGGCCTGGACGTTGGCGGAGCTGCGCACGATCACCGCCGTCATGGGCAGCGCGCCGAGCACGCCGCACACCGCGTTGCCCGCGCCCTGCGCCATCAGCTCCTTGTCGTACGCGGTGCGCGGACCGGTGTGCAGCCGGTCCACGGCGGCCGCGCTGAACAGGCTCTCCGCGGAGGCGATCAGGGTGAAGGCGAGGATCGTGCCGAGCAGCGCCGGGTCGGCCAGGCCGCCGAAGGCGTCCGCGCCGGGCGGCTGGACGGCGGACAGCAGCCCGTCCACCTCGACCGTCGCGACGGGCAGGCCGAGGGCGAGGACGGCGAGCGTCGCCAGGACGACCGCGGCGAGCGCGCCCGGCACGGCCCGGGCCCGCGCCGGGAGCCTCCTCCACGCCACCATCACCGCGACGGTGCCCGCGCCCACCGCCAGGGAGGCGAGCGCCCCGGTGCTGCCGACGGCGTCCACCGCGGCCCCGGGCAGGCCCAGGATCTTGTCGAGGCCGGAGGCGGGCGCCTTCAGCCCGGCCGCCGCGTACAACTGGCCCGCGATGATGACCAGTCCGATGCCGGCCAGCATCCCCTCGACGACCGAGACGGATATCGCCCGGAACCAGCGCCCCCACTTCAGGGCGCCCATGAGGAGCTGGAGCAGTCCGGTGGCCAGCACGACGACGCCGAGCGCGGGCAGCCCGAAGCGGTCGACCGCCTCGAAGACCAGCACGGTGAGCCCGGCGGCCGGCCCGGACACCTGCAGGCTGCTGCCCGGCAGCAGGCCGGTGACCAGGCCGCCCACGATGCCGGTGACCAGGCCCAGTTCGGCCGGTACACCGGAGGCGACGGCGACGCCCACGCACAGCGGGAGCGCGACGAGGAACACGACGAGCGAGGCGGCGAGGTCCTGCCGCAGGTGGGGGAACCTCGACGACGGGGAGGTCACGGAGGTCATGGCGGGCCTCACCGGGTGCCCGCGATCGGTGCCGGGAGGGCCCGCGCGGCGCGGGAGACGGGGAACGGGGCGGCGGGGGACCGGCCTTCAACGAGGCGGGCGAAACCCTCGGGGCGGTGCCCGGGCATACGGGCGTGGTGGAAGAGCGGCTGCATGATGGGCTGATTCCTCCTGGCGCGCCGTGGGGGGCGCGTCGGACGTGCAGGACAGGTGGGGAGGCGCTGTTCTGCGTCCCTCTCAGCAGCGGAAGACCTGCAGGGCTGCGGGAGAGTGGCCCGCCGGGGCTCTCGGCGGGCGGTGGTGGGCCGCCCCGGCCGCGGACGGCGGGTGCGGGACGGCGTCGTCGTGGGCGGCGCGCTCCACGCCCTGCGGCGGCGCGCCGGCGGCGACGGCCCGCGCGCGGTCGCGGGTGCGCAGGGGAGCGGTCGGTGCCCCGGGCCGGTCGCAGTCGCGGTGGGTCACGCGCTCGTCGCGCAGCGCGGCGGGGGAGGGGGCGGTCCCGGCCCCGGGCCGGGCCTCGGCCTGACCGGCGGTGTGCGCGGGTGCGAACGGTGGTGCGCACGCGTCGGACGCGACGAAGGGGAGGACGAGCAGGAGGGCGGTGAGCAGTCCGGCCGCGAGCCGGGCCGTCGCACGTCGGACCATGCGCCCCCCTCCCGCGATCCCTGCTTCTGGCGCGCACCAAAGAATGGTCAACGGCTGGTCAAGAACCACGGTAGCGGCGTCCCGCCCTTTGCAGGGTGAACTCCGTGTTACGCGCCCGACTGCGCCCGAAAAACGAGGGGTCGTGGCGCGATCCGTCCGGACGCGGGGCCGGGACGGCCGGTCAGGCGGGGGCGGCCAGCCGCTGCCCGTCGCGGGCCAGGGCGGTGAGGCGGGATATCGCGCGGAAGTACTTCTTGCGGTAGCCGCCGTTCAGCATCTCCTCGCTGAACAGCCGGTCGAAGGGCAGCCCGGAGGCCAGCACCGGGACCTCGCGGTCGTAGAGCCGGTCGGCCAGCACCACCAGGCGCAGCGCCGTCGACTGGTCGGGCACCGGGCGGACGTCCGTCAGGCACACCGCCCGCAGGCCGTCGGTCAGCGCGCCGTACCGGCTCGGGTGGACCTTGGCCAGGTGCTCGAGGAGGTGCGCGAAGTCGTCCAGCGAGGCGCCCTCGGTGGCGTGCGCCGCCTTGGTGACGGCCTCGTCGGAGCAGGGCGCCGGCGCCTCGGGCAGCCCGCGGTGGCGGTAGTCCTCGCCGTCGATGCGCAGGGTGCGGAAGTGCGCGGACAGCCCCTGGATCTCGCGCAGGAAGTCGACCGCCGCGAAGCGGCCCTCGCCGAGCTTGCCGGGCAGGGTGTTGGAGGTGGCGGCGAGCGCGACGCCCGCCTCGACCAGCTTGCCGAGCAGGGTGGAGACCAGCACGGTGTCGCCCGGGTCGTCCAGCTCGAACTCGTCGATGCACAGCAGGCGGTGGCCGGAGAGCGTGCGCACGGTCTGCTGGAAGCCCAGGGCGCCCACCAGGTTGGTCAGCTCCACGAACGTGCCGAACGCCTTCAGGGAGGGGTCCGCCGGGGTGGCGTGCCACAGGGAGGCGAGCAGGTGGGTCTTGCCGACGCCGTAGCCGCCGTCCAGGTAGACCCCGCGCGGTCCGGCCGGGGCCTTGGGTGCCCGGGACCGGCCGAACCCGAGGAAGCCCCGCTTGGCCCCGCCGACGGCGTGCGCCCCGCCGAGCCCGCCCGCGAACTCCTCCAGCACCTGCACCGCCTCGCTCTGGCTGGGCTGCCCGGGGTCGGGGACGTACGTCCCGAAGCGCACCGAGTCGAAACGCGGCGGCGGCACCATCTCGGCGACCAGCCGGTCGGCGGGCACGTGCGGCTCGCGGGCGCACAGGGACAGCGGGGCGGCCCCGGCGCGGGGGCCGAGGTCGGGGGCGGGGGTGGAGGACGACACGGTTCCCCAGCTTACGGGGCGTGCCAGACTGCCAGGCATGCGACGCCTGTTCCCTGTGACCGACCAGACAGCGCCGACGGCACCCGGCGGGAGCGCCGAGAGGGGTGGGGACCCCGGAGCCGGCGAGTGGAGCCTCGACGAGATCGCGGACGCCTATGCCTACCCCGAGCCCGCGCCCGGTGGGCCGCGGCCGTACCTGCGCGCCAACATGGTCTCCACGCTCGACGGGGCCGCCCAGCACGAGGGCCGCTCGCACCCCATCTCCAACGCCACCGACATGCGCATCTTCGGCACCCTGCGGGCCCTCGCGGACGTCGTGGTGGTCGGTGCGGAGACGGTCCGTCAGGAGGGCTACCGGCCCGCCCGCGTGCGGGCGGAGTTCGCCGCGCGGCGGGAGGCCGCGGGACAGACGCCCGCGCCCGCGATCGCCGTGGTCACGGCGAGCCTGGACCTGGACTTCTCGCTCCCGCTGTTCACCTCGCCGGCGGTCCCGACGCTGGTGCTGACCGGCGCCGCGGCCGCGCCGGACCGCGTGGCGGCGGCCGAGAAGGCGGGCGCCCGCGTGGTGACGGCCGGGGACGGCGTCGGCGTGGACCCGGCCCGTGCCGTGCGGGCGCTGGCCGGGCTGGGCCACACCCGGCTGCTGACCGAGGGCGGGCCCCGGCTGCTGGGCCAGCTCGTGGCCGCCGAGGTGCTGGACGAGCTGTGCCTGACCGTCGCGCCCATGCTCACCGCGGGGGCGGCGCAGCGGATCGCGGGCGGACCGGCGGTGCCGGTCCCGCACCGGTTCGCGCTGGTCTCCCTGCTGGAGGAGGAGGGATTCCTCTACGGCAGGTACCGGCGGGCGTGAGGCGGGTATCCGGGGGTCCGCGGCGGGCACCGGGCCCGCCGCGCGACACCCGGGGCTCCGAAACGGCGGAATCATCCGTTCCGTTTCATTGCGGGTGGGCAGACTAGGACGGCATCCCCGTGCGGGCACGGGGAAGGATGGTTTCCGCAGGGCCGCTGCAGGCCCAGGAGAAGGGGCGCTGGTGTTCACAAGCGTGTTGATGATCGAGAAGGCCTTGACGTCCGCCGACGTGGAGTTCGTCACCACCCTGCACGGCGACGAGGCGGTCTCCTTCCACGTGCTGCTCCAGCCGCGCGGCGAGCAGGCCGACCGGCTGCTGCGGGCCATCGACGACGTCGCCCTCGGCGAACTCGACGAAGCCGTGCGGGAGGGGCAGACCCCGGAGGGCGAGGAGGCGCTGACCGTGGGCGAGCGGGCCCTGGAGGTATCCCTCACCGCGCTGCGCACCGCGGGCAGCGCGGCCGAGGGCAGACTCGTCGAGGACCACCCGCTGGACGCCCTCAAGGCGGCGGTCCAGGAGGTCGGCGCGGACGAGGTGATCGTGCTGACCGACCCGCACTACGTGGAGGAGTTCTTCCACCGCGACTGGGCCTCCCGCGCCCGCCACAAGGTGGGCGTGCCGGTCCTGAAGCTGTTCTCGCACAGCAAGGCGTAGTCGCACCCGCCGGCCGCGGGGACCCGGTCGCGGACGGGGGACCGCGGTGCCGGTGGCGGGGGCCCGCAGGCAATAGGGTGGGGGCCGCACTCGTCGTACGCAGCCCCTGGAGATGAACGCATGGCCCCCGGCATCCCCTCCCCCTTCGACCGACCGCACTTCATCGGCATCGGCGGGGCCGGGATGTCCGGGATCGCCAAGATCCTGGCGCAGCGCGGGGCCCGGGTGGCCGGCAGCGACGCCAAGGAGTCGGCCACCGCGGACGCCCTGCGCTCCTTCGGCGCCACCGTGCACATCGGGCACGCCGCCGGACACCTCGCCGACGACGCGACCTGCGTCGTCGTGTCGTCGGCCATCCGCCAGGACAACCCGGAGCTGGTCCGCGCGGCCGAGCTGGGCATCCCCGTGGTGCACCGCTCCGACGCCCTCGCCGCCCTCATGGAGGGCCGCCGCGCCATCGCCGTGGCCGGCACCCACGGCAAGACCACCACCACCTCGATGCTCGCCGTCTCCCTGTCCGAGCTGGGCCTGCACCCCTCGTACGCGATCGGCGGCGACCTGGACGCCCCCGGCTCCAACGCCCTGCACGGCGACGGCGAGATCTTCGTCGCCGAGGCGGACGAGTCCGACCGCAGCTTCCACACCTACCGCCCCGAGGTCGCGATCGTCCTCAACGTGGAGCTCGACCACCACGCCAACTACGCCTCGATGGACGAGATCTACGAGTCCTTCGAGACCTTCGCCGACAAGATCGTGCCCGGCGGCACCCTGGTGGTCTGCGCCGACCACCCGGGCGCCCGCGAGCTGACCCGCCGGGTCCGGCGCGAAGGCCTCACCGTGGTGACCTACGGCGAGGCCGAGGACGCCGACGTGCGGGTCAGCTCGATCGTCGCGCAGGGCCTCAGGAGCGAGGTCACCGTCGTGCTGGACGGCCGGGAGACCGTCTTCACCGTGTCGGTGCCCGGCCGCCACTACGCGCTCAACGCGGTCGCCGCCCTCACCGCGGGCGTCGCGCTCGGCGTGCCCGCGGCGGACCTGGCGCCCGCACTGGCCGCCTACACGGGCGTCAAGCGCCGGCTCCAGCTCAAGGGCGAGGCGGCCGGGGTGCAGGTCGTCGACTCCTACGCCCACCACCCCACCGAGATGACGGCCGACCTGGAGGCGATGCGCGCCGCGGCCGCGGACGCCCGCATCCTGGTCCTCTTCCAGCCCCACCTGTTCTCCCGCACCCAGGAGCTCGCCACGGAGATGGGGCAGTCCCTCGCCCTGGCGGACGCCTCCGTGGTCCTCGACATCTACCCCGCGCGCGAGGACCCGGTCCCCGGTGTCACCAGCGACCTCATCATCGACGCCGCCCGGAAGGCCGGCGCGGACGTCACGGCCGTCCACGACAAGGCCGGGGCGCCCGCGGTGATCGCGGGAATGGCCAAGCCCGGTGATCTCGTTCTCACCATGGGCGCGGGCGACGTCACCGACCTCGGCCCGCGCATCCTGGAACAGCTGTCGAAGTGAGGGGCTGAGACTCATGTCGTACGACGTCGAGAAGCCGGACGAGCAGTGGCGCGCGGAGCTGGAACCGGCCGAGTACGCGGTGCTCCGGCAGGCGGCGACGGAGCCCGCCTTCACCGGTGAGTACACCGACACCAAGACCCGCGGCGTCTACTCCTGTCGCGCCTGCGGTGCCGAACTGTTCACCTCCGAGACCAAGTTCGAGTCGCACTGCGGCTGGCCGTCCTTCTACGACCCCAAGGACACCGACGCCGTGGAGCTGATCGAGGACCGCTCCCACGGCATGGTCCGCACCGAGGTCCGCTGCGCGCGGTGCGGTTCGCACCTCGGGCACGTCTTCGAGGGCGAGGGCTACCCCACGCCCACGGACCAGCGGTACTGCATCAACAGCATCTCGCTGCGGCTGACCCCCGCCGAGGGCTGAGCCGGCGCACCGGGAGGCGCACGGCGTCCGTCACAGCGCCTCCCGCTGCACCATCGCCGACATGACCAGCATCCCCGGCACCAGGAACAGCCAGACCGTCAGGACGCGGTAGCCGAGGACCGTGGCCGTGGCCAGCGACAGCGGCGTGCCGTAGCCGGCCAGGGTCAGCACCAGGGCCGCGTCGACCGGGCCGATGCCGCCCGGCGCCGGGACCGCGCCCGCCGCGGTGGTCGCGGCCAGGTACGCGAACACCAGCTGCGGCCAGGACAGCGGCAGGTCCAGCGCGGTGCCGACCGAGGCCACCACGCTCGCCTGGACCAGCGGCGCCGCGACCGCCCCGCCCCACAGCGGCAGGAACCGGCTCGGGCGGGTGTGCAGTTCGCGCACCCCCGTCAGGGCCGTGCGCAGGCAGTCCAGCGCCGGGCCGCGCAGCGGCCGCACCGCCGCGAGGACCAGCGTGGCCGCCGCCGGGGCCAGCAGCACGCCCGCCACCGCCACGAGCAGCGTCCGCCCGTCGGGCAGCAGCGCCTCGGGGCGCACCGCGCTCGGCGCCGCCAGCAGGAAGACCAGCACCACCGGCGTCTTCGCGAGTGCCCGGACCAGCGAGTACAGGGCCAGCGACGCGCTCGCGCGGGGCAGCGGGACCCCCTGCTTCTGCAGGAACCGCAGCGTCACCGCGTGCGCCCCGATGCTCGCCGGCAGGACGTGGTTGGCGGCGCCCGCGGCGAACTGCGAGGCGACCAGCAGGCCCGGCGGCAGGCGCTCGGGCACGGCGCCCTGCCGGATGCAGGCGGCGACCACACAGCCGAGGAACGTGAAGCCCGCCCCGGCCAGCAGCCACCACGGATCGGCGCCGGCGAGGCGGGTGACCCCGTCGTGCACGGCCTGCCGGTCGACCGCCGCCCAGACGCCGAGGAGCAGCAGCGGCAGCAGGGTCATCGCGTGGCGGGCGTGCCGGGCGGCCGACGGGGGCAGCGGTCCCGGGCGGCGCAGGGGCAGACCGGGCAGCGGCGGGACGGCAAGCGCGGAGGGCGGGCCCGCGGCGGCGAGGGCCGGCGAGGCGGCGGGCGGCGGGGCGGTGGGGTCGTCGAGCGGCAGCAGGGACACGGCGCACGTCGTCCTTTCGCGCCACGACCGTGCCGGGCGGGCCGGCCGGGGCGGCGGATCGGCGGGGCCTCGGGGGCCCTCTGCGGGGAGGGAACGGGGGAGGCGTTCCCCTCCGGCGTGACGGTGCGGTGTCCGGGAACCCACGCACTGCGGGCGGAGGGGCGACGGCGGTGCTGTCGGAGGCGGAGGACGTCGGGGGAGTTCTGCCCCGCGCGAGGGGTGGTCATCCCGCGGGCGCCCGGCGCCCGTGAGCCCGGGCGCCGGGGGTCAGCGCAGCGGCAGGGCGAGGACGAAGGCCGTCGCGCCCGGTTCGTCGGCGAGGGCGAGGCTGCCGCCGTGCGCCTCGGCCAGGGAGCGGGCCACGGACAGGCCCAGGCCGCTGCCGCCCCGGTCACGGCTGCGGGCCTTGTCGACGCGGTAGAAGCGGTCGAAGACCCGGGACCGGTCGCCGGGCGGTATGCCGGGCCCCCGGTCGGCCACCCGGACCAGCGCCCGGCCGTCGGCGACGGACACCGCCACCGACACCGCAGTGCCCGGCGGGGTGTGCACGGCCGCGTTGGTCAGCAGATTGTCCAGGACTTGGCGCACGCGCTGCGGGTCGATCCGCAGGGGCAGGGCCGCCGGGCCCGGCGCCACGGTCAGCGCACGGCCCGGGTGGCCCGCGCGGAACGCGTCCGCCGCCTGCCCCACCAGCTCGACCAGGTCCGCCTCCTGCGGGCGCAGCGGGGTCTCCACCTCCGCCGCGTCCAGCCGGGCGAGCAGCAGCAGGTCGTCCAGCAGGACGCCCATCCGGGCGGCCTCGGCGCGCAGCCGGGCCAGGTGGCGTTCGCGTTCGGCGGGCTCGTTGGCCGCCGCGTACTGGAAGAGGTCGGCGTAGCCGCGCACCGACATCAGCGGCGTGCGCAGTTCGTGCGAGGCGTCCGCGACGAACCGGCGCAGCCGCTGCTCCGCCTCCGCGCGCACCGCCAGGGAGTCGTCGATGTGCTCCAGCATGGTGGTGAACGCGGTGCGCAGCTCCTCCACCTCCGGGGCGCCGCCCGGCCGGTCCGCGCGCAGCGGCAGCCGCGCCTCGGACTCGGTGAGGTCGTGCGAGGCGATGTCGTGCGCGGTGTGCGCCATGTCGCTGAGCGGTTTCAGGCCCCGGCGCAGCAGCGCCCGGCCGCACACCACCAGGGCCAGCAGCGCGAGCCCGAAGGCGACGACCTGGACGGTGACCAGCCGGCGCACGGTGTCCTGGAGGCCGTCCATCGGCGCGGCGCTGACCAGCACCACCCCGGGCTCCACCTCGCAGGCGCGCAACCGGTACGCCCCGCTCCCGGCGAGGTCGGCGGTGCGCAGCACCTCCGTGCCGGCGGCGGTCTGCGCCCGGGCCAGCGCGGTGAGCGCCGTCACGTCTTCGGGCAGGTCGGTGGGCTCCTCCGGCGTGCGCAGCGCGGGCGTCCCGGCCGCGCCCACGTCGTAGACGGCGTAGTACCAGCGGTAGTACTTCTTGCCCTGGAGCGTGCCGTGCTCCGCGATGCTCTTGGACTGCCCGAGCTGGGCGAGCCGGAGCTGGTCGTCGAGCTGCGTGGAGAGGTAGCCGCGCATGGACGTCGTCAGGGCCGTGCCGACCACCGCGAACACCACCAGCGACAGCGCCCCGAGGCCGAGCGCCAGCCGGGTGCCGAGCCGCAGGCCCCGGTACGCCCGCCGCAGCCGGGAGATCACCGCGGGGCCTGCCGCACCACGTACCCGAAGCCGCGCACCGTGTGGATCAGCGGCGCGCCCGTCGCGTCCAGCTTGCGGCGCAGCCGGCTGACGACCAGCTCCACCACGTTGGACCGGCCGCCGAAGCCGTACTCCCAGACGTGGTCGAGGATCTGCGCCTTGGTGAGCACGGCCGGCGACCTGCGCATCAGGTAGCGCAGCACCTCGTACTCGGTCGGGGTGAGCGTCAGCAGGGCGTCGCCGCGGCGGACCTCGCGGGTGTCCTCGTCCATCGTCAGGTCCGCCACCCGCAGCACCGACCGCGGGAAGCCGGGGCCCGCGGCCCGGCGCAGCACCGTGCGCAGCCGGGCCATCAGCTCCTCCACCGCGAACGGCTTCACCAGGTAGTCGTCCCCGCCCCGGGTCAGCCCCGCCACCCGGTCGGCCACACCGTCCCGCGCGGTCAGGAACACCACCGGCACCATCGTCCCGGAACGGCGCAGCCGGTCCAGCACCCCGAAACCGTCCAGGTCGGGCAGCATCAGGTCGAGCACCACGATGTCCGGGCGGAACGCGGCGGCGCGGCTCAGCGCCTCCTCGCCCGAGTGCGCCGTGGCCGCCTCCCAGCCCTCGTACCGGGCGACCGTCGCCACCAGGTCGGCGATCGGCGGGTCGTCGTCCACCACGAGCAGTCGTACCTTCTCCACCCGCTCATACTGCGCCACCCCGGTGCCCCGGTCGGCCCCCCGCCCGGCCCCGGGACCGGATCGATATGCTCTTGAAAGTTGTACGACAGGAAATCGACAGCGACGGTCGGCCAGGCTCTGTGTTCCGAGGACCCGATCAAGGGATTCCCGTCGCAGGGTTCGCGATCAAGGAGTTTCCGTCCGTGACGACCGTCCAGTCACCCCCCACGCCCGCCACGGCCGTCCGTCCCCGCGTCGTGGCCCGCGCCGGCCTGTACGCGCTGCTCGCCGCGAACGTCGCCGCCGTCACCTTCTTCGCCGCCGACGCCGGCCTCGGCTCCGGCGCGCTCGTCGTCCTCGGCCGGTTCGCCGGCCTGTACGGCGCCCTGCTCATGGCCTTCCAGCTGCTGCTGGTGGCCCGGCTGCCCTGGCTCGACCGCCGCATCGGCATGGACCGGCTGACCCGGTGGCACCGGTGGACCGGTTTCGGGCTGCTGTGGACCCTGGTCGGCCACGTCGTGTTCATCACCTGCGGCTACGCCGGCCTGGCCGGCTCGACCGACCCGGTGGGCCAGCTCGTGGACCTCGCCGAGACCGCCGAGGGCGTGCTGCGGGCCGTCGTCGCGCTCGGGCTCGTCCTGGTCCTCGGCGCCGTCTCCGCCCGCTGGGCCCGCCGCCGGCTCGCCTACGAGACCTGGCACTTCATCCACCTCTACGCCTACGTCGCCGTCGTCCTGGCCTTCACCCACCAGATCGCCCTCGGCACCACGTTCACCGCGTCGTCCGCCGCGACGGCCTACTGGTACACCGTGTGGGGCGCGGCCCTCGGCGCGGTCCTGTTCGGCCGCCTCGGGCTGCCGCTGTGGCGCAACCTGCGCCACCGGCTGCGCGTCGAGGCGGTCGTCCCCGAGTCGGACGACGTGGTCTCCGTGTACGTCACCGGCCGCGACCTGGACCGGCTGCCCGCGCGGGCCGGCCAGTTCTTCCTGTGGCGGTTCCTCACCCGCGACCGCTGGTGGCAGGCCAACCCGTTCTCCCTGTCGGCCGCCCCCGACGGCACCCGGCTGCGCCTGACCGTCAAGGCCGCGGGCGACGGCTCGGCCGCGCTGCGTCATCTGAGGCCCGGCACCCGGGTGTTCGCCGAGGGCCCCTACGGCGCCTTCACCGCCCTGCACCGCACCCGGCCCGACGCCGTGCTCATCGCGGGCGGCGTCGGCGTCACCCCGGTCCGCGCGCTGCTGGAGGAACTGCACGGCCACGCCGTGGTCGTCCACCGGGTCACCGCCGAGCGCGACGCCGTGCTCCACGCCGAACTGCGCGAGCTGGCCCGCGAGAAGGGCGCCGACGTGCACCTGGTCACCGGGCCCCCGGTGCCCGACCGGCTGTCCGCGCGCGACCTGTCGGGCCTGGTGCCGGACATCGCCGAGCGCGACGTCTTCCTGTGCGGGCCGCCGCCGATGATGCGGGCCGTCCTCGCCACCCTGCGCGAACTGGGCGTGCCCGGGCGGCAGATCCACTTCGAGCGCTTCAGCCTGGCGGGCTGACCGGGCCCGGGACCGACGTACCACCGGAAAGCGAAGGAGACACCGTGAAGCGAGCACTTCCCGTCCTGGTCCTGTCCGCCGCCGCGCTGGTGCCCCTGTGGCGGTACGAGCCGTCGACGGGCACCGCGTCGGGCGGCACCGCCGAGGCGGCCCCGACCGGCACCCCCTCGGCCGCCGCCTCCCCGGGGGCCGCCGGGTCGACCGTCGTCACGGGCTCCACCGTGCCCACCGAGAAGGGCGACGTGCAGGTGCAGGTCACCTTCGAGGGCGACCGGATCACCGCCGTCACGATGCTCCGGGCACCGGACCACCCGCAGACGGCGAACGCCGTCCCGAAGCTCGTCGCGGAGACCCTCCGGGCCCAGAGCGCCGCCATCGACACGGTGTCCGGGGCGACGGTCACCAGCGACGGCTACAAGGAGTCGCTGCAGGCCGCCCTCGACGCACGGGGCCTCTGACGTGCGCCGCGTCGAGCACGTCATGGGCTTCCCGGTGTCCCTGCGCATCGACGACCCGGACGTCCCGGACGGCCCGGCGGACGCCGTCTTCGCGTGGCTGCGCGAGGTCGACCGGCGGTTCAGCCCGTTCCGCGAGGACAGCGAGGTGTCCCGGTACGGGCGGGGCGAGCTGCCGGCCGGCGCCCTGAGCGCGGACCTGGCCCACGTGCTCGCCCTGAGCGAGGAGTTGCGCCGCGCCACCGGCGGTGCCTTCGACGTACGGCTGCCCGGCCGGGGCCTCGACCCGTGCGCCGTGGTCAAGGGCTGGTCGGTGCAGCGGGCCGCCGACCTGCTGACCGGCGCCGGACTGCGCCGGTTCTGCCTCAACGCCGGCGGGGACGTGGCCGTCGCCGGCGGGCCGTGGCGGGTGGGCGTACGGCACCCCGGGCACGCCGACCGGCTGTGCGCCGTGCTGGAGGTGAGCCACGGGGGCGTGGCGACCTCCGCGCGCTACGAACGCGGCGACCACATCCTCGACGGGCGCACCGGGCTGCCCGCGACCGGCCTGGACAGCCTCACCGTCGTCGCGCCGACGCTCACCGAGGCGGACGCGGTCGCCACGGCGGCCTTCGCGCTGGGCGAGGAGGGCGTCGCGTGGGCGGCCGCGCGGGAGGGGTGCGAGGTGTTCGCGGTCCTGCCCGGCGGCCGGGTGCTGCACACGCCCGGGGTGCCGGTGGCGGCCTGAAGCACCCGGTGCCGGTGCCCGTCTCACCGCGACGGTCCGGCCGGTGAGACGTCCCGCACCGGCCGTCCAGGCGTCCGGATCTCGTCGCACACGCGGTCTAGACTCTCCCCGCAACGGCCCGTCCGCACACGGCGCAAGCGGGCACCTCTGTGCCAGACCCGAAGGGTGTTCGGCGTTTTGATACGGATAGATTCAGTCACCAAGCGGTATCCGGACGGCACGGTCGCGGTCGACCGGCTCTCCCTGGAGATACCCGACCGGTCCATCACCGTCCTCGTCGGCCCCTCCGGATGCGGCAAGACGACCACCCTGCGGATGATCAACCGGATGGTCGAGCCGACCGAGGGCACGATCCTCCTCGACGGCCAGGACATCCTGCAGCAGCCGGTCAACACCCTGCGCCGCTCGATGGGTTACGTCATCCAGAACGCCGGGCTCTTCCAGCACCGCACCATCCTCGACAACATCGCCACCGTGCCCCGCCTGCTCGGCTGGGGCAAGGACCGGGCGCGCGGCCGGGCCCGGGAGCTGATGGAGCGGGTCGGTCTCGACGCCGCCCTCGCCAAGCGCTACCCCTACCAGCTCTCCGGCGGCCAGCAGCAGCGCGTCGGCGTGGCCCGCGCCCTCGCCGCCGACCCGCCCGTGCTGCTGATGGACGAGCCGTTCTCCGCCGTCGACCCGGTGGTCCGCAAGGGACTCCAGGACGAACTCCTGCGCATCCAGGCCGAGCTGGGCAAGACCATCGTGTTCGTCACGCACGACATCGACGAGGCCGTCAAGCTCGGCACCATGGTGGCGGTCCTGCGCACCGGCGGCCGGCTCGCCCAGTACGCCCCGCCCGCCGAGCTGCTGTCGGCGCCCGCGGACGCGTTCGTGGAGGACTTCCTCGGCGCCGACCGCGGCATCCGCCGGCTCTCCTTCTTCCCGGCCACCGGCCTGGCGCTGCTCACCACGCCGATCGTGGCCGTCGACGCCACCGCCGAGCAGATCGCCGCCCGGGCCACGGGCGAGGCCCCCTACCTCCTGGTCACCGACCTCGACGGCAGGCCGCTGGGCTGGAGCGAGCCGCACGAGCTGACCGCCGGGAGCATCGACCCCGGCCGACTGCTGTCCCACGGGCGGCCGTTCGTGCCCGGCACCGACTCGCTGCGCGCCGCGCTCGACTGCGCCGTGCTGTCGCCCACCGGCTGGGCGGTCGCCGTCGGCGCCGACGGCCGGGCCACCGGAGTGGTCTCCCAGCAGACCATCGCCGAGGCCATCCGCGGGGCCCACGCGGCCGTCCCCACCGACGCCCCCGCGCCCCACAGCCTCGCCAAGGGCGGTCCCGCGGACGCGAAGGTCGCCGGATGAGCGGCTTCTTCGACATCCCCAGCGACCTCCAGCACAGCTGGCTCGGCCTGGTCGGGCTGCACCTGCGCGAGGCTCTGCTGCCCGTGCTCGCCGGTCTGGTGGTCTCGCTGCCGCTGGCCCAGCTCTGCGTGCGCCTGCGCTGGCTGTACCCGCCGGTGCTGTGGGTGACGACCGTGCTCTACGCGATCCCGTCGCTGGCGTTCTTCGTGCTGCTCATCGACTACACCGGCCAGACCGAGCTCACGGTGATGATCCCGCTCACCGTCTACAGCCTGGTCGTACTGGTCCCCGCGATCGTCGACGGCGTGCGCTCGGTTCCGCCGGAGACGCTCGCCGCCGCCACCGCCATGGGCTTCGGGCCCGTCCGGCGCTACTTCCAGGTCCAGTTGCCGATCGCGGTGCCGGCCGTCATCGCCGGGCTGCGGGTGGCGACCGTGTCCAGCATCAGCCTCGTCTCCGTCGGCGCGCTCATCGGCAACCAGGGCGCGCTCGGCAACCTCATCAACGACGCCAACATCTACAACCGGCCCGAGCTGGCGGTGAACGCCGTGCTCAGCATGGCCGTCCTGGCGATCCTCGCCGACGCCCTGCTGGTCGCCGTACGCCTGCTGCTCACCCCGTGGATGCCGCGCGCGGGACGCCGCAGGCCGGCGGCGGACGTGCCCGACCCGGCCACCGCAGCCCTGGAGGACGCAGTCCGGTGAACCTGCTGCACTTCATCAACGCCTTCTTCGGCGACGGCGCCCACTGGCACGGCTACAACGGCATCCCCACCCGGGTCGGGGAACACGTCGGCTACACCCTCCAGGCGCTCGCCATCGCCGCCCTCATCGCTCTCCCGGTCGGCCTGGTCACCGGTCACTACGGGCGCGGCGGCAACGTGCTCGCCATGATCGCCGTCGCCGGACGGGCGCTGCCCACCTTCGGCCTGCTGGTGCTGATGACCCTGCTGGTCGGCTTCGGCATGGTGAACGTGATGACCCCGCTGGTCGTCCTCGCCGTCCCGCCGATCCTGGTCACCACCTACGAGGCGATGCGCTCCGTGGACCCCTCGCCGGTCGACGCGGCCCGCGGCATGGGCATGAGCGAGGCCGGGGTGCTCTTCCAGGTGGAACTGCCCGCGGCGCTCCCGCTGATCCTCGGCGGCCTGCGCTCGGGCGCCATCCAGATCGTCTCCACGGCCACCATCGCCGCCTACGTCAGCCTCGGCGGCCTCGGCCGCTACATCGTCGACGGCCTCTACCAGCGCGACTACGAGAAGGTCGTGGGCGGCGCCACCCTGGTCGCCGGGCTCGCCCTGGTCACGCTGGCCGTCTTCTGGGCGCTCGGCCGCTTCGCGGTCTCGCGCGGGGTGCGGCAGCGGGCGTAGGGGCCCGCACGGACACGAACGGTCCGGCTGCCCGTGGGCGGCCGGACCGTACTCGTGGCGCCCGGACGTCTACTGACGTACCGTCAGTTCTCGGCGCGGTGCAGGGCCTGCTCCAGGACGACCAGCAACGCGTCGCGCACCGAGCCGCGTTCGCGTGCGTCGAAGACCAGCAGCGGGACCCCGTCCGCGACGTCGAGCGCCCAGCGGACCTCGTCCAGGTCGTGCTCCACCTTCCCGTCGAAGGCGTTGACCGCGACGGCGAACGGGATCTGCTTGTGCTCGAAGTAGTCGACGGCCGCGTAGCAGTCGTCCAGCCGCCGGGTGTCGACGATGACCAGCCCGCCGACCGCCCCCTCGACGATGTCGTCCCACATGAAGCCGAACCGTTCCTGCCCGGGTGTGCCGAACAGGTACAGCTTCAGCGTCGGGTCGATGGTGAGGCACCCGAAGTCCATCGCCACCGTGGTCGTCGTCTTGCTCGGCGTGTGGGAGAGGTCGTCGACGCCGGCCGCCACCTCGGTGATGGCCGCCTCGGTGGTCAGCGGCTCGATCTCGGAAATGGAGCCGACGGCGGTGGTCTTGCCCACGCCGAAGCCGCCCGCGACGACCAGTTTCACCGGCAGCGGCGGCCGTACGGACGCCTGAGCGGCCGGGGCCCCGGCGGTGATCGGGTCAGTCGGTCTCACGGAGTACCCCTCGGGAGTCGGGGACGGCCCGCAGGCCGTCGATAACCCTGCGCAGGACGGAGGCGTCGTGCGTGACGCCCGAGTCGGGCACGTGCACCGTCAAGTGCCCCTCGACGCGCAGGTCCTCGGCGAGGACCCGCACCACGTTCAGGTGCAGCCGCAGCCGGGACGCGATCTCCGCGAGGGACTGCGGGACCCGGCAGGCGGCGACGATGTCGTGCTGCTCGAAGGAGAGCCGGCCGAGCGCCTCGAGGCCGGCGACGGTGGCCACCACCTGGGTCTCCACGGGCATCGCCCGGCCGGTCGTGGCCCGGCCGGCGCCCGCCACCCGGCCGGCGGTGACCAGGAAGGGCCGTACGGCGGGGACGGGGCCCACCGGGGTGGCGCCGTCCCCGCCGGCGCCGCGCGGTGTGCGGCCTTCCGCCATCGGTGGTCCTCTTCCTTCTGATAGGGGAGCCGGTGGCCGCTCAGCGCAGTCTGCCGCGGGGCCTGCTGCGGCTCCTGCCCGCGTCGACGGTGTTCTTCAGCTCCAGCACCAGCTGCGGGCTGAGCGCGGCGCCCGCGCGGTTGGCGAAGACCGTCATCTCGTAGGCGATGTTGCCGAGCTTGGCCTCCTTGTCGGTGACCACGCCGAGCACGGCACCGCTGCCGATCGCGGAGACCAGGACGTGGCCGCCCTCCAGGTCGATGATGACCTTGTTGAGGCCGCCCAGGCCGTAGTTGCCGGAGGCGCCGGCCGCGAGGCTGGTGATGCCGGAGACGATCGCGGCCAGCCGTTCGGAGTCGGCGTGCTCACGCAGCTCCGACACGGCGATCAACAGGCCGTCGGAGGAGACGGCGATGGCGTCCACGACACCCGCCGTCTCGGTGGCGAAGCGGTTGAGCAGCCAGGTGAAGTCGGCTGCGGCGGCCCGCAGGTCGGTCGGCGTGGCGTCGCCCGTCGGGGTGTCACCTGTCGACGTGCTCACTGCTCGGCTCCTTCCGGAAGGTGCTGGTGCCCGGGGTTCCGGTCGTGGGTCGGGGGTCGGTCGGGGGCGGGACGGTCCCCGGCCGGGCGGTCGTCGTCGTCCGCCGCGGGGGTGTCGGGGTGGGAGCCGGCGGGGTCCGCGTCCGCGGGGTCCGCCGGGTGCGCGGCCGGGGTGCCCGCGTCCGGGGCGGGGCGGTCCGTGCCGGGGGTGCCCCGGGCCTCGTCGGAGGCGGTCGCCGCGCTCCGTACGGCGTCCAGGGGGATCTCGCCGGTGTCGCGGTGGGCGCGCTCCACGGCCGCCTCGAACTCCTCCAGCGCGTCCCGCACGGCCTGCGCGTCGGCCGGGCCCGGGGCGCGCAGCGCGGCCTGCTGGGCGGCCGCCTCGGCCGTCGTCCGCAGGGTCGCCCCGCGCACCCGGCGCCGCAGCGGGCGGGGGCCGTCACCCGACGGCAGCGGCTGCTCGGCACGGGCCCGCGGGATGAGCGGGGCGCCGCCCTCGGCCGCCGCGGGCTCCCTGCGGGGCGCACGGCGGGGGAGCGGGCCCGCGCTCTCGGGGGCCGGGGCGGAGGGGGTGGGGCCGGTGGGCGCCGCGGTCGGTGCGGGCGAGACCGTGGGTGCGGCGGGCGCCGCTGCCGGGGCGGTGACCGTGGGCGCCACCGCCGGCTCCGCCTTCCCGGCCACGCCCGCCGTCGCCGTCGCCGGGACGGCCGGGCTGACCGTCGTGCTCAGCGTCAGCAGCAGCGACGAGGGGATCGCCACCTCCGCGGTCACGCCGCCGCCCGGGGTGCGGGTGAGGGTGACATCGATGTTCCAGCGGCGGGCCAGCGCGCCCACCACGAACAGGCCGAGCACCTTGGTCGGCACGACGTCGAGGCGCTCGCGGCGCACCAGGCGGGCGTTCTCCTCGGCGAGGCGCTCGGCGCTCATGCCGAGGCCGTGGTCGGCGACGCTGATGTACGCGCCCTCCCGGCCGGAGCCGACCGTCACCTCCACGGGGCTGCCGGCGGGCGAGAACGACACCGCGTTCTCCAGGAGTTCGGCCACCATCAGCGTCAGGTCGCCGATGATGTCGGGCTCGACCATGACCTCGGTCCCGGCGTGGAGCTGGACCCGCTGGTAGCCCTCGATCTGGCCGAGCGCGGCGCGCACCACATTGGTGAGCGCGGTCGGGCCGGCGTCCAGGACCGTCTCGCGGATGCCGGCCAGCAGCATCAGGCTGTCGGCGTTGCGGCGCAGGCGGACCGCGATGTGGTCGATGGAGTAGAGCCGTTCGAGCAGCGCCGGGTCGGTCTCGCCGCGCTCCACCGCGTCGATCAGCGCGAGCTGACGCGTCGTCAGGTTGCTGACGCGGCGGCCGACGTTGCCGAACATCTCCGCGACGTTGCGCCGGCTGAGCACCTGGCGCTCCAGCAGCGCGGCCGCGGTGGTCTGCACGTTGTTGAAGGCCTCGGCGAGTTCACCGATCTCGTCGTCCGCGGTGACCGGCAGCTCGCGCAGCCGGGGCGGCCCGCTCTCCTCGGCGTCGTCGTCGGCGACCCGCGCGAGTTCGCGGCCGGCGACGTCGGCGACCTCCTGGGCGGCGCCGGTGAGGGCCAGCACGGGCCGGACCACCGAGCGCCGCACCAGCGCCGAGAACGCGATCCACACCGCGAAGCCCAGCAGCGCCAGGGTCAGCAGCAGCGCGGCGCGCCACTCGGCGTCGTCGGCCGACTGCTCGGCGCGGTCGGCGATCCGGTCGATGAGCGAGCCGGTCACCTCCAGCCGGTTCTCGGCCTGCTGCTGGTAGTCGCCGTAGGAGGCGAGGGCGTCGCGCAGCGCCGTGCGGATCTGCCGGTCGGACTCGGCCTGCAGGGAGCTGGGGTCGACGGCCAGTTCGGCGTAGTGCCGGTCGATGACGGCCTGCGCGGCGTTGTGCTCGATGCCGCCGAGCCGGTCGGCCTGCTCCTCGCCGGCGAACCGGGCGAACCGCTCGGCCTGGTAGGCGTACAGCTCGTGGGCGCCGACCGCGCCGGTGAACTCGATCAGCGCGTTGGTGTCCCCGGTGCGCGCCGAGAACACGCCGGTCTCGAAGGCGCCGTGCGCGGCGTCGGCGCGCAGCAGCGAGTCGAGCAGGTTGCCGGTGAAGGTGGTGGCCAGCGCGGAGTTGCGGTCCAGGCCCAGGCCGTCGATGAGGGCCTGGGCCGCGCCGTCGTAGGCGGGGTCGATGTTGTCGGCGGGCAGGTAGCCCTGCTCGATGGTGTCCCGCAGACCGGCCAGGCCCTCGATGCCGCGCAGCGCCTGCGCCTCGGTGCCGGGCAGCCGGTCGCCGAAGGTGTCGCGCACCGTGCGCACCTGGCTGTCCACGCTCGCCTGCGCCACGCGGTAGGGCTCGGAGGAGGGGGTGCCGCCGTCGAACGACGCCTCGTGGCGCACCGACAGCAGGATGGCCTGCTGGTGCTCGGCCTCCACCAGGGAGACCAGCCGGGCGACCTGCGCGCTGTCGCGCACCAGCCGGGAGGCGTCCTCGGCGCGGGTCGACTCCTGCACCAGGTCGGCGATCAGGTACGCCAGCAGCACCGCGATCACCGCGAGCGGCACCCCGACGAGCACGTTGAGCTTGCGCTGGAAGGGCCACCGGTCGGCGAAGCTCCGCAGGCCCCGGCGAACGGAAGGGGCGTCCGACCGGGCTGGCGCGTCCACCTCGTTCGTGGACACCGGGCCTCCTTCGTGGGGTGCGGCACCGCGCGCGGCGCACGCTCGTGACCGGTTGTGATGGACTGCTGATCGATGTGCCTGCCCTGCGGTCGGCATCCCACGGCAGCACGCGCCACGCCTGTACACGGACGGTGCGTGACGACACCGGAGCGGCCCCCGCACACCGCTGTGACCGACGCCAACTGCCGGGAGACTATCGCCTCTTCGAACACGCTCGCACAGGGCCGACGTCAAGAATCAATTACGAAGCACCACCCGGGCCGGGGGCACCGTCCACCGGTCGAAGACGAAGTGAATCGTTAACACGGTTTCCCTTGACTGACCGAGAAGCGGCTGGATTGGATCGAGACCTGCGCGTTTCATCACCCCCCATCGCACCCGAGAGCTCGGAAACGGACACGTGACTTCCAACGCCCACAGCAGCAGGTTCCTCCGCAGACGTCCCGGCGCGGCGGCCGTCGCGCTCGCCGCGGCCACGGTCCTGCTGGCCGGATGCGGCTCCTCCGACGACTCGGACGACCCGCTCGACGGAGGCAAGGCGGACGGCAGCTCGGTCGTCGTCGGCTCCAACAACTTCGCCGAGAGCATCCTCCTCGCGGACATCTACGGCGAGGCCCTGAAGGCCAAGGGCATCAAGGTCTCCTACAAGCCGAACATCGGCAGCCGCGAGACCACCTACGGCCTGCTCAAGAACGGTTCCATCACCGTCCTGCCGGAGTACAACGGCTCGCTGCTCGCCTACCTCGACGCCAAGGCCGAACAGACCTCGCTGCAGGGCGTGAACGCGGCCGTCAAGGCGAAGCTCGACGCCAAGCTGACGCTGCTGGAGTCCTCGCCCGCCGAGGACAAGGACTCCGTCACGGTCAACGCCCAGACCGCCAAGAAGTACAACCTGACCTCCTCCTCGACGCTGGCCGACCTCAAGGACGCCGCGCCCGAGCTGGTCCTCGGCGGCTCGCCCGAGTTCCAGACCCGGCAGCAGGGCATGCTGGGCCTGGACTCCGTGTACGGCCTGAAGTTCAAGTCGTTCAAGGCACTCGACGCCGGCGGCCCGCTCACCCAGGCCGCGCTGAAGAAGAACACCGTGCAGGCCGCGGACGTCTTCACCACGGACCCGACCATCACCAAGGAGAAGTTCGTCGTCCTGCAGGACCCGAAGAACCTCTTCGGCTTCGCCAACGTGACCCCGCTGGTCTACAAGAGCGGTCTGTCCCAGGAGGGCGTCACCGCGCTCAACGCGGTCTCCGCCAAGCTCGACACCAAGACCCTGCTCGACCTGGACTCCCAGGTGCAGCTCGAGAACAAGGACCCGCTGGACGTCGCCAAGGCGTGGCTGAAGACGGCCGGCCTGGACTGACGCACCCCGCGCGCAGCCCACGTGGACACCACGGCGAACGGACCGACCCGGGTGCCCCCGCACGACGGCGGGGGCACCCGGGTCGTCCTGGACGGAACCACCCTCACGGCCGGCGACCTGGTCGCGCTCGCCGACGGCACCGCCGTGCCCGCCGTGGCCCCCGGGGCCCGCGCCCGCGCCGTACGCTCCTGGCGCTCCGCCCAGCGGCTCGCCGCCACCGGCCGCCTCTACGGCCGCGGCACCGGCGTCGGCGCCCAGCGCTCGGTGGCGGTCGCGCCGGACGACGAGGCGGCCCACGGCCTGCGCCTGCTGCGCAGCCACGCGGGAGGCGCCGGCGACCTGCTGCCCGCCCGGCAGGTCCGCGCCCTGCTCGCGGTACGCGCCAACCAGCTCCTGGCCGGCGGCTCCGGCATCCAGCCCGCGTTCGTCGACGCCCTCACCGACGCCCTGCGCCTCGGCGTCCACCCGGCGGTCAACGAGTACGGCGGGGTCGGCACCGGCGACCTCACCGCCCTGGCCCAGACCGGGCTCACCCTGATCGGTGAACGCCCCTGGCTGGACACGCGGCGCGAGCACCCGGCCGACCTGCCCCCGGACGGCCTGCCGGCCCCGGTCACCCTGCGGCCGGGCGACGCGCTCGCCCTGCTCAGCAGCAACGCCCTCGCCCTCGGCCAGGCCGCGCTCGCCTGGCACGACCTCGACGTCCTGCTGCGGGCCACCCACGCGGTGGCCGCCCTGTCCCTGGCCGCGGTGTCGGGCTCACCCGAGGCCTACGCCGCCCCCGTGCACGCCCTGCGCCCCTACCCCGGCGCCGCGCGTGCCGCCGCGGAGGTGCGCCGGTTGCTCGGTCTGCCCGACCGGCCGCCCGGCCCGGGCCGACGCATCCAGGACCCGTTCGGCTTCCGGGCCTTCCCCCAGGCGCACGGCTGCGCCCTGGACGCCGCCGACCGGCTGCGCACGGTGGTCGAGGTCGAGATCAACTGCCCCACCGAGAACCCCCTGGTGGCGCCCGACGGCTCCGGCGCCTACCACCACGGCGGCTTCTTCGCCGCGCCCCTCGCGCTCGCGCTCGACGGGCTCGACCTGGCGCTGCTGCAGACCGCGCAGCTCTCCGCCGCCCGGCTGACCGCGCTCGGCGATCCCGGGCTGACCGGGCTGACGCCGTTCCTCGCCGTCGGTCCGGCCGGCAGCTCCGGCACGATGATCCTGGAGTACGCCGCCCACTCGGCGCTGGCGGAGCTGCGGGCGAGCGCCGACCCCGCCTCCGCCGGGCACGCCGTCCTGTCCCGGGGACTGGAGGAGGCCGCCAGCTTCGCCGGCCAGGCCGCCCGCCAGACCCTGCGCGCGACCCGGGCCTACGCCACCGTCCTGGCCTGCGAACTGGTCGCCGCCGTACGGGCCTTGCGGCTGCACCCGGTGCCACCACCGGTACCCGCCTTCACCCTGGCGGCGGCCGCGCTTCCCGCGGGCACGGACGACCGCCCCCTGACGGGCGACGTGACGACGGCCACCGAACTGCTGCCCGCGCTGGCGGAGTTGTGAGGGGCGGCTGCTGCCCGGACGTTCGGGAAATCGGGTGGGGGTGTGCCCCGCCCGCTGGCTGGGCTCACCTCCCGTGAACCGACGGCGGCAGAAGAAGCTCACCCGACGCCTCGTCGCGGCCGTGCTGTGCGAGGACGGCCGGGCCGTCGACGCGCTGCTGCGGGCCGGCGCCGACCCGGGCGCCGCCGACGCGGACGGCGTGACCCCGCTCTACACCGCCTGTGTCCAGGGCAGCGCGGACACCGCCCGGCGACTGCTGCGGGCCGGGGCGCCCCCGGACGCGGAGAGCGGCGGCACGGGCGCGGACGGCACACCGCTGTGCGCGGCCGCCTGCTGGGGCCACACCGAGACGGTCCGCACCCTGCTCACCCACGGCGCCGACCCCACCCTCCGCGAGGACGAGGGCACGGGGCGCACCCCGCTGGAGTGGGCGCGCGAGGGCGCGCACGCGGAGACCGTCGCGGTGCTGCTCGCGGCGGGCGCGGGCTGACCGGCCCTCGTCAGAACTCCGTCGGAGAGGCGTCAGACCTTCGTCAGGTCCGCCCCGTCCGCCGACCTCGCCCGCCTGCGCGCCCGGCGGCCGCGGCGGGGCTCCTGGTCGGGGAGCCAACCGAAGGCGAGGCAGCTCCCCGTCACCCCGAGCAGCAGACCGACGAAGAAGCCGCCGAGGTTCGAGGTGACCCAGGTGCCCAGGGAGAGCAGCACTCCGGTGATCGAGTAGAACAGCCGCTGCGCCGGGTTGAAGAGGATCAGCAGGCCCAGGAGCAGCATCAGGCCCGGCAGGAGGTAACCCGCCAGGCCCTGCATGCCGATGTGCAGGACGACCTTCAGGGACGCCTTCTCGGTGAGCAGGATCCAGCCCCCGCCCAGGGCGAGCAGCAGCCCGCCCCAGAACGGCCGCCGGGCCCGCCAGTGCCGGAAGGCGGGCCGCAGTCCCTGACGCGGACGGTCGGCCGTGGTCATCAGCACCCCGAGCTGCTGAAGCTCAGTTTGAGGCCCGGCAGCTTGAACACGCCCGCCGTGGTCGCGTAGTTGACCTGGCGCAGGTTGGCGATGCGGACCGTGTCGGCCTGCTGGCTGAACACGCCGATCGGCCCCTTCACGCCGGCCTTGGTCAGGGTGCTGGCGTCGTTGCCGATCTCGATGTTGTCGAAGGAGGCGTTGCCGGACAGCTCGGTGGAGTCCGTGGTCAGGTCGGTCGCCTTCACCTTCTGCGAACCGGAGCCGGCCTGGATCTTCAGGTTGGTGCCGCCGAGGTCGACGCTCTGGCACAGCTTGGTGAGGGTGGCGTTCTTGATGGCGGAGGTCACCACGAGCACCTGCCCGCCCGTGTCACCGGCGTTGGGGCTGCCCTCGGCCATGTTGTCGAGCGAGCCGAACTGCTCGAAGCCGGTACCGGTCAGGTCCGTCGCGGTGACCGTGAAGGGCATGCCGGAGATCGCGAACTGCACCCCCAGCGCGCCTTGGGCGGTGAGGACCGCGAGTCCTGCGGCGACCAGGGTCGCGGGCACCGCCATGACGGCGGCCCGGCGCATCCGCACCCGGCCGCGCCGTTCTTCGGAACCGCTTTCCGGGTTCCCGGGTGTGCTGTCGGCGGACGACGTGACGTCCGAGGACGAGGCCATGTCTGCTCCCATGGGCATAGTCATGCGGGTTGGGCATCAGTGGCGCGTTGTCCTGGCGCGGACACCGGCTGCCGCGTGCGACTCCTCACAACTCCCGGATTCGCAAGGGCTTTCTCGTTACGCGGCAGTAGCCATTTCGGAAGTTACCGATGGTTACACCGAGGGGTCAAGGGAGATGTGGAAAAACGGTGTTCATGGCGTGTCCCCCGGGGGGCACCCACCGGAACGGGTCGCGCGCATATATCTGTCAGTCCGTCAACTCACGTGATCGACACGTGCGTTGAGGCTTGACGCCGTTCCACGGCAGGTCTACAACTGCCCCAGGCCGACTCCGCGGGCACCGCCCCGGCCGGCCCGGATCCGTGGCGCCGGATCCCCCACGCGGCAGGACGGCCGCGTTTCCCGGACGCACCTCAGCACGGGCGGATTCGCCCCTGAGTCCGTACTTCACCCTTTCCACGGCGACGGCCGCGACCGCTTTCCCCCGCGGCCGCGCCCGTACGTCCCGTTCCGCCCGGCCCGGCCGGGGGCGACTCCCCAGGTGGCCCCCGGACGGTCACCGGCCGGCTGCCGTTGCCGGTCCGTCGCGTACGGAGAAGGCGTGACGAGCCGGCAACGGCCGGCGCCGCGGACCACGTCCGTGTCCGCACCGTTCGGCGCTCTCGGCGTTCTCGGTGTTCTCAGCGTTTCAGCGTTCTCCCCAACCCTCACACGAAAGAGGCACCCGCATGCGTGCACGCTCCTTCCTGGCCGTCGCCGGTACGGTCGCCGCGCTCTCGATCCCCGCCATCACCCCGGCCTCCGCGGCCGGCAACGTCCTGACGACCGGGAGCGCCGGCGGCACCGCCGTCGCCGCGGGTGACGTCGTCACGGCCCCGCTGGCCTCCGGCACCAGTGCCACCCTCTACTCCAGCGCCACCGGCACCAGCGGCGTGGTCTGTGCCACGTCCCAGTTCACCGCGGCCATCAACACCAACCCCGCCGCGCCCGGGACGGCCACCGAGTCCGTCACCGCCCACACCTTCAGCAACTGCACCAGCAACGTCACCGGCGTGCTCGGCGTGAACAGCATCACCGTCAACAACCTGCCCTACCAGTCCACCGTGGCCTCCAACGGCACCGTCACCGTGACCGCCGCCTCCGGCTCGACCATCCAGACCACGGTCGTGCTGCGCACCCTGCTGGGCACCGTCACCTGCGTCTACCGGGTGCCCGGCCTGACCGGCACCGCCGGCAACGCCGACAACAGCATCACCTTCTCCAACCAGCAGTTCACCAAGGTCTCCGGCTCGTCCCTGTGCTTCGCCAACGGCTACTTCACCGCGAAGTACGCCCCGGTGACCGACAACGGCGCCAAGGTCTTCGTCAACTGACCTGCCGGCGCACCGCGTTCCACCCTTCACGCCCCCGGCCTCCGGGCCGGGGGCGCTCAGCGCCGCCTCAGCCGGGCGGCCAGGGCGGCACCGCCGGTGAGCACCAGCACCGCCGCGGCGCCGCCGGCCAGCAGCGGGGCGGAGGGCCCGCCGCCGGCCTCCCGCGAGACGGCGGCCACCGGTGTGCTCCCGGCGGCCGACCGCTCCGCGGGAGCGCCCGACGCCGGGGAGGCCGCCGTGGCGCCCTGGGCCGAGGGTCCGCTCGTCCGCCGGTCCGCCGCCCGCGCGCTCACCGACGGGCTCGCCTGCGCGCCGCCCCCGCCGCTCCGGTCGCCGCGCGCCGACGGCGCACCCGCCCCGGCCGTGGGCGACGCCGCCCGCGCCTGCGGGAACACCACGTCCGCGCACGAGTAGTAGGTGTCGGGCGTACTGCTGTTCTGCCACACGGTGTACAGCACCTGACGGCCCGTACGGTCGGCGGGCAGCTTCGCGGTGAGGTGGTAGGCGCCGTCGCGCAGCGCCGGGTCGGTGATCTCGGCGAACGGGCGCCGGGGCAGGTCGTCCCAGGTGAGCGGCTGCGCGGGATCGTAACCGGGCTCGGTCAGGTACAGCCTGAACGTGCCGGTGTGCGGGATCGTCGACGCGTACGTCATCCGCAGCGTCCCGCCCGGCGTGAGCCGCGTCGCCGGCCAGTCCCCGCGGGCCAGGTCGAGCCCCCGGTACGCGGGCAGGCCCCCGCTGCACAGCTCGCCGTCGGGCACCACCTGCCGGTCGCGGCCGTCGACGCCCGCCACCCGCAGGTCGTCCCACGCAGTGAAGGGGCCCCCGTTGGCCGCCACCGCGGCCCGGCACGCCGCCGTCCGCGACGCCGCACCCCCCTCGGGCGAGCAGGCGTACACCCGGCTGACCGGATCGGTGGGCGCGCCGTGCGCCAGGGCCGGGCCCGCCGCGCCCACGGTGAGCAGGGCGGGACCCAGGGCGGCGGCCGCCAGGAGGGCGAGCGGGCGGACTGCGGTCATCCGGGGCATCGGGCGTCTCCTCGGCCGGCGCGGGAACGGTCACCCCAGCAGTACGGCGGCGGCCCCCGGCGCGTTCACGGCGCCCGTCGCCGACACCCCCTAGGAGGCCGCCCGCTCCTCCTTCTCCGGCTTCTCCTCCACCGACGCCAGCACCCGGGCACCCCGGTCGGCGCGGGCGTCCAGACCCGGGAGCAGGCCCGGTACCGCGATGCTCGGCAGGATGTGCGCCCACATGACCGCGAGCCGTTCGGCGAGGTCGGCGCGGCCCGTGAGCGCCCGCGCCATGAGCTGCACCCCGGTGAAGCACCCCACCAGCAGCTCCACCGTGTCGCGCGGCCTGACCGTCGGCAGCAGCTCGCCGCGCTCCTGCGCCAGCCGGAGCAGCTCGGTGAGCCGGTCGGCCCACTGCCGGAACGGCTCGCCGTGGTCGACCCCGGCCGGCGTCTCCTGGTCCACGGCCAGCCGCACGCTGCCGCGCAACAGCGCGTTGCCCAGCAGTTGCTGCCCCACCACGAACGTCATGTCGATGACTTCCTGCAGCTTGCACGGCTGCGGCGGCACGGCCCCGAAGGAGACCTGCGACTCCACCACGGCCTGCGCCAGCGACTCCTTCGAGGGGAAGTGGAAGTACAGGGCGCCCTTGGTGACGTCGGCCCGCTCCAGGACCATCGAGATGGTGGTCGATGCGTAGCCGTGCTCGTCGAAGACCGCGCCGGCCGCTTCCAGGATCGCCCTGCGCGTCCTGATGGCGCGCTCTTGTTTTGCCATAAGAGCCCCTTCACGGCGCCGAGTTGACCGGGCCCCCGCGATCGCCCGCGGCTTCGGCCCGATCATAGGATGCCGTCGACTGATCTCGTCGAAAAACAAACCGGTCGCCTCGTACCCTAACGCCCGACGGAGGGACGGCTCACCGTCGGCCGTGACCCGCGGGGGGCCGTAGGGAGAGAGATGACCCGACCGCGGCAACCCGCCGACCCACCGTCCCTGACCGCGACGGTTCCCCGCCAGCTCGTCCACCGCGCGGCCGTCGCGGAGACCCTTCCCACCGGCTGGCGCAAGGACTCCACGGACCACTTCACCGTAGCGGCGCAGTGGCCGCGTGCTCACGGGTTACACGTGTCGCCGGACTGGACGGCCTACGACCCGCTGCTCGTGGTCGAGACCGTCCGGCAGGCCGGCACGCTGATCGCGCACGCCGAGTACGGGGTGCCGCTGGGCCACCAGTTCGTCCTGCAGGAGTTCCACACCCTCACCCACCCGAAGGAACTGGCCGTCGGACGGCTGCCGGCCGAACCCGAGCTCGAACTCGCCTTCACCGAGGTCCAGTACCGGGGCCGGCGCCCGGCCGGCGCCCGCTACACCGCACGGGTCCTGCGCGAGGGTGCCGTGGTGGCGACCGCCGACGTCAGCTTCACCTGTGTCGCCGAGGCCGTCTACCGGCGGCTGCGCGGCGGCCGCACCCCGGACTCGGTCACCGCCCTGCCCGTGCCGCCGGGCGTCGCACCGGCCGCGGTGGCGCGTGCCCTGCCCTCGGACGTGGTCCTCGCCGCGACCGGCGCAACCGACCGCTGGCAGCTCCGAGTTCATACCGCACATCCCGTTTTCTTCGATCACCCGCTGGACCACGCCCCGGGGATGCTCCTGCTGGAGGCGGCCCGCCAGGCCGCGTTCCTCACCACGGGCGGCACGCGGGCCCCCTCGGAGTACGAGGCGTCCTTCCACCGGTACGCCGAGCTGGACGAACCGCTCTGGATCGAGGCGCGGGACGACGGCACGGGCGTCGTCCAAGTGACCGGGACACAGGCCGAGTCGGCTGTCTTCACCTGCCGCGTGGGCACCGAAGCGAGGTGAGTTATGGTGGACAGGGGGTAGGAAACAAACGGCATGACCCGTTCTTTGCGGCCCAGGAGAGCACCGGATGGCGAGGCAGTTACGCGCCGAACAGACGCGCACGACGATCATCACGGCCGCGGCCGACCTGTTCGACCGTCACGGCTACGAGTCGACCAGCCTCAGCGACATCGTCGAGCACGCCCGAGTCACCAAGGGCGCCCTGTACTTCCACTTCGCGGCCAAGGAGGACCTGGCCCACGCGATCATGGAGCTGCAGTCGCAGGCCTCCCGCCGGGTCGCCTGCGAGATCGACGACCGGGGCTACTCGTCGCTGGAGTCGCTGATGCGGCTGACGTTCGGCATCACGCGGCTGTCCGTGGAGGGCCCCGTGGCCCGCGCCGGGCTGCGCCTGGCCACCGGGGAGGTCGCGGTGCGCCCGCCGCTGCGGCACCCGTTCGCCGAGTGGCTGGAGCTGATCTCGCGGGGCCTGGCGGGCGCGGTCCGCGAGGCGGACGTGCACCCGGACATCGACGTCGACGCCGTGGCCCACTCCCTGGTCTGCTCGTTCGTCGGCACCCGGGTCGTCACCCGCACCCACGAGCCGCCGACGCGACTGCCCCGGCGGATGGCCGAGATGTGGTACGTCCTCATCCGCGGCCTGGTACCGGTGCCGCGCCGGCCGCGCTACCTGTCCCTGGCGACGCGGCTGGAGCGGGAGGTCATGGCAGTGTGCGCGGTCTGAGGGGGGGCGCGCGAGCGCCTGAACCGGCGCGCGCCCCACCCCACGCTACGGTGATCGGCATGCACCACGATCCCGCCCCGCCCGTCCTCCGCGGCGACGAACCCGGCTCCTTCCCGCACGGTGTCCTGGCCGAGCGGCACCCGGCGATCATCGAGCAGGTGCGCGGTGCGTTCCCGTACGGCCCCGAGGTCCACCGCGCGCTGGACGCCCTGCGGGAGAGCTGCCTGCACGGCGTTCTGGAACCGCTCCCCGACGACGCGCACGACCAGCGGCGGTGGCGGGAGTGGGGCGTCGGCGCCGTCCTCGGCCGCTCCTGGTTCGACGTACCGTGGCTGTGGTCGGAGAGCTGGTTCTACCGCCGGCTCCTGCACGCCGTCGGCTACTTCGCCCCCGGCCCCTGGCAGGGCATCGACCCCTTCCGGCCGTTCAAGCTCGCCGAGCTCGACAGCCCCGGGACCCGCGAGGAACTGGCCGCCCTGGACGCCCTCGCGCGGCGCCCCGCCGCCGAGCGCGCCGAGGCCCTGCTGCACGGCTCGCTCTGGGGCAACCGCGCCGACCTCGGGTTCCGGCTCTCCGACGCGCAGGCCGAGGACCGCGCCGCCGCACCGGGACTGGTCGCCGACGACAGCGCGCGGCTGTGGCCGCTGCTCACCGGCCGGGGCACGCTCTGCCTGGTCGCCGACAACGCGGGCCGCGAACTGATCCCCGACCTGCTGCTCGTCGCCCACCTCCTGGCCGAGGGACGCGTCGAACGGGCGGTCCTGCACGTCAAGCCCTACCCGTACTACGTCTCCGACGCCACGACCGCCGACCTCGTCGACGCCCTGCGCACCCTCACCGCCGCGCCCGGTGAGGCCGCCGCGTACGGACACGTCCTGTGGTCCGCGATGACCGACGGCACGCTCGCCGTGCGCGCCCACCCCTTCTGGGCGTCCCCGCTGCCGTTCGAGGACCTGCCCGCGGACCTGCGCGCGCAGTGCGCCGCCGCCACGCTCACCGTCGTCAAGGGCGACCTCAACTACCGTCGCCTGGTGGGCGACCGGCGCTGGCCGCCGACCACCTCCTTCGCCGACGTCACCGCCCACTTCCCGGGCCCGGTCGCCGCTCTGCGCACCCTCAAGTCCGACGTGATCACCGGCCTCGACCCGGACACCGAGCGGGCCCTGGTCGCCGCCGAGGGCGGGCGCTGGCGCACCGGCGGCACCCACGCGCTGATCCAGGTACGCGACTGAGGCGCCCGGCGACGCCCGCCGGGTGACGGTCCGCCCACAGCAACGGGCGCCCGAACGCAAGGAGTTCCGCCCGATTCACGCGATGGTGTGATCATGTGCCCTGCCGTGGATGCCCGTCACGGGCCCTGGGTAGCCCCCGGCCATGACGCAGCCGTTTCACCTCCCGCACTTCTACATGCCGTATCCCGCGCGGCTGAACCCGCACGTGGACGCGGCGCGGGCGCACTCCACGCGGTGGGCGCGCGACATGGGCATGCTCGAGGGGTCCGGCGTCTGGGAGCAGGCCGACCTCGACGCCCACGACTACGGCCTGCTGTGCGCCTACACCCACCCCGACTGCGACGCCGACGCGCTGTCGCTGATCACCGACTGGTACGTGTGGGTGTTCTTCTTCGACGACCACTTCCTCGACATGTACAAGCGCACCCAGGACCGCGCCGCGGGCAAGGCCCACCTGGACCGGCTGCCGCTGTTCATGCCCGCCGACCCCGGCGCGGCCGTCCCCGAGCCGCAGAACCCCGTCGAGGCGGGCCTCGCCGACCTGTGGGCGCGCACGGTGCCCGCCATGTCGGCCGGCTGGCGCCGCCGCTTCGCCGTCGCCACCGAGCACCTGCTCAACGAGTCGATGTGGGAGCTGTCCAACATCAACGAGGGACGGATCGCCAACCCCGTCGAGTACATCGAGATGCGCCGCAAGGTGGGCGGCGCCCCCTGGTCGGCGGGGCTCGTGGAGTACGCCACCGCCGAGGTCCCCGCGTCCGTGGCCGGCACCCGGCCGCTGCGGGTGCTGATGGAGACCTTCTCCGACGCCGTCCACCTGCGCAACGACCTGTTCTCCTACCAGCGCGAGGTCGAGGAGGAGGGCGAGAACAGCAACGGCGTGCTCGTCCTGGAGACGTTCTTCGGCTGCACCACCCAGGAGGCCGCCGACACCGTCAACGACATCCTCACCTCACGCCTGCACCAGTTCGAGCACACCGCCCTCACCGAAGTGCCCGCGCTCGCGCTGGAGAAGGGACTCGGCCCGGACGAGGCCGCCGCCGTCGCCGCCTACACCAAGGGACTGCAGGACTGGCAGTCCGGCGGCCACGAGTGGCACCTGCGCTCCAGCCGCTACATGAACCAGGGGGCCGTGTCCGCGTCCGCGCCCTGGCAGCGGCTCACCGGACCCGGCACCTCCGCCGCGGACGTGGGCGCGCTGCTCGCCTCGGCCGCCGCGGAGCGGCTGCGCGCCCACGCGCACGTGCCGTACCAGAAGGTCGGCCCCGCACGGCTGCCCGAGTTCCGCATGCCGTTCCCGCTGCGGCTCAGCCCGCACCTGGACCGGGCCCGCGCCCGCCTGCTCGCGTGGACCCGCGGCACGGGCATGCTCTCCGAGGGCGTGTGGGACGAGGACAGGCTCGCCTCCTGCGACCTCGCCCTCTGCTCGGCCGGCCTCGACCCGGACGCCACGCCCGAGGCCCTCGACCTGAGCGCCGCCTGGCTCGCCTTCGGCACCTACGGCGACGACTACTACCCCCTGGTGTACGGGCACCGCCGCGACCTGGCCGCGGCCCGGCTGACCACGGCCCGCCTGTCGGCGTGCATGCCGCTGGACGCGGCGGACGCGGTGCCCGTCGTCCCGGCCAACGCGATGGAACGCGCGCTGGTCGACCTGTGGGCGCGCACCACGGCGGACATGACCACCGAGCAGCGGCGCACCCTGAGGTCCGCGGTCGACGCGATGACCGAGAGCTGGGTGTGGGAGCTGTCCAACCAGCTGCAGAACCGCGTCCCCGACCCGGTCGACTACCTGGAGATGCGCCGCTCCACCTTCGGCTCGGACCTCACCCTGAGCCTGTGCCGGATGGGCCACGGGCCCGCGATCCCAGCGGAGGTCCACCGCAGCGGACCCGTGCGCTCCCTGGAGAACGCCGCGACCGACTACGCCTGTCTGCTCAACGACGTGTTCTCGTACCAGAAGGAGATCGAGTACGAGGGCGAGATGCACAACGCGATCCTCGTCGTGCAGACCTTCTTCGGCTGCGACTACCCGACCGGACTGCGGATCGTGGCCGACCTGATGAACCAGCGGATGGAGCAGTTCGAACACGTCGTCGCGCATGAACTGCCCGTGCTGTACGACGACTTCGACCTGCCGGCCGAGGGCAGGGCGGCGATGGGCGCCTACGTCGACGACCTGCGCAACTGGATGGCCGGCATCCTCAACTGGCACCGCAACGTGGACCGTTACCGCGCCGACTACCTGGCCCGGCGCACCCACGGCTTCCTGCCCGACCGCCCGCCCGTGGTGCCGGCGCCCGCCCACCGGGTCACCGCCTGACCGGCGCCGTCCGGCTCGCGTGCTCGACGGCGGCGCGCGCCAGGCCCCGGATCATCGGGTGCGGGCGCGTGCCGTCGCCGTACAGCTCCGGCTGGAACAGCGAGGCCAGGTAGAACGGGTGGCCGGGCAGTTCCGCGACCCGCACCTGACCGGCGCCGTCCCGGCCGGAGAAGCGCAGCCCGTGGGCGCGCAGCGTGTCGAGGTGCCGGCTCGGGCCGTAATGGCAGGAGTAGCGCTCCACCGAGCGTTCCGCGCCGAACACGGCGCGCGCCAGCGACCCCGGCTCCAGCACGACGGTGTCCTCGTGGCCCGCCAGGGAGCAGGCCAGCGGCTCGATCAGGAAGTCCTCGGCGTCGGGGTCGTTCTCGGCGTGCGCCACCTCCGTCAGGCCGCAGGCGCCGCGCGCGAACTCCAGCAGGGCGTGCTGGAACCCGCCGCACGTACCCAGGAACGGGACGCCGTCCTCCCGCGCGGTGCGGATCGCGGCGAGCACCCCGGCCTCGCTGCGGTACGGGCTGCCCGGGACCACCCACACCGCGTCGAAGCCCCGGACCGAACCGGGCTCCTCGGCGTCCTCGGAGGGGATCCAGTAGGGGTCGAGCACCAGCCGGTCCCGGGCGGCCAGCGACTCCAGCAGGAGCGGGATGCGGGTGTGGGAGACGACGTGGGGGGAGCGGTCGCCGACGAGGGCGACCTTGGCGATCTGAGCTGCGCTGTCGGTCATGCGGACCATCCTGGGCAGCCGCCCGGCTTCACGTCCAACGATGATTGACGGTCGCCCCATAAGCAGCGCTGATGCGGCCGGTGGAATGCTGGGGGCGTGGACCCGCACCTCCTGCGCACGTACGTCACCGTAGCCCGCCTCGCCTCCTTCTCGGCGGCCGCCCGGGCCCTCGGCTACACCCAGTCCGCCGTCTCCCAGCACATCGCCGCCCTCGAACAGGACCTCGGCGCCGCGCTGCTCACCCGCCGCCCCGTCGCGCCCACCCCGGCCGGCGAACGGCTGCTGGAACACGCGGAGCCGCTGCTGCTGCGCCTCGACGCGGCCCGCGCCGACGTGGTGCGGATGGCCGGGGCGCCCGCGTACGGCCTGACGCTCGCCGCCTCCGCGACCGCGCTCGGTCCCCGGGTGCTGGCCGCGCTGCCGCCCGCAGGCGTCACCGTGCGCGTGCTCGCCCGCGACGACGTCCCCGCGGCCGTCGCCGCCGGGACGGCCGACCTGGGCCTGGTCGACGGGCTGGCCGCCCCCAGCGACCCGCTGCGGCTGCCCGACGTGGCACCGCTGACCACGTACGGCGTGGCGGAGGAGCCGGTGCGGGTGCTCCTGCCCGCCGCCCACCCGCTCGTCCACCGCCGCGGCCTGCGGCTCGGCGACCTCGCCGACGCGCGCTGGCTCGACGCCCCCGACACCGGCCTGCCCCTGGCCCAGCTCCGCGCCGCCAACGGCGGCCACGGCTTCCGCCCGGCCCTGCGCTACGACGGAACGGACGTACGCGTCCTGGTCGCCCTGGTGGCCGCGGGCCACGGCCTGACCCTCCTGCCCCGCACGGCGACCGCCCCCACCCCCGGCACGACCGCGATCCCCCTCACCGAACCCCGGGTGGTCCACCGCACCGAACTCCTCCACACGTCCACCCCACCGGAAGCGGCCCGCAGACTGACGCAATCCCTCTCCCCGCGGACCTGACCACCCCTCAGGCGCGGGGAACTGCGCGACCGGCCCCACGCACCCGCAGACGAAGACGAGGGACCACCCCCACGCACCCAGTCTCACTCGTTCGTGTCCCGTGCCGCGCCGCCCTGCAGGGTAGAGCACCACCCGGAGGCGATCCCATGGAACAGACCGCGTTGCGTCCCAAGCCCATGCCCGGCCAGGAGCCCGCCGGCGACCCCCGCGGCGGTGACGCCGGGGCCAGGCCCGGCCCCCCGACCCCCCGCCCGCACGCCGCGCGCCGCCGCGGCCGGCGGCTGACCACCCTGCTGCTGGGCCTGTTCGCCGGCGTCGTCCTGGTGCTGACCGGCGTCGGGCTGGGCACCGTGGGGGCCACGGTGATCGGCATGAGCGAACTGGCCGAGCTGCAGCACCAGGCGGCGGCCCACGGCGCCCTCGCCGCCGGGGCGCCCACCGGCACCCGTACCGGCCCGGCGCACACCGCCCCGCCCGCCCCCGCGCCCGCCCGGGCCACCCTCGGTGTCGAGGCCGTGGACGCGTACAAGGCGGGCGCCAAGATCATCGCCGTTCACGTGCCCGGCCCCGGCTACACGGCGGGGCTGGTCCGCGGCGACGTCGTGCTGTGGTGCGGCCGGACCCGCGTCGAGACGGCCGCCGACCTCGCCCGGGCCGTCGCGGCCACCGACCCCGGCAAGAAGGTCACGCTCACCGTGCGCCACCGCAGCGGCGGCTACCAGCAGCTCGCGGTGGTTCCGGGCGTCGTGACGTGACCGGCCCGGTCCCGTGGGCCCGAACTCCGCCGACCGGCTCGCGCCGCTCCCTCGGGCCGGGCAGGATGCTGCCCGTAGTCCCACACGTCTCACCTGGGAGCCCGGATGACCGGCAGCACGCCTTCGCCCTTCACCGCCGACGACTACCGGGCCCGAATGGAGCGGGCGGTCCGCGCGGCCGGTGACGCCGGTCTCGCCGGACTCCTCGTGGCCCCGGGCCCGGACCTGGTGTGGCTCACCGGGTACGCGCCGCCCGCGGTGACCGAGCGGCTCACGTTGCTGGTCCTCGCCCCCGGCCACGACCCCGTGCTCGTCGTCCCCGCCCTGGAGGCCCCCGACGCCGCCCGCGCCCCCGGCGCGTCCGCGCTGAGCCTGCGGGACTGGACCGACGGCAAGGACCCGTACGCCGCCACCGCGGCCCTCCTCGCGGACGGCGGCCGGTTCGGCATCAGCGACAACGCCTGGGCGCTGCACCTGCTCGCCCTCCAACGGGCCCTGCCCGGCTCCTCTTACGCCTCCCTCACCGACGCCCTGCCGATGCTGCGCGCCGTCAAGGACGCCAGGGAGCTGGAGCTGATGGCGGCGGCGGGCGCGGCGGCCGACGCGGCGTTCGAGGAGATCCGCACCGTGCGCTTCGCCGGGCGCCGGGAGTCCGACGTCGGCGCGGACCTCGCCCGGCTGCTGCGCGAGCACGGGCACGAACAGGTCGACTTCACCATCGTCGGCTCCGGGCCCAACGGCGCCGACCCGCACCACGAGATGGGGGAGCGGGTCATCGAGCACGGCGACATGGTCGTCCTGGACTTCGGCGGCCTGAAGGACGGCTACGGCTCCGACACCACCCGCACCGTCCACGTCGGCGAGCCCACCGAGGAGGAGCGCCGGGTGCACGACGTCGTCCGCGAGGCCCAGGAGGCCGGCTTCCGCGCGGTGCGCCCGGGCGTCGCCTGCCAGGAGGTCGACCGGGCCGCCCGCGCGGTCGTCACCGACGCCGGGTACGGCGCGTACTTCATCCACCGCACCGGTCACGGCATCGGCGTCACCACCCACGAGCCGCCGTACATGATCGAGGGGGAGGAGCAGCCGCTCGTGCCCGGGATGTGCTTCTCCGTGGAACCCGGCATCTACCTGCCCGGCCGCTTCGGGGTGCGCATCGAGGACATCGTCACGGTCACCGAGGACGGCGGGCGCCGGCTCAACGACACGACGCGCGAGATGGTGGTGGTCGACTGACGCGAGGACGCGGCGAGCGAGGAGCGCCGGGGGCCGGCGGGCACCCGCCCCGCGAGCCCCGGCGAGGACCCGACCGAGGACCCATCCGAACGACGACGGCGCGACCATGACCCAGGCACCGACACCCACCCCGGACACCGTCCGCAGACTGGTCCGCACCCTCCTGCACGAGGGGGGCCCGGCGGCCCCGACCGCCCGCAACGGCGCGGGCGGCCCCGACGTACGGCCCGTCGCCGAGGGCGGCGGCCACTCCACCTGGTGGGTCGGCACCCGCCACGTGCTGCGGCTCGCCCCCGACCGCGAGGCCGCCGTGCGCCTGCGCCGCGAGCTGCGGCTGCGCGACCTGGTCCGCCCGCACGTCCCGCTCGCCGTGCCGACCAGCGTGGCGCACGGCGAGTGGTCGCCGGGGCTGGCGTACACGCTCGACACCAAGGTGCCCGGCGGCACCGCCGAGGACCACGACGTGACCGCCGTCGGCGAGGCCGACCTCGCCGGGCTGCTCGGCGGGCTGCGCGAGGTGCCGCCCCGGCAGGCCGAGGCGCTCGGCGTGCCGCGGGCCGCGCCGCGTTCCCTGGAGGCGCTGCGCCGCATGGCGGTCGCCGCGGCCCGACGCCTCGCCGACGCCGACGAGTTCGACGCCGGGCGGCTGCGGCAGCTCACGCCGCCCGGCGCGGCGCAGCTCGCCGCACAGCCGGGCGCGGCCGTCCTCGTGCACCACCGGCTGCGCGGCGAGCACCTGGTGGTCAGCGCCGAGGGGCGGGTGCGCGGCGTGCTGGACTGGACCGACGCGGTCCTCGGCGACCCCGCCGAGGACATCGCCGGCCTCGCCCGCGCCGTGGGCTCACCGGCCGCGGTCCGCGCGGCCACCCTCGCCGGGTACGGGGCCCGCCCCTGTCTGCGCGGCCTGTGGCTGGCGCGCTGCGACACGGTGCTCCGGCTCGTCGCCGGGCTCGACGGCCCCACCGGCGGCCCCCTGCCGCTGCTGCGCGCCCAGCTCGGCCGCACCTGGGAGCCGATCCTGCTGGAGCGGGTCACCGACTTCCGGGAGGCCGGCGAGGACTGACCCCAGCGGGGCCGGCGAGGACCGGCCCCCCGGCGGCCTGCGGGACACGGAGCGGGTGCCGGGTGCCCTCCGGGCCCGCTCCGGCCCTCACTCCTGTTCCAGCACCACGCACGACTCCCCGGGCAGGTGCAGCAGGCCGTCCTCGCCCGGCGCCTGCACCGGCTCCCAGGCGGCCAGGACGCGGGCCGGGCGGGAGCCCAGCGGGATCGCGGCCGGGCCGGGGGAGAGGTTCACGGCGACCCGCACGTCACCGCGCCGGAACGCCAGCCAGCGGGCCTGCTCGTCATGGGCGACGTGCAGGTCCCCCAGGTCCGGGTCGGTGAGGTCGGGGTGGCTGTGGCGCAGCGCGATCAGCGAGCGGTACCAGGCCAGCAGGCGCGCGTGCGGTGCGCGCTCCGGCTCGGACCAGTCCAGGCACGAGCGGTCCCGGGTCGCCGGGTCCTGCGGGTCGGGCACGTCCTCCTCGGCCCAGCCGTGCTCGGCGAACTCCCGCCGCCTGCCCCGCCGTACGGCCTCGGCGAGCTCGGGGTCGGTGTGGTCGGTGAAGAACTGCCAGGGCGTCGACGCGCCCCACTCCTCGCCCATGAACAGCATCGGCGTGAACGGCGCGGTGAGCACCAGGGCCGCCGCGCAGGCCAGCAGCCCGGGGGAGACCAGGTGGGACAGGCGGTCGCCCTGGGCCCGGTTGCCGATCTGGTCGTGGGTCTGGCTGTAGCCGAGCAGCCGGTGCGCGCCCACGCGCGTGCGGTCCAGCGGCCGCCCGTGCCGGCGCCCCCGGAAGCTGGAGTAGGTCCCGTCGTGGAAGTAGCCGCCGGTCAGGGTCTTGACCACGGAGGCCAGCGGGGCGCGCGCGAAGTCGGCGTAGTAGCCCTGCGACTCGCCGGTGAGCGCGGTGTGCAGGGCGTGGTGGAAGTCGTCGTTCCACTGCGCGTGCAGCCCGAGCCCGTGCTCCTCGCGCGGGGCGATCAGCCGCGGGTCGTTCAGGTCGGACTCGGCGATCAGGAACAGCGGCCGGCCGGTCTCGTCCGCCAGCGCGTCCACCGACGCGGTCAGCTCCTCCAGGAACGGGTACGCGCGCGTGTCGACCAGGGCGTGCACCGCGTCCAGCCGCAGCCCGTCCAGCCGGTAGTCGCGCAGCCAGGCCAGGGCGCTGCCGAGCAGGAACGCCCGCACCTCGTCGGAGCCGGGCGCGTCCAGGTTGACCGCGGAACCCCACGGCGTCTGGTGGGTGTCCGTGAAGTACGGGCCGAAGTACGGCAGGTAGTTGCCCGACGGGCCCAGGTGGTTGTGGACCACGTCCAGCACCACGCCCAGGCCCAGCTCGTGCGCCCGGTCCACGAACCGCTTGAGGGCCTCGGGGCCGCCGTACGGCTCGTGCACCGCCCACAGCGACACCCCCTCGTACCCCCAGCCGTGCTGCCCCGGGAACGGGCACAGCGGCATCAACTCGACGTGCGTCACGCCCAGTTCGACGAGGTGGCCGAGGCGCTCGGCGGCCGCGTCCAGGGTGCCCTCGGGGGTGTAGGTGCCCACGTGCAGCTCGTAGAGCACCGCGCCCGCGAGCGGCCGCCCCGACCACTCGGCGCGCCACGCGTAGCGCCCCTGGTCGACGACCGCGCTCAGCCCGTCCGGGCCGTCCGGCTGCCGCCGGGACCGCGGGTCGGGCCGCACCGGGCCGTCGTCCACCGCGAAGCCGTAGCGGGAGCCGTCCGTGGCGTCCGCCTCGCCGAACCACCACCCCACCCGCTCAGGATCGCGTTCCAACGCGCGCGTGACGCCGTCGCACTGGAGCGTCACCCGCTCGGCCTGTGGTGCCCACACCTCGAACTGCACGGATGGTTCCCCTTCGTCCGCTGACCGGAGTAACCCGTCCATCGTGCTTCACACACGGTCGATCCGCCGCCGAACGGGGCCGCTTCGCCGCAGGTGTCGCCGGACGGTCACCGCGCGGCCCTCCACGGGCGCCGTTTTCCGTTTTTCTGGACACCCGGGGTTCACTGCACCGACAATCGCCACCGTGACGTCGTCTTTCGAGTTCAACACGTACCCCGCGCGGCTCTCCGACGCGGAGCGCGACAGGGCACTGAAGGTGCTCCGGGACGGCGTCGCCCTGGGGCGCCTGTCGCACGACACGTTCATCCGCCGCATGGAGCTGGCGCTGGCCGCCCGGCGCGCCGACGAACTCGCCGTCCTGACCGCCGACCTGCCCCAGGAGAACCGTTTCTCGCGCGCGGTCCTCGGCACCGTCGAGGCGGTCTCCGGCTTCACCGTCCGGCTGCGCCGGGCCTGGCAGGCCGAGCGGCTGCCCAAGCTGCTGCTGCCGCACCCCGGCACCGGTCACGCGCTGCGCATCGGGCGCGACCCGGCGAACGGCCTGCGGCTCACCCACGAGACCGTCTCCCGCGTGCACGCCGAACTCAGGCGCCAGGGCGGCCTGTGGGTGCTGCGCGACCTGGGCTCGACCAACGGCACGACCGTCAACGGCCGCCGGGTCGTCGGCGCCGCCGTGGTCCGCGAGGGCGACCAGGTGTCCTTCGGGCGCATGGCGTTCCGCCTGTCGGCGAACTGACGGACGCCGGAGGAGGAGCCCGGCCGGCCGCCCGCCGTACGCACGGGCCCCCGCTTTGCGGACACCGTGGCTCGGAACGGCCTCGCGGCTTCCGGACACAGTGGCGCGGAACGGCCTCGCGGCTTCCGGACACCGTGGCGCGGAACCGTCCCGCGCCTTCCGGACACGTGTCGCGGAACCGTCCGGCGGCATCCGGACAGCCTGTCCGAAACACCGGCCCTGTCCACGGTGTTGACGTAGCCCCACGGCATGACCCACTGTGATGACCCCGTGTGCGCACACCGCGACACGGGGTGAACCACGGCACGCACTGTGGAGGTGTGCCCTGCCGCCCCTCCTGCGTTACCCGACCGTCGACGAACTGGCCGCCCGCGCGGCCGCGCTCGTCGCCCGCCACCCCCGGGACGCCCGGCTGCGCCGTGTCGGCACCTCACGCGCCGGCACCCCGCTGTGGCTCCTGTCCGTCGGCCACGGAGCCCGCCAGGCCCTGGTCGTCGCCGGGCCGCACGCCAACGAGCCCGTCGGCGGCGCCACCGTCCTGCGCCTGGCCGAACGGGCCCTCGCCGACCCCCGGCTGACCGAGGGCGCCGACGCCACCTGGAACCTGCTGCTGTGCCTCGACCCCGACGGGCTGCGCCGCAACGAGGGCTGGCTGTCGGGCCCGTACAGCCTCGGCCGGCACTTCCGGCACTTCTTCCGGCCCGGCTTCCTCGAACAGCCCGAGTGGCTGCCCGACGGCGCGGCCGCGGCCGTCCTGCCCGAGACGCGTGCCCTGCTCCGTCTCCAGGACGAACTGAAACCTTTCTTCCAGTGCTCGCTGCACGGTGTGGACGTCGGCGGCGCCTTCGTCGAACTCACCCGTGACCTGCCCGGACTCGCCCAGCGCGTCGCCCACGCCGCCGCCCGGCTCGGCATCCCGCGCGAACTCGGGCCCTACGACGCCCTGTACTGGCCCGGCCTGGGCCCGGCCGTCCACCTGATCCCGCCGCCGCACCGGGGCGACCTGGCCGCCGCCATCACCGAGGCGGCCGTGGAGTCGACCTGGTTCCACCCGCAGCGGCACGGCACCGTCACCGCGATCGTCGAGGCGCCCATGTGGGGCGTGCCCGCCGTGGAGGACGGCACCCGGCCCGACGACCCGGACGCGGCCCTGCGGGCCGTCAGCACGGCCCTGCGCCACGACACCCGCGTCCTGGAACGCCTCCTCGCCCGCGTCCGGCCCCGGCTCGCCGGCCTGCCCGACGCCGCGCGTCTGCTCGCGCCGGTCGACGACTACTTACTGGTCTGCCCCGGCCTCGCCGACGCCTGGGACCCCCGCACCCCGGACCCGGTGCGCCCGCTGCCGCCGCTGCGCCGCGCCCACCTCACGGCCCTGCGGATCGCCGGGCGGCGGCTCGCGCTGCGCACGGCGGGCCTGCTGCACCAGCTCGTCACCGCCTCCGGCGACGACCCGGCCGGGGCCCTGCCGGAGCTGGACCGGCTCATCGACACCTGGTGCGCCGACTACCACGACGGCTGCGGCGCCCGCTGGATCCCCGTCGCACGCCAGGCCGAGTACCAGACGCGCGTCGTGCGCGCCGCCTTCGAACTGGCCGCCCGGCACGGCGCACCGTACCCACGTCCGGGTGAGCCGGGCTGGGGGACGCAGGCGGCCGTGCCGATGCACCGGGAATGACGCACCCGCACCGGCCCACCCGTCCGCCCACCGCCCCCGCGGCCCTGCGCCGCGCCCTCCCGGTCGCCGCCGCGCTGCTGCTGGCCGCCGCCGGCGCGACGACCGCCACGGCGACCACCGCCGGCGCGACCACCGCCGGCCCCGCGACCGCCCCGACCCCGGTGGCCGGCGGCCTCGCGCCGGCCGGAAGCCGGCTCGAGCTGACCGTCACCCCGGGCGCCGACCGGTCCGGCGGTCGGCGCCAGACCCTGCTGCTGTGCGACCCGCCGCAGGGGCACGCCCGCGCCGCCGAGGCCTGCGCGCAGCTCACCGCCGCCCACGGCGACATCCACGCCGTGCCCCACAGGGACGCGGTCTGCCCCCTGGTGTACGCCCCGGTGGCCGTCCGTGCCCACGGCCGGTGGGACGGCCGTCCGGTGGACTACCGCGAGACCTTCGCCAACCGCTGCGAGCTGGAGGCGGCGACCGGAGCGGTGTTCGCGCTCGACGACTGACACCGGGGCGCCGGGGGAGCGCGCCGCCTCGGGCCCCCACGCATGCGTGGGGGCCCGCCGCGGTTCAGCCCCCGTACGGCCTCTCCGGCAGCGCGCGGGCCCGCAGGGCCGCCGCGACCACCGTGCGGGACTGGTGCTCCACCTGGTGCTCCAGCGGCACCCAGCGGGCCTGGAAGCGCCGGGCGAAGGCGTCGCTCCAGCCGGCCACCAGGTCCTGCAGCGGGGGCGCCGCGTCGTCCCCCCGCTCGCGCAGCACGCGCAGCAGCATCGCCGCGGCCCGCAGCGGCAGCCGCCGGCCGAACGCGTCCACGCTGCCGACGTACGCCACCGTGGTGTCGGCCGGCGGCAGGTCGGTCCAGTCCGCGGCCAGTCCCGGCACCAGCTCCAGCACCCACCGCGCGGCCCGCAGCAGCGGCCCGTCGACGCCCTCCAGGCGGGGCAGCGCCTCCGCGAGCACCCGCTCCACCGTCCGCCCGTCGCGCAGCAGCCGGTGCGCCAGGTGCCGCAGTTCCGCCGCCGGTGCCGGGTGCGGGGCGGGGTCGTCCACCAGGTCGCTCGCCCACATCGGCACCTCGACGACGGCGGTCAGCCCGCCGTACCGGTGGACGTGGTACCAGGTGCTGTGCCGGGCGTCGTCCGGCATGCTCGGGTACGCGGCGTCCGACCCCGGCGCCGGCATCACGTGCACCCCGGGGCCGGCCGCGGGCCAGCCCGCCGCGTCCGAGGCGGCCGTCTCCACCGGGATGTGCAGCTCCGCGGCCGACGCGGCGAACGCCTCGGCCAGCCCGGGCACGTCCTTCGTCAACTGCACCCAGCTTCCGCCCAGGTCGGTGCCGTGCAGGGTGACCTGGAGGTAGGGGCGCAGCTCGTCGATGACCCGGGTCAGGGCGCGGGTCTCCGGGGGCAGCCGGTCCGCCGGCAGCACGGAGGGCGACCACTCCGGCTGCTCGGGGCCGGCCGGGCGGTAGAAGCCCAGGTGGTAGTCCAGCAGGCTGCGCGGCTGCGGCGTGACGTGCAGGCTGGCCCCGTCGGGGTCGGCGCACAGCAGCAGGTGCCAGGAGATCCCGTCGCGCAACCCCGGGTCGCCGAGCACGCGTTCGGCGAGGGCGAGCAGGGTGGAGCCGCCGGTCGGCTCGTTGGCGTGGGCGCCCGCGACGACCAGGACGGCCCGCCGCGCGTGTCCCACGGACAGCAGGTGCAGCGGACGGCCCGCCCGCGACACGCCCACCTGCCGCAGCGTGCACAGCGCGGGCCGGGCGGCGGCCAACGCGCGCGCGGAGGCGGCCAGTTCCGTCGGCGTGGGATAGCGCGGATGCGGCAGGACACTCACCCCCGTCGGATTGTCCGGCCTGCTGTGCGCAGTACCCCACGGACACCGGCGACTGTCAAGGCGCGGCGGCGAGGCCCCGGCGGCGGTCTTCCCGACCCGCTCGCGGCCTCCCTCCCGGGCCCGCCCAGCGGGTGCGTCAGGGTCAGGTGCGGGGGGTGAGTCGACTGAGCGCCGCGTCGTACCGTGCCTGGACCTCCGGGTCCGCCGATGCCCGCAGGAGGGCGGTGAGTGCCCGCAGCGCGCCGTCGTCGTAGCCGGCCGATTCCGCTTCCCGTGCGGCGAGGTCGAGCTGGCTGATGCCCTCGTCCTGTTTCCCGAGTCCGAGCAGTGCTTCCCCCCTGATGGTGAGCAGCAGGACGTGCGGGATGTCGGTCGTCTCGGGTCGCTGCTCGAGGGCCAGGGCGTGGGTCGCGGTGGTGAGGGCCCGGTGCCAGTGTCCGGCGTCGGCCTGGTGGCGGGCGAGGTGTTGGGTGGAGAGGCGTTCCATCCTGCGGTCGCCGATCCGGCGGGCCAGGTCGGCCGCGCGCTCGCAGCTGTCGGCGGCGTCGTCGAGGCGCCCCAGGGAAGCCTGGGCCATGGCCAGCACGATCAGTGCGTTGGCCTCGGCGAACGCGTCGCCGGCGCGAGCGGCGAGCGTGGACGCGGCCTCCAGGTGGACGAGTGCTTCCGGGGTGCGGTCCTCCTCGGTCAGGACCCAGCCGAGGACGTTGAGGACCCGGGCCTCGCCGTGCTCGTCGGCGTCGGCGCGCGTGGCCGTGAGGGCGGTCCGCAGGAGCGGGGCCCAGCCGTCGCGCACGCGCCACACGATCAGCGGCCACATCGTCATGACGATGCGCCAGGTCCTGTCGTGCAGTTCGGCGGCGTCGGCCGCGGCGACCGCTCGGGTGAGGTTGTCGCGCTCGGCGGCGTACCAGGCCACGGCGGCGGAGCGGTCGTCGAACCGTCGCACCGCGGCGGGCGGGACGAAGTCGGACGGGAGCGGGAAGCAGTCCTCCGCGCCCGGTTCGGCCGCCGCCACGGCCCCGGTGCCCGTGGCGATGTAGTGGTCGAGGACGCGCTTGAGGGTGTCGGGGTGGGCGTCCAGGCTGCGGGCGTACAGCCGCACCAGGTCGTGCATCGCCCACCGGCCGGGCGCCGTCTCGGTGAGTAGGTGCGCGGCCGTCAGCTGCTCAAGGGCGCTCTCGGCGGCCGCCGGATCCGTGCCCGCCAGGGCGGCCGCCGCGTAGCGGTCGATGTGGGTGCCCGGGTGACGGCCGAGGTGGGCGAACACCCCGGAGACGTGCGCCGGGAGCTGCTGCAGTGTCAGGTGCAGTGCGGCGCGGACACCGGTGTCCTCCAGGTCGAGCAGGCTCAGGCGGCGTGTCCGGTCCGACAGTTCATCGGCCATCGACTCCAGGGACCAGTCGGGCCGGCCGGCGAGGCGGGCGGCCACGACCCGCAGGGCCAGCGGCAGTCCGCCGCACAGCTCGGCCAGGCGGAGCGCGGCCGCCGGCTCGGCGTGCACCCGGTGCGTGCCGAGCACCCGGGCCAGGAGGGCGGTGCCGTCCGGGGGAGCGAGGACGTCGACGGTGACGGGCCGGGCGGAGTCGCTGACGATCAGCCCTGGCAGCCGGTGCCTGCTGGTGACGACGGTGACGCAGCGGTCACCGCCGGGCAGGAGCGGCCTGACCTGTTCGGAGTCGCGGGCGTTGTCGAGGACGACCAGCAGCCGGCGGTCGGCGGCCAGCGACCGGAACAGTGCGGCCGCACCGTTCTCCGACTCCGGTATCCGCTCCCGCGGCACGCCCAGGGCCGTCAGGAACTCGTGCAGCACCTCGACGGCGGTCGGCTCGCCCGTGCCGCTGAAGCCGCGCAGGTCGGCGTGGAGGCGCCCGTCGCCGGGCCCGGCGGGGTCGCGGTGGGCCCAGTGCAGGACCAGGGCGGTCTTCCCGACCCCGGCCGGTCCGACGACCAGGCAGACCGGGGCCTCGCCGTGGGTGGCCCGGGTCAGGGCCGCGAGTTCCGCCGCCCGGCCGTGGAAGCCGCGCGGTGGGCGCGGCAGCAGGTCGGGTGCACGCGCGGCCATGGCGGACGCCGGCTCGGCGGCGGACAGCTGGGCGGCGACCGCCGACCGGCAGGGGCGGGGCCGGCCGAGGCTCGCGGCCTCCTCCAGCTCGTCGGCACCGGCCGCGTCCAGGCCCAGCGCCTCCGCCAGCGCCCGCACCGTACGGCGCTGGGGACCGCGGGTCCGCCCGCGCTCCATGTCGGCCAGTGCCCGCACGCTCACGCCGGCCTCGTGGGACAGCGCCTCCTGGCTCAGTCCGGCATTCACCCGCAGGGACCGCAACCGCTGCCCGAAGTTCCTGCCCGAAGACGTGCCGTCGTGCACCGCTGATTTCCCCGATGGTCCGGCTCGTCCGGATGAGAGCCCCCCGGCAGAAGTATCGCCGACCGTACTTCTGCAGGGGGAACTGCCTGGGCGAGGAAGACCGGAAGTGGTCGACTGAAGACCGACACGGAGCGCCTGGTCACGGGCCTGCACGGGTCCGGCCGTCCCGTCGTGACCGCGGGGCCCTGGGGCACCGGGGCACCGGGGCACATGGGCCTGGATCCCCTCCGTCGTCGACCGACCGCACCACCATCCGGGCCGCGGCACCGCGCCGCGGCCCGCACCACACACGGGGGACCACTCCATGAACACGCTGCACCGCTCCACGCTGCTCGCCGTCGCGGGCACGGCCCTCGCCCTGTCGCTCACTGCCTGCCAGAGCGACTCCGGCAGCACGTCGTCGTCCCGGCCGACCGCGGCGGCCACGGTGGCGTCGTCACCGGCGGCCGACGCGACGACGGCCGCCAAGGACACGGTCACCTCCGGGGCGGCGGGGCCGGCCGCCTCCGCGCGCTCGGCGGGGGCGAAGGGCGCCACCGGCGCCACCGGCTCGACCGGTGGACGCGGGACGGCCTCCACCCCGGCCTGCACGGCGAAGGGCGTCCGGGTCAGCGCCGCCACGCAGGACGGCCCGCCCTACACCCACATCGTCCTCACGGCCCGCAACACCTCCGGACACTCCTGCCGGCTGGCGGGCTTCCCGCACATCCAGTTCCTGGAGAGCCACAAGCAGGACGTCCCGGCGGTCGCCAAGAGCAAGCCGGCCACGCCGGTCGTCCTCACGGCCGGGGCCCCGGCGTACGCCCTGGTGAAGCTGTCGGACGGCGGGGTCGACGAGGACAACGAGCCGGTGTCGGCATTCTCCGTGCAGCTGGAGGGCGACTCCACGGTCATCCCCGTCACCGCCCCCGGCAACGACGGCATCGCCGCCGACCCGGCCAAGGCCCTCACCGGCTACTGGACCCCGGAACTCCGCAACGGCGCGGACGACTTCTGAGTCCTGCCCGCGAGCGGAGGTGAGTCGGACCAGCTGAGCGGCCGCAGGTCAGGTGTAGACGTTCCGGCCGTACTCCTCGCGGCTCACCCGGAAGTCGTCCGGCCGGTCGCGGCGGAGTTCCTCGTACCGACCCCGTCGCCGACGACCGTGTCCGGTCGCCGGTGAGAAGCCACCGCCAAGCTGTGGTCCGTCGACCGGGGAGCCGGTCGGCGGACCCCGGGCCCGCGCGGGCGCCCCCCCGTCCGGAGGCCGCCCGCGCCGGTTGTGTCGCCCGGGCGGCCAGTGATGCCCCGGCCGCCCGGACCCTCCGCTACCTGGCGACCTGGCCGCCGTTGCCGGAACCGCCGTCGCCGTCGTCGATGCGTTCCAGCAGCGCCACCGGCAGCCGCTCGAACAGCTCGGCCACGTGCACGTGTCCCGTGAACTTCCGGCCGGGGGTGAGGGCGTCGCCCCACCACCCGGGCGGCAGCGGCAGCCGGGTGTCGCCCCAGCCGCCGGCCTCCGCCAGCCGCAGCGACAGCCGGGTCACCGCGGTGACGACGGCCCCGGAGCGCGCGAACGCCAGGCAGTGGTCCGCGGCCGGCCCCTCGGCGGGCAGCGGCGCGTACGACGCCGACGCGCCGAAGGCGTCCGGGTACCGCGCCCGCAGTGTGAGCGCGGCGGCGGTCACGGCGTTCTTGTCGCCCGGGTCCGCGGGCGGGAACCCCGCCGGGCGCCGGTTGTCGGGGTCCACCAGGGCCCGGTACTCGCCCTCCGTGCCCTGGTAGACGTCCGGGACGCCCGGCATGGTCAGGTGGACCAGGGCGGTGCCCAGTACGTTGGACCGGATGTGCGGCGCGAGCGCGTCGCGCAGGGCGGTCACGTGGGCGCCGGGCCTCCCGCACGGCCCCTGCGCGACGAACGCGGCCACCGCCTCCTCGTACGGCGGCTCCTGCTCGGTCCAGCTCGTGTACAGGCCCGCCTCGCGCACGTGCTTGAGCAGCGCGTCCTGCACCCGCTCGGGGTCGGCCGGGCCCAGGCCGAACACCGTCTGCCAGGCCGCCCACGCGAGCTGGGCGTCCGGCACGGCCTCGTCCGGGTGGCTCGCGTCGGCCAGGGCACCGGCCCAGCGCTCCGGGCACTCGGTGAGCACGGCCAGCGCGGCGCGCACGTCGGCGCTGCGCTTGGTGTCGTGGGTGGACACGACCGTCCCGGTCAGCGGCCAGTCGCGCTGCACGCGCGCGCAGTACGCGTGGAAGTCCTCCGGCGACACCGCCGGGGCGCCCGGGTCGCCGCCCACCTCGGTCGCCGACAGCAGCGGCACGTACCGGTAGAACGCGGTGTCCTCGACCGACTTGGCGCGCAGCGCGGACGAGGTCTGCGCGAACCGGGCGCGGAACTCCGCGGCCGCCGGGACGTCCCCGCCGCGCCGCCCGAGCACCAGGTCCCGCACGACGTCGACGACGCCGGCCTCCTCCGGCACCACGAACGCCTGCCGGGCCTCGGCGGCGGCCTCCTCGGTGACCACCTCCGCCGCGTCGACCGAGGCGTACGGCCGGTACACCTCCATGCGGACCAGCAGCTCCTCCAGGGCGGTGCGCAGCGCCCAGGGCGCCCGGTCGCGCAGGGCGGGGTCGGGCGAGGCGGCGCACACCTTGACGGCCGTGCGCACGAGCCGGTCCAGCTCGGTGGCCAGCTCGTGGGTGAGCACCGCGTACGCGGCCCGGCGGACGGTCGCCGCCCAGTCGCCGCCCCGGTCGGTCTGCGGGGCGGCGAAGGCGCGGTAGCGGGTCACCAGCTCGCCGGCGCCCGCGGGGTCGGCGAACAGGCCGTCGACGTGGCGCAGGGCGTCGTAGCCGGTGGTGCCGGCGACGGGCCAGGTGGGCGGCAGGTGCTCGCCGTCGGCGAGGATCTTCTCGACGACCGTCCAGCGGCCGCCGGTCGCCTCGTGCAGCCGCTGCAGGTAGCCGTCGGGGTCGGCGAGGCCGTCGGGGTGGTCGATGCGCAGCCCGTCGATCACGCCCTCGTGCAGCAGCCGCAGGATCGTGCCGTGGGTGGCCTCGAACACCTGCGGGTCCTCCACCCGCACCCCGATCAGCTCGGAGATGCTGAAGAACCGCCGGTAGTTCAGCTCGGTGCGGGCCAGCCGCCACCACACCGGCCGGTACCACTGGGCGTCCAGCAGCTCCGGCAGCGGCAGGCCGGCGGTGCCCTCGCGCAGCGGGAAGACGTGGTCGTAGTAGCGCAGCACGTCCCCGTCGACCGTGAGCTGCTCGATCTCCTCGCCGAGCGGCCCGCCGAGCACGGGCAGCAGGAGCTGCCCGGCCTGCGCCTCCCAGTCGATGTCGAACCAGCGCGCGTAGGGCGAGGCGGGGCCCTCGCGCAGCACCTCCCACAGGGGGCGGTTGTGGCGCGGGGCCATCGCCATGTGGTTCGGCACGATGTCCACGACCAGGCCGAGGCCGTGCTCGCGCGCGGCCCGGGCCAGCTCGCGCAGCCCGTCCTCGCCGCCGAGCTCCTCGCGCACGCGCGCGGGGTCGACCACGTCGTACCCGTGCAGCGACCCCGGCACGGCCTCCAGGACCGGCGAGAGGTGCAGGTGGGAGATGCCGAGCGAGGCGAGGTAGGGCACGGCGTCCGCCGCAGCGGCGAACGGGAAGCCGGGCTGGAGCTGGAGCCGGTAGGTGGCGGTGGGGACGGGGGGCACGGGCTCAGGCGTCATGCACACCTACGTACCCGCTCCCGGCGGGTTCCTGCGTATCGACACCCGGACGCGGCGGGGCGGGCTCCGGCACGGACGAGGGGCGCGGGGACCCAGGTCCCCGCGCCCCTCGCCGCGCCCGTGGTCCGGCCGCCGGTCAGGCGGGCCGCTGCAGCACCGTCATGCTGCGGTCCACCAGGGTCAGCCGGTCGCCGGCCTGCACCTTCGCCCCGGCCCCCTCCTTCATCGTCTCCGGCTTGGCGGTGTCCACGACCACCTCCCACTGCGGGCCGTGGTCGACGGGCACCACGAAGTCGATCGGCTCGGGGGAGGCGTTGAACATCAGCAGGAACGAGTCGTCGGTCACCCGTTCGCCGCGGGTGCCCGGCTCGGAGATCGCGTTGCCGTTGAGGAACACGGTCAGCGCGGACGCCTGGGCCGAGTCCCAGTCCTGCTGGGTCATCTCCCGCCCGTCGGGAGTGAACCACGCGACGTCCGACAGGTCGTCGTGGGTGCCCTCCACGGGCCGTCCGTGGAAGAACCGGCGCCGCCGGAACACGGGGTGCTCCCTGCGCAGCCACACCAGCGTGCGCGTGAAGTCCCGCAGCCCGGTGTCGGCGCCCTCGGCGCCCTCGGCGCCCTCGGCTCCCTCGCCGTCACCGCCCTCCGTCTCCGGCCACCGCACCCAGGACAGCTCGTTGTCCTGGCAGTAGGCGTTGTTGTTGCCCTGCTGGGTGCGGGCGAACTCGTCCCCGTGGCTGATCATGGGGACGCCCTGCGAGAGCATCAGCGTGGCGATGAAGTTGCGCATCTGCCGCTCCCGCAGCTCCAGCACCCCCTCGTCGTCCGTGTCGCCCTCGGCGCCGCAGTTCCACGACCGGTTGTGGCTCTCGCCGTCCCGGTTGTCCTCGCCGTTGGCCTCGTTGTGCTTGTCGTTGTACGCGACGAGGTCGTGCAGCGTGAAGCCGTCGTGGCAGGTCACGAAGTTGATCGAGGCCAGCGGCCGGCGCCCGTCGTCCTGGTACAGGTCGGAGGACCCGGTCAGCCGCGAGGCGAACTCCGCGAGCGTGCGCTGCTCGCCCCGCCACAGGTCGCGGACGGTGTCCCGGTACTTGCCGTTCCACTCGGTCCACAGCGGCGGGAAGTTGCCCACCTGGTAGCCGCCCTCGCCCACGTCCCACGGCTCGGCGATCAGCTTCACCTGGGAGACCACCGGGTCCTGCTGGACCAGGTCGAAGAACGACGACAGCCGGTCCACCTCGTGGAACTGGCGGGCCAGCGTCGCCGCAAGGTCGAAGCGGAACCCGTCGACGTGCATCTCGGTGACCCAGTACCGCAGCGAGTCCATGATCATCTGCAGGACGTGCGGGGACCGCATGAGCAGCGAGTTCCCGGTGCCCGTGGTGTCCATGTAGTACTGCGGGTCGTCCGTGAGCCGGTAGTAGCTCGGGTTGTCGATGCCCTTGAAGGACAGCGTCGGACCCAGGTGGTTGCCCTCGGCGGTGTGGTTGTACACCACGTCCAGGATCACCTCGATCCCGGCCTCGTGCAGCGCCCGGACCGCCGACTTGAACTCCAGCACCTGCTGCCCGCGGTCGCCCCAGGAGGCGTACGCGTTGTGCGGGGCGAAGAACCCGATCGTGTTGTAGCCCCAGTAGTTGTTGAGGCCCATGTCGACCAGGCGGTGGTCGTTGACGAACTGGTGCACGGGCATCAGCTCCAGCGCCGTGACCCCCAGCTCCCTCAGGTGCTCGATCACCGCGGGGTGGGCGAGGCCCGCGTAGGTGCCGCGCAGCTCCTCGGGCAGCCCGGGGTGCCGCATGGTCAGGCCCTTCACGTGGGCCTCGTAGAGCACCGTGTGGTGGTACTCGGTGCGCGGCGGCCGGTCGTCGCCCCAGTCGAAGTAGGGGTTGACCACGACCGACGCCATCGTGTGCGGCGCCGAGTCCAGGTCGTTGCGCCGCTCGGGGTCGTCGAAGTGGTAGCCGTAGACCTCCTCGCCCCAGCGGATCGACCCGCTGATCGCCTTCGCGTAGGGGTCGAGGAGCAGCTTCGCCGAGTTGCACCGCAACCCGCGCCCCGGGTCGTAGGGGCCGTGCACCCGGAAGCCGTAGCGCTGTCCGGGCATCACCCCGGGCAGGTACGCATGGCGTACGAATGCGTCGCTCTCGCGCAGTTCCACCGCCGTTTCCGAGCCGTCGTCGTGCAACAGACACAGCTCTACTCGGTCCGCGGCTTCTGTGAAGACCGCGAAGTTCGTGCCGGCGCCGTCGTACGTGGCACCGAGGGGATACGCCTCACCAGGCCAGACCTGCATGGATACAACTCTTTCAGGTGTCCACCGGCGCGGGGGGCGCCTTACTTACCGAGTCTCCCGGAAACTCGTGGAACCACCTATGACTTACGTCCCTCTTACCCGACGACCAGCGCATGCGTCCGTACGGGTGCATGCCGACACCAGTGGGGCAGACACATACTCCCGGGGACACAGGGGGAGTAGGGGGACATTGTGCGCACGACAGTGCGCCGCCACCTGGGCAAGGTGGTGGCGGGCGCGGCCATCGCGGTGACCGGAACGGCCGTGATGGTCGCGATCACCCTGCCGGGCACGGCGGGAGCCGACGACACAGCAGGACGGGCGGGCGCCGCGTCGGCGTCCGCCGCGGCGGGGCAGCAGGGCGGGGCGGGCGGCGCGGTGCCGCCCGCGGTCGTCGAGGCGGCGCCGGCCGAGGGGGACCGGGGGACGGGTCACGACCCGCTGACCGACGACGAGACCCGGCGCGCGGAGCGGATCGCGCTCAGCCGGCAGATGATGGCCGCCGGTGAGGACGTCGGGGGCGACCGCGGCCCGCAGCGCCTCGGCGTCGACCTCGCCGAGCCCGACGCGGCCGAGGCCGACGACCCGGACGCGCCGCGCCGCGCGGACGTCACGTACTACGACTACCGCAACGACACGCTCGTCACCCGGACGGTGAACCTCGCCACCGGCACCGTGGAGGCGACCGGGACCCAGCACGGTGTGCAGCCGCCGCTGAGCCCCGAGGAGCAGACCGAGGCGGCCCGGCTGCTGATCGCCGACCCGCTCGGCGCGGGCCTGAAGGCCGACTACCGGGACGCCACCGGCAAGGAGCTGACCTCACCGGACCAGCTCCTGCTCGCGAGCATGGTCTACCGGGCCGTGCCCGGCGCCGAGCCCGCCGCCCTGGACCACTGCGGCGAGCACCGCTGCGTGCGGCTGCTGCCGAAGGTCAAGGACGGCCCGTGGATCGACGCCAGGTCCCTGGTGATCGACCTCAGCACCCGCAAGGTCGCCCGCCTGGCCGGCTAGGCGCCCGTTCCGTCATCTCTCACCTCCCGGTACCTGTCGGTACCTCCTGTCGAGGAGTCATGTCTTCATGTACATGAACAGAACGCGTCGCGCCCGCCGGGGAGCGGCGGCCCTGGGCCTGTCCGTGGCGGCCCTCGCCGCCGGCGTGACCACCGCCGCCGGACCGGCCGCCGCCGGACCCCGGACGGCCCCCGCGCCCGCCCCGGCCTGCAGCGCGGCCTACCGCATCGAACAGAAGCTCTCCACCGGCACCACCTGGCGGATGTGCTGGCGCTACGAGGCCAAGTCCGGCCTCGTCCTGGAGGACGTCAGCTACCAGCCGCCCGGCGAGCCCAAGCCGATCAAGGTCCTCAACAGCGCCAAGATCGCCCAGATCCACGTGCCCTACGACGACGGCACCAACGAGTACAACGACGTCACCGACTACAACTTCGGCTCGGGCCTGGTGAACCTGGCCCCCGCCGAGTGCCCCGGCGGCACCATCAAGACCGTCAAGGTCCCCGAGTCGTTCGACCCGGCCCACCCGAACGTCAAGGGCCTGTGCACCACCACCCGGTCGCGCGGGCACGCGTACCGGATGCAGGCCGACACCGGCAACAAGGTGTACCAGGCCCAGGGCAAGGACCTGCTCGTCTACACCGTCAACAAGGTCGGCTGGTACGAGTACATGACCGAGTGGCGCTTCTCCGACGACGGCACCCTGAACATGAACGTCGGAGCCACCGGCAGCCTCTCGCCGTTCGACTACGACGCCGGCGACGGCCGCGGCTGGCCCATCGGCAAGGGCGCCCACTCCTACGCCACCAGCCACAGCCACAACGTCTTCTGGCGGCTCGACTTCGGCCTCGACGGCTCCTCCAAGACCAAGGTCGAGCAGTACGACTCGAAGGTCAGCGCCCCGGCGAGCGGCCAGCAGGGCCCGACCGCGAAGACCACCCGCACCGCGGTCACCAAGGAGCTCGCCGGTGACGCGGCCACCATGCGCTGGTGGCGGGTGGTGAGCACGGCCGGCAAGAACAAGGACGGCCACGCGCGGTCCTACGAGCTCGTGCCCGGCGCCACCACCAAGTACTCCGGACGTCCCTTCACCAAGCACGACCTGTACGTCACCGAGTACAACAAGTGCGAGCAGTACGCGAGCAACAACCCGCTCAACTGCGGGACGGGACACGGCAAGTCCGTCGACAAGTGGGTCAACGGGCAGACCCTCACCCACCCCGTCCTGTGGGTGAACGTCGGCTTCCACCACATCGCGCGCGACGAGGACCAGCAGCCCATGCCGGTCCACTGGCAGGGCTTCTCGCTGGCCCCGCGGGACGTCACCGCCATGAACCCGCTCACCCCGGCCGCGCTCGCCAACCAGAACGGCCAAACGGAACCGCGGTAGTTGGGCAACGACCCTGTCCATCCGGCTGCACCGCCGACCGCTCGCGGAGTACCCTTCCTTGATCGTCGGGGAAGGGTCGGGACGCAGAGCCCGGGGGAGCGGAAGGCGGTGCTCGGGTGGGCTCGGGAGGGCTGGAGCTGCCCCCTGGTGACGAGGGTCACGAGGGGGGCTCCGCGGACGTCCCGCCCGGGACGGTGTCCCTGGCCCGGCCGATGGAGGCGGGTGCCATCGGCCCGGAGCTGGACTGGGACGCCGAGGACTGGCGCGAGGTGCGCACGCGCGCGCAGCGGGCGGGCCGCGCCTACATCTGGCTGAACCTCGTCGAACAGCGGCTGCGCGCCGTGGTGGCCGCCGTCCTGCGGCCCGTGTACGAGCCCGTCCACGGCGACGACTGGGTGGTGGCCGCGGCCGGCCCCGCCGGGCAGGAGTGGGTGCAGCGCGCGGTCGCCGTCCGCGAGGTCAGCCGCCGCAAGGGCTACCTGCTCGACCCGGCCGACGACAACGTCGTCTCGTTCCTGACCCTGCCCCAGCTCCGTGAGCTGATGGTGCAGCACTGGCCGTGCTTCGAGCCGTACTTCGACGACCGGCGCGACGTCGAACTGGCCCTGGACGAGCTGGAGGTGACCCGCAACGTCGTCTCCCGCAACCGCGCGCTGTCCGAGGCGGTCCTGAACCAGGCCGAGCGGGCCTCCGCGCGGCTGCTGGAGATGCTCGGCACCGGCGGCGACGTGCCCTCCGCGCGGCGGCTGCCGGTCGACGCCGTCGAGGACCTGGTGGGCGACCGCTACGCCGACGTGGTCGCCGTCCACTCCGACCGGGTGCGGCTGCTGCGCCAGTTCCCCGCCGAGGACATCTTCGACGGCGCCCGCCGCATCGACGCCATCGGCATCGGCCTCAACCTGCTCGTGCAGAACTTCTCCGGCCGCCGGATGGTCCGGCTCGCCGAGTCCGGGTGCCGGGTGCGGCTGCTGTTCCTCAACCCCGCCTCCAGTGCCGTCAAGCGGCGCGAGCGCGAACTCGGCGTCAAGCGGGGCGAGCTGAGCCGCGCGGTGGAGATGAACATCCTGCACATGCGCCGGGTCCGCGCCCGGCTGCGCGACCCGGGCGCCTTCCAGATCCAGGTCTACGACGACACGCCCCGGTTCACCGCCTACCTCGTCGACGGCGACGGCACCGACGGCATCGGCGTGGTGCAGTCCTACCTGCGGCGCCTGCGCGGCATGGAGGCGCCCGTGCTGGTGCTGCGGGGCGGTCACCGGGTGGTCAAGGCGGGCGAGGTGGACGAAGGGGGTCTTTTCGCGGCGTACCGCGAGGAGTTCGAGCTGGCTTGGGCCGATTCGCGTCCCGTGTCCTGAAGCGCCCCACTGCTTCGGGGAGATGCCGGATCGTCCCACCGGGGAAGCGGAATGCGCTCCTCTGGTTGTCAGTGGCGCATGGCAGGGTGAAGACCACTGGGGGACGCACCACTGAGAAGGGGGGCCACCATGGCCTGGCACCAGGAGCTGCTCGTCGGCTTCGACCTGGAGACGACCGGCACCGATCCGCGCGAGGCGCGCATCGTGACGGCCGCCGTCATCGAGGTCAGGGACGGCCGGGTGCTGGGCCGCCGCGAGTGGCTGGCCGACCCGGGCGTGGAGATCCCGGCCGACGCGGTCGCGGTGCACGGCATCAGCACCGAGCGCGCGGCCGCCGAGGGCCACCCCGCCGACCGGGTCGCGGACACGCTCGCCGACGTCCTGACGACGTACTGGAAGACGGGCGTCCCGGTCGTCGCCTACAACGCCGCGTTCGACCTGACCCTGCTCTCCGCCGAACTGCACCGGCACGGACTGCCGTCCCTGCGCGAGCGCCTGGGCGGCCTCGACCCGGCCCCCGTCGTCGACCCGTACACCATCGACCGCTGGGCCGACCGCTACCGCCGCGGCAAGCGCAACCTCGAAGCCGTCTGCGCCGAGTACGGCGTCGCCCTCGACTCCGCGCACGACGCGGGCGCCGACGCCCTCGCCGCGGCCCGCCTCGCCTGCGCGATAGCCGTCCGCCACCCCAAGGTGGGGACCCTCGGCCCGGCGGAGCTGCACCTGCGTCAGATCGAGTGGTACGCCGCGTGGGCGGCCGACTTCCAGAGCTTCCTGCGCGCCAAGGGGGAGGCCGACGCGGTGGTGGACGCCACCTGGCCCGTCCGGGAGGTCACGGCGGCCACCCCTTGATCCTCCTGGCCCCGCTCGCCCGCACGGCTCAGAAGGGGTACCAGCGCACCGTCGGGTCGCCGTCGCGCAGGGACGCCACCCGGCGCTCGAACTCGGCCAGCGCCTTGGGGTTGCTCGGCGCGTGCTGGGCCACCCACGCGCAGCTCGCCGTCTCCCGCGCCCCGCGCAGCACGGCGCACCCGTCCCACTCCCGCACGTCCCAGCCGTAGGTCCGGGTGAAGGCGTCGTAGTCCTCGGCCGGCAGGCCGTAGCGGTCGTGGGACAGGGCCATCACGACCAGGTCGTGCTCGCGCAGGTCGGCGGAGAAGGTCTCCAGGTCGACCAGGACCGGGCCGTCGGGGCCGATGTGCACGTTGCGCGGCAGGGCGTCGCCGTGCACGGGGCCCGGCGGCAGGTGCGGGGTGAGCGCGGCGGCCGCCGCGGCGAAGCCGTCCCGGCGCTCCCGCAGGTACGCCGCGTCCGCCGGGTCGATCGCCTCGCCCGCGAGCCGCAGCCAGCGCTCCACCCCGGACAGCAGATCGCGCGGCGGCAGGGCGAACGGGGGTGCGGGCAGGGCGTGTACGCGCCGCAGCAGTGACGCCAGGTCCGCCGGTCCCGCGGGCCGCGCCGCGTCGGGCAGCCGGTGCCACACCGTCACCGGGTGCCCGGCGACGAGCCGTGCCTCGGGCTCCGCCGCCCGCACCGCCGGGACGCCCGTGTCGGCCAGCCAGCGCGCGATGTCCAGCTCGCGCCGGGCCCGGTCCAGCAGTTCGGCGTCGCGGCCCACCTTCACGACGAGGTCCCCGGCGGCGAACACCGCGTTCTCGCCGAGGGCGAGCAGCCGCGCGTCCCCGGCCGGCCCGGGCAGCACCCCCGCCCCGGCCAGAACCTCCCGCGCCGTCGCCTCGTCCATCGTCCGCCTCCGTGCCGTCGTCGTAGCGCTGCCGCGGTCAGTCTCGCATTCGCACAGGTCGGACCCCGGACGGGGGCGAGTGGGCCACGGCGGACGAGAAACCCGGTGGACGAGACGTATCGTCTCGTCTAGCGTCCTCGGCATGACCCCTTCCGCCTCGTCCCTTTCCGACCCGTCCCTCTCCGGCCCGTCCCCTTCCGCCGTTCCCCCCGCCCACATCGCCATGTTCTCCATCGCCGCCCACGGCCACGTGAACCCCAGCCTGGAGGTGATCCGTGAACTCGTCGCGCGCGGCCACCGCGTCACCTACGCCGTCCCGCCGGCCCTCGCCGACAAGGTCGCCGCCACCGGCGCCGAGGTGCGGACCTGGCACTCGACGCTGCCCGGACCGGACGACGACCCCTCGGCCTGGGGCAGCACCCTCCTCGACCACGTGGAGCTGTTCCTGGCCGACGCCGTCCAGGCGCTGCCCCAGCTCACCGACGCCTACGCCGGGGACACCCCCGAGCTGGTGCTGCACGACATCACGGCGTACCCGGCCCGCGTCCTCGCCCACCGCTGGGGCGTCCCCGCGGTCTCCCTGTCGCCCAACCTCGTCGCCTGGGAGGGCTACGAGGAGGAGGTCGCCGCCCACGTGTGGGCCGAGGCCCGCGGCTCCGAGCGGGGCCGCGCCTACTTCGACCGGTTCCACGCCTGGCTGAGCGAGCACGGCGTCACCCTGCACCACGACGACTTCGTCGGCCGGCCCGACCGGTCCCTCGTGCTGATCCCGCGGGTCCTGCAGCCGCACGCCGACCGGGTCGACGAGAGCGTGTACACGTTCGTCGGCGCCTGCCAGGGCGACCGCCCGGCCGAGGGCGCCTGGGAGCGCCCCGCCGGCGCCGAGAAAGTCGTGCTGGTGTCCCTCGGCTCGGCCTTCACGGCCCCGCCGGAGTTCTACCGGGCGTGCGTCCGGGCCTTCGCCGGCCTGCCCGGCTGGCACCTGGTGCTGCGGACCGGCCCCCGGATCGACCCGGCCGAGCTGGGCCCCGTACCGGCGAACGTCGACGTGCGGCCGTGGGTGCCGCAGCTCGCCGTGCTCCGCGAGGTTGACCTGTTCGTCACCCACGCCGGCGCGGGCGGCAGCCAGGAGGGGCTGGCCACGGCCACCCCGATGATCGCCGTGCCGCAGGCGGTGGACCAGTTCGGCAACGCGGACCTGCTCCAGTCCCTGGGCGTGGCACGCCGGTTGTCCACCGAGGAGGCGACCGCGGACGCCCTCAGGGACGCCGCGCTCGCCCTGGTGGACGACCCCGAGGCCGCCCGGCGCCTGGCGGAGATCCGGGACGGGATGGCCCGGGAGGGCGGCACCCGGCGGGCCGCCGACCTGATCGAGGCCGAGCTGACCGCCGCGCGCTCCGCTCGCCGCCCCGGCACGCGGACGGGCCCGCTGGCTCCCCGGTGACCAGCGGGCCCTGCTCACTGGAGGACCGGTCCCCCGTGCGACGGGGCGGACCGGTCCTCATCCGGTGCGGGTCACACCCCGACCGGCCTGTCCTCCCGGGGCGCCGTGGCGAGGACCGCCTCGGGGGACTCGTCGTGGGTGAGGTCGGGCAGCCGGTGCAGCCACTTCGGCAGGTACCAGTTGCGCTCGCCCAGCAGCGCCATCACCGCCGGGAGCAGCACGCCCCGGATGACCGTCGCGTCGATCAGCACCGCGGCCGCCAGGCCCACGCCCATCTGCTTCATCGACTGCATCGACAGCGTCCCGAAGATCGCGAACACGGCGACCATGATGACCGCGGCACTGGTGACCACGCCCGCCGTGGTGACCACGCCGTGGGCGATCGCGTCCCGCGTGGTGCGGCCCCGCAGCCGTGCCTCGCGGATCCGGGAGACGACGAACACGTGGTAGTCCATCGACAGGCCGAACAGGATCACGAAGAGGAACAGCGGCAGCCAGGTGATGATGGCGCCGACCCCCTCGGCGCCCACCAGCGAGGCGCCCCAGCCGTGCTGGAAGACCGCGACGAGGATGCCGTAGGCGGCGCCCACCGACAGCAGGTTCAGCAGGATCGAGGTGACCGCGATGGTCAGCGAGCGGAACGACAGCAGCATCAGCACGAAGGCGAACACCACCACGAAGGCGAACACCGGGACGACCGCGCCGCCGAGCTGGTCGTTGAAGTCCTTCGACCCGGCGACCTGACCGGTGATCGGCGCCTGGAGGCCGTCGACCTTGCCGAGCGTGGCCGGGCGCACCTCGTCGCGCAGCTTCTCCAGGCTCGTGCCCGCCTTGTCCAGGTCGGAGCCGCCGACCAGCGGGACGTACACGTAGGCGATGTTCTGCGCGTCGTGCAGCTTGATCTCCACCGGGCCGCGCGAGGCGCCCGAACTGATCGCGCGGGCCTTGAAGTCGGCGAGCGCGTCACGTACCTCGGGGGCGTTGATGTCCTTGGCGTGGACGACGACCTCGGCCGGCTCCGACCCGCCGGGGAAGGCGTCGTTGACCCGGTTGTAGGTCTGCACGATCGGCAGCGAGTCGCCGAACTCCTGGTCCAGCGTGAGGTTCTGGGTCTTCATGCCGACCGCGGGAGCGGCGACGGCCAGCAGCGCGCCGGCGGCGACCAGCACCGACACCAGCGGCCGGGCCAGCACGCCCTTCAGCACCGCCGACCAGAAGCGGCTCTCGCCGTTGGTGCGGGCCGCGCGGCGCCGCATCGCCTTGTGCAGGAAGGGGATCCGGCCCCGCTCCACCCGCTCGCCGAGCAGCGACAGCAGCGCCGGCAGCACCGTCACCGAGCCGACCATCGCCACGGCGACCACCATCAGCGAGGCCAGGCCCATCGCCTCGAACTCCGCGAGCCCGGTGAACAGCATGCCCGCCATCGCCACGCACACCGTGACACCCGAGACGATGATCGCGCGGCCACTGGTCGCCGCGGCCACCCGCAGGGCCGTCCGGGCGTCCCGGCCCGCCTCGCGCTCCTCGCGCTCACGGCGCAGGTAGAACAGGCAGTAGTCGACGCCGACGGCCAGACCGACCAGCAGCATCACGGAGTTGGCGGTGTCGCTCATCGGCATCACGTGGCTGACGACGCCCATCAGGCCCATCGTCGCCATGATGGCGGTGATCGCCAGCGCCACCGGCAGCAGCGCCGCGACCAGCGCGCCGAACGCGATCAGCAGGATGCCGAGGGCCACCGGCACCGCCGAGTACTCGGCCTTCTGGAAGTCGTCGCCGAACGCGTCGTCGAACGTCTTCATCATGCTCGCGCCGCCGATCTCCTCGATCCGCAGCGTGTCCGCGTGGCTCTTCCGTACCCCCTCGACGGCCTTCAGCACCGGCTCGACCCGGTCGCCCGCGGTGTCGGAGTCGCCGCGCATGTCGAACTGCACCAGCGCGCTGCGCCCGTCGCGGGAGATGGTCTTCGTGTCGTACGGCGACGTCACGTCGCTGACCCGGCCCGTGCCCTGCACGGCCGTGACGACCTCGGCGACCGCGGCGCGGAACTCGGCGTCGGTGGCCTTCAGGCCGCCCCGCGCCTGCACCAGGACCGACTCGCTGGCCGGCTCCTCGATGCCCGCGTCCTCGATGATCTTCGCCGCGGTGTGCGTCTCGCCCTTGAGCTGGTCGCTGTCCTTGACGTCGACCCGGCCCGCGGCCGAGCCGAGCCCCATGGCCAGCACCACGAACAGCACCCAGATACCGACCGCCGCCCACCGGTGCCGGGCGCTCCAGCCGCCGGCCCGCGCGGCCAGGCCCCGCACCCGTGTGTCTCTAGTCCCCATGACGGGCCTGCCCCCTCGTGAGCGGTGACAGCCCCCTGCCGCCACCTCCAGGAACGACGCTATGGGGCGGGTGGGCCGCTCTCGTCGTGCTGCCCGGTGAAAGGACGGCGGCCCGGCTCCTCCCCTCGGACCCCGCCGGCTCCGCACAGGGGAGGACAGCGGCCCCTTACATCTATCCCGCCGGCTCGGGGACGGCGATCAGGGACGCCCCCCGCGGTGCCGGACGCCGCGAGCCCGGCCTGACCGCCGAGACCCCCCTAGGGTGATCCCATGACGACGACGTACGCGGCCCTGCTGCGCGGCATCAACGTGGGCGGCAGCCGCAAACTGCCGATGGGCGACCTGCGCCCCCTGATGGAGGGCCTCGGGTACGACCGGGTCCGCACCTACCTCCAGAGCGGCCAGGCGGTCTTCGCCAGCGACCACGGGGACGAGGAGTCCCTCGCCGCCGAGCTCTCCGCCGCCGTCGCGGAGCGCTTCGGGTTCGCCGTCGACGTGATCGTCCGCGACCACGCCTACCTCAGGGCCGTCGCCGAGGCGTGCCCGTTCCCGGCCGCCGACCTCCAGCCGAAGCAGCTCCACGTCACCTACTTCTCCGGCCCCGTGGACGCCGCCCGCTTCGCCGGCGTCGACCCGGCCGCCCACGCCCCGGAGGAGTTCCGCCTCGGCGACCGCGCCCTGTACCTGTACGCACCCGACGGCCTGGGCCGCTCCAAGCTCGCCGAGCAGCTCTCCCGACCGCGCGTCACCCAGGGTCTGATCGCCACCACCCGCAACTGGAACACGGTCCTGAAGCTGGTGGAGATGACCGCCGGCTGACCCGCGGCACCGCCCCGGGCACGGTGTCGCGTTTCTTCAAGAGCGCACCCCGCACGGGTCCCTAGCGTGGGACGCATGACGTACGACGACCCGCACCCGTACCTGAACGACACGCACCGGTACCTGTCCGAGTGCGCCACCGAGGCGGCCCGCGTCGCCCACGGCGTGCCGGCGGACCGGCTGGACGCCCCGACGCACTGCCCCGACTGGGACGTGCGGGCCCTGGTCAACCACTGGGTCCTGTACACCTCCCACGGCCTGGAGCACCGCGCCCTGCGCACCCCGCTCCCCGAGGAGCTGGTCGCGCGCGACTTCACCGCCGACCCGCACTGGGCGGACGCCTACGCCGCGCAGCTCGGGCGGGCGGTCGCGGCCTGGTCCGACCCGGCGGCCTGGGAGGGCGAGGTCGACCTGGGCATGGCGTCGATGCCCGCCGACGAACTCGCCGGGATGCTCGTCAAGGAACTGGCGGTGCACGGCTGGGACGTGGCCGTGTCCACCGGCCAGCACTTCACCGTCTCCGAGGAGGTGGGCCGCTTCGTCCTCGACGTGGTCGTCAAGCACGGCGAGATCTACCGCCAGTACGACGGCTTCGCCGACCCGGTGCCGGTCGCGCCCGACGCCCCCGCGTTCGAGCGGGCACTGGCGGAGAGCGGACGGGACCCGGGGCTGCGGTCGGGCTGACCACCCACCGCCTGGCGGGGGCGCACGGGGGACGTCCCCGTCAGGCACCCACCGCGGCCGGCAGCGGCAGGCACGCCGCGTCGTAGCGCTCCAGCACCACGCGCGCCACCTCCGGCGCCGGGCCCAGCACCTCGGCGAGGACGTCCGCGCCGGCCGCGCCCCGCGCGATGCGGTCCGGCAGGAAGCCGGGCGCCAGCACGTACGGCGCGACCGCGACCCGCTCACAGCCGTCGGCCCTCAGGGCCCGCACGACGTCCTCGGTGCGGGGGAAGCCCGCGGGACGTCCCGCGCCGGTCGCGCCGTGCGGTCCCGCGGAGGCGAACGCGGGCCGCACGGCGCACCAACCGGTGAGCCGCCACTCCCGCGCGATACTTGCGATCACCGCGATCGCCTCCGGGTCGGTGGACCCCGCCGAGGCCAGTACGACCCCGGTCGAGGACTTGTCGGCCGGGCACAACCCGGCCTCCCACAGGCGGCGTTCGAGCGCCGCCCGCAGCAGCGGGGACGGCCCGAGGACGTCCGCCTGGCGGATCCGCAGCCACGGCGGGGCGTCCCGCAGCACGGCCGGGATGTCCGCCTTGGCGTGGAAGGCGCGCGTCAGCAGCAGCGGCAGCGCCACCACCTCGCGCACGCCCTCCGCCGCCAGCGACTCCAGCACCCCGTGCACCGACGGGACGTTGAAGTCCAGGAACCCGGTCTCCACGCGGGTGCCGGGCCGCAGCGACCGCACCCGCTCCACGAGGGCGTGCACCGTCGCGGCGTGCCGCGGGTCACGGCTGCCGTGCGCGATGACGAGGAGGACCGGATCGTGGCGCATGCGGGTCAGCCCTTCACCAGCAGACCGCGGCTGCGCAGCACCCGGCGTTCCAGCGGGCTGAAGATCAGCAGGTCGATCGCGATGCCGACGAACAGGATCAGGATGATCGCCTCGAACACCATGGACATCGAACTGGCGTTGCGGCCGTTCTCCAGCAACGCGCCCAGGCCGATGCCCAGATCCGGCGAGGAGGCGATGATCTCCGCCGCCATCAGCGAACGCCAGGAGAACGCCCAGCCCTGCTTCAGGCCCGCCAGGTAGCCGGGCAGCGCGGCCGGCATCACGATGTGCCAGGCGCCCCGCCAGCCGGTCGCGCCCATCGTGCGGCCGGCCCGCAGGAACAGCGGCGGCACCTGGTCGATGCCGGACACCAGGCCGTTGGCGATGGACGGCACGGCACCCAGCAGGATCACCGCGTACATCATCGAGTTGTCCAGGCCCAGCCAGATCACGGCCGGCGGCACCCACGCCACCGACGGCAGCGACTGCAGACCGGACAGGATCGGGCCGATCGCCGCCCGCACGAACCTCACCCGCGCCACCAGCAGGCCCAGCGGGGTGCCGATGGCCAGGGCGAAGAGGAAGCCGAGCAGACCGCGCGAGACGCTGGTCCAGATGTAGCCGAGGAGCTTGCCCTCCAGCCACGCGTCCTTGAACTCGTCGCCCACGTCCGCGGGCGACGGCAGCTTGGACGGGTCGTCGACGACCTTCAGCGAGATCAGGGCCTGCCAGACCAGCAGGACCACCGCCACCGCGACGACCGGCGGCAGCACCTTGTCGAGGAGCGTCCTGCGCAGCGGGGTGCGGTCCGCCGCGGAGGTCTCCAGGGCGTCCAGGCCCGCCTCGAGACCGCCGAGGCCGTCCCTGGCGGGCCCGTCGGGGGCGGCGCCGTCCGCCGCGCGGTCGGTCGTTCCGGCCGTGCCGGTCGTCTCAGTGCTGGCCATGACGGCGGATCTCCCCACGCAGTACTTCGGTGATCTCCAAGGACAGCTCCGCCACCGGCGCGTCCTCGATCCGGCGCGGCTGCGGGATGTCCACCCGCCACTCGCGGGCCACCCGGCCCGGCCGCGACGACAGCAGCACCACGCGCTGCGCCAGCCGTACGGCCTCGCGCACGTTGTGCGTGACGAACAGCACCGACACCCCGGTCTCCGCCCAGATCCGGGTCAGTTCGTCGTGCAGCACGTCCCGGGTGATCGCGTCCAGCGCCGCGAACGGCTCGTCCATCAGCAGCAGCCGGCTGTCCTGGGCGAGGGCCCGCGCCAGCGCGACCCGCTGGCGCATGCCGCCGGACAGCTCGTGCACCCGCTTGCCGTGCGAGCCGGTCAGCCGGACCAGTTCGAGCAGTTCCTCGGCGCGGCCGCGCCGCTCGTTCTTCGGCACGCCCCGCAGCTTCAGGGCGAGTTCGATGTTCTTGCCGGCGGTCAGCCACGGGAACAGGGCGTGTTCCTGGAACATCAGCGACGGACGCCCGTCGGTCGTGATGCCGCCGGCGGTGGGCCGGTCCAGGCCCGCCACCAGGTTCAGCAGCGTCGACTTGCCGCAGCCCGAGGCCCCCAGGAGGGTGACGAACTCGCCCGGCGCGACATCGAGGGTGATGTCGTCGAGGACGAGCTGCTGCCCGGCGGGCCCGGCGAAGGACTTCGAGACGTGCTCGATCCGGGCGGCGTACTCGACCGACTCCGCGCCCTCGGCCTTCAGAATCGTGGTGGCCATGGTCGTCACCTCCTGGGGACTGGGAACCGGGCTTACTTCACGCCGAGACCGGCGTCGGCGACCGCGGTCCCGCCCTCGGCCGCCAGGACCTTGTTCAGGAGCGTGAGGTCGTAGATGCCGTCGAGCTTGGGCTTGTCCAGCAGGCCGGCCTTGACCGCGTGCGCCGCCTCGGTGTTGAGCGTGGAGGCCAGCGGGTCGTCGGTGAACGTGATGGACTTCCACGCCGGGTCGAGCACCTCGGCCGGGAGCTCCTTGCCGGAGTCCGTCTTGAGCTGGGCGTTCGCCGCCGCCTTCGCCGCGTCCGGGTTGGCGTTGATCCACTTGTTGGCGTCGACCGACGCCTTCAGCACGGCCTCGACGGCCTTCGGGTGCGCGGCGAGGAACTTCTGCGACACGATGATGTTGGTGATCACGAACTTCTTGTCCGGCCACAGGTCGGCCTCGTCGAGCAGCACCTTCGCGCCCTCGGCGACCAGCTTCGACGCGGTCGGCTCCGGCACCCACGCGCCGTCGATGGAGCCCGACTTGTAGGCGTCCGGGGTCACCTTGTTGTCGGTGCGGATGACCGACACGTCGCCCTTGCCGCTCTGCGCGTCGACCTTCCAGCCCTTCTCGGCGATCCAGTTGAGGAACGCCACGTCCTGCGTGTTGCCGAGCTGCGGGGTCGCGATCTTCTTGCCCTTGACGTCGTCCAAAGTCTTGATCTTCTTCGGGTTCACCACCAGCTTCACGCCGCCGGACGCCGAACCGCCGATGATGCGCAGGCTCTTGCCGTCGGACTTGGTGTAGCCGTTGATCGACGGGGACGGGCCGATCCAGCCGATGTCGATCGCCCCGGAGTTCAGCGCCTCGATCTCGGAGGGGCCGGCGTTGAAGATCTGGTACTGCGCGTGCGTGGCGCCCAGCGCCTTCTGGAAGAAGCCCTTGTTCACGCCCACCAGCGCGGTGCCGTGCGTGAGGTTGCCGAAGTAGCCGATCTTGACGGAGTCGAGTCCGTCGATCTTCTCGGCGCCGGCGGCGACCTTCTGCTGGCCGGAGCTGTCGTCCTTCGAGTCGGAGCCGTAGCCGCAGGCGGCCAGGGCGAGGAGGGGAAGCGAGGCCACGACGGCGAGGCCGCGGCGCAGGTAGGTCGATCGGGTGGCAGGCACGGGAGGGTTTCCTCTCGTTGGCCCGGCGGTCACGACGCTCTCAGGTCGTGGCCGGGGGGTCGGCAGAAGGTTTTCGTCGCTTCCGGGGTGGGGGTCCCCCCGCGAGCGAGCGAAGTCGAGGCCGTGGGGGAGGGTGGGGGGACAGGGCGCGCGAGCGGTGCGCGTACGTCACGGCGCACATCGGGCCACCCCGCCCTGTCCGCTGCCGAGGGCGCCGCTGCCGACGCGGCCGCCCTCCTTCGCGAACGTCGAGTAGAAATCGGAGGAGTTCATGCTCAGAAGTCCCACCCGTCTTCCTCGGCCGGGTCCTTGACGGGCTCGGGGGAGGCGAACGACTCGCCGACCATGCCCGCGGTCAGCGTGGTGCCGTCGGACGGGTCGATCAGGATGAAGGAGCCGGTGCGGCGCGAGTCGGCGTAGGAGTCGACGGGGAGCGGCTCGGCGGTGCGGATCTTCACCCGGCCGATGTCGTTGGCGGCGAGCTGTCCCGGGTGCGGGTGCAGGGACAGGTCGTCGAGCGTCAGCCGGGACGGGATGTCCTTGACGATCGCCTTCACCGTGCGCGTGCCGTGCTTGATCAGCACCCGGTGGCCCACGGTCAGCGGCTGGTCGGCGACGTGGCACACGGTCGCCTCGACGTCCTGCGTGGTCGGCGGGGCGTCCTTGGTGGGCACGAGGAGGTCGCCGCGGGAGATGTCGAGGTCGTCCTCCAGCAGGACCGTCACCGACTGCGTCGTCCACGCCTCGCGGACCGCGCGGCCCAGCACGTCGATGGCGGAGATCCGGCTGGTACGGCCCGAGGGCAGCACCGTGACCTCCTCGCCGACCCGGAAGGTGCCGGCCGCGATCTGACCGGCGTAGCCGCGGTAGTCCGGGTGCTCGGCGGTCTGCGGCCGGATCACGTACTGCACGGGCAGCCGCGCGTGGCAGTGCGCGAGGTCGTGGCTGACCGGGACGGTCTCCAGGTGCTCCAGCACGGTCGGGCCGCCGTACCAGTCCATGTGCGCGGACGGCTCCACCACGTTGTCGCCGGCCAGCGCCGAGATGGGGATGGCGGTGACCTCGGGCACGCCCAGCTCGGTGGCGTACGCCGTGAACTCCTCGGCGATCGCCGCGAAGACGCTCTCGCGGTACTCCACCAGGTCCATCTTGTTGACCGCGAGGACGACGTGCGGGACGCGCAGCAGGGCCGCGATCGCCGCGTGCCGCCGGGTCTGCTCGACCACGCCGTTGCGGGCGTCGACCAGGATCACCGTCAGCTCGGCCGTCGAGGCGCCCGTCACCATGTTCCGCGTGTACTGCACGTGCCCGGGGGTGTCGGCGAGGATGAACCGCCGCCGGGGCGTGGCGAAGTAGCGGTAGGCGACGTCGATGGTGATGCCCTGCTCGCGCTCGGCGCGCAGGCCGTCGGTGAGCAGCGCGAGGTCGGGGCCCTCCTGGCCGCGGCTCGCGGACGCCCGCTCCACGGCCTCCAGTTGGTCGGTGAGGACCGACTTGGAGTCGTGCAGCAGCCGGCCCACCAGGGTGGACTTGCCGTCGTCGACGGACCCGGCGGTGGCGAACCGCAGCAGGGTGGTGGCCGAGAGCTCCTCGGTCGTGGTGGTGCCCATGGTTAGAAGTACCCCTCGCGCTTGCGGTCTTCCATCGCGGCCTCGGAGAGCTTGTCGTCGGCCCGGGTGGCGCCGCGCTCGGTGAGCCGCGAGGCGGCGATCTCGGCGATCACGGCGTCCAGCGTGGTGGCGTCCGAGTCGACCGCGCCCGTGCAGGACATGTCACCGACCGTGCGGTAGCGCACCAGGCGCTTCTCGACGGTCTCGCCGTCCTTCGGGCCGCCCCACTCGCCGGCCGTCAGCCACATCCCGGCCCGCTGGAACACCTCACGCTCGTGCGCGAAGTAGATCTGCGGCAGCTCGATGCCCTCGCGGGCGATGTACTGCCAGACGTCCAGCTCGGTCCAGTTGGACAGCGGGAAGACGCGGACGTGCTCGCCGGGCGCGTGGCGGCCGTTGTAGAGGTTCCACAGCTCGGGGCGCTGGCGGCGCGGGTCCCACTGGGAGAACTCGTCGCGCAGGGAGAAGACGCGTTCCTTGGCGCGGGCCTTCTCCTCGTCGCGGCGGCCGCCGCCGAAGACGGCGTCGAACTTCTCGGCCTGGATCTTCTCCGTCAGCGGCAGCGTCTGCAGCGGGTTGCGGGTGCCGTCGGGACGCTCCTTGAGCACCCCGCGGTCGATGTAGTCCTGCACGGACGCCACGTGCAGGCGCAGCCGGTGCCGCTCCACGGTGCGGTCGCGGTACTCGAGGACCTCGGGGAAGTTGTGCCCGGTGTCGACGTGCAGCAGCGAGAAGGGCACCGGCGCGGGCGTGAACGCCTTCAGCGCCAGGTGCAGCATGACGATGGAGTCCTTGCCGCCGGAGAAGAGGATCACCGGGTTCTCGAACTCGCCCGCCACCTCACGGAAGATGTGCACCGCTTCCGACTCGAGCGCGTCCAGGTGCGACAGGGCGTACGGGCTGCCCGTGCCCTCGTGGGCGGTGGTGGCGACGGTCGTCACGCCAGTCCCCTCTCGGTCAGCAGGGCGTGCACCGACGCGGCGGACTCCTGCACGGTCTGGTTCTGCGACTCGATCCGCAGATCGGGCGCCTCGGGCTCCTCGTACGGGTCGTCGACGCCCGTCAGGCCCGACAGCTCGCCCGCCGCCTGCTTGGCGTACAGGCCCTTGACGTCCCGCACGGAGCACACCTCGACGGGCGTGGCCACGTGGACCTCCAGGTACGTCGTGCCGTTCGCCTCGTGCCGCTTGCGCACCGCGTCCCGGCTGTCCGCGTACGGAGCGATGACGGGGACGAGCACCTTCACCCCGTTGCGGGCGAGCAGTTCGGCGACGAAACCGATGCGCTGCACGTTGGTGTGCCGGTCCTCGCGGCTGAAGCCGAGGCCCGCCGAGATGAACTCGCGGATCTCGTCGCCGTCGAGCACCTCCACCCGGTGGCCCTCGGCGCGCAGTCGGCCGGCCAGCTCGTACGCGATGGTGGTCTTGCCGGCGCTCGGCAGACCCGTGAGCCAGACGGTGGCTCCGCTCGTCACGTCAGTCTCCTGGGGGTTGGTCGTCATCCGTGCAGTCCGCACTCGGTCTTGCCCCGGCCGGCCCAGCGGCCGGCGCGCGCGTCCTCGCCCTCGAGGACCCGGCGGGTGCAGGGGGCGCAGCCGATGGAGGCGTAGCCGTCCGTCAGCAGCGGGTTGGTCAGCACCCCGTGCTCGGCGACGTAGGCGTCCACGTCGTCCTGGGTCCAGCGGGCGATGGGGGAGACCTTGACCTTCCGGCGCTTGTCGTCCCAGCCGACCACCGGGGTGTTCGCCCGGGTCGGCGACTCGTCGCGGCGCAGGCCGGTCGCCCACGCCCGGTAGCCCTTCAGCCCCTCCTCCAGCGGCTGCACCTTGCGCAGCCGGCAGCACAGGTCGGGGTCGCGGTCGTGCAGCTTCGGGCCGTACTGGGCGTCCTGTTCGGCGACCGTCTGCCGGGGCGTGAGGGTGATGACGTTGACGTCCATCACGGCCGCCACCGCGTCACGGGTGCCGATGGTCTCCTCGAAGTGGTAGCCGGTGTCGAGGAACACCACGTCCACGCCCTTGAGCACGCGGGACGCGAGGTGCGCGACCACCGCGTCCTCCATCGAGGAGGTGACGCAGAACTCCTTGCCGAAGGTGTCCACCGCCCACTGGAGGATCTCCAGCGCGCTGGCGTCCTCCAGGTCGCGGCCCGCCTGCTCGGCGAGGGCCTTCAACTCCGCGTCGGTACGGGCGTCCTGAGCCGTCGTCATATGTCGTCGCCTCCGTTGTCCTCGGCTCGCCGGAGTCCCCGGGCGAGCAGCCCGAGGAACTTCAGCTGGAATGCGCGGTTGCACGCCGCGCATTCCCAGGCGCCTCCCCCACGCTCGGCTGCGCTCGCGCGGGGGGACCCCCATGCGGCCTCGTGCGGACGCAGGTCCTCGTCGCCGCAGTAGGGGCAGTGGAAGGGGGCCGCGCGTTCGCTCACGACAGGGCCTCCTCGGAGGCACGGGCCGTCCAGGCGGCGAACCGCTCGCCCTCCTGGCGCTCCGCCCGGAACCGCGTCAGCACCCGCTCGATGTAGTCGGGCAGTTCGTCCGCGGTGACCTTCAGGCCGCGCACCTTGCGGCCGAAGCCGGCCTCCAGGCCGAGCGCGCCGCCCAGGTGCACCTGGTAGCCCTCGACCTGCCTGCCCTCGTCGTCGAGGACGAGCTGGCCCTTGAGACCGATGTCCGCCACCTGGATACGGGCGCAGGCGTTGGGGCAGCCGTTGAGGTTGATGGTGAGCGGCTCGTCGAAGTCCGGGAGCCGGCGCTCGAGTTCGTCGATGAGCGTGGACCCGCGCTGCTTGGTCTCGACGATGGCGAGCTTGCAGAACTCGATGCCGGTGCAGGCCATGGTGCCGCGCCGGAACGTGGACGGCCGGGCGGTGAGGTCCAGCGCCTCCAGCCCCTCGACCAGCGAGTCGACCTGGTCCTGCTCGACGTCGAGGACGATCATCTTCTGCTCGACGGTGGTGCGCACCCGGCCCGAGCCGTGCGCCTCCGCCAGGTCGGCGATCTTGGTCAGCGTGGCGCCGTCGACGCGGCCGACGCGCGGGGCGAACCCGACGTAGAACCGGCCGTCCTTCTGGCGGTGCACGCCGATGTGGTCGCGCCACTGCTGCACGGGCTGCTCGGGCGCGGGCCCGTCGGTCAGCCTGCGCCCGCCGAGGTACTCGTCCTCCAGCACCTGCCGGAACTTCTCGGCGCCCCAGTCGGCGACCAGGAACTTCAGCCGGGCGCGGTTGCGCAGGCGGCGGTAGCCGTAGTCGCGGAAGATCGAGATGACGCCCTCGTAGACGTCGGGCACGTCCTCGATCGGCACCCAGGCGCCGAGCCGGACGCCCAGCTTGGGGTTGGTGGACAGCCCGCCGCCGACCCACAGGTCGAAGCCGGGGCCGTGCTCGGGGTGCCGTACGCCGACGAACGCCACGTCGTTGATCTCGTGCACCACGTCCAGCAGCGGCGAACCGGAGATGGCCGTCTTGAACTTGCGGGGGAGGTTCGAGTACGCGGGGTTGTTCAGGACGCGGCGCTTCATCTCCTCCAGCGCCGGCGTGGCGTCGATGATCTCGTCCTCGGCGATGCCGGCCACGGGGGAGCCGATCATCACGCGCGGGGTGTCGCCGCAGGCGGTCACCGTGGACAGGCCCACGGCCTCCAGCCGCTGCCAGATCTCCGGGACGTCCTCGATGCGGATCCAGTGGTACTGGACGTTCTGCCGGTCGGTGATGTCGGCGGTGCCGCGCGCGAACTCCTGCGAGACCTCGCCGATGACGCGCAGCTGCCGGGTGGTGAGCGCTCCGGCGTCGATGCGCACCCGCAGCATGAAGTAGCGGTCGTCGAGCTCCTCCGGCTCCAGCACGGCGGTCTTGCCGCCGTCGATCCCGGGGCGGCGCTGGGTGTACAGGCCCCACCAGCGCATCCGGCCGCGCAGGTCGTTGGGGTCGATCGAGTCGAAGCCGCGCTTGGAGTAGATCGTCTCAATGCGTGTCCGCACGTTGAGACCGTCGTCGTCCTTCTTGAACTGCTCGTTGCCGTTCAGCGGGGTGAAGTGACCCGCGGCCCACTGACCCTCGCCGCGGTGACGGCTCACCTTGCGGCGGGGCCCGGAGGCGGCGGGGTTCTGGGGGCTGGCGGCCATGGTGAATCGTCCTTCGGGACAGGCGGAATGCGCTTCTGACCTGTGCGTAGGGGCGCACGGGGGCATGCGTGCGCGCCGTTGCGCACGGGGGCGGGGAGGCGAGGGGTGCCGGGAGTGCTGGAGACGTCAGCGGGCCGGACAGATGGCGCTGGACATGCGGCCGAGGTCGACGTGGCGTCGACTCACCAAGGCAATTCCAGTTCCGGACATGACGGAAGCGTGGCACGGCGAAATGGACACAGTCCAGCTTCGTCCGCCATGCGGACACCTGGGTCTCGCCTGGCGAGACAAGGGTGGCCTCGATCACACGGTCCGTCGCGGGGCTTGTCCGCCCAGGTCAGACCCGGTATGGGAGAGGGGGAGCGAGGGCGCCCCGCGCGTGTGCGCGCGGCGCGCGGACGCAGGTCAGGCCGGGTACGCGCCGGGCCACGGACCCGGCGTGGCCACCTCGGCCTCCTCCTTCACCTCGGTGTCGAACAGCCGGAAACCGCGCCGCTGGTAATTGGCCAGGGCGTGCTCGCCGTCCCTGCTGCAGGTGTGCAGCCACACCCGCTTGGTCCGCGCCAGCCCCGGCCAGCGCTCCGCCAGGTCCCAGGCGCGGGCGGTGCCGTACGCCAGCAGGTGGCCGCCGATCCGCCGGCCGCGGAAGGCGGGGATCAGCCCGAAGTACTCGATCTCGACGACCCCGTCGTCCTGCGGGCCCAGCTCCACGTACCCCGCGGGCGTGCCCCGGTCGTAGGCGACCCACGTCTCGACCCCCGGCCGCTCCAGGTGCTCGCGCCACCGCGCGTACGTCCAGCCCAGCCGGTCCACCCACTGGATGTCCCCGCCCACGGACGCGTACAGGAAGCGGCTGAACTCGGGGGAGGGCACCTCGGCCCGCACGATCCGCACGTCGCCGTCGGGCGCGTCGGCCGGCAGCAGGTCGCTCGGGGCGGTCTGCTCCAGGGACCAGGTGGTCACGGGGATGTTGGTCATGCCGCACAGGGAATCATCCGACCGGCGAGCCCGTCCACCGGGGCATCGCCGCCGGTCGCGGCCCCGCGGGCCGGGCCCGAGGGACGGCGCGCCCGCAGGCCGGCCCGCCGTCCGTGGACAGCGGTCCCGGCATGCGGACCGCGGGTCCGCCCCGGCTACTTCGCCGTGTCGTCGAGCGCGGCCAGCGGCAGGGCGAACAGCACCCGGCCCGACTGGGTCCACACCTCGCCGGTCTCCTGCCAGTACGACAGCGACGGCGTGCTCTCGCTCCAGCACCGGTGCGTGTCCTCGTCGCCGCACCGTGCGGCGCGCGCCCCGTCCACGTCCTGCCGCCACAGCGTGCCCCGCTCGTCCCCGGAGCCGGCCGGCCGCGTCACGTACCAGGTGCCCCCGCGCGCGAGCACGCCCCGCACGCCGCTCGCGCGTGTCTCGTACGCCCCAGTCGGCTCCGCGCGCCCGGCCGCGTCCGTGCTGAGCAGGCCCGCCCGCTGGGGCAGCGGGCTCAAGGAGTAACGCCACAGGCGGGCGTGCCGGCCACTGCCGGGCAGCGTCCACTCGGCCGCGACCAGGCTGTCGGGGGTGGTGCTGCGGTCCAGGGAGAGCGCGGCGGGCCGCGGCGCGTCCGGGCCACCGGCCGGCCGGTAGGCGGCCACGGCGGGCAGGACGTAGCGCTCGCCGTGGGCCGACCAGCCGCCGGGCACCCGGCCCACCGCCCCGCCCGTCACGCCGGCCCGCTCGATGCGGTTCAGGTCGAACACGTACAGCCCGGCCCGGTCCCCGTCGTCGGCGGTGACCAGCAGCCGGTTGCCGTACCAGACCATCCCGGAGACGTGCGAGGCGAGCGCCCGGTAGTCCAGGCCGCCCTCCACCGGGACCGCCAGCAGCACCCAGGTGTAGGTGAGGCGGCCGGGGTCGTCCGCGTCGACGAAGGCGACCCGGGCCAGCCGCCCGCCGCCCGTCGTGCGGTCCGGGGCGGACCAGCCGGACAGCACGACGCGGTGCGCGCCCCACAGGCCGTCGTCGTCCGCGTCGCCGGAGGTGGTGACCGCGCCCGGCTGCCAGCCGCGGGTGTCGTCGCCGTCCCAGCAGTACGCGCGCGTGGCCGCCGGGGCCACGGGCAGCGCCCGGCGCTCGCCCGGCGTGCAGTCGGGGGCGGGGCGCAGCGTGCGGTCCGCGTCGGCGAGGACGTCGCCCACGCCCACCGGCGCACCCATCGCGGCGGTCAGCCGGTCCAGGGACCCCGGGGGGACCGCCTCCTCGGTCAGCCGCGCCTGGCGGGCCACGGCGTGCCGGGCCAGTGGTTGAAGCGCCCCGGGATCGTCCGTGACCGTGGCCTGGGACGCGCTGATCATGGTGGCGGCCGCGGTGAGCGCGAGAGCGGTTCCGGCCAGGAACGCCCGCAGCGCCCTGCCGCGCCTGCGCCGGCGGTGTCGGCCCCGTTGCTTCATTCGTCCTCCCGAGGCGAGCCAACTGCGCCCGTCGATCCGTACGTTGACCGAGGAGCAGGTGGGGTGGCCCGTACCGGGATGCTACGGCAGGTGACACGTGCAGGGGAGGAAGACCCGGCAGATCGTGGGAAGATGCCCCACGATCATGCGTTTTCCGGTATGGATCGGACGCCCGGCGACGGCATCACGGACCCGTGCCCCGGGTGCCGGCCACCGCCGGCGCCGTGGAGTGCGGCAACAGGTCCCGCGGGTCGTCGGGCAGCAGCACCTCGACCTCCGCGTCCTCGCAGAAACGATACGGCCGATGCTCCAGGAACCCCCCGAGATACCGCCGCACCCGCGACATCTCCGCCCGTACCGTCACCGTGCGCCCCGGGTCCCCGAACATGTCCTCGGCCAGCCCGGACGCGCTGCGCCCACCCCGGTGCACCGCCAGCAGGTAGAGCAACTCCGCGTGCCGCGGGCTCAGTTCGTGGCTCCACGCCCCCGCGCTGCCGGACACCGTCACCGACCAGCGGCGCGGCCGCGTCAGGTCCAGCACGATCCGCGTGCTGCCCGGCGGCGACGGCTCGTCCACCGCCCGCACCAGCCAGCCCCCGTCCAGCGGCTCCAGCGCGCACAGCCCCAGCGCCGGCAGCCATCTGCGGCCCGGCGTGCACGACTTGGGCAGCGTGATCCGGTTCGTGTACGGCATCCCCGTCACGGCCGCCGTCCAGCCGTCCCGGTCCACCACCGCCGCCCGCCCGGTCAGCCGTGCCAGCACCGGCGCCGCCACCGCGCGCAACCGCTCCAGCGCGGTCAGGTGTCGTTCGCGCAACCGCGCCTCGGCCAGCTTCGCCACCGAGTCCACCCAGGCCAGGGTGGCCGGGTGCATCGTCTCCAGCGGCCCGCTGACGTCCACCACGCCGATCAGCCGCCCGTCGCGCGGGTCGGTGATGGGCGCGCCCGCGCACGTCCAGCTGGCGTGCGAGCGCACGAAGTGCTCGGCGGCGAACACCTGCACGGGCCGGCGCACCACCGCCGGCGTGCCCACACCGTTGGTGCCGACCACGTCCTCGCGCCAGTCCGCGCCCAGCTCGAACCCCAGCCCGTCCGCCTTGCGCAGCACCGGTGTGCAGCCCTCCCGCCACAGCACCCGGCCGTCCTGGTCCGCGACCACCATGATGTGGTGGGCCACGTCCGCCACCGACAGCAGCCCCTCGCGCAGCACCGGCAGCACCTCCTTCAGCGGCGACTCCTCCCGCCGCCGGCGCACCTCGTCGGAGCTGAGCAGCCCCGAGCGGAAGTCGTGCTCCGGATCGACCCCGCTGCGCAGCAACCGGTCCCAGGACTGCTCGATCACCGGGCGGGGCGCCACCCGCGCCCGCTGGCCGGCCAGCCGGGCCTCCCGCACCTCGTTGAGCACCCGCGCCGCGCGTGCGGCGTCGACGGCCGCGAGCTGCGCCACGTTCATCGGCGAGTTCGCCACTGGGGCCTCCCGGAAAGGACCTGCGGAAACCTGAGGAAGAACGAGCGGACCGCGGGGTGCCGGTCCGGCCGACCGACGCCCTGCGGTCCCGCTCGCCGTCTCATCCTCCTCAATACTGCCGCTCCGCCGTGACGGAGGGGCACACTCCGGTCACTCTGCCCGTCCGAGTTGCAACCCCCTGCAACCCTGGTGGACCCCCACGGGACTGTTTGAAAATTGACCTACGCCGTCCCGAGCGGCGTTCCTGGCCTCGCAGGGCCATTGCGGCGGGGGTGGTGCCGTGTCGGCGCAGCACCACCCCCGCTCACCTGTACCCGTCTCGGAACGAGACCGAGCGGCCGGTCAGGCCGACGGCCGGGCCCGGTCCACCACCGCCGCCAGGTCCAGCGTCGCCGGCAGCGTGCCGAAGGCCGCGCCCCCGTCCCCGCCCAGCCGCGCCGCGCAGAACGCGTCGGCGACCTGCGGCGGCGCGAACCGGACGAGCAGCGACCCCTGCAGCACCAGCGCGAACCGCTCCGCGAGCCGCCGGGCGCGCGCCTCGATGCCACCCAGGTCGGCCAGGTCCGTCAGCAGGTCCTTGATCGCCGCGTCCAGCCGGTGGTCCGCGCCGCGCGCCCTCCCGACCTCCTCCAGGTAGGCGTCCAGCGCCCGCGGCTCCCGGCGCAGCGCCCGCAGCAGGTCCAGCGCCTGCACGTTGCCCGCGCCCTCCCAGACCGAGTTCAGCGGCGACTCCCGCACCAGCCGGGGCAGGCCCGACTCCTCGACGTACCCGTTGCCGCCCAGGCACTCGGCGGCCTCCACCACCACCGGCGCACACCGCTTGGTGATCCAGTACTTCGCCGCCGGCACCGCGATCCGCAGCAGCGCCCGCTCCTGCTCGCCCCCGTCGTCGTAGGCGGCCGCGAGCCGCAGCGCCAGCGTCGTCGCTGCCTCCGACTCCAGCGCGAGATCGGCCAGAACGTTGCGCATCAGCGGCTTGTCGACGAGCTTCCCGCCGAACGCCTCGCGGTGGAGGCAGTGGTGCACGGCCTGGGTGACCGCCTGCCGCATCAGCCCTGCCGAACCGAGCGCGCAGTCCAGCCGGGTCGCCGCGACCATGTCGATGATGGTGCGCACCCCGCGCCCCTCCTCACCGACCCGGCGCGCCCACGTCCCGTCGAACTCGACCTCCGCCGAGGCGTTCGACCGGTTGCCGAGCTTGTCCTTCAGCCGCTGGACCAGGAACGGGTTGCGCGTGCCGTCCTCCAGCACCCGCGGCACCAGGAAACAGGTCAGCGCGTCCTCGCGGGCCGCGCCCGCCGCGTCCGCCGCCTGCGCCAGCACCAGGAAGCCGTCCGACATGGGCGCCGAGCAGAACCACTTGTGCCCGGTCAGCTCGTACGTCCCGTCCTCGGCGAGCGGCCGCGCCACCGTGGCGTTGGCCCGTACGTCGCTGCCGCCCTGCTTCTCGGTCATGCCCATCCCGAACAGCGCCCCCGCCTTCAGCCGGGCCGGGCGCAGCTCGCGCTCGTAGAGCGTGGACGTCAGCCGCGGCTCCCACTCGGCCGCCAGCGCGGGGTCGGTGCGCAGCGCGGGCACCGCCGCGTGGGTCATCGACAGCGGGCAGCAGGTGCCGGCGTCGACCTGCGTCCACACCAGGAACGCGGCCGCCCGCCGCACGTGGCCGCCCGGCCGCACCCAGGCCGCCGTGAGCCCCGCGCCGACGCCCTTGCCGAGCAGCCGGTGCCAGGCGGGGTGGAAGTCGACCTCGTCGACGCGGTGACCGTAGCGGTCGTGGGTGCGCAGCCGGGGCGGGTTCTGGTCGGCCTGCTCGGCCCACTCGTGCAGTTGCGCGGACCCTGCGGCGCGGCCCAGGGCCGACAACTCCGCGCGCGCCTCGTCGAGCAGCGCCGGGTCGAGATGTCGTCCGACCGCTTCCACCAGGGCGCGGTCGCCGCCGTAGACGTCGTGGCCGACGAGGGGAGGGGGCTGGTTGGTCACGGTGTGCGTGCTGCCTGCCATACCGCGAACGTACCCCCGGGCACTGCGGACATGGCCGCCCCGACACAGCCGCGGCCCTCCGGACCGGGTCCGGCCTGCTCGCGCGCCTCGTCCCGCCTCGTCCCCGGTGGGGGGTGTCCCCGGCCCGAGCCGGGGATGAGCGGAGCCTCGTACGGCGGATACCTTTAGGACGTGCAGCCAGCAAGTCAGTCACCCGAGCAACCCGAGGGCCCCGCGGGGCGTCTCCACCGGGCGCGTGCCCTCTACCGGAACGTCTCCAAGCGGCGTACCGCCTGGCTGCTGCTGAAGGACACGGTCAACTCCTGCATCGAGTACCGCATCCTGGGTCTCGCCGCCGAGGCCGCGTTCTTCTCGCTGCTGTCCGTGCCGCCCCTGCTGCTCAGCCTGATCGGGCTGCTCGGCTACGTCGACGACTGGACCGGCACCGACACCATCACCAGCCTCGAGACCAACATCCTCGACGCCTCGCGCACCGTCCTGTCCGACAAGGGCGTCCACCAGATCGCCCAGCCGATCCTCGACGACGTCATGAAGGGCGGCCGGCCCGACGTCATCTCGATCGGCTTCCTGTTCGCCCTGTGGTCCGGCTCGCGCGCCGTCAACGTCTTCATCGACACCATCACCGTGATGTACGGCCTCGACGGCGTGCGCGGCATCGTCAAGACCCGGCTCATGGCCTTCGCGCTGTTCACCGTGGCGCTGCTGATCGGCTCGATCGCCCTGCCGCTGATGGTCGCCGGACCCGACGCCGTGGTCCGCGTCCTGCCCTGGTCGACGACCGTCGTGCAGGTCCTGTACTGGCCCGTCGTCATCGTGCTGTCCATCGTCTTCCTGACGACGCTCTACCACGTGTCCGTGCCCGTGCGCTCGCCCTGGATCGAGGACGTGCCCGGCGCCCTCGTCGCCCTCGCCATGTGGGTCCTCGGCAGCTTCCTGCTGCGCCTGTACCTGCAGAGCACCATCGAGGGCGCCACCATCTACGGCTCCCTGGCCGCCGCGGTCGCCGTGCTGCTGTGGATCGGTGTGTCCGCGTTCGCCGTGCTGGTCGGCGCCGCCGTCAACGCCGCCATCGACCGCGTCTGGCCGGCCGCCGCCACCGCCGCGGCCCGCGCCGCCAACGAGCGCCTGCGCCAGGAGGAGGCCGCCGAGTACGTCGCCCGGCTCGCCGCGGCCCACGCCCACGAGGACCCCGACGACCCGGACATGCCCTCCGAGTTCCCCGAGCGCTGGTCCCGCTTCCTGCCCCCCGAGGACGTCACCGGCCGCCTGCGCACCCACGCGCGGGCCGCCCCGAAGCACCCGCACCACCACCAGCACCAGCACCACGGGGAGGAGCCCCCCGCTCCGGGGAAGTGACTCCAGCGCGCACCGGGCGCACGTCTGCCTGGCCGCGTGGACGCCCCGCCCCCGCTCACCGGCGCTGACCTCCCGGCTGCCCCCGGCGCAGCAGGGTGCGGCCGGAGCACTCAGGAGGCCACGGTCGTCGTATGCGCTCAGCCCCTGGTGCGACGGCGAACGGCGAAGACCCGCATCGTCAGGGCGACGGCGAGCAGCACCCAGGCGGCAGCGCAGTACGCCCACGCGGTCGTTCCCCGTACCGCGCCGACGGAGGTCCAGACCGCCCACAGCGCCACCAGCACCGCCAGCGCGGTCCAGGCGATGTCGGCGATACGGGAGGGTAATTGGGCGCGCTGCCTGGTGCCGGGTTCCAGTGTGCCGAGTCCGTGGTGCTGCGGCGCGTCGTGACGCGACATGGACAGTTCCTCCCGCGTGGTGAGGGTGCACTTTCCGTAGGCGTTCCGGATACCCGGCGCGGAAAGCGGCACACTGCCGACGGCTGTCCGTCAGCCCTTGAGCCCGTAGAAGCGGATGGGGGAGTTCGGCTCGAAGCCGATCCTCGGGTACACGGGTGCGCCCGCCGCCGTCGCGTGCAGTGTCGCTCGGGTCAGGCCGGTGGCCCGGGCACCCTCGTAGAGGGCCTTGCGGGTCACCGCCTCCCCGTAGCCGCGGCGTTCGCAGTCCGGGTCGGTGGCGACCAGGACGACGAAGAGGCGTCCGTCGGCCTCCACCGTGGCGGCGCAGGTGACGGGGACGCCGTCGCGCAGGCCCAGGTAGGCGTGGACGTCGCGCTTCCACAGCGTGGACCCGGCCAGGCCGTCACGGCCGTCCTCCGGATCGAACCCGTAGGCCCGTGAATTGAGGTCGGCGTAGGCCCGCAGCAGCTCGTCGTCGGTGACGCGCCGGAACGTCAGCTCGTCGTGGGCCGGCTCAGGCAGGGACGGCAGGTCGGCCGCCATGCCGGTGCCGGGGAAGGCGTAGGCGAGCCCTGCCGCGTCGGCGGCCTCGTCGAGCCCGGCACGGGCCGGCTCGTCGACGAGGTCCTCGAAGACCCACAGGAACCCCGGCCGCCGCTTGGCGCGCATCACCTCCGCCGCCTCGCCGAGCCGCTGCTCCACCAGCCGGGCGTCCGCGCCGACGTCGGTCAGCGTGAGGCAGTTCCAGAACGCGAACCGGCAGTCGGCCCAGCGCACCGCGATCCCCGGGAGGTCGCGGACATCGGCCCCCGGGTCACGGTCGAGGACCATGATCCGCCAGACCAGGGCGAGTTGTTCCATCGACTCGACCGAGTCGGCGTGACGGTGCATGAGACCCCCGAGGTCGTCGACAGCGCGCGTCGACGGACAGTACACGCTGTTCACCGCCCGGCGGGCCGCACGGGGACACGTACCGGCCAGGGCGTCGACCGGGGGCGGCGGCGCGCCGCGGATCGCCGTTCGGGATGCCGTCCGTTCTCCTGTGGACGTTTTCGTACAGACGCCCTGCCCAAGGGCGAGCCGGAGGATTTTGCGTACCGGGTCACCGTCGCGGAGGCGCAACGGAGCGCGGCTGCTCCACGTCCCGAAGCCGGTCGAGGCGGGCGATGACCGGACCTGCCGTGATCCCGTGCAGCACCACCGAGGCCAGCACGGTGAACGTCACCACGGCCCACAGCTCACGCTGCGGGACAGCCGGACCGTCGTGGCCCAAGGCGTAGGCGAGGTAGTACAAGGAGCCGATCCCGCGGACGCCGAACGCTGCGACGACCCAGCGTTCCCGGCTTCCCAGGCGGCTGCGCAGCAGTCCGGCCCACCCCGCCAGCGGCCTGATCACCAGCAGCACCGTGCAAGCGGCGACCGTGCCCCGCCACGTCAGAGCGGACAGACCGCCCCGCGCGATGAAGGCACCCAGCAGGAACAGCACGGTGGCGGTCAGCAGGCGTTCCACCTGCTCCATGAAGTCGTGCAGGACGTTGTGGTAGCCGTGGGCGCGCTCGGCGGCCCGGATGGCGCAGGCGGTGACGAAGACGGACAGGAAGCCGTACCCCCCGGCAAGCTCCGTGACTCCGTAGGTCAGGAAGGTGGCGCCGAGCGCGACGAAGCCCTCCCTGTGCTGGGACAGTCGCAGCGTCCTCGAGCGCGTCCGGAAGAACAGCCAGCCGAGCAGCTTGCCCATCAGCAGCCCGACCAGCACGCCGACAGCACACTTGTAACCGAGGTCCTCCGCCACCCAGGGACCGATCCACTCGCCCGACCAGCCGCTGCCCGCGGCGGCCGCCAGCCCCACGGCCGCGTACGTCAGCGGGAACGCCAGGCCGTCGTTCAGACCCGCCTCACTGGTGAGGGCGAACCGCACCTCGTCCTCATCGTCCTCGTCGTCCGTGGGCTCGCCCACCCGTACTTCCGAGGCGAGCACCGGGTCGGTGGGCGCGAGGACGGCCCCCAGCAGCAGCGCGGCGGCCGGTGGCCAGTCGAGCAGCCACCAGGCGACCGCCGCGGTGACCAGGAACGTCAACGGCATGGTGACACCCAGCAGTCGCCAGGTCGCGCCCCACCGACGCCACCCGACGGGCCGGTTCAGCGCCAGCCCCGCACCCATCAACGAGATGATCACCACGACCTCGGTGACATGCTCGGCCACCACCCGGTCGCCCACCGGGTCGACCACGGGCAGCGGCAAGGGCAGCAGGTACACGCCGATGCCGCACAGCAGGAAGACCAACGGCATCGACAGCGGTCGTCCGGCCAGGACCCGGGGCAGAACGGCGGCGAGCAACGCCCCGACCCCCAGCCACGCGAAGACCACGTCCGCGCTCGTCATCGGTACGACCCGCCCTTCCCGCCGCCCTGGATCACCACGTGTGCCCGGCTGGGCGCCCCGGCCGACTACCCCGGATGCGCAGCGCCATGATCGGACAACGGGTGTGGCGGCCACCTCCTGGCTGGGCCGGGTCGCTGCAGCAAGGAGTAGCCGCGCATGATGTCGGAGTGCTCGCACCAAGAAAGGGTGTCGATGATGTGGTCTCTGTCTGCCCCGCCGTTGCTGCGAGACGGGCAATCGGCGCTCTGGTTCACCGTCGGTTTCATCGTGCTGGTAGGAGGCGCGATATTTCTCTTCAGTAGGAAGGATCGGTGGCCCCTGCGCGCTTGAGATCGACCGCTACGGCAAGGACTGCGCCGAGCTCCGGGACCGCCACGGACAGCGCCCTGGCGCCTGCGCGGCGAGCGCACCGTCGAGAAGGCCGCGCGCCTTGCGAGCGGTCTCCACGACCCGGCGCTGCCGGCGTCCGCCCCCAACGGTGCCGGAACCAGACCCGCCGTTGCCCTGCGCAGCCGCACCGTGTACGTGCTGAGCACCGCCGAGGACCCCAACCCGGTGCCGGCCCACCTGGCCGGACAGGACATGGGGTGCCGCCCTTGGTCCCCCGCGGTACACCCGGCGTAGCCTGGTGTCCGTGTACGCGGAACGCCCCTCCCGGCTGCCGGGCGCGGTCCTGTGGACGGCCGCGCCGAGCGGCCGGGAGCCGCGCGCGGTGCTCCCCGACGGCTGCATGGACCTCATGTGGAGCGAGGGCCGGCTCCTGGTCGCCGGCCCCGACACCGGCGCCCACGTACCCGACGGGCCGCCCGCCTCCTGGGCGGGTCTGCGCTTCTTCCCCGGCACCGCGCCCGGCTTCCTCGGCGTGCCGGCCCACGCACTGCGCGACCGCCGCGTGGACCTGACCGACCTGTGGCCCCCGGCCCGGGTACGGCGCCTGCGCGCCGCGGTGGAGGCCGCGACCGACCCGGCGACCGGCCTCGAGGAGGCGGTGCTGCCCGGTGTGACCCCGCCCGACCCGGCGCTGCGCCGCCTGGTCACCGCCCTTGGCGCGGGCCGTCCGGTCGGTGCCGTGGCCGACGAGCTCGGCTTCGGGGCACGCCGGTTGCACCGGACCTCCCTCGCCCGTTTCGGCTACGGCCCGAAGACCCTGGCCCGCGTCCTGCGCCTGCAGCGCGCGCTGGCGCTGGCCCGCGCGGGCGCGCCGCTGGCCGGGACGGCGGTGCGGGCCGGCTACGCGGACCAGGCTCATCTCGCGCGGGACGTACGGGCGTTGACGGGCCGGACGCCGTCGGAGCTACTGGGCGAGCGGCGCGAACAGGTCGACGCCGTTGCCGTCCGGGTCGTGGACGACGGCGTACCGCTGGCCCCAGAAGGCGTCCCAGGGCTTGAGCTCCCCGTGGTGGCCAGCGCCGACGAGCTGTTCGTAGACGGCGTCCACCTCACCGGGCGTCTCGCAGCGCAGGGCGAGTGAGGCCCGCCCGCCGCCGGACGGGGCCCGCCACCCGGGGTGGAACGACCGCACGGTGTCCTCGGTGTCCAGCAGCAGCCGCAGCCCGCCGGGCAGCACCGCCTCGGCGTGCGGCTCCCGCTCGGCACCCTCGGGGAAGGCGAACCCGAGCCGCCGGTAGAAGGCGACGGAGGCGGCCATGTCGGAGACGACCAGGCCGATGGCATCGAAACGCGGAGTCGGTGAAGTCATGGGGCCACGGTAGGCAGGGGACGGGGAGCGGGTCTTGAACGAAACGGACAGCGGGCGGGGGCAGACGGATCGGAGGAGGACCGCGGGGGACCGCAGTGGCCTTGCGTCCGGACACCGTCCGGCGGTCAGCCGAACGTGACCGGGCCGTTCGGGGTGTCCACGGTGAAGGAGAACCCCCAGGGACCGGGGGACACGGTGAGGTCGGTGCCGAGCGCGGTCAGGCAGGGGCGCACCTCGTGCGGGGCGGGCGCCGTCGCCGTGAACGACAGCAGCGGGAGGACCGGGAGACCCGAGTCGGTCGGGTGTGCGGCGGCGCCCCAGTCGATGAGGAACGGCGCCAGGTCGCACGGCAGCGGCGGCCCGTCGGTGAGCCGCCACTCCAGCAGCACCCCGTCCGGCCGGCGCCGGCTCATCGCCCGGATGTCCCCGGGGTCGTACCCCTGCCCCCGCGCCGCCGCCACGGCCGCGTCCAGGTCGGGCGGGCTGATCGCCCAGGTGAGGGTGCGCGCGGCCGGCAGCGCGTCGACGCCGAAGGGGCGGCTCCGGGAGGGGCCGGGCCGGTCGGGGTCGGGTCCGATGATCTCCAGGTAGGCACGTCCGCCCAGCCCGACCAGGTGGTTGCGCGTACCGAGGTCGACGTGCGCGCCTCCCGGCGCCGGCGCCACACCCGTGCGCCGCGTGAACTCGGCGACCGTGGCGGCCAGATCGGGTGTCGCGAGGACGATGTGGTCGAGGTGCGCCGGGAAGGACGTCATCCCGCCGAGCCTACGCGCCGGCCCCGCGACGCCCCCGACGTTCCGCAAGATCGTCCGCCCTGTGAACTCGGTGCAGCCGGTGAGCCGCGCCGACCCGGGGCATAGGGTCGGGGCCATGACCGCCCGGCTGCTCGTGTACACCCGCACCACCGACTACCGCCACGACTCCATCCCGGACGCCGTCGCCGCGCTGCGCGCGTTCGACGGCGTCACGGTCGACCACACCGAGGACCCAGCCGCCCTCGAGACCCGCCTCGACGCCTACGCCGCGGTCGTCTTCCTCTCCACCAGCGGCGAGGTGCTCACCCCCGCCGGCCGGGACCGGCTCGCCGCGTACGTCGACGGCGGCGGCGCCTTCGTCGGCGTCCACGCGGCGGCCTGCACGGAGGAGGACTGGCCGTACTACGGCGAACTGCTCGGCGCCCGCTTCGCCCGGCACCCGGAGTACCAGCCGGGCAGGGTCGTCGTGGAGGACCCCGGCCACCCGGCCACCCGGAACCTCCCCCCCGTCTGGGAGTTCACCGACGAGTGGTACGACTTCCGGACCAACCCCCGCGCCCGGGTACGGGTGTTGCTGCGTGCCGACGAGACGTCGTACGAGGGCGGCGGCATGGGCGACGACCACCCCCTGGCCTGGACGCGCGAACAGGGCGCGGGACGCGTCTTCTACACCGCCCTCGGGCACGCGGCCGCGGCCTACCGGAACCCCGACTTCCTCGCCCACGTGCGGGGCGGCCTCGCCTGGGCGGTGGGCGGCGCCCCGCAGGACTCCTGACGGGAAGCCCCCGTGCCGCCTTCTCCGGCCCCGAGCAGCCCTGGCCGCGCGGCGTCCCGGACGTGCGCCCGGCGCCGGCGCCGACATGTCATGCCACGGCGCCGGCGGCCCGCCCCGTCCCGCGGAGGGATCGGACGGACCGCCGGCGCCGTGACATCGTTCCTCGGCGTGGTCACGGCTCATGGTTCACACCCCGGTCCTCTCTGCCGGTGTGTGGGACGGGGTGCTCCGCTCAGCAGCGGCTACGGCCTTCTCGGTGCGCATCGTCAGGAGTGTGATGAGTCCGCCGGCGGCGGCGATGACGGCGGCCGCGGTGAAGGCCGCGCTGAAGCCGTCGGTCAGGGCGGGTAGGTCACCCAGTGCGCCGGCGCCCCGGGAGGTGGCCAGGGCGGTCAGTGCCGCCAGGCCGAGCGCGGAGCCGATCTGGTAAGTGGTGTTCACGATGCCGGAGGCCAGGCCCGCCTGTTCGGCCGGGGCCCCGGACATGGCCGCCATCATGGCCGGGATGTACGCCAGCGCCATGCCCAGCGCCGCCACCAGCGAGGCGGGCAGCACGTCGACGGCGAAGGAGCCGCTCGGCTCGACGGCCGACAGCCACAGCAGGCCGGCTGCGAGAACGAGCAGGCCGCCGCCGATCAGCGGCTTGGCGCCCAGGCGCGCCAGCAGCCGGGCCGTGATCGCGGTCATGAAGACCATGAGCAGCAGCGTCATCGGCAGCAGGGCGGCTCCGGAGGCGAACGCCCCGTAACCGAGGACCTGCTGCAGGTAGAGGTTGAGGAAGTACCACATCGGGATCCACGCGGCGCCCAGCAGCGTCATGGCCAAGTTGGCCGAGCCCAGCCGCGGAACGCGCCAGATGCCGAGCGGCATCAGCGGCTGGCGCGAGGTCCTCTGGAGGACGAGGAACAGCACCAGCAGAGCAGCGGCGCCGACGAGTTCGAGCACCGTCTGCGTGGCGCCCCAGCCGGTCTGCGGCGCGCGGACCACGGCGAACACCGTGAGCGCGAGACCGGCGGTGACGGCCGCTGCGCCCAGCACGTCGAGCGCTCCGCGACGGGGGGCGACGGACGGGAGCAGCGTGGTCGCGGCGAGCGTGGCGGCGCCGATGGGGACGTAGATGATGAACACCCAGGGCCAGCTGAGCCATTCGGTGAACACGCCGCCGAGGAAGACGCCCGCGGTGCCGCCGGCCGGGGCCGCCGCGCCGTAGAGGGCCATGGCCTTGCCGAGCTCCTTCGGGTCGTGTGCGAACAGCGTCATCAGCAGGGTCATCGCGGCCGGGGCGATCAGTGCGCCGCCGACGCCCTGGACGGCACGGCCGACGACTTCCACCCACGCGGTCTGCGCGGCCGCCGCGACGACGGATCCACCGATCAGTACGGTCCAGCCGGCGGTGAACACGCGGCGTGCGCCCAGCAGGTCGGACAGCCGCCCGCCGAGGAGCAGCAGACCGCCGAAGGCGACGACGTAGGCGTTGAAGACCCACTGCAGCTCGCCCTGTGAGAAGCCGAGGTCCTTCTGCATCTGCGGGAGTGCGACTCCGATGATCGAGGTGTCCATGATCACCATGAACTGGGCGGTGGCGAGCACGGCGAGTGCCCACCAGCGCTTGGCGCTGACGGTCGGCATTGCCTTTCCCTCTCGAAGAGCAGGCATACCCCTAGGGGGTATCTGTCATCGAGAACATAACATACCCCAGGGGGGTATCTATGGGCCGTCACCGCGCCGCCCGATCCGGCGGCGCGGCCGCGTGCGTCGTGGGGTGCGGGCGCGGGTGCTAGGGGGTGTCTTGCCGATCAGGCCGGGCTCGCGGCGTCTGATGCCGCGCCTCGCCGCGTTGTCGTCAGTCGCCGATGCTCCGCATCGGCTCCCTCCTCCGCCTTGCGATGCACGGCACCAGACGCCGCTCCCTGATCCGGCCTGATCGGCAAGACACCCCCTAGCGCAGGACGCGCCACCGGTTGTCGGCAGTGCCGTCGTCCGGGGCCTGCACCACGAAGGCGCCGATCGAGGTGGAGCCGTTCTCCACGCCGAGCAGCTTCCCGCTGTTCACGTTGCGGATCTTGAAGGTGCCGTCGCCCTGGTCGAGGAGGATCCAGCGGTGGTCGGCGGTGCCGTTGTCCGACCACTGCAGGACGGCCGCGCCGTCCGCCGCCGACATGTCCCGCACGCCGAGCACCTTGCCGCTGTGGGCGTTGCGCAGGCGTACGGCGTCGCCGTCCGGGATCATCTGCCAGTCGTGGTCGGCGGTGCCCGAGTCGCTCCACTGCAGGGCGCGGCCGCCGTCGGCGGTGGACATGTCCTGGACACCGAGGACGAGGCCGCTGGCGGCGTTGGCGAGGCGGACGGACGACGCAGCGCCGGTGTTCCAGTGAACGGTGTAGTTGTGGCCCTGGGCGTCGTGGAAGGGGCCCAGGGCGACGGCCGCCCCGTTCGCCGTGGCGGTGAAGGAGAGCGCGGTGGAACCGGTCCGCCGGATCGAGGACGGGTCCAGCGCGGGCAGCGACCCGAGCGCGGTGTCACCGTAGTTCCCGGACAGGACGACGGGACCGTAGGTGACCGCGGCCACGTTCGGGTCGTCGTTGGCCGGCCGCAGGACGGTCCGCATGGGCAGGCGGACGGTGACCGTGTCGCCGGAGGTCCAGGCACGGGTCAGCGTGGCGTAGCTGCCGGGCGTGGTGGCGATGTTCTGTACGGCGCCGTTGACGCTGACGGTGGCCCCGGTGGTCCAGCCGGGGATGCGGATGCGCATCGCCCACGTGCCGCCGACGGAGCCGGTCACGCTCAGGGCCGTGGTGTCGCTCGCCGGGTAGGACGTGGTCTGGGTGACGGTGATGCCGCGCTCGGTCCAGGTGAGCACCGACGGCACGAACAGGTTCACCGTCAGGGTGGTGCCGGCGTGGAAGTAGACGGAGTCCATCAGCCGGGTGTGCATCTCCAGGCCCGTGCCCTGGCAGCACCAGAAGGTGGTGTAGTCGGTGCTCCAGGTGCCGCCGCCCCACGCCGGACCCACGCCTCGGCGACCGCCGGGGTCGAGCGGGGTGAAGTACGTGACGTGACCGTGGGGGTCGGCCGGGTTCTGCTGGCCGATCATCTGGTTCAGCCAGGCCTGCTCGTAGTAGTCGAACAGGGCCGCCCGGTCCGGGGTGAGGGTGAACAACTCCCGGGTGAGCGTCAGCATGTTGACGGTGTTGCAGCTCTCGCAGGTGTCCCGGCGGAGGTAGCCGGCGATGGCGTTCGGGGCGCGGAAGTGCTCGGCCTGGCTGTTGCCGCCGATGGCGTAGGTGTGCGCACCGACGCAGATGTTCCAGGCGTTGGCGGCGATGTCCCGGTAGCGCGTGGTGCCCGTCGCCTTGTACGCGCGGGCGGCCCCGATCCATTTCGGCACCTGCGTGTTGGCGTGCAGCCCGGCCAGCCGGTCCTGGCCCGCCGCCAGCGGATCGAACACCGCGGCGTGGTCGAAGCGCTGGGCGGCGGTGAGCCAGCGGGTGTCACCGGTCTGCCGGAAGCAATCGATCAGCACGGCGTTCATTCCGCCGAACTCGGTGCCCAGCACGGCCTGCATCTGCGCCGTGCTCAGCCGCGCGGTGCGCCGGTCGACCCAGTCCGCCAAGGCGAGCAGGACGTCGCGGGCCTGTGTGCTGCCGAGGTGGCGCCATGCGTCCAGCAGGCCGGTGAGGGTCTTGTGGATCGTGTAGTACGGCACGTTCCCGTTGGACAGCGTGCCCGCCTCCAGTGCGGCGAAGTCGGACTCCGGGTAGCCCGACAGATACCCGGCGCCGAAGCCCGCGTTGCTGTTGCCGGCCTGGCACCTGGCCAGTTCCGCGACCATGTACAGGGCCTTGTCCCGGCAGACGGTGTCCCCCGTGACGGCGTACGCCTGCGCCCATGCGGTGAGGAAGTGTCCCTGCACATGGCTGCGGAAGGGGAAGTCGGGCGCCTCCCAGCCGCCCACCGGCGCCGCGCCTGCGGTCGGCCGGCGGTGGTTGACGCGGAAGGTGTACAACAGCCGGTCGACGTCCACGAACCGGAGGTAGCTCAGGGTGCGGTTCTGGTTGTCGAGCCATCGGCTCGCGGTCAGCTTCACCTGACCCAGTTCGAAGGGGGAGGCCAGCACCCCGGTGTCGGGGCGGACCGGCGGTACGGCCGCGTGGGCGGGGGAGCCGCTCAGGAGCGGCCCGGCGGCACCGGCGGCGGCGCCGGCCCCGGCGAGCTGGAGGAGGCGGCGTCTGCTGACGGAAGAGGACATGGGGATCCTTTCGGCTCAGGCTCGGCTCACGTGCGGGCTCGGACGCTCGGCTCGGGCTCGAGTGAGGACGGGAAGAGAGCTGTTCTGTATTTCGAACGCCGTTCGCAGGATCGACGAGACCATAGGGCGCGGGAAGGGGCGCGTCAACGCCTCAGGCCAGCCGGGACAGTTCCGCCCGTCGTACCTCGTGGCTCAAGGGGTGGCCGGAGGCCAGGCGTTCCAGTTCCTCCACCACGAGGCGGCCGAGGCGCTCCAGTTCGTTGCCGAGGGAGCCGGCGACGTGAGGGGTGAGGACGACGTTGGGCAGGGTGTAGAGGGGGGAACCGGCGGGCAACGGCTCGGGGTCGGTGACGTCCAGGATCGCGTGGAGGCGGCCGGAGACCAACTCGTCGACGAGCGCGGCCTGTTCGACCAGCGCACCCCGGGACGTGTTGATCAGCACCCCACCGTCCCGCAGCAGGGCGAGCCGCGCCCGGTCCAGCAGGTGGTGGGTCTCGGGGACGTCCGGCGCGTGCAGGGTGACGATGTCGCTGCGCCGCACCAGCTCGTCCAGGCCGACCAGTCGCGCGCCGAGCGCGCTGGCCTCCGCTGCGTCCACGTACGGGTCGTGCAACAGCACCTCGAACTCGTGCGGGCGCAGCAGTTCCAGCAGGCGGCGGCCCACCCGGGAGGCCGCCACGACGCCGACCCGGCGGCCCAGGTTGCCGGTGGCGGCCGTCTCGGCGGGGGTGGGCAGGGCGTGCGTGCGGCGGTACCGCTCGCGGTGCGCGAAGACGTCCTTCCCGGCGAGCAGGATCATCGCCAGCGTGTACTCCGCCACGGGCACCGCGTTGCCGGCGACCGCGCTGGACACCACGACCCCGCGCTGCCAGAGCGCCTCGCCGACCAGGGAGCGGACCGAGCCCGCCGCGTGCAGGACCGCGCGCAGCCGGGGCGCGGCGGCGAGCAGGGCGCCGCCCAGGTGCGGGCAGCCCCAGCCGGTGATCAGGACGTCCGCGGCGGACAGCGCCGGCGCCACGGCGGGGTCGGCGACATCCCGGACGACCAGGGCGGGGTCGATGTCGGCCGCCAGGCGCAGCCGCTCCAGGAGCGGCGCGGGGAAGAGCCGGGGGAGGTGCACGGGATCCATGGCGAACACGGCCCTGGGCAGTGGGGCGCTGGGCATGACCCTCCCAGGGGCGCACGGAGCGGCGGAAAGCGTTTTCCAGGCTAGGGGTGCGGTCGAAACCCGGTCAAGGAACGCGTGATCGTCGGCTCGACAGGGCGGAATACCCGGGGCCGGTGTGGTGCTCTGGTGTCACCGGTGCACGTGCGAGCACGGCGAAGGGCTGGTGGGCGCATGACGGCAGACCAGACGGACCTCGCGGCCAGACCCCAGGCGGATCCCGTCGTGGGGACCCCGTACGGGGCCGTACGCGGCCGCCACGAGCGCGGCGTGGCCGTCTTCCGGGGCATCCCCTACGCCGCTCCCCCCTTCGGGCCCCGCCGTTTCCGCCCGCCCGTGCCGCCCGAGCCCTGGGACGGCGTGCGCGACGCCGGCTCCTTCGGGCCGACGGCACCGAAACCGCCGTACTCCGAGGCGTTCGGGAAGTACCTCTCCGACCCCGACGTGCCCGGCGACGACTGCCTCAACCTCAACGTCTGGACCCCCGAACCCTCGCGCGGCGCGCGGCTGCCCGTCCTGGTGTGGCTGCACGGGGGCGCCCTGACCAGGGGGTCCTCCGCCGTCCCGGTCTACGACGGCCACGCCTTCGCCCGGGACGGCGTCGTGTGCGTCTCGGTCAACTACCGCCTGGGCGTCGAGGGGTACGGCCTGTTCCCCGACGCCCCCGCCAACCCCGGCCTGCGCGACCAGCTCGCCGCCCTGGAGTGGGTGCACCGCTCCATCGAGGCGTTCGGCGGCGACCCCGCCCGGGTCACCCTGGCCGGCCAGTCCGCCGGGGCGATCAGCGCCGGCGCGCTCATCGCGGCGCCGCAAGCCCAGGGGCTGTTCCGGCGCGCCGTCCTGCAGAGCGGGCCGCCCGAGGCCTCCGACCGGGACAGGGTGCGGCGCATGGTGCGGCGGATGGCGGCCCGGCTGAAGGTGCCCGCGACCGCGGAGGCGTTCGCCGCCGTCGACCGTGACGTGCTGCTGCGCGCCCAGGCCGAGGTCGGCCGGCTCAGCAGCCCCGTGCTCGGCGGCCCGGCGTTCGGCATCGTGGCCGACGGCGACCTGGTGCCGCGCGATCCCCTGGAGGCGCTGGTCGCCGGCGACGTGGCCCGCGACGCCGACCTGCTGGTGGGCTGGACCCGCGACGAGTACCGGCTCTGGCTGGTCCCCGGCGGCCTGCTGGAGCGGGTCGACCGGCTCGGCGCGCTCGCCCTGGCCGGGGCCATGGCCCGCTGCCACTGCGGCCACGAGGTGCCGCGCGGCTATCGCGCCCTGCACCCCGGCGCCGGGACCGCCGAGGTCGTCGGGCAGATGGTCACCGACCACCTGCTGCGGGTGCCCTTGCAGCGCCTGGCCGAGGGCCGGCCCGGGCCGACGTACGTGTACGAGTTCGCCTGGCCGTCGCGGCTGCCCGACCTCGGCGCCTGCCACGGGCTGGAGCTCGGGTTCGTCTTCGACAGCGGGGACACGCCGGAGTCCGCGAAGCTCGCCGGGGAGGGCACCCCGCAGGAACTGGCCGACGCGATGCACGGGGCATGGGTGCGGTTCGCGGAGACCGGCGACCCCGGGTGGCAGGCGTGGGACGACCGTCATCCCGTACGGGTCTTCGGCGGCGGCAGCGACAGCGGCGGCGCCGGGGTGGTGCACACCGCACACGGTCTGCGGGACGCTGAATTCCGGCTGTGGGAGACCTCCAGTGAGACGGCCGCCTCCCCAGCGCAGGCGGCCGCAGCGGCGCAGGCCGTCTCGGAGCTCGTGGCCGACCCCGACGACCCCGCTCCCACGTCGGGCCCCCTGCCCGCCCTCCTGACCGCCCGGCTCGCCCGCGGTGCGGAGCTGCGCTCGGCGGTGCGCCGACTGCGCCGGGTGACGGCGGCGCGACGTCACTGACGGGGCCGACCTGGCGTGCCGGTACCGCCCGTCCCGCCGCCGCGGCGTCGTCGTGGCGGGCGCGCACTTCCCCGCGCGCCTGGCTCGGCACGGTGCGGCCCCGCCCGGTGAGGCGCCCTGCCTACGCCGCCGTCAGCGTCCGTGCGATCGACGTCACCGCCTCCGGGCCCACCCGGCAGCACCCGCCGACCAGTCGTGCCCCGGCCGCCCGCCAGCCGCGGACCTGCTCCGAGGTGAAGCTGGCACGCCCCGTCCAGGCGCGTGCCTCCGCGTCCCAAGCCTCGCCGCTGTTCGGGTAGACGACGACCGGCTTCCCGGTGACCCGGGCCGCGATCCCGACGGCCCGGTCCACGTCGCCGGGGGCGCAGCAGTTCACCCCGACCGCGATCACCTCGTCCGCGTCGGCCGCGAGGCCGAACGGCTCCTCCAGCGGCTGTCCGGCGCGGGTGCGCACACCGTCGACCGTGTACGACAGCCAGGCCGGCACCCCCAGCCCGCGCACCGCCCGCAGCAGCGCCGCCGCCTCGTCCGCGTCGGGCACCGTCTCCAGGGCCAGCACGTCGGGGCCGGCGTCGGCCAGTACCTCCAGGCGGGGGCGGTGGAACCGCTCCAGCTCGTCGACGCTCAGCCCGTACCGGCCCCGGTACTCCGAGCCGTCCGCGAGCATCGCCCCGTACGGGCCCACCGAGGCGGCCGTCCACAGCGGGCGGGTGACGCCCCCGGCGTGCGCCTGCCGGGCCGCCTCGCGGGCCAGCTCCACGCTCAGCCGCAGCAGGCCCGCCGCTTCCTCCCGGCCGGTCCCGCGCCTGGCGAAGCCCTCGAAGGTGGCCTGGTAGCTCGACGTGATGGCCACGCTCGCACCCGCGCGGTAGTACGCGAGGTGCGCCTCGGTGATCGCTTCCGGCCGCTCCGCCAGCAGCCGGGCCGACCACAGCTCGTCGCTCAGGTCGTGCCCGGCGGACTCGAGCTGGTTGGACAGGCCTCCGTCGAGGACGACGGCCCCGGCCGCGAGGGCCTCGGCGAGCGGGGAAGGGGCGGGGGAACGGGTGTCGCTGGTCATGACCCGACGCTAGTCCACAGAGGGGGAGCGTCAGCAAAGAGCCCCCGGTGTCGGGTCCCGGGCGGGGCAACTCCCGTGCCTGCAGGGGGTCAGCTTTCAGTGACGATCGGACAACACTCAAGATATTGTCGATCAAGCGCTGGACCGGAGGTCATGATATGGCAATTCGGCCCTATCGGAAAAAGTGGCGCAGAGTCGAAGAATGTGGGTAATTCATGCGTTTCAAGCTTTTGTCAGTGATGGCGGCAGCAGTAGGAATCCTCGCCCTCGGTGTCGCTCCCGCCAGTGCCAAAACGGTGAATTGGCAGATCGTGAGCACCAACTCCAACTGGTACTGCGGTGGCGGCTACATCACGCATCCGGTGTCAGAACATGTCAACTTCAAGGCGTGTCTCGTCGTCAACGCCAACAACGATGCGCAGACCGTCCTGGTCGTACAGAACACCGCGAGTGTGGCAGTGGCGATCGGCGGGCTCGTTTTCTTCGACGGAGGTTCGGTCTCGAACACCACTGATTGCGCCGCCTCCACGCTCAATCCTGGCTTCACGCGTGGTTGCTTCGGGCCAACGTTCCACATCGACAGCGGCACTAGGATATGGGGCAACGGAAATCTGACTCTCAACGGCGTCACCCAGTCGTACGGCTGGGTCGACCGGTGGGTGTTGGCCTGACCTTCGGTGACGAAAGGCTCGCCCTGGTGCCGGTGCCGGACGTGTGACATCGTCCGCCGCGGCTTCTTCGTGTTGTGGAAGCCGGACCTGCTGGTCCGCACGACCACTGCCGTCTGCCACGTTCGCGCTGCGGGAGCAACGCCACGTGCTGGAGCTGGAGGTGATCGGACCCGCACGACCCGTGCTCGTACGACGACCTCGGTCTGCACGATCGAAGCCCGTGCCGGAAGGACGAACACGTCTCATGCACCTGCCCCCGCCCGACCCCGGCCTGAGCCCGCGCACCGGCTACGCCCGCGCCCACTGGGAGGCCGCCGCCGACGCCCTGCTCGCCGCGGTCGAGCCGTACGCCACCGCGGACCGCGCCCTCTACCACCTCCCCGGCCCCCGGCCGAGCTGGTCCGGCCGGCTCTCCGACGGTCTGGAGGGATACGCCCGCACCCTGCTGCTCGCGGCCTTCCGCCGGGACGAGCGGGTGCTCGCCCGCTACGCCGACGGCCTCGCGGCCGGCCCCGCGGGCGTCTGGCCCCGGATCGAGGACCGCGGCCAGCCCCTGGTCGAGGCGGCGTCCGTGGCCCTCGCCCTGCGGCTGACCCGCGAGCTGCTGTGGGACCGGCTGGACGACGCCGTGCGGCAGCGCACGGCCGACTGGCTGGCGGACGCGCTCACCGCCCGGCCCTGGCCGTGCAACTGGGAGTTGTTCCCCGTGACGGTCGGCGGTTTCCTCGCGTCGGCCGGCTACCGGGTCGAGGAGTCCCGCGCGGCCGTCGAACGCGGCCTGGAGCGGATCGAGCAGTGGTACGCCGGCGACGGCTGGTACACCGACGGAGACGGCCGCAAGTTCGACTACTACAACGGCTGGGCGATGCACCTGTATCCGGTGCTGCACGCCTGGCTGGCGGACGACCGTGAGCGGCTGACCGTCTACGGTGCGCGGTTGTCCGGCCACCTCGCCGACCACGCCCGTCTGTTCGGTGCCGACGGCGCCCCGGTGCGGCAGGGCCGCTCCCTGACGTACCGGTTCGCCACCGCCGCCCCGCTCTGGCTGGGCGCCCTGACGGGCCACACCCCGCTGCCGCCGGGCGAGACCCGCCGCCTCGCCTCGGGTGCGCTGCAGTACTTCCTGGAGCGCGGCGCGGTCGACTCCCGCGGCCTGCTCACCCTCGGCTGGCACGGCCCCGACGAGAGCGTCCTGCAGGGCTACTCGGGCCCCGCGTCCCCCTACTGGGCCAGCAAGGGCTTCCTCGGCCTGCTCCTCCCCGCGGACCACCCGGTGTGGACGGCCCCGGAGGAGCCCGGGCCGACCGAGCGCGGGGACGCGGTCACGGGGCTCGCGGCCCCCAACTGGCTGCTGCAGTCGACCCGTTCGGACGGTCTGGTGCGCCTGCACAACCACGGCAGCGAGGACGTCCGCTGGGACCCCTACTACACCCGCCTCGCCTACTCGACCGTGACGGCGCCGAGTCCCTCGTACGACAACAGCGTGGTCGTCGGGGGCGATGCCGGGCGGACGGGGATCGTTCCGCTGGGCGTCGGTGACGGTTGGGCGGCCTCCCGGCACACCGCCGCCGGCGGCACCGCGGAGGTCACCAGCCTCATCGTGGCGCGCGGCGCGGTCGAGGTACGCGCGCACCTGGTCACGGGCGCGGCCCCCGGAACTGCGGTGCGGGTCACCGGCTGGGCGCCCTCGGACGGCGTGCGGGCCGAACTGGTCCCCGTAGCAGGGCTGTCGGCGCAGGACGCGCCCACAGAAGCGAGCGGCCCCACCGGACCGAGGGGAGCGGCAGCCGCCGTCGGGCTGACCGGTGAGACCGGTGCGGGCCCCACCCTCTTCGTGGCCCTCGCCCGCCTCACCGGCGAGCCGGACCCCGCCCCGTTGGAGGAACTGGTCACCGTGGAGGTGGACTCCGCCGAGGAGGTGCACCTCCGGTGGCCCGACGGCACCCGGGAGCGATTCGGTCTGTCCTCTCGCCCCGTTCGTCTCTCCGGGTGAGAATCCGCTCCATGACCTCCACGATCCGCCACACCACGATCGACACCACCGACGCCTACGCCCTGGCACGGTTCTGGTCCCGGGTGCTCGACCTGCCGCTGCACGAGGACGACGAGCCCGGCGACCCGGAGGCGCTCATCGAGGGCGCGGGGCTGCTCTTCGTCACCGTCCCGGAGGGCAAGACCGTCAAGAACCGCGTCCACTTCGACCTCCAGCCGCAGGACCGCACCCGTGACGAGGAGGTCGAGCGGCTGCTCGCCCTCGGCGCCACGCTGGTCGACGACCGCCGCAACCCCGACGGCACGGGATGGACCGTCCTGGCGGACCCGGAGGGCAACGAGTTCTGCGTGGAGCGCAGCGCCGCGGAGCGGGCGGCGGGCTGAGCGGAGGCGGACCGCCGACCACCGGCGGAACGGTTCGGCCGGCGCCGAACCGTTCCGCCCCCACCCTGGTCCCATGACCCCTTTCGCCGCCCTTCACCACGCACCCGGACCCCTTCTGCTCCCCAACGCCTGGGACCACGCCTCCGCCTCGGCCCTGGCCGCCGCGGGTTTCCCGGCCGTCGGGACCACCAGCCTCGCCGTGGCGGCCGCCGCGGGGCTGCCCGACGGGGCCGCCGCGACCCGGGAGGAGACGCTGCGGCTGGCCCTCACGCTCGGCTCGGCACCGTTCCTGCTCAGCGTCGACGCCGAGGGCGGGTTCAGTGAGGACCCCGACGAAGTGGGGGAGTTCGCGCGGCAGTTGTTCGCCGTCGGCGCGGTCGGCGTCAACCTCGAGGACGGGCTGGGCCCGGTGGACCGGCACGCCGCGAAGATCGCCGCCGTGAAGCGGGCCGCGCCCGGCCTGTTCGTCAACGCCCGTACGGACACGTACTGGTCGGGCGACGGCAGCGGCACCCGGGCCCGGCTGGACGCCTACCAGGAGGCGGGCGCCGACGGGGTGTTCGTGCCGGGGCTCACCGACCCGCGGCAGATCGCGGCCCTCGTCCGGCACCTGGACGTGCCCCTGAACGTCCTCTACTCGCCCGCCGGGCCCGGACTGACCCAGCTCACCGGCCTCGGCGTGCGCCGCGTCAGCCTCGGCTCCCTGCTGTACCGGCGGGCGCTCGGCGCGGCTCTGGAGGCACTGGACGACGTCCGCCGCGGCCGCGCACCCCACGGAACGACACCCACCTACGCCGAGGTGGACGCCCTCGCCCGCACCGGCACCCGCACCCGGCAGGACTGACCCCGCCGCCTCACCCCTCCCCCCCCGGCGTCCGGCTACGCCCCCGACTCCGTCCCCGTCCCTGAACTCGCCTCCGTCTCCGCCTCCGCCTCCGCGCCTGTGCTCGTCCCCGCGTCCCGCGGCCAGTGCGTCAGCGCCGCGTGCAAGGCGTCCACCGTCCTGTCCCAGGAGGCGCGCACGTCGCGGGGGGCGCCGAAGCCGCCGCCGGCCTCCAGGGCGCAGTAGCCGTGGAAGGTGCTGCGCAGCAGGCGGACGGCGTCGGTGAGGTCCGGTTCGGTCAGGCCGTAGGCGCCGAGGAGGCCGTAGGTGACCTCGGCGGTGCGGCGCAGGGCGGGGGAGGAGGCGGCGAGCTCCTGGTCGACGCGGATCTGGGTGGCGGCGTAGCGCCCCGGGTGGCGCAGGGCGTAGTCCCGGTAGGCGCCCGCGAACGCCACCAGTGCCTCCTTGCCGGTGCGCCCGGCGACGGCGGCGGCGATCGCCTCGATCATCTCGCCGCCGGCCAGCAGGGCGACGCGGGTGCGCAGGTCCTGGATGTTCCTGACGTGCGAGTAGAGGCTCGCGTCCTTGACGCCGAAGCGGCGGGCCAGCGCGGACAGGGTGACGTTCTCGAAACCGGCCTCGTCGGCGAGGTCGGCGGCCGCGGCGACCAGCCGCCCGGTGGACAGCCCGGCTCGGGCCACACCACACCTCCTGGGGTGTCCTGGGAACCAGCCAAGGCTACCCACGGTGCACGACCGAGCCGCCGCGCCCCGGGCCGGCGTCGATCACCTCCCCGTCGTCCGGCGTTCATGTCCCGCCTCGATCCTCCTCACGCGGCGCACCGGCACCGCGGCAGGCAGCCGCGTGAAGACAGCGGCATCCAGGAGGCGTTCATGGGACACGGACACCCGCACGGGCAGGGCCACCCGCACGACCACGGGCCCGCGGCCGGGGCGGCGCTGCCCGCCGCGTTCGACACGTCCGTGCCCGACGAGGAGTTGTCCCCGCAGCAGCGGTCGCGCCGCTCCCTGCTGCGGCGTGCCGGGCTGCTCGGCGCGGGGCTCGCGGCCGGCGGCGTCCTCGGCGAGGTGACGGGGGTGACGGGCGGCGCCGCCGCGTACGCCGCCCCGTCCGCCGGCGCGTCCGTCCCCGCCTCCTCCGGCCGGCGCGGCAAGGGCTTCCTCTGGCTGTCCGGCGACCACCACATCCACACCCAGTACAGCAGCGACGGCAAGTACCGCGTCGTCGACCAGGTCCGCCAGGGCGCCCGGAACGGCCTGGACTGGCTGGTCATCACCGACCACGGCAGCGCGGCGCACGCCAGGATCGGGGTGGAGAAGGTCAACCCGGACATCCGGGCGGCCCGCGCCGCGCACCGGGACACGCTCGTCTTCCAGGGTTTGGAGTGGAACATCCCGGCCGCCGAGCACGGCACCGTCTTCGTCCACCCGGGCAGCAACGAGGTCGCCGTCCTCAAGCAGTTCGAGACCGACTACGACGGCAGCGTCAACAACGCCTCCGACGCCACGCCCGCCAACGAGGCGCTGGCCGTCGCCGGTCTGGCCTTCCTCGCCGAGCAGGTGCAGCGGCGCAAGGTCAAGGACGCGCTGATGCTCGCCAACCACCCGGCGCGGCGCGGTGTGGACTCTCCGCACGAGATCCGCGGCTGGCGCGACGCGACCGGCGCCGGCCACCGGATCGCCGTCGGCTTCGAGGGCGCCCCCGGCCACCAGGCGTCCGGCCTGTCCGCGCCCCTCGGCCCGGGCCGGGCGCGCGGCATCTACGACAACAGCCCGAGCGCCAACTCCTTCGCCGGCTACCCCCTGGAGAGCTACCGCACCTGGGGCGGCTTCGACTGGATGACGGCCACCGTCGGTGGACTGTGGGACAGCCTCCTCGCCGAGGGCAAGCCCTGGTGGATCACCGCCAACTCCGACTCCCACCAGGTGTACGCCGACACCGCCGTGCGCGGCCCGGGCGGCGACTTCAACGCCGACGGCCGCTACCCGGACCCGGTCTACGGCGGGCAGATCGACCTCACCCAGGGCGACTTCTGGCCGGGCCAGTACAGCCGCACGCACGTCGGTGCCGACGGCTTCTCCTACGCGGCCGTCATGGACGGCATCCGCGCCGGCCGCGTCTGGGTGGACCACGGTCAGCTCGTCAGCGGCCTCGACGTGCGGGTCTCGGGCGGCGGCCGCTGGGCCACCCTGGGCGGCGCGCTGCACGTGAAGAAGGGCACCCGGGTCACCCTCACCGTGGACGTCGCCCTGGCCGGCGGCCCCAACTGGGCCGGGTTCACGCCGTCGTTGGCGCGCGTCGACGTCATCCAAGGCGACGTCACGGGCCCCGTCGCCGACCGGGACACCTTCACCGCGCCGACCGCGCGCGTCGTGCGGTCGTACGAGATCGGCGAGTCGGCGGGCACGGTCCGGCTCACCCACGACCTGGGCCGGGTGGACCGCCCCGTCTACGTCCGGCTGCGCGGCACCGACGGCAACCGCGGCGCGGTCGGCGCGATGGGCGCGGCCGTCGACCCGGCCGGTCCCGCCATCGACGTCGTCGGGGACGCCGACCCGTGGCGCGACCTGTGGTTCTACGCCAACCCGGTGTGGGTCCTGCCCTCGTGACACCCCCCGTCGTCACCCTGGACCCGGGCCTGCGGGACCTGCGCGCGGCCGACCACCTGCTCCTCACGCTGGCGGCCGAACTCGCGCTGCCCGAGGGCACGTTCGGCTGCACGCACCTGGTGCGGGGCGACCGGCCGCGCGTCGCGGTGTCGCTGGCCCTGCCGACGGACGCGGAGTTCACCGCCGTCCGGGACCGCCTGGCCGCGCGCGGGACGGCGTACGGCCGTCCCGACGCCGTGGGCCGTGCGGTGCTGTTCCCCGGCGCCGCCGCGCTCACCGGCACGACGACGGTCGGTGAGGTGCGGATGGCCTCGGCGATCGACCGCGTCACCGTGCTCGGCACCGCCGAGTCACCCGGTTCGGACACGGTTCTGCTGACGCGGGACCATGTGCGCCCGCAGTGGCAGGACGGCGCGCTCGTACTGGTCTGCATGCCGGCCGCGGGCGGCACGCTCGTGCCGTTCGAGGTGCCCGACCCGACGCCCTGCTGCGCCGACCACTGAGCGATCGGCCCCGTCGGCTCACGCCCGCCGCGCGCCCCGCCCGCGGCGGGCGCCCGGCGGACGCTGCACGGTGTCCAACGCGCCCACCGCGGCCCGCACATGGTCCTGCGGACACCACCACACCGCTCGCTCGTCCGCCTCGCGCAGGTGCATGCCGAGGTTGTGTTCGGAGCACACCGGCCAGGCCTGCCACAGGCGTTCGCTGACGGTGTCCTGCGCGGCCTCGGCGACGGCGAACAACGCGGAGACCGGGTCGGCGTCGGAGCCGTCCGGGAGGTGGTTGCCCCACCAGGTGCCGTCGGCCAGGGCCACATGGACGTGCTCGTGCGGGGCCTCGTCCTCCTCCCAGCCGGGCAGTCCCGTCAGCCGCAGCGGTGCGCGCTCGGGGAGCGTCGCGGCCAGGTCGCGGTTGACGAGGGCCAGCGCCTCGTCCCAGACCGGGTACTCGCCCGGCTCGACGGGGCGGGGCGGTGTGTCGAAGGGGTCGTTCATGCGGCCCATCATGCCGAGGACCGTGCCCGGGCCCTGCCGCGGCCCCCGCCAGGAGGGGCACCCGCCCGCACCCTGTGCTGCGCACGCGCCGTGACACTGGTGACAACGTTTCCCTCACGGTGCCGCCCGGTCGGTCGCCGTCCGGTCGGTCGCCGCCCGCATCCGGCTGCCGAGGGCCACCCCCAACTGGAAGCGGTTGTCGACCCCCAGCCGGTCCATGAGCGAGCGGAGGATGTTGGTCACCGTGCGGGGGCTGACGCCGAGCCGGCCGGCCGCGCTCGCGTCCGTGTGTCCGGCGAGCAGCAGCGCCACCAGCTTGCGCTGGCGCTCGTCGAGGGGCATGACCGTGGCGAGTCTCTCCTCCGGGGTCGGCCGTAACGGGGCGGACCGCTGTTCGCCGCCGGGCGTGCGGGGGCTGCTGCGGCGTACGGATGCGGGGTTCGTTGGGCCAGGCACGGGACTCCCCTGGTCGGTGGGCAGAAACTGACTGAGAAGGTGACAGGAGGGTGAAGGTTGTCAATAATCGGCTCCGATGCCGCAGGAGGCACCCCGATGAGTTCCGGATCCGGAGATTGATTCCCCGCATTCATCGATTTGAGTTAAAGTTGACTGACTGGTAATACCCGTTCATGTGGCCGAGGAGCAGGTGTGAAGATCTCGGGGGAAGTCGGCGCGCGTATCCGACGCCTGCGCCGGGCAGCCGGGATGTCCCAGGCCGAGCTCGCCGGCGACGGCCTGTCCGCGAGCTACATCTCGCTCCTGGAGGCGGGCAAGCGGGCGCCGTCGGCGGACGTGCTCGCCCAACTGGCCCGCAGGCTCGGCTGCGAGCCGTCCGACCTGAGCGGCGCCCTCGCGGAGATCTCGGTCAACGAGTTCCAGGTGGAGCTGAGTTACGCCGAGATGGCCCTGAACAACGGGGACGCGGACGCGTCGTTCGAGGCCTACCGCACACTGCAGCAGAAGGTGAGCTGCGCGGACCGGCCCGAGGTCTGGTACAAGGCGGAGTACGGCATGGCCCGGGCGCTGGAGCACGGGGGCCGGCTGGAGGAGGCGGTCGCCCGGTTCGAGTCCCTGCACGCTGCCTCCCAGGACCGTCCCGACCTGGTGCCGCGCCTGCCCACCGTGATCGCCCTGTGCCGGTGTTACCGGGAGCTGGGCGACCTGTCGCACGCCATCGAGGTGGCGGAGGCGACCCTGGCCGAGCTGGAGAAGCTCCGGCTCGGGCCGACCGTCGTCGGCATCGAGCTGCTCTCCACCCTGGTGGGCGTCTACATGGAGCGCGGCGACATGCACCGGGCGGCGTACCTCGCCACACAGGCGATCGAGCAGGCGGGGACGGTCACGGACTCCCGGGCGCTCGGCGCCGCGTACTGGAACGCCAGCGTGGTCATGCATCGCAACGGCAACACCGCGGACGCCCTCACCCTGATCGAGAAGGCGCTGGCCATCTACGCGGAGGGCGAGGACCAGCGGGCCCTGGCGCGACTGCGCAACGCCTACGCCATGCTGCTGCTCCAGTCGGAGACGGCGCAGCCGGAGCTCGCCCGTGACGTGCTCGACCAGAGCCTGACCAGCCTGCGCGAGGTCGGCAGCAGTGTGGACGTCGCCTACGGCCTGTCCGCCCTGGCCCAGGTCGAGCTGCGCCTCGGGAACGCCGAGGTCGCGATCGACCACGCCGAACAGGCTCTGGAACTGCTCGGCACCGACCACCGGCTGCAGAGCGCCCGAAACCATCTGGTGCTGGCCGCCGCCCGGTTGGCGCTCGGTGACCGCGAGTCCGCGAAGGACGCCTACGAGCGGGGCGCCCTGATGCTGGAGGCGTCGGAGGCCAACCGCCAGGCGGCCTTCGCTTGGGCCGAGTTGGCCGAGATCCTGAAGCTCTGCGGTGAGGACGAACGCGCGGTGTGGGCGTATCGGCAGAGCATGCGGTGCATGGGGCACCGGGAGACCTTCCTGACGGGCCAGAAGCTGACGTCGCGCACGTAGGGACGGCGCGGAAGGACGTGCGACCGCGCTGAAGGCGGCAGAGAGAGGGACGGCTCTGCCGCCTTCACGCGTCGGGGGCCCGTCGTCAGCAGCAGAGGGGAATGCCGTCGTCGTCCGGGGAACCGTCGGGTGCCGGCGCGGCGATCCCGGCCGGCGTTCCCGGCCTGGCCGGCTGCCCGCCGTGCACAGCGGACGCCATCGGCGTGGCGAAACACAGCAGGAGAGTGACGGCCACCGACAGGCGCCTTAAGCGTTTCATTCTCAGTCCTTACTCGATTCCAACCGATCGCATAAGTGACGCGTGTTGTGACTCACTTGACCGGCTCGAGGTCAGATGCTGACACGGGTGTGACTCGATGGTCAATACCTGAATTAAGTGCGAAGGGAAGGGTGTTTCGCCCCCTCTTGTGCGGTATTCAAGATCGCGATCGAAAGGTGCAAACCATCAGAAAATCGCGAAAAGCCACCGCGCTGCGAAAAAGGGCCGATCCCTGATTCTTCATGACTGGAATTTGTGACAAGGGTCAAGTTTCGCTGGGTGAACCGAAACGCGGAGTGTTCAGAACTCGGCGGCCGGGCTGCTCGTGAGGGCCGGGTCGGTGAGGGCCACCGGCGCCAGGACGGCGTCCACCGCGGCCTTGAGGTCGTCGTCGAGGACGACGTCGCACGCCGCCGCGTTGGCGGTGATCTGCTCGGGCCCGCTGGCCCCGATCACCGCGCCGGCCACGTTCGGCTCCCGCAGCACCCAGGCCAGGGCCAGGGCCGGCAGCGGCAGCCCGGCCTCCTCGGCCAACGGCACCAGCCGTCGTACCCGGCCGAGGATGTCCTCGCGCAGCACCTTCTCCATGAAGTGCATCCCGAACCCCTTGGTGTCGGTCGCGCGCGATCCGGTCGGCGGCGGCCGACCGGGCAGGTACTTCCCGGTGAGGACACCCTGCGCCAGCGGGGAGAAGGCGAGCTGGCCCAGACCCAGCTCCCGGCAGACCGGGATCACCTCCGCCTCGATCACGCGGTGCAGGGCCGAGTAGCGTGCCTGGTTGGACACCAGCGGCACCCTCAGTTCCCGGGCGATGGCCTGCGCGGCGCGGATCTCCTCCGCCCGCCACTCCGACACCCCGATGTAGAGGGCCTTGCCCGCGCGGACCACGTCGGCGAAGGCCGTCATGGTCTCCTCCAGCGGCGTCCCGTGGTCGTAGCGGTGGGCCTGGTAGAGGTCGACGTGGTCGGTGCCGAGCCGGCGCAGCGAGACGTCGATCGTCTCCATGATGTGCTTGCGGGACAGCCCACGCTCGTTCGGCCCGGGGCCGACCGGCCAGTACACCTTGGTGAAGATCTCGACAGCGGACCGTCGTTCGCCCGCCAGCGCGCGGCCGAGGATCTCCTCGCCCGCGCCGAACGCGTAGCCGTCGGCGGTGTCGAAGCTGGTCACACCGCAGTCCAGCGCCGCCCTGACGCAGGCGCGGGCGCGGTCCTCGTCGATCTGTCCGCCGTGCGTGATCCAGTTCCCGTACACCAGCTCGCTGACGTGCAGACCGCTTCGGCCCAGCCTGCGGTGCCTCACCTCGTGCCCTCCCTCACGCCGCGCCGTCCGCCGCCGGGTCGGTCCAGAAGTGCACGGTCACGGTCCTGCGCAGGACCGGCGACGGGGCCCGCAGCAGGGACACGCCGTGCAGCGAACGGGACGTCGTCTCGATGAGGACGCTGCGGTTGAAGGACGGCATGATCCGGGCCGGGGCCGCGCCGTCGACCGGTTCACCCAGTTCCAGCCAGCCGCCGTCCTCCGGGCGCCAGCCCTCGGTGAGGTAGGTGAACAGCGAGTAACGGCGCAGCCGCCCGGTCTCCGGGTGCCGGTTGGAGCCCACGTGCGCGTGGTGCACGGCGCCGTGACCGGCGAGCCGGTAGCTGCCCCAGTCGCCCTCCGGTTCCGTGTGCAGCCCCTCCACCCCGGTCACCTCGCCGAGGAAGGCGGCGAGGTCGTCGCCGAGCAGGGCCTCGCACAGGTCCCGCAGCGCCGGTCCGGCCAGGTGCCGGTCCTGGGAGTGCCAGCGGGGGATGCCCGGCTTCGCCGTCATCACAGAGGTGTCCGGGTAGGCGTCCGCGGCGGCGCGCAGGGCGTCGGCGGGAAGGATGCCGTCCCACACGTAGTGGGGGAAGGGGTCGGCACGGAAGCAGGGCTCGTGGGCCGCGTCCAACTGCCGTCGCATGGCCGCATAGTCGATCACTGGTGTGCCTGCCTTTCTCGGGGACGCCGCGGGGCGTCCGTCGGGGCGTGTGCCGGGATGTCCGTCGGGCCGTCGGCGTGCGCCGCCGGTGCGGACGGCTGGATGCCGAGCCGTGCCCGGCCGTTGGCGCAGGCGCCGTCCGGCAGGGCGAACCGCCAGCCGTGCTGGGGGCAGACCACCGCGCCCAGCTCAGGGTCGTAGTCCCCCGGGCCGAGCCGCGCGCCCAGGTGGGGGCAGACGTCGGACACGCGGTACGTTCCGTCCGGCGTCCGCAGGGTGAACGTGCCGGCGGGACGCTCGCCGCCCTGGGCCGTCCGCCGCACGTATGCCGCGAGATCGTCGGGATCGCTGCACCGCAGCACCGACATGAGTTCCTCGTTGTACGCGCCGACGCCGGGCCGCCAGGCGGTGAAGCGGAACGAGAAGAAGAACTCCTCCCAGCTCATCCCGCCCCCCAGGATCTCCGGCAGGTACCGCGACGACAGGGTGAAGCGGTAGTCGTGCGCGTCGGTCTCCGGCCCGGTGCCCTCGCGTACCTCCAGCGAGCGGAAGTCGACGAGCCAGAAGCCGCCCCCCGCGCCGCGCACGTCGAAGGCGGCGACGGCGTCGACGGCCCGGCACAGGCTCTCCCCGGCCGCGAACAGTGCCTCGAAGTGGGTGGCGAAAGCGTCGTAGAGGCCGTGCCGCGGCTCGGGGTGTCCGGCGACCACCCCGGCGATGGCGGGAGCGCGTCTGCGGCCGTAGTCCGCGAGGTAGGGCGCGAGGTCCTCCCAGTCGAACCCCTGCCGGATCTCCGGGTCGGCGGTCAACCGGCCCGTGGCCACGTCGAGTTCGTCGCCCGGCAGCGGCGCCACGGTGCGCAGCGCCAGGTCCGGGTGCTCGCGGCGCAGCCACGCGAGCAGTTCGGGCGGTGTGGTGAACACCGAGGACTCGGCGAAGAAGTGCGGAGCGAGCTCCGGATCGAGCAGGGCCGGCGGCCCGGCGAACGCCACGGCGCTGCGCGGAGCGAGGGCCTGCATGTAACGGGCCCACCGGCGCATGGAGTTGGCCTTCTTGCGCCGGGCCGCCGCCACCTGTTCGGCGGCGGGGAAGGAGTAGGCGAACGGGAACCAGGTGGCGCCGGAGAACTGCGCCAGGACGACGTCGATGCGGGGATGGAGCCGGCGGACGGTCCGCAACTGGTCGCGGTCCACCTGGCAGTCGTTGAGGTTGACGACCACCTGGCCGGTGACGGTGTCCTCGATGACCAGCGCCGAGTCCTGGTGCCGGGGCGTGGGGGAGTGGATCAGACGCAGCCGGAGCGGTCCGGCCCGGAAGACCTCCTGGTCGCCGAGGAGGACGGGCGCCGGGCCGCGCAGCGTGCGGACCAGCCGCTTCCAGGTCGGCAGCGGGTAGTCGGGCATCAGCAGCGTGACGGACGGGTCGAGCGCGTCGAGCACCTCGGTGTCGAAGTGGTCCTGGTGGTCGTGCGACACGTACACGTGGGTCGCCCCGTCCACCAGCGGGGCGCAGGAGCTGTTGTCGGGCAACTGGTGCCAGCCCGACAGGAAGGCGCCCTTCTCGGAGAACCACGGGTCGCAGACCAGCTTCACTCCGTCGGCCTCCACGAGGGCACCGGCGTGCCCGAGGAACGTGATCTTCATGGGCGCCTCCAGGGAAGGGTGCGGTGGTCGGTGCGCTGCTTGCGGGCCACGACGAGGTGCCGCGCGAGGTTGGGATCGTCGGATCCGGCGAACGGGCGCCCCCGCACGCACACCTCGAGCCCGGCGGTCGTGAGAGCGGCGGTGAGCTGCGCGGTGGTCGGCACATGCAGCACGGAGTGGAACACTTCGGGCGGCCGGCCGTCGGGGCCGTCGTCCACCGCGACGATGCGGTGCCCGAGCAGGGCGCCGTCGGCGGCGGTGAACCCTTCGCTGAGCAGCAGGTGCGGGCCGTCCCGGAACACCGAGCCGGTCCCGCGCCGGTGCACGCGCCGCCCCTCGTCGAACCCCGCGGTGCCGTCCTCGGCGAGACGCAGGTCCAGGACGGCGGTGCCGCCCGGCCGCAGCCCCCGCACCAGGGAGCCGAGCAGCTCCCGGAAGGCGTGCGGAGCGAAGAAGTTGGCGGCGTCGTAGGTGAGCAGCAGGGTGTCGAAGGGCGGCTCCCCGGGCGGGGCGGCGGTGTCCGTCGCGTCGCCGAGCACGAAGCGGACGTGGTCCTCTCCGGCGAAGCGGCGGCGGGCGTGCCGGACCACCGCGGGGCCCGCGTCGACGCCGACGTACGCGGTCAGGCCGTGACCGCCCAGCGCGGCCGCCCAGGCGCCGGGCCCGCACAGCGGGTGGTGCACACGGCCCGCCCGCCACCGGGGCACCTCCCGTCGCAGCCAGGCGAGCTGCTGCTCGATCACCGCCGGGGGCCGGGAGGAGTCCGTCGTCGTGGTGTCGGTCTGCTCCCGCAGCAGCCGGGCGCTGAACCCCGGATCGCCGTACGGGAGGGGAGGCAGCGCGGCGATACGGTCCGGCGGCAGTCCGGCGAGGTCCGGCAGCTCCGGCCAGAGGAACGGGGCACCGTGCTCGAGGAATTCCCGGGCTATTTCCCGCACACCGCGGTGCGCCGCTGTGTCGACCAATTCCATACCGACTCCATAGCCTGCGGGACGCGCCCGCCCTGCACTCCATTTCGGGTTCAGATTCCGTGCGCCGGATCGGCGTGGTCAACTCTTTTGCGGATACCCGCTAATCCTTGGACTGCGCCGGTCGGCCCGGGCATGATGCGCGTCATGTTCGCGAATTCAGGCACCGTTGTGTTGGATCTGGTTCCGCACTGTTCCTCGTCGCCGCGCGAGGAGTGGAGCGGGGACGACGATCTGCGTCCGCTGAGCGACGAGGGGACGCGGCAGGCGCGCGTCCTCGGCGAGGTGTTCCCGCCGGGGATCGACGCCGTCTACAGCAGTCCCGCGCTGCGCTGCCGGCAGTCCGTCACGCCGCTGGCCGCCTCCGCCGGGGTCCCCGTGGTGGCCGACGACCGGCTGCGGGAGGCACGCGGCTTCGCCGAGCCGGCGGCCTGGACCGAGGGGGTCTTCGCTCCCGTCGGTCCGTCGCTCGGCGGTGCGTGGGCGGCCGGCCGGGCGGTGGGCGCGCTGGTGGAGATCGCCGCCCGGCACGACGGCGGTCACGTGGTGGCCTGTTCGCACGGCGATGCCATCCCCGCCGCGCTGGCGTACCTGTCGGCGGCTCACGACTGCGCGCTGCCGCGCGTCGTGGGCCGGGGGAGCTGGTACCGGCTGCGCCTGGAGCACGGCCGGCTCACCATGACCGGCATGCGCCCGTCGGGCCCCGCCTGACATCGCCGTCCGCGGACGGTTCCCGCCGGGCGGGCTCACCGGGACCCGGTCCCGGTGAGCCCGCCCGGTCGAGAACCGCCCCACCATCCGGACGCCGCCCTCACAGGTCCCGCTGGGCTTGCTCCACCAGCGCCGTCATCACGGCCACCCGCCGCCGCGTGCCGGGATCGGCGGCCGCCTCGGCGCGGGACGCGGCGTCCCGGGCGAGCAGCCGGTCGGCGATCCGCACCACGGGCAGCCCGAAGTGGTAGGCGCCCACGAGGCGGTAGGCGAGGAGCACGTCCTCCGGGTCGCTCGGGCCGCCTTCCTCCGCCATCGCCGTGGCATGGCGTGCGGCGGCGGCGCTCCCGAGGGCGAGCGTGGCGTCGGCGTCCAGGTCCGCGGCCGCCGCGGACGACAGGACGAGGGTGGCCAGGTCCTCCCCGGCCGGTCCCAGCCCCGCCTGACCCCAGTCGACCGCGACCGTGCCCCCCGCCGTCCGGAACAGGTTGCGCGGAGTCAGGTCCCGGTGCACCAGGGCGGCCGGCAAGGACCGCACCGTCCGGACGGCCTCGGCGTGCCGGCGCGCCAGCGACCGCAGCGCCGTGGCGGTCCCCGGCCGGAACAGGCGCCGCACCGCCGGATCGGCACTCGTCTCCGCGGCGGCGACCCGGTCGACGAGGGCGAACCGTCCGCGCAGCGCGGCCTGTTCGAGGAACGGCCTGCACCACCACTCCCGGGGCGGCGGCGGCTGCCGCAGCGAGCGGGCGTGGAACCCGCCGAGGAAGCCGGCGGTGTCGAGCAGCTCACGGGCCGTCCAGTCCTCGCCGGGCGTGCCGGGGGCCCGCTCCAGCCACAGCCGGAGCCGGTCGCCGGGCAGCGGCACGATCCCCAGGCACCGCACGGGGGCGAACCGGCCGGCGACGGCGTACGGGAGCGACGAGCCCAGCACCAGCGCCTCGCGCCGCCAGTACGCCCAGTCCGCCGGGCCGTCACCGCCGTCGTCGATCTGCCGGGCCAGATCGCGCGGGCCCGGCACCCAGGGGCGGTGCCGCACCTGTTTCAGCACCAGCTCCCACGCGCGGTCGCCGCCGTCGCCGCTGGCCGCGCCCCGGACCACGTACAGCCCGTCGCTCGCCCTGCTCCAGCTCTCGTAGCCGATCGGCGCGCCCGTCCAGCCGCTCACCTCGGCCGTGGGGTCGGCCAGCAGCGTCCGCACGGGCCCGCGCAGATCCTCGGCGGTGAGGTCGGGCAGCGGGCCGCGGTGCCGGTAGGGGGGACCCGGCACCGGTGCCGCCGTCAGCCCGCGCGCCGCGCGTCGGCGACGGCGGCGCGCAGGTACGTGCGCAGCGGCTCGCTGGGCACCTGGTCGAAGCAGGCCAGGGCCGCGGCGTGGCCGGACTCCAGCGACTCCAGCTCCGCCTCGAGGCGCCGCCGCAGCACCGCCGCGAGCGGTGAGTCGTCGTCCGGCGCGGGCTGGATCCGGGAGAGGTAGTGGATGACGTTGGCGAAGGCGAGGGCCGCGTGCACGATCCCGAACACCGGGCGGTCCTCGTTCTTCCACGGGGAGTGGAAGCGGGGGCCGTCGTCGGAGAAGGACACACCCTCCGCGCCGAACGACTCGTTCAGCCAGGAGTGCGTGGCCTCGTGCACGAGGGTCTCGCCCAGGCGCAGCGGTTCGTCGGTCCAGTTCAGCACGACGGTGCCGGGCAGGAAGTCGAACGTGTAGCTGCGGCAGGTCGCCCCGAGCGGTACGGCCTCGGTCCAGATGACGACGGCGGTGGAGGAGCGCAGCACCTCCCCGCCGACGGCCAGCGCGGCGTCGACGGCCTCGTTCAGGGTCCGTGCGATGCGCGCCCGCTCCGCCGCGTCCTGCTCGGGCGAGGCGTCGAGCAGGTACATCCGGCTGCCGAGGCGGTCGTCGTCCACGGCGTCGCAGTCCGTCGCGCGCAGCACCAGGACCGGCCCGACGGCCGTCCGCACGGCCTCGGCGCGCAGCCTCGCCCGGTCCTGCCACAGGCGCACGGCCCGCCGGGCCCGGTCCGCGTCGCGGGTCCGTGCGGCGAGGCGCGCCTGCTGGAAGGCGTGGTGCAGGACGGCGTTGTCGAAGGCGTCCGGGGCGCCGTCCGGGCCGTCGAGCCGGATGCCCGGCACGAGACTGCGCAGGCTGGCCAGGAGGGTGCGCGCCCGCTCGGCACGGTGGTGGACCAGCCGCGCGGTCAGCCCGGCCTGGAGCGAGGTGACGGCCGCGGCCGCCTCGACGGTGTCGGCTTCGGTCATGAGGGTCTTCGGTCCTTTCGGGACGGCGGTCAGCGTACGGCGCTCGGGGCGGCCCACCGGGCGAGGTGTTCCGCCTTCTCGGCGTCCGTCAGCGGCCGGATCTCGCGGATGTAGTCGAAGGGGGACTTGACGGCGAACTGCCGCCGGTTCCAACAGGGGTAGGTGGTGCCGATCAGCTCGGCGACGATGCCCATGCCGACCGTCTCGCCGACCCGGCCCGGCAGGACGGCGCGCAGTGCGCGAAGCCCGTCGAGGAGCTCCCGCCGGCGGCGTGCGACGGGTTCCGGGGTGTCCTCGGCGCGGCGGGCGGCGAGCCGGTCGTAGAGCTGGAAGGCGAGGGAGTCGGCGAAGACGCCGGTCAGCCAGGCGCGGTCGGTCCCGGGCAGCGGACCGCCGCGGACGCCGACCGCCTCCTCGGTGCGCAGCCATTGGCCCATCCAGGACGCGGCGCCCTCGCGCAGCAGCGCCTCGGCGCGCGACAGCGCGTCGGACCCGCCCGGTGAGAGCCGCGCCACGTCGCACAGGTCGGCCGGTACGGCGGCGCCCGCCGCGTCACCGAGGACGACGGCGCCCACGGCGAGGTCGAGGACGTACCGCAGGCCGACGCCGTCCAGCACCCGCACGGCGTCGCCCACCGCCGCCCGGTCCGGCGCGGGGGCCGCGGCGAGCCGCAGCCGGCCGCCGCCGGGCACACCGTGCAGGACGGCCGGACGCGGGCCGTCCGGCAGGGGCAGCAGGCCGGTGCGCGCCTCGGCCGGGTCGACGGTGACGTCCGGGACGCCGGCGAGACCCACGAGGGCGCGGGTGAGCGGGTCGGGCGGCTCGGTGGTGTCCGGTGCCCCGGCACCGGCCGCCGCGGCGGCGCGCCGGGCCCAGGCGGTGCTGTACGGCTCGACCCACAGCAGGAACGAGTGGATGGCCCGGCCGTCGAGCGAGGCGTTCCAGTAGCGGTTCTGCGTCTCGTCGTCGTCGATGACGGGGAGGAGGAACATCGCGGTCTCCCTTTCACGCCGCTGCCGGGAGGGCCGCGGCCACGTGGTCGATGACCTTGCGCCGGTGGTCGCAGTACTGCTCCTCGAACCCGGTCCCCTCGAAGCGGAGCCGGTCCGGAAGGGCACCGCCGCGGCACGAGGCCTCGTGCGAGCAGCCCGCGCACTTGTCGAGCAGCGCGGACAGGTCCCGGCGCAGGCCCGGGTTGCTGTCCAGGGTGAGCAGCTCGTCCATCCCGGACGCCGTGTCCACGGAACCCAGCAGCGCGCCGGGCATGCTCAGCTCGTCCGAGCTGCCGATGCGTCCGTCGGGGTAGAGCGTCACCACGAAGGGTTCCTTGCGGTCGCTGAAGCTCGTGTAGCTCGTGGGCAGCCCGGACAGCGACCGGATGACGCTGAAGAACGGCTCCAGCACGTAGGCGCCGTAGGAGCGGGTGGCCGACCAGTGGTCGAACGCCTCGATCAGGAAGTCGGCGTACTCGTCGGGCGTCGTCGCCCAGCCGGGCATGCCGACCCCGTCGGGGTTGAGGATCTGCAGCGACGTGCGGTTCGGCGTGCGGTAGTCCTTGGTCTTCACGTTGAAGTCGAGGCAGCCGGAGAGCTTGACGACCTTGACGGCCTCGAACTTGCTCAGCGAGTCCAGCACGTCCGCGGCCCGGCCGAGGATGCGGCGGGTGACGACGACGATGACACCGACGTCGCGGCCCCGGGCCGCCATCATCTCGAGCGCCTTGGTGACCTTGCGGTAGGTGGGGCGGTCCCGGAAGTCGACGCGGTGCGCGTTGCCCTCCTCGTCCCCGTCCAGGCTGATGCCGATCTCGATGTCCGGCCACTCGCGGTCGAAGAAGTCGAGCCACGCCTCGTTCAGCAGGATGCCGTTGGTCTGCATCGAGACCGTCACCGGGCCCTCGTAGCCGCGCAGCTCGGCGAAGAGGTCGCCCATCTTCCGGCGGCCGATCAGCAGCGGCTCACCGCCGTGCAGTTCGACCGCCAACGGCCGTCCGCCGCACAGGGCGAGGAACTTGCGCAACACCTCCGGCTTCAGCATGAGGGCGTTGGGATACGGCTTGCGCCGTTCGTAGCAGTAATGGCAGTTGATATTGCACATTTCTCCGGGGAGTTTGAGCATCGCCAATATGGTTTCCCCGGGAGCCGGCAGCTTGAGTTCCATGGTGGGCTCCTCCGTGCTGAAAGTGTGGGAAAAGGCTCTCGTGACGGCGGAAACGCGTCAACGAATTGCCGTTCTTCTTGCGTGAACCCGCACGCGGCGAAACCGTCACCGGGCGGCGGGTGTGCCGGCCCGCCGCGCCCGCGCCGTCTTGCGCACCAGGGCCGCGGCGGACAGCCAGTCGGTCTCACCGACGGCCGCGGTCAGCCGGTCCAGGCACGGCACCCGGCCGGTCACGTCGGTGCGGCCGGGGAAGACCGACTCGTACGGCACGTGGACGGAGCCCGCCGTGCTGCCGGTGGCGTCGAGGACCAGGCGGGCCAGGTCGGCGATGGCGGTCTCGGTGCGGGAGCCGATGTTGAACACGCGGGCGTCGGGCCGCCACGCGGCCTCGGTGGCCGCGAGGTCGAGCAGGCGGCGGGCGAACTGGTCGATGTCGGTGAAGCAACGGCGCTGACTGCCGTCGCCGTGCACGGTCAGCGGCTCGCCCGACTCGGCCTGGCGGAAGAACGTCGGCACCACCATGCCGTAGCGCCCCCGCTGGCCGGGGCCGACGACGTTGAAGGGCCGCACCGTGAGCACGGGCCGGTGCCGGGCTGCTTCGCGCCCCAGCCGTTCCATCTCCCACTTGCCGGTGGCGTAGCCCGGGCTGCCGCCGTCGTAGGCCAGCGGGACGGAACGGTCCACGGCCTGCTCCTCGCGCAGCTCGGCGCTCCCGTCGCTGAGTCCGTAGACGGCGGAGCTGGACACCAGCACGACGGGTGCGTCCCCGGTGCGGGCCAGGACGTTCGCCGTCCCCCGGTGGCCCACCGCGTGTGCGAGGTCGGCCTGTTGCGCCGCGAGCCGCATGCCGACGACGCCCGCGAGGTGCAGCACCAGCCCCGTCCCGCGCGCGGCCTCGGCCACCGCGTCCGCGTCGAGCACGCTGCCGCGCACCAGGGTGGCGCCCGCGACCGACGTGACGGACTCGGGCCGGCCCGTCGTGAGGTCGTCCAGGACCCGGATGGGGTGGCCCGCCGCGGCCAGGAGACGGACCAGCCGGCTGCCGATGAAGCCGGCGCCGCCGGTGACGAGGACGGGTGTCGAGGGGGTGGACCACATGGCGGTGTCTCCTTCGGGTGGGAAGCGGGGAGGGCGGGCGACGGGGGCGAGGGGCGCCGTGGGCGGGGACGGCGGCGGGTGGCGGGTGCCTCAGGCGCGTCCGGCGCCGTCCACGGTCCGCAGCAGGGCCCGCGCCCACCAGAGCAGCCGTGGCGCCCAGCCCGGCCGCTCGTGCGGTTCCGCCACGTCGGCGAAGTGCGTGTAGGTGACGAGCTGGTTGAACGCGGCGACCGGTGCGGCCAGTCGCCATGCCTGCCGGCACTCGGCGGCCGACATCAGCGGCGACCAGCTCGCGAAGTACCGGTCGAGGGCGCGGGCCCGGACTGTGGGGTCCGGGCAGCTTCTGAGGGCCGCCGCGACGTCCAGGAAGGGGTGGCCGACGGAGGCCTCCGCCCAGTCGAGGAACACGGTCCGGCCGGCCGCGCGGGTCACGCCCCAATTGCCCGGGTGCAGGTCGCCGTGGACGAGGCTCTCGCCGGGCGGCGCCGTGGCCAGCTCCGCGCACAGCCCGGGCAGCCGGTCGAAGGCACCGGCCAGCCGGGCGGACTCCGCCGCGCTCAGCGCGCCCGGCACACCGGAACCGGGCCCGAACAGGTCGCTCCGCCCCGCCGGCGCTGCCAGGCCGGCCAGTGCGTGCGCGGTGCGCACCCAGCAGCCGGCGGCGGTGAGTTCGGCGGTCCGGCCCAGCCAGTCGCGCTGCACCGCGCCCAGGACGGCCAGCGCCCGGCCCCGTTCCTCCGCGGGCAGCTCCGTGCCCGGCCGCAGGGCGACCTCCCGGGTGCACCAGCCCTCCTCCGGTGGCCCGGGGGAGAGGACCTCGGGCACCAGGCCGGGGTGGCGGCCGGCCAGCAGGGCCAGCACCCGGCCCTCGTGCGCCAGGGACGGCAGCGACTGCTTGTGGAACACCGTGCCCCCGCTGGTCGGGCAGCGCAGGACGGCCGACAGCGCCCAGTGCTTGACGTCCTCGACGGGCCCGGTGCGCCGCAGGCCCGCCGCGGCCAGCCGGGCGTCGATGACGGCCACGGCGCGCGGGCGCCAGCCGGGCAGCCGCCAGGGGCGTACCGGGCCGCCGGTGCCGGGGAGGCGCCTGCCGGGAGCGCCGGTGTCAGTGCCGGAAGAAGCGCTCACCGGTCACGATCCAGCTCATGCCGTGGGCCTCGCAGGCGTCCCGCAGCGCGTCCCTCCCGGTCGAGCCGGCGGGTGTGACGAGCTGGGTGACGCCCAGGCGGGCGGCGATCTCGACGACCTCGACGAACGGGAAGTGGTTGTCGGCCGCCAGGGTCACCCCGGACAGCGGCGGTGTCGTGTCCCAGTCCGGTGTGCGGTCGGCGTGCCGGGGGTCGGCCAGCACCCCGGCGAACTCGGCGCGCACCGAGGGCGTGAGGTCTCCCTCGGCGAGCCGCGCCCGCCACACCGCGCGTTCCGCGGGCCCCACGCCCTCGCGGAACGCGAGCCCCAGGACGTCCGGGTGCCTGCGGCGCTGCCAGGTCCGGGCGCGGGCCGCCGCCAGGCGGGTGCAGTCCAGACGGTTCTGCTGTCCCATGCCGATGCCGATCGTGGAACCGTCCACGACGAAGGCCATGGCGTTCGACTGGGCGTGCCGGACGGCCTCGACGGCGACGGCCAGGTCGTCCGCGCTGCCGGGCGTGCCGCACTCGGTGCGCGTCCCGCCCGCGAACCCCGGCAGCGGTGCGGCCGAGCGCGTCAGCCGGAGGCCCGCCGTCTCGACCGACTCCCGCCCGCCCGTGCTGCGCCCGTCCCGCTCCTCGCCGTGGTGGCCGCGCAGCAGGATGAACCGGCCCTCGTGGAAGCGGGAGAGGGCGGCGAACGCCTCGGGCGTGAAGTCCGGGGCGATCACCCCGATGGCGTTCGCGAACAGCGGTACCTGTATCGCCGTGACCGGCTCCGACACCGCGACGAAGTCCCCGTACGCGCATTTGGGCGCGGTGTTCCGGGCCCGTACGACGGCCCGGCCGAGGGGGTCGTCCGGCAGCGGCCCCCGGTCGTGGAGGGCTTCGTCGCCCGGTGCGACGGGCCCGCCGAGCGCGATGCCCGTGGGGGAGGTGTGCTTGGACGAGGCGCAGGCGGCCGTGCCGGTCCGCTCGCGCAGGGCCCGGACCGCCTCCTGCGCACCGAGTGCGTCGAGCACGTTGATGTACGAGGGGCTGCCGTGCAGGAGGGTGAAGGGGGGCCGGCCGGGGACGACCGGTTCGGCCCAGGCGGTCTCGTGCGGGTTCAGCCCCCGGGACAGGGTGATCATGACGGCTCCGGCGCGGTGCGGGGGGACGGGAGGCGCGGCTCGGACCGGAGGGCGCCCAGGACGCCCGTCTGCCAGCCGAGTTCCCACACCAGGGCGGACAGGGCGGCGGGGGCTCCCGCGCGTGCGGCCGTGACCGGCACGCGCAGCCAGTCCGCCAGGTGGCCGCGCCAGGTGACAGGGGTGGTGCCGTGCGCGGCGAACTTCCGGCGCAGGCGCACGATGTCGTGCCCCTGGAACCGGCCCCGGCGGAACCTGCCGCGGTGCGTGGCGCGGATGCCGACCGACACGACGGTGTCCGCCACGCCGATGGTGCGGCCCGCCAACTGCGCCCGCCAGGACAGGTCGACGTCGGCGAGCGCGGGCAACCGCTCGTCGAAGCCGCCCAGTTCCTCGAACAGGCCCCGGGAGATCCCCATCAGCCCGCCCAGCACATGGGGCTTGAACAGGCTCGCGGTCAGGATGTCGGGGAGCTGGTCGGGTGGCGTCCCGCGCAGCACCCCGGGCGGGTTGAGCCGCCGGTAGTCGATGCCGGCCGTGACCAGTTCGGCCCGGTCGAGCGCCGCCGCCATGGCCGCGACGTGGTCGTCGGCGATCTCGTCGTCGGCGTCCAGGAACAGCAGACGGTCGCCGCGGGCCGCACGCGCGCCGGTGTTGCGGGCGGCGCCGGTGCCCCCGCGCACCGGGCGCGTCACGACACGGGTGTCCGCCGGCAGGTGGGGGCGGTGGTCGTCGACGACGGCCGCGAGGGCGTCGGTCGAGCCGTCGTCGACGACCACCAGACCCCAGTCGGCGTCGGTGCGCTGGCGGCCGAGCGCCGCGAGCTGCCGGCCCACGCAGTGGGCGCCGTTGTGGCAGGGGATCACGACGTCCAGGCGGCTCACGGGGTCTCCAGGAGCGCGCGTCCGGGTGCGGCCACGGCGTCCACGGCCCGGTACAGGGCGCGCATCCGGCCGTCCTCGTGCGCGCCGGCGGTGTTGCGGAACACGTGCACCGGCGGGAGGTAGGGCGGCGGGTCGTCGAGGAGCAGCGCGCGGTAGACCCTGCTGACCTTGTCGAGGGTGTAGCTGTTCTCGTAGTGCCGCATGCTCTTGCCGCGGGAGACGACGCGGTCGGCGGCCAGGCCGACGGGGACGTCGAGGTAGACGATCAGGTCGGGCAGCAGGGTGCCGTGCGCGTGGTGGCGGTCCAGCGTCTCGCGGGCGGGGATGCCGTACAGGACCTCCAGGTAGGCGGCGTCGCTGAAGATGTAGCGGTCCGACAGCACGGTGCGGTCGCGCAGCAGGTCGCCGATCGCGCCGGCCTGCAACTGCTTGTCGCGGAAGTAGGCCTCGGTGATGCGCCGGTGGTCGTGCCGGTGCGGCCGGTCCTCACGGACGTCGATGATGACGCGCGCCGCCTGCGGGTCGAGCCACGAGTGCTGGCCGATGCGCGACAGCGGCCGCCCCTGCGCGCGCACGTGCCCGGCGATGAGCCGTGCGGTCGTCGTCTTCCCGGATCCGTCGACGCCCTCCAGCGCGAGGAATGAGTGGTTCGTGGTGCTGGGCAAGGGGATCTCCCTGTCTGCTGTCCGGATCATGTCGTCGCCGGGGCCGCACGCCGCGACGCCCAGGCGAAGGCCTCCTCCATGACCTGGGACATGGAGGAGTAGGTCCAGGTGCCGTAGCGGCCGAGCGGGGTGATGCCGAGGGACCTGAGGTGGCGGGTGGCCTCGTCGGCGGTCTGCCGGGCCTCGTCGGTGAAGACGACGTAGCCGGGGTCGCTCGTGAACACCCCGGTCGCGACGACCCGGCTGCCGGGGCCGAGCAGTCCGACCGTCCCGACCCCGCGCAGGACGTCGGCGACCAGCGCGTCGTCGGTCGCACGCGGCCCCTCGGAGGGTTCGAGCACCTCGGCGAGCACGCCCCAGCCGTCTGCGGGTGCCATCTCCGGGTCGAACTCGGTCATGAAGACCAGCCGGGTGAACGGCACGTCCTCGCGCGTGTAGTACCGCCAGTGCCCGGTGTCGCGCGGGCGCGGCCCCCGGACGGCGAGCGCCACCGACCGTACGCGGTTGCGGGGCAGCGCACGGCAGCGTTCGACGAGGGCCTCGGGCGCCCGGTGGCACAGCTCGACGGTGGCGGGCAGCGGGAGGGTGGAGACGCAGTCGTGCGTGAAGCGGAAGTCGGTGACGCCCTCGGGCGAACGGGTGCGCACCGTACGGGACGTCGGGTCGACGGCGGTGACGGTGTGCCGCAGCCGCAGGTCGGGCACCTGGTCGGCCAGCGCCCGGGAGAGCACCTCCATGCCGCGCCGGCCGCCGGGAGCGGGCCGCGGGTACCAGCCCCGCGCGTTGTAACCCTGTGCCGGGCGGGCCGAGGCGGCACCGCGCTCGATCTCCGCGACGCTGGGCCGGGTCAGGTTCCAGTGGAAGCCGGACGCCGACAGCGTGCCGAGCGGACGCCGCCACAGCTTGCGGTTGTAGGGGAAGAAGAACAGCTCGCACAGGGTGCGGCCGAAGGCGCTCAGCAGCAGTTCCTCGTAGTCGCCCGGTGCGGTGTCCCGCGCGTGCGCGGCCCGCAGGTCCGCCAGGCACGCGGCGCGTACCTCGGCGGGCAGGCCGTACAGGTTGAGCTGGACGGGGAAGCGGGTGGTGCCCCGGGCCGTCTCGACCCGGGCGTCCGGGGGGCACGGGCGCAGGACGTCACCCAGCAGCGCGCGGACGCGGGCCTCGACGTCGGGATGGCTGAAGTAGAGCAGGTGGATGACGCGGTCGAACCAGTAGTCCCCGACGCGTTCGGTGCGCACCAGGCCACCGGGCCGGTCCGAGGCCTCGACCACGATCGCGCGGTCACCGAGCACGGAGCCGGCGGCCAGTCCGGCCAGACCGCCGCCGAGGACCAGTACCTCGGTCTCCACTTCGTGGTCCGCAGGGTCCGCCCACGGGGACGGGTCGAGCATGGGTGCCACCTCGCAAGGCCGGGAGGACGGGCGCCGGGCCACGGGAGCGTGGCGGGCGCGGGGGTCCCGGCGGGCGGCCGCGCACAGCCGCCCGCCGGTCTGGCGCAGCGGATCAGACGGCGTCCGCGGTCTGCTCGGTGACGTGCTCCCAGGGCTTCACCGAGACCGCCGACGAGTGGGCGGTGTCCTTGGCGCTGACGGATTCCAGGTCGTACGACTTCACGGCGTCGACGAAAGCGTCGAAGGAGATCTCGTTCTTCTCGGACATGATGTACCTCTTTCTTCTGCGTCAAGGAACCAATTGATTCCCCGCAATGAAATTAGCAGCGCCCGGACGACCGGATCAACGAATTGCGGGGCTCATGATTTCCGATATCCGCAGCACGGTTCTCCGGGAATGCCGACGGCCCGGCCGGCTTCCTTTTCCAGGAGGAGGCGGGCCGGGTGATGGTGCGGCCGGGTCAGAGGTGCGCCACGCGTGCGCCGACGGCGCGGCCGGTGGTGTCGAACAGCAGCGGAGCGGTGTCGGCGAGGGCGGCCAGGTCGTAGTCCAGGTGCGCCTGCAGCAGCACGACGAGGTCGGCTTCGGCCACCGCCGCCTCCAGCGACCCGGCCCGGGCGAGGCTCCGCCCGTGCAGCCGCAGGGTGCGCACGTGGGGGTCGTGGAAGCGCACGAGGGCGCCCCGGTCCAGCAGGAGTTCGGCCACGGGCACCGCCGGTGAGCCGCGGTCGTCGGCGATGTCCGCTTTGTAGGTCGCCCCGAGCAGCAGCACCCGGGCGCCGCGGACGCCGCGCCGCCGGCCGTCGAGGAGCCGGGCGACGCGGTCGACGACGTACGCCGGCATCCGGTCGTTCACCTCCTGCGCCAGCTCCGGCAGCCGCAGCGGAAAACCCGCGGCCCGGCCGCTGAAGGCCAGGTACCCGGGGTCCACCGGGATGCAGTGGCCGCCCACGCCCGGGCCCGGCCGGAACGGCTGGAAGCCGAACGGCTTGGTGGCCGCGGCGGCCACCACCTCCCACACGTCCACGCCGAGCCCGTCGCAGTACACGGCGAGCTCGTTGACCAGGGCGATGTTGACCTGCCGGTAGGTGTTCTCCAGCAGCTTGGTGAGTTCGGCCGCCGCGGGCGTGCTCACCGTCACCACCTTCTGCACCATGCGCTCGTACAGCGCGGTGGCGGCCCCGGTGCAGCGGGCCGTGACGCCCCCGACGACCTTCGGGGTGTTGTGCAGCCCGAACGCCGGGTTGCCGGGGTCGATCCGCTCGGGGGAGAAGGCCAGCAGGAAGTCCTCGCCGACCGTCCGCGAGCCCCGCGCGAGGAGGGGCAGCACCACGTCGGTGGTGGTGCCCGGGTAGGTGGTCGACTCCAGGACCACCAGGGCCCCCGGGCGCAGCCGGGGGGCCACCAGGTGCGCGGCGTCCAGGACGGCGCTCAGGTCGGGCACGGAGTCCCGCAGCGGCGTCGGCACGCAGATGGTGACGGCGCCCGCGGCGGCGATCACCTCCGGATCCGAGGACGGGGTGAAGCCCGCGGCCAGCGCCTCGGCGACCTCCCGGTCGGAGATGTCGTCCACGTAGCTGGTCCCGCCGGCGAGGGCGGCGACGCGGCCGGCGTCGACGTCGTAGCCCGCGACCCGCATGCCGTTGCGGGCAGCCGCGACGACCAGCGGGAGCCCGGCATAGCCGAGTCCGACGACGGCCAGGTCGTACTTTTCAGCCACGGCCCCGACTCCTTCCAGTACGGCGGAATGAGGATTCTGTGATCCGCCGTGAGGGCGGCACGTCCAACAGGATGACCGAGCCGCCCGGCCCGCGGCCAAGAAATTGCGGAAATGCGAACGCAGGCAGGCCGCAGTCGTGTCGGAACCCTGCGGAAATGCGCATCCTCAGGCTCCCCGGGAGAAATGCCGGGCCGTTTTCCGGTCTCACGTCGTTAGGATCTCCGACAGCATTCTGAATCCGTGGACCACGAACCGGGAGGGAATTGTGACAGGCATCGAAGAGGGGACGGCGGCGGGCGCGGACTGCCGCACGCTCGCGCACCGGCCCCGGTTCCCGAACGTCATGCCCGACGTCGACGCGTTCCTCGGCCGCTGGGACGCGCCCGCGGCGCCCCGCCGTCCCGCCCGGCTGCTCACGAGCGCGGACGGCAACATCAACACGGTCGGACTCCCGGGCATCCACGAGGCGGACGACGTCGACCCCCTGCACCCCCAGTGGCGGGCCGCCATCGAGGACGGCGTCTGGCCCCTGGTGGACGCGCTCACCACGGGCGCCTGGCGGCTCGTCACCTACGACAGTTGCGAAGGCCACGCCTACCGCTCCGGATCCCTCACGCCCGGCCGGCGCCGCGTCGGCGTGCTGCCCCGCTCCGCACGGGAGTTCGCGCGGGCGGCGGCGGCCCTGTGCCGGGGCGTGCGCGCCGCCGCCCCGGCCGTGCCGGGACCGGTCCGGATCACGCTGAGCACCTGCGACCTGACCTGCGGACGCAGCGGGCGCCGCCACCCCGTCCTCGACCTCGGGCTGGAACCCGCCCCGGGCAGCGGCGACGACGCCTACTTCGCGGCGCTCGGCCCGGCCACCGGCACGCTCGCCGCCGCCCTGCTCGCGCAGCGGCCGGCGGCGGACCGGCCGTGCGGCTGCGCGGCCGCCGGCGGCCGTCAGTAGGACAGGTCCAGGGTGCCCGCCCGGCGGGCGGGCACCGCGACCAGCCAGCGCAGGGTGACGCCCGCCGCGAGCAGCCAGCAGCCGGCCGTCAGCACCGCCGCCCCCACCGGCCCGAACACCTCGGCCGCCGGACGGCCGTCGCTCACCGCCCGCAGCGCCCGCAGCGTATGGGTCAGCGGCACCGCCTGGACCGCCGCCCCGACCCCCCGCGGCCAGAACTCCACCGGCACCTGGACACCGCAGAACGCCATCATCGCCAGATAGGCGCAGTTGGACACCACGTTGCGCAGCCGCGGCGCGTTGAGCACCAGCACGGCCAGGAACAGCCCGACGCAGTACGTGCCCAGCGCGGTGAGCGCGATCAGCAGCAGGACCGGCGCGACCTGCGCCGCGCTCCAGGTGACCCCGAAGAGCGGGCCGAGCCCGAACAGGGCCGCCGACGCCGTGGCGAACCCGCTGAGCGGCCAGTGCAGACTGCGCCCGGCGAACACCCACATCAGGTCCGCCGGGCTCGCCACCAGCAGCGACAGCGTGCCGGCCCGGCGCTCCCCGCTCGTCGTCGCCACCACGGCCATGGTGTCCACGACACAGGTCATCAGCGCGTTGCCGAGCGCCAGGTACCGGACGGCGCCCGGCTGGTCCAGCACCCGGCCGAGACCGGTGAAGAACAGCACCTGGGCCAGCATCCGGCCGAGCCAGCCGAACGACCAACTGCGCCAGGTGTAGGTCGCCTTGAAGTCGGCCACGGCGTTGAGGAAGCCGTAGCGCACGAGATGGAACGCGGTTGGGTACACGTTGCCCCTAGGTGTGCGTGAGGGTGCCGAGCCGGCGGACCCGGCGCAGTACGCGGGACAGCAGCAGCGCCCCGATGAGGTATCCGGACAGCCCGAGCAGGGCGACGACGGCGATCCGCGTCACCGGCCGGGGCACCGCCGGACCGTCCAGGGCGGCCCGCAGCAGGTCGGCGCTCCAGCTCAGGAACACCGCGCGGCCCACCGCCCCGGCCCAGGCCGGCAGCGCCGACAACGGCACCAGGACGCCGCTGAGCAGGTACAGCGGATAGGTGAGCGTGTTCTGCACGATCCGCGCCGACGGCATCAGGACGAACAGGGACGACAGGATGCTCGCGGTCCCGGCCATGGCGGCGGCGTTCGCCAGCAACGCGGCGGCCAGCACGACGGGGTGCGGTACGTCGATCCAGCGGCCGAAGCCGAGCCCCGCGACCAGCCACGCCTCCGCCATGGTGGTGACACCGAGGAGACTGACCGCGAGGATGCGGGCCACGACGACCACCGAGAACCGGCCCGGGGTCGCGATCACCGCCTCCAGGGTGCCCTGGTTGCGCTCCTCCGCGATGATCTCCCCCGCGATGCCGAGGGTCAGCGCCCACTGGCCCATGAGGGTCGGGGCGACGACGGAGAACGACGCGAGGTCGGTGCGGTGCGCGTGTTCGGCGATCGAGAGGAACACCGCCGTGAACAGCGGTGCCGTCGCCCACACCTGCAGGGTGCCGGGGGAGCGCGGCGCGAGGCGCAACTGCAGGCGCAGGGCGGCAAGGAAGAGGGACATCAGGTCACCCCCATGCCCCGGCGGCCCACCAGGTGCAGGTACACCTCGGCCAGGTCCGGCCGCGCGGTGCTCACCTGGTGGACTCCCGCCGCCGCGAGGACGCCGAGGACACGGGCGGTGGCCGACGGCCGCTCCGTCTCGGCCTCCAGCCGGTCCGCCTCGTGCCGTACGGCGACGACGCCCGTCAGCGCCCCCACCCGACGCGCAAGTCCGGCGGACACCCCGTGCGCGACGACCCGCTCGTAGCCGGAGAGCAGCCGGCCGACGGCGTCCGTGTCCTCCGTCATGAGCAGCCGGCCCCGGTCGATCAGCGACACCCGGTCGCAGACCGCCGCCGCCTCGGCCATGTCGTGCGTGGTCAGCAGGACCGTGCGCCCCTCCGCCCGCAGCTCCGCGACGAGCGCCCGGAAGTCCAGCGCGGCCACCGGGTCCATGCCCATCGTCGGTTCGTCCAGGATCAGCACGCGCGGGTCCCCGACCAGGCCGCGCGCCAGGTGCAGCCGCTGCTTCATCCCGCGCGAGAACGTGTCGACCCGCGCGTCCGCCCGGTCCAGCAGTCCCACCCGGTCCAGCAACAGCTCGGTGCGCGCCCGCAGCGCGGAGCGGCGCAACCCGTACATGGCGCACCAGAACCACAGGTTCTCGCGGGCGCTGAGCCGGCCGTACAGTCCCCGGTCACCGCCGAAGACCAGGCCGATGGACCGCCGCACGGCCCGCGACTGCCGGGTCACGTCCAGACCGAGCACCCGCGCCGAACCCGTCGTCGGCTCCAGGGTCGTGGTGAGGATCCTGCACAGCGTCGTCTTCCCCGCGCCGTTCGGGCCGAGCAGACCGTGCACCTCGCCGCGCGCCACCCGCAGGCTGACCCCGCTCAGCGCGGTCACCTCGCCGGCCGCCCGGCCCCGCCGGACGGCGAAGGTCCGCCCGACGTCCTCGACGACGATGGCGTCCGCCGCGGCCGGGTCCGCCGGGCGCTCCGACGCCCCGCGGCGCGCCGTGCCGTACTCCTCGGTGCTCACCATGGGCTCTCCCAGAAACAGTGGTCGACCGACCAGTCGCCCGCCACGAGGGCGCGCAGCACACCGTCCGCACCGCGCGCCGCCCCGGGCTCGTACGGGTGCACGACGTGCCCGCACAGGGGACTCCCCTCGGTGGCGTCCACGGCCGCGGCCACCAGTGCGGCGACGGCGGGCCGCCGGACGCCCGCGTCGTCCACCAGCGTGTCCACCAGCTCCGCGAACTCCTCGCCGGTGACGCTGTCCTGCTGACGGGTGAGCACGGTCGCGTGGCCGACCGGCTCGCCGTGCACCTCGGCGATGAGGGACAGCCGGTCCGGCGCGTCCACGACGTCCGTGACCCCCGGGTGCCGGGGGCCGACCTCGTGCCCCGGGTAGGCGTTCCGGAACGCCTGCGCCAGCCAGTCGCGTACGTGCGGCTCGTCGGCCGGGGTCGCCGGCCGCACCGTGAGCCCGTCGGGGCAGGGGACGCCGGCTGCCGGTGGGCGGGGCGTGCGGTCGTGCCGTACGTACGTCAGCCGCGGCCGCCAGGGCGCGGGCAGCCGCACGTCGCCGACGACGCGAAGGAGCACCACGTCGGCCTCCTCGCCGCCGGCCCGCAGGGCTTTGCGCAGGGCCGCCAGCGCGTCCGCGGAGGCGGGCAGCCGCGGGTCGCAGTACTCGACCAGCACCTGCCGGCGCCCGGTGAACGGGTCGTCGCAGCGGTCGGCGACGAAGCCGAACCCGCCCGCCTCGCGCAGGAGTCCGGCCGCGGCGGCCCGGCCGAGGTACTCCCGGGCGGCCGTCACCGTGCCTCCGGCCGGACCACGGCCCGCCAGCCGCCCAGTACGTGCGCCGCGGCCGCCCGCAGTTCCTCGGCGCCGACCGCGGCGATGTTCGCGACCTCGGCCGCGGGCGACCAGTCGGCGGGGCCGCCGCTGCGCAGCGCGAGGAAGCGCGCGCACTCCAGCGGGGTGTCGACGGAGGTGTGGATCCGCATCTGCGCCTGGCGCCGGGCGGACTCCAGGTCGTCCGGCTTCGGGCCGTCCGCCGCGATCTCCTCCAGCGCGCCGCGGACCACGGCGAGCGCCGCGTCACCGTTGCCGGAGTCCACACCGGCCAGGACCCGCCACGCGCCGGTCTCCCCGTAGCCGCGGTTCCACGACTGGAACGCGTAGGCCAGACCGGCCTCGCCGCGCAGCCGGCGGTACAGCACCGACGACGGGCTCGAACCGAGCAACTGGGCCAGGACGTTGAAGTGGGGGCGGCGCGGGTCGTGGTTGCCGACCGAGCGGGCGCCCGCGCAGACCCAGGCGAACTCGTCCGGCCACGGCACCGGTCCGTGCGGGCCGGGCTCGGGCAGCGCGGACAGGTCGCGCCGGGCCGTGCCCAGCCGCGCCAGCGCCTCCGCCGGGACACCGGCCACCAGCGGGTCCGCCGTCGCGGGGACCGACGGTCCGACGACGATCAGCGACAACGGGGCGGCCAGCAGCCGGTCGCGGTGTCCCGCCGCCATCGCGGCGACGTCGAACGACTCGACGATCTCCCGGGTGCCGCCCACGGGCCGGCCCAGCGGGTGGCCCGGGAACAGGTGCTCAAGGAAGGCGTCCTGCACCACGTCGCTCGGGTCCGCGGCGGCCGCCGCCAGCTCCTGGACGACCGCCGCCTTCTCCTGCGGCAGGGTCCGCTCGTTCCACCGGGGCCGCAGCACCGCCTGCTGGAGCAGTGCGGTGATCTCCTCCGCGTCGTCCGCGTGCACCTGCGCGTAGAACAGCATGCGGTCCAGGCCGGTCTCCGCGTTGGCGTGTCCGCCCAACCGCTCGACGTACTCGCTGAACGACGGTACAGGCCCCACCGGCGCGGACATCAGCACGTGTTCCAGCACGTGGGCGAGACCGCACTCGCGCGCCGGATCGTCCCGCGAACCGTACTTCGAGGCCAGGCAGACCGTGGTCGTGCTCAGCCGTTCGTCCACGACCGCCATGACCGGAAGCGGTCCGTCGAGATTCCGGAATTCGTACAAGGAAAAGCACTCTCCCTCACTGGTCCGTACAAGCGAATGCCGCCCCCCGAAGGCGGCGGCATTCCCCTTCAAGCGGTGATTCAGCGGCTCTGCGGCTTCACCTTGTCGAGACGCGGGCGCAGGATGGAAGCGTGCTTCATCATGTGATGCTCCTTCGTTGGGAGTTGAGCGAACGAAAAGGACTGTAGGCAGGGCCGGATCAGCCGGGCAACGGCTGCTTCCGTAATCCGCACCCCGCCCGCCGGAAACCCGTGGAACGGCCCTGGGATCGGCTTTTCCGGAATACGCACACCGCGGGTCCGGCCGTCGCCCGCGCCGCTACGCTGCTCGGAATTCCGTCCCTGGAGGTGCGCCGTGGAACTGTCGCTGAGGACCGTGCGGGAGGTCATGGGCCTCGACCCGGACATCCGGCTCGGCCTGGTCCTGGAACGGGCCGCGCGGCGCGACCACCGCCTCGCCGCCACCGTGTGCTCGCTGGCCGCGGCCGAGGGCCACCGGATGGGAACGCTCGGCACCGCGCTGCTCGACGTGGAACGCGCCCGCCGCGACGAGCACGAGCGCCTCGTCGCCCTCGTCCGCCGGGAGGGCCCCGCCGACGTCCTCAAGGGAACCGCGCTCCAGGCCTACTATCCACCGGGCGTGCTGCGCACCAGCCGGGACGTCGACCTGCTGGTGCCCGACGAGGACGACCTGTGGGCCGCGGTGGCCGCCGTGGCCCGCGAGCGGCCGGTGGACGAGGCCCGGGTGAGCATGCTGGAGAGCGACGGCCACCGCCACTGGGCCGTGGCCCTCAACTGGCCCTCCCCGGAGTCGGACCTCGACCCCGTGTACGCGGCGGAGTTCCTCTCGGCGCCCTTCGTCGGCAACTCCACGACGGTTCCGCTGCGCCCTCGGTGGCCCGCCAACCCGCTGGTGGCCCATCTGCTGCTCATCGCCGAGGAGTTGTTCCAGCAGCCGCTGCGGGGGCGGGACGTGGTCGACGTCGCCGTCCTGGCCGACGCGATGTCCGAGCGGGACGTGGCGGACCTGCACCGTGATGCCGCGCACTGGATGCTGGCGCCGGAGGTGGTGGAGGCGCTCACCAGGGTCAACGCCGTACCCGGACTGGCGACCGCCACCTCACGGACGCTGGCGCGGGAGCTCGGCGCCGCCGCCGGACGGGAACGGGAGCGACGGTCCGCGGCGGCCGGCGCGGGCGGCGCCGGTGCGGGAACCGCCGCGGTCGTGCACTACGGCTTCCCCCTCGGCCCCGCGCTGAGCAGCCCCACCGTGGTCGTCGAGCAGGACGCCGACATGACCGTCGTCCGCTGCCCCGTGGGCGGATACCTGATGGTCGACACGCTCTCCGTGCCCCTCGAACTCGCCCGGGCGGCAGTGGACCGGCATCCCGGCGCCGTCCTGCCCGGCTGACCGACCGCGCCCCGAAGAAAGGACGACCCGCGTGCACGCGCCGACACTCGCCCGCTGGGTGGGAAATCCCGCCGAATTCCTCACCACTTACTGGAACAAACGCCCGGGCGTCTTCCGTCCGGACGGCGGCGGGCACAGCTCCTTCACCCTCACCGATCTGGACTCCGCCCTCTCCACCGGATTCTTCCGGGAGCCGTACGTGGAGATGTGGGACGGCGACAGACTCCCCGCGAGGAAATTCACCACCACCCGGACCGTCGCCCGCAGCGCTCCGGCCGGATTCGCCGACCCCCGCCGCATACGGGAACTCCTCGACGGCGGAGCCACCCTCCTCCTGCGCTGCGTCGACCAGTGGCACGCGCCCACCCGGACCCTGCTCGCGTCCCTCGCGGCGGAACTCGGACGCCAGGTGGAGGCGTTCTTCTTCGTCACCCCGGCCGGCCGCCAGGGGCTGCCCCTGCACCGCGACGACGCCGACGTCCTGGTCGTCCAGGTGGCCGGCAGCAAGACCTGGCACCTCCACGAGGGCCCCCGGGACGCCGACTGGCACGCGGGCCGCGTCACCGGCCAGGACGGACCCCGGCCGGCCGAGATCCTGCAGACCACCCTGCGCCCCGGCGACGTCCTGTACGTCCCGCGCGGCTTCGCCCACCTGGCCACCGGCGACCAGGGGCTGTCCGCGCACCTGTCCCTGACGATCCGCGAGGTGGGCGCCGCCGATCTGGCCGACACGGTATGGTCCCTGCTCGCCGACGAACAGCCGTCCTCCGAGCGCCCGTTGGGCGAGGAGGCGCTGCTCTCCACCGCGGCCAGCCTGCTGGCCCGCACCGCCGAACGCCTGGCCGCCCTGACCCCGGCCGACCTGCTGGAGCGGGCCAGGGCGCGCGGCCGGGCCACCATGCCCCCGACACCCGCCACCGCCTCCTTCGCGGACCTGGCGGCCCACTGGCCGGCCTCACCGCACAGCGGCACCACAGGAAGGTGACGCCCCCCGGGCGACGGCACGTCAGGACCGCGCGACGGGAGCGCGCGCCGCGCGCCGGGCGGTCCGCCGGCCGACCGGCCGGAGCGCTCCTTCCAGCGCGAACGTCGCCGCGCCCAGGCACACCGGGTCGGTGGGGATGGGGGAGAGGACGATCTCGGTGGCGGCCAGCGGCCGGTGCAGCGCGTGCCGGGCCACGGCCTCGCGCACCTCGTGCAGCAGGGGCTCGCCCAGGGCGGCGGCGACCCAGCTGCTGAGCACCACCACCTCCGGATTGAACAGGTTGACCAGGTTGGCGATCCCGGCGGCGAGGTACCGGACGGTCTCGCGGACCACCGCGAGCGCCACCGGGTCCCGCTCGCGCAGCCCCCGGCCCAGCGCCGCCAGCGTCGCCGTCTGGTCGCTGGGGTGCAGCAGCCCGCTGCCGCCGCCCAGCTCCCGCAGCGTCCGCATGATCCCGGACGCCCCGACGTACGCCTCCACGCAGCCCCGTCCGCCGCAGCGGCACGGCCGGCCGTCCAGCACGATCGTGGTGTGGCCCCACTCCCCGGCGCTGTTGCTGACGCCCCGGTGCAGTCCGCCGCCGAGGACCAGTCCCGCGCCCACGCCGGTGCCGAGGTTGACCACCACGGCGTCCCCGCGCCCGCGCGCCGCCCCGCACCACAGCTCGGCCACCGCGCTCGCCCGCAACGGGTTGTCCAGGTACAGCGGATGGGTGATGTGCTCGGCGAGCAGGTCGAGCAGCGGCACGTCGTGCCAGTCCCAGTTGGGCGCGTACGCGGCGAGCCCCGTCGAGCGGTCGACCTGGCCGGGCACGCTCACCCCGACGCCGAGCACCCGCGCGCCCCCGACCCCGGCCCGGGCGACCACCGCGCCGACGGCGGCGGCGACGTGGCCGGCCACCTGCTCGGGCAGGCTCTCGCCGGGGCTGACGTCCTCGTCGGCCCGGGCCAGCACGTTCAGCGCGAGGTCGAACAGCTCGACGCGGACATAGGTCTCCGCGATGTCGACGCCGATCAGCGCGCCGCCGGACGCGTGCACGGCGACCAGGCCCCGGGGGCGGCCGCCGGCCGAGTCCTCGAAGCCGACCTCCGTGATCATCCGCAGGTCGAGCAGTTCACCGACGAGGGTGGCGACGGTGGCGAGGCTGAGGCCGGTGGCGGCCGCCAGCTCCTGACGGGAGGTGGGCGAGCGGGCGATGATCCGGCGCAGCACCTCGTAGCGGTTCGCGGTGCGGATGTCACGCGAGGTGCGCTTCACCGGGATGCCCCCTGCCGTGCCCCGGCCGGGCCTCGTCGCTCCGGCGCCGCGTCAGGCTATGACGGGCGCCGGAGACACGACAAGCGGTGGGGGAACGGGCTGGACGGCGTGCGGCACCGGGGCGCCGGACCGGTCCGTCAGCCGTCGAGGAGGTCCCGCACGAAGGCGTTGGTGAACTTCCCGGCCGGGTCCAGTTCCCGGACGAGACCGGCGAACTCGCCCATGCGCGCGTACAGTCCGCGGACGACCGGCGACGGCATCGCGAAGACCTTCCCCCAGTGCGGACGCGCCGCGAACGGGGCCAGCGCCTCCTCCACCGCCCGCACCACCGGCAGCACGGCCTGCGTGTCCTCGATCCACGTGAAGTGCAGGGCGACGGAGTCACGGCCGTACGCCGGGCTCAGCCACTGGTCGTCCGCGGCGATCGTCCGCACCTCGCAGGTCTGCAGGACGGGGGCGACGGTCTGCCGTATCCGGTCGACCGCAGACAGCATCCCGGTGGCCGACGACCGGTCCATCAGGTACTCGCTCTGCAGCTCCGCTCCGCTGCTCGGGGTGAACTCCGCCCGGAAGTGCGGCAGCCGCTCGTGCCACGGACCCGGTACCCCGAACTGCTCGGTGCAGTTCTCCGCCGGCATGCCCGGCACCGGGTGCAGCGCGTGCGTCGCGGGCGTGGCCCACGGGAAGGCGCGCAGCGGCTGGTCGGTGCGCCGCTTCAGCCACACCTGGCGGAAGCCCGGCGCCCGCCAGTCCGTGAACAGGCTGACGCTGTAGGCGGCCGCGGCGACCGTCTCGTAGTCCAGTCCCTCCAGCGGCAGTTCGGTGAACGTGTGCTGCTCGACCTCGAAGGCGGGCTCCAGGTCCAGGGTCAGCGCGGTGACCACACCGAGCGCGCCGAGCGAGGTGACCGCCCCGCCGAACCGTGCGTCGCCGCGCGCGATCCGCACCAGGTCCCCGTCGGCGGTGACGATCTCCACCTCCCGCACGGGGGCGGCCAGGGAGCCGTTGGCCACGCCCGAGCCGTGCGTGCCGGTGGCCACCGAACCGGCCACCGAGATGTGCGGCAGGGACGCCATGTTGGGCAGGGCCAGCCCGTGGGCGTGCACCCGGCGGGCCAGTTCCGCGTAGCGGACCCCGCCGCCGACCCGCACGGTACGGGCCGCGGTGTCGACGTCCGCCTCCAGCGGCAGCGCGTCCAGCGCGAGGAGCACCCCGTCCGGGCCGGGCTCGGCGATCCGGTTGAAGGAGTGGCCGCTGCCCAGCACCCGCACCCGGGAGCCGCCCGCCACCACGGCCCGCAGCGCGTCCAGCGAGCGCGGGCGGTGCAGCTCCTTGGCGGCGTAGCTGATGTTGCCCGCCCAGTTGGTCACCGTCTCGGCCATTGCGTGTCCTTCCCTGCCCAGGGGGACGTGGAGGTCCCCACCGGAACCTATCCGACGGCCCGGGCCGCCCGGACACCGCCCGGCGGGGGCTCCTGCGGACGCCCTTGGCACGGCCTTGGGGTGACCTTTGCCCGGTGGGGCCCGCCGTTCGCCTGCTCTTCACCGGGGCTCGGCCGGGGAACCCTAGGGTTACGGCGCTTCCCCGCCCGCGGTACGTCCGTCACCCCTGTCCGGAGGACAGTCATGGCCGCCGTCAAGGCTTCCCAGCGCACCCCCCGACGTCCCCTGTCCGCCCTCGCCGGTGCGCTCGCCCTCACCGGTGCGTCGATCGGCCTGTGGGCCGCCACCGGCGCACCCGCGCAGGCCGCCGGCCTGCCGACGCCCGACCACGTGGTGGTCGTCGTCCTGGAGAACCACGCCTACTCGCAGGTGATCGGCAGCTCCAGCGCGCCCTACCTCAACAACACCCTCAAGGCCGGCGGCGCGAACCTCACGCAGTCCTACGGCCTGACCCACCCCAGCGAGCCGAACTACTACATGCTGTTCTCCGGCTCCAACCAGGGCCGCACCGACGACAGCTGCGTCCCGGTCGGCTCGATCGGCAAGCCCAACCTCGCCTCCGAGCTGATCGCCGCCGGCCAGACCTGGGCGAGCTACAACGAGTCGCTGCCCAGCCAGGGCTCGACGACCTGCAGCAGCGGGAACTACGCGCAGAAGCACAACCCCTGGTTCGGCTTCTCCAACGTGCCGGTCAGCACCGCGAAGACCTTCGCGCAGTTCCCCGCCGACTACACCACCCTGCCGAAGGTGTCGTTCGTCGTGCCGAACCTGTGCAACGACATGCACGACTGCTCGGTCTCCACCGGCGACACCTGGATCAAGAACAACCTGGGCGCCTACGCCACCTGGGCCAAGACCCACAACAGCGTCCTCGCCGTCACCTTCGACGAGGACAACAAGCTGTCCGGCAACCGCATCCCGACCCTGTTCTACGGCGAGCACGTCACCCCGGGCAGCTCCACCGCCACCACGTACAACCACTACAACGTCCTGCGCACGCTGGAGGACCTGGCCGGTCTGAGCGCGCACGCGGGCAACGCCGCCTCCGCGTCCGACGTCACCGGCATCTGGAACTGACGCCGGTGTACCTCGCGGACTCCCGCTCCACGGATTCCCGCGCCACCCGGCCCGCCGCCGTCCCGGACCCCCGTCCGGGGCGGCGGCCGGCCGCCGTGCCCGGCACCGTGCTGGCCCTCGGGGCGGTCAGCCTCGTCACGGACGTCTCCTCGGAGATGGTCACCGCCGTGCTGCCGCTGTACGTGGTCGCGGGCCTCGGCCTGTCCCCGCTCGGCTTCGGGTTCCTCGACGGCGTCAACAACGGCGTCGGGGCGCTGGTCCGGCTGGCCGGCGGGCACCTCGCGGACCGGGGCGGCCGCCGCCACAAGACCGTGGCCGGCCTCGGCTACGGCCTGTCGGCGGTGTGCAAGCCACTGCTGCTGCTCGCCCACACCCTGCCCGTGCTCGGCACGGTCCTCGCCGTCGACCGCACCGGCAAGGGGCTGCGCACCGCCCCCCGGGACGCGATGATCTCCCTCGCCACGGCGCCCGAGCGCCGGGGGCGGGCGTTCGGCGTGCACCGGGCCATGGACACCACCGGCGCGCTGCTCGGCCCGCTCGTCGCCTTCGCCGTCCTGCGCGCCACCGTCGACGGCTACGACGCCGTGTTCGTCGTCAGCGGCTGCGTGGCCGCGCTCGGCGTCCTGCTCCTCGTGCTGTTCGTGCCGCACCGGATCACGCCCGGTCCGGCCGGGGAACCGACCCCGGCCGGGCCCCCGGCGGCGCCCCCGACCCTGCGCGAGGCACTCGGGCTGCTGCGCCGCCGTCCGGTGCGCCGCCTCACCGGGTGCGCGGCGCTGCTGGGCCTCACCACGGTCAGCGACGCCTTCCTGTACCTGCTGCTGCAGCGCGCGGGGGACCTGCCGGCCCACCTGTTCCCGCTGCTGCCGCTCGGCACCGCGGCCGTGTTCCTGCTGCTCGCCGTCCCGCTCGGCGCGCTCGCCGACCGCGTGGGCCGCCGCCGGCTCTTCCTCGCCGGCCACGGCGTCCTGCTCCTCGCCTACGGCCTGGTGCTCTCCCCGTGGCACGGCGCACCGGCCGTGGCCGCCGTCCTGCTGCTGCACGGCACGTTCTACGCGGCCACCGACGGGGTCCTCGCCGCCGCCACCGCCGCGGCCGTCCCCGCCCGCAACCAGGGCGCCGGACAGGCGCTGGTGGGCACCGGCCAGGCGCTCGCCCGGTTCGTCTGCTCGCTGGCGTTCGGCGCGGCCTGGAGTCTGTGGGGCGGGCAGCGCGCCCTCGCCGTCACCGCCGCCGCGCTCGCCGTGGCGGCCGTGACCGTCTCGTTCCTGCTGCGTCCCGCCGACGAGGTGCCCGCATGACCCGGACCGCCCGCCTGATGATCCTGCTGACCGCCGTCCTGCTGCTCGGGGCCGTCGGGACCGGGGCGGTGCTGCACGCCGCCCACCGGGCCGGACAGCGCGACGAGCAGCAGGCCGACGGGCCGGCCGTGCGCACCGGCGACGTCTCGCTGCGCCCGGCGGACGGCCGGACCCTGCTGGTGCGCAACCTCGCCTGGGGCCCGCACCGCGACGAGATCGCCGCCGTGCCCGCGGGCGCCCCGGACGGGCCGCGCACCGCGTCCGGCGTGAAGTGCCTGCGCTTCCACGCGGCGGCCGGCACCGCGGTGTGCCTCCAGGCCGTGCACGGCGCGCTGGAGGACACCTACCGGGCGGTCGTGCTCGACGCGCACCTGCGCGAGCGGCACCGCTTCCCGGCGGCGGGCATCCCCACCCGCGCCCGGGTCTCGCCCTCCGGGCACCTGGTCGCCTGGACGGTGTTCGTCAGCGGCGACTCCTACGCGGGGACGGACTTCTCCACCCGCACCGCCGTCGTCGACACCCGCACCTGGCGGATCGAGGACAACCTGGAGACCTTCCGCGTCGTCAAGGACGGCCGCCCGTACCGCGCGGCGGACGTCAACATCTGGGGCGTCACCTTCGCCGACGACACCCGCTTCTACGCCACCCTCGCCACCGGCGGCCACACCTACCTGGTGCGCGGCGACGTCACCGCCCGCACCCTCACCACCCTGCACGCCAACGTCGAGTGCCCCTCCCTGTCGCCCGACGGCACCCGCGTCGCCTACAAGAAACGCGTGCGGGGCGCCCCGGCCGACGCCCCCTGGCGGCTGTACGTCCTCGACCTGCGCACGATGCGGGAGACCCCGACCGCGGAACGGCGCGACGTCGACGACCAGGCCCTGTGGGCCGACCGCGCCACCCTCGTGTACGCCCTGCCCGGCGACTACGGCTCCGACCTGTGGACCGTCCCCGCCGACGGCACCGGCACCGCCCGCCGGCTGATGGCCTCCGCCGTCGCCCCGGCGTACCTGGGGTGACGGACGCCACCCGCTCGGAACGGCCCGCGGGGGGACCCGGTACCACCGCGGCCCACGCGGGGGCATACCGTGAGGAGTCGTACGTCCGAACCGGGAGGAGACACGGGATGGGCAGCCGTACCGCGCTGGTCGAGGATCTGATGGAGCGCTTCCCGCACGTTCCGCGGGAAGCCGTCTTCAAGGAGGACCTGCTGCGGGGAGGAGTGGCCTTCGACCCGTCGGCCCTGAGCGACAACGAGGACGGCGAGGTCAAGCCGAAGTCGTACTTCATCTTCTCCTTCGACCACGGGACGCTGCCCGAGCTGGGCGAGGCCGCGCTGCGCCGCCCGCCCGAGGAGATCATCCTCACCGGCGGCCCCTACGACCTGCGCCGCACCGTGGTCTCGGTGCGGGTGAACCCGGCCTCGCCGTACCGGGTGGCCGCGGACGACGACGGGGTGCTGGGCCTCTACCTCGACGGGCGGCGCATCGCCGACGTCGGCGTGCCGCCGATGCCCGAGTACTACCGGCACACCCTGTCCAACGGGAAGTCCGTGATGGAGGTGGCCCCCACCATCCAGTGGGGCTACCTGATCTACCTCACGGTGTTCCGGGTCTGCCAGTACTTCGGCGCCAAGGAGGAGTGCCAGTACTGCGACATCAACCACAACTGGCGCCAGCACAAGGCGGCCGGGCGGCCCTACACGGGCGTCAAGGACGTCGAGGAGGTGCTGGAGGCCCTGGAGATCATCGACCGCTACGACACCCAGAAGGCCTCCACCGCCTACACGCTGACCGGCGGCGCCATCACCAGGACCGTCTCCGGCCGCGACGAGGCCGACTTCTACGGCCACTACGCCAAGGCCATCGAGGAGCGCTTCCCGGGACGCTGGATCGGCAAGGTCGTCGCCCAGGCGCTGCCCAAGGCCGACGTCCAGCGGTTCAAGGACTACGGCGTGCAGATCTACCACCCCAACTTCGAGGTGTGGGACGAGTACCTGTTCAAGATGTACTGCCCCGGCAAGGAGCGGTACGTCGGGCGGGACGAGTGGCACCGGCGCATCCTCGACTCGGCGGACGTCTTCGGCGCGCGCAACGTCATCCCGAACTTCGTGGCGGGTGTGGAGATGGCCGAGCCCTTCGGCTTCAAGACGGTCGACGAGGCCATCGCCTCCACCACCGAGGGCCTGCGCTTCTTCATGTCGCACGGCATCACGCCCCGCTTCACCACCTGGTGCCCCGAGCCGACGACCCCGCTCGGCAAGGCCAACCCGCAGGGCGCGCCGCTGGAGTACCACATCCGGCTGCTGCAGGCCTACCGGCAGACCATGGACGACTTCGGGCTCTCCTCGCCCCCCGGCTACGGCCCGCCCGGACCCGGCCGCGCCGTCTTCTCCGTCAGCTCCTTCATGGACAGCCTCCCCGCCCAGGAGCAGCCGGACGGGGAGACCCCGGCGGGGACGACGGCCGTGGCCGCCGGCTGATCCGCTCCGCGCGGCCCCTGTGACCTGAGGGGCCGCTGGGCCGAAAGTGCCGAAGACTGAGCCGCAGGGCGCCCGCATCCGTACTCTGGGCCGGAACCGAGAGGAACCGGCCCGCGGCACGGGGCCGGGCGCCCTGTCGGTGCGGCCACGGCCGGCGAGCCCGCGACTACGACATGTGAACACGGCGCTTGTCAGTTGTGCGGAAGTCGTGAAAAGCTCTGCCCCTGCGGCGAGGTTCCCCCCAACTCCTTTGCCGACATGGTGAGTTGACCTCGCATTTGAATGCAGGAGACCCATGCCCGACCTGCCGACCCCGAAGGACGACGCCGAGGCCGCGCTGTTCTCGGAGTGCTGGGACGCCGTCCTGTCGTACGCCGACCTGTGCACGTCCGGCTCGACCGCGGCCCACCAACTGGCCCGCGAGGCCTTCGCGCTCGGCATCCGGGAGGCCCGCGCCGCCGAGGACGGCTTGCGCCGCGGCACCGGCCGCCGCGCGCCCCGGCTGCCCCGGATCCCGCTGCTGCTGACCGCCGTGCGCACCACGGCCGCCGCCTGGGAGGCCCAGGGCCAGGGCCACAAGCTCGACCCCGACCTGCGCCTGTGGCTCAACTCCGGCAAGGCCGCCCGCTACACCGGGCCGCCCCTGCGCCGCCCCATCGCGCTGCGCGGACTGCGCGACATGCAGGAGCCGGACGCCGCCCTGCTGTGGCTGGCCGAGGTCGAGGCGCTGCCGCTGCGCGCCGTCGCCCGCCGCCAGGGCCTGGACCCCGCGGCCGCGGCGCAGGAACTCGACGAGGTGCGCGGGCTGTTCCGCGACCGCTGCCACCGCAACCACCTCGACACCCCGATGGACGCGGAGTGCCGCAGCTACGTCCGCCTGCTCGACGCGGTCACCCGCTCACCGGTCGCCGACACCCCCGAGGACCTGTCCCGCCACCTGGCCACCTGCCAGGAGTGCGCGGAGGCCGCCGCCTGTCTGCGCCTGCACGGCGGGGGACTGCCCGCCGCCCTGGCCCAGGGCGTCATCGGCTGGGGCGGCCTCGCCTACCTGGAGCGCCGCCGCCGGGCCGCCGAGGTGCGCCTGGGCGCCGGACGCCCCGCCGCGGCCGACCCCGACGCCGAGGCCGCGAAGGCCGCCGCCGGCCGGGCCCGGCTGCTGCGCCACGGACTGCTCGCGGGCGCCGCGCTCATCTCCCTGATCGCGCTCGCCGTCACGCTGCTGCCGTCCGGCGACGGCGGCGACAGCGCCCAGGGCGGCCCCACCGACACCAGCCCGGTGGCCGGCGACGTCTCCGCCGCGCCGCCCGCCCGCGGGGCCACCTCCGCGCCCCGCTCCACCGCCCCCGGACGGCCGTCCGGCGCCCCGGCGCACCGGACCTCGCCGGCCACGGCGCGCGACGAGGACCGCCCCGACCCGGAGCCGCAGGGCACCTCGCAGGCCACCGCGGCCGGCACCGGCGGCACCCCCGACGAGGCGGTCTGCTCGGCCCACTACGACCTGGTCAACCAGTGGCCCGACGGCTTCCAGGCCACCGTCACCGTCACCACCGCCGACGCCCTGGACCACTGGAACGTCGCCTGGACCTTCCGGGACGGCCAGCGGGTCACGCAGATGTGGGACGCGAGCGTCGCCCAGAACGGCCCCCGCGTCACCGCCACGTCCGCCGACTACAACCGCACCGTCGCCCCCGACGGCACCCTGTCCTTCGGCTTCCTCGCGTCCTGGCAGGACCACAACACCGAACCGCGGGACTTCGCCCTCAACGGCAGGGCGTGCAGCCTCACCTGAGGAGCGGGCCGGAAAAACCGGTGGCGCGGGCGACCCGCCCGCGCCTACTGTGACGGACGTCCGGAAGACGTACGAGACGAGACAGGAGGTGTCGACCGATGGCTGTCCTTGCGACGCGTGCTGCCCGCGCACAGAAGCCCACTCCGTCCACCTCCGCGGTCTCCGGCTGACCACCTCAGCCTTCCGCGCGCCCCTGAGCGCGCCGCCGGGACCGCCCCTGTGAAGGGTCCCCCTTGTCTTCCTCGCTCTCTCCTTCGTCGTCTCCTTCCCCCTCTTCTGCCTCTGCACCTTCTTCTCCGTCGCCGCTGTCCCCGTACGGCTGGGACGACGACTGGGACGCGGCGTTCGCGCCGTACGCCGCCCAGGGGCTGGTGCCCGGGCGCGTCGTGCGCGTCGACCGCGGGATGTGCGACCTCGTCACGCCCGAGGGCGTCGTGCGCGCCGACACCGAGTTCGTGGTGCCCCGCGACCCCGCGAAGGTCGTGTGCACCGGCGACTGGGCCGCCGTCGACCCCGCGGGCGCCGACCCGCGCTACGTACGGACCCTGCTGCCGCGCCGTACCGCTTTCCTGCGCTCCACCTCCTCCAAGCGGTCCGAGGCGCAGGTCCTCGCCGCCAACGTCGACCACGCCCTGGTCGCCGTCTCCCTGGCCGTCGAACTCGACCTCGGCCGCATCGAACGGTTCCTGGCGCTCGCCTGGGAGTCCGGGGCGCAGCCCGTGGTCGTGCTGACCAAGGCCGACCTCGTGCCCGACCCGACGGGGCTGTCGTACCTCGTGCAGGACGTGGAGACCACCGCGCCCGGCGTGCCCGTGCTCACCGTCAGCGCCCTGCACGGCGACGGCCTCGACGGGCTCACCGCGCTCCTCGGGCGGGGCACCACCGTGCTGCTCGGGACCTCCGGCGCCGGCAAGTCCACCCTCGCCAACGCGCTCGTCGGCGACGCCGTCATGGACGTGCAGGCCACCCGGGACGCGGACGGCAAGGGCCGGCACACCACCACCACCCGCAACCTGCTCGCCCTGCCCAGCGGTGGGGTCCTCATCGACACGCCCGGCCTGCGCGGCGTCGGCCTGTGGGACGCCGGGACCGGCGTCGGGCAGGTCTTCGCCGAGATCGAGGAACTCGCCCGGGACTGCCGCTTCCACGACTGCGCCCACGACAACGAGCCCGGCTGCGCGGTGCTCGGCGCGGTCGAGGCGGGCGCGCTGCCCCCGCGGCGGCTGGAGAGCTACCGCAAGCTGGTCCGCGAGAACCAGTGGATCGTCGCCAAGACCGACGCGCGGGCGCGCGCCGAGATGAAGCGCGAGTGGAAGCGCCGGGGCGCCATGGGCAAGGCCATGATGCAGGCCAAGCGGGGACGGCAGCGGTGACCGGCCCCCCGGCACCCGCCACGCCCATGTCCGATTTCCGCTAGCAGGACGCCCGCGACCGGCGAAGACTGGGTTCCGTGACGGACGACGAGGACACCAGGTACGAGGCCGTACGCAGCAGGGACGCCCGGTTCGACGGCGCGTTCTTCTTCGCGGTCACCACGACCGGGATCTACTGCCGGCCGAGCTGCCCCGCCGTGACGCCCAAGCGGCGCAACGTGCGGTTCTTCGCCACGGCCGCCGCCGCGCAGGGCTCGGGGTTCCGGGCCTGCCGGCGGTGCCGGCCGGACGCGGTGCCCGGCTCCGCGGACTGGAACGCCCGCGCCGACGTGGTCGGCCGCGCCATGCGCCTCATCGGCGACGGCGTGGTCGACCGCGAGGGCGTCGCCGGGCTCGCCGACCGGCTCGGGTACAGCGCGCGGCAGGTGCAGCGGCAGCTCACCGCGGAACTCGGCGCCGGACCCGTCGCCCTGGCCCGGGCGCAGCGCGCGCACACCGCGCGCGTGCTGCTGCAGACCACGCACCTGCCGGTCACCGAGATCGCGTTCGCATCCGGGTTCGCGAGCGTGCGGCAGTTCAACGACACGATGCGCGCGGTGTACGCGGCCACACCGACCGCGCTGCGGGCGGCCGCGCCCCGCGCCGACCGGCCGCCCCGGCGCACCGCGCCGCCGACCGCCGGGATCCCGCTGCGGCTCGCCCACCGCGGGCCGTACCACGCGCGGTCCGTGTTCGACCTGCTGGAGCGGGAGGCCGTCGCCGGGGTCGAGGAGGTCGCGGGAGCGCCCGGCACCCGCACCTACCGGCGCACGCTGCGGCTGCCGTACGGCATCGGCATCGCCGCCGTCGACGAGCGCACCGAGGGCGTCCCCGGGGCCGCCACCCACCCGGGCGGCTGGCTGCAGGCCCGGCTGCACCTCACCGACCCGCGCGACCTGACCACGGCGGTGCAGCGGCTGCGGCGGCTGTTCGACCTGGACGCCGACCCGTACGCCGTCGACGAGCGCCTCGGCGCCGACGCCCGGCTCGGCCCGCTGGTCGCCGCCCGGCCCGGACTGCGCGCCCCCGGCGCCGCCGACGCCGAGGAGTACGCCGTCCGCGCCCTCGTCGGCCGGGACGCGGCCGCCCGCCTGGTGCAGGCGTGCGGCAAGGTGCTCGACGCGCCCTGCGGCAGCCTCACCCACCTCTTCCCCGAACCCGCCGTCCTCGCCGGCGCCGTACCGCACGGCCCGCTGGGCGCCCTGGCCGCCGCGCTCGCCGACGGCCGCCTGCGGCTCGACGCGGGCACCGACCGGGACGACGCCGAACGCGCGCTGCTGGACCTGCCCGGACTGGACGGCCGCACGGTCGCCGCGATCCGCGCGCGGGCCCTCGGCGACCCCGACGTCGCGCCGCCCGGCGCGGACGTCCCCGACACCTGGCGCCCCTGGCGCACCTACGCCCTGCACCACCTGCGCGCCGAGACACTGGAGCCGTGATGACCGACCCGACCTACGCCACTCACGTGCCGAGCCCGCTCGGGCCGCTGCTGCTGACCGCCGGACCCGACGGCGCGCTGACCTCGCTGTCCGTGCCCGGGCAGAAGAACGGGCGCGAGATGCGCGCCGGCTGGCGCGCGGACCCCGGCCCGTTCCGCGAGGCCGCCGAGCAACTGGCCGCCTACTTCGCCGGCGAGCTGAAGGAGTTCCGGCTGCCGCTGCGCGCCGAGGGCACCGCCTTCCGGGAGCGCGTGTGGGCCGCCCTGGACGACGTGCCGTACGGGGCGACCACGTCGTACGGCGAGATCGCGGCACGGATCGGCGCGCCCCGGGCCGCCGTCCGCGCCGTCGGCGGGGCGATCGGCGCCAACCCGCTGCTCGTCCTGCGGCCCTGCCACCGGGTCATCGGCGCCGACGGCTCCCTGACCGGCTACGCGGGCGGCCTGGAACGCAAGGTCCGGCTGCTCACCCTGGAGGGCTGCCTGCCCGGCACCCCCTAGGAGTCGTCCTCCAGCCCCCAGCTGTGGATGCGGCGCGGGTGGATGCGGATCAGCTCCTCGCTGAGGTGGGCGCCCAGGTCGTGCGGGCCGACGAGCAGCTCGGCCTCGCCGCGGATGTCCACGCCGCGCACCTTCCACGGGCGCAGGGACGCGATGTCGTCGACGACCAGGGCGATCCTCGGGTTCTCGCGCAGGTTGCGCCACTTCTTGGTACGGCCCATCGCATAGCCGCCGATCAGGATGGTGCCGTCGTCCTGGAGCCGGTAACCGACCGGGTTCGCCTGCGGCTGCCCGTGCGGGTCGACCGTGGCCATCCGGCCCAGTCGCTGCGACGCCAGGTACGCCCGCTCGGCCTCACTGAATGCGGTCATGCCGCAAGCCAAACACGGCAGCCGGACCGCGCGCATCGGATCCTCGCCCTACGCCCCCGGGCCTACGCCCGCGAACCCCCGCCCGCCGCGGCCGCCCCGGCGGGGCGGCGCCCCCGGTCCGCCACGGCCGCCCGGGCGGGGCCCGCCGTCAGTCCCACACCACCGCGCCCAGCCACGCGCCCGCGATGAGCAGACAGGTGAACAGCTCCACCAGGACGCCCGTGCCGCCGGAGCGCATCACCGTGCGCAGCGCGGCGCGGGCCTCGCCGTGCCGGCCGAGGCGCAGGCGCTCGCACAGGTAGATCCCGCCCAGGAAGCCGGGAACGGCGCCCAGCACGGGCAGCAGCACGAAGCCCAGGAGCGCGCCGGCCCCGGCGAAGACCGCCATCCGGGACGTGCCGCCGGCCGCCTGGAGCCGGCGCGGGGGCAGCGACCACCGCACCACCTGGGAGACGAACAGCACCACCGTGGCCCCCACCAGCACGCCCCAGGCCACCGGCCGGGGGTCCTCCATCGCCCACCACAGCACCGCCGCCCACACCAGCCACGACCCCGGCACGCCCGGCAGCAGCACTCCGCACAGGCCCAGCAGGATCACCAGACCGACCAGCAGGAGTTCCCACGCTCCCATCCGTCCAGCCTGCCCGAGCCCGGCCGGACCCGCAGATCAGGCCGGTAGGGCGGTCAGCGGTCGCGGGCCACCCAGCCCCGCTCGTGCGCGTGCCAGCCGAGCTGGAGCCGGGTGGTCGCCCCGGTCAGCTCCATCAGCCGCTTCACCCGGCGCTGCACGGTCCGCAGGCCCACGTCGAGCTGCTTGGCCACGCTCGCGTCGGTCAGCCCGGCCAGCAGCAGGGAGAGCACCTCCAGGTCGACGGCGTCCGGACCGTCGGGCGCCTGCTCGGTGACCCGGCCGTCCCCGCCCAGGCGCAGCGGCAGGGCCTCCCGCCACACCGACTCGAACAGGGCCGCCAGCAGCTCCAGCAGCCCCCCGGCGTGTACCACCAGCGCTCCCGGTTCGGCCGAGCGGCCGGTCAGCGGCACCAGCGCCGACGCGCGGTCGGCGACGACCAGCTTGGTCGGCACCCGCTCCACCACGCGCACCTCCTCCTCGCGGCCCAGCGCGGCCGTCAGCTCAGTGACGCCGTCCGGCTGGTCCAGCACCGACCGCTCGATCACCACCCGGTAGCGCACCCCGCGCTCGGCGGCGCGCTCCTCGGCGTCGTTCTGCCCGGCGGTGACCGCGACCGGGGTGCCGGTGACCAGCGCGCACACCTCCTCACCCGCCCCGAGCTGGAGCTGCAGGAACCGCTGGGTGACCGCCGCCGCGCCGGTCACCACCTCGACCAGGTCGTGCACGGACGGCTCGGCCGCCGCCGCCCGGTACTCCTCGGCGAGCAGGGCCGCCGCCAGCTCCGCCCGCTCCAGCTCGTGCCGCTGCTGGGTGAGCAGCGCGCCCAGCGCGACGCCCGGGGGAGCGGCGACCCAGCGGCCCGGCCGGCCCGGCGACTGCGCGGCCAGGCCCTGCCGCTCCAGGTGGCGCAGCGCCCGTTCGGTGGCCTGTTCGCCGAGCGTCAGCCGGCGCGCCAGGGCCGGCACGTCGGCGGCGCCCACGGACACCAGCGCCCGGTACGCCGCCTCGTGCGTCTCGTCCAGCCCTATCGCTCCCAGCATCCGGGGCGTCCCTCCTGACCTCGTCCGACCTCGTCCGGCCTCGTCCCGCCTGCCGGTCGTCACGCGGGCGGCCCGGCTGCGGCCCGTCGCCCGTCGTCGTGGCGGGAAACGGTCATGGCGTGAACCCGCCGCCGCACATCATCGCCGCGGAACCCTCCCCTCTGCCAAGGTGTGGCGTCGGCGCCGACCACATGATCTCCGTCGCAGCGGACGGTCAGGGGAGCCCGTCGCCCGGCCCACGGCCGTGACGCCCTGGTCTCCCGGTCGGCCCGAACGGTGATCCGGGCCCGGAACGCGCGGGGGCGCACGGAGTCCGGGCCGGGTCACCCGGCGCGCCGGGCGGTTCTCCCGTGGGGGGTGGAACCGCCCGGCGCGGCGTACCGCAATTTCCCGATGCCCCGTTTCCGCCCGGCCCCTGCGGTCAGAATTGCGGCATGAGCCAGCAGGGGGGAAGGTCCACCGGTCCCGACGACGACTGGTGGGGCGAGCTGTACGACGACGCCACCGCGGACACCGGCCCCACGGCCGCCGCCGACTCGCTGGACGACCGGTTCGCCTCCGCGATGGGCACGGTGAACGCGACACCCGGCAGGCGCCCGCCCCGCGAGCAGCCCGAACGGGACCCGTGGAGCCCCTGGGACCCCCACGAGGAGGCACCGACACCCGCGGAGGAGCCGCGGGACGCGGTCACGGGAGACGGCGGCGGGCACGGCGGGCCCCCGCGGGACGCGGTCGCGGGAGACAGTGGCGGGTACGGCGGGCCCCCGCGGGACGCGGCGCCGGAGGACGCCGGCCGGTACGGCGCGGTCCCGCGGGACGCGGCGCCGGGAGGCGGGGCTGCGCCGCCGGACGTGCCCGCGCAGCGACGCTCGGAGTCCGCGTCCGAGCCCTGGTCGGCTCCCGGTGCCGGGTCCCTCCCGGCGGGCCCGCTCCCGCCCGGCTTCACCGAGCGTCCGGCCTCGCGGGGCGATGCCCCGCCGCCCGACCGTCCCCCCGCACCGCAGCCGCCCCAGCAGCCCACCGGCTCGACCGCCCGGACCACCGGAAGCGCCAGGACCCCGCAGCCCGAGCCGACTCCACCGGTCCCGCCCGCTGACGCGCCGGCGTCTGCGCCCGGTCCGGCCGACCCGCCGGCTGCACCGCCCCAGCCCGCCGATGCGCCGGCGTCTGCGTCCGGCCCGCCCGCTCCACCGACGGCCCCACCGCCCTCGCCCGCCGAAGCGCTGAGGCCTGCGCTCGGTCCGGCCGACCCGCCGGCTGCACCGCCCCAGCCCGCCGATGCGCCGGCGTCTGCGTCCGGCCCTGCCGACCCGCCCGCTGCACGGACGACTCCACCGGTCCCGCCCGCTGACGCGCCGGCGTCTGCGTCCGGCCCTGCCGACCCGCCCGCTCCACCGACGGCCCCGCCGGTCCCGGCCTTCCCGCCTGCCCCCACGAACCCGCCCGCCCCGCCCCCGCCTCCCACGGCTCCCGCGGACGCGGCGCCCCCTCCCGTCCCGCCGGGTCGTGCCCCGGGCCTCGCGCCGGGGGCCATCCCCGCCGCCCGTACCGCTCCTGACTCGCTGCCGCCCCCGGCCCTGCCGATCGTGCCGCCGCCGGGGCGGGACCACGTCGGGGCCCGGCCGCCCACCTACGAGGCCGAGCCCACCGCCCTCCCGGCCGCCGACCCCGACGACCTCGCGGACCTGGTGCCGGACACCGTGCTGGACGGCGCCCGGTACGGGGCCTGCACGCTGCGCGCGGCCTCGCTGCGCGGGGACTCGGCGCGCTACCGCGGCGAGCCGCGCCGGGACGCGCTGCTGACCGCCCGGTTCGGCGCCGGCGAGCAGGCGCTGGTGCTGGTCGCCATGGCGACCGGGGCCCGGGCCACGCCCGGCGCGCACCGGGCGGCCGCCGAGCTGTGCCGGTGGATCGGGCGGGCCGTGGGCCGCAGCCATGCCCGGCTCGTCGAGGACCTCCGGGCGGCCCGGCGCGGCGAGCTCAAGTCGGGCCTGCACCGCCTCACCGACCGCAGCCTCGGCCGGCTGCGCGCCGAAGCCGCCGAACAGGGCCTGGACCCCGCGGAGTACGCGGCCGACCTGCGCTGTCTGCTGCTGCCCGCCGACCCCGAGTGCCGCACGCGGGTGTTCTTCGGCGTGGGCGCCGGGGGACTGTTCCGGCTGCGGGGCGGGCAGTGGCGGGACATCGAACCGGCGGCCGGCGAGGCCACCGTGGACCCCGGCGTCACGGCCCCGCCGGGCCCCGGCGACCTCCCGCCCGCGCCGCCCCGCCCGCCCTTCCGCTTCCGGGCCTCGGTCGCCCGTCCGGGTGACACCCTGCTGATGTGCACCGCGGGCCTCGCCGACCCGCTGCGCGGCGAGCCCGAGCTGTCCGCGTACCTCGCCGCACGCTGGGCCGCGCCGCAGCCGCCGGGTCTCACCGCCTACCTGGCCGACGTCCAGGTCCGGGCCACGGGGTACGCCGACGACCGTACGGCGGCCGCCGTCTGGGAGGCGTGAACCGCACCCGAGCGGTCATGGTGGTCCTGGGACCCGAGACCGAAGGGGCAGTGGACCATGGCCAAGCAGAACGTCGCCGAACAGTTCGTCGACATCCTCACCCGCGCCGGGGTCAAGCACCTGTACGGCGTCGTCGGCGACAGCCTCAACCCCGTGGTCGACGCGGTCCGCCGCCACCGGGGCATCGACTGGATCCACGTCCGCCACGAGGAGACCGCCGCGTTCGCGGCCGGCGCCGAGGCGCAGGTCACCGGGCGGCTGGCGGCCTGCGCGGGCTCCTGCGGGCCCGGCAACCTGCATCTGATCAACGGCCTGTACGACGCCCACCGCTCCATGGCGCCGGTGCTCGCGCTCGCCTCGCACATCCCGTCCAGCGAGATCGGTCTCGGCTACTTCCAGGAGACCCACCCCGACCAGCTCTTCCGCGAGTGCAGCCACTACAGCGAGATGATCTCCAACCCGCAGCAGATGCCCAGGCTGCTGCAGACCGCCATCCAGCACGCCGTCGGCCGCGGCGGCGTCAGCGTGGTCACCCTGCCCGGCGACATCGCCGGCGAGCCCGCCCCGGACCGGGCCGCCGAGACCGCACTCGTCACCGCCCGGCCCACCGTGCGCCCCGGCGACGCCGAGCTGGACGCGCTCGTGGAGCTGATCGACGGGGCCCGCAAGGTCACCCTGTTCTGCGGCAGCGGCACCGCCGGGGCGCACGCGGAGGTCATGCAGTTCGCCGAGCGGATCAAGTCCCCGGTCGGCCACGCCCTGCGCGGCAAGGAGTGGATCCAGTACGACAACCCGTTCGACGTCGGCATGAGCGGTCTGCTCGGCTACGGCGCCGCCTACGAGGCCACCCACGAGTGCGACCTGCTGATCCTGCTCGGCACCGACTTCCCGTACAACGCCTTCCTGCCCGACGACGTGAAGATCGCCCAGGTCGACGTGCGGCCCGAACACCTCGGCCGGCGCTCCAAGCTGGACCTCGCGGTGTGGGGCGACGTGAAGGAGACCCTGCGCTGTCTCATCCCGCGGGTGCGGGAGAAGACCGACCGCCGCTTCCTCGACCGCATGCTGAAGAAGCACGCGGACGCCCTGGAGGGCGTGGTGAAGGCGTACACGCGCAAGGTCGACAAGCACGTGCCCCTGCACCCGGAGTACGTGGCGTCGGTGCTCGACGAACTCGCCGACGACGACGCGGTGTTCACCGTCGACACCGGTATGTGCAACGTGTGGGCCGCCCGCTACGTCTCGCCCAACGGCCGCCGCCGCATCATCGGTTCCTTCTCGCACGGCTCGATGGCCAACGCCCTGCCGATGGCGATCGGCGCCCAGTTCGCCGCGCCGGGCCGGCAGGTCGTGGCGATGTCGGGCGACGGCGGCTTCTCCATGCTGATGGGCGACTTCCTCACCCTCGTCCAGTACGACCTGCCCGTGAAGATCGTGCTGTTCAACAACTCCTCGCTCGGCATGGTGGAGCTGGAGATGCTGGTCGCGGGGCTGCCGTCGCACGGCACCGCCAACAAGAACCCCGACTTCGCGGCGGTGGCGCAGGCCTGCGGGGCGTACGGCGTGCGGGTGGAGAAGCCCAAGGACCTCGCCGGGGCGCTGAAGTCGGCCTTCAAGCACAAGGGCCCGGCCCTGGTCGACGTGGTGACCGACCCCAACGCCCTGTCCATCCCGCCGAAGATCAAGGCGGAGATGGTGACCGGCTTCGCCCTGTCCGCCTCGAAGATCGTGCTGGACGGCGGCGTGGGCCGCATGCTCCAGATGGCCCGCTCCAACCTCCGCAACGTGCCGCGGCCTTGACCACCGGCGATGGATTCCGGCCAACTTCGCTTCGCCGCGGAGGCCCACGCCCCCCGCGTACCACGCCGACGACCGGCCCCATCCGGGTCGCATGACCACGTCGGGACGCCGTGCGGGGGGCCGCTCGTGCCCGAACGGGCGGGCCGGCGGCTCCGGGCCGCGGCACCCGGTGCCCGGATCGTGGCCGAACACCCGGGTGTCGCGCGGGCCGGATGACTGGCCCCGGTCCGGTCGGGCAAGGATCCCCGTGAACGTGTTCGAGCTGAGGGGAACCGACATCGGCGCACGGGCGGGGGTCATGAAGAGGCAGGCACGAAGAAGCGGTTCCACGGCGATCGCGGACACGCCGACGGCAACTCGGACGGGGCAGGAGGACGAAGGCATCGGTCGCACGGAGGGCACGGAGCACCGCCACCACCGGCTGCGGCGCCGGCTCGGCAGGGCGGACCTGCGGGCGGTGCCCGAGGCGCGGCGCGCCCTGCGGGAACTCCTGCGCCCCTGGGGCGGCCCGGAGCAGTCGGCGATCGCGGAACTGCTCACCAGTGAACTCGTCACCAACGCACTCGTCCACACCGACGACGACGCGGTCCTCACCGCCACCGTCGCACCGGACCGACTGCGCGTCGAGGTGCGGGACTTCGTGGCCCGCAGGCCGTGCCCGCGGGTGCCGGTCGCCGACGACGGCACGAACGGCAGAGGGCTGATGCTCGTGCAGTCACTCGCCGACGCGTGGGGGGTCCACGCGCACGGCGTCGGCAAGGCCGTCTGGTTCGAACTGGGCGCGCAGGCCGCCTGACGCCGGTCCGCGGGCCGCGACGTACGGCAACGGGACGGGGCGCGGCCCGCATCGGCCGCGCCCCGTCCCGTCATGTGCCGTGCTCCGTCACCGTTCCCCCGGAGCGAAGGGCCCGGTCAGCCGAACTGCTGCTCCAGGTCCTTGAGCTTGCGCTCCAGGGAGTCCAGGCGCGGCAGGGCCATTGTGTCGTCCTCCGCGGTGAGGTCGACGGTGATCGGGTCGGAGCCCTTGCGGACCGGCTGGAGCGAGGGACGGGCGCGCACGGGAAGCTGTTCCGCCGATATGGCAGGCTCCGCGGGGACCCGCTCCGCACCCCGCTCCACGGCGGGGATCTCCACCTGGCGCCCGCTGCGGCCCGGCAGACCGCGGTGGCCGCGGCTGAGCGCCTTGAGCTGGGCCCGCTCCATGCGCTGCTGCTCGCGGCGGCGCATCCGGGACTGCTCCTTCTCCCGCTTGTCCTCGCGCACCTCGTCCACGGCCTCGTCCAGCGTGCGCACGTTCTCCAGCAGCATCAGCGACCACGCCTTGTAGGTCTCGCGCGGGGCGCGCAGCCAGCGGACCACCCGGATCTGCGGCAGCGGACGCGGCACCAGACCCTGCTCGCGCAGGGCGGCCCGGCGGGTCTGCTTCAGCGCGCGGTCGAACAGCACCGCCGCGGACAGGGACATGCCCGCGAAGAAGTGCGGCGCGCCGTCGTGGCCGAGGCCCCGGGGCGCGTGCACCCAGTTGAACCAGGCCGCGGCGCCCGCGAACGTCCACACGAGTATGCGCGAGCCCAGCGCCGCGTCACCGTGGCTGGCCTCCCGCACCGCGAGGACCGAGCAGAACATGGCCGCCCCGTCCAGACCGAAGGGGACGAGGTACTGCCAGCCGCCCGTCAGGCCCAGGTTCTGCTCGCCGAACCCGACCAGGCCCTTGAAGGACAGCGCGGCCGCGACCGCGGCGCAGCAGAAGAGCAGGGCGTAGGAGGCGGTGCCGTAGATGGCCTCCTTGCGCCGGCGGCGCTCCTCGAGGCGCTCCCACGAGTCGTCTGCGCTCGCGTCCTTCCCCGCGGGGTTCTTGCCGCGCCTGAGCACCGCCACCGCCGCCAGCATGCCCAGGAGCAGAACGGCGCCCGGAAGCAGCCAGTTCAGCGATATGTCGGTCAATCTCATCTGGGGTCCCTTGCCTTGGGATAGGGCGTAACGCCCGCCATAGTGACCCAATCGAACCGGCCCTCAGGGGGTTTCGGGGCAAGAGGCCGCCAAGGAGGTGCAAGGGGATGCCCAGGGCGACGTTCTGCTCGAACTGCCGCTTGAGGGGCGGGAGTTGAGTTCGAATAAGACTACCCGTACGGGTGGTGCCACGGAAAGTTCCTGCGGCGCGTGAGGAAAGTGTGCCCTTCCCGTGACCGTGCGGGAGTCCCGTGCGTGGATGATCTTACGGGAGGCGGGGCGGTGCTCCGGCCCGGGGTGGCTCCTGATGCCCGGTCAACTCGCGGCGGACGCGACGAGCTTGGAGACACGGTCGGCGTCGCAGGTGCGCGGGCAGGTGGCGCAGGTGTCCTGCGGGCGCACGGTGTAGAACATGCAGCAGCTCGCCCGGTCGCGGGTGGGCAGCGCCTCGCCGTCGGGTCCGGTCAGCTCGCGGAAGGCGGCCGAGCCGACGTAGGGCCGGGTGGCGCCCGGCAGCAGCAGCTCCAGCTCCCGGCGGGCCCGCTCCTGCTCGCCGTCGCCGAACAGGTGGGCGACGTACCAGAGTCCCTCGACGACCTCGTCGGTCACCATGCCCCACAGGGCCCGCCCGCGGCGGCGCATGCGCGGGCCGAAGCCGGCGAGCAGCGGCTCGTGGTGCTCGGCGACCGCCGCGCGCACCTCGGCCCGCAGCGCCTCCTCGTCCGCTACCACCCGGGCGCCGGGCAGCGCCGCCGCCGGGTCGCCGGGCAGGCACGCGAAGGACTCCGGCTCCCGGACCGCCAGGCGCATGTCGCCGGCCGTGCGGTCGTACGAGACGTGCGTCACGGGCAGCCGGGGCACCCGGCGGTGCAGGAACCACGGCACGGTGATCAGCAGGCACACCGGCCAGGCGTAACGGTGCAGGGCGAAGCTCGCCACCACGTCCGGGCGGGCCCGGGTGCCGTAGTCGCGCAGCACCTGGGCGTCGTCCCAGGCCAGGAAGGCGTCCAGGGCGGCTCCGCCGCCGGCCAGCTCCTCGGCCCCGACCCAGCCGCCGCCCCGGGGGGCCGGCTGGTCGGCGGCCAGCCCGGTGACGCTCAGGGTGGGGAAGACCTCGGTGAGGCGGGCGTAGGCGTCCGCGGTCACCGAGCGGGCCAGGGCGGGAGCCGGGGCGAGCGGGGACAGGGGCATGCGGACCGCCGATCTCTCCGTGATCAAAGGTAAGCCTAACCTTAGCAATAGTGGTCGCAATTGGAAGTGGCGGCCGGTGCGCCTAAGGTGCTTGACGGACCAGTAACAACCGGACGTAATGACCCCGAGTACCGACAAGCCCGGAGCCCGCAGGAGGACCCCGTGACACAGGGCACGCACGGCTCCCCGGGGACGGGAGTGCCTGAGGGCGCGGCGGGCGCGCCGCGGGTTCCCGCGCAGGGGCGGGCCGCGGACGGCGGCGGACGGGGCCGGCCGGTGGAAAGTGCGGCCGGGGCCCACGGGCCCGGTGGTACGGGCGGTGGCGGTGGTACGGGCGTCAGGGGGGAACACGTCCACTCCGAGACGCCGCTGCCGCGGCCCGGCGTCCCGCGGCCCGCCGTGCAGCGCTCCTCCGTGCGCGGGCAGGTGCTCGACGCGCTGCGCACCGCGCTGGTCACCGGTGACCTCGCCCCCGGCGAGGTCTACTCCGCCCCGGCGCTCGGGGAGCGGTTCGGAGTGTCCGCGACACCCGTGCGCGAGGCGATGCAGCAACTCGCCCTGGAAGGCGCCGTGGAGGTCGTCCCCAACCGGGGGTTCCGCGTGGTCCGGCGCGGGGCGCGGGAGCTCGCCGAACTGGCCGAGGTGCGGGCGCTCGTCGAGGTGCCGGTGATGCTGCGGCTCGCGCGGACGGTGCCGGCCGAGCGGTGGGCCGAACTGCGGCCGCTCGCGGAGGCGACGGTGCGGGCGGCGGCGTCGGGGTGCCGGGCGTCGTACGCCGAGGCCGACCGGGCCTTCCACCGGGCGGTGCTGGCGCTGTCCGGCAACGAGCAGTTGGTGCGGATCGCGGAGGATCTGCACCGGCGGGCGCAATGGCCGTTGGTGGGTGGGGCCGGGGGACGCAGTGGGCGCGAGCGGGCGGAGCTGATCGCTGACGCGGCGGAGCACGGCGCGTTGCTGGACGCGCTGGTGGTTCGGGATCTCGAGGTGGTCGGGGCGTTGGTGCGGGAGCACTTCGCGGGGGCGGTCTGATTCCCGCGGTGGGTTGTCGCGTCGGTCGCTCGCCGTTGCCGGGGGCTGCCGCCCCCGGACCCCCGCTTCGGCCCTGGAGGGGCCTCGTCCTCAAACGCCGGACGGGCTGGATGCACCGGGCGCTCGCCGACGAGTCCCGCCGGACGGGCTGGATTTCGCGCGCCACCTTCCCCGAGGCCGGTGACCCGCTGCTGGGTTGTCAGTCCCCGCTGGCAGGATGACCGACAGGACGATCAAGGACGTGAACCGGTCACCATCACCGGGCGTCCCGTGAGCCACGGAGGCAGGACATGGCTGCAGGCACGGATGTGCGATCGCTCACCTGGGCGACGGCCGGGATGTGTGTCACCTTCACCCGGGGGGTGGACCCCGAGGAGGTGTTCGCCCGGTACGGAGCCGATCCCCGCCAGGCGCGTCCGCTCGACGCGGACGGGGCCTCGCAGCTCCTTGCGGACGACTCCCATGACGGGGCTGTCTCCCTGCTCCGGGCCGGCCGGCTCGGCGACTGGACGTTCTGCGTCGAGGAGGACGGCGCCGTCGGATCCTGGACCGAAGCGCTGGCACACCTGTCCCGCGGCACCGAGACGTACAGCGTGCTGAGCACCGACGGACTCGAGGTGTTCCAGTACTGGCGCGACGGCGAGTGCGTCGAGAACTTCGAGCCGGGCATGGAGCACACCCGGCCCGAGCGGACGGCGTCCTGGTGGGACCGGGTGGAAGCGGCGCTCGCCGCGCACGAGGGCGAGGACGCCGGGCTGGCACCGGTGGTGGCCCTGCTCCTCGGCCACCTCGGCATCGCTCTGGACGACGACGCCCTCACCGGCCCCTGGCCCACGCTGACGCTCGCCGAGGACGACGCGCCGTCGACGCCACGAGGCGACACCTACGCGGGCGAGGGCCCGGTCCCACCCCAGCCGCCACTCACCGCCTGACAACGCTCCCCCCCCCGGGGCTGTCGGTAGGACTACTTCCGTGACGGCATCACTGACGTGCAGGAAGACTCATCTTCTGGAAGCGGGATCCGTCTACGCCTGGGAAACCGCGGACGGCATCACCGGAAACATCGTGATCACCGCGGACGGGTCAGTCGCCCGCCCCTGTACACCCCAGGGGATACCCCTCGGTGACATGCTCCTCGACAAGAACATCGGAGATGTGGAACATCCCGACCCGGACCCGAAAGTCCGCCGTGCTTTCCTGATCACGGCTTCGGCGATCTTCCAGGAACGGGAACGGCAGGGGCACCTGCCTGACGTGATCACCCGTACCTACTGGTAGACGCCCACGCCACCACCCGAGAGACCGCTGGACATCCGGCCCCCCGCCCGGCCGTCCGCTAAGCCGTCGCCGCCCCCGGCGGGGCCAGTTGGGCTGCCAGCCAGGTCGGGACGCCTCCCAGGAGGCGGAACAGGCGGCGGGCCTCCTCGCGGAGGCGGGAGGCCTGGGGTTCTGTCTCGGCGTCCGCGAGGGAGACCAGGGCCGGGGCGGTGCCGACCAGGTAGCCCAGTTCCTCGCGGATGCGCAGGGACTCGGTGAAGCCGTGCCGGGCCTCGGCCAGTTCCCCCTCGCGCAGGGCCAGGCCCGCCAGGTGGCGCCAGGTGAAGGAGAGCAGGAGCAGGTCGCCGTGGGCGGTCGCGCCGGCGTGGGCGCGGCGGAAGGCTGCCCGGGCCGCCTGGGGGGCCTCGGCGACGTTCTGGGCGACCAGGCCGCGCCGGAAGTCCAGCAGGGCCCGCGCGGCGGCGCCCGGAGGGATCAGCGCGGCGGCGCGGCCCAGGGCGGCGCGGGCCTCGTCGGCGCGGTCGCGCACGCCGTGCAGGGTGGCGGCGTAGGCCAGGTACCCGCGTTCGCAGGCGGCGGCGCCGCGCTCGTCGTCGGTGTGGGTGAGGGCCTCGGCGGTGCGCAGGGCGTCCTCGGCCTCCTCCCAGCCGTGCTCGGTGTACAGGCACCGTTCGACCAGCAGGGACGCCCGCTGCAGGGCGGTCGCGGCGGTGTCGGCGGGGAGCAGGGCCGCCGCGTCGGCCCAGCAGGCCCGCGAGCGCAGCCGCCACACCGCGGTCTGGAGCGGATCGTCCCCGGCGGTGCCTGCCGTACCTGATCCCGTACCGGACATGGCGGGTTGCGCCACGTTGCCCTCCCGTAGGCCGTGTCCAAGCCTTGTCGTGCGCCGGCACCCGTGGAGCTCATGAGTGGGTGGCCGCATCTCAGCACGGATCACCGGGCCGGGCCAAGGGGGCGGGTGAAGGATTTCACAAAGTCGTGGGACTCCGCGGTGGCGGGAAGGCGCGGGCGGCGTCAGCTCATCCGCAGCGCCAGGAAGAAGTCCAGCTTGTCCTCGAGGCGCGAGAGGTCACGGCCCGTCAACTGCTCGATTCGCCCGACCCGGTAGCGCAGCGTGTTGACGTGCAGGTGGAGACGGGTGGCGCAGCGGGTCCAGGAGCCGTCGCAGTCGAGGAACGCCTCCAGCGTGGGGATCAGCTCGGCGCGGTGGCGGCGGTCGTAGTCGCGCAGCGGGTCGAGCAGGCGGGCGGTGAAGGCGCGGCGCACGTCGTCGGGGACGAACGGCAGCAGCAGGACGTGCGAGGCCAGCTCCTGGTGGCCGGCGGCGCAGACCGGGCCGGGGCGGGCGGCCGCGACCCGGCGGGCGTGCCGGGCCTCCTCCAGCGCCCCGCGCAGTCCCTCGGCCGAGAGCACGGCCGCGCTCACGCCGAGGGTGACCCGGCCGTCGCCGTCGAGCCCGGCCGCCAGCGGGTCGCGGACGGCGGCCAGCAGGGCGTCGGCCTGGACGCCGGTCTCCGAGCCGTCGTGCTCGCCGGCCACCGCGGGCAGCGGCACCAGGGCGACGGCCTCCTCGCCGGTGTGGGCGACGGCGATGCGGTCGGCGGGCTCCGCGCCGGGCGAGGAGGCGGGGCCACCGGCGCCGGTGGCACCCGTGGCGTCGGCGAGGACCTCCTCCAGCAGCGCCTGCGCCGCCGTGCCGCCGTCGAGGCCGGCGCCGTCCCACTCGACGCGCGCGACCACCACCTGCCAGTGCGGGGCGGCGCCGAGGCCGGGCAGCAGCACCGGGGCGGCGACCCGCAGGCGGGCCGCGATCTCGGCCGGTGCGGCGCCCGTCTGCACCAGCTCCAGGACCTCCTGGGCCAGCCGGCGGCGCACCGTGCGGGCCGCGTCCCGGCGGTCGCGCTCGACGGCGATGAGCTGGGCGACGCCGTGCAGCAGGTCCAGGCGCTCCTCGGGCCAGTCCCCGGCATCCGCCTCCACGGCCAGCAGCCAGTCCGACAGGACCGTCTCGCGCACGTCCCGCGCGGCCTGCGGGCCGCGGCCGCCGGCGCGCACCGGGAACAGCGAGTAGGTCTGCGCGCCGAGCGTCACCCGGGACGGGGCGCGCCGGCCCGCGCGCACCGCGGCCAGGTGCTCGGCCGCGAGCGCCGCGCCCAGGTCGGCCGGCAGCGTCGCGCCCGCCGCCTTGGGGCCGGCGATGAGCCGCCCGGTGGGGGAGAGCACCCAGGCGCGCAGGTCCAGGTCGGAGCCGAGCAGGTCCAGGACCACGTCGGGGCCGCCGCCCGCGGGGCCGGAGGTCATCATGCGCCGGTGCCGGTCGACGACCGCCGCCAGGTCCCCGGCGCGCTCGCCGCTCACCTGGCGCACGACGTGCTCGGTGATCGTGGCGAAGGCCACCGACTCGTGCACCGCGAACAGCGGCAGGCGGTGCTTGACGCAGGCGGCGACCAGGTCGTCGGGCACGTCGCCCAGCTCGGCCTCGCCGGCCGCCAGCGCGGCCACCCCGGCGTGCGCCAGGATCCGTACGAACGGCTCGGAGTCGGCGGCGTCGCGCCGCCAGGCCAGACCGGTGAGGACCAGTTCGCCGCCGGAGAGGTAGCGGCTGGGGTCGCGCAGGTCGGTGGTCATCACCCCGCGCACGGTGCGGTCCAGCTCGTCCTCGCCGCCGAGCAGCCGCAGCCCGAGCGCGTCGGTGTCCAGCAGTGCGCGCAGCCGCATTCTCGTCGCCGCCGTTCTCTGTCTCGAAATCTACGATGGGTGCTGTGGGGTCGTGAGGGGTGCCGTCGGACGGGACCCGTCGCGGGGGCGCCGGTCGCCCGCCCGGGCGGTCGTGGTCCGCGTTCGGTGCGGGCCGGGGTGTTTCCCGCGTTTCCGCAGGAGAACCAGGAGGTTTCTGATGACCTCCGTTCATATGAATCTACAAGATGGCTGACGTGGCCAGCCAACTCCTTCATGGTTTCGGTGACTGACCCCGTCGGAGCACACCGCTGTGTACTGAGCCCACTCCGCGTGAACACCACATGAACGAGCCGGGCCCGCCGCACCGATTCTGGCTCGATCCGTACGCCCCACGAGACGAAGAAGAGAGCCGGTCATGGACTTCCTTCGCCCCGCCAGCTGGGAGGAGGCGCTCGCCGCCAAGGCCGAGCACCCCGCCGCTGTGCCGATTGCGGGTGGCACCGACGTGATGGTCGAGATCAACTTCGACCACCGCCGGCCCGAGTACCTGCTCGACCTCACCCGCGTCGGCGATCTCTACGAGTGGGAGGTCGGCGAGGACAGCGTGCGGCTCGGTGCCTCCGTCCCCTACACGAGGATCATGGAGAACCTGCGCGCCGAACTGCCCGGCCTCGCCCTCGCCTCGCACACGGTCGCCTCCCCGCAGATCCGCAACCGCGGCGGCGTCGGCGGCAACCTCGGCACCGCCTCCCCGGCCGGCGACGCCCACCCCGCCCTCCTCGCGGCCGGCGCCGAGGTCGAGGTGGAGTCCGCGGCCCGCGGCACCCGGCTCATCCCGATCGACGCCTTCTACACCGGCGTCAAGCGCAACGCGCTCCAGCCCGACGAGCTGATCCGCGCCGTGCACGTGAGGAAGGCGGACGGGCCCCAGCAGTTCTCCAAGGTCGGCACCCGCAACGCCATGGTCATCGCGGTGTGCGCGTTCGGTCTGGCGCTGCACCCGGACACCCGGACGGTGCGCACCGGCATCGGCTCGGCGGCGCCCACGCCCGTGCGGGCCACGACCGCCGAGGAGTTCCTGAACGCGGCGCTGGAGGAGGGCGGCTTCTGGGACAACGGGAAGATCATCACCCCGTCCGTCGCCAAGCAGTTCGCCGACCTGTGCTCCGCCGCCTGCAACCCGATCGACGACGTCCGGGGCACCGCGAGCTACCGCCGGCACGCGGTGGGCGTGCTGGCCCGCCGGACGCTGACCTGGACCTGGGAGTCGTACCGCGGCACCCACCGCGCCACCGAGGGAGCTGCGTGATGCGCGTCAATCTCACCGTCAACGGACGGCCGCAGGAGGCGGACGACGTATGGGAGGGCGAGTCCCTGCTGTACGTGCTGCGCGAGCGGCTCGGCCTGCCGGGCTCCAAGAACGCCTGCGAGCAGGGCGAGTGCGGCTCCTGCACGGTCCGCCTGGACGGCGTGCCGGTGTGTTCCTGCCTGGTCGCGGCCGGCCAGGCCGAGGGCCGGGACGTGGTGACCGTCGAGGGGCTCGCGGACTTCGCCCGGCAGCGGGACGGGGGCGGCTGCGCCTCCGGCGCCTGCGGCGGCACCGGCCTGGACGAGGCGAAGGCGTGGCGGGCCCGGGGCACCGACTCCCAGACCGGCGAGGGCACCGAACTCTCGCCGATCCAGCAGGCGTTCATCGACGCGGGCGCCGTGCAGTGCGGCTTCTGCACCCCCGGCCTGCTGGTCGCCGCCGACGAGATGCTGGAGCGCAACCCCACCCCGAGCGACGCGGACATCCGCGAGGCGCTGTCGGGCAACCTGTGCCGCTGCACCGGCTACGAGAAGATCATGGACGCGGTCCGGCTCGCGGCCGCCCGGCAGGGAGAGGCGGTCTGACATGTCTGCTCCGACCACTCCCAACGGCACCCCCACCAAGATCACCCAGGGCGCGCAGACCCGGGGCGGCATCGGCGAGTCCACGCTCCGCCCGGACGGCACCCTCAAGGTCACCGGCGAGTTCGCGTACTCCTCCGACCTGTGGCACGAGGACATGCTGTGGGGCCAGATCCTGCGCTCCACCGTCGCCCACGCCGAGATCGTCTCGATCGACACCTCCGAGGCCCTCGCGCTGCCCGGCGTGTACGCCGTGCTGACGTACGACGACCTGCCCACCGAGGTGAAGCACTACGGCCTGGAGATCCAGGACACCCCGGTCCTCGCGCACGGCAAGGTCCGCCACCACGGCGAGCCCGTCGCGATCGTCGCCGCCGACCACCCGGAGACGGCCCGCCGCGCCGCCGCCAAGATCAAGGTCGACTACCGCGAGCTGCCGGTCATCACCGACGAGGCCTCCGCGACCGCCCCGGACGCGATCCTCGTCCACGAGAACCGCGACGACCACCACATCGGCCACGTCCCCCACCCCAACATCGTCCACCGCCAGCCGATCGTCCGCGGCGACGTGGTGGCCGCCCGCGCGCGGGCCGACGTGGTCGTGACCGGCGAGTACTACTTCGGCATGCAGGACCAGGCGTTCCTCGGCCCCGAGTCCGGTCTCGCGGTCCCCGAGGAGGACGGCGGCGTCCACCTCTACATCGCCACCCAGTGGCTCCACTCCGACCTGCGCCAGATCGCGCCCGTCCTCGGCCTGCCCGAGGACAAGGTGCGCATGACGCTGGCCGGCGTCGGCGGCGCGTTCGGCGGGCGCGAGGACCTGTCGATGCAGATCCACGCCTGCCTTCTCGCCCTGCGCACCGGCAAGCCCGTCAAGATCGTCTACAACCGCTTCGAGTCCTTCTTCGGGCACGTCCACCGCCACCCCGCCCGCCTGTACTACGAGCACGGCGCCACCCGCGACGGCAAGCTGACCCACGTCAAGTGCCGCATCGTGCTGGACGGCGGCGCGTACGCCTCCGCCTCCCCGGCGGTCGTCGGCAACGCCTCCTCGCTCGGCGTCGGCCCCTACCGGGTCGACGACGTGGAGATCGAGGCCATCGCCCTCTACACCAACAACCCGCCGTGCGGCGCCATGCGCGGCTTCGGCGCGGTCCAGGCGTGCTTCGCCTACGAGGCGCAGATGGACAAGGTGGCCAAGGAACTCGGCCTGGACCCGGTGGAGTTCCGGCAGCGCAACGCCATGGAACAGGGCACGCTGATGCCCACCGGCCAGCCCGTCGACTCACCCGCCCCGGTCGCCGAACTCCTGCGCCGCGTCAAGGCGATGCCGATGCCGCCGGAGCGCCAGTGGGAGTCCAGCGAGGGCGCCGACGTACGGCAGCTGCCCGGCGGCCTGTCCAACACCACTCACGGCGAGGGCGTCGTCCGCGGTGTCGGCTACGCGGTCGGCATCAAGAACGTCGGCTTCTCCGAGGGCTTCGACGACTACTCCACCGCCAAGGTGCGCATGGAGGTCGTCGGCGGCGAGCCGGTGGCCACCGTGCACACCGCGATGGCCGAGGTCGGCCAGGGCGGCGTCACCGTCCACGCCCAGATCGCCCGCACCGAGCTGGGTGTCGCCCAGGTGACGATCCACCCCGCCAACACCGAGGTGGGCAGCGCCGGTTCGACGTCCGCGTCCCGGCAGACCTACGTCACCGGCGGCGCCGTGAAGAACTCCTGCGAGCTGGTGCGCGAGCAGGTCCTTGAGCTGGGACGGCGCCGGTTCGGCGCCGCCCACCCGGCCTGGGCGACGGCGGAGCTGCTGCTGGAGGGCGGCAAGGTCGTCACCGACGGCGGGGAGGTGCTCGCCGACCTGGTGGACGTCCTCGGCGACGAGGCCGTGGAGGTCGAGGCGGAGTGGCGGCACCGGCCGACCGAGCCCTTCGACCTGCGCACCGGCCAGGGCAACGGCCACGTGCAGTACTCCTTCGCCGCGCACCGCGCCGTCGTCGAGGTCGACACCGAGCTCGGCCTGGTCAAGGTCGTCGAACTGGCCTGCGCCCAGGACGTCGGCAAGGCGCTCAACCCCCTGTCGGTGGTCGGCCAGATCCAGGGCGGCACCACGCAGGGCCTGGGCGTGGCGGTCATGGAGGAGATCGTCGTCGACCCGAAGACCGCGAAGGTCCGGAACCCCTCCTTCACGGACTACCTGATCCCCACCATCCTCGACACGCCGACCATCCCGGTCGACATGCTCGAACTCGCCGACGACCACGCGCCGTACGGGCTGCGCGGCATCGGTGAGGCCCCCACCCTCTCCTCGACCCCGGCCGTCCTCGCGGCGATCCGCAATGCGACGGGCCGGGAACTGAACCGCACGCCGGTCCGGCCGGAACACCTCACCGGCACCGCGTGACAGACCCTCCGGGCGGCGCCGGCGCCAGTCACCGCGCCGCCCGGAGCAGAGATCGTTCGTCTCGGGCCGTCCCCCGGGTCGTGCGGCCGATGCACCTTCCCAAATCCCGTATCCGCAGCCGCGCAAGACGGGTGCCCCTATGAACCTTGGGAGTAGGCCCACATGACCCAGCAGTCACTGGAGCCGAGGACCGCAGCCGACGACGCGGGCGACGGCTCCCGCGTCCCGGCCGGCAGATCCTGGCTCGACCGGTACTTCCACATATCCCGGCGCGGTTCGAGCGTCGCGCGCGAAGTGCGCGGTGGCGTCACCACCTTCATGGCGATGGCGTACATCCTGCTGCTCAACCCCCTGATCCTGTCCGGCAAGGACGTGGCCGGGGACACCCTGGGCCGGCAGGCCCTGATCACCGCGACCGCGTTCGCCGCGGCCGCCACCACGCTGTTGATGGGCTTCGTCGGCAAGGTGCCGCTCGCCCTCGCGGCCGGCCTGTCCGTGTCCGGGGTGCTCTCCTCGCAGGTCGCCCCGCAGATGACCTGGCCGCAGGCGATGGGCATGTGCGTGGTCTACGGCGTGGTCATCATGCTGCTGGTCGTCACCGGCCTGCGCGAGATGATCATGAACGCGATCCCGCTCGCCCTCAAGCACGGCATCACCATGGGCATCGGCCTGTTCATCGCCCTGATCGGCTTCTACAAGGCCGGCTTCGTGCACCAGGGCAAGGCCACCCCCGTCACCCTCGGCCCGGTGGGCGAACTCGCCGGCTGGCCCGTGCTGCTGTTCGCCGGCACCCTGCTGCTGATCTTCATGCTCCAGGCCCGCAACGTCCCCGGCGCCATCCTCATCGGCATCGTCACCGGCACGGTCGTCGCCGCCCTCCTCAACGCCGGCGGGGTCGTCGCCTCCGGCGCCTGGGCCAACGGCGCGCCCGAACTGCACGGCAGCGCCGTGTCGATGCCCGACTTCTCGCTCTTCGGCCACGTCGACTTCGGCGGCTGGGGCCAGGTCGGCGCGATGACCGTCGGCATGATCGTGTTCACCCTGGTGCTCGCCGGGTTCTTCGACGCGATGGCGACCATCATCGGCGTCGGCACCGAGGCGCAGCTCGCCGACGACAAGGGGCGGATGCCGGGCCTGTCCAAGGCGCTGTTCATCGACGGCGCGGGCGGCGCGATCGGCGGCGTGGCCGGCGGCTCGGGCCAGACCGTGTTCATCGAGTCGGCGACCGGCGTCGGCGAGGGCGCCCGCACGGGCCTCGCCTCGGTGGTGACGGGCCTGTTCTTCGCCGCGTGCCTGTTCTTCACCCCGCTGACGGCGATCGTCCCCCAGGAGGTCGCGTCCGCCGCGCTGGTGGTCATCGGCTCGATGATGCTGATGAACGCGCGGCACGTCGACTGGGCCGACCGCGCCACCGCGGTCCCGGTGTTCCTGACCGTGGTGATCATGCCGTTCACGTACTCCATCACCGCGGGCGTCGCCGCCGGCGTGATCTCGTACGTCGCCATCAAGACCGCCCAGGGCCGGGCGCGGGAGATCGGGGCCTTCATGTGGGGCCTGACGGCGATCTTCCTCGTCTACTTCGCCCTGCACCCGATCGAGAGCTGGCTGGGCGTCCACTGACGGCCCGCCGGAGCCCCGTCCACCGCAACCCGTTGAGGAGACCGAGCATGCTGGACATCGCCGAGGAACTGCACCGGTGGGTCGAGCAGGGGCGAGAGTTCGCCGTGGCCACCGTCGTGGCCGTGGGCGGCAGCGCGCCCCGCCAGCCGGGCGCCGCCCTCGCGGTGGACGCCGACGGCACGGCGGTCGGCTCGGTCTCCGGCGGGTGCGTGGAGGGGGCGGTGTACGAGCTGTGCCGGCAGGCGCTGGAGGACGGCCGGACCGTCCTGGAGCGCTTCGGCTACAGCGACGACGACGCCTTCGCCGTCGGCCTGACCTGCGGCGGCGTCATCGACGTGCTCGTCACCCCGGTCCGGGCGGGCGACCCCGCCCGCCCGGTCGTCGCCGCCGCCCTCGCCGCCGCCACGGACGGCGGGGCGGCGGCCCTCGCGCGGATCGTCTCCGGACCGGACGAGCTGCGCGGACGCGCCATGCTGGTCCGCCCCGACGGCTCCCACGAGGGCGGCTTCGGCGCCCATCCCGAGCTGGACCGCACCGTCGCCGCGGAGGCCGGCGCCTTCCTGGACGCGGGGCGCACCGGAACCCTGGAGATCGGCGAGCGCGGCTCGCGCTGCGGCAGTCCGCTGACGGTCCTGGTGGAGTCCTCGGTGCCGCCGCCCCGGATGATCGTCTTCGGCGCGATCGACTTCGCGGCCGCCCTGGTGCGCGTCGGCCGGTTCCTCGGCTACCGGGTGACCGTGTGCGACGCCCGGCCGGTGTTCGCGACACCGGCCCGCTTCCCCGAGGCCGACGAGGTCGTCGTGGAGTGGCCGCACCGGTACCTGGAGCGCACCGAGGTCGACGGCCGCACGGTCCTGTGCGTCCTCACCCACGACGCCAAGTTCGACGTACCGCTGCTGGAACGCGCCCTGCGCCTGCCGGTCGCCTACGTCGGCGCGATGGGCTCGCGCCGCACCCACCTGGACCGCAACCGCCGGCTGCGCGAGGCCGGCGTCACCGACCTGGAACTGACCCGCCTGCGCTCCCCGATCGGCCTCGACCTCGGCGCCCGCACGCCGGAGGAGACGGCCCTGTCGATCGGCGCGGAGATCGTCGCGAACCGCCGCGGCGGCAGCGGGGTGTCACTCACCGGCGTCCACACCCCGATCCACCACGACCGGACCCCGCATCCCACGCGACGCATCGACTCGGTGGCCTGAAACCCACGCCGACGGCCCGCCGTCGGCCACCACCCCTCGCCCCTAAGGCGTCTCCAGCAGCCGGTCCGCCGCGCGGCCGAAGACCCAGCGGCCCGCGCTGCGCAGCACCGGGTCGAAGAAGGCGGGCAGGAGGCGGACGCCGATGTCCTCGGTCCACCGCACGCGGGTCCGCCCGCCGGGCCTCGGGCCCACCTCGATCTCCGCCCAGCCGAGGACCACCCGGCCCCGTTTCTCCAGACGGCACACGCCCGGGGTGTCGCCCGCCGGGGGCCGCCACACGGTGACCTCCATGCGGTCGTCGACGCGCAGCGGGCCGAGCACCGTACGGGCCACGAAGACGGTGCCCTGCCCGGTGGGCGGGGGAGTCTCCACCACGACCCGGGTCAGCGGGACCACGTCGCCGTGCCTCGACCACAGCGTGAGGCGGCGCCACACCTCCTCGGGCGGGAGGGGGGCCGTGCGTTCGAGACGGAAGAGGGCCACGGGACGATCGTAGGGAACGCGACGGGACCCGGCCCGTCGTCCGTGCCCGACCCCCGTGTGGCCGCGTGGCGCGGTGGCCGGCTCAGCGGTACACCTTCCCCGGCTGCGCCGCCCCCGGCGCCAGCAACTGGGGCACCGTGACGAAGACGAAGCCCCGCTCCTTGAGGGCGTCGATGATGCCTGGCACGGCCGGCACCGTCCCGTCGTACAGGTCGTGCAGCAGGATGATCCCGTCCCGGTCGGCCCCGGCCAGCACCCGGCGCCGGATGAGCGCGGGGTCGGAGGTCCGGTAGTCCTTGGCGGTCACCGTCCACAGCACCTCCGCCAGCCCGAGCTCGCGGCAGACGGCGTGCACGGTGTCGTTCGTGCGGCCCTGCGGCGGGCGCATCAGGGTGGGGCGCCGGCCGGTCAGGCGCTCTATGGCCGCGTTGGTGCGCTCCAGCTCCGCGCGTATCTCATCGGGCCGGATGCGGGTGAGGATGCGGTGGTCCCAGGTGTGGCTGGCCACCTCGTGCCCCTCGGCCGCCATCCGGCGCACCAGGCCGGGGTACTTCTCGATGTGCCGCGCGCCCAGCAGGAAGAAGGTCGCCGGGACCTCCTTGTCCCGCAGGACGTCCAGCAGGCGGGCGGAGTGCTCGCTCGGCCCCGCGTCGAAGGTCAGCGCTATGCACGTGACCCGTCGGCAGTCCACGCTCCCGAACCGCGGCTGGGCGGTGGGGCCCGGGGCGCCCTGGGCGCGGGCGCTGCTGGGACGGGTCGTCGCGGCCCCGCCGCACCCGCTCAGCGCCGACGCCAGACACAGGGCCAGTAACCCCCCGAGCAACGCGTTCCCCGTCTTTTTCGTCCTCTTGGTCAGAGAAGGCATGCCGGGACTATACACAGCGTGTATACACACCGTGTGCGGTCGACAGTCATGTCCGGATTCGAGGCATGTGTCCCTTTCTCCTGGTTACTCGCGTCGTCACCCCGTGTAGGCGAGAGCAAGGAGGGCCCCATGAGCGCACGCACCTGGCGCCGGGCACTGGTGACCGGCGGGGCCGGATTCGTGGGATCGCACCTGTGCGGACGGCTGCTCGACGACGGCGTCGACGTCGTCTGCCTCGACAACCTGTCCACCGGCTCCCGGGCCAACGTGGTCGCGCTGGAGCAGCGCCGGGGCTTCGCCTTCGCGCACGGCGACGCCACCGACCCCGCTGCCTGGCGCACCCTGCCCGGCCGCTTCGACCTGGTGCTGCACTTCGCGTGCCCCGCCTCGCCGGTCGACTACCTGCGCCTGCCGCTGGAGACGCTCGACGTCGGCAGCACCGGCACGCGGTACGCCCTGGAGCGGGCCCACGCCGACGGCGCCCGCTTCCTGCTCGCCTCCACCTCCGAGGTGTACGGCGACCCGCTCGAACACCCTCAGCAGGAGGGCTACTGGGGCAACGTCAATCCCGTCGGCCCGCGCAGCGTCTACGACGAGTCCAAGCGGTTCGCCGAGGCCCTGGTCACCGCGCACCGCCGGGTGCGCGGCACCGACACCGCCATCGTGCGGATCTTCAACACCTACGGGCCCCGCATGCGCACCGGCGACGGCCGCGCCGTGCCCGCGTTCGTCGCCCAGGCCCTCGACGGCGCCCCGCTCACCGTCGCCGGCGACGGCAGCCAGACCCGCTCCCTGTGCTACGTCGACGACACCGTCGACGGCGTCCTCGCGCTGGCCGCGTCCGGCGAGACCGGCCCCGTCAACATCGGCGGCGGCGAGGAGATCACCATGCTCGAGCTGGCCCGCCGGATCATCGAGCTGACCGGCTCCGCCTCCCGGATCCGCTTCGTCGAACGCCCCGTCGACGACCCCGGCCGGCGCCGCCCCGACACGCGGCTGGCCCGCGAGCGCCTCGGCTGGGCGCCCCGGGTCGACTGGAGCGAGGGCCTCGAGCGCACCATCGGCTGGTTCACCCACGCCCAGGCCGCCTGAGCGGGTCCGTCCCGCGGGCGGTCGGCGCAGGCCCGTGAACGCAACCGCACCCCGGCCGGCGGGCGGCGCCCGTCGGCCGTCGCGCAGGGTCACGGTCGACTACCGAGAGTAATAACCTGGTCCCTTCCCGCGGAAGTTGCCTCCAAGTGTTTGAGACAGCTCTCTTCAGGCACTCGCAAGGTGCAAAAGCCGCATTCCCGACACAACGCTGCACGGGACGGAGTCACCCCCATGCGCATCCTCGGCATCAACGCACTCTTCCACGACCCGGCCGCCGCCCTCGTCGTCGACGGACAGGTGGTCGCCGCCGCGGAGGAGGAGCGCTTCAGCCGGCGCAAGCACGGCAAGCGGCCGGTGCCGTTCTCCGCCTGGGAGCTGCCCGAGCTGTCCGCCCGCTGGTGCCTGGAGCACGCCGGGGTCCGCCCGGCCGAGCTGGACGCCGTGGCCTACTCCTTCGACCCCCGGCTGGCCCGCCCGGCCGCCGACATGGGCCTGTTCGACCCGTGGGACGCGCTGCGCCTGGAGTACGCCCGGCGCGCCCCCGAGTTCCTCGCGGAGGCCCTGCCCGGACTGGACCCCGACCGGGTCGTGCACGTCCCGCACCACGTGGCGCACGCCGCCTCCGCCGGACCGGCCTCGCCCTACCCCGACAGCGCCGTCCTCGTCCTCGACGGACGCGGCGAGTGCGCGAGCCACCTCGCGGGCCGTTACCGCGACGGCAAGCTCGACACCCTCGCCACCCAGGCGCTGCCCCACTCGCTCGGCCTGGTCTACGAGGACCTCACCGCCCACCTGGGCTTCCTGCGCAGCAGCGACGAGTACAAGGTGATGGCCCTCGCCTCCTACGGCACCCCCCGCTTCCTGCCGGAGCTGCGCACCCACGTCCACGCCACGGGCGACGGCGGGTTCCGCGCCCACGGCGTCGACTGGGCCGCCCTCGCCCCGGAGCGCGCGCCCGGCGAGCCCTGGACCCGCGACCACGCCGACCTCGCCGCCAGCACCCAGGCCGTGCTGGAGGAGACCCTGCTCGACCTCGTGCACTGGCTGTACCGCACCGCGGGCGGCGACGCCCTCGCCCTGGCCGGCGGGGTCGCCCTGAACTGCGTCGCCAACTCCAAGATCGCTGCCCGCGGCCCCTACGGGCACGTGTGGGTGCAGCCCGCCGCCGGGGACGCCGGCACCGCGCTCGGCGGCGCCCTGCACCTCGCCGAGGACCCGCGGCCCATGCCGGGCGCCGACCTCGGCCGCGGCTGGAGCGAGGAGGAGCTGCGCGCCTGGCTCGACTCCGCGGCCGTCCCCTACGAGCGGCCCGACGACATCGCCGAGACCGTCGCCGAGGAACTGGCCCGGGACGGGATCGTGGCCTGGTTCCAGGGCCGCAGCGAGTACGGGCCGCGTGCCCTCGGCCACCGCTCGCTGATGGCCCACCCGGGGCGGGCCGAGAACCTCGAACGGCTCAACTCCGTCAAGGGCCGCGAGGAGTTCCGCCCCGTCGCCCCGATGGTCCTCGCCGACCGGGCGCACGAGCTGTTCGCCGGGCCGCTGCCCAGCCCGTACATGCTGTTCGTGCACGACGTGGCGCCCCGGTGGCGCGACCGCATCCCCGCCGTGGTGCACGTCGACGGCACGGCCCGCATCCAGACCGTCGCCGAACGCCAGGAGCCGCTGGTGGCGCGGATGCTGGCCGCCTTCGAGCGCCGCACCGGACTGCCCGTCGTCGTCAACACCAGCCTCAACACGGCCGGCCGGCCCATGGTCGACGACCCGCGCGACGCCCTGGAGTGCTTCGGCTCCGCGCCGGTCGACCTGCTGGCCATCGGCCCGTTCGCGGTGCGGCGCGGCCGCATGTACGACGGCCGTGAGGCACCCCGGCCCGCCCGGGCGGCGCACCAGCACCCCGCGCCGGTCGAACGGCCGGGGGAGCACTCCGCGCCCGAGGGCGAGGCGGCCGTATGAGCAGCCCCGCCTACACCGTCGTCGTCCCCACCCTCGTGCGGGACACCCTCGCCGACTGCCTGGCCGCGCTCGTCGCCGCCCACGGCCCGCGGCCCGAGGCGATCGTCCTCGTCGACGACCGCCCGGCCCCCGACCCGGCGGCGCTGGAGCGCGCGCTGGCCGTCCTCGGCGAACTCACCGACCGCACCACGGTCCTGCCCGGCGGCGCCCGCGGACCGGCCGCCGCCCGCAACACCGGGCTGCGCGCCGTCACCACCCCGTGGGTCGCCTTCCTCGACGACGACGTCCAGGTGGGCCCGCACTGGTGCGACCAGCTCGCCCAGGACCTCACCGACGCCGGGCCCGACACCGCCGCCGTGCAGGGCGTGCTCGCCGTGCCGCTGCCCGGGGAGCGCCGCCCCACCGACTGGGAGCGCACCACCGCCGGTCTCGTCCGCGCCCGCTGGATCACCGCCGACATGGCCTACCGCACCGACGCCCTCAAGCAGGTCGGCGGCTTCGACGAACGCTTCCCCCGCGCCTTCCGCGAGGACGCCGACGTCGCGCTGCGCGTCCTGGACGCCGGCTGGCGCGTCCAGCGGGGCCGGCGCACCACCCGCCACCCGGTCCGGCCCGCCGACCGCTGGGTCTCCCTGCGCAACCAGCGCGGCAACGCCGACGACGCGCTGATGCGCGCCCTGCACGGCCCCGACTGGTGGGAGAAGGCGGCCGCCCCCCGCGGCCGCATCCGCACCCACCTCGCGGTCACCGCGGCCGGGCTCGCCGCCTGCGCGCTGGCCGCGGCCGGCCGGCCCCGCGCCGCCGCCCTCGCCGGGCTCGGCTGGGCGCTGGGCACCGCCGAGTTCGCCTGGGCCCGCATCGCGCCCGGACCGCGCACCCGGCACGAGGTGACCACCATGCTCGCCACCAGCGTCCTCATCCCGCCCGCCGCGAGCTGGCACCGGATCAGCGGCGCGTGGCGGCACCGCGCCGCCCTGCCCTGGCGGGAGGTGGCCAAGTGAACCGTCCCGCACCCCACGACCGCCGCATCCGGCTGGTCCTGTTCGACCGCGACGGCACCCTCGTCGAGGACGTCCCCTACAACGGCGACCCCGACCTGGTCCGCCCCGTCCCGCACGCCCGCGAGGCCCTGGCCCTGCTGCGCGCCCGGGGCATCGGCACCGGCGTCGTCACCAACCAGTCGGGCGTGGCCCGCGGACTGCTGAGCATGGCCGACGTACGGCGTGTCAACGAGCGCGTCGACGCACTCGTGGGCCCGTTCGACGTGTGGGCCGTCTGCCCGCACGGCCCGGACGACGGGTGCCACTGCCGCAAGCCGCAGCCCGGCATGGTCCTGCAGGCGGCCGCGCGGCTGGGCGTGCCGCCCGAGGAGACCGCCGTCGTCGGCGACATCGGCGCCGACGTCGAGGCCGCCCGCCGGGCCGGCGCCCTGGGTGTCCTGGTGCCCACCCCGGTGACCCTCCCCGAGGAGACGGCCGCCGCCGAGCACGTCGCCCCGGACCTGCTCACCGCCGTACGCGCCCTGCTGCCGCCCGAGCCGCCGCGCGGGCACCTCCTCGCCGACGAACGGCCCCCGGCCGCCGCGTCCGCATCCGACCGGAGGCCGCTATGAGAGCCCTGGTCACCCGGCTCGACAGCTTCGGCGACGTCCTGCTCGCCGGGCCCGCGATCCGCGCCGTCGCCGCCCGCGCCGACCACGTCACCCTGCTGTGCGGCCCCCTCGGCGCGCCCGCCGCCCGCCTGCTGCCCGGCGTCGACGAGGTGCTGGTCTGGGAGGCGCCGTGGGCCGGCCTCGCGCCGCCGCCCGTGCGCCGCGCGGACGTCGAGGGGCTGATCGCCTCCGTCCGCGCCGACACCGCGCTGGTCCTGACCTCCTTCCACCAGTCCCCGCTGCCCACCGCGCTGCTGCTGCGGCTGGCCGGCGTCGCCCGGATCGCCGCCGACAGCGAGGACTACCCCGGCTCCCTCCTCGACGTCCGCCACCACCGCGCCCCGCACGCCCACGAGGTGGACGCCGCCCTCGACCTCGCCGAGGCCGCCGGCTTCCCCCGGCCCGCCGACACCCGGCTGCGCATCCTGCCCCCGCCGGACACCACCGCCCTCACCGGCGCCGGCCCCTACGTCGTCGTGCACCCCGGCGCGAGCGTCCCCGCCCGCGCCTGGAGCCCCGCGCGCTGCGCCCAGGCCGTCCGCGCGCTCGCCGACGCCGGACACCGCGTGGTGGTGACCGGCGGCCCCGGCGAACGCGAGCTGACCCGCCGCGTCGCCGGCGCCGACGGCGTCGACCTGGGCGGGCGCACCGGCGCCCCCGAGCTGGCCGGCGTCCTCGCCCGCGCCGACGCCGTCGTCACCGGCAACACCGGCCCCGCCCACCTCGCGGCCGCCGTCGGCACACCCGTGGTGTCGCTGTTCGCCCCCGTCGTACCGGCCGAGCGCTGGCGGCCCTACGGCGTCCCCTGCGTGCTGCTCGGCGACCAGCACGCCCCCTGCGCCGACAGCCGCGCCCGGCAGTGCCCCGTCCCCGGGCACCCGTGCCTGGAGTCCGTGACCGCCCACGACGTCCGACTGGCCGTGGAGAAGGTGAGGCAGGCGTGAGGATCCTGATCTGGCACGTGCACGGCTCCTGGACGACGTCGTTCGTCCAGGGACCGCACACCTACCTCGTCCCCGTCACCCCCGACCGCGGACCCGACGGCCTCGGCCGCGCCCGCACCTGGGACTGGCCGGACAGCGTCGTCGAGGTCCCCCCGGAACGCCTGCGCGACACCGAGGTCGACCTCGTGGTCCTCCAGCGCCCGCACGAACTCGCCCTGGTCGACCGGTGGCTGGGGCGCCGCCCGCCGCTCGTGTACGTCGAGCACAACGCCCCGCACGGCGACGTGCCGGACACCCGGCACCCGGTCGCCGACCTGCCCGGCGTCACCCTCGTGCACGTCACCCACTTCAACCGGCTGATGTGGGACAACGGCCGCGCCGAGACCGAGGTCGTCGAGCACGGGATCATCGACCCCGGGCACCGCTGGACCGGCGAGGTCGCGCACGGCGCCGTCGTCGTCAACGACCCGGTGCGCCGCGGCCGCACCACCGGCACCGACCTGCTGCCGGTGTTCGCCGGCGTCGTACCGCTGGACGTCTTCGGCATGCGCGCCGATCAGCTCGACGTGCCCGGCACCACCACGCACGACCTGCCCCAGCACGCCCTGCACGCGGAGATGGCCCGCCGCCGGGTCTACATCCACCCGGTCCGCTGGACCTCCCTGGGCCTGTCCCTGCTGGAGGCGATGTTCCTGGGCATGCCGGTGGTCGCGCTCGCCACCACCGAGGTGACCGAGGCGGTGCCCGAGGGCGCCGGGGTGGTCTCCAACCGCCTCGACGTCCTGACCGACGCCGTACGGGACTTCGTCGCCGACCCGCTGCACGCCCGCCTGATCGGCGAGGGTGCCCGGGCCGCGGCGCTCGCCCGCTACGGGCTGACCCGCTTCCTGAACGACTGGGAGCGGCTGCTGAAGGAGGTGACCCGATGAGGATCGCCATGGTGTCCGAGCACGCGAGCCCGCTGGCCGCGCTCGGTGGCGTCGACGCCGGCGGCCAGAACGTGTACGTCGCGCGGCTGAGCGAGGAACTCGCCCGCCGCGGCCACGACGTCACGGTCTACACCCGCCGCGACTGCACCGACCTGCCCGACCGGGTGCCGCTGCCCGGCGGCGGTGTCGTCGAGCACGTCCAGGCCGGCCCGCCCGAACCGGTGCCCAAGGACGAACTCCTGCCGTACATGCCCGGCTTCGGCGCCCGGCTGGCCGCCGCCTGGCGGCACGAGCGGCCCGACCTGGTGCACGCCCACTTCTGGATGTCCGGCATGGCCGCCCGGACCGGCGCCCGCCCGCACGGCGTGCCGGTCGTGCAGACCTTCCACGCCCTCGGCACGGTCAAGCGCCGCCACCAGGGCCGCCGGGACACCAGCCCCGGCGAACGCATCGGCATCGAGCGCCAGCTCGGCCGCGGCTGCGCCCGGGTCCTGGCCACCTGCACCGACGAGGTGTACGAACTCGCCGACATGGGCGTCCCGCCGCAGCACGTGTCCGTCGTGCCGTGCGGCGTGGACGCCGAGCACTTCCGGCCGGGCCTGCCCGGCACCGGGGTGCCCGCACGGCGCGAACGCCACCGGCTGCTGGCCTGCGGCCGCCTCGTGCGCCGCAAGGGCTACGACCGTGCCATCCGCGCCCTGACCCGGATACCCGACGCCGAACTCCTCGTCGCCGGCGGCCCGCCCGCCGGCCTGCTGGAGGCCGACGACGAGGCGGAGCGCCTGCTGCGGTTCGCCGAGGAGAGCGGCGTCGCCGACCGGGTGCGGCTGCTCGGCGCGGTCGACCCGGCCCGGATGCCCGCCCTCATGGGCAGCTCCGACCTGGTGCTGTGCACCCCCGACTACGAGCCGTTCGGCATCGTCCCGCTGGAGGCCATGGCCTGCGCGGTGCCCGTCGTCGCCACCGACGTCGGCGGCCACCGCGACTCCGTCGCCGACGGCACCACCGGCCGGCTCGTGCCCACCGGCGACCCCTCGGCGCTCGCCGCGACGGTGCGCGAACTCCTCGCCGACGAACGGCTGCGCCGCCGCTACGGCGCCGCGGGCCGCGACCGGGTGATGGCCCGCTACACCTGGCAGCGCGTCGCCGACGGCGTCGAACAGGTCTACCGGCAGGTCGTGGTCGGCCACACCCTGTCCTCGGAGTCCACGGAGGTGGCGTGATGAGCGTCCAGGAGACCACGGCCGTCGCCCACTGCGACCGGCTCGCCCAGGCCATCCGCGCGTTCCGCGGCTCCGCGCACCGCACGGAGCACTGGGGCGAACGGCTCGCCGAGGTCCTCGGCGGCGGCGGCCGGCTGCTCGCCGCGGGCAACGGCGGCAGCGCCGCCCAGGCCCAGCACCTGACCGCGGAGATCGTCGGCCGCTACCGCGACGACCGGCCGCCCTTCTCCGCGATCGCCCTGCACGCGGACACCTCCGCCACCACCGCCATCGCCAACGACTACGGCGTCGACGAGGTGTTCGCCCGGCAGGTCCGCGCCCACGGCCGCCCCGGTGACGTGCTGATGCTGCTGTCCACCTCCGGCGCCAGCGCCAACCTGCTGTCCGCCGCCGCCGCGGGCCGCGGCGCCGGACTGCGCGTGTGGGCGCTGACCGGGCCCGCGCCCAACCCGCTGCTCGCGGGCAGCGACGAGGCCCTGTGCGTGGCGGCCCCCGCCGCCGCGACCGTCCAGGAACTGCACCTGGTGGCCGTGCACATGATCTGCGCGGCCTTCGACGCGGCCCTGGAACGGCGCCACGGGTGACGCCCCCGCGCCCGCGCCGCGGCCCGCGGCGCGCCGACCGCACCCCGACCGGAGGTGACATGACCGTGAACGCCCCGCTGGTCGTCGTCGGAGACGCCCTGCTCGACCGTGACCTCACCGGCACCGCCGACCGCCTCGCCCCCGACGCGCCCGTCCCGGTCGTCGCCGACTGCGCCGAACACCTGCGGCCCGGCGGCGCCGCCCTCGCCGCCTGCCTCGCCGCGCGCGACGGCCGCCCGGTCACACTGATCACCGGCATCGGCGACGACGAGGCCAGCCGGGCCCTGCTGCGCCTCCTGGACGGGCGCGTCGAGGTGATCGCCCTGCCGCTGACCGGGCCGCTGTCGCAGAAGACCCGGGTGCTGGCCCGCGGCCGGCCCGTCGTCCGCCTCGACGCGGGCTCCGGCCGGGTCCGCCACGCCACCGCCGAGGCCCGCGAGGCCCTGCGCGGCGCCCGCGCCGTCCTGGTCTCCGACTACGGCCGCGGCGCCGCCGACGCCGTACGGGACGTGCTGACCGAGCACCCCCCGCTGGTCTGGGACCCCCACCCGCGCGGCGGGCCGCCCGTGCCCGGCACCCGGCTCGTCACCCCCGCCGAGAAGGAGGCCCGGGCCGCCGCCGACGGCGGCGAGAGCCTGCGCGACCTGGCCCGCGCGGCCGCCGACCTGGTACGGCGCTGGCGGGTCCCCGCCGTCACCGTCACCCTCGGCGCCCGCGGCGCGCTCCTGTCGTACGGCGAGAACCCGCTGCTCGTGCCCGCGCCCGCCGCGCACCACGGCGACCCCTGCGGCGCCGGCGACCGGTTCGCCGCCGCCGCGGCCGGGCTGCTCGCCGACGGCGCGCTCGTCGAGGAGGCCGTCGAGGGCGCCGTCCGCGCCGCGACCGAGTTCGTCGGCGCCGGAGGAGCGGGCGCCGCCCTGGACCCCGCCGACACGCCACCCCCCGTGGACGACCCGCGCGCCCTCATCGAGGCCGTCCGCGCCCGGCAGGGCACCGTCGTCGCCGCCGGCGGCTGCTTCGACCTGCTGCACGCCGGCCACGTGGGCCTCCTCCAGGCGGCCCGCCGGCTCGGCGACTGCCTCGTGGTGTGCGTCAACTCCGACGCCAGCGTGCGCCGCCGCAAGGGCGAGGGCCGCCCGGTCACCCCGCTCGCCGACCGGGTCCGGGTGCTGCGCGCCCTCGCCTGCGTCGACGCGGTGGCCGTCTTCGACGAGGACACCCCCGAACGGCTCCTGGCCGACCTGCGTCCCGACATCTGGGTCAAGGGCGGCGACTACGCCGGCGCCGAACTCCCGGAGGCGGCCCTGCTCCAGGAGTGGGGCGGCCAGGCCGTCCTGCTGCCCTACCTCGACGGCCGGTCCTCCACCGCCCTGATCGAGCGCGCCGCCGAGGGCCTCACCCGCACCGGGGCACCCGACGGCGCCCCCGGGCCCGCGGACCGCACCGTCTCCGGGACCGGCTCCTGGACCGCGGGGGGCGTGCGGTGACCGGACGCGTCCTGGTCCTGCGGGCCCTCGGCCTCGGCGACCTGCTCGCCGGGGTGCCCGCCCTGCGCGCCCTGCGCCGCGCCTTCCCCGGCCACGAACTGGTCCTCGCCGCGCCCGCCGAGCTCGCGCCGGTCGCCGGGGCCACCGGCGCCGTCGACCGGCTGCTGCCCGCCGGTGCCCCCGGCCGCGCCGTGCCCCGCCGCCTCGACTGGACCGGGCCCCCGCCCGACGTCGCCGTCGACCTGCACGGCAACGGCCCGCCCAGCCACCGCCTGCTGCAGGCCCTGCGCCCGCGGCGCCTGCTCGCCTTCGCGCACCCCGGGACCCCGGAGATCGAGGGCCCGCCCTGGTACGCCGAGGAACACGAACGCGCCCGCTGGTGCCGCCTGCTGGAGGCGTACGGCATCCCCGCCGACCCCACCGACCTGCGCCTGCCCCGCCCGCCCGGCCCCTCCCCGGCACCCGGCGCGGTCGTGCTCCACCCCGGCGCGGGCGCCCCCTCCCGGTGCTGGCCGCTCGACCGGTACGCGGCCGTCGCCGAGGCCCTGCGCGAGCGCGGCCTGCGCGTCGTCGTCACCGGGGGACCGGGCGAGGACGACCTGGTCGCCGGGCTGGCCAAACGGGCCGCCCTGCCCGACACCGACCTGTTCGGCGGCGGACTGCCCTTCCCGCGGCTGTCCGCGCTCGTCGCCGGCGCCCGGGCCGTGCTCAGCGGCGACACCGGCATCGCCCACCTCGCCGTCGCCCACGCCACCGCGTCGGTGACCCTGTTCGGACCCACCCCGCCCAGCCGCTGGGGCCCGCCGGACGACCCCCGCCACCAGGCCCTGTGGCACCCGGGCCCGGACGGCGACCCGCACGGCACCGAGCCCGACCCGGCCCTGCTGCGCATCCGGCCCGAAGACGTCCTGACCGCACTGGACCGCCTGCCATGACCCACTTCCGCACCGGCGTCGTCATCGCCACCCGCGACCGCGCCCCCCGCCTCGCCCGCACCCTCGACCACCTCCTCGCGCTGCCCGAGCGGCCCGAGATCCTGGTCGTCGACAACGCCTCCCGCGACGACACCCCGGCCCTCCTCGCCCGCCACCACCCCCGGGTGCGCACCCTGCGGCTGCCCGTCAACCGCGGCGCCCTCGCCCGCACCGAGGGCGTCCGCGCCCTCGACACCCCCTACGTCGCCTTCAGCGACGACGATTCCTGGTGGGCGCCCGGCGCCCTGGACCGCGCCGCCCGCCACCTGGACGCCCACCCGCGGCTGGGCCTGCTCTCCGCCCGCACCCTGGTCGGACCCGCCGCCGAGCCGGACCCGCTGAACGACGTCCTCGCCCGCTCCCCGCTGGGCCCCGCCGAGGACCTGCCCGGCGTGCAGGTCCTCGGCTTCCTCGCCTGCGCCTCCGTCGTGCGGCGCGACGCCTACCTCGACGCCGGCGGCTTCCACCCGGTGCTGTTCTTCGGCGGCGAGGAGACCCTGCTCGCCTACGACCTGGCCGCCCGCGGCTGGGGCGTCACCCACTGCCCGGACGTCGTCGCCCACCACCACCCGCCCCCCGCGCCCCCGGCGACGCGCGCGGGCCGCAGCGCGCTGTTCCGCCGCAACGCCCTGCTCACCGACTGGCTGCGCCGCCCCCTGCCGCACGCCCTGGCCCGCACCCGGGACCTGGCCGCCGAGGCCCGCCACGACCCGCAGGCCCGCAGCGCCCTGCGCCAGACGCTGGTCCGGCTGCCCGCCGCGCTGCGCGCCCGCCGCCCGCTGCCGCCGTACCTCGAAGAGGCCGCCCGCGCCCTGGACGGAGCCCCCCGATGACCGACCCGCGCCTGACCGTCGTCGTCATCACTCACAACCGGCGCCCCGAACTCCTGCGCACCCTCGACCGGCTCGCCGACCTCCCCGAGAGACCCCCGGTGATCGTCACCGACAACGGCTCCACCGACGGCACCGCCGAGGCCGTCGCCCGCCGCCACCCCCGGGTGACCCTGCTGCGCCCCGGCCGCAACCTCGGCGCGGTCGGCCGCAACCTGGCGGTCCGTCAGGTCCGCACGCCCTACGTGGTGTTCTGCGACGACGACACCTGGTGGGACCCCGGCTCACCGGCCGGCGCGGCCGACCTGCTGGACCGGCACCCCGCGCTCGCCTGCGTCACCGCCCGGATCGTCGTCGAGCCCGGCGGCACCGAGGACCCCATCGTCGAGGAACTGCGCACCTCCCCGCTGACCCGGCCGTCCTGGATGCCCGGCCCGGCCCTCGGCTCGTTCCTCGCGGGCGCCAGCGTGCTGCGCACCGACGCCTTCCGCGCCGCCGGGGGCTTCCACCCCCGGCTGTGGCTGGGCGGGGAGGAGGAGCTGCTGGCGGCCGACCTCGCGGCGAGCGGCTGGTGGCTCACCTACGCCGAGCACCTGACGGTCCACCACCAGGCGTCCACGGTGCGCGACCCCACGCTGCGCCGGGCGCACGGCATCCGCAACACCCTGTGGTTCACCTGGCTGCGCCGCCCGGTCCGGCCCGCCCTGCGCCGCACGCTGTTCCTGGCCCGCACCGTCCCGCGCGACACGGTCTCCCTGCGCGCCTTCGCCGAGGCCGCGGCCGCCCTGCCCTGGGTGCTCAGGGAACGACGCGTGCTGCCCGTCGAGGTGGAGGAGCGGTTCCGGCTGCTGGAGGACGTCCAGCGCCGGTCGACGGCGCGGCAGTACACGGGGTGACGGCGGCGGCGCGGAGGCCCGAGGGGCCCGTGCTGCGGGCGTCGGCTCAGCCGTGGGAGCGGGGGCCGCCCGGTGGCTCCGTCCACCGGCACAGCAGCCGGAACGCCGCGAACAGCGAGAACGGCCAGACGCCGGCGAACGCCCAGATCACCCCCGGTGCGCCGGTGACGATCCCGGCCACCATCAGGCCGACGGCGACGGCGAGCCAGACCGCCACGGTCCAGGCCCGCGGGGACCACGCGGCCACCCGGGCCAGCCGGGGATGTCGGCAATGGGTGCGCAGCCGCCGGTCGAGCCGGCGGTCGCGGCGCAGCACGCGCTCCATCTCGTCCAGGATGCGCTGTTCGTGATCGGGAAGCCGGCCGGTGGTCACTGGGCCCTCCTGATGCTCCGGGCGGGTGCGCACCCGGAGCGAGTGCCCCGTGGACCCGCGGGACTAACCGGTGCGGGCCGGCAGAAGAAGCGCCGCGAGCGCGTCCGCGCCGTCGCGTGCGGTGCCGTCGCGCAACGCGTCGCGGATCCGCGCGGCCGCCGCGGGCCCGTGGGTCAGGCACCAGTCCCACCACCGCCGCAGCTCCGCGGTGTCCAGGGCGTCGGCGGGCACCAGCGCGGGCCACCCGTGGGCACGGGCCTGCGCGGTGACCTTCGCGCCGCCCGCGACCGGGTCCACGGCCAGCGCGGGCACCCCCGAGCGCAGGGCGAGCACCAGCCCGTGCAGCCGGTCGGTGACCACCAGGTCCAGCCGGGCGAGCACCGCCTCCACCTGGGCGGCGGTCGCCGCGAGCCGCCAGTCGTGGGCGTCGAGCCGGGTCTCCAGCTCCAGGCGGGCGCAGTCGAGCCCGGCCAGCCAGCGCGTCACGTGCCCGGCCACGTGCCCGTGGCGCCGCCGGTCGCCGTACTCGTGCTGGCCGTGGGTGAGGACGACGCCGACCACGGGCACCGCGGACGGGGGACGCGGGGCCCGGGCGGCGAGGTCGAGGGAGGGCTCGGTGCCGGGGGCGTCCCGCGGCAGCACCCGGTGGAAGCCGCGCGCGGCGGGCCCGTCGGGGGCGAGGACGGAGGTCCCCACCGCGATGCGCACGCACCCCGCGAACCGCCGGTGCAGCGCCTCGACCTGGGGTCCGTGGACGGGCCCGCAGACGAACACCACGTGCGAGTAGTCCTGCGGCCGGGCGTCGTCCAGGTGGAGCGCGTCCGGCCGGAACCCGGGGCTCCAGGCGACGTCGTGCGCGACGCCGGCCCCGTCCAGCACCTCCCGCACCCGGTCCAGGGCCAGCACGTCCCCGGCGGTCGCCTCCCCGTGCAGGAAGCTGAACCACCCGGTCAGCAGGACGCGCCGTACCGACTCCATCGCGGGGCCGAGTGCCCCACCGGCCGCAGGCCATGCGGCGGCACCGGGGGCGGCGGGAGCGGCGGGGGCGGCTCAGTCCCGGGACGAGCGGCGCCGGCGCCGCTCGCGCCAGACCTCCACCAGCAGGGGCAGCAGGGAGAGCAGCACCACGAGCGCCACCAGCGGCAGCAGCCAGTCGTCGACCTGCGGCACCGACGCGCCGAGGGTGTACCCGGCCAGCACCAGGCTCTGCGACCACAGCAGCCCGCCCACGACCTGCCAGAACGTGAAGGGCCGCACGGGCACGCCGAGGGCGCCGGCCGCCGGGTGCAGCACGGTGCGCAGCAGCGGCACGAACCGGCCTATCACCAGGGCCTTGCCGTAGCCGTAGCGGGCCAGCAGCCGCTCCGCGCGGCCCGCGGCCTCCTCCAGGCGCCGTCCCGGGGAGCGGGCCAGCAGCGCCCGCCCGCCGTGCCGCCCGATCAGGAACCCCACCTGGCCGCCGGCGACCGCCCCGACGGCCGCGCACAGCAGCACCTGCCACAGCTCCAGCGGCGCCCGGCCGCCCGTGCCGCTCGCGCACAGCACCCCGGCCGGGAACAGCAGGGTGTCACCGGGCAGGAAGAAGCCGACCACGAGCAGCCCCGACTCGGCGAAGATCACCGCCAGCACCCCGAGCGCGCCGAAGGCGGCCAGTACCGAGGAGCTGTCCGTCGGGTTGACGGCGATCACCGCGCTCGCCTCCCGGCTGCCTCGTCGACTGGTCCCGCGCCGTGGCCCGTCCCGTGCCCGGCCCTCTCGCGCTCTGTGTCCAGCATCGCGTGCGGACGGCGGACCCGCCCGTCCCGGCACGCGGACCGGGTCCGGCGGACGGGGGCGGGGACGGACGGGGCGGGGAAGGACAGGGCGGGGACGGGGCGCCCGCGGGTCAGCCGTTCTTGCGGGCCACGCCCGCGTAGAAACCGATCAGCTCGGAGCCGGCGGGCGGCGGGGTGTCCGGGCGCCAGTAGGGGACCTGGGCCAGACCGGGCTCGACCAGCTCGAAACCGTCGAAGAGCCGCTCGACCCGGTCCCGGGTGCGCAGGTTCAGGCTGGCGGTGGCCCGCTGGTAGACGGCCTGGGCCTCGCTGCGGTCGGCGAAGTCGCCGGTGGCGTGCGACAGCACCAGGTAGCTGCCGGCCGGGAGCGCGTCGCGCAGGGTGGCGACGACCCGCTCCGGCTCGTCGGCGTCGGTGAGGAAGTGCACGATCGCGACGAGGAGCAGCGCCACGGGCCGGTCGAAGTCGATGATGTGGCGGACCTCCGGGTGCTCCACGATGCCCCGCGGGTCGCGCAGGTCGGCCAGCACCACCGAGTTCGTGCCGGAGGCGCTGAGCAGCGCGCCGGCGTGCGCGGCGACGATCGGGTCGTTGTCGACGTACGCCACCCTGACGTCAGGCGCCGCCGCCCGGGCGATCTCGTGGACGTTGGGCGAGGTGGGCAGCCCGGTGCCGATGTCGAGGATCTGCCGGACGCCCTTGCCGACGACGTACCGCACGGCGCGCTGGAGGAAGGCGCGGTTGGCCCGCAGCCCGGGCCGCACCTCGGGCGCGGCGGCCTCGAGCCGCTCGGCGGCCTCCTGGTCCACCTCGTAGTTGTCCTTGCCGCCCAGCAGGTAGTCGTAGATCCGGGCCGGATGCGGCCTGCTGGTGTCGATGTCCTCGGCGCGGAAGCCGTCCTGTGTCACCCTGCGCTCCTCTCGACGGCCGCCCCGTCCCGCTCCCGGACGGCCGAGCACAGCTTCCCACACCAACTGGCCTGCTGAGGACGTGGGTTGTGCCTCCGGATCGTCAGCCGTCGGCACCGCCCGCCGCGTCCCGGGCGCAGGGCGCGCCGTCCGCGTCGGGGCGGCCGGCGGTGGCCGTGCGGGCAGGGCCGTGTCGCAGTTCCACGCAGCAGGCGCCCTCGCGGGGGGCCAGGACGGCGGAGGTCTCCCGGTCGTCGCCGGAGGCGGCGAGGTACCCGCACAGGAAGGCGTGGTTCATTCCGCACACCAGCTCCGGGTGACGCGCGGCGACCGGGTGGAAGGGGCAGTTGTGCAGCACCGTGCGGCCGTCGCCCTCGTCCGCGGGCTCGAAGCCGACGTCCTCCAGGAACGCGGTCAGGCCGGCGTCCGCGGCCTGTGCGCCCACCGCCTCCCCGTGCGCGCGGGCGAGGCGCACCGCCGCCTCCCGGGCGCTCTCGCCGGGCCGCTGCGCCATGACGGCCTCGGCCAGCAGGGAGGCCAGCAGGTCGGACCGGCGCGGCGGGAGGCTCACCACGACCGGGTGCGGGCTGGGCCGGTACACCTTGGGCGCGCGGCCCACCCGGCGCGGCCCGTGCCCGCCGTGCCCCGCCTCCAGCAGGCCCGACGCCACCAGCTTGTCCAGGTGGAAGGCGGCCAGCTTGCGGGAGATCCCGACCGCCGCCGACGCCTCCTCGCGCGTCACCGGCCGGCGGGCCCGCCGGACGAACTCCAGCAGCCGGCGCCGGGACTCGTCGCCCAGGACGGCGAGCGCGGCCATGGCGTCGGCACCGGCCCGCGGGGCGGTGCTGGATTCGGAAGTCACGCGCTCACGGTAACTCCGCGCGGCCCGCCGGTGCCGCACCACCCGTCCGGGTGCTTGACCCGGCCACCGAATAAGACCAAGAATCGTTGGTGAAACTCATCGGGCGGCTGCAAGCGGAGGTGCGCCATGGCGGTCGACGACGACCTGCGGCAGGCCAAGCAACCGGTCAGTGGGGCACTGGCGGGGCCGTACGGGCACCCGTTCCACCCGATCCTGGTCACCGTGCCGATCGGGGCGTGGGTGTCCAGCCTGGTCTTCGACATCGCCTCACGGATCGTCGGCCGGCCCGGCTTCCTGACCCACGGGTCGGCCTGGCTCATCGCCATCGGCGTGCTCGGCGCTCTGGCGGCGGCCTGTGTCGGCTTCCTCGACCTCGTCGCGATCCCGAGCGGCACCCCCGCCTTCCGCACCGGCCTGGTGCACATGTCCCTCAACCTCGCCCTCACGGCCGCCTACGCGGGCGGCTTCGCCTGGCGGCACGCCGACGGCTACGCGGCCGGCCGCGCGGTGACTCCCGGTCAGCTCGCCCTGTCCGCGGTCTGCCTCGCCGCCCTGGGGCTCTCCGGCCACCTCGGCGGCAAGCTCGCCTACCGCTACGGCGTCCGCGTGGCCGACGAGAGCGTGCAGGCCGAGGGCTACCGCACCCGCCCCCCGTCCCCGTCCTCCTGACCCCCGGTCACGGATCACTGACACTGGAGCCCGCCATGGACATCGCCGCCCTCGTCGCCTGGGTCGTCACCGCCCTGGGGGGATTCGTCCTCCTGGCCCGCTGGATCGCTCGCGGAGGCATCCGCCAGCAGCGCGGCGGCCCGACGCGTCTCCCGGCGCCGGTCGTCTTCGGCCACTTCCTGCTGGCGGCCGCCGGACTGGTCCTGTGGATCGTCTACCTGGCGGTCGACAAGGACGCCCTGGCCTGGATCTCGTTCGCCGTCCTCGCCGTCGTGGCGCTGCTCGGCTTCACCCTGTTCGGCCGCTGGCTCCCCGTCGTACGGGCCACCGCCCCGGACGCCGGCGCCGAGACCCCGGCGGAACGGCACCTGCCCGTCCCCGTGGTGGCCGCCCACGGCCTGTTCGCCGCGGCGACCCTCGTCCTGGTACTGCTGGCCGCGCTGGGCGTGGCCGGCTGACCGACCCGCGGTCCCGCCCGTCCGCTCCCCACCGGCCACGGCGTGCCCGGACGGCCCGTCGTGGCCCGCGTCCGGCAGGATCGGACTCCGGCGACCCGCGGATCCCGGGTGTGCCCCGCGCCCGCGCGGTGTACCCGGGTCCCCGTCGTCCTTCGACCGCACGGACAGGGAAGTGGACACCATGACCGACCAGCTCACCGTCAGCGTCCTCGGCACCGGCATCATGGGCGCCGCGATGGCCCGCAACCTCGCCCGCGCCGGGCACACCGTGCGCGCCTGGAACCGCAGTCGCGCCAAGGCCGAGCCGCTGGCCGCCGACGGTGTCACGGTCACCGGCACGCCGGCCGAGGCCGTCGCGGACGCGGACGTGGTGCTCACCATGCTCTACGACGGTCCGGCCGTCCTGGACGTCATGCGCCAGGCCGCGCCCGGCCTGCGCGAGGGTGCGGCCTGGGTGCAGTCGACGACCGTGGGCGTCGAGGCGACCGAGGACCTGGCCGGCTTCGCCCGCGAGCACGCGCTGGTCTTCTTCGACGCCCCCGTGCTGGGCACCCGCCAGCCCGCCGAGGCCGGCGAGCTGCTGGTCCTGGCAGCCGGCCCCGAGGCGGGGCGCGCGGCGGTGGCACCGGTGCTGGACGCGGTGGGGGCACGCACGGTGTGGGCCGGGGAGGACGGCGCCGAGGGCGGCGCGACCCGGCTCAAGCTGGTCGCCAACAGCTGGGTCATCGCATCCACCGCCGCGCTGGGCGAGGTGCTGGCCCTGGCGCGCGGGCTCGGCGTGGAACCGCAGCACTTCTTCGACGCGATCGCGGGCGGCCCGCTGGACATGGGCTACCTGCGGGCCAAGTCCTCGCTCATCCTGCACGACCAGCTCACCCCGCCGCAGTTCGCGGTGGACACGGCCGCCAAGGACGCGCGGCTGATCGTGCGGGCGGGGGAGACGAGCGGTGTGCGCCTGGACGTGGCCGAGGCGGCCGCCCGGCGCCTGGAGCGCGCGGCCGCGCAGGGCCACGCCGACGAGGACATGGCCGCCGCGTACTTCGCCAGCTTCCCCGAGGACGGCGCGTGACCCCGGACGCCGCCCGGGGTGGCGACCCGGTCGTCAGCGCACCGTCCGCGGCGCGATGACGGAGAGGAGCTGCAGCCGCTCGTAGCTCTCACTGCCCGGGACCGCCGTGTAGACGAGCAGCATGTGCGACTGGTCCGGGTCCAGCAGCCGCTGGCAGTTCAGTTCCAGCAGTCCGACCTCGGGGTGGACGAAGCGCTTGACCTCGTGCGGGTGGATGCCGATCTCGTGCCGCTCCCACAGGGCCCGGAACTCCTCGCTCCGCTCACGCAGCAGCTCGACGCAGTGCGCGGCGCGGGAGCCGGCGCCCCGTAGCGTGGCCAGCTCCCGCAGGCCGGAGACGAACATGCGGGAGAGGAACGGATGCTCCTCGGCCGCGTACAGCGACCGGGTGGCCGGGTCGGTGAACCAGCGGTAGCCGAGGCTGCGGGCGAGGCCCTCGTAGCGGGTCGTGTCGCCGGTCAGCGCGACCCCGAGCGGGCTCTGGCGCAGGGTCTCGCCCAGTTCGGTGACGATCTCGGCAGGGGTGTCGTCCAGGCGGTCGAGGATGCGGAGCAGCCCCGGGCTGACGTGTTCTCCCGTCGTGCCCCGGGCGGGCGGGGCGTGCCCGGAGAGCCGGAAGAGGTGGTCGCGCTCGTCCAGGGAGAGGTGCAGGCCCTGGGCGATGGAGGCGATCATCTGCTCGGACGGCTGGGGACCGCGTGCGCGTTCCAGCCGGGCGTAGTAGTCGGTCGACATGTGGCACAGCGCGGCGACCTCCTCGCGGCGCAGTCCGCTGGTCCTGCGGCGCTGTCCGCGGGGCAGGCCCACGTCCTCCGGTTGCAGCAGTTCCCGGCGGCGCCGCAGGAACGCGGCCAGCCCGGCGCGGTCGATCTCCATACCCGTCCCTCCGCAGCACTGATCTCTTTTGTACCGCCCGGCGCCGCCGCCAGCCACGGCCTGCCGATCCACCCCTCCGCCCGTCCGGGCACGCGGGCCGGGCACTGGCAGCGCCGTCGCAGCCGCGGCCCGCGCATCAGTGGATCGGCAGGCCCTGTTCGGCCCGGTGCTCCCTCGTCACTGTGGAGGCAAGCGGACCGAACGGAAGTGAACCCCTATGCCACGCCAGACCACCGACATCCCCCTGCCCGACCTCTCCGGCAGGCGCGCCGTCGTCACCGGAGCCAGTGACGGCATCGGACTCGGCATCGCCACCCGGCTCGCCGCCGCGGGCGCCGAGGTCGTCCTGCCCGTCCGCAACCCGGCCAAGGGTGAGGAGGCCGTCGCCGCGATCCGCCGCCAGGTCCCCGGCGCGCAGGTCTCGCTGCGCCGACTCGACCTGTCGTCACTGGACTCCGTCGCCGCTCTCGGCGACGCCCTGCTCGCCGAGGGCCGTCCCGTCCATCTCCTGGTCAACAACGCCGGGGTCATGACACCGCCCGAGCGGCGGACGACCGCCGACGGTTTCGAGCTGCAGTTCGGCACCAACCACCTCGGGCACGTCGCCCTCGTCGGCCGGCTGCTGCCGCTGCTGCGCGCCGGACGCGCCCGGGTGACCTCCCAGCTCAGCGTCGCGGCGAACCAGCACTCCATCAACTGGGCAGACCTGAACTGGGAGAAGTCCTACGACGGCATGAAGGCGTACAGCCAGTCGAAGATCGCCTTGGGTCTCTTCGGCCTCGAACTCGACCGTCGCAGCCGGAGCCAGGGCTGGGGCATCGAGAGCAACCTCTGCCACCCGGGGGTCGCCCCCACGAGCCTGCTGGCCGCGCGCCCCGAGATCGGCCGGTCCAAGGACACCCTGAGCGTCCGGGCCATCCGCTTCCTGTCCGCCCGGGGGATCCTCGTCGGCACGGTGGAGAGCGCGCGGCTGCCCGCCGCGTACGCCGTCGCCTCGGCCGACGCCGGGGGCGGCACGCTGTACGGCCCGAGCGGCCCCGGCCACCTCGGGGGACCGCCCGCGGAACAGAGGATGTACTCCCGCCTGACCGGCACCGAGGAGGCCCGGCGGGTGTGGGAGGTCTCCGAGGAACTCTCCGGCGTGCGGTTCACCGTCTCCTCGTGAGAGCCCGGGCTCAGAGCCAGCCCCGCCGCTTGAAGATCAGGTACAGGCTCACGCAGATGACGCCCATCAGGCCGATCGCGAAGGGGTAGCCGAGGGGCCAGTCCAGTTCGGGCATGTCACGGAAGTTCATGCCGTAGATGGTGCCGACCAGCGTCGGCGCGAACAGGATCGCCGCCCAGGACGAGATCCGTTTGATCTCCTCGTTCTGCTCGAAGCCCGCCTCCGCCAGCGCGCGCATCTCCGCGTTCTGCTGCTGGGTGACGAGGGTCGCGTTCACCGTGAGGATCTCGGTCAGCGCCTGGCGGAAGCCGTCGACGCGCTCGCTGGTGTGGGTGACGTGGTCGGCGACGTCCCGCAGGTAGCGCTGGAGTTCCTCGTCGGTGCCGTACTTGGAGAACCCGGCCATCAGGCCGTGCAGCATGCCGACCAGGGGCCGGGTCGCGCGCTGGAACTCGACCATCTCGCGGGAGAGTTCGTAGATGCGGCGGGAGACCTCCGGGTCGCCCCGGAAGACCTCGGTCTCGATCTCGTCGATGTCGTTCTGCACCCCGGCCACGACCGGGGCGTAGCCGTCCACGACCGCGTCCAGGATGGCGTAGAGCACGGCTTCCGGGCCCAGCCTCAGCAGCTCCGGCGTCTCCTCCATGCGGCGGCGCACCGCCGAGAGGTCGGGGGCCGCGCCGTGGCGGACCGTGAGGACGAAGTCGGGGCCGACGAACACGTGCAGCTCGGCGAAGTCGATCTCCTCGGGCGCGTCCAGGTAGCGGGCCGCCCGCAGGACCACGAACAGCGTGTCGCCGTAGCGCTCCAGCTTCGGCCGTTGGTGGGCCTCCTTGGCGTCCTCCACGGCGAGCGGGTGCAGGTCGAACTCGGCGGCCAGCGACTGCAGTTCGCCCTCGGTGGGGCGGGCAAGACCGATCCACGCCATGCCGGCCGGCTGCTCGCGCAGCTCCCGGTAGGTCTCGGCGAGCGAGCCGGGGGAGGAGACCCGCACACCGTCCCGGTACAGGGCTGCCTCCACGACGCTCGCGATCCCGGCCGGCTCCGCGGGGGCCGCCCCGGCGCGCTCCGGCTCCGGCCGCGGGTCCCGGGGCGGCGCCGCGGACGGGCCGCGGCGCCAGGCGGACGGGCGCGCGGCGCGGCGGATGGGTCGCTGGGGCATCGCGGCCGCCTCTCGCTCGGATCGGTCCCGCCCTCGGGCGGCTTGCGGGCGCGGGCCGCGTCCGCCGGTCCACCGTAACGAATCACCGCACACCCGGACGGACCGGCCACGCACCACCGCACGCCGGGACGGACCCGGCCGCGTACACCGCCGACTGCGTACGTGACCGGACCGCCACCTGTACGGCCCTGCCGGATCCGGCCCTGCGGGCGCTCCGTGCGCCCCTACGCGCCGTACGTCTCCCGCAGTTCCACCTTGCGCACCTTCCCCGAGACCGTCATCGGGAACGCGTCCAGCACCTGCAGCCTGCTGGGGACCTTGTAGTGGGCGAGCCGTCCCGCGCAGAACGCGCGCACCTCCTCCAGGGTCGGTGGGTCGGCCGGGTCGCGCGGGATCACGCAGGCCAGCACCTCCTCGCCGTACGTGGCGTGCGGCACGCCCACCACCTGCACGTCCCTGACCTGGGGGTGGCCGTAGAGGAACTCCTCGATCTCGCGCGGGTAGACGTTCTCGCCACCCCGGATGATCATGTCCTTGATGCGGCCGACGATCTCGACGTACCCGTCCGGGCGCATCACCGCGAGGTCGCCGGTGTGCATCCAGCGGGCCGCGTCGACGGCCTCGGCGGTCTTCTCCGGCTCCTGCCAGTAGCCGAGCATCACGCTGTAGCCGCGGGTGCACAGCTCGCCCGCCGTGCCGCGCGGCCGGGTGACGCCGGTGACCGGGTCGACGACCTTGACCTCCAGGTGCGGCAGCACCCGGCCGACGGTGGCCGTGCGGTGCTCCAGGCCGTCGTCGACGCGGGTCTGCAGCGACACCGGCGAGGTCTCGGTCATGCCGTAGCAGATGGAGACCTCCTCCATGTGCATCTCCGCCATCACCCGCTTCATCACCTCCACCGGGCAGGGCGAGCCCGCCATGATGCCGGTGCGCAGGGACGACAGGTCGTACGACGCGAAGTCCGGCAGGTTCAGCTCGGCGATGAACATGGTCGGCACCCCGTACAGCGAGGTGCAGCGTTCCCGCTGGACGGCCTCCAGGGTCGCCCCGGGGTCGAAGGACGGCGCCGGGATGACCAGGCACGCGCCGTGCGAGGTGGCCGCCAGGTTCCCCATGACCATGCCGAAGCAGTGGTAGAAGGGCACCGGCACGCACACCCGGTCCTGCTCGGTGTAGGAGATCAGCTCCCCGACGAAGAAACCGTTGTTGAGGATGTTGTGGTGGGAGAGGGTGGCGCCCTTGGGGAAGCCGGTGGTGCCCGAGGTGTACTGGATGTTGATGGGGTCGTCGCACGACAGCTCGTCGTACGTCACGTCCGGCCGCGCCCGGCCGAGCAGCGCCTGCCAGCTCGGGTCGCCGATGTACACCACCTCGCGCAGCGCGGGGCACCTGCCGCGCACCTGGTCGACCATCGCCCGGTAGTCGCTGCTCTTGTGGCTGAGCGAGGAGAACAGCAGGCGCACACCGGACTGGTTGAGGACGTACTCCACCTCGTGGGTGCGGTAGGCCGGGTTGATGTTCACCATGATCGCGCCGATGCGGGCGGTGGCGTACTGGACGAGCACCCACTCGGGGCAGTTGACGGCCCAGATGCCCACCCGGTCGCCCTTGGCGACGCCGGTCACGCGCAGCGCCCGCGCCAGCTCCTCGACCGCGGCCCCGAACTCCGCGTACGTCCAGCGCCGCCCCGAGGGCACGTCGACCAGCGCCTCGCGGTCCGGCCAGGTGGCGACGGCCCGGTCCAGGTTGGCCCCGATGGTGTCGCCTAGCAGGAGGGTGTCGCTCGTGCCGTGGGCGTACGACAGGGGCGACGGGGTGGTGGGGGCGCTCACCGGAAGTCCTCCTCGCGGTACTCGCCGTCCGACCCGGCGGCCGTGGCCTCGCGCAGCTCGATCCGGCGGATCTTGCCGGACACCGTCTTGGGCAGCGGGGCGAACTCCAGCCGCCGGACGCGCTTGTAGGGCGCCAGCACCTGGCGGGAGTGCTCGAACAGCACCTTCGCGGTGTCCGGGCCCGGCTCCCAGCCCTCGGCGAGCACCACGTACGCCTTCGGCACGGCGAGCCGCACCGGGTCCGGCGCGGGCACCACCGCCGCCTCGGCGACCGCCTCGTGCTCCAGCAGCGCGCTCTCCAGCTCGAACGGGCTGATCTTGTAGTCGGAGGCCTTGAAGACGTCGTCGGCGCGCCCGACGTAGGTGATGTAGCCGTCCTCGTCCCGGGAGCCGATGTCGCCGGTGCGGTAGTAGCCGCCGGCCATCACCTCCGCCGTGCGGTCGGCGTCGCCGTGGTAGCCGGCCATCAGGCCGACCGGGCGCTCGGACAGGTCCAGCGCGATCTCGCCCTCGTCGGCGCCGGGCGCGCCGGAGACCGGGTCGAGGAGTTCCACCCGGTAGCCGGGGCTGGGGCGGCCCATGGAGCCGGTCTTCAGCGGCTGGCCGGGCGGGTTCGCGACCTGCACGGCCGTCTCCGTCTGCCCGAACCCGTCCCGGACGGTCACGCCCCAGGCCTGCCGCACCTGCTCGATGACCTCCGGGTTGAGCGGCTCACCGGCCGCCACCACCTCGCGCGGCTTGGTGCGGAGCTGGGTCAGGTCGGCCTGGATGAGCATGCGCCACACAGTCGGCGGCGCGCAGAACGTCGTCACGCCGGCCCGGTCCATCTCGGCCATCAGCCGGGCCGCGTCGAAGCGGGTGTAGTTGTGGATGAAGACGGTCGCCTCGGCGTTCCACGGCGCGAACAGGTTGGACCAGGCGTGCTTGGCCCAGCCGGGTGAGGAGATGTTCAGGTGCACGTCGCCGGGGCGCAGCCCGATCCAGTACATCGTGGCCAGGTGGCCGATCGGGTACGAGGTGTGGGTGTGCTCGACCAGCTTGGGGCGGGCGGTGGTGCCCGAGGTGAAGTACAGCATCAGCGGGTCGTCGGCCAGGGTCGGCCCGTCCGGCAGGAACTCGGCCGGCGCCGCGTAGACGTCCTCGTACGGCTCCCAGCCCTCCCGGGGCAGGCCGCCGACGCTGATGCGGGTGTACGTGCCCGGCACCTCGTCGAACTTGCCGGTGTCCTCGGCCCGCACGATCACGTGCGCGACCCGGCCGCGCTCGACCCGGTCACGCAGGTCGGCGGGGCCCAGCAGCGGGGTGGCCGGGATGACGACGGCCCGCAGCTTCATCGCCGCGAGCGCGGTCTCCCACAGCTCGACCTGGTTGCCGAGCATCACCAGGATGCGGTCCTCGGCGCCCACGCCCCGGTCGCGCAGCCAGTTCGCGGCCCGGTCCGAGCGCTCGGCCATCTCCGCGAAGGACACCCGGACCTCGGAGCCGTCCTCCTCCACGATGTGCAGGGCGGTGCGGTCGTTGCCGGCCGCCACGACGTCGAACCAGTCCAGGGCCCAGTTGAACCGCTCGGGCCGGGGCCAGGTGAACCCCTCGTAGGCCGTGGCCCAGTCCGCGCGGTGTTCCAGCAGGAAGTCCCGTGCCCTGCGGAAACTCTCCGTCGCCGTCGTCATCCGTCCTCCTCGTTCAGGTGGCCGCCCGTGTCCGGGACGCCCGCCGGTGCCCGGCCGGTCCCGGTGCCCGCCGACGCACTCCCGCGGTGCCGGACCATTGCCGGACGGCGCTGCCATCGTGTAATCCGTGATGCAGGTCTCACTACCCCCGAACGGGGGGGGTGCGCGGCGCAACGACACGGCCCGGCCGCGGAGAGAGGGCGGAACAGGTGGCAGCAGACGCGTCCGGAACGGTGTTGATGCGCGGCGCGCTGGCGCGGCTGCGGCGCGCCACGGGACTGCCGGTCGCCTTCGGCGGGCTGGTGGAGCCCGGACAGCGGCGCGTGCGGCTGAGCGAACTGAGCGGCGCGGCCACGTTCGCGCTGCGCGGCCTCGCGGTGACCTCGGGCAACGGCCTGGGCGGCAAGACCCTGGCGCTGTCCCGGCCGTGCGCGGTGACGGACTACTCCCTGTCCCGGCAGATCAGCCACGAGTACGACGCGGCGGTCGCCGAGGAGGGATTGCGCTCCGTGGTCGCGGTCCCCGTCGTCGTACGGCGCCGGGTGCGCGGCGTGCTGTACGGCGCCCTGCGCACCGCCCAGCCGCTGGGCGACCGCACGCTGGGCGCGGCGGTGGACGCGGCGCGCGACCTGGAGCAGGCGCTGGTGGTCCAGGAGCAGGCGCACGACCTGCTGGCGGCGGCCCGCCCGCCGGACCCGCCGGCCGGGGCGCCCGGTCCGGTGCCCGGCTGGGAGCAGGTCCGCGAGGCGCACGCGGCCCTGCGCGCGCTGGCGCCGCGCATCCCCGACCCCGCGCTGCGCGAGGAGCTGCTCGCCGCGTGCGGCCTGCTGACCACCGGTGTCCCGGACGACGGCGTGACGCTCGCGCCGCGCGAGCTGGACGTGCTGTCCTGCGTGGCGTCCGGCGCGACCAACGCGGTGGCCGCCGCCCGGCTGGGGCTGCGCCCGGAGACCGTCAAGGGCTATTTGCGCTCGGCCATGCGCAAGCTGGGCGCCCACACCCGGGGGGAGGCGGTGGCCGCGGCACGGCGGGCGGGACTGCTGCCCTGATTCCCCGGACCCGTGACCGGTGGCAGGTGACCGAATTACTCCCCGCGGCCGCCTGTTATATCCCTCACCACACCGTGCCTCCGAAATTCAATGAGACGTTGCCTAGAATTTGGCTCGAACACGACACACGGAGGGGAGCGGTGACCGTGCGACGGGACTTCCAGGAGTCTGCCCGATGCCGCTCCGACCTGGTCATCGGCCGGGACGAACTGGTGACCGCGGCCCGTGACCAACTGGCCCGCGGCGGCAGCGTGCTGCTCCACGGCCCGGCCGGAATAGGAAAGTCCACCGTCCTGCGCGCTTTGGCCGCGGATTACGGCGAGAGCGCCCGCGTGTTGCGCTGCTCGGCGACCGAGTCCGAATCCCACCTGCCCTTCCTGGCGCTGGCGGACCTGCTCGGCCTCGTCCTGGAGGAGGTGGCCGGCAAGCTCCCCACGGCCCAGCGCACCGCGCTGGAGTCGGCGCTGACCGGACGAGGCGAATCGACTCTGCAGAACGACGGGCTCGCCCTGCGTCTCGCCGTGCTCTCCGCGCTGCGCGCCCTCGCCGCCGACGGCCCCGTCCTGGTCGTCGCCGACGACCTGCAGTGGCTGGACGCCGCCAGCGCCGAACTCCTCGGCTTCGCCGCCCGCCGCCTCGGCGACACCCCCGTCCAGCTCCTGTGCGCGGTGCGCACCGAGGGCCAGGAGTACGACCGCCACCTGCGCGCCTCTCCGCCGGACACCCTGGCCGTCCGCCTCGACCCGCTCTCCCGCGCCCAGATCTCCGCCCTGCTCGACCACCGCGGCTACACCGACCTGCCCCGCTCCACCGTCCGCGAGATCCACCGCACCAGCGGCGGCAACCCGCTGTTCGCCCTGGAGCTCGGCCGCGCCCTCGGCGAGAACCCCACCCCGCCCCGCCCCGGCGAGCCGCTGCCGGTGCCGACCTCGCTGCGCGCCCTGGTGCTCAGCCGTCTCGACATGCTCTCCGCCGACGCCCGCCGCACCCTGCTCGTCGCCAGCGCCGGCGCCCGCCCCACCCTGGGCCTGCTGCGCGCGGCCGGCCGCGAGAACGCCGAGGCCGAGACCACCCAGGCCGCCGCCCTGGGCCTGCTCGCCACCGAGCCCGAGGGCCCGGCCGTACGGTTCGCGCACCCGCTGATCTCCGCCGCCCTGTACGCCGAGGCGCCCGCGCGGGAACGGCGGGCCGCGCACGCCGCGCTGTCCACCGCGGCCTCCGACCCCATCGAGCGGGCCCGCCACCTCGCCCTCGCCACCACCGGCACCGACCCGGACGTCGCCGCCCGCCTGGCCGGCGCCGCGGCCCTGGCCCGGGAGCGCGGCGCGCCCTCCGTCGCCGCCGCGCTCGGTCTGCTCGCCGCCCGGCACACCCCCGCCGAGGGCACCCCCGGCCCCGACGAGCGGCGCCTGCTGGCCGCCGAGGACGCCATCACCGCCGGCGAGACCGACCTCGCCCGGGACATCGCGCACGACGTGCTGGGCCGCGCCACCGCGGGCCCGGCGCGGGTGCGGGCCTGGATGGTGGTCATCGAGTCCGCGGGGCAGTCCCTCGGCGACGTCGACGCGGTCTTCCCGCAGGTGCTCGCCGACGCCGGCGACGACCCCCGGCTGCTCGCGCTGGTCCACTACCAGCTCGCGTGGCGCGGACTGGTCGTCGAGGGCGACTTCGCCGAGGCCCGCCAGGAGGCCGCGCACGCGGCGGAGCTGGCCGCCCGCGGCGGCGACCGGCGCACGGAGCTGATGGCGCTGTCCTTCCAGGCGTCGACCGAGACCCTGATGGGCCACCCGGACGCCCCGGCCACCATCAAGAAGGCCCTGCGCGAACCCCAGGACCCCTACGTCGCCTGCCACCACAACGGCGCCGGCGCCGCCCGCTTCCGCTGGCTGCTGATGAGCGACCAGCTCCCCGAGGCCCGGACGACCATCACCGCGCTGCTGCGCGAGGTGCGCCGGCGGGGCATGGTCGAGAGCGAGGTCCACTTCCAGCGCTTCCTCGCCGACACCGAGCTGCGCTCCGGGCACTGCGGACGCGCCCTGGACCTGGCCCGCGAGAGCCTGCGCCTGGCCCGCGACTCCGGCATCGGACTGGGCGCCTCCGCCATGCTCGCCTCGCTCGCCGAGGCGTCCGGCGGCGACGTCGACCGGGCCCTGGTCCTGGCCCGCGAGGCCGCGGCGCGGGCCGAGGAGGACGGCGACCAGATGTATCTCTCGCGCGCCCTGGCCGCCCTCGGCTACGCCCAGCTCGTCGCCGGCGACGCGGCGGGCGCCGTGGGCTCGCTGCGCCGGGTGCGCGAGCTGGAGCACGGCCTCGGCATCAACGACCCCGCGCGCGGCCGCTGGCAGGGCGACCTCGCCGAGGCGCTGGTGCGCACCGGCGAGATCGGCGAGGCGCAGGACCTCATCGACATCACCCGGGCGCACGCGCTGCGGCTCGGCCGGGAGAGCGTGCTCGCGGTGCTTGACCGCGCCGAGGCGCTGGTGCGGGCGGCGCGCGGCGAGAGAGAGGACGCCGTCGACCGCCTCACGTCCGTCCAGGACCGGCTGGCCAAGCTGGGCTACGGCCTGGAGGAGGCACGGGCCGCGTTCGCGCTGGCCCGGCTGCGCTCCGTTCCCGGGTCCGGTACGGCGCCGTACGACGAGGCGGCCCGGCTGTTCCGGCGCTGCCGCGCGCTGCCGTGGCTGCGGCAGGTGGAGCGGGCCGCGTCGGCGGACGCCGCACCGCAGCCCCCGGTGCCGGCCGCCGTCGCCGCGTCCGCGCCCGCCTCGGACGCGCTGGACGGGCTGGCGGCGATGGAGCGGCAGGTGGCGGCGCTGGTGATGGAGGGCGCCACCAACCGGGAGATCGCCGCCCGCCTGTTCATCAGCGTGAAGACGGTCGAGGCGACCCTGACCCGCGTCTACCGCAAGCTCGGCATCCGCTCCCGCGTCGACATCGTCCGCCTGGCGGCGGGCCGGCACGCCACGTAACGGGCGGAGGCCGGCCGGCGGGTCCGACCGAGGGTTTTCCCTGCCCCAAGTCCCTTAGGGGGTTCCCTCATTGGGGTGCCGCCGGGCCGGCCCTAGGTTGTGTGATGTGCCGCTCGCCCGGGCACACGGGAGCCGGTCCCGCGGTCCCCGTGCACACGCTCCGCACCACCCGCGCGACGCACCGACGACCACAGCACACGCCGATCCACTTCCGGCGGCCCAGTCTCCTGCCAGGGCGACAGCGGCGGTCCCCTGTTCCTCGGGGGCGTCCTGGCAGGGATCACTTCCCGTGGCGCCCTCCGGCCCGCGCCATCGGGACGCACGACTCCTGAGCACGCCTCAGGTGACGAACCAGGGGGCGCTGCGGGCCTCCACGAGCGGCCCGCAGCGCCCCCTCTCCACGTGCGGCCCCGTCTTCGCCCCCGGGCGGCCCTTTCAGGTCCTGACCGTCCCGAACCGGACGTCGTACGACACCCCCGGGTGGAGCGCCGCCAGCATCCGCTCGGCCTCCGTCACGACCTCCGCGCGCGCCTGCCGCGTGAGCGCGTCGAAGGGCTCGACGACCATGGTCTGCCCGTCCAGCTTCCACACGCCCGCCAGGAAGCCGTCGACGAGCAGCGTGCGGTACGCCTGGTTGCCCTGCCAGTGCCGGCCCCGGTGCGCCGGCGGGACGACCCGGGTGCGGTCGGCGTGGGACAGCAGCAGGTTGTCGAACTCGGGCAGGAAGCGCGGCGGGGCCGGGGTGTCCGGGTCGGGGCGCGGGGCGTCGGGGAGGTCGAACAGCTCGGTGCCGTCCTCGGCGCGGAAGGTGACGAGGCCGGGCCGCAGCCGTTCGAACACCTCCCGCAGCCGGGTCAGTCCGGCCCAGGTCTGCATGTCCTTCACCGAGGCGGGACCGAACGCGGCCAGGTAGCGCAGGACGACGGCGTCCGGCTGCGGGGCCGGGCCGGCCGGGCGGCCCAGCCAGTGCTCGGCCGTGGTCAGGGCGACCTGGCCGCTGCGGCCCCACAGCCCGCGCGGGGTGACCTGGACGAGCGGGAGCCGGCAGCGGGCCGCGACGGCGAGGGACTGCGGGTCGGCGTCCGGCCACTCGGCGCTCAGGGCCGCGCGCAACTGCGCCATGGTGCGCGGCTCGCTCTCCACCAGTTCGCGGGTGAGCGCGGCGAGGCGGTCGAGGTCGACACCGGCCAGCCCCGTGCGGAAGGAGGCCAGCTCGCGGTCGCGGGCGGGCTGCACCAGCGGGCGCAGGGTGAGGCAGTCGTCGGCGGTGTGGGTGTGGATGGTCGAGCGCAGGGTGACGATGCGGACGACCTCGCGGTCGGCCATCAGCCGCGAGAGCGCCTCCGGGGCGAAGCCGTCGAGCCGGGCGGCCAGGGCGTAGTACGGCGGCCGGACGTTCTGCGCCTGGAGCCCGACGAGGTGGTGCACGGCGGCCGACGCGGACAGCGGGGAGCGGCGCAGCAGCAGTTGCCGCTCCAGGGTGGCCCGGTTGAGGGCGCGGGTGCCGAGCACGGGGACCGGTGCGGACGTCGTCTTCGTCATGGACGGCACGCTAGCGAGCGTTGCGGACAGGTTCCGTCCGCGAGGCGGACGCGTCCGGTGGGTCCGGTCCCGACGGCTCAGGCGCCGTCGGTGTCGAGGGTGCCGGCGGCGGGGTTGACCGGCCGGGGGGTGCCGGTCAGGTCGAGCACGAAGAGGGGGACGCCGAGGCGGTCGGCGCCGGCGCGGGCGTCGTCGGCGTACCCGGCGAGGGAGAGGTAGACGCAGCGGGCCGACTCCGTCATGGCCGTCAGCCACAGGCACTCCACGTCCCGCAGCGAGGCCGGCCGCGCGCTCGGGTCCACCTGCGCGAGCAGGCCGGGGGCCGCGAGCCCGATCCCGGCGGTCGGCCGCTGGTCGGCCCGCCGGATGTCCCGGAAGCCGAGCGAGCGCAGGTAGAGCACGGTGGCGGTGACGGCGTCGCGGGCGGTGCGGATGGTCGGGGGGTGCGGGGGGCGGCCGGCCCGGGGGAGCGCGGGCCGGGCCGTCGGCGCGGTGTCCGGGCTGCCGCTGTCCGCGTCCACGGGTGCCGCTTCGGTCACCGGCAGGCGCAGGACCGTGCCGCACGGGCAGCCCAGCTCCGGGCGGGGCCACTGGGCGGGGCGGGCGCAGCGCGGGCAGCGCAGGGTGATCCACTCCTCGGCCCAGGCGCGGTGGACCACGACGGCCGGGGGCGCCGCGCCGTCCAGGACCAGGGTGACGGTGGTCCCGCACGCGCAGGGCCAGGCCGGCACGGCGTACAGGCGCTCGCATCGGCAGGCCGGGCAACGCACCGGCACGCTCTCGGACATGGCCCACTCCAGGGCGTCGCGGCGGACAGCGGTCCCATCGTGCTCCACCGGGCGCCGTCCTGTCCGACTCTTGACGCCCTTGACCGGCCCCCCTACATTGCTTCCAGATAGTAGAAGTTAGTTTCCGCTATACGGAAGTGCTGAACCGTAGGGCGCGACGGAAGAGCTCATCCGGCAGCCGACAGTCGAAGCAGGAGTACGCGATGGCTCGAATGACCGCTGCCCGCGCGGCAGTTGAGATCCTCAAGCGGGAGGGCGTCACGGCCGCGTTCGGCGTCCCGGGCGCGGCGATCAACCCCTTCTACGCGGCGCTCAAGGCGTCCGGGGGCATCACCCACACACTCGCCCGCCATGTCGAGGGCGCCTCGCACATGGCCGAGGGCTACACCCGCACCCGGCCGGGCAACATCGGCGTGTGCATCGGGACCTCGGGACCGGCCGGCACCGACATGATCACCGGCCTGTACTCCGCCATCGGTGACTCGATCCCGATCCTGTGCATCACCGGCCAGGCCCCGACCGCGGTGATCCACAAGGAGGACTTCCAGGCCGTCGACATCGCCTCGATCGCGCGGCCCGTCACCAAGATGGCGGTGACCGTGCTGGAGGCCGCACAGGTCCCCGGCGTGTTCCAGAAGGCGTTCCACCTGATGCGCTCCGGTCGCCCCGGCCCCGTCCTGATCGACCTGCCGGTCGACGTCCAGCAGACGGAGATCGAGTTCGACCCGGAGACGTACGAGCCGCTGCCGGTCTACAAGCCGGCCGCGACCCGCGCCCAGATCGACAAGGCGCTCGCCATGCTGAACGCCGCCGAGCGCCCGCTGATCGTGGCCGGCGGCGGGGTCATCACGGCTGACGCGAGCGAACTGCTCGTGGAGTTCGCCGAGTTGACGGGCGTCCCGGTGGTCCCGACCCTGATGGGCTGGGGGGTGCTGCCCGACGACCACGAGCTGAACGCCGGCATGGTCGGCCTGCAGACCTCGCACCGCTACGGCAACGCGACGTTCCTGGAGTCGGACTTCGTCCTCGGCATCGGCAACCGCTGGGCCAACCGGCACACCGGCAAGCTGGACGTCTACACGGCCGGCCGCACGTTCGTCCACGTCGACGTCGAACCGACCCAGATCGGCCGGATCTTCGCCGCCGACTACGGCATCGCCTCCGACGCCGGGGCCGCCCTGGAGCTGTTCGTGGAGGCGGCCCGGGAGGCGCGGGACGCGGGCCGGCTGCCCGACCGCGCCGACTGGGCGGCCGCCGCACAGGAGCGCCGGGCCACGCTCCAGCGCCGTACGCACTTCGACGACGTGCCGATCAAGCCGCAGCGCGTCTACGAGGAGATGAACAAGGCGTTCGGACCCGAGACGCGCTACGTCTCCACCATCGGGCTCTCGCAGATCGCGGGCGCCCAGATGCTGCACGTCTACCGGCCCCGGCACTGGATCAACTGCGGTCAGGCGGGCCCGCTCGGCTGGACGATCCCGGCGGCGCTGGGCGTCGCGGTGGCCGACCCGGAGGCGCAGGTCGTGGCCCTGTCGGGCGACTACGACTTCCAGTTCATGATCGAGGAGCTGGCGGTCGGCGCGCAGCACCGCATCCCGTACGTCCACGTGCTGGTCAACAACTCCTACCTCGGCCTGATCCGCCAGGCGCAGCGGGCCTTCGACATCGACTTCCAGGTCAACCTGGAGTTCGAGAACGTCAACTCGCCCGAGCTGGGCGTCTACGGCGTCGACCACGTGAAGGTCGCCGAGGGCCTCGGCTGCAAGGCGATCCGGGTGACCGACCCCGGGGAGCTGGGCGCCGCCTTCGAGCAGGCCAAGAAGCTCGCCGCCGAGTTCCGGGTCCCGGTCGTGGTCGAGGCGATCCTGGAGCGGGTCACCAACATCGCGATGTCCACCACCAACGACATCGGCAACGTCGTCGAGTTCGAGGAACTGGCCACGGAGCCGTCCCACGCCCCGACGTCGATCAGGCCCCTGAAGTCCTGAGCCGGCGAGCGGCCCACCGCACGAGGAGCCCACAGCACCGCCCCGGGGACGAAGCGTCCCCGGGGCGGACGTGTGCCGGGCCGGGCGGCGGTGCCCGCCCGGACGGCGGGCGCGGAGCCCGCCTCCCCCGTGTCGGCGGGCCCCGCATGACAGCAAAATGCCCCGGGGGACGGCCGGTTGAAGCGCGTTCCCCGGGGTTCAGAGGTTGATTTGAGGTTGGCGTAGGAGCGGCTACGGCCCTTGCCGTAGACGGTGTCTCACGGCCCGGTGCCGTGCCGCTCGTGGGGCGCGGACAGGCCCGGCCAGTCGTCGGGGCCGCCGCCCTGCCATTCGACGAGGTCGTCGTGCGCCACGTCGGTGACGTAGAGGTCGGCCAGACGCAGGATCTCGGCGACGTCGTCCTCGTGGCCGGCGGTCCCCAGGGTCTCGCCGTCCGCGGTGACCCGCCGCGAGCCGTCCAGGGCCGGGGGGTGCACCACGACGTGCGGGTGCTCCGTGCGGTGCGGGATGCCTTCGGACATGCCTACAGAGTGCGGCGGGCGGGGCCCGCGCGCACTCCGGGAGGTGGAACGTGGTGACCGTCCGACGGCGCGAGGCTGGGCGCGACAGGACGTTCGCGCCGCCGGACGGGGCTCGGTGGGGGAGGAGGACGGAGGGGGAGGAGGACAAGGGGGGTGGGGAGAAGGGGCGGGACCGCGGCGGCCGCGACGGACGCGCCGGTCCCCTCCCTCTGGTCGAGAGGAGAGCCGCCGGTCCTTCACCACCGCACTGGCTCGCGCACCGCCGCGGTCCGCGCCCTGCCCGCCGTGCCGGGCGATCACCCCTCATCCGGATCGCCCGGCCGCGGGTCGTTCGCGCCCGGGTCCCGGCCTCCCCGCCGGGTCCCGGACGCGGCCTCGTGGCCGGTCGGCGCGCGCGGCGCGGACCGGCTCCCCACGCGCAGGCCGCGGGAGCGGCGGCGTGGGAGGGGCCTGGTCGTTCTCACGCCCTACGTCGGCGGTGGGCCGACGCGGGTGTCCCGGGCGGTGCCGGCGCCTGGGCGCGACACGACAGATGTCGGCACCGGCACCGCCCGGAGTTCAGGGGGTTCAGACCTGGGCGCCCGACAGGCGCTCCACGGCCCGCAGCAGGGCCGAGTGGTCCAGGCCGCCGTCGCCCTGGGCGCGCAGGGAGGCGACCAGCTGGGCGACCACCGCGCCCACCGGCAGGGCCGCGCCGACGGAGCGGGCGGCGTCGGTGACGATGCCCATGTCCTTGTGGTGCAGGTCGATGCGGAAGCCCGGCTTGAAGTCGCGCCGCAGGAAGTTGTCCCTCTTGCGGGTCAGCACGGTCGAGCCCGCCAGACCGCCGTTGAGCACGTCCAGCGCGGCCCGCAGGTCCACGCCCGACTTCTCCAGGAAGACCACGGCCTCGGCGCACGCCTGGATGTTGACGGCGACGATGAGCTGGTTGGCGGCCTTCACGGTCTGCCCGGAGCCGTGCGGACCGCACAGCACGATGGTCTTGCCGAGGGCCTCGAAGAGCGGCTCGGCCTCCTCGAAGTCGGCCCGCTCGCCGCCGACCATGATGGACAGCACGGCCTCGATCGCGCCGGCCTCACCGCCGGACACCGGGGCGTCCAGCACCCGGATGCCCTTGTCGCGGGCCCGGGCGGCGAGGTCGACCGAGGTCTGCGGGGTGATCGAGGACATGTCGATCAGCAGGGCGCCGGAGCGGGCGTTCTCCAGGATGCCGTCGGGACCGTAGGCGATGGCCTCGACCTGTGGGGACGCGGGGACCATCGTGATGACGACGTCGGCGTCCCGCACCGCCTCGGCGACGGAGCCGGCGGCCCGGCCCCCGGCGGCGGCCAGCCGGTCCAGCTTGTCCTGCTCCAGCGTGAAGCCGGTGACGTCGTACCCGGCCTTGATCAGATTCTCGGCCATGGGGGAGCCCATGATGCCGAGGCCGATCCAGGCGATCTTCGGGAGCTCCCGGCGGGAGGAGTCGGTGGGCGTGCTCATGAGGGTGCCTCTCTGGTGTGCTGCGGGAGGGGGCGGGGGTGCGGGCGGCCGAAGGGCTGCCAGGGGCTCGGGGCGCGGGTGCCGCTAGCGCGCGGGGCGCCGGTCCGCCGGCAGCCAGTCGAACGCCTCGGCGCTCGGACGGTCGCCCGGCTTGTACTCCAGGCCGACCCAGCCCTCGTAGCCCGCCTTCGTCAGCCGGTCGAGGAGGTCCTCCAGCGGCAGCGACCCCGTGCCCGGCGCGCCGCGCCCCGGGCTGTCGGCGATCTGCACATGGCCGGTCTTCGCGGTGTACCGCTCGATCACCGACGGCAGGTCCTCGCCGTTCATGGCCAGGTGGTACAGGTCCATCAGGAAGCGGGCGTTGCCCAGCCCCGTCGCCTCGTTGACCCGGTCGACGACCGCGACCGCGGCCGGCGCCGACACCAGTGGGTAGCGCGGGGACTCGGGGGCGTTGAGCGCCTCGATCAGCAGGACCGCGCCGATCCGGTCGGCGGCCCGGGCCGCGCGCACGAGGTTCTCCAGCGCGAGGGCGTCCTGCTCGGCCGGGTCGACGCCGTCGACGCGGTTGCCGTACAGGGCGTTGAGCGCCGTGCAGCCCAGGGACCGCGCGAAGTCGGCGGCCACGTCGATGTTGGCGCGGAACCGCTCGGACTCCTCGCCCGGCACCGACAGGGCGCCGCGGTCCGGGCCGGGCAGCTCACCGGCGTAGAAGTTCAGCCCCGTGAGCCGGACGCCGGCGTCCTCGATCGCCCGCCTCAGGGCGTCGAGCTCGGAGCGCTCGGGGGTGGGGGTGTCGATCCAGGGCCACCACAGCTCGACCGCGGTGAAGCCGGCCGCCGCGGCGGCCGCGGGGCGCTCCAGGAGCGGGAGTTCCGTGAAGAGGATCGACAGGTTGACGTTGAAGCGCTGGTCTGCGAATCCCATCGGATGCCGCGCTCCCTTCCGTGTCGATATTCTCGATGTACTCAGTTTCCGTATTGCGGAAGTTTCTTTCTGCTTATTGGAAGACTGCCGTCGGTGTCCCCGGGTTGTCAAGAGGCCTCGGCGGATGCCGTCGCCGCGGGTTAGGTTGAGCGCGTGCGATTGCGAGTGGAGTTCACGACCGAGCCCTTCGACCTGGACGAGGCGCCCGCGCACGCCCTGGTGGCGCGCGAGGTCATCGAGGCGGCCGGGCTGGACGCGGTGGACGTGGGGCCGTTCGGCAACACCGCCGAGGGGGGTGCCGACGCCGTCCTGACGGCCCTGGACGCCGTGCTGCGCAGGACGCTGGAGGCCGGCGCCACGCGGATCTCCCTCCAGGTCAACGTCCTCGGGGAGGAGCGGTGAGCGGCGCCGCCGACGAACCCTTCATCACGGCCGTGAAGCCGCTGGTCGACGCCATGGGCGGGGAGATGCTCCCGCCGGACGAGGCCGGCCCCGACGACGTGGTGCTCTCCTGGCAGGGGTCCGAGGCGGTCGCCGTGCGCCTGCCCCAGCTCGCCGACTCCCTCGACCACATCCTCGCCGCCATGGAGCGCAAGCGCGGCAAGCCGCTGGCCGACCTGGACCGCAAGGCCAAGCAGGAGGTGGTGCGCATACTCGAGGCCCGCGGCGCCTTCTCGGTGCGCCACGGCGTGGAGACCGTGGCGAGCGCCCTCGGCGTGAGCCGCTTCACCGTCTACAACTACCTGAACCGCGAGAAGGGCGGCTGACGGACGGGAGTCCGGGTCCGGCGCCGTCACGTGGGGGTGCCGTGGGCGGCGGGTGTTGTCACGGCGAATTTTCAACAAAGTGTTGACGTCGTCACACGAGGGGCGTTAGCTAGCCGCAGCCCGTTCCGACCAGGCCGAGACGGCCACGGAGGCTCCCGTGACTTCCCCTTCCACGCCCCCGGGCCTCGCCCGCTTCAACGGTCTCCCCGAGGCCGCGGCCCGCGCCGCACTCCACGAGACCTGCGCCAGCACGGCCTGGGTGGACCGGCTGCTCGCCGCCCGCCCCTGCGCCACCCCCGAGGACCTCTACGCCGCGAGCGACGCCGCCCTGGCCGAGCTGACCGCCGACGACCTCGACGAGGCGATGGCCGGGCACCCGCCCATCGGACGCCCCCGGCCCGGCGACCCGACCTCCGCCCGCGAACAGCGCGGCATGGCCGGCGCCTCCGAGGACCTCAAGGCGCGGATGCTGGAACTGAACCTGGCCTACCAGGACCGGTTCGGCCACGTCTTCCTCATCTGCGCCACCGGCCTGAGCGCCGAGCAGATGCGCGCCGCGGTCGAGGAGCGGATCGGCAACGCGCCGGAGAAGGAGCGGGAGATCGTCCGCACCGAGCTGGGGAAGATCAACCGCATCCGCCTGGCCCGACTCGTCGAAGAGGACGCCTGACACCATGAGCACCAGCACCACCGCCTCCGTGTCCACGCACATCCTGGACACCTCGATCGGCCGCCCCGCCGCGGGCGTCGGGGTCCGGTTCGAGGCCCGCGCCGGCCGCGACGCCGACTGGCGGGAGCTCGGCGGTTCGGCGACCGACGCCGACGGCCGGTGCAAGGACCTGCCGGCCCTGCCGGAGGGCACCACCCACGTACGGCTCCACTTCGCGGTGGAGCCCTACTTCGCCACAGTCCAGCCCCAGCAAGCCGATGCGCAGCAGGACGCCCCCGCGACTCGGGACAGCGGTGCCGGCGTGTTCTTCCCGGAGGTGGCGATCACGTTCGCCGTCGTACCGGGCGAGCACTACCACGTACCGCTGCTGCTCAACCCGTTCGGCTACTCCGTTTACCGAGGGAGCTAGCTACATGACCGTTCAGCCCAGCCCGTCCCGCCCCGGCGGCCGCCCCGTGCTCCTCGGCCAGAACCAGTACGGCAAGGCCGAGAACCGGGTCGTCAGGATCACGCGCGACGGCGACACCCACCACATCAAGGACCTCAACGTCTCGGTGGCGCTCAGCGGCGACATGGACGACGTCCACTACTCCGGTTCCAACGCGCACGTGCTGCCGACCGACACCACCAAGAACACGGTGTACGCGTTCGCCAAGGAGCACGGCATCGCCTCCGCCGAGCAGTTCGGCATCCACCTCGCCCGGCACTTCGTCACCAGCCAGGAGCCCATCCACCGGGCCCGCATCCGCGTCGAGGAGTACTCCTGGGAGCGGATCGAGCACCACGGCCGCGGCGCCCACTCCTTCGTCCGCGCCAACCAGGAGACCCGGCTGGCGCAGATCACCTACGACGGCACGTCGTGGGAGGTCGTCTCCGGGCTGAAGGACCTGGTCGTGATGAACTCGACCGACTCCGAGTTCCACGGCTTCGTCAAGGACAAGTACACGACCCTGCCCGAGGCCCACGACCGCATCCTCGCCACCCAGGTGTCCGCCCGCTGGCGGTTCAACTGGACCGACGACGCCGAGCAGGCCCCCGACTGGGAGACCTCCTACGTCGAGACCCGCCGGCACCTGCTGGAGGCGTTCGCCGAGACCTACTCCCTCTCGCTGCAGCAGACGCTGTACGAGATGGGCGCCCGCATCGTGGAGCACCGCGACGAGATCGACGAAGTGCGCTTCTCCCTGCCGAACAAGCACCACTTCCTCGTCGACCTGGAACCCTTCGGGCTCAAGAACGACAACGAGGTCTACTTCGCCGCCGACCGCCCCTACGGGCTGATCGAAGCGACCGTCCTGCGCGAGGGCCGCCCGCAGCTCATCCCGGCGGACCTCACCAACCTCTGAGCGCCCCCCCCGCGACCGACCCCGGTCCCTCGGCACCCGTGGCCGGGCAGCCCGCGCTTCCCGGCCACGGCACTCAAAACTCCCCAGGGTCCTGCCGTGCCCTAGCCCTACAGTCCAGTGAGCGAGAAGGACGCACCATGGCAGCAGCCCAGCGCACCGTCATAGAGAACTGCGCGATCGCCACCGTCGACGCCCACGACACCGAGTACGCGAGCGGTCACGTCGTCCTCGCCGGCGACCGCATCGAGTCGCTCGGCGCGGGCCCGGCCCCCGAGGGCCTCCAGGACGTCGTACGGCGGATCGACGCCACCGGGCACCTGGTCACCCCCGGCCTGGTCAACACCCACCACCACTTCTACCAGTGGATCACCCGGGGTCTGGCCACGGACCACAACCTCTTCGACTGGCTGGTCGCGCTGTACCCGACGTGGGCGCGCATCGACGAGCCGATGGTCCGCGCCGCCGCCCAGGGCTCCCTGGCGATGATGGCCCGCGGCGGGGTCACCACCGCCATGGACCACCACTACGTCTTCCCGCACGGCTCCGGCGACCTGTCCGGCGCGATCATCGGCGCCGCCCGCGACATGGGCGTACGGTTCACCCTCGCCCGCGGCTCCATGGACCGGAGCGTCAAGGACGGCGGCCTGCCGCCGGACTTCGCCGTCGAGACCCTCGACGGCGCGCTCGCCGCCACCGAGGAGACCGTCCGCCGGCACCACGACCCCTCCTTCGAGGCGATGACCCAGGTCGCCGTCGCGCCCTGCTCGCCCTTCTCCGTCTCCACCGAACTGCTGCGCCAGGGCGCCGAGCTGGCCCGCCGCCTCGGGGTCCGGCTGCACACCCACGGCTCGGAGACGGTGGAGGAGGAGAAGTTCTGCCACGAGCTGTTCGGGATGGGCCCGACCGACTACTTCGAGTCCACCGGCTGGCTCGGCGAGGACGTGTGGATGGCGCACTGCGTCCACATGAACGACTCCGACATCGACGCCTTCGCCCGCACCCGCACCGGTGTCGCCCACTGCCCCTCGTCCAACGCCCGGCTCGCCGCGGGCATCGCCCGGGTGCCGGACATGCTCGCGGCCGGCGTCCCGGTCGGCCTCGGCGTCGACGGCACCGCGTCCAACGAGTCCGGCGAACTGCACACCGAACTGCGCAACGCGCTGCTGATCAACCGCCTCGGCGCCCACCGCGAGGCCGCGCTGACCGCCCGGCAGGCGCTGCGCCTGGGCACCTACGGCGGCGCGCAGGTCCTCGGCCGCGCGGACGCGATCGGCTCCCTGGAGCCGGGCAAGCTGGCCGACCTGGTGCTGTGGCGGATGGACACCCTCGCCCACGCCTCCATCGCCGACCCGGTCGCCGCGCTCGTCCTCGGCGCGGCGGCCCCGGTCACCGCGTCCTTCGTGAACGGCCGTCAGATCGTCGAGAACGGACGGCTGTTGATCGTCGACGAGGACGCCGTCGCCCACTCGACACGTGAGCAGGCCCGGCGCCTGGCGCGGATCTCCGCCCAGAACTGACCTGCCCAGAACTCCGGCCGGGAGGGACGGCTCCCGGCCGGCGGCCGTGGACCCCAGCGGGGCCCATGGCGACCGGCTCCGGGGCGTGCGCACGCGTGCGCCCCGGAACGGTCACCGTCGCCCCCTCCCGCGGGCCCCTGTCCGGCCCGCCCCGGTCCCGCACGACCACACCCGCACCACCTCCCTGACACCCACGGCGTGGCTCCGCACGCCGTGTAACCGACCGGAGGAGCAGCAGTGGCCGCACCCCATCCCGTCGACGAGAAGCTCCCCCCGCTCAAGATGGCCACCACGGGCCTGCAGCACGTGGCCGCCATGTACGCGGGCGTCGTCGCCCCACCCCTGATCGTCGGCGCGGCCATCGGCCTGTCCGCCACCGACCTGACCTTCCTCACCGGCGCCTGCCTGTTCACCGCGGGCCTCGCCACGTTCCTGCAGACCCTGGGCGTCTGGAAGATCGGCGCCCGGCTGCCGTTCGTCAACGGCGTCACCTTCGCGGGCGTCGCCCCCATGACGGCGGTCGTCGCCTCCACGCACGACAAGTCCGACGCGCTGCCCGTCATCTTCGGCGCGGTGATCGTCGCCGGACTCCTCGGCTTCCTCGCGGCGCCCGTCTTCTGCAAGGCGGTCCGCTTCTTCCCGCCCGTCGTCACCGGCACGGTCATCACCCTGATCGGCGTCTCCCTGCTGCCGGTGGCCTTCAACTGGGCCCAGGGACCCGACCCGGCGGCGGACGACTACGGTTCGGGCACCCATCTGGGCCTGGCCGGCGGAACCCTGCTGATCGTGCTGCTGCTGCGCCGCTTCACCCGGGGCTTCGTCAAGCAGATCGCCGTCCTGCTCGGCCTGATCGCCGGCACGCTGGTCGCGATCCCGTTCGGGGCCACCGACTTCGGGCCCGTCACGGACGCGGCCGTGGTCGGTTTCCCGACGCCGTTCCACTTCGGCACCCCGCAGTTCCACCTCGCGGCGATCCTGTCGATGTGCGTCGTCATGGTCGTCTCGATGACCGAGTCCACCGCCGACATGCTGGCGTTGGGCGAGATCGTCGAACGCCCGGCCGACGAGCGGACCATCGCCGCCGGCCTGCGCGCCGACACCCTCGGCTCGGCGCTGAGCCCGCTGTTCAACGGCTTCATGTGCAGCGCGTTCGCCCAGAACATCGGCCTGGTCGCGATGACGCGCATCCGCAGCCGGTACGTCGTCGCCACCGGCGGCGGGTTCCTGGTGCTGATGGGCCTGTGTCCGATGGCCGCGTCGCTGATCGCGGTCGTGCCCCGGCCGGTGCTCGGCGGCGCCGGAGTGGTCCTGTTCGGCTCGGTCGCCGCGAGCGGCATCCAGACCCTGGTCCGGGCCGGCCTCGACAAGGACAACAACGTCCTGATCGTCGCGGTCTCCCTGGCCGTGGGCATCGTGCCGATCACCGCGCCGGAGTTCTACCACGCCTTCCCGGAGACCGCGCGGATCGTCCTCGACTCGGGCATCTCGACCGGCTGCGTGGCGGCCGTCCTGCTCAACCTGGTCTTCAACCACCTGGGCCGGGACACCGACGCCGCGGACGTCACGCACCCGATGGAGGCGGGGACGGAACTCACCGGTGCGGCCACGGGAACCGCGGCGCCGCACGCCCCGGCCACGCCCTGAGGCTCGCTCCTCGACCTCCGGGGCCGCCCGCGCCTCTCACCCGAGAGCGGCGCGGGCGGCCCGGCAGGGGGTGGTCGAGGGCAGCCGGCCCGTGAAGTACGAGCGGGGCGGCACGCCCATCAGAGTGCGGAAGTCGGCCGTCATGTGCGACTGGTCGTAGTAGCCGCTGGCCGCGGCCAGCTCCCCCCAGGGCGAGGTCGGCCCGTACGCGAGGACGTGGCGCACCCGGTCGATGCGGGCGAAGTGCTTCGGCGAGACACCCACGCCGTCGGCGAACAGGTTGCGCAACTGCCGTTCGCTCACCGCCAGTTCGCGCGCCACGTCGGCCACCCGGGCCGGGGGCAGGCCCGGCCGGACGGACAGCGCGGCGACCCCGGCCCGCAACAGCCCGGCCCGCTCCGCCTCGGCGCGGGACGGGCCCTCGGGCAGCACCCGGACCAGGTGGTCCGCCCACTCCTCGGGCGCCAGGTCGCGCCCACCGTGCACCAGCCGGCGGGCCACACGGCCGGGCAGCTCGGCCAGCGCCACCGTACGCCCGGCCAGGTCGGCGGCCGCCACCCCGAGCAGCGGCCGCGCCGCGCCCGGCGCCAGCGCGAACCGCGCACAGGACGCCGGGCGTTCGCTCGCGTGGTACGCCGCCCGGGTGCGCGGGCCGATCACCAGGGCCCCGGGCCGGCCGCCGGCCGCGACGCGCACCACGAGCTGCACCGCCGGCTCCGGGACGTAGGTGTACGGCTCGCCGGGAGCGCCGTCCGTCGCCGACACCGCGAACCGGGTGACGTAGTCCCGCAGTTCCTCGGGCAGGGGCTGGACACGCTCGGCGACGGCGGAGGTCATGTCCCCACCGTACGCGCGCCCCCGCCCCGCACGGGCCGCGCAGCCGTGCCGGAATTTCCTAGCGGCGCACCGCCCGGGCCGCGCACGGTGAGGGCATGATCCTCGTGACCGGTGCCACGGGCTCCATCGGCAGTGAACTGGTACGACTCCTCACCACGCGCGGCGAGAAGGTGCGCGCCCTCACCCGGGACCCCGCGGCGGGCCGGGTACCGCCCGGGGCCGACGTGGTGCCCGGCGACTACCGCGACGCGGCCTCGCTGCGGGCGGCCATGGACGGGGTCGCGGCCGCCTTCCTGGTGGGCGTGCCGGGGCCGGACACGCGGCACGACGAGGCGCTGGTGTCCGCGGCCCGCGCGGCGGGCGTCGGCCGCCTGGTCAAGCTGTCCGCCATCGGCACGGGCGACCCGGACCTGGGCTCGTTCGGCGGCTGGCACGTGCCCGGCGAGCGGGCGGTGCGCGGGAGCGGGGCCGAGTGGACCGTGCTGCGGCCGTCCTCCTTCGCCTCCAACACCCTGGGCTGGGCGGGGGCGATCGGCGCGGGCGAACCGGTGCCCAACATGTCGGGCGACGGGCGACAGGGCGTGATCGACCCGCGCGACGTGGCCGAGGTGGCCGCGCGGGCCCTGCTCGACGCCGGGCACAGCGGGCGGACGTACACGCTGACCGGCCCGGAGGCGATCAGCGTCCCCGGGCAGGCGGCGGTCCTCGCCGACGTGCTCGGCCGCCCGGTCACCGCGCGGGACCTCTCCCCGGAGGAGACCCGGGCCCACCTGGCCGCCTGGGGGCTGGCCGAGCGGGCGGCCGAGGACGTGCTGGCCGGCATGGCCTACGTCCGCGCGGGCCGCAACGCCGTCGTCACCGAGGACGTGCCGGCCGTGCTGGGCCGCCCGGCACGCACCTATCGCGCGTGGGCGCGGGATCACCGGGCGGCGTTCGACGGGGCGTGAGGCCGGGGCGCGGGTGGGGTGAGCGGGGGCTCAGGCGTGCTCGGCCGCCCGTCCCCGCAGCACCGCCGCCGCCAGGGCCAGCGCGCCCAGGGCGACGAAGGAGGCGACCCGGAAGGCGAGCCGGTAGCCCTCGGCGGTGGCGGGGACCAGCGCGGCCCCGTCGTCCAGGAGGGCGTCCGTGCGGCCGGCGGCCAGGGTGGACAGCACCGCCAGGCCCAGGGAACCGCCCACCACCTGCGTGGTGTTGAACAGGCCGGAGGCGAGGCCGGCGTCCTCCTCCCGGGCGCCCGCCATCGCGAGGCCGGTCAGCGCGGGCATCGCGGCGGCGAACCCGACGGCCAGCAGGAGCAGGGGCGGCAGGACGTCGGTGGCGTAGCGGCCGTCTGCCGGGGCCCGGCCCAGCAGGGCCATGCCGGCCGTGATGAGGATCAGGCCGCCCAGCAGCACCCGGTACGCCCCGAACCGGCCGACGGTCCGCGCCGACAGGCCCAGCATCAGCGCCCCGATCACCAGCGGCGCCGGCAGGAACGCCAGCCCGGTGGTCAACTCGTCGTAGCCGAGGACGCGTTGCAGGTACAGGGCACCGATGAACTGGAAGCCGTACATGGTGGCGACCATCAGGACCTGGACGGCGTTCGCGCCGCTGACCAGCCGGGAGCCGAACAGCCGCAGGCGCAGCAGCGGGCGCGGTGCGCGGGCCTGGCGCAGGGTGAACGCCGCGAACAACGCCGCCGCGAGCACTCCCAGCAGGGCCGTCGTGCCCGCTGCCCGCCCGGCCGAGCCGACGATGACGTACACGGTGAGCATCAGCGCGCCGGTGATCAGGGCGGCGCCGGGATAGTCGGCGTTCCGGCCGAGGCCCTCCCCGGGGTCCGGGGCGAGCACCCGGACCGCCGCGGTCAGGGCGGCCACGCCGATCGGCAGGTTGATGAGGAAGATCCAGTGCCAGCCCGCCAGGTGGGTGAGCGCCCCGCCGAGGAACGTGCCGAGCGCGCCGCCCGCCGCGCCGACCGCGCTGAACACCGCGATGGCGCGCGCCCGTTCACGCGGCTCGGGGAACAGCGCGACCAGCATCCCGAGCACCACCGCGGAGGTCATCGCCCCGCCGACGCCCTGCAGTGCGCGCGCCGCGACGAGCAGACCCCGGCCGGTGGCCAGCCCGCACAGCACGGACGCGGCGGTGAACACCGCGAGGCCCGCGGCGAACATCCGCTTGCGGCCCACCAGGTCCCCGAGCCGGCCGGCCAGCAGGAGCAGCCCGCCGAAGGGGATGAGGTAGGCGTTGACGACCCAGGCGAGCCCGGCGCCGCTGAACCCCAGGTCGCTCTGGACGGCCGGCATCGCCACGGTGACGATGCTGCCGTCCAGGATGGTCATCAGGGTGCCCGCGCACAGGACGGCCAGGGACGCCCAGCGGGACCGGGTGGGGGACGGGGAGAGGACGGTCGGGGGACCGGCGGTGGTGGACATGGCCTGCGGGCCTCCGCATGCTCGACGGGAACCGTTCGTGCCCTTGGTGCACGACTTGTAACGGGACCCATCGTCGGTGACCATGGGAGGCGGTGTAAGGAGGCAGTCGGATGTCCCGGAGGAACACGGGTGTTACCCCGCAGGTCGTGAACGCGCACGCCTGTCCCGTCCGTGAGGTTCTTGACAGGGTCGCGGGCAAGTGGAGCGTGCAGATCCTGGTCGCGGCGGCGCACGGCCCGATCCGCTTCACCGAACTGGAGCGCGGCATCGAGGGCATCAGCCGCCGCATGCTGACGCTGACCCTGCGCAACCTGGAGCGCGACGGACTCGTCACCCGCACGGTCCATCCGACCGTCCCGCCCCGGGTGGAGTACGAACTCACGCCGGTCGCCCGCGAGTTGCACGAAACACTGCAACGGCTCACGGCCTGGGCGGAGCGCAACCGCACCTACGTCGCCGAGTCCCGCGCGACCTACGACGAACGGCACGCACGGGACCTGGTCGACGGGGGCGGCGTCTGAGGGAGGTCTTTCCGATCATCCGATGGCTGGGTTGGGAACGAATGACCGGCATGGGCCCAGACGTGAATGCTCCTGAACCCGGCGCCGAGCAGGCGGCCACGGGTCGTCTGCTCGATCTCGTCAGCTCCTTCGTCACCACGCAGGTGTCGTGGAAGCCGTTGTTCATCGGGGCGGTCATCACGGGCGAGGACCGTATGCGGCTCTACTTCCGTTCGCCTGAGCGGGACCGCACCTACGGTGCGGATGTACTGATCACCCGTACGGGGCCCGGCCTGCTCGGTGCCCTGGTCTCCCCGGCGTTCCTGGCGAACGAGCAGATGCATCGGCCGTCCGACGATCCGCACTGCGATGTGATCGTGGACCTGACCGACTACTGATGGTCGTCGTCCGGCACCGTGACCCGGTCACGCCCGGCGGGGTGAGGCCAGGAGGTAGCGGGTGCGGGTGCGGGGGTCGGTGTGTTCGCCGGTCTGCCAGCCCGCCGCCTCCAGGGTGGCCGCGCAGGCCCGCAGGGCCGCCGCGTCGGGAGCGTGCACGGCGACCGCCTCCGGCTGCGGGGTGGCGCGCACCCGGTAGCCGTCCGTGGCGTCCGGGCCGGCCGGGCGGTGACCGGCCGCCTCCAGGGCGAGCGCGGCGGCCTGCACCAGGTGCGCGCGCTCCCAGTCGCAGGGCCGGTCCGTGGCCCCGTCGCGCCGGGTCATCCGGCGCAGCTCCAGCAGGCCCTGCCAGGCGCTGTGCACCTCACGGGCCCGGCGGGGCGAGGCGTCCGTCGTCTCCTCGCCCCCGATGCGGGCGCTGAACACCCCGCTGTCCGCGGCGGGCGCGGACTGCCGGGCCGGGGCGACGGGGTCGGGCGGCCGGGTGAGGGACTCCCGCATCCGGTGGCCGGCCGGGGTGAGGAAGTGGTCGTGCGGCGGCCGGGGGTGCCGGAAGGCCAGCCCGCGCCCGACCAGCGCCGCGAGCTGCGCGGGCGTCCCGGTCAGCCGCCCCGTGACCGGATCGGCGCCCTCGATCATCCGCCGCTGGGCGGCGGTCGGCGGACGGCTCACGACACGCTCCCTCCGGGCCCGTCCCGCCCCTCCCGGCGCGACCTCTTCGTCCGAAGGCTACGGCGCGGGTCTGACAACCGGGGTGGGCGTACGCCTGTGGAGGGGGCCGCACACGCCCCCGCCCGCCGTTCCGCCGGTCCGGGACGCTACTCCGGCGGCCGGATGTTCCACCCCGCGATCACCGGGCGCCCGTGCTCCGTGCTCAGGCGGCACAGGGTGCCCGTGGCCAGTTGGAACAGGGCGCCGGAGGACGGCGGCAGGCCCAGCCGGCGGGCGGTCAGCACGCGCAGGAAGTGGCCGTGGGCGACCACCACCACGCAGCCCTCGGTGTTGGCGAACGCCGCGTCCACCTTCGCCAGCGCCCGGTCGGCACGGCGCCCGACCTGTTCCGGGCTCTCCCCGGGGTGGTCCGGCGGGCCGGGGGCGACCCCGTCGTCGAACAGGAACCAGCCCGGCCGCTCCCGCTGGATCTCGACGGTGGTGACGCCCTCGTAGCCGCCGTAGTCCCACTCGCGCAGGTCCGAGTCGATCCGCACGTCGTGCAGGCCGATCAGCTCGGCCGTCTCGCGCGCCCGCTGCAGGGGGCTGACGAACGCGGCGCCGATGCGGTGGGAGCGGATGAGCGGCACCAGCCGCCGCGCCTCCTCCCGCCCGCGCTCGGTAAGGGGGACGTCCGTCCACCCGGTGTGCCGTCCGGACCGCGACCACTCGGTCTCGCCGTGCCGGACCAGGAAGAGATCACTCATGGCCCCAGGCTAGACGGGCGTCACTGCCGGTACCCGCCGAGGAACCGCCCGATCCGTCCGATCGCCGCCTCCAGGTCGTCCGCGTGGGGCAGGGTCAGGATGCGGAAGTGGTCGGGGGAGGGCCAGTTGAAGCCGGTGCCCTGCACCACCTGGATCTTCTCGCGCAGCAGCAGGTCGAGGACGAACCGCTCGTCGTCGTGGATCGGGTGGACCTTGGGGTCAAGGCGCGGGAAGGCGTACAGCGCGCCCTTGGGCTTCACGCACGTCACGCCGGGGATCTCGTTCAGCTTCTCCCAGGCCACGTCGCGCTGTTCGCGCAGCCGGCCGCCGGGCGCGGTGAGTTCGCCGATGGACTGCCGGCCGCCCAGCGCGGCCTGGATGGCGTACTGCGCGGGCGCGTTGGCGCACAGCCGCATGGAGGCCAGCATCGTCAGGCCCTCCAGGTAGTCGCGGGCGTGCTGCCGGGGGCCGGTGACCACGAGCCAGCCGGAGCGGAAGCCCGCCACCCGGTAGGTCTTGGACAGTCCGCAGAAGGTGAGGACCACCAGGTCCGGGGCGAGGGCGGCGGCCGAGTGGTGCACCGCGTCGTCGTAGAGGATCTGGTCGTAGATCTCGTCCGCGAAGACCATCAGGCCGTGGCGGCGGGCGAGGTCGAGGACGCCCTCGACGATCTCCTTCGGATAGACCGCGCCGGTGGGGTTGTTGGGATTGATGAGGACGACCGCCTTCGTGCGGTCGGTGACCTTCGACTCCATGTCGGCCAGGTCGGGGTACCACTCGGCCTGCTCGTCGCACAGGTAGTGGACCGCCTTGCCGCCCGCCAGCGTCGTCACCGCCGTCCACAGCGGGAAGTCCGGCGCGGGGATGAGGATCTCGTCGCCGTCCTCGACCAGCGCCTGCACGGCCATGGAGACCAGTTCGGACACGCCGTTGCCGAGGAACACGTCGTCGACGTCCACCGCGAGGCCGAGCGTCTGGTAGCGCTGGGCGACCGCCCGGCGGGCCGACAGGACGCCGCGCGAGTCGGTGTAGCCGTGCGCCCGGGGCAGCATCCGGATCATGTCCTGGAGGATCTCCTCCGGCGCCTCGAAGCCGAACAGCGCGGGGTTGCCGGTGTTCAGGCGCAGCACACTGTGCCCCGCCTCCTCCAGCGCGTTGGCCTGCTCGATCACCGGGCCGCGGATCTCGTAGCAAACCTCGCTCAGCTTGTTCGACTGCCGGAACTCCATGCGCCCCTCCGGGAACTCGTGTTGCTTGGTTTTACCAAGTGCGAGCTTGGAAAGTCCAACGACTTGTCTAGACTGCGTCGCATGTCACCTCGCCGAAGCTACGACCAGTACTGCTCCGCCGCCCGGGCCCTCGACGTCGTGGGCGACCGCTGGACCCTGCTGATCGTCCGGGAACTGCTCGCCGGTCCGCGCCGCTACACGGACCTGCACGCCGACCTGCCGGGCGTCAGCACGGACGTACTCGCCTCGCGGCTGAAGGACATGGAGAGGGACGGCCTGACCACCCGCCGCCGGCTGCCCCCGCCCGGCGCCGCCTACGTCTACGACCTCACCCCCCGCGGCCGGGAACTGCTGCCCGTCCTCCAGGCCCTCGGGGCATGGGGACAGCCCGAGTTGGGGGAGCGGCGGCCCACCGACGCGGTGCGCGCCCACTGGTTCGCCCTGCCCCTGCTGCGCGCCCTGGAGGGCCAGGGCCTGGTGGAAGTCCGGCTGGAGGAGGGCGAGTTCCACCTGCACGTCGGCGCCGGGGACGGCCCGGTCTACGGCGACGGGGCCGCGTCCGCCGAACCCGACGCCCGGCTGGTGCTGGACACCGCCACCTGCACGGCCGTCGCACGGGGCGAGGTGAGCGTGTCCGACGCCGTGCGCGCGGGCCGGATCGAGGTGACCGGCGAGGGCACCCTCGCCAAGGCCCTGCGCGAGGGGTGACCGGTCGCAGGGGCGCGCCCGGACGGGGTCCCCGAACAGCGGGAAGGGCCCACCGCGTCGTGCGGTGAGCCCTTCTGACGGCACATCAGAGGTGTGGCCTACGGCCTCGTCACGCCCCCGGCGGCACCCGGGACGGGCGGCCCGTGCCCCGTGTGAGGACGTAGCCGCCGATGCCGGCGAGCGCGGCCAGCACCGCGCCGATGCCCGTCCACACCCAGCGGTCCGACCACCAGCCGGACGACCAGCCGCCGTCCGGCTCGATGCTCGACAGCACCGCCGTCCTCCTCGAGTCGTCGTCCTTGCCGTCGTGCTGCGAGGCGACCGCGACACCCGGCACGAGCGGCTCCGCGAGCCACCCGTCGACCGCGGCCGACCCGCCGATGTCCTTGGACTCCACCCGGACGGAGGCGTCGACCGGCTGGCCCAGGTCCGCCGTCTGCAGGCGCACGGTCGTCAGCCGCACGTAGTACGTGCCCGGCAGCGGGTCGTCGGCCCACGGCTCCGACCAGGCGCGGACGGTGCGCAGCACGCACTCCACCTCGACCTCGGCCGTGCCCTGGGCGGCGGTGCGCGTCTGGGCGCCGTACTGGCACGCCTGGCGGCGGCGCAGCCCGTCGTACACGTCGACCTGCCAGGTCTGCGCCGCGTGGGACGCGGGCAGTTTGACCGTCGCCCTCACCGTGGGCCGTTCCAGCACGTCCGCCGCGAACGACCAGTACAGGTAGTCGCCCGTCGAGGCGCTCGCCGTCGCCGTGCGCCCCTGGTCGATCTCCGTCGCCGTACGGAACGACGTGCCCGCCGACGTGGGCGCCGAGGCGTCGCCCGAGGGGCTCGCCGAAGGGGTCGAGTCGGCCGCGGCGGGACCCGCCGCCAGCCCCAGAACCAGCAGGGCCGCGCCCCACACCGTGGTCATCCGCATCAGTTGGTCCTCCAGACCGCGACACGCCAGCGCGACAGCCAGCCCCACACCAGACCCGCGAGGAAGCTGAACAGCACCAGCGCGCCGAGCAGCCACCACCCGCGGCCGAGCCCGAACGACGCCACGTCGTCGGCCTGCGACGGGCCGTCGACCACGTCCACGGTCAGCTCGACCGGCATGCCGGGCGTGGTCTTCACCCCGGAGGCGGCCGAGAAGGAGTTCGTCACCAGCAGGCACACGGTCTCGGCCGGCGCGTCGTCGTCGTCGGAGTCGGCCTTCGGGTAGCGCAGGCCCGTCGATATGACGTCGGTGCGGCCGCTGCCGGCCGCCTCGCCGCGCACGATCTCCCGGCCGTGCGTGGTGAACGCCCGTACCAGCAGCCCGTGGTCGGGGTTCATGGTGCGGTCGGCCGCCACGCTCACCGAGGCGCGCAGCTCCTTGCCGGGGTCGACGTCGACCCGGTACCAGCGCTCCTGCCCGAACTCCTCGCGGTCCGTGTACAGGCCCGACTTCAGCGTCGGCGCCTTCGGGCAGGAGGAGCCGCCCTCGGTGGCCACCGGGGTGACCACCGGGTCGGCCGCGCGGTCCACCAACTGGTTCACCTTGTCGGTGAGTTCGTCCGTGTGCTCGACCGAGGTGTAGGTGCCGCCGGTGGCCTCCGCGATGCAGCTGAGCTGCGCCCGCATCTTGGTGTTGGGCACCAGGCCGAGCGTGTCGATGGTCAGGCCGATGCCCTTGGCGGCTATCTCGCGGGCCACCTCGCACGGGTCGAGCGGGGCGCAGGTGTCCTCGCCGTCGCTGATCAGGACGATGCGCTTGGAGCCCTCGCCGCCCTCGAGGTCGTCGGCGGCCTTCAGCAGCGCCGGGCCGATCGGCGTCCAGCCGGTGGGCGACAGGGTTGCCACGGCGGACTTGGCCTCGGTGCGGTCCAGCGGGCCCACGGGGTAGAGCTGCGCGGTGTCCTTGCAGCCCGTCCTGCGGTCGTCGCCGGGGTAGGTCGCGCCCAGCGTGCGGATGCCGAGCTGCACCTCCTCGGGCGTGGCGTCCAGCACCTCGTTGAACGCCTGCTTGGCCGCGGCCATCCGCGTCCCGCCGTCGATGTCCTTGGTGCGCATCGAGCCGCTCACGTCGAGGACGAGGTCGACCTTCGGCGCCAGGGCGGTGGTCTCGTCGGCCACCGCCCCGGCCGGGAACGCGATCCCGGACGCGAGCGCGGCGAGCAGGGCGCAGACGCCCGCCGCCAGCCGTTGTGTTCTGATCATCGGCGGATCCTATTGATCAGAGGTGCCCGGCTTCAAAACGAGGTCAGAAGGCGGGCTGAACGCAGGTGTTGCGGGACGGTGCCGCGGTCGGTCCCGTCACCCGGCCAGCGGGTTCGGCAGCCCGGCCCACCGGTCCCCGCCCCCTTCCGTCGACAGCCGCATCAGTGTCAACGCCTTGACGGGCAGCGGGTCCTCGCACAGCGCCGCCAGGTCCGGCGTGCGCGGCAGGTGCCGTACGGCGGAGGCCAGGGCCTCGGCCAGCGCGGTGCGGCTGCCGGTCGTGCCCGCCAGGGCGCCGCCGACGAGGGAGCCGAAGAGCTTGCGGCGCAGGGCCGTCGGGTCGTCGGTGAGGATCCGGGCGGGCAGCTCCGGCAGGGGCACGCCGTGCCGGGCCAGCCGCGCCGGGCTCACCCGGATGTCGGCCAGGTCGCGGTAGACCAGCCGCAGCGGGGCCCCGGACGGCCCCAGCACCACCAGCAGGTTCTGGCCGTGCGCCTCCAGCGCCACGCCCGCCTCCAGCAGCCGCAGGCCGACGGTCAGCGCCAGCCGGGCGAAGTCGGCCGACCAGGCCGCCGAGCGCGGCAGGCCGGTGAGCGGGAGCGCGGCCACCGGTACCACGCGCTCACCGGGCCCGGCGTACCCGCCCGGCGCCTCGCGCAGCACCGCCGCCAGGTCGGGGGAGTCGGCGGTGGCCGCGCCCAGCGTGCGGGTGACGTGCAGCAGGCCGTCGGCGCGCGCGGCCACGGCCTCGCCGAACGCCGACAGCGTCGCCGCGCCGGTCACCGAGGCGACCGAGATGTCCCGCACCGACGAGGTCAGGCGGGCGCTCAGCGCGGTTTTGACGTGCGGCCCGTCCGGCAGGGCCAGCGTGCGCAGGGACATCAGCGGACGGGCGGCCGGGCCCCGGTCGCCGGACCGCTTGAGCACGTGGTCCGCCTGCCACGGGTGCACCGGGATCAACAACCGTCCGCCGTCCCGCAGTTCACCGGGCCACTCGCCCGACACCAGGCACTCGCCCGCCGGCACGGGCAGCAGCCCCAGCCGGACCACGGGCCGGTGCTCGGGCCCGTACGCGAACTGCTCGGCCACCGAGAAGCCGGGCCGCGAGCGGCAGTTGGGGTGGTACGGGTGCCCGTCGACCACCCGCTGCTCCCACTCCCAGTCGTGCCGCGGCCACGGGGCCGGCGCTTCCGGGGGCGCCTCCTGTGCGGCCCGGGACAGCGCCAGCGAGGCGACGCTGTGGCCCAGCTCGGCCGCGAAGCCCGCCCCGCGCGGCACCCCGAGCGCCGCCGTCAACCGCGCGGGATCGTCGTACACCGTTCCGGCGAGGCGTACGGCGCCCACGTAGGCGTCGGTCGCGTACGGGTCGGCGGGCGGACCCTCCAGCCGGCGGCCGTCGGCCAGACGCAGCGCGAGGCCGTCCCGGCCCGGTGCGCGCCCGGTGATCCAGGGCAGCGGCTCATGGGCCAGCGCCCGCCACAGACGGGTCAGCACGGCGGCCCGGGCGCCGGGCAGGTCGGCCGCGTACCGGGAACCGAGGGCGGGGCGCAGGGCGGCCAGCTCGGCGGCGACCTCGGCCTCGGCGGTGGGGGGACGGTGCACGGTCTTGCTCCTCGGGTACACGAACGGCGGGCCGTGACGACAGCGATACTGATCGTCCCGCCCGACGAACCGTAGAGAACGAGTGGAACGCGTGGACGTCAACCCCCCACCCGCCGACGTGGCGCACCTGCCGGACCCGGCCGAAGCCGACACGGCCGACGCGTACGCGGCCGCGCCGCTGCTGAACTGCCTGCTGCGGGAGGTCGCCGAGCCGCTGCGGCAGGAGGGCGGACGGCAGGTCCACCGGCTGCCCAGCGGACGGCTGCTGCGCGTGCGCGGCACCCGGCGGCCCGCGCTGCCGGAGGTGCGCGCGGCCGGCGCCTGGCACCGCCTCGACCACCCGGAGCTGGTGAAGCTGGTCGCGGAGGAGCTGCGCCGGCACACCGGCCTGTCCAACCACGAGCTGCCCGCCGAGATGCTGGACAGCCGGGCGGCCGTCGCGGCCCTGCTCGCCGCCCGCGCACGCACCGCCCCGCCCGACGACCTCTACGTGCGCTCCGAGCAGTGTCTGCTGACCGGTCACCCGCACCACCCGGCGCCCAAGGCGCGCGGCGGCGGTCCGGCCGCCGCCTGGCTGCCGTACGCGCCCGAGGCGTACGCCCGCTTCCCGCTGGTCCTGCTGGGGGTGCGGGAGGACCAGGCCGTCGAGGAGGGCGACACCCGCGCCCTCGACGCGCTGGGCACCGCACCGCCCGGCTACCGGCTGCTGCCCGCCCACCCCTGGCAGCTCGACCTGGTGGGCCGCGACCTCGCGGCCGCCTTCGCGGACGGCCGCCTCGTCCGGCTGGGCGAGACCGGCTTCCCGGTCCGGCCGACGGCCGCGGTCCGCACGGTGTACGCCCCGCAGCGCGACCTGTTCCTGAAGTTCAGCCTGGACGTCCGGATCACCAACGACATCCGCCGGCTGTGGCGTCACGACCTGCTGAGGCTGCGCCGCACGGACGAGGCGGTCGCGACCGCCTTCGCGGCGGCCGGCCCGGGGACCGCCGGACCGGGAACGGGAGGCGCGCGGACGGGGGGCCCGCGGACGGACGGCCCGGGCGGGAACGGTCGGGGCGCGGGCGGGCGGAGCACGATCCGGCCGGCCGCGGCCTGGCTGAGCGACCGCGCCTACCGCACCGCCGCCTTCGCCTTCGAGGAGCTCGCCGTGCTGGTCCGCGACGGCTTCGGCGGGCACCTGCTGCCGGGCACCACGCCGCTGCTCGCGGCGGGTCTGGCCGAGGGCTTCCCCGGCAGCCCGCTCGCGGCCACGCGGGACCCGGTGGGCTGGTGGGCGGCGTACCTGTCGGCCGTGGTGCCGCCCGTGCTCGGCGCCTTCGCGGGCCACGGCGTCGTCCTGGAGGCCCACCTGCAGAACACCCTCGTCGCCGTGGACGCCGACGGCACCCCGGCGCAGGCCCTGTTCCGGGACGCCGAGGGCGTCAAGCTGCTGCCGGAGGTGTCCCGCGCGGCGGGCTGGGAGCGGCTGGTGTACTGCCTGGTCGTCAACCACCTCCGGGAGGTCGCCGCGGCCCTCGCCGAGCACCACCCCGGCCTCGACCCCTGGCCGGCCGTCCGCCGCGAGCTGGCCCGCGCGGACCTCCCCGAGGCCACCGCCCTGCTGACCGCGCCCACCCTGCCCGGCAAGACGAACCTGCTGCTGCGCTGGACGGCGGCCGACGGCGCCGCGGCCCGCTACCTGCCGCTGCCGAACCCGCTGGCCCGCGGATGAGCTGAACTACGCTGGCCGGTGTGCTGCGCGACGTGACTGCTGTTCGATACGTGACCCCGCTCCGGTCCGGCGGCTCCGTCCCCGGGGTCGTCGAGGCCGACGACGACGGCACGTACGTCGTGAAGTTCACCGGGTCCGCGCAGGGCCGCACGGCGCTCGTCGCCGAGGTGATCGTCGGGGAGCTGGCCCGGGCACTGGGACTGCGCGTGCCCGAGCTGGTCCTCGCCCACTTCGACCCGGCGCTCGGGGCGCACGAGCCGCACCACGAGGTCCGCGACCTGCTGAACGCCAGCGCGGGCCTCAACCTCGGGATGGACTTCCTGCCCGGCGCCCGCGACTTCACCCCGGAGATCGCGCGGGTCTTCCCCGTGGACCCGCTGGAGGCCGGCCGGATCGTCTGGCTGGACGCGCTGACCGTCAACGTGGACCGTACGGTGCACAGCTCCAACCTGATGGTGTGGCCGACGCTCGGCACGGTCCCGCCGCAGCTGTGGCTGATCGACCACGGCGCGGCGCTGGTCTTCCACCACCGCTGGGACGTCTCGGCGCCGGAGAAGCGCTACGACTTCCGCCACCACGCCCTCGGCCTGTACGGCCCCGACGTGCGCGCCGCCGACGCCGAGCTGGCGCCGAGGGTCACCGAGGAGCTGCTGCGGGAGGTCGTCGCCGAGGTGCCCGACGCGTGGCTCACCGGCTTCGCGACGCCCGACGAGGTCCGCGCCGCCTACGTCGGCTACCTCCACGCGCGCGTGCGGGCGTCGCAGCAGTGGCTGCCCACCGACTTCCCGAGCCCCGAGGAGCTGGCCGCCGAGAACGCCCGGCGCGCGGAACGCAGCCGGCGGGGCCGCCCGGCCTGGCTCAAGCAGGTGCCCGACCTGCACGGCAAGCCGCCCGCGGAGCAGGACTGGTCGGTCCACCTGGGGTGAGCGGGGGGGCGCGGGCCGGCGGGAGCGGCGCTCCCCGCGGCACACGCCCCGCCGGGGCGGTCAGCCCTTGAGCTGCTCGTAGGCGGGCAGCGTCAGGAACTCCGCGTAGTCCTCGTCCAGGGCGACCTGGAGCAGCAGGTCGTGGGCCTGCTGCCAGTGGCCGGCCGCGAAGGCATCTTCGCCGAGTTCGACGCGGACAGCCGCCAGTTCCTCGGCGGCGACCTTGCGGGCCAGCTCCGGGGTGGCCTTCTCGCCGTTCTCGAACTGCACGCCCGCGTTGATCCACTGCCAGATCTGGGAGCGGGAGATCTCGGCGGTCGCCGCGTCCTCCATCAGGTTGAAGATGGCGACCGCGCCCAGGCCCCGCAGCCAGGCCTCGATGTAGCGGATGCCGACCTGGACGGCGTTGACGAGACCGGCGTACGTGGGCTTAGCGTCGAGGGAGTCGACGGCGATCAGGTCGGCGGCCTCGACGTGGACGTCCTCGCGCAGGCGGTCCTTCTGGTGTGGCCGGTCGCCGAGGACCCGGTCGAAGGACTCCATGGCGATCGGCACCAGGTCGGGGTGGGCCACCCAGGAGCCGTCGAAACCGTCGTTCGCCTCGCGGTCCTTGTCGGCGCGGACCTTCTCGAAGGCGACCCGGTTGACCTCGGGGTCCCTGCGGGAGGGGATGAAGGCCGCCATGCCGCCGATGGCGTGCGCGCCGCGCTTGTGGCAGGTGCGCACGAGGAGTTCGGTGTAGGCGCGCATGAACGGCGCGGTCATCGTGACGGCGTTGCGGTCCGGCAGGACGAACTTCTCCCCGCCGTCACGGAAGTTCTTCACGATGGAAAACAGGTAGTCCCAGCGGCCGGCGTTCAACCCCGAGGCGTGGTCGCGCAGTTCGTAGAGGATCTCCTCCATCTCGTACGCCGCCGTGATCGTCTCGATGAGGACGGTGGCGCGGACGGTGCCCTGCGGGACGCCGACGTGGTCCTGGGCGAAGACGAACACGTCGTTCCACAGGCGGGCCTCGAGGTGGGACTCCGTCTTGGGCAGGTAGAAGTACGGGCCCTTGCCGAGGTCGATCAGGCGCCGGGCGTTGTGGAAGAAGTACAGGCCGAAGTCGACGAGGGCGCCGGGCACCGGGCGGCCTTCGGCGTCGACGAGGTGGCGCTCGTCCAGGTGCCAGCCGCGCGGTCGCATGACGACGGTGGCGAGTTCGTTCTCGGCGCGCAGCGCGTACGACTTTCCGCTGCGCTCGTCGGTGAAGTCGATGCGGCGGGCGTAGGCGTCGATCAGGTTGAGCTGGCCCGTGACGACGTTCTCCCAGGTCGGCGCGGAGGCGTCCTCGAAGTCCGCGAGCCACACCTTCGCCCCGGAGTTCAGAGCGTTGATGGTCATCTTGCGGTCGGTGGGGCCGGTGATCTCCACGCGGCGGTCGTTCAGGGCGGCGGGGGCGGGGGCCACCCTCCAGGACTCGTCCGCGCGGATCGCGGCGGTCTCCGGGAGGAAGTCGAGCGTGCAGGTGCGGGCGATCTCGGCGCGGCGCTCGGCGCGGCGGGCGAGGAGTTCGTCACGGCGCGGCGTGAACCGCCGGTGCAGCTCCGCCACGAAGGCGAGCGCCGCGTCGGTGAGGACCTCCTCCTGCCGGGGCAGGGGCTCGGCGTCGACGATGGCCAGCGGGGACGGCGCTGGTGCGGACATGAGCTGTCACTTCCTTCAGCGGTGGCACCGGATGCCAACAGGCACGAACGGGACAGAAGGCACCGGATGTGCGGACGGACGCTTCTGAGCAGTGGATACTAGTTTCCTCATCGTGGAACTTCAATGGTTTGTTGATGTCGAGATTCTCCGGTTCGAGCCAAGGTGGCGCTCGGTGCCACCCCGTTCACTCAAGGTGGCCCAGGTCCGCCACCGTGTCGATGTCATGGGGCCGGGCGACGTCACCGCACTCGACCAGGGCGATCTCCCCGTCGTGTGTCCGCAGGTAGCCGCGCGCGCCGCGGTCGCCCGTCGCCGCCGCCGCGACCCCCGCCCAGTGGGCCGCCCCGAGCAGCACCGGATGGCCGCGCACGCCGTCGTAGGCCGCCGACACCAGCGACGTGTCGTCCCGGTGCGCGGCCAGCACCCGGGCCACCGCCTCGGGCCCGATGCCCGGCTGGTCGACGAGCGAGACGACGACGGCCCGCGCCCCCGTCCCCGCCAGCGAGGCCAGCCCGGCCCGCAGCGAGGAGCCCATGCCCTGCTCCCAGTCCGGGTTGTCCACCAGGACGCACCCGTCGAGCGCCGCCCGCTCCCGTACGGCGTCGGCGGCCGCCCCGAGGACCACGTGCACGCGCGCGAGGCCGGCCGCGTGCAGGACGCCCACCGCGTGCTCGACCAGCGGCCGGCCCCGGTGGACGAGCAGCGCCTTGGGCCGGCCACCGAGACGCCGGCCCCCGCCGGCCGCGAGCAGCAGCCCGACGACGCTCCCGGTGGCCCGCGCCGCCGGATCCGCGTCGGCATGGAGGTGTTCCGTACGAGTCATGGCTCCTGCATACCCGACGGGGCGGCGGGGGGCCCGTCCGGGCGGGTCGGCTCCGGCGCGCGGCGCGCCGCGCTCACGCGCGGCTGAATTTCCGTCCCCGCTGTGGCGTGGTGGGGCCCGGTGGCGTTTACTGACCCGCGTCCCCGCGGCGTCCGGCACTGTCGCAGGGGCGGCGGGGGCTTGCCGGGCAGGCCCCGGGGGAACACGACGGACCGGCGCACGACGGCGTGCGAGGGGGGAAGCTGTGTTGCGGAGCTTGGGGCAGAGGCCAGTGACCGGCAGCGAGAACGATCCCAGGGTGACGGGGCTGCGGACCGCGGTGTCCCGGCTGCGCCGCGAACTCGCCGTGCTCCCCGCGGACTTCCCGGACCGTGCGACGGCCGAGGACGAACTCGCCGCCCTCGCCGCGATGGCGACCCATGGTGTCCCCGAAGTCCCTCGCCTGCGCGGCTCGTTGCTGCTGATCGCGGGAGCGATCGGCTCGGTCAGCGCCCTCGCGGGCGGACTGTCGGACGTGCGGCACGCGGTCGAGCTGTTCGGCGAGCCGCCGCGCCGGTGACGCGCCTCGCCGCGCCGCCGACGCGAACTGCCGTGCCGTCGAGCTGCGCCACCGCGCCGCTGACGCTAACCGGCATGCCACCGGCCCGGGTTGCCGCGCCGCTGAGCCACCGCGCCGTCCGGCGCGCGCGCCGGACGGACGGCCGCTCGCTCACGCCTGGTTCTGGCTCACCAGTGCCGCGGACAGCTCCCCGGCGATCTGCTGGAGCACCGGCACGATCCGCTCCGTGGCGGACTCGGTGACCCGGCCCGCCGGACCCGAGATGGAGATGGCCGCGGCGGTGGGGGCGTCGGGGACCGGCACGGCGAGGCAGCGCACGCCGATCTCCTGCTCGTTGTCGTCGACCGCGTAGCCGGCCCGGCGGACCTCCTCCAGCGCCGCCAGGAAGCCCTCCGGAGTGGTGATGGTCTTCTCGGTCGCGGCCGGCATGCCCGTGCGGGCGAGCAGGGCGCGCACCTCCGCGTCGGGGAAGTCCGCGAGCAGCGCCTTGCCGACGCCGGTGGAGTGCGGCAGGACGCGCCGGCCGACCTCGGTGAACATGCGCATCGAGTGCTTGGACGGCACCTGCGCCACGTACACGATCTCGTCGCCGTCGAGCAGCGCCATGTTGGCGGTCTCGCCGGTCTCCTCGACCAGTCGCGCCAGGTACGGCCGCGCCCAGGTGCCCAGCAGCCGGGACGCCGACTCGCCGAGCCGGATCAGCCGCGGCCCGAGCGCGTACCGCCGGTTGGCCTGCTGGCGGACGTACCCGCACGCCACGAGGGTGCGCATCAGGCGGTGGATGGTCGGCAGGGGCAGCCCGCTGCTCGCGGACAGCTCGCTCAGTCCGACCTCGCCCCCCGCGTCGGCCATCCGCTCGAGCAGGTCGAAGGCGCGCTCGAGGGACTGCACGCCTCCGGCGGCGGACCTGGCGGAGTCGGTGGTGCTGGCGCTGGACGTCGGCACGGCGCGTTCCTTTCGGGACTGGCGGGGAGGGCAGAAGCCTACCCGCCGGTCGCTTGACTGCCGGGTTGTGCGTAACTACGTTCTGCTGGTTGGAATCCTAATTCCGCTTTGTGGAAACGTCCAGACTGTCGGCCGCGGGTGCACTGTGGAGGAGTGTGCCCTTGACGGCGGATGGGCGGGAGGGAAGACTTCTTCAACAGAAAGTTGAATTCCGTTTCGTGGAAGTGAACCCCGTGTCACGGAGAGAGGGGTCCCGGTGTCCGACGCTCGACCGGCGCTGTCCGACGCTGAACTGGTGATGCGCTCCACGCGCGTCGTCACCCCGGAGGGGACGCGCGCCGCCTCGGTGGCCGTCACCGCCGGCACGATCACCGCCGTCCTGCCGTACGACGCGGACCTGCCGGCCGGGGCCCGGCTGGAGGACGTCGGCGACGACGTGCTGCTGCCCGGCCTCGTCGACACCCACGTGCACGTCAACGACCCGGGGCGCACCGAGTGGGAGGGCTTCTGGACCGCCACCCGCGCGGCCGCGGCCGGCGGCATCACGACCCTGATCGACATGCCCCTCAACTCGGTTCCGCCCACCACGACGGTCGACCACCTGCGCGCCAAGCAGCGGGTGGCCCGCGACAAGGCCCACGTCGACGTCGGCTTCTGGGGCGGGGCCCTGCCGGACAACGTCAAGGACCTGCGCCCCCTGCACGACGCCGGCGTGTTCGGCTTCAAGGCGTTCCTGTCGCCGTCGGGCGTCGACGAGTTCCCGCACCTCGACCAGGAGCAACTCGCGCAGTCCCTGGCCGAGATCGCCGGCTTCGACGGGCTGCTCATCGTGCACGCCGAGGACCCGCACCACCTGGCCGCCGCCCCGCAGCACGGCGGCCCCCGGTACGCCGACTTCCTCGCCAGCCGGCCCCGCGACGCCGAGGACACGGCGATCGCCGCGCTCGTCGACCACGCCCGGCGCCTGCACGCACGCGTGCACGTCCTGCACCTGTCCTCCAGCGACGCCCTGCCGCTGATCGCGCGGGCCAGGGCCGAGGGCGTACGCCTGACGGTGGAGACCTGCCCGCACTACCTCGCCCTCACCGCCGAGGAAGTCCCCGACGGGGCCAGCGAGTTCAAGTGCTGCCCGCCCATCCGCGAGGCGGCCAACCAGGACCTGCTCTGGCAGGCGCTGGCCGACGGCACGATCGACTGCGTGGTCACCGACCACTCGCCCTCGACGGCCGACCTGAAGACCGACGACTTCGCCACCGCCTGGGGCGGCATCTCCGGCCTCCAGCTCAGCCTCCCGGCCGTGTGGACCGCGGCCCGCGCGCGCGGCCACGGCCTGGAGGACGTGGTCCGCTGGATGTCGGCCCGCACCGCCGCCCTGGTCGGCCTCGACGGCCGCAAGGGCGCCATCGCGCCGGGCCACGACGCCGACTTCGCCGTCCTCGCCCCCGACGAGACCTTCACCGTGGACCCGGCGGCCCTCCAGCACCGCAACCGCGTCACCGCGTACGCCGGCCGGACGCTGTACGGCGTCGTGCGGTCCACCTGGCTGCGCGGCGAACGCATCGTCGCGGACGGCGACTTCACCGAGCCGAGGGGCCGCCTGCTGACCCGCTGACCACCCACCCGCCCAGACCCGCACCGGCCGACTCCGAGAGGAATCCCTGATCACCGTGACGGCGATACCCAGCTTCACCGGCGACGCGCAGCCCTACGGCGGCGGCGACCCGTACGCGGACTACCGCACCGCCGACTTCCCCTTCACCCGGTACGCCGACCTCGCCGACCGCCGGCTCGGCGCCGCCGTCATCGCCGCCGACGACGAGTTCTTCGCCCAGCGCGAGAACCTGCTGCTGCCCGGGCGCGCCGAGTTCGACCCCGAGCACTTCGGGCACAAGGGCAAGATCATGGACGGCTGGGAGACCCGCCGGCGCCGCGGTGTCTCCGCCGAGCACCCGTGGCCGGCCGAGGACGACCACGACTGGGCGCTGGTACGGCTCGGCGCGCCCGGCGTGATCCGCGGGATCGTCGTCGACACGGCCCACTTCCGCGGCAACTACCCGCAGGCCGTGTCCGTCGAGGCCGCGTCGGTGCCGGGTTCCCCGTCGCCGGAGGAGCTGCTCGGCGACGACGTCAAGTGGACCACCCTCGTCCCGCGCACCCCGGTCGGCGGCCACGCGGCGAACGGCTTCGCCGTCCGGGCCGAGCAGCGCTTCACGCACCTGCGCGTCGTCCAGCACCCCGACGGCGGCATCGCCCGCCTGCGCGTGTACGGCGAGGTCGTGCCCGACCCCGCGTGGCTGGCGGTGCTCGGTGCCTTCGACGTGGTCGCGCTGGAGAACGGCGGCCAGGTCGAGGACGCCTCTGACCTCTTCTACTCGCCCGCCTCCCACACCATCCAGCCGGGCCGCTCCCACAAGATGGACGACGGCTGGGAGACCCGCCGGCGCCGTGACCGCGGCAACGACTGGATCCGCTACCGGCTGGTGGCGCAGGCCGAGATCCGCGCCCTGGAGATCGACACCGCGTATCTGAAGGGCAACAGCGCGGGCTGGGCGTCGGTGTCCGTGCGCGACGGCGAGGACGGGCCCTGGCAGGAGGTCCTGCCGCGGACCCGCCTGCAGCCCGACACCAACCACCGCTTCGTCCTGCCGACGCCCGCGGTGGGCACCCACGCGCGCGTGGACATCTACCCGGACGGCGGCATCTCCCGCCTGCGCCTGTTCGGCTCCCTGACCGAGGAGGGCGCGGCCCGCCTCACGGCCCGGCACCAGGAACTGGGCGGCTGATCCGCGCGGCGCCGGACCGGGAGGGGCGCGCGGACCGGACACCCGCCGCGCGCCCGTCCGGTCCTATGCCGAGAACCCGCCGTCCACCGCGAACTCCGCGCCCGTGACGTAGTCCGCCGACGCCAGGTACGCCACCAGGCCGGCCACCTCGTCCGCCGTGCCGAAGCGGCCCAGCGCGGTCACCGCCGCCTGGCCGTCCGCGTTCGGCCCGTCGGCCGGGTTCATGTCCGTGTCGATCGGCCCCGGGTGCACCACGTTCGCCGTGATCCCGCGCGGCCCCAGCTCCCTGGCCAGCGCCTTGGTCAGGCCGACCAGCGCGGACTTGGTCATCGTGTAGAGCGTGGCGCCCGGCCCCGGCACGCGCTGCGCCAGGCAACTGCCGATGGTGACGATCCGCCCGCCGCGCCCCATGCGGGCGGCCGCCGCGCGCGTGGTGAGGAACACCCCGCGCACGTTCACGGCGAGCACCCGGTCCACGTCGGCGGCCGTCAGGTCCTCCAGCGGGCCCAGCAGGCCGACGCCCGCGTTGTTCACGAGCACGTGCAGGGCGCCGAGTTGCCCGGCCACGCGCTCCACGGCGTCCGCCGCCTCGGCGGCGTCGGCGGCGTCGGCGCGCACCGCGAGGGCCCGCCGGCCGAGCGCGCCGACGCGCCGTACGACGTCCTCGGCCTCCTCCTTGCCGTTCACGTACGTGACGGCGACGTCCGCGCCGTCGCGGGCGAGGCGCAGGGCCGTGGCCGCGCCGATGCCCCGGCTGCCGCCGGTCACCAGGGCCACCTTGCCGTGCAGGGGTGCGGGATTGGGGTCGGTCGTGCGAGTGGTGTTCATGGGTCCATCCCAGCCGCCCCGGGCCGGTGGCGCTGGCGGCGAACGGACGCCGACCTGCGGCGGCCGGAACTCTTTCCTCCGTCCGGCTCGTTCTCCCCGTGTGACACTTCAGCAAGAGATCGTCGGCAACGCCATGCAGATGGCGGTCGTCTCCCTGCAGCCCGGTCAGACGGTGTACTGCGAGGCGGGCAAGTTTCTGTTCAAGACGACGAACGTGACCATGGAGACCCGCCTCGGCGGCCCGTCGGACCGCGGCGGGCAGCAGCCGGGCGGAGGCTCCGGCGGCATGGGCGGCCTGCTGCGCCAGGCGATGGGCACGGCCATGCAGGTCGGCCAGCGGGCGCTGGCGGGCGAGTCGCTGGCCTTCCAGTACTTCACCAGCCAGGGCGGCGAGGGCACCGTCGGCTTCGCGGGCGTGCTGCCGGGCGAGATGCGCGCGCTGGAGCTGGACGGCACGCGGGCGTGGTTCGCCGAGAAGGACGCGTTCGTGGCCGCCGAGTCCACCGTCGACTTCGGCATCGCCTTCCAGGGCGGCCGGACCGGCATGAGCGGCGGCGAGGGCTTCGTCCTGGAGAAGTTCACCGGCCGCGGCACGGTGATCATCGCCGGCGCGGGCAACTTCATCGACCTCGACCCGGCCGACTTCGGCGGCCGTATCGAGGTCGACACCGGCTGCGTCGTCGCCTTCGAGGAGGGCATCCAGTACGGCGTCCAGCGCGTCGGCGGCCTCAACCGCCAGGGCCTGATGAACGCCGTCTTCGGCGGCGAGGGCCTGTCCCTGGCCACCCTGGAGGGCCACGGCCGGGTCATCCTGCAGTCCCTGACCATCGAGGGCCTGGCCAACGCCCTGAAGAAGGCCCAGGGCGGCGACAAACAGGGTCCGACGGGCGGCCTCTTCTCCACCCACGCGGGCTGACGGGCGGCCCGCGAGCGCCCCGCGAACCGGGAGCCGAGAGCCGCCTGGCCCGTGTCAGGCGAGGAGTTCCGTCACCAGCGCGCCCACCTGGTCCGTCTCGATCAGGAAGCCGTCGTGGCCGTGCGGCGACGAGATCAGGCGCAGGGCGTCCGAGGAAGGGAGGGCCGCGGCCAGTTCCGCCTGCTGGGACGGCGGGTAGAGCCGGTCGGAGTCGACGCCGGCGACCAGGGCGCGGGCGGTCACCCGGCGCAGGGCCGCGCGCACGCCGCCGCGGCCCCGGCCGACGTCATGGCTGTTCATCGCCTCGGACAGCACGACGTAGCTGCCCGCGTCGAAGCGGCGGGCCAGCTTGGCCGCCTGGTGGTCGAGGTAGGACTCGACCTGGTAGCGGCCGCCCGCCCACGGGTCCTCCTCGGCCTGCGCCGAGCGGCCGAAGCGGACCTGGAGCTCCGGCTCGCTGCGGTAGGTGACGTGGGCGATCCGCCGGGCCAGGCCCAGCCCGGCCCGGGGCCCCTCGCCGCTGCCGTGGTAGTCGCCGCCGTACCAGTGCGGGTCGGAGCGGATGGCCTGCACCTGCAGCGAGGCCCACGCGATCTGCTCGGCGCTCGCCGCGGCCGTGGTCGCGAGCAGCAGCAGCGCCCGGGTGCGCTCGGGATGCCCCACCGCCCACTCCAGCGCCCGCATCCCGCCCATGGACCCGCCGATCACCAGCGCCCAGCGCTCGATGCCCAGCGCGTCGGCCAGCCCCGCCTCGGCCGCGACCTGGTCGCGCTGCGTCAGGAACGGGAAGGCGCCGCCCCAGGCACGGCCGCCGGGCCGCGCCGAGGACGGCCGGTGCTGCCCTGGCAGCCGCCCAGCACGTTCGGCGCGACGACGAAGAAGCGGTCGGTGTCCAGCGCGAGGCCGGGCCCCACCAGGCCGTCCCACCAGCCGGGCGTGGGATGACCCGGCCCGGCGGGGCCGGCGACGTGGCTGTCGCCGGTGAGGGCGTGCAGGACGAGGACGGCGTTGGACGCGTCCGGCGCGAGCCGTCCCCACGTCTCGAACGCGAGCCGCACGCCCGGCAGTTCCCCGCCCGCCTCCAGGGCGAGGGGCTCCGGGTGGGTGTACCAACGGCGGCGCCCCGGCGGGTCCCCCTCCCGCCAGGCGCCCGTGGCCGGCGGGAAGGGGCCCCGGCGGGGTGTCGCCGGGGGCAGGACGGTGTTCAGGACGCGCCCTTCGCGGCGCGGAACCCGGCCTCCAGGTCGGCCTTCAGGTCCGCGAGGTTCTCGATGCCCACCGACAGCCGCACCAGGCCGGGGGAGGTGCCGGTGGCCGCCAGCTGCTCCTCGTCGAGCTGGCTGTGCGTCGTGGACGCCGGGTGGATGATCAGGCTGCGCACGTCGCCGATGTTGGCGAGGTGGCTGAACAGCTCGACGGCGTCCACGAACCGCTTGCCCGCCTCCACGCCGTCCCGCAGCTCGAACGAGATCACCGCGCCGGCCCCGCGCGGCAGGTAGCGCTGCGCCGCCTCGTACCAGCGGTTGGACGGCAGTCCCGGATAGTGGACGGCGGCGACCTCGTCGCGCTGCTCCAGCCACTCGGCGATCGCCTGCGCGTTCGCCGAGTGCCGCTCGATGCGCAGGCTCAGCGTCTCCACGCCCTGCAGCAGCAGGAACGCGGAGTGCGGGGAGAGGGCCGGGCCCAGGTCGCGCAGCAGCTGCACCCGCAGCTTGATGGCGAAGGCACCCGGGCCGAGCGCCGGCCAGTACCGCAGACCGTGGTAACTCGGGTCCGGCTCGGTGAAGTCGGGGAACCGGTCCGCGTGCGCCCCGAAGTCGAAGGTGCCGCCGTCCACGACGACGCCGGCGATCGCCGTGCCGTGCCCGCCGAGGAACTTCGTCGCGGAGTGCACGACGATGTCGGCGCCGTGCTCGATGGGCCGCAGCAGGTAGGGGGTCGGCACCGTGTTGTCGACGATCAGCGGCACGCCCGCCCCGCGCGCCACGTCCGCGACCGCCCGCACGTCCAGCACGTTGCCGCGCGGGTTGCCGAGGCTCTCCGCGAACAGCGCCTTGGTGTTCGGCCGGATCGCCGCCCGCCAGGCCTCGGCGTCGTCGGGGTCGTCGACGAAGGACACCTCGATGCCGAACTTGGGCAGGGTGTGCCGGAACAAATTGTAGGTGCCGCCGTACAGCGAGGTGCTGGAGACGACGTGGTCGCCCGCGCTCGCCACGGTGAGGATCGCCAGGGTCTCCGCGGCCTGCCCGGAGGCCAGCGCCACGGCCGCGACCCCGCCCTCCAGCGCGGCGACGCGCTGCTCGAACACGTCCTGGGTGGGGTTGTGGATACGGGTGTAGATGTTGCCGGGCTCGGCGAGCGAGAACAGGTCGGCGGCGTGCTGGGTGTCCCGGAAGACGAACGACGTCGTCTGGTAGATGGGCGTCGCCCGGGCGCCGGTCACCGGGTCGGGCGCGGCCCCCGCGTGGATCTGCTTGGTCTCGAACGACCAGGCCGAGGTGTCCGGTCCGGCGGGCGGCTCGTCGGGGGTGTGGCCGGCGGTGACGGAGTCGATGGGCTGGCTCATGGTGGTGCTCCCGGTACGGAGAGTGATGGCGGGTGGCGTACGAAGAGGAGGAACAAGGGGACGGGGACGCGCGCGTACGGCGCCGCGGCAGCGCGGACCGGCCCTCACGGGGCAGCGGTCGGCACGGCGCGGAAGCGGTGCGGCGGTGAAGCGGGGGAGAGGGGCCGGAGCGCGGCGTCAGCTCGCGGCGGAACAGCCCGTGGTGGTGACACGCACGTAATCGACGTGGCGGCGGGTCACGAGCACGGTCATGGGATCAGACAACCACAGGTCGGCCCCCGCCGCACCGACCTGGACGCGATGTCTCACGTTCTGGGACGCCCGCCGGATGCTCCCGCGCCGGGCACGGGCGCGTGACGCCTGCGCGCCGAAGGATGACGGCCGGTACGCCTTCCGTCGCCGAAGGGCCGTCCGAAGGAGACCGTCGCTGCCGGACCGCTGTGCCCCGGCCCGCCGCTGACTACATTCACCCCGTGACGCAGCACACCGACCCCGCCGTACCGCCCGCGCCGGCCTTCCCGGCCCGCCGGTGGCTGCTGCCGTCGGCCCTCGTCGGCGAACTCGACCCGGACGCCGGACGCGACGGACGCCGGCCGCGCCGCACCGCGCGCGACTGGCTGGTGGACTCCTCCTGCTTCCTGGTGGCCGTCCTCGTCGGGCTGCTGGCGGCCGACGGGGTGACCGGCAACCCGCACGTCCCGCACTCCCTCGCCGTCCTCGACCAGGTGATCGGCGCCCTGGCCTGCGCGGCCGTCTGGCTGCGCCGCAGCCGGCCGGTGGAGCTCGCCGCCGCGCTGGTCGTCGCCGGCTTCGTCTCCGACACCGCCGGCGGGGCCACGCTGATCGCGCTGTTCACGCTCGCCGTGCACCGGCCGTTCCGCTACGTCGCCTGGATCGGCGGTGTGAACCTGGCGCTGGTCCCGCCGTACTACCTGTGGCGCCCCGACCCGGACGTGTCCTATCCGGCGGCGGTCGCGTTCATCGTCGTGCTCACCACCGCGGTCCTCGGCTGGGGCATGCTGGTACGCGCCAAACGGCAGCTCGTGCTGAGCCTGCGGGACCGCGCCCGGCACGCCGAGTCCGAGGCCAGGCTGCGCGCCGAACAGGCCCAGCGGCTGGCCCGCGAGGCCATCGCGCGCGAGATGCACGACGTGCTCGCGCACCGGCTGACCCTGCTCAGCGTGCACGCCGGGGCGCTGGAGTTCCGGCCCGACGCGCCCCGCGAGGAGGTCGCCCGGGCCGCCGGAATCATCCGGGAGAGCGCCCACGAAGCCCTGCAGGACCTGCGGGAGATCATCGGGGTGCTGCGCGCCGGACAGCCCGACGACGCCGGCCGTCCCCAGCCCACGCTCGCCGCGCTGGACGCGCTGGCCGCCGAGTCCCGCGACGCCGGCACCGAGGTGGTCCTCGACGTCCGGGTCGCCGACGCGGCCGCCGTCCCCGCCTCCGTCGGCCGCACCGCCTACCGGATCGCCCAGGAGGGCCTGACCAACGCCCGCAAGCACGCCCCCGGCAGCGAGGTCACGGTGACCGCGACGGGCGCGCCCGGCCAGGGCCTCACCCTGACCGTGCGCAACCCCGCCCCCGAGGACGAGGTGCGACCGGTGCCCGGTTCGGGACAGGGCCTCATCGGTCTGACGGAGCGCGCCACGCTCGCCGGCGGCCGCCTCGCCCACGGCCCCACGCCCGGCGGCGGCTTCGAGGTGCGCGCGTGGCTGCCGTGGGGCGCACCGGCCGGCGGGGGGCAGGGCGAACCGGGCCGGGAGCCGCACGCGTGAACGGGGCCGGTCACGTCGGCGCCCGGCCGACTCGCGCCCGCCGAGGGCCCGTTCACCGCCGGAACGCCCCAAGGCCGCGACCGCACGTGATGACATGGGGACCATGACCGCGATCAGAGTGCTCCTCGTCGACGACGACCCACTGGTGCGGGCCGGGCTGGCCCTGATGATGGGCGGGGCCGACGACATCCGGATCGTCGGGGAGGCCGGTGACGGCGACGCGGTCGAGGACCTGGTCGCCCGCACCCGCCCCGACGTGGTGCTGATGGACCTGCGCATGCCCGCGGTGGACGGCCTGACGGCCACTCAGCGGCTGCGCCGCCGCCCGGACGCCCCGCAGGTCGTCGTGCTCACCACGTTCCACGCCGACGAGCAGGTGCTGCGGGCCCTGCGCGCGGGCGCCGCCGGGTTCGTCCTTAAGGACACCCCGCCCGCGGAGATCATCGACGCGGTGCGCCGGGTCGCGGCCGGCGACCCGGTCCTGTCGCCCACCGTCACCCGGCAGTTGATGGCGCACGTCGCGTGCGCGTCGGCCGACACCCGGCGCGCACGCGCGCGGAGCCGCGTCGCCCTCCTCAACGACCGTGAGCGCGAGGTCGCCGTCGCCGTCGGCCGGGGCCTGGCCAACGCCGAGATCGCCACCGGGCTGTTCATGAGCGTCGCCACCGTCAAGACCCACGTCTCCCGCATCCTCGCCAAGCTCGGCCTGAACAACCGCGTGCAGATCGCGCTGCTCGCGTACGACGCGGGACTCCTCGACGACGGCGCGGCGGACGGGCGCTGACGGGGTGCGACGCGGGCGCGACGCGGGTGGGACGAATGAGCGACGGGCCAGGCGGGTACGCACGGCGAAAGCCGAGGCGGACGGGGAGGACGGCGATGACCGAGGTGGTCGACCTGGGCGACCGCGGTGAGGAACTGCGCAGGGACCCGCACCCGGTGTACGCCCGGCTGCGCGAGCGGGGGCCGGTGCACCGCGTGCGCCTGCCCGGCGGCGACGGGTGCTACGAGACCTGGCTCGTCGTGGGGTACGAGGAGGCGCGCGCCGCCCTCACCGACCCGCGGCTGATCAAGGACAGCGAGCGGCTCGGGATGCACTTCCTGGACGTCGAGACCGTCGGCAAGCACCTGCTGATCAGCGACCCGCCCCAGCACACGCGCCTGCGCTCGCTGGTCTCGCGCGCGTTCACGATGCGCCGCGTGGAGGAACTGCGCCCGCGCGTCGAGCGGATCACCGGTGACCTGCTCGACGCGATGCTGCCCCGCGGCCGCGCCGACCTGGTGGAGTCCTTCGCCTACCCGCTGCCCCTGACCGTGATCTGCGAGCTGCTGGGCGTCCCGGAGATCGACCGCGCCGCGTTCCGCGCGATGTCCACCGAGATCGTCGCCCCCACCGACGCCGACAGCGAGGGCGACGCGCTGGTCCGGCTCGGGGAGTACCTCACCGAGCTGATCGAGGACAAGCGCTGCGCCGGGCCCGGCGGCGACCTGCTGAGCGACCTGATCCGCACCACCGCCGAGGACGGCGACCGGCTGTCCGTCGAGGAACTGCGCGGCATGGCGTTCCTGCTGCTTGTCGCCGGCCACGAGACCACGGTCAACCTCGTCACCAACGCCGTGCACGCCCTGCTCACCCACCCCGCCCACCTGACCGCGGTGCGCGCGGACCCGGCGCTGCTGGACGGGGTGGTCGAGGAGACGCTGCGCTGGGAGGGGCCGGTGGAGAACGCGACGTACCGGTTCGCGGTGGAGCCCGTGGAGATCGCCGGCGTGACCATCGACAAGGGCGACCCGGTGCTGATCGGTCTGGCCGCCGCCGGGCGCGACCCCGCGCGCTTCGCCGACCCGGACCGCTTCGACATCGGCCGCGACGCGCGCGGGCACCTCGCCTTCGGCCACGGCATCCACTACTGCCTGGGCGCCCCGCTGGCCCGCCTGGAGGCCCGTACGGCTCTCGGCGCCCTGCTGGAACGGGCCCCCGCCCTCGCCTTCGACGGCCCGCCCCCCGACACCTGGCTGCCCGGCATGCTGATGCGGGGCCGGCGGGCGCTGCCGGTGCGGTGGACGGGCTGGGGGAAGGGCTGAGGGGGACGGGCTGAGGGGGGCCGGGGCGCCGCGGCGGGCCGGCCGGCCCCGGTTCACCCCAGCCCGGTCGGTTCCGGTGCCCCCGGGATCTCCCGCAGGGACACCGGGCGGTGCTCGCGGTGGGAGAGGGCGCAGGCCTCGGCGATGCGCAGGGCCTGCAGGGCCTCGCGGCCGTCGCAGGGGTTGGCGCGTTCGCCCCGGACCACCTCGATGAACGCGGCGAGCTCGGCCTCGTAGGCGGGGGCGAAGCGTTCCAGGAAGCCGGCCCAGGGCTTGTCCGCGGCGGGCGGGCCGGTCGGCTCCGTCGACGCGATCGGCGTGCGGTCGTCCAGGCCGACGACGATCTGGTCACGCTCGCCCGCGAGTTCCATGCGCACGTCGTACCCGGCGCCGTTCATCCGGGTCGCCGTGGCCGTGGCGAGCGTGCCGTCGTCGAGGGTGAGGACCACGGCCGCGGTGTCGACGTCCCCGGCCGCCCGGAACACCGCGGGGCCCGCGTCGGACCCGGCGGCGTAGACGTCGGCCACCTCGCGTCCGGTCACCCAGCGCAGCGCGTCGAAGTCGTGGATCAGCGCGTCCCGGTAGATCCCGCCGGACACCGGCAGCCACTCGGGCGGCGGCGGCGACTGGTCGGACGTCACCGCCCGCACGGTGTGCAGCCGCCCGAGCCGGCCGGAGCGCACCGCCTCGCGCGCGCCGGTGTAGCCGGTGTCGAAGCGGCGCTGGAAGCCCATCTGCAGGACGGTCCCGGCCGACTCGACCTCCGCGATGGCCTGCAGGGTCCCGGGCAGGTCGAGGGCGATCGGCTTCTCGCAGAAGACCGGCAGCCCGGAGCGGGCCGCCCGCCCGATCAGATCGGCGTGGGCGGACGTCGAGGTGGTGATCACGACCGCGTCGACGCCCCAGCGGAAGATCTCGTCCACCCCGGGGGCCGCCGTCTCGCCGAGGCGCAGGGCGACGTCCTGCGCCCGCGCGGGATCCGCGTCCGTCAGGATCAGCGACCCGACCTCGCGGTGGCGGCTGAGCGTGTTCGCATGGATCGTGCCGAGGCGGCCCGTCCCGATGACCCCGATGCGCATGGAATCAAGGTGCGGTCGGACCCCGTACGCTGTCAATGCGTATGTCCGGACAATCGGACTACACAACTTCCCGTCAACCGGCCGCGGAGCTACGCTCGGGCCGTGCCGAAACCAGATGTGGACCCGACCGTGCAGCTCGACCTCCGGGTGGACCGGAGTTCCCCCGTCCCCCTGTACTTCCAGCTCTCGCAGCAGCTCGAGGCGGCGATCGAGCACGGGTCGCTGACCCCGGGCAGCCTGCTGGGCAACGAGATCGAGCTGGCCGCCCGGCTCGGCCTGTCCCGGCCGACCGTCCGCCAGGCGATCCAGTCGCTGGTCGACAAGGGCCTCCTCGTGCGCCGCCGGGGTGTCGGCACCCAGGTCGTGCACAGCCAGGTCAAGCGCCCGCTGGAGCTCAGCAGCCTCTACGACGACCTGGAGGCGGCCGGCCAGCGCCCCGCGACCTCGGTCCTGGTCAACACCGTCGTCCCGGCGAACGCCGGCGTCGCGGCCGCGCTCGGGGTGCCGGAGGGGGAGGACGTCCAGCGCATCGAGCGGCTGCGGCTCGCCCACGGGGAGCCGATGGCGTACCTCTGCAACCACCTGCCCTCGGGCCTGCTCGACCTGGACACCGCGGAGCTGGAGGCCACGGGTCTGTACCGGATGATGCGGTCCGCCGGGATCACCCTGCACAGCGCCCGCCAGTCGATCGGCGCCCGCGCCGCCACCGCCGCCGAGGCGGAGCGGCTCACCGAGCCCGAGGGCGCGCCGCTGCTCACCATGCAGCGCACGACGTTCGACGACACGGGGCGGGCGGTCGAGTTCGGCGACCACATCTACCGCCCGAGCCGCTACTCCTTCGAGTTCCAGCTCCTGGTCCGGCCGTAGCGCGACGGCCTGCCCACCTCCCTGGAGCGGGACCTGTTTCGTCGCATTGTCCGGACAATGGGACGACTCCCGGGTCCCCCGCCCGACGGCGCCCGAGCCCGTGTTCGATAATGGGGCGTTTGCGTCCGGTGAACGGTCACTTCCGTCGCCGGACGCGCGCACGACAGCACACGGCAAGAAGGGCACGGCCTCGTGGCACGGTTTCGGACCTGGGCAGGGATCGCGTTGGCGGGGGCACTGTGCGTGTCGCTCGCCGGGTGCAGCAGCACCGGGGGCAAACGCGCCGAGGACGCCCGCAAGGCCGCGGCCGCGCACGGCAGGGCGGCGGTGGACACCCCTCGCTGGACCGTCGCGATGATCACCCACTCCGGTGACGGCGACACGTTCTGGGACATCGTCCAGAGCGGCGCCGAGCAGGCCGCGGTCAAGGACAACATCGCGTTCCTGTACTCGCACGACGACGAGGCGCAGCAGCAGGCGCAGCTCGTCGAGGCGGCCGTGGACAAGAAGGTCGACGGGATCATCGTCTCGCTCGCCAAGCCCGACGCGCTCAAGGCGGCCCTGGCCCGCGCCAGGAAGGCCGGCATCCCGGTGATCACGGTGAACTCCGGCTCCGAGCAGTCCAAGGCCTTCGGCGCGCTCACCCACGTCGGCCAGGACGAGTCGGTGGCCGGCGAGGCGGTCGGCGACGAGCTCAACCGGCGCGGGCGCAAGAAGGCGCTGTGCGTCCTGCACGAGCAGGGCAACGTGGGCCACGAACAGCGCTGCGACGGCGTGGCGAAGACCTTCCGCGGCACGCTCCAGCGGCTGTACGTGAACGGCACGAGCATGCCCGACGTGCAGTCCGCCCTGGAGGCGCGGCTGCAGACGGACCGGACGATCGACGCCGTGGTCACCCTCGGCGCGCCGTACGCCGACACCGCCGTACAGGCCCGGCGGGGCGCGGGCAGCACCGCCGAGATCGACACCTTCGACCTGAACGCCAAGGTCGCCGCCGGCCTGAAGGACGGCAGCCTCGGCTTCGCCGTCGACCAGCAGCCCTACCTCCAGGGCTACGAGGCCGTGGACCTGCTGTGGCTGTACAAGTACAACGCCGACACCCTCGGCGGCGGCAGGCCCGTGCTGACCGGCCCGCAGATCGTCACCAAGGACCAGGCCGCCGCGCTCGCGGCGTACACGCAGCGGGGGACCCGATGAGCGCGGCCACGGACGGAATCCGTGAAGGAAGGTTTCTGCAGAGCGCGTCCGCGCGTCGCCTGCTGAGCCGCCCCGAACTGGGCTCGGTCGTCGGCGCGGTCGCGGTGTTCGTGGTGTTCGCCCTGGCCGCCGACAGCTTCCTGCGCGCGTCGAGCCTGAGCACCGTCCTGTACGCGTCCTCGACCATCGGCATCATGGCCGTGCCGGTCGCGCTGCTGATGATCGGCGGCGAGTTCGACCTGTCGGCCGGTGTCCTGGTCACGTCCTCGGCGCTGATCTCGTCGATGACCAGCTACCAGCTCACCGCGAACGTCTGGGTCGGCGTCGGCGTGTCCCTGCTGGCCACCCTGGCGGTGGGCGCCTTCAACGGCTTCCTGCTCACCCGCACCCGGCTGCCCAGCTTCATCGTCACCCTGGGCACGTTCCTGATGCTCACCGGCATGAACCTGGGCTTCACCAAGCTGATCGACGGCACGGTCTCCACCAAGACCATCGCCGACATGGAGGGCTTCCCCGCCGCGCACGCGGTCTTCGCCTCCACGTTCACCGTCGGCGGCGTCGACATCAAGATCACCATCCTGTGGTGGCTCGCCCTGGTCGCCGTCGCCTCCTGGATCCTGCTGCGCACCCGGGCCGGCAACTGGATCCTCGCCGTCGGCGGCAACGCGGACGCGGCCCGCGCGGTCGGCGTTCCCGTCGCCCGCACCCGCGTCGCCCTCTACATGGGCGTGGCCCTCGGCGCCTGGATCTCGGGCCAGCACCTGCTGTTCTCCTACGACGTCGTCCAGTCCGGCGAGGGCGTCGGCAACGAGCTGATCTACATCATCGCCGCCGTCATCGGCGGCTGCCTGATCACCGGTGGCCACGGCAGCGCCGTCGGCTCGGCGGTCGGCGCCCTGCTGTTCGGCATGACCAGCAAGGGCATCGTCTTCGCCGAGTGGAACCCCGACTGGTTCAAGTTCTTCCTCGGAGCGATGCTGCTCCTCGCGACCCTGCTCAACCACTGGGTCCGCAAGCGCGCGGAGGCGGCCAAGTGACCCTCGTCGAGCTGACCGACGTCAGCAAGCACTACGGTTCCGTCCGCGCCCTGGACGGCGTGTCCCTGGAGGTGCACGCCGGGGAGATCACCTGCGTCCTCGGCGACAACGGCGCCGGCAAGTCGACCCTCATCAAGATCATCGCCGGGCTCCACCAGCACGACGGCGGCGTCCTGCGGCTCGACGGCGAGGAGACCCGGCTGGCCTCCCCGCGCGAGGCGCTGGACCGGGGCATCGCCACCGTCCACCAGGACCTGGCCGTCGTCCCGCTCATGCCGGTGTGGCGCAACTTCTTCCTCGGCTCGGAGCCGCGCAAGGGCGCCGGCCCCTTCAAGCGCCTGGACGTCGACTTCATGCGCCGCACCACGCGCGCGGAGCTGCTGCGCCTGGGCATCGACCTGCGCGACGTGGACCAGCCCATCGGCACCCTGTCGGGCGGCGAACGCCAGTGCGTGGCGATCGCCCGCGCGGTGTACTTCGGCGCCAAGGTCCTCATCCTCGACGAGCCGACGGCGGCGCTCGGGGTGAAGCAGTCGGGCATGGTCCTGAAGTACGTCGCGGCGGCACGGGACCAGGGCCTGGGCGTGGTGCTCATCACCCACAACCCGCACCACGCGTTCCTCGTCGGCGACCGGTTCGCCCTGCTGAAGCGGGGCACCACCGTGGGCCACTACACCCGCGACCGCATCACCCTGGAGGAGCTGACCCACCAGATGGCGGGCGGCAGCGAACTGGAGGCACTGAGCCACGAGCTGGGGGGCCGGGGCTGAGGGCGGTGCGCGCGAGCCGTGGCGCAGCGCGCTGAGCCACGGGCTGGGGGGCCGGGAGGGCGGCGCGCGAGCCGTGGCGCACCGCCCGTGCCTCCCGGACCCTTCGCGGGCCCCGCAGCGCCCCCCACGTCGGCACGCGCGCGACGGTGCCTCACGGCCCCCTGCGCCGTTGCCCCATTCGGCGGCCCGGGGGACCGTGCGGCAGAATCGGGCCTTGATGAGCACCTACGGCAACTTCAGCGCCCCCATCGGCTCCCGCCGTGCGCCGGCGCTCCGCACCGTCGGCACACGTGAGCGCCGCTCCCACCTGACCGCGCCGCGCGTGCCCACGGTCGGCATCGACATCGGCGGCACCAAGGTCATGGCGGGCGTCGTGGACGCCGACGGCAACATCCTGGAGAAGGTCCGCGCGGAGACCCCGGACAAGTCCAAGAGCCCGAAGGTCGTCGAGGACACGATCGTCGAGCTGGTCCTGGACCTGTCCGACCGGCACGACGTGCACGCCGTCGGCATCGGTGCCGCCGGCTGGATCGACGCCGACCGCAACCGCGTGCTGTTCGCGCCCCACCTGAACTGGCGCAACGAGCCCCTGCGCGACCGCCTCTCCGGCCGCCTCTCGGTCCCCGTCCTGGTCGACAACGACGCCAACACCGCCGCCTGGGCGGAGTGGCGCTTCGGCGCCGGGCGCGGCGAGGACCACCTGGTCATGATCACCCTCGGCACCGGCATCGGCGGCGCGATCCTGGAGGACGGCCAGGTCAAGCGCGGCAAGTACGGGGTCGCCGGGGAGTTCGGCCACATGCAGGTCGTGCCCGGCGGCCACCGCTGCCCGTGCGGCAACCGCGGCTGCTGGGAGCAGTACAGCTCCGGCAACGCCCTGGTCCGCGAGGCCCGCGAGCTGGCCGCCGCCGACTCCCCGGTGGCGTACGGCATCGCCGAGCACGTCAAGGGCAACATCGCCGACATCACCGGCCCGATGATCACCGAGCTGGCCCGCGAGGGCGACGCCATGTGCATCGAGCTGCTGCAGGACATCGGACAGTGGCTCGGCGTGGGCATCGCCAACCTCGCCGCCGCCCTCGACCCGTCCTGCTTCGTGATCGGCGGTGGCGTCTCGGCCGCCGACGACCTGCTCATCGGCCCCGCGCGCGACGCGTTCAAGCGGCACCTCACCGGGCGCGGCTACCGCCCCGAGGCCCGGATCGTGCGCGCCCAGCTCGGTCCCGAGGCCGGCATGGTCGGCGCCGCCGACCTCGCCCGCCTGGTCGCCCGCCGCTTCCGGCGCGCCAAGCGGCGCCGGGTCGAGCGGTACGAGCGCTACGAGCGGTTCGCCGAGTTCCGCCGGACGAGGGACACGGCATGACCGCTTCACTGCCCCGCCAGGCCACGCCGCCGGACGAGCCGCCCCGGCCGCCCGAGGACCGCCGTCACATGATCCGCCGCCGGACGCTCACCCTGCTCATCATCGGGCTGCTCATCGGCGTCCCGGCCGGCTACCTCGTGATCTCCGCCGCGCAGAGCCGCGACAGCGGCCTGGACAAGGAGAAGAAGTACTCCGCGACCGGCCTCTCCGAGGGCTGGCCGTCGAAGGTCCAGCGCAGGCTGTACCAGGTGCCCGTCCCGCACCCGTCCAACAAGGTCGCGTACTACGAGACGAACAACTGGAAGACCAGCCGCCTGTACGTCCAGTTCCAGACCACCCACGCGGGCCTGGACCAGTTCCTCTCCGACCTCGGCGTCGATCGCGACGACCTGACCAAGGACCGCATCACCATCAGCGCCCGCGACCAGAAGGTCACCGGCTGGAAGTTCTCGGGCCCCGGCTCGCGCCCCGGCGACTACTTCGGGCTGATCCACCAGCAGAAGAACCCGCAGCCGACCCACGACGTGGTGGTCAACACCGGCAACCCGACCTACCCGATGGTGTACGTCGTGTCGCGGACGGTGCCCTGACCGGGACGTACGGTCGGCGGTCGGGGCCGGTGGTCCGCGGTGCAAGGGCAGCCGTCAGGGCCGGTCGTCGGGTGCGGGGCCGCCCGCCGGGGCCGGTCGTCCGGTGCGCGATCGGCCGTCGGGGCCGATTGTCAGACCCCGCCCGTAGAGTCGAAGACGACTGATCCGGGACGCGGGCGGGAGGTGAGCAGGGCGTATGGGTGACACGGCCACGGGGGAGCGGGCGGCCGTCCCGGCGCGCCCCGCCGCCCCGGGAGCGGCGGACGCCACGGCGACCGCACCGGAGTCGCCGTCCGCGTCCGTCCCGCTGCGCCTCGCCGCCGTCTTCCTGCCCGCCGCCCTGCCGCGCGAGGGTCGTATCGCCCTGTGGGACCCCTCGGACGAGCCGCTGCCCGCCCCCGCCGGTGAGGTCGGGCGCACCGAGCTGACGGTCGTCCGCCGCCACGGGTCCTCGGTCCGCCGCAGGCAGGTCCCCGCGCTGTCGCTCCCGCTGGACCGGGCGCTCCCCCTGCTCGTGCGCGCCCGCCGCGACCCCGCCGCCCACCCGGCCACCGCCTGCTGGGGCGCGGCGGCGCTGCAGGCGGTGCGGCTCGCCGCGCGCGGCCGGCTGCTGCCCGGCCTCACGCCCACCGGGCACGACGCCTGGCGGGCGGGCCCCCTCGACCCCGAGGACGTCGCCCACCTGCGCGCGGTCGCCGCCGCCCTCCCGGCCGAGGGCCACGCCGTGCCGCTGCCCGGCCCCGGACCGCTGCGGCTGCCCCAGCCGGAGGCGCTGATGCGCGCCTTCCTCGACGCCGTCGCCGACACCCTGCCCCGCACCCCGGCCGCCCCGTACGCCTCGGGCAGGCCCTTCGCCGACCGCAGGCCCCAGCGGCTGCCCGACGCGCAGGACTGGGCCGCCGAGGTCGCCGCCGGCATGGACGCGGGCGTACGGATCTCGCTGCGCCTGGACCTGTCGGCGTACGACCTGTTCGACACCGGGGACGGCGCCGGCGCCGGCGGGGCACGCAGCGCCGGGGCCGCCGTGGTGCAGGTGCACAGCCTCGCCGATCCGACCCTGGTGGCCGACGCGGCCGCGCTGTGGGCCGGCGAGGCCGACGCGGCGTTCGGGCCCCGCGCGCGGGTGGACGCGGCGCTCGCGGTGCGCCGCGCGGCCCGCGTCTGGCCGCCCCTGGCCCGGCTCGCCGAGCAGGACGCGCCCGACGTGCTCGCCCTCTCGGAGGAGGAGCTGGGCGACCTGCTGGGCGTCGCCGCGGGCCGGCTGGCGGCGGCCGGGGTCGCCGTGCACTGGCCGCGCGACCTCGCCCACGACCTCGCCGCGACCGCGGTCGTCCGCCCCGCCCCTGGCTCGGCGACCGACGGCACCGGCTTCTTCGACAGCGAGGAACTGCTCCAGTTCCGCTGGCAGTTGGCGCTCGGCGGGGACCCGCTCAGCGAGACCGAGATGGACCAGCTCGCCGAGGCGCACCGGCCGGTCGTCCGGCTGCGCGACCAGTGGGTGCTCGTCGACCCGGCGCTGGTCCGCAAGGCCCGCAAACGCGAACTGGGCCTGCTCGACCCGGTCGACGCGCTGTCCGTCGCGCTCAGCGGCACCGCCGAGGTCGACGGCGAGACGGTCGAGGCCGTCCCGGTGGGCGCCCTGGCCGCCCTGCGCGACCGCCTGACGGCCGGCGTCCGCCCGGCCGACCCGCCGCCGGGCCTGCGGGCCACCCTGCGCGACTACCAACTGCGGGGCCTGGCCTGGCTGGACCTGATGACCTCCCTCGGCCTCGGCGGCTGCCTCGCCGACGACATGGGGCTCGGCAAGACCATCACCGTCATCGCGCTGCACCTCGAGCGGGCCCGCACCGAGCCGACGCTCGTGGTCTGCCCGGCCTCGCTGCTCGGCAACTGGCAGCGCGAGATCACCCGCTTCGCGCCCGGCGTCCCCGTCCGCCGCTTCCACGGCCCCGAGCGCACCCTGGACGACCTCACCGGCGGCTTCGTCCTCACCACCTACGGCACCATGCGCTCCGCGGCCCCGACGCTCGCCGGGCAGCCCTGGGGCATGGTCGTGGCCGACGAGGCCCAGCACGTGAAGAACCCCTACTCGGCGACCGCGAAGGCGCTGCGCACCATCCCGTCCCCGGCACGGATCGCGCTCACCGGCACGCCCGTCGAGAACAACCTCTCCGAGCTGTGGGCCCTGCTCGACTGGACGACCCCCGGCCTGCTCGGCCCGCTGAAGTCGTTCCGCGCCCGGCACGCCCGCGCCGTCGAGAACGGCGAGGACCCGCAGGCCGTGGAGCGCCTGGCCCGCCTGGTCCGCCCCTTCCTGCTGCGCCGCAGGAAATCGGACCCGGGCATCGTCCCCGAGCTGCCGCCCAAGACGGAGACCGACCACCCGGTCCCGCTCACCCGCGAACAGGCCGCGCTGTACGAGGCGGTGGTGCGCGAGTCGCTGTCCGTCATCGAGAGCGCGGAGGGCATCGCCCGCCGGGGCCTGGTCCTCAAGCTGCTCGGCGCGCTCAAGCAGATCTGCGACCACCCGGCGCTCTACCTGAAGGAGGAGCACGGCCGGTACGCCGACGACCGGCTCGTCGCGCGCTCCGGCAAGCTCGCCCTGCTGGACGAGCTGCTGGACACCGTCCTGGCGGAGGACGGCTCGGCCCTCGTCTTCACCCAGTACGTCGGGATGGCCCGCCTGATCGCCGCGCACCTGGCCGGCCGCGCGGTCCCGGTGGACCTGCTGCACGGCGGGACGCCGGTCGCGGAGCGCGAGCGGATGGTGGACCGCTTCCAGAGCGGGGCGACCCCGGTGCTGGTCCTCTCCCTCAAGGCGGCCGGCACCGGCCTGAACCTCACGCGCGCGGGGCACGTCGTCCACTTCGACCGCTGGTGGAACCCGGCCGTGGAGGAGCAGGCCACCGACCGCGCCTACCGCATCGGCCAGACCCAGCCCGTCCAGGTCCACCGCCTCATCACCGAGGGCACCGTCGAGGACCGCATCGCCGACATGCTCCAGGCCAAGCGCGCCCTCGCCGACGCGATCCTCGGCTCCGGCGAGTCGGCCCTCACGGAACTCACCGACCGTGAACTGTCCGACCTGGTCTCGCTGCGGAGGGAGGCGTGATGACCGACCAAGGCGACATGACGGACCACGGTGACCTGGCCGACCACGGCGACCGCCCGGCGGACGCGGCCCGACGCGCCCTGCGGGCCGCGCGGAACGGCCGGGGGAGCGCGGCGCAGCCGGAGACGGATGCGACGCCGACGCCCGGACACGCGCGCAGGGACGTCCCGACGCCGACGCCGTTGCCGACGCCGACGTCCGCCTCGGACGAACCGACTCGCGCCGAACTCGCGGCTGCCGCGCAGGAGGTGCCGGCCCGCCGCCATCCCGACGAGGGTCCACGCCGGCCGGCCGACATCGCCCGCGAGGCACTGCGGCGGGCGAGGGCGGACAGAGGGGCGCCGAGCGGGGAGACGACGGCGGCGGAGGAAGCCGACAGTGCCTCGCAAGCCGACGGCGTGGCCGGATCCGACGGCACGGTGGAGGAAGCGCGCCGGCCTGCCGTCGTCCGGACGTTCACGGCGGAGGGGGACGCGGCCCCGGACCGTGACCGAGAGGGCGACGACCCGGCCCCCGAGGAGCGGGAGCGGGAAGAGGGCACGCCCGCAGCCACGCACCCCGACCTCACGGCACCCGCCCCTGCCGACCGGGGCACCGAAACCGACACCTACGTACACCAGGCGTCCCCGGGAGGACCGGCGACCCGGCCCTCCGACCTCGCCAGGGAGGCCCTGCGGTCGGCGCGGACCGAGGCGCGCCGTGAGACGCCGGACCCGGGTGCGTCCCGCCCGGCGTCCCGCCGCCGACGTGCCGAGCCCACCCGTGCCCCCGGCGGACGCGCGGGCGACGTACGCAGGCTGCTGGCGGACGCGTTCCGGATGCCGTCGGACGACGACGCGGGCGAGGCGCGGACACCGTCACACGCGGACGCCCCCGGAGCAGACGCCTGGCAGGAGGAGCCCGCCGCCGCCCGGGACTTCCGGACCCCGCCGGACCACGACCGTCACCCGGAACGACCGCTCGCCGCCGCCCCACCCCGCGCCCCCGGCTCGATGGCCGCCCCGGCCCGCGACGGTGACCTGCGGCGCACGTTCCCCGCGTTCCCGCCCCGGACGACCGCGACGGTCGGCACGGACGGCAGGGCGGGGACGGAGGAGGTCACGACCGCCCCGTTCGCGGACACCTGGTGGGGCAACGCCTGGATCACCGCGCTGGAGGAGGGCGCGCTGGACGTCAAGCGGGTGCTGCGGGGGCGGAGTTACGCCGAGCAGGGGCACGTCGACGCGATCACGGTGACCCCGGGGCTGGTGCTGGCGTACGTGCAGGGGAGCCGGCCGCGGCCGTACCGCGTGCAGGTGCGGTTGCGCACGCTCGGCGAGGAGGGCTGGGAGCGGTTCCTGGAGGCGGCGGTGGAGCGGCCGGGGCACATCGCGGCCCTGCTGGACAAGGAACTGCCGCACTCCCTGGCCGACTGCGGGGTTCCCCTGCTGCCGGAGGCGGGCGACCTGGAGCCGCAGTGCAGTTGCCCCGACCGCGGCCACCCCTGCAAGCACGCCGCCGCGCTCTGCTACCAGACGGCACGTCTGCTGGACGCCGACCCGTTCGTACTGCTCCTGCTGCGGGGCCGGGGCGAGCGGGAGCTGCTGGACGCGCTGTCCCGCCGCAACGCCGCCCGGGCGGCGCGGGCGGCCCAGGAGCACGGCCCCGACCCCCTGCCGGGCGTCCGGGCCACGGAAGCCCTGGCAGCGGAACGCCGGCCGGGCCCCCTGCCCCCGCCGCTGCCCCTGCCCCCGCACCCGGAGCAGCCCCCGGCGTACCCGTCGGTGCCGGGCGGCCCGGACTCCTTCGCGCTCGACCAGCTCGCCACCGACGCCGCCGCCCGCGCGCACGCCCTGCTGGCGACCGGCCGGGACGACGTGGGCGAACTGACCCTGTGGCAGGACGCGGTACGGCTCGCCGCCGCCCGCCCCGGCTCCGGACTGACGGCCGGCAGCCGCGCCCTGTACTCCTCCCTGGCGTCGGCCGCGGGCCGCACCCCCGCCGAGCTGGCCCGCGCGGTCGCGGCGTGGCGGCAGGGCGGCCCCGACGGCCTGGCCGTCCTGGAGGAGCCGTGGGATCCGCCGGCGGGCCGCTTCGACCGCGCCCGCCCGCTGCTCCTCGCGGCCGACCTGCCCGCCTTCCGCCCCTGGCGCAACCGCCTGACGCACCCCCGCGGCCACATACAGCTCCGCCTGGGCCGCGACGGCCTGTGGTACGCGTACGAGTCCGAACCCGGCCAGGACGACTGGTGGCCACGGGGCACCCCCGACCCGGACCCGGTAGGAGCCCTGACCGGCCTGGCCACGGACCCGGACACCCTCTGACCCGGACACCCTCTGAGCGGACGGACGGGCGGCCCTTCACGACTGCGCTCCCGGGCCGCCGCAGGCCGACTGCTCCGCGAGGGTGTGCGGCGCTGTCGCAGGTATGACGGGCGGGCATCGTTCAGATCATCGCCCACCGGACGTGGGCTGCGTCACACGGCATTCTCGCGCTAGTCCGCGAACGGCGCCCCGAGCAACAGGTCCTCCACCGTGGGGACCGGGAAGTCCGGAAGGTGGCGGCGGCCGACCTCCGCGAAGGGGTGCATCAGGGTCGACAGGGGCTTGGTGCGGCACAGCGACAGGATGGTGCTGAGCGCGTCCTGCTTGAATCCCTTTCTCGGGAACGCGGCGAGGATTTCCTCGCGCGTGTCGGACGGGATCTGCTGGAGGCCGTTGCCGGAGAAGTCGAGACCGGAACCGAGGGAGACCATCGCGATCTCCGGCCTTTTCCGCGTGGCGACACCGGTGTCGGTGTGCAGGGCGATCGCGTCCCACACGACCTCCACCCGCTCGGCGGGGACCCGGTGTCCCACCAGGAAGCGCCGGGCGGCATCCGCGCCGTCGACCTCGAAGCGTTCGGTCGGCGTCCGGTACGCCTCGACCAGACCGAGGTCGTGCAGGACGGCCGCGACGAACGCGAGTTCACGGTCGTAGGGAACCGACCGCAGGTCGAACAGCGCGCAGCCGAACAGGTAGGAACGCATGACGTGGTGGAAGAGCGTCTCGGAGGACGCCGCGCGTGCGAACTCGGCGGCGTTCCGTGCCAGCCGGCTGCCGGGAATCCGAATCCCCGCAACCGACCGAGGCAGGTACGGCTCGGAGCCGGAGCCGGAGCCGGAGCCGGAGTTCGACGCCGGGGAACTGTCTCTCCCTTCGCCCGGCGCCGCATCCGCGGCCACGGCCGAACCGACGTGCTCGGAGGCCACGGTGAAGGCCGCTCCGGCCGCCGCGACACCGGCGCCTCGCCTCAGCGCCGTACGCCGAGTGACGCCGTTCCCGTCAAGTGCCCTGTCAGGCAAACGCATTGCATCCCTCTTCGTCTCGGCGATCCCTGGAATGCCCGGAGCCTATGAAAGGCGTACGGGAAGGAAACAGAGGAGCAGATGCCAAGAAGCCCCCGATTCTCGCCAGACGGCCTCCGGCCCCCTGCCCCTCGCTACTCACTCGGGTTCGAGCCGCAACTCACCTGGTTTGATCTCACTTGCTTTCGAGTCGACCCAGCGGATGGCGGCCGTCGGCGAGGGTGGCTCGGGCCGCGTTCCAGGCGGAGCTGTCGATGCCCAGGGCGTGGCGCAGGTAGGCCAGGGTGACGCGCTGCACCAAAGCGACGCGCGCGGGGTTCTCGTCGGTGGTCTCGGCCGCGCCGTGTCCGGAGATGCCGCCCAGGAAGTGCTGCGCCCCGAAGAGGGTCAGCAGGCTCTTGTCGCCGGGGCTCAACACGTAGGGATCGGTGGTCCATTCGGCTCCCCGCGTCGTGAGCGGGAGGTCGTCCTCGTCCCCGGCGACCACCAGCGCCGGTGCGGTGAGACGGGAGAAGTCCTGCTCGCGCAGCCAGGGCAGGCCGGCGTGCGCGAAGGGCGTCAGGTGGTCCCCGCCCGCCCCCGCCGTGGCCAGCAGCACCCCCGCCGTGACGCGCGGGTCGGACAGGTCCTCGGCGGTACCGGTCCGCGGGTCGGTGACGCGCAGGCCCAGCAGGATCGCGGCCGTCTGGCCGCCGAAGGAGTGCCCGGCGACCGCGACCCGGTCACGGTCCAGCCGCCCGGCCAGTCCGGGCACGGCCGCTTCGAGGACGTCGAGGTCGTCCAGCACTCGCTTCAGGTCCTCCACCCGGTACCGCCACACACGGGGCCTGCGCGGATCGTCCGCGGCGAGGCCCAGCCGCCGGGAGTCCAGATGGGTGGCCTGGACGACGACGCATCCGTGGGCGGCCCAGTGGTCGGTCAGGGGCGCGTAGCCGTCGAGGTCCGAGCCGAACCCGTGCGCGAACAGGACGACCGGCAGGTCCTGCCCGGTGACCGGGGCGGACACACGTACGTGCAGGTCCGTGCCCCGCGAGGGGAACGGCAGCACGATCGGCTTGACCGAGACGACCGGCACAGGCGGGGGAACAGCGGCGAGGGCGCTCGGGTCGTCCCCGGTAGCGGTTCGCGCGGGTTCCGGAGTGGTCATGGGCTTCGCCCCTCGGGTCGTTCGGGTCGGTGCGGCGCGGGCCGGCGCGAGGACGCACGGACGGATGTCCGGTTCGCCCCGTGCCCGGGTACGCTAAAACCTCACGTCGACGTGAGGGGCAAGGGCCGGGTGCGTGCCGGTGAGTCACCGGCCGTCCCTGCCGTCCCGAGGGCTGATCACCCCCGCCACGCGCACCCCTGGTGCACCTCCGGCGCACTCCCGGCGAACCCGTGCATCCCACCCGGCCGCCGGGCCGGTCACGCGGAAGTCGAAACCGTTCGACGGTCCAATCCCTGTACGCGATCGGCGCACCGGTGTACGTTCTCGGGCCGACGCACTTTTGGGAGCGCTCCCATTCCGCTCCCGCTGTGATCTCTCCGGTTCGCTTCGCATCGCACGAGCACGAGGAGGAACGTTGAAACGCACTTTGGCCCTCCTGGCCACCTGCGCGACGGCCCTGGGTCTGACGACCCTGGCCGGCCCCCAGGCGGTGGCCGCCACCGGCTGCAAGGTCGACTACACGATCACCAGCCAGTGGCAGGGCGGCTTCCAGGCCGGGGTGAAGGTCACCAACCTGGGCGACCCGGTCAGCGGCTGGACGCTCAAGTGGACCTGGCCGGACAGCGGCCAGAAGGTCACCCAGGGGTGGAACGGCACCTGGTCGCAGTCGGGTTCCACGGTCAGCGCCACCAACCTGGACTGGAACCGCTCGCTGGCCACCGGCGGCAGCGCCGACCTGGGCTTCACCGGCACCTTCACGGGCAGCAACCCCAAGCCCACCGGCTTCACCCTCAACGGCGTGGCCTGCACGGGCTCCACCGGCGGCGACACCCCGACCGACCCCGGCAACCCGGGCACCGGCACCCCCCTGAGCGTCAACGGGCAGCTCAAGGTCTGTGGCGTCAACCTGTGCAACCAGTACAACCGCCCCATCCAGCTGCGCGGGATGAGCACGCACGGCATCCAGTGGTTCAGCAAGTGCTACAACAGCGCCTCCCTGGACGCCCTGGCGAACAACTGGAAGGCGGACCTGCTGCGCATCGCCATGTACGTGCAGGAGCAGGGCTACGAGACCGACCCGGCCGGGTTCACCAGCCGCGTCAACAGCTACGTCGACATGGCCGAGGCCCGCGGCATGTACGCGCTGATCGACTTCCACACCCTCACCCCGGGTGACCCGAACTACAACATCGACCGCGCCAAGACGTTCTTCGCGTCCGTCGCCGCCCGCAACGCCGCGAAGAAGAACGTGATCTACGAGATCGCCAACGAGCCCAACGGCGTGAGCTGGACGGCCATCAAGAGCTACGCCGAGCAGGTCATCCCGGTCATCCGGGCCGCCGACCCGGACGCCGTCGTCATCGTCGGCACCCGCGGCTGGTCCTCGCTGGGCGTCTCGGACGGCTCCAACGAGACCGAGGTCGTCAACAACCCGGTCAACGCCTCCAACATCATGTACGCGTTCCACTTCTACGCCGCGAGCCACAAGGACAACTACCGCGCCACGGTGAGCCGGGCGGCGGCCAAACTCCCGCTGTTCGTCACCGAGTTCGGCACGGTGAGCGCCACCGGCGGCGGCACGCTGGACCGGACGAGCACCACGGCCTGGCTGGACCTGCTCGACCAGTTGAAGATCAGCTACGCCAACTGGACGTACTCCGACGCCAATGAGAGCAGCGCGGCGTTCAAGCCGGGCACCTGCGACGGCAGCGACTACAGCAGCAGCGGTGTGCTGACCGAGTCCGGTGCGCTGGTCAAGAGCCGGATCAGCACGACGGACAACTTCCCGACGAGCTGACCCGCCCGCGCACCGGGAGACCGGTGCGCACCGCCCACGCCCAGCACAGAACCGGCGTACTGACGCACCGACAAGGCACAAAAGACACGTTCGTATTGGGAGCGCTCCCAACAAGTGCAAGCGGGGCGCTCCCTCTCGCCCTTCGCCCCACCGGAGGTACTTCATGCGCACCTTCCTGCGGCGCTTACTGCGCCGCCCGCGCCGCCCCTGGACGGCCGCGGCGTCCCTCATGGCCGCGGCGCTCCTCGCGTCCGGCTTCACCGTCCTGTCCGCGAGCGGCGCCGAGTCCGGCTGCCGGGTCGACTACACCGTGAACCAGTGGACGGGCGGCTACACCGCCCAGCTCAAGGTCACCAACCTGGGCCCCGCCGTGACGAGTTGGCGACTGACCTGGACGTACGCCGGTGACCAGCAGGTGACCTCGGCGTGGAACGCCACCGTCACCCAGACCGGCAGCTCCGTCGTCGCGGTGAACACGAACTGGAACGGCGCGCTGGCCACGGGCGGCACCGCCGACTTCGGCCTGCAGGGCACCTGGCGGTCGTCCGCCCCGGCACCGGCCGACTTCGCCCTCAACGGCGTCTCCTGCGGCGGCACCGGCACACCGCCGCCGACCACCACGCCGCCCACCTCCCAGCCGCCGACCACCCCGCCCCCCACGACACCGCCGCCGAGCACCCCGCCGCCGAGCGCCGACTGCGGTTCGGCCGTGATCTGCTCGGGCTTCGAGGACCAGACCGGCACCACCCCGTCCGGTGCCTGGCGCTTCACCGCGCCCGACTGCCAGGGCACCGGCACGGCCGCCGTCGACACCGCGGTCGCGCACAGCGGCGGCAGGTCGCTGCGGGTCGACGGCAGGGCCGGCTACTGCAACCACGCCTTCGTCGCCGCCACCGCCGACCTGTCCTCCGTGGGCCCGGTGATGTACGTACGCATGTGGGTGCGGCACACCACCGCGCTGCCCGCGGCCCACGTCACGTTCGTCTCCCTGCCCGACTCCTCCCAGGGCGGGCGGAGCCTGCGCGTCGGCGGCCAGAACGGCGCCCTGCAGTGGAACCGGGAGACCGACGACGCCACCCTGCCCGCGCAGAGCCCGACCGGCGTGGCACTGAGCCGGCCGCTGCCCACGGGGAGCTGGCAGTGCCTGCGGTTCGCGATCGACACGTCCGCACCCAAGCTCGACACCTGGCTCGGCGACGAACAGGTCCCGGGCCTGCACGCCGACGGCGTCCCCACCCAGGACGTCGACCAGCAGTGGCTCGCCCGCACCACCCCGCCCCGCCCGACCGCCCTGCGCCTGGGCTGGGAGAGCTACGGCACGGGCGACGACACGCTGTGGTTCGACGACGTGGCGGTCGGCTCGTCACCGATCGGCTGCTGACCGGCCGGCCGCAGCAGGGGGAGCCGGTCCGAGCACCGGCGGAGGGAGCCGGCCCGACCGCGGACCGGCTCCCTCCGCCTCCACGTCCGCCCGCCGCGAGGAGACACCCCCTGGTGCGCCATACTCTTCCGATGAGCAGGCGCACTTCCCCGACCAGCCCCCCCATCACCATCCGCAGGGCCGTCGCGAAGGACGCCAAGCGGCTCACGCGGCTGGTGCGGGGCTCGGGCGCCTACGAGGGGAAGTACGCGAGCGCAGTCGCGGGCTACCGGGTCGGACCGGACTACATCGAGGCCCACCGCGTCTTCGTGGCCGTCGCGGGCGGTGAGCACGACAGCCAGGTCCTCGGGTTCTACTCGCTGGTGCTCGCGCCCCCGGAGCTCGACCTGCTGTTCGTGGCCGACGATGTGCAGGGACGGGGCATCGGGCGGTTGCTCGTGGCGCACATGCTGTCCGAGGCCCGTGCCGCCGGACTCGACCACGTCGAGGTCGTGTCGCACCTTCCCGCCGCGGACTTCTACCACCGCGTGGGCGCGGTGCGCACCGGCACCGCCCCCGCGAACCCGCCGGCCGTGCCGTGGGACCGTCCCGAGTTCGAGTTCCGCGTGCCGCCGGAGTGACGCGGCGGGCGAGGGCATGTCGACTGCGACGGGCCCGGCGAACACGCTGTTGCCTGCGCATCAGCCCGCTGGGGGGAGCGCCGCTCAGCCGACCGTGAACGTCGTCGTCCTGTCGTCGAAGGCGGTGTCGCCGCTCTTCGCCGTGGCGAGGGTGGCGACGTGCCAGAGGCCGTGCGACTCGGAGGCGTCAGCGGCACTCACCGTGACCTTGTAGGTGCAGCGGGCGGTGTCCCCACCGGCGGGCTCGCACAGGGCCGTCTCCGCGGCGGCCAGCTCCTTCTCGGTCAGCCCCTTCTTCGCGAAAGGGCCGGCGGCCGGCCAGGCCAGCACCTTGAGACTCCTGACACCGGAAGCCGCAGTGACATTGGTGGTGAACGTGAGGGAGCCCGCCAGGTCCCCTGCGGGAGCCGTGTAGCGGGCGGTGCTGTGGGTCAGGGCGGGCGGCTGCTCTCCGGCGTACGCCAGGACGAACGCTCCGGCGCCGCCGACGACGGCGAGTGCGGCGACCGAGCCCAGGACGATGCGTCGAGACATGACAGTTCTCCCCGTGATGGTGTCGACATGAGCGGCGCCTTCGGCTGCGCCGCTGCATCAAGGATCACCGCGCGGGGCAGCCCCGCCGTGAGTACGAGTACTCAACTCGTACTGGGGACCGGGGCTCGTCGTCCGCAGCGGTCCGGCCGGCCCACGGCGCCTTGCCGCCGACCCGAGCGGGGTCAGATGCGCCTGCCGGACCCCGCGACCCCGGAACGATCCGGACGACAGGCCCTGACCGGCGGCGCTCTGCGCCGGCCTGCCGGCGGTCGTGCCGTGCCGAGCCGGCGCCGCCCGTTCGACACCCGCCCTTGCCCGGACGATCCTGGGGGAGGAGACGCCGATGACGACAGCCGGGACGGACGAGCAGCGCGACCCGCACGGTGCGCCGGTGGTGCGCACCGCGGCCGGTGTCGTGCGCGGGCGCCGGGAGGGCGGACTCAGCGTCTTCCGTGGCATCCCGTACGCCGCGCCGCCCGTGGGGGAGGCCCGCTTCCGGGCGCCCCGTGCGCCGCGGCCGTGGGACGGGGTGCGCGAGGCGTACGCCTTCGGCCCGCCACCCCCGCAGGAGCCGGGCTTCCAGGGCCGCGCGGCCGGCGCGGACCCGTCGGCCGGCGACGACTGCGACTGGCTCACGGTCAGCGTCTGGAGTCCCGGGACCGGCCACCGCGCCCCGCGCCCGGTGATGGTGTGGATCCACGGCGGCGCCTACAAGCTCGGCCACGCGGGCAGTCCCGGCTTCGACGCGCAGCACATCGCCCGCGCCGGCGACCTGGTCGTCGTGAGCCTCAACTACCGCCTGGGCGCCGAGGGGTTCGCGTGGATCGAGGGCGCGCCCGCGAACCGGGGCCTGCTCGACCAGGTGGCCGCGCTGCGGTGGGTGCGCGAGAACATCGCCGGGTTCGGCGGCGACCCGGACCGGGTCACGGTGTTCGGGCAGTCGGCGGGCGGGGGCTCGGTGGCCTCGCTGCTGGCGGTGCCGGCGGCCCGGGGACTGTTCCGGCGGGCGATCGCCCAGAGCGTGCCGGGCACGTTCTTCTCCCCGGAGCTGGCGGCGGACGTCGGGCGCGCCCTCGCCGCGGAGGCGGGCGTGCGCCCCACGGCGGACGACCTGTCGACGGTGGCCCCCCACGCACTGGCCGGGGCGAGCGCCGCGCTGAGCGCCGGCATGACGGCCGACGCCGACCGCTGGGGCCTGCTCGCTCCCACGTCCACCCCGTACTCGCCGGTCGTCGACGGGGAGGTGCTGCCGACCGCGCCCTGGCAGGCGCTTGAGGACGGCGCGGGCCGGGACGTGGAGCTGATCGCCGGGCACACCGCGCGGGAGTACCAGCTGTTCGTGGTCCTGGGCGGCCTCCAGGGGCGGGTCACCGAGGAACGGGCGGCCGGGGCGCTGCGCCTGTGCGCGCCGGGCGGGGCGGCGGGGGCGCGGGCGTACCGGGAGGCGTTCCCGGACGCGGGCCCGGCCGGGCTGTTCGAGCGGGTGCAGTCGGACTGGCTGTTCCGCATGCCCTCGCTGCGGCTGGCCGAGGCCCAGGTGGCGGGCGGCGGCCGGGCGCACGTGTACGAGCTGACCTGGCCGGCCCCGGGCGCCGGCGGAGCGCTGGGCGCCTGCCACAACCTGGACGTCCCGCTGCTGTTCGGCACGTACCACGCCGACCTGGGCCACCTGCTGTTCGGCGACGGTGAGGTGCCCGAGGCGGCGAGGCACCTGTCGGAGTGCTTCCGCACGGCGTGGACGGCGTTCGCCCGCACCGGCGACCCGGGCTGGCCGGCCTACGACCCCGACGAGCGCTGGGTGTGGCTCCTGGACGCGGAGCCGCGGGTCGGCCGGTACCCGGAGGAGGTGTCGAGGAGGCTGTGGCGGGACCACGAGTTCGGGACGCTGTCGGTGCGGGTGCCGCCCGCGTGAGCCTCCGTGTGAGCCGGGGGCGACCGGCCGGGCGGGCCGCGGCGGGTGCTGCAGGGTGCCCATGGGCTCGATGCCGACCTTCACCCCCCGGGCGCACGTCGCTCATCTGACGCTCGGCTCGGTGGATGCCCGTTCGACGGGCCCGTGCACCCGCAACCCTCGTCACAGCGGCAGCGTGAGACATGAGAAGGTCTGGGGCGTGAGTGAGACACCCCCGAACACCCTGCAATACCGCTTCGACGGACCGGAAGACGCCCCGGTCCTGATCCTGGGTCCCTCACTGGGCACCACCTGGCACATGTGGGACCGTCAGGTGCCCGAACTGGCCCAGCAGTGGCGGGTCCTGCGGTTCGACCTGCCGGGGCACGGCGGGGCGCCCGCCCACCCCGCCGGGTCGGTCGCCGAGCTCACCGGGCGGCTGCTGGTCACCCTGGACGCCCTGGGTGTCCAGCGGTTCGGGTACGCGGGCTGCGCGCTCGGCGGGGCGGTCGGTGTCGAGCTGGCGCTCCGACACCCCGACCGGCTGGCCTCACTGGCGCTGATCGCGGCCTCACCGCGGTTCGGGTCGGCCGACGAGTTCCGCCGGCGCGGCGTCATCGTCCGCAGCAACGGCCTCGACCCGATCGCCCGCACCTCGCCCGAGCGCTGGTTCACCGGCGGCTTCGCGGCCGCCCAGCCCGCGATCACCGACTGGGCCGTGCAGATGGTGCGCACCACCGACCCCGGCTGCTACATCGCCGCCTGCGAGGCGCTCGCCTCCTTCGACGTCCGCGCCGAACTCGGCCGGGTCGGCGTGCCCACCCTCGTCCTGGTCGGCTCCGACGACCAGGTCACCGGCCCCGCAGAAGCCCGTACGCTGGTCGCCGGCATCCCGGACGCCCGCCTGGCCGTCGTCCCCGGCGCCTCGCACCTGGTCCCCGTGGAGCAGCCCGCGGCCGTCACCGACCTGCTGGTGCGGCACTTCTCCACCGCCTGGCAGCCCGCCTACGACGTGAGCACAGGCCAGACCGCGCTGCCCGGCATGACCGGCATGGTGCCGATGGGCGCCATGCCCCCGCGCGCCCCCGTCGTGCCCCCGCAGCCCGTCGCCCCCGTCGCGGAGATCGCGCCCGCCCCGGCCGCGCCGCCCGGCGGCAGCCGCGCCGACGCCTACGACGCCGGCCTCAAGGTCCGCCGCGAGGTGCTCGGGGACGCGCACGTGGACCGGGAGCTGGCGCAGGCCGACGCCTTCTCCGAGGACTACCAGGAGTTCCTCACCCGCTACGTATGGGGCGACGTCTGGGACCGCCCCGGCCTCGACCGGCGCTCGCGCAGCTGCGTGGCGCTCACCGCGCTGGCCGCGGGCGGACACCTGGAGCAGCTGGCCGTCCACATCCGCGCCGCCCTGCGCAACGGCCTCACCCCGGACGAGATCAAGGAGGTGCTGCTCCAGGCGGCGGTCTACTGCGGCGTCCCCGTCGCGACCGACGCCTTCCGGGTCGCCCAGCAGGTCATCCGCGAGGAGACCACCCCACGGGAGTAGGCAGAACCGTGGTCCCGTAGTCCCGCAGAGCCGGGTGACCGGGTGACCGGGTGGCCGGGCGGCCGCACGAGGCGCGGCGGGCCCACCCGCGCTGCAACGGCCGGTCGGCCGCCCCACCCGGCAGGATGGACCCATGAAGCTCACGAAGATGTCGCACGCGTGCGTCCGGCTGGAGAAGGACGGGCGCACCCTCGTCCTCGACCCCGGCGGGTTCAGCGAGGAGGACGCCGCGGCCGGTGCCGACGCGATCCTCGTCACCCACGAGCACCCCGACCACTTCCACGAGGGCCGCCTGCGCGCCGCCCTCGACGCCGACCCGGCCGCCGAGGTGTGGGCCCTGCGCTCCGTCGCCGAGCAGCTCGCCCCGGCATTCCCGGGCCGCGTCCACACCGTCGGCCACGGCGACACCTTCACCGCCGCCGGCTTCGACGTGCAGGTCCACGGCGAGCTGCACGCCGTCATCCACCCCGACCTGCCGCGCGTCACCAACGTCGGCTACCTGGTCGACGACGGCCTGGTCTTCCACCCCGGCGACGCCCTCACCGTCCCCGACCACGCCGTGGAGACCCTGCTGGTCCCGGTGCAGGCACCCTGGAGCAAGATCGCCGAGGTGATCGACTACGTGCGCGAGGTCGGGCCCCGCCGGGTCTACGACGTCCACGACGCGCTCCTGACCGACCTCGCCCGCCCGATCTACGACACCCACCTCGGCAACCTGGGCGGCTCCGAGCACCTGCGGCTCGCCCCCGGAGGCACCGCGGACCTCTGAGGCCGCGTTGTCGGACCCTCCGGGTAGGTTGGGGACCATGCGCATCGCGACCTGGAACGTGAACTCGATCACCGCACGCCTGCCGAGGCTGCTGGCCTGGCTGGAGAGCAGCGGCACCGACGTGCTGTGCCTCCAGGAGGCCAAGGTCGCCGAGGACCAGTTCCCGTTCGAACCCCTGCGCGAGCTGGGCTACGAGGCGGCGGTCCACGCCACCGGCCGGTGGAACGGCGTGGCGGTCCTCTCCCGCGTCGGCATCGAGGACGTCGTCAAGGGCCTGCCCGGCGACCCCGGCTACGACGGCGCGGTGGAGCCCCGCGCCCTCTCCGCGACCTGCGGCCCGGTCCGCGTCTGGTCGGTGTACGTGCCGAACGGCCGTGAGGTGGGCCACCCGCACTACGCGTACAAGCTGGAGTGGTTCGAGGCCCTGCGGGCCGCCGTCGCGGGCGACGCGCAGGGCTCCCGCCCGTTCGCGGTGCTCGGCGACTACAACGTCGCGCCGACCGACGACGACGTCTTCGACGCCTCCGCCTTCGAGGGCTCCACGCACGTCACCCCCGCCGAGCGGGCCGCCCTCACCGCCCTGCGCGAGGCCGGCCTCGCCGACGTGGTGCCGCGTCCGCTGAAGTACGACCAGCCCTTCACCTACTGGGACTACCGCCAGCTCGCCTTCCCCAAGAACCGCGGCATGCGCATCGACCTGGTCTACGGCAACGCCCCGTTCGCCCAGGCCGTCAAGGACGCCTACGTCGACCGCGAGGAGCGCAAGGGCAAGGGTGCCTCGGACCACGCCCCGGTCGTCGTCGACCTGGACGTCTAGGGAGACACTCCCTGGGACCCGGGATCGCGGCCGGGGAGGCGGCCGCGGCCCGGTCGCGCGTACCGCTCAGGCGACGATCGCGATGACCTGCGCGGCGTATCCCACCGCCTGCACGGTCGAGTTGACGAGGGCTCCCAGGTCGATGTCCACGCGGTTGCTGCAGCGCGCGTTCCAGCCGCCGCCGGAGTTCTTCCAGGCGTCACGGATCGACTGCCGCGAGCCGCTCGTGCTCCAGTTGTGGTCGCGGGACCCCGACTCGAAGGTGCCGTGCAGCCGACCGGACGTCTGGAACACGAACGCCGTGCCGTTGGTGAAGCGCACGACGCACACGCCGGCGAAGGTGTAGCTCGGCGCGCCCGAGACGTGCATGTGACCGGAGTAGGAGTACGTGCCGCTCGGGAACACGCTGAGGGAGTACCAGCCGCCGACCGGCACACCGCCGCCGAAGGTCACGTTCCTGCCGAGGACGACGCCCTGCATCGGCAGGACGGCGGGATCCGCGACGGCCGCGCCGGCGGCCCGCGGCGTCGCCGCCTCCGCGGTGGCTGGAACGGTGAGGGTGCCCGCGGCCAGCAGAGCCGACAGGACGGCTGTGACACCGCGGCGCTCGAGGATGCTCACCATGACTCCGTCTCCTTCGAAGCATCGGAGTTGGTGTCTGCTGTTCAACTTCGCGCAGCGGGTACCTCACGACTGCGCGGAACCGGCGGCCGCTCCCACCCCGACGTGGCGGCCGCGTCGACCGGTACTGGTGGCCCGGAAGATCCCCTTCTCGTTCAGTCTAGTCAGCCGTCCGGCTCGTCGCGATGCGAGGAACCGGGGGCGGCCACCCGGGCAACCACCCGGAGCGGCCGGGCCGAAGGCCCGGCCGGCCGCCTGTGGCCCTGGGTGCCGCCGGCCGTTCAAGTCCGTTCGTGCGGAAGGGACTTGCGGTGGTCTCCGCCTGATGCGCGAGCCTCAGCCCGGACCTGCCCCTCACCCGGGTCCCCTGCACCGGCCCTGGGCGAACTCCGCGGACTGGCGTCCTCGGTGGCGAGCTGACGAGCGTCCCCGGCACGCGCCTCCGCGCGGTGCGTCGGCGACCGGGACCCGTCAGCGGCCCGGCGCCCCGGCCCGGAGCGCGTCCATGACCAGGTCCAGCAGGCGAGTCGCCCGGGGCTGCCAGTCGCTGTGCGGGTCGAGCGTCCACAGGCCTCCGATGGCGAGGAACAGGTCGTCCACCGTGATCCCCGGGCGGATGGTCCCGGCCTGCTCGGCGGCCCGAATCAGGCACTCGGCCGCCTCCGTCACCGGGGCGTGGCCCGGCTTCTGCGCGCCGGGTGCGCCGGCGGCCTGCCGGATCGCGTCGGCCAGTCCAGCCTTGGTCATGGCGAACCGGGCCAGCCCGTCCATCCACTCACGCAGCGCCCGGTCGGGTTCCCGGCTGCGCAGCAGCGGGGCCGCGGTGTCGGCGACCTGCTGCATCTCGTGGCGGTAGATCTCCAGGACCAGGGCCTCACGGGTGGGGAAGTGGCGGTAGAAGGTCCCCTGCCCCACGCCGGCCTTCTTCGCGATCGTGCTCAGCGGGGTGTCGGCCGAGCGGGTCAGTTCGGCCAGGGCCACCTCCAGGATGCGCGCGCGGTTGCGCTGCGCGTCCGAGCGCAGGGGCGCTTCCCTGTTCTGACCCACGGGTCCTCCTCGCGGTGATGGCCGAAACCCGATCCTTGTTAAGCGGACAGTTGTCCGTTACGTTTCCGGGTAACGGACAACTGTCCGCTTGTTTCCAGCGTATCGGCGTGCCGTCCGTGCGGGACACCCGGGCGGCCGGACGCGGCCCACCTGCCCCGCATCCTGCCCGCTCGCGCACCGGCGCCGCCAGCCGCGGCATCCACGCCTGACCAGCGACCCGCCTCACCACGTGAGAGAGAAGGCTTCCATGGCCTCATCGACGTCCAGCGACCTCACCCTGTCCGTCAACGGCGAGAAGTACACGCTGACCGTCGACCACCGCACCACCCTGCTCGACGCCCTGCGGGAACGGCTCGACCTGACCGGCACCAAGAAGGGCTGTGACCAGGGCCAGTGCGGCGCCTGCACCGTCCTGGTCGACGGGCGCCGCAGCGTGGCCTGCCTCCAGCTGGCGGTCGCGGCCGAGGGGCACGAGATCACCACCGTCGAGGGCGTGGCCGACGGCGACCGGCTGCACCCGGTGCAGCAGGCGTTCCTCGACCTCGACGGTTTCCAGTGCGGCTACTGCACCCCCGGCCAGATCTGCTCGGCCGTCGCCGTCATCGAGGAACACGCCGCGGGCTGGCCGAGCGCCGCCACCGCCGACCTGCGGCCCGAGGCGGGACCACCGCCCCTGACCCCCGAGGAGATCCGCGAGCGGATGAGCGGCAACCTGTGCCGCTGCGGCGCGTACGTGTCCATAGTGCAGGCCGTGGCCCGCGCCGCCGAGGCGAACGGAGCCGCCGCATGGGGGAGTTCGGCTACCACCGCGCCCATGACGTCGCCGGCGCGGTCGCGTTGCTCGACGGCGACCCGGACGCCCGCTTCCTGGGCGGCGGCACGAACCTGGTCGACCTGATGAAGACCGGCGTCGAACGGCCGGCAAGGCTCGTCGACGTACGCGAACTGCCCCTGAACCGCGTCGAGTCGGCACCCGACGGCGGACTGCGCATCGGCGCCACCGTCACCAACAGCGACCTGGCCGCCCACCCCGAGGTCCGGCGCCGCTACCCGGTCCTGGCCCAGGCGGTCCTGGCCGGGGCCTCCGGGCAGCTGCGCAACATGGCCACGGTCGGCGGCAACCTGCTCCAGCGCACCCGCTGCGGCTACTTCACCGACGTCGACTCGCCCTGCAACAAGCGCGTTCCGGGCAGCGGTTGCCCCGCCCTCACCGGTGAACACCACAATCACGCCATCCTCGGCGCCTCCGGTCACTGCGTCGCCACCCACCCCTCCGACATGGGCGTGGCCCTGACCGCCCTCGACGCCCGCGTGTCCTACGAGACGGCGGACGGACCCGGCGAGCTGCCGATCGCCGACCTCTATCTGCCGGTGGGGGAGACACCGCACCGGGAGACCGCCCTGCCGCAGGGCGCCCTCATCACCGCCGTCACCCTGCCGCCCGCCCCCACGGCGGCCAACTCCCGCTACCGCAAGGTGCGCGAGCGTGCCTCGTACGCCTTCGCCATCGGCTCGGTCGCCGCCGCCCTCGACCTGAGGGACGGCGTCGTGCACGACGTGCGCCTGGCCTTCGGTGCCGTCGCCTCCCGCCCCTGGCGGGCGTTCGCGGCCGAGCGCGTCCTGACCGGCGCCCCGGCCGGCGCCGACACCTTCGCGGCCGCCGCGGACGCCGAACTGACGGCCGCCCGGCCCCTGCCCCGCAACGGATACAAGGTGACCCTGATGCGCAACCTCGTCGTGGCCGTCCTCAGCGAACTCGCAGAGGAGGCCGCCCGATGACCACCGCCACCACAGGGCGATCCGCCGCCGGGGTGACCGGCACCGCCCACACACGGGTGGAGGGCCGCGACAAGGTCACCGGCGCGGCACGGTACGCCGCGGAGATCCCCTTCGCCGAACTCGCCCACGGCTGGCTCGTGCTGTCCACCGTCGCCCGCGGCCGCGTCCGTGCCCTGGACACCGACACGGTCCTGGCGATGCCCGGCGTGCTCACCGTGCTCACCCATCACAACGCCCCGCGCGTCGACACCGACTTCGTCGGCATGATGGGCGTCCCGCCGGACCCCGGCACCGCCCTCTTCCAGCACGACCGGGTGCCCCACCGGGGCTGGCCGGTGGCCCTGGTCGTCGCCGAGACCTCCGAACAGGCCAGGGAGGCCGCCGAGACGCTCGTCGTGCACTACGACGAGGAGCCGCACGACGTGGCGTTCTCCGCCGGGCGTGAGGCCGAGGCGTACCCGGTCGACGGGCACATGCCGGCCGTGGTGGAGAAGGGCGACCTCGACCGGGAACTCGCGGCGTCCGCCGTCGTGGTGGACGCCGAGTACACCACCCCCGAGGAGCACCACAACCCGATGGAGCCGCACGCGGCGACCGCCCGCTGGGAAGGCGGCCGGCTGGAGGTCGTCGACTCCAACCAGGGCACCCACTGGGTCGCGGGGGACCTCGCGAACCTGTTCTCCCTCGACCCCGGGGCCGTACGGGTACGTTCCGAACACGTCGGCGGCGGCTTCGGAAGCAAGGGCGTACGCGCCCACCAGGTGGCCGCCGTGATGGCCGCGACCGTGCTGCACCGGCCGGTACGGGTCGTCATGACCCGGCGTCAGATGTTCTCGCTCGCCGGCTACCGCAGTCCCACCGCCCAGCGCGTCCGCCTCGGGGCCGATCCGGACGGGCGGCTGCGCGCCCTGGAACACCGCTCGCTGAACCAGACCTCGACCGTGCACGAGTTCGTCGAGCCGAGCGCCGCGGCCGGCCGATCGATGTACGCCGCCGACGCCCACCACACGGTCAGCCGGCTGGTGCGGCTCGACGTGCCCACCCCGACCTGGATGCGCGCCCCGGGCGAGGCGCCGGGCTCGTTCGCGCTGGAGTCGGCGCTCGACGAACTCGCCGAGAAGTGCGGTGTCGACCCAATCGACCTGCGCCTGCGCAACGAACCCGCCGTGGGTCCGGTCTCGGGACTGCCGTTCGCCGGGCGGAACCTCGTCGCCTGTTTCCGTGAGGGGGCCCGCAGGTTCGGCTGGGCGGAGCGCGACCCGCGCCCCGGTGTGCGCCGCGAGGGGCGCTGGCTGCTCGGCACGGGCACCGCGGCCGCCTCCTTCCCGGCGATGGCCATGCCCTCCACGGCCTCCGTGACGGCCGAGGCCGACGGCACCTTCACGGTCCGGATCAACGCCGCCGACATCGGCACCGGCGCCCGGACCGCGCTCACCCTGATCGCCGCCGACGCCCTGGACGTGCCCACCGATCGCGTGCTGGTGCGGATCGGCGACAGCGACCTCGGCCCCGCGATGGTCGCCGGCGGTTCCGCGGGCACCCGCTCCTGGGCCTGGGCCGTCACGGCCGCGGCGGAGGAACTGCGCCGCGGCCTCGCGCCCGGCGCGGACATCCCGCCGCAGGGCATCACCGTACGGTCGGACACGACGGAGGCCGTCGGGGCGCTCGCGCAGAAGGAACGGCACTCCTTCGGGGCACAGTTCGCCGAGGTGGCCGTCGACCCGGCCACCGGGGAGATACGGGTGCGCCGCATGCTGGGCGTCTTCGCGGCCGGCCGGATCGTCAACCCCCTCACCGCCCGCAACCAGCTCGTCGGCGGCATGATCTGGGGCCTGTCCATGGCGCTGCACGAGGAGGCCGTCCGGGACCCGGCGAGCGGCGGTGTCTACGGCGCCGACCTGGCCGGCTACCACGTCGCCGCGCACGCCGACGTCCCGCACGTCGAGGCCGACTGGGTCGACGACCCCGACCCCGACGACCCGGTCGGCATCAAGGGCATCGGCGAGGTCGGCATCGTGGGGGCGGCCGCCGCGATCGCCAACGCGGTGTGGCACGCGACCGGTGTGCGCCACCGCGACCTGCCGATCCGGCCCGACCGCATTCTGTCGGCGGGCGGCGATGCTTGACCTGGCCGGGGCCCTGCACGCCTGGGCCGAGGAAGGCCGGGACTTCGCCGTCGCCACCGTCGTCGCCGTCGGCGGGAGCGCCCCGCGCCCACCGGGGGCGGCCCTGGCCGTCGACTCCGGCGGTGCGGCGATCGGCTCGGTCTCCGGGGGCTGCGTCGAGGGCGCCGTGTACGACCTGTGCCGCCAGGCCCTGCGCGACGGCGAGCCGCTGACCGAGCGGTTCGGCTACAGCGACGAGGACGCCTTCGCCGTAGGGCTGACCTGCGGCGGGACGATCGACGTGCTGGTCGTTCCGTACTCCGCCGGGCAGCCGGTGCACGAGGCCGCGCTGTCCGCTGCGGCGGACGGTGAACCGGTGGCCCTGGCCCGGGTGGCCCGGGGCCCGGCGGGGCTGCTCGGCCGGGCCCTGCTCGTCCGTCCCGACGGCTCGTACGAGGGCGGACTCGGCGGCGGCGCGGAGCTGGACCACACCGCGCGCGCCGAGGCCGGCGCGCTGCTGGACGCGGGCCGGACCGGCACGGTGGAGCTCTCCGAGGACGGCACCCGCTGCCCGGGTGGTGTCACCCTCCTCGTGGAGTCGGCCGTGCCGCCACCCCGCATGATCGTCTTCGGCGCCATCGACTTCGCCGCGGCGCTCGTGCGGGCGGGGCGGTTCCTCGGCTACCACGTGACGGTGTGCGATGCCCGGCCGGTCTTCGCCACCCGGGCCCGGTTCCCGGACGCCGACGAGATCGTCGTCGACTGGCCCGACCGGTATCTGCGGCGCACGGGCACCGACGCGCGCACGGTGCTGTGCGTGCTGACCCACGACGCCAAGTTCGACGTGCCCCTGCTGCGGGAGGCGCTGCGCCGGCCGGCCGCCTACATCGGTGCCATGGGCTCGCGCCGCACCCACGAGGACCGGGAACGGCAGTTGCGGGAGGCGGGGGTCGGCACCCGCGAGCTGGCCCGGCTGAGGTCCCCGATCGGGCTGGACCTGGGCGCCCGTACCCCCGAGGAGACCGCCGTGTCCATCGCGGCGGAGATCATCGCGCAGCGGCACGGCGGAACGGGCGCCCCGCTCACCGGTACGGCCGCCCCGATCCACCGGCCGGACAGGCAGCCGCTGCCGGCCTGAACGGCCCGCCCACGGCAGGGCGCGGACACGCCGCAGGAGCCGGGACCATCGACGGCCCCGGCTCCTGCGGGCGCGCGGGGCCAGGCCGCGTGCACGACCCATCGAGCGGCAGATTGTCACCTCGAAGCTCGCCGTAGTCAGAGTCGATCTTGATGGCGTCAGGGTTTCGTCTGACACCGGTGCCTGGTGGCGGGATCGATCCGGGTGAGCAGCCTGTTGAGGCGCTGACTCGCGAACTCCTGGAAGAGACGGGCCTTGAGCTGGTCGGGGCCCGCCTGCTCGACGCGAGGACCTCACAGAGGAACGGCATCAGCTGGAGCCTGACAGCACTGTTCTACGCTGCGTCTCAGCCCCTGAGGGACATACGGGACACCGCAGTGCTGTCACCGCCCGCTGCCGACGCGGCGCACATGCTGGACCGCACCTGGAACAGGATCTAGGTGAGATGGTCGGCGACCAGTGCGGCGAACTCGTCCGGGGTGGCCAGGCGGACACCGAGGTCTTCGGCCTTGGCGAGCTTGGATCCGGCAGCCTCTCCGGCAACGACGAGGGTGGTCTTCTTGGAGACGCTGGAGGACGAGCGGCCGCCGGCTCGTTCGATGAGCTCGTTCATCTGGTTGCGGCTGAGCTTCTCCAGGGGGCCGGTCATCGCGCCGGTGACGACCACGGTCATCCCGTCCAGCGGTCCGCTCGCCCCCTCGGACCGCTCGTCGTGGTCGCCGGTGACGCTGTCCGTCGACGACGGGGGAGTGGCGCCGGGTTCCGTCATGGTGACACCGGCCGCGGCGAGCTTGTCGATGAGCGGGGCCAGCTCGGCGAGCTCGGCGACGATCGAGGGCGCCTTCTCGGTGCCGATTCCCTCGACCTGCCGCATCGCTTCCGCGTCCGCGGCGCGGATGTTGTCCATGGTGGCGAAGTGGCGGGCGATGCGGCGGGACATGGAGCGGCCGGTGCCGCGGACCCCGAGCGCGCACAGCACCCGTGACAGCGGCTGGCTCTTGGCGGCGGCGATGGCGGTGAGGAGGTTGTCGGTGCTGGTCGCTCCCATCCGCTCCAGGCCGATGAGCTGCTCGCGGGTCAGGGTGAACAGGTCGGCGAGATCGGTGACGAGGCCGGCGTCGACGAGCTGGACGACGCGGGTGTGGCCGAGACCTTCGATGTCGAGCTGGTCGCGGCCGGCGGCGTAGGAGAGGGCGGCCACCAGGTGGCAGTTGCGTCCGTTCTCGCAGCGCCAGCGCTGCTCGCTGGTGTCGATGGCGGACCCGCAGCGCGGGCACGTCTCGGGGAAGGCGACGGGCTGTTCGTCGCCGGTGCGCAGGTGGGCGACGGGGGCTTCGATGCGGGGAATGACGTCACCGGCCCTGTGCACCATCACGTGGTCGCCCAGGCGCAGGTCGCGGCGGGTGATGTCGGCCGGGTTGTGGAGGGTGGCGTAGGTGATGGTGGCGCCGTCGATCTCCACCGGTTCCAGGACGGCGCGCGGGGCGATGATGCCGGTGCGGCCGACGTTCCACTCGACCCCGAGCAGCCGGGTGATCTTCTCGACGGCCGGCAGCTTGTAGGCGATCGCCCAGCGCGGAGCGCGTGAACCCGATCCTGCTGCCTGCTGGTCGGCGGCCAGGTCGGCCTTGACGACGATCCCGTCGATCCCGAACGGCAGCTCCGCGCGCAGGGCGGCGATCTCCTGCACGCGGGCCAGCACCTGCTCGACGCTGTCGGCGGTGGTGCCGGGCACCGCAGTGGTGGCAGTGGTGTTCACCCCGTAGACGGCGGCCTGGTCCATGAGGTCGCTGTGCGCGAGCTCGCCCAGCCGCGCGGCGAGCGCCGGCTCGGTGTCGAGCAGGGGCAGCAGGCCGTAGCCGAAGAACGTCATCGGCAGCGTGTACGCGCGCTCCCTGGCACGCAGGGTGCCGGCCGCGGCGCCGCGCGGGTTGGCGAACGGCTGCCCTCCGTGGGCGGTGCGCACCTCGTTGGCGTGCTCGAACTGGGCGGTGGTCATCAGGACTTCGCCGCGGACTTCGACGGTGACCGGCTGGGCGAGTGTCTCGGGCAGGCCCTCGATGGTGCCGATCGCGTGCGAGACGTCCTCCCCGGCCGTCCCGTCCCCGCGAGTGATCACCTGTCTGAGGCGGCCGCCGGCGTACCGGGCGGCGACAGCGAGCCCGTCCAGCTTCGGCTCGACGCTGAACCGCTCGACGTCGTGGCCGATGCGCCGGGCCAAGGAGGCGGTCCAGGCGGTGAACTCCTCCGCCGAGAACACGTTGTCCAGGCTCAGCATCGCCACCGTGTGCGGGACATCGCCCTCCACGGCGCCGCCGGCGACCTTCCCCGTCGGGGAATCGGGCAGCACCTGATCAGGATGGCCGGCCTCCCACGCGGCGATGCCCCGTACCAGCCGGTCGTAGGCGTCGTCGTCCAGGGCCGACGTCCCACCCGCGTAGTAGGCGGCCGACGCCGTCACCGCGTCCTCGACCGCCTGCGCGTACGCGGCGGCATCCATGATCACAGCTGCAGGTGTTGTCATGCGGTCATCCTGCCTGCCACCACTGACATCGCCCGATGCGGCAGTGCCCCTGCGTTCAGGAAGTCGTCACTGCTGGTACTCGCTCCGTCAGAGGCTCCAGCTGTAGAGGCCGCCGCCGTGGTGCACCGCGGATTGCGCGAGCCGGGCGACGTGCTGAAGGACTGCCAGGAGATCGTCGTCCGTCATCTCGTCCCCGTCCTCAGACCGAAGCCGCGCGGTCCAGCGACCGGCGAGCTCTTCCAGTTCGGCGCGGCTCGCGTTGGCCAGCGCCTGGATCAGCCGCTTCGGCAGAGCGAGTACCTCGATGCCATCGTTCAAGGGAGGAGTGACCCACTCCGGCCACGGGCGCCACGCGTACAGCCGCTCGGATGACGGGGCCTCGGCCGACGGCTCCTCGAAATACATGTCCCACTCTGCAATGGCCGTGTCGGGATCGATGAACTTGCAGCTCACGGACTCGAGTGCAGCACCGGGCCCCCGCAGCCGCGTCGCAGCCGCGGCCTTGTCGTCATCAGCGAGGAAGAACAGGACGGTATGGGCCATGCCGTCATGATCGCAGCCCGGGGAACAGGTGTGCGCAGCTCACTGCCAGGGATCAAAAACCTACGCAGGCAGCGAGCATCCCTGGTCGCGCGCTCGCAGCCGGAGGCCAGCTCTCGGCCGGTGTATGAGCGGCGGTGCACGGCGCTGGAGGCCCTCTTCGCCGACCGCCAGGTGGAGGCGCCGTTGACGTTGTGCCCGTCGACGACCGATCCGACTCCGGCCCATGAAGTCACGCGCGCACCCGGAAGGGCGGACTGCTCGCCACAGAGCACACCAAGCAGCAGCGAGGCATGGTCCCGCCAGCCCGTCGGAGGGGCCGTCCCCGCCGACGGGCCGACCCGGCCGAACGACGTCAGGCGACCTTCCACAGCTGGTTGACCTGTCCGTCGCCGTAGCAGTCCCACAGCTGCACCCGGCCCCCGTTGCCGCCGAGTTGCTGGTACTCCCCGTCCAGGCAGCGGCCGTTGTACCGCGACCGCAACCGGTACACGTCGGCCTGGTTGGTGGCGGGCTCGAAGCGCCAGTGCTGGTTCTTCTGGCCGGTACCCAGGCACTCCCAGACCTGGGCCCGGGTCCCGTTGCTGCCGATCGTGTTGTCGTCGGCGTCCAGGCAGAGGCCGCTGGCGGAGTTCCGCAGCTCGTAGTAGCCGCCGAGGGGGGTATAGACCCAGTTGACCGTCCACTTCTGGCGGGCCTCGCCCGTGCAGTCCCAGAGCTGGGCACTTGCTCCGCTGAAGGTGCCCATGGCGGTCAGGCAGCGGTTGTTGTAGGTGTTGACGACGCTGACGCCGACCGTGGGCACGGCCTGCGCGGCGACCGGGTCCTGGGCTGCGGTCGGAGTGGCTCCAGCCGGTGCGGCGCCGAGGAGGGCGGCCGTCAAGGTGAGCGTGCCGGTGATGACGGCCGTACGAGTGCGCGACGTGAACATGCTTGTCCCCCCGGTGGGTTCACGGATACGGATGCCGCTACCGGACGCCGGCTGAGCGGGGCGGGCGGCGTGGACAAGGCTCGCAGTGCCGTCAGGGCCGGCCCATCCCAGAAATGTGGGGGAAGCCGCCCCCTGCTCCTCTCCCGAGGGCCCAGGGCGAGCATCAAGCACCGGGCAGCCGAAGCAGGGGACTGTCAGTGGCTGGTGGCAAGATCACCGGAATGAGTCTTGTTCGCACTACACCGCCGCGGCCGCTCGAGGTGACTGAGGTCTTCCCCGAGCTGGCTCCGTTCGCCCGGCCCGCGATACGGCTGCATCCGCGTCCAGGGTCGCCTTCGGTGAGGGACAGCTCGGTCGGCGGCCCGCTGCTGTGGCCGGCAGCGGAACCCTGGCCGCACTGCGAAGAAGCGCACCTGCACGTGGACAGCGGATTCCGCCAGTCACCCACCGAAATACGGCTCGAGCGGCGTCTGCGGGAACGTCGGCGCCCAGGAGGACCGGCGCCCACCCTCACTCCCGGGGAGAAGGCTCTTCAGGAGCGATATGCCGCGTGGCTCGCCGAGCGGTTCGACGACGGCTCTCCCGAACCCGCCGAGTGCCCGGTCCCGATGTTGCCTGTGGCTCAGCTGTTCCTGCGTGACATACCCCTGCTGCGGCCACCAGGACAGGCCGACCTGCTCCAGGTTCTCTGGTGCCCGTACGAGCACGAACCGGACTACAAACCGTCCACTGCGCTGTTCTGGCGATCGGCCGCGGAGGTCACCGACATCCTCGCCACACCACCGCAACCGTACGAGGCGGACTATCCGGGATACGTGCCAGAGCCGTGTGTGCTGGCACCAGAAACGATCACCGAGTACCCGAACAGCCTGGATGTGGGCCAGGAGCTGCAACAACTGTTGAACGACTGGAACAGGTGGCAGGCTGCCGCCACCGGCGTGGACAGCTCCTACGCGGAGTATCCGCGCGAGTTCTACGACACTCATCTGGCCAACGCCCCCGGCTGGAAGGTCGGTGGCTGGCCGCCGTGGGGCCGCACCGACCCGTACCCCCGCTACTGCGCCGTGTGCGAGGCGCGGATGCTTCCGCTACTGACCATCGCGTCCTTCGAGTGGTACGGCGGCGACGGCGGTCGCAGTTGGACGCCACAGGAAGACCAGGCCGCCGCGGCTGACTCCCACTACGCGGGCCTGAACCCCTCGCAGCCGACCAGGGTGGAAGTGGGCAGCACGGACAACATGCAGATCTACATCTGCCCCACCTCCCCTGAGCACCTGCACACCGATCTGATCCAGTGATCGAGCTCCCCGAGCAGGCCCACGCTGTGTCGGGGTCGGGGTCGAGGTCGGCCGTCGGCTCCCGGTCGCCCGACCGGGCCGCCGACAGCGCGGCCCGCAGGGCGGGGTTGGGCTCGTCCACCTCCATCGCCCCGTCGGGCGGCAGCCCTTCGCCGGTGGCCGTGAAGTGCCGCAGCATCCGCGGCAGCGCGAACGCGTGGGGCAGCTTGCCCACGTCTCTCTCATCCCCCGACGGCCCCGGGCCGCCCGACCGATCGCCGACGAGACGCAGAACCCTACCGACCGGGGGTGCGGGGGCGGGTGAACCAGTGGATCGCCGGGCGCTGGGTGAGCAGGATGACGACGGTGATGGCGGCGCCCAGCGGGACGATGCCGAGGAACGTGCCGTTCGCCAGGGAGCCCAGGCCCATGAGGATCTGCAGGGCGGCCACCGCGATCGACGCCACCCGCACGCCGTTGCCCGCCTTGGGGTAGGCGAAGGCCAGGGCGCACAGGACGAACGCCAGCAGGTAGCCGCTGAGCAGGCGCCCGGATGCGTAGGCACCGGACGTGGCGGAGACCACGACGGTGAGCAGCAGACCCAGGCCCGCCACGGAGAAGTTCACCGACTGCGCGGCCCGCACGCCGGCGGGCATGGTCAGCGGGAAGGGCGCGGTGAAGGGGTACGGGTAGGGGCCGCCCGCCGGTCCCGGCCCGTAGGGGCCCGGGGCGCCGTGCGGGCCGGGAGCGGCGGCGTAGGGGCTCGGGGCGCCGTAGGGGGTGGGGGCGGTATAGGGGCCGGGGGCGCCGTAGGGGCCGGGGGGCGGAGCGGCGGGGGTGTGCGGGGGCTGAGGCGGCCCGTGCGGGCCCTGGGGGCCGGGCTCTGACGGGTGAGCGTTCGACATGCACCGCACTGTAGTGGCGGGGCAAGTGGGCTTGTCGGGGCGGGGGGATCCGAGAGTCATGGCACGGATCGCCGCCGTGATGGAGGCGGTACAGCGATCGGGGAGCGGTGTCAGCGGCCCCTGCGAGCGCCTTCGGCGCCGGCCCGGCCCCCGGGACCGCCACCGCCCACAACGATGGCGACCTGCCCGGCTACACCGTCCGCAGCCCGCTGCACCTGATGCCCGCCGCCGAGAACCCGGATGAAATGCTGCTGCAGATCGTCCGCGTCCTGCTCCGTGGCGAGGGGACGGCCATCGTGCGCCGCCCGCTGGCGGCCTGCGCCGAGGACCTGCTGGAAGCCCTGTTCGAGCCCGCGACCACCGCACCGGCATCCGCCGAGCTCGCCGAAGGGCGCCGGGAGGTGCTGAGGGCCCTGGCCGAGCGGCTGACCGGGCCGGCGCCCGGCCGGCTCCCTCAGGACGACGCCGGCACCGGCAGCTCCGCCACCACCGGGTGGTCGCGGTCGGCCGGACCCACCCCGGCCGCGCCGCCGGGCGCGCCGAGGCCGGCGAAGAACTCCGTGTCCGCCCGGCGGAAGTCCGTCCAGCCGTCCGGCAGGTCGTCCTCGAAGAAGATCGCCTCGACGGGGCACACCGGCTCGCAGGCGCCGCAGTCCACGCATTCGTCCGGGTTGATGTAGAGCTTGCGGGCCCCCTCGTAGATGCAGTCGACGGGGCACTCGTCGACGCACGCCTTGTCCTTGAGGTCGACGCACGGCTGCGCGATGACGTAGGTCATGAGGCACTCTCCACGGTCCAGGTGTCGTTGCCGGCGAGCAGCAGGGCGAGGTCGCCCTTGCCGTACTGCTCGATCGCGGTGTCGAGCTGGTCGGCCATCGACGTGTCGTAGACGGGCCGGTCCACCGAGCGGAACACGCCGATCGGGGTGTGGTGCAGCGTGTCTGGGTCGGCCAGCCGGGACAGCGCGAACGCCGTGGTGGGCGTGGCCGCGTGGGCGTCGTGGACGAGGACGTCGGCCTCGTTGTCCGGGGTCACGGTGGCCACCTCCAGGTCTCCGGTCACGCGGTCGCGTACGACGCCGCGCGCGCCGTCCGCGCCGAAGCGGACCGGCTTGCCGTGCCGCAGGCGGATGACGGCTTCCTCGGCGGTCTGTTTGTCCTTGAGGGCGTCGAAGGCGCCGTCGTTGAAGATGTTGCAGTTCTGGTAGATCTCGATGAGTGCGGTGCCGGGGTGGGCGGCGGCCTGGCGCAGGGTCTCGGTGAGGTGCTTGCGGT
>NZ_SZPR01000008.1:0-283157 GCF_005280195.1 Streptomyces galbus | reverse complement strand
ACCGACAGGTCGGTTCGGGAGGTGGCCAGGCCGGTGGCGATGGCGGGGGCGCGGCCGTGGATGGAGTGCATGCCGTAGGTGTTCATGTAGTACGGGAAGCGGGAGGAGCAGCCGATGCCGGAGACGAAGACGATGTTCTCGCGGGCCAGGCCCAGTTCGGGCATGAAGCCCTGCACGGCGGCGAGGATTGCGTAGTCGCCGCAGCCGGGGCACCAGCGCACTTCCTGGTCGGACTTGAAGTCCTTCATCGACTGCCGGGCTTCCGCCTTCGGCACGAGGGTGAGTGCCTCAACGGGCATGGAGGGCCTCCTTGAGAACCTGCGCGAGCTGTTCCGCCTTGAACGGCATGCCGTTGACCTGTGTGTGCGACCGCGCGTCGACCAGGTACTTCGCCCGGATCAGCCCGGCGAGCTGGCCGAGGTTCATCTCGGGTACGACCACGCGCTCGTAGCGGGCGAGTACTTCGCCGAGGTTGTGCGGGAAGGGGTTGAGGTGGCGCAGGTGGGCCTGCGCGATGGATTCCCCGGCCGTGCGCAGCCGGCGTACCGCGGCGGTGATGGGCCCGTAGGTGGAGCCCCAGCCCAGGACCAGGGTGCGGGCGCCGTGCGGGTCGTCGACCTCGACGTCGGGTACGTCGATGCCGTCGATCTTGGCCTGGCGGGTGCGGACCATGAAGTCGTGGTTGGCGGGGTCGTAGGAGATGTTGCCGGTCCCGTCCTGCTTCTCGATCCCGCCGATGCGGTGTTCGAGGCCGGGGGTGCCGGGGATGGCCCAGGGGCGGGCCAGGGTGTGGGGGTCGCGCAGGTAGGGCCAGAAGACCTCGGTGCCGTCCTCCAGCGTGTGGTTCGGTCCCTGCGCGAACTGCACCCGCAGGTCCGGCAGTTCGTCCAGCTCCGGGATGCGCCAGGGTTCGGAGCCGTTGGCGAGGTAGCCGTCGGAGAGCAGGAAGACCGGCGTGCGGTAGGTCAGGGCGATGCGGGCGGCCTCCAGGGCCGCGTCGAAGCAGTCGGCCGGGGTCCTCGGCGCGACCACCGGGACCGGGGCCTCACCGTTGCGGCCGTACATCGCCTGCAGCAGGTCCGCCTGCTCGGTCTTCGTCGGCAGGCCCGTCGAGGGGCCGCCGCGCTGGATGTCCACGATCAGCAGCGGCAGTTCGAGGGACACAGCGAGGCCGATGGTCTCCTGCTTGATGGTGACGCCCGGGCCGGACGTCGTCGTGACCGCGAGCGACCCGCCGAACGCGGCGCCCAGGGCGGCACCCACCGCGGCGATCTCGTCCTCGGCCTGGAAGGTGCGCACGCCGAAGTTCTTGTGCCGGCTCAGCTCGTGCAGGATGTCCGAGGCCGGGGTGATCGGGTACGAGCCCAAAAACAGCGGCAGGTCGGCCTGGCGCGAGGCGGTGATCAGCCCGTATGCGAGGGCCAGGTTGCCGGAGATGTTGCGGTAGGTGCCGACCGGGAACGCCTGCGCGGCCGGCGCCACCTCGTAGGAGACCGCGAAGTCCTCCGTCGTCTCACCGAAGTTCCAGCCCGCGCGAAAGGCCGCGATGTTCGCCTCGGCGATCTCCGGCTTCTTCGCGAACTTCGTCCGCAGGAACCTCTCCGTGCCCTCCGTGGGGCGGTGGTAGAGCCAGCTCAGCAGCCCCAGCGCGAACATGTTCTTGCTGCGCTCGGCCTCCTTGCGGCTCAGCCCGAAGCTCTTGAGCGCCTCGACCGTCAGCGTCGTCAGCGGCACCCGGTGCAGGTGGTAGCCGTCCAGCGAGCCGTCCTCCAGCGGGGAGGCGGCGTAGCCGACCTTCTGCAGGGCCCGGTTCGTGAACTCGTCGGTGTTGACGATGACTTCGCCGCCGCGCGGGACGTCGGCGATGTTCGCCTTCAGCGCGGCGGGGTTCATGGCGACCAGGACGTTCGGCGCGTCCCCGGGGGTGAGGATGTCGTGGTCGGCGAAGTGCAGCTGGAAGGACGACACCCCGGGGAGGGTGCCGGCGGGGGCGCGGATCTCGGCGGGGAAGTTGGGGAGCGTGGCGAGGTCGTTGCCGAACGACGCCGTCTCCGAGGTGAACAGGTCTCCGGTCAGCTGCATGCCGTCGCCCGAGTCGCCCGAGAAGCGAATGACGACCCGGCCGAGCTGCTGTGTCTGATACGTCACCGGCAAGTGCCTCTCCCGTGGGCGGAATGCGTGGTGCGCGGTTCGGGTCGCGCGGTCGTCACGTGGACGAAGGGGCGGCGCCCGTCGGCGAGCGTAGGGCGATCCCGGCCGTATTTCAATGGGTGTTGAATTGCTCGGGTGAGGTGCGTCCGGGTTTGACCGTCCGGGCGGCGCGGCGTGGCCGGCTGCGGGTTTCGCCGACAACGCACCTGTTCAGGAGGGGTGTTCGGGGTGGCGGGGAAGTGTCTAAGCTTTGACCCCGGAAGTCACGGAGCGTAGAGTTCACGCCAAGGTGAATTCCTGTCTCGGAGGGGTCGCCGCGGGCGGTGCCACGCTGCGGCTCCTGGCCGATGCCGGGCGTGCACGCGTCCTGCGGGGGACTCGGGAACGAGAGGAAGTTCCGCTGTGGCAGAAGCGAAAGGCTTGTCCGACACCCGGCAGGCGATCATGAGGTCCGCCGCGGACCTGTTCGCCGAACTCGGCTACCGCAACACCTCGATCCGGGCCATCGCGGCGGACGCCGGCTGCGACCCGGCGCTCGTGCCGCACTACTTCGACTCCAAGGAGGCGCTCTACAGCGCCGTCATCGCCGACACCGTGCGGCCGGCCGAGGTCCTGCGGGAGGCGCTGCGCCGCGGGGACGCCGGGGCGGCGGAGTGGCTGCTGCGGCACGCGGTCGCCGACTGGGAGGACCCCGAGCAGGGACGGCGCATCCTCGGGGTGCTGCGCTCGGTGCTGGACCTGCCGGTCGCCAGGGAGCGGATGAGCCGAGCCCTGCTGCCCCGCGAGGTCGCCGACTCGGGCGCCGACGAGGTCCGGGTCTGGCTGGTCAGCAGCCTGTTCATCGGCATCATGACCTCCCGTCACATGGGGTTGCTGGACGAGACGTTGTTCAAGGAGGGCGGCGAGGGGGCCGTCGACGCCCTGGCGCCCGTGGTGGAGGCGCTGCTCGGTGCGGGCGAGCCCGACGTCTGAGGTGGCGCCGCCCGTTGGTCGGGCGTCGGTGTGGAACGTCCTGGCGGGCGGGGAGGGGCATCCTCCCCGCCCGTCGTGCGTCGTGCGTCGTGCTCCCGCGGTGTGTCGTCGGCCGGGCTCCGGTCCGGCTCCGCCTGCTCGGTCGGCTCAACTCAGGCCCACCCCGCTGATGTGAACGGACGTTCGGTGTCCGGATCGTGTCCTCATCGGCTTGCGGCGCATAATTCATTGCTCGTAGACTTCATTGGAGAGTGAAATAGCCGGACGGGCGCTGCCGAGAGGGGCAGCGGGCCCAAGGAGGAAACATGGAATCGATCGACGTGGGCGCCAAGGCGGCCGACCCGCCCGGCACTTCGCCCGGTCCGGCTGCGGCCTATGCCGCTCGCTGGGTCGTCCTCGCGGTCACACTGTCCGCGATCTTCATGCAGATGCTGGACACGACCATCACGATGGTCGCCCTGCCCTCGCTCCAGAGTGATCTCGGAGCCACCTTCGCCGAGATCCAGCTCGTCGTCGCCGTCTACTCGCTCGCCTTCGCCTGCACCCTGGTGACGGGCGGGCGGCTCGGCGACATCCACGGCCGCCGCAAGGTCTTCCTGATCGGCATGCTGGGCTTCACCACCGCCTCGGCGCTGTGCGGCGCGGCCCCGAACTCGACCTTCCTGATCGTCTCCCGGGTGTTCCAGGGCCTGTGCTCCGGCCTGATGTTCCCCCAGGTGCTGTCGATCCTTCAGGTCACCTTCTCCAAGGAGGAGCGCCCCAAGGCCCTGGCGATGTACGGCGCTTCGGTCGGCCTGGGCACCGTCCTCGGGCCCGTGCTCGGCGGCTGGCTGATCGACCTGGACATCATGGGCACCGACTGGCGGGCCATCTTCTACGTCAACCTGCCGGTCGGGCTGGTCGCCCTGGTGTTCGGCCTGGTCAAGATCCCCGAGTCATCGGCCGCCGGCGCCCGCCGGCTCGACGTCACCGGTGCGGGCATCCTCACCGCCGGCCTGTTCAGCCTGATCCTGCCCCTGGTCATCGGCCGGGAGCACGACTGGCCGGGGTGGAGCCTGGTGCTGCTGGTGCTCAGCCCGCTGCTGCTGGCCGAGTTCTTCGTCTACGAGAACAAGCTGTCCAAGCTGGCGGACCGCTCGCCCCTGGTGCCGACGAGCCTGTTCCGGGAGCGGTCGTTCACCGTGGGGCTCCTCATCAGCGTGGTGTTCTTCGCGGGCATCCCGTCGTTCTTCATGACGTTCATCATGAGCCTGCAGATCGGCTTCGGTTACACCCCGATCTCCGCCGGCCTGGTCAGCCTGGGCTTCGCCGCGCTCATCGCGATCGGCTCCGCCCGGTCCGCCGCGGTGGTCAAGAGGCTCGGCACCAAGACGCTCGCGCTCGGCACGGGCCTGCTGCTGGTCGGCATGTCCGGCGTCATCGCCACGGTGCACTGGGCCGGCACGGACCTGCACGGCTACCAGCTCGTGCCGTCGCTGATGGTGGCGGGACTGGGCGGCGGCTTCTTCCTCGCGCCGTGCACCGGGATCATCCTGGCCGGCATCCGCTCCCGCGAGGCCGGTTCGGCGTCCGGCATGGTGGCCACGGTGCAGCAGGTCGGCATCGCCATCGGCATCGCCGTCGCGGGCATCCTCTTCTACGGCCTGCTCGGCTCCAACGCCGACGGCGCCAGCGACACCGCGGTGCCCCGGCTCCGCTCCGACCTGGCGGCCGCCGGGGTGCCGCAGGACCAGCAGGGGCAGATCACGCAGGGGTTCCAGACCTGCTTCCACGACAAGATGAACCAGAAGGACCTCACCCGGACGCCGGCGAGCTGCGCGCGCATCAACAAGGAGCTCGCGACCAGTCCGATGCCGGCGGACGTCAAGCACAAGGTGCAGAACGCGGTGCTCGCCAAGGCCGTGCCCGAGGCCCGCAAGGCCAACTTCTCCGACAGTTTCGAGCAGGTCGTGTACTGGCAGATCGGCTGCTTCGGCCTGTCCTGCCTGCTCGTCCTCGCCCTGCCGAAGATCCGACCCGAGGACGTCCAGGACGTCCCGGGCGGGGCGTGAGCGCCGGCGGACCGTGCCCGCCCGCACGTGCCGGGGTGCCTCGTCGGCGGGGCACCCCGGCACGGGTGTGCGAGGGGTTGTGGGGCACCCGCAATACGGCGAGTCCGTCGGGCGCGGGTGCGCCGCGGCCCGTCGTGCACCGTCCCGGCCCGGCGTCCTGGCCGCCGTGCCGGCCGTCCCTGTTCCGCGCCCCCTTCCCTCCGGTGAACCGGTGAACCGGTGAACCGGTGAAAGGACGCTGAGGCCCGTGATGGCCGTTCTGCTGCTCGGTACGGTGTCGGCGCTCGTGTACGCCGCCGCGGCCGTCGCCCAACGCGGTGCCGCCGCGCGGACCGCGCTGCCCGGGGCGCGCGGATACCGGCGCTCGGGCATCTGGTGGACCTCCCTGCTGCTCAACGCCCTCGGCGCGCTGCTGCACACGACCGCCCTGCGCTACGGCAGCCTCGTCGCCGTGCAGATGCTCGGCGTGCTCACGCTGGTCGCGGCGCCGGTGCTGTCGGCCGCCCTGCTGCGCAGCCCGATGAGCGCGGAGCAGTGGCGGGGGACGGCGCTGACGGTGGCCGGGGTCGCCGGGCTGCTGGTGCTCACCCGCTCGGCCGGCTCCGACCGGGCGCCCGACACGGGCGCGCTGCTCGGTGCGGTCCTGCTGACCGCCGGTGTCCTCGGCGTGACCACGGCGGCGGCCGGGGTGACGCGGCGCGGTCCGGCGTCGAGCCTGTGGTACGCGGCGGCGGCCGGCGTCGCCTTCGCGGCGGCGTCCGCGCTGGCGCAGGTCGCCGTGCTGGAACTGGCCGACGGAGACGGGCTGTTGCGGCGGGCCGGTGGCGGTCTGCCGTGGCCGGCGGTGCTCGCCGGGGCGGGCGTCCTCTGCCTGGCACCCGCGGGACTGGCGCTGTGCCAACTCGGCTACCGGGGCGGGCTGGAGGCGCCGCTGGCCACCGTCACCCTGGTCAACCCGGTCTTCGCCACGCTCATCGGCGTGGTCTTCGGGGACCGCTACCCGACGGACCCGGGCACCGCCCTCGCCGCGCTCGTCGCGGCGGTCGCCGCGGGGCGCGGGGTGTGCGTCCTGGCCCGGGCGGAGGCCCGGGAGGGCGACCCGGGGGAGCCGCAGCAGCGGGAGTCGGGGCGAGTGCGGGGCGGTGGCCTCCGGGAGATCCCCGCGCCTGCTGCCGAGTCGGCCGCGGGTCACTTCACGGAGTCAGCCGCCGGCTCCCGTACGAGGGCGGGTTCGGGGGCCGACAGGGCGGCGGCGCCGGGCTCTTCCTGAGCGCCGGGCCGAGTACTCCTAGCGCAGGCCGGACACCCCCGTCCGCCCGTCCGCCCGTCCGACCGCCCGACCGCGCGTCCGCCGGGCTGCGTCGGCTGGGCCCGAGCCCCGTCGGCGCGTTGTGGCCGCCCAGTCGTCACGTCGCCCTGACGTCAGCCCCGTCAGCCCTCTTCCGTGCCCCGCGCCCCCTCCTCCTGGGCGGCCCGGTCGAAGTGGACCTCCAGGGACGGGGTGAGCCAGTCCATGAGTTCGTCGAAGTCCAGCGAGGCCAGCGGCTCCACCTGGAGCACGTAGCGGAGCATGACCAGGCCGGCGAGCTGGGCGGAGACCAGGGAGGCGAACGCCGGTGCCCGGTCGGCGTGTTGCGGGACGATGCGACGCAGGCACGTCGCGAAGGCGTCCTCGATGCGCTCGCGGAAGACGTGGGCCACGGCCTCGTCGGACAGTCCGGCACGGTAGACCGCCACCATGGCCGGCCGGGTCGTGGCGTCCTCCCAGTAGGACAGGAAGGTGCGCGCGACCCAGGCGCCGGGGCCCTTGGCAACGCTGTCGAGATTCTCCTCGCCGAGGGAGTCGAAGAGGGCGGCCATGTCGACGCGGGCGGCGACGGCGTCCTGGAAGACGCCCTCCTTGTTGCTGAAGAAGTGGTGGATGAGCGCCGGGTCGACGCGGGCCTGTTTGGCGATCCCGCGCATGGTGGTGCCCGAGTAGCCCTTGGTGGCGAAGAGTTCCAGCGCGGCGTTGAGGATCTGTTCCCGTGTGTCGCTCTGCCCCGGCCGGCGTCCGCCGCCACGCGTCGGCCGTCGCCCGCGACCCCGGGCGCCGCGGCCGCGCGGGGCGTCGCGGTGCGGGTCGGGGATCCCGCCTTCCGAGCTCATGGGGGCCCTCCGACATCTAGCTCCGACAGCTAATTCATGGTGCGCGGAAATCTACGCTATCAGCATCTCACATGCGGTGACTGCCAGGTAGGGAGCATTCCGGTGGGCCACGCGGGTGTCCAGGAGCGCGTCGGGGCGGCTGGCCGGATCCCGACCGCCCCCCGCGCCGTGGCGGGCGGAAACCGCCCCCGGACGCGGCCGGGGCCGCCGTCCCGCGCGTCCAGATGGTGACGCGCGCAACGGCGGCCCCGGTGCCCCGGCCGGCCCCTGTTCCGTGCCGACCGGTCGGTCAGCGTTCGACGCTGGGCAGCACGGTGGCGCCCGGGGTGAGGACCCGCTGCACCATGTGCGGTGCCCGCCGCTTCGCCCACAGCAGCACCTTGAGCCGCTTGAGGGGGGTGAAGTTGTAGTAACGGTCGGCCGGGTCGCCGAAGCCGAACAGCGGGGGGACGAACGAGGCCGTACGCAATTGGCCGAAGATCCGCTCCGCCGCGGCCCCCGGTGCCAGCCGCTGGTCGGCGACCTGGCGCAGCAGGCGGTCCGTGTCGTCGAACAGGGCGACGAAGCCGGCGTAGACCGGGAACCACAGGCCGGCGCCCCGGTGGCGGCCCAACTCCCGCCACTGGTCGGGGCGGTCGCCCGTCGCCAGGGCGTCGTTGCGGGCGCGCTTGAGGGACAGGGCCGCGAACATCGAGTGCAGCAGCCACACCCGGCAGAAGGCGTTCCACAGCCGGAAGTCGCCGGTCGCGGTGAGGGCGGAGCGCAGCAGCCGCTCGCCGTGCTCGATCAGCGTCGCCTGGAAGACCTCCAGCGGCCGGAACCGCTCCGTCGACCAGTCGCCGTCGCGGGCCGCCGCGATCAGGTGCGCGGCCGCCTCGTGGACGAGCTCCGCGGTCAGGGTCACGTCCCGGGAGAGCGTGAAGTCGCAGCGCACGGCGGAGCGGTCGAGGACGACGAAGCCGTCGCCGACGGCGCGGGTGGCCGCGTACTGCCAGGACTCGGCGCTCGCCCACGGGCGCACGGCGCTCGCCTCCGCGAACTGCCAGGCCAGGTCCGGGAACTGCCGGACCAGGTGCTGGAAGTCCTCCTCCGGCGAGGCCGACCGCTGCGGCCACTGCTTCGCGTCGAGGCTCACCGCGACGCTCGTCAGCGCGCCCTCCCCGGTGCGGTCCTCGCCGAACGGCACCAACTGCATCCAGCCGCCCGGGAAGACGACCTGCGTGGTGCCGCCCGTCCAGGGCGTGCCCCCCGCGCCCGGGTCCACGCGCCGCTCCAGCGGGCGTACGCCCCTGAGGTGCGCGGTCAGCACCCGCGAGGAGTGCCGCAGCGGACGCAGCGCCGGCTCGGGGCCGAGGCGGTCGAGGAGCGGGGCGTCGGGGCCGGACATGTCGACGACGAACTCGGCGCCCAAGGCGCTGCCGTCGGCCAGCTCGACGACGAAGTCGCCCGCCTCGCCGGTGACGTCGGTGAGGACCGGACGGTTCGGGGCCGCCTTCGCGCCGTGGCGCAGGGCCAGTCGGTGCACCCACGCGTCGACGTCGGGCCGGTACAGGTGCGACTCGCCGTGCTCGCTCGGCACGTTGAACTGCACGACCTGGTGCGGGCGCACCCGGCTGCCGGGGCGGGCGTAGACGAAGCCGATGCTGCGCTTCACGCCCGAGGTGCGGCGCACGTCGTCCGGCAGCTCGCCGAAGTGCCCGAGCGCCGACAGCTCGGGCACACCGTAGCGCCGGGCGAGCAGTTCGAAGACCTCCGCGGTGTACGGCACCGTCGTCTCGCCGGCCGGGACGTCGGCGTCGTGCGGCGAGTCGACGAGCACGGTGTCGATCCCGGCCCGGGCCAGGATCGCGGCCAGCATGCCTCCGCCGAGGTGCGCGCCGAGCACGGCGACCTTGTGCCGGGGCACGGACCGGGCGGTGCCGGGGGCCCGGTCCGGACGCGGGGCGCCTTCGGAGGCCGGTGCGGTACCGGTGGCCGGCGCGGACGCCCGCGCCCCGCCCGCCGGTGGTCGGGTGCCGTGAGCCTGTGGCTCGGGGGATTCCGTCGCCATCGGACGGGGTCCTTCCTGTGGTACGGGAGCGGTCGGGCGGTCCGGTGCGGGGCCCGGGCCGGACGCGGCGAGCGCAGCGGGGCGGTCGCCGTCGGGGTGTGCGGGCGTGGGGCCGTCGCCGTGGGGGCGCGCCGGGCTCTCCGGGTCCTCGGCCGGTTCGGGCGGCAGCGCCGACTCCGCGGCGCCGACCGTCTCCGCGCCCTCGTACCAGGCGGGGCCCGGGTCCGCGGGCCCGGGGGAGCGGGGTTCGGCCGGTGCCCGGCGGGTGAGCAGGTCCTTGGGCGTCACCCGGCGGCGACCGCGCTGCGCGGGCACGCCCACACGGGCCGGTGGGCTCGCGCCCGCGGCCGCGGCCTGGCCCGCGCCGGCCCCCGGGACCGCGTCCGGGCCACCCGCACCCCGCCCGGCACTCGCACTCCCGCCGACCGGACGCCGGCCCGAGCCGGTGTCCGGCCCGGGCGGTTCGCCCGTGCGTCGGGCCGGGCCGCTGTCCGGTGCGGGCGGTCGGCCCGGACGCCGGGCCGAGCCGGTGTCCGGCCCAGTGGCTGGGTGCGGACGTTGGATCGAGCCGCCGTCCGGCCCTGTCTGTTCTCCCGGGCCCGGGCGTCGGGACGAACCGCCGTCCGGCCCGGCCCCCTTGGTGTCCTCGGACATCGCCGCACCCCTCAGCCGGTGCGGTGGAGGCGGGAGCGGAGGAAGCCGCCGAGGGCTCCGGCGACGATGGGGCCGGTGTCGGGGGCGGCCGAGCCGTGGCGGGCCCAGCGCATGGTGCGCAGCATGCGCGGCGGACTGGGGTTGTAGAAGCGGTTGTCCGGGTCGTGCAGGCCGAACGGCGGCGGCGCGTAGCCGTCGTCCTGGAGGAGGTCGAACAGCTCGCCCGTCGCCCGGTCCGGTGTCATCAGGCCGGCTTCGACGTCGCGGCACGCCGCCCACGCGGCCTCGGTGACCTTGTTGAAGCCGACGCTCGCCGGGAACAGCGCCCCCGGGTGCGGCTGGGCCTCCAGCTCGCGCCAGATGAGGTGGTCCCCGCTGCGCTGGAAACGCACCAGCGCGTCCTGGGCGTTGAGCGTGCCGAGGACCGTGCCCAGCGCCCACATACGAAACGTCGCGTTCCACATGCCGTAGTCCCGGAAGGACGTGAACGAGGACGACACCACGTCGTCGTGGGCGCGCACCAGGCCCTGCTGGAGCGTCTCCACGTGGGCGAAGCGCTCCGCGGAGAAGTCGTCGTCCTTGACGGCGTCGATCAGCCGCCAGGCCAGGGAGTTGACCACGTCGGTGGTGTTGGTCAGGCCGCGCGAGTACAGCGCGTCGACGAAGCCGGCCGCGTGCGAGGTCAGGCACCAGCGGTCGCCGACCACCTTGCTGGAGGAGTACTGCAGGCGTCCGGTCGACACCCACGGCCGGGCCGCCCGCGCGTCCTGGAACTGCGGTGCGATGGCCGGGAACCGTTCCAGGAACTGCGCGAACTCCTTCTCCGGGGCGAGGTCGGTCTTCGGGTGCTTGCGCGGGTCCAGGGTGAGGCCCACGCTGCACAGCCGGTTGGTGGCGCCCCGGTGGTTGTCGAAGGGGATGACCCACACCCAGCCGCCGTCGAACACGTGGTGCAGGGTGCCCTGGTGCCAAGGGCTGGGGTTGTCGTGCTTCAGACCCGCGGGGCAGTCGTCGTACGGCCGTACCCCGATCATGTGGGTGAACAGGGTGCGGGAGTGGGTGCGTTGCTGCGGCACCTCGTCGCGCAGCCCGAAGGTGCGGGCCAGCGGCGAGTTGTGGCCGCCCGCGTCGACCAGGTAGCGGGCGCGGATCGCGGGGCCGTCCGCCACGCCGAGGGTGACGCCGGAGCCGTCGACGTCGACGTCGGTGACCCGGGTGTTGAGGCGGGGGGTCGCGCCGTAGCGCAGCGCCACGTTGAACATGTAGGCGTCGACGTCCTGGCGGAACATGTGCGACTCGGTGGACAGGGCCACCGGGATCACGAACTGGTTGATCTCGCGCGGGTCCTGGGCGCGGCCCTCGCGGTGGTAGACGAAGCCGAAGTTGCGCTTCTGTCCCGAGTTCGACGACACCTTCGAGCGCATCGTGGAGAAGTGGCTCAGGTGCGCGATCTCCGGCACGTCGTAGCGCGCGGCGAGGATGCGCAGCATCACGGAGGTGTAGGGGATCGTCGACTCGCCCACGGCGAAGCGCGGGTGGGTGCCCGCGTCGATCAGCACGGTCCGCACACCGTGGCGGGCCAGGATGGCGGCGAGGACGGAACCGGCGATGCCGGCGCCGAGGATGGCGACGTCGTGGTCCGCCGGACCGGGCGGGCCGGACGCGGGCGTCTGCTGCATGATGCTCGTTCCTCCAGAGTCGAGGCGGATCTGTGGTGCGCGTGTGGGGGGCCTTCTGGGCGTGGGGGAGGAGCGGGCCCCGGCGCGGTGGCCGGGACCCCGGGCCGGTCAGGCGGCCGGCTGGGCGGCGGGCGGTTCGGGGGAGCCGTGGGCCGCCCCCGGTGCGGCCTGTCGCGGTGCGCCGTCCGGCGAGGGGTGTTCCTTCTCGAACAGGTCGAGCAGGAAGGCGTCCCAGTGGATGCCGGGGCAGGCGAAGAAGTCGCGGCTGCTGATCTCCAGGCGCAGGTCGTCCCGGCAGCGGCTGATCAGCTCCATCACCATCAGGCTGTCCAGGCCCAGGTCGGCGAGGCGGGTGTCCTCGGTGAGCGGCTCCAGTTCCATGCGCAGGATCGAGGAGAGCTGCGCGCGCAGGTACTCGCTCAGCGTCGCCAGCCGGTCCGCCCGGCCCAGGCCGAGCAACTTGGCGCCCAGGACGCCCGGTTCACCGTCGGCGGGCGCGTCCGCCGGCGGCGCGGGACGGATCTCCCGCAGGATCGGCCGCTCCCGGCGGGCCTCCATCAGGTCGCGGAAGAGCGTCCAGTCCGCCGAGCACACCGTGCGGTGCGCGACGTCGTCGGCGATCGCCTCGCCGAGCAGCTCCAGCGCGTGCTCCGGGTTGAGCTGGTGCAGGCCGATGGACCGCAGGAACGCCATCACCTCGTCGTCGGCGAGCCCCGACCGGGCGCCCCACGGGCCCCAGCTCACCGTCGTCGCGGCCAGACCGCGCAGCCGGCGCCAGTGCGCGAAGGAATCCAGGAAGGCGTTGGCGGCCGAGTAGCCCGCCAGGTGCTGCGAGCCCCACACCGAGGCGATCGAGGAGAACGACACGAACAGGTCCAGCTCCGCGTCGGCGGTGGCGCTGTGCAGCGCCCAGGTGCCCTCCGCCTTGGGGTGCAGGCAGCGGTCGTACGTCTTCGGGTCGCACTCGCGCAGGAACTGCGGCTCGGACAGTCCCGCCGCGTGCACCACGCCCCGCAAGGGACGTCCTGCCAGGGCGAGTTGGTCGGTGAGGGCGCGTACGGCGGACTCGTCGGCGACGTCCAGCGCCACCACCCGGACGTCGGCGCCCTGTTCCTCGATGCGGCGTACGGCGGCGATGCGCGCGGCCGTCGTGTCGTCGAGGCCGGCCTCGTCCCAGCGGGCGCGCTCCGGCAGCCCGCGCCGGCCGGCCAGGACGACGGTGCCCGCGCCGGAACGCGCCAGCCACTCGCCGACCAGCAGACCGAGGCTGCCCAGGCCGCCGGTGACCAGGTAGCTGCCGAGGTCGCTCAGGCGCGGCGCCGGCCGCTCGCCGTCCGCGGCGGGCACCGCGGCCAGGCGCGGGACCAGGATGCGGCCGCCGCGCCGGGCGCTGAGGTCCTCCACGGTCTCGGTGGCGGGCAGGGCCGCGATCTGCGCGGCCTCGTCGGCGGACCCGGCCGGGTCCAGGTCGAGCAGCCCGCCCCACAGCTCGGGGTGTTCCAGCGCCGCCACCTTGCCCAGGCCCCACAGCGGGCCGGCCGGCAGGCACAGCGCGCGCTGCTCGGGGCCGGTCCACCGGGCGCCGCGGGTCACGGCCCACACCCGGGTCGTGGCCTCCGCGGCCGCGAGTCCCTTCACCAGGGCCAGGAACACGTGCTCGCCCTCCGCGCGGGCCTGCCGCACGGCCCGGGCGTCGCAGTCCCCGGCCGGCAGGTCGAGGGCGGACAGCAGCAGGACGTGGTCGTAGGACGCGGCGTCCGCCACGGACGCCACGGCGGCCTCCGCGAGCGTCACTCGCGCGCCCCGCAGTCCGAGGTGCTCGGCGGCGCCCGCGGCCGCGTCCGTGCCGCCCAGGAGCAGCACCCGCTGCCCGGTCAGGTCGCGCTCCTGGAAGCCGGCCGGGTCCACGGGCCGCCACTCCTCCTGCCAGACGGTCTCCTCGCGCACCGTGCGCGGCACCTCCGGCGCGGGCTGGGCCGAGGCGCGCAGCCGCACGTCGCGCATCGCGATGAGCACGCTGCCGTCGGCCCCCAGGATCTCCAGCCCGCCGCGCAGGCCACCGTCCTCGTCGGCCGGGTCAAGCCAGCCGTGGACGTAGCGGCGGGTGCCCGCGGGCACCGGGGTGGGCGAGGGTGCCGCACCGGGCCGGGGGGCGTGTTCGGACTGGCGCAGCAGACCCAGCGTGAGGTCCAGCAGGGCGCCGCGCGGCAGCCGTTCGGCGGCCTGGTTGACCTCGGCGAGCACCTCGCCGCGGCCCTGGTAGACCTCGGTGAGCACCGGCTCCGCCCAGTCGGGCACCCGGACCGCGGCCGGGTCGACCGGCGCGCAGCGGGCCCGTACGGCGTCCAGGTCGCCGCCCGCGTCCGCTGGCGGGCGGCGCACCAGGACACCGCGGGCGTGCAGCCGCCAGCTGCCGCTCTCGGCGGACTCCACGCCGTGCCGGGAGAAGCACAGGAACAGCGAGCGGCCCTCGTCGTCCTGCGGCAGCACGTACACCCGGATCCGCGCGGGCCGGTGGCCGGGGTCGACGCGCAGCGGCTCGCCCACCACGAACCGGTCCACCAGCCGCGGCTGGGCGCCGGGCAGCTTCGCGGCGCCGGTCAGCGCCCAGTTGCAGAAGCCGCCCGCCGAGACCTGCCGCCGCCCGTCCGGGCCGGTCAGCGTGAACACCTCGGGCAGCTCGTCGAGGTCGGGCGAGAAGGTCGGCGGCCCGGACAGCAGGTGCCCCTCGAACAGGGCGCCCGGGGCGTCGTCCGCGGGCAGCGCCGCGGGCAGGCCCGCCTGCTCGTCGTCGTTGAACCAGTACCGCTCGCGCTGCCACGGGTAGCTCGGCAGCGCGGTGCGGCGCGGCTGTTCGGCGGCGTGCACCGCGTTCCAGTCGACCGGGACCCCGCGGTGGTGCAGGGCGCCGAGGGCCTGGCCGACGATGTGCGCGTCGTCGTGGCCGCGGCGCAGCGAGGGGATCCACGCCACGCCCTCCTCCGGCAGGCAGCGCGCCCCGAGCCCCAGCAGCACGGGCGCCGGGCCCAGTTCGAGGAAGGTGCGGCAGCCCGTCTCGTACAGGGCGGTGACGCCGGCGTGGAACCGCACGGGCGCCAGGACGTGTTCGGACCAGTAGGCGGGGCGCAGTTGCTCCGGGCCCCACTCGCGGCCGGTGACGTTGGAGACGACGGGGTACTTCGGCTCGTGGAAGGCCAGCGTCTCGGTGACCGCCCGGAACTCCCGCAGCATCGGCGCCATGAGCGGGGAGTGGAAGGCGTGCGACACCGACAGCCGGCGGTGCTTGACGCCCCGCCCGGCGAGCAGGGCGACGGCCTTGTCGACCTCCTCCCGGGGGCCCGAGAGGACCACGTCCGTCGGCCCGTTGACCGCGGCGACCGACGTGCCCGGCAGCGGGCCCGCCTCGGCGAGCGCGGCGCGCACCGTGTCCTCGTCGCACACCAGGGTCTCCATCACGCCGCCCTCGGGCAGCGCCTCCATCAGCCGTGCCCGGGCCGTCACCAGCCGGGCCGCGTCCGCCAGGGAGTGCACGCCCGCCACGCAGGCGGCGGTGATCTCGCCGAGGCTGTGCCCGATCAGCGCGGCCGGGCGGACGCCCCACGCCTCCCACATCCGCGCCAGCGCGTACTCCACGGCGAACAGCGCGGGCTGGGTGAACCCGGTGCGGTCGATCCGCCCGTCGTCGGCGCCGCCCGCGAGGACCGGGCCGAGCGGTTCGGGCAGGTGCGCGTCCAGCGCGGCCACGCACTCGGCGAGCGCCTCGGCGAACACCGGCTCGGACGCGGTCAGTCCGGCCGCCATCCCGGCGTACTGCGAGCCCTGCCCGGTGAACATCCAGCCCACCCGGCGGGCCTTGGCGCCCGTCGGGCCGTGCACGCCCACCTGCTCGGCCCGCTCCCCGGCCGCGAACGCCCGCAGCCCCTCGGCGAGTTGCCCCGCGTCACCGGTCACGGACAGGCCGTGCCGCATCCGGGCGCGGCCGATGTGCGTCGAGTAGCAGATGTCCGACAGGGTCCGCGCGTCGGCACCGCGCACCGTCTCCTCATACGCCGTCGCCATCGCCCGCAGCGCCTGCGGGGTGTTGGCGCTGAGCGTCAGCAGGCCCACCGTGCGCGGCGTGCCCGCGCGCGGCGCCGGCTGCGGGGCCTCGGCGATCACGGTGTGCGCGTTGGTGCCGCTCGCGCCGAAGCTGCTCACCCCGGCGATGCGCGGCCCCGACGGCCAGCCGGTCTTCTCCGTGGTCACCTTCAGGTTGAGCCCGTCCCACGGGACCTGCGGGTTCGGCTCGTCGAGGTGCAGGTGCCGGGGCAGCTCGCCCTTCTGCAGGGCCAGCACCACCTTCAGCATGCCCGCCGCGCCCGCGGCCGGCTCCAGGTGCCCGATGTTGGTCTTCACCGAGCCCACCAGCAGCGGCCGGCCCTGCGGGCGGCCCGGGCCCGTCACGGCGTTGAGGGCGGTCAGCTCGATCGGGTCGCCCAACTGGGTGCCGGTGCCGTGCGCCTCGACGTACGACAGCTCGGCGGGGGAGACCCCGGCGTCCTTCAGCGCGGAGGTGATGACGTTCTGCTGGGCGGCCGGGTTGGGCACGGTCAGGCCGCTGCTGCGCCCGTCGTGCTCGGTGGCCACCCCGCGCACCACCGCGAGGACGCGGTCCCCGGCGGCCTCGGCGTCCGCCAGCCGCTTCAGCACGAAGACCGCGCCGCCCTCGCCGCGCGCGTACCCGTCCGCCGAGGCGTCGAAGGTCTTGCAGCGACCGTCGGGCGACAGCGCCCGCAACTTGCTGACCAGCACGAAGCCGTACGGCGACAGCATCAGGTTGACCCCGCCGACCAGTGCCATGTCGCAGGCCCGCGAGCGCAGCGACAGCACCGCCTGCTCCAGCGCCACCAGCGACGACGAGCACGCCGTGTCGATGACCATGCTGGGCCCCTGGAAGCCGAAGGTGTACGACACCCGTCCGGCCAGGAAGCTCGGTTCGCCGATCAACTGGTAGGCGTCGACGTCGGCCATCGAGCCCTTCTGCTGCCGCATCCGCACGTAGTCGCTGGTGCTCGCGCCGAGGAACACGCCGACGCGGCTGCCCTCCAGCTCGGTGGGCGGCAGGCAGGCGCTCTCCATGGCCTCCCAGGCCAGTTCCAGCACCAGGCGCTGCTGCGGGTCCATGCCGGCCGCCTCGCGCGGCGAGATGCCGAACACCGTCGGGTCGAAGGTGTCGACCGGGCCGTCGAGGAAGTGCCCCGCCAGCGTGTACGCGGTGCCCGGATGGTCGGGGTCGGGGTGGTAGAAGCCCTCCACGGGGTGGCGTTCCTCGGGGAAGGGCGCGGTGGAGTCGTGGCCGTCGGCCAGTGACTGCCAGAACTCCTCGGGGCTCGCGCCGCCCGGCAGCCGGCAGGAGAGCCCGATCACCGCGAGCGGCTGTGGGCGCTGCAACTCCTCGACCCGCGCCCGCAGGGTGCGGATGGTGCCGAGGGAGTCCTTCAGCCGGCCGCGCAGGACGTCCTGGCTCGGCTGCTCGGCGTGGCTCTTGGTCATCAGCTCTCCTCAAGACCGAAGTTCTGTGCGTCGGAGATCTCCGCCTCCAACTGGCGCAGCAGTTCGTCGTCGTCCAGTTCGTCGAGTGCGTCGTGCGCGGCGTGCGCGACCGGGGCGTCCTCCGGTGCGGCGGTCTCCTCGGACGCCCGCACCGGGAAGCCGAGCCGTTCCAGCAGGTGCGCGGTGAGCGTCTCGGCGGTGGGGTGCTCGAAGGCGACCGTCGAGGACAGCTCCACGTCCAGCGCCCGCACCAGCCGCAGCCGCAGCGTCAGCGACATCACCGAGTCCACGCCGAGCTCGAAGAAGCCCTGGTCGGAGCGGAGTTCGTCCTCCGCGAGGCCGAGCACGGCGGCCACCTGGGAGCACACCCAGTCCAGCGTGCGGTCCCGGCGCAGCTCCGGGTCCAGGCCCTCCAGCGAGGCCACGAACTCGGTGCCGTCGACCTGGGCCGCCCCGCCCAGCACCGCCGCGAACAGCTCGCGGTGCGGGGCGTCGCCCAGCGCCGTGCGGAACAGCCCCCAGTCGATGTCGGCGACCGCCGTGTGCACGGTGTGGTCCCAGGCCAGCCGGTCCAGCGCGGCCACCAGGTCCTGCTCGGTCAGCGGGGCGATGCCGCTCGACTTCAGCAGTAACGTCGTCCGCTCGTCCAGGAGTTCACCGCCGGTGAGCGGCATCAGCTCCAGGTGGGCCACCGGCAGCCCGCCCGCCCGGCGCCGGGCCGCGAGCGCGCGCAGCGCCCAGTCGGAGGGCGCGGTCGCCCCGGTCACGGCGCCGCCCCAGGTGCCGGGCACCGAGCCCAGCAGCACGAACAGCCCCAGCGGGTCCTTCGCGGTGAGCCGGTGCAGCAGTTCGGCGGTCGCGGCCCGGTCCAGCGCCGCGTGCAGCACCTCGGTGGTCGTCTCCTCCAGCGGTACGGCCGCCCCCGGGGCGCCCGCGCACACCACGCCCGCGATGCCGGTGTCCGCGCGCAACTCCTCGACCAGTGCGGTGAGTTCCTCGCGGGTGCCGTGGGTGGCGGCTGCCCGGACCGTCAGGCCGGCGGCGCGCCAGGCGGTGAGCCGGTCGGGTCCGGGGGCCGGCTCGGGCCGCGTGTCCACCAGGACGATCCGCCGGGCCCCGGCCGCGGCCAGCCAGTCCACGACCGCGGGGGCCAGCGGGCCGTCCGCGCCGGTCACCAGGTGCCAGCGGTCCCCGGGCAGCGCCCGCCGGGTCGTCGCGGCGGGCGCCTCGGCCCGCACCAGGGCGCCGGTCCAGGCCCGCGCGTGCTCGATGCGCACGTGCTCGTCGCCGGGCGCGCCCAGCAACCGGTCGGTGAGGGTGCGCAGTTCCTCCGCGCTGCCGTGGGTGAGGTCGACGTGGCCGCCCCAGGCGTCCGGCCGGGTCATGGCCAGGGTGCGGCCGAGCCCCGCGTGGCCGCCCTGGGCACCGTCCGGGTAGCCGGTGTGCCCGGTGGGCAGCAGGGCGTTGCGGGTCACCAGCCACAGCCGCGGCACGCTGCCCCCGGCGTCGGCCAGGGCCGCGGTGAGCGCGACCGTGGCCTGCCAGCCCTCCGGGCGCGAGTCCAGGTCCTCCAGCGGCCACAGGTCCACCAGCGCGCTGGTCGGTTCGTTGGCGTGCACGGCGAGCAGCGTGTCCCAGGCGTCGCGGTCGGCCGGGTCGACCACCAGGTCGTGCGGCCCGCCGGCGGTGCCCGCCGCCGTGGAGCGCACCCGCCGTACGTCACAGCCCGCCGCGCGCAGGTGCTCCGCGACCGCGCCGGCCAGGTGGTCGGTGTCGCCGCACACCAGCCAGCGGCGGGCCGCGGCCGGGGAGTCGTCGCGCGGCGGCGCGTGGCGCTCGGCCGGCCGCCACACCATGCGGTAGAGCATGCTCTCCAGCCGGTCCGCCCCCGCATCGGCCGCGCGCGGCGGCTCGACGGGGGCCAGCCGCAGCCCGGCCAGCTCCACCACGGCCCGCCCGGCCGCGTCCAGCACCACGAGGTCCGCCTCGACCGTGCCGTCGCCGTCCGCGCGCAGCGCACCGCGCCGCACGCGCACGGTCCCGTCGACCGCCGCCCGCACCCGCACCGAGGCGAGGGCGACCGGCCGCGTCCGGGTGCCGTCGGCCGTCAACCACACGGCCAGATTGAGGAGTTGCTCGGGAAGCCGGTGGCGCGAGGCGCCGTCGGGGAGGCGTACGGCCGCCTCGGCCTCGCCCCGGCCGCTGCCCGCGGACTCGACCACCGTGCCCGGGAGCGCCTCGGACAGCTCGGCGCGCAGGGGCTCGTCGTCGGCCAGGTCCGCCCGGGCGGTGCGGGACGGCTCGCGCGGCAGCCCCTGGGCGAAGCCGTCGTCCAACTCGGCCGTCAGCGCGGCCTCGTGGGGCGCGTTCTCGGCCGTCGCCCGCAGCACCAGGCTGCCCCGCCGGGTGTCGACCACCGCCTGCAGCGCCGTCCGGCCGTCGCCGTCGGTGTCCGGGGCCGGGCCGAACCGCACCCCGCCGAGGGCGGGCGCCGCCGATCCCGTGGCGGCCGCCGCGGCGAGCGCCGCCTCCAGCAGCGCCGCCGCCGACACCGTCGTACGGGAGCCGTCGGACACCGTCTGCCACGGGCTGCGGGTGCCGTCCACCGTCACCGGAAGCAGCGCCGTCCAGGGCGCGTGCGCCGGGCGGACCGGCGCCCCGACCAGACCGGAACGGGCGTCCGGGCGGTCCGCCGGGGCCTCGGGCAGCCAGTGCTCCTTGCGCTGCCACGGGTACGGCGGCAGGTCCACGACCCGGCGCCCCGGGCCCGCGAACGCCGCCCAGTCGACCGGCACCCCGTGCGCGTGCAGCGCCCCCAGGGTGGTCAGCAGCGCGCCCACCTCGTCCTCGTCGCGCACCAGCGACGGCAGCACCAGCGGGCGCCCGGCGCCCGCCGCCGCCAGGGACTCCTCGGCGCCCGACACCAGCAGCGGGTGCGGCGAGATCTCCAGGAACGCCCGCTCGTCGGCGTCCTCGACCGCGCCCACCGCGTCCTGGAACCACACGGTGTCGCGCAGGTTGCGGCCCCAGTAGGCGGCCGTCAGCTCGGTGCCGGCCAGCTCGCCGCCGGTGACGGACGAGTAGAAGGGGATCCGCGCCGGGCCCGGCACCAGGTGGGCCAGGCCCGCCTCCAGCCGTACCCGCAGCGGGTCCATCAGCGGCGAGTGCGGCGCGACCGGCACCTTCACCCGGCGCACGAACACGTTGGCCTCGGTGAGTTCCTCGGTCAGCTCCTCCAGCGCCTCCACGTCCCCGGCGACGACCGTCGTACGGGGGCCGTTGACCGTGGCGATGCCCAGCTTGTCCTCGTACAGCACCAGGTAGGGCGCCAGTTCCTCGCGGCCCAGCCCGACGACCACCGAACCGCCCGTGCCGACCAGCGTGTCCAGCAGCCGCGAGCGCAGGCACAGGATCTCCGCGGCCTGCCCCAGCGTCAGCGCCCCGGCCGCCCAGGCCGCGGCCACCTCGCCCATGCTGTGCCCGACCACCGCCGACGGCTCCACGCCCCAGCTCCGCCACAGTGCGACCAGCCCCACCTGCACGGCGAAGATCAGCTCCTGCGGGATGCCCTCGTCGAAGGGCCGGCTGTCCGGTTCCCCGCGCAGCGACGCCAGCGGCGACCAGCCGATCCGGGTGCGCATCTCCTCCTCGCAGGCCAGCACCGCGTCCCGGAAGACCGGCTCGCTCTCCAGCAGGGCGCGGCCCATCCCGGCCCACTGGGAGCCGAAGCCGGAGAAGACGAACACACAGCCCCGGGCGGTGTCCGCGGTGCCGGTGAGCACCCCGGGGTGCTCCTCGCCGCGGGCCAGGGCGCGCAGGGCCGAACGGACCGCGACGACGTCCCGTCCCACGGCTACCGCGCGCTGCTCCAGGTGGCTGCGGCGCGCCCCGGCGGTGTACGCCAGGTCGGCGAGGTCCCGCGCGCCCGCCGTCTCCAGCAGCGTCAGGTACTGCCGGGCGGCGGCGGGCAGCGCGGAGTCGTGGGCGGCGGACAGCGGCAGCGCGAAACGCTCCGGCGGCTCGGCGGGTGCGGGGGCGGCCGGCGGGAGGGCGGCGGGCGCGGGCGGCTCGGCGACCAGGACGTGCGCGTTGGTGCCGGTGAAGCCGAAGGAGCTGACACCGGCGATCCGGCGACGGTCGGGCTCGGGCCAGGACCCGCTGCCCGCCGCGATCCGCAGGCCCAGCCGGTCCCAGTCGACCTGGCCGGTGGGCCGGGTGGTGACGCCCACGTGCGGGGCGATCCGCCCGTGGTGCACCGACAGCACCGCCTTGATCAGCCCGGCCATGCCGGCCGACGCCTCCAGGTGCCCGATGTTCGGCTTGGCCGAACCGACCACCAGCGGTGCCCCGTCGGCGCCGCCCGGGCGCAACGCGGCGGCCAGCGCCCGCAGTTCGATCGGGTCGCCCAGCGGGGTGCCGGTGCCGTGCGCCTCTGCGTAGCCCACCTCACGGCTCGTCAGCCCTGCCTGGTGCAGCGCCTGTTCGATCAGCGCCTTCTGCGCGGTGCCGTTCGGCACGGTCAGCCCGCTGCTCCCGCCGTCCTGGTTGACCGCGCTGCCGGGCAGCACCGCGTACACCCGGTCGCCGTCCGCCAGGGCGGCCGACAGCCGCTTCAGGACGACGGCGCCCGACCCCTCGCCGCGCAGGTAGCCGTCGGCCGCCTCGTCGAAGGTGCGGCAGTGCCCGGACGGCGACAGCGCGCCGCCCGCCGACACCGACACCGGGATGACCGGGCTGAGGATCACGTTGACCCCGCCGGCCACCGCCAGGTCGCTCTCCCCGGAGCGCAGGCTCTGCACGGCCAGGTGCACCGCGGTCAGCGAGGAGGAGCAGGCGGTGTCCACGGCCATGCTGGGACCGGTCAGCCCCAGGAAGTACGACAGCCGTCCGGCCGCCCCCGCGAAGGAGTTGCCCGTGCCGTAGTACAGGTCGACCTCCTCCAGCCGGCTGCCGACGTGCTGGGAGTGGTCGTTGCTGTTCATCCCGACGAACACGCCGGTGGCCGAGCCGCGCAGCTTCTCCCGGGTGGCGCCCGCGTCCTCCAGCGCCTCGTAGGCGACCTCCAGGAACAGCCGGTGCTGCGGGTCGAGGCTGCGGGCCTCGCGCGGAGAGACCCGGAAGAACGCCGCGTCGAAGCCGCGCACGTCATCGAGGTAGCCGCCGCGCAGCGAGGTCATCGTGCCGGGCGTCCAGGCACCGTCGGCGAGGAACGCCTTGCCGTCCCACCGGTCGGCCGGGACGTCGCGGATGACCTCGCGGCCGTCGGTCAGCAACTGCCAGTAGGCGTCCACGGAGGGGCTGCCGGGGAAGCGGCAGCTCATGCCGACGACGGCGATGGGGTCGTCGGCGGGCGCGGGGGCCGCGGCAGGGGCGGGGGAGAGGATGACGTCGGCGGCCGCTGCCGCCTCGGCGGTGGCGTCCTCCGGGACCGCGTCCGCCTCGGCCGCCCGCGCCTCGCGCTCCGGCACCGACGGCAGCAGGTGGTCGACGAGTTCGTCCAGGCAGGGCCGCTCGAACGGGGTCGACAGCGGAATGTCCAGGCCGAGTTCGAGACCGAGGCGGTCCACGAACTCCACGATGGTCAGCGAGTCCAGGCCCAGGTCGGCGAAACCGCGCCGGGGCGGGATGCGCCTGGCGGGGTCCTGGCCGAGGACCGAGGCGAGCACCTCGGAGGTGCGTCGCATCAGCGCACGGCGCCGCCGCTCGGGCGACACCGGGGCGGACCCGGTGCCGGTGGACGAGGCGTCCGGCCCCGGTCCGGTGGGTGTGGAGGCGGCAGCCGCGAGGGGTCCGGCACCCGCGGGGGAGCCGTCCGTTCGGGGTCCGCCGGCCGTGGGGGAGGCGTCCGCCGCGACCCCGCTCCGCCTCCCGGCGGGGTCGGCGGCGGACGCGTCGACGTCCCGGCCGGCCCCGTCGGGGGCCGGGGCCGCGGCCGGGAGGTCACCGGCGGCGAAGGGGGTGTCCGCCGGTGTCGTGGGGCCGCCCGGGAGCGGCCCGTCGATGGGGGAGCCGGTGAGGTCCACCTGCCGGGCGGGCCCCACCGGACGCCCCTCGGGGTCGAGGAGCTGGAAGGCGAGCCGGGCCGCGGGCACCGCGCCGTCGGGCACGGCGCCCGGCGCGTACTGGGTGCCGGGCGTGATGCCGGGCAGCCAGAACGACTCGTGCTGCCAGGGGTGGCGGGGCAGCTCGGTGAGCCGGCCGGGCACCAGGTCGTCCCAGCGGACCTCGGCGCCCGCGCAGTGCAGTGCGGCGAGCGAGGCGAGCAGCGCCGCCGGGCCGTCCGCGTCCCGGCGCAGCGAGCCCACGGCGACGCCCTGGCGGCGCAGCCGGCCCAGCCCGTCGTTCAGGGGCCGCACCAGGGTGGGGTGCGGGCCGATCTCCACGAAGTCGGCGCCCCGGTCGGCCAGCAGGCCCGCCACGGCCGGCCAGAACCGCACCGGGCGCAGCACGTTGGCCGCCCAGTAGTCGGCGTCCAGCACGGCGGGCGGGTCCTCGGGCGAGACCGTGGAGACGAACGACGCGGGGCGCGCAACCGGCGGCAGGTCGGCCAGCTCGGCGCGCAGCCGCTCGGCGTACGGGGCCATGGCCGGGCTGTGGAAGGCGTGGTCGCCGGGGACGAAGCGGGCGGACACCGAGCGTTCGCGCAGCAGGTCGGCGATCGCGGTCAGGTCCTCCTCGCGGCCCGCGAGGACGGTCGCGGCCGGGCCGTTGACGGCGGCGACGGTGACCGGGCGTCCGGTGCCCCCGGCGGTGTGCAGGGCCTCGTCCTCGGGCAGCGCCACGGCCAGCATCCGTCCGGTGCCCGCGGCGGCGGCCATGATCCGGCCGCGCACCACGGCCAGCCGCAGCGCGGTGCGCTGGTCGAGGGCACCGGCGCAGGCGGCGGCGGAGATCTCGCCCAGGCTGTGCCCGATCACCTCGGTCGGGGCCGGGCCGCGGGCCCGCCACACGTCGGCGAGCGCCAACTGGACGGCCACCACGGCCGGCTGGGCGAGCTCGGTGGCGGTCAGGTCGCCCTCGGCGAGCAGGTCGCGCAGCGGGGGCAGGCCGGCGTCGCGCAGGACGGCGTCGCTGCGCTCCAGCGAGGCCGCGGCGACCGGGTCGCGGTCCCACAGGTCCAGGCCCATGCCCTGCCACTGGGTGCCCTGTCCGGAGAAGACGAAGACGGTGCGGTGGCGGCGGCGCGGCTCGGCGGTGCCGGTGACGGTCCGCTCGTCGGGTTCGCCCTCGGCCAGGGCCCGCAGGGAGGCGCGCAGTTCCCCGGCGTCGGCGCCGACGACCGTGGCGCGGGTCTCGTGGTGGGTGCGCCGGACCGCGGCGGTGTGCAGCACGTCGGCCAGCGGCTCCTCGCCCTCCAGGGTGTCCGCGAGGTCGCGGGCCCGCTCGCGCAGCGCGGTCTCGGTGGAGCCCGACAGCAGCAGCACCCGGGGGCTCTCCCCGGTGGCGGCGTCGGGGGTGCCGCCGGCGGGGCTGTCGGCGGGGCCGGGGGGCGCCGGGGACAGCAGGACGTGCGCGTTGGTGCCGCTCAGGCCGAAGGCGCTGACCCCGAACAGGGTGTCCTCGCCCGCCTCGACGGGCACGGCCTCGGCGGAGATGCTCAGGCCGCCGTCCTGCCAGGCGATCGCCGGGTTGGGCGTGCCGAGGTGCAACTGGGGCGGCACCAGCCGGTGCTGGGCGGTCAGGGCGGTCTTGATGAGTGCGGCGACCCCGGCGGCGGCGTCCGTGTGACCGAAGTTGGCCTTGTGCGAGCCGATGCGCAGCGGCCGGTCGGCGGGCCGGCCGGGGCCGAACACCTGCTGGAGCGCGTACGCCTCGATCGGGTCGCCGAGCGGGGTGCCGGTGCCGTGGGTCTCGACGAACGCGACCTGCTCGGGGCTCGCCCCGGCCCGGGTCAGCGCGTCGCGCAGCAGGGCCTCCTGCGCGGAGGCGTTCGGCACGGTCAGGCCCGCGCTGCGGCCGTCGTGGTTGAAGGCGCTGGACCGGATCACGGCGAGCACCCGGTCGCCGTCGGCGAGCGCGTCGTCCAGGCGCTTGAGGACCACCACACCGCAGCCCTCGCCGCGCACGATGCCGTCGGCGGCGGCCGAGAACGGCTTGCAGCGGCCGGTCGGCGACAGCGCCTGGACCTTGCTCATGAACACCGACAGCTCGGGGCTGGCGAGGACGTTGACGCCGCCGGCCAGCGCGGTGTCGGCCTCGCCGCTCGCCAGGCTGCGGCAGGCCAGGTGCACGGCGACCAGCGACGAGGAGCAGGCGGTGTTCACCGCGAGCGCCGGCCCGTGCAGGCCCAGGGTGTAGGCGACGCGGCCGGCGGCGAAGCTGAACTCCTTGCCGCTCGCGTAGTACGGGTCGATCGTCCGGATGCCCCGGGTCTTGGAGTGCAGCAGGGTGTAGTCCATGCCGAGCAGGCCGAAGAACACCCCGGTACGGGACCCGGCCAGCCGCGGCTTGGTCTGTCCGGCGTGCTCCAGGGCCTCCCAGGACACCTCGAGCAGCAGCCGCTGCTGCGGGTCCATCTCGCGGGCCTCGCGGAAGGAGATGCCGAAGAAGTCCGCGTCGAACGCGTCGAGTCCGGGCAGGACGCCGGCCCAGCGGCAGTAGCCGGTGCCGGGCGCCGAGCCGTCCTCGCTGACGTACTCCGGTCCCCAGCGCTCGGGCGGGATCTCGCCGATGACGTCGACGCCGTCGCGCAGGACGCGCCAGAACGACTCGGGGTCGACCACCCCGCCCGGGTAACGGCAGCCGATGCCGACGAGGGCGATGGCCGGGTCGGTGCTGGTTGCGCTGCGGGCGGGCATGGGTCCCCCTTGGTGGAGTGCGACGGGCGGGTGCGTGGGTGCCGGCGGGACGGGCCGCGGCGGGCGGCCCGGGTGACGGGAGGGGCGTCCGCGTCACCCGGGACCGTCATCAGGGGACGGTGGTCCCTAGAACTTGGCCGCCGCCGAGGGGGCCTTGAGGGTGCCCAGGTACTTGTGCCAGAGGTGGTTGGGGTCGTTCTCCACCACCTCGACGATCTCCCGCATCTTGGCCAGCGCCGCGGGTTCGCCGTCGTACACGTCGCCCTGGAGCATCTTCAGCACGTCCAGGCGGTAGCGCGGGTCCTGGACGAACGCCGTGAACAGGATGTTCAGGCGGTAGTAGATCTGGATGAACTCGTACCAGTTGTTCACCGCGCCGCGCAGCGTCTTGACGTAGGTGTCGAAGCGCTCCTTGCGGAAGTCGCCGGCCTCGTGGGCGGCGATGATGTCGGCGGTGGCGAGGCGGGCGCTGTTGAGCGCGACGCTGACGCCGCTGGAGAAGATCGGGTCGACGAACCGGGCGGCGTCGCCGATCATCACCAGGGAGTCGTCGGCGATCTTGGTGAGGGCGTAGCTGTAGTCGCCCTCGGCCTTGAACGGCTTGACGCGGCGGGAGTTCTTCAGGGCGTCCTGCAGCGCCGGGCGGCTGCCGATGGTGTCCCAGAAGAAGGTCTCCAGGTCGTCCTTGGCGGCCTTGAAGCGGGCCTTCTGGGTCACCACGCCGATCGAGGTGATCGTGTCGGTGATCGGGATCTGCCAGACCCAGGTGTCCTCGAGCGGCAGGAAGTGGATGAAGATGTAGTCCGCCTGGTCCTTGTTGACGGCCAGCGCCTTGCGGTCGAAGTCGTCGAACCAGGTGTGCACCGCGTACTGGTTGAAGACCGGGTCCGGCTCCTTGACCTTGAGCTGGCCGCCCATCATCGTGCGGCGGCCGCTGGCGTCGATCACCATGCGGACCGGGACGCCGACCTGCTGGCTGCCGACCTTCGCCTGGATGACGGGGCGGTCGCGGTCGGTGAAGTCGACGCGGTTGACGCGGATGCCGTGGTAGACCTTCGCGCCGAGGCTCTCGGCGTGCTGGAGCAGGATCTGGTCGAACTTGCCGCGGTCCACGTGGAAGGTGTGGTCGCGGTCGACGCCGGCCTGGTCGCGCTCGCTGAAGAGGACCTCGGCGGCGCGGAAGTCGTGGTCGAGCCCCTGGAAGCCCAGGTGGTCGATGTCGCGGTCCTCGGCGGAGGTCCACGCGGCGCCGTACTTCTTCGGGAAGCCGGCGGCCTCCACCTTCTCCATCGCGCCGATCTCCAGCAGCACCGGGGTGGTGGCCGGCACGAGGGACTCGCCGACGTGTTCGCGCGGAAAGGTCTCGGCCTCGAACACCGCCACGGACAGGCCCGCCTTGGCGAGGTAGGAGGCGGCCGTCGAGCCGGCCGGGCCGCCGCCGATGATGCCGATGTCGTAGTCGTAGGTGGTCTCGGTTGCCTCGGACAACGTGGTCTCCTGGGTCGTGGTGGTGGGGTGGGGCGGGCGCGGCCGGCTGCGGGTCAGCGCAGGCTCAGCAGCAGATCCGTGATGGCGTTGAGGTTCTGGAAGTTGGTCCCGGTCAGCTCGGTCGGCGGGACGTTGATGCCCAGCTCGTCGCGGATGTGCGTGAGCAACTGGGCGGTGTTGATCGAGGTGAGGATCCCCCACTCGAGCAGCGGTGTGTCCGGCTTGATCTCCGTGCTGCCGGGGTCCGCCAGCAGGCGCTCCTGGACGAACTCGGTGAGCTGTTCGAGCAGTTCTTCGCGGTCACTGGCCACGGCGTACCTCCGGGGAGGGCGTTGAGGGAGGGGCCGGCGGAGAGCCCGGCACTCGTGGATTTCAACGCCTGATGATGTCATTGCCCGATGAACTCTACTAGTGTTGAATTACTCGTCAAGGGGCCAAGGCGGGGCAGCAGACGGGTGGTTGACCTCCGGGGAAGCCGGGGGAGACCGAGGGAGGCGCCCCGGAAGCCGGCCGGACCGGTCGTCGCGGGCCGGCGAGCGGCCTCACGGGGCCGGCGGACGACGACGGGAGGACCCCCATGGGCCGGGAGCGACACGGACCCCCGCCGGGCGAGGTGCACGTCCGGGTCGTACGGGAGCCGGCGGACAACGACGAACTCCACTACTGCCTGGCCCTGTTGACCGACGGCGAACGGGAACGCCGACGCCACCTCGTGCCGTCCCAGCGCGCGCTGTACGCCGCCGCCCACGCCGCCCTGCGCACCACGACGGCCGCCTGCTCGGGCCGGCCCGTCGGGCAGGTCTCCTTCCGCCGGGGTGCGTCCGGCAAGCCCTACGTCGCCGGCGATCCCGGACTGCGCGTGAGCCTGTCGCACACCGACGGGCTCGCCCTGGTCGCGGTGAGCCGGGACGGCCCCGTGGGCGTGGACGTCGAACGCCTGGTGCGGCCGGTGGACCCCAGGGGCCTGCGCCGGCAGGTGCTGTCCGACGAGGAGGCCGCGCGGTGGCCCGCGGAGCGCGACGGCCCCCTGTGCGAGGGCCTGCTGACCCACTGGACCTGCAAGGAAGCCGTCCTCAAGGCGCTGGGCACCGGCCTGGCCGGCGACCCGACCGCCGTGCGCGTCACCCCGGGCGCCCGCCGCTCCGGCCCCGTACGGCTCCACCACGCCCCCGGCCCGCCCCGGCGCTGGCGGCTGCACCTGCTCGACGTGGGCCCCGGCTACCGGGCCGCGGTGGCGGTCGCGGGCGGCGGCGACGTCGTACGGCTGCTGCCGTGACCGGCGACCGGCGCGAACCGTCCGTCGCCAGAGGGCGGGCCGCCGGGGCGGCGGGACCGCCGGCCCCGCACCCGCGCCCCCCTCACGCCCCGAAGGAGACCCTCATGAGCACACCCTCGCCCACCGCACCCACCCTCCTGTGCGTCCCCCACGCCGCCGGCGTCGCCCGCGCCTTCGCCGGGCTCGGCCAGGCGCTCGCGCCCCCCACGCGCACCGTGGCACTGGAGTTGCCCGGCCACGGGACCCGGATGCGCGAACCGGTGCGGGACGACTTCGCCGGGGTGCTGGAGGACCTGGTGCGCGCCACCGGCACCCACACCGCGCGGCCGTACGTCCTGCTCGGGCACAGCATGGGCGCCGCCTTCGCCTACGAACTGGGCCGCCACTGGAGCGCGCTGGGCCGCCCGCCGCGTGCCGTGCTGCTCGTCGGCCGCAACGGCCCCACCGCCCGGTCGCTCCTGCCCGACCTGCACGGACTGCCCGACGACGCCTTCCTGGACGGCGTACGCCGGCTCGGCGGCACCCCGCCGCAGTTGTTCGACCACCCCGAGCTGGTCGCCCTGTTCACCCCCGTGCTGCGCGCCGACTTCACCCTCTCGGAGACCTACACCCCGCTGCCCGGGCCGCCGCTCGGCTGCCCGCTGTTCGTGAGCGCGGGCACCGACGACCCGATGGTCGACGACGCCGGCCTGCGGGACTGGGAGAACCACGCCGACGGCGACGTGCACGTGGAGTGGCTGCCGGGCGGCCACTTCCTGCTGGACGACCCGGTCTTCCAGAACTACGTCGCCGGGGTGCTGCGCAGGCTGCCGCAGCCTGTCGTGTGAGGTCGCGACGCCTGGGTCCTGTCCCGGTCGGCCCCGGATCAGGATCCCGGCCAGGTCTCAGGACGACGCCCGCACCACCAGCTCCGTCGGCAGCGTGATCTGCTGCCGGTCCGCGCCGTGCCGGGTGATGTCGGCCAGGACGCGGGCCATGGTCCGGCCGAGCTCCTCCACGGGCTGGCGCACGGTCGTCAGCGGCGGGTCGGTGTGGCGGGCCAGGACGGAGTCCTCGAAGCCGACGACGGCGACGTCCTCCGGCACCCGCCTCCTCCAGCGGCGCAGTTCGGTCAGGGCGCCGACCGCCATGAGGTCGGACGCGGCGAAGACGGCGTCCAGGTCGGGGGCGCGTTCGAGGAGCGAACGCATGGCGTGCGCACCCCCCTCCTCGGTGAAGTCGGCCGTCTCGACGAGGAGGTCCGGGGCGGTGACGCCGGCTTCGCGGTGTGCGGCGTGCCAGCCCTCGAGCCGGCTGCGGCCGACGTCCATGTCCAGGGGGCCGGTGATCGTCGCCACCCGCCGCCGTCCGCGGGCCAGCAGGTGCCGTACGGCCGCGGCGGCGCCGCCGGCGTTGTCGGCGATCACGTAACTCAACTGCTCGTCCGCGCCGCGGCGTCCGGCCAGGACGGTGGGCAGGCCCATCTCCTCCAGCATCCCCGGCAGCCGGTCCCCGGAGTGCACGGAGAGCAGCAGCACCCCGTCCACCCGGCGGGTCGCCACCGACTCGGTGAGCTGGTCGCGTTCGGCCTCGTCACGGACGAGCATGAGCTGGAGCTGGGTGCGGCTCTCCGCGCACGCGCCGCTGACGCCGCGGATGATCGCGGCGAAGAACGGCTCCGAGCCGAGCCGGCTCTCCGACTCGGGGATCACCAGCGCCACGGCGTCGGTGCGGTTGGTCACCAGCCCGCGGGCGACGGAGTTGGGGACGTAGTTGAGTTCCTTGATCGCCGCGAGCACCCGGGCGCGCGCCTCGGCACTGACCAGGTCCGAGCCGTTGACGACACGGGAGACCGTCGTGCGGCCCACTCCGGCGTGGGCGGCGACCGTTTTGATCGTCGGACGGCGGTTGCCGGTCATGTGCTCCCCCCTCGCGCCGCGGCGGCAGGTCCCGCCGCGCAGGTGACCTGCGCAATTCTTGCAGATCGGCCCCCGTCGGGCGCTGTCCGGCCCAAGGGGCCGGGCCGCGCCGTGTCACGGGCGGAGCGATGAGTTGTGCGCGAGTCATTGACAGACCGGGTCCGCCCCCAGGAGTCTTCGATGCGCCGGTGGGAACGTGCCCACCCACAAGTGGGCACGTTCCCACCACCGCAAACCATCCCATAACTCATCACCACGGCTCTGCCGTGGCCCGTGCGGGACCCGTCGCCGTCGGCGGTTCGGTGCCGTCGCTAGGAGGAGACCCATGACCACATCCGGTTCGTTGCGCAGGAGGGCGGTGGCGGCGGCCGCGGCGGTCGGCGCGCTGGCGCTCGTGGTCGGCTGCGGCGGCAGCGACGACTCCGCCACCGGCGGCGGCAAGAAGGACGGCAAGGTCACCATCACCATGGGCCTGTACGGAGTGATGGGCCTGAAGGAGACCGGCCTCCTCGAGCAGTACGAGAAGGAGAACCCCGGGGTCGACATCAAGGCCGAGATCGCCGGCGACGAGCAGACGTACTACACCGCCCTGCAGACCAGACTCGCCGCCGGCAAGGGCCTGAAGGACATCCAGGGCATCGAGGTCGGCCGGGCCAAGGAGATCACCGACACCCAGGCGGACAAGTTCGCCGACTTCAGCGACGTACCGGGCCTCGACCACTTCCTGCCGTGGAAGGAGTCCCAGATCACCACCGCCGACGGCAAGGTGCTCGGCCTGGGCACCGACATCGGGCCGATGGCCGTCTGCTACCGCAAGGACTACTTCGCGCAGGCCGGCCTGCCCACCGAGCGCGACCAGGTCGCGAAGCTCTGGGAGGGCGACTGGAAGAAGTACGTCGAGGTCGGCCGCACCTTCAAGAAGGACTTCAAGGGCAAGAACGTCGCCTACATGGACGCGGCCAGCGGCCTGTTCAACGCCATGATCTACGGCAGCCCCGAGCAGTTCTACGACGAGAAGGGCGAGCTGATCTACGACAGCAACCCGGTCGTCAAGCAGGCGTGGGGTCTCGCCGCCGACGCGGCGGAGGGCGGCCTGACGGCCAAGCTCCGTCAGTTCCAGCCGGGTTGGGACCCCGGCCTGGCCAACGGCACGTTCGCCACGGCCGTGTGCCCCGCCTGGATGCTCAGCCACATCAGTGAGAAGGCCGGGCCGGCGAACAAGGGCAAGTGGGACGTGGCCAAGGCGCCCAAGGGCGCGAACTGGGGCGGGTCCTTCCTCGGCGTCGTCGAGCAGAGCCCGGTCAAGGAGGAGGCCAAGAAGCTCGTCGCCTGGCTGACCGCCCCCGAGCAGCAGGCGCACGTCTTCCAGGAGATCGGCAACATCCCGTCCTCGCGCCAGGCGCTGGACAGCCCCGAGGTCAAGAACGCCACGTCCGCGTACTTCAGCGGCGCGCCCATCGGCCGGATCTTCGGCGCGGCGGCCCAGGAGATACCCGACAAGCAGGTGCTCGGCCGCAAGGACGGCACGATCAAGGACACGTTCTCCCAGGGACTGACGCTGATCGAACAGCAGGGCACGGCCCGGGACAAGGCGTGGAACACCACCGCGGAGCGCATCGAGAAGGCGGTCGGCTGACCCCCGGCCCTCCCCGGTCTCCGGGCCCGCCCTCCGCGGGCGGGCCCGGACGGCCGGCTCACCCGTCCGCTCCCAGGAAGGAACTCCGGTGGCCACCTCCACCACCCCAGCCCTGACCGGCGACGAGCCCACCGGGCCGCCCCCGGCGGGAAGCACCCCCCGCCGGCGCGGCGCGCTCCTGCACCGGCTCGACCTCAAGGGCGCCCCGTACGCCTTCGTCGCGCCGTTCTTCGTGGTCTTCGCCGCGTTCAGCTTCTACCCGCTCGTCTACACCTTCTGGATCTCCCTGCACGACGTCGAGCTGGCCACCCTCGACGTCATGCAGTGGGTGGCCTTCGACAACTACGTCGAACTCTGGAACGATTCCCGCTTCTGGAACGCACTGCAGAACACCATCACCATCGGTGTCATCTCCACCGTGCCGCAGTTGCTGATGGCCCTCGGACTGGCCCACCTGCTCAACTACCGCATGCGCGGCTCGCTGTTCTTCCGCGTCGCCTCGCTCGTGCCCTACGCGACCTCGGTCGCCGCGGCCGCCCTCGTCTTCACGATGATCTTCGAGCGCGACTTCGGCATGATCAACTGGGCGCTCGGCTCGGTCGGGATCGACCCGGTGGACTGGGAGGCGGACAAGTGGCCCGCCCAGGTGGCCATCTCGACCATCGTGATCTGGCGCTGGACCGGCTACAACGCCCTGCTCTACCTCGCCGCCATGCAGGCCATCCCGGCCGACCGCTACGAGGCCGCCTCACTCGACGGCGCCTCCCGGTGGCAGCAGTTCACCCACGTCACGGTCCCCGGGATCCGCTCCACGATCGTCTTCACCATCGTGCTGTCCACGATCGGCGCCACGCAGCTGTTCGGTGAGCCGCTGATCTTCGGCCAGGGACCCAACGGCGTGACCGGCGGCGCGGACAACCAGTACCAGACGTTGGGACTGCTGCTCTACGAGGAGGGCTGGAAGAACTACCAGATGGGCCGCTCGGCGACCGTCGCCTGGGCCATGTTCCTGCTCCTCCTGATCGTCTTCCTCGTGCAGCGCGTCGTCCAGCGCGTCCGCTCCCGTACGTCCTGACCCGGAGTCCCCATGACCCTGCACAGTCTCCCGGCACAGAACGCCACCGCGGGCCCGGCCTCACCGGGGAAGGCGGCCCCCAGGGGCGGCCGCCGGCTGCTGCGCCAGCGCGCCGGACGCCAGCACCACGCCGGCCCCCTCACCTACGTCCTGCTCGTCGTCATGGCGGTGCTGTCGATCTTCCCGCTGTACTGGACCATGGTGGCCGCCTCGACCGACAACACCCGCGTCAGCCAGACCCCGCCGCCGTTCCTGCCGGGCCCGAACCTGTTCAGCAATTTGGCCCGCGCCTGGGACGAGGCGGCGATGGGCAAGGCGATGGTCAACAGCCTCATCGTGGCCGGGGTGATCGCCCTGTCCACCGTGCTGTTCGCGACGCTCGCCGGGTTCGCCTTCGCCAAACTGCGCTTCAAGGGGCGCAACGCCCTGCTCACACTGGTCATCGGCACCATGCTCGTGCCGCCGCAGCTCGGCGTCGTACCGCTGTTCATGATGATGGCCGAACTCGGCTGGTCCCAGCAGCTGCCCGCCGTCATCTTCCCGACCCTGGTGAGCGCGGTGGGCGTGTTCTTCATGCGGCAGTACCTGTCCGAGGCGCTGCCGGACGAACTGGTCGAGGCCGGACGCGTGGACGGGGCGCACTCGCTGCGGATCTTCTTCAGCATCGTGCTGCCCGTCGCCCGCCCCGCCATGGCCGTCCTGTTCATGATCACGTTCGTGCACGCCTGGAACGACTTCTTCTGGCCGTTCGTGGTGCTCGACATGACCAACCCGACCGTCCCCGTCGCCCTCACCCAGCTCAGCGCGGGGTACGTCCGCGACCAGTCGCTGATCATGGCCGGGGCCCTGCTCGGCACCCTGCCGCTGCTGGCGATGTTCGTCGTCTTCGGCCGCCAGATCGTCAGCGGCATCATGGCGGGAGCCGTCAAGGGCTGACCGACCCGCCACCCAAGTCGGTTCGCGCGGGGCCCTGTTGGGCCGTCCGAAGCCCTTCCCCACCGGATCGCCCGCGCCCCGTCGCACACCACCACCTCGAAAGGACTCACGTGGTCACCGCAGCACAGCAGACCGCGCCCGCCCCGGACGCCGCCCGCGCTTTCCCCAAGGGCTTCCTCTGGGGCTCCGCCACCGCCTCCTACCAGATCGAGGGGGCGGCCGCCGAGGACGGCAGGACGCCCTCCATCTGGGACACCTACGCCCGCACCCCGGGCCGGGTCCGCAACGGCGACACCGGCGACATCGCCACCGACCACTACCACCGGCGGCGCGAGGATGTCGCCCTCATGGCCGAACTCGGCCTGGGCGCCTACCGCTTCTCCCTCGCCTGGCCCCGCATCCGGCCCACCGGCCGCGGGCCCGCCGCACAGAAGGGCCTGGACTTCTACCGGCGCCTCGTCGACGACCTGCTCGACCACGGCATCCAGCCCGTCGCCACCCTCTACCACTGGGACCTCCCGCAGGAACTGGAGGACGCGGGCGGCTGGCCCGAGCGCGCCACGGCCGAACGCTTCGCCGAGTACGCGGCCCTCGCGGCGGACGCCCTCGGCGACCGGGTGAAGACCTGGACCACGCTCAACGAACCCTGGTGCAGCGCCTTCCTCGGCTACGGCTCCGGCGTGCACGCCCCCGGCCGCACCGACCCGGTGGCAGCCCTGCGCGCGGCCCACCACCTCAACCTCGCCCACGGCCTGGCCACCCGGGGGCTGCGCGACCGCCTCGGCGCCGACGCCCAGGTCTCGGTCACCCTCAACGTCCACCACGTCCGCCCGCTCACCGCGTCGGAGGGCGACGCGGACGCGGTCCGCCGGATCGACGCGCTCGCCAACCGGGTCTTCACCGGCCCGATGCTGGCCGGCGCCTACCCGGAGGACCTGTTCAAGGACACCGCCGGGCTGACCGACTGGTCCTTCGTCCAGGACGGCGACCTGGCGCTCATCCACCAGCCGCTGGACTTCCTCGGCGTCAACTACTACACGCCGACCGTGGTCTCCGAGGCCGACGGCAGCGGCACCCACACCTCCGACGGACACGGCAACAGCGCCCACAGCCCCTGGCCGGGAGCCGACCGGGTGGCCTTCCACCAGCCGCCCGGTGACACCACCGCGATGGGCTGGGCCGTCGACCCCAGCGGCCTGTACGACCTGCTGCGCCGGCTCACCGCCGACTTCCCGGGCCTGCCGCTGGTCATCACCGAGAACGGCGCCGCGTTCGACGACTACGCCGACCCCGAGGGCCGGGTCAACGACCCCGCCCGGATCGCCTACCTCCGCGGGCACCTCGCCGCCGTCCACCGGGCGATCCAGGACGGGTCGGACGTGCGCGGCTACTTCCTGTGGTCCCTGCTGGACAACTTCGAGTGGGCCCACGGCTACAGCAAGCGTTTCGGCGCGGTGTACGTCGACTACCCGACCGGCACGCGCATCCCCAAGGCCAGCGCCCGCTGGTACTCCGAGGTGGCCCGCACCGGCGTGCTCCCGGGCGCCTGAGACACCGGTACGGCTCACCCTCCGACCCGCGCGACGTCGGAGGGTGGGCCGGCGGGGCGTTCAGGCCGCCGGCTGCACCTCGGAGAACTGGGCCCGCCAGTACGCCAGCGGCGTGCGGGCCGCACTCACGTCGCCGTGGACCAGGCGGCCGACCAGGATCTGGTGGTCGCCCGCCAGGTGACTGCTCGTCAGCACGCACTCGGCGTGGGCGACGGTGGCGGGCAGGATCGGCGCACCCGTCCGCTTGCCGGGGCTCCACGGCACGTCCGAGAAGCGCTCGGGAACCGGCGAGGCGAAGGTGCGGGCGGTGTCCTCCATGCCGGAGGACAGGAAGTTCACCGCGAAGGCCGAACTCTCGTGGATGGCCTCCAGGGTGGCGCTGGGGTGCTTGACGCAGACCAGCAGCAGCGGCGGCGACGCCGAGACGCTGCACACCGCGCTGCACGTCAGACCGCGCGGCTGGCCGTCGGCCGTCACGCTGGTGACGACGCTCACCCCGGTGGGCAGCGAGCCCATCACGGAGCGGAACGTCGACAGGTCCACCTGGTCCAACAGGGTTTCGACGGGCTGGTGTCGGTCGGACATCACAGGATCCTCACGGGTCAGGCCGAGTCGGGCCAGGGGGTCGCGGACGGAGAGGGCGGGCGCCGTGGGCACGGCACGCTCACCCGACGCTCGTGATGCGTTCGACGAGGGCCGGACGGTCCGTCTTGCCGTTGGCCGTCAGCGGCAGCTCGGGGACGGTGTGCACCGCGTCGACCACCATGTACAGCGGCAGCCGGTCCGCGCAGTCCCGCTTGAGCTCCAGCAGCCCCGGGCCGCTCGGGCCCTCGGGCACCACCACCGCGTGGATCTTGGCGTCGAGGCCGCTGCCGACGACCACGCAGGCGGCGGCGGCGACCTTCGGGTGGGCGCTCACCACGGCCTCGATGTCGCCGAGTTCGATGCGGTGGCCGCGCACCTTGACCATGTGGTCGCGCCGGCCGACGTACTCCAGCATCCCGTCGGGGCCCATCCGGCCGATGTCGCCGGTGAAGTAGGCGCCCTGCTGCGGCTCACGGCCCCAGTAGCCGAGCATCACGGTCGGACCGCTCACCACGATCTCGCCCTCGCGGGCGCGCGGTGGGTGCAGCCGTATCCGGTCGCCGGAGGCCGGGGCGCCGATCGGCAGCGGGCGGGTGCTGCCGAGGTCGCGGTCGGTGACCTCGTAACTGGTGCACACATTGGTCTCGGTGGGCCCGTACCAGTTGAACATCCGCACGTCCGGCCACGCCTTGCGCAGCTCGTGCACCTGCTGGACCGGGAACGGCTCCCCGGCGAAGACGCACACCCGCAGCGCCTCGGGCGGATCGCCGGCCAGCAGGTCACCGCGCTGCATCATCAGGATCAGCGCGGACGGCACCGAGTACCAGACGCTGATCCGCTCCCGCTGCAACAGCGCGACGAGCTGCGGCGGGTCGTAGGCCAGGCCCTCGGGGACCAGCACCACCGACGCGCCCGCGTGGAAGGCGGCGTACAGGTCGAAGACGGACAGGTCGAAGTTGAACGGGGCGTGGTTGGACAGCCGGTCCGCGGCCGTCACGCCCACCTCGGCGACCGCCCAGGTGACGAAGGCGAGCGCGTTGCGGTGGCTGATGCACACGCCCTTCGGCTCCCCGGTCGAACCGGAGGTGTAGAGGATGTACGCCGGGTCGTCGGGCTCGTTGGCGTGCACGGGCGGCGCCGCCGAGGCGGGTGCCTCCTCGCGTACCGCGTCGAACGCGGCCAGCGGCAGGTCCGCCTCCCAGCCGGACGCCTCGGCCCGCCGGATGCCGTCGGCGTCGGCGACGACCAGCGTCGGAGAGCAGCCCGCCGCGATCCGGCGCACCCGCGCCGCGGGGTTGTTGGCGCTGACCGGGACGTACACCGCGCCGACGCGCAGCGCGCCCTGCATGAGGGCGATGGCGTCGAGCGTCTTGTGCGTCCACAGCACGACCCGGTCGCCGGGGCGGACCCCGCGGCGGTGCAGGGCGGCGGCGTAGCGGTCGGCGAGTTCGTCCAGCTCCCGGTAGCTGGCGACGCCCTGGGCCGAGCGGACGGCCGGCGCGTCCGGGGCACGCCGGGCGGAGTCGATGACGAGCTGGTGGAGCCTCACAGTCCCATCTCCTTCACGATGAGTTGGCGTTGGATGTCGGAGGTCCCGGAGAAGATCGTGCTGGGCACGGCGTCGCGCAGGGCGGCCTCGATGCCGTCCTCGCGCAGGTAGCCCCGCCCGCCGAAGATCCGTACGGCGTCGGTGGCCGAGGCCAGCACGCCCTCGGAGACGGCGAGCTTCGACAGGGCGACCTCGAGCACGGACGGCTCGCCCCGGTCCATCGACCAGCAGGCCCGGTACAGCAGCAGCCGGGCGCTCTCCAGGCGCAGGGTGATGTCGGCGATCCGGTGCGAGACCGCCTGGAAGTCGCCGATGCGCCGCCCGAACTGCCTGCGGGAGCGGGCGTGTTCGACGCACTGCCCGAGCAGCCGGTCCAGCAGGCCGACGTAGAGGGCGAACAGACAGGCCCGTTCCCAGCCCATGGAGTGCTGGAAGATCGCGGCGCCGCCGCCGACGGCGCCGAGCACCTGCTCGTCGGGGACGAAGCAGTCCTCGAAGGTGACCGCCCCGGCGGGCACGGAGTGCATGCCCATCTTCTCGTAGGGGCGGCCCACGACGACGCCCTGGGCCGTCCGGTCGACGACGAAGCCGGTGACGCCGAGGAACCCAGCCCTGGGGTTGACGGTGGCGTAGGTGACGTAGACGTCGGAGGCGGGCCCGTTGGTGACGAAGCTCTTGGTGCCGTTGAGCAGCCAGCCGCCGTCCGTGCGGGTCGCGGCCGTCGACAGCGCGGAGGAGTCGGAGCCGGCCTCCGGCTCGGTCATCGCGTTGCCCGCGATCAGCCGGCCCGAGGCCAGGTCCGGCAGCAGGCGCCGGCGTACGGCGTCCGTGCCGAAGGCGACGACCGGCATGGCGCAGGCGAAGGTGTGCGCCCCGGCGGCGAACACCAGGCCGGTGTCGGGGCAGCCGCGGCCCACCGCCTCCACGACGCGTGCGGTGTCCAGGGCGCCCAGGCCCCCGCCCCCGTACTCCTTCGGCAGGGGCGCGCCGAGCACGCCGATCTCGCCGAGCGCCAGCCAGTCCTTGCGGTCGTAGAAGCCGGTGCCGGGCGGGTCCGGGAAGGCCGCCCGCGTCGCCTCCAACACCTCGTCGTAGCGGGCCTGCTGCCCGTCGCTCCAGCCGAACTCCACGTGTGCTCCTGGGATACGGGGAAGGGGACGCCCTCCCGGGTCGGGCGGTGCGCGGGGGCCGTCCCCGCCTCACCTCAACGGGTCAGTGCTGCTCGGGCACGTGGCGCAGGTTGCGCGGGCCGACGTAGCGCAGCCGGGGGTGGATGCGGCCCTGCTGGGCGCGCTGCTCCTCGGCGTGCGCGAGCCAGCCGGCCACCCGGGCCGCCGCGAACATGGGGACGAACAGGTCGGAGGGCATGCCGAGCATGTGGTAGATCGCGGCCGCGTAGCAGTCCACGGTCAGGTAGGGGCGGGGCCCCTTCGAGGGGTGGGCGGCGGTCCGTACGGCGTCCAGCACCTGCAGCACGTGGTCGCTGCCGGGGTCGCCGCGGAAGCGCCGGGCCGCGTCGCGCAGCGGCCGCACCCGGGGGTCCTCCTCGGCGTAGGGCACCGGGCGGCGGGCCGCGGCGGCGTCGGCCCGGCCGCGCAGGTAGGCGGCCGCCGTCCGGGGGTCGGTGTCGCCGCCCACCAGGTCGATCACCTGGTGGGCGGCGCCGCCGTGCAGCGGCCCGGTGAACGTGGCGAGCGCGACGGTGATCGTGGCGAAGGTGTCCGCGCCGGTGCCGGCCGCGACGCGGGCCGCGAACGCCGAGGCGTTGCAGCCGTGTTCGGCCTGCAGGATCAGGCACAGGTCGACCAGCCGCACCCGTTCCGGGTCCCGGGGCAGGCCCAGCAGGTGCAGGATGTTCTCGGCGTGGCTGAGGTCGGGGCGGGGCCGGGGCAGCGGGCGCCGGGTGCGGGCCGCCTGCTGGGTGGCGAAGATCGTGGGGACGCGGGCGATTAGCCGTTCCCCGAGGCCGATGTGGGCGGCCGGGTCGGCGTCGGCCTCGGCGGCCACGGCGAGTGCGGAGACGGCGGTGCGCAGCACCGACGAGGGGGAGGAGGCCGCGTTCGCGGTGAGGTTGGCGGCGACCGCGACGGGCAGGTCGCGGGCCGCGGCGAGCCGGGCCCGGAAGGCGGCCAGTTCCTCGGCGTCCGGCAGCCAGCCGCGCAGCAGCAGGTGGACGACCTCCTCGTAGGTGGTGCGGCCGAGCAACTCCTCGATGGGGTAGCCCCGGTAGGCGAGCCGGCCGCGCACGGGGTCGACCTCGGAGATGCCCGTCTCGCCGACCACCAGCTCCGACACGGCCTCGGGCGGTCCGGTCGGCGGATCGGCGGGCGGCGCGGACAGCGCGGGGACCAGCGCGGAGGCGTTGTCGGGGGCCTTCAGCCCGGAGAGTTCGGCGAGGCGTTCGTCGTAGAACGCGCGTAGTTGGCCCACGGACTCGATGCGCTCGATCAGCCGGTCGTCGAGCGTGGTCCCCAGCTCGTGCTCCAGGTGGACCTGGAGTTCCACGGCCGTGAGGTCGTCCCAGCTGTTGACGGTGCGTAGCTGCAACTCGTCCCCGATGAACTCCGAGGGCATGTCGAAGACTCGGGACAACGTGCTGATGACGGGGTGCACCTGGGCCATCTCCTTGTCTGTACGTCGCTTCCCGCGCCGGGTCGCGGGTGGCGGGAAGCGGGAGTGGGGGACCGGCCGGCCGGCCGGCGGGCCCCGCCCCGGCCGGCGTCAGCCGGCGAGGTCGGGCGCCTGGTCCGGGGCCTTGCCGGCAAACCGGACGACGGGCTTGTCCTGGGCGGGCGCCTGCACCAGGTCGATGCGCGCCCGCGGGAACAGGTGGGGCAGCAGGGGCCCGGTCATCGCCGTGGTGATCAGGGCCATCAGGACCATCTCGGTGAACAGGCTGTCGTCGAGCACGCCGAGATTCAGTCCGACGCCCAGGATGATCAGTTCGGTCAGGCCCCGGGTGTTCATCAGCACGCCCACGCCGGTCGACTCGCGCCAGGTCAGCCCGAACGAGCGGGCCGGCAGCCCGGCGCCCAGGATCTTGCCGAGGATGGACGCGGCCAGGATCAGGGCCAGTTCGAGCCAGCCGGTCGCGGAGACGCCGGCGACGTCCACGGACAGGCCGGTGATGATGAAGTACACCGGCAGCAGCAGCTCCCCGGCGTGCTCCAGCGGGCGCAGCATGCGTTCCTGGAGCATCGCCTGCGGCCTGCGCGGCATCACCAGGCCGAAGGCGAACGCGCCGAAGATGGGATGGATGCCGATCCTCGAGGTGGTGTAGGCGGACAGCAGCAGTCCGGCGGTGACCAGCGCGGCCAGTTGGGCGCCGGAGCCCCGGCGGGCGATCCAGGTGACGGCCCGGGCGAGCAGCGGCCGTACCACGCAGATCATCGCCGCGCCGTACCCGGCGGACATCCAGAGGGTGTCGGTGAACCCGGAGGGCCCGGACGCGGTGACGATGGCGACCACCCCGGCCAGCAGGCACCAGGCGAGCACGTCGCCGAACGCGGCGCTGGTGAGCGCGAGCGCGCCGATCTTCGTGCGGCTGAGGTTGTTGTCCTTCAGGATGCGGGCCAGCACCGGGAACGCGGTGATGGACATGCTGACGCCCAGGTACAGGACGAAGGAGAACCAGGGCACCTTGTCGCCGCCGACCACGGAGTGGTTGTGGTACAGCAGCGCGGCGACGCCCATGCCGAGGGCCAGCGGGGTGAGGATGCTGCCCGCGGTGACCCCGGCCACCGAGCGCTTGTTGCGCCCCATGGTGGCGCCGTCCAGTTCCCAGCCGATGGTGAACATGAACAGCAGCAGACCGATCTGGGCCACCGTCGACAGCAAGGGCCGTACGGCGTCGGGGAAGAGATGGTGTGTCAGGTCGCCCGGCAGCAGTCCGAGCAGACTCGGCCCGAGCAGGATGCCCGCGGTGATCTCGCCGATCACGGCGGGCTGGCGTATCCGCCGCGAGAGCCGGGCGAGCAGGGTGCCCGTGACCAGGATGACGGCGATCCCGGCGAAGGCGGTGGCCTGTAAGGATTCCAGCTGGTGCGGGGTCACGGCAGCTCCTAGAGCGTTGAGCGTTGAATTAATTCACCGAGCAAAGAACTCAACTGCTGATGAGTTTTGCACGGGGATCGATACGTGAACAAGGGGCCTCCCGCGCCGGGCCGGCCCCTCGCGCGGGCGTCGGGGCGCCCGGGAGTACCGCTGCCTGGGGGCTTGCCCGGTGTCCGGACGCGTGAAAAACTCACCCACTGTTGAGTTCACTGGATGTTGAGTTCCTGTCCGAGCAGAAGGTGGTGCCCGACCATGCGTGAACTGGTGGAGGCGATCGAGTCCCCGGACGCGGCGCCGGCCGACCTGGCGGCCCTCGGGGTGCCGCACTCCTACCGGGCCGCCGTCCTGCACAAGGCGGACGCCGGCCTGTTCGACGGCGTACCGCTGCGCGAGCGGCGCCCGGCCGACTCGCTGCACGTCGAGGAGGTGCCCACGCCCGAACCCGGTCCCGGCGAGGTGCTGGTCGCGGTCATGGCGAGCGCGGTGAACTACAACACCGTCTGGAGCGCCCTGTTCACCCCCGTGTCGACCTTCGCCTCCCTGGAGCGCTACGGCCGCCTCGGCGGCCTCGCCGCCCGCCACGACCTGCCCTACCACGTCATCGGCTCCGACCTCGCCGGCGTCGTGCTCAAGTGCGGCCAGGGCGTGCGCCGTTGGCGGACCGGCGACCGGGTCGTCGCGCACTGCGTCTCCGTCGAGCTGGAGGACCCCGAGGGCCACGGCGACCCCATGCTCGACCCGGAACAGCGCATCTGGGGCTACGAGACCAACTTCGGCGGCCTCGCCGACCTCGCCCTCGTCAAGGCCACCCAGCTGCTGCCCAAGGCGGCCCACCTCACCTGGGAGGAGGCCGCCTCACCCGGACTGGTCAACTCCACCGCCTACCGCCAGCTCGTCACCCCTCAGGGCGCCGGCATGAAGCAGGGCGACAACGTCCTCATCTGGGGCGCCGTCGGCGGCCTCGGCTCCTACGCCACCCAGCTCGCCCTGGCCGGCGGCGCCAACCCCATCTGCGTCGTCTCCTCACCCGAGAAGGCCGCGCTCGCCCGCTCGCTCGGCGCCGAGCTGGTCATCGACCGCAACGCCGAGGGCTACCGCTTCTGGAGCGACCCCCACACCCAGGACCCCACGGAGTGGAAGCGCTTCGGCCGGCGCATCCGCGACCTGACCGGCGGCGAGGACGTCGACATCGTCTTCGAGCACCCCGGCCGCGAGACGTTCGGCGCGTCGGTCTACGTCACCCGCAAGGGCGGCACCGTCGTCACCTGCGCCTCCACGGCCGGCTACGTCCACGAGTACGACAACCGCTACCTGTGGATGTCCCTCAAGCGGATCATCGGCACCCACTGCGCGAACTACCGCGAGGCGTGGCTGGCCAACCGGCTCATCGTCCAGGGCAGGATCCACCCCACGCTCTCGCGCACCTACCCGCTGACGGACGTGGCCGGCGCCGTCGACTCCGTCCACCGCAACGAGCACCACGGCAAGATCGGCGTCCTGTGCCTGTCCCCGACGGAGGGCCTCGGCGTCACCGACCCGGAGCTGCGCGCCCGCCACGAGGGAGCCATCAACCGGTTCCGCACGGCCGCGGTCACGGACCGCGTGGTGACGGGGGTGGCGGCGTGAGCGGGGGAGCGGGGCGGGTCGCCGGCACCGATGGGATGGGCGGGGGAGCGGAGGGCCGGGCCCTCGGCGCCGGCGCCTTGAGCGGGGGAGCGGATCGGACCTCCGGTACCGGCGGCGTGAGCGGAGAAGTGGGACCGGCTCCCGGCACCGGTGGTGCTCCCGGCGGCGAACTGCCCAGCGTCCCGGGCGTCCTCGGAGTCGTCGGGCTCGGGGCTGTCGGCTGCGCACTCGTCCGGCGGGCCGCGCTCGCCGGGTACGACGTGGTCGTCCTCGACCCGCACCCGGACGCGGCCGCCCGCCTCGACGGACTCGTGCAGGACACGGTGCCCACCGGCCGCCTCAGACTGACCGACGACTGGGCCGCGTTCGCGTCCGCCGACGTCGTCGTGGAAGCCGTGCCGGAGCGCCGCGAGGCCAAGACCGAGGTGCTGCGCGCCCTCGACCGGGTCTGCCCGCCCGCCACCGTGCTGGCCACCACGGCGTCCGCGCTGTCGCTCACCGACCTCGCCACCGCCTGCGGCCGCCCCGGCCGTGTCGTCGGGCTGCACCTGGCCCTGCCCACTGCCGAGGTCGCCGAGGTCGGCCGTACGGTCGTCGCGGACGCCGAGGCCGTCGAGTGGGTCCGCGACCTCGCCCGCGACCTCGGCCTGGACCCCGTCACCGTCGGGGACCGGGCCGGACTGGTCTCCGCCTCCCTGCTGTTCGGGTACCTCAACCACGCGGTCGCCCTGTACGACCAGGGCGTCGTCGCCCGCGACGACATCGACGCGGCCATGCGGTACGGCTGCGGACTGCCGCTCGGCCCGCTCGAACTCCTCGACGTGATCGGCGCCGACACCGCCTGCGACGTCCTGGCCGCGCTCGCCGACCGCCTGGACGAGCCCTCCCTGCAACCGGCCCGCCGGCTCCGGCACATGGCACTCGCGGGCCTGCTCGGCCGCAAGACCGGCCGCGGCTTCTACGCCTACCCGGCACCGCCCGCCGGGGCCGGTACCGACGCCGGCCCGGACGTCCTCCGCCCGCTGCCCGTGACCCGGGCGGGCGTCGTCGGGACCGGCACCATGGCCGCCGGCATCGCCGAGGTCCTCGCCCGCAACGGCATCACCACCCTGCTCGTGGGCCGCAGCGACGAGCGCGCCAAGAGCGCCTGGGAGGCGGTCGCCGCCTCCACCGGCCGCGCCGTACGCCGGGGCAGGATGACCGAGGCCGAACAGTCCGCGCTGCTGGGCCGGTTGGAGCCGGGCAGCGATCTCGGCCGGCTCGCCGGCTGCGACCTCGTCGTCGAGGCCGTCGCCGAGGACCTGGCCGTCAAGAAGCCCCTCTTCGCCCGGCTCGGCGCCCTGTGCGGCCCGGACACGCTGCTCGCGACCACCACCTCCAGCCTGCCGGTCATCGAGTGCGGCCTCGCCTCCGGGCGCCCCCGCGACGTGGTCGGACTGCACTTCTTCAACCCGGCCCCGGTGATGAAGCTGGTCGAGGTGATCCCCTCGCTGGAGACCGCGCCCCACCACCTCGCCACCGCACGGGAGTTGTGCCGGCGCATCGGCAAGCACCCGGTGCAGTGCCTGGACCGGCCGGGCTTCGTCGTCAACGCGCTGCTCTTCCCCTACCTCAACGGCGCCGTCCGCCTCGCCGAGAGCCACTACGCGAGCGCCGACGCCATCGACCAGGTCATGAAGGGCGGCTGCGGTTTCCCACTCGGCCCCTTCGAACTCCTCGACGTCATCGGCCTGGACGTCTCCCTGAGCATCCAGCAGGTCCTGCACACCGCCGACCGCCGCCCCGCCTCGGCACCGGCCCCGCTCCTCGGCCACCTCGTGGCGGCCGGCCGGGTGGGCCGCAAGGCGGGCGCCGGCTTCCGGGTGTACGGCTGAGACGACCGCGCCGGTCCCGCCGGACTGCCCGTCGCCGTTCACCCCGCGCCCCGTTCCCGAGCGCCACCCCCCCTCGCCGCCCCGAAGGACCCGCCGATGAACCACCAGGCCTGTGAGAACCCGACGCCCACCGCATCCCCCACCACCGCCCCGGCCCCCGTCCTCTCCGAGGAGTCCGCCGACGCCTTCGCCTGGTCGATGCTGATCGACCTCATCGGCCACGGTCTCGCGGGCCGCGCCTCCCACCCCCCGCACTCCACCGACCCGGGCTCCGCCCACTCCGCTGCCGCCGACCCGGCTTCCGCCGACCCGGAGGGGAAGGTGAGCGAGCGATGAGCACCCCGCAGGCCGCGGAGGCCACGGAGGCCACGAAAGCTCCGCTGGCCCCGCTGGCCCCGCTGGCCCCGCAGGCCGCGGGGGCCACGGACACCACTGAGGCCCCGCGGGCCGCGAAGACCACGGCCGTCGTGGACACCACGGCCGCCGTTCCCGCCGCCCCGGGCGAGACCCGCGAGCCCCGCGAGACCGGCGAGACCGGCGAGATCCGCGAGACCGACGCGGAGGTGTCCGCCGCCGTCCGTGCCGTCGCCGAAGCCGCCCGGCGGGCCGCGCGGCGGCTCGCCCTGAGTACCGGCGCGGAGCGCGCCACCGCGCTGCGCCTGATCGCCGGCCGGCTGTCCGCGCACGCCGGGGGCGTCCTCGCCGCCAACGCCGAGGACCTGGCCGCCGCCCGCGCCGCGGGCCGGGACGCGGCCGTCCTGGACCGCCTCGCCCTCGACCGCGCCCGGCTCGACGCCCTCGCGGCGACCGTGCGGAGCGTCGCCGACGAGCCCGACCCGGTGGGCGGCGTCGACGGGGGCGGGGTGATGCCCAACGGCCTGGAGGTGCGCCGCGTCCGGGTCCCGCTGGGCGTGGTCGGCATGATCTACGAGGGGCGCCCCAACGTCACCGTGGACGCGGCCGCTCTGTGCCTCAAGAGTGCCAACGCCGTGCTGCTGCGCGGCAGTTCCACCGCCCGTCGCACCAACGCCGCACTGGTCGCCGTGATCCGCTCGGCCCTCGCCGACACCAGCCTGCCGGTGGACTCCGTGTGCCTGGTGCCCGGCGCCACCCACGCCTCCGTACACGCCCTGATGGCGCTGCGCGGCCTGGTGGACGTCCTGGTGCCGCGCGGCGGCCACGACCTCATCCGGGCGACGGTCCGCGACTCGGCCGTCCCCGTCATCGAGACCGGCGTGGGCAACTGCCACGTCTACGTCGACGAGCACGCCGACCTCGACAAGGCCCTGGCCGTCCTGCTCGACGCCAAGACGCGGCGCCCCTCGGTCTGCAACGCGGCCGAGTCGCTCCTCGTGCACACGGCCGTCGCGGACGCCTTCCTGCCCCGCGCGCTCACGGCGCTCGCCGCGCACGGGGTGCTGGTGCACGGGGACGCGCGGGTCCGGTCGTACGACCCGGCGGTGGTGCCCGCCACCGAGGAGGACTGGGGCCGCGAGTACCTCGCCCCGGAGCTGTCCGCGGCCGTCGTCGGCTCGCTGGACGAGGCGGTCGAGCACATCCGCCGGTACGGCACCGGGCACACGGAGGCCGTCGTCAGCGACTCCCAGTCCGCCGTACGGCGCTTCGTGGCCCTGATGGACACCGCGGTCGTCGCGGTGAACGCCTCCACGCGGTTCGCTGACGGCGGCCAGATCGGACTGGGCACCGAACTCGGCATCTCCACGCAGAAACTACACGCGCGCGGCCCGATGGGACTGGCCGCGCTGACCACCACCACCCACGTCCTGGTGGGTGACGGACACGTCCGGGACGGAGCCGCCGTACCGGAGACGTGAACAGGAGGACCGGCCATGTACGTGCGCATCATCACCGAGACCCGGCCGTCGGGCTGGCTGCTGTACGCGGAGGAGACGCCGCCCGAACGGCGCCGACCGCCGCTGCCCGTGCCGTTGGGACTCGCCGGCGTCGAGGACGACCCCGCCGAGCCGCACATCGTGCGCGGCATCGACTGAACGCCCGTACGCGCTACGGCCCGACGCGCCCCCACGGCCCTGGCAGGCCCGCGTCCACGGCGCCCCCGCTCACCGCCGGGCGGGACAGTCGTCAGCGATGGGCGGGAGCGGGAAACGGCGCCGGCAGCTCGCCGGAGAGGACCTTGCGCTCCTGCAGCCCGGTCAGCCGGACGACCACCACGACGGCGAGGACCGCGGCCGCGATGTCGAGGCCGTCGGAGAACAGCATCGTCGCGGCGGCCCCGTGCACTTCGTCCGCCGTCCCGGCCTGACGCCAGCCACCGTCGGCGAACCGGCTCACGGCGAGGCCGGCGAGCCACAGGGTCCACCAGGCGTTGACCGGCCCGTGCCCGGACCGCGAGCCCCACGGAGCGCTGGCGTCCCAGCAGTCCGCGACGATCCGGCGCGGGAACCACAGGTTCACCACCGGGCAGAACCAGGCGCCGATGGTCCACCCCCGGCGCATGCGGTGCCGGGAGGCGTCGAACACCTCGGCGTTGCCCCGGATCCGCCACAGCCAGCACAGGAAGACGACGGCCGTGGCCACCATCGCGACACCGTGCGCGATGGCGGAGGCGGAGATGAGGGTGTCCGCGTGGTCCGCCCGGTGGATCACGCCGGCGCCGGTGACGCCGTCGGCCAGGTCGCCGGTGACGTCCATCTCCAGCAGGTCCGCGTAGCAGGCGAACAGATCGGTGGCGACGACGAGGCCGAGCAGCACCACGGTGGCGCGGCCGAGCGCGGCGGGCGAGCGCAGCCAGGGGCCGGGCGGGGCGGCGTACGGCGGAGCCGGCATGGGCGTGGTCATGAAGAAGTCCCCCGGGAAGACGAGATCCGAACCGGCGCCCGGTCCTCCCCGAACCGGCGCGGGCACGCTGATGCCCGCGCACGTGCGAAGACGTGCGCGGACACTGGAACATACGGTCGGACACCGCCCCGCGTCCACTGGCTTCCCGGACCGACCAGGATCGCCGACGGTTTGGAACGTATCCCCGACGAACGCCGGCCCGCCCGGGGCCCTGCCCCGACCGCGGCTCGTGCCACCCGGGCCAGGACCGGAGTGCACCCCGACCACGACCGAAGCGCACTCCGGGCCCAGGACCGACGCGTCGCCGCACGTCTTACGACAAGCCCGGCACCGCCGAGGCCGGCAGGACGCGGACGCGGACCCCGGTCCGTCGCCGGTCGGTTGTTCCGTCGCCCCGCGACGGCCGTTCGACCGCGCGCGTCGCGCCCGCCACCGGCACCAGGTCGTCCGGGTGGACCACTTCCCGCGGCGGGCACGAACGGCTCCGCAGCAGCGCGCGGGCGTCCACCCCGGCCAGCCCGCGAGCGACCACGCGCCCGTCCTCGTCGAGCAGTTCCACGGGGTCGCCCGCCGCGAAGTGGCCCTCGACGCCGGTGACGTCCGCGGCGAGGAGCGGGCGGTTGTCCCGGACGACGGCGCGGGCCGCGTCCGCGGTGAGCCGTACGGCACCGCGCGGCGTACTGGCGTGCTCCAGCCACAACAGGTGGTCCGCGGCGCGCTCGCCGGTGCGGTGGAAGAGGGTGCCGGTCTCCCGGCCGGCGAGGGCGTCGGCGGCGTGCCGGGCGGCCGTCAGCACGACCGGGATGCCCGCGTCGGTGGCGATCCGCGCCGCCTCCACCTTGGTGACCATGCCGCCGGTGCCCACACCGGCCCGGCCGGCGCTGCCGAGTTCGACGTCCCGCAGGTCGTCCGGCCCGCGCACCTCGGCCAGCCGGCGCGCGCCGGGACGGCCCGGGTCGCCGTCGTACAGGCCGTCCACGTCGGACAGCAGGACCAGCAGGTCGGCACGGACGAGGTGGGCGACGAGGGCGGCGAGGCGGTCGTTGTCGCCGAAGCGGATCTCGGCGGTGGCGACCGTGTCGTTCTCGTTGACGACGGGCACCGCGCCCATCGCGAGGACCTGGCTCAGCGCCCGGTGGGCATTGCGGTACTGGGTGCGGCGGCCCACGTCGTCGGCGGTCAGCAGCACCTGCCCGACGCGCAGTCCGTGGCGGGCGAAGGAGGCGGTGTAACGGGCCACCAGCAGGCCCTGGCCCACACAGGCGGCCGCCTGCTGGCGGGCGAGGTCACTCGGACGCTCGGCGAGGCCCAGCGGCGCCAGGCCCGCGGCGATGGCGCCGGAGGAGACCAGGACGATCTCGGTACCGGTCGCCCTGGCCCGTGCGAGCACGTCGACCAGCGCGTCCACCCGGTCCGAGTCCAGCCCTCCGACAGCGGTCGTCAGGGAGGAGGACCCCACCTTCACCACGATCCGACGGGCCGTCAGAACATCGGCGCGCAGCACGGTGTCGAGCCGCGCGGTCATCGCAGGGCCGCCAGCGGATCCACGGTGCGCGACGGGCCGGCGACGACGGGACGGGGGCTGACGGTGTCCCTGGCTGCGCGGCCCTCCGGGCGGCTGGGGACGGGGTCGCCGGGCGCGGCGCTCTTCTCCGCGGGGCGTGTTCCAGAGGTGTCGTGCACGGCTTCGGGGTCCTCCGGAGGGCTGGGGACGGAATCCACGGGCGCGGCGCTCTTCTCCGCGGGGTGCGCCGCACAGGTGCCGTGCGCGGCCACAGGGCCTTCCTCGCGGGCGGTGTCACCGACGGCGCGTTGCGCGATCGGCTGGTCGCCGGCATCCCCGGCCGTCCCCGTGCCGAGCGCGCGCACCTCGTGCAGCAGTGCGTGCACCGTCTCCACGACGAGCACCGGTCGCTCGTACGGCAGGTCGTGTCCCTGTCCCGGGACGAGCTGCAGGACCGCTCCCGGGACGGCACGGGCGAGCCGACGGGCCTGGTCCGGCGGGGTGTAGCGGTCGCGGGCGCCGACCAGGACCCGGGTGGGCACCCGGGCCAGGGCGGCCAGGCGCCCGGCGCAGTCGTGGGTGGTGAGCGCGGCGAGGAACTCCGCGAGGATCAGCACCGGTACGTGCCGCAGCGCCCGCGCGTCGGCGCGCGCGGCCGCGCCCCGCCCGTCCCCGCCGAGCAGCGCCCGCCACAGCGGGGCCGTCGTCGGGTGGGAGAGGGGGCCGGTCAGCAGCCGGTGCACGGCGCGCGCGCAGCGGGGCGAACGCAGCAGTGCGTCGGTGGTGCGCCGCCGGGCCAGCGCCTGGCGGCGGTCGAGGCGGTCGGCCGACGCGGGCGGCACGTCGCCGACGCCGTCCAGGCAGGTGGAGACGAGCGCGACGGCCGCGACCCTGGTCCCGAACAGGCCGGGGTGCCGCGCCGCGAGCTGCTGGATCGCCATGCCGCCCATCGAGTGCCCGACGAGCAGGACCGGACCGCCGTACGACGTCGTCGTCGCGTCGAGGACCCGGGCGAGGTCGTCGCCGAGCAGGGCCATGTCGAGCCGGGCGGTGCCGCGGCCGGAGGCGCCGTGGCCGCGCTGGTCGTAGGTGACCGTGCGCAGCGCCGGGAAGCCGGGCCGGGGCCGGGCCAGCGCGTCGACGTGGGGCCGCCAGTCGCGCGCGGACATGGTCCAGCCGTGCGACAGCAGCACGGTCGCCTCGGCGTCGGCAGGACCGTGAACGCGTACCGCGAGGTCCGTGCCGTCGTCGGTGCGCACGGTACGGCGCCCCCCGTCCGTGCCGTCGTCGGTGCGCACGGTGCGGTGCGTCCGGCCGGGGCGGGCCGGGGCGGGCGCCGTCACGACGCCGGTCCGGGGTCGGCGCCGCCGACGCGGGCACGACGCCCCCGGGGGCGCGGCGGCCGTTCGGCGCGGGGGGTCCGGCCGTGGGCGCAGAGGGAGGCGAACTCGGCGAGCTGCCAAGCCTGTTCGACCTGGTGGCAGGTCATGCCCAGCGCTCCAGCGATGCGCCGTGGACCCCAGCCGTGGTGGCGCAGGAACCATACGTACGCCGGACGCTCCCGCTGCTGGGGGCGCAGCCGGCGGCGGTCGTCCGCGAGGAGGGCGTCGAGCTCGGGGTCGGAGGCGCCCAACGACGCGGCGACGCGCAGCAGTTCGCGGCGTTCGCGGACGTTGAGGCCGCCCCAGATGCCGGTGCTCTCCTCGTGCCGCAGGGCCTCGCGCAGACAGTCGCGGGAGACCGGGCAGCGGGCGCAGACCTGTTTGGCGGGGGCCTCGGGGTCGTGGTCGCCCGACCTGCCGGCGGACGGGAAGAAGATCTCGGGGTCGGTGTCACGACAGGCCGCGCGCTCCACCCAGGGGTCGGTGCCCACGCGCTGTGGTGCCGGTGCGTACATGGCGGTCGGCCCTTTCTCGGCGGAAGGCGGCCGTATCTGACCCCCACGGTAAACTCAACAAGCGATGATTTCAATGCTTGTTGAGTTCCCTCCCGGTTGCGTCCAGATGTCCGGGGCGTGTGCCCGGCGGTGTGGTTGAGATTTGGACGATCGGTGCAGGTCCGGTGGATTCCACGAGCGTTGAAATTCACTCTTGATGAGTCAAGTCCCGTGTCGTACCGTCGCTCTCGTAAGCCACCGCCGAAGCCCGCGAGGGCGTCGGGGCGCCCACATGCCCGGCACCGGCCCGCGCAGCCGCGGCCTGCTGAGAGCGCCCCCGGCGGAAGTGTCACGTCCGTGCCCGCGCTCATCGCACCGCCGGGCCGACGTTCTTGTTCGCGCCGTCAACGGCGCTCGCAACGGGGGAGCACGGCCGTACGCCGGGGGGTGTTCGGCATGCCACGACTTCCGGAGTGAGGGCTGCTCGTCGCCGCGCGGTGCCCGCCGTCCGGGCACGCGACGGCCGGTTCCGCCCGCCGGGCGCGGGCTCGTGATCGCACGTCACCGTCACAGAGTCCTTGGAGACCCCATGCCCGTCGTCAGTGCACCCGTGGTCGTCCTGCCGCGTCACCAGGTCACGACCGAGGAGATACTCGAGCGGATCGCGAAGGACTACCCGGACCACCCGCGCCTCGCCCACCTCGGGCGCTTCATCCGCGCCACCACCGTACGGACCCGCTGGTACACCCGGCCGCTGGCCGAGCAGTGGCACACGGACGGCTCCGCGGCCGAACGCACCCGCCGGCACCTGCAGGACTCACTCGAACTGGCCGAGTCGGCGGCGCGCGGCTCCCTTCTGGAGGCGGGACTGGGGCCCGAGGACGTCGACGCCGTCGTGGTGGCCAGTGCCACCGGCCACACCATGCCGGGACTCGACGTCCTGCTGCTGCAAAGACTCGGCCTGCGCCCCTCGGTGCGCCGCATCCCCGTCAACCAACTCGGCTGCAACGGCGGTCTCTTCAGTCTCTCGACGGCCGCCGAACTGGTCGCCGCGCGCGGCAGCACCGTGCTCGTGGTGTGCGCCGACGTGTTCAGCCACTACCTGCACCGGCGGGACACCGGCCTGGACGGGATGATCTTCAAGGGGATCATCGGGGACGCGGCCGGCGCGTGCGTCGTCGGTCCCTCCGCGCGCGGTCCGCGCCTGGAACTGCGGGAGTCCTGGGAGTGGTTGCACCGTGGCAGCGCGGACGTCGTGGGGTCCTTCACCGACGACGACGGGCTGCACACGTTCAACTCCCGGCGCCTGCTCACCACGATCGCGGAGGTCATGCCCCAGGTGAAGGAGTGGCTCCGGCGCACGGGGACCGCCGGCGAGGGCGCCGGACCCGAGTTCGTGGTCTCCCACACGGGGAGCTCCAAGGTGCTCGACGCCGTCGTGGCCGGCCTCGACGCCGACCCCGAACTCTTCGGCCTGGCCCGCGACTCCCTGCGCGAGGTGGGCAACGTCGGCTCGGTCTCCGTGCTGGAGGTCATGGAGCGCACGTTCCGCAAGCCGCCGCAGGACGGCGCCCAGGGCCTCGTGGTCGCGGTCGGCCCCGGCGTGTCGGTGATGGCGCTGCGAGGCGTGTGGCACGGCTGCGGCTGAGGGCGCGCGGGCGTGGGTGCTCGGGTGGGAGTGCGGTGGACGGGCCGAGGGGCGGACCGGCGGGGCCGTGAGACATGCGGGCCGCTGTGAAGGAGGTGTCCCGCAGTGGCCGTTCACCGGGCGGGCGGACGCCTCCTCCGGACCCGCGCCTCCGGATCGACTGCCTGGGATTCCGCACCGGTTGTCAGCAACCCTCGGCCGGCGGCCGGGAGTGATCGTTGGCCGGTGCCGGGCGTCCCGGTCGGCCACCGGGTGCCCCCGGCTGACTGCCAGGTGCCCCGGTGGGCCGGGGGACGCCCCCGGCCCGGATCAGTCCGTCGCGGGGTCGTGCGGTCGGCGCGGCTCCAGCGTGGCGGACAGGCGCAGCTCCAGGGCCGGCACCACCCAGTCGATGAACTCCTCGAAGTCCATCGAGGCGAGCGGCTGGATCTGGAGCACGTAACGCATCAGCGCCAGTCCCGCGAGGTGGCCGGAGGCCAGGGCCGCGCGGGTCGTGGCGTCGGGGCGCTCCCGGTAGCCGGACGCCTGCGACCAGGCCTTGGTGCTGGCCTCGATGCGCTCGCGCAGGATATCCGAGGTGGCGCTGTCGGCGAGGCCCGCCCGGTAGATGGCGGTCATCGCGTAGCGGGTGCTCTCGTGCTCCCAGAAGGAGAAGTACGTCTGGGCGATCCACGTCGCCTCGCTGGCGTCCGTACCGGTGCTCGGCATGTTGTCGAAGCTCGCCGAGACGCTGAACGAGGAGTTGATGGCGGCGTCGAAGACGCCTTCCTTGTTGCCGAAGAAGTGGTGGACGAGTGCCGGGTCCACTTCCGCGTCCTCGGCGATGGCGCGGATGGTGGTGCGCGCGTATCCCCGGTCGGCGAAGAGGTGGAGCGCCGATTCGAGGATCTGCTCGCGGGTACCGCTGTCCCCGGGGCGGCGTCCACTGCGGGCGCGCCGCGGGCGCGTGTCCTTGGCGGACGCCGAGGCGGTCCGGCTGCCCGACCCGGACTTGCGGGGGGCACTCGTCGAGTCGTATGTCTGCCTGGATGTCATGGAATCACTGCACTTCGCGGGGGGTACGAGCGATTAATTCACCGCATAGTGAAAACATCCTAGCAGGCGCACCGGAGAGCGTCCATCCGCAGCGGCCCAGGAGGATCGCCCGCCTGCGGTGGCTCGTTGGCCGAGGGGAAGACTTCCCGTCCCGGGAAGAAAGATACTGCGCAAGCGGAATGCGGCCGGAAGTCGGCAGGGGGCCCGGGGCGGCGCGAAGCCGGAGTCGGCGGGGGAGCGCCCCCTCGGCGGGGTGCGGGGTGCGCCTCAAGTGGAAGTGGGGCGCGCGTCACGGTGGCTGAGCGTCACCCGAGCCCTGGGGCCCCGAAGTTCAAGAGCCCGAAGCCCAGGAGTCCAGGGAGCCCGGATTCCCGCAGTACCGAAGTCCGAGCCGCACCCCGCTGCCCCTGCCACCTCACGCCGCCCCCTCCGTCCCTTCAATCCCTTCAACCCCGAGCAACGTCCGCCGCAGTCCGGGCGCGATCGCCGCGATCAGGGTCTCCACGTCCAGCGCGGACACCGCCCGGACCCCGATCAGGTGGCGGACGAGGGCGACGCCGCTGAGCTGGGCGCCGAACAGCGCCGTGCGGATCTCCGCGTCCTCGCCCGGGAGTTCGTGGTCGACCATGGCGTTGAGCGCCTCGGCCGTGCGGCCGCGCAGCACGCGGGAGGCCTCCGCGTCGGACAGGGCGATCCGGTACAGCTCGACCAGCGGGGACTCCTCCTCCTCGCCCGGCTCCCACAGGGCGAGGTAGATCCGTGCCAGCCGGGCCGGCAGGTCCTCGTCGACGCCTTCGGCGACCGCCGGGCGCAGCAACCCCGCCACTTTGACGGTGCGTTCGATGAGGGCGCCGAGCACGGCGGCCTTGTCGGGGAGGAGTTCGCGGGCCTGTGCCAGGTCCAGGCCTGCCTCCTCGGCGAGTTCGGCGAAGTCGGTCTGGCGGTACCCCTTGCGGGTGAACAGGGTGCGGCCCGCGGAGACCAGGGCCTCGGTGGCCTCGATGCGCGCCTCTGCCGCGTCCACTGCGCTGGTGACGGTCATGGTGGGCAACTCCCCGTGAGTGCTCGGCGGATCCGGCAGTGAATTCACTCTCCAGTGAAGTCTGTCTCTGTTGAATTAGTCAAGCGGCTCTGCGATGATTTCAACACTCGATGAGTTATTCGGCGCTCGCCGCCCGAGGAGGAATCGTGCAGTCCATCGGCATCACCGGAGTGGGCTCGTACCTGCCCGAGGCCATCGTCAGCAACGCGGAGATCGGGCACGGGGCCGGCGTGACCGACGAATGGATCGTCCGCAAGACCGGCATACGTGAGCGGCGCCGGGCCGCACCCCACCAGGCCACCTCCGACCTCGCCGCGGAGGCGGCCGAACGCGCGCTGCACCGGGCCGGGCTGACGGCCGACGAGCTGGCGTACGTGGTGGTCGCCACCTCCACCCCCGACCACCCGCAGCCCGCCACCGCGGCGCTCGTGCAGGACCGCATCGGCGCCCGCGCGGCCGCCGCCTTCGACGTCAACGCGGTGTGCAGCGGCTTCGTCTACGCCCTGAAGACCGTGGAGAAGCTGCTGGCCGCCGCCGCGCCCGGCGAACCACGGCACGGGCTGGTGATCGGTGCCGACCTGTACTCCCGCATCCTCGACTACGCCGACCGCCGCACCGCCGCGCTGTTCGGCGACGGGGCCGGCGCGGTGGTGCTCGGGCCCGTCCCCGCCGGGCGCGGCCTGCGGCACATCTCCCTCGTCTCGCACGGCGACGCGCACGGGCTGATCCGGGTCGAGGCCGGCGGCAGCCGCCTCCCCGCCTCGCCGCTGACCCTCGCGGAGGGCGGCCACTACTTCCGGATGGACGGGCGGGGCGTGCGCGCCTTCGTCACCCGCACCCTGCCGCGCGAGGTCGACCGGCTGCTGCGCGAGGCCGCCGTACCGCCGGACGCCGTACGGCACTTCGTCCCGCACCAGGCCAACGGCGCGATGCTCGCCGACCTCTGGCCGGACCTCGGGCTGCGCGGCGCCGACCTGCACCTGACGCTGGAGCGGTACGCCAACACCGGCGCGGCCTCCGTCCCGGTCACGCTCGCCGAGATGGACCGCAGGGGCGCGGTGGCGGCCGGCGACCTGGTGGTGCTGGCCGCGTTCGGTGGCGGCATGAGCCTCGGCACCGCCCTGCTCGACTGGACCCTCGACCGGGCTGCCCCGGCGCCGGACCCCGCCCCCGTCCCGGCCGGCGAGCTGCTCTCGCCGCTGAGCCGGTGAAGGGGGAGGACGGCATGAGCACGCAGGAGAGCGCGACGGACCGCGCCGACGCCACGCCCGTTACCCCCGCAGCCGATCTGCGGGGCCGGGTCGCCGAGTTGCACGCCCTGCGCGAGCGGGTCGAGCAGGGCGACGAACGCGCCACGGCCGCGCAGCGCGGCAAGGGGAAGCTGACGGCGCGGGAGCGCATCGGGCTGCTGCTCGACCCCGGCTCCTTCCAGGAGGTGGAGCCGCTGCGGCGGCACCGGGCGACCGGCTTCGGCCTGGAGGACCGGCGGCCGCACACCGACGGCGTGATCACCGGCTGGGGGACCGTGCACGGGCGCACCACGTTCGTCTACGCCCACGACTTCCGCATCTTCGGCGGCGCGCTCGGCGAGGCGCACGCCCAGAAGATCCACCGCATCATGGACCGCGCCCTCGCCGCCGGTGCCCCGCTGGTCTCCCTCAACGACGGCGCGGGCGCCCGCATCCAGGAGGGCGTCACCGCGCTCGCCGGCTACGGCGGCATCTTCCAGCGCAACACCAAGGCGTCCGGCGTCATCCCGCAGATCTCGGTGATGCTCGGCCCGTGCGCGGGCGGCGCGGCCTACAGCCCCGCCCTCACCGACTTCGTCTTCATGGTCCGCGAGACCTCGCAGATGTTCATCACCGGCCCCGACGTCGTCCACGCCGTCACCGGCGAACGGGTCTCCATCGGCGCCCTGGGCGGCGCCGACGTGCACGCCGAGGTGTCCGGCGTCGCGCACTTCGCGCACGACGACGAGGAGACGTGCCTGGAGGAGGTCCGGTACCTGCTGTCGCTGCTGCCCCAGAACAACCGCGAGACGCCGCCGGCCGCACTGCCCGAGGACCCGGCGGACCGGCCGTGCGACGCCCTGCTCGACCTCGTCCCGGCCGACGGCAACCGGCCGTACGACATGCGCCGCGTCGTCGAGGAGATCGTCGACGACGGGGAGGTGCTGGAGGTCCACGAGCGCTGGGCCGCCAACGTGGTCTGCGCGCTCGGCCGGCTCGGCGGGCAGGTCGTCGGCCTCGTCGCCAACCAGCCGCTGGTGCAGGCGGGCGTCCTCGACATCGACGCCAGCGAGAAGGCGGCGCGCTTCGTGCAGATGTGCGACGCCTTCAACATCCCGCTGGTCACCCTCGTCGACGTGCCCGGCTTCCTGCCCGGCGTCGACCAGGAGCACCACGGCATCATCCGCCGCGGCGCCAAGCTGCTCTACGCCTACTGCAACGCGACGGTCCCCAGGATCTCCGTCATCCTGCGCAAGGCGTACGGCGGCGCGTACATCGTCATGGACTCCCGTTCCGTCGGCGCCGACCTCACCTACGCGTGGCCCACCAACGAGGTCGCGGTGATGGGCGCGGAGGGGGCCGCGAACGTCGTCTTCCGGCGCCGTATCCGCGCGGCCGAGGATCCCGAGGCGGTGCGACGGCAGCTCGTGAAGGAGTACCGGGCCGAGCTGATGCACCCCTACCACGCCGCCGAACGGGGCCTGGTCGACGACGTGATCGACCCGGCCGACACCCGCCGCGTCCTCGTCGAGTCCCTGCGCATGCTGCGCGCCAAGCACGCCGACCTGGCGGCCCGCAAGCACGGCAACCCGCCGCAATGACCGCCGAAGTGAGGGAGCGTCACATGACGAGCACGGTCACACACTCGGACGCACACCCGGGCGAGGAGGCCACCGCCCGGCCCGGGGCACCCCTGGTCCGCGTCGTCCGCGGCGGAGCGCTGCCCGCCGAGGAACTCGCCGCGCTCACCGCGGTGCTGCTGTCCCGGGCCGCCGCCCTGACGGCCGCGGAACCGGGCCCGGAGCCGGTGACGGTCGTCCCCCTGTGGGAGGGCCCGGGGGCCCGCAGCACCCCCTACCGCTCCCCGGTGAGCTGGCGCGACTGAGCCCCGCGCCGCGCGCGGCCGGTCGTGACCGCGGCCCGGGAGGTGGACACCTCCCGGGCCGCAGCCGTGTCCCGTCGCGCTCAGGGGCGCCGGGCCTCCCCGCGGTCGGCTCCGGCGGGCTCCCGGGCACCCTCGCCCGCCGCCGCGCCCGCCTGGGCGCCGGCACCGGTCGGCTCCGGCGTGTCCGTCACCGGTCCCGGCGCACCACCCGTCGCCCCGCGCGCCCCCTCGGCGAGACCCAACCGGCGTACGTCCTCCCCGGCTTCGACGCTCTCCGCGTGCTCGTCGCCCCCGGCGTCCTGGGCGGAGGCGACCGGCGTCCCGGCCCGCGGCGCCCCCGCGGCCTCCACGGGGTCCGTCTGCCACGCCCCCTCGCTGTCCTCCACCGGGCCCTCGCCCCACACGCCCTCGCCCGCCTCGCCCACGTAGGGCGTCGCGACCAGGGCGTCCGGCACGGCCCGCGGTCCCGGCGCGGCGTCCGCCCCGTCCTCCTCCGCCCCCCGCTCGGGCACCCGCACCGCCGCCGGTACCGCGCCGCGCGCCGTCGGGCCCTCCGCCCCGCACCAGTGGAGCAGCGCGCGCCGTACGCGCTCCTCGTGGCCCTCCGCTGCGCCCTCGCCGTCCGCCCAGGCCACGTAGCCGTCGGGGCGGACCAGCAGGGCGCCCGACCCCGCCAGCCTCGCGGGCGGTTCCTCGACGCGGACCGGGCAGACGCGGGAGCCCCACGCCTCGCCCAGCGCGGCCGCCCGGCCGGCCGGGGTGAGGTCGAGCAGGAGGAAACGGCCGTCGCGCATCAGCTCGTAGAGGCGGACCGGGGCCGCGCCCGGACGGCGGACCGTCAGGTCCGGCACCCGCTGCCCGGCGCGCAGGGCACGCCCGCCGCCGCGGCGGGCGTAGTCCGAGCGCAGTCCGGAGATCGCCTCGCCGGCGACGCGGCGGACCCGGCGGCTGCCGAGGAGCCGGGCCAGCGCGGTGCGCCGCAGCGCGGTGAGCGCGGGGGAGGGGCTGGTCGCCGTCCAGGTGGCCCGGTCGGTGGCCTTGAGGATCCGCGCGGCCTGCGGGCGGCGCTCGGCCTCGTAGGAGTCGAGCAGGCCGGGCGGGGCCCAGCCCTGGATGCGGGCGGCGAGCTTCCAGCCGAGGTTGACGGCGTCCTGGATACCGAGGTTGAGCCCCTGGCCGCCCAGCGGCGAGTGCAGGTGCGCGGCGTCCCCGGCGAGCAGCACGCGCCCGGTGCGGTAGTGGTCGGCCAGCCGCTGGTGGATCTTGAACCGGGCCAGCCAGGCCGGTTCGTACGGCTCCGGGTCGAAGCCCAGCGAGAGGGACATCAGCTCGCCCAGCTCCTGGAGCGTCACCGGCTCGCGCGTCCAGGGCCGGTCCCGGCGGGCGACCGCCACCCGGTACAGCCCGTCGCCGTAGGGCACGGTGACCATCACCGCGCCGTTCCCGGCGAGCACCACCACGTCGTCGACGGGCGGCGGCTTGCGCAGCCGTACGTCCGCGAGGACGGGGGCGATGTCGTACGTGCGGCCGCGGAAGGCGATCCCGGACAGTTCGCGCACCGCGCTGTGCGCGCCGTCGCAGCCGACGACGTAGTCCGCGCTCTCCTCCCACTCCTCGCCGCCCGCGCGGACCTGCAGGGTGACGCCGCTGTCGTCCTGCTCCAGCCCGAACACCTCCGCGTCGCGCACCAGGGTGACGCCGAGCTCCACGGCGTGCTTCTGCAGTACCTCCTCGGTGCGGCTCTGCGGCACGACGTGCAGAGCGGGGAAGCGGGTGTCCAGCTCGGTGAAGTCGACGACCGCCCCGCGCGCGGGGTGCAGCCGGCCCACGGGGCGCCCGTACGCCGTCAGCGCGTCGGCGTGGCCGCGCAGGTCCAGCACCTCCAGGGTGCGCGGGTACAGGCCCATCGCGCGGGACTGCGCGGACGTGGTGAGCCGGCGCTCCAGCACGGTGCAGGAGACGCCGGCGGCGGCCAGCTCACAGGCCAGGGTGAGGCCGGTGGGCCCCGCCCCGACGACGATGACGGAAGGGTCGGGAGCAGCGGTGGTCATGGTTTCCTCCTGGAGACGTCGGGCAGGGGCAGGGCCGGCGCGGCGGCCCCGGCGGGCGCGGCCGGCGTACGTCCGATCCGGGCCGCCCAGGCGCCCGCGCCGAGCACCAGCGCGCCGAGCAGCAGCCAGCCCGGCGCGCCGTGCCGGACCACCAGGAAGGTGACGACCAGCGGTCCGTAGGTGTTGCGGGCGGCGTTGCCCAGGCTGAAGAAGGCCAGGTAGACCTGGCGGCGGTCGTCCGGGGCGAGGTCGTAGGAGATGGCCCACGACCCCGCCTGCTGGTGCATCTCCGCGAACGCCTGGAATCCCACGGCGACGAGCAGCACGGCCACGGCGGCGGGCGTGGGCAGCGCGCCGGTCAGGGCGAGTCCCGCGCAGCACACGGCCAGCAGCAGCCCGCTCAGCCCGAGCGCCCGGCCGCCGTCCTCGGCGGTGCGCGTGGCGCGGGTGGCCCGCACCTGGAACAGCACCACCACCGCGGTGTTGAGCACCAGCGTCCAGGCGATCACCGGCCTGGGCAGCGTGTCGTGCGCCAGCACCCACAGCGGGACGCCCGCCGTCAGCACGGTGACGTGCAGGCTGACGGCGGAGTTGAGCGCGGTCAGCGCGGCGAACCGGCGGTCGCGGAACACCCCGAGCCGCCGTCGCAGCGGCAACGGAGCGCCGCCGCGCGCCCGTTCGCCCTCCGCGGTGCGCAACCGGGCGACCAGGACGGCGGCGAGCACGAACGACAGCGCGTCGGCGAGGACGACGGCCACGTACACCGCGTCGGCGTCGCGCACCAGCGCCGCGCCCGCGCCCAGCCCGCCCAGGGCCAGCCCGAGGTTCTGCAGGGACCGCGCCCGGCCCATCGCCCGCACCCGCTCCGCCTCGCCCACCGCGACCGCGAACAGGCCCTGCACCAGCGGGGAGGCGGCCCGGTCGGCGACGGCCAGCAGCGCCACCACGACGAGAAACGCCCCGAAGCCGGGCACGAACGGGTAGCAGGCGAGCAGCGCCGCCCGCGCCAGGTGCGCGGCGACGAGCGTACGGCGGGGCCCCACCCGGTCGGCCAGCACCCCGGTGGGCACCAGCAGCGCGAAGGACGCCGCGCCCGCGACGGACAGGCCGACGCCCACCTGGCCCGCGCCCAGCCCCAGGCAGCGGGTGAAGAACACGACGGAGACGGACATGTACAGCCCGCTGCCGAGCGCGTCGACGAAGACCGCGACGAGCAGTGCCGTCGCGGCCGTGCGCACCGGGGTCCTCATGTCCCCCTCCGTTCCCTGTCGTCGGGGTGGCCGCCGCCTGCGCCGTGCACGGGGACGGTCGACCGTGGGTGGTGCGCCCGGCACGGGCACGGCCGCCGGTGGCCGCGTGCGCCGTGCGGTCGCGGCCGGTCAGTAGTAGTGGCGCATGACCTCGTCGGCCCACGCGGGCTGGACGACCTCCTCGCGCGGCCCGAACTCCCGCAGGTACGGCTTGAGGTCGAGCACGGGGGTGCCGTCCACCGCGTCGAGCCCGGTGACGTGCACGTCGAGTCCGTCGACCTTCAGCAGCCGGCAGCGCGAGACCCCGAGCCGGTTGGGCCGGTTCTTGCCGCGCTGGGCGAAGATCCCGGTCAGCGGCCAGTCGGGATTGCCGCGCGGGTGCCGGGCGCCCGTCTGCACCTTGTGCGGCGGCACCCGGTGGAAGCGGAAGACGACCTCGGCGTGCGAGAACGTGTCGAGGCCGAGCAGCGCCTCGGGCGTGAACCGGGCCGCGTCGAGCCGGATGACCGAACGGACCTCGCCCCAGTCGTCGTCGGTGGGTTCGCGCCGCTCGCTGTGCACGAACCCGATGGGCACCACGTCGGTGAGGGCGCCCGGAGCAGGGGTCTCCCCGGCCTGCATCCCCTCGCGCACCAGCAACTCGCCCGCCGCGGCCCGCTGCACGGTCAGGTAGACCTCCTCCGGGCGGACCCCGAGCAGGTCGACCAGCCGCTGCTGCAGCAGCCGCAGCAGCGCCCCGACCTGCTCGGTGCCGTAGGTCTCCCGGCACGTGACGAAGCCGACCGGGGCGGCGGAACCGGCCCGCCACTCCGGCCGGTGGGCCTCGTCGGGGTCCAGCCGGTGCCACCACACCCAGCAGTGCCCGGCGGGCAGGCCGAGCAGCTCGGTCACCTCGTCCGCGAGCCGGCCGAGGGCGGCGCCGCCCGGTCCCGCGGCCGGCGAGTACAGCCTGATCACCGGCATCTCAGCGCACCTCGTTCAGCGGCTTGACGCCGATCACCATGCAGGTGCGCACCGGGATCAGGAACTCCCCGCCGTCCTCGCGGACACCGAGTGAGTCCCGGTGGGCGGCGGGCGCCGCGGCGAGCCGGGCGCGGATCGCGCGCTCGGCCTCCTCGCCGGACGACGCGATCTGGCACCAGCGCGCGACCGGCACCCCGGTGCGGCTCTCGGCCTGACCGCCGCGCGCGACGGGCACGTTGAGGCCGGCGCCGTGCAGGGCGGCCACCCACTCGGTGAGGGTGTGGCTGCGTACGTGCGTGGGGTCGTGCAGGACCTCCAGCTCGTGGTTGAGGGCGTCGACCTCCGGGTCCTCGTGGCCCTCCAGGTCGATCACGGCGAGGCGGCCGCGGGGGCGCAGCAGCCGCGCCATCTCGCGGACGGCGAGCGGCAGGCTCGGGAAGTGGTGGGGCGCGAGCCGGGACACCACCAGGTCGAACGAGGCGCCGGGGAAAGGCAGTTCGTCGGCGGTGGCGCGGACGGCCTCCGCCTCGGCGCCGCGTTCGGCGGCGAGCGCCCGGAAGGAGTCGAGCATCGAGGGCGCCGGGTCCACGCCCACCAGCCGCTCGGGCCCGTCGGCGGCGAAGGACAGCGCCAGGTGGCCGGCCCCGCAGGCGACGTCACAGATCGCGGCCCCGGTCTGCGGGCCGAGCGTCTCGTGCAGGGCCTCCATCGTCGGGCTCGACCGGTGCACCTCGCTGGTCGCGAAGTTCGCGGCGATCTTGTCGAACCGCCTGCTGGAGAGCGTCTCACTGCCGGGCATGGGTCCCCTTCCGTCGTCCGGCCGGATCTCAGGTGGCGGCGCCCGCGAGGGCCGCGAGCGCCGTGAGCGGGTCCCGGGCCGGACCGGGACCGCACGGGTGGAGGGTGTGCCCGAGCCCCGGGAGCACGTGGACGCGCACGCCCAGCGGGCGGGGCCCGACCAGGCGGCGGGCCGACCAGTCGGCGTACAGCAGCGGCTCGAAGACGGCGGGCGGCAGCGTCTCGTCCTGGTCGTCGGCGAGGTAGCCGACCAGGTCGTATCCGCCGTAGACGAGGTCGAGCGTGTCCACGCGGGAGGTGACGAAGGCGTCCTCCTCGATCACCGTGCCGACCAGGACGACGCGTTCGGCCCGCGGGGGCGTGCCGGTGCACAGCAGGCGCAGCAGGGCCTGTCCGCCCAGGGAGAAGCCGATCAGGGTCAGGGGGCCGGTCAGCAGGTGGCGGTGCGCGTCGAGGAGCCCCGCGAGCCGGTCGGCGCGGGCGTCGCGGTCGGCCTCGGTGGCGGGGGCGCGGCGGTCGCGGGCGGGCATGTCGCACTGCAGCACCTGGGCGCCGGCTGCGACCAGAAGGTCCGTCAGCTCCGCGAGCAGCAGGTCGTCGCGGCCGTCGCCGTCCAGGACGGAGACGGTGCCGGGGCCCGCGAGCAGCACGGTGGCGCGCGCCGGTCCGGCCGGGAAGGTCCGGCCCAGGCGGTGGGCGGTGCCGGCCGGGTCGGTGCGCCAGGTCAGGCGCCGGTGCGCGCTCACCGGCTCACCGGCGGCAGACGGCCTCGGCGAAGTCGCCGATGCGCTGGTGGAAGTAGACGCTGATGATCTCCTCGTGCAGGGCCTCGCCGTCCAGCGTCGGCACCACGGCCTCCGGCTCGCCCGGCACCGGCGCGACGAACCCGCGCTCGGCGAGCTCGGCGAAGACGGAGGCGAACGGCTCGTCCCGGAAGATCTCGACGCCGAACCTGCGGCGGTAGCGCTCGGCGCGGATCGGCTGGTTGGCCTTGAACGCGAACCCCAGCACCATCCCCGCCGACTGATGGCCCGTCAGTCTGCGTCCCGGGGCGAGGGGCAGGCCCGGGCCGGCCTTCATCCGGCTCGCGTAGCCGGTGATGTCGGCGGTGTTGTGGGTCTGCACGACCGTGTCGTCGTCGCCGGTGAGCCAGCCGTAGGCGCCGGGACCGATGGCGATCATCGTGTCGTGACGCTGCCACTTGTTGCGCGAGACCCGCGGGATGTTGCCGTCCGGGTAGGTGCCGGGCCGGTTCCACCACCCGCAGGGGCTCGGGTGGTAGCCGGCGTCCAGCAGCAGCTCCACGACCGCCTCGCGCATGGCGTAGGTCTCGCCCACGCTCGGGAAGGCGAACTGCGCGTCGAGGCGGCTCTTGACGCTCGGCACGTTCCACACGGCCCGGTTGCCGATGCCCATGCCGGCCCGGTCCGCGTTGCGCAGCCGGTAGACGGTGATGGTGGGCACGCCCAGGTCGACCAGCCGCCGGATGTCGTCGGCGACCGTCGCGGTGGTCTGCTGCGGCAGCCCGAACATCATGTCGACGTTGTACGGCTTCCCGGTCGCCCGCAGCTTGTCGATCGCGCGCAGCGACATCACCGCGTCGTGCCCGCGGCCCGCGAACGCGTTGACCTCGCTCTGCAGCGACTGCACCCCGACGCTGAACCGGTTGAAGCCGAGCGCGCACGCCTCGGCCAGCTCGTCGCCGAGGAAGTTGTCGGGGTTGCCCTCCAGGGAGATCTCGCAGTCGTCGCTCAGGCGGTAGCGCTCCCTCATGTGCGCGATCAGGTGGGCCAGTTGCTCGGTGCCGAGCAGGGAGGCGGTGCCGCCGCCGAGGTAGACCGACTCGATCGACGCCCGCCGCAGCCAGGGCGCGTGGGCGAGGTGGCGGGCGGACTCGTCGAGCAGCAGGTCGGTCCACACCTGCGGGGCGCGCGCGCCGCCGGGCCCGTCGGGGACCTTGCGCTTGACGTAGTTGCAGAAGTGGCAGACGTACGCGCACAGCGGCACGTGGAAGTACAGGTGGGCCGGCCGGCCGGCGCCCGGGTGGGTGCGCAGGGCCTCGGCGACCTCGCCCTCGGAGAGCCGCTCGCCGTAGTTGGCGGTGACGTTGATGTTGTAGTCGTCCTGGTCGATGCGCAGGGCGGGGTTCTCCCGGAGCAGCCGCGCCAGTCCGGTGCCGGGGCGCGCGGCCGGGGTGCGGCGCACGGCGGTGGTGGTGCCGGTGGTGCTCATCGCGACCTCGTCTCCTCGGGGCTGTGCGCGACGGTCGCCCTCCCGGCCCGCGCCGGGGGGCGGGCCGGGAGGGAGGCGCCGTACGCCGACGGGGGGTTGTCGGAGACGCACGGCGGCCTCTTCGCGGCCCGTCCCTCAGCGGGCCGCGAAGTCGGGGGGCGAGCGGTCAGACCTCGACCTCGATGACCGTGGCCTCGGTGATGTTGGTGGCCTCGACCAGCGTCTCGGCGGGGGCGGTGGCCGACGCGGCGCCCACCGCGCTCAGCGTCACGCCCTCCTGGCCGGGCTCCAGGTGGATGCGGATGACCTTCTTCTCCTCGGGCATGGCTCGTTCCCTTTCGTGGTGGGGCGGCACGGGTGGTGCCGCCCGGACAGGGGCCCGCTCACGTCGTCGGGAGCGGGGGCGCTGGGTGCCCGGCGGGTCGCCGGACGGCGTGCGGCCTACGGCGTGCGGACCGGGCGCGGGGTGAGCGTCAGGCGTACCCCCCGCTCCCGGCGCTCGCGCCAGTAGCGGCCGGCCCGCAGGGTGAACTCCTGGAGGTACTCGGTGGCCCCGCAGCCCTTCTCGTCGCCGGTGATGTTGCGGGCCAGCGGCGGGCAGCGGAACTGGCACCAGATGTCCTCCCGGGCGACGGGGCAGGTGCCGCACACGGCGTGGTCCTCGAAGCGGATGTCGCGGAAGGCGTCGAAGCCGTTCTCCCAGATCTCGGCGAACGGCTGCCGGGTGACGTTGCCGGCCCGGTGCAGTTGGCCGGACATGCAGTTGCTGCACGGGTAGACGTCGCCGCGGCTGTTGACGTAGACCACCGAGCGGCCGCACTTCTCCTGGCCGACGGCGCGTTCGAGGCGCTGGCAGAACTGGATGGTGTCCACCCCGCGGATCTCGTCGGCGGCCCGCCGCACCGGGGTGGGAGCGGAGGCGCCCGGGCCGTCCGGGGCCGGCCGGCCGGCGGGGCCCGCCGGGTCCTCCGGCTCGCCCGAGTAGCGGTCCATGCAGCGGCGGTAGACCGCGAACACCTCGTCGACGTCCTCGGGCCGCAGCAGCATGCCCGGGTGCAGCAGGGCCCGGCCCACGGGATGGGTCTCCAGCCACTGCGGCCGCGGATAGCCGTTGCGGGCGCACCAGTCGAAGATCTCCTCGGCGTCCTGGATGTTCTGCCGGTGCACGGAGATCGCCGTGCGGAACACGTGCCCGTGCGCGCGCATCGCCTCGAACGCCCTCTTCAGCTTGGGGAAGTCCATCCGGCCGCGCACGGTGCGCTCGGGGTCGGCGGTGTCGAAGCTGATGAAGAACGACTGGCCCGGCGGGATCGCCGCGAGCTTCTCCTCGGTGACCAGCAGCCCGTTGGTGAAGATCTGCGTGCTGAACGGCTTGCTGCGCGCGTGCCGGACGATCTCGACGGCGTCCCGGTGCGAGAAGATCTCACCACCCGTCAGGAACACCTGCAGCACGCCCGCGTCGGCGAAGTCGTCCAGCAGCGACTTGATCATCGGGGTGGACATCTCGTCCGGCCGCTTGAGCGCGGAGTCCGCGTAGCAGTGCCGGCAGCGCAGGTTGCACAGGTTGGTGGTCTCCACGAACGCGATCGCCGGCGCGGGCAGGTGGAAGCGGTCCAGCGTCACCAGCGGGTCGCTCAGCGCGTGCGTCATCAACTCCGCGGCGGGCACCGGCGATCCGGCGTTGTGCCGGTGGATCAGCGGCTCGGCCGAGGCGGCGAGGAACTCGACGTGCCCGTTCGGCAGGAGGGCGACCAGGCCGCCCTCGTTCACCTGGAAGGGAATCTTCTGCACGAGCCCTGCCTCCCGGCCGCATGAAGTCAACGCGTGTTGAACTCATTACGTGTTGAACTCTACGAGCCGTGCATTCCCTTGGCAAGGGCCGCGCGCGTTCCGCCGTCCCGGCGGACCTGTCATCGAGTCCATCTGTTGTTCTAACCCCTTGAAACCTTTTGACAGGTTAGATCCGCTCGTGCTTGCATGGCAGGAACTAACCGGAGCAAGTGTCCAGAAGGGTTAGATATGAGCTCGGTGCACTACCGGACCGCCACCGTCGACGGCCACGAGATCTTCTACCGGGAGGCCGGCCCCGCCGACGCCCCCGCCATCGTCCTGCTGCACGGGTACCCGACCAGCTCTTTCATGTTCCGTGGGCTCATCCCGCTGCTGGCCCGGGACTACCACGTCGTCGCGCCGGACCACCTCGGCTTCGGCCGCTCCGCCGCCCCCCGCGTGGGCGAGTTCACCTACACCTTCGACGCCCTCGCCGAACTCACCTCCGGACTGCTCGACCAGCTCTGCCTGGACCGCTTCGCCCTCTACGTCCAGGACTACGGCGCCCCCGTCGGCTGGCGTCTCGCACTCGAGCACCCTGAACGGATCTCCGCCCTGGTCACCCAGAACGGCAACGGCTACGAGGACGGCTTCGTGGAGTCCTTCTGGGCGGACGTCTGGGCGTACGGGGCGAACCCCGGTCCCGGCACCGAGCGGGCCGTCCGCACGGCGCTGAGCCTCGAGGCCATCCGCTGGCAGTACACGCACGGCGTGCCCGACCCGAGCCTGGTCAGCCCGGACACCTGGGAGCACGACTACGCCCTCGTCTCCCGCGAAGGCAACGACGAGATCCAACTGGCGCTGTTCCGCGACTACCAGAACAACCGCCCGCTCTACCCGCTCCTGCACGAGTTCCTGCGCGCCAGCGAGGTTCCCGTGCTGGCCGTGTGGGGCCGCAACGACGAGATCTTCGGCCCCGCGGGCGCGCAAGCCTTCGCCCGCGACGCCAAGGACGCGGAGGTACACCTGATCGACGGCGGTCACTTCCTGCTGGAGAGCCACCTCGACGTCGTCGCGGGCTACCTCCGCGGCTTCCTCGGGCGCGTGCTGAGCCCAGCCGGAGCCATGTGACCGCAAGGTGCCGGCGCGTGCCCTTGCCTGCTACGTGCCGGACGCGCTGTCAAAGGTCGCGGGTGCGTGCTCGATGGCGGGCATGTGGTGCGCTGCCCAGGCCAACAGCACGTCGATGGGGGGACGAAGGGTCTTGCCCGGGCGGGTGATCCGGTACCGGACCGCTACGGGCCGGGTGGAGACGAGGCGGAGCCTGACAGGTTCCCTGACCAGCAGTCCAGCGGTTTCAGTTCACCGACCGCCGGTATATGCGCCGCTGGCGCTGTGCCCGTCGACCGCCGATCTGCCCCTCGCCTCCGCGCGGCCATAGTCGACCGGCTCGCCTTCAACGGCACGATCATCGAGACCGGCACCACCGACCTCGCGCTCGATGACGCCGCTGCGTCGCGGTCAGCGACTTCGATGCCCCCGGCCTCCCTGATCGGCGTCGACCATCTCTTCGAGCCGGACGTCCTCGTGGAGGTCGAGGCGACCGCGCTTCTGGACCGATAGGGCTGAGCTGGGCGGGGGCTCGGCGCCGGCCGCCCCGTGGGTGGTCAGGTCCGCGGCGCCGTCCGGTCCGGGGGCGTGTCGTCCGGGGTCGCGCGGTCCGGCCGGGCGGGCAGGTAACTCGCCAGGCCACGCAGGATGATCTGCAGGCCGATGTCGAACCGCTCGTCGGAGGAGTCCGTCACCATGTGTCCGGACAGGGCGCGCAGGTGCGGGAAGTCGGCCTCGGGCAAGGAGGCGAAGTAGTTCTGCATCTCGTCGGCCATCTCACGCCAGTCGGGCCGGGCCGGTGAGGAGGCGCCGCCCTGCTGGGCGGCACGGTCCTGCCACATCCCCTCCTCGAGGACGAACCCGTCGATGTACGTGGAGATGAGGTCGCCCGCCTCCGCGGCGATGCGATCGGGCAGGCCCGCCGTGCGGAAGATGGCGAGCAACCCCTCGACGTGCGGGAGCAGTTCGGCGGTGAACGGGACGTGGGCCATGGAGATCCGGGCCATGTCGCGATGGGAGAGCAGACGCTGCCTGTTGGCCCGCGCGAAGTCCAGCAACTGCTCCTGCCAGCGGTCCGGATCCGCGGCGGGCATCTCGAAACCGTCGAAGAGGCGCGTGTACATCAGCTCCAGGAGGTCGTCCTTGGAGCTGACGTGGGCGTAGAGGGCGGAGACGGTGACGCCCAGCTCGGCGGCCACCTGACGCATGGACAGTCCGTCGAGTCCCTGCCGGTCCAGCACGGTGAAGGCCGCCTCGACGACGCGGTCGCGGGACAACGGCGTGCGCGCAGGAGCGGAGTGGGTGCGGGTGGGACGCTCCCGCTCCCACGGGGACGGCGGTGGGGTCGCTGGGGTGTCGGCTACCGCGTCGGTCATGCGGCCAGTCTAGGCACTGGGGGAGAACAGTGTTCTCCGCCGGTCGCGTGAGCTTCGGGGCCTCCGGGGCGCGCCTCGATATGCGTCGCGTCATATCTTGATGAACAGTGTTCTCCGGATGAGCACTGTTCTGTTACGGTGAACACCGTTCACCGATCGTCCGCCCTTTCCCGCGAGGAGTTCCGATGACCACCACCGGTGTCGCGTCCCCGGAGACGCCCACCGACCCGTCCGCGCCCTACCGGTGGCGGTGGGCCGCGCTCTTCGTGATCCTCGCGGCGGAGGTGATGGACCTCCTGGACGCCGTCGTCACGAACATCGCCGGCCCGTCCATGCGCGCCGACCTCGGCGGCGGGGCCTCCACCCTCCAGTGGCTCGCCGCCGCGTACACGCTGTCGATGGCCGTCGGGCTCGTCACCGGCGGACGGCTCGGGGACATCCACGGACGCCGCACCATGTTCCTGGTGGGCGCCGCGGGCTTCACCGTGGGCTCGCTGCTGTGCGCGGTGTCCGTGTCGCCCGAGATGCTGATCGGCGCCCGCGTGGTGCAGGGTCTGTTCGGCGCGGTGATGCTCCCCCAGGGCCTCGGCATGATCAAGGAGATGTTCCCGCCCGAGGAGTCGCAGAAGGCCTTCGGCATGTTCGGCCCGGTCATGGGGCTGTCCGCGGTGTGCGGGCCGATCCTGGCGGGCTGGCTCGTGGACGCCGACTACTTCGGCACCGGCTGGCGGATGATCTTCCTGATCAACCTGCCGCTGGGGGCCGCGGCCTTCCTCGGCGCGGTGCGCTACCTGCCGCGCGGCCGCTCCGGCAGCAAGCCCCGCCTCGACATCCCCGGCATGCTCCTGGTCTCGCTCGCCGCGCTGCTCATCATCTTCCCGCTGGTCCAGGGACGTGAGTACGACTGGCCCGCCTGGACGTTCGTGATGATGGGCGCCTCCGCCGTCGTCTTCGCGGTCTTCGCGAGGTACGAGTCGCGGCGCAGCAGCGCCGGTCTGGACCCGCTGGTCGTGCCGAGCCTGTTCCGCAAGCGCGGGTTCAGCGGCGGCATGGTCCTGGGGCTGGTCTTCTTCTCGACCATGCAGGGCTTCATGCTGGTCTTCAACCTCTACACCCAGATAGGTCTCGGCTACTCGCCGCTCAAGGCGGGCCTGGTCATGGTGCCCTGGTCCGGCGGCATGATCGTGGGGTTCGGGATCGCGCAGGGTGTCGCGCGGTTCGGTCGTGCCGTCCTCCAGGCGGGCACCGTCGTCATGGCGGCCGGCGTGTTCGGTGTGTGGCTGACTCTCGACGTGGTGGGCAGCGGCGTCGGTCCCTGGCAGCTCCTGCCGTCCCTGCTCGTCACCGGCATCGGCATGGGCCTGCTCATGGCTCCCTTCTTCGACATCGTGCTGGCCAGTGTCGAGCAGCACGAGACGGGTTCGGCGTCCGGCACGATGACCGCGATGCAGCAGCTCGGGGGAGCCTTCGGGGTGGCCCTCCTCGGCACCGTCTTCTTCGGCCTGCTGGGCGGCGGGATCGCCACCGCCGTCGACCACCGCTCGGACGGTCTGCGCGGGCAACTGGCCGCCGCCCACGTCGCACCGGCGGCGCAGGACCGCGTGGTGGCGGACCTGCGCGCGTGCGCCTCGGACCGCGCCGTGGCCAAGGACCCCGCCGCCACCCCGGCGTCGTGCGCGCGCCTGGAGACGGACACGCGGTCCGCGGTGACCTCGCCCGAGGCCGGTGCCCGGATACCCACGGCACTGCAGGCCACCGCGACCTCCGCCTTCAAGGGCGGTTTCGGATCGGTCATGAAGACGGTCCTGTGGATCGTCGACGCCCTGCTCGCGCTGACCTTCCTCCTCTCCTTCCTCCTGCCGCGCCGCGCCCGCCCCGAGGAGCCCGCCGCACACTGACCCACGCGCCGGCCGCCGCCCGGCCGGTTCCACTCTTGCCTCGCCCCCGGCCGGGGCCCCGGGTGCGGAACGTGCGCGCCGCGCGCGGCTCAGGTCTGGGGCGGGGTGACCGGCGGCACCGGCGGTACCGCGCCGCGCGCCCGCAGGTCGGCGGCGCCGCCCGCGCCGAGCACCCCGGTGGCCCGCTCCAACTCCTCGGCCGGCAGCGCCGACAAGGACCGCCGGGCCACCGCCGACACCACCAGCGGCAGCACCGGGCGCAGCGGTTGCACCAGACGCAGCCACGGCGGCGCGTAGATGCTCACCGCGCGCCGCTCCACCCCGTGCACCAGCCATCGGGCGACCTGCTCGGGACTGTGCACGCGGCGGGCGGGCGCCGGCTGATGGGAGCGCAGGGCCCGCAGCACCGGATGGTCGTCGAGGGCCGCGATCATGTCGGTGCCGGTCCAGTGCAGGTACGCGATGCCCACCCCCACGCCCGCCGGACGCACCTCGGTGCGCAGGGCCTGGGCGAAGGACTCCACGCCCGCCTTCGACGCGCAGTAGGCGCTCATCAGCGGCGCCGAACCGAACGCCGCGGTGGACGCCACCTGGAGGAAGTACCCCTTGGTGCGGGCGAGTTGGGGCAGGAAGACACGGGCGGTGTTCGCGCTCCCGATCAGGTTGACCTCGACGACCCGGTCGAACAGCGACGCCTCGCACGTGGCGAACGGGCCCGCGGCGGCGATCCCCGCGTTGGCGACCACCACCGAGGCGGGCCCCAGCCGTGCGCCGATGCTGCGGGCGGCGCCCCGGAGCGCCGCCTCGTCGGTGACGTCGACCTCGAAGCAGTGCGCCTCGGTCGGCAGCTCGTCCGCGACCCGGCGCAGCGAGTCGAGTTCCCGGCCCAGCAGGGCCACCCGCATGCCCCGCAGGGCCAGCCGGCGTGCCACCGCCGCTCCCACGCCGCGCGCCGCCCCGGTGACCACCGCGATCCGCGCGTACGGTCCCCACTCCGCCATGACCGCCTCCAGGCCCGCCCTTACGACCCGCGCCGCACCGCGCTCCCGCCCAGTCGACCACGCCCCCACCAGGCCCGCCCGCCACCGCGCGCCACGAGGGTGACGGCAGCGCGGTCCGGGCGGCGCGGCTCCGGGAGGACGTGTGATCCGGCATGTCGCTCCTGCTTCGAACCGGAAGCCGCGGGTACTCCACGCCGGGTACGGCACACACCGAGCGCCAGGAGGTACCTCATGGGCAAGCTGGGAGACATGGCGAACAAGGCCAAGGAGATGGCGAAGGCCCATCCGGACCAGGCCGACAAGGGTGTCGACAGTGTCGAGCGGATGGTCGACGAGCGTACGGGGGACAAGTACGACGCGCAGACCGACAAGGCCGCCGACGCCGTACACCGTTCCTACGGGGGCGGCGAGTGACGGAGCGCTGACCCCGCGGAACCCGGAACCGGGCCCCGGCGTCGCTCGCCGGCTCGTGCCGGCTGAGCCGCCGGGGTCCGTGGCGTGCGCCCCGGGGCGCACGCCAGGGTCCGCGCGCCTGTGGTGCGCGCGGCGGTAGGAATGTCACGCTGGATCCATGGACCTCCCCTTTCTGTCCAAGTGGCGCAAGAGGCATGACCCCGCCGCCGGGGTCGCGGTGTTCCCGGACAGCGACAGTGACGGTGACGGCGAGGGTGCGGGCGGCGGGTACGCCGCACTGCTCGCCGAGTGCGAGCTGCTGCGCTCCCTGGCCTCCCGCGCGGGAGTCCGACTCGACGACACCCCGGCCTCGTTGGAGGCGCTGGACCAGCTCGTGCCGCGCTGGCGCGACGACGAGGAGATGCTGCCCTGGCTCGGCAACGACGCGGGCCTCTACCTGGGCACCGTCGTCGTCCGCACCGTGCCCGGCACCGGCTGGCGGATTCTGCCGGAGGGGCGCCCAGTGGTCCGGCTGGCCTCCGGCCGCGAGGTCGACGTGGTCCTCGAGGGCCGCACCTGGGCCATGACCGGCAGCCCCGAACTCTTCCAGGCGTACGCCGAGATCGCGGAGGTGTGACGCCGGGCGGATCTGGATGCGGATGCGGGTGGGAGAGCGGGGTGCCGGTGAACCTCTGGCCCGACCTGCGGTGTAAATACGGCTAATGCCCGAAAGGTGCGTGTCGTGCCTGCGGCCCCTCCCGGGCTGGATAGTTTGCGGCACCACGACACAGCTGAGAGTGAGTAGGGCTGGGCATGGCCGTCGATCCTTTGATCGAGTCGCGTGACGTCAACGAGCACTCCGGGGAGCCACCGGGCGACACCGAGGACCGCCGCACCACCGATCCCGAGCACCGGCCGGGGGGCGTACGCCCCCGTGATCCGTACGACGCGTGTGTCCCGCCCTGCCGCCGTGCCCAACCGCAGCCGCACGCCCGTCAGTTGGGGGCCGTGCTCCTCGCCCCGCACCGGCCGTCCCCGCGGGCCGGGGCTGCCGGTGTCCGCCCGAGCAGGACCGGCGCGCCGGGCCTCGACTAGGATGTGCCGTTCATCCCTGTGGTGGGGGTGAAGTCGCCGATCCCCAGGGAAGGGCGACGGGGAGACTGCCGCCGGGGAGGGGGCCCTCGCGCAGGGGGCGGCAGTTCACGAGAGCCATACCCGCCCGGTCGCGCGGCCGGAGATCACTGCTCGCGTGGCGGGACCGTCGGACACGGCGGATCGCCGCCGGCGAGGAGAAGGTCAGCCGCGCGCCGGTCGGGTTGCGCTCGGGGAGCGTGTTCCGGTGTCGCCGGGGCGGGTTCGTCAGGACGCCCGGTGCGAGGTCCGGGTCGCGGCGCCGGTCCGGTCGGGCAGCGCGGTACGGGCCGCCTGGGTCACGTCCGCCACCGGTTCCACCACGTCCGGCCCGTACGCCTGGGAGTTGACGACCCGCAGCAGCAGGGCGAACGAGGAGTTGCCGTACTTGCGGGCCAACCGCTCGTGGTGACGGGCCAGATAGCGGGTCGCCGCCTGGTTGGTGATCGCGCGCTGGCCGCAGAACAGGAACACCGGCCGCGCCTCGGGCCGCTCACCGGCCGTCAGCCGGGCCAGCAGCACGTACTCGCTCACCCCCGGCTCCATCCGGTACCGCTCGCCACCGATCTGGAACGCCCCGCGGTCCGGGCCCGGTTCGGGGCCCACGTTGACCCGCACGCCCGGCAGCAGCGACGCCAGGTGGGCGAGCATCCGCCGGTTGGAGGCGGGGCCGCCCACACAGAACTCGGTGCGCTCGCCGAACCCCTGCTGGGCCGCGTCGTGCGCGACGACCTGCGCGTGCGCGTTGCAGTCCTTGATCAGCGCGGCCAGTTCGAGCAGGGCGAAGACGTCGAAGCGGGTCACCGTGAGGTCGGGCCCGCCCGCGTCGCGGTTGACCACCAGCAGCGACTCGGAGTTGTCCGGCAGACCGAAGAACGCCTGCTTGCGCCGCAGCCTGCGCCTCCACAGACAGGTGCGGGCGACCCAGCCGAGCGCGGCCGATATACCCGCCGCCACCACACCCAGGACGATGTTGCGCACGTCGTCGTTCATGGGCGCGCATGCTAGCGGTCACCTGTGCCGCAGGCGTACCCGTGTTCGACGTGTGGCGGTCGTATGACAGTGCCCCGGAGGGGCTGTCGGGGCCGGGGTGGATGTCGTTACGCTGCGCTGACGTTCCTGCACTGGAGGTACGGATGCGTCTGCGTCGCCCTGTCGCGCGGAAACTGTCGGTACTGGCGGTCTCGGCCGCCGTCGTCTCGGTGGGAGCGGCAGCGCCACCCGCCGCCCCGAGAACCGCCGGGGAGAAGGTCCCGGTCGCCGTCGGCTACGGCGGCGCCGTCTCCAGCGTGGACGCCGACGCGTCCGCGGCCGGCATCGAGGTGCTGCGCAAGGGCGGCAACGCCGTCGACGCGGCCGTCGCCACCGCCGCCGCCCTCGGCGTCACCGAGCCCTACTCCGCCGGCGTCGGCGGAGGCGGCTACTTCGTCTACTACGACGCCAAGTCCCGCACCGTGCACACCCTCGACGGCCGCGAGACCGCACCCCGCAGCGCCGACCAGAACCTGTTCACCGAGAACGGCAAGCCCCTCGCCTTCGCCGACGCCGTCACCAGCGGGCTGAGCGTCGGCACCCCCGGCACGCCCGCCACCTGGGCGACCGCGCTGTCGCAGTGGGGCAGCAGGAAGCTCGGCGCCGTGCTGCGGCCGGCCGAGCGCCTGGCCCGCGACGGGTTCACCGTCGACGACACCTTCCGCAGCCAGACCGCCGCCAACGAGGCGCGCTTCCGCTACTTCCCGGACACGGCGAAGCTGTTCCTGCCCGGCGGCGCGCTCCCGGTGGTCGGCTCGACCTTCAAGAACCCCGACCTGGCCCGTACCTACGAGGAGCTGGGCCGCAAGGGCGTCGCCGCCCTCTACCGGGGCGACCTCGGCAGGGACGTCGTCGCGACGGTCAACAAGCCGCCCGTCGACCCGGCGTCGGGGTGGAACGCCCGCCCCGGCCGGCTCACCGCCGCCGACCTCGCGGCCTACCGCGCCAAGCTCCAGGCGCCCACCAGGACGGCCTACCGCGGACTGGACGTCTACTCCATCGCGCCCTCCTCCTCCGGCGGCACCACCGTCGGCGAGGCCCTCAACATCCTGGAGCGGACCGACCTGTCCAGGGCGAGCGAGGCGCAGTACCTGCACCGCTACATCGAGGCCAGCCGCATCGCGTTCGCCGACCGCGGGCGCTGGGTCGGCGACCCCGCCTTCGAGGACGTCCCGACCAAGGAGCTGCTCTCCCAGCGCTACGCCGACTCGCGGGCCTGCCTCATCAAGGACGACGCGGTGCTCACCAGCCCCCTCGCCCCGGGCGACCCGCGCCACCCGGCGGCCTGCCCCGGTCGCGGCACCCCGGCGCCGACGACGTACGAGGGCGAGAACACCACGCACCTCACCGTCGCCGACAAGTGGGGCAACGTCGTCGCCTACACCCTCACCATCGAGCAGACCGGCGGCAGCGGCATCACCGTCCCGGGACGCGGGTTCCTGCTCAACAACGAGCTGACCGACTTCTCCTTCGCCCCGGCCAACCCGGCCGTCCACGACCCGAACCTGCCCGGCCCGGGCAAGCGGCCGCGGTCGTCGATCTCGCCGACGATCGTCCTGGACCGCCACGGCCGGCCGGTCGTCGCCCTCGGCTCGCCCGGCGGCTCCACCATCATCACCACCGTGCTCCAGGTGCTCACCGAGTTCGTCGACCGCGGCCTGCCGCTCGTCGACGCCATCGCGGCCCCCCGCGCCAGCCAGCGTAACGCCGCCCAGACCGAACTCGAACCCGGCCTCCACGACAGCCCGCTGCGGGCGCAACTGGAGGCGATCGGCCACTCGTTCAAGCTGAACCCGGAGATCGGGGCGGCCACCGGCGTGCAGCGGCTGGCGGACGGCCGGTGGCTGGCCGCCGCCGAGACCGTACGCCGCGGCGGCGGCTCCGCCCAGGTGGTGCGCCCGGCGCGGTAGGGGGCCACGCGGAGCGGGTCAACGGGAGCGCCCGTGACCGGTCACAACTCCGGTGCAGGGACGGAGGGTTCGTCGGTGCGGAAGACGAGCCCTGCGTCCCCCGCGTCCACCGTGACCCGGTCGCCCTCCTTGACCCGCCCGTCGAGCAGCAGCCGGGAGAGCTGGTTGTCGACCTCCCGCTGGATGGTGCGGCGCAGCGGGCGGGCGCCGTACTCCGGCTGGTAGCCGCGCGCCGCCAGCCAGTCGACGGCCGCCGCGCTGAAGGTCGCGGTGATGCCCTGCGCCTGCAGCAGCCGGCGGGTCTTCTCCAGCAACAGGTCGGTGATCCGCCGCAGTTGCTCGGTCGAGAGCTGCCGGAAGACCACGATCTCGTCGATCCGGTTGAGGAACTCCGGCCGGAAGTGGTCGCGCAGCGGCCGCAGGACCTGCTCGCGCCGGGCCTCCTCGTCCGCGTCGGCGCCGCCCGCGCCGAAGCCGATGCCGGTGCCGCGCCGGGTGATGGCCTCCGAGCCGAGGTTGCTCGTCATCACCACGACCGTGTTGGTGAAGTCCACCGTGCGGCCCTGCGCGTCGGTGAGCCGGCCGTCGTCCAGCACCTGCAGCAGGATGTTGAAGACGTCCGGGTGCGCCTTCTCCACCTCGTCGAGCAGCAGCAGCGAGTACGGGTGCCGCCGCACCACCTCGGTGAGCTGGCCGGCCTCCTCGTGGCCGACGTACCCGGGCGGGGCGCCGACCAGGCGGCTGACCGTGTGCCGCTCCTGGTACTCGCTCATGTCGAGCCGCACCATGCGTTCCTCGCTGCCGAACAGCGCCTCGGCGAGCGCCCGGGCCAGTTCGGTCTTGCCGACACCGGTCGGCCCGAGGAACAGGAAGCTGCCGATGGGGCGGTCGGGGCTGGCGAGCCCGGCCCGCGAGCGCAGCACCGCGTCGGACACCACCCGCACCGCCTCGTCCTGGCCGACCACCCGCTGGTGCAGGTGCTCCTCCAGGCCCAGCAGGCGGTCCTTCTCCTCCTGGGTGAGGCTGCTGAGCGGGATGTGCGTCAGCCGCGAGACGACCTCGGCGACGGCCTCCGCCGTCACCTCCAGGCCGCAGCCCTCGTCCACCGCGCCGTCCTGGGCGGTGTCCGCGATGCGCTGCTTCAACTCGGTGATGCGGTCCCGCAGTTGGGTCGCCGTCTCGTACTGCTCGTCGGCGACCGCCTGGTCCTTGTCGAGGGTGAGCTGCTCGACCTCGCGCTCCATGGCGCGCACGTCCGTGCCCTTGGTGCGCGCACCGAGCCGTACCCGCGCCCCGGCCTGGTCGATCAGGTCGATCGCCTTGTCCGGCAGGCGGCGGTCGGTCAGGTAGCGGTCGGACAGCTCCACCGCCGCCACCAGCGCCTCGTCGGCGTAGCGGACCTGGTGGTGGGCCTCGTAGCGGTCGCGCAGGCCCCGCAGGATCTCGATGGCGTCCGGCACCGACGGCTCGGGCACCAGGATCGGCTGGAAGCGGCGGGCCAGCGCCGCGTCCTTCTCGATGCGCCGGTACTCCTCCAGCGTGGTCGCGCCCACGATGTGCAGCTCGCCGCGGGCCAGCGCCGGCTTGAGGATGTTGCCGGCGTCCATCGACCCGCCCTCGCCGCCGCCGCCCGCGCCGACGACCGTGTGCAGCTCGTCGATGAAGACGATCAGCCGGTCGGAGTGGGCGCGGATCTCGTCGACGATGGTGTTGAGCCGCTCCTCGAAGTCGCCGCGGTAGCGGGTGCCGGCCACCACGCCCGTCAGGTCCAGCGCCACCACCCGCCGTCCGGCGAGGATGTCGGGCACGTCGTTGTCCGCGATGCGCTGCGCGAGGCCCTCCACGATGGCCGTCTTGCCGACGCCGGCGTCACCGATCAGCACCGGGTTGTTCTTGCCGCGCCGGGACAGCACCTCGATCGTCTGCTCGATCTCCTCGTCCCGGCCGATCACCGGGTCGATACGGCCCTGACGGGCCATGTCGGTGAGGTCGCGGCCGTACTTGTCGAGGGTGGGCGTGGACGTCGGGCGCTGCCGCTCGGCACGGGCCGCGGGCGGCGCCTCGGGCGTCTCGGCGGGGCCGCCGGGGGCGAACCGGGCCTGGTTGAGGATGTGGCCCGCCGCCGAGTCCGGGTTCGCGGCCAGCGCGCTCAGCACGTGCTCCGGACCGATGTAGCCCGCGCCGCGGGACCGGGCCAGGTCGTGGGCGTCCAGCAGGGCGCGCTTGGCGGCCGGGGTGAGGGACAGCGAGGTGGGCGGCGGCACCTCGGCCGGTGGCTGCTGCGCCGGGCCCGAGCGCTCGTCGATCTCCGAGGCGAGCGAGTCGGGATCGGCACCGGCCCGGCTGAGCAGCGACCTGGTCGGCTCCGCCGCGAGCGCCGCCCGCAGCAGGTGTTCGGTGTCCAGGTCGCGGCTGCCGTGCTCGGCGGCGTACTGGGCGGCGCCGCGGACCAGCTCCCTCGCGGGCTGGCTGAGGAGCTGGCCTATGTTGATCTGCCGGGGGCCGGGGCGGGGCCCGCCGAAGAAGCGGGCCAGGAACTCGCCGAAGGGGTCGCCGTAGCCCTCCGGGCTGGTGAAGCCGCTGGTCATGGCGTTCCGTTCGTTGACTGCGCGGGCTGGCCGGGTGCCCGGTCCGTGCCGGACTTACACCACCATGGCACGGTACGTACCGAACGGCGCGTCCTGCCCGGAGGGCACCGGGGCCCCGCTGCGGCCGGGCGGGTCAGCGCCGCTCGGTCAGCACCCTCGGGCCGCTCTCGGTGATCGCCACCGTGTGTTCGACGTGGGCCGCGCGTGAGCCGTCGTTGGTGCGCAGGGTCCAGCCGTCCGGGGCCACGTGGTAGTCGTCGCGGCCGCCCCCGAGCAGCATCGGCTCGATCGCCAGGACCATGCCGGGGCGCAGCGGCAGACCGCGGCCGGGCCGGCCCTCGTTGGGCACGGGCGGGTCCTCGTGCATACGACGGCCGATGCCGTGGCCGCCGAAGTCGTCCAGGATGCCGTAGCCGGCCGAGCGGCAGACCGTGCCGATGGCGTGGCCGATGTCGCCCATGCGGTTGCCCGGCACGGCGGCCGCGATGCCCGCGGCCAGGGCCCGCTCGGCCGTCTCCACGAGGCGCGCGTCCGCCGGGCGGGGCGTGCCCACGACGAAGCTGAGCGCGGAGTCGCCCGCCCAGCCGTTGAGCTGGGCGCCGAAGTCCAGTGAGACCAGGTCGCCGTCGCGCAGCCGGTAGTCGGTCGGGACGCCGTGCACGACGGCGTCGTTGACGGAGGTGCACAGCACCGCCGGGAACGGGGTCGGCGCGAAGGACGGCCGGTAGCCGAGGAACGGTGACGTCGCCCCCGCCTCCCGCAGCACCTCGTGGGCCAGCTCGTCCAGCTCCAGCAGGGAAACGCCCACGCCGGCGGCGTCGCGCGCGGCCGTCAGGGCCCGGGCGACGACCTGGCCCGCCTCGTACATCGCGTCGATCGAGGTCTTCGACTTCAGTTCCACCATGCCAATTACTATACCGGTATTAGAATGGCGGGCATGGTGCGCACCCCCTTGACCCCCGAAGAGCGCGAACGCGGCGAGCGGCTCGGCCGTTTCCTCCGCGAGGCCCGCGGTGGGCGGAGCATGGCCGACGTCGCCGCCGCCGCCGGCATCTCCGCCGAGACCCTGCGCAAGATCGAGACCGGCCGGGCCCCGACGCCCGCCTTCTTCACGGTCGCCGCGCTCGCCGGCGCCCTCGGCCTGTCCATGGACGAGCTGGCCGGGCGGTGCGCGTTCGCCGGGGTGTGAGCGTCCGGCCCCGGGCGGCCCGCCGAGGGGTTCGCGTCCCCTTCGAAAACTCCCCGTAGCCGGTCCGTAACACGGATGGTGTTTTCTCGGAGCTGAGTGTTCCGGTCGGGTGGGAGTCGACGATGACGGTGGATCAGCTCCCGGAGGAGGCGCGGGAGTTCGCGCACCACCTGGGCGGCCTCTTGGCGCGCCTCGACCAGGTCGCCGGCTGGGCCGGGGTGTTCTGGCAGCGGGACCCGGAGGGCATGCGGGACTGCGTGGAGGGGCGCGAAGTGCCGCCCTGGGACGTGGTGGAGGCGCTGCTGCAGGACCTCGCCGCGGCCTACGGCGCCAGGGCCGCCGAGCAGGAGGCCGAGCGGGTCCGCCCGCTGCACGCCGCCGCACTCCTCGCCCACGACGACCGGCCCGGCGGGCGCGAAGCCCTGGGGGACCGCCTCGACGTCATGCTCCGCGAGCAGCGCTACGCCGCCGAGCGCCAGGCCGAACTCGGCCGCCTCCTCGCCGCCGCGACCACCCCCGGGGAGGCGGACGCCCTGCGCCTGGACCTGGCCTGGGCCCGCGACGACCACGCACGCGCCACCGCCCGCTGCGCCGAGCTGCGCCGCCGCATGGCGGAACACGACCACCGGGCGAGGCAACGCGGCGACCACCGGCGCCGGGCCGACCCCGGCCGGACGGCCACGGCCCACCCCAGCGACCCGCCCGCGACTGCCCCGGCGTACGCGGCCGGCTCCACCGGGCCGGTGGGCGGGACGGATGCCGACGGCTTCACGGGCCGGGGCGAGTTCGCCGGTCCGGAGGGACGGACCGGCGGAGGGGACCCGGTGGGGCCGGCGGGCCGACGCGGCCCGGTGGGGCCGGCGGACCGAGGTGGCCCCGTGGGGCCGGCCGGCCGCGACGGCCCGGTCGTCGCGCGCGACTTCGCCGGCCCTACGGTGTCGGCCGACGCGAGCGGCCCGGACCGGGCAGCCGCGGACGCGTACGGCGCCACCGCGGCCGACCGGCCGGCCACGGGCGGCCGCGCGCCCCTCGACCTTGACTGGGCCAACGCCGGCACATACCCGGACACCTCCGCCCTCCACGAGCCCGCCCACGCCCCCGCCTCCCACGACCCGGCCCACACCCCCGCCCCGTACGGGACCGGCCCCGACCCCCACCAGCCCGTCTCCGCGGAACCCCCCGCCTCCGCCCCCACCGTCCCCAAGCAGCGCAAGCGGCGCAGGGGGAGTGCCCGGTTCGCCGGGATGGCGCAGGAGGACGTCGACGCCGTACCCGTACCGGCGCGGCCGGACGGCGGTCCCGCGCTGCCCGGGCTCGGGCCCGCACCCGCGCCCGCCGGCCGGCGTGGCCTGCGGGGCGCGCGGTTCGCCGGGGCCGCCGCGGAGCCGAAGGCGCCGTCCGCGGCCCGGCCGCGGGAGACCGGCCCGGTGAACGACCGGGCGCGGCAGGAGGCGGCCCGGGCCGTGGAGCGGCTGGTGAGCCTGCGCACGCGGCAGCTCAGCGGCGAGGCGCACGCCCTGCTCGTGGAGCTGGCGTACTGGCCGGCGGCCCACGTGCCGCTGCTCGCCGCGGAACTCCAGCACGCCGGTCTGGGCGCCGACTGGGCGACCTTGCTGTGGGAGGCCGCCTCGCTGCCGGTCGGGCGGCTGGTCGCGGCCGCGGACGCGCTGCTCGCGGCGGGGCGCGCGGACGACGCCGAGCAGATCCTGCGGCAGGGCGTCGGCCGCCCGGCCGAGGAGATCGGTGAGGCGGTACGGGGCCTGGCCGCCGAGGGCCGTCACCGCGAGGTGCGGGCGCTGCTCGACGCGTACGTCCGGGTCCGCGCCCCCGAGGAGGCCGCCCGCAGCGCCGCACCCGAGCCGCGCACCCTGGTCCCGCTGCTGCTGGACGCCGCCCGGGGTGTCTCGGACACCCGGTACTGGGACCTGGTGCACGCGCTGCGGGTGGCGGGACACCACACCTGAGCACGCCGGGTCCGGCCCCCGGCCGCACCCGGCGCGTACGCCGTACGCGCGACGGCTCACCCACCGGAGTGTGAAACGCGATCGACTCACCGGGTTGACGACGATGGTCTTGGCAAGGCCGTCCGAGAGGCTTACGTTCGTCCCTCTAAGGCCTGTTCTACGGGCGTAGAGGCTCTGACGGTCCCGTCGAAGGAGCAGCTCATGGCCAACGTCGTACGTGCCGCACTGGTCCAGGCCACCTGGACCGGCGACACCGAGTCCATGGTGGCGAAACACGAGGAGCACGCCCGCGCGGCGGCCCGGCAGGGCGCGAAGGTCATCGGCTTCCAGGAGGTCTTCAACGCGCCCTACTTCTGCCAGGTCCAGGAACCGGAGCACTACCGTTGGGCCGAGCCGGTGCCCGACGGCCCGACCGTGCGCCGGATGCGGGAGCTGGCGCGCGAGACCGGCATGGTGATCGTGGTCCCGGTCTTCGAGGTCGAGCAGTCCGGGTTCTACTACAACACCGCCGCCGTGATCGACGCCGACGGCTCCTACCTCGGCAAGTACCGCAAGCACCACATCCCGCAGGTGCGCGGCTTCTGGGAGAAGTACTACTTCAAGCCCGGCAACCTCGGCTGGCCCGTCTTCGACACCGCCGTCGGCAAGGTCGGCGTCTACATCTGCTACGACCGCCACTTCCCCGAGGGCTGGCGCCAACTGGGCCTGAACGGCGCCCAGCTGGTCTACAACCCGTCGGCCACGCACCGCGGCCTGTCGTCCTACCTGTGGCAGCTGGAGCAGCCCGCCGCGGCCGTCGCCAACGAGTACTTCGTCGCCGCGATCAACCGCGTCGGCCAGGAGATCTACGGCGACAACGACTTCTACGGCACCAGCTACTTCGTCGACCCGCGCGGCCAGGTCGTCGGTGACACCGCCAGCGACACCAAGGAGGAACTCCTGGTGCGCGACCTCGACTTCGACGTGATCGAGGAGGTCCGGCAGCAGTGGGCGTTCTACCGCGACCGCCGGCCCGACGCCTACGAGGGGCTGGTGCGGCCGTGAACGACCTGTACGCCCGCCACCGCACCGTCCTGCCCGACTGGCTGGCCCTCTACTACGAGGACCCGCTGGAGATCACCCACGGCGAGGGCCGCCACGTCTGGGACGTCCAGGGCAACCGGTACCTGGACTTCTTCGGCGGCATCCTCACCACGATGACCGCGCACGCCCTGCCCGAGGTGACCAAGGCGGTCGCCGAACAGGCGGGGCGGATCGTCCACTCCTCCACCCTGTACCTGAACCGCCCGATGGTGGAACTCGCCGAGCGGGTCGCGCAGATCAGCGCCATCCCCGACGCCCGGGTCTTCTTCACCACCTCCGGCACCGAGGCCAACGACACCGCGCTGCTGCTCGCCACCACCTACCGGCGCAGCAACACGGTCCTCGCGATGCGCAACAGCTACCACGGCCGGTCCTTCAGCGCGGTCGGCATCACCGGCAACCGCGGCTGGTCGCCCACCTCGCTGTCCCCGCTGCAGACGCTCTACGTCCACGGCGGCGTCCGCACCCGCGGCCCGTACGCCCACCTCGACGACGACGCGTTCACCGCCGCCTGCGTCGAGGACCTGCGCGACCTGCTCGGCCAGACCCGCCCGCCCGCCGCGCTGATCGCCGAACCGGTCCAGGGCGTCGGCGGGTTCACCTCGCCCCCCGACGGCCTGTACGCCGCCTTCCGCGACGTGCTGCACGAGCGGGGCGTGCTGTGGATCGCCGACGAGGTGCAGACCGGCTGGGGCCGCACCGGCGACCACTTCTGGGGCTGGCAGGCGCACGGGCGCAGCGGCCCGCCCGACATCGTGACCTTCGCCAAGGGCATCGGCAACGGCATGTCCATCGGCGGCGTCATCGCCCGCTCCGAGATCATGAACTGCCTCGACGCCAACAGCATCTCCACCTTCGGCGGCACCCAGATCACCATGGCGGCGGGCCTGGCGAACCTGACGTACCTGCTGGAGCACGACCTGCAGGGCAACGCGCGGCGCGTCGGCGGGCTGCTGCTGGAGCGGCTGCGGGCCGTCGCCGCGCAGGTCGACGGGGTGCGCGAGGTGCGCGGCCGCGGCCTGATGATCGGCGTCGAGCTCGTCAGGCCCGGCACCGACCGGGCCGACCCGGACCGGGCGGCCGCGGTGCTGGAGGTGGCCCGCGCGGGCGGGCTGCTCATCGGCAAGGGCGGCGGGCACGACACCAGCGCGCTGCGCGTGGCGCCGCCGCTGTCCCTGACCGTCGCGGAGGCCGAGGAGGGCGCCGCGATCCTCGAGGACGCCCTGCGGAGCACGCAGTAGCGCGGCACGGGCTCCGGCGCCCGGCGGGCGCACCGGGCCACGGAAGCGAAGGGGAACCGCCATGACCACCACGTCGGATTCCTGGGGGCACGCCGAACCGCTCGAGGCGCTGTCGGTCCGGCACGTCCTGTCCCTGGAGCGGGTCCTGGCCGGGGAACCGGAGGTGGTGGCCGGGGCGGCGCAACTGGACCGGCCCGTGCGCTGGGTGCACGTCGCCGAGGCCGCCGACGTCGGCGTGATGCTCAGCGGCGGGGAGATGGTGCTCACCACGGGCGTCCTGCTCGCCGGGGACGAGGGCAAGCAGACCGAGTACGTGCGGTCCCTGCACCGCGCCGAGGCGGCGGCCGTCGTCCTCGGCCTCGGGCGGGCGTTCCCCGCGCCGCCGGACGCGATGCGCCGGGCCGCCGAGCGGTGCGGGCTGCCCATGGTCGTCCTGCACCGCCCGTTCCCCTTCGCCGAGCTGACCGAGGAGGTGCAGTCCCGCCTGGTGCGGCGCAAGTTCGCCGCCGTCAGCCTGTCGGAGTCGGTGCGCACCGCCCTCACCCGGCTGATCACGTCCGGCGCCCCGCTGCAGCGCCTGCTCGACGAGGTCGCCCGGCACAGCGGCTGCCCCGTCGTCGTCACCAACCTCGCCCACCGGGTGCTGGCCACGGCGGGGGAGCGGCCGGCCGTCGACGACGTGCTGCGCGACTGGGAGCGCATCGCCCGTCAGGCCGGAGGCGGCGAGGGCGACGGCTGGATCCGCGCCGAGCTGGGCGGACGCGGGGAGCAGTGGGGCCGCATCACCCTGTGCGGCTACCGGGGCGACGCCGCCGGCGGGCGGCTGCTCGCCGACCGGGCCGCCGAGGCGCTCGTGCTGCACCGCATGCTCGGCGGCGGCTCCGCCCGCTCCTGGGAGGAGCAGTCCGCGCAGGGCCTGCTCACCGACCTGGTCTCCGGCGCCGTACCGGCCCGGCACCTGCTGCCGCGGGCGCGCGCGGCCGGGCTGCCCGTGAACCGCCGCACCTTCGTCCCGCTGGTGGTGAGCGACGGCGAACCCGTCCGGCTCGACCGGACGCTGCGCCTGCTGGGCCTGCCCGGGCTGGTCGCCGACCTCGGCGACGGGACCACCGCCGTCCTGCTCAGCCTCGCCCGCGACCAGGACGCCGACGCGCTGGCCGCGCACCTCGCGGCGCGGCTGCGCGGCGGGACGGACGAGCCGCGCCCCGTCGTCGCCGCGGCCGGGCCGCGCACCGCCTGGGACGACGTGCCGGCCGGGCTGCGCGAGGCGCGGCACGTCGCCGAGGCCGTGGCCGGCTCCGCCGCCGCACTCGACCTGCCGCCCGTGGTCCGGCTGCGCGATGTCCACCTGCGCGGCCTGGTACGGCTGTTGCGCGACGACCCGCACGTGCAGTCCTTCGCCGAGCGCGAGTTGGACGGGCTGCTGCGGGCCGGCGACGACGACCTGCTGTCCGTGCTGCGCACCTACCTCGCGACCGGCCGCAACAAGTCCCGCACCGCCCAGCTCCACCACGTCTCCCGCCCCGCCCTGTACCGCCGCCTGGAGGCGATACGGGCCCGCCTCGGCGTCGACCTCGACGACTTCGAGCAGGCGGCCTCCGTCCACATCGCGCTCCTCGCCCACGACGCGCAACAGGGCCGCACCGCGCCCGTGCAACCGCACTGAAACACCGAACCACCTGGGAAAACGGCGGTGAAACATGGCCCCTCGCGAGCGTGACACGGTGGCATGCCGCACGGGTGCGGACGTGACACGCTGCACCTCAAGGACGGCCTCCCCGGTTCCTACGCTCCTTCAGCGAGCACACCGAGCGACCGGAGGTCCCGATGAGCAGAGTGATCCGCGCCGCCGTCTTCCAGACCGCGTGGACCGGCGACAAGGAGTCGATGATCGAGGTGCACGAGCAGGCCGTGCGCGACGCGGCCGCCCAGGGCGCCCAGGTGCTGTGCTTCCAGGAGCTGTTCTACGGGCCGTACTTCTGCCAGGTCCAGGACCCGGCCTTCTACGCGTACGCCGAACGCGTCCCCGACGGGCCGGTCGTGGAGCGCTTCCGGGCCCTCGCCCGGGAGCACGGCATCGTCCTGGTCCTGCCGGTGTACGAGGAGGAGCAGCCCGGCGTCCTCTACAACACGGCCGCCGTGATCGACGCGGACGGCTCCTACCTCGGCAAGTACCGCAAGCACCACATCCCGCAGGTGCGCGGCTTCTGGGAGAAGTTCTACTTCAAGCCCGGCAACGCCGGCTGGCCCGTCTTCGACACCGCCGTCGGCAAGGTCGGCGTCTACATCTGCTACGACCGCCACTTCCCCGAGGGCTGGCGGGCGTTGGGCCTCGCGGGCGCCGAGATCGTGTTCAACCCGTCGGCCACCTCGCGCGGACTGTCCCGCTACCTGTGGCAGCTCGAGCAGCCGGCTGCGGCCGCCGCCAACGAGTACTTCGTCGGCGCGATCAACCGGGTCGGCGTGGAGGACCTCGGCGACAACGACTTCTACGGCACGAGCTACTTCGTCGACCCGGAGGCCCAGTTCGTCGGCGAGGTGGCCGGCGACAAGGAGAGCGAACTCGTCGTGCGCGACCTGGACCTGGCCAAGCTGCGCGAGGTGCGCGACCGCTGGCAGTTCTACCGGGACCGCCGCCCGGAGGCGTACGAGCCGCTGACCGGGCCGTAACCGGGCACGACGGCGCCCACCGCCCGGGGCACCCGGCGGGGAGTGCTCCGCACCCCTCACCGCGCCCCCGGCGGGCCGGGCGCCCCCGGGGACGCGGGCCCCCGCGCCCTCGTCCACCCCCTCGCCCCCGCGTCCTGCCGACCCCGACCCAGCGGAGCGTCCCGCATGAGCAGCCGTACCGTGATCCGCGGTGGCCTCGTCGTCACCGCGTCCGACGAGATCCACGCCGACGTCCTGATCGAGGACGGCCGTGTCGCCGCCCTCGCCGCCTCCGGCACCCCGGCCGCCGCGGCCTGGGCCGGCGACCGCGTCCTCGACGCCACCGGGAAGTACGTGATCCCGGGCGGAGTCGACGTCCACACCCACATGGAGCTGCCGTTCGGCGGCACTTTCGCCTCCGACACCTTCGAGACCGGCACCCGGGCCGCCGCCTGGGGCGGCACCACCACGATCGTCGACTTCGCCGTGCAGAGCGTCGGCCGCTCCCTGCGCGAGGGCCTGGACGCCTGGCACGCCAAGGCGGAGGGCAACTGCGCGATCGACTACGGCTTCCACATGATCGTCTCCGACGTCAACGACGAGACGCTGAAGGAGATGGACCTCCTCGTCGAGGAGGGCGTGACCAGCTTCAAGCAGTTCATGGCCTACCCGGGCGTCTTCTACTCCGACGACGGCCAGATCCTGCGCGCCATGCAGCGCTCCGCCGACAACGGCGGCCTGATCATGATGCACGCCGAGAACGGCATCGCCATCGACGTGCTCGTCGAGCAGGCCCTGGCCCGCGGCGAGACCGACCCCCGCTACCACGGCGAGGTCCGCAAGGCCCTGCTGGAGGCCGAGGCGACCCACCGCGCCATCCGGCTCGCCCAGGTCGCGGGCGCCCCCCTCTACGTCGTGCACGTCTCGGCCATGGAGGCGGTCGCCGAGCTGGCGCGCGCCCGCGACGAGGGGCTGAACGTCTTCGGCGAGACCTGCCCGCAGTACCTGTTCCTGTCGACCGACAACCTCGCCGAACCGGACTTCGAAGGCGCCAAGTACGTGTGCTCCACGCCGCTGCGCCCCAGGGAGCACCAGGCCCGGTTGTGGCGGGGCCTGCGCACCAACGACCTCCAGGTGGTCTCCACCGACCACTGCCCCTTCTGCTTCGTCGGCCAGAAGGAGCTGGGCCGCGGCGACTTCTCCAAGATCCCCAACGGCCTGCCGGGCGTGGAGAACCGCATGGACCTGCTCCACCAGGCCGTCGTCGACGGGCACATCTCCCGGCGCCGGTGGATCGAGATCGCCTGCGCCACCCCGGCCCGCATGTTCGGCCTCTACCCGAAGAAGGGCACCCTCGCCCCGGGCGCGGACGCCGACGTCGTGATCTACGACCCGCACGCCGAGCAGGTGCTGTCCGCCGAGACGCACCACATGAACGTCGACTACTCGGCGTACGAGGGCCGGCGCGTCACCGGCCGCGTCGAGACCGTCCTGTCGCGCGGCGAACCCGTCATCGACCGGCGGGAGTTCACCGGACGCGCCGGCCACGGCGCCTACACCCCGCGTTCGACCTGTCAGTACCTCACCTAGGAGCGGCGCCCATGGACTTCGGACTCGTCCTGCAGACCGACCCGCCCGCGTCGAGGGTCGTCGACCTCATGAAGCGGGCGGAACGCAACGGCTTCACGTACGGCTGGACCTTCGACTCCGCCGTGCTCTGGCAGGAGCCGTTCGTCATCTACAGCCAGATCCTCGCGCAGACCGAGCGGCTGACGGTCGGCCCGATGGTGACCAACCCGGGCACGCGCACCTGGGAGGTCACCGCCTCCACCTTCGCCACCCTGAACGACATGTTCGGCAACCGCACGGTGTGCGGCATCGGCCGCGGCGACTCCGCGATGCGCGTCGCGGGCCGCAAGCCCAACACCCTGGCCCGCATCAGCGAGGCCATGAAGGTCATCCGCGCCCTCGGCCGGGGCGAGGAGGCCGACCTCGGCGGCGGCACGCTCGTGCGGTTCCCGTGGATCAAGCCGGACGCCCGGCTGCCCGTGTGGATGGCGGCGTACGGCCCGAAGGCGCTGAAGATGACCGGTGAGGAGGCGGACGGGTTCATCCTCCAGCTCGCGGACCTCTACCTCACCGAGTACATGGTGAAGGCCGTCAGGGACGCCGCCGCGGCGGCCGGACGCGACCCGTCCGAGGTCACCGTGTGCGTCGCCGCCCCCGCCTACGTCACCGCGGACGACTCGCCCGAGGCGCTGGCCCACGCCCGGGAGCAGTGCCGCTGGTTCGGCGGGATGGTCGGCAACCACGTCGCCGACCTGGTCGCCCGGTACGGTGAGCACTCGGCGGCGGTCCCCGACGAACTCACCGACTACACCAAGGCCCGGCAGGGCTACGACTACGCCCACCACGGCCGCAGCGGCAACCCGGACACCCGGTTCGTGCCCGACGAGATCGTCGACCGGTTCTGCCTGATCGGCCCCGTCGACCGGCACGTCGAGAAGCTGAGGGCCCTGCACGACCTGGGCGTCGACCAGTTCGCCGTCTACGACATGCACGACGCCCAGGAGGCGGTCATCGACGCCTACGGCGCCGAGGTGATCCCGGCCCTCCACGCCTGACGCGCCGTCACCTGCCGCTCGTACCCCCACTGTTGGTCTCCCCTTCCCGCCCCGTGACGGGAAGGGGGCACAGGGCGCTCCCCACGCGCGCACCCCCTCTCGCCCGCACCGGCCTCTCCCGTCCCGCCTCCTGATTGGCCTGCCCATGACCGACACCGCTCCCACGGCGATACCGCCGTCCGCACAGGTCACCCTCCCCGACGGCCGGGTGGAGCTCGCCCCCGGCACCCCGCCGCCCAGCGGCCCCTACGCCAACGAGGACCTGCTCCCCGTCCCCGTCGAGAAGCGCACCTGGACCACGTACAACTTCTCCGCGCTGTGGGTCGGCATGGCCCACAACACGGCCTCCTGGACGCTCGCCTCCGGGCTCATCGCGGTCGGCATGGACTGGAAGCAGGCGGTGCTCACCATCGCCCTCGCCAACGTGATCGTCCTGGTGCCGATGCTGCTCACCGGCCACGCCGGACCCAAGTACGGCATCCCCTTCCCGGTGTTCGCCCGGGCCTCCTTCGGGGTGCGCGGCGCCAACCTGCCCGCCGTGGTACGGGCGTTGGTGGCGTGCGGCTGGTTCGGCATCCAGACCTGGATCGGCGGCGAGGCGATCTTCTTCCTCGCCGGCAAGCTGATCGGCGACAGTTGGGCCGACGCGGGGCGGATCGGTGGCTACGCGTGGACGATGTGGCTGTCGTTCGCGCTCTTCTGGGCCCTGCAGGTGGCCATCATCTACCGGGGCATGGAGACGATCCGCCGCTTCGAGAACTGGGCGGCGCCCTTCGTCCTGGTCGGCGCGTTCGTCATGCTGTGGTGGATGAGCGCCAAGGCCGGCGGGGTCGGCCCGCTCTTCGACCAGCCCTCCCGGCTCGGCTGGGGCGGCGACTTCTGGAAGCTGTTCTGGCCGTCGCTGATGGGCATGATCGGCTTCTGGTCGACGCTCTCGCTGAACATCCCCGACTTCACCCGCTACGGCCGGAGCCAGCGGGCGCAGACCCGCGGCCAGGCGCTCGGCCTGCCGACCACGATGACGCTGTTCGCCTTCCTGTCGGTCCTCGTCACGTCCGGCTCCCAGGCCGTCTACGGCGAACCCGTCTGGGACCCGGTGCAACTGGCCGCCAAGACCGACAACGTGGTGGGCCTGCTGTACGCGCTGGTGACCGTCCTGGTGGCGACGCTCTCCGTGAACATCGCGGCCAACCTGGTCTCCCCGGCCTTCGACTTCTCCAACGTCGCGCCCCGCAGGGTCAGTTTCCGCGCCGGCGCCCTCGTCACCTCCGTGCTCGCGGTGCTGATCTTCCCGTGGAAGCTGTACTCCGACCCGCAGGGCTACATCTTCACCTGGCTCGGCCTGGTCGGCGGCCTGCTCGGCACCGTCGCCGGCATCCTCATCGCCGACTACTGGGTGCTGCGCCGGGCCCGCCTGGACCTGGTCGACCTGTACCGCGCCGGCGGCCGCTACTGGTACGCGGGCGGCTGGAACTGGCGGGCCGTCGCCGCCTTCGTGGTCGGCGGCGTCCTCGCGATCGGCGGCGCCGGCTTCAAGCCGCTGATCGACGGCCGCCCCGTCCCGGCCCTCGCACCGCTCGCCGACTACGGCTGGGCGGTGGGCCTGGGCACGTCGATGGTCCTGTACCTGCTCCTGATGCTGCCGCGCGCGTCCCGGGAGCGAGAGCCGGCGCCGACGGACGCGCGGGACGTCAGGGACGCGCCGTAGCGGTCTCAGCTGGCGGCGGGCGGCGCGCTGCTGCCCGCCGCCGCGCCCGCGCCGCTCCTGAGCGCGGCCACGGCGTCCTTCGCCGCCCTGATCGCGCCCTTGTTGATCTCGTCCGTGCTCGGCGCCTTCTTCGACTCGAAGTCGCTGCCGTTGTACGTGATGACGACCAGCGCGTTGGCCGCGCGCACGATCACCACGCCCTCCCGGGTCTGCTGCCTGTCCTCGGTCGTCAGGTTCACCACCGAGTACGCCTCGTCCCCGAGGCCCGGCACGGCCCCGCCGCCGCTCTTCTCGGCGGTGCGGTCCCGGTAGGAGCCGGCCGCCGCGTCGTCCGAGTCCATGATCTCGAAGGAGACGTCCAGCCAGCGGTAGTCGTACCCCTTGAGCGCGTTCCACGAGCAGGTGCGGCGCAGGTCGGTGTCGGTGGACGGTATCTCCTTGCCGGCCGTCTTCGCGCCCGGCACCAGCGCCGACACCGTCTTCACCGCGACGCTGCCGCAGGGCGGGGGAGCCGCGGTGTACGTCTTCGGCGCGGCCGTGGAGGAGGGCGCGGACGACGACTGCGCCTGCGGTCTGCCCGCGTCCCGGACCCCGGTGTCCTTCGCCGGGGCGAGCGGCCCCGAGGACAGGGCCCAGCCCATGCAGGCGAGTACGGCCACCGGTGACAGGCGCGCGGTCAGGGCGAGCGGCAGGGGGAGAGAACGCACGGCGCACTTCTTCGTGGGGGAGGGTGCGGAGGCAGTCCACACTGCGGACAGGTGGACGCCAGTGAAGCACGACTCCCCGAGGCGCGGAAGGGTCACCTCGCTCCGTGCCCGGGCGGTCACAACGCCCCCACTCCGGGCGGAGGTTCTGTCCGGTTATGTCCCACCGTCCGAGGTGGCCGTTGCGTCGCCTCCCGAAACGCAGGTGCGGACGGTCGCCACCGGCGCCTACCATTCCGGCCGTGCCGTGACCCTTCCGGCCCTTCCGCCCGCCCCCAGGAGAGAGCAACTGACACCGCATTCCCTCGCCTTCTACGTGGACGTGGTCACGTCGGGAACGGTGCTCGGCGTCCGGCCGACGGACCGTCCCGACCAGGTCAGCGCCGTTCTGGGCGCCGACTTCGCCGAGAACTCCCTCAGTGACCACAGCATGTGGCGCGACTACGGCCTGGTCGAGTTCGCCTGGGTCCGACAGACGCCGGACCACCCGTGGGAGGGCCATCACTTCACCGTGCAGGTGCACCGGCTCGCCCACAGGGACGGCAGCATCGTCGGTGAGGCGATCCGCGAGCGGTACGGCCGCTTCGACCGTCACCTCCCCTTCGACAAACTGCGGCGGCTGCTGGCACACCGCGGCGTGTCCCTGGAGGACGTCCCGGACGCCAACGCCCCCGCCTTCAGCCTGCACTGGCAGCCCGCCTCCCAGGTGTCCGTCATGACCCTCCGGGAACGAGAGCGGGCACGCACCCGGCGGCACGGCGCCACGCTCGTCGGTGACGTGTGGAAGATCTCCTCATCCGTGACCCCCGAGCAGGTGGCCTGGAACAGGGCGCGCCACGGGGGTCCCCGCGGCACCCCGGGACGGACGTGACGGTTCTCCTGACCGGACGGCGCGGCCCAGGGCCGATTCGACCCGGTCCACCGCGAGGAACGCCCCGAGGGCCACGAGGCGCACCAGGCAGTCGTCGGTGTGGTCCGGCCGCCGCCAGGCCGCCACGTCCTCGTCCGTGATCCGGTACGGCGCGAGGGCCGCCAGCAGCACGAGGCGCGCCCCCGGCCGCTCCCGCCGGCCCGGGAACCCGGGCAGGGCGAGCGGCGGGTGCGACCCGTCCCAGTCGACCAGGGTCTCCTCCACGAGGTCCTGGTCGTCGGTGTCCAGCAGATCCGCCCCCGCCATGGCCGTCCGCAGCAGCGCCGCGTACGCCGACCCGACGGGTGTGCCGCCCGCCCACGCGGGGGCCTCACCGGGGTCGGGCCGGTCGAGCAGCGTCAGGGCGTCGCCCGGCGGGGCGCTGCGGCGCACGGTCCGCGCCAGCGCCCGGCCGGCGAGGCTGCGCACCGCCCGCAGCCGCTGGGCCCGGCCCGGCAGCAGGTCCTCGCCGACCAGGGCGGAGACGACGCGGTTGATGAAGTGGAAGGCGAGCGCCGTGCCGACGTACCCGGGCAGGTGTGCGCGCGGGAAGGGGTACGGCCCGTCGTCGAGGGCGCCGGGCACCCGGGACCGCTCGCCCCACTCCAGCACGCGCGCGTGCGCCTCGTCGGCGGGGCGTTCCCCGCGGGCCAGGCGTTCGGCGAGGGCGTGGTCGCCGGTCGCGTGCAGCAGCACGGTGTGCGCGTCGACGCAGAACGGGCACCGGTTGGCGCGGGACACCCCGAGCGCCACCAGTTCCTTGCCCGTGCGGTCCCCGGGGCCGGCGATCAGCGACTCGCGCATCAACGCCCAGGTCGCGGCGAGCAGTTCGGGGACGGGGGACAGGACGACGAAGGTGTCCGGGGCCCGCAGGCCGAAGTCGCGGGCCAGTTGCCCGTACACCCCGGCGACGCGGCCGGTGGCCGCCCGGGGAGAGGGGGATGCGGTGAAACGGAAGCGTGTGGACATGGACCGCAGCCTGCGCCCCGGAGGCGGCCCGGGTCGTCGTACGGCCGGAGTGGATCGGCGCTCCTGCGCGGGAGCCGGAGCCGGCGCCGGCTACTTCCCCGGGAGTAGTCCGGGAGCCGTCCCCAGGGCGGACGCCGCCGTCGGCGACGGCCCCTAGGGTGGGCACCATGGGAGGGCTCGGGGCGAAGAGGTTGCCGGACAGGGTGAGGGAGCGGATCACCGACGCGTCCCTCGCCGTCGTGGTGGGCGCGCTGACCATCGGTGTCGCCGCGAGCGACCCCGGCACCACGGCCCTCGACGTCGTCCTGCTCGCCGTCGCCTGCGCCGCGCTGGCCCGCTACCGGACCGCCCCGCGCGCCGTGCTGGCCGTCACCACCGCCGCCGGCACGGCCCACGTGCTGCACGCCCACCCCGGCCCCCTGGCCGCCCTGCCCGTCCTGGGCGCCGTGCACACCGCGGCCCGCGCCGGGCACCGGCGTCCGGGGGCCCTCGCGGGCGCGGTGTACCTCGCGGGGTGCGTCGCGACCGGCCCCGGCACGCACACGGTGCTGGAGCGCACCGCGCTGCTCGCCGGCTGGTTCCTGTGCGCCGTCGTGACCGGCCTCGCCGACCGCAACTGGCAGGCCTACCTCCGCCAGACCGAACAGCGCGCCCTGGAGGCCGAACGCACCCGTGAGGAGGCCGCGCTGCGCCGCGCCGGGGAGGAACGGCTGCGCATCGCCCGCGAGTTGCACGACTCGCTCACCCACAGCATCTCCATCGTCAAGCTCCAGGCCGGGGTCGCCGTGCACCTGGCCCGCAAACGCGGCGACGAGGTGCCCGCCCCGCTGCTCGCCATCCAGGAGGCCAGCGGTGAGGCGATGCGCGAACTGCGCGCCACCCTGGAGGTGTTGCGCACCGACGAGCCGAGCGGGACGCCCGCGCTGCTCGTGGAGCGCGCCCGCGCCGCCGGACTCGCCGCCGCGCTGACCGTGACCGGCAGGCAGCGCCCCCTGCACGCGACCGTGGAGCGGGCCGCGTACCGGATCGTCCAGGAGGCGCTGACCAACGCCGCCCGCCACGCCGGGCCCGCCCAGGTCGCCGTGCACCTCGCCTACCACGACGACCGGTTGACGGTCCGCGTCGAGGACGACGGCGTCGCCGACCCGGACCGCCCGCCGGTCCCCGGGATCGGCCTGACCGGCATGCGCGAGCGCGTCACGGCCCTCGGCGGCACCCTGGAGGCCGCGCCCCGCCCGGGCGGCGGCTTCCGCGTGCACGCCGAACTGCCCCTGGACGGCGCGGAGCACGGAGCGCCGCACGACCGGGCTCCCGCGCCGGCCGAGGTACCGCGGTGATCAGGGTCGCCCTCGTCGACGACCAGGCGCTGATGCGCGCCGGCTTCCGCGCCCTGCTGGACGCCGAGGACGGCGTCGAGGTGGTCGGCGAGGCCGCCGACGGGCGGGCCGGCCTGGAGCTGGTCCGCGCCGAGGTGCCCGACGTCGCGCTGATCGACGTGCAGATGCCGGTGATGACGGGCATCGAGACGACCCGCCGGATCGCCGCCGACCCCGCCCTGACCGGCGTGCGGGTCGTCATCCTCACCAACTACGGCCTCGACGCCTACGTCTTCGACGCGCTGCGCGCGGGCGCCAGCGGTTTCCTGCTGAAGGACACCGAGCCGGCCGACCTGCTCCAGGCGATCGAGGTCGTCGCGCGCGGCGAGGCCCTGCTGTCCCCGGCGGTCACCCGCACCCTCATCGGGGAGTTCGTCTCCCGGCCCCCCGACCGCGCCGACGCCCCCGGCCTGGAGTGCCTCACCCGCCGCGAACGCGAGGTGACCGCGCTGGCCGCGCGCGGCCTGACCAACGAGGAGATCGCCGCCCACATGGTCATCAGCCCCCTGACGGCCAGACCCACATCAGCCGCGCCATGACCAAGCTGGGTGCCCGCGACCGCGCCCAACTGGTCGTCTTCGCCTACGAGTCGGGACTGGTCACGGCCCGGGGCCGGGCCGGCACCTGAGACCCGGCGGGCGCGGCGGGGCCGGGTAGCCTGACCGGCGACCGGTCCGGCCGACGCACGACCACAGCGAGGTGACAGCCCCGTGTTCACCACCCGCCCCACGCTCCAGGGCACCCACGGCATGGTCTCCTCCACGCACTGGCTGGCCTCCCAGTCGGCGATGGCCGTGCTGGAGGACGGCGGCAACGCCTACGACGCCGTGGTGGCCGGCGCGTTCGTGCTGCACGTCGTCGAACCGCACCTCAACGGCCCGGCCGGGGAGGTGCCGATCCTGCTCGCCCCCGCGGGCGGCGAGGTGCGGGTGCTGTGCGGGCAGGGCGTCGCACCGGCCGGCGCGAGCGTCGCCCACTACCGCGGCCTGGGCCTCGACCTGGTGCCCGGCACCGGGCCGCTCGCCGCCGCCGTGCCGGGCGCCTTCGACGCCTGGATGATCCTGCTGCGCGACCACGGCACCCGCTCCCTGGACGACGTCCTGAAGTACGCCGTCGGGTACGCCGAGCACGGCCACGCGCCCGTGGAGAACGTCGCCGCCACCGTCGAGACCGTCCGCGAGCTGTTCGAGACCGAGTGGACGTCGTCCGCCGAGCTGTACCTGCCCGGCGGACGGGCGCCCCGGCCCGGACGTCTGCTGCGCAACCCCGCCCTCGCCGCCACCTGGCGCAGACTGCTCGCCGAGACCGCGGGCGCCGGTGACCGCGAGGCGCGCATCGAGGCCGCGCGGGAGGTGTGGCGGTCCGGGTTCATCGCCGAGGCGCTGGTCCGCCAGGCCGCACGGCCCACCCTGGACACCAGCGGCGCCCGCCACACCGGCACGCTCACCGCCGACGACCTCGCCGGCTGGTCCGCCACCTACGAGACGCCCGCGACGTACGACTGGAACGGCTGGACCGTGTGCAAGGCGGGGCCCTGGAGCCAGGGCCCGGCCCTCCTGCAGCAACTGGCGCTGCTGCCGGCCGAACTGCCCGAGCCCGGCACCGCGGACCACGTCCACCTGCTGGTCGAGGGCTGCAAGCTCGCCATGGCCGACCGGGAGGCCTGGTACGGCGACGCGGCGCCGGTGCCGCTGGCCGAGCTGCTGTCGCCGGAGTACAACGCCGGGCGGCGGGCCCTCGTCGGCGCCGGGGCGTCGCTGGAGCTGCGGCCCGGCAGCCCCGGCGGGCGGACGCCCCGGCTGAGCGCGCACGCGCACGTGGTGACCGCCGACGAGCCCGGCTTCAGCCCCATGGGCGCCGGGGAGCCCACGGTCGGCCGCGACGGGCGCGCCGCGGGGGACACCTGCCACATCGACGTCGTCGACCGTTGGGGCAACATGGTCGCCGCCACGCCCAGCGGCGGCTGGCTCCAGTCCAACCCCGTCGTGCCCGAACTGGGCTTCCCGCTCGGCACCCGGCTGCAGATGACCTGGCTGGAGGACGGCCTGCCGAACTCCCTCACCCCGCGCCGCCGTCCCCGCACCACCCTCACGCCCTCGATCGCCCTGCGCGACGGGGTGCCGGTGCTGGCCTTCGGCACGCCCGGCGGCGACCAGCAGGACCAGTGGCAGCTCCACTTCTTCCTGGAGGTCGCCCGGCGCGGGCCCGTGCGCGGGGGGCTCGACCTCCAGGGTGCGATCGACGCGCCGAACTGGCACACCGACGGCTTCCCCGGCTCGTTCTACCCGCGCGGGATGCGGCCCGGCAGCGTCACCGTCGAGTCCCGCACGCCCGCCGCCGTCGTCGAGGAGCTGCGGCGGCGCGGCCACCGGGTGACCGTCGGGCCCGCCTGGTCCGAGGGCCGCCTGTGCGCGGTCGCCCGGGACCCGGAGACCGGTGTCCTGTCGGCGGCGGCGAACCCGCGGGGCATGCAGGGGTACGCGGTGGGCCGCTGAGCACCGTCGGCGGACGCCGGTGCCCCGTGCGGGCCGGTACGCTGCGACGACGCGAATTCATGCCCTTTCCACCCGGTGTACACGGGCCCGGCGGGGATTGTCAGTGGGCCGTGTTCTCATGGAGGCATGATCGTGAACACGGAAACCATCGACGAGTTTCTCGACCGCCGTTCCGCCGACGTCGAGGAAGCCGTCCGCACGGCGGCCGAGACCGAGATCCTGCCCCGCTTCCGGCACCTCGCGGAGCACGAGGTCGACCAGAAGACCGGCCCGCACGACCTGGTGACGGACGCCGACCGCAACGCCGAGCTGTACCTGACCGGGGTGCTGGGCGCCCTGCTGCCCGGCTCGATCGTCGTCGGCGAGGAGGCGGTCCACGCCGACCCCGCCGTCTACGCCGCCCTCCAGGGCGACGCGCCCGTCTGGATCGTCGACCCGGTCGACGGCACCCGCCAGTTCGTGCACGGCGACGACGGCTTCTGCACCCTGGTCGCGCTGGCCCGGCGCGGCGAACTGCTCGCCTCCTGGATCCACGCCCCGGCCCGGCGGCAGTTCGCCACCGCAGTGCGGGGCGGCGGCGCCTTCCTCGACGGCGAGCGGCTGCACGCGGGGCCGCCCGCGGCCGGCCGCGACCTGGAGGTGGCCACCTCCCACCCCGACTTCACGACCGAGGACCAGAAGCGCGCCCTGCTCGCCCTGCGGACCGACGGCGTGGCCCCCCGTCCCTGCGGCTCGGCCGGTCTGGAGTACCTCGCCGTCGCCCGGGGCCTGTTGGACGCCACCGTGTTCTCCTGGGAGGCCGCCTGGGACCACGCGGCGGGTCTGCTGCTCGTCGAGGAGGCGGGCGGCGCGCACCTGACCCTCACCGGTGAGCCGTTCCGCATCACCGGCGGCAACGCCCTGCCGTTCACCACGGCCCGCGACGAGGCCACGGCCCGGCGGATACAGGGGCTGCTGACGGCACGCTGACGCGCGCGTCGTCCGCTCGCCGTCCCGCGCGGCGGCGGGTGCGCCGTTCGCCCCCCGCCCCGTGGGTGCCGTCCCGCCCCCGGCATATCCTGATCCCCCAGAGGCCACCGGTTGACGAAGGGGTCCAAGTGCCGTCGATGCTCGATGCGGTCGTGGTGGGAGCGGGGCCGAACGGACTGACCGCTGCCGTGGAGCTGGCCCGCCGCGGATTCTCCGTGGCCCTCTTCGAGGCGCGCGACACCGTGGGCGGGGGAGCCCGCACCGAGGAGCTCACCCTGCCGGGCTTCCGGCACGACCCGTGCTCGGCCGCCCACCCGCTCGCCGTCAACTCGCCGGCGTTCCGCGCGATGCCGCTGGAACGCTACGGCCTGCGGTGGCTGCACCCCGAGCTGCCCATGGCGCACCCCTTCCCGGACGGCACGGCCGCCGTGCTGGCCCGCTCGGTCGCCGAGACGGCCGCCTCCTTCGGCCCGCGCGACGCGGGGGCGTACCGCAGGCTGGTCGAGCCGTTCCTCGCCAAGTGGGACACGCTGGTCCGGGACTTCATGTCCCTGCCCTCCAGCGGGCTGCCCCGCGACCCGGTGACCCTCGCCCGCTTCGGCCTGGCCGGCCTGCCCCCGTCGACCTGGCTGACCAGCCGGTTCCGCGACGAGCGGGCCCGGACCCTGTTCGCGGGCCTGGTCGCCCACGTCATGGCCCCGCTGAACGGCGTCGCCACCGGCGCGGTCGGCCTGGTCTTCGCCCTGTCCGCGCACGCCCGCGGCTGGCCCCTGGCCCGCGGCGGCTCCCAGGCGATCTCCGACGCCCTCGCCGCCTACCTGACCGACCTCGGCGCCAGCGTCCACACGGACTACGAGGTCAAGCGCCTCGACGACCTGCCCCCGGCCCGCGCCTACGTCTTCGACACCTCGCCCACCGCGCTCGCCCGCATCGCCGGGTTCGGCCGCTACTACGACCGGTTCCGGTACGGCCCCGCCGCCTTCAAGGTCGACTACGCCCTCGACGGTCCCGTCCCCTGGACCGCGCCCGAGGCGCGCACCGCGGGCACCGTGCAGATCGGCGCGAACAGCGCGGAGATCGGCGCCGCACTGCGCGCCGCGTCCCGCGAGGGCCGCGCCCCCGACCGGCCGTTCATGATCACCGTGCAGCCCAGCGTCGTCGACCCCACCCGGGCCCCCGAGGGCAAGCACGTGTTCTGGGCCTACGGCCACGTGCCCAACGGCTGGACCGGCGACCTCACCGACGCCCTGGAGGCCCAACTGGAGCGGTTCGCGCCGGGGTTCCGCGACCGCGTCCTGGCCCGCGCCACCGCCGGCCCCGCCGAACTCGCCGCCCGCAACGCCAACTACGTCGGCGGCGACATCGCCTCCGGCGCGGCGTCCGGGCTCCAGCTGCTGCTGCGCCCCAAGCTGTCCCTCTTCCCGTACGGCACCCCGCACCCGGCCGTCTTCCTGTGCTCCTCGGCCACCCCGCCGGGCCCCGGCGTGCACGGCATGTCCGGCCACAACGCGGCCAAGGCGGTGTGGCGGCACCTGCGCCGGCAGGGCTGACGGCGGCGCCGGCGGCCCCGGAAATGCCCGGGCGGTCCCGGCCCCGGCGGGCTAGAAAGGTCCCATGACCACCCTCACCCTCGTCCAGGGCGACATCACCCGGCAGTCCGTCGACGCGATCGTCAACGCCGCCAACTCCTCCCTGCTCGGCGGCGGAGGCGTCGACGGCGCCATCCACCGCCGCGGCGGCCCCGACATTCTCGAGGAGTGCCGCCGGCTGCGCGCCTCCCGGTACGGCCGGGGCCTGCCCACCGGCCGGGCGGTCGCCACCACCGCCGGGAACCTGGACGCGCGCTGGGTGATCCACACCGTCGGCCCCGTCTGGTCGGACACCGAGGACCGCTCCGCGCTGCTGGCCTCCTGCTACCGCGAGTCCCTGCGCGTCGCCGACGAGCTGGGCGCCCGCACGGTGGCGTTCCCGGCCATTTCCACCGGTGTCTACGGCTGGCCGCTCGACGACGGGGCCCGCATCGCCGTCGAGACGGTACGGGCCACGGACACGGCCGTCGAGGAGGTCCGCTTCGTCCTCTTCGACCAGCGGGCCCACGACGCCTTCGCCCGCCAGGCCGGCTGACGGACCACCTCGCCCGGGTCGGAGCCCCTCCCTGGACCGGCTGCCACCTCAAGGAGCGGTTGCGCGCACAGAGTTGAAATCCGGTCAGGTCGGCGCGTTGATGGTCGTTTCATCAACACAATCGGACAAGATCTGACCTGCCGCACTCCGCAGCGCCGCACTGTCCGCCCCGAGGGAGGCCACGGTCATGCCGCACCCCCACGTGTCACCCGTGCACCGTTCCGTCAGCCGCCGCCGTCTGCTGGAGGGGTCCGCCGCCGCGCTCGGCGCCCTCGCCCTGTCCGCGCCGACCGGCGGCCGGCCCGCCCGGGCCGCGGAGCCCGGACCGGAGTGGAACGGCCGCATCGACCTCTTCCGGGTCGGCACCCAGCCCCCGCACACCACCCTCATGCCGTACGCCGACCTCGCCCAGGCCCTGGCCGCCGACCGCACCCGCTCGCCGTACCGCCTGAGCCTGGACGGCACGTGGAAGTTCGCCCACGCCGACCGCCCCGACGACCGGGACCCCGACTTCCACCGCACCGACCTCGACGACTCCGGCTGGGACACGATCCCGGTCCCCTCGGCCTGGCAGCTCCACGGCTACGACCGCCCGATCTACGTCAACATCACCTACCCCTGGTGGGGTCCCAACGGCCTCGGCGAGAACGCCCAGCCGCCGGCCGCGCCGACCCGCTTCAACCCCGTCGGCCAGTACCGGCGCACCTTCACGGTGCCCCGCGGCTGGGCGGGCCGGCGGACCTTCCTGCACTTCGAGGGCGTGAAGTCGGCGCACTACGTGTGGATCAACGGCACCCTGGTCGGCTACAGCGAGGACTCCTACACCCCCGCCGAGTACGACATCACCGCCCACCTCAGGCCGGGCACCAACCGGATCGCCGTCGAGGTGTACCGCTTCTCCGACGGCGACTGGCTGGAGGACCAGGACATGATCCGGCTGAGCGGCATCTTCCGCTCGGTCTACCTCTACTCCACCCCCGCCGTGCACCTGCGCGACTTCCGGCTGCAGACCCCCCTCGGCGACGACCACACCTCCGCCGAGCTGAAGGTCACCGCGCACGTCCGCGACTACGGCGGCCACGGCGCCGGCCGCTACACCGTGGAGACCCAGCTCTACGACGCCCGCGGGCACGCCGTGTGGCCGCGCCCGCTCCAGCAGTCCCTCGACGTCCCCGACGGCGCCGAGGCCACCGCCGAGGCGGCCCGCGCCGTCCCCGCGCCCAAGCTCTGGTCGGCCGAGGAACCCCACCTCTACACCGCCGTCCTCCAGCTGCGCGACCCGGCGGGCCGGGTGACCGAGACCCTCTCCCACCGCGTCGGCCTGCGCGAGTTCGCCCTGAAGGACGGGCTGATGCGCATCAACGGCAAGCCGGTCTCCTTCCGCGGCACCAACCGCCACGAGATGCACCCCGAGCGCGGCTCCGCCCTCACCCGGGCGGACCTGGTGAAGGACATCACGCTCATCAAGCGCCTGAACATCAACAGCGTCCGCACCTCGCACTACCCCAACAACCCGCTGTGGCTCGAACTCGCCGACGAGTACGGCCTGTACCTGGTCGACGAGACCAACCTGGAGACCCACGGCATCCGCGGCGAGTACCCCGGCGACCACGCCGAGTGGACCCGCGCCTGCGTGGCCCGCGCCCAGAACATGGTCCACCGCGACAAGAACCACGCCTCGGTCGTCATCTGGTCGCTCGGCAACGAGGCCGGCGGCGGCAGCACCTTCACCGCCATGCACGAGTGGATCCGCTCCTACGACCCGACCCGTGTCATCCAGTACGAGGGCGACGACCGCCCCGGCATCAGCGACATCCGCTCCGAGATGTACGACACCCCCGCGCGCGTCGAGGCCCGCGCCCTGGACACCGCCGACACCCGCCCGTACGTGATGATCGAGTACTCCCACGCGATGGGGAACTCCAACGGCAACTTCAAGACGTACTGGGACGTCGTACGCCGCCACGACGTGCTCCAGGGCGGCTGGATCTGGGACTTCGTCGACCAGGCCCTCAGCTGGCCCACACCCACCCGCAAGCTGCTCACCGAGACCGGCCCGGCCCGGCTGCGCGGCGAGGTCATGGCCCCCAGCGGCGGCTTCGACCGGCACCGGGGCGTCTCCGGCGGCACGGTCTTCGCCCGCGACCCGCGCCTGGACCTCACCGGGTCCCTCACCCTGGAGGCCTGGGTCACCCCGCACGTCACCGGCTACCACCAGCCGATCCTCGCCAAGGGCGACACCCAGTACGCGCTGAAGCAGACCAACGGGACGCTGGAGTTCTTCATCCACGGCGACGGCCAGTGGATCACCGCCGGCTGGACGCTGCCCGAGGACTGGACCGGCCGCGAGCACCACGTCGCCGGGGTCTTCGACGCGGACGCGGGCACCCTCACCCTCCACGTCGACGGCGTGGTGCGCGCCACCCGCACCACCACCCGGCGGCCCGGCAGCACCACCGCCCCGCTCGCGCTGGCCACCGACGTCGACAACCCCACCCGGGAGTTCAGCGGCACGATCCGCGCGGCCCGCGTGTACTCCCGCGCGCTCGGCGCCGCCGAACTGGCCTCCGGCCGGCGCGGCCCCGGCGACGAGGGCGTGCGCTTCTGGTTCGACGCCGCCACGGTCCGGTTCACCGAGAAGCGGCCCCGCGCGAAGACCTTCCTCGCCTACGGCGGCGACTGGGGCGACAACCCCAACGACGGCGCCTTCTCCGGCGACGGCATCGTCACCGCCGACCGCGGCCACACCGGCAAGGCCGCGGAGGTCAAGCAGGTCTACCAGGCGATCCAGGTCACCCCCGCCGCGGGCGGCCCCGGCGCGGTCCGGCTCACCAACGAGTACCTGTTCACCGACCTCCGCCGGTTCGACAGCCGGTGGTCCCTGGTCGCCGACGGCAAGGTCGTCCAGCACGGCAGCCTCACCCGCGAGCAACTGGACGTCGCCCCGCTGTCCCACAAGGACGTCACGCTGCCCGTACGGCTGCCGCGCGACGCGAAGCCCGGCACCGAGTACTTCCTCCAGCTCTCCTTCACCACCAGGCGGGCCACCCCCTGGGCGAAGGCCGGCTTCGAGGTGGCCAAGCAGCAACTCCCGCTCGACGCGGGCGTCCCGGCCGTGACCCCCGCCCCGCTGAGAAGCGTCCCGGCGCTGCGCCACCAGGAGCGGGACAAGACCGTCGAGGTCACCGGCCGGGACTTCTCGGTCGTGATCGACAAGCGCGGCGGCACCCTCGCGTCGTACGAGGCGGGCGGCCGCCGGCTGATCACCTCCGGCCCGGTGCCTAACTTCTGGCGCGCGCCCACCGACAACGACCGGGGCAACGGCCAGCACACCCGCAACCAGACCTGGCGGGACGCCGGAGCGGCCCGCACCGTCACCGGCGTCCGGGTCGGCCCGCTGGCCGACCGGGCCGTACGGGTCGAGGTGACCGGCACCCTGCCCACCACCGTCGCCTCCACCTGGTCCACCACGTACACCGTCTTCGGCAACGGCGAGATCAAGGTCGACCACACCCTGCACCCCGGCGCCGGACTGCCCTACCTCCCCGAGGTCGGCGCCCTGCTGTTCCTGCCGCGCCGCCTGGACCGCCTGCACTACTACGGCCGCGGCCCCGAGGAGAACCACTGGGACCGCAACAACGGCACCGACGTGGGCCTGTACTCCGGCACCGTCGCCGCCCAGTGGAGCGGCTACCTGCGCCCGCAGGAGAACGGCAACAAGACCGACGTGCGCTGGGCGGCGCTGACCGACGCCGACGGGCGCGGCCTGCTTGTCAGCGGCGAGCCGCTGCTGGAGGTCAACGCCTCCCACTTCACCCCGGAGGACCTCTCGGTCGGCGCCCGCCACGACTACCAGCTCACGCCCCGCGACGCGGTCGTGCTGCGGGTCAACCACCGGCAGATGGGCGTCGGCGGCGACAACAGCTGGGGCGCCCACACCCACGACGAGTACAAGCTGTTCGCGGACCGCGCCTACGCCTACACCTACCGGCTGCGGCCGCTGACCGACCTGGCGGACGCCATGGCGGCCGCGCGCCGGCCCACCGCGGCGCGGTAGCGCGGGGCGCGCCGGGAACAGCGGGAGGCCCGGTTCCGTTCCCCGTTCGGTGTGACGCCCCGCACGCCCGGATGATCTCTGTGGCGGCGGGTGCCGAACAGCGGAACAATCCACCACGGAACGGGAAACGGACCGGTCCACATCCCGAGGGAAGGGGAAGCCACCCATGGCCGAGCAGGACGAACGCTTCGACGTCGTGGTCCTCGGCGCCGGCCCCGGCGGCTATGTGGCCGCCGTCCGCGCCGCCCAGCTGGGCAAGCGCGTCGCGGTCGTCGAGGAGAAGTACTGGGGCGGCGTCTGCCTGAACGTGGGCTGCATCCCCACCAAGGCCCTGCTGCGCAACGCCGAACTGGCGCACATCGTCACGCGCGAGGCCAAGACCTTCGGCATCAAGGTCGACGGGCAGGTCTCCTTCGACTACGGCGAGGCGTTCCGCCGCAGCCGCAAGGTCGCCGACGGCCGGGTCAAGGGCGTCCACTACCTGATGAAGAAGAACAAGATCACCGAGTTCGACGGCCGCGGCACGTTCCTCGACGACCACACCCTCCAGGTCACGGGCTACGACGGCAACACCCGCACACTCGGCTTCGACCACTGCATCATCGCCACCGGCGCCACGCCGAGGCTGCTGCCCGGCACCAAGCGCAGCGCGCGCGTGGTGACGTACGAGGAGCAGATCCTCGCCGACGACCTGCCGCGGTCGATCGTCATCGCGGGCGCCGGCGCGATCGGCATCGAGTTCGCCTACGTCCTGCACAACTACGGCGTGAAGGTCACCATCGTCGAGTTCCTGGACCGGGTGACGCCGCTGGAGGACGCCGAGGTCTCCGCCGAACTCGCCCGCCAGTACCGCAAGCTGGGCATCGACGTGCTCACCTCCACCCGGGTCGAGAGCATCGACGAGTCCGGGCCGCAGGTCCGGGTCACCGTCACCGCCAAGGACGGCTCCCAGCAGGTCCTGGAGGCCGACAAGGTCCTCCAGGCGATCGGCTTCGCCCCCAACGTCACCGGCTACGGCCTGGAGAACACCGGTGTGAAGCTCACCGACCGCGGCGCCATCGACGTCGACGGCCGCTGCCGCACCTCCGTCCCGCACCTGTTCGCCATCGGCGACGTCACCGCCAAGCTGATGCTCGCGCACGCCGCCGAGGCGATGGGCGTGATCGCCGCCGAGACGATCGCCGACGCCGAGACCATGGAGCTGGACTACGCCATGATCCCGCGCGCCACCTACTGCCAGCCGCAGGTCGCCAGCTTCGGCTACACCGAGGCGCAGGCCCGCGAGCTCGGACACGACGTCAAGGTCGCCAAGTTCCCGTTCACCGCCAACGGCAAGTCGCACGGCCTCGGCGACACCACCGGCTTCGTCAAGCTGATCAGCGACGCCAAGTACGGCGAGCTGCTCGGCGGCCACCTCATCGGCCCGGACGTCACCGAGCTGCTGCCCGAGCTGACCCTGGCCCAGCAGTGGGACCTCACCGTGCACGAGGTCGCCCGCAACGTCCACGCCCACCCGACGCTGGGCGAGGCCGTCAAGGAAGCCGTGCACGGCCTGGCCGGCCACATGATCAACATGTGACGCCCGCCGGCGGGGCCGCTCACCCGAACGGCCCCGCCGCGCTCGCCCCCGCCGCGCGCCCGGGATCTCCTGCAACGGACCCCACGTCCCACGGGAAGGGAGCGCCGTCGATGGTCTCCGGACCGCACCCCGCGCCCGGCGAGCCGCAGGGCGAGATCGGCACCGCCTGGTCGGTCCCGCGCGGCGGACCCCCTCCGCCCGCTCCGCCGCCACCTCCCGCGCCCCCCGACGGCGGGGGCGCCGCCCTGGCCGCCGTGCTGATGCTGTGCAGCGGCCTGCTCGCCGTGCTCCAAGGCGTGGCCGCGGTCGCCGGGGACGACGTCTACGCCCGCACCGGCGCCTACGCCTATCGGCTCGGCCTCGCCGGCTGGGGCTGGATCCACCTCACCCTCGGCGCGCTCCTCGCCCTGGCCGGCGCCGGTGTCCTCAGGGGCGTCGCACGGGCCCGCACGGCCGGCGTCGTCCTGGCCGGCCTCGGGCTCGTCGCCCAGTTCCTGTTCCTGCCCTACGAGCCGCTGTGGTCGGTGGTGGTGATGGGCCTGGACCTGTTCGTGATCCGGGCGCTGGTGGTCGCCCCGCGGCACCGAGGCTGAGGGCGCGCCTGGTCACGGAAGGTCGATGTCGTGATCCTGCCAGCCAGGTGCGGGCCCGGTGCCCGATGCTGGACGCATGCAGAACGGGATGCACACCGACCGGGAGCACTGCGTACGCGCCGTGCAGTCCAAGGACGCGCGGTTCGACGGCTGGTTCTTCACCGCCGTCCTCACCACCCGCATCTACTGCCGGCCGAGCTGCCCCGTGGTACCGCCCAAGCCCGAGAACATGACGTTCTACGCCAGCGCCGCCGCCTGCCAGCAGGCCGGCTTCCGGGCCTGCAAGCGCTGCCGCCCCGACACCAGCCCCGGCTCCCCGGAGTGGAGCGGCCGGGCCGACGTGGTCGCCCGCGCCATGCGGCTGATCGCCGACGGCGTCGTGGACCGCGAGGGCGTGCCCGGCCTCGCCGCCCGCCTCGGCTACAGCACCCGCCAGGTCGAGCGGCACCTGCGCGCCGAGCTGGGCGCCGGCCCGCTCGCCCTGGCCCGCGCCCAGCGCGCCCAGACCGCCCGCGTCCTCATCGAGACGACCCGGCTGCCGCTCGCCGACGTGGCGTTCGCGGCGGGCTTCTCCTCCGTCCGCAGCTTCAACGACACCGTGCGCGAGGTCTTCGCCCTGTCCCCGACCGCACTGCGCGCCCGGCTCCCGAAGCACGACCGCGCCGCCCCGGCCGCCCCCGGCACGCTGCAGCTCCGCCTGCCCTTCCGCGCCCCGCTGCACCCCGACAACCTCTTCGGGCACCTCGCGGCGACCGCCGTACCCGGCGTCGAGGAGTGGCGGGACGGCGCGTACCGGCGCACGCTGCGGCTGCCCTACGGCCACGGGATCGTCGCGCTCGCCCCGGCCCCCGACCACGTGGCCTGCCGCCTCACCCTCGCCGACCTGCGCGACCTCACCGTGGCCATCAGCCGCTGCCGCCGCCTGCTCGACCTGGACGCCGACCCGGTCGCCGTCGACGACCAGCTGCGCACCGACCCGCAGCTCGCGCCGCTGGTCGACAAGGCACCCGGCCGCCGGGTGCCGCGCACCGTGGACGAGGCCGAGTTCGCGGTCCGCGCGGTGCTCGGCCAGCAGGTCTCCACCGCCGCCGCCCGCACCCACGCGGCCCGCCTGGTCACCGCCCACGGCGACCCGGTCGACGACCCCGCGGGCGGCCTCACCCACCTCTTCCCCGAACCGGCCGCGCTGGCCGCCGTGGACCCCGGCACCCTGGCCATGCCCGCCACCCGCCGCGCCACCCTGACCGGCCTGGTCGACCGGCTGGCCGACGGCAGCCTGCACCTGGGCGTCGAGAGCGACTGGGCCGAGGCCCGCGCCACGCTCCTCGCGCTGCCCGGGTTCGGGCCGTGGACCGTCGAGGTCATCGCCATGCGGGCCCTCGGCGACCCCGACGCCTTCCTGCCCACCGACCTCGGGGTGCGTGCCGCGGCCCGCCGGCTCGGCCTGCCGGCCACGCCCGCCGCGCTCACCGCCCGTGCGGCGGCCTGGCGCCCCTGGCGGGCGTACGCCGTGCAGCACCTGTGGGCGACCGACAGCCACCCGATCAACTTCCTTCCCGCCTGAGGACAACCGCGTGAAAGCCCACACCGTCATCGACAGCCCCTACGGCCCGCTGACCCTCGTCGCCGACGACGGCGTCCTGTGCGGCCTCTACATGACCGACCAGCGCCACCGCCCGCCCGAGGAGAGCTTCGGCCCGCCCGACCACACCCCGTTCGCCGAGGCAGAGGAGCAACTGGAAGCCTACTTCGCGGGCGAGTTGACCGAGTTCACCCTCGAACTGCGCCTGCACGGAACCCCGTTCCAGCGCTCCGTCTGGACCGCCCTGCGCGCCATCCCCTACGGCGAGACCCGCACCTACGGCCAACTCGCCGCGCTCCTCGGCCAACCGACCGCCTCCCGCGCGGTGGGCCTCGCCAACGGCAAGAACCCCGTCGGGATCGTCGTCCCCTGCCACCGGGTCATCGGCGCGAGCGGCGGCCTCACCGGCTACGGCGGCGGCCTGGACCGCAAGCGCCGCCTGCTGGACTTCGAACGGGGCGCGACACCGGCCCTGTTCTAGGGGTGTCTCGTCGGCCAGGCCGGGCTCGCGGCGCCCGGCACCGCGCCTCGCCGCGTTGTCGTCGGTTGGCGATACTCCGCATCGCCGCCCTCCTCCGCCTTGCGATGCACGGCACCGGACGCCGCTCCCTGATCCGGCCTGGCCGACGAGACACCCCTAGGCGGTGTCCTGCGCGGCCAGCTCCCGCAGCAGCCGGGGCAGCGCGGTGCCGATCGGCTCGCGCACCACCTCGTCCGCGAGGTCGTCGTAGGGGGTCGGCTCGGCGTTGACGACGACCAGCCGGGCGCCGTGGTCGACCGCGACCCCGGCCAGGCCCGCGGCCGGCTGCACCTGCAGGCTGGTCCCGACGGCGAGGAAGACGTGGCACGCCTTGGTGATGGCGACCGCCTCGGCGAGGACCGCCGGGTCGAGCCGCTCGCCGAACATCACGGTGGCTGGCTTCAGCACACCGCCGCACTCCAGGCACGGCGGGTCGTCCTCGCCGGCCTCGACCCGCGCCAGGGCGTCGCGCATCGGGCCGCGCGCGTGACAGTGGGTGCACACCACGCTCCGGGCGCTGCCGTGCAGTTCGAGCACCTTGCGGGCGGGCATCCCGGCGAGCTGGTGCAGCCCGTCCACGTTCTGCGTGATCACCCGCACCGGCACCCCGGACCGCTCCAGCTCGGTGACGGCCCGGTGCGCGGCGTTCGGCTCGGCGCCCAGCGCCCCGGCGTCGCGCCGCATGAGCCACGCGCGGCGCCGGACGTCCGGATCGGCCATGTAGAAGGAGTGGGTGACGAGCTTCTCCGCCTCCGGGTCCCGGCGCCACAGTCCGCCGGGGCCGCGGTAGTCCGGGATCCCGGAGTCGGTGGAGATGCCCGCCCCGCTCAGCAGGGCCACGAGTGGCTTGCTCATGGGGCGAGGGTAGGGCGGTGCGTCCGGCCACGGCGAACGGATATCCACGCGCGGACCCGGGGTGTTACCGTCCCGGCATGGCCAAGGTCACCGTCTCCCTGGACGCCCGGCTCGTCGTCGAGGTCATGGTCCTCGCCGGCGTCGGCAACCCCCAGGACGCCGTCGAACTCGTGGTCCGCGACTACATCGAGCGCGGCCACCGCACGGAGGCGCGGACCGCCGCCCGTGACGAGGGACTGCGCGAGGTCGACCTCAAGCCGCGCGACGTCGAGGGCTGACCCCCGTCCTAGGGGGCGGCCCCCTAGCGCCACCCGGCGTCAGCCGACCGGCCGCCCGCTCTCCAGCTCCAGCGGGCCCGAGCCGTCGGCGAGGGCGTCCAGCGCGGCCAGGACGCGCCGGCCGAGGCTGCCCAGCAGGTGGTCGGGGAGGTCCTCGCGCGGCACCAGCCGCCAGGACAGCAGCTCCTCCTCCTGGAGGCGGATCGCCTTGAGGTCGTCCTCGTCGAGCACCCCGCCGTCGTACAGGTACGCCACCAGAGGCGGCCGGTCCGTGCCCGGCACCCAGTCCACGGCCAGCAGCCGGCCGAGCTCACGGTCGAGGCCGATCTCCTCCAGGGTCTCCCGGCGGGCGCCCTGGCGCGGGCTCTCCCCGTCGTCCGACTCCACGGTGCCGCCCGGCAGCGCCCAGCCCTCGCGGTAGTTGGGCTCCACCAGCAGCACCCGCCCCTCGGCGTCCCGGAAGAGCGCGGCGGCCCCGACGAGCACGCGGGGCAGGGAAGCGATGTACGCGGCGTAGTTCTCACTGGTCACCCCGGAAGGGTAACCAGCACGCGGCCCCCCACACGGCTCCTCCGCGGCGGCGCTCGCCCCCTACGCCCCGGTGCGTGCCAACCGCACCGTCCGCTCGGCCAGTTCGCTGATCCGCACCCCGTCGAAGCCGAACACCGCACTGCGCACGGTGTCCTCCAGCGGTTCGGTCCACTGCGCCGGGATGGCCCGCGCACCGGTGAGCACCCCGGCCACCGAGCCGGCCGTCGCCCCGTTGGAGTCGGTGTCCAGACCCCCGCGCACGGTCAGCGCGATGGTGCGGGTGAAGTCGCCGTCGCCGTACAGCAGTCCCGCCGTCAGCACGGCCGCGTTGGGCACGGTGTGGATCCAGCCGAGCCCGGCCGTCTCCTCGGCCACCGTGGTGAGCGTCTCCTCCCAGGGCAGCCGCGTCGCGTGCAGGGAGAGCACCCGGCGCACCGTCCGGGCCAGGCGGCAGCTCGCCGGGACCACCGTGAGCGCCTGCTCCAGGGCGTCGCGGACGTCCGGCGCGGTGAACGCGGCGGCGATCAGCGCGGCCGCGAACATCGCCCCGTACACCCCGTTGCCGGTGTGCGAGAGCACCGCGTCCCGGCGGGCCAGGGCGGCGGCGCGGCGCGGGTCGCCCGGCGAGGTCCAGCCGAAGGCGTCGGCGCGGATCAGGGCGCCGATCCACTCCTGGTAGGGGTTGTCGTACGTGGCCGTCAGCGGCGGCTTGAGCCCGTTCGCGAGGTTGCGGTACGCGGCCCGCTCCGCGGTGAAGGTCTGCAGGTACGGCAGCCGCAGCAGCCACAGGTCGCCGACCTGCTCGGTGCTGAAGCCGAAGCCGTGCGTCTCCAGCAGGTGCAGGCCGAGGATGGCGTAGTCGACGTCGTCGTCGCGGCAGCTCCCGTGGATGCGGCCGCGCACGCACTGGCGCCACTCCGGGCGCAGCGCGCCGGCCAGGCCCTCGTCGGCGGGTTCGGGAAGGTAGTCGGTCAGCGGCAGGGCCGCCGCCCGGCGCAGGTAGCGGTCGATGCGGTCGCGCGTCCACAGGTCGCCCTGCTCGACCGGCTTGCCGAGCATGTTGCCCGCGATCCGGCCGAGCCAGCCCCCCAGGATGCGGTCGTCGAGCTCCGGCTCGGTGCCCACAGGGGTCATGGGAAGGGTGTACCCGGTACGGGCCCACCCGTGCCCCCGGGGTGCGTACGGCCGTCTCGGGGCGCCGGTGCGGGGCCTGTCCAGGGTCCGGGCAGGGCATGACGGCGGGGGCGTCGTGAGGTTAAGGTCACTGCGGCGCGACTGGCCCTGACGTGCGCGGGGCCCGGAGAGCAAGGGGATGACCAGGTGGCGGAGGCTTCTGGACGCGGCACCCGACGGGTGCTCGTGGCCGCGGACAAGTTCAAGGGGTCGCTGACGGCCGTGCAGGTCGCCGAGCGGGTCACGGCGGGGCTGCGGCGGGTCGTGCCGGACGTGGAGGTCGAGGCGCTGCCCGTCGCCGACGGCGGCGACGGCACGGTGGACGCGGCGGTCGCCGCCGGGTTCGAGCGCCGCGAGGTGCGGGTCGCCGGGCCCCTCGGGGACGAGGTGACGGCCGCGTTCGCGCTGCGCGGCGACACGGCGGTCGTGGAGATGGCGGAGGCGAGCGGTCTGCAGCGGCTGCCGGAGGGCGTGTTCGCACCGCTCACGGCGTCGACGTACGGCTCCGGGGAACTGCTGCGGGCCGCGCTGGACGCCGGGGTGCGCACGATCGTGTTCGGCGTCGGGGGGAGCGCGACGACCGACGGCGGCGCGGGCATGCTGTCCGCGCTCGGGGCGCGCTTCCTGGACGCCCACGGCGAGCCGGTGGCGCCCGGCGGGGGCGGCCTCGCCGAGGTGGCCCGGGCCGACCTGTCCGGCCTCGACCCGCGCCTTCGGTCCGTGGACCTGGTCCTCGCGAGCGACGTCGACAACCCGCTGACCGGACCGAAGGGCGCACCGGCGGTCTACGGCCCGCAGAAGGGCGCCTCGCCGGACGACGTGGCGGCCCTGGACGCGGCGCTCTCGCGCTACGTGGAGGTGCTGGAGGCGGCGCTCGGGTCGCGGGCCGCCGCGCACGCGGCGTCGCCGGGTGCCGGTGCCGCGGGCGGCATCGGGTACGGGGCGCTGCTGCTCGGCGCGCGGTTCCGGGCCGGGATCGAGGTCATGCTCGACGTGCTGGGCTTCGCGCCGGCGCTGGATCGGGCGGAGCTGGTGATCACCGGCGAGGGGTCGCTGGACCGGCAGACGCTGCACGGGAAGGCACCGGCGGGCGTGGCGACGGCCGCGCGGGCCGCCGGCAAGGAGGTCGTCGCGGTGTGCGGCCGGCTGGCCCTGCCGCCGGAGGAGCTGGGGCGGGCCGGGATCCGGCGGGCGTACCCGCTGACCGACGCCGAGCCCGACGTGGCGCGGTGCATCGCCGAGGCCGGACCGATCCTGGAGCGGGTCGCCGAGCGGATCGGGCACGACTTCCTGACCTGAGCCCGCACCTTCGGCCCCCCGCCGACGGCGCCGTACGGTGGACCCATGGATGTCTCGAACGCCCTCGGGGAGTTCCTGCGGGCCCGGCGGGCGCTGGTGCGCCCCGAGGACGTGGGGCTGCGCGGCGGGGGGATCCGGAGGGTGCCGGGGCTGCGGCGCGAGGAGGTCGCGCTGCTCGCCGGCATCAGCTCCGACTACTATCTGCGCCTCGAGCAGGGCCGGGACCGCAACCCCTCAGTCCAGGTGCTGCGCTCCGTCGCGCGGGTGCTGCGCCTGGACACCGGCGCCACCGAGCACCTGCTCGCGCTGGCCCGGCCCCCGGGCGCGCCCCGCTCACCGGCCGCCCCGCGGGCGGCCGACGCGGTGCCCGCGAGTGTCCGCGGGCTCATCGACGGCTGGACCCGCAACCCCGCCTACGTCCAGAACCGGTACGCCGACGCCCTCGCCGTCAACCGGCTGGCGACCGCCCTGTCCCCGAACTACACCCCCGGCGTGAACCTGCTGCGCGCCGTCTTCCTCGACCCCGCCGAGCGCGCGCTGCGCCGGGACTGGGAGGAGCTGACCGAGGAGGGCGTCGCCGTGCTGCGCGGTGCCGTGGGGCCCGACCTGGACGGGCCGCGGCTCAGGGAGCTGGTGGCCGAGCTGTCCGCGGCCAGCGAGCGTTTCCGGCGGCTGTGGGAGCGGCACGACGTGCAGCCGCGGCGCGGGCGGATCAGCAGGCTCCGGCACCCGGAGGTCGGCGACCTGGAGCTGCACTCGAACAAGCTGTCGATCGACGGTACCGACGGGCTCACCCTGGTCGTCTTCCACGCCGAGCCCGGGAGCCCCAGCGAGGAGCGCCTGGAGGCGCTCGGCGCCCCCGCCACGGCCCCCTGAGCCGCCCCGGCCTCCGGTCGGGCCCGCCCGGTCCGGACGACGAGGGGCCCCGGACCGTACAGGTCCGGGGCCCCTCATGTCGTACGACGGCGGCCGCTACGGGAGCTGGGCCGCCCGCGCCTCGCGGCGGTTGTCGCGGAACGTGTTCACCCGGCGGGCCGTGGCGAACAGCGGGATCACCGCTCCCATGACGAGCTGCAGCGCGCAGCCGGTCTGCAGCAGCAGCTGACCGCTCGGGGCGTCGAACGCCCAGGCCGCCAGCAGGCCCATCGACAGCACGATCCAGCCGAGCATCGCGCCGGCCAGGCGGCCCCGGGGCTTGGGGTACTCCACCCGGCTCACCATGAGCCAGGCCGTGCCGATGATGGCGAGCAGCGTCGCCACGAACGGCAGCTCCAGCAGCACGATGGAGACCACCGTGAGCGCGCCGAACGGCGAGGGCATGCCCTGGAACATGCCGTTCGGCGGCGTCACGCACGAGAAGCGCGCGAGTCTGAGCACCACGGCGAGCAGCACGACGATCGCGCCGACCGCCGCCACCCGCTGGTGCGCGTCGTCGGCGACCATGCCGTAGACCAGGACGAAGTAGGCCGGGGCCAGACCGAAGCTGATCAGGTCCGAGAGGTTGTCCAGCTCCGCGCCCATGGGGGAGGAGCGCAGCTTCCTCGCCACCAGCCCGTCGAAGAGGTCGAAGACCGCCGCGCAGAGCATCAGGATGACCGCCGTGGCCGCGCTGTGGCGGGCCATGCCGGCCTCCTGGTCACCCGTGAGGTGGGGGATCAGGATGCCCGTGGTGGTGAAGTACACCGCCATGAAGCCGCACGTGGCGTTGCCCAGTGTGAGGGTGTCCGCTATCGACAGGCGCAGCGAGAGGGGCATCTCCTCGTCGTCCGCGTCGTCGGCCTCGGGTACCCAGCCCGCCTGCGTCTCCGGGTCAATCACGGTCAATGCGAGTCACCCCAGCCACGGTCTTCTGGCCGACCTCGACCGCGACCTCCACGCCCTCGGGCAGGTAGAGGTCCACGCGCGAGCCGAACCGGATCAGACCGATGCGCTCGCCCTGCTCGACCTTCGTGCCCTGGGGCAGGTAGGGGACGATGCGGCGGGCGACGGCGCCGGCGATCTGGATCATCTCGATGTCACCGAGCTCGGTGTCGAAGTGCCAGACGACGCGCTCGTTGTTCTCGCTCTCCTTGTTGAACGCCGGGACGAACCCGCCCGGGATGTGCTCGACCGAGGTCACGGTGCCGGCCAGCGGGGCGCGGTTGACGTGGACGTTCAGCGGGCTCATGAAGATCGCGACCCGGGTGCGTCCGTCCTTCCACGGCATGATGCTCTGCACCACACCGTCGGCGGGGGAGATGACCCTGCCCTGAGCGATCTCGCGCTCGGGGTCGCGGAAGAACCACAGCATGCCCGCCGCGAGAGCGGTGGCGGGCACGGCGACGGCCTTGGCGGCACCCGAGCGGCGGGCGCGGACCAGGCTGACGGCCGCGGTGGCGACGGTCGGCAGAAGCCACGGCGATGCTCCGCGCGCGAGGCGTACGCCGGCGAGGCTGTCGCGAGGTGCAGAGGTTTGGCTGTGGGGCATGGATGACCTTCGTAGCGGATGGTGCCGCGCTTCGACGGGGGGACGGCGGCTTTCCGGCGATCGTAGCGGTTAACGGCCACAACTGGGTAAGCCAGGAAGCCGAGTCGGCGGCTGAGGAAGGTTGACGGGGTGTGATCTTCTTCTCGAAGAAAACACCCCCAACCCGGACATCTAGCCCTGGAACCGATACTCTTCGAGCAGCCTTCGCCCGATGATCATTTTCTGGATCTCGGCGGTGCCTTCACCGATCAGCAGCATCGGGGCCTCCCGGTAGAGGCGCTCGATCTCGTACTCCTTGGAGAAGCCGTAGCCGCCGTGGATCCGGAAGGCGTCCTCCACGACCTCCTTGCAGTACTCGGAGGCCAGGTACTTCGCCATCCCGGCCTCGAGGTCGTTTCGCTCCCCGGAGTCCTTTTTGCGTGCCGCGTTCACCATCATCGCATGCGCGGCCTCGACCTTGGTAGCCATCTCGGCCAGCTTGAACTGGATCGCCTGGTGCTGGGCGATGGGCTTGCCGAAGGTGTGGCGCTGCTGGGCGTACTGGACGCCCAGCTCGAAGGCGCGCTGGGCCACGCCGCAGCCGCGCGCCGCGACGTTGACCCGGCCGACCTCCACGCCGTCCATCATTTGGTAAAAACCGCGCCCGGTGACCCCGCCGAGCACCCGGTCGGCCGGCACCCGCAGGCCGTCCATGATCAGCTCGGTGGTGTCGACGCCCTTGTAGCCCATCTTGTCGATCTTGCCCGGGATGGTCAGACCGGGACGGACCTCGCCGAAGCCGGGCTCCTTCTCCACCAGGAAGGTCGTCATCGACCGGTGGGGCGCCGTGCCCTCGGGGTGTCCTTCGTCACTGCGCACCAGGACGGCCACGAGCGAGGAGGTGCCGCCGTTGGTCAGCCACATCTTCTGGCCGTTCAGGACGTACTCGTCGCCGTCCTTGACCGCCTTGGACGTGATGGCCGACACGTCCGAGCCGAGGCCCGGCTCCGACATCGAGAAGGCGCCGCGCACGTCGCCGGCCGCCATCCTCGGCAGGAAGTGGTCCTTCTGCTCCTGCGTGCCGTGCTGCTTGAGCATGTAGGCGACGATGAAGTGCGTGTTGATGATGCCGGACACCGACATCCACCCGCGGGCGATCTCCTCGACGCACAGCGCGTAGGTCAGGAGCGACTCGCCCAGGCCCCCGTACTCCTCGGGGATCATCAGACCGAACAGGCCCAGCTCCTTGAGCCCGTCCACGATCTGCTGCGGGTACTCGTCGCGGTGCTCCAGCTCGGTGGCGACCGGGATGATCTCCTTGTCTACGAAGTCGCGGACGGTGGAGAGGATCTCCTGCTGGACGTCGGTCAGACCGGCGGTCTGGGCGAGTCGCGCCATGACTACTTCTCCTGCTCTCGCAGCTCCGGGCGGCCGGGCTGCTCGCCGCCGCGCTCCTTGATGTACGTCTCGGTGGGCACCATCACCTTGCGGCGGAACACGCACACCAGGGTGCCGTCCTGCTTGTAGCCCTTGGTCTCGACGTGCACGATGCCGCGGTCGTCCTTCGACTTCGACGGCCACTTGTCGAGCACGGTCGTCTCGCCGTAGACGGTGTCGCCGTGGAAGGTCGGCGCCACGTGCTTCAGCGACTCGATCTCCAGGTTGGCGATGGCCTTGCCGGAGACGTCCGGCACGCTCATGCCGAGCAGCAGGGAGTAGACGTAGTTGCCCACCACGACGTTCTTGCCGAAGTCCGTCGTCTTCTCGGCGTAATTCGTGTCCAGGTGGAGCGGGTGGTGGTTCATGGTGAGGAGACAGAACAGGTGGTCGTCGTACTCCGTGACCGTCTTGCCCGGCCAGTGCTTGTACGTCGCCCCGACCTCGAACTCCTCGTAGGTGCGTCCGAACTGCATGGCGCTCAGGCCTCCGGGATCTCGAACTTGCTGGTGCGCTGCATGCCGGCGGCGCGGCCCTTGCCGGAGATGACCAGGGCCATCTTGCGGCTGGCCTCGTCGATCATCTCGTCGCCGAGCATCGCCGAGCCCTTCTTGCCGCCCGCCTCGGACGTGTAGTAGTCGTACGCGTCCAGGATCAGCTCGGCGTGGTCGTAGTCCTCCTGCGAGGGCGAGAAGACCTCGTTGGCGGCGTCGACCTGGCCGGGGTGCAGCACCCACTTGCCGTCGAAGCCCAGCGCGGCGGCGCGGCCGGCCACCTCGCGGAAGCCGTCGACGTTGCGGATCTGCAGGTAGGGACCGTCGATGGCCTGGAGGTCGTTGGCGCGGGCGGCCATCAGGATCTTCATCAGGATGTAGTGGTAGGCGTCCGCCGGGTAGCCGGGCGGCTGCTCGCCCACGACCAGCGACTTCATGTTGATCGACGCCATGAAGTCGGCCGGGCCGAAGATGATCGTCTCGATGCGCGGGGAGGCCTGCGCGATCGCGTTGACGTTGTTCAGGCCCTGCGCGTTCTCGATCTGCGCCTCGATGCCGATGCGCCCGACCTCGAAGCCCATCGTCTTCTCGATCTGGGTGAGCAGCAGGTCCAGCGCGACCACCTGCTCGGCGCTCTGCACCTTCGGCAGCATGATGCAGTCGAGGTTCGGCCCGGCGCCCTCGACGACCGTGACGACGTCGCGGTACGTCCACTCGGTGGTCCAGTCGTTGACCCGCACCACGCGCGTCTTGCCCGTCCAGTCGCCCTCGTTGAGGAACTTGACGATGGTGTGCCGCGCCTCGGGCTTGGCGAGCGGGGCGCACGCGTCCTCCAGGTCGAGGAAGACCTGGTCGGCCGGGAGGCCCTGCGCCTTCTCCAGGAAGCGCGGGTTCGAGCCCGGCACCGCCAGGCAGGAACGCCGGGGGCGAAGGCGGTTGACAGGCGTCGTCATGCGGGGACCTCCAGGGGGTCGAGCTTGTTCGCTGTCCGGATCTCGTCGACGATGCGGCCGATGATGCCGGTGATGTCGAAGTCCTTCGGGGTGAAGACCGCCGCCACACCGGCGGCCCGCAGCTGTTCGGCGTCACCGCCAGGGATGATGCCACCCGCGATCACCGGGATGTCTGTGGCTCCGGCCACACGCAGCCGCTCCAGCACGTCCGGCACGAGCTGGGCGTGCGAACCGGACAGGATCGACAGGCCCACCGCGTGCACGTCCTCGGCCAGGGCGGCGTCCACGATCTGCTCGGGCGTGAGCCGTATGCCCTGGTAGACCACCTCGAACCCGGCGTCGCGGGCCCGCACGGCGATCTGCTCGGCGCCGTTGGAGTGCCCGTCCAGGCCCGGCTTGCCGACCAGGAAGCGCAGCTTGCCCACCTCCAGCTCCTTGGCCGTCAGCTCCACCTTGCGGCGCACCTCGGCCAGCTGGGAGCCCTCCTCGGCGGGCACCGCCACGGGCGCCGAGGACACGCCGGTCGGCGCGCGGAACTCGCCGAACACCTCGCGCAGCGCCCCGGCCCACTCGCCGGTGGTGACGCCGGCGCGGGCGCACTCCAGGGTGGCCTCCATGAGGTTGTCGGTGCCGCGCGCGGCCTCCTTCAGCTTCTCCAGCGCCTTGCAGGGGCGCGGGTGGTTGAAGGGCGGCTGGTAGCGGGTGTCGCGCCAGTGCTGGAGCGAGGCGATCACCTGGGCCTCGACCGCCGGGTCGACGGTCTGGATCGCGGTGTCCAGGTCGGCCGTGAGCGGATTCGGCTCGGTGCCCTCGAAGATGTTCACACCGACGATCTTCTCCTCGCCGGACTCGATCCGCGCCCGGCGCTCCGCGTGCGAGGCCACGAGCTGCGACTTCAGGTAGCCCGACTCGACGGCGGCCAGCGCGCCGCCCATCTCCTGGATCCGCTCGATCTCCGCGAGCGAGTCCTGGACCAGTTCCTCGACCTTGGCCTCGACCACCTTCGAGCCCTCGAAGAGGTCGCCGTACTCCAGCAGGTCGCTCTCGTAGGCGAGGACCTGCTGGATGCGCAGCGACCACTGCTGGTCCCAGGGGCGGGGCAGGCCCAGCGCCTCGTTCCAGGCGGGAAGCTGCACGGCCCGGGCGCGGGCGTCCTTGGAGAGGGTCACGGCGAGCATCTCCAGCACGATGCGCTGGACGTTGTTCTCCGGCTGCGCCTCGGTCAGGCCGAGGGAGTTGACCTGGACGCCGTAGCGGAAGCGGCGGTGCTTGGGGTTCTCGATGCCGTACCGCTCGCGGGTGACCTGGTCCCAGATGCGGCCGAAGGCCCGCATCTTGCACATCTCCTCGACGAACCGGACCCCGGCGTTCACGAAGAACGAGATGCGGCCGACGACGTCCCCCATGCGCTCCTGCGGCACCTGGCCGCTGTCGCGCACGGCGTCCAGCACGGCGATCGCGGTGGACATCGCGTACGCGATCTCCTGCACCGGCGTGGCGCCCGCCTCCTGCAGGTGGTAGCTGCAGATGTTGATCGGGTTCCACTTCGGCAGGTGGGAGACCGTGTACGCGATCATGTCCGTCGTCAGGCGCAGGCTGGGCCCGGGCGGGAACACGTGCGTGCCGCGGGACAGGTACTCCTTGACGATGTCGTTCTGGGTCGTCCCCTGGAGCCGGGTGACGTCCGCGCCCTGCTCCTCGGCGACGACCTGGTAGAGCGCCAGCAGCCACATGGCGGTGGCGTTGATGGTCATCGAGGTGTTCATCTGCTCCAGGGGGATGTCCTGGAACAGCCGGCGCATGTCACCGAGGTGTGCCACCGGCACGCCGACCCGGCCGACCTCGCCGCGGGCGAGGACGTGGTCGGAGTCGTAGCCGGTCTGCGTCGGCAGGTCGAACGCCACCGACAGACCGGTCTGGCCCTTGGCGAGGTTGCGCCGGTACAGCTCGTTGGACGCCTCCGCCGTGGAGTGACCGGCGTAGGTGCGCATGAGCCAGGGCCGGTCCTTCTCCCGCCGGCCGGCGGGCTGACGCTCAGTCATGGGGGGACCTCCGCTGTCCTCAGATGTTCCGGAAGCGGTTGATGGCGTCGATGTGCTGCGCGCGCTTCTCCTCGTCGCGCACGCCCAGGCCCTCCTCGGGGGCCAGGCACAGCACGCCGACCTTGCCCTGGTGGGCGTTGCGGTGCACGTCGTGGGCGGCCTGGCCGGTGTCCTCCAGGGAGTACACCTTCGACAGGGTCGGGTGGATCTTGCCCTTGGCGATCAGGCGGTTGGCCTCCCACGCCTCACGGTAGTTGGCGAAGTGCGAGCCGATGATCCGCTTCAGCGACATCCACAGGTAGCGGTTGTCGTACTCGTGCATGTAGCCCGAGGTCGAGGCGCAGGTGGTGATGGTGCCGCCCTTGCGGGTGACGAACACCGAGGCGCCGAAGGTCTCGCGGCCGGGGTGCTCGAAGACGATGTCGATGTCCTCGCCGCCGGTGAGCTCGCGGATGCGCTTGCCGAAGCGCTTCCACTCCTTGGGGTCCTGGGTGGTCTCGTCCTTCCAGAACCTGTAGCCCTCGGCGGTGCGGTCGATGATCGCCTCGGCGCCCATGGACCGGCAGATCTCCGCCTTCTGCGGCGAGGAGACGACACAGATCGGGTTGGCGCCGCCGGCCAGCGCGAACTGCGTGGCGTACGAGCCGAGGCCGCCGCTGGCGCCCCAGATGAGCACGTTGTCGCCCTGCTTCATGCCGGCGCCGTTGCGGGAGACGAGCTGGCGGTAGGCGGTGGAGTTCACCAGGCCCGGCGCCGCGGCCTCCTCCCAGCTGAGGTGGGCCGGCTTCGGCATGAGCTGGTTGGACTTGACCAGGGCGATCTCGGCGAGGCCGCCGAAGTTGGTCTCGAAGCCCCAGATGCGCTGCTCGGGGTCGAGCATCGTGTCGTTGTGGCCGTCGGAGGACTCCAGCTCGACGGACAGGCAGTGCGCGACGACCTCGTCACCGGGCTTCCAGGCGTTGACGCCGGGGCCGGTGCGCAGGACGACGCCCGCGAGGTCGGAGCCGATGATGTGGTACGGCAGGTCGTGGCGCTTGGCCAGCTCGTTGGTGCGGCCGTAGCGCTCCAGGAAGCCGAAGGTGGACAGCGGCTCGAAGATCGAGGTCCACACCGAGTTGTAGTTCACCGAGGAGGCCATCACGGCCACCAGGGCCTCGCCCGGGCCGAGTTCCGGCACGGGCACCTCGTCGAGGTGGATCGACTTGCGCGGGTCCTTGTCACGGGTCGCCATGCCCGCGAACATCTCCGTCTCGTCCTTGTGGACGGTGATCGCGCGGTACGACTCGGGGAGCGGCAGTGCGGCGAAGTCGGCGGGGGTGGATTCCGGCGACTGGATCGCGTCCAGGATGTCCTTCACGGTCACGGTGTTGCCTCCGGCGGTGAGCGCCCTGAGGGAGGGGCGCTGAGGGTTACGTCGGTGCTGCTGAGGGATGGGGGTGCCGTCGGTTCGGCGGATGGGACTGATCGGCGGCGCGGGTGGCGCGGGAGGGTGCCTGTGACGCAGGCGTCCGGGCGCGCGAGCCCGGGAGGGGGCTTGCGGGGACAGCCGGCGTTCGCATGGTCTTCGCGCGCCGGCCGCCCGGACACCTTCAACGTATGGCACACCGTGTCACCTGGCAAGGCACTCAGTGCCAGAACTTGCTCTCAGATGAAATCTTTACGCAACATATGAGCGATGATCGATCGAACGGCCCCGGGGATCTCCCCGAAAAGGGCCTCTGACATGGCAAAACGGCCACCCCGAAGGGTGGCCGTCGTCACAGCGGGGGACTGCCTCAGCGCTCCTTGAGGGCCTGCTCGATGGTCCGCATCACCTCGTGCAGCGGCGCGTCCGTGCGCGCCACGGTCACCAGCACCTCGCCCTCGGCCGAGACCGCCGCCGGGGCCGGCCTCGGGGCCGTGGACCGGCCCGCTCCGATGCCCGTCCCGAAGGTGCGGCGCACGATCGCGAAGGCGTGGTCGAGCTGCGCCTCCACGTCCCCCTGGCCGCCCGCGCGCAGCCAGCGCCGCAGCACGTGGTTGTGGGCGGTCACCACGGCCGAGGCGGCGACCTCCGCGAGCAGCGGGTCGTCGTTGGCGTCGTCGTCGTGCGCGTGCTCGTCGAAGTGCCCCAGCAGGTAGCGGGTGAAGAGCCGCTCGTAGCGGGCCACCGACGCGATCTCCGCCTCGCGCAGGGTGGGGACCTCACGGGTGAGCTTGTAGCGGGCGACCGAGATGTCCGGCCGGGCCGCGTACATCTTCATGACCTCCTTGATGCCGCGGCACACCGTGTCCAGCGGGTGCTCGTGCGCGGGCGCGGCGTTGAGCACCGCCTCGGCGCGGATCAGGGTGTCGTCGTGGTCGGGGAAGATCGCCTCTTCCTTGGAGCGGAAGTGGCGGAAGAACGTGCGGCGGGCGACCCCGGCCGCGGCCGCGATCTCGTCGACGGTGGTCGCCTCGTACCCCTTGGTCGCGAACAACTCCATCGCCGCGGCCGCCAGTTCCCGGCGCATCTTGAGCCGCTGGGCGGCCGCGCGGCTGCCCGCGGCGCTCTCCGGGGCGTCGGGCGTGGCGGGGGTACGTGAGGACTTGGCGGGCTGGGACATGACCCGAACGTACTGCATGTCCGCAGCTCGGTGCGCCGCTCCGGCGGTTCCCCCGCCCGGCGGGGGCGGGGGAGGGGCGGCCGGGCCCAGCAGACCGCCCCAGTCCGTGTCCGCCGGGAACCGGCCGCCGGGCCGGTCAGCGCCGGGCATATTCGCGGAAGCCCCGGCCGGTCTTGCGGCCGAGGCAGCCCGCGGCCACCAGGTGCTCGAGCAGCGGGGCCGGGGCGAGCCCGGGGTCGCGGAACTCGCGGTGCAGCACCCGCTCGATGGCCAGCGAGACGTCGAGCCCGACCACGTCCAGCAGCTCGAAGGGGCCCATCGGGTAGCCGCCGCCCAGCTTCATCGCCGCGTCGATGTCGTCGAGCGAGGCGTAGTGCTCCTGGACCATCTTGACCGCGTTGTTGAGGTAGGGGAACAGCAGCGCGTTCACGATGAACCCGGCCCGGTCACCGCAGTCCACGGCGTGCTTGCGGATCGTCCCGCACACCTCGCGGACCGTCGCGTGGACGTCGTCGGCGGTCAGCACCGTGCGGACCACCTCGACCAGCTTCATGGCCGGCGCCGGGTTGAAGAAGTGCATGCCGATCACGTCCTGGGGACGCGAGGTGGCCCGGGCGCAGGCGACGACCGGCAGCGAGGAGGTGGTGGTGGCCAGGATCGCGCCCGGCTTGCACACCTTGTCCAGCGCCTCGAACAACTGCCGCTTCACGTCCAGGTCCTCGGCGACCGCCTCGACCGCGAGGTCCACGTCGGCGAAGGCGTCGTAGGAGCCCGCCGGGGTGATCCGGTCCAGGGTCTTCGCGGCCGTCTCGGCCGTCATCCGTCCCTTGTCGACGGAGCGCGCCAGGGACTTGCCGATGCGGGCCCGCGCGGCCTCGGCCTTCTCCTCGCTGCGGGCGGCCAGGACGACGTCGTAGCCCGCCTTGGCGAACACCTCCGCGATGCCGGAGGCCATGGTGCCCGAGCCCGCGACGCCGACCGAGCGCACCGGGCGGCCCGGCGTGGCCGCGGCACCCTGCGTCGGGGTCAGCGCGTCCCGCACGACGGTGGCGCTGCCGGGGGCCTCGTAGGTGTAGAAGCCGCGGCCCGTCTTGCGGCCGGTCAGGCCCGCCTCGCTGAGCTGCTTCAGGATCGGCGCCGGGGCGTGCAGCCGGTCGTGGGACTCGGCGTACATGGCGTCCAGGACGGTGCGGGCGGTGTCGACGCCGATCAGGTCCAGCAGGGCGAGCGGGCCCATCGGCAGGCCGCAGCCCAGCCGCATCGCGGCGTCGATGTCCTCGCGGGAGGCGTACTTGGACTCGTACATCGCGGCGGCCTGGTTGAGGTAGCCGAACAGCAGCCCGTCCGCGACGAACCCCGGGCGGTCGCCGACCGCGACCGGTTCCTTGCCCAGTTCGAGGGCGAGGTCGGTGACCGCGGCGACGGCCTGCGGCGCGGTCAGCACGGAGGAGACGACCTCGACCAGCTTCATGGCCGGGGCCGGGTTGAAGAAGTGCAGGCCCAGCACCCGCTCCGGGCGGGCCGAGTCGGCGGCCAGCCGGGTCACGGACAGGGCGTTGGTGCCGGTCGCCAGGACGGCCGTGGGGCGCACGATCGCGTCGAGCTCGCGGAAGACCTGCTGCTTGACCTCGTACGACTCCGGCGTCACCTCGATGACCAGGTCGGCGTCGGCCGCCGCCCGCAGGTCGGTGGAGGTGGTCACCCGGGCGAGGACGTCGGCGCGCTCCTGCTCGGTGAGCCGGCCGCGCTCGACGGCGCGGGCGGTGGAGGACTCCAGGGCGGCGACGGACCGCGCGGCCTGGGCCCCGCTGATGTCGATGCCGATGACCTGGCGGCCGGCCTTGGCCAGCACCTCGGTGATGCCGGTGCCCATGGTGCCGAGGCCGACGACGGCGACGGTACGGAGGGGGGACAGGGACGAGTCGGACTGGGGAGTGGCCATCGCGGGACTCCAGGATGAGGGTGACGACTGGGAACGCCCCCCGGTGCGCCGAGGCGGCGCACCGGGTGCGTGAGGGATGCGGGTGTCTTCGGGCTGCGAGCGCACACGCCCGGTCCTGCCGTCACCGCGGGCGCGCACACGCCCGGCCGATGAACGGAAGGGGATCCGACCGGCCCTGTCCCGGGGCCTGGTCGTACTGCGGTACCTGAGGCACCGAACCGACTGCTGCTCCCGACGGCTGCGTCACCAGGCCGTCGTGAGGCGTTGCTGCGAGTGGGTGACTCGCTCGTCTGAGCTTAACCGGCGAGTAACGAGCGCGCCAGACCCCAGCCGGATCCGAGCCGGACTCAAGTGTGTGATCTGCCTCCTGCGGTCCGCCCAGGCCGCCTACGCTCGGCGTCATGGACGAAGAGTTGCGATCACTCACGGAGCGCTTACGGCGGGAGTCGGGCGGCACGGCGGACTTCGAGCACCTCGCCGCCACCGGGGACGCCGAGGTGCTCGCCGGGGTGCTCACCGCGCCGGGGCAGCCGCTGTGGGCCCGGGAACTGGCCGCGTTCCGCCTGGGGTTGGCCGGGGACCGGCGATCGTTCGAGACCCTCGTCCTGCTGCTCAACCACCGCGACCCGCCGCGCTGCGCCTCCGCCGCCCACGCCCTCGCCCGCCTCGGCGACCCCCGCACCGCCCGCGCCGCGGCCGCGCTCGCCACCAACGAGCTGCGCGTGGCCTACGCCCTGCACCCGGTGCGGCTGCTGGTCGACCTGCGGGCCCCGGAGGCCGTGCCGGCCCTGATCACCACGCTGCGGCGGCGCCTGCGCCCGCACGACCCCTACCGGCGGGTGGCCCTGGCCTGCGTGGAGGGGCTCGGTGCCCTGGCCGACACCCGCGCCCGCCCGGTCCTCACCGAGGCACTCGCCCACCCGCCCCTCGCCGAGGCGGCGGTGCACGCGCTGGCGCGCATCCCGCGGCAGAGGTAGGGACACACCTGCTCAGGGGTGCGGCCGGTGGCGTCAGTCGGCCACCACCGCCAGGGCCTCCACCTCCAGCAGGAACTCCGGGCGGACCAGGGCCGCGACCTGGACGGCCGAGGAGGCGGGCAGGTGCTCGTCGGGCAGGTGCGCGGCGCGGGCCTCGCGCACGGCCGGCATGTGGGCCATGTCCGTGACGAAGCAGGTGAGTTTGACGACGTCGTCGAAGGTCGCTCCGGCGGCGGCCAGACAGCGGCGGAGGTTCTCGAAGACCTGCCGGGCCTGGGCCGCCGGGTCGCCCTCGCCGACGAGCGCGCCGTGTTCGTCCAGCGGGAGCTGCCCGGAGACCGCGACGAGCCGGCCCGTGGCCGTCACGACGTGCGCGTACTGGGCGGCGGGTGCGACCCCTTCGGGGGCGGGGATCCTCGTCGGTCGGCTCATGCCTCCCATGATGGATCACGGGTCCGACGCGCGGTCCCCGCCCCCGGCGCTCCTCAGCCGCGGAAGCCCAGCAGGCGGTGCAGCGTGGAGCCGCGGGCCGCACCGGAGGCGGCGGCCTCGGTGCTCAGCGGCTGCGGATCGGGCAGCGCCGCGCAGACCGCGTCGGCCTCGCCCGAGCCGCGCGGCACCGTGCCGTCGGCGAGGTACCTGGCCAGGTGGTCGTCCAGGCAGGCGTTGCCGCTCAGGGTGATGCCGTGGTTGCCGCCGCCCTGCTCGACCACCAGGCTCGAGCCGCGCAGCATCCGGTGCACCAGCGCACCGCCCTCGTACGGGGTGGCCGCGTCGTTCGTCGCCTGGAACAGCAGCACCGGCGGGAGCTTGCGGTTGGCCACGTCGACCGGGCGCAGCGAGGAGGTCGGCCAGAACGCGCAGGGCGCGTTGTACCAGGCGTTGTTCCAGGTCATGAACGGCGCCTTGCCGTACACCGCCCAGTTGTCCGCCCGCCAGCGCGACCAGGTGCGCGGCCAGGCCGCGTCCCGGCACTGCACGGCGGTGTAGACGCTGTAGCCGTTGTCGCCGGAGGCGTCCACCGCCGCGAAGTTCGCGTACGCGTCCACCAGCGGCTCGGTGTCGCCGTCGTTGACGTACGCGGCGAACGCCTCGGCGAGGTAGGGCCAGTACCCGTTGTAGTAGCCGCCCGGCAGGAAGGTGTCCTCCAGCTCCGACGCGCCCACGGTGCCGCCCGCCGGCTGCTTGGCCAGCGCCGTCCGCATCGCGTACCAACGGGCCTCGATCCGCCCGGGGTCGGTGCCGAGGTGGTACGTGGCGTCGTGCTCCCCGATCCACGCCATCAGGGCGCGGTGGCGGTCGTCGAAGGCGCGGTCCTGGGCGAGGTTGTCCTCGTACCAGACGCCGCTCGGGTCGACGATCGAGTCCAGCACCAGGCGCCGCACCCGCTCCGGGAACAGCTTGGCGTACACGGCGCCCAGGTAGGTCCCGTAGGAGTAGCCGAAGTAGTTCAGCTTGCGCGCGCCCAGGGCCCGGCGGATCGCGTCCATGTCCCGCGCCGTGTCGGGGGTGTTCAGGAACGGCAGCACGCTCGCGTACTTGCTGCCGCAGGCCGCGGCGAAGGCCTTGGCGCGCTGGACGCCGGCCCGCTCGACGGGCCGGCTCAGCGGCAGCGAGTCCGGGCGGACCGGGTCGAAGTGGCCGGGCCGGCAGTCCAGCGCGGGCGTGCTCTTGCCCACCCCGCGCGGGTCGAAGCCGACGACGTCGTACTGGGACGCCACCGCCTTGGGCAGCGCCGAGGCGACGAACCCGGCGAGGGAGAGCCCGCTGCCGCCGGGCCCGCCCGGGTTGACCAGCAGCGGTCCCTGGTACGTCGAGGAGGTGTGCGGCACCCGGGACAGCGCCAGGGTGATCTGCCGGCCCCGTGGACGGGCGTGGTCCAGCGGCACCTTCAGGGACGCGCACTGCAGGGTCGGGTAGTCGTCCGTGCCGCACTTCTTCCAGGTGAGCTGGGCCGCTCGGGCGGTCTGCGGCGGGTGCGACGGGCTGGCGTCGGCGGGCACGGCGGTGAGGGTCCCGGCCACGACGACGGCGGCGGCACCGCACAGCACGGCTGCGCGTTTTCTCATCCGGTCCTCCCAGGACGGAGGGTGAGCGGACCGCGTGGGTCACGGCCCTCGCCGCATCGTTCCGGACGGCGCGCGCGGACGAACCCGTTCCGCCGATTGTTGACCCGATCGGGCCGCGCGATGCCGTCGAACGCGCCCGAGAGCGGCCGCGTCCGGACGAGTCGGGCCCGACCCGGGATGTCCGGGGGCCTGGCGGCACGTCAGGGCCCGCGGGGCGTCCGCCGGTCAGCCCTCCTGGTAGCCGAGCGCGCTGTCGGGCCGGCAGTGCGGGCAGGCCCTCACCCCTTCGGCCAGGGCGCGCAGCGCCTGCTCCCTGCTGATGCCCCGGCTGCGCCGGGCGGCGTTCCAGCAGTCGCCGACGTGGACGTACGCCGCTCGCGTGTCGCGGTTCAGCCCCAGCTCCAGGACCCACTCCGGTGCGGGTGGGCGGGCCTCGACGCCGCGTTGCCGCTCGGCCTCCCGGCGCTCCTCCTGGGCGATCCACCAGCGGGTGCGCTCCAGGTCACGCTGCTGCACGCGCTCGAGGAAGCGCAGCAGTGCGAGACGCGACGGACCGGGATCGTTCACACGTTCGATTTTAGGGCAGGGGGAGCCGGGCCGGCCCGGTGGGGTCCGGAGCGCGCCGGGACGGGCCGGCCCGGCGGACGGGGCTCACAGCAGGGTGAGCTGGGTCGGTCCGGACGGCTCCGGCTCCGCGGCCGGCTCCGGCCGGGCGATCCGGCGGGGCATCCCCGCGCGCGCGGGGCCGATGCCGTACTCCCGCGCGAGGTCGTGGACCTGGCGGGTGATCCGCCGCTGGTACCAGGTCGGGGCGTAGGCGCCGTCCGCGTAGAGCCGCTCGTAGCGCCGCACCAGGTGCGGGTGGTGCTGCCCGAGCCACGCCATGAACCACTCGCGGGCCCCCGGCCGCAGGTGCAGCACCAGCGGGGTGACCGAGGTGGCCCCGGCGGTCGCGATCGCCCGTACGGTGGCGCGCAGCTGGGCCGGCTCGTCGCCGAGGAAGGGGATCACCGGCGCCATCAGGACACCGCAGCCCAGTCCGTGGTCGGTGAGGGTGCGCACCACCTCCAGGCGCCGCTCGGGGGCCGGGGTGCCGGGCTCGACGGTCCGCCACAGCTCGCGGTCGGTGAAGCCGACCGAGACGGAGACGCCCACGTCGGTGACGTCCGCGGCCTGGCGCAGCAGGTCGAGGTCGCGCAGGATCAGCGTGCCCTTGGTGAGGATGGAGAACGGGTTCGCCCGGTCGCGCAGCGCCGACAGGATGCCCGGCATCAGCCGGTAGCGGCCCTCGGCGCGCTGGTAGCAGTCGACGTTGGTGCCCATCGCCACGTGGTCGCCGTGCCAGCGGGGCGAGGCGAGCTGGCGCCGCAGCACCTCCGGGGCGTTGACCTTGACCACGATCTGGGTGTCGAAGCCGATCCCGGTGTCGAGGTCCAGGTAGCTGTGCGTCTTGCGGGCGAAGCAGTAGACGCACGCGTGCGTGCAGCCGCGGTAGGGGTTGACCGTCCACTCGAAGGGCATGCGCGAGGCGCCCGGCACCCGGTTCAGGATCGAGCGGGCCCGGATCTCGTGGAACGTGATGCCGCGGAACTCCGGCGTGTCGAACGTGCGGGTGGTGACCGCGTCCGCGCCGAACAGCGCGGCGTCGGCCCGGCCGTGACCGGAACCCGCGGGCTCTGCGGGTTCCGCGGGTTCCGCGGGTTCCACTGTGAGGTTCTCCCAGCGCATGACGCCTCCTCGGTAGCGCGGACCCCACAATAGAACATCTGTTCCCATGATCGTGCGCGTGCTTTCGGCGGGCGCTCCGCGAGGGCCCGCGCCGGCCGCTTGCGGGGCCCCGATTTGGGCGGCCGACGGCTGGGGTGGTTGGCTTGCCCCAGCCCCGAGAAACCAGGACGTGGAGGAACTCAATGGCGCAGGTCGAGGCCACGACGGAACGGGTCGTCGCGGCGGACCCGGAGACGGTGTTCGACGCGATCGCCGACTACAGCGGCACGCGCGGCAAGCTGCTGCCCGAGCAGTTCAGCGAGTACGAGGTGCGCGAGGGCGGCGACGGCGAGGGCACCCTGGTGCACTGGAAGCTCCAGGCCACCAGCAAGCGGGTGCGCGACTGCCTCCTGGAGGTCAGCGAGCCGACCGACGGCGAGCTCGTCGAGAAGGACCGCAACTCCTCCATGGTCACCACCTGGCGCGTCACGCCCGCGGGCGAGGGCCGCTCCCGGGTCGTGGTGACCACCACCTGGCAGGGCGCCGGCGGCATCGGCGGCTTCTTCGAGAAGACCTTCGCGCCCAAGGGGCTCGGCCGGATCTATGACGCGATCCTCGCCCGGCTCGCCGCCGAGGTCGAGAAGCCGGCGTAACCTCCGCCCCTTCCTTGGGGGTTGGGCTCCGCTGACCCCCGTCACCGGTTCGAGTGGTTCTCCTTTCGGACCGGTTCGACGCCGTAACTCGTCGTGCTTGCTCGGAGTTGTCGCTTTACGCGGGAATTGTGCGGCAGGTGCGACGAGGGGAGCGGCAGGTGCGCGGGAGCACACTGGAGCGGGACGCCGGGGCGGGAACCGCGGGGGCGGCCCGGGAGGGCCGGGCGACCGGGGCGGCGGCCGCGCCGGACGCGGTGGGCCTCCCGTCCGACACGGCGCCCCCGGCGCCCGAACCCGGCACCCGCCGGGTGCGGTTGGTCTTCTTCGCGCTGATGCTCGCGCTGCTGCTGGCGGCGCTGGAGCAGATGATCGTCGCGACCGCCCTGCCCAGGATCGTCGGCGAACTCCACGGCCTGGACAAGATGTCCTGGGCGATCACCGCCTACCTGCTCACCGCCACCGTCGGCCTGCCGGTCTACGGCAAGCTAGGTGACCTCCTCGGCCGCAAGGGCGTCTTCCAGTTCGCCATCGTCGTCTTCGTCATCGGCTCCGGACTCGCCGGCCGGGCACAGACCATGGACCAGCTCATCGCCTTCCGGGCGGTCCAGGGCGTCGGCGCGGGCGGGCTGATGATCGGCGTCCAGGCGATCATCGCGGACATCGTGCCGCCCCGGCAGCGCGGCCGCTTCATGGGCCTCATCGGCGCCGCGTTCGGCCTGGCCTCGGTGGCCGGGCCCCTGCTCGGCGGCTACTTCACCGACCACCTGTCCTGGCGCTGGTGCTTCTACATCAACGTCCCCTTCGGACTGGTGACCCTCGCCGTCGTCGCCACCGTGCTGAAGCTCCCCAAGCCCCGCACCCGGCCGCGGTTCGACGTCGTCGGCACGCTGCTGCTCGCGGCCGCCTCCACCTGCCTGGTCCTGCTGACCAGTTGGGGCGGCACCGAGCACGCCTGGGACTCGCGCGTCATCCTCGGCCTCGGCGCCGGAGCGGTCCTCGCCACCGCGCTCTTCCTCGTCGCCGAGCGCTTCGCCGCCGAACCCCTCATGCCGCTGCGGCTGTTCCGCGACTCCGTCTTCACCGTCACCGGCCTGGTGGGCCTCGTCATCGGCGTCGCGCTGTTCGGCGCCGCGAGCTACCTGCCGACCTTCCTGCAGATGGTGGACGGCGCCTCCGCCACCGAGTCGGGGCTGCTGATGCTGCCCATGATGGGCGGCATCGTCGTGGCGTCCATCGTCTCCGGGCAGCTCATCAGCCACACCGGCCGCTACCGGCCCTACCCGATCCTCGGCTCGGCGCTCGCCGCGACCGGCATGTGGCTGCTCTCCCGCCTGGAGGTCGACACCCCCCGGCTGCAGTACAGCCTGTCGATGGCCGTGCTGGGTGCCGGCATCGGCATGGTGATGCCCGTCCTGATCCTCGCCGTGCAGAACTCCGTGCGCCCCGCCGACCTCGGCACCGCCACCAGCGCCAACAACTACTTCCGCCAGATCGGCGGCAGCGTGGGCGCCGCCGTCTTCGGCACCCTCTTCGCCGACCGGCTCGCCGACGCCCTCGCCGACCGGCTGCCCGCCCGCACGGGCGCCGCGCTGCCCGACGCCGAGTCGATCACCCCCCAGCTCGTGCACACCCTGCCCCCGGCGCTGCGCGACGCCTACATCCACGCCTACGCCGACGCCATGCCGAGGATCTTCCTCTACCTGGTGCCGGTCCTCCTGCTCGGCCTGCTCCTCGCCTTCTTCCTCAAGGAGACCCCCCTGGTGAACACCGCCGCCGCGACCGCCCACACGCCCACCACCGGGACGGAGACCGAGCCCGTGACCCACCCGCACCCGCAGACCGTCCCGCACCCCGCGGGCGGCGGCACCCCCGTCGCCTCCCGGGCGCCGCAGACGCCCGGCGTCGCCGTCTGCGGCACGGTCCAGCACTCCGACGGGACCGTGGTGCCCCGCGCGGCCCTCACCCTCATCGACGTCGCCGGGCAGCAGGTCGGACGCGGCGCGAGCGGGGAAGACGGACGGTACGCGCTGGCCGCGCCCGGCTCCGGTTCGTACGTCCTGATCGCCGCCGCGGGCGGGCACCAGCCGCAGGCCGTCTCCGTCACCGTCGGCGAGCGCCCCGTCGAGCTGGACGTCGTCCTCGGCGGCGCCGGACGCCTCGCCGGCAGCGTCGTCACCGCCGACGGCACCCCGGTGCGCGACGCCACCGTCACCCTCACCAACGTCCACGGCGAGGTCGTCGCCAGCACCCGCAGCGCACGCGAGGGCGGCTACGTCATCACCGAACTGGTCGCCGGCGAGTACACCCTGGCGGCCAGCGCGCCCGCCTTCCGCCCGGCCGCGCTCCCGGTCAGCGTGCAGGCCTCCCGCGAGACCCGCCAGGACATCGAACTCGCCGGCGGCGCGGTGCTGCGCGGCACCGTCCGCGCGAGCGGGGGCCGGCCGGTGGAGGACGCCCGCGTGACGCTGCTGGACGCGGCGGGCAACGTCGTGGACACCCTCACCACGGGCCCCGACGGCACGTTCCGCTTCGTCGACCTGTCGTCCGGCGAGTACACCGTGATCGCCGCCGGCTACCCGCCGGTCGCGACCGTCCTCCAGGTCGCCGGCGGCGGCCGCACCGAGCGTGACCTGCAGCTCGGCCACGAGGACTGACACCGCCCGGCGGCGGGAGCGCTCCCGCCGCCCGGCCCGGCAGGCGCCCGGACGGCACGGCCTACCCCGCCGGACCACGGTCGAAACAATTCCGGGATTGACGCACACACGCCACACCCGCGCCGTACGGTGGGCCCAGCGGAACAGATCTTGCACAGCTCTGGGGAGAGAGGGCCTGGGCCATGGACCGTGGCACCGAGAGGGAAACGCCTCCCAGCCGCGGAACGGACACCGCAGGGCCGGGGGACCCCGCGGACGCCGGACGCGTCCCGCTGGCCGTGGTCGTGGTGGACCGCGAGGGCCTCGTGTCGCACTGGAGCAGCGGCGCCCGACGGCTGTTCGGCGTCCCCAGGGAGGAGGCCGTCGGAGAGCCCGCGGTCGACCTGCTGCCCGTCTCCGGCGTGCTGCCCGAGGTGGACGACGACCTCCCGTACGACGACTTCGCCGCCCTCGACGGGCTCGGTCCCGGTCTGGGCAGCTCGCTCGACCACGGCCTGTCCTACCCGGCCGCGGGCCGCGCCCGGCTGTCCGTGCCCCGCCGCGAGGACCGGCCGCCCGTGGACCCCGGCGACCGCGTCGACGTGCTGTGGTGGGCCTACCCGCTCGTCGGGCCCGGCCGGGAGCGGCTGCTGGTGCTCGCCGCGGACGCGGCCGCACTGCACGAGCGGGACGGCGGGGGCGGTGACGGCCACGGCGACGGCGACGGCACGGACGGTGCCGGGGGCCCCGGGGGCGTCGGCGATCCGTTCGCCGTGGAGTGGATCGCGCCCGGCTTCGCCCTGCACACCGACTTCCCCGGCGCCGAGGACCTCGCCGCGAGGCTCCCTGAGATCCTGCCCAGCATGAGCGTCGGGGAGAGCGCCCGCATCGTCTCCCAGGTCCTCGAACTGGGCTACCCGGTCCTGGAGTTCAGCCAGAACGCGCGCGTCCCGGTCACCCCGGACTGGGGCGTCTCGCGCCGGGTGGAGCGCCGGGCGCGCCGCGAGCGGGCGGCCCGGGCCGCCGCCGAGGGCCTGCCGATACCGGACGACCTCGCCGACGAGGCCGAGGACCTGGAGCACGCCGCCGTCCGCGAGCGCCTGGAGTTCCTGAACGAGGTCAGCGGCCGGATCGGCACCTCGCTCGACCTCGCCCGCACCATCGTCGAGGTCAGCAAGGCCGTCGTGCCCCGCTTCACCGACGTCGCCGGCACCTACCTGCGCGAACAGGTCGTCGCCGGGGAGGGGTTCGCCGAGGGGGTGCCCGACACGACCACCCTGTGGCACCGGGTGGCCCTCGAACACACCGACGAACCCGGCCGCTGGGACGACGTCGTGCCCGTCGGCGAGGCGATGCCGTTCCCCGCGCACACCCCGTTCTTCCAGTGCATGACGACCGGCGAGCCCGTCCTGGTGCCGCGGATCAGCGAGCAGCTCGGCCACGCCATCGCCTCGCAGTTCGACAAGCGCGACATCCGGCCCCTGATCACCGGCCGTTCGATGCTGGTCGTGCCGCTGAAGGCCCGCAACGTCGTCCTCGGCTTCATGATCCTGCTGCGCCACCCCGAGCGCGCCGAGTTCAACGACATGGACAAGGTCACCGGCGCCGAACTCGCCGCCCGCGCGGGCCTCGTCCTGGACAACGCCCGCATGTACACGTACCAGCAGAGCGTCGCCGAGACCCTCCAGGACAGCATGCTGCCGCACATCCCGCCGCACCGGACGGGCTGCGACATCGCCACCCGCTACCTGCCCGGCACGCTCCTCGGCCGGGTCGGCGGCGACTGGTTCGACTCGGTGAAGCTCCCCGGCGCCCGCACCGCGCTGGTCGTCGGCGACGTGATGGGCCACGGCCTCAACTCGGCCGCGATGATGGGCCAGTTGCGGACGGCCGTGCAGACCATGGCCGCCCTCGACCTGCCGCCCGCCCAGTTGCTGCGCAACCTCGACGACCTCGCCCAGCGCCTCGGCGACGGCTACCTCGCGACCTGCCTGTACGCCGTCTACGACCCGATCGCGGGCGTGCTGCACCTGGCCAACGCCGGTCACATCCCGCCCGTGCTGGTGCGCGCCGAGGACGGCCGCAGCGAACTGCTGGAGCTGCCCACCGGCGCCCCCATCGGCGTCGGCGGGGTGCCCTTCGAGACGGTCCGGGTGCCCGTCGAGCCCGGCGACCGGCTGGTGATGTGCACCGACGGTCTGGTGGAGATGCGCGGCGAGGACATCGGGGTGGGCCTGGCGACCCTGTGCGCCTCGGCCGCCCACCCGGCGGCCTCCATGGACGACGCCTGCGACACCATCATCCGCGCCCTGAACACCCGCGGCGGCCGCAAGGACGACGTGGCCCTGCTGATGGCGCGCCTCAACGGCATCGCCCCGCAGGACGTCGCCGAGTGGCGTTTCCCGCCCGAGCCCGCCCAGGTCGGGCGCGCCCGCGCCGTCGTGCGCGAGCAGCTCCACGACTGGGGCCTGCCCCGGCTCGCGGACCCGGCTGAGCTGATGGTCAGCGAACTGGTCACCAACGCCGTGCGGCACACCCGCGCCCGCCCGGTCGAGGTCCGGCTGGTGCGCGGCGACACGCTGCTGTGCGAGGTGGACGACGACGACCACGAGCTGCCCGTCCTGCGCAACGCCGGGCCCGAGGCGGCGGCCGGACGCGGACTGCGCGTGGTCAGCGCCCTGGCCCGCGAGTGGGGCACCAGCCGTACCGGCGCCGGGAAGACGGTCTGGTTCGAGCTGACCCTGCCGCGCCGCTGAGGGAACGGGGAATCGCGGCGCCCAGGGCACGAACAGCGCGTGAAGGACGTGAAGTTGTGCGCCGGGCGCTTGTCCGTGCGCCCCCGGGGCGATAGACCGTACGGGACCGTCACCCACGACGGATCGGCCGTGCACCCCGGGGAGTCGGGCATGAGCGTGAGCAGTCGGTACCGGGAGGCCTGGGAAGGCTTCTGGCGCGAGGCGCCCGGCGCACCCGGGGAGGTGTTCTGGGACGCGGACCCGGCGCTCACCGCCGCCCTCCACCTGCCCCTGCTCGAACCCCATCTGCTCGACGGCGCACTGCCGTGGGTGGACCTCGGCTGCGGCAACGGCACCCAGACCCGCTTCCTCGCCGGCCGCTTCCCCCACGTCGTCGGCGTCGACCTGGCCGCCGCCGCCCTGGACCACGCCCGCCGCGCCGACCCCGCCGGACGGGCGGCGTACCGGCTGCTGAACGCCGCCGACCAGGGCGAGACGGAGGCGCTCCACGCCGAACTCGGCGACGCCAACGTGTACATGCGCGGCGTGCTGCACCAGTGCGACCCCGACGACCGGCAGCCCCTGGTCGACGGGATCGCCACGCTCGTGGGACGCCGCGGACGCGTGCTCCTCGTCGAACTGTCCGAGGCGGCACGGCCCGTGCTCGGGGGACTGGCCCAGGGTCCGTCCGGCCCCCCGCCGAAACTGGCGCCCATATTCCGCCACGGCATAGCGCCCGGCGAGGTCGCCGACGACGCGGTGCCGCGCTACCTGAGCGCCGCCGGCCTGACCGTCCTCGCCTCGGGGCGGGCGCCGCTCACCACGACCGAGGCCGGCCCCGACGGCACCCCGGTCCGCCTGCCGTCCACCTGGCTCGTGGCCGGACGCGAGGACTGAGCCGGGGAGCGGGGGCCGCGGGGCGCGCGGCCACCGGCACCCGAACGCCCCCCACCTGCCCCCTTCGTGACGCGGCCCCGTCCCCCCGCGTAACGTGCGCAGCATGAAACTCCTCATCAGCGCCGACATGGAGGGCGCCACCGGCGTGACCTGGCCCGCCGACGTGTTGCCGGGGACGCCCCAGTGGGAACGGTGCCGGGCGATGTTCACCTCCGACGTGAACGCCGCCGTGCTCGGCTTCCACGACGGCGGGGCCGACGAGGTGCTGATCAACGAGGCGCACTGGACGATGCGCAACCTGCTCCTGGAACACCTCGACGACCGGGCGCAGATGCTCACCGGCCGGCACAAGGCGCTGTCCATGGTGGAGGGCGTGCAGCACGGCGACGTGGACGGCATCGCGTTCATCGGCTACCACGCGGGCGCCGGAATGGAAGGCGTCCTCGCCCACACCTACCTCGCCAACCAGATCACCGGCGTGTGGCTGAACGACGTACGCGCCAGCGAGGGCCTGCTCAACGCGCACGTCGTCGCCGAGTACGGCGTGCCCGTCGTGCTGGTCACCGGCGACGACCTGGCCTGCGAGGACGCCCTCGGCTACGCCCCGGAGGCGCTGAAGGTGGCCGTGAAGGACCACGTGTCGCGGTACGCGGCCGTGTGCCGGACCCCGGCCCGCACCGCCGCCGACATCCGGGCCGCCGCCCAGCAGGCCGTGGCGCTGGCGGGCCGACGGGATCCGGTCACCGGTGGACCGTATACAGTCGCCGTCGAGTTCGACGCCGAACACCTGGCGACGGCCGTCACGGTCGTGCCCGGCGTCGGCCGCATCGGCGAGCGCAAGGTCGCCTACACGCACGAAACGATGTACGAGGCGATCCGCACCTTCAAGGCGGTCACCACGATCGCCTCGGCCGCGGTGGAGGAGCAGTATGGCTGACGGGCAGGCGCTGGACGAGGTCGTGCGGTTCACCTCGGACCTGATCCGCATCGACACGACCAACCGGGGCGGCGGGGACTGCCGGGAGCGGCCCGCCGCCGAGTACGCGGCCGAACAGCTCGCCGGCGCCGGTCTGGAGCCCGTGCTCCTGGAGAACACCCCGGGCCGCACCAACGTGGTGGCCCGCGTCGAGGGCAGCGACCCGTCCGCCGACGCGCTGCTCCTGCACGGCCACCTGGACGTGGTGCCCGCCGAGGCCGCCGACTGGCGCGTGCACCCCTTCTCCGGCGAGGTCCGCGACGGCGTCGTGTGGGGGCGCGGCGCGGTCGACATGAAGAACATGGACGCGATGATCCTCGCGGTCGTGCGCGCCTGGGCCCGGCAGGGCGTGCGGCCCCGGCGGGACGTCGTCATCGCCTTCACCGCCGACGAGGAGGCCAGCGCCGAGGACGGCTCCGGCTTCCTCGCCGACCGCCACCCCGGCCTGTTCGAGGGCTGCACCGAGGGCGTCAGCGAGTCCGGCGCGTTCACCTTCCATGACGGCGCCGGCCGGCAGATCTACCCGATCGCCGCGGGGGAGCGCGGCACCGGCTGGCTGAAGCTCACCGCGCGCGGCCGCGCCGGACACGGCTCCAAGGTCAACCAGGAGAACGCGGTCACCCGGCTCGCCGCGGCGATCACCCGGATCGGCGAGTACGAGTGGCCGCTGCGGCTCACCCCGACCGTGCGGGCCGCGCTCACCGAACTGGCCGCGCTGTACGGCATCGAGACTGACCTGAGCGACGTCGACGGCCTGCTGGACAAGCTCGGGCCGGCCGCCCACCTGGTCGAGTCGACCGTGCGCAACAGCGCCAACCCGACGATGCTGTCCGCCGGTTACAAGGTGAACGTGGTCCCCGGCCAGGCCGTCGCCCACGTCGACGGACGCCATCTCGCGGGCCACGAGGAGGAGTTCCGCGCCACCCTCGACGAGCTGACCGGACCCTACGTGGACTGGGAGTTCGACCACCGCGAGGTCGCCCTGCAGGCCCCGGTGGACTCCCCGACCTACGCCCGGATGGCCGACGCGGTACGGGAGTTCGCGCCCGAGGGACACGTGGTGCCGTACTGCATGTCCGGCGGCACCGACGCCAAGCAGTTCTCCCGGCTCGGCATCACCGGCTACGGGTTCACCCCGCTGAAACTGCCCGAGGGCTACGACTACCAGGCCATGTTCCACGGGGTCGACGAGCGCGTCCCGGTCGACGCGCTGCACTTCGGCGTCCGCGTCCTCGACCGGTTCCTGCGGACGGCCTAGGCGAGTGGGGGAGAACGTGCGCATCCTGCCGTACGGCGCGTGGCCGTCGCCCGTCGACGCGGCGACCGCCGCCGCCCACGACGGACGGCCCGAGTACGTGGGCTTCGTCGGCGACGAGGTGTGGTGGACCGAGCCCCGGCCCGCCGAGGGCGGCCGCCGCACCCTGGTGCGACGGCGCGCGGACGGCACCGAGGAGTCGGTGCTGGCCGCCCCGTGGAACGTGCGCAGCCGGGTCATGGAGTACGGCGGCCGCCCCTGGGACGGCGCCGTGCGCGAGGACCGGCCCCTGGTGGTCTTCGCGCACTTCGCCGACCAGCGGCTGTACCGGTACGAGCCCGGTGCCGGCGAGCCCACGCCCCTCACCCCGCTCTCGGCGACGGGCGGCGGACTGCGCTGGGCCGACCTGGTGGTGCGGCCCGAGCGGGACGAAGTGTGGTGCGTGCTGGAGGAGTTCACCGGCGACGGCCCCACGGACGTACGGCGGGTCCTGACCGCCGTACCGCTGGACGGGTCGGCCGCCGAGGACCGCTCGGCCGTCCGTGAACTGAGCGACGGCACCCACCGGTTCGTGACCGGGGCACGGCTGTCGCCGGACGGGCGGCGGGCCGCCTGGCTCGCCTGGGACCACCCGCGGATGCCGTGGGACGGCACCGAACTGCTCGTCGCCGACGTCCGCCCCGACGGCACCCTGGGCGCCCCGCGGACAGTGGCCGGCGGGCCCGAGGAGTCCCTGGCGCAGGTCGAGTGGGCGCCGGACGGCGGCCTGCTGTACACCAGCGACCGCAGCGGCTGGTGGAACCTCTACCGCGACGGCCGGCCCCTGTGCCGGCGCGAGGAGGAGTTCGGCGGCGCCCTGTGGAAGCTCGGGGAGCGCTGGTTCGCCCCGCTGGAGAGCGGGCTGATCGCCGTCGTGCACGGCAGCGGCACCACCGCCCTCGGCGTGCTCGACCCCGAGACCGGCGACCTCGTGGACGCGGCCGGCCCGTGGACCGAGTTCGCCTCCACCCTCGCGGTGCACGGCGAGCGCATCGCCGCCGTCGCGGCCAGCCCCCGCAGCGCCTACGAGGTCGTCGAGCTGGACACCCGCACCGGCCGGGCCAGGGTGATCGGCTCCGCCCACCGGGACGCGGTGGACCCCGCGCACTACCCCGAGCCGCAGATCCGCACCTTCGGCGGACCGGACGGCCGCGAGATCCACGCCCACGTCTACCCGCCGCACCACCCCGGCTGCGCCGCCCCCGACGCCGAGCGGCCGCCCTACGTCGTGTGGGCGCACGGCGGGCCCACGGGCCGCTTCCCCCTCGTCCTCGACCTGGAGATCGCCTACTTCACCACCCGGGGCATCGGCGTCGTCGAGGTCAACTACGGCGGCTCCACCGGGTACGGGCGCGCCTACCGCGACCGGCTGCGCGAGCAGTGGGGCGTCGTCGACGTCGAGGACTGCGCCGCGGTCGCCCTCGCCCTCGCCGAGGAGGGCACCGCCGACCGCGACCGGCTCGCGATCCGCGGCGGCAGCGCCGGCGGCTGGACCACGGCCGTCTCCCTCACCACCACCGACGTCTACGCCTGCGGCACCATCATCTACCCCGTGCTGGACCTGACGGGCTGGGCGACCGGGGAGACCCACGACTTCGAGTCCCGCTACCTCGACAGCCTGGTCGGACCGCTCGACGAGGTGCCCGGGCGCTACGCCGAGCGCTCGCCCGTCGAGCACGCCGACCGGATCGACGTGCCGTTCCTGCTGCTGCAGGGCCTGGACGACGTGATCTGCCCGCCCGCCCAGTGCGAGCGGCTGCTGGCCCGCCTGGAGGGCCGGGGCGTCCCGCACGCCTACCTCGCCTTCGAGGGCGAGGGCCACGGCTTCCGTCGCGCGGAGACCGTCCGGCGCGCCCTGGAGGCGGAACTCTCCCTGTACGCGCAGGTGTTCGGCCTGCGGCCGCCCGGCGTGCCGACCCTGGAGCTCGCCCCGTGACGGATCGCCCGCCCCAGCCCCCGGCCCCGCTGCGGCGTCCGCCCCGGCTGGCTCCCGGCGCCCGGGTGGCGATCGTCGCGCCGAGCGGCCCCGTGCCCGAGGAGCGGCTGGAGGCCGGCCTCGACGTGCTGCGCGGCTGGGACCTCGACCCGGTGGCCGCGCCCCACGTCCTGGACCGGCACCCGCGCTTCCCGTACCTGGCGGGCACCGACGCCGACCGCGCGGCCGATCTCCAGCGCGCCTGGTGCGACCCGTCCGTGGCCGCCGTGATCTGCGCCCGCGGCGGCTACGGCGTCCAGCGCGTCGTGGACCTGCTCGACTGGGAGGCGATGCGGGCCGCCGGGCCCAAGGTGCTCGTCGGGTTCAGCGACGTCACCGCGCTGCACGAGGCGTTCGCCACCCGGCTCGGCCTGGTCACCCTGCACGGGCCGATGGCGGCGGGCGTCGACTTCCTGAAGAACGCCCGCGCCCAGGACCATCTGCGGGCCACGCTGTTCGCGCCGGAGACGGTCCGGGTGATCACCGGAGCCCCCGGCGGTCGCGCCCTGGTTCCCGGCCGCGCCCGCGGCGTCCTGCTCGGCGGCTGCCTCAGCCTCCTCTCGGCCGACCTGGGCACCCCCGCCGCCCGGCCGTCGGCGCGGGGCGGGCTGCTGTGCCTGGAGGACGTGGGGGAGCACCCGTACCGGCTGGACCGGAGCCTGACCCAACTCCTGCGCGCCGGGTGGCTCGACGGGGTGCGCGGGGTGCTGCTGGGCTCCTGGGAGGAGTGCGGGCCCTACGAGCGGGTGCGGGACGTGCTGGCCGACCGGCTCGGCGCCCTCGGGGTGCCGGTCGCCGAGGAGTTCGGGTTCGGGCACGGGGCGGGCGCACTGACCGTGCCGTTCGGTGTCGGCGCCGAACTCGACGCGGACGCGGGGACACTCACCCTGGACCAGCCCGCCCTGCTCTGAGACGCCGGCCACCGTCACCCGGCACCCCGCGGCGCCGGGCCCGGGCCGGCGTGCGGGCGGACGCCGTCGGGCGCACCCTGGTGCCATGACCGCGAAGACCTCCGAGCGCCGCACCGGGGAGCCCCGGACCCGTGCGCTGACCCCCGCCCGGATCGCCGTCCTGGTCCTCGCCGCCCTCGCGCTGGTGTTCCTCTTCGAGAACACGGCCGACACCGAGATCAGGCTGCTGGTGCCCGTGGTGACCATGCCGCTGTGGGTGGCCCTGCTCGCCACCGGCGTCATCGGCGCGCTGTGCGGGTCCTGCCTCACCCTCGCGAGGCGGCGCCGCTGACCGCGCCGTACCCTGGCCCGATGCCGCACACACCGTCCCGCTTCCTCGCCGAGGGCCCCCGGGTGGGCATACGCCACTTCACCTACGAGGACGCCGCCGAGTTCACCGCGCGGGCCCGGGAGAGCAAGGACCTGCACCACCCCTGGCTGTTCCCGCCCACCACGCCCCAGGCCTACACCGCGTACGCCGCGCGGCTGATCGAGGACCCGTCGAAGGCCGGCTTCCTGGTGTGCACCCGGGACGACGGGGCCCTCGCGGGCTTCGTCAACATCAACAACATCGTCGAGGGCGCCTTCCAGTGCGGCGCGCTCGGCTACGGGGCCTTCGCCCATGCCGCCGGGCGCGGCCTGATGCGCGAGGGGCTGGACCTGGTCGTCGGGCACGCCTTCGGACCGATGCGGCTGCACCGCCTGGAGATCAACGTGCAGCCGCTGAACACGGCCTCCGTCGCCCTCGCCCGGGCCGCGGGCTTCCGGCTGGAGGGCTTCTCCCCGAAGATGCTCTACATCGACGGCGACTGGCGCGACCACGAACGCTGGGCGCTCACCGTCGAGATGCGGACCTCCGGTTGACCTTCATGGTGTCCAGGTCGGTGACGGTCGAGCGCAGCGCCGTCCAGCCGTACCCGAGCGCGCGCAGCGCCGACTCGGCACGGTCCTCGGCGACCGCGCCCGCCATCTCCTCGCCGTCGGCCGCGTCCGACACCACCACGAAGCGCATCGAGAAGTGCTTCAGCGGGCGCGGCTCGTAGGTCAGCGTGCCCTCCTCGGTGAACCGCATGATCGCCAGCCCGTGCCGGTCCGCCTCCGCGAGCAACCGGGTGCGGGCCTCCTCGGTGAGGCCGTCCCAGGTGCCCCGGACGATCACCCGGTAGGTGTGCTGCTCGGTCATCGTGTGCGCTCCTCGCTCGTGCCGTGACCGGCCCGACTCTACGGCGGCGGGGACGCCGCGCCCACGGGATTTCCCCGCGCGGCCCGGCGGTCGCGACGGCGCCCGGATCCGCCCTTTTGCGCAATCCTGACCTGCGGCGGCCCTGGTCAGCCCCGCCGCCGGAGGTTTCCATGGGGACGTGACGAGCATCCGACGTGCCGTAGTGACCCTGCCCGCCGCCGAGTTGGGACCCGACAACCCGCTGCCCCCGCTGAGCCCGCTCGACGAGGTCCACCACGTCCAGGACCGCGACCTGGAGGACCTGCCGCGCGAGATGGCCCGCCAGATCCGGTACGAGCCGCTGCGCAGCCTGCTGCCCGTGCGGGTGCGCGACGGCTACGGCAGACGGCGCGTGCCGCGCGACCTCGACGCCCTGGTCCTGGAGAACGACCGCCTGGCCGTGACCGTCCTGCCGTCCCTCGGCGGCCGCGTCGCCTCCCTGTTCCACAAGCCGACGAGCCGTGAACTCCTCTACCGCAACCCGGTGTTCCAGCCGGCGAACTTCGCCCTCAACGGCGCCTGGTACTCCGGTGGTGTCGAGTGGAACATCGGCGCCACCGGCCACACCACCCTGTCCTGCTCGCCCCTGCACGCCGCCCGTGTCCCCGCCCCCGACGGCGGCGCGATGCTGCGCCTGTGGGAGTGGGAGCGGCTGCGCGACCTGCCCTTCCAGGTCGACCTGTGGCTGCCGGAGGGCTCCGACTTCCTGTACGTCGGCGTCCGCGTGCGCAACCCGCACGAGAGGCCCCGCCCGCTGTACTGGTGGTCGAACATCGCGGTGCCCGAGGAGTGCCGCGTCCTCGCCCCCGCCGACGCGGCGTACCACTTCGGGTACGAGCGCCGGCTGCGCCGGGTCCCGGTCCCCGTGCACGACGGCGCCGACCGCAGCCACCCGCTCGGCAGCCGTCACGCCGCCGACTACTTCTACGACGTCCCGGCCGGCCGGCGCCGCTGGATCGCCGCGCTGGACGCCGACGGGCACGGCCTCGTGCAGACGTCGACCGACGCGCTGCGCGGGCGCAAGCTGTTCGTGTGGGGCACCGGACCGGGCGGCCGGCGCTGGCAGGAGTGGCTCACCGAGCCCGGCACGGGCGGCTACTGCGAGATCCAGGCCGGCCTCGCCCGCACCCAGCTCGAGCACGTCCGGCTGGAGGCGCAGAGCGAGGTGTCCTGGCTGGAGGCGTACGGCCCGCTGGACGCCCCGCGCGACGGCGCCTGGACCGACGTGGTCCGGGAGGCCGAGGCCCGGCTGGCCGCCGCGCTGCCCCGGGCCGCCGTCGACGCGGCGTACGCCGCCTGGCGGTCCCGCGCCGACACCGACCCCGGCGAGGTGCTGGCCACCGGGTCCGGCTGGGGCGCCCTCGAAGTGCTGCGCGCCGGCTGGAAGCTGCCCGGCACCCCCTTCCCCGAGGAGACGCTCGGCGAAGAGCAGGAACCGTGGCGGGAGTTGCTGCGGACCGGCTCCTACCCCGAGCCGCGCCGCGTCCGTCCGCCGGGACCCAGCCTGGTCGCCCCGCACTGGCGGGACATGCTGGAGACCGCCCCGGCCACCCCGTCGGCCGAGTACCACCTCGGCGTCGCCCAGTGGCACGCCGGGGACCACGCGCAGGCGGTGCGGAGCTGGGAACGGGCCCTCGGACTCGCCCCGTCCCTCTGGCCGTTGCTGCGTTGCCTGGCCGTGGCCGACCGGCTCGCCGGGCACGGCGAGCGGGCCGCCGACCGGTACGCCGAGGCGTTCGACGACCTGTGCCGCGAGCGCCGCGACGACGGCGACGCCTGGACGGCGGCGAGCGCCGCGCTCGGCCGCGAGGCCATCGAGGCGCTGCTCGCCGCGGGCCGCCCGGCCGCCGCCCGCGCGGTGTGGCAGCGGCTGGGCCCCGAGATCCGCGCCCGGGGCCGGTTCCGGCTGGCCGAGGCCGCGCTGCTGCTCGCCGAGGGGCGGCGGGAGGCGGCGCGGGCCGTGCTCGACGCCGGCCTGGAACCGGCCGACCTGCGCGAGGGCGCCGACGACATCGACCGGCTGTGGGCCCGCGCCGGGGACGGCCCGCTGCCGGCCCGGCTGGACTTCCGCATGCACCCGGAAGGGACGTGACGGGCCTGAACGGCCGGCCCCGCCCGACGTCCGGAGGCCCGCGGAAGGGACCGGGTGGCCGCAGGCCGGTCAGGCCGGCCTGCGGTCGACGTACTCGTAGACCGCGCCGTCCGGGTGGCGGGCGATGAGGTTGCGGCCCACCGGGGTCGGCACGGGGCCCGCCACGATGTCCGCGCCGAGCCCGGTGAGGGTCTTGTGCGCCTCGTCGACGTCGGTGACCGCGATGGTCGCCGCGACCTTGCGCAGCACCTCCAGCTCGGCCTGCGGCCCGCTCATCAGCAGGAAGCAGCCCACGGCCGCCACCTCGACGCCACCGCGCGCGAAGCGCAGCGCCGGGGTGCCGGTGAGGCGTTCGTAGAAGGAGACCGCGGCCTCCAGGTCGTCGACGCAGACGCGCAGTGTCGCTCCCAGAATCTCCATGCGCACGAGCCTAGTTGGGGCACCGCCCGCACGTCCCGGCCCCGGCCCGGCCGGCCCGCCGCGGCGTTACGCGCCGGTGACGGCGGGTACCCGCAGTCCATGGACCGCATCGATCACCTGGAGCATCTGGACAGACACCTGGTCGACGAGCTCGCCCAGGTGGCACGGGAGACCATCCGCGAGGAGCTGCGCGAGCAGACCCGGCGGCAGCGCCGCACCGCCCTGCTGTACGCCGCGTCCGGCGCGGTCGCCCTGTACGCCGGAGCCGCCGTCGCGCTCGCCGTCGGGTTGGCCCTGGACATCGGCCTGCCGGACTGGGCGGCCGCCCTGATCACCGCGGTGATCCTCGGCGCCGTCGCCTTCTTCCTGCGCAACGTCGCCCGGCCCTCCGCGTCCCACCCGGCCCCCGGGCACGGGCTCGGACACGCGGGCCACGGCGGCCCGGCCGCCGGCGGCACCCCGCCGGCCACGCCCCCCGCGGCCCCGCCCATGCCGCCGGTCGCCCCGAGCAGCGCGGCCGGCGCCACCGGCTTCCCGGCCGCCGGCGGACCGGCCGTGCCGGGCACCACGCCCGCCGCGCCCGGCCGCGACGACGTCGACCCCGAGGGCCCGCACCACCGGGCGTGAGGCACCATGCGCACACCATGGACACCGGCACCGAAGGACGCCACGAGCAGGGTCGTCGTGGTGACCGGAGCCAGCGGCGGCGTCGGCCGGGCCACGGCCCGTGCCTTCGCCGCCCGCGGCGACCGGGTCGCCCTCCTGGCCCGCGGACGCGAGGGCCTCGACGCGGCGGCGGACGACGTCCGCCGCGCGGGCGGACAGGCGCTGGTCGTCCCCGTCGACACGGCCGACGCCCGGGCCGTGGAGGACGCCGCCCAGCGGGTCGTGGACGCGTTCGGCCGGATCGACGTCTGGGTCAACAACGCCTTCACCGGGATCTTCGCGCCGTTCGCCGAGATCACCCCGGACGAGTTCCGCCGGGTGACCGAAGTGACCTACCTGGGTTACGTGTTCGGCACCCGGGCGGCGCTGCGGCACATGCTGCCCCGGGACCACGGCACCATCGTGCAGGTGGGCTCCGCGCTCGCCTACCGCGGGGTGCCGCTGCAGTCCGCGTACTGCGGGGCCAAGCACGCCATCCAGGGCTTCAACGAGTCGCTGCGCTGCGAGCTGCTGCACGACAGGAGCCGGGTGCGCACCACGATGGTGCAGATGCCCGCCCTAAACACCCCCCAGTTCGACTGGGTGGTGGACCGGATGTCCCGCCGCTCCCGGCCCGTCGCGCCCGTCTACCAGCCGGAGGTCGCGGCCCGTGCGATCGTGCACGCGGCCGGACACGCCCGGCGGCGCGAGTACTGGGTCGGCGGCTCCACGGCGGCCACCCTCCTCGCCAACGCCGTCGTACCGGGCCTGCTGGACCGCTACCTGGGCCGCACCGGGTACGACTCCCAGCAGGACGAGGGCGAGCCGCCCACCCGGGACGGCAACCTGTGGTCCCCGCTGGACGGGCCGCACGGCCACGACTTCGGCGCGCACGGCCGCTTCGGCGAGGAGTCGGCGGACCGCAGCGTCCAGCAATGGGCCTCGCGCAACCGCTCCCGCGTCGGCCTGGGGCTCCTCGCGGGCGGCGCCGTGGCCGCGGTCACCGCGGGCCTGCGCCGCAGCGGGCGCCCGCGGTGACCACGGCCCACGTGCGCCCGGCTCACGGCAGCCGGGGGAGCACCTTCGTGCGGTAGAAGTCGAAGAAGCCCTGCTGGTCGGGGCCGATCTGGTTGACGTAGATCCGGTCGAACCCGGCGTCCGCGAACTCCGTCAGCGCCGCCACGTGCTGGTCCACGTCGTCCCCGCACACCGTGCCGTCGGCCACCATCTCCTCGGTCACCAGCGGCTCGAGCTGCTCGAAGTGGCTCGGGGTGGGCAGGATCTGGCCCATCTCGCCGGGCAGGAACTGGTTCGGCCAGAGCTTGTGCACCGTACGGACCGCCTCGTCGCGGTCGGTGCCGTAGCAGACCTTCATGCCGCCGCTGACCGGCTTGCTGCCGCCGCCGCCCTTGCGGTACTGCTCCACCATCGACGCGTCCGGCATCATCGTGATGTAGCCGTCGCCGACGCGCGCCGCGAGCGAGGTCGCCTTCGGGCCGAAGCCGGAGACGTCGATCGGGACCGGCTCGTCGGGCACCGTGTACAGCCGGGCGTTCTCCACCGTGTAGTGCTTGCCGTGGTGGGTGACCTCCTCGCCGGTGAACAGCCGGCGCATCACCTGGATCGCCTCCTCCAGCATCTCCAGGCGCACGGTCGCGGGCGGCCAGGCGTCGCCGAGGATGTGCTCGTTGAGCGCCTCGCCGCTGCCGACGCCGAGCCGGAAGCGGCCCCGGGTCATCACCGCGCTCGTCGCCGCGGCCTGCGCCACCACCGCCGGGTGCATCCGCACCGTCGGACAGGTCACCGCGGTCTCGACCGGCAGCGACACCGCCTCCGACAGCGCCCCGATCACCGACCACACGAACGGGCTCTGGCCCTGCGCGTCGTTCCACGGGTGGTAGTGGTCGGAGATCCACAGCGCCTGGAACCCGGCCTGCTCGGCCATCCGCGCCTGCTCCACCAGCTCCGCGGGGGAGAACTCCTCGCAGGACAGGAAGTAGCCGTACTCGGGCATGGGGGGTACCTCCACGGGGGGAAAGGCGATCGGGTCGTTCGGCGCCCGGGTACCCGGGGCCCGGCGCGGAAACCGGCGTGCTCCCGCCGCGCGCCCGGGCCCGGGTTTGGCCCCGGCACCCAGGGGGACGCGGAATGCCGGACCGTCGCGCAGCCGAGACACCCCGCAGGAGCACCACGCCCGCCACACCGCCGGAGGCCCGCCCGTGAGTCGACCCCGCATCGTGATCGTCGGCGCCGGCTTCGCCGGCTACCGCGCGGCCCGCACCCTGAGCCGGGCGGCCCGGGGCCGCGCCGACATCACCCTGCTGAACCCGACCGACTACTTCCTCTACCTTCCCCTGCTGCCCCAGGTGGCCGCCGGCATCCTCGAGCCGCGCCGGGTCACCGTCTCCCTCAGCGGCACCCTGCGCGGCGTCCGGCTCGTCCTCGGCGAGGCCGACCACATCGACCTCGACGCGCGCAGCGTCCACTGCACGGGTCCCGAGGGCGACACCGCCACCCTCGCCTACGACCGGCTCGTCCTGGCCGCCGGCAGCGTCAACAAGCTGCTGCCCGTCCCGGGGGTCGCGGAGCACGCCCACGGCTTCCGCGGTCTGCCCGAGGCCCTGTACCTGCGCGACCACGTCACCCGCCAGATCGAGCTCGCGGCCTCCGCCGACGACCCCAAGAGCTGCGCCGCCCGGTGCACCTTCGTGGTGGTCGGCGCCGGGTACACCGGCACCGAGGTCGCGGCACAGGGGCAGCTGCTGACCGACGCGCTGGTCCGCAAGCACCCCCTGCGCGACGGCGTCCGCCCCCGCTGGCTGCTGCTGGACCTGGCCGGGCGCGTGCTGCCCGAGCTGGACCGGCGGCTGTCGGACACCGCCGGCCGCGTGCTGCGCGGGCGGGGCGTCGAGGTGCGCACGGGGACCTCCGTGAAGGAGGCCACCCGCGACGGGGTCCTGCTGACCGACGGGGAGTTCGTCGACACCCGCACCCTGGTGTGGTGCGTGGGCGTGCGGCCCGACCCGCTCGCCGAGTCGCTGGGCCTGCCCATGGAGCGCGGCCGGCTGCTCGTCGAGCCCACGCTGCGGGTCCCGGGCCGGCCCGAGGTGTTCGCCTGCGGGGACGCCGCCGCCGTTCCCGACCTCGACGAGCCGGGCCAGTACACGCCGATGACCGCCCAGCACGCCTGGCGGCAGGGCAAGGTCGCCGGGCAGAACGTCGCCGCCTCGCTGATCGGGGGCGAGCTGCGGTCCTACCGGCACAAGGACCTGGGGTTCGTGGTGGACCTCGGCGGGGTCCAGGCCGCCGCGAACCCGCTCGGCGTGCCGCTGTCCGGCCCGCTGGCCGGCGCGGTCACGCGCGGCTACCACCTGGCGGCCATGCCCGGCAACCGGGTCCGGGTCGCAGCCGACTGGCTGCTGGACGCCGTACTGCCGCGCCAGGGCGTGCAGTTGGGCCTCGTACGGTCCTGGTCCGTGCCGCTGGACACCGCGTCCCCCGAGCTGGTGCGGATGCCGGGCGGGGAGCCCGCCGGGCACCGGTCCGGCGGCGCACCCGCCCGCGACCACCCCGCGACCGCGCCGGGCGCGCACCCCGCGCCCGGCCCCGTCAAGCGATCCGACACTCCCGCGCAAGGAGACCAGTAGACCCATGGACAGCGCCGAACTCGCCGAACTCGGCCAGCAGTTGCGCGTCGACAGCATCCGCGCCTCGGCGGCAGCGGGCTCCGGGCACCCGACCTCCTCGATGTCCGCCGCCGACCTCATGGCGGTCCTGCTCGCCCACCACCTCCACTACGACTTCGAGCGCCCCGAACACCCCGCCAACGACCGCTTCGTCCTGTCCAAGGGGCACGCCTCACCGCTGCTGTACGCGGCCTACAAGGCGGCCGGCGCCGTCGACGACGACGAGCTGCTGACCTTCCGCGAGCTGGGCAGCCGCCTGGAGGGCCACCCCACCCCGCGGCGGCTGCCGTGGGTCGAGACGGCCACCGGCTCGCTGGGCCTGGGACTGCCCGTCGCGGTGGGCATCGCACTGTCCGGCAAGCGGCTGGAGAGCCACGCCTACCGGGTGTGGGTGCTGTGCGGCGACAGCGAGCTGGCCGAGGGATCGATCTGGGAGGCCGCCGAGCACGCGTCGTACGAGAACCTCGACAACCTCACCGCGATCGTGGACGTCAACCGGCTCGGCCAGCGCGGCCCGACCCGGCACGGCCACGACCTCGACGCCTACGCGCGGCGTTTCCGGGCCTTCGGCTGGCACACCGTCGAGATCGACGGGCACGACGTCGACGCGATCGACCGCGCCTGCGGCGAGGCCCGCTCCACCCTCGGCCAGCCCAGCGTGATCCTCGCCCGCACCCTCAAGGGCAAGGGCGTCGCCGACATCGAGGACCTCGAGGGCCTGCACGGCAAGCCGCTGAAGAACGCCGACGACGCGATCGAGGAGCTGGGCGGCCTGCGCGACCTGCGCGTGCGCGTCCACACCCCGGACGTCGACCGGGTGCTGCACTCCGTCCCCGGCGGCGGGCTCGACCTGCCGCGCTGGGAGCAGGGCGAGAGGGCCGCCACCCGGGACGCCTTCGGCAAGGCCCTGGCCGCCCTCGGCACCGCCCGCGGCGACGTGGTCGCCCTCGACGGCGAGGTCGGCGACTCCACCCGGGCCGAGCTCTTCGCCAAGGAGCACCCCGAGCGCTACGTCGAGTGCTACATCGCCGAGCAGCAACTGGTCGCGGCCGCCGTCGGACTCGCCGCGCGCGGCTGGGTGCCGTACGCCTCCACCTTCGCCGCGTTCCTCACCCGGGCGCACGACGTCATTCGCATGGCGGCCGTCAGCGGCGCCGGGATCAACCTCGTCGGCTCCCACGCGGGCGTGGCGATCGGGCAGGACGGGCCCTCCCAGATGGGCCTGGAGGACCTGGCGATGATGCGGTCCGTGCACGGCTCGACGGTGCTGTACCCGTGCGACGCCCACCAGACCGCGCGGCTCGTCGCCACCATGGCCGGCCTCGACGGCGTCCGCTACCTGCGCACCTCGCGCGGCGACGGCCCGGTGCTCTACGGGCCGGACGAGGAGTTCCCGGTCGGCGGCAGCAAGGTGCTGCGGTCCTCGGGCCCGGACGACCGGGTGACGATCGTCGCGGCCGGCGTCACCGTGCCCGAGGCGCTGGCCGCCGCCGACGCCCTCGGCGCGCAGGGCATCCCGGTGCGCGTGATCGACCTGTACTCGGTCAAGCCCGTGGACCGCGACACCCTGCGCCGGGCCGCCGAGGCGACCGGCTGCCTGCTCACCGTGGAGGACCACCACCCCGAGGGCGGTCTCGGTGACGCCGTGCTCGACGCCTTCGTCGACGGCCGCCCGGTGCCCCGCCTGGTGCGCCTCGCGGTCACCTCCATGCCGGGCTCCGCCTCCCCGCAGGAGCAGCTGCACACCGCGGGCATCGACGCCGAGTCGGTCGCCGCCGCCGTCCGGCTGCTGGTGGAACAGGCGATCGCGCCGTGAGCGGCGATGCCGAGCTGACGGTCCGCGCGGGCCGGCGCAGCGTCCCGGTGCGGCGGGCGGACAAGGTGCTGTTCCCCGCCGAGGGCTCCGCCCCCGCGTACACCAAGGGCGACCTCGCCGCGTACTACCGCTCCGTCGCCGCGTACATGCTGCCGCACCTGCGCGGCCGTCCCCTGATGCTGGAGCGCCACCCCGACGGGGTGGGCGGCCCCCGGTTCATGCAGAAGAACACCCCCGAGCACTATCCCGACTGGATCACCCGGGCCGAGGTCCCCAAGGAGGACGGCACCGTCTGCCACACCGTGTGTGACGACGCCGCCACCCTCGTGTACCTCGCCGACCAGGCCTGCCTCACCGTGCACCGCTGGCTCTCGCGGACCGGCGACCTCGACCGGCCGGACCTCATGGTGTTCGACCTCGACCCCGGCGAGGACGACTTCGCGACGGTGCGCCGGGCCGCCCGGTGGGTCGGCGAACTGCTGGACGAGCTCCAGCTCCCCTCGGGACTGATGACGACCGGCTCGCGCGGGCTGCACGTCGTGGTCCCGCTCACCGGCCGCCACGACTTCGACGAGGTGCGCGCCTTCGCCCGGGACGCCGCCGAGCTGCTCGCCGCCGAGCACCCGGACGACCTCACCACGGCCGCCCGCAAGAAGGACCGCGGCACCCGCCTGTACCTGGACGTCCAGCGCAACGGCTACGCCCAGACCGCGGTCGCCCCCTTCACCGTGCGGGCCCGCCCCGGCGCGCCCGTCGCCGTCCCCGTCGGGTGGGACCAGCTCGACGATCCGGAGCTGGGCCCGCGCCGCTGGACCCTCGCCGACGCGGCCGACCAGGGCCGCAAGAACCCCTGGTCAGGGCTGATGGGCCGGGGCCGGGCACTGGGGCCGGCCCGGCGCAGGCTCGACGCACTGCGTGGCTGATACATGTTGTTGTGCAGGTTTGGCCAAGACATGTGCGGCCACACGAAGTTCGAGGTGGCCATGTCGAACACAAACAACACATCACAGCCGCAGGAAGCACGAGATGAACACCCCGATCACGAGCACAGTGCGGCGGACAGCCGGATGACCCCGCTGGAAGTCCTGCGCCAGGCGCGCGCCCAGCTGGCGGAGCTGACCGGAATGGTCGCCGAGAACGTGTCGTCCTTCGAGCAGACGGAGGACGGCTGGCAATTGGAGATCGAGGTCCTCGAGCTCTCGCGCGTGCCCGACACCATGAGCCTGATGGCGAGCTACGAAGTCCAACTCGACCCCGAGGGACAGCTCACCGGCTACCGGCGCGTGCGGCGCTACGAGCGGGGGCGTTCCGACGCCCACCGGCGGGGCTGACCGGGCCGGCGCCCAGCGGAGGAAACACACCGCGCCGGCCCGGCCCCGCGCACCAGACCACGCAACGACACGAGACAAGGAGGCACGGTCGGCATGTCCGTTGTCCCGGCACAGCAGACCGGCGGCGGAGGCGGCAGCAGCGGCCTCTACGACGTACTGGAGCTCGTCCTAGACCGAGGACTCGTCATCGACGCGTTCGTGAGGGTCTCCCTGGTCGGCATCGAGATCCTGAAGATCGACGTACGCGTCGTCGTCGCCAGCGTCGACACCTACCTGCGCTTCGCCGAGGCGTGCAACCGGCTCGACCTGGAGGCGGGGCCGCGCAAGAGCCCCGGCCTGCCCGAGATCGTCGGTGAGGTGACCGAGTCGGGCGCCCGCGGCAAGTCCAAGGGTGCCCTGTCGGGTGCGGCGCAGACCGTGTCCGACGCCTTCAAGCAGGCCCGCGACGAGGGCTCCGAGGAGGAGCAGCCCGTCCGGCGCACGCGCAAGACCGCGACCACGCGGCGCAAGAGGGAAGAGGAGTCGGAGTGAGCCGCAAGGAGGAGCAGGAGTGAGCACGTACGTCTACGGGATCACCGCGCGCTCGCACACCGCGGTACCCGAGGGCACCACGGGTGTCGGGGAACCGCCCGAGCCCATCCGGATCCTGACGGAGGGCGACCTCGCCGCGATCGTCAGTGACTCGCCGGAGGGGCTGCGGCCCAAGCGCAGGGACCTGCTCGCCCACCAGAACGTCCTCGCCCAGGCGGAGGCGTCCGGGTGCGTGCTGCCGATGCGCTTCGGCAGCGTCGCCCCCGACGACGCCTCCGTGACCGGGGTGCTGGCCGAGCGGGCCGAGCACTACCTGGAGCGGCTGCGCGCCCTGGACGGCAAGGTCGAGTACAACATCAAGGCCACCCACGTCGAAGAGGCCGTCCTGCACCACGTGATGGCCACCAACGCCGAGGTGAGGTCCCTCGCCGAGGCCAACCGCAAGGCCGGCGGCGGCAGCTACGAGCAGAAGCTCCAGCTCGGCGAGATGGTCGCCTCCGCCGTGAAGGCCCAGGAGGCCGAGGACGCGGTGGCGGTCCAGCAGGCCCTGGAACCGGTCGCGGCGGCCGTCGCCACCGGCCCGGAGTCCACCGGCTGGCTGGCCAACGTGTCCTTCCTCGTCGCCCGGGACTCCGCGCAGGAGTTCCTGGCCGCCGTGGAGGCGCTGCGCAGCAGCCACCCCCACCTCGAGGTGCGGGCCAACGGTCCGCTGCCGCCGTACAGCTTCGTCGAGCCCGGCCCCGCCGAGCCCGCCGAGCAGGCCGGTCAGCGCGAGGCCGCGGCCCAGGAGTGAGGCACCGCAATCCGTGACGAGCAGCGAGAGGGGCGAGACAGGTGGGACTGATCGGGGAGGTGTTGCTGCTGCCGTTCGCCCCGGTGCGCGGCAGCGGATGGGTGATGGGACAGGTGCTCCGCGAAGCGGAGCGGATCTACTACGACCCCTCTGCCATCCGGGCCGAGCTGGCTCGTCTGGAGGAGCGGCTGGAGGCCGGGGAGATCACTGAGGAGGAGTTCGACAGCCAGGAGGACGAACTCCTCGACCGGCTCGAGGCGGCCATGCGCCGGGGCACGCAATCGGACGACGGGACAGCACGATGAACCGAACAGGACTGGGCCTCGCGGTAGGGGCCGGATACCTGCTGGGACGGACGAAGAAACTCAAGCTGGCCATCGCGGTCGGCGGCCTGGTCGCGGGCAAGAAGCTCAAGCTCAGCCCGAAGGCGATCGGGGACCTGCTGTCCCAGCAGCTCAAGGACAACCCGCAGTTCAAGGAGCTCGGCGACTCGCTGCGCCAGGACCTGCGCGGGGCCGGCAAGGCGGCCTCGGGTGCGATGCTGGAGCGGCAGCTGGGCAGCCTCGCCGACCGGCTGCACGGCCGTACGGCCGAGATGCGTGAGCAGCTCGCCGGCGGCGGGCGGTCCGACGACGAGGACGAGGCCGAGGACCGGGACGACCGCGAGGCCGAGGACCTGGACGAGGACGACGAGTACGAGGACGACCGGGACGACCGGGACGCCGAGGACGCCGAGGAAGCGGACGGGCAGGCCGAGGCGCCGCGCAAGCCGCCGGCGAAGAAGGCCCCCGCCAAGAAGGCGCCCGCGAAGAAGGCGGCCAAGAAGGCTCCGGTGAAGCGGGCCGCCACACAGAAGACGGCGACCAAGAAGACGCCGGCCCGCAAGACCGCCGCCAAGACGGCGTCCCGCGGCCGTTCGGCTGGAGGTGGCGACCGATGACCGAGACCCTGGGATCCGCGGCAGGCTCGGCGAAGTCGGCGGGCAAGTCCGCGACGGACTCCGCGCAGTCCGCCAATCCGCTGAGCGCCGTGGCGCACAGCGACGCGGCCGAGCGCCTGAAGGAAGAGGCGCAGGCGTACCTGACCGCGCAGGCCGAGCGCCTGCTGACGGGGGTGGGCCGCAAGCTCGGCGAGACCACGCTCAAGCTGAACGACATCGCCGAGGGCAAGAGCCCCGGCTTCGCGAAACTCGCCCTGGACGGCGGGCGCAAGATCGCCGAGGGGAAGGGGCCGGTGCGCACCGCCCTGGAGCTCGGCGGCTCCCGCGTCAAGGACAAGGTCACCGGCGCCCTGAAGAACCTCGGCGGCAAGGGCGGCGGCAAGGGCAAGGGTGGGGCCGGCAACAAGCCCACCGTGATCATGGAGTACATCGACGTCGGGGTGCCCCTGCGCACGGCGTACGACCAGTGGACGCGCTACCAGGACTTCAGCACCTTCGCCAAGGGTGTCAAGAGCGCCAACCGCGCCGACGACACCCACTCCGACTGGCAGGCGAAGATCTTCTGGTCCAGTCGTAGCTGGAAGGCGACCACGACCGAGCAGGTCCCGGACCAGAGGATCGCCTGGACGTCGGAGGGCGCCAAGGGCTCCACCAAGGGCGTGGTCACCTTCCACTCCCTCGGTGACAACCTCACGCGTGTCCTGCTCGTGATCGAGTACTACCCCTCCGGTCTCTTCGAGAAGACGGGCAACATCTGGCGCGCCCAGGGCCGCCGCGCCCGTCTCGACCTCAAGCACTTCGCGCGCTACGTCACCCTCAAGGGCGAGGCCCAGGAGGGCTGGCGCGGCGAGATCCGCGACGGCGAAGTGGTTCGCAGCCACGAGGACGCCGTGGCGGAGGAGGAAGAGGAGAACGAGCAGAACGAACAGGCCGACGAGGCCGAGGACGCCGACGAGGCCGAGGACGCCGACGAGGCCGAGGCGAACGGCGAGGCCGGCGAGGACGTCGAGGACGAGGACGCCGAGGCGGAGTACGACGAGGACGCCGACGCCGAGGACGGCGAGGACGACGCCGAGGCGGAGTACGACGAGGAGCCCGAGGGCGAGGAGGAGCCCGAGGACGACGCGGAGTACGCCGAGGAGGACGCCACGGCCGAGGACGACGCCGAGTACGACGAGGAGCCCGAGGGCGAGGAAGAGGCCGAGGGCGAGTACGAGGACGAGTACGAGACCGAGGAGGAGCCGGAGGAGGAGTCCGCCGAGGAGGGGAGCCGGCGATGACGACGGCCTCCCGACTGCCCGATCCGTACGGCCAGGGCGGCGGCGCCAACCTCGCGGACATCCTCGAGCGCGTCCTCGACAAGGGGATCGTGATCGCGGGTGACATCCGGATCAACCTGCTCGACATCGAACTGCTCACCATCAAGCTCCGCCTGATCGTCGCCTCGGTGGACAAGGCCAAGGAGATGGGGATCGACTGGTGGGAGTCCGACCCGTCGTTGTCCTCCGGTGCCCGCCGCGACGAGCTCGCCCGTGAGAACGCCGAACTGCGGGAGCGACTGGCCCGGCTCGAACAGCTGGAGCTGGGCCGCACCCGCGAGGAGGAGGCCCCATGACCGGACTGCGCTACGTCTACGCGGTCTGCCGCCCCTTCGACGCGCCGCTCCAGGCCCAGCTCACGGGCGTGGGCGGCGCTCCGGTCAAGATGCTGGCCCACCACGGCCTGGTCGCCGTGGTCAGCTCGGTGCCGGAGGGCGACTTCGCGGAGGCGCCGCTGCGCGAGCACCTGGAGGACCTCGACTGGCTCGGCGCCACCGCCCGGGCCCACCAGCAGGTGGTCGACGCGCTCACCGCGGTCACCACCCCGCTGCCGCTGCGGCTCGCCACGGTGTTCCGCGACGACAGCGGGGTGCGCGTGATGATCGAGTCCGGCGAGGAGGCGTTCCGGCGCACGCTGGACCGGCTCGACGGCCGCGTGGAGTGGGGCGTGAAGGTCTACATCGAGGGCGGCGAGGAGCCGGCCGAGGCCGCGCCCGCGGCGAAACCGGTCTCGGGCCGGGACTACCTGCGCCAGCGGCGCAACCGGGCCCAGGAGCGCGAGGACCGGTGGCGTGCGGCGGAGCGGTTCGCCACCCGGCTGCACGGCACGCTGGCCGCGCACGCCGAGGACTCCCGTCTGCACGCCCCGCAGAACTCCGCGCTCACCCGGGGCTCGGGGCACAACGTGCTCAACGCGGCGTACCTCGTGCCGCGCGCCCACTCCGAGGAGTTCGTGGAGCTCGTCGACCACACGAAGGACGAGGAGCCGGGCATGCGCGTGGAGCTCACCGGCCCGTGGGCGGCCTATTCGTTCGTCGATCCCGAGGGGCGCGGTGCGGGCGAGGCGGCCGGCACCGGCGGTACGGGCGACACATCAGGGGAGGCCGAGTGACCGTCGTCGAACGCCGTGAGATCGCGCTCGTGGACCTGCTGGACCGGCTGCTGGCCGGCGGCGTGGTGATCGCGGGCGACATCACCCTGCGCATCGCCGACGTGGACCTGGTCCGCATCGACCTCAACGCGCTCATCAGCTCCGTCAACGAGAACGTGCCCTCACCGTGGGGAGACTTGCCGTGACACCGCCGCGCAGGCGCATGGACCTGGAACCGGACACCGTCGAGCGTGACCTGGTCAAGCTCGTGCTCACCGTGGTCGAACTGCTCCGCCAGCTCATGGAGCGGCAGGCCGTGCGCCGCTTCGACCAGGGCGACCTCAGCGAGGAGCAGGAGGAGCGGATCGGGCTGACCCTGATGCTGCTCGACGACCGGATGGCCGAGCTGCGGGACCGGTACGGGCTGCGGCCCGAGGACCTGAACCTGGACCTCGGGCCGCTCGGGCCACTGCTGCCCCGGGAGTGATTCCGGGCGGAGCCAGCCCCGGGGGGCGCGTCGGGCCCCCGCTGTCCGCACGGCCCGCATCGCGGACATTATCCGGTTGTCAGGCGTCCTTCCTGCACAGGACCTCTCCGTGCAGCACCGCGAACCAGGCGTCCTCGCGCCGTCCCCACTCCCGCCAGGCCTCCGCCACGGCCGCCAGCTCGTCCGGCGTGGCGTGGCCGCCCCCGGTGGCCCGCTCGGCGTAGGCCGAGGCCACCGTGCGGTCCGCCCACAGGCCGCTCCACCACTGCCGCTCCTCGGGCGTGCTGAAGGTCCAGGTCGCGGACGTGGCGGTGACGTCGGTGAAGCCCGCGGCCAGCGCCCACGCCTTCAGCCGGCGCCCGGCGTCGGGCTCGCCGCCGTTGGCCCGGGCCACCCGCCGGTACAGGTCCAGCCAGCCGTCCAGCCCCGCCGACTCCGGGTACCAGGTCATCGCCGCGTAGTCGGAGTCCCGTACGGCGACGAAGCCGCCCGGCTTGGTCACCCGGCGCATCTCGCGCAGCGCCTGCACCGGGTCGCCCACGTGCTGGAGCACCTGGTGGGCGTGGACCACGCAGAAGGTGTCGTCCGGGTAGTCCAGGGCGTGGACGTCCGCGACCGCGAAGTCGACGTTGCGCAGGCCCCGTTCCGCCGCCGTGGCCCGGGCCCGGTCCAGGATGCCCGCCGCGTGGTCGACGCCGGTGACGTGCCCCTCGGGGACCAGGGCGGCCAGGTCGGCGGTGATGGTGCCGGGGCCGCAGCCGACGTCGAGGACCTTCATGTGGGGCTTGAGCGAACCGATCAGGTAGGCCGCTGAGTTGGCGGCGGTGCGCCAGGTGTGCGACCGCAGCACCGACTCGTGGTGCCCGTGCGTGTAGACGGCGGTCTCCTGCGCCTTCGGCATGACTGAACCCCTTCGCGTCGTACCGGCCCCCGGGCGGCGTGGACGCCCGGGGCGATGGTCCTCACGGTACGCCCGTGGCCGCATGCTGAGACCATATGTTTCGCCATGCGGACTGACGGATCGTCAGAATTCATGGTGTCAGGCCCCTGACGGTGAACGCGGCACCCACCCCGAGCGCCGCGCCCGCGAGGACGTCGCCGGGGAAGTGCACCCCGGTGTAGACGCGGGACAGCGCCACCGAGAACGCGACCGGCGCGACGGCCGCCCCCCAGCCCGGCGACTCCAGCGCGACCCCGGTCGCGAAGGCCGCCGCCGACGCCGCGTGGCCCGACGGGAACGACGTGGTGAACGGCTGCCGCTGCAGCCGCCGGCCCACCGGCACCGCGTCCAGCGCGGGCCGCGTCCGGCGCACCGAGCGCTTGCCGAGCGTGTTGATGACCAGGGACGCCAGCCCCAGCGAGGCCACACCGCGGGCGGCGGCCCGGCGGCCCCTGGCCGTACGGCTCACCGCCATCGCGGCCGCCGCCGCGCCCCACAGCACCCCGTGGTCGGCGCCCCGGCTCAGCCGCGGCAGCACCGGCCCGGCGGCGGGCCAGCGCCTGGCGGCCGCGAACTCGAACACCCGCCGGTCGAGCGCGAGCAGCCCCGCGCGCAGGCCCGCCGCCGGGCCGGCGGGACCGAGATCCTTCCTCATGGCCTGCGGGTACCCTGAAGCGGCCGTTCCCCCGCGGGACGGGCACCCCAGCCGACCGGAGGGTCCCCCGCATGCGCCTGCTCCTCGTCCGCCACGGTCAGACCCCCTCCAACGTGGACTACCTGCTGGACACGGCCGCCCCCGGCCCCGGCCTGACGGACCTCGGCCGGCGGCAGGCGGCCGCGCTGCCCCAGGCCCTGGCCGGCGAGGACATAGAGGCGCTGTACGCCTCCACCCTGGTCCGCACCCAGCTCACCGCCGCCCCGCTGGCCGCCGCCCGCGGCCTGGAGGTCCTGGTCCGCGACGGCCTGCGCGAGGTGTCCGCCGGGGACATGGAGATGCTGCCCGGCGTGGGCGAGGCCGGCGAGCGCTACATGCGCACGGTGTTCGCCTGGGCCGACGGCGACACGGACCTGCGCATGCCCGGCGGCGAGTCCGGCACCGACTTCCTCACCCGCTACGACGCGGTGGTCGCCGAGGCCGCCGCGAGCGGCGCCCGGACGGTCGCGATGGTCAGCCACGGCGCCGCCATCCGCGCCTGGGCCGCCGCCCGCGCCCACAACGTCGACGTCCCCTTCGCCGCCGCCCACCGCCTGGAGAACACCGGCGTCGTCGTCCTGGAAGGCAGCCCCGAAGACGGCTGGAAGGCCCTGACCTGGGCGGGCGCCACGGTGGTCCCCGCGGGCGAGGGCGGCCCGACCGGGCAGGCCCTGGACGGGACGGCCTGAGCCGCACGCGGGCGCACCGGCCTCACCGCACCCCCGGACAAGGGGTTGCCCAGCCGGATAAGGGTTTGCCCGGCTCCCCGCCGGGCCCGCAGAATCCTCCCCATGGGACACCTGGAAGCCGCGCACCTCGAGTACTACCTCCCCGACGGGAGGGCGTTGCTCGGCGACGTGTCCTTCCGGGTGGGCGAAGGGGCCGTCGTGGCGCTCGTCGGACCCAACGGCGCCGGCAAGACGACCCTGCTGCGGCTGATCTCCGGCGAGCTCAAGCCGCACGGCGGCACCGTCACCGTCAGCGGCGGGCTCGGCGTGATGCGGCAGTTCGTGGGCTCCGTCCGCGACGAGACCACCGTGCGCGACCTGCTGGTGTCCGTCGCCCCGCCCCGCATCCGTGAGGCGGCCCGGGCCGTCGACGAGGCCGAGCACGCCGTGATGACGGTCGACGACGAGGCCGCCCAGATGCGCTACGCCCAGGCCCTCGCCGACTGGGCGGAGGCCCGCGGCTACGAGGCCGAGACCCTGTGGGACATGTGCACCACGGCCGCCCTGGGCGTCCCCTACGAGCGGGCCCAGTGGCGGCTGGTGCGCACCCTCTCCGGCGGCGAGCAGAAGCGTCTGGTGCTGGAGGCGCTGCTGCGCGGCACCGACGAGGTGCTGCTGCTCGACGAGCCCGACAACTACCTCGACGTGCCCGGCAAGCGCTGGCTGGAGGAGCGGCTGAAGGAGACCCGCAAGACGGTCCTGTTCGTCTCCCACGACCGGGAACTCCTCGCCCGCGCCGCGGAGAAGATCGTCTCCGTGGAGCCGGGCCCGGCCGGCGCCGACGCCTGGGTGCACGGCGGGGGCTTCGCCACCTACCACGAGGCCCGGCGCGAGCGCTTCGCCCGCTTCGAGGAGCTGCGCCGCCGCTGGGACGAGAAGCACGCCCAGCTCAAGAAGCTGGTGCTGAGCCTGCGCCAGGCCGCGAGCATCAGCCATGAGCTGGCCTCCCGCTACCAGGCCGCCCAGACCCGGCTGCGCAAGTTCGAGGAGGCCGGCCCGCCGCCCGAGCCGCCGCGCGAGCAGGACATCACCATGCGCCTGAAGGGCGGCCGCACCGGCGTGCGGGCCGTCACCTGCGAGCAGCTCGAGCTCACCGGCCTGATGAAGCCCTTCGACCTGGAGGTCTTCTACGGGGAACGGGTCGCCGTGCTCGGCTCCAACGGCTCCGGCAAGTCCCACTTCCTGCGGCTGCTCGCCGGTGACGACGTGGCCCACACGGGCCGGTGGAAGCTCGGCGCGCGGGTCGTGCCGGGCCACTTCGCCCAGACCCACGCGCACCCGGAACTCCAGGGCCGCAGCCTGCTCGACATCCTGTGGAAGGACCACTCCCAGGACCGGGGCGCGGCCATGTCCCGGCTGCGCCGCTACGAGCTGACCCAGCAGGCCGAGCAGGGCTTCGACCGCCTCTCCGGCGGACAGCAGGCCCGCTTCCAGATCCTCCTGCTGGAGCTGCAGGGCGTCACGGCCCTGCTGCTGGACGAGCCCACCGACAACCTCGACCTGGATTCGGCCGAGGCGCTCCAAGAGGGCCTGGAGGCGTTCGAGGGCACGGTCCTCGCGGTCACCCACGACCGCTGGTTCGCCCGCTCCTTCGACCGCTTCCTGGTCTTCGGCAGCGACGGCCGGGTCCGCGAGACGGCCGAGCCGGTCTGGGACGAGCGGCGGGTGGAGCGGGCGCGGTAGCCACCGGTCACGTACCCGGAGGCCGACCACGCGGAGTCTTCGTACAGTGGGTGCAGAAAGGTCGGCTCCACGGTTCGTTCACGGGATCCCGTTCGGGGTGGCCGTGAACCGGGTGGGTACCCGGGCCGCATGAACGAACACGACGAGCGGGGCACCACGATGACCGGAGTCGACCCGGACCGGCTGGACGACCAGCAGCTCATGAAGGAGCTGGAGACGATCCACCGCACCCGTCACGACACCCTGCTGTACGGCTCGAACGACGCACTGCGGGCCCACAACGAGCGCATGGCCGTCCTGGAGGGCGAGTACCTGCGGCGCAACCCGCGCCGCTTCGTGGCCCCCGGCCGCACCCGCGAGGGCGCCCGCGAACGCACCGCCGACGGCGAGCCCCAGGGCTCTTCCCAGGGTGCTGAGGGAACGCCGGTGGGCAAGTGGGGCCCGGGCGGCGCGGGTGGCGGCACGGGCGGGCGCTGACCACCGCCGGGACCGCCGCGTACGACCCCCCGCAACGGGTACGGCCCCCCGAGCCCCGCATGGGGCCTCGTGAGGGCCGGGGAGCCGTGAGGTGGGCCCGCTTGCCGTCGTCCTCAACCGGCCTCGGCCGCGAACACCTCGAGGTACGTCTCGCAGAACGCCTTGAGGTCGTCCGGCTTGCGGCTGGTGATCAGCTTGTTGGTGCCGTGGTCGCAGACCTTCACCTGCTCGTCGACCCAGGTGGCGCCCGCGTTGCGCAGGTCGGTCTGCAGGCTCGGCCAGGACGTGAGGACCCGGCCGCGCACGACGTCCGCCTCGACGAGCGTCCACGGGGCGTGGCAGATCGCGGCGACCGGCCGGCCCGCCTCGAAGAAGCCGCGCACGAACGCCACGGCCTTCTCGTCCGTGCGCAGGAAGTCGGGGTTGGCGACGCCGCCCGGCAGGACCAGCCCGTCGAAGGCGTCCACGGTCACCTCGCCGACCAGCTCGTCCACGGGGAAGGTGTCGGCCTTGTCCAAGTGGTTGAACGCCTGGATCTCGCCCGCCTCGGTCGACACGAGCACGGGCTCGTGGCCGGCGTCCTTCGCTGCCTGCCAGGGTTCGGTCAGCTCGACCTGCTCGACGCCCTCGGGTGCGGTGAGAAACGCGATACGCATGTTCAGTCCTTCGTACGCTCGGTCGGTTCGTGCCTGTGGTGGGGGCCGGGGGTCACTCGCGCTCGCCCACGAGCGCCTCGGCCAGCTCCTGGACGCCCTGCCAGGTCTTCTTCGGCGGCAGCTCCGCCACCGCCTCGATCAGGGCGTCGGGGGCGTGGTGCCGGCGCAGGGCGCTGACGACGGCCTTGCCGGTGGCCGGGAAGTCGCCGCGGGTCAGGGTCCGGGCCAGTTCGAGCCGGACCGTCTCGAGGGACGCCGCCTCGGGCGCCAGCCCACCGCCCCACACCTGCGGGTCGTCGTCGGCGCCCGGCTCGGGGTCGTGCCACTCCTCGGACCGGGTGGGGTGCCCCGACCGCAGCAGACCCTGCAGTTCGTGCTTCATCTCGTCGTCCCGGTGGACGCTCAGCCGGTCACTGCCTCGCTGCATGTCTCCCTCCAGAGCATCGGGAATCCCCCGCGTACCCGAGCAGAGCCGACCGACACCGGGTCATGCCCGGATCAAGCAGGGCTCGCGACAACGCATCCCGGGTTTGCCCTGCGGCGACCCGGGGACCCGGACCGCACCCCCCCACATGGACTGCTGGGGAAGGACATGCCATGGCGCTGCTCGCCGCGCTCGTCCCGGTCGTGATGCTCGCCGTCGTACTGGCCCTGGGCCGCTACGAGGACGCCCTGCTGCCGACATCGGACACCGAACAGGAACCGGCGACCACCGGACTGACGGCGACGGAGGGGGCGGGGCCGGGCGCCACCGCTTGAGCGGACCGTCGGCGCGAACCACGGTGCCGCCGGACATCCTCGGACAACATCGTCAGAGCGGCCCGACGGGCTTCCGCTCCACTCCGGTGGAGTCTCGAAGGACATGCCCCCACCCGCACGAGTCACTTCGTGCTGCCTGGGGGAAGTCCGTGCTGTTCCGCGAGTCCGCGAAAACGGTCGCCGTCATGGCATTCGACGGCTGGCTGTTCCTGCACCTCACCGACCAGTTCGCCCACCTGCACGGCCACCGGCCCGGTGCCTCGGAGGTGCGCTCCTGGGAGCGCAGCGTCCCCGTCCTGGCCGCCGCCCTCAACGACGCGGGCCTCGGTGACGTGGAGGTCGTGCTGGAGTACACACTGCCGCTGAACAGCAAGCGTGCCGACGCCGTGCTCGTAAGAAGTCCACCCCGGACGCCGACGTCGACCGCCTGATCCGCAACACGTACAAGGTGCTCCTGACGCGAGGGATGGTCGGCACGATCGTGTACTCGACGGACCCGGAGACGCGGGAGAAGCTGAAGGAGTTGGCGGGTGGAGGTCAGAACGCCTTCAGGTAGACCCTGGCCCGATCGTCCCCAAGCGCCTGGACGTAGATGTCGATCCACTGCACCTTCCTGCGACGGTCGTCCTTCACGCACGGGGGGCAGGCCCCGGCCGAGCGGGCTCCCTTCAGCGTCTGCGGCTCGGCCAGCCCGAGGTGCTCGAAGAGCTCGCCGTCCGGGGGGAAGTCGACCTTCTTCGCCTTCAGCGGTTCTTCGGGACGAAGGTCCGCCGCGATGCCTTCGGCGTTCCTCTCGCCGGTGACGAACGAGAGGAGGTAGATGTCCTCCTGGGGGTTGACCTGCACCGCTCCCTTGACCTCGGTCGCTCCCTCGGGCACGGTCACGTTCATGAACGCCGATGCCTCGGGCGCGCCGGCGTTCTCGTCCCACCGCGAGGTGCGCCCGTCGGTCGCATGGTGCTCGTCCGTGTCCGGGCCGGAGCAGGCGGACAGCAGAAGAGCGGCTGCCGCTGCCACGACGAGGAGGGCAGCTCGTGTGGTCGTCACCGGTTCTCCTCGTCGCCGCGTGAGACGTCGCCGCGGCTTCCTTCTCGTCCTTGGTCCGGCGGGTCCACTGTCGGTTTCGCACCGCTGTCCAGGTCGTACGTGTACGTGGAGCTGCTGCCTCGCATGTCGAACTCCCGAGCAAGTCCTGTCCTGTGCAACCGCCCCATCTCGGAGTCCGGGATCACCACGTCTCCGGGGAAGGTGGTCGACTTCACGTGAGGCGCGGTCGGGGCGGCAAAGGACCGGCGAGCCCGAAACCGGCCCCGCCGCCGCGGTACTGGCCGCGCACTCGACGAGCGGACCGTCATCAGCCCCAAGTCCCGGCGGCTCCACCGCGAACTGCAGTGCTCGACTTCGTGCACGCCGACCCTCGGATCGTGGGGCTCCTGTAAGTTCCTGCCACGAAGCAGGGTAAAGAGGTCGAGGACTCCGAGTCGCGGTTCTTCACGGTGCTGCTGGCGGCGGCGAAGCTCCCGAGCGTGCGTATCAACAGGGAGGCGTACCTGCGCAGTGCGCTGGCCCGTCACTGCTCCGAGGACGAGATCCGACGAGCGGTGGAAGAGACTCCCGCCGCGGCGGGCATCACCGTCGAACTCCTCGACAAGGTCGCCAACGACTCCATCCGCTACGAGACCGCCAAAGTCAGCGCCCTCTCGGCCGCCGCAGGGATACCCGGCATCCTCGCCCTTCCCGCCACAGTGCCCGCCGACCTGGCCCAGTACGTCGGCCACATGCTGCGCATCGCGCAGAAGCTCGCCTACCTCTACAGCTGGCCCGATCTGTTCGACGACGAGGGCGACGGAGTCGATGACGCGACGATGGGTGTGCTCACGCTGTTCTTCGGCGTGATGTTCGGCACCCAGTCGGCGAACATGGCCGTGGGCAAAGTCGCCGGGATGATGTCGAAGCAGGTCGCGAAGAAGCTGCCCCAAAAGGCGCTCACCAAGGGTGTCATCTACCCGATCGTGAAGAAGTCCGCGGCTTACCTCGGCGTCCAGATGACCAAGCAGTCCTTTGCGAAGGGCGTCTCCAAGGCCATCCCCGTCATCGGGGCCGTCGTGTCCGGCGGGCTCACTTTCTCGACCTACCTTCCGATGGCCAAGAGGCTCAAGAAGCACCTCGCCGGCCTGCCCCTGGCGGACCCGTCGCACCGAGTGATGGAGGAGGAACGTCGTGGACGGCGAAGTCGTGGAAGAGCACGAGACGTTCGCCTTGGCGGACGCTGAATTGCACGGCCCGGACACTGCTGCCGTCAAGCTGGAGGACCCCAGGCCCTGACACCGTGACAGCTCTCCTGGTCACCCGCCTCGAGGAAACGGCCTTCCGTCTTCGGCGGAGGTGCGGGCCGAGTGCCCGGCGCTACGGCTGCTCGCGATGTCTTGCCCAGGACACACGCCCGCAGCGACATCACGGTGGGGCCAGGGAGCGGCGGGCCGATGCGATGACCCATACCGCTGGACGACACGTCGGTCATTTCCCGCGCATCATGGCAGAGCCTGCGCAACCTCGCTCTCGGCGTCCACCCCCGCGCCACCTGGGGTAGGAAACCGAGCACCACCCAGGCGCAATGACGGCTCGGCACGCGGGAAATCACGCCTGTGCCGATCCGGATCACTGACCGGAAATCACCTTATTGGGATCCGATCTCGCGATGCGAGAATGCCTGTTCGATCACCGTCCCGTGCAAGGGGACTGAATCACAGGGGGTGGGGGAGTGGCTGGACGCCGTCCAGGACTCGTGGGAAGAACCAGCGCAGCGCTCGCGTTGACCGCATCGCTCGCTGTCGCCGGGAGCAACGCACAGGCCGACGCGAGCGCCATACCGATATGTCCGACCGCGGAAGAGTTGTCGGTATACGAATTGCCGACCGGCCTGAACGTGCATAGCTGCGATGTGGAGGGTCTCGTCGTCACCTATGACGGCACCGGAATAGAGATACCGGAGGCCGACACCGCGGTAAGTGTCGACGTGCTGGCCGAAGACGGTACGGAGCACGGATTCACGCTGACCGTCACCTCGGACGGCAAGGTCTCCTATGACCTGTCCGAGGCCAACACGGAGTCGCCCACCGCAGGCGAGGACCGTGCCGATGTCGTGAGCCCGCGGCTGACGGCGGGCGATCTGACGCAGGAGTCGGACTCACCGGTGTCCGAGCCGCCCGCACCCGACGGCCTCGAAGTGGCCGAGACGGACGCCGCGAGCTCCCCCGGCGAGTGCCAGGACGGCGCATACTCGACATTGGACCGGAAAGAGTACGGCATCTACAACTGGTACTTGGGGGACGGCGCCTATCCAGCGGGTATGACGCATTCTCAAGCGCTGGAGTACTTCGAAGGTTCGATCGGACGGATCACGGCCAGCACCAATAACTGTGGCCTGGCCGATCAAGTGCCCGCCAAGAGTCACTACGCGGGTACGACCACGTATGAAGCGGACGTGAGCGCCAACGGGACGTGCACCGCCCGGGATGGCAAGAGCACGTGGGACGCCGGTGACCTGGCCGCCGGGACCGTCGCCTCGACATGCGCATGGACATGGCCCAACCCGGTCGGCAAGAACGACCTCCGGGAAGCGGACGTGAGGTTCAACATCGCGGACTTCGACTTCACGAGGAATCCGACGAGCACCTGCAACGGCCTGTACCACGATGTGCTCAACACCGGCACGCACGAGGCCGGTCACGTCTTCGGGCTGGGCCACGTGGGTTCCGGGCACGCGAATCTCACCATGTACACCAAGGCGGACCGCTGCGAAGTGAAGAAGAGGACACTCGGTAAGGGCGACGTCATGGGGCTTCGCAGCATTTATTAGGAGGACTCCGTGAGCTGGGTCGGATCACGTGCGATCGCGGTGGGGCTGACAGCCGTGGCGTTCACCGCGGTCGGGTGTGGGTCAAAAGGGTCCGAAGGTGTCGGCGCGAACAGCGAGAGTGTGTGCGCGAGCGACGTCATCTACGAAGGTCGCACGTACATCAGGCTCTCGGATGTCGAGTTCACGGCCGGACAGAAGCTCGGTACCGCCACGAGTCCGCCGTGCCGTGACACCAATGACCAGGGCGCCGAAGTGCCGGAGACCTCGGAGAACGCCTATGCGGTGAGCGGCATCTCCCCGGACCTGGCCATAGCGATCGGGTCATCTCCCGAACAGGCGGAAGTTTTCAGGGTCCTCCGCTCCGACAAACGGATCCCCCCCGAGGTGCAAGAGCTGATCGACGGGTCGTGAGGTGAGGTGCGTGAACGGGCTTCGCCCGGCCCGCGCCTCCCTGTCACGGTTCCCCCCCCACGGAGCGCGTCAAGCCGACCTCCACAGCGACGCCGGAACCTGTTCCGGCGGGCGCTGGCCGATTTGTCGATGTGAAGCCCCGGGGCGAGTGTCCCGGGGCTTTTCCCTGTGCGGCGCACATCTCCCTCACCCGTACTTACCCAGCTCTCCCGCGTGATCGGGATCTGTCCGGATGCATTCGGCGAGACCGAGGGACGGTCAGGGGTCTTCCGCCCGTACGCGCGGTCGCAGCGCCTGGGTTGAAGGAGCTCGTCGGGGACGTGCTCGACCGAGGGGATCGTTTCCAGCACGCCGTCCCGTAACCCACCACCCACCTCACACCAACAGAGCCGGGCGACTGTCGTCGCCCGGCTCCGCGTTGCTCCGTTCTCCCCGGCCTACTTACTTGTCCCGCCCCGGCAGGAACTCCTGGACCTTGGCCTTGATGCCCTGCTTCATCAGGTGGGCGCTCTCCGGGTCGCCCTTGAGGATCGCCTCGGCCGTCGACTCCATCTGGTCCCAGGAGGCGTGCGGGGGGATCGGGGGGACCGACGGGTCGGTGAGGAACTCCAGGACCACCGGGCCGTTCGCGGCCAGCGCCGAGCGCCAGCCGGCCTCGACGTCCTCCGGCTTCTCGACCCGGATGCCCGTCAGGCCGAGCGAGCGTGCGAAGTCGGCGTAGCGCACGTCGGGCAGTTCCTGCGACGGCAGGAAGGACGGGGCGCCGCCCATCGCGCGCAGCTCCCAAGTGACCTGGTTGAGGTCGCGGTTGTTCCACACTGCCACGACGAGCCGCTTGTCCTCCCACCGGTCGGCGTACTTCGCCGCCGTGATCATCTCCGCCAGGCCGTTCATCTGCATCGCCCCGTCGCCGACCAGCGCGATCACCGGCCGGTCCGGGTGCGCGAACTTCGCGCCGATCGCGTACGGCACACCGCAGCCCATCGTCGCCAGCGTCCCGGACAGCGACCCGCGCATCCCCGGCTTGAACGTCAGGTGCCGGGCGTACCAGTTGGCCACCGAACCCGAGTCCGACGTGACGATCGCGTCGGCCGGCAGCAGCGGGTCCAGGGCGCGGGCCACGTACTCCGGGTTGATCGGGTCGGCCGACACGTTCGCCCGCCGGTCCATCACGTCGCGCCAGCGGCTGACGTTGTCGCACACCGTCTCGTACCACTCGCGCCCGCGCTCCTCGCCCCGGATCTTCGGGATCAGCCGGCGCAGCGTCTCCTTGGCGTCGCCCACGAGGTTCACCTCGTACGGGTACCGCATCCCCACCATGTGCGGGTCGATGTCGATCTGCACGCCCCGCGCCTTGCCGAACTCCGGCAGGAACTGCGTGTACGGGAAGGACGACCCGATCGTCAGCAAGGTGTCGCAGTCCCGCATCAGCTCGTACGACGGGCGCGTGCCCAGCAGCCCGATCGACCCGGTGACGTACGGCAGTTCGTCGCTCAGCACGTCCTTGCCGAGCAGGGCCTTGGCCACCCCGGCGCCCAGCGTCTCGGCGAGCGTCTCGACCTCCTCGCGGGCCCCGGCCGCGCCCTGCCCGACCAGGATCGCCACCTTGTCACCGGAGTTGAGCACCTCGGCCGCCCGCTCCACCGACTCCTGCGAGGGGACCGCGGTGTACTCCTCGGTGCCCAGGCTGGAGGGCACCATCTTGAACGCGTGCGTGGGCGGCGAGTAGTCCAGCTCCTGCACGTCGCCCGGGACGATGATCGCGGTCGGGCAGCGGCGCGCGTACGCCGTGCGGATCGCCCGGTCCAGCACGTTCGGCAGCTGCTCCGGGACGGTCACCGTCTCCACGAACTCCGAGGCCACGTCCTTGAACAGGCTGTGCAGGTCGACCTCCTGCTGGTACGACCCGCCCATCGCCGTACGGTGCGTCTGCCCCACGATCGCCAGCACCGGCACGTGGTCCAGCTTCGCGTCGTACAGGCCGTTCAGGAGGTGGATGGCGCCGGGCCCAGAGGTGGCCACGCACACGCCGAGCCGGCCGCTGAACTTCGCATAGCCGACGGCCTGGAACGCCGCCATCTCCTCGTGCCGGGCCTGCACGAAACGCGGCTGGTCCTCGGCCCGGCCCCACGCGGCCAGCAGACCGTTGATGCCGTCGCCGGGGTAGCCGAAGACCTGGTCCACCCCCCACTCGCGCAGCCGCTGGAGGATGTGGTCGGCGACCTTCGTGCTCATGTGTGGCCTCCCGGTGGTGGGGAACGTCTGGGGCTACGGCGGCAGGGCGTGGTCGGGTACGCGTCCGCCCTTCACGTGTCACCCCGCGGGCCCCGCGAAAACCTCCGGCCGTGTTTGGGCACCGGGCTCAGGGGGACGCGGAGAGCCGGTGCTTCGGACCGGAGGCACGTCCGTGGAGACCGCCCACACGGCCCTACGGCCACCTCGCGTCCGGCCGCTCTGCGCTCCCCACGCAACCGTCCGGCCCGGAGCATGTCCGAGGGAGTTGCGACGCACCATGCGAGACGGAGCGAGCCCGAGACACCACCCCCACCACGACGCCCCCGACACGGCGGACCGGTTCCGCAGGCTGGCCGCACTGCCGCCGGGACCCGAGCGCGAGGCCCTGCGCAGCGAACTCGTCGAGGCGTGGCTGCCCATGGCCGACCGGATCGCCGGGCGCTTCCGCGACCGCGGCGAGAGTTTGGACGACCTGCGCCAGGTCGCCGCCCTCGGCCTCGTCAAGGCCGTCGACCGCTACGACCCCGACCGCGGCCACGCCTTCGAGAGCTACGCCGTGCCCACCGTCACCGGCGAGATCAAACGCCACTTCCGCGACCACCTGTGGACCCTGCACGTCCCGCGCCGGGTCCAGGAGCTGCGCAACCGGGTCCGCGCCGCCGGCCAGGAACTCGCCGGCACCGCGGGCGGGCAGCGGCCCACCGTCGCCGACCTCGCCGCGCAGGCCCACCTGAGCGAGGACGACGTACGGGCCGGCCTGGAGGCGCTGGAGAGCTTCGCCGCGCTCTCGCTGGACGCCGGAATGCCGGGCAGCGAGGACGGCTACAGCCTGGCGGACGCGCTCGGCTCGCCGGACCCCGCCCTCGACACGGTCGTGGACCGCGAGGCCGTCAAGCCCCGGCTCGCCGCGCTGCCCGAACGCGAGCGGGCGATCCTGTACCTGCGCTTCTTCGGCGACATGACCCAGAGCCGGATCGCCGAACAGCTGGGCATCTCGCAGATGCACGTCTCCCGCCTGATCATCCGCTGCTGCGGTCGCCTGCGCGACGAGATCCTGCGGGACGAGATCCTGCGGGACGAGGCGCCGTAGGGGGACGAGGCGCCGCCGAGGGGCGAGGCGCCGCCGGGCCGCGTGCTCCGGGACGTGGCGGAGCGCGACCGAGCCGTGCGGGGCACCTCCTAGGGGGTGTCTCGCCCCGGCCGTCACCCGGACGGACGGCCCGGTGCCGCCAATGGGGGGCCGTCGCGCGCGTGGCTCCACGCGCCGGGCTGTGATGGGCCCTGGGGCACCACTCCCCGTCCCGCAGCCGTCGGCCGAAGGAGCCCTCCCATGGTGCGCACCGCACACGTCCTGTCCGTTGCCGCGCTGACCGGCGCCGTCCTCGTCGCCGGTCCCACCGCGCGGGCGGACCCGGCGGTGGAGGTCGGCCCGGCGAGCGTCGACGCGGGCGGCACGGTGACCGTCTCCGTCACCTGCGACCCCCTGGGCGCCCCGGCCCCGCAGACGCTGGACGCCACGTCGGACGCGTTCGCCGACGGCACCGCACACCTGCGCAAGGTGAGCGGGGACGGCGACGAGCTGTCCGGGCCCGCCTACCGCGGCACGGCCCGCGTTTCCGCCCCGGCGGAGGAGGACCTCGACGACGCGGGGGACGTGGGGGACCCGGGGGACGAGAGCGACCCGGACGACACGGACGACACGGGGGACACCGGCGTCGGTGACGCCGCCGAGGAACCCGGTGCCACCGGCGCGGACGCCGCCTGGACCGTCGACGGCACCTGCCCGGCGCCGCCCGGCGGCCGGCCGAGCCCCTGGAGCGCCCCCCTGCACGTCACCGCCCCCGGCGCGGGCGACGCGTCCCCGTGCGCCCACCCGGCCGCCGGCGCCGGACATCCGTGCGGCGGGGTCACCCCGACCGCCGGGCCCGTCCCACCCCCCCCGCACCCCGTGCCGACCCCCTGCGGCCACCGAGCCGACCCCGTGGAGCCCGGGACGGGCAAGGAGCGGGGGGCAGCGGCCGGGGGGCCGGGAGGCGCCGCCAGGGGGCCCGGGGCCGCGGAGGAGGAGCCGGGCGACACCGCACCGGACCTCGCGGAGTCCCTGGGCCCCGTGCCGCCCGCCGAGCCCCCCGTGCCGGTCGAGCCGCCCGAGCGGGTCGCGCCTCCCGAGCCGGTCGAGCCCGTCCGGCCGGGCCGGCAGACCGAGCCCGTCACGCCGGTCGGCCCCGAGGCACCCGCGACCGGCTGGGACAGCTCCTGCGGCGACGCCCCCGTCCAGCACGGCGTACGCGGCGGACAGGGCGGTGCCTTCACCGACTCGGTGCCCGCCCTGGCCGCCGGCGGACTACTGATCGCGGGCGCCCTGGGCGCCGCCGTCCACCGGGTGCGGCGGCGCGGCGGCACCGGCCGTATGTGATCACGTTCCGGGCCATGGACGGCGGCCGCACGGGGTACTCACAGTGCGTGGGGCACAACAGGCCCCGTACGAGACACCGGACACCACGGACCCCGTGCGCCACGGTCGGCGGCGGCACCCGACAGCACCACGGACGGACTGCGCGGAGGACCCGATGCGGCGGACGCGAGCGGAAGGGCACGGCCCCGTCCGCTATGGGCCGCCGCTGCCCGCCGACGGCCTCCCGGTGCTCCCCGAACTCGCCGACGTGCTCGCCCGCGCCGCGCACCGCGCCGACGCGGAGCCGGTCGGCGGGGGACCGGCCCTGCTGGACGCGGCCCGCGGCTACTGGGAGCGGCGCGGTCTGCCCGCCGGTGCCGACCGGGTCGTCGCGGGACCCGGCGCCCCCGCCCTGCTGCTCGCGCTGACCGCCGTGCTCGGCGGCGACCTGCTGGTGCCGCGCCCGTGCGCCGCCTGGTGGGCGCCGTACGCGCGGGCGCTGGGCCGGCCCGTCTTCCACGTCGCCACCCCCGCCGAGTGCGGCGGCGTGCCCGACCCGTACGCCCTGCTGGAGACCGTGCGCCGGGTGCGCGACGAGGGCGGCGACCCGCGCCTGCTGGTGCTGTCCGTCGCCGACGACCCCACCGCCACCGTCGCCCCGCCCGAGGTGCTGCACGAGGCCGTCGAGGCCGCGGCCGGCGCGGGACTGCACCTGGTGAGCGACGAGACCTGGCGCGACACCCTGCACGACGTCCACGACACCGTGCCGCTCAGCCCCGCCGAGATGCTGCCCGAGCACGTCACCGTCGTCACCGACCTGGCCGGCGCGCTGCTGCCGCCCGGCTGGCCCGCCGCCGTCGCCCGCTTCCCCGCGGGCCCGGCCGGTGACGGCCTGCACGCGCGCGTGCTCGACGTCCTCACCGCGCTCGGCGCGCGCGTCGCGGCCCCCGTCGCCGCGGCCGCCGCCCACGCCCTGGACGAGCCCGGGCCCGTCACCGCGCGCGTGGCCACCGCCGTACGTCTGCACGCGCGCGTGGCCGAGGCCGTGCACGGCGCGGTCGTCGGCGCGGGCGCGCTGGCCCTCCCGCCGCGCGCCGGCCGTCACGTGTACGTCGACCTCGGGCCGCTGCGTCCCGCGCTGTCCGCGCAGGGCGTCGGCGACGCCCAGGACCTGGAGGACCTCCTCGGCGCCCGGCTCGGCATGCCCGCGCCGGGCGGCCACCGCTTCGGGGACGACCTCGGGGCGCTGCGGGTACGGCTGTCCACCGGTCCGCTGCTCGGCACCACGGACACCGAGCGCACGGAATGCCTCATGTCCCCCGCACCGTTGGAACTGCCACACGTGCACCGCGCGTTGTTCCACCTGAGGTCGGTCTTCGACGATCTCCGCGACGCTCAGCGATGGGAGCCTCCTCGATGACGCAGCAGTCCGAGACGACCACCCCCCAGCCGGCCGCACCGGAAGCCGCCCCCACGTCGGCCGCTGCCACACCGGCCGCGGCGACGGTCACCACGGCGGCCACCGCTGTCGACACCGCCGCCACCGGGACCGCCCCCGGCACCGGCCTCGTCCCGGACACCCCTTCCGGCAGCCCCCTCGCGCCCCTCGACGCCCCCGGCACCGACGCTCCGGCCGCCCCCGCCGCGGGGCCGCTCGCGCAGCCCTTCCCGCCGCTCGCCGAGCCCCGCCCGCTGGGCGAGCGACGGGTGTGGCCGCGCACCTTCCACGACCGGCTGACCGCCCCGCTGCCCGGCCTCAAGGCCATCGCCCGGTTCGCCCGCGAGGGCTCCGTACGCCCCGGCAAGGACGGCCTGGCCGACATCCCCCGGCTGCCGTACGCGCCCGCGCCGCTGCCCCGCGTCGACGCCCGCACGGTCGCCGTCACCTGGGCCGGGCACGCCAGTTGGGTGCTGCGCGTCGGCGGCCTGACCGTGCTGACCGATCCCGTCTGGTCGCGCCGCATCCTCGGCACGCCCGCGCGCATCACACCGGTCGGCGTGCCCTGGGAGTCGCTGCCGCCCATCGACGCGGTCGTCATCAGCCACAACCACTACGACCACCTGGACGCCCCCACGCTGCGCCGACTCCCGCGCGACACCCCGGTGTTCGTGCCGGCCGGGCTCGGCGGCTGGTTCCAGCGGCGCCGGTTCACCCGCGTCACCGAGCTGGACTGGTGGGAGGCGGCCGAACTGTCCGGCGTCCGCTTCGACTTCGTGCCGGCCCACCACTGGTCCAAGCGCAGCCTCACCGACACCTGCCGCAGCCTGTGGGGCGGCTGGGTGCTGACCGCACCGGACGGCCGGCGCGTGTACTTCGCGGGCGACACGGGATACGGCCACTGGTTCTCCCGCATCGGCCGCCGCTATCCCGGGATCGACCTGGCGCTGCTGCCCATCGGCGCCTACGACCCCCGCTGGTGGCTCAGCGACGTCCACTGCGACCCCGAGGAGGCGGTCCGCGCGGCGCAGGACCTTGGCGCCCGCCGGATGGCGCCGATGCACTGGGGGACGTTCGTCCTGTCGGCCGAGCCGGTCCTGGAGCCCCTGACCCGGGTGCGTACGGCCTGGGCGCAGGCGGGCCTGGCCCGCGAGGACCTGTGGGACCTGCCGGTGGGCGCTTCCCGCGTACTGGAGTGACCCAGGTCCGGCGCCGCACCACCGCGACGCCTGCAGCCGTCGGTCCGGCCCCGGGCCCTCGCGGTCCTGCAGCCGTCGGACCGGCCCCTGACCCTCGCGGTCCCGGAGCCGTCAGACCGGTCCCTGACCACCGCGAGCCCCGCAACCGCCGCACCGGCCCCGCGCTACCGCGACGCCCCCCGCAGCCGTCGGACCACCCCAGGCACCGCGCTGACCACCACGGTCAGCGCGATCGCCGCCACCACGCCCTCCCACGGCTCCGGGAACAGCGAACCGCCGAGTATCCCGATCACCTGGTACGTCACCGCCCAGGCCAGGCACGCGGGCAGGTTCCCCCGCGAGAACCGCCGCAGCGGCCACTCGGCCATCAGACAGGCCAGCATCACGGGTATGCGCCCGGCGGGCACCAGCCGGGACAGCACCAGCACCGCCACCCCGTGCTCGGCCAGCTTCTCCTGGGACTGTTCCAGCCGGTCCTCGGGCGCGCGGGAGCGTATCGCCTCCAGCCAGCGCGAGCCGTTCTTCGACTTCATCCCGCGCCGCCCCAGCCAGTACAGCGTGGCGTCCCCGAGGAACGCCGCGAGCGACGCCGTCACGAACACCAGCGCCAGCGAGAACGGCGCGGTCTGGTGGAACGCCACCACCGCCGCGGAACTCACCAGCGCGCCCGTCGGCACGACCGGCACCAGCGCCCCGAACAGCACCAGCAGGAACAACGAGGGGTAGCCGAGCGCCTGCTGCGTGGACTGGGTCGGCAGGGTCGTCGCGGTGACGGCCAGCCAGTTCACCGGGCGACCTCCAGGCGCACGCTCTCCCCGTGCCCGAGCCGGTGCACGTCCACCTGCGGCGCCAGCGACGCGGCGTGCCGGACGAAGTCGTCACCGGGCGCGTGGAACTCGTGGGGGCGCACCCCGTCCATCCCGATCGGCCAGTACGTGCCGTAGTGCACCGGCACCGCGCTGCGCGGCGCCAGCCGGGCGAGCGCCCGGGCGGCGCGCTCGGCGTCGAGGTGCCCCTCGCCGAGGTGCGGGCCCCAGCCGCCCACCGGCAGCAGCGCCACGTCGACCGGTCCGACCTCGTCGGCCATGGTGTCGAACAGGCCCGTGTCCCCGGCGAAGTAGGTGCGGGCCTCGCCCTGCAGGACGTAGCCGAGGGCGGGGGAGCGGTGCGGTCCGAACGGCAGCCGGCGCCCGTCGTGCCGCGCGGGCACCACGCGGATGCGCAGGTCGCCCACGGACGTCTCGTCGCCCGGGACCACCTCGGTCAGGTCCAGGTGCGCCAGGCGCCTCAGGCCGGGGACGGCGCGCGGCGCGCCCCGGGGCACCAGCACGCGCGTGCCGGGCGCGAGGCGCGCCAGCGAGGGCACGTGGAGGTGGTCGGCGTGCAGGTGGGAGACGAGCGTGAGGTCGGCCCGCCAGGCGGCGGGCGGGGGGAGTTCGCCGCGGCGGCGGCGCAGGTGGGCGAGGCGGCGGGCGAACAGGGGATCGGTGAGCACACGTATGTTCGAGTCCTCGACCGTGGCGGTGGCGTGCCCCCACCAGGTGATCTCCACCGGCACCTCTTTGCCTCCTTCGCGCGACTCCCCGAAGCCTACGGGCAGGAGTAGGGTCGCTGGCGAAACCCGGAGGTGAGGGGGACGCCATGGGACCGGTCCGCGTCACGGCGATCGCGAGTCTGACGCCGTTGCAGGAGCTGGACGCCGATCCCTTCCTGGTGGACTCCCGCACCCAGCACGCGATGTGCGCGCGGTGGGCGCAGGAGCAGGGCTACGTCGTCGCGCGGGAACTGGTGGTCTGCGCGCTGCGGCCGGACCACTGCGTGCTCTGGGACGGCGTGCGGCCCGGCGTCGACCTGTTCGTCGCGCCCAGCCGGCGGGTGCTGGAGAGCGCGCTGTCGTCGGTGGACGACTTCACGGCCGAGTGCGCCCGGCGGGGCGTGCGGGTGGAGACCGTGGGCGGCGCGGAACCGGCGTACGACGCGCAGATGAAGGCCCGGGTGCACCGCAGGCTGTCGATGCCGACGGCCGGCTACGACGGCCGCTGAGGCCGCGCCGGCGCCGTGGGAGCCCCGGTCGCCCAGGAGGGCCGCGGTGCCCGGCGGCCGGCGGCCGGTGTGACAGTCTGGGGGCGATGAACAGGCCCCCCTCCACGGGCGGGCCGGGGACGTGCGAGGTGGGCAGGGCGTGCTTGGAGGGCGGTGGCGGCGGGCCGTGTCCCAGATCGGGCGGAGCGCCGCGGTGTGGGGCGTCTCGACGGTCACGATGCTCGTGCTGGCGGGCATCCTGCCGGACTTCCGGCTGCAGTCCGCCGACGGCGACAGCGCCACCACCATAGCCGTGACGGCCGCCGTCGCCGCCGGTGTCTTCGGTCTGCTGTCGGCGCTCGTCTGGCCGCTGCTCGTGCGGTTCCTGCTACTGGTCCCGGCCCTCGTGCTGGGCCTGCTGGTGTTCTTCCTCAACGGCTCCCTGCTGCTCGTCGCGCTGCGCCTGAACCCGTCCGGACAGAGCGAGGCGGCGCCGGAGACCGCCGTGATCGTCGCCGCCGTCATGTCCGCCGTGGCCTCCGCGACCGGCGGTGCGCTGGTCGTGCGCGACGACGACGCCTACCGGCGCCGCCTGTACCGCCTCGCCGACCGCCGCCGGCGCACCGCGCCGACCTGCCCGCCCACCCACGGCACCCTGTTCCTCCAGCTCGACGGCGTCGGCCACGACGTCCTGCTCACCGCCGTCGGCAAGGGCCTGATGCCCACCGTCGCCCGCTGGCTCGGCCACCCCGACGGGCCCGTGCGGCGGCAGCCCGGGGCCACCCACCGGCTCACGCCCTGGCGCACCGACTGGTCCAGCCAGACCGGCGCCAGCCAGCTCGGCATCCTGCACGGCTCCAACCACGACGTCCCCGCCTTCCGCTGGTACGAGAAGGACCGCGGCGAGGTGATGGTCTGCAACCGGCCGACCGGCGCCGCCGAGCTGCAACGCCGCGCCACGGCGCACACCGGCGACGGCGGACTGCTGACCGCGGACGGCGCCAGCCGCGGCAACCTCTTCGGCGGCGGCGCCGACGAGCAGGCCCTCGTGCTGTCCATCGCCATCGGCCGCCGCGGACGCGACACCCGCTCCCGGGCCGGGTACTTCGCCTACTTCTCCGACCCGGCCAACGCCGTGCGCACCGCGCTGTCCTTCGTCGCCGAGGTCGCCCGCGAGATCGGCCAGTCCACCCGCGCCCGCCTGGAGAAGCGCCGCCCGCGGGTCTCCCGCGCCGGCCTCTACCCGCTGGTCCGGGCCTTCGCGACCGTCGTCGAGCGGGACGTCGTGGTGGCCGCCGTCATGGGCGACCTGCTCGCCGGCCGCACCGCCGTCTACGCCGACCTGGTCGCCTACGACGAGGTCGCCCACCACTCCGGACCGCTCAGCCGGGACGCCGAGAGGGTCCTCGCCCGCCTCGACCGCTCGCTCGCCCTCATCGAGAAGGTCGCCGAGCACGCGCCCCGCCCGTACCGCGTCGTCGTGCTGTCCGACCACGGGCAGAGCCCGGGCGAGACCTTCCGCTCCCGCTACGGCCTGACCCTCGGCGACCTGGTGCGGGCCGGCTGCGGACTGCCCGTGCCGCGCCGGGCCGAGCGCACCCGCAGCGGCACCGAGGCCCGCGCCGCCGTCCGCGCCGCCCTGCGCCGGTGGCCCGTCAAGGACCGCGAGGAGCGCCACCGGCTCTCCCGCCGCTCCGAGCCCGTCGTGCTGGCCTCCGGCAACCTCGGCCTGGTGTCCTTCCCGGACGTGCCGCACCGCATGAGCAAGGAGGAGATCGACGCCCGCCACCCCGCGCTGCTCACCACCCTCGCCCACCACCCCGGCATCGGCTTCCTGCTGGTGCGCAGCGAGGTGCACGGCGGGCTGGTGCTGGGCGCGCACGGCGCGCAGATCCCGGTGGCCGACCTGGAGGACGGGCAGGGGCCCCTCGCGCCGTTCGGGCCGGGCGCCGCCGACGCGGTGCGCCGTACGCACTCCTTCCCGCACACCGCCGACATCATGATCAACTCCTTCTACGACCCGGCCGACGGCGAGGTCCTGGCGTTCGAGGAGCAGATCGGCTCCCACGGCGGCCTCGGCGGCGCCCAGGCCCGCCCCTTCCTGCTCTCCCCGCTGGAGCTGTCCGCGCCGGTGGCCGACGGGGAGGAGCTGGCCGGGGCCGAGCAGGTCCACCGCGTGCTGCGCCGCTGGCTGCGCGAGTCGAACGGGCCGCAGGTGCCGGTGCAACCGGTGCGGGAGGCGGAGACGGAGCGGGAGGAGCACGCGGCCTGAGCGAGGCCGGCCCGGCTTCCGTGCCGCCGCCCGAAATTCGGCTGCGCCCGCCAGGACCCGCGCACACACTGGTCCGGAACGAACGTCGCCGAACCCCAGCAAGGAGCACCTGCGTTGCAGGCCGCCGTCACCGTCACGCCCTCCCGCATGCCCGAACTCCTCCTCGGCCTCGCCACCGTGCGGCCGGTGTTCGTGTGGGGAGCCCCCGGGATCGGGAAGTCCTCCCTGGTGCGGGAGTTCGCCGAGTCGCTGGGCCTGGAGTGCGTGAGCCTGCTGGGCACGCAGCTCGCCCCCGAGGACCTGATCGGCGTGCCGCAGATCCGCGACGGGCGCTCGGTGTTCTGCCCGCCCGAGGCCATCGCCCGCGACGAGCCGTACTGCCTGTTCCTGGACGAGCTGAACGCGGCCACGCCCGACGTGCAGAAGGCGTTCTACTCCCTGATCCTCGACCGCCGCATCGGCAGCTACGAACTGCCGAAGGGCTCCATCGTCATCGGCGCGGGCAACCGCGCCACCGACAACGCCCTCGCCCGCCCCCTGGCCTCCGCCCTGGTCAACCGGCTCACCCACGTCCACCTGGAGGCGTCCCCCCAGGACTGGCTCGCGTGGGCCGCGGCCAACGGCATCCACCCGTGGGTCGTGGACCACCTCACCGACCGCCCCGACCACCTGTGGTCCAAGCCGCCCAAGACCGAGGAGCCGTTCTCCACGCCCCGCTCCTGGCACATGCTCTCCGACGCGCTGCACTCCTTCGGCCCGGACCTCGACGAGGACACCCTCAAGGTCCTCGCGCACGGCACGCTGACCCCCGCCCACGCCTCCGCGTTCTGCGGCTACGTCAAGATCGTGCGCAGCCGGTTCGGCATCGAGGCCGTCCTGCGCGGCGACGCCCGCTGGCCGCACCGCCTGGAGGACCGTGACCTGCTGTACTACCTCGCGGACTCCTTCCGCGGCCGGCTGGTCAAGGAACTGCCCGCCGACAAGGAGCACATGTCGGCGAACGGCCGCCAGGTCGCCCACCGCGCCAAGTCGTTGCTGGTGCAGCTCGCCGAGATCTCCGTCGAGGTCGCCCAGACCGTGATCGCCTCCGACGCCGACGGCAACCCCGTGCTGCCCGCCTGGTTCCTGGTTGAGGCCGCCCGGGACATGCCCCGCCTGGTGGAGGCCCGCCGGTGAGCCCCGCCCCGGCGAAGAAGGGCAAGAAGCGGGACGTCGCAGCCGAGGCGTTCGCCGAGGGCCTGCGGCTGGTGCGGGCCAACCCGGCGCTGGCAGCTGTGGAGTTCGGCACCTGCCGCGCCGAGGGGTGCGAACTCGCCCCGCGCGACGGCCTGGTCGTCGTCGACTCCGACGGCACCCTGCACGCCCACCCGGACCGTCTCGCCGACCCGGCCGCCTGGGCCTGGGCCCTCGCCCACGCCGTGCTCCACCTGGGCTTCGGCCACGTCCCGTCCGCCCGGGGCCGGCGCGTCCAGCCCGACCGCGCCGACCTGGCCGCCCGCTGCGCCGTCGTCAACCGCTTCCTGCTGGGCTTCCCCGTCGGCCGCGCCCCCGACCACCTGCCGACGGGCTACCCCGACGGCGACGAGGAGCGCCTCGCCGCCCGCTGGCGGCGCGACGGCGTCCCGTCCGCGTACGAACGCTGCGGCACCGCCGGGAGCGCACCCGACCAGGTGCTCCTCGAGTGGCTGCCGTGGCGGGGCGCACTGCCCGACTGGCAGCTCGCGTTCGCCGCCGCGCTCACCCGCACGGTGTCCGCCGCGATGGACATGGCGGGCGGGCGGCGTACGTCGCTCGACGGCGAGGAGCCGGAACAGCGGCCCTGGCAGCGGGCGTTGAGCTGGGTCGTCTCCTCGTACCCCCTGCTCGGCGGCATCGCGGCCGGGATCACCCTGGTCGCCGACGCCGAACTCGCCCGCGCCCACGGCATCTCCGTCGCCGCCGTGAACCCGGAGGCCGGCGAGATCTACGTCAACCCGCTGCGCACCCTGGACGACGAGGAGTGGCGGTTCGTCCTCGCCCACGAGATGCTGCACGCCGCCCTGCGCCACGGCGACCGCTGCGGCACCCGCGACCCGTACCTCTTCAACGTCGCGTGCGACTACGTCGTCAACGGCTGGCTGCGCGAGATGCAGGTCGGCACGATGCCGGAGGGGCTGCTGCACGACCCGGAGCTGGCCGGGCTGTCCGCCGAGGAGGTCTACGACCGCATCGCCGGCGACCTGCGCCGCCTGCGGCGCCTGGCCACTCTGCGCGGCAGGGGCCTGGGCGACGTCCTCGGTGCCCCGCTCGGCGCGCCCCGCGACTACGTCGACCTCGACGGCTTCTACCGCCGCGGCCTCGCCCAGGGCCTGGACCTCCACCAGCACCACGAGCGCGGCCTGCTCCCCGCCGGCCTGGTCGAGGAGATCCGCGCCCTGGACCACCCGCCCCTGCCGTGGGACGCGCAACTCGCCCGCTGGTTCGACGAGTTCGTCCCCCGCCCGGAGGCCCTACGGTCCTACGCGCGTCCCTCGCGCCGGCAGGCCGCCACGCCCGGCATCCCGCGCGCCGGACGGTACTTCCCGCCCGAGGAGGTCGCCCGGTGCACCTTCGGCGTCGTCCTGGACACCTCCGGTTCCATGGACCGGACGCTGCTCGGCAAGGCGCTCGGCGCGATCGCCTCCTACGCCGCCGCCCGCGACGTCCCGGCCGCCCGGGTGGTGTTCTGCGACGCCGCGCCGCACGACGCCGGCTACCTGCCGGTCACCGAGATCGCGGGCCGGGTCCGGGTGCACGGGCGCGGCGGTACGGTCCTGCAGCCCGGGATCGACCTGCTGCAGCGCGCGGACGACTTCCCGCCCGGCGCGCCCGTCCTGGTGATCACGGACGGCTGGTGCGACACGCTCCGGGTGCGGCGCGAGCACGCCTACCTCGTCCCGCAGGGCCGCCTGCTGCCCTTCACCCCGCGCGGGCCGGTGTTCCGGGTCCGGTGAGGCGGGCGGCACGGCCACCGGACCGACGGCCGGCTGTTCGCCGTACGGGGGCCCGGATGTGATCGGATGGGGTACGGGTCCCGACGACGGGACCCGGAGACCGACCGACGACCGACGATCCAGGGAAAGAAGGAAGAATCGTGGCTACCACGCGCTCCGCACACACCGTCTGGGAAGGCGACCTGCTCGAGGGCAACGGCGTCGTCACCTTCGACTCCTCCGGCGCCATCGGCGAGCAGCCGGTCACCTGGGCCTCCCGCGCCCAGGACGCGAACGGCAGGACCAGCCCCGAGGAGCTGATCGCGGCCGCCCACTCGAGCTGCTTCTCCATGGCCTTCTCCAACATGCTCGCCAAGGCCGGCACCCCGCCCACCCGGCTGGTCACCTCCGCCGACGTGACGTTCCAGCCGGGCGAGGGCATCACCGGCATCCACCTCACCGTCGAGGGCACCGTCCCCGGCATCGACGGCGACACCTTCGCCTCCGTCGCCGAGGAGGCCAAGACGGGCTGCCCGGTCAGCCAGGCCCTCAAGGCCGTCCCGATCACGCTGTCGGCGAAGCTGGCCTGAACCGCGTCTTCGCGGGCCGTCCCCCGGGGGCGGCCCGCGGCGGGCCGGCCGTCCCATTGACAAGCACCCCCGCGCGTCCTGTGCTGGAACGGGAAGCTGTCTGGTCGGCCCGGGCGGAAGGGGACAGCGATGGGACGCGCGGTCGGGATCGATCTGGGGACCACCAACTCGGTGGTGGCCGTCCTGGAGGGCGGCGAACCCACCGTGATCGCCAACGCGGAGGGCGCGCGGACCACCCCGTCCGTCGTCGCCTTCGCCAAGAACGGCGACGTGCTGGTCGGGGAGGTCGCCAAGCGGCAGGCGGTCACCAACGTCGACCGCACGGCCCGCTCCGTCAAGCGCCACATGGGCGACGCGCACTGGCGCTTCCCCGAGCGGGAGCCGGCCGACGGCACCCGCTACCGCGCCCAGGAACTGTCGGCCCGGGTCCTGCAGAAGCTCAAGCGGGACGCCGAGTCCTACCTCGGCGAGGACGTCACGGACGCCGTGATCACCGTGCCCGCCTACTTCGACGACACCCAGCGCCAGGCCACCAAGGAGGCCGGTGAGATCGCCGGCCTGAACGTGCTGCGCATCATCAACGAACCGACGGCCGCCGCCCTCGCCTACGGCCTGGACCGCGGCGAGGAGCAGACCGTCCTGGTCTTCGACCTCGGCGGCGGCACGTTCGACGTGTCGCTGCTGGAGATCGGCGACGGCGTCATCGAGGTCAAGGCGACCAACGGCGACACCCACCTCGGCGGCGACGACTGGGACCAGCGGATCGTCGAGCACCTCGTGCAGCGCTTCGAGGCGCAGTACGGCATCGACCTGGCCGGCGACCGGATGGCCGTGCAGCGGCTGCGCGAGGCCGCCGAGAAGGCCAAGATCGAGCTGTCCTCGTCCTCCGAGACCGCGATCAACCTGCCGTACGTCACCGCCTCCGCCGAGGGACCGCTGCACCTGGACGAGAAGCTGACCCGCGCCCGGTTCCAGGAGCTGACCGCCGACCTGCTGGACCGCTGCCGGACGCCGTTCCACCAAGCGGTCCAGGACGCCGGAGTGAAGGTGTCCGCGGTCGACCACGTGATCCTGGTCGGCGGCTCCACCAGGATGCCGGCGGTGACCGACCTGGTGCGCGAACTCACCGGCAAGGACCCGCACAAGGGCGTCAACCCCGACGAGGTGGTGGCCGTCGGCGCCGCCCTCCAGGCCGGGGTGATCCGCGGCGACGTCAAGGACGTGCTGCTGCTCGACGTCACCCCGCTGTCCCTGGGCATCGAGACCAAGGGCGGCATCATGACCAAGCTGATCGAGCGCAACACCACGATCCCCACGCGCCGTTCGGAGATCTTCACCACCGCCGCCGACAACCAGCCCTCGGTCGGCATCCAGGTGTACCAGGGCGAACGCGAGATCGCCGCGTACAACAAGAAGCTCGGCGTCTTCGACCTCACCGGTCTGCCGCCCGCCCCGCGCGGGGTCCCGCAGATCGAGGTGGCCTTCGACATCGACGCCAACGGCATCATGCACGTCTCCGCCAAGGACCTCGCCACCGGCCGCGAGCAGAAGATGACCGTCACCGGCGGCTCCGCCCTGCCCAAGCAGGACATCGACCGCATGATGCGCGAGGCCGAGCAGTACGCCGAGGAGGACCGCAGGCGCCGCGAGGCCGCCGAGACCCGCAACCAGGGCGAGCAACTCGTCCACCAGACCGAGAAGTTCCTGGGCGAGAACGCCGAGCGGGTCCCGGCCGACACCCGCGCCGAGGTCGAGTCGGCGCTCACCGACCTCAAGGCCCTGCTCGAACGCGACGCGGACACCGGCGAGTTGCGCGCCGGGGTCGACCGGCTCGCCGCCGTCAGCCAGAAGATGGGACAGGCGCTGTACGCACAGGCCCAGCAGACCCCGCCCGGCGACGGCGCGTCGGCCGCCGCGGGACAGGGCGCCGCGCCCGGCCGGGACGAGGAGGGCGTGGTCGACGCGGAGATCGTCGACGACGACCGTGACACCCGCGGAGGGGTCGTCTAATCTCGCGCCCCACCGCCCGACCCGTCGGACCGCGCGACGTGCCGACCGGCGAACGGCCCGTCGGTGAAGACCCGCTCGGCGAAGCGTTCACCGATGCGCAGGTGGGTCTCGGCGTCCGGGTGCAGCTCGTCCGGCAGCGGCAGCTCGGCGGCGTCGGCCTCGCCGTACAGCTCACGCCCGTCCAGGTGGTGCAGGTGCGGGTCCTCGGCCGACCGCTCCGCCACGATCCGGGCCAGCTCCTCCCGTACGACGGTCAGCGTCAGCTTCCCGGCGGCACGCTCGGCCGGGTCCCCGGCGGCCCGGAACCGCAGGCGCCCCTCGGCCAGCGCGGAGAAGTCGTACGCGGTGGGCCCCGGAGTGTCCTCGTGGATGGGGCACAGCAGCGGCGAGACCACCAGCAGCGGGGTGTCCGGGTGGCCGTCGCGGAGCGTGTCGAGGAAGCCGTGCACGGCCGGGCCGAAGGCGCGCAGCCGCATCAGGTCGGTGTTGACCACGTTGATGCCGATCTTGACGCTGATCAGGTCGGCCGGGGTGTCGCGCATCGCCCGCGCGGTGAACGGGTCGAGCAGGGCGCTGCCGGCGAACCCCAGGTTGACCAGCTCCACGCCGCCGAGCCGGGCGGCCAGGGCGGGCCAGGTGGTGCTCGGGCTCGCCGCGTCGGAGCCGTGGCTGATGGAACTGCCGTGGTGCAGCCAGACCGGGCGCCCGTCCGCGGGCGCCGGCTCGACGGGGGCGTCGGAGCGCAGCGCGACCAGCCGGGTGATCTCGTTGTGCGGCAGCCAGATCTCCACCGTCTTGTCCTCGGCGGGCAGGCCCGTGAAGCGGGCGGTGCCGACCTCGCCGCGGCGGTACGCGGTGGCCCCGCTGGTCAGGTCCACGGTCAGGGTGTCGCCCCCGGCCACCGTGGCCCGCCCGGCGGGCCGGCCGTCGACCAGCAGGTCGTAGACGCCGTCGGGGCGGGCCGGCGCGCCGTCGTAGGCGCGCTTGGTGGGCAGGGTGTCCAGCTCGACCGCGGTGGCCCGGGTGCGGAACACCAGCCGCACGCCGGAGGGCTGCTGCTCGGCCAGGCCGAGCTGGGGGTCCGCGGCCTGCGCGCGGGCCCGGGCGGGCAGCCGGTGCGGCAGCAGGCCGAACTCGGTGTCCTCCAGGTCGAGGGCGCCGCGCAGCAGGTCGGCGGTGAGGGGCGTGGTGATCCAGTCGGTGGGCATGTCGATTCGATCCGTTGACGAAGGGGCCACGGGGGAGTGGACCCGGGCGGGTGGCTCGGGGGCCAGGAGGGGGCGCGGGACACCCCCTAGGAGCCGGTGGGCTCCGGCCAGTTGCGCAGCAGCGCGTCGAGCGCGTCCAGGACACGGGTCCAGGTCTGCTGGCTGTCGGGGGCGCTGTGGCTGAAGCCGCCCCCCAGCTCCAGGCTGACGTAGCCGTGGAAGACGCTGCCCAGCAGCCGCACGGCGTGGGTCTGGTCGGGTTCGGTCAGGTCGTAGCCGCGCAGCAGCGCGCGGGTCATCTGCGTGTGCCGCACGCCCGCGCTCGCGGCGGCGGTCTCCGGATCGAGCCGCAGTTGCGCCGCCGCGTACCGGCCGGGGTGTTCCCGGGCGTAGTCGCGGTACACGTTGGCGAGCGCGGTCAGGGCGTCCTTCCCCGCCCGGCCGGCGAGCGCGTCGGCCGCGCGGTCGGCGAGTTCCTCCAGGGCGAGCAGGGCGATCCGGGTCCGCAGGTCCTGCGAGCTGCGCACGTGCGCGTACAGGCTCGCCGCCTTGACGTCGAAGCGCCGGGCGAGCGCGGACACGGTGACCTGGTCGAAGCCGACCTCGTCCGCGAGTTCCGCACCCGCCCGGGCGAGCCGCTCCGGGGTGAGTCCGACGCGCGCCATGGGCTTCCTCTCTCGATCGCGTGCCTGTCTGCCTGAAGACAGTGTGCATCTTCCTACAGGTTATAGGCAAATAGTCGAGAGGCGTAGGAAGTGAGAGGGGGGTTCCGCCGGGGTGTGGTCATAGGGGGCCGTCGGTGCCTACGGCCGGCAGTGTGGCGCACACCGCGTCCAGGACGGACGCGTACGGGGTGCCGTCCTCGGTCAGCCGGGTGCGGAGCCCGCGCACGGAGTCCCGGTACTCGGTGAGAAGCTGTGTGTCCCCCGTGCGGGCCGTGAACTCCAGCACCGCGGGCAGGTAGTCCGGCAGCTCCTCGCCGCTGAACTCCAGGCCGTACGCCCGGTATGCCTCTGTGCAGCGCTCCAGCGGCGTCCCGCGCCCTGGGGCGTCTGGGTCCCGCCACCGGCTCAGGTGCAGGCCGTGCCGGTTCCTGACGTCGAAGACCTCCACGTAGTGCGCGGCCAGCTCCCGCGGTGGGGTGACGGCCGCGTGGTCGGTGAACTCCCGGAGCTGGGGCGCCGCTTCGCGCACCAGGGGGAGCCGTGCGTGGAAGTCCTCGTCCGGGTAGGTCAGACACAACGCGGCGGCCTGGTACAGCACCTGGTCCGAGGGCATCACGGCTCCTTGCTGTCGTCGGGTACCTGCGCTCCCTCGCCCCCTGCCCAGCCAACCTAGGGGCGGGCGCGGGAGCGCACCCGTTCACGGCACCCGTACGGGTACCCGGCGCAGACGGGTCAGGGCTTGCGCGCGACCCCCGCGTACACGGGCACGATGCCCTCCGCCTGGATCGCGACGTCCACCGGCTCCGGGCGCCAGCCCGACACCGGGATCACCCCCGGGCCGAGCAGTTCCAGACCCGCGAAGAACCGGGAGAACTCGCTCAGCGAGCGCGGGTGGAACGGCGTCCCGGACGCGCGGAAGCTGTTCGCCGCCTTCTCGATCGCCTCCGGGCTGAGGTCGGGGGTGACCTGGGACAGGATCAGGTAGCTGCCGGGGGCGAGCGCGTCCACGTACCGGCCGAGCAGCCCGTACACGTCGTCCCCCTCCGGGTCGTCCCCCAGGTAGTGGGTCAGGGCCACCAGGGACAGCGCGACGGGGCGGTCCAGGTCCAGCGAACCGGCGGCCCGCGACAGCAGCGTGTCGATGTCGCGGACGTCGGCGTGCACGTACTGGGTGGACCCCTCCGGCGTGCCGCGCAGCAGGGCCTCCGCGTGGCGCAGCACGATCGGGTCGTTGTCCGCGTACACCACCTTCGCCTCGGGGGTGACGCCCTGTGCCACCTGGTGCAGGTTCGGCTCGGTGGGGATGCCCGTGCCGATGTCGAGGAACTGGCGGATCCCGGCCTCCGCGACGGTGCGCACCGCGCGCTGCATGAAGCGCCGGTTGGCGCGGGCCCCGCGCAGCACGGTGCCGTCGACGGCGAGGATGCGGCGGGCCAGCTCCTCGTCCACGGGGTAGTTGTCCTTGCCGCCGAGCCACCAGTCGTACACCCGGGCCGGGTGCGGTCGGCTGGTGTCGACGGCCGGCTGCGCGGCGTCGGTTCCGGACATACGCGGTTCACTCCTGGGGTCGGCTCGGGTCGGGCGGGGTCGGGCCGGCTGCGGCCGGCCGGCGTCAGAAGTCGGCGCGGAACTTGCGCAGGACGTCCTTGGTGCGCTGCGCCGACGCGGCGTGGGTCGTCATGTGGTCGAGGACCTCCAGGTGCGCGGAGACCTCCTTGCGCGAGTCCAGGTACAGCGCGCCCGTCAGGTACTCGGTGACCACCATGTCGGGCAGTTCGGGCTCGGCGAAGCGGAACAGGGAGAACGGCGCGGACGTCCCCGGGTGCGGGCCGTCGTCGAACTCGGCGACCTGCAGGGTGATCCGGTCCCGCTCGCTCAGCTCCAGCAGCCGGTCCAACTGGTCGCGCATCACCGCGGCGTCCATGCTCACCGGGCGGCGCAGCACCGTCTCGTCCATCACCACCCACAGGTGCGGCGGGGAGGGCCCGTCCAGCAGCCGCTGGCGCGCCATGCGCAGCGTGACGTGCCGCTCGATCGCCTCGGGGGTGGTCTGCCCGATGGTGCCCGCCTCCAGGACGGCCCGCGCGTACGCCGGGGTCTGCAGCAGCCCGGGCACGAAGTGCGGCTCGTAGGAGCGGATGAGCCGGGCCGCGCCCTCCAGGCTCACGTACAGGCTGAACCACTCAGGCAGGACGTCGTGGAACCGCTGCCACCAGCCCGGCTTGTTGGCCTCCTCGACGAGCTCCACGAAGGCGGCCGCCTCGTCGTCGGACACGCCGTACGTCTCCAGCAGCACCTGCACGTACGGGACCTTCAGCGCGACGTCGGCTGTCTCCATGCGGCGGACCGTCGCGGGCGCCACGCGCAGCGCCGCGGCCGCCTCCTCGCGGCCCAGGCCGGCCGCCTCGCGCAACTCCTGCAGTCGCCTGCCCAGGACCACCTGGCCCACGGTGGGTGCGGGCCGCCGTTCACTCACGCCACGTCTCCCCTACGCGTCGGGACACGCCAGCAGTGTGTCATGTTCCCCTGGCAGTCTCACAGGTCCGAAGGACGGCCACCGGATCACCTCCGCTCGTGACATGCCGTCAGCGCTCCAGCTCGCGCAGGTACTTCACCGTGGCCGGGTCGGCCGGCAGGAACGTCTCGATGGCCAGCTCGGCGACGGTGACGTCCATGGGTGTGTTGAACGTGGAGATCGACGACACGAACGACAGTGTCCGGCCCCTGTGCTCGATCACCATCGGCAGGGCGAAGTACGCCACCGGTTCGTCGGGTTCCTCGCCCGGCCGGGGCTCGGGCACCGGGTAGGCCGCCACCTCCTCGTACAGCGCCCGCAGTTCGGGCGAGCGGTGCAGCGCGATCTGCCGCTCCATCTGGTGCAGCAGGTGCCCGCGCCAGGCCCGCAGGTTGCGGATGCGGGGCGCCAGGCCCTCGGGGTGCAGCGTCAGGCGCATCGCGTTGAGCGGGGGCCGCAGCAGGGACTCGGGCACGCCCTCCAGCAGCAGGGCGATGCCCCGGTTGGCGGCCAGCACGTCGTACAGCCGGTCGACGACGAGCGCCGGGTAGGGCTCGTAGCCCCGGATCAGCCGCTCCATGCCCGCGCGCAGCGCGTCCAGCGCCGGGTCGTCCAGCGGGGTCTGCGGGTAGTGCGGGGCGTAACCCGCCGCCAGCAGCAGGGCGTTGCGCTCGCGGACCGGCACGTCCAGGTGCTCGGCCAGCCGCAGCACCATCTCCTCACTGGGCCGGGAGCGGCCGGTCTCGACGAAGCTGATGTGCCGGGCCGAGGAGTCCGCCCGCAGCGCCAACTCCAGCTGGCTGAGCCGCCGCCGCTCCCGCCAGGCCCGCAGCAGCGGACCCACGCCCTGCCCGGCGGGGGCTGACCCGGGCGGGGCGGCGGGCGCGGGGACACGGGCGGCGGAGCGGACGGTGCCGGGGTCCGGGGTGCCGGGGGCGGTCGTGCCGGTCGCGACGGTGGTCATGGGGACGACGGTAGTGCGTGCCCCGCGCCCTCGCCGCCCGCCGTGCCCACGGCCCGCCGCACCCGTACCGCAACCCGCTCCCGCCCTGCGCCGCCCCCCGAACCGACCAGGACCGCGGCGTCCCGCCTGTGGCACGCTGGTGCGGTACGCGACACCCGGGAAGGGAGCCTGCCCATGACCGTCGAACCGCTGTCCGAGAAGGAGATCGAGGACCGGCTCGCCGCACTGCCCGGCTGGTCCGTCGACGGCGGCCGCCTCACCCGCGCGTACCGCCTCGGTTCCCACTTCGCCGCCACGGCCCTGGTCGTCCACATCGCGCAGGTGCAGGACGCGCTCGACCACCACTCCGACCTGACCCTCGGCTACGACACCGTCACGCTCGCCGTGCACACCCACAGCGCCGGAGGCGCCCTGACCGAACGGGACTTCGAGCTCGCCCGCCGGGTCGCCGCCCTGGCCCCGGGCCACGGCGCGGAGTGACCCGGCGGGCCGGCGCCGGACGGGGGAGCCAGGGTGCTCGACTACGACGAGGAAGCCGCGGCCTACGACGAGCTGCGCGGCGGTGAGCCCCGGGCCGAGGCGGCCGCCGCGGCCGTACTGGGCCTGGTGCCGCACGACGCGCGCCGCCTGCTGGACCTCGCGTGCGGCACCGGCATCGTCACCCGCAGGCTGGCGGCCGCCCGGCCCCTCGCCCGGGTGACCGGCGTCGACCTGTCGCCCGGCATGGCGCGCAAGGCCGCCGCCCGGCTGCCGGGCGCGGTCGTGGTCGCCGACAGCCGCCGGCTGCCCTTCCCCGACGGCGTGTTCGACGCGGTCAGCAGCGTGTGGCTGCTGCACCTGTTCGACGACGCCCGCGATGTGCGGCGCGTGGTCGCCGAGTGCGCCCGCGTGCTGCGGCCCGGCGGTGTCTACGTCACCACCGTCGACAAGGGCGCCTCGCACAACGTGGGCAGCGACATCGATGTCGTCCTGGCCGGCCGCCCGCCCCGGGAGGCGTCCGACGCGGCGGCGCTCGTCGAGGCGTACGGCGCGGAGTGCGGGCTGCGGCCGGCGGGACGGGCCCGGTTCACCGGCCGGGGGCAGGGCCGCAGTCCCCGGCGGACCATCGCCGACCTGCGGCGCGGCTGGTTCGTGACGCTGCCGCCCGGCCACCCCCTGGCCGACGGCTTCGCCGCGCGCCTCGCGGCCCTGCCCGACCAGGACCGGCCCCGGCCGGACCCGGTGTTCAGGCTCCTGGCGTTCCGCAAGCCGGCCGCGGGGTGTGCTGGGCCGACCGGACCGGCTACCGGGTGAACTCCATGATCCAGTTGGTCACCCAGGTCGTGCCGTCGTCCACCGAGAAGGCCTGCTCCCAGCGGGCCGTGGTGGGGGAGGCGCCCGACCACACGTACCGGACGCGCACGTCCTCGCCGTCGTGGACGTCCTCGCCGTGGAACTCGCCGCGCCCGTCCGCGAAGCGTCCCTTGACGGGCGGGTAGAGCAGACCGGTGCCGCTGGAGGCCCAGTACAGCGACCACTGCCGGGCCGCCGGGTCGAACAGCCGCAGGGTGGCGCCCCGCCGGCCGAGGTGCGGCATGTCGATCTCGTCGATGTTCGCCGCCCCGCCGAACAGCGGCCGGCACCGGGTCGTGCCCGGGAACTCCTCCCAGGCGCTGTCCGGGTCGAGGAAGTCGGCGCGGCGGCGGTTGCGGACCTGCCAGTCGCCGTGGAGGAAGTCGAAGTCGTGCGGGCTGCTCACGCGCGGTCTCCCGTCGTGCCCTCGGGCAGGCTGTCGATGAGGTAGGCGTCCAGGTCGGGGGCGTCGGGGGCGAGCAGGTGACGCACCCAGGCGTCGCGCTCGTGCCGGATCGGCGGCAGCTCCCACACACAGCCGATCCAGGGGCGCTCCACGGGGACGAAGTGGGTGGGGTCGCGGTCCGGGCAGCCGAGCACGGGCTGCCCGGCCGCCGCACCCCTGAAGTGCAGGACGTTGTCCCACACCCAGCTGTAGACGTTGAGGTAGGCGCCGTCGTCGCCCCCGCGGTGCAGGACGACGAACGCCGCCGGCGGGGTGTCGTCCGGGACCGGGAGCAGGGTCGGCAGGATGCCGTATGCGGCATCCTGCACAGCGGGTGCGATACCCGCCGGGTCGGCGGTGACGTGGTAGCGCTTGACGTGCCGCCCGGCCACCCGGATCAGCGGTGGCACGGTCAGCAGTTTCTCCGAGAAGGCCATGACCGCGACGCTAGGGCGACTTCACTGACACCATGTGTCAGTGAAGTCCAGCCGGCTCGTCTCGATCCTCCTGCTGCTCCAGACCCGCGGCCGGATGACCGCCGCCCAGCTCGCCGAGGAGCTGGAGGTCTCCGTGCGCACCGTGTACCGGGACGTCGAGGCGCTGGGCGCCGCAGGGGTGCCGTTGTACGGCGACGCCGGCCACGCCGGCGGCTACCGGCTGCTCGACGGCTACCGCACCCGGCTGACCGGACTGACCGCCGACGAGGCCGAGGCCCTGTTCCTGTCCGGCGCCCCCGGCCCCGCCGCCCAGCTCGGCCTCGGGCCGGTCCTGGCCGCCGCCCAGCTCAAGGTGCGCGCCGCGCTGCCGCCCGAGCTGCGCGCCCACACCGACCGGATCAGCGGCCGCTTCCACCTGGACGCGCCCGGCTGGTACACCGACGCCGACCTCGCCCCCCACCTGCCCGCCGTCGCCGACGCCGTCTGGAACGGCCGCGTCCTGCACGTCACCTACCGGCGCTGGCGCGAGCCCACCGACGTACGGCGGCGGTGGGAGCCGTACGGGCTGGTGCTCAAGGCGGGCCGCTGGTACGTCGTCGCCGGCCCCGGACCGCGCACCTACCGCGTCGACCAGGTCCTCGAACTTACGGCCACCGACGAGGAGTTCACCCGGCCCGACACCTTCGACCTGGCCGCCTACTGGGCGGGCCACCAGCGCGACTTCCACGACCGGCTGTACCGCTCGCACGCCCGGGTCCGGCTCGCCCCGGGCGTGCGGCTGACCGGTCCCGCGCAGGCCGCGGTCCGCGCCCACGGGCGGACGGACGCCGACGGCTGGACCGTCGCCGAGGTGCCCATCGAGTCCGTCGACCACGCCCACGGCGAGTTCCTGCGCCTGGGTGCGGACGTCGAGGTCCTCGGACCGCCGGAGCTGCGCGAGCGGATCGCCCGCACCGCGGCCGAACTGGCCCGCCGCTACGGAGAGTCGGCGTCGTAGCAACGCCGAGGGCGCGTGCCGTCGGCGGCACGCGCCCTCCCCCCCCGTCGGGGCGGTCCCGGTGGTCAGCCGGTGGCGCAGGTCCGGTCGCCCAGGGTGAACGCCGTCGGTTTCGTGTTGGTCCCCGACCAGCTTGCCGTGAAGCCGAAGCTCACCGAGGAGCCGGCCGCCACGGTGGCGTTCCAGCCGACGTTCCTCACGGTCACCGCCGCACCCGACTGGGTGTGCTCGGCGTTCCAGACCTGGGAGACCTTCTGGCCGTCCGCGAAGGTCCAGCCCAGCGACCAGCCGGTCCACGCACCCGACCCGGAGTTGGTCAGCCGCACGTCGGCCTGGAAGCCGCCCGACCACTGGTTGGTGACCTTGTACGTCACGGTGCAGGCACCCGTCGGGACGGGCGTCGGGTCCGTGCCGCCGCCCCCGCCGGAGCCGCCCCCGGTGTCGGAGGTGTCGCCGTAGACGATCCCGCGGCCGTTGGTCGCGACGTACACCCGGCCGTAGACCCGCGGGTCGCCGGTGATGGCCCCGCCGGTCCAGCCCCACTGGTGGGCGTCGTCGTTGACGCGGGTCCAGCTCGCGCCCTTGTCGGTCGAGCGGAAGATGCCCCGGACCCCGCCGATCCTCGCGCTGGTGAACAGGGTCTGGTACGAGGCGCCCGGCGCGGCCTTGCCGAAGCCGATCGTGTCGGCCTGCTCGACGCCGGGCAGCTTGGCGAAGGTCGCGCCCGAGTCCGTGGAGTGCCACAGCCCGTACGCCCCGTCGCTCGCGCCGCCCGCCAGCCAGACGTCGCCCTTGGCGCCGGGCAGCGCCTTGAAGCGGACGCTGTCGCCACTGGGCAGCCCGGTCGCCGCGGACGCGGTGAACGTCGCACCGCCGTCCGAACTGACGTAGAACTTGCCCGACTTGAAGCCGTAGAACGTCTTCGGGTCGACGCGGTCGGACTCCACGACCGCACCCGCCGGGATGCCGCTCGACGCCGACCAGGACGAGCCGAAGCCCGTCGTGTACTGCACGCCGGCGCCCTGCGGGCTCCACACGAACCGGCTGCCGTCGGCCGCCGCGGCCACCGTGCCGCCGCCGCTGACACCCGACGGGTCGGTGCCGGCGAACCAGTGGGCGCCGTTGTCCGTGGAGAAGGCCACGTGCGGCCCCGAGTCCTGGTCGCCGGCCCGCACCACCGTGTTCGGGTCCTTCTCGGCGTAGTCCAGGCTGGTGGTCGTGGTGAAGTTCGGCGAGGTGTACATCATCGCGGGGACCTTCGTCAGGTCCGTGTGCCGGAACCCGCCGATGTCACCGAGCGCGCTGAGCAGCGGGGCGCCCGACGGGGGCGAGGCGAGGTCGTTGACCGCGGTCTCCTCCAGGCCCTGCACCACGGGCCGGACGGTGAACTTGGCCCCGCTGTCCCACTTGGTCAGGTCCTCGGTGCCGTAGATCGTCGCGCCCGTGCCGTACATCATACGGTCGGAGTCGAACGGGTCGATCTCCAACGCCTCGGTCATCCAACCGAGTTTGGGTGTCTGCTCGGGCGGTGCCGGGTCGGCGCCCCAGGTGAGCCAGGGCACCGAGGAGACGTCCATGGTGTAACGGTTGTCGCGGGTGGGGTAGGAGGAGTAGTCCCACGCCTTCGTCCAGGTGGTGCCGCTGTTCGTCGAGCGGAAGATCTGGGTGTCCGGCCACCAGGAGCTGTACGCGCTCGCCATCACGGTCCCCGGGTGCTGCCGGTCCACCGTCAGCCCGCTGAAGCCGTAGTAGGTGTCGGCCTCGGCCACCGGGCTGATGTCGGTCCAGGCGCCGGTCGCCGTCGCGTAGCGGTACAGCCGGCCCTTGCCGCCGTCGTAGGGGCCGCCCTTGTCGCTGTAGGCGAGGTACAGGTAGCCGTTGACGGCGTCCAGCACGCCCTTGTGCGCCAGGTATCCGGTCGGCTGCCCGGCGAGGCGCTGCCAGGTGGCGCCCGCGTCCGTCGAGCGGTACACCGCGTTGCCCTGGTCGGCGACCCCGACGTAGATCGTCTTCGTGGCGGTGCCGGCGGTGCCCGTCGACTCGTCGAAGGTGACCCACACGATGCCCTGGTTGTCCGAGGCGTAGCCGCTCGTGTCGCTGGGATCCTGCACGTACGTCCTGACGTTGGGGAAGTTCGCCACCTGCGACCAGGTCACGCCCGAGTCCGTCGACCGCCACAGGCCCTTGCCGCTCGGCGCGCCCAGGTACAGCACGCTGTCCTTGTTCGGGTCGACGGCGAGGCGCTCGCCCATGCCCCGGCCCGGCATGTTGCCGCCCAGCTTGAACGGCAGGTCCGTCTTCTGCCAGCTCGCGCCCCGGTCCGCGGAGCGCAGCACCGCCCCGTCGGTGGGGTCCCAGCTGTTGGTGTACGTGCCGACCGCCGCGAACACCTTGTCCGGGTCGACGGGGTCCGAGGCGAGGCTCACCACGCCCGTGTGGCCCCACTCGTTCCAGCCGACCGAGTCCAGCAGCGGGGTCCACGTCCTGCTCGACTCCTGCCACCGGTAGGCGCCGCCGATGTCGGTGCGGGCGTAGGCGAGGTTCTTCTCCTTGCGGTTGAACACGATGCCGGGGACGAAACCGCCGCCGTCGATGCGGGCGTTGCGCCAGGTGTACGACTCGGCGGCGAGCGGCGCCGGCGCCGCGGGGGCGTCGGCGGTGGCCAGTGCGGGTGGGGTGCCCGCGAGCAGTCCGGCGGCGAGCGCCACGACTGCCGTCAGGAGGCGGGTTCTTCGCACGGTGGGGTCCTTCCTCGTGAACCAAGGGGAGGGGATGAGGGAGGGACGAGCGCATGAGAAAGAGGGGGATGCGTGCGGGGCCGGGCGTGACGACCGGGCGGTCCCCACAGCGGGAGGGGGACCGCCCGGCGCCCCACGCGGAGCGAGAGCGGGGCCTACTCGAGGAGCTCCGCGTACGAGCCCATGGCGAGGGCGATGTCCGCCTGGGCCCAGAACCGGTGGTACGTGAACACGGGCGCGGCACCGCCCGCGAGGTAGCTCTCGATCTTCGACCAGGCCGGGTCGTTCTTGTAGAAGGACCGCAGCGAGGCGAAGGTCGAGGAGGAGCTGATCGCGTCACCGTTGGGCATGGTGCCGGTCCAGCCGCTCGGGACGTACACGGCGTCGTCGAAGCGGTTGTAGTCGGTGCGCGTCTCCGGGACCGCGATGCCGAGCGCGTCCTGGTCGTTGTTCCACATGCCGTCCAGGAGCGCCTTCGCCGTGGTCTTCGCCTCCGTGTCACCGGACTTGGCGGCGTAGTACGTCAGGGTCTTGGCGTACGCGGCGGCCACGCCGACGTCGTTGGTGTAGTCCGCGACCGTGACGTGCAGGCCGGAGTTGGCACCCGGGGTGGTCGCGTTCCAGGTGTCGGGCTGGCCCGACCACTGGAGCGTGGAGGGGATCAGGAAGGTGCCGTCCGGGTTGATCGTGGTCTTGGACAGCGCCCAGTCGACCCACTTGTCGAGGACCTGCTTCGCCAGGGCGTTGCCGGTCTGCTGGTAGTACTCGGCCACCCGCTCCATCGACCACGCCTGGAAGCCGAACCACTGGTTGGACGGCGGGTCGTGGTAGACGGGTGCCGGGTCGTAGTACATGCCGTAGAAGGTCGACGTGCCCGACGGGGGCGTGGCGTACCGGCCCGCCCAGCTGTTGGTGGCGCCGCCCGCGATGCCGCCCTCGTTGGACTGCAGCCAGCGGTAGAACTCGAGCTGGCGCTGGAGCGACTTGGCCCAGTCCGCCTGTCCCGTCGCCGACTTGGGCTTCAGGTCGGCATTGTTGCTGAGGGCGTAGGCGGCCAGCGGGTTCTGGTAGCCGCCGTGGGTGTGGCTGGAGCCGATGCGCCAGGCCCAGCCGGCGCTGGTGTCGGTGGCACCGCCCCAGGCGTAGTACCAGGAGAGCAGGTAGTGCGAGGCGTCCTTGCCGGTGCCGGCCGGGCAGGTGCTCGGACCGACGCAGTTGCCGATCTTCTTGAAGTACTTGTCGTACATCGCGTACCGCAGGTAGTCGCCCATCTTCGCGGCCTTGGCGACCGTGGCGGAGACGTCGGACCCCTTGCCCTGCTGCCTGGCCCACAGGTCGGCCCAGTACGCCGCCTGCACCGCCCGCGCGTCGGCGTCCGGCGCGTTGGTGAACTTCCACTGCTTGGCGTAGGAGGAGTCACCCGTGAACAGGTCCAGGTAGCCGTTCTTGCCGCCGTACTTGAAGGCGTCGCAGGTCGGCTGCGGCACGGTCTCCCACACCGACTCCTGCACGCCGCGCTGGAAGGTGTTGATGTACGACGGGCCGGTGGCCGTCGGGCCGGCCTCGCACTTGCCCGGCTCGTTGCCGTAGCCGTAGACGTTGTCCACGTCCTGCAGCCAGTGCATACCGTAGATGTCGTCCGTGCCGTAGGCGCTCTTAAGCTCGGAGGCGATCGGGTCGGGACCCACCGACACCCCGCTGTCCAGCTTGGCCGGGTACTCGTTCGGCGTGTCCAGCTCCGGCGCGTAGGTCGCCGGCTTGGACGCGTTGTAGAAGGAGTTCGTCGGCTGGTCGGCGTGCGTCGGGATCATGTACTTCTCCATGATCCCCCACGCGCCGTTGAACTTGGACCAGTCGCCCGTGACCTTGCCGTACATGGCCTGCAGCCACAGCAGGTAGCTGTACGCCTCCGACGTCGTCTCGTGTCCCTGGTCCGGCGCCTCGACGATCAGCGTCTCCACCGAGTGGTACGGGATGCCCTCGGGGGAGAAGTAGCCGTTCGCCGGGTTGGTGATCTTGCCGTAGAGGTCCAGGAAGCGGGCGTCGTAGGTCTTGGTCGCCGCGATCTGGGTGACCGTGACCGTCGCCTTCGCCAGGCCCGGGGCGGTCGACTCGAAGGTGGCCGCGCCGGTCCCGGAGGCGTCGGCGGCGATGGTCACCTTCTGGGCGGTGTTCCAGTTCGACGGGGTGAAGGTCAGGCTCGCCCCGCCGCTCACCGACAGGCCGGTGTTGCCGCCGGTGCGCGCCGTGGTGACCGTCACGCTGGCAGACGGCTGCGTGGAGAGCTTCACGTCATAGGTGGCCGACTTGCCCTGCTGGACGGCGAGTTGGTTGGTCGACGCCACCACGGACGGACCCGCGGCGACGGTGATGCCGACCGGTGTGGACTCCGCCGACGCGCCCAGGCTGTCGTACGCCTTCGCCAGCAGCGAATGACTGCCCACGGTCAACCCGGAGGCCGACAGGGTGTACGGCGCGCTGGTGTCGGTGCCCAGCAGCGTGGTGTTGTCGTAGAACTCCACCTTGCTGACGGTGGCGTTGTCCGCGGCCGCGGCGGTCGCCGCGAGCGGCACCGGGTCGCCCTGCGTGTAGACCGCGCCCGCGGTGGGGCTGGTCAGCACGGTGACCGGCGGCTGGTGCGCGCCGTTGCACGGGGTGCCGTTGACCGAGAACGAGGCCGGGGCCGCGTTGGTCCCGCTGTAGGTGAACTGCGCACCGGTGCTGACCGCCGCGCCGGCGGCGATCGTGCCGTTGTACGAGGCGTTCTTCACCGTGATGCCGGTACCGGACTGCGACCAGCTGCCGTTCCAGCCGTTGGAGAGCTTCTGGTTGCCGGTGTACGCGTAGGTCAGGGTCCAGCCGTTGATGGCGTCGGTGCCCCGGTTGGTGAGGGTGAGGTCCGCGGTGAAGCCGGAGCCCCAGTCGTTGGTCTTGTAGTCCACGCTGCACTGGAGTGCCGCCGCCGAGGCGGGGGCGGACGTGGTGCTGAGCATGGCCAGGGGGAGCGCGAGGGCCGCCACTGCGGCGGTCCACAGGCGCCGCGTCCCGCGGCGTCTGCGTGGGGGATGCATGTGCTGGTTCCTCCTTGCGGCTCGGGAGATGGGGGGAGGAGCAACAAGCCTTGAACCAGTGGGAGCGCTCCCATAGTGAGGATGGGGGTACGGACGGTCAAGGTGTGCGCAGGATCGAAATGATTCGACGCCGGAAGTTGAAGCAATGTCAGTTGCTCTCTTGTTCTTTGCCGAGGCTTGCCGCTAGCTTCATGGACACCAGTGGGAGCGGTTCCATCAGTCGACGCGTCCGTCACGGCGCGCTGATCTGCAAGGAGTCGCTCATGCGACACCCCCCGCGTTCAGTACTTTTAGCCGTGGCCGGCTCGGTCGCCCTCGTTGCGGGCGCCCTGTTGCCGGTCGTCACGGCTCAGGGAGCAGCACCCCTCTGCACGGTGGAGTACTCCGTCACCGGGCAGTGGGACGCCGGCTTCCAGGGCGCCGTACGGATCACCAACAACTCGGCAGCGCTGAGCAGTTGGACCCTGACCTTCGACTTCGCGAGCGGACAGAAGGTCACCCAGGGCTGGAACGCCAAGTGGTCCCAGTCCGGGACGACCGTCACCGCGGTCAACGAGAACTACAACGGTGCGCTCGGCACCGGCGCGAGCGTCAGCGCCGGCTTCCTCGCGTCCCGGTCCGGCACCGACACCGCGCCGACGGCGTTCCGGCTCAACGGCACCACCTGCAACGTCGACAGCACCACCACGCCCACCCCGACGGTGACCCCGACGGTCACCGCCACGCCCACCCCGACGCCCACCCCCACCCCGACCGGTCCACCGGACGGCGGGGGCGCGCCGCCCGCACTGCACGTCGCGGGCAACCGGCTGGTGGACGCCGGCGGCACCGCCCGCCGTCTGCTCGGCGTGAACCGCTCCGGCGGCGAGTTCATGTGCGTGCAGGGCCGCGGCATCTGGGACGGTCCTGTCGACGACGCCGCGATCGGGGCGATCGCCGACTGGAAGGCCGACGCGGTCCGCATCCCGCTGAACGAGGAGTGCTGGCTCGGCCTGTCCGGCGTCAAGCCGGAGTACGGCGGCGCGAACTACGTGAACGCCGTCAAGGACCTGGTGGCGCGCGTCGAGGCGCACGGCATGACGCCGGTCGTCGAACTGCACTGGACCTACGGCCAGTACACCGGGAACTCGGCCGGCTGCACCGACGTGCACGCCACCTGCCAGAAGCCCATGCCCGACCAGCAGTACGCACCGGCCTTCTGGTCGTCGGTGGCCGGCACCTTCAAGAGCGACCCGGCCGTCGTGTTCGACCTGTTCAACGAGCCCTACCCGGACCGGGCCACCGCCACGACCACCCAGGCGTGGCAGTGCTGGCGCGACGGCGGCACCTGCCCCGGCATCGGGTACGAGGTCGCCGGTATGCAGGATCTCGTCGACGCCGTCCGGGCGACCGGCGCGCGCAACGTGGTCCTGGCCGGCGGGCTCGCGTACTCCAACGACCTGAGCCAGTGGCTGACCCACCGCCCCACCGACCCGGCCGGAAATCTGGCCGCCGCCTACCACGTCTACAACTTCAACTCCTGTGCGAGCGAGAGCTGCTGGAACTCCACCCTCGTCCCCGTCGCGGCCCAGGTGCCGCTGGTCGCCGGGGAGATCGGGGAGAACACCTGCTCGCACGGATTCGTCGACCAGGTCATGAAGTGGTTCGACGACCACGGACTGTCGTACCTGGGCTGGACCTGGAACACCTGGGACTGCTCCTCGGGCCCGTCCCTGATCAGCAGTTACGACGGGACACCCACCGCGTACGGCACCGGGCTGCGCGATCACCTGCGCGCCCTGAACGGATGACCCCACCACCCGCACCGGAAAAGAAGGAAACCCGCACTCATGAGCCGTAGCAGAACAGCGATTCTCGCTGCCCTGGCGCTGGTCGCCGGGGCCTCGGGGACGGCGCTCGCCGTGGTCCCCGGAAGCTCGGGCATCGCCGCGATCCCCTGCACCGTGGACTACAAGGTGCAGAACCAGTGGGACTCCGGTTTCACGACCGCTGTGACCATCACCAACAACTCGGCCGCCAAGACGAGTTGGTCGCTGAAGTGGTCCTACGCCGGGAACCAGCGTGTCACCAACGGCTGGAACGCGAAGGTCACCCAGTCCGGCACGGCCGTCACCGCCGCCAACGAGAGCTACAACGGCGCGCTGGCGACGGGCGGTTCGGTCAGCTTCGGGTTCCAGGGCTCCTACAGCGGCAGCAACGCGCTGCCCACGGCGTTCACCCTGGACGGGGTCGCCTGCAACGTCGACAACGGCTCCGGCACCCCGACCGACCCGGGCACGCCCACCGACCCGGGGACCCCCACCGACCCGGGCACCCCGACCGACCCCGGCACCCCGTCCGGCAAGGTCGACAACCCCTTCGTGGGCGCCAAGGGCTACGTGAACCCCGAGTGGTCGGCCCACGCCGCCGCCGAGCCGGGCGGCAGCAAGGTCGCCAACCAGTCCACCGCGGTCTGGCTGGACCGGATCGCCGCCATCAACGGCGTCAACGGCGGCATGGGCCTGCGCGCCCACCTCGACGAGGCGCTGAAGCAGAAGGGCTCCGGCCAGCTCGTCATCCAGCTCGTCATCTACGACCTGCCCGGACGTGACTGCGCGGCCCTCGCCTCCAACGGCGAGCTCGGCCCGACCGAGATCGACAAGTACAAGTCGCAGTACATCGACCCGATCGCGTCGATCCTGGCCGACTCCAAGTACGCGGGCCTGCGCATCGCCACCGTCATCGAGCCGGACTCGCTGCCCAACCTCGTCACCAACGCCGGCGGCACCGCGGGCAGCACCGACGCCTGCGCCACCATGAAGGCCAACGGCAACTACGAGAAGGGCGTGAGCTACGCCCTCGACAAGCTGGGCGCCATCTCCAACGTCTACAACTACATCGACGCCGGCCACCACGCCTGGCTGGGCTGGGACAGCAACTTCGACCCGACCGTCCAGGAGTTCTACAAGGTCGCGACCACCAACGGCGCGAGCGTGAACGACGTCACCGGCTTCATCGTCAACACGGCCAACTACGGCGCCACCACGGAGCCGTACGTCAAGATCACCGACTCGGTGAACGGCCAGACGGTTCGCCAGTCCAAGTGGATCGACTGGAACTGGTACGTGGACGAGCAGTCCTTCGCGCAGGCCCTGCGCACCAAGCTCGTCGCGGCCGGCTTCAACTCCGGTCTGGGCATGCTGGTCGACACCTCCCGCAACGGCTGGGGCGGCTCGGCGCGGCCCACCGCCGCCGGTCCGACGACCTCGGTCGACGCCTACGTCAACGGCGGCCGCATCGACCGGCGCATCCACGCCGGCAACTGGTGCAACCAGAGCGGCGCGGGTCTCGGTGAGCGGCCGAAGTCGGCTCCGGCCGCCGGTATCGACGCCTACGTGTGGGTGAAGCCCCCGGGGGAGTCGGACGGTGCCAGCTCGGCCATCCCGAACGACGAGGGCAAGGGCTTCGACCGGATGTGCGACCCGACGTACGGTGGCAACGCCCGCAACGGCAACAACCCCACCGGGGCGCTGCCGAACTCGCCGCTGGCCGGCAAGTGGTTCTCCGCCCAGTTCCAGCAGCTCCTGCAGAACGCCTACCCGCCCGTGTCCTGACCCGGGGGACCGGCCGGCCCGCCGTGCGCGGCCCGGCCGGTCCGCCGGACGCGCCGGTCCGGTCCACCGGGCCGGCGCGCCCGGCGCACCGAACCCGCGATCCGCCGGGGTGTCACCGACGCCCCGCCACGAGCCCCGGCGGATCGCGCCTTCGGTGTTCCCGCCGTTCCGCCGTTCCGCCGTTCCCTCTTTTTGCCGTCCCCGCAACAGCGGTGGCCCCCGCCCGGTGCGTCGGCGCACTCTGTCGGCACACCGGAGGAGAGGCTGACCACCATGGCGCAGGAACAGCACGAGCCCCGCGAGCCGCGGGACCAGCACGATCAGCGGACAGGGCACCACGGCCACCACCCCACGCACGGCCACGGCCACGGCACCGACATCGACTGGGCCGAGATGGCACACCACCTGGAGTCCCAGGCCGAGCTGTTCACCCCCCTGTACGAGCGGGCACTGGCCTGGCTGGGCAAGGAGGTGACCGAGCCGGGGCTCATCGTGGACGTGGGCAGCGGTCCGGGGGTGGTGTCCTGTCTGTTCGCCGAGATGTTCCCCGGCGCCCGGGTGGTCGCGGCCGACGGGTCCGAGCCGCTGCTCGGGTGGGCCCGCGAGCGGGCCGGGCGGCTCGGATACGCGGACCGCTTCGGCACTCTGCTCGGTGAACTCCCGGGGTCCTTGCAGGAGTTGGACTATCCGGCCGACCTGATGTGGGCCGGCCGCAGCCTGCACCACCTGGGCGACCAGCGTGCCGCGCTCGCCGCCTTCGCCGAGCGGCTCGCGCCCGGCGGCACGCTGGCGATCATGGAGGGCGGACTGCCGCCCCGTTTCCTGCCCCGTGACCTCGGCTTCGGCCGCCCGGGCATCGAGGCACGCCTGGACGCCCTGGAGACGGAGTGGTTCGCCCGGATGCGGGCCGAGCTGCCGGACGCGGTCGCCGAGACCGAGGACTGGGCCGCGCTGCTGACCTCCGCCGGGCTGAAGCACGCCCGCAGCCGCAGCTTCCTCCTCGACCTGCCGGCCCCCGCCCCGGACCGGGCCCGCGCCTATGTCGCCGCCTCCCTGGGCCGGATGCGCGACACCGTCGGCGAGGACCTGGACGCCGAGGACCGCGCGACCCTCGACCGTCTGCTGGACCCGCGGGACGAGGCGAGCGTGCACCGGCGCCCGGACGTCTTCGTCCTGGCCGCCCACACCGTGCACACGGCGGTCCGTCCGCAGTAGACGCCCGTCCGCCCGGACGCCCGGCCAGGACGCACGGACTTGACTTCGTGAGCGCTCGAAGTGATGGACTCCCGGTCGTCCGATTCGACGCGAGGGGGAGACCGTCATGAGCACGAGCAGTCCGGTCGCACTGATCACCGGCGGCGGCAGCGGCATCGGCGCCGCCGTCGCCCGGCAGCTCCTGGAATCGGGGTACCGGGTCACCGTCACCGGGCGCGGCGAGGCGCGTCTGCGGGCCTTCGCGGCGGAGCTCGGCGACCCGAAGGAGCTGCTGACGATCGTCGGCAGCGCGTCCGACCACGACCACGTACAGTCGGCGGTCGACCGTACGCTGGAGGCCCACGGCCGACTGGACACCGTCGTCGCCAACGCCGGCACCGCCACCCACGACACCGTCGCCACGGGTGACCCGGCGGGCTGGCGGGACATGGTCCTCACCAACGTCCTCGGGCCCGCGCTGCTGATCCGCGCCTCGGTGGAGGCGCTGAAGGCGACGCGGGGGCGGATCGTGCTGGTGGGCAGCGTGGCCGGCTTCGTGCACACCCCGGGCAACCTCTACGGCGCGACCAAGTGGGCCGTCACCGGGCTCGCCGAGAACACGCGGCGCGAGGTCACCGAGTTCGGGATCGGCGTCACGCTCATCGCGCCCGGCCGGGTCGAGACGCCGTTCTGGGACGGCCACGGCAGCCTGCCGCCCGGGCACCTGCTGACGGCGGATCAGATCGCCGACTCGGTGGTCTGGGCGATCCGTCAGCCCGAGGGCGTCGACATCAACACCGTGATCGTCCGGCCCCTCGGGCAGCCGAACTGACGGCACCCCGGACCGACGGGGGACACGAACGGGGCGCGGCCACCGCGGCCGCGCCCCGTCCTGCTCCGTGTGCCGGTGACCCCGGGGGGCCTCAGGCGACGTCGAACGTCGCCGGGTCCGGGCCCAGCCGCCGGTCCTCGTTCAGCGCGCTGATCGCCGCGAGGTCCTCGTCGTCCAGGGAGAAGTCGAACACGTCGATGTTCTCCTCGATCCGCGACGGCGTCACGGACTTCGGGATGACGACGTTGCCGAGCTGGAGGTGCCAGCGCAGCACCACCTGGGCGGGGGTGCGCCCGTGCTTGCGCGCGACGGCGACGATCGCCGGGACCTCCAGCAGGCCCTTGCCCTGGCCCAGCGGCGACCAGGCCTCGGTGGCGATGCCCCGCTCGGCGTGGAACGCGCGCGCCGCCTCCTGCTGGAGGTGCGGGTGCAGCTCGATCTGGTTGACCGCGGGGACCACCGAGGTCTCCGAGAGGAGCCGCTCGAGGTGCTCGGGCAGGAAGTTCGACACGCCGATGGCCCGTGCGCGGCCGTCGGCCTGGAGCTTCTCGAACGCCTTGTAGGTGTCCACGAAGGTGTCGCGCTGCGGCAGCGGCCAGTGGATGAGGTACAGGTCGACGTAGTCCAGGCCCAGCTTCTGCAGCGAGGTGTCGAAGGCGCGCAGCGTCGCGTCGTGGCCCTGGTCGCCGTTCCACAGCTTGGTGGTGACGAAGACGTCCTCGCGCGCCAGGCCGGACGCGGCGATGGCCCGGCCGGTGCCCTCCTCGTTGCCGTAGATCGCCGCTGTGTCGATGCTGCGGTACCCGGCCTCGAGCGCGGTGGTGACCGCCCGCTCCGCCTCGTCGTCCGCCACCTGCCAGACTCCGAAGCCCAGCTGGGGCATCTCGACGCCGTTGTTGAGGGTGATCGTGGGGACCTTGCTGCTCACGAGCTCTTGATCCTTCGGTTGTCCGTCGGGTTGTCCGTCCATGGTGAACGATCAAAGGGCCCCGTGCATTCCTGGCCCGACGAACCCGTCGTCTGCGTCGCCTGCCGCTCCGGGAGAGCGTGCTCAGGTGCGGTACAGCGCCTCGACCTCGTGGGAGTAGGCGTTCTCGATGGCCTTGCGCTTCAGTTTCAGCGACGGGGTCAGCAGGCCGTGCTCCTCGGTGAAGGGCTGCGCGAGGATCCGGAAGGTGCGGATCGACTCGGCCTGCGACACCAGGGTGTTGGCGGCGACCACGGCCCGGCGGATCTCGGTCTCCAGGTCGGCGTCGCGCACCAGCTCGGCCGGGGTCATCCGGGGCTTGTTGCGCATGGTGAGCCAGTGCTCGACGGCCTCCTGGTCGAGGGTGACCAGCGCGGCGACGAACGGCCGGTCGTTGCCGACGACGATGCACTGGTGCACCAGCGGGTGCTCACGGACCCGCTCCTCCAGCGCCCCCGGTGAGACGCTCTTGCCGCCGGAGGTCACCAGGATCTCCTTCTTGCGGCCGGTGATGGTCAGGTAGCCGTCCTCGTCGAGGGCGCCGAGGTCCCCGGTGGCGAGCCAGCCGTCGTGCAGGGCCTGGTCGGTGGCCTTCGGGTTGTTCAGGTAGCCCTGGAAGACGTTGTCACCGCGCAGCCACACCTCGCCGTCGTCCGCGATGTGCACGGTCATGCCGGGGATGGGCTGCCCGACGGTGCCGTACCGGGTCCGGCCGGGCGGGTTGGCGGTCGCCGCGGCCGTCGACTCCGTCAGCCCGTAGCCCTCGTAGACCTGGACCCCGGCGCCCGCGAAGAACAGGCCGAGCCGGCGGTCCATCGCGGAGCCGCCCGACATCGCGTGCCGCACGCGGCCGCCCATCGCCGCGCGCACCTTGGAGTAGACAACCTTGTCGAAGAACTGGTGCTGCATCCGCAGCCCCGCCGACGGCCCCGGTCCGGTGCCCCACGCCTTCGCCTCCAGCGCGTCCGCGTAGGCGACGGCGACCTCGACCGCCTTCTCGAAGGGACCCGCCCGGCCCTCCCGCTCCGCCTTGCGGCGCGCGGCGTTGAACACCTTCTCGAAGATGTACGGCACGGCCAGGAAGAACGTCGGCCGGAACGCGGCCAGGTCGGGCAGCAGCGCCGCCGCGTTGAGCTGGGGCTGGTGGCCGAAGCGCACCCGGCCGCGGACGGCGGCGACCTCCACCATCCGCCCGAAGACGTGCGCGAGGGGCAGGAACAGCAGGGTCGCCGCCTCGTCGCCCTTCTTCGAGTGGAACACCGGCTCCCAGCGCTCGATGACCGTGTCCGCCTCGTACATGAAGTTGCCGTGGGTCAGGACACAGCCCTTGGGGCGGCCGGTGGTGCCCGAGGTGTAGATGACGGTGGCGACCGAGTCGGGCGTGACCGCCTCGCGGTGGCGGTGCACCACGTCGTCGTCGAGGTGGGCGCCCGCGTCGTACAGCTCCTGCACGGCGCCGGCGTCGAGCTGCCACAGCCGGCGCAGCGCCGGGAGCCGGTCGATGACCGTGGCGATGGTCATGGCGTGGTCCTCGTGCTCCACGACCGCGGCGGTGACCTCCGCGTCGTACAGCATCCAGAAGCACTGTTCCGCCGACGACGTCGGGTAGACGGGCACCACCTGCGCGCCGATGGTCCACAGCGCGAAGTCGAACAGCGTCCACTCGTAGCGGGTGCGGGCCATGATGGCGACCCGGTCGCCGAACCGGACGCCGTCCGCGAGCAGCCCCTTGGCCAGCGAGAGCACCTCGTCGCGGAACTCGGCGGCCGTCACGTCCCGCCAGCGGCCCGCCTCGTCCTTGCGGCCGAGCGCCACCCGGGTCGGGTCGTCCAGGGCGTGCTGGAAGACGACGTCGGCCAGACCGCCCACCGGCGGCGGCGACGACGCCAACGGCGGACTGGTGAACTCGCGCAAACCCGCTCCCCGCTCCTTAGGCGCACAGCGCCGTGAAAGCTACCCCACGGGCGGACGGGGCGGGAGGGGGTGCAAAAGCGAGCGATGCTCTCGTCCGTGCTGGTCAGGGGAGGAAAATGGGCGCACATGCGGAAGGGTCGGACACAAAACTGACGGATGAGTAAGGTTCGGTGCCGTAATCTCCACCGAATCTGCCCGCCCCCCGCACGCCACCCCGGCACCGGTGCGGACCGGGGCACGACGGGCGTCCGTCCGCTCCCGCACCGGCGCCGTGGGGCTCACCGGTGCGAGGTGGCCGTCCCTTCCTCCAGCGTCCCGGCACCCGATTCCGTCACACCGGCCGGTCCTGCCGTCTGCGTCCTGACCAGGGCCAGGACCAGCGCGCCGGCCACGACACCCACACAGCCCGCCGTCACCAGCGCCGTGTCGAGGCCCGAGGCGAACACCGCGCGCAGTGTGTGCTCGGGGACCGAGCCGCGCAGCGCGTCCGCCCCGCCGCCCGCCAGGGCGTGCGCCGCCGCGCCGGGCAGGTCGCCTTGCATCCGCGAGGTCAGCACCGTGCCGAAGACGGCCACCCCGAAGGCGTACCCGAGCTGCCGGAACGTGTTCACCGCACCGCCCGCCATGCCGGCCCGCTCCTGCGGCACGGCCGCCAGGGCCGCGCCCGCGATCGCCGGGGACACCAGCCCGGTGCCCACGCCGACCAGCACCAGGCCCGGCGCCAGCGCCCGCCAGTCGGAACCCGCGCCCAGGACGGCCTGGCAGAACGACCCGGTGCCGATCAGCAGCAGCCCGCCGCCGATGGTCAGCCGCGCGGGCGCCCCGTGCAGCAGCCGCCCGCCCAGGACCGCCACCACCACCGACGCGCCGGTCAGCGGCAGCAGGGTCAGCCCGCCGCGCACCGGCGTCATCCCGAGCAGCGTCTGCATCCAGATCGACAGGTACGGGATCACCCCGAACGCCACCCCGTTGAAGGCGAGCGCCCCCACCAGCACGCCCACGAACGCGGGCCGGCGCAGCAGCGCGAGGTCCAGCAGGGGGTGCGCGACCCGCCGTTCCACCAGCACGAAGCCGAGGAGCGCGACCGCCGCCCCGGCGAACCAGCCCAGCGTCGTGCCGGAGGTCCAGCCGTCCTCACCGGCCCGCACCACGGCGTACGTCGTGCCGCCCGCGCACGCCGCGAACGTCACCGTGCCCGCCCAGTCCACCCGCACCGCGCGGGGGCTGCGCGACTCCGGCACCAGCCGCAGCGTCAGCCAGACGCCCAGCACACTGATCGGCAGGTTCACGAAGAAGATCCACCGCCAGCCCGGCCCCGCGGTGAGCAGCCCGCCGAGCACCGGACCGACAGCCGCCGCCGCGCCGCTGACCGCGCCGAACACCCCGAGCGCCACCGACCGCTGCCGGCCCCGGTACACCGAGCCGAGCAGGGGCAGCGTCGTGGCGAACATCGCCGCCGCGCCCACGCCCTGCACCGCCCGCGCCGCCACCAGCTCGCCCGGCCCCCGGGTCAGCCCGCACAGCAGCGACGCCACCGCGAACAGCACCAGCCCCACCACGTACACACGCCGCCGGCCCAGGATGTCGGCCGCCGCCCCGGCGCCGAGCAGCACCGCGGCCAGCGTCAGCGCGTACCCGTCGATCACCCACTGCAGATCGCTCAGCGAGGCGTGCAGCGCCCCCGCCATGTCCGGCAGCGCGACGATCGCGATCGTCACGTCCAGCAACAACATGAACGTCCCCACGCACACCGCCGTCAGCGGTCCCCAGCCACGCATCGTCCCCACTCCTCGTCCGCTCCCGGGCCGGTCCGGCCGGCCCCGCGTTCGGTTGTCCGTCCCCGTACGATGGCCGGGGCGCGGCCGAACCCGGCCGTCAGCGGTCCCGGAGTGACGGAATCCGACGGGAGTGAGCCGGATGAAGCGGGAATCCTCCACCGCACCCGGGCAGTACGACGCGCTGGACGTGGCGGTGTTGTCCGCGCTGGAGGTCGACGCCCGGGCCTCGTTCAGCCGGATCGGCGCGGTGCTCGGCGTGTCCGAGCAGACCGTCGCCCGCCGCTACCGCCGGCTGTGCGCCGAGGGCGGCCTGCGCGTGGTCGCCGTGCGCGACGCCGAGCGGCTCGGGCAGGACCAGTGGATGCTGCGCGTGCGCTGCGCGCCCGACAGCGCCCCGGTGATCGCCGACGCCCTCGCCAAGCGTCCCGACACCCACTGGATCGCCCTGGCCTCGGGCGGCACCGAGGTGGTCTGCGGCACCCGCTCGCACCACCCCGGCGACCACGACGACCTGCTGCTCGGCAAGCTCCCGCGCACCCCCAGCGTGGTGGAGATCCGCGCCCACCAGTTGCTGCACCGCTTCTTCGGCGGCCCGACGGGCTGGCTGCGCAAGCTCCGTGTCCTCACCGACGACCACATCGCGGCCCTGCGGCCCGAGGCGGAGCCCGACCCGGGTCCGGCCCGCATCGACCCCGAGGACGAACCGCTGGTCGCCGCCCTGGAGGCCGACGGCCGCGCCACCTACCCCGAGCTGCGGCGCGCCACGGGCCGCTCCGAGTCCGCCGTCCGGCGCCGCCTGGCCACCCTGGTCGGCTCCGGCGCGATCCACCTCGACGTGGAGTACGACCCCGGCCGGCTCGGCCACCCCTTCAGTTCGGCCCTGTGGATCACGGCCGCGCCGGCCGCGCTGCACGCGGTGGGCGAGGCCCTGGCCGACCACGAGGAGATCGCCTACTGCACCGCCACCGCGGGCCCCTCCAACCTGATGGCCACCACCGTCACCCGCGACAGCGCCCACCTCTACCGCTACCTCAGCGGACCCCTGGGCCGGCTGGAGGGCGTCCAGCACGTGGAGGCCACGCCGTTCCTGCGCCGGGTCAAGCAACTGACGTACCGCCAGGGGCGGGGCACCGGGGCCGCCGGTGGGAGGCGTTAGGGAGTCACCGATCGCTCAGGCCGGCTCCTCGACGGAGTGGGAGTCGGTGAGCGTGAGCGCACCGCCCGTCGCGATCAGGCCGACGAGCACCGCGAGCACGGCGTACGTGATCCGCTCGCCGTGGAAGAAGGACCGCACGAGGTCGCTGCTCCACACGCCCGCGGGCAGCCGGGTGGTGACCAGTGCCGCGATCAGGGTGCCGACGACGGCGGTGCCGACGCTGGTCCCGACCTCCTGGGCGGTGTCGTTGAGGGCGGTGCCGATCGACGTGCGGTTGGCCGGCATCGCGTCGACCAGGGCGATCGCGCAGATCGTCATCACGGTGCGCAGCCCGATCGTCATCACGACCATGCAGACGGCGATGGCGGCGTACCCGTGGTCGACGCCCCAGGCGAGACCGGCCAGGGCGGCGGCCAGACAGGCCGCGCCGACCAGGCAGGCGACCCGGTGCCCGAACCGCTTGCCGAGCCACTCCGACAGCGGCGTCGCGACGATCATGGTCACGATGACCGGCAGGTTCGCGAGGCCCGCGCGCACGGGGCTCCAGCCGTAGGCGTACTGGAAGTGGAGGATCAGCCCGAACATCACGCCGGCCATCGCGACGGACGTGCCGATCTGGGCGATGGCCGCGCCGCGGACGGTGCCGCCGGAGAAGAGCCCCAGGTCGAGCATGGGTACGGCGCTGCGGCGCTCGTGCCACACGAACGCGACGCCCGCCGCCACGGCGCAGAGGACCGACGTGACGGTGGCCGGGGAGAGCCAGCCGTGCTCGACACCGCTGGTCAGGGAGTAGCAGGCCAGGCCGATGGTCAGGACGCTCAGGACGGCGCCCGGCAGGTCGAGCCGGTCCTCGGTCAGGTCCTCGGGCCGGTCGGCGGCCACCCCGAGGCGCACGCCGACGGCCGCGACCAGCGCGATCGGGGCGTTGACCACGAGCAGCCACTCCCAGCGCACGTGGGCGAGGGCCGTGCCGCCCAGCAGCGGGCCGAGGACGAAGCCGGACATGCCGACGACGATCATCAGGGTCATCGCCCGCATGCGCAGCGCCTGGTCGTCGAAGAGCCGGAAGACGAGGGAGTTGGTGATGGGCGCCATGGCGGCGGCGGCGATGCCGAGCCCGGCGCGCAGCGTGATGAGCTGCGCCGCGGAGTCGACGGCGACGACGCAGAGGCTGATCAGCCCGAACGCGGCGAGCCCGACGAGCAGCACGCGCCGCCGCCCGAGCCGGTCGGCGAGCGACCCCGCCGTGAGGAGGAGGCCGCCGAAGGTCAGCGAGTAGGCGCCGGTGACCCATTGCAGGGCGGTCGTGCCGCTGCCGAGGTCGCGGCCGATGGTGGGCAGCGCGACGGAGAGCAGCGTGTTGTCGACCATCTCGACGAAGAAGGCCAGGCAGAGCGCGGCCAGGGGGATCCACGCCGCGCGCAACGACGGATAGGTGCGGCTGGACGGTGGAGCGGAATCGGTGACGGCGGTCATGGCCGGCCCCCTCTCTCGGAACGCCTGACGAACGACGTTCGATGTTGGAACGAGGTTCGATACTAGAACGACGTTCGATCCGGGGGCAAGCTGTGATTGGATGGATGCCATGACAGGCCCGCGCACCCTCCCCACCCAAGGCGCTCCCCGCGGGCGCAAGCGTGCTTCGCACTCGCTGGAGGCCGTCCTCGGAGCCGCCGTGGCCCTGCTCGACGAGGCCGGCGCGCCGGCACTGACGTTCCGCGCGCTCGCCGCCCGTCTCGGCACCGGCGTCGGCACCATCTACTGGTACGTCTCGAACAAGGACGAACTGCTCGACCGCGCCACCGACCACGCGATCGGCGGGGTCCTGGCCCTCGTTGAGGGGCAGCCGCAGAGCGACGACCCGATCGCCGACCTCCGCGCCATGGCCATCGCGCTCTTCGACGCGATCGTCGACCGGCCCTGGCTGTCGGCCTACTTCATGCGCAACACCGACGTACAGGGCAACTCGCTGCGCCTGTACGAGAAGCTCGGCCAGCCCACCCTCCGTCTCGACCTCACGCCGCGGCAGCGTTTCCACGCGGTGTCGGCGATCACCAGCGTCGTCGTCGGCACGGCCGCCGACCTGGGGGCGGAGATCCCGCCGGAGATCCTCGACGGCACCATGGACCGCGACGCGTACCTCGCTCGCTTCGCCGAGCAGTGGCGGTCCCTCGACAGCGCCGAATTCCCGTTCGTGCAGGAGATCGTCGACGAATTCGCGGGGCACGACGACCGGGACCAGTTCCTCGCCGCGCTGGAGCTGACCCTGTCAGGCCTCCGCCTTCAGGCCGGGGCCGGGTGAGCGCCGGAGCGGGCCTGCTCGCTCAGGGCTGAGCGGCCCGGCTCAACGGCGGTGCAGCCGGTCGCCGCCCGCGAGGATCGCCGTGGCCAGGGCGTGCGCCGGGCCCCGGGCCGCCGTGCGGCGGTCGCCGTGGGCGAGGACGAAGTCCACCTGGCCCAGCTCGGGCAGCCCCACCCGGTCGGGGACGCGGACCAGGCCGGGCGGGATCAGCCCGCGTGAGTGGGCCATGACGCCCAGCCCCGCCCGGGCCGCGGCGATCAGCCCGTTGAGGCTGCCGCTGGTGCACACGATCCGCCAGGCCCGGCCCTGCCGCTCCAGCGCCTGAAGGGCGCGGGCCCGGGTGATGCCCGGCGGCGGGTAGACGATCAGCGGCACCGGCCGGTCGGGGTCCGGGCGCCAGCGCTCCCCGGCGATCCACACGAGCTGGTCGTGGCGCACCAGTTCCCCGCGCGGGTCCTCGGGGCGCCGCTTGGCTAGCACCAGGTCCAGCTTCCCGGCGGCCAGTTGCTCGTGGAGCGTGCCGGACAGCTCCACGGTCAGCTCCAGGTCGACCTCGGGGTGCTCGTACCGGAAGCCCTCCAGGATCTCCGGGAGCCGGGTCAGCACGAAGTCCTCCGAGGCGCCGAAGCGCAGCCGCCCGCGCACCCGCGTGCCGGTGAAGAACGCCGTGGCCTGCTCGTGGACCTCCAGGATGCGGCGGGCGAAGCCCAGCATCGCCTCGCCGTCCTCGGTCAGCGCCACGGAGTGGGTGTCCCGTGCGAACAGCGTCCGCCCGGTGGCGTCCTCCAGCCGCCGCACGTGCTGGCTCACCGTGGACTGGCGCAGCCCGAGCCGGCGCGCGGCCTGGGTGAAGCTCAGCGTCTGGGCCACCGCGAGGAAGGTGCGCAGGTGAGACGGGTCGTACATACCGGCCACCGTATCCCGCCTATCGCATACCGTGATGACAGTCAGTGCGGTGTGCCGGATTCCCGATCACGCGGTGACGAAGGACGATGGGGAGGCGACGAGGGGGACCCGTTACCTGACCGGCCACCCCGACGCCCCTCCCGGAGCCCGTGGCACGACCGTCGACGAGAAAGAACGTGGAGCACCGTGAAACGCCTTCGCCGGCCGAGCCGGCTGTCGATCGACCCCTACCTCGTGCTGCTGCTCGGCACGGTGGGCCTCGCAGCCCTGTTCCCGGCGCGCGGCACGGCCGCCGACGTCTCCTCCGGCGCCTCCACCGCCGCGATCGCCCTGCTGTTCTTCCTCTACGGCGCCCGGCTGTCCACCCGCGAGGCCCTCGACGGACTGCGCCACTGGCGGCTCCACCTCACCGTCCTGGCCTGCACCTTCCTGATCTTCCCGGCGCTGGGCCTGGCCGCCCGCGGCCTGGTGCCCGTCGTCCTCACCCACCCCCTGTACCAGGGCCTGCTGTTCCTCACGCTCGTGCCGTCGACCGTGCAGTCGTCGATCGCGTTCACCTCCATCGCCCGCGGCAACGTGCCCGCGGCGATCTGCGCGGGCTCGTTCTCCTCCCTGGTCGGGATCGTCGCCACCCCGCTGCTCGCGGCGGCGCTGCTGGGCAGCGGCGGGGGCGGCTTCTCCGGCGACTCGCTGGTGCAGATCGCGCTGCAACTGCTGGCGCCGTTCCTGGCCGGACAGGTGCTGCGGCACTGGATCGGCGGCTTCGTCGCCCGGCACAAGAAGGTCCTCGGCTACGTCGACCGGGGCTCCATCCTGCTCGTCGTCTACACGGCGTTCAGTGAAGGCATGGTGCAGGGCGTCTGGCACCGGGTGAGCCCCGCCCGGCTGGGCGGACTGCTCGTCGTGGAGGCCGTGCTGCTCGCCGTGATGCTCCTGCTCACCTGGTACGGCGCGAAGGCGCTGCACTTCGGCCGGGAGGACCGCATCACCATCCAGTTCGCCGGGTCCAAGAAGTCCCTCGCCTCCGGACTGCCCATGGCGAGCGTGCTCTTCGGCGCGCACGCCTCGCTGGCGGTGCTGCCGCTGATGCTCTTCCACCAGATGCAGCTCATGGTCTGCGCGGTCATCGCCCGCCGCCGCGCACAGGACCCCCTGCCCGAGCGGGACCGCCCTGTTGATCCGGATCCCCGGTACGGACGGCTGCCGGGGGATAACGTTCCGTCATGAGCCGACCCGACGCACCCGACGCCCTCGACCCCGCCCGCACCGCACTGGTCCTCGTCGACCTGATGGACCGGATCGTCGCGCTGCCCCTGGAGCCCCACAAGGGCACCGACGTGCTCGCCACGGCCGAGGCGCTGGCCGGCACGTTCCGTGCGGCCGGCGCCCCCGTCGTCCTGGTCCGGGTGGAACGCCCCGGCGTCACCGAGCAGCCGCCCGGCAGCGCCCTCGTCGCGGGCCTGCCGCGCGCGGGGGACGTCGAGATCGTCAAGCGCACCGTCGGCGCCTTCCAGGGCACCGGCCTCGACGACGTGCTGCGCGGGCGGGGGGTCACCACGCTGGTGTTCGGCGGCATCGCCACCAACCTCGGCGTGGAGTCCACCGCCCGCGCCGCCGCCGACCTCGGTTACGGCCTGGTCTTCGTCGAGGACGCGATGACCGCGCTGACCCGCGCCGAGCACGAGGCGTCGGTACGGCTCGACTTCCCACGGCTCGGCACGGTCGTCCGGGCGGCGGAGGTGTCGTTCGCCCGGACCTGACGGGCACCGGGGCACGGCCCGCGCGCAGGGCGTCGTCGGGCCGCCCGGCTCGTCACACCAGCAGGCCGCCGCCGTCCACCACCACGACCGAACCGGTGCTGTAGCCGCCCCGCATCAGGTACAGGTACGCCTCGGCCACGTCCGCGGGCTCGCCGACCCGGCCGACGGGAAGCGAACCGGCCGAGGACCGGAACAGGCCCTCCCGGTCCGTCTCGTCCAGGTCGCGCCACAGGTCGGTGCGCACCACGCCCGGCGACACCACGTTCACCCGCAGCGGCGCCAGCTCCAGCGCCAGCGCCCGGGTGAGCGACTCCATCGCCCCGCACAGGCTCGCCGCGACCGTCGTCCCCGGCAGCGGCCGGCGGGCCGCCGTGCCGGTGGTCAGCACGACTGAACCGCCCGGCCGGATCGACCCGGCGCCCAGCCGCACGGCCGAGTACGCGCCCCACAGCCGGGTGTCCAGGAACCGCCGGGCCCGGTCCAGGTCCTGCTCGGCGAGGCTCTCCATCAGCAGCGACTCGCCCGCCGTGTAGACGAGGTGGTCGAAGGCGCCGACCTCGGCGAAGAACGCCCGGAGCGCCTCCTCGTCGGTGGCGTCCAGGACGTGGCCGCGGGCGCCGTCCGGCAACCGCTCCAGTGCGCCGGACACGCTCTCCTGGCGCCGTGAGGCGACGACGACCTCGGCGCCCTCGGCTGCGGCGGCCTCCGCGACGGCCAGTCCGATGCCGGACGTGCCGCCGATCACGACGATCCGCTGTTCACGCAGGCTCATGCCCACTCCTTCCGGGGGTCCAGTGGTGACGTCCTCCAGCCTGCTGCCGCCCCGCCGGGCCGTCCAAGACCTCTTTCGCCTGCGGCGATACCCTCGAGGTATCGCCGCAGACGCGGGCCCGGAAGGAGAGCCATGGATCTCGACCTGCGCAAGGTCCGCTACTTCGTCACGGTGGCCGAGCTGCTGCACTTCGGACGCGCGGCCGACCGCCTGCACATCGCCCAGCCGGTGCTGAGCCGTCAGATCCGGGCGCTGGAGAAGGACTTGGGTGCCGACCTCTTCGTCCGGGACAGCCGGGGCGTGGCGTTGACGGATGCCGGGCGGCAACTCCTGGAGGACGGAAGCCGGTTGCTCGACGCCGCCGAGGGGGCGCGACGCCGGGTCCGGCGCGCTGCCCTCGGCCCGCGCCGGCTCGTCGTGGGCTTCCGGGCCGGCGTGGTCGTCACGGCGGTGCTGCGGCAGTTCGCGGCCGCGCACCCGGACGTCGAGACCCACGCCCGCCGGGTCGAGTGGGACGACCAGGAGGACCTGCTGCGCGACGGCGGCGTCGACATCGCCTTCCTGCGCCGGCCCGTCCGCGACGAGGGCCTCACGCTGCTGCCGCTGCACCGCGAGACGCGGGTGGCGATGCTGCCCGCCGACCACCGCCTCGCCGGCAAGCAGGAGCTGGCCCTGGCCGACCTCGACGGCGAGACCTGGCTGCGCTACAACGACCCGCGCCCCGGTGACGTGCCGATCCGCACCATCGAGGAGAAGTTCGAGCGCGTGGCCGGCGGCGCCGGCATCACCCTGGTGCCGCGCTCGGTGGCCGAGCAGTACGCCCGTCCCGACATCACCTACGTGCCCGTTCCCGACGCCGAGCCCGACGAGGTGCTGCTCGCCTGGGACGCGAGCCGGGCCACGCCGCTGATCACCGCGTTCGTGGAGGTCGCGAGGCGCGCGGGAGCCGGTGCGACGGGGGCGCGGCCCGCCCGGGAAGGGGACAGGGACGGGACGGGTGACGAGGATGGGGACGGGACGGGTGACGGGGCCGGGAAGCGCACGTAGCTGAGGGTGCGGCGGGGTCCCGGGTCAGCCCTGCGCGGCCCCGGCCCGCAGGGCGACGCGCTCCTCACCCGCGTACACGTTCATGGAGGTGCCGCGCAGGAAGCCCACCAGGGTCAGGCCCGTCTCCGCGGCCAGGTCCACCGCCAGCGAGGACGGCGCCGAGACGGCCGCCAGCACCGGGATGCCGGCCATGACGGCCTTCTGGGCCAGCTCGAAGGACGCCCGGCCCGACACCAGCAGGACCGCGCGGGACAGCGGCAGGTCACCGCTCTGCAGGGCGCGGCCGACGAGCTTGTCGACCGCGTTGTGCCGGCCCACGTCCTCGCGGACGTCGAGCAGCTCGCCCTCCTCGCTGAACAGGGCCGCCGCGTGCAGGCCGCCGGTCCGGTCGAAGACCCGCTGGGCCGCGCGCAGCCGGTCGGGCAAGCTCGCGAGCAGCTCGGGAGCGACGCGCACCGGGGGAGTGTCGGCGATGGGCCAGCGGGCGGTCGTGCGCACGGCGTCCAGGCTGGCCTTGCCGCACAGACCGCAGGACGACGTCGTGTACACGTTCCGCTCGAGGGTGATGTCGGGCGGCGTCACGTGCGGGGCGGTCCGCACGTCGACGACGTTGTAGGTGTTGGAGCCGTCGGCGGTCGCCCCCGCGCAGTAGACGATGTTCTGCAGGTCGTCGTCGGTCGCCAGCACCCCCTCGCTGACCAGGAACCCGGCGGCCAGCGCGAAGTCGTCACCGGGCGTGCGCATGGTGATCGCGAGCGGTTTGCCGTTGAGGCGTATCTCCAGTGGTTCCTCGGCGACGAGGGTGTCCGGACGGGCGGAGACCGCCCCGTCCCGGATGCGGATCACCTTGCGACGTTCCGTGACGCGTCCCATGTCCTGATCAGCCCCGGTTCTGTAAGTGACCTCGACGGTGTCATTGTCCTGCACCGGGGGCGCCGGGTGGCGACCGCCTGCGCGGTGGGCGCGGACGGCGGTGGTCCCGTCCGGCGTGTCGTCCCGGGTACCCGCTGCGCACCCGTCGGACTCCTCGGGGTGTGCGACGGCTGTTCGGGCGTCCGAGGGTCTGCGGGAAGCCGACAATCCGGGCGGCTGTTTCCTGTCGTATCACCTGCCGCCGTACCCGTGAGTCACTCACCAGACTGGTGGATCCGCGACCCACGGCAACGAGGGGGACCACCCGATGAACGGCTCGCGCATCACCGCGGTCGGCCACTACCAGCCCGCCAAGGTGCTGACCAACGAGGACCTGGCGGCCCTGGTCGACACCAGCGACGAGTGGATCAGGAGCCGGGTGGGCATCCGCACCCGCCACATCGCCGGCCCCGACGAGCCGGTCGACGAGCTCGCCGCGCACGCCGCCGCCAAGGCGCTGGCCGGCGCCGGGACCGCGCCGGAGGACATCGACCTGGTGCTGGTGGCGACCTCCACGGCCGTGGACCGGTCGCCCAACATGGCGGCGCGGGTCGCCGCCCGCCTCGGCATCCCGCACCCCGCGGCGATGGACGTCAACGTGGTGTGCGCCGGGTTCACCCACGCGCTCGCCACCGCCGACCACACCGTGCGCGCCGGTGCCGCCCGCCGGGCCCTGGTCATCGGCGCCGACAAGATGTCCGAGGTGGCCGACTGGACCGACCGCAGCACCTGCGTCCTGGTGGGCGACGGCGCGGGGGCCGCCGTCGTCGAGGCCTGCCCGCCCGGCACGGGGCCCGGCATCGGGCCCGTGCTGTGGGGTTCGGTGCCGGAGATGGGGCACGCCGTGCGCATCGAGGGGCAGCCGGCGCGGTTCGCGCAGGAGGGGCAGAGCGTCTACCGGTGGGCCACCACCCACCTCCCGCCGCTCGCCCGGCAGGCCTGCGAGCGAGCCGGTCTGGCGCCCGAGGACCTCGCCGCGGTGGTGCTGCACCAGGCGAACCTGCGCATCATCGAGCCGCTCGCGGAGAAGCTCGGCGCCGTCAACGCCGTGGTCGCGCGGGATGTCACCGAGTCCGGGAACACGTCCGCCGCCAGCATCCCGCTCGCCCTGTCCAAGCTGGTCGAGCAGGGCGCGGTCTCAGGCGGCGACCCGGTGCTGCTGTTCGGGTTCGGCGGCAACCTGTCGTACGCCGGGCAGGTCGTACGGTGCCCGTGACCGGGGGAGCCGGCCGCGGTGACGCGTCGAGAGCGGACTCGCCGGGCACCTCGGTTTCTCCGGCCAGCCGGCCGGTGCGCGTGGCGCTGCATCGTGGGTCAGCGGGCATGTCGATGGAGTGGCCCGCTGGAGCGTCTGGGCAGCTCTTGTACTTCTACTTCTCATGTACCTTTTTTACGGCTCCATGTGGGTCAATGGATCTCTTCGCAAACGGAAGTGACCCGATGGACGCGGAGAGTGCGCGTGAGCCGGCCCTGCCGCTTCGCCCCGGTCCCGGTCCCCTCAGGGCGTGACCGGGGGCGGCTCCTCCCGGCCGCGGGTGCTGACCAGTTGGGACCAGGCGCTCATCTCGCCCTGCTCGATCCTGGTCACCGCCGCGGCCAGCGCCCGCTCGCGCGTGCTCTCGTCGTCGTAGGGCGCAGACCCCGTGCGGTACAGCCTGCGCTCCGCCTCGACCGCCTCCCGGGCCTGGCTGAACCGCAGGTAGTCGTCCTGCCAGTGGAACACCGAGCGCATACCGGTCAGGACCACCACGACCCCGCCGAGCAGCGCCGGCACCCGCGCCTCACCGGGGGCGAGCACCGCGGTCACGGGGATCGCGGCGGAGACCAGCAACTGGAGGGTCTCGGTGATCCGGTAGTAGCGGCGGGCCTTCGTCGCGGCCCGCTGGTACCAGGCGTAGGAGCGGTCGGCGAGGCCCATGGCGTAGTCCGGTCCGGACCCCGTGGCACCCGTCGCCGTCTGCGGTGTCGTCATGAACTCCCCCCGATCGCCGCGGCACGCGAGACCCCAGAGTAGGCCAAGTCGCCTGTCTCCCGGACTACTTGGTGTACCGGCCGGATCGCGACCCCACCGCCCCGCTCTTTGTCCTGAGAGTGGAAGAAGTCTGCGGCAATCCGTGCATGACTTCTTCCCAGGCTCGGCAGCCACTGCTACGTTCCCTTCGAAAGCCCGACATCGGTGGCCGGAACCAGGCGGGGAGGGGCACGTGAGACGCATGACGGCACGACCGGCGAACGCGCACCAGGCCCGCCTGCTCAAGCTGTTGCGGGACGGCGGCCCCAACTCCCGTGCCCAGCTCGGCGACCAGGTCGACCTCTCGCGGTCCAAGCTGGCCGTGGAGGTGGACCGCCTGCTGGAGACGGGGCTGGTGGTGGCCGACGGACTCGCCGCCTCACGCGGCGGGCGCCGCTCGCACAACGTCCGGCTCAACCCGGACCTGCGCTTCCTCGGCGTGGACATCGGCGCGACCTCGGTCGACGTCGCCGTCACCAACGCCGAACTGGAGATCCTCGGTCACCTCAACCAGCCCCTGGACGTGCGCGAGGGACCGGTCGCGGTCTTCGAGCAGGTCCTGTCCATGGCCGCCAAGTTGCGGGCGACCGGGCTGGCCGAAGGGTTCGACGGCGCCGGCATCGGCGTCCCCGGACCCGTCCGCTTCCCCGAGGGCGTCCCGGTCGCCCCGCCGATCATGCCGGGCTGGGACGGCTTCCCCGTGCGGGAGGCGCTCAGCCAGGAGCTGGGCTGCCCGGTCATGGTCGACAACGACGTGAACCTCATGGCGATGGGGGAGCAGCACGCCGGGGTCGCCCGGACCGTCGCCGACTACCTGTGCGTCAAGATCGGCACCGGTATCGGCTGCGGGATCGTCGTGGGCGGCCACGTCTACCGCGGCACCACCGGCAGCGCGGGCGACATCGGGCACATCCAGGCCGTACCCGACGGGCGTCCCTGCGCCTGCGGCAACCGGGGCTGCCTGGAAGCCCACTTCAGCGGCGCCGCACTGGCCCGCGACGCGGTGGAGGCGGCCCAGCAGGGCCTGTCGCCGGAGCTCGCGGTACGGCTGGAGACGCACGGCGCGCTCACCGCCGCCGATGTCGCCGCCGCGGCCGCCGCGGGTGACGCCACCTGCCTCGACCTGATCCGCGAGGGCGGCACCCGCACGGGCCAGGTCATCGCCGGACTCGTCTCCTTCTTCAACCCCGGCCTGGTGGTGATCGGCGGTGGGGTGACCGGCCTCGGCCACACCCTGCTCGCCGCGATCCGCACCCAGGTCTACCGCCAGTCGCTGCCGCTGGCCACCGGCAACCTGCCCATCGTCCTGGGGGAGTTGGGTCCCACCGCCGGTGTGATCGGCGGGGCCCGGCTGATCAGCGACCACCTGTTCTCACCCGCCTGACCCGGTAACCCGCGCGACCGGCACGGCGCACGGCGCTCGCTCCGGCCTGCCCTGCCCTGCCCGGCACGACCCTGCTCAGCTCGACTCCGCTCAGCGCACCCTGCCCGGCACGACCCTGCACAGCACAGCACAGCACAGTCCTGCCCAGTCCGGCCCCGGACCCACCGACCCACCCGCTTCCGCCCGACGTCACCCGGCTGCTCCCGCGCCACCGCCGCCGGGAGGGCGAGCACACCCTGAACCGGCCCGAACGCCCGCCGAGGGGAACCCACATGGCACCCGAACCACCGCTGCTCAGCATGTCCGGCATCACCAAGTCGTTCCCCGGCGTCCGGGCCCTGGACGGCGTCGACCTCGACGTCCAGGCCGGCGAAGTGCACTGCCTGCTCGGCCAGAACGGCGCCGGCAAGTCCACCCTCATCAAGGTGCTGGCCGGCGCCCACCAGCCGGACGACGGTGTCATCCGCTGGCGCGGCGAGCCGGTCACCCTGCGCTCCCCGATCGCCGCGATGCGCCTCGGCATCGCCACCATCTACCAGGAACTCGACCTGGTGGAACACCTGTCGGTGGCCGAGAACGTCCACCTGGGCCACGAGCCCACGACCGCCGGGTTCGTCGTGCGCGGCCGGGCCGCCAAGGAGGCCACCGGCCGCCTGCTGCGGCGGCTCGGGCACCCGGAGGTCGATCCCGGGCGTCTGGTGGGGGAGTTGTCGGCGGCCCAGCAGCAGATCGTGTCCATGGCGCGGGCGTTGTCGCACGACGTGCGGCTCATCGTGATGGACGAGCCGTCCGCCGCGCTCGACCCCGACGAGGTCGACAACCTGTTCCGCATCGTCGGCGGCCTGACCGCGGACGGCGTGGCCGTCGTGTACATCTCGCACCGGCTGGAGGAGATCCGCCGCATCGGCGACCGGGTGACCGTGCTGAAGGACGGACGCGCGGTGGCGGGCGGCCTGCCCGCGAAGTCGACGCCCACCCGCGAGGTCGTGGCGCTGATGACGGGCCGCACCGTCGAGTACGTCTTCCCCGAGCGGCCCGCCCCGCCGCCCGGCGACGGCGGCACTCCCGTCCTCCAGGTGCGCGGACTCGCCCGCGACGGCGAGTTCGAGCCCCTGGACCTCGAGGTGCGCGCCGGGGAGATCGTCGGATTGGCGGGACTGGTCGGGTCGGGGCGGTCCGAGATCCTGGAGACGGTGTACGGCGCGCGCAGGCCCACCGCCGGACAGGTGCTCGTCGACGGCCGGCCGCTGCGCCCCGGCAGCGTACGGGCCGCCGTCCGCGCCGGACTCGGCCTCGCCCCCGAGGAGCGCAAGGCCCAGGCGCTGCTGATGCTGGAGTCCGTCACCCGCAACGTCTCGGTCTCCTCCCTCTCCCGCTTCGCGCGGGCCGGCTGGATCGACCGCGGCGCCGAGCGGGCCGCCGCCCGCGCCGCCACCCGCGAGCTGTCGCTGCGGCCCGACAACCCGGCCGTGCCCGTGCGCACCCTGTCCGGCGGCAACCAGCAGAAGGCCGTCCTGGCCCGCTGGCTGCTGCGCGGCTGCCGGGTGCTGCTGCTCGACGAACCCACCCGCGGCGTCGACGTCGGCGCCCGCGCCGAACTGTATGCGGTCGTCCGGCGACTGGCCGACGAGGGACTCGCCGTCCTGCTGGTCTCCAGCGAGGTCCCCGAGGTCCTCGGCCTCGCCGACCGCGTGCTGGTGCTCCGCGAGGGGCGGGTGGTGCACACCGCGCCCGCCCCCGCACTCGACGAACACCGCGTCCTCGACCTCGTCATGGAAGGAAGCCAGGCGTCATGACGCAGCACGCCTCCCCGCCGCGGGACAGCGCCGACACGGTCGCCCCGGCCGGCCGCACCCCCGCCTGGCGCGGCCTGCGGGCCCGCGCCGACGTCCGCACCCTCTCCCTGCTCGGCGTGCTCGCCGCGCTGGTCGTCATCGGCGGCGTCACCAAGCCGGACGAGTTCCTCGACACCCGCAACCTCCAACTGGTGCTCACCCAGGCGTCGGTGATCGGCGTGGTCACCGTCGGGATGACGTTCGTCATCACCTCCGGCGGCATCGACCTGTCCGTCGGCGCGATCGTCGCCCTGGCCTCCGTGTGGGCCACCACCGTCGCTACCCAGGAGTACGGCTTCGGCGGCATCCTGTTCACCGCGGTCCTCGTCGGCCTCGGCTGCGGGCTCGTCAACGGCCTGCTGGTCGCGTACGGCGGGATGGTGCCGTTCATCGCGACCCTCGCCATGCTGGCCTCGGCGCGCGGACTGGCCCTGCAGATCACCGACGGCCGCACCCAGATCGTCACCGTCGACGGCGTCCTGTCCCTCGGCGAGCGCGACTCCTACCTTCTCGGCATCCCCCCGCTCGTCCTGGTCTTCGCACTCGTGACGGTCCTCGGCTGGCTGGTGCTCAACCGCACGACCTTCGGCAGGCGCACCGTGGCGGTCGGCGGCAACGCGGAGGCGGCCCGGCTGGCCGGCATCGACGTCCGCCGCCAGCGCCTGTACCTCTACCTGCTGTCCGGACTGTGCTGCGGCATCGCCGCCTTCCTGCTGGTCGTCCTGTCCGGCTCGGGCCAGAACACCAACGGCAACCTCTACGAACTCGACGCCATCGCCGCCGCGATCATCGGCGGGACCCTGCTCAGCGGGGGGCGCGGCACCATCACCGGCTCCGTGCTCGGTGTGCTGATCTTCACCACGATCACCGACATCTTCGCCCTGAACAACCTGCAGAGCGACGTCCAGCAGATCGCCAAGGGCGCGATCATCGTCGCCGCCGTGCTGGTCCAGCGCCGTACCGCGAGCACGACCTGAGGAAAGGGTTCACCGTCATGTCGCACCGCACCAGTCGCAGAGGACTGCTCTTCGGGACCGCCGCCGTCTCGGCCGGCGCACTCCTGGCCGGTTGCACCAGCAACGACACCAAGGACGAGTCGTCGGCCGCCGGCGGCACCCGGCCGGCCGCCGACGACAAGCCCGGCAAGCACGTCACCATCGGCTTCGCGGGCCCCCAGGCCGACCACGGCTGGCTCAACGCGATCAACGACAATGCCGAGCAGCGGGCGAAGAAGTACGCCGACGTCAGCCTGGAGATCACCGAGGGCTCCAACGACACCGCCCAGCAGATCGGCCAGATCGAGACGCTGATCAACAAGAAGGTCGACGTGCTGGTCGTGCTGCCCGCCGACGGCAAGGCCCTCACCCAGGTCGGCCTGAAGGCGATGCGCGCCGGGATCCCCGTCGTGAACCTGGACCGGATCTTCAACACCCCGCAGGCGTACCGCTGCTGGATCGGCGGCGACAACTACGGCATGGGCCTGAGCGCCGGCCACTACATCGGCGAGAAGCTCAAGGGGAAGTCCGGTGCTCGCGTCATCGAGCTCGCCGGGCTGGACAACCTGGAGCTGACCAAGCAGCGCACCCAGGGCTTCGACGACGCCCTGAAGAACTACCCCAACATCCGCAAGGTGGCTCGCCAGGCGGCCGAGTTCACCGTCGAGTCCGGCCAGGCCAAGATGGCGCAACTCCTGCAGGCCCAGCCGAGGTTCGACGCCCTGTGGAACCACGACGACGACCAGGGCGTGGGAGCGCTGCGCGCCATCGAACAGGCCGGCCGGGACGACTTCCTGATGGTCGGCGGCGCCGGCGCCCTGTCCGCCTTCCAGGCCATCAAGCAGGACAACGGCGTCCTCAAGGCGACCGTGCTGTACCCGCCGACCATGGCCGCCTCCGCGATCGACCTCGCCCGCGCCCTCGGCCAGGGCAAGGGTGTCGGCGGGCTCGCCGAGTTCGAGATCCCCTCGTCGATCACCCTCTACTCGGCCGTCGTCGACAAGGACAACGTCGACCAGTACATGCCCACCGGCTTCCGCTGAGGCGCCCTGCCCCGCACCCCCCACCGCGCCACCACGAAGAGGAGGAGCACCGCATGGAACAGCCGCAGCAGCCAGCGGAACCGGAGGCGGAGGACACCGCACCGGCGGACACCGCGGCGGCGGGGCCCGCAACGGCCGGGACCGAAGCCACGGACCCGTCCGGGCGGACCACGCGGTCACCGGCCCCGGCCGACCGGCCCCCGCTGCGCGTCGGCATGGTCGGGTACGCGTTCATGGGTGCCGCGCACTCCCAGGGCTGGCGCACCGCGGGCCGGGTGTTCGACCTGCCCCGCCGGCCCGTGCTGTCGGTGGTCTGCGGACGGGACCGGGCAGCCGTGCGGGCCGCGGCCGACCGGCTCGGCTGGGCGGACACCGAGACCGACTGGCGGGCCCTGATCGCCCGGGACGACGTCGACCTCGTCGACATCTGCACCCCCGGCGACAGCCACGCCGAGATCGCCCTCGCCGCGCTCGCGGCCGGCAAGCACGTGCTGTGCGAGAAGCCCCTCGCCAACACCGTCGCCGAGGCCGAGGCGATGACCCGGGCCGCCGAAGAGGCGTACGGGCGAGGGCAGATGGCGATGGTCGGCTTCAACTACCGCCGGGTGCCCGCCACCGCCCTGGCCCGGCGAATGGTGGCCGCCGGCCGGCTCGGCACGCTGCGGCACGTGCGGGTGGCCTACCTCCAGGACTGGCTCGTGGACCCGGGGTTCCCGCTGACCTGGCGGCTGCGCAGGGAACTGGCCGGCTCCGGCTCGCTCGGCGACCTGGGCGCGCACATCGTCGACCTCGCCCAGCACCTGGCCGGGGAGCGACTGGCCGGGGTGTCCGCGCTCACCGAGACGTTCGTACGGGAACGCCCCCTGCCCGGCGGGACCCGCAGCGGTCTGAGCGCCGTCGCGGCGGGCGGCACCGGCACCGTCACCGTCGACGACGCCGCCCTGTTCACCGGCCGTTTCGCCTCCGGCGCCCTCGCCTCCTTCGAGGCCACCCGGTACGCGACCGGACGCAAGAACGCCCTGCGCCTGGAACTCAACGGCGAGCGCGGCTCCCTCGCCTTCGACCTGGAGCGGCTGAACGAGCTGTGGTTCCACGACGGCACCGACCCGGGCGCCGAGGCGGGCTTCCGCCGCATCCTCGTCACCGAACCCGACCACCCCTACCTCGACGCCTGGTGGCCCCCGGGGCACGGCCTCGGCTACGAGCACACCTTCGTCCACCAGGCCCGCGACCTCGTCCACGCCGTCGCCGAGGGCCGCCGCCCCGACCCCTCCTTCGCCGACGGGCTCCAGGTGCAGCGCGTGCTGGCCGCCGTCGAGGAGAGCGCCGAGAAGAACTCCGTCTACACCCCGATCGCGGACTGAGGAGGCACCGCCATGCCCCGCCCGTTCACCCTGTTCACCGGACAGTGGGCCGACCTGCCGCTGGAGGAGGTCTGCCGCCTGGCCCGCGACTTCGGCTACGACGGACTCGAACTCGCCTGCTGGGGCGACCACTTCGAGGTCGACAAGGCCCTCACCGACCCGGGGTACGTCGACTCCCGCCACCACCTGCTCGACAAGTACGGGCTGAAGTGCTGGGCCGTCTCCAACCACCTGGTCGGGCAGGCCGTGTGCGACGCCCTCATCGACGAGCGGCACCGGGCGATCCTGCCCGCCGACGTGTGGGGCGACGGCGACCCCGAGGGGGTGCGGCGGCGCGCCGCCGACCGGATGCGCGACACGGCCCGCGCCGCGGCCGCCTTCGGCGTCGACACCGTCGTCGGCTTCACCGGCTCCGCCATCTGGCACCTGGTCGCCATGTTCCCGCCCGCGCCCGCGTCGATGGTCGACCGCGGCTACGAGGACTTCGCCGAGCGCTGGAACCCGATCCTCGACGTGTTCGACGCGGAGGGCGTGCGCTTCGCCCACGAGGTCCACCCGAGCGAGATCGCCTACGACTACTGGACGACCGTACGCGCCCTGGAGGCCGTCGACCGCCGGCCGGCCTTCGGACTCAACTTCGACCCCTCCCACTTCGTGTGGCAGGACCTCGACCCGGTCGGCTTCCTCTGGGACTTCCGCGACCGGATCTACCACGTCGACTGCAAGGAGGCCCGCAAGCGCCTCGACGGGCGCAACGGCCGCCTCGGCTCCCACCTGCCCTGGGGCGACCCGCGCCGCGGCTGGGACTTCGTCTCCGCCGGACACGGCGACGTCCCCTGGGAGGACGTCTTCCGGATGCTGCGCTCCATCGACTACCGCGGACCGGTCTCCGTGGAGTGGGAGGACGCCGGCATGGACCGCCTCCAGGGCGCCCCCGAGGCACTCAGGCGCCTCAAGACCTACGACTTCGAGCCGCCGTCGGCCTCGTTCGACGCGGCCTTCTCCACCTGACCGCACCCCGTAGCCCACTTGACCGCACCCCCGTAGCCCACCTGACCGCACCCCGTAGCCCCCTGGTCCGACCGGCCCCCACGGCACCACGCCGGTCGGCACCCCCTCCGGGATGACGGCGCATCCCGGCGATCGCACCCGCCCGTACCACCGGCCCCTCACTGGAGGCATTTCGTGCACGGGAACGACCGCACCACCCCCACGGCAAGACCCACCACCCCCCGGCGGCGCCTGCACCGGGCCGTCGCCCTGCTCGGCGGAGCGCTGCTCGCGGGCGCCTCCCTCACCCTCTCCACCCCCGTCGCCGGCGCAGCCGTCGCCGCCCCGGACACCGCCCCGGCCGTCGCCGCCGAGGACTTCCAGCAGGTCACCCTCGCCAAGGGTGAGCCGGAGGTCGGCGAACCCATGTCGCTGGCCGTCCTGCCGGACCGCTCGGTCCTGCACACCTCACGCGACGGCGAACTGCGCCTGACCGACGCGGCCGGCACCACCAGACTGGCCGGCAAGCTCGCCGTCTACTCCCACGACGAGGAGGGCCTGCAAGGCGTCGGCGTCGACCCCGGCTTCGCCACCAACCGGTTCATCTACCTCTACTACGCGCCCCCGTTGGACACCCCCGCGGGCGACGCCCCGGAGACCGGCACCGCCGCCGACTTCGCCCCGTACGACGGCGTCAACCGCCTGTCCCGCTTCATGCTGAGGACCGACGGCACGCTCGACACCGCCAGCGAGACGAAGATCCTCGACGTCCCCACCACCCGCGGTCTGTGCTGCCACGTCGGCGGCGACATCGACTTCGACGCGGCAGGCAACCTCTACCTGTCGACGGGTGACGACACCAACCCCTTCCAGTCCGACGGCTTCACCCCGATCGACGAACGCGCGAACCGCAACCCCGGCTTCGACGCCCAGCGCACCTCCGGCAACACCAACGACCTGCGCGGCAAGATCCTGCGCATCAAGGTCCAGGCGGACGGCGGCTACTCCATCCCCGACGGCAACCTCTTCCCCGTCGGCACGGACCGGACCAGGCCCGAGATCTACGCGATGGGCTTCCGCAACCCGTTCCGCTTCAGCGTCGACCGGCAGACCGGCATCCTCTACGTCGGTGACTACGGCCCCGACGCCGGCGCCGCCGACCCCGCCCGCGGACCGGCCGGCCAGGTCGAGTTCGCCCGCGTCACCGGTCCCGGCAACTTCGGCTGGCCGTACTGCACCGGCGGCAACGACGCCTACGTCGACTACGACTTCGCCACCCGCACCTCCGGCGCCGCCTTCGACTGCTCCGCCCCGCGGAACACCTCGCCGCACAACACCGGCCTGACCGAACTGCCCCCGGCCCAGCCCGCCTGGATCCCCTACGACGGCCCCTCGGTGCCCGAGTTCGGCGACGGCTCCGAGTCCCCGATGGGCGGCCCGGTCTACCACTACGACCCCGCGCTCGACTCGCCGGTGAAGTTCCCCGAGGCCTACGACGGCGACTTCTTCGCCGGGGAGTTCGGCCGGCGCTGGATCAAGCGCATCACCAGCGACGCCGACGGCACCGTGCAGGCCGTGAACGACGTGCCGTGGACCGGCACGCAGGTGATGGACATGGCCTTCGGGCCCGACGGCGCGCTGTACGTCCTCGACTACGGCGTCTCCTGGTTCGGCGGCGACGAGAACTCGGCGCTGTACCGCATCGAGAACGCGACCGACGGCCACTCGCCCGTCGCGCAGGCCACGGCGAGCCGCACCTCCGGCCGGGCCCCGCTGAAGGTGCAGTTCTCCTCGGCGGGCACCAGCGACCAGGACGGCGACACGCTGACCTACAGCTGGGACTTCGGCGACGGCACACGGTCGACCGACGCCGCCCCGCGGCACACCTACCGCACGAACGGCACGTACACCGCGACGGTGACCGCCAAGGACCCCACGGGCCGCACCGGCAGCGCCAGCGTGCAGATCGTCGTCGGCAACACCGCGCCCACCGTGGTGCTGCAGACCCCGAAGGACGGCCAGCTCTTCAGCTTCGGCGACGCCGTCCCCTTCACCGTGAAGGTGACCGACCCCGAGGACGGACGCCGGATCGACTGCGCCAAGGTCAAGGTGACCTTCGTCCTCGGCCACGACACCCACGGCCACCCGCTCACCTCCGCCACCGGCTGCTCCGGCACCATCCAGACCAGCGCCGACGGCGGACACGACGAGGACGCCAACATCTTCGGCGTGCTGAACGCCGAGTACACCGACAACGGAGGCGGCGGCCAGGCGGCGCTCACCTCGCACGACCAGAGCGTCCTGCAGCCCCGCCACCGCCAGGCCGAGCACTTCGGCGACAGCGCCGGCGCCTCGGTGATCGCCAAGGACACCGCGCACGGCGGCAGGGTCGTCGGCGACCTCCAGCACGGTGACTGGATCTCGTTCACGCCGTACGTCGTGGACAACGCCCGGAAGATCACCGCGCGGGTCGCCTCCGGCGGCGCCGGCGGGACCCTGGAGATCCGGGCCGGCTCGGCGAGCGGCACCCTGCTCGGCAGGGCCACCGTGCCGGCGACCGGCGGCTGGGAGACCTTCCAGGACGTCCAGGCCGACCTGTCGCGCGCCCCGCGCGGCACCACCACGCTCTACCTGGTGGCCAAGGGCGGCACCGGAGCCCTGTTCGACGTCGACGACTTCACCTTCACCACGGGCTGAGAGGAGCCGCACATGCGCACAGTGACTGCCATCGCCACGGCCGCCCTGCTCCTCGGCTGCGCCTCCGCACCGGCCGCGTCGCAGGACGCGGACGACGGCGGACGGGTGCTGGTCTTCTCCAAGACGGCCGGTTTCCGGCACGACTCGATCCCCGCCGGTGTGGCGGCGGTGCGCGAACTCGGCGAGAGCGCCGGCCTCACGGTCGACGCCACCGAGGACGCCCGCGCCTTCACCCCGGCCGGGCTCAGGCGCTACGACGCCGTGGTGTTCCTGTCCACCACCGGCGACGTCCTCGACGCGGCCCAGCAGCGGGCGTTCGAGGACTACGTCCGCCACGGCGGCGGCTGGGTCGGCGTCCACGCGGCGGCCGACACCGAGTACGACTGGGCGTTCTACGGCGGCCTGGCCGGGGCCTATTTCCAGTCGCACCCCGCGATCCAGCCCGCCACCGTGCGGGTCGAGGACCGCGCCCACCCGGCCACCGCCGGCCTCGGACCGACCTGGCAGCGGACCGACGAGTGGTACAACTACCGCTCCGACCCCAGGGAGAGGGCCCACGTCCTCGCCTCGCTCGACGAGACGTCCTACAGCGGCGGCACCATGAACGGCGACCACCCGATCGCCTGGTGCCAGGAGTACCGGGGCGGCCGGGCCTTCTACACCGGAGGCGGCCACACCCAGGAGTCGTACGCGGACCCCGCGTTCCGCCGCCACCTGCTCGGCGGAATCCGGTACGCGATCGGCGCCGCACAGGCCGACTGCCGACCGGAGACGGGATACACCGCCCTGTTCGACGGCGGCTCGCTCGACGGCTGGCGCCAGGCGGGCCCCGGCTCCTTCACCCTGTCCGAGGACGGCACGCTCACCTCGACCGGCGGGATGGGCCTGCTCTGGTACGCCGACCGCGGCTTCGGGTCGTACTCCCTGAAGCTCGACTGGAAGACGGCCGGCGACGACAACTCGGGCGTGTTCGTGGGCTTCCCGCCCTCGGACGACCCGTGGTCGGCCGTCGACCACGGCTACGAGGTCCAGATCGACGCCACCGACGTCCCCGAGAAGACCACGGGGTCCGTCTACGGCTTCCGCTCCGCCGACCTGAAGAAGCGCGACCGCGCGCTGAACCCGCCGGGGGAGTGGAACACGTACGAGATCCGGGTCGAGGGCGAACGCCTGCGCGTCTGGCTCAACGGCGTGAAGATCAACGACTTCACCAACACCGACCCGGCGCGCAGCCTCACCGACGGACACATCGGCCTGCAGAACCACGGGGCCGGTGACGAGGTGTCCTTCCGCAACGTCCGGATCAAGGAACTGCCCGTCAGGGGCCGCTGACCGGCGGCGGGCGGGGGACGCCGGACTCCCGCCCGCCGTCGCTCCCCGTGACTCCAGCCGGACTCCGCCGGCCCGCGACCCGTCGTCGCCCCGCTCGATCCGCGACCCGTCGTCGCCCCGCACGATCCGCGCCCCACCCGCGCACCAGCCGCTGCGGAAGGCAGCGCGTCCTTCCCCTCACCCCCTTCCCGGTGTCCGCGTACGACAAGGAGGCTGCCCATGTCCGCGCCCCCCGCCCGTTCCCCGCGCGTCGGCGTCTGGCTGATCGGAGCCCGCGGCTCCGTCGCCACCACCGTGGTCGCGGGCTGCGCCGCACTGACCGCGGGCCTGCACCCGCCGACGGGCCTGGTCACCGAGGGCCCGGAGTTCGCCGGCAGCGGTCTGCCCGCCCTGTCGTCCCTCGTCTTCGGCGGCCACGACACCACCGACTGCCCCCTGCCCAAGCGCGCCGAGCAGCTCGCCGCGGGCGGGGTCCTGCCGCACCGGCTGCCCGGCGCCGTCGCCGCCGAACTCGCCGCCGCCGACCGGGAGATCACCACCGGCGGGCCGCTGCCCGGCGACACCCGCACCGACGAGGAACTCATCGCCGCCTTCACCGAGGACCTGCGCGGCTTCGTCCGGCGCAACGGCCTGGCCCGCGCGGTCGTGGTCAACGTCGCCTCCACCGAGCCGGTCGCGACCGGCGACGACCTGCCGCCCAGCTCGCTCTACGCGGCCGCCGCCCTGCGCGCCGGCTGCCCCTACGTCAACTTCACCCCCTCCACCGGCCTGCACCACCCCGCCCTCGCCGGGCAGGCCGCGGCCGGCGGACCGCCGTACGCCGGGCGGGACGGCAAGACCGGGCAGACGCTGCTGCGGGCCGCGCTCGGGCCGATGTTCGCCCAGCGGGCGCTCGCGGTGCGCGCCTGGTCCGGCACCAACCTGCTCGGCGGCGGCGACGGCGCCGCGCTCGCCGACCCGGCGGCGGCCGCCGCCAAGAACGCGGGCAAGGAGCGCGTCCTCGCCGACACCCTCGGCACCGTGCCCGAGGGCGAGGTCCACATCGACGACGTGCCGGCCCTCGGCGACTGGAAGACCGCCTGGGACCACATCGCCTTCGACGGGTTCCTCGGCACCCGCATGGTCCTGCAGACCATCTGGCAGGGCTGCGACTCGGCGCTCGCGGCGCCCCTGATCCTGGACCTGGCCCGCCTGGTGGCCCGCGCGCACGAGACGGGCCGGTCGGGCCCGCTGGGCGAGCTGGCGTTCTTCTTCAAGGACCCGGTCGGCACGGCACCGGCCGCGCTCGCCGCCCAGTACGCCGAACTGGTCGAGTTCGCCCGGCAGTTGAGTGAGGCCCGATGAGCCGGTCGCGCGCCTGGGCGGAACTGCTGCGGCTGCCCGCCCTGTTCACCGTCCCCGGCGACGCGCTCGCCGGGGCCGCGGCCCTCGGCACGCGCCCCACCGGGCGGACCCTGCTGGGCATCACCTCCTCGCTGTGCCTGTACGAGGCCGGCATGGCCCTCAACGACTGGGCCGACCGGGACGAGGACGCCGCCGAGCGCCCCCACCGCCCGCTGCCGTCCGGGCGGATCCGTCCCGCGGCCGCGCTGGGCGCCGCCGGTGCCTTCACCGCCGCCGGGCTGGCGCTGGCCGCCGGCGCGGGCCGGACGGCGCTCGCGGTCGCCGTGCCGCTGGCGGCCACCGTCTGGTCGTACGACCTGGTCCTCAAGCGCACACCGGCCGGCCCGCTCGCGATGGCGGCCGCCCGCGGCCTGGACCTGCTGCTCGGCGCGGCCGCCACCGCCGGACGGGTCCGCCCGGCCCTGCCCTCGGCGGTCCTGCTCGGCGCCCACACCCTCGCGGTCACCACCGTGTCCCGCCAGGAGACCGGCGGCGGTACCCCGCTCGCCCCGCTGACCGCGCTGGCCACCACGGGAGCCCTGACCTGGCGCCTGCGCCGCCGCGCCACCGGCCGGCCGCAGGCCCCGGCGCCCGCCGAACCCCTGCCGCTCGCCCTCGCCGCCGGGTACGCCCTGACCACGGTCCGCCCCTACCTGCACGCCGCGCTCAACCCGTCGGCACCGCTCACCCAGCGCGCCGTGGGCGCCGGCATCCGCGCGACCATCCCCCTGCAGGCCGCCCTCACCGCCCGCTCCGGCGCCCCCGCCACGGCCCTGTGCACGGCGGCCCTCGCCCCGCTCGCCCGCGCCTTCGCCAGGCGGGTGAGCGTCACATGACCACCCCGGCGGACCCCCGCTCCTTGCGCTTCGGGTACGGCACCAACGGCCTCGCCGACCTGCGGCTGGACGACGCGCTGGGCCTGCTCGCCGACCTCGGCTACGACGGCGTCGGCCTGACCCTCGACCACATGCACCTCGACCCGTACGCCCCCGACCTCGCCGCCCGCACCCGGCACGTCGCCCACCGGCTGGCCGCGCTGGGGCTGGAGGTGACCGTGGAGACCGGTGCCCGCTACGTCCTGGACCCGCGCCGCAAGCACGGCCCGACCCTCCTGGACGCCGCGCCCGAGGACCGCCGGCGCCGGACCGGCCTGCTGCTGCGGGCCGTCCGGGTGGCCGCCGACCTCGGCGCGCACGCGGTGCACTGCTTCAGCGGAATCGTTCCGCCCGGTACGGACCGGGAGGCGGCCTGGGAGCGCCTCGCCGCCTCCCTGACCCCCGTGCTGGAGGCGGCCGCCGGCGCGGGCGTGCCGCTCGCCGTCGAACCCGAGCCCGGCCACCTGCTCGCCACCCTCGCCGACTTCCACCACCTGCGCCGGCTCCTCGGCGACCCCGCACCGCTCGGCCTCACCCTCGACATCGGCCACTGCCAGTGCCTGGAGCCGCTCCCGCCCGCCGACTGCGTGCGCGCCGCCGCGCCCTGGCTGCGGCACGCGCAGATCGAGGACATGCGCCGCGGCGTCCACGACCACCTGCCGTTCGGCGAGGGCGAGATCGACTTCCCGCCCGTGCTCGCGGCGCTCGCCGACATCGGCTACCGGGGCCTGACCGTCGTCGAACTGCCCCGCCACTCGCACGCCGGACCGCACCACGCCGAGCGGTCCCTGCCGTTCCTGCGCCGAGCGGCGGCCGACACCCCCGCGCCCCGCTCCGCCACCCCAGAAGGGAGCACCGCATGACCCCCCTGCGCTCCGCCGGCACGGCACCCGCCCGTCTGGACGCGCTGCGCGCCGACCTGGACGCCGGCCTCGGCGCCGACGCCCGCGCCTGGTTCCACCGCGCCCTCCAGGAGGCCGCCGCGCACCCCGGCACCCACGGGCCGATCTCCGTGTGGGAACTGCGCCTCGCCGAAGCCGGGCGCCGCTGCGGCAACCGCCACGCCGACGCCGTACGGGTCCTGCTGCTGCACGCGGCCCGCGCCGACGCCGCCACCCTCACCCGGGTCTACCACCAGGGCACCGCCGACGAACGCCGCGCCGTCCTGCACGCCCTGCCCCACCTGGTGCCCGGCCCCGACGCCCTGCCCCTGGTCGAGGACGCCCTGCGCACCAACGACACCCGCCTGCTCGCCGCCGCCGTCGGCCCCTACGCCGCCCGCCACCTCGACGCCCACGCCTGGCGGCACGCGGTCCTGAAGTGCCTGTTCACCGGCGTCCCCGTCGACGCGGTGGCCCGCCTCGCCGACCGCGCCCGCGGCGACGGCGAACTCGCCCGGATGCTCACCGACCACGCCGCCGAACGCACCGCCGCCGGCCGGACCGTCCCCGAGGACCTGCGGCACGTGCTCGCCCTGACCGGCGCCGCCCCGGCCCCCTCCTCGGCCCCTTCCCCGGCCGCGGACCACAGCAGCACGGACCACCCCCACGGCAAGGAGTCCTGATGCGCATCTTCGACCCCCACATCCACATGACCTCCCGCACCACCGACGACTACGAGGCGATGCACGCCGCCGGGGTGCGCGCCGTGGTCGAGCCGGCGTTCTGGCTGGGCCAGCCCCGCACCTCGCCCGCCTCCTTCCTCGACTACTTCGACTCGCTGCTCGGCTGGGAGCCCTTCCGCGCCGCCCAGTACGGCATCGCCCACCACTGCGCCCTCGCCCTCAACCCCAAGGAGGCCAACGACCCGCGCTGCACGCCCGTCCTCGACGAACTGCCCCGCTACCTCGTCAAGGACCGCGTGGTGGCCGTCGGCGAGATCGGCTACGACGCGATGACCCCGGCCGAGGACAAGGCGCTCGCCGTCCAGCTCCAGCTCGCCGCCGACCACGGCCTGCCCGCCCTGGTGCACACCCCGCACCGCGACAAGCTCACCGGCCTGCGCCGCACCCTCGACGTGGTCCGCGAGTCCGCCCTGCCCCTCGACCGCGTCCTGGTCGACCACCTCAACGAGACGACCGTGCGCGAGGCCAAGGACAGCGGGTGCTGGCTCGGCTTCTCGGTGTACCCCGACACCAAGATGGACGAGCGGCGCATGGTCGCCCTCCTGCGCGCGTACGGACCCGAGCGGGTGCTGGTCGACTCCGCCGCCGACTGGGGCCGCAGCGACCCCCTCAAGACCCGCAAGGTCGCCGACCTGATGCTCACCGAGGGCTTCACCGAGGACGACGTCGACCGGGTTCTGTGGCGCAACCCCGTCGCCTTCTACGGCCTCAGCGGCCGCCTCGACCTGGAGGTCACCGCGCCCGACGCCACCCACGAAGGCAACTCGGTCCTGCGCGGCGGGGAGTGAGCGATGCGCTTCCGCCACCCCGACGGAACCACCGTCCACCTGGCCTACTGCACCAACGTCCACCCGGCCGAGACGCTCGACGGCGTCCTCGCCCAACTCCGCGACCACTGCGAGCCGGTGCGCCGCCGGCTCGGCCGCGACCGCCTCGGCATCGGCCTGTGGCTCGCCCGCGACGCCGCCCGCACCCTCGACACCGACCCGGCCGCCCTGCGCGCCCTGCGCGGCGAACTGGACCGGCGCGGCCTGGAGGTCGTCACCCTCAACGGCTTCCCCTACGAGGGGTTCGGCGCCGACGAGGTCAAGTACCGCGTCTACCGGCCCGACTGGGCCGACACCGAGCGCCTGGAACACACCACCGCGCTCGCCCGGATCCTCGCCGGGCTGCTCCCCGACGACGTCACCGAGGGCAGCGTCTCCACCCTGCCGCTCGGCTGGCGCACCGCCTGGCCGGCCGAGCGCGCCGCGGCGGGCCACCGTGCCTTGACGACCCTCGCCGAGCGCCTCGACGCGCTCGCGGACCTCACCGGCCGCTCCGTGCGCGTCGGCCTGGAACCGGAGCCCGGCTGCGTCGTGGAGACCACCGGCGACGCCCTCGCACCGCTCACCGCCGTCGGCCACCCCCGCATCGGCGTCTGCGTCGACACCTGCCACCTCGCCACCTCCTTCGAGGACCCCGCCCGCGCCCTCGACGCCCTCGCCGAGGCCCACGTGCCGGTCGTCAAGTCCCAGCTCTCGGCCGCCCTGCACGCCGACCGTCCCGACCGGCCCGAGGTGCGCAGCGCCCTGGCCGCCTTCGCCGAGCCCCGCTTCCTGCACCAGACCCGCACGGTCGACGCCGGGCGGCTGCGCGGCACCGACGACCTCGGGGAGGCCCTCGGCGGCGACGCCCTGCCCACCGCCGCCCCCTGGCGCGCCCACTTCCACGTCCCGCTGCACGCGGCACCCGCCGCTCCGCTCACGGCCACCCACGACGTCCTGCGCGACGCCCTCGCCCGCCTCGTCGGCGGACCCCGCCCGCGCACCCGCCACCTCGAGGTCGAGACCTACACCTGGCAGGCCCTCCCGCCGGCCCAGCGCCCCCGCGGCCGGGCGCAGCTCACCGACGGCATCGCCGCCGAACTCTCCCTCGCCCGCGACCTCCTGACCGACCTCGGCCTGAAGGAGCTGCCATGACCGCCCCCACCCCGCTCCTCGTCCTGGACGTGGTCGGCCTCACCCCGCGCCTGCTCGCCCACATGCCGAACCTGCGGGCCCTCGGCGCCGCCGGCTCCCGTGCCCCCCTCGACACCGTGCTGCCCGCCGTCACCTGCGCCGCCCAGTCCACCTTCCTGACCGGCGCCCAGCCCTCGGAACACGGCATCGTCGGCAACGGCTGGTACTTCCGCGAACTCGGCGACGTCCTGCTGTGGCGCCAGCACAACGGCCTGGTCACCGGCGACAAGCTCTGGGACGCCGCCCGCCGCGCCCACCCCGGCTACACGGTCGCCAACATCTGCTGGTGGTACGCCATGGGCGCCGACACCGACCTCACGGTCACCCCGCGCCCCGTCTACTACGCCGACGGCCGCAAGGAACCCGACTGCTACACCCGCCCGCCCGAGCTGCACGACGAACTCACCGAGATGTTCGGCACGTTCCCGCTCTTCCAGTTCTGGGGCCCCGGCGCGGGGATCGCCTCCAGCCGCTGGATCATCGACGTCACCCGGCACATCCAGCGCACCCGCCGGCCCGACCTGACGCTCTGCTACCTCCCGCACCTCGACTACGACCTCCAGCGCCACGGCCCCGGCGACCCGCGCTCGGCCCGGGCCGCCGCCGAATTGGACACCGCCCTCGCCCCCCTGCTGGCGGACGCCCGCGCCGAGGGGCGCACCGTCGTCGCGCTGTCCGAGTACGGCATCACCGACGTCCGCCGCCCCGTCGACATCAACCGCGCCCTGCGCCGCGCCGGACTGCTGGAGGTGCACACCCAGGACGGCATGGAGTACCTGGACCCGATGGCCTCCCGGGCCTTCGCCGTCGCCGACCACCAGATCGCCCACGTCTACGTCCGCCGCCCCGAGGACCTGCCCGCCACCCGCGCCGCCCTCGAGGACCTGCCCGGCCTCGCCGAACTCCTCGGCGACGAGGGCAAGAAGGCCCACCACCTGGACCACCCGCGCTCGGGCGAACTGGTCGCCGTGGCCGAGCCCGACGCCTGGTTCACGTATTACTACTGGCTCGACGACGCCCGCGCGCCCGACTTCGCCCGGCTGGTGGAGATCCACCGCAAGCCCGGCTACGACCCGGTCGAGCTGTTCATGGACCCGCAGGACCCCTACGTGAAGGTCAAGGCGGCCACCGCGCTGGCCCGCAAGAAGCTCGGCCTGCGCTACCGGATGGCCGTCGTGCCCCTCGACCCGGCACCGGTCCGGGGCAGCCACGGCCGCCTCCCCGCGAGCGACGACGACGGTCCGCTCCTGCTGTGCTCCACCCCCCACGCCGTCGGCGACCGCGTGGCGGCCACCGACGTGAAGTCGCTCCTGCTCCGCCTTGCCGGCCTCGGCGCGGACCCCTCCACCGAAAGGCACCCGTGAACGAGACACACGACACGTATCCCACCCCCGACGACCGGCTGCGCCGCAGCCTCGGCATCGGCCGCCGCCGCTTCCTGAGCACCTGCACCGCCGTCGCGGCCGGCGCGATCGCCGCCCCCGTCCTCGGCGCGGCCCCCGTGGCGGCGGCCCCGCGGCCCGACGCCGGACCCGGCAAGGGCCACGCCCTGGTCCCCGCCGACAAGCGCGGCATCATCCTCTACACGGTGCGGGACGCCATCGGCCGCGACCCGGGCTCCACCACGCTGCCCTCCGGCTTCCGTGCCGTCTTCGAGCAGCTCGCCCGCTTCGGCTACCGGCAGGTCGAGTTCGCCGGCTACGGCCAGCACGCCGACGCCCCCGGCGGCGCGAACCTGGAGTCCGCCGCCGGAGCCCGCCTGCTGCGCCGCTGGCTCGACGAGTACGGGCTGCGCGCCCAGGGCAACCACGGATTCATCCCCGGGAGCTGGCCGCTGACCACCGCCGACCTCGACACCTTCAAGAAGCACCTGGAGATCGCCAACATCCTCGGCATGCCCCACGTCGGCACCGGCGGCGACCCCACGAACAGCTCCTACCGGGCCGACTGGGACGCCGCCGCCGACAAGTGGCACGCCCTCGGCGAGATCGCCCGCCGCGCCGGCCTGAAGCTCTACACCCACAACCACGACGCGGCGTACGGCTTCCTGCTGGACGGCGGCCCGCTCGACGACCAGGGCCGCCCCACCCGCAGCTCCGGCATCCGCAAGCTGGAGTACTTCCTCTCCGTGACCGACCCCCGCCTGGTCTGGCTCGAGATGGACGTCTTCTGGGCGCACGTCGCCCAGTACAAGTTCCGCACCTACACCGCCCACGACGGCTCCACCCGCACCCGCGTCTTCGACCCGGCCGGACTGGTCCAGCGCCACGACCGGCGCTACCCGCTGTTCCACGCCAAGGACGGCGTCGTCGACACCACCAACGGGATGGGCTACGACATGGTGCCGTTCGGCACCGGCGTCATCGACTACACGACGTTCTTCTCCCGCGTCGGCCACCGCACCTACCACAACCCGATGGTCGAGCAGGACAACGCGCCCAGCTCCACCGACCCGGCCCAGTCGCTGCGGCACGCGGCCACCGGCTACCACAACCTGGCCGCCCTCCGCCGCGCGTGACGGAGGGCACACGAGCGGTGACCGGGGTGTGAGGAGCACCCCACGCGCCCCCTGCCTGCGGATACTCGGGTGAGACCCACTCGGAAAGCTTGCTATTGTGGTGTGTGTCGCCGCGGGGAACACCCCGCGCGGCGCACACCTGGTCCGGGTGGCGGAATGGCAGACGCGCTAGCTTGAGGTGCTAGTGCCCTTTATCGGGCGTGGGGGTTCAAGTCCCCCCTCGGACACCAGTGAGAGACCCCTGTTCGCAGGGGTCTCTTTCGTTGTGCCGGGCGGCGCCGGCCGGGCTGTCGATCTTGGCCCCGCCGCCCTCGATGACCGGGTGATTTCCGGGTAAGTGTGCGACACAGGCAACCGAGGGGGCCCGTACCGCTGTCTGAGGAAGGTGAGACGTCCGGGTGGTCCGTGCGTATGTCACCACGGGTCCTCCGGGACACCGGGGGACGTCCGGCAGGGGGCGCCGGGTCGCCCGGCGGGACCGGGCCGCAGGGGCCGGGCAGGGTGTAGGGGCGACACGGCCGAGGCGGAGGGCGAGCGCGGGTGGGCGGATCGGGCAGGCGGAGGTCGGGCGCGTCCGGGGCCGGACGGAACGGCACCGGGCAGAGCGGGTCCGGGCGCAGCGGCGGCGGGCACGGACGCGGCGGCCAGGGCGGCGCCGCACGGGCCGCCCGCCGCCCGGCCGACGGCGGGCGCGGCCGGGCGGCCGGGCCCGGGCCCGCGGCGGCACGGGCCGCCGGCGGTACGCGGCTCACCCGGCGCGGCCGGATCGTCGTCTGGGGCGCCGGGGTCAGCGCGCTCGTGCTGCTCGGCGTGGGCGGGGTCGGCGCGTGGATCTACGAGGACCTCAACAACAACATCACCTCCGCCGACGTCGACGACAAGCTCGGCGGCGACCGTCCGGAGAACCTCAGCCCGGGGTCGAAGAACATCCTGGTCGTCGGGTCCGACAGCCGTGAGGGCGCCAACGCCAAGTACGGCAAGGACCTCACCACCATGCAGTCGGACACGCTGATGGTGCTGCACGTGCCGGCCGACCGGAAGTGGGCCACGGTCGTGTCCTTCCCGCGCGACTCGTGGGTGCGCATCCCGGCCTGTGCCAAGGGCGACGGCAGCACCTCCGACCCCCACCACTTCAAGATCAACGAGGCGTTCGCGCTCGGCGGGAGCACCGGCGAGGTCGCCTCGGCCGCCGCCTGCACCATCAAGACCGTCGAGGCCAACACGGGCCTGCGCATCGACCACTTCATGTCGGTGGACTTCCAGGGCTTCAAGGGGATGGTCGACTCCCTGGGCGGCATCGAGGTCTGCCCGAAGCAGGCCATCCACGACGAGAAGGCGAAGCTCGACCTGGACGCGGGCTGCCAGACGGTCGCGGGGGAGAAGGCGCTCGGCTACGTCCGCGCCCGCTACGGCGTGGGCGACGGCTCCGACATCGGCCGCATCGGCCGCCAGCAGGAGTTCATGGACGCCCTGGCGAAGAAGGCCAAGTCCAAGCTCACCAGCCCCAACGCCCTCTACGGCTTCCTGCAGTCGGCGACCAAGTCGCTGACCACCGACCCCGATCTGGCCGGCATCCAGCCGCTGTACGGCCTGGCCGACGAGCTCAAGGGCGTCCCCAGCGACCGGCTGACCTTCCTGACCGTGCCCAACTACCCGCGCGAGGCGGACGTCCCGGCCGACAAGGCCAACGTGGTCTGGCAGTACCCGCAGGCCAGCGGCCTGTTCAGCGCGCTGGCCCGGGACAGGGAAGTCAGCAAGGAGCAGTTGGCGGCGCAGTCGAAGAACCCGGTGTACGCCTCCGCCGTACGCGTCCGGGTCCTCAACGCCACCGGAGTGCAGGGGCGGGCCGCCGCCGTCGCGGAGAAGCTGCGGGCGGCCGGGTTCACCGTGGTGGGCACGGGCAACGCGCCCCGCACCTCGGCCACGACCACGGTGTCGTACCCCGCGGGGCAGGAGCGGCAGGCCGCGGTGCTGACCGGCTGGCTGCCCAGGGCGGGCTCCGGGCGGGACGCCTCCGCGCAGGCCGGCTCCGTCACCCTGGTCGTCGGGCGCGACCTGAAGGCCGATGCGCTGAAATGACCCGGCCGGGCGTTTTCGGGACATGGTGAAGCGTGCCCGAATAAGGACCCATTGCGGCGGAATCCCGTTTATCGGTTGCGTTGTCGGTGTGTCAGCCCGACCTCAGCTGACTGACCGTCAATGTTCATCCCGGCACGGGTATTGACGGTCGGTGAGCGGTTCGCACGGTGATACGATCACGCTCGTTTGTAGAGCGGGCGGATGCGTGCAAGACGACATCCCCGACTGCAGGGGACGGTCCGGGCGGTGACCCCGGTGCGGGCGGTCCGCCGGTCCACCCGCGTCGACGGAAATTCAGCAACTGGCCGTCAGTCGCCTGAAGAGAGTCTTATGACGCATTACATACCGGACCCGGTGGCCGGGATTCTCCTGGTCGCCGTCATCGCCGCCATTGCGCTCGTGGTACGCCAGCGCAGGGCGGCACGCGCCTTGAGGCAGGAGATCGACGGCCTCCGCTCCCACTACTCCGAGCTGGAGAACCAGTACGCCCAGTCGGTCCAGACGGCCCAGGAGCGCGCCGACGACGCCACCAAGACCGTGCTGAAGTCGGCCATGCGGACCCTGCAGGGCCTCGCCGCCGAGCAGCAGCTGATCGTGTCACGGCTGCAGACCAAGTACGGCGAGTCGGTCATCCTCCAGGACCTGCTGGAGATCGACCACACCAACTCCCAGTTCGGCCGCCGCGCCCAGTCCATCGCCGTGCTGTGCGACGGCTGGCTCGGCCGGCAGCGCGACGTCGCCTCGGTCTACGACGTGGTGCGCAGCGCCCAGGGCCGGATCCGCCACTACCGGCGGGTGGAGATCCTCTCCCAGGTCGACTTCGGCATCACCAGCCGCGCGGTGGAGCCCGTCGCCCTGGCCCTCGCCGAGCTGCTGGACAACGCGACCAGCTACTCCAGCCCCGACACGGTCGTGGAGATCAACATCCGGACCGTGCCCAAGGGCATCTGCATCGTCGTCGACGACGCCGGTGTCGGCATGAACGACGAGGAGCGGGCCCGCGCCGAGAAGCTCCTGTCCACCGAGCGCGTCTCCGGCGTCGCCGGTCTCGGCAACCCGCCGCAGTTCGGGTTCGCGGTGATCGGTGTGCTCGCCGAGCGCTTCGGCTTCGAGGTCTCCGTCGACTCCACGTCCCCGTACGGCGGTGTGCGCGCCGTCCTGCTGCTGCCCCACGACCTGCTCACCAGCGCGCCCGAGCAGCGGGAGCCCGCTCCGGTCCTGCCCACGGTCGCCACCACGGCGAGCCTCGGCGGTCCCGAGCCGGCGCTGGGCGGCACCACTACCGCCGACGGCCTGCCCAAGCGGCGCCGCAAGCGCCCCATGGCGGTCGTGCCGAGCACGCCGTCGGCCGCGCCCGCCCCCTCCCTGCCTCCCGCCGCCCCGGCCGGTGCGTCCCGGCGCAGCGGCGCCGAGTCGGCGGCGATCATGGGCGCCTTCCAGCGGGGTACGCAGTCGGGCCGGGCCACACAGGCGGACACCGACATGACGAGCAGCACCCGTGGTGCGAGCAGTGAAGGGCATGAGATCTCGTGAACGATCTGTCATGGATGCTGGACAGCGCCCTGGAGATTCCCGGGGCTCTGCACGCGGTGCTGATCTCCGCGGATGGCCTGCTGATGGCCCGCACCAAGGACTTCGACAAGGACAACGCCGACCGGGTGGCCGCCGCGATGAGCGGGGTGCAGTCGCTCAGCCGCTCGCTGGGGTTCTTCTGCGAGGGCGCCAACCAGCAGTGGCGGCAGACGCTCGTCGAGTTCGACGGCGGCTGGGTGTTCCTGATCTCCGCCGGTGAGGGCGCCTACCTCGGCGTGTCCGCCTCCCCGGACGTCGACATGGCGGACATCACCTTCCGCATGCAGCAGCTCGTCGGCCAGCTCGGCAAGGCGCTCACCACGCCGCCGCGCGAGAACCTGGGCGCGCGCTCATGACCGGCTACGACGAACTGGAGCCGCAGACGCCCGAGTTAGTGCGTCCGTACGTCATCACCAAGGGACGCGGGCTGCCCGACGAGGACCAGCTCTCGCTGATCACCCTGGTCACGGCGGTGGCCGACCACCGGCAACGGCCGACCCGCCTGTCACCGGAGGAGCAGAACCTGCTGGACCTGTGCTCGGCCGGCTACCTCTCGGTCGCCGAGATCGCGGGCCACACCCAGCTGCCGCTCGGCGTGGTGAAGATCCTTCTCGCCGCCCTCACCGAAGGCGGCTACCTCATCACCCGCCCGCCCGTGCAGCGGGCCCCCCTCGCCGACCGGGACATCCTGGAGGAGGTGCTGAATGGTCTCAGGGCCAAGTTTGGATGAGGCGGCGTACGTCCGCGGCGGCGCGACCCAGACCGCCGTGAAGATCCTCGTGGTGGGCCACTTCGCGGTCGGCAAGACCACGTTCATCGGGGCGATCTCCGAGATCGAGCCGCTGTCCACCGAGGAGACGATGACCCGGGCCGCCGAGTCCGTCGACGATCTCAAGGGCGTCCAGGGCAAGACCACCACCACGGTCGCCATGGACTTCGGCCGGCTGACCATCAGCGACCGCGTCGTGCTCTACCTGTTCGGCACGCCCGGCCAGCAGCGCTTCGTGCAGATGTGGGAGGACATGGCCCGCGGCGCGCTCGGCGCGCTGGTGCTGGTCGACCCCGAGCGGCTGGCCGACTCTTTCGCCGTGATCGACCTGATCGAGCAGTACGGCCTGGACTACGCCATCGCCGTCAACCGGTTCGACGGCAGCACGCCCCGCGACGAGTCCGCCCTGCGCGAGGCACTCGACCTCCTCGACGACACCCCCGTCGTCACCTGCGACGCGCGCGACGAGCGATCCTCCGCCGAAGCACTCATCACCCTCGTCCGCCACCTGCAGGACCGCGCCCACTAGGAGCCACCCCCTTGGACGACCTCTCCACCCCTGTGCCCCCGCCGGGGTGCCCGGCGCACCACTCCGGTGCCCGAGTGCCCCTGTACGGCCCCGAGTTCGCCGCGGACCCCCAGGCGTACTACGCCTACCTGCGCCACTACGGCCCCACCGCGCCCGTCGAGCTCGCCCCCGGCGTCGAGGCCACCCTCGTCACCGACTACGCCACCGCGCTGCAACTCCTGCAGGACTCCGCCTCGTTCCGCAAGGACGCCCGCCGCTGGCGCGCCCTGGGCGAGGGCAAGGTCCCGCCGGACAGCCCGGTCGCGCCGGTGCTGGCGTACCGCCCGAACGCCATGTTCAGCGACGGCGCCGAGCACCTGAGGCTGCGTCAGGCGATCACCGACAGCATGGCCAAGGTGGACCCCCGCAAGGTCAGCCAGGCCACCGCGCGCGTCTCCGACTTCCTCATCTCCCAGTTCGGCGCCCGGGGTTCGGCCGACCTGCTGGGCGACTACGCCAAGCAGCTCCCGCTGTTCGTCTTCAACGAGCTGTTCGGCGTCCCCGCCGACATCGGCGACCGCGTGGTGTTCGGCATCGCCGGCATGTTCGACGGCGTCAACGCCGAGAAGGCCATGGGCGTGCTGTTCACGGCCGTCGGTGAACTGGTCGCGCTCAAGCGGAGCCGGCCCGGCGACGACGTCACCACCTGGCTGATGCAGCACCCGGCGCAGCTCACCGACGAGGAGATGGTCCACCAGCTCGCGCTGCTGATGGTGGGCGGCAACGAGCCGCTGCGCAACCTCATCGGCAACACCCTGCACCGGCTGCTCACCCACGACGCGTACGCCCACCAGGGCGGGCTGATCGACGAGGCGATCGACGACACGCTGTGGGAGAACCCGCCCATGTCCAACCTGGCCCCGCACTACCCGGTGGCCGACATGGAGTTCGGCGGGACCCGGCTGCAGGCCGGCGACCTGCTGCTGGTCAGCTTCGCCGCCGCCAACACCGGCCCGGCGCTGACCGCCGCCCGGCAGGCCGGCAGCAACCGGGCGCACCTGGCGTGGAGCGCGGGCCCGCACGCCTGCCCCTCCAAGGAGCCCGCCCGGCAGATCACCGTCACCGCGATCGAGAACCTGCTGAACAAGCTGCCCGACGTGGAGCTCGCGGTGCCCGCGGACAGCCTGACCTGGCGCCCCGGCCCGTTCAACCGCGGACTGGCCACCCTGCCCGCCCGGTTCACCCCGGTCGACGTCGCGCGCCGCTCCTCGGCCGCCGCCCCGGCCGACACCTCCGCGCGCCAGGAACCGGCCGCCGCGACGGACCGCAAGACCGAACGCGGAGGTATGTGGAGCCAGTTCCTCAACTGGCTGACTAGGTGATTCACGCAACATCCACCAACTCATCACCGTCGCATGACGATTCAACCTCTTGGGTAGTGAGCAACGCGGTCATCCGTGTTGCTCACGAGTCGAAGGAGGTGTCGTGGACCCTCTATCCACCGACGCCGTTCACATACCCCGGCCCCTCGTCGTGCTCCCCCCGATACCCGCCCACGACGGCGGGTATCTTCTTGTCCGGCTGACCGGCCGGCGGTCGGAGGCGTGGTGAGAGCCCCCGGCGACGGCACACCCACGCTCCCCGAGGCCGCCTCGCTCGGCGGCCACACCGCCCGGCAGCTCCTGCGGCTGTGCGAGGTCGCGGGCCTCGACGGGAGCGACGCCGCCGCTTACGTACGCGTCCTGCTGGAGGCCCTGGGCCCGGCGGCCGAACGGCCGCTGGACCTGCCGCCGCCCCACCCTTCCTTCCTCTCCGACGACCACACCCCGGTCGAGTTCTCGCTGTCCTTCGTGCCGGACGCCGCCCCGACCCTGCGGGTGCTGCTGGAACCGGGGTGCGGCGCAGGCACCCTGGCCCGAAACGGCCGTGCGGGGCTGCGGTTCCTGCGGGAGACGGCGCGGCGGTGGGCCTTCCCGACCGACCGGCTCGACGAGCTGGAGGACCTGTTCTTCCCCGACGCCCCCGAGGGACCCTTGGCCCTGTGGTGCGCGCTCGAGCTGCGGCCCGGCGGCGTGCCCCGACTGAAGGCGTACCTCAACCCGGCGGCCCGCGGCGCCGACCGCGCCGCCGACACCGTACGGGAGGCGCTGGCGCGGCTCGGTCACGGCCGGGCGTTCGCCGCGCTGCCGGAGGGCGACCGGCACCTGTTCCTCGCCCTGGACCTCGGGGACTGGGACGCGCCGCGGGTGAAGGTCTACCTGGCCCACCAGAACCTCTCGGCCACCGAGGCGGGAGCACTGTGCCGGACCGCCGGGGGACCGCCGGCCGAGGAGACAGAAACGTTCTTCCGCATCGCGTCCGGACTCGGCCACGAGGACGAGGCGGACACCGGACCGGGCGGACGGCCCACCCGCCGGCCCGTGCAGTCCTGCCACGCCTTCACCGAGACGGCGACCGGACGGCCCAGCGGCTTCACCCTGCACGTACCGGTCCGGGACTACGCCGCCCACGACGGCGAGGCCCTGACCCGCGCCACGGCCCTGCTGCACCGCCACGGCATCGACGACGGGGTCCTGCGCGAGGCCACCCGGGCCCTGACCGCCCGCCGCCCGGAGGACGGCGTGGGCCTCGTCGCCTACCTCTCCGCCGCCCACCAGGACGGCCACCCGCCGCGGGTGACGACGTACCTCTCCTGCGAGGCGTACCACGTCCGTCCCCCGGCCCCCTTGCGGGCGGGGCGACCCGCGGTCGCGCGGGTACCCTGAGCCGTGCAGCGCCGTCGGACGGCGGTGGATGTCACGGATGAGTGCGAGCGTCACCGACCACGCTGACGGCCGGTCCTTCAGCGCGGTTGATGGGCTGGGCGGTGCCAAGCTGCCTTCGCTTCAACCGCGCCGTCCCCTCCGCCGTCGCGCACGAAGTCGTGAGGTCCGGCGCTGCTGCCGTCACGGCACGCCGTGCGAACTCGCACGGGGCGAAGGCCCGTACCCTTTGCGGAGCGCAAGGGGTACGGGCCTTCTCAAAGCGGCGCGAGCTCAGGCAAGCTCCTTCATCCTGATCCGGTCACGGTGCTGACCGAGGGCCCAGAACCTAGTCGTACTCGGGGCACAGGACACCGCTGCCGCCGTCGGACAGGACATCGTCGCGAACCCAGCCGTACGTGTCGGGGCTCCGGGTGTCGTTGCGGAGGTAGGTCCAGGTGTAGCCGTCGTTGCCGAACGTGTAGCAGTGGTAGTCCAGGTGGTCGCCCGGACGAGCGCTACTGACTGCCGTGCAGGTCGTGCTCGAACCGGTGCGCATCCGGCTGTTGTCGCCCGTTGCGTTCCAGCCCGTGCTGTCCCGGTCCGCAGGGGCCGACGAACTGCACGGAGCGTGCGCCGCTGCGGTGGTGACGGTCATGCCTGTGACCGTGGGGACGACGAACGCGGCCACAGCCGCGAACGCCAACCCGGTCCGATTCAGTGCTGTCATGGATGTTTCCTCCCCGTTGTGTGTCCACGACCTGTCTGCCATGGACACGCAAGAGTGTGGGGGCAGGTGGGAGAGCGTCACCACGCACAAACTGGCCATTCCGGACGGTTGTTTCATCGGCATCTGCATGCATCGGACGACCGTCACCTGCGGCGAAGAGAAACCGACCCCGACCGGGACATCATGCGACCACTGCCGGACGCACCGAGGGCCCGGTGGCGGGAGACGACCCGCGTCCGGACCCTGGCCGCTCGGCCGGGAGCAGCCCCGGCCGCCGTCTCACACCTCCCGCAACTCCTCCAGGTAGGGCGCGAAGTTGACCTGGATCGACGCGCCCTCGCGGCTGCCGTACTGGCCGGCGATGCCCCCGAGGTACGTGGCGATCTCCTTGCGCATGACCTCCGGCTCGGGCAGCGCCGCCTCGCCCGTCGCCAGCCGCGCCACCCAGTCCACCTGGGCCTCCACGAGCCGGGTGATCGACCCGTGCGGACGGACCAGCCCGATGAAGAACAGCCCCGGGTGGTCGGGAGCCACGACCCGCTTGTACAGCTCGACCGCACCCTGGGGGCCGATCGGGCAGCCGTCGGGCAGGAAGGGGAACGCCATGCGGTACCCCGTGCAGTAGACGACGGCGTCGGCGCGCTCGGAGCTGCCGTCGGTGAAGTGCACCCGGTCGCCGTCGAGCCGGTCGATCGCCGGCCTGGGCACGACACCGCCGTGGCGGATCCGGCTGAGGATCTCGTCCGAGAGCGTCACCGCCGAGGCGAAGACCGGGTGGTCGGGCTCGGGCAGCCCGTAGTCGGAGAGCTTGCCGCGGGCCACCAGCAGCGCCTGTTCGAGGAAGCGGCGCTGCTCGGCCAGCGACATCGCGGTCCACCAGGGCGCCTCGGCCACCTCGTCCAGCGGGACGCCGAAGAGCTGCTTGGGCAGGATGTGCAGCCCGCGGCGCACCGACAGCAGGGTACGTTCGGCGTACCGGGAGAGGTCCGCGGCGATGTCCACGGCCGAGGCGCCGAGCCCCACGACCACGACCCGCCGGCCCGCCCAGTCGCTGCCGTCGCGGTAGTCGTAGGCGTGCAGAATCGTTCCCCCGAAGGTCTCGGAACCCGGGGGCGGGGCCGGCAGGAACGGTTCGGTGTTGTGCCCCGAGGCGACGAGCACCTGGCTGAACGCGCGGGCCGTGCGCGCGCCGCCCGCGGACCGGCTGACCACCGTCCAGGCGCCGTCGGCCGTCGGCCGCACGGACTCCACGGTGGTCTCCAGCTCGATGTGGTCGAGCACGCCGGCCCACTCGGCGTACGCCCGCAGGTAGGCGGCCATGTCGCTGTGGCGCGGGTAGACCGGGTAGGAGTCCGGCATCGGGTGGTCGGCGTAACCGGTGAGCTGCTTCGTGGAGTTGAGGTGCAGCGACAGGTAACCCGGGCCGCGCTCACCCGCGCCGGGCGCCCGCCAGATGCCGCCGACGCCGGGCGACTTCTCCAGGCAGACGAACTCCACGCCCCGCGCCTTGAGGGCGCGTGCCGCCGCCAGCCCGGACAGGCCCGCACCGATGACACACACGCTCACGGATTCCCCCACAGGAACGACACCGACCTCTCACGCACGGGCAGGCTGCCCATGCGGAACTCCTCGCACTCCCCGCACACCGGCGACAAGGATCACAGGGGGACGGTCTTGCGAGAGGGGTGAGGGTATGGCCAAAGCCTCGCGGGACGGGCGGCGCCGGGCGGGGCTGACCTGCGCCGACCCGGAAAATGGCGGGTGACCGACCCGTCCGACGCGGCATCATGGCCGGGCCACACCTAGGGGGAACACCATGTCCGTCACCAACGTCCTGCTGTCCGGCATCGTCGGCTCGACCGCGTACGGACTCGCCCGCGCGGGCTCCGACGTGGACCGCCTCGGGCTGTTCGCCGCGCCCACCGAGGACCTGCACGGCCTGCACCGGCCGGCCGAGTCCCACGTCAGCACCGCCCCGGACCGCACCCTGCACGAGGCGGCCAAGTGGTGCCGCCTCGCCCTCGGCGGCAACCCCACGGTTATGGAACTCGTCTGGCTGCCGGACGAGTTGTACGAGGTCCGCACCCCGCTCGGCGAGGAGCTCATCGGCATCCGCGCCTCCTTCCTCAGCGCCGGCCGGGTCCGCGACGCCTACCTGGGCTACGCCACCCAGCAGTTCCGCAAGCTCCTGTCGCGCAGCGCCGGTCCGCTCCCGCCGGGCACCCGCGGGCGCACCGCCAAGCACGCCCGCCACCTCAGGCGGCTGTGCGAGCAGGGCTTCGAGCTGTACCGCACGGGGGAGTTGACCATCCGGGTCGACGACCCGGACGCCTACCACCGCTTCGGCGAGCAGGTCGCGGCCGACCCCGGGGCCGCCGAGCCGCTGCTGCGGCGCTTCGAGACGGCCTTCGCCGAGACCCGCAGCGCCCTGCCGGACCACCCCGACGAGGCCCCGGCGGAGGCGTGGCTGCGCCGGGTGCGGCACGCCTTCTACGCCGCCCCGGTCGCCTCGCGCGGATAAATCCCGCGCCCCGCGCACCCGTTCGTCCCTACACTCACCCCATCGCGCCGCCCACGACAGGGGGTCGCGCGCCGTACCGTGACGATCGAGGGGAGCCGGGCCATGCGTGCGCACAGCGCCGTCGTCGCTCCCCGTCGCCGGTCCGAGGTGATCCTCGTGTCCTGGGCCGTCCGGTGCCCGCGGCGCGGCCGGCACCGGATGCCCTGACGTACCACCAGCCCCCGGACGGGGCCTGCCGCGAACCGACGTGAGCAGGCCGGACGTTCGGCGTGTCGGCGTCCGCCGCACACCTCGGGACGGTGGCGCCGGGGCGCATCGCGCAGCCCGTTCTCCCGGATCATCCCGAAAGGCCGAGGGCCATGCGCGCTCCCTCCCTGTCCACCACCCCGTCCACCCGCCTGTCCGCCGTGCGCAACCTGGGCATCCTCGCCCACGTCGACGCCGGCAAGACCACCCTCACCGAGCGGATCCTGTACGCCACCGGCACCACGCACCGGCGCGGCGAGGTCCACGACGGCACCACCGTCACCGACTTCGACCCGCAGGAGCGCGACCGCGGCATCACCATCTTCGCCGCCGCGGTGAGCTGCGACTGGGCCGGACACCGCATCAACCTGATCGACACCCCGGGGCACGTCGACTTCGCCGACGAGGTGGAGCGCGCGCTGCGGGTGCTCGACGGCGCCGTGGCGGTGTTCGACGCGGTCGCGGGCGTGGAGCCGCAGAGCGAGTCGGTGTGGCGGCAGGCCGACCGGCACGGCGTACCCAGGATCGCGTTCGTCAACAAGATGGACCGGGCGGGCGCCGACCTCGACGCGGCCGTCGCCTCCCTGCGGGAGCGGCTGCACCCGGCCCCGCTCGTCGTGCACCTGCCGATCGGGGCGGAGGAGGGCTTCGTCGGCGTCGTGGACCTGGTGCGCATGCGCGCCGTGGTGCGCGCCGAGGACGCCGCGGCCCCGGCCGGGCAGCCCGTGCCGGACGCGCTGCGGGAGGAGGCGCTGCGCAGGCGCCGCCTGCTGGAGGAGGCCGTCGCCGAACGCCATCCGGCGGCGCTGGAGGAGTTCTGCGACCGGGGCACGCTCTCCGCCGCGACGCTCACGGGCGCCCTGCGGGACCTCACCCGCAGCGGGGACGGCGTGGTCGTGCTGTGCGGTTCCGCCTACCGCGACCGCGGTGTGGAGCTGCTGCTGGACGCCGTGGTCGCCTACCTGCCGTCGCCCCTGGACGTACCGCCCGTGCGCGGCCGCCACGACGGAGCCGAGGTGCGGCGGGCGGCCGACCCCGGCGCCCCGTTCGCCGCGCTCGCCTTCAAGGTGAACGCCACGCCGACGGGCCGGCTGACCTACCTGCGCGTGTACGCGGGCACGCTGGAGAAGGGAGACACCGTGTGGGACCCGACCGCCCGCCGCACCGAGCGCGTCGGCCGCGTCCTGCGGGTCCAGGCCGACCGGCACGTCCCGCTGGAGCGGGCGGTGGCCGGGGACATCGTCGCCGTCGTCGGGCTGAAGGCGGCGCGTGCGGGGACCACCCTGTGCGCGCCGGACGCCCCGCTCGTCCTGGAACCGCCCGGCGTGGCCGAGCCGGTCGTGTCGGTGGCCGTGGAGGCGCGCCGCCGGGCTGACGCCGGCCGGCTGGCGCCCGCGCTCGCCCGGCTCACCGAGGAGGACCCCTCGCTGGTGGTGCGCACCGACGGCGAGACCGGGCAGACGGTCCTGTCCGGCATGGGGGAGCTGCACCTGGAGGTGGCGGTGGAGAAGGTGCGCCGCGCCCTCGGGCTGGAGGTCGCCGTCGGCCGGCCGCGGGTCACCTACCGGGAGACGGTCGGGCGCGGGGTGACCGGGACGGTGTACCGCCACGTCAAACAGGACGGTGGAGCCGGGCAGTTCGCGCACGTGGTGCTCGACGTGGAGCCGTGGGAGGAGGAGTTCGCCTTCCGCTCCGCCGTGGTCGGCGGGCGGGTGCCGCAGGAGTACGTGCGCGCCGTGGAGGCCGGCTGCCGGGACGCCCTCACCGAGGGGCCCCTGGGCGGCCACCGGGTCACCGGGCTGCGGGTCACCCTCACCGACGGGGCGACCCACGTGAAGGACTCCTCGGACACCGCGTTCCGCACGGCGGGCCGCTTCGGGCTCCGGCAGGCCCTGCGCTCCTGCGCGATGGTCCTGCTGGAGCCGGTCGCCGAGGTCACGGTCACCGTGCCCGAGGACGCCGTCGGCGCGGTCCTCGGCGACCTGGCGGCCCGGCGCGGCCGGGTCACCGGCTCGGTGGTGCGCGCCGGTGCCGCCGTGGTCACCGCGACCGTGCCGCTGGCCGAACTGTTCGGTTACGCCGCCCGGTTGCGCGGCCGCACCCAGGGCCGGGGCACGTTCACCGCCCGGCCCACCGGGTACGCCCCGGCCCCCGCGGAGTCCGCGGACCGGTAGGCACCGGCCACTGAGGGCGGCGTCGCGCCCCGCACGCGAGCGCGTGCGGGGCGCGACCCCCGCTCACGGGTACGACACCACCGTGGACGGCACGGTCGAGGTGCCCGAGGTGGGCGCGCCGGTGTCGTTGATGACGTGCGCGTACTGGCCCTGGCCGCCCAGGGAGATCACCAGCAGGTCGTGGAACTTCACGCCGGGCCGCTCGGGTGCGGCGAAGCCGTGGTGCTGCACGATCGTCGGGTCGACGTTGTAGAAGCAGTAGCTGCCCAGCCCCCACGCCTCGTGGGTGCGGACGCGGTCGCCCACCTTGTAGGCGGCGTAGCCGTTGACGGCCCCGTTCTGGATCGCGGCCTGGTTCGGGGCGTCGTACGCCTTCTCGTTCTGGAAGAAGATCGTGCGCCCGCGCTCGCCGTACCACTGGACGTCGTACTTGTTGAAGTGCTCCACGAACAGGCCCGTGCACAGCACGTCGTCGCCGTGGACGACCACGCCGTAGTCGGCGCGGTTGGTCTCCCAGCCGACGCCCTCGCCGTGGTCGGCCCGCCAGACCCAGGTGTGGTCGACGATGGTGTGCCGGCTGTTGATCACCATGCTGGTGGTGGCCCGGCCGGGGCCCGCGCCGCCGATCCGCACGAACACGTCCTGCACGGTGGTCGGGTTGGCGGAGTGGTCCCGGTGGGCGCCCTTCGGTCCGACCTCCAGCAGCGTGTCGGAGGTGACGGGCCCGGCGTCGATCAGGAAGCCGGCCAGCCGGACGCCGTCGACGTCGGCCACCTTCACCGCCGTGGCGCCGTGGTCGGGGATCAGGGTGGCGTACCCGAGGCCCAGCACCACCGTGTCGGGCCGGTGCACCCGGATCGGCCGGTCCAGCCGGTAGATGCCCGGCGTCAGCAGCAGGTGCAGTCCCTGTGCGAGCGCCCGGTTGAGCGTGGCCGCGTCGTCGCCGGGCCGGGCGACGTAGAAGCGGGACAGCGGCAGGGACGTGCCGCGCGGGGTGCCGTTGCCCCAGGACACCCCGCGGGCGTTGCGGCGCAGGGCGGGCAGGAAGACCCGGTACCCGTCGCGGCCGACGTACAGGAACGGCTTCTCCCGGGAGACGGGCGTGGTCGCGAGCGTCGTGTACGGCGGGTTCGGGAAGCCCTGCTCGGGCGCCCCCTCGACGCCCGAGAAGACCATGTTCCACACGCCGTTGAGCCAGCTCCCGATCGCGCTGTCCCGGGTGTACCACTGCTGCTGGGAGTACGGGCCGACCTGGCCCTCGATGCGGCTGTCCGCGATGTAGCCGCCGCTCGCCCAGCCGTACCCGCTCGGCGCGAGGTTGAGGCCGCCGCGTACGTGCATGCGGCGGAACGGGGCCGCCTGGGCGACCGCCCACCGGTTGGTGCCGTCGGCCGGGACCAGGGCGAGGTTCTCCGCCGAGCGCCAGAAGTTCTGTGTGGCGTTGCCGCCGAACCACCCGGCGTCGACCGTCACGTCCCCGTTGATGGTCGTGTCGTCGGGGGAGAGGCCGAGGCCCGCGATCGAGGTGTAGAAGCCGATGCGGGCGGTGAGGTTCTGGTAGGTGCCGGGCTTGAACAGCAGCGCGTAGCGGCCGGTGCCGAACTGGGCCGACTCCTGTTCGGCGAACACGGCGTCGAGCCGGTCCTGGATGCCGGGCGTCGACGGGTCGAAGACCAGCACGTTGGGCCCGAGGTCACCGCCGCCGCGCAGCGGGCGGGAGGCGCGGGCCGGGGCGGCGGCGGCCGCCGGCGCGGACAGGGCGGCGAGGGCCGGTACGGACGCCGCGGCGGCGCCGAGCACGGTCCTGCGCCCGAGGGCGCGGCGGCCGGCGCCGGGTTGTCCGGCGTCGGGGGACTGCGGGGAGACAGCGGGCATGGGGCGGCTCTCCTGGTCGGCGACGAAGCAGGAACCCTCAGGAACCAAAGGTGCGGGGAACCTTCGGGAACAGAAGGAGACAGCGTTGTGAGAGCGCTCTCTCGCTCGCCGATGCTTCACTGCGTGAACGAAGACGTCAAGATGTGGGTCACGACTTGTCCTCCTGCTGCCCAAACCCTTGACGCTGCCCGCTCCGGGGGTTTAACTCACGTCCTAAATTAAGCCATGACGGGACCCCGGGAAGGGACACCACCAGCCATGCGCACCATCCGAGCCGCGGCCATAGGCGCCGTCACCCTGTCCCTCGCGCTCGCCGCCACGGCCTGCGGGGGAGGATCGTCGAACGGGGGCGGATCCGACAGCAACCCCAAGACGCTGACCTACTGGGCCTCGAACCAGGGCGCCAGCATCGCCATCGACAAGAAGGTCCTCCAGCCGGAGCTCGACAAGTTCGAGAAGCAGACCGGCATCAAGGTCAAGCTGGAGGTCGTCCCCTGGTCCGACCTGCTGAACCGCATCCTCACCGCCACCACCTCGGGTCAGGGCCCCGACGTGCTGAACATCGGCAACACCTGGTCCGCCTCGCTGCAGGCGACCGGCGCGCTGCTGCCCTGGGACGCCGACAACTTCGCCAAGATCGGCGGCAAGGACCGCTTCGTGGACTCCGCGCTCGGCTCCACCGGCGCGCAGGGCAAGGACCCGGCCGCCGTCCCGCTGTACTCGATGGCCTACGCCCTCTACTACAACAAGCAGATCTTCGCCGACGCGGGTATCACCAAGCCGCCGGCCACCTGGTCCGAACTGGTCGCCGACGGCAAGAAGATCCAGGCCAAGGGCAAGCAGGTGATCGGCGCCGAGGGCGCGAACGTGTCGGAGAACATCCACCACGTCTTCGTCTTCGCCAAGCAGCACGGCGCCGACTTCTTCACCCCCGAGGGCAAGCCCGACTTCACCTCCGACGCGGCGGTCGCGGGCGTCAAGCAGTACGTGGACCTGATGGCCAAGGACAAGGCCATCCCGCAGGGCAACGCCGAGTACGCGCAGAACCAGTCGGTCAGCGACTTCGCCAAGGGCAAGACGGCGATGCTGCTGTGGCAGTCCGCCGCCGCCAACCTCAAGTCGCAGGGCCTGAGCGAGTCCGCCTACGGTATCGCGCCCGTCCCCGTCCAGTCCGGCACCCCCGGCACCGGCACCCAGGTCAACTCCATGGTCGCCGGCATCAACCTCGCCGTGTTCAAGAACAGCGGCAACCTCGACGGCGCCACCAAGTTCGTGAAGTTCATGACCAGCGACGCCGAGCAGAAGATCCTCAACACCGCCTACAGCTCCATCCCGCCGGTCAAGGGCGCCCAGGCCGACCCCGCCTTCAACAACCAGGCCAACGCGGTGCTGAAGAACACCCTCGCGCAGAGCGCCGCGCCCCTTCCCCAGGTCGCCGACGAGTCGCAGTTCGAGACCGCGGTCGGCACGGCCGTGAAGGAGCTGTTCGCCGACGCCGCCGCCGGCCGCGCGGTGACCACGGAGTCGGTCAAGGCCAAGCTCCAGAAGGCCCAGCAGCAGATGCCGACGAAGTGAGCACGATGACCACCACCACCCCGGAGGCGGTCGAGCATCCCGTGCACAAGAGCTCCCCCGGTGCGGCGAGCGGCCAGAGCCGCCGCACCGGGCGGGTCCGCCGCATCGGACTGCCCTACCTGCTCCTGCTGCCCGCCCTGATCCTCGAACTCCTCGTCCACCTGGTGCCGATGGTCATCGGCATCGTGATGAGCTTCAAGGAACTCACGCAGTTCTACATCCGCGACTGGGGCACCGCGCCCTGGTCGGGCCTCGACAACTACCGCATGTCGGTGGACTTCGACGCCCCCGTCGGCGAGGCGCTGCTGCACTCCTTCTTCGTCACCGTGGGCTTCACCCTGCTCTCGGTCGGCCTGTGCTGGCTGATCGGCACGGCCGCCGCGATCTTCATGCAGGACACCTTCCGCGGCCGCGGCCTGCTGCGCGCGCTGTTCCTGGTGCCCTACGCGCTGCCGGTCTACGCGGCCGTCATCACCTGGGTGTTCATGTTCCAGCACGACAACGGCCTGGTGAACCACGTCCTGCACGACCAGCTCCACCTCACCGACAAGCCGTCCTTCTGGCTGATCGGCGACAACAGCTTCTGGGCGCTGCTGACCGTCTCGGTGTGGAAGGGCTGGCCGTTCGCCTTCCTCATCGTCATGGCCGGCCTGCAGAACATCCCCCGCGAGCTGTACGAGGCCGCGGCGCTGGACGGCGCCGGGGTGTGGCAGCAGATCCGCCGCATCACCCTGCCGTCGCTGCGCCCGGTCAACCAGGTGCTGGTGCTCGTGCTGTTCCTGTGGACGTTCAACGACTTCAACACGCCGTACGTGCTGTTCGGCAAGGCCGCCCCGGAGGCCGCGGACCTCATCTCGGTCCACATCTACCAGGCGTCCTTCGTCACCTGGAACTTCGGCACCGGCTCGGCGATGTCCGTGCTGCTCCTGCTGTTCCTGCTCCTCGTGACGGGCGTGTACCTCGCCGTCACCTCGCGCGGACGGAGGGCCGCCGATGTCTAGCCCGCCCGCGGTCAAGTCGCCGATGGCGTCGCCGCGTTCGTTCCTGTGGACGCGACGGATCTTCCTCACGCTGCTCACCGGCTTCGTCCTGGTGCCGGTGTACGTGATGATCTCCAGCTCGCTCAAGCCGCTCGCCGACGTGACGGGCCGGTTCCGCTGGCTGCCGAGCAGCCTGACCATCCGCCCGTACATCGACATCTGGTCGACGGTCCCGCTGGCGCGGTACTTCGTCAACTCGCTGATCGTGGCGGGCGCGGCGACCGTGTGCTCCGTCGTCATCGCCGTCTTCAGCGCCTACGCGGTGAGCCGCTACCAGTTCCGCGGCAAGCGGGTCTTCACGGTCACCGTGCTGTCGACCCAGATGTTCCCCGGCATCCTCTTCCTCCTCCCGCTGTTCCTCCTCTACGTCAACATCGGCAACGCCACCGGCATCGCGCTGTTCGGCTCGCGCGGCGGACTGATCCTCACGTACCTGACCTTCTCGCTGCCGTTCTCCATCTGGATGCTCATCGGGTACTTCGACTCGGTGCCGCGCGACCTGGACGAGGCGGCGCTGGTGGACGGCTGCGGCCCGCTCGGCGCGCTGTTCCGCATCGTCGTGCCGGCCGCGATCCCCGGCATCGTCGCCGTCGCCGTCTACGCCTTCATGACCGCCTGGGGCGAAGTGCTCTTCGCCTCCGTCATGACCAACGACACCACCCGCACCCTCGCGGTCGGCCTCCAGGGCTACTCCACGCTCAACGACGTGTACTGGAACCAGATCATGGCCGCCTCGCTCGTGGTGAGCGTGCCCGTGGTGGCCGGCTTCCTGCTGCTCCAGCGCTACCTCGTCGCCGGGCTGACGGCCGGAGCCGTGAAGTGACCGACTCTCCTCGCTGTGAAGGGACTCCCGTGACCATCGACCTCGACGCACTCCCGCCCGACTTCCTGTGGGGCACGGCCACGTCGGCGTACCAGATCGAGGGGGCCGTGGCCGAGGACGGCCGTGCGCCGTCGATCTGGGACACCTTCTCGCACACCCCGGGCAAGACCGCGGGCGGCGACCACGGCGACGTGGCCTGCGACCACTACCACCGCTGGCGCGAGGACATCGCGCTGATGCGCCGGCTGGGCGCCAACGCCTACCGGCTGTCGGTCGCCTGGCCGCGGGTGGTGCCCGGCGGCGACGGGCCGCCCAACCCCAAGGGCCTCGACTTCTACGACCAGTTGGTCGACGGGCTGCTCGCGGCGGGCATCACCCCCTCCGTCACCCTCTACCACTGGGACCTCCCGCAGACCCTGCAGGACCGCGGCGGCTGGCCCGAGCGGGACACCGCCGAGCACTTCGCCGCGTACGCGGCCGTCGTCGCCGAGCGGCTGGGCGACCGCGTGCGCCACTGGGCCACGCTCAACGAGCCCCTGTGCTCCGCCTGGATCGGCCACCTCGAGGGCCTGATGGCCCCCGGCCTGACCGACCTCACGGCGGCCGTGCGCGCCTCGTACCACCTGCTGCTGGGCCACGGCCTGGCCGCGCAGGCGCTGCGCGCGGCCGTCCCGGACGCCGAGGTCGGCATCGTCAACAACCTTTCCACCGTGCACGCCGCCTCGGACCGTCCCGAGGACATCGCCGCCGCGCGGCGCATGGACGGCCACACCAACCGCTGGTGGCTCGACCCGGTGCACGGCCGCGGCTTCCCGGCCGACATGCGCGAGTTGTACGGCGTGGACCTCCCCGAGCAGCCGGGCGACCTGGAGACGATCGCCGCGCCGCTGGACTGGCTGGGCCTGAACTACTACTTCCCGCAGACGGTCGCCGACGACCCCGACGGCCCGGCCCCGTACGTGCGTTCCGTGCGCCGCTCCGGGGTCCCGCGCACCGGCATGGACTGGGAGGTGGACGCGAGCGGCATCGAGACGCTGCTGATGCGCCTGACCGACGACTACGGCGCCCGCCGCCTGTACGTCACCGAGAACGGCTCGGCGTACCCGGACGTGGTCCGCCCCGACGGCACGATCGACGACCCCGAGCGCCAGGAGTACCTGGTCGGCCACCTGGCCGCGTGCGCCTCGGCCGCCCGCCGGGGTGCCCCGCTGGCCGGCTACTTCGCCTGGTCGCTGCTGGACAACTTCGAGTGGGCGTACGGCTACGAGAAGCGCTTCGGCCTGGTCCACGTCGACTACCGCACCCAGGCCCGCACGATCAAGGGCACGGGCCACCGGTACGCCGACATCATCCGCAGCCACCGGGACCGGGCGGCGAAGGCCGCGTGAGCCCCGGCCGGGCGGTGGACGACCGCCCGAGCCTGATCGGCCGGACGGTGGCAGCCGTCTGAGCCCTGGTCGGGGTGGGTGCCGGTACGGGAGCCGGCGCCCGCCCCGACCCCGGCGGGGGTCCGTCCCCAGGGGCCCCCGCACACCTCCCCCCTGCGCATCCCCCCTCGGCACGCCGCCTCGCGTGTCATGAACGCGTCATTTGCTGTCCCTCACCCCACCCAGAGGAGAGCCGCATGACCCCCCAGACCCCCGGCCGACCCCGCGCGCCACGCACCCCGCGCGTCCTCCTGACCGCCCTGGCCGCCCTCGCCCTGCTCGCCGCGGGCCCCGCCCTGACCACCCCGGCCGCGGCCGCGCCCACCGCCGCGGCGGCCACCTGGGACACCGACCGCGCGGCCGCCGCCTACGCCGCCGACCCCGCGGCCGTCACCGCCTCCGGCAGCGAGAACGCCGGCAGCGCGCCCGGCCTCGCCTTCGACGGCAACGGCTCCACCCGCTGGTCCAGCAACTTCGCCGACGACGCCTGGATCCGCCTCGACCTCGGCGCGACCATCCGCGTCGACCGGGTGGTCCTGGACTGGGAGGCCGCCTACGGCAAGCGCTACGTCCTGGAGGTGTCGAAGAACGGCACGGACTGGACGCCGTTCTACACGGAGACCGCGGGCACCGGCGGCACGGTGACCGCCCAGACCTACCCGCAGGAGGTGACGGGCCGCTACATCCGCCTGCGCGGCATCCAGCGCGCCACCCCCTACGGCTACTCACTGTGGTCCTTCCGGGTCTACGGCGGCGAACCCGCCCCGGCCTCCACGACCCGCACCAACCTCGCCCTGAACCACCCCGCCTACTCCAACTTCTACCAGCACGCGGGCGTCTCACCCGCGTTCGTCACCGACGGCGGCTGGCCGGCCAACCTCAAGGACGACGCGAGCCGCTGGTCGAGCGACTGGAACGCGGACCGCTGGGTCTCCGTGGACCTCGGGGCCACCTCGACGATCGACACGGTCGACCTGTACTGGGAGGCGGCCTACGCCGTCGACTACCAGCTCCAGGTCTCCGACGACAACCGCACCTGGCGCACGGTGTACCAGCCCTCCGCGTCCGAGGCCGCCGCCCGCCGCGCCGACGTGAAGTCACCGGGGGACGCGGTCGGCCGGCACGACACGGTGCGCCTGCCCTCACCCGCCACCGGCCGCTACGTCCGGATGCTCGGCAAGGAGCGCCGCTCGTTCTACAACCCGGCGCCCGCGACGGCCCAGTTCGGCTACTCGCTCTACGAGTTCCAGGTCTGGGGGACCGGCGGCAGCGCGGCGGCGGCCTACCCGGCCCTGCCCGGTGAACAGCAGGGCACGTACCAGACCACGTTCTTCGACGACTTCACCACAGGCTCGCTCGATCGCTCCAAGTGGCGCGTGGTGCGCACCGGCACGGAGATGGGCCCGGTCAACGGCGAGTCCCAGGCGTACGTCGACTCCCCGGACACCATCCGCACGGAGAACGGCAGCCTGATCCTGCGCGCCAAGTACTGCAAGGGCTGCACCCAGGCGGGCGGCGGCACCTACGACTTCACCTCCGGCCGCATCGACACCCACACCAAGTTCGACTTCACCTACGGCCGGGTGAGCGCCCGCATGAAGCTCCCGGTCGGGGACGGTTTCTGGCCCGCGTTCTGGCTCCTCGGCTCCAACGTCGACGACCCGTCGGTGTCCTGGCCCGCCTCCGGCGAGACCGACATCATGGAGAACATCGGCTACGCCGACTGGACCAGCAGCGCCCTGCACGGCCCCGGCTACTCGGCCGACGGCAACATCGGCGCCCGCCAGACCTACCCGAACGGCGGCCGCGCCGACCAGTGGCACACGTACGCGGTGGAGTGGACGCCGACGGCCCTGCGCTTCTACGTCGACGACCGCCTGGTGCAGGAGACCACCCGCACGGTGCTGGAGTCGACCCGCGGCCAGTGGGTCTACGACCACAACCAGTACGTCATCCTCAACCTCGCCCTGGGCGGCGCCTACCCGGCCGGCTGGAACAAGGTCACCACCCCGTACTGGGGCCTGCCCCAGTCCAGCGTGGACCGCATCGCGGGCGGCGGGGTGCAGGCGGAGGTGGACTGGGTGCGGGTGGAGCAGAAGCGGTAGCCGGTACCCGCGTGTGTCCGGCGCTCAGGGCACCTCGGGCCGGGTGAGCGCCCGCCCGTACGGCTCCCCCGTCCGCCGTGCGTACGCCAACCGCTCGCGCACCTCTCGCAGCGTGCGCGGGCGGTACCCGGGGCCGCCGCAGCAGTTCTTGTGGAAGCGGAAGCACCCGGGTGCACCCCGGAGCGGCACTGCCGGGAGCCGTGCGCGAAAATGTGTACGCACGAGGGGCGTCGGCCTGGCAACATGGGCCGCCGCACTGTGCGTTGCGCGCGGTGCGGCGCATGTCCTGGTCGAAGTGGTCCTGATCTAGGGGGAAACCGTGGCGGACTGGATCTACATCCTCAACCCGCACAGGGACGTCCTGGACCAGGAGCCGTGTGACAAGGAGAAGATCCTCGGGCTCGCGCAGGAGGATCCGGAGGCGGAGTTCTGGCTCAGCCGGCGCAACCGCATGGTGCCCGGCGACCGCGTCTGGTTCTTCTTCACCAGCCCCGACGCGGCCGTCGCCGCCGTGGGCGAGGTCGACGAGGAGCCCCGGGTGGACCCCGACGACCCCGACGTGTCCTACCTCGTCCCGGTGACGCTGCTCACCGAGGCGACGAAGGCGCTCTACCGCACCCCGGTCGGCCGCGACGAACTCGGCCTGGGCCAGGTCCGCTCGGTGCAGAAGGTGAAGCCGGCCGCCCTGCCCCTGCTGCTGGCCCGCGCCGGCCTCTGAGCGGCCGGACGGGCGCCGGCCGCCGGTCGCCACCGCCTCGGGCGCCGTACGCGGCGCGACCGGTCGAGCAGTGACGTTGCTGCGCTGACGAGGGGGCTCCGTCGGGCCGTCGCCGTCCGGTGCGCAAGGGGATGCGGACCGGACCTCGCTGCGGCCGGGCGAGGCGACACCCCGGAGCCGTCGCCCGGCCGCGCCCCGGCGTCGTCCAGCCGTCATCGCCCAACTGCGCCCGTACGGAAACCGGTTGTGGTGCGGCGGGCGCCGCTGTCAGGCTCCCGCCATGCCCACCTTCACCGCCCCCGACGGCACCCGGCTCACCTACCACCTCCTGGGAGACACGAAGGACACGGGAGACGCGGGGGAGGTGACGGACGCGCCCCCGCTCGTCTGCCTCCCCGGCGGACCCCTGCGGGCCTCCTCCTACCTCGGCGACCTCGGGGGACTGGCCGCACGGCGTCCGCTCGTCCGGCTCGACCTGCGGGGGACGGGGGAGTCGGAGCGGCCCCGGGACGCGTCGTCGTACCGGTGCGACCGGCTCGTGGACGATGTCGAGGCGCTGCGCCGGGCCCTCGGCGTCGAACGGCTCGACCTGCTGGGGCACTCCGCCGGGGCCAACCTCGCCGTGCGCTACGTCGAGCGGCACCCCGAGCGGGTCGCGCGGCTCGTGCTGGTCACGCCCAGCGTCATGGCCGTCGGCGTGGACATCGCACCGGAGGACCGGCTCGCCGCAGCCCGGCTGCGGAAGGCGGAACCCTGGTTCGACGTCGCCTACGGCGCGCTGGAGGGCATCACCCAGGGGCGGGCGACCCCTGAGGCGTGGGAGGTCGTCGGACCGTTCTGGTACGGGCGTTGGGACGCCGCCGCGCAGGCTCTGCAGGCCGCCGACGCCGTGGAGAAGAACCACGACGCGATCCCCGTCTTCGCCGGCGAGGGCGCCTTCGCGCCGGAGGCGACCCGCGCCGCGCTCGCGCGCTGCACGGCGCCCGTCCTGGTCCTGGCCGGTGAGACCGACGTCGCCGCGCCGCCCGGTGCCATGGCCGAGGTCGCCGCCCTGTTCCCCGCGGCCGAGCTGGTCGTACAGGCCGGGGCGTCCCACCACCCGTGGCTGGACGATCCAGCGGCGTTCACCGCGGCGGTCGAGCGCTTCCTCGGCTGAGGCGGCCGACGGCGGCCGGCCCTCAGCGCCCGGCCGGCACCAGTTCCTGCAGCCGTGCCACCGGCACCCGCCGCGCCACCCGCGAGGTGCGCCACAGCCACAGCACGTCCCGGCCGAACGACCACAGCAGGGAGCCCAGGGCGAGCAGGACGACCCCGAAGTCCGCGCCGTACGGCAGCAGTCGGGAGCCGGCCAGCAGCAGGCAGATGCCCTGGAGCGCGGCGACCGTCTTGCGGGCCACGGACGGCGGCAGCGGCGCGTCGAGCCAGGGCGCGAGCCACGCCGCGGCGACGAACGCGTACCGCATCCCGCCGATCAGCAGCACCCACGGGCCCACCTGCGTGGAGACGTACACGCTGAGCACCAGGATGAGGAACGCGTCCACCTCCATGTCGAAGCGGGCGCCCAGCGCGGTCGAGGTGCCGGTGCGGCGCGCGACCTTGCCGTCCACGCCGTCGAGGACCAGGGCCACCGCGGTGAGGACCACCAGCAGCGCCACCGGGGGCCGGCCCGTGAAGGAGTCCGCGACCAGCGCCGTCACCCCGCCGACCAGGGTGGCCCGCCCGAGGGTGACCCGGTTGGCGGGGCCGAAGGAGCGCAGCCGGGCGCGGTGCAGCGCCCGCGAGAGCACCGCCCAGCCGGTGACCGCGAAGGCCAGCCCGGCCAGCCAGCCCGCTGTTCCCAGGCCGGTCGCCGAGCCGAGCAGGGCCAGCAACAGGATCTGCACGCCCGCTCCCACAGCGGTCTCCTGCTGGACCAGCCTCGCGTCGTACGTGTTGTTCAGGGCCACCGCACACCCTCCGGCCGTGTGACAAGTCGATCAGCGCCGCGTACTGTGCGCGGCCTGTGCACACCTCGGTACGTGGAGACGTCGCCGATCGTTCACGAGATCGTTCAGGAGGACGGGGATGAAGCGCAGCGCACGCGCGTTCTGGGTCGCCGGGCCGGACCAGGGCGAAATCCGCGAGACGCGGATCACCGCACCGGGTGAGGGCGAGGTGCTGGTGCGCGCCCTGTACTCGGGGGTCAGCCGCGGCACCGAGACCCTCGTCTTCCGCGGCGGGGTGCCCGACAACCAGCGCTCCGTGATGCGGGCGCCCTTCCAGGAGGGCGACTTCCCGGGCCCGGTGAAGTACGGCTACCTCAGCGTCGGCGTCGTCGAGGACGGGCCCGCCGCCCTCGTCGGGCGCACGGTGTTCTGCCTGTACCCGCACCAGACGCGCTACGTCGTCCCCGCCGACGCCGTCACCGTCGTCCCCGACGCCGTGCCCGCCGCACGGGCCGTCCTGGCCGGCACCGTCGAGACCGCCGTCAACGCGCTGTGGGACGCGGCCCCCCTGGTCGGCGACCGGATCGCGGTGGTCGGCGGCGGCATGGTCGGCTGCTCGGTGGCCGCGCTGCTCGCCCGCTTCCCCGGTGTGCGCACGCAGTTGGTGGACGCCGACCCGTCCCGCGCGAAGACCGCCGAGGCCCTCGGGGTGGACTTCGCCCTGCCCCAGGACGCGCGCGGCGAGTGCGACCTCGTCGTGCACGCCAGCGCCACCGAGCAGGGCCTGGCCCGCTCGCTGGAGCTCCTTGCCGCCGAGGGAACCGTCGTCGAACTGAGCTGGTACGGCGACCGCAGGGTGAGCCTGCCGCTCGGCGAGGCGTTCCACTCGCGGCGCCTGACCGTGCGCAGCAGCCAGGTCGGCACCGTCTCCCCGGCCCGCGCCCGCCGCAGCTACGCCGACCGGCTCGCCCTCGCCCTGGACCTGCTCGCCGACCCGGCGCTGGACGCCCTCGTCACCGGCGAGTCCGCCTTCGAGGAACTGCCCGCGGTCCTGCCGAAGCTGGCCTCGGGGGAGATCCCCGCGCTCTGCCACCGCGTGCGCTACCCGTCCGACGACTGACCCCGGGGGACGCCGGACCGCCTGACCTGAGAAAAGAGTGCGGAGCGGCTGAACACGGGGAAGCGATGAGCCGTACTACACGGCATCCGCCGGCAGCGATGGCCGGCGGACCAGACGCGCCGCACCTGGAGGGTCGTCCGTTGTTCAGTGTCACCGTCCGCGATCACATCATGATCGCCCACAGCTTCCGCGGCGAGGTCTTCGGACCCGCGCAGCGCCTGCACGGAGCGACGTTCCTCGTGGACGCCACCTTCCGCCGGGAACAGCTGGACGCCGACAACATCGTCGTCGACATCGGCCTGGCCACCCAGGAACTCGGCGCGGTCGTCAGCGAGCTCAACTACCGCAACCTGGACAACGAACCGGACTTCGCCGGGATCAACACGTCCACCGAGTTCCTGGCCAAGGTCGTCGCGGACCGGCTCGCCGAACGCATCCACCAGGGCGCGCTGGGCGAGGGAGCGCGGGGCATCGCGGGCCTGAGCGTCACGCTCCACGAGTCGCACGTCGCGTGGGCGAGTTACGAGCGTGCCCTGTGACCGGGACGACCCTGCACACGCCGGAGCGGCTGGACTACGTCCCCGCGCAGCCGGCCGCCGCCCCGACGAACGGCGGGATCATCCCCATGTCCCTGCACACCGTGCACTTCGTGATGCCGGGCGGCGTCGCCGACCCGTCCCGGCCGAGCGGCGGCAACGCCTACGACCGGCGCGTCAGCCTGGACCTGCCGGGCTTCGGCTGGCAGGTGCGCGGCCACCTCGTGGACGGCGAGTGGCCCCGTCCGGGCGCGGACGCGCGCGCCGCGCTCGCCCGCACGCTCGCCGATCTGCCCGACGGCACGGTCGTCCTGCTCGACGGGCTGGTCGCCTGCGGCGTCCCGGAGGTCGTCGTCCCCGAGGCCGGACGGCTGCGGCTCGCGGTCCTCGTCCACCTGCCCCTCGGTGACGAGACGGGCCTCGCGCCGGAGGTCGCCGCCGACCTCGACGCCCGCGAGCGGACCGTCCTGCGCGCCGTCCCCGCGGTCGTCGGCACGAGCGACTGGGCGGTGCGCCGCCTGGTCTCCCACCACGGCCTGGCCCCCGACCGCGTCCACGTCGCCGCCCCCGGCGCCGACATCGCGCCCCTCGCCTCCGGCACCGACGGCGTCTCCCGCCTGCTGTGCGTGGCCGCCGTGACCCCGCGCAAGGGGCAGCACCGGCTGGTCGAGGCGCTGGCCGCGGTGCGCGACCTGCCGTGGAGCTGCGTGTGCGTCGGCGGCCTCGACCAGGACCCGGAGTACGTCGCCCACCTGCGGCGGCTGATCGACCGGCACGGCCTCGCCGACCGGCTGCACCTCGCGGGCCCGCGGTCCGGCGCCGACCTCGACGCCAGCTACGCGTCCGCCGACCTGATGGTCCTCACCTCCTACGCCGAGACGTACGGCATGGCGGTCACCGAGGCCCTGGCGCGCGGCATCCCCGTGCTCGCCACCGATGTCGGCGGGCTGCCCGAGGCGGTCGGCCGGGCCCCCGACGGGGGTGTGCCCGGCATCCTGGTGCCGCCGGAGGACCCGGCCGCGCTGGCGGCGGAACTGCGCGGCTGGTTCGGCGAACCCGACGTACGGCGCCGGCTCAAGGCCGCCGCCCGCGGCCGCCGCTCGGCCCTGAACGGCTGGGCGTCCACCGCCCGCAGCCTGGCCGGCGTCCTCGGCCGGCTCCCCGGCGGACCCCGGAGGGCCGCATGAGGAGGACGACGGCGACCCCGGCGGACCTGGCACGACGCGCGGGAGGCGGGCGCATACCGGCGCAGCCCGGGCCGCGGGACGCCGAGACCCCGACGGAGGTGGACGCGGTGACACAGGGCGGACAGACCGGGCCGGGGCCCTCGGCGGCGCCGGGCCGACCCGCGGACCAGGGTTCCGTGATCCCGGGCGCCGGACCGGTCGCGGGGCCCGAACGGCCCACCGTACGGCTGCGCGAGGGCGACCCCGAGGAGCCGCCTCGCTACGCGCCGGAGTGGCTCCGACTGCGCGAGGGCGCCGACGCCTGCGCGCGGGCCCTCGGCCTGCTGGACCCGCTGCGCCCGCGCCTCGCCGACCTGCCGGGCCGCGCCGGCGGGACCGTCGTGCACGACCTGGGCTGCGGCACCGGCTCGATGGGCCGCTGGCTCGCCCCGCGCCTGGCCGGCGCCCAGCACTGGGTGCTGCACGACCGCGACCCCTACCTCCTGCACTTCGCCGCCGTGGCCTCCCCGCGCGCCGCCGCCGACGGCAGCCCGGTCACCGTGGAGACCCGGCGCGGCGACGTCGCCCGGCTGACCCCGGACGCCCTGGCCGGCGCGTCCCTGGTGACCGCCTCGGCCCTGCTGGACGTCCTCACCCGCGCCGAGGTCGAGACCCTCGCCGACGCCTGCGCGGGCGCCGGCTGCCCGGCCCTGCTCACCCTCTCCGTCGCCGGCCGCGTCGAACTGACCCCCGCAGACACGCTGGACGAGGAGATCGCCGCGGCGTTCGACGCGCACCAGCGGCGGGACGGGCTGCTCGGTCCCGACGCGGTCACCGTGGCCGCCGAGGCGTTCGCCGACCGGGGCGCCACGGTGAAGATCCAGCCGAGCCCCTGGCGGCTCGGCCCCGACGAGGCGGCCCTGACGGCGCAGTGGCTGCGCGGCTGGGTCGGCGCCGCCGTCGAGCAGCGCCCCGAACTCGCCGGCCGCGCCGAGCGGTACCTCGCCGCCCGCCTGGCCGCGTGCGCCGCGGGCGACCTCCACGTCACGGTCCACCACAGCGACCTCCTCGCCCTGCCCCGCCCGACGGGCGGCCACCGATGACCACGGCCACCCGGAGCACGACGCTGCCGGGAGCGGCTTCACGGACGCACGCGGCGGGCCCGCCGGGCGCGACTGTCGCGGCGCGCCCGACGGTCCTGCCCCTCCTGCGCCGCCACCTCGGCACCGTCACCGGCGTCGTCATCATGACGGTGCTGCTGTGGCGCATGGGCACCGGCGTCTTCCTGGACGGGCTGCAGCGCGTCGACGCCGCGGCCCTGCTCCTCGGGCTCGGGATCGGGGCCGTGACGACCGTGTTCAGCGCCTGGCGCTGGGCGCTGGTGGCACGCGGGCTGCGGATCCGGCTGCCGCTCGGCGCGGCCGTCGCCGACTACTACCGGGCGCTGTTCCTCAACGCGGCCCTGCCCGGCGGCATCCTCGGCGACGTCCACCGGGCCGTGCGGCACGGGCAGAGCGAGGGCGACGTGGGCCGCGGGGTCCGTGCCGTCGTCCTGGAGCGCGCCGCGGGCCAGACCGCGCTGGCCGTCGTGGGCGCCGCGGTGCTGCTGACCGTGCCCTCGCCGGTCAGGGCGGACGTCCGGCACGTCGTCCCGCTCGCCGCCCTGGCCGGCGCCGGCGCCCTCGCCGTGCTGCTCGCCCTGCGCATGAACCGCGCCGCGTCGGCGCCCACCGGGGGCCGGCGGGTGCGGGCGGTACTCGCCGAGGCGCGCCAGGGGCTGCTGTCCCGCCGCAACGGGCCGGGCGTCGCCCTGTCGTCCCTGGTCGTCCTGGCCGGGCACGTCGCCGTGTTCGTCGTCGCGGCCCGGGTCGCCGGATCGGGCGCCGCGGTGCTGTCGCTGCTGCCGCCGGCCGTGCTCGCGCTGCTCGCGATGGGCGTCCCGCTGAACGTCGGCGGCTTCGGGCCCCGCGAGGGCGTCACCGCCTGGGCGTTCGGCGCGGCCGGACTCGGCGCGGGCACCGGGCTGTCGACGGCCGTGGTGTACGGCGTGCTGAGCTTCGTGGCCGCGCTGCCGGGCGCCGTCGTCCTGGCCGCCCGCTGGTACGCGGGCCTGCGGACCCGGACCGCCGCGACGACGGAACCCCGCCGCGACGCGGCCCCCGCGCCCGCACCGGGACCGGTCGCCGACTGCGCCCCCGAGGCCCGCTACCCGCGCTCGCCCCCCGCGGGACCCGCCCCCTCGGTCAGCAGCGAGAAGTACGCGCCGAAGGAGTCCGCCAGGCTCGCCAGGATGTCCTTCCCCTTGTCCGCGGACCCCAGGGAGGGACGGCCGATGACGCCCGAATCGGTATAGGCGGACATGCCCGTGGTGAGCAGGTGGCGGCGGTCGTCCGCGACGAAGTCCGCGGACGCGTACCCCGGCCGCACCACGTCCGGGTGGGCGTGCAGCAGGATCGACGTCTCGATCTCCCCGGCGTGCATGTCGGTGAGCAGGGACGTCACCACCCCGGCCCGCTCCCGCGCCGTCTCCCAGTCCTCCGGGGCCGGGAACAGCGCCATCCGCTCGCCGCGGGCGGAAGCCTCCTGGACGACGTTGCCGAGCACGTAGTTCCCGCCGTGCCCGTTGACCACCACCAGGGCCTCGACGCCCGAGCGGCGCAACGACGCCGCGATGTCCCGTACCACCGCGTGAAGGGTCACGGAGGAGATGCTGACGGTCCCCGGCCAGGCCGCGTGCTCGTGCGAGCAGGCGATGGTCACGGGCGGAAGGAGGTGCACCGGGTACGCCGCGGCGATCTCCCCGGCGACGGCACAGGCGACGAGGGTGTCGGTGGCGAGCGGCAGGTACGGGCCGTGCTGCTCGAAGCTGCCGACCGGCAGGACCGCGACCCGCGGCGCCGCGCCCGCCCCGATCGCCCGGACGTCCTCGGTGGTGTCCGCCGGCAGCGGACCGTACGCCACCGGCCGTATCCGCGAACCACTCATCTTCTCCCGGCCCTCCGTCTGACGCTTAGGAACCAGATCATGACAGAAAAAATCGGCGTACTCGGCACCAAGGCACCCCAGCACACCGGCGCGGAACGGGTGGTCAGCGCCCCGCTGCCGACCGTGTACGGGAAGTTCCAGGCGGTCGGTTACCTGGACCACGACCGCGGCGACGAACAAGTCGCCCTGGTGTACGGGGACATCGGCGGCGAGGGCGTGCTCACCCGGCTGCACTCCGAGTGCCTCACCGGTGACGCCTTCGGTTCCCAGCACTGCGAGTGCGGTGACCAACTCGCCGCCGCGCTGCGGGCGGTCGTCGCCGAGGGCAGCGGCGTCGTCGTCTACCTGCGCGGCCACGAGGGCCGGGGGATAGGACTGCTCGCCAAGCTGCGCGCGATGGCCCTGCAGGCGGAGGGCCTGGACACGGTCGAGGCGAACCTGGCGCTGGGCCTGCCGGTGGACGCCCGCGACTACGGCGTGGCCGCGGAGATCCTGCGGGACCTGGGAGTGCGCTCGGTGCGGCTGATGTCGAACAACCCCCGCAAGCGCGAGGCGCTCACCGACAACGGCATCCAGGTGACGGAGACGGTGCCGCTGCTGATCCCGCCGTGCGAGAACAACATCACCTACCTGCGCACCAAGCGGGAGCGCATGGACCACCACCTGCCCCACCTGGACGCGGTGGCCCACTGGTTCTGACCCTCCCCGCCCGGCCGCGCCGCCGGGCGGCACCCCTGCCGCCTGCTCCAGCCTCGTCGAAGCGGTGCTGGAGCAGGCTCGCGCCGTCGGGGGCGGGTCGGCTCAGCCGACGACCGCCTCGTGGACCAGGCGCTTGAGGTCCTGGTAGAGCGGGTGGGAGGAGCGCGGGCGGACCTGGGTCATGAACTGGACCGTGAGGTCGCGGCCCGGGTCGACCCAGAAGGTCGTGGTCGCCACCCCGCTCCAGCCGTACGTGCCGAGCCCGGACGGGGCGCGGGTGCGGGACGGGTCGATCACCACGGAGACCCCCAGGCCGAAGCCCACGCCGTCGTTGCCGGGCTCGTCGTGGGCCGGGCGGCTGCCGAAGGACCTGAGGTCGGCGCCGCCGGGGAGGTGGTTGCGGGTCATCAGGCCGACCGTGTCCGGCGACAGCAGCCGCACCCCGTCCACCTCACCGCGCCGCCGCAGGAGCTCCATGAAGCGGTGCACGTCGTGGGCGCTCGCCACCAGGCCGCCGCTGCCGGACAGGAAGCGCGGCCGGCCGCCGCGCAGGGGCAGCCCCGCGATCGGTGTGATGCCGCCGTCCTCGGTCTCGCCGTACAGCTCCGACAGCCGGTCCGCCCGCGCGTCGTCGACCCAGAACCCGGCGTCGGCCATGCCGAGCGGGCGCAGCACCCGCTCGGCGATCACCTCGTCCAGCGGCTGCCCCGCCACCACCTCCAGGAGCCGGCCGAGGACGTTGGTGGCGACCGAGTAGTTCCACTGGGTGCCCGGCTCGAACTGCAGCGGCAGCGAGGCGTACACGTCGACCGTGCCGGCCAGGTCCTCGCCCGGCGCGACGGAGGAGTCCAGGCCGGCCTCCCGGTACAGCGCGTCCACCGGGTGGCAGTGGTAGAAGGCGAAGGTCAGCCCCGCGGTGTGGGTGAGCAGGTGGCGGACCAGGAGGGGGCCCTCCGCCGGGCGGGTCACCAGGTCGGGGCCCGAGCCGCCGGCGTACACGCGCGGCTCGGCGAAGGCGGGCAGGTGGTCGGCGACCGGGTCGTCGAGCGAGAGCCGGCCCTCCTCGACCAGGGTCAGCGCGGCGACGGTGGTGACGGGCTTGGTCATCGAGTAGATCCGCCACAGCGTGTCCGGCTCCACCGGCAGCCCGGCGGCGACGTCACGGTGTCCGTGCGTGGTGAGGTGGGCGACGCGGCCACCCCGCGCGACGGCCACGAGGAAGCCGGGCAGCCGGCCCTCGTCGACCTCCTGGACGAGGTGCCGGTCCAGACGGTCCAGCGCCTTCTCGTCCAGCCCGGCCTCGCTCGGGTCCACCTCTTGCCGCAGACGTGCCATCGTTCTCCTCCGGTCCCGTTCCTCGAGGTGCGAACCGTCGTACCCCGCACGGACGTCCCTCAGACGTCATCGTGGCGCAGTGATCGCCGCGGCGGAATCGTTTCGGCCGGGGGCGTGGCGCGGGGCCGGCCGACCGGGTCGGCGACGGCGGGTCCGCTCGGTCCGGGCAGGGCGCGGGCCAGGGGCAGGGCGGCCGCCGCGCCGAGGGCCAGCACCGCGAGGGGGGTGCGGGCGTCGCCGAGGTCCATCAGCACGGTCGCCGCGGCCACGCCCAGTACCGGGCCCGTGTTCATCGCCGTCTGCTGGAGCCCGCCCGCCACTCCGGCCGACGTGACCGGGGACTGCCGTACGACCACGTGCGTGGCCGTCACCATCACGGTGCCGAACCCGGCGCCGACCAGCGCGAACCCGGCGGCGAACGCGGCGGGCCCGGGAGCGCGGGCCAGCACCAGCACCCCCAGCGCGAGCACGCCGACGCCGGTCGCCGTCGTACGCCGCGCCCCCGCCCGGCGCAGCAGCACGGCGCTCGCCGGGGCGGCCGCGATCAGCAGCGCCGGCAGCGGCAGGCTGACCAGCGCGCAGCGAAGCGGGGTGAGGCCCAGGTCGCGCTGGAGGGCGTAGACGCAGGCGAACAGGGCGCCGTTCAGGGCGGCCGACACGGCGACCAGGACACCGAGCGCGGCCCGCACGGCCGGAACGCCGACCACGTCGGCGGGTATCAGCGGGCGCGGCGTCCGGCGCTCGTGCCGGACGAACGCCGCCCCCGCGAGGACGGCGGCCGCCGCGACCGGCCCGCCCGGCACCCACCGGCCGGCGCCCGGCAGGGTCACCAGGGCGTGCGCCGCACCGGCCAGACAAGCCGCCAGCAGCAGCGCACCGGGCAGGTCCAGCGCGACGCCCGGCCGGACGCGGCGCGGCGCACGGGCGAGCGCGAGCCCGCCGAACAGCAGGGCCGGGACGACGTTGACGAGGAACACCGCCCGCCAGCCGAACCCGGTGGCCAGGGCCCCGCCCACCACCGGACCGGCCGCGGCGGCCACGCCGATGGCGGCCGTGCGCGCGGCGAGCGGACCGCGCAGCCGGTCCGCCGGGAACGCGGCCCGCAGCATCCCCAGCGTCGCCGGCTGCAGCAGCGCGCCGAACACCCCCTGGACGACCCGCAGGGCGATCACCCAGCCGATGCCGGGCGCGACCGCGACACCCGCCGACGCGGCGCCGAAGCCGAGCATCCCGACGGCGAACGTGAGCCGGTGCCCGTACCGGTCGCCGAGCCGCCCGGCGAACACCAGCAGGGCCGCCACGGCGACGAGATAGCCGGTGCTGGTCCACTGGACGCCGGCGAAGGACGCGTGCAGGTCGCGTTGCAGGGTGGGCTGGGCCACGGTGAGGACGGTGCCGTCGAGGGCGACGACCACGGCCCCCGCGATGCTCGCCGCCAGGGTGACGGCCGGCCTCACGCCGGGGCCTCCGGGCCTAGGTGGGCGTCCAGCAGGGCCCCGAGCAGCCCGGAGACGTCGTCGGCGCCGGTGGCGAGCGACAGGCTGCCCCAGCGCCAGAGCTGGGCGAGGCCGTGCAGGTTGGCCCACAGGGCGGCGGCGACCGTGCGCGCGTCGGCGCCCGGGCGGACCGCGCCCACCAGGTCCACGAGCACGCCGAACAGGGGCAGGCTGGTCTCCCGCAGCCCCAGCCGGCCGCTCTCCAGCAGGTCGTGACGGAACATCAGCTCGTACATGCCGGGCCGGGCGAGCGCGAAGTCGAGGTAGACGCGGGCCAGTTCGGCGACGCGGATGCGCGGCGGCGCCGCGTCGGGCACCTCCTGGACGCGGGCCGCGAGGTCGGCGAACCCGCGGCGCGCGACGGCCGACAGCAGGTCCAGGTGGGTGGGGAAGTGGCGGCGCGGCGCCCCGTGCGAGACACCGGCGCGCCGGGCGATCTCCCGCAGGGACAGCGCCCCGAGGCCCTCGCGGTCCACCAGTTCCACCCCGGCGTCGACGAGTCGCGCGCGGAGTCCCTGCTCCGGATCGGTCATGTAGACAGTGTCTACCAGAAGTGCGTAGACACTGTCTACGCTCAGTTCGCGGTCCGGCGGGAAGGGCGGCAGGAATGCGCGCCGCGGCGGTGCGGGTTCTCCCCGTATGACTCAGGACACGACGCACCACGCACTGCTCGCACTGCTCTCCGACGGGCGCAACGGCGTACTGGTCACCCTCAAGCGCGACGGGCGGCCCCAGTTGTCGAACGTGAGCCACCACTACTACCCGCAGGAGGGCGTCCTGCGGATCTCCGTGACCGACGACCGGGCCAAGACCCGCAACCTGCGGCGGGACCCCCGCGCCTCGTACCACGTCTCCGCGCCCGACCACCGCGCCTACACGGTCGTCGAGGGCACCGCGGAGCTCTCACCCGTGGCCGCGGACCCCTACGACGACACGGTGGAGGAGCTGATCCGGCTGTACCGGGACGTTCTCGGCGAGCACCCGGACTGGGAGGACTACCGTGCCGCGATGGTCCGCGACCGCCGCCTGGTGGTCCGGCTGCGCGTCGAGCGGGCGTACGGCATCCCGCGGGGCGCGAACCAGGGCTGACCCGGGCGCCCGGTCAGGGGCGGCCCCCGGCGGTGCGGGCCTCCAGGGCGTGCAGGACGGCCACCATGTCCGCGTCGCCGTGGCCCAGCTTCACCGTCTCCTCGAACAGCGCGTGACAGGTGTCGAGCAGGGGGGAGGCGAGGCGGGCGGCGCGGGCGGACTCGGCGATCAGGCGGTTGTTCTTCAGGACGTCCAGGGCGGCCGCCTGCACCGTGAAGTCCCCGTGCAGCAGCTTGGGCGCCTTCATCCGGGAGACCGCGCTGGCCATCGGGCCCGCGTCCAGGACGTCCAGGAACAGCCCCCGGTCCAGGCCCTGCCGGTCCGCGAAGTGGAACGCCTCGGTGAGGCCGGTGACCTGGGTGATCAGGAACAGGTTCACCGCGAGCTTCATCAGCAGCGCGCCGGGGACCGGCCCGCACGTGAACGTCTCCCGGCACAGCGGGGCGAGCAGCGGCCGTACGGTCGCGACCGCGTCCTCGTCGCCGGCCAGCATCGCCACCAGCTGCCCCTGCTGCGCGGGCACCCGGGAGCCGGAGACGGGGGCCTCGACGTACCTCCCCCCGGCCGCGCGGACGTCGGCGGCCAGCGCGCGGGAGTACTCGGGCGAGGTGGTGCCCATGTGGACGACGGTCCGCCCCCGCACCCGACCGGCGAACCCCGCGGTGTCACGGGCCAGTACGGCGTCCACGGCGGCCTCGTCGGCCAGCATCAGGAACACCACCTCGGTGCGCGCGAACACCTCGGCGGCGTCGGCGGCCACCTCGGCGCCGGCCGCGCGCAGGGGCTCGGCGCGGGCGGGGGTCCGGTTCCAGACCAGCAGGGGGGTGCCGGCGTGGGCGAACCGCAGGGCCATGGGCGCGCCCATCACACCGAGACCGAGGAAACCGACGTGCACGGCGGGTCCGCCTTCCGCTCCGGGCGCCCCGGACGCTTCGTCCCCGGGCCGCTATGACCGCGGTCATAGTAGCGCGCTCTATGACGCCGGTCATAGGGTGGGCGCGAGCACGAGGAGGTCGTATGCCCGGATCGTCGTCGGAGCGCGGACCGCGCGAGCGCATGGTCTTCAGCGCCGCCCAGCTCATCCGCCGCGACGGGGTCGCCGCGACCGGCATGCGGGAGGTCGCCGAGCACGCCGGCGCCCCCCGTGGCTCGCTCCAGCACTACTTTCCCGGCGGCAAGCGGCAGTTGGTGGGGGAGGCGGTGGACTGGGCCGGGCGGTACGCCGGCAACCGCGTCGCCCGCTTCCTGGCCGAGCTGTCCCGGACCGGGACGCCGACCCCCTCGGGGCTGTTCGCGGCGATGGTCCGGCAGTGGACCGAGGAGTACGAGGCCGGCGGGTACGGCACGGGCTGCCCGGTGGCCGCCGCGACCACGGAGTGCGCGGCCACGGACGCGGACACCCGCCGCGCCGCTGCCACGGCGTTCGCCACCTGGACCGCCCCGGTCGCCGCGGCCCTGACCGACATGGGCGTCCCCGCCACCCGGGCGGCCTCCCTGGCCACGCTCATGATCAGCGCCCTGGAGGGCGCGATCCTCATCGCCCGCGCGGAGCAGGACAGCCGGGCCCTGACGACGGTCGTGGCGGAGCTGGCGCCCCTGCTGGACGGCGCGGCGGCACCGGGCTGAGCCGGCCGCGGGCGTTCACGGCCGGCTGACGGCGCGGGTCACGCCCGCGACGACCGCCGTGGCGAGGATCCAGCCGGTGAGGACGAGGACGTACGACAGCCACTGGTACCCGCCGGCCGGGGCGAAGGCGCCCTCCTGGCCGAAGGAGATCACCGGCAGCAGCAGGTCCAGGGTGAAGAAGACCGGGTTGAACGGCGGTGCCTCACCCGCCTTCAGGGGCGGCGGGTGGTGCAAGGCGAACGCGACCGAGCCGACCGCGAGCAGCGACAGCAGCCAGCCCAGGGCCCGCAGCGGCCGGAAGCCGTAGCCGACGGTCGCGTCCTGGACGTGCCCCCACAGCCGCCCGTACCAGGGCAGGGTGGAGCGGTGCCGGCGCTGCTTGGCCAGTTGCACGAGCCGCGCGGCGCGGTCGTCGCCGATCCGGCGGTACGCGGCGGTCAGCTCCTCGTACGCCTGCGGGATGTACCCGTCGCGGTCCCGGGCCAGCAGGGGCAGCCGGCGTCCGGCGGGCTCGTGCGGCGCGAGGGAGGTGTAGGAGAGGTCCGCGACCATCACCTCGGCGGGCACCGACTCCGGCTCCAGCAGCAGCGTCCCGATCCGCGCCCGGCGCAGGTTCAGGGTGCCCTCCATCGGCGGTGCCTTGCGCAGCCACAGCTCGCCGAGCGTCGCACTGCCGGCCCGCAGCCCCGGCCCGCCGGGGTTCACCAGACGGCAGGACGACAGGTCGAGACGGCCCGCGATCCGGGCACCGCGCAGCCCCAGCCAGCCGCGCACCTCGGCGGACCGCAGCAGCCACTGCCCCTCGACCGTGAGGCTTTCGGCGTCCACCGCGGCCTCCCCGGTACCGGTCAGCCGGGCGTCGGTCAGGTTGACGGACCCGGCGACCGTGGCCCCGCTCAGCCGGACCCACCCGTGGGTGCGCAGGCCCGGAGCCCACACGTCGGCGCCGATCACCGCCTGGTTGAGCTGGAGCACCGGCTCCTCGGCGTCGGGCGCGAGGACCTGGGCGCTCTCCAGGTAGAGGCTGCCGCCGACGTGCGCCCCGCCGAGCCGTACGACCCCGGTGCAGCGGGCCCGGGTCAGGCGCAGCACGCCGTCGATGTGGACGGCGTGGGCGACGAGGCCCGGCACCGCCGACTCGCTCAGGTTGAGTTCGCGCAGCCGGGCCGCGTAGCAGCGCAGCGGCTCGGCGAAGTGGCAGTGCCGCAGCCGCACGGGGTGGTCGACCGTCGCGTACTGCAGGTCGAGCCGGCCGGTGACGCGGGCGCCCGCGAGATCCAGCGCCGGGATCTCACCGCTCGGGGGCGGGGCGTCCAGCAACAGGGCGCGCAGCACCTCGCCGCGCACCGTGCGCTCCTCGCCCCACAGCGGGCCGTCGCGGGCGGGGTCGTCGTCCGCGGACTCCCGCAGGTCCACCGGCGTGCCCGTGGCGAACGCGGCACGGACACGCCGTTCGGCCGGGGTCAGCTCGTCGATCTCCATCAGCGGTCATCCGACCCGGCCGGACCGCGGCTGTCAACGCCCCTGCGGTGCGCGGGCGTTCCACTCGGCGATCACGGGCCGGCCGTGTTCCGTCGACAGCCGGCTCAGCGTGCCCGTGGCGAGCTGGAACAACCGGCCCTCGGCGGGCGGCAGTCCGAGCCGACGGGCCGTCAGGACCCGCAGGAAGTGGCCGTGGGCGACGAGGACGACGTCACCGTCGTCGCGCGCCAGGGCGGCGTCCACCCGGGCCAGCACGCGGTCCGCGCGCCGGCCGACCTCGTCCGGCGACTCGCCGGGGTGTCCCTCGGGCCCGGGCGGCGCGCCGTGCGTCCACAGGTCCCAGTCGGGCCGGGTGCGGTGGATGTCCACGGTGGTGACGCCCTCGTAGGCACCGTAGTCCCACTCGTGCAGGTCCGGTTCGGGTACGGCCCCCGGGACGCCCGCGAGTTCGGCGGTGCGCACCGCCCGGCCCAGCGGGCTGGTGAGGGCCAGGGAGTACGGCCGTCCGGAGAGCAGCGGGGCGAGGGACTTGGCCTGTTCCTCGCCCCGCTCCGTCAAGGGCAGGTCGGTCCAGCTGGTGTGCTGTCCCGACCTGCTCCGTTCGGTCTCCCCGTGGGGGCACCTCCCACGCCCTTCGGGCAGTGGGGGAGGACCAGGATGAGGTCCCCCACGGCGGTCCTACTCCTTCGCCGACTCGACGGCGTGGCCGCCGAACTGGTTGCGCAGCGCGGCGACCATCTTCATCTGCGGCGAGTCCTCCTGCCGGGAGGCGAACCGCGCGAACAGCGACGCGGTGATCGCCGGCAGCGGCACGGCGTTGTCGATGGCGGCCTCCACCGTCCAGCGGCCCTCGCCGGAGTCCTCGGCGTAGCCGCGCAGCCGGTCGAGGTGCTCGTCGTCGTCGAGGGCGCTGACCGCGAGGTCAAGCAGCCAGGAGCGGATGACGGTGCCTTCCTGCCAGGAGCGGAAGACCTCGCGGACGTTCTCCACGGAGCCGATCTTCTCCAGCAGCTCCCAGCCCTCGGCGTACGCCTGCATCATCGCGTACTCGATGCCGTTGTGGACCATCTTGGAGAAGTGGCCCGCGCCGACCTTGCCCGCGTGGACGTAGCCGTAGGGGCCCTCCGGCTTGAGCGCGTCGAAGATCGGCTGGAGCCGGTCGACGTGCTCCTTGTCGCCGCCCACCATCAGGGCGTAGCCGTTCTTCAGGCCCCACACCCCGCCGGAGACGCCCGCGTCGACGAAGCCGATGCCCCGGGCGCCGAGCTCCGCCGCGTGCTTCTCGTCGTCCGTCCAGCGGGAGTTGCCGCCGTCGACGACCGTGTCGCCGCTCTGCAGCAGGCCGCCGAGCTCGTCGATGACCGACTGGGTGGCGGCGCCGGCCGGCACCATCACCCAGACGGTGCGCGGCGCTTCGAGCTTGTCGACGAGTTCGGCGAGGCTCGCCACGTCGGAGACGTCGGGGTTGCGGTCGTATCCGATGACGGTGTGGCCCGCGCGGCGGATCCGCTCGCGCATGTTGCCGCCCATCTTGCCGAGACCGATCAGTCCGAGCTGCATGTCCGTGATCACTTCCTGAGTTCGCGGTAGGCGGCCACGAGGGCGGCGGTGGAGGCGTCCAGGCCGGGGACGTCGGCGCCCTCGGTGAGGGCGGGTTCGACGCGCTTGGCGAGGACCTTGCCCAGTTCCACGCCCCACTGGTCGAAGGAGTCGATGTTCCAGATCGCGCCCTGGACGAACACCTTGTGCTCGTACAGCGCGATGAGCTGGCCGAGCACCGACGGGGTCAGCGCGGTGGCCAGGATCGTCGTGGTCGGGTGGTTGCCCTTGAAGGTGCGGTGGGCGACCTGCTCCTCGGCCACGCCCTCCGCGCGGACCTCGTCGGCGGTCTTGCCGAACGCGAGGGCCTGGCCCTGTGCGAACAGGTTGGCCATCAGCAGGTCGTGCTGCGCCTTCAGGGTGTCGTCCAGCTCGTCGACCGGGCGGGCGAAGCCGATCAGGTCGGCCGGGATGAGCTTGGTGCCCTGGTGGATGAGCTGGTAGTAGGCGTGCTGTCCGTTGGTGCCGGGGGTGCCCCAGACGACCGGTCCGGTCTGCCATTCGACCGGGCGGCCCTCGCGGTCCACCGACTTGCCGTTGGACTCCATGTCCAACTGCTGCAGATAGGCGGTGAACTTGGACAGGTAGT
>NZ_SZPR01000079.1 GCF_005280195.1 Streptomyces galbus | reverse complement strand
CCAACTGGACCTTCGACCCGGTGCGCAAGCAGTACTTCTTCCACCGCTTCTTCTCCCACCAGCCGGACCTCAACTACGAGAACCCGGCCGTGCAGGAGGAGATGATCTCCGCGCTGCGGTTCTGGCTTGACCTCGGCATCGACGGCTTCCGCCTCGACGCGGTGCCGTACCTGTACGCCGAGGAGGGCACCAACTGCGAGAACCTCCCGGCGACCCACGAATTCCTGAAGCGGGTCCGCAAGGAGATCGACGCGCAGTACCCGGACACGGTGATCCTCGCCGAGGCCAACCAGTGGCCGGAGGACGTCGTGGACTACTTCGGCGACTTCGAGTCCGGGGGCGACGAGTGCCACATGGCGTTCCACTTCCCGGTGATGCCGCGCATCTTCATGGCGGTGCGGCGGGAGTCGCGCTATCCGGTCTCGGAGATCCTGGCCA
>NZ_SZPR01000078.1 GCF_005280195.1 Streptomyces galbus | reverse complement strand
GTACTGCCTTGTGTCGACGGTGGCGCCGGCCTTGACCTCGCTGGCGTAGGAGAAGCGGCCCGCGCCGTCGTAGCTGGACGTGCGCTTGCGGCCGGTGACGTTGTCCGTCTGGGTGCGGATCTTGTCGCCGTCGGTGGCGTTGTTGGTGCCGTAGCCGTAGGTGTAGTCCAGGTTGACCAGGGTGCCCTGGGCGGAGGTGGTCTTGATGTTCTTGGGGCGGCCGGCGTTGTCGATGCCGACCTTCTGCACCGTGCCGCCGGGGTAGGTGGTCGTGGTGCGCGCGTCGTTGTTGTCGTACTGGTACGTCGTGACCGCGCCGCGCGGGTCCTTCAGCTCGGTGAGCTTGTTGACCTCGTTCCAGGTGTAGTCGGTCTTCCCGGCGGGGTCCTGGTAGTAGTCGACGTTGCCGGCCGGGGTGTAGGCGAGCAGGGTCTGGGAGCCGTCCTGGAGGTGGCGGACCGTCTCGCGCTGGAGCGGGTCGAACTCGTA
>NZ_SZPR01000077.1 GCF_005280195.1 Streptomyces galbus | reverse complement strand
GCAGCCACAGGCAGTCGACGCCGAGCCACTGCAGGTAGTCGAGCTTGGCGGTGAGGCCCTTCAGGTCGCCGACGCCGTCGCCGTTGCTGTCCTGGAAGGAGCGGACGAGGACCTCGTAGAAGACGGCGCGCTTGAACCAGTCGGGATCGCGGTCCTTGGCGGGGGTGTCCTCGAACTTGTCCGCTACGGGCGAGTTGACGGTCATGACGAGTGGGACCCTCCGTTCAGGACGTGGAGCACGTGGGCCGGTGCCCGGCCCGGCTCCAGGCGCACGTAGTCGGACCCGCCCCAGGCGTAGGTCTCACCCGTCAGTTCGTCGTGGACGGACAGGGAGGCGCCGTGCTCCAGGCCGAGGTGCCGCATGTCCAACGAGACCGTGCCCTCCTGGGTGTGGTGGGGATCCAGATTGACGACCACGATCACCGTGTCCGGCCCCTCGCGCTTGCTGTAGGCGAGCAGCGCGCCGTTGTCGGTGGGGTGGAAGCGGAGGTTGCGCAGCCGGCGCAGCGCGGGGTGCGCCCGCCGCACGGCGTTCAGCCGGGTGATGAGGGGGGCGATGGTGCGGCCCTCGCGGGCGGCGGCGTCCCAGTCGCGGGGGCGGAGCTGGTACTTCTCGGAGTCGAGGTACTCCTCGCTGCCCTCGCGCAGCGGGGTGTTCTCGCACAGCTCGTAGCCGGAGTAGATGCCCCAGGTCGGCGAGAGGGTGGCGGCCAGGACCGCGCGGACCTCGAAGGCGGGGCGCACGCCGTGCTGGAGGTAGGCGTGCAGGATGTCGGGGGTGTTGTCGAAGAAGTTGGTCCGCATGTACGCGGCCGCCTCGCCCGACAGCTCGCCCA
>NZ_SZPR01000076.1 GCF_005280195.1 Streptomyces galbus | reverse complement strand
AGCCGGGGGCGGGCTTCGTCGGTCGTGGTGGTGGTGGTTGGTGGGGGTGGGGTGGGTCGTTGGATGCTGTCGCCGCGGTTGTTGGTGGCGATGCTGGTGGCGAGTTGGGTGAAGTTGCGGGCGACGCCGAAGAGGGTCTTGTTGGAGGGGAGGAGGTTGAGGAGTGTGGTGTTGTCGTCGAGGGCTGTGCGTAGTTGGTCTTTGTAGGCGTTGTAGACGCGTGCGGTGTAGTTGGGTTCCTTGACCGCGTTGAGGCGGTAGTCGCTGGTGACGGCGATGGAGGCGAGGTCCATCAGGTAGGTGTCGAAGAGGTCGGTGACGTCCTGGTTCTTGGCTCCGGGGACGCCGACGCGGGCGTGCTGGGCCAGGACGTGGGCCATTTCGATGACGATGTCGCGGTAGAGGCGGTGGCGGATGGCCGGGGGGTAGGCGGCCATGATGTGGTCGCGTTGGCCGGCGTTGTCGCTGTTCATGGTGCGGGGCGGGTTGAGGTCGGTCAGGCCCGGCACCGTCAGGGGCATGCCCTGGTAGGCCTCTTCCTGCTCGGCGATGTCGGTGTTGCGGCTGGCGAGGGGGTGCAGGCCGATCTCGTGGGCGAGCATGCCCATGATGTAGCCGGTGTCGTACTTCTCGAAGTAGTAGCTGGCGAGGTTGATGTCGATGCCGTTGTCGCCGCGGTCGATGACGTCGGCGTGGGTTTCTGTGGAGCGAAGGTGGAGGGTGATGCGCACGTTGCGGTTGCCGATGTAGTTCTTGATCGTGGCGTGTTCGTCGAGGAGTTCGGCGATGCGGACGGCCATGTCGAGGTCACGC
>NZ_SZPR01000075.1 GCF_005280195.1 Streptomyces galbus | reverse complement strand
GCTGGTCACGGTGAACCCGGCCGAGGGGGCGGTCACGCGGTTCCCGGACGGCTTGCTTTGAGCCGTGGCGGCGGGCTGGTGGGTGCCAGTCGCAGCGCTGGCCACTCCCGCCGCCGTCGCGATGGCTGTGGCGGTGGCCGCGATGAGCATGATCGGGCGGATACGCATGGATCAGTGTCCTTTCTTGCGGGCGTCCGGTTGATGCCCGCACCCCTGTACGCCCCTCGATGCCTGTGGGGTCGCCGCCCGGATACGTGGTCCATGTCACAGGGCGTGGGCGCGACCTGGGGACAGCGCTCGTGCGTACAGGCTTGAGCGGCGCGAGGCTCCGCCCGGGAGGCAGGCTCCACAGCCGTGGTCCAGGAGTGCTTCCCGGCGAACTGCCTGTGATGCGAGCCGATCGACAGCACCAGGAGAGAAAGCCGTTGATGACGCCACAGGAGTTCGACGCGTTCTACGCAGCGTCCTTCTCCCGCCTGACCGGGCAGCTCTACGCGATAACCAGCGACTGGTCCGAAGCACAGGACGTGGTCCAGGAAGCCTTCATCCGCGCGTGGGACCGAAGGCGCACGTTCGACCTCGGCGATGCCCCGGAAGCATGGATCCGGACCACCGCACGGCGGCTGGCCATCTCACGTTGGCGACGTCTGGCCCGGGGTCTGCATCTGGCCGGACGCCACCACCATGAACCCCGCACCGTCGAACCGCCCACTGAGGAGTACTTGGTGCTGGTCATCGCGCTCCGCGATCTGCCCGAGGCGCAGCGCACCGCCATGGTCCTGCACCACATGTGTGACCTTTCCATCGAGCAGGTCGCGGCCGAGACCGGCGCCAGCGTCAGTGCCGTCAAGAGCCGCCTCGCCCGCGGGCGGACCGCGCTGGCAACCCGGCTCGGCGACCAGCCCCCGACCAGCGAGGAAGGACGACTCCATGTCTGACCCCCTCCACGACACACTGGGCGACCGGCTGCGGCTACTCGGCAAGCAGATGCCGGAACCGACCCTGCCCCCCGCGGAAATCCGCCGACGCGCCGACCGGCGCCGCCACCGCCGGCACGCCCTGGGCGCGATCGCGGCCTGCACCGCGGCAGCCCTGTGCCTGGCTCTCCCGTCCGCGCTGCACTCACCCAGCCCACGGCACAAAGCAGCCTCCACAGACACCTCCTCCGTGCCAGCTTCCCCCCGCCCCCAGGCCGGGTTCACCGTGACCAGC
>NZ_SZPR01000074.1:1213-1912 GCF_005280195.1 Streptomyces galbus | reverse complement strand
AGCTGGCGAGGTTGATGTCGACGCCGTCGTCACCGCGGTCGATGACGTCGGCCGGGGTTTCCGTGGTCCGGACGTGCAGGGTGATGCGGACGGAGCGGTCGCCGACGTAGTCGCGGATCGTGTCGTGCTTGCGGAGCAGTTCGATGATCCGGATCGCCTTGTCGCGGTATCTCTCGTCGGTGTGCTTGAGGTTGGTGAACTCGAAGTTCCCCGACTTGAAGGGGACGAGGACCGGGTCCGCTTGAGCGGACGGGGCGTCGGTGGCCTGCGGCATACGCGGTGCCACGCCGGTGTGGGACTGGGGCAGCCGGGGTTGCGTCGCACCTGGGGCGGCCGGTGGCAGGCTGGGCTGCTGGATGCTGTCGCCGCGGTTGTTGGTGCCGACGCTGGTGGCGAGTTGGGCGAAGTCGGCGAGGACGCCGAACCGTCCCTTGTCGGCGGGGAGCAGGGCTCGTACGGGGCTGTCGGCGGGCAACTGCGCGGCGAACTGTTCCTTGTAGGCGTTGTAGACCCGTGCCGTGTAGCTGGGGTCGAGGATCGCCTTGGCCCGGTGGTCGTTCGTGACGGCGATGGAGGCGAGGTCCATCAGGTAGGTGTCGATCAGGTCGGTCACGTCCCGCGTCTTGGCTCCGGGCACCCCCACCCGGGCGCGGTGTTCGAGGACGTGGGCCATCTCTGTGACGATGGTGCGGTAGATGC
>NZ_SZPR01000074.1:0-1134 GCF_005280195.1 Streptomyces galbus | reverse complement strand
CCTCGGGGATGCGTGTGTTGCGCGAGGCGAGGGGATGCAGGCCGATCTCGTGGGCGAGCATGCCCATGATGTAGCCGGTGTCGTACTTCTCGAAGTAGTAGCTGGCGAGGTTGATGTCGACGCCGTCGTCACCGCGGTCGATGACGTCCGCCGGGGTCTCGGTCGTGCGCAGGTGCAGGGTGATACGCACGGAGCGGTCGCCGACGTAGTCCCTGATCGTGGCGTGTTCGTCGAGGAGTTCGGCGATGCGGACGGCCTTGTCCAGGTAACGGTCCGTCTGCTTCAGGTTCGTGAACTCGAACCGGCCCAACTTGAAGGGCAGCGGAGCCTGCTGCGCCGGGGCTTCGGGCGCGGTGTCCGTCTCCTGGGGCATGTGGGCCGGGACGTCGGGACCGGCTGTGGTGCCGGTGGGGCGGGGCAGGGAGACGGGGTCGACCCAGATGGATGTGCGAGGTGCGGGGATGGCGGTGTCGCGTGCCGAGGCCCAGCTTCGTTGAGCGGGCTCGCTGTCGGGCTTAGGGGCGCGGGCTACGTCGCCGATGAGGGCCCCGAGGAGGGCCAGGTGTCGGTCGCGCAGGCCGGCGGGTGCGAGGGAGGAGTCTTCGGGGGCTTCGTTGAGGTCGCCCAGCAGGCTGCCCAGGACGTGGGGGCGGTGCGGGGTGTCGGTGTCGCGGTATTCGTCGCGCAGGCCGAGCTGGTGGGTGAGCTCGTGGACCAGTTGGACGGGTGCTGCGTCGGTCCACCAGGTCACCTGGTCCATCGCCTGGTCGCGGCCCACGAGGTCCACGGTCAGGTGCGGGGCCTGCGCCTGGGTGTCGTCCGGGTCGATGCGTTCGACGGTGACGTGCAGGCGGTCGCCGTCGGGGAGTCGGTAGGCGGGGTCGTTGAGGAACTCCCGCACGCCCTGCTGGAGTTGGTCGAAGACGCGGGTGGCCTGTTCGTCGGTGCCGCGCAGGGCGACGCGGACGGTCAGGTCGGTGACCGGATCGCCTTCATGGGTGAACCGGCGGGCGTCGAAGCCCGAGCGGACGACGAACCGGGGACGGTGGTCAAGGGGCCCCTGCGGGGGTGGTCCCACCGTCGCGGGAGCCGCGCCGCTGTCGCTTTCAGGGAGCCGGGGGCGGGCTTCGTCGG
>NZ_SZPR01000073.1 GCF_005280195.1 Streptomyces galbus | reverse complement strand
GGTCGATGACGTCGGCGGGGGTCTCGGTGGTGCGCAGGTGCAGGGTGATGCGCACGGCGCGGTTGCCGATGTAGTTCTTGATCGTGGCGTGTTCGTCGAGGAGTTCGGCGATGCGGACGGCCTTGTCGAGGTAACGCTCGGTCTGGTTGAGGTTGGTGAACTCGAAACTGCCCAGCCTGAACGGGCGCAGCGTCTGCGCCGGGGCTTCGGGCGCGGTGTCCGTCTCCTGGGGCATGTGGGCCGGGACGTCGGGACCTGTTGTGGTGCCGGTGGGGCGGGGCAGGGAGACGGGGTCGACCCAGATGGAAGTGCGGGTTTCGGGGACAGCGGTCTCGCGTGCCGAGGCCCAGCTCGGGTCGGTCGGGTTGCTGTCGGGCTGGGGGGCGCGGGTTACGTCGCCGATGAGGGCCCCGAGGAGGGCCAGGTGCCGGTCGCGCAGGCCGGCGGGTGCGAGGGAGGAGTCTTCGGGGGCTTCGTTGAGGTCGCCCAGCAGGCTGCCCAGGACGTGGGGGCGGTGCGGGGTGTCGGTGTCGCGGTATTCGTCGCGCAGGCCGAGCTGGTGGGTGAGCTCGTGGACCAGTTGGACGGGTGCCGCGTCGGTCCACCAGGTCACCTGGTCCATCGCCCGGTCGCGGCCCACGAGGTCCACGGTCAGGTGCGGGGCCTGCGCCTGGGTGTCGTCCGGGTCGATGCGCTCGACGGTGACGTGCAGGCGGTCGCCGTCGGGAAGTCGGTAGGCGGGGTCACTGAGGAACTCCCGAACGCCCTGCTGGAGTTGGTCGAAGACGCGGGTGGCCTGTTCCTCGGTGCCGCGCAGGGCGACGCGGACGGTCAAGTCGGTGACCGGATCGCCTTCATGGGTGAACCGGCGGGCGTCGAAGCCGGAACGGACGACGAACCGGGGACGGTGATCCCGCAGTCCGCGCGGTCGGTCCGGTGCCGACTCCGAGACCGTGGAGCCGCTGTCGCTCCCGGGCAGCCGGGGGTGCGTCGCACCTGGGGCGGCTGGTGGCAGGCTGGGCTGCTGGATGCTGTCGCCGCGGTTGTTGGTGCCGACGCTGGTGGCGAGTTGGGCGAAATCGGCGAGGACGCCGAACCGTCCCTTGTCGGCGGGGAGCAGGGCTCGTACGGGGCTGTCGGCGGGCAATTGCGCGGCGAAATGTTCCTTGTAGGCGTTGTAGACGCGTGCCGTGTAGCTGGGGTCGAGGATCGCCTTGGCCCGGTGGTCGTTGGTCACCGCGATGGAGGCGAGGTCCATCAAGTAGGTGTCGATGAGATCGGTGACGTCCTTGGCCTTGG
>NZ_SZPR01000072.1 GCF_005280195.1 Streptomyces galbus | reverse complement strand
TCCGACGGCTACCTCGCCAACGGCTCCGAGCCCTGGCGCATCCCGGAGCTGGACGAGCTGCCGGACCTGCGGGTGCAGTTCGCGCAGGGACCGAACCACACGCTGGAGGACGGCACCGAGGTCTTCTGGCCCTACCTGCGCGACCCCCACACCCTGGCCCGCCCCTGGGCGATCCCCGGCACGCCGGGGCTGGAGCACCGCATCGGCGGGATCGAGAAGCAGGACGGCAGCGGCAACATCTCCTACGACCCCGCCAACCACGACTTCATGGTCCGCACCCGCCAGGCCAAGATCGACGGCATCGACGTACCCGACGTCGAGGTCGACGACCCGCACGGCGCCCGCACCCTGGTCCTGGGCTGGGG
>NZ_SZPR01000071.1 GCF_005280195.1 Streptomyces galbus | reverse complement strand
CAAGCCGCCGGCCGCACCCGGCTTTGTGTGTGGGGGCAGGTTTCTCATGGTCGTTGTGGCGTGGCCCGCGGTCGGTTGTGGTTTGGGCTGGGCCCGCTGGGTGGTCGGGTGGGTCTTGGCCTGGCTCCACCGGTTGGAGCGCCTGGGTATCCGCTGTGGGGTACGCGCCGGCCTGTGCCTCGGCCTCTTCCGGCTCACCTGCAGCATCATCTGCCTGGGACGACGCCGAGCCTCATGGCGAATCGGTCGGTCAGCAGGGGTGCGGTGCCGGTGGGTGCTCCGTGCCGTCCTGGGGGCTGGGCTCAGTGCTCGGGGTGTCGGTCTCGTTGACCTCCTGGGGCTGCACCGTCTCTGTCCCCCCCGGGGGGGGGCCGGGGGCTGGCGTTGCAGATCGCGCTGCGTTCCGTTGCCGGTGCCCCCCTGTCACCGGTATGGCTCCTGAGGAGGTGTGTGCCGCAGCAGGCGGCGGCACCTGCCGAAGGCGCAGCCCCCGGACCCCAAAACAGTCAGCACGAGAAGGGTGAGCCGACATCCTCACCAAACCCCGGACCGGCACGATCGCGCCCAAGAACGGCACAACCTGTGTGACGTCGCGGCGCCAGCCCCCCCCCCGGCCAGCACTACGACCAGCGAGCCGCAACGCCGGCCGGCAAGCAGGCAGATGCTCACAGCCCCCACCCGCCCCAACCCTCCCCTTCCGCCCCGACCCGCCCCGTCGACCCCGGCCGACCGGCGACGGGCCGGTGTGATCCCCCTGCGAGCACCCGGACGCGCGAGCCGCCGACCGCTGAGCCCCCCAGGTCCAACAGACCCGCCCCCCGCAGCCCGGCAAGAAACACTCCGCACAGGCGGTCCCTGTGCTGCGTTCGCGGGCAGGGCGTGGGGGTTGCCGAGGTGGGACTGCCGGGGTGGGGCTGCCAGGCGTCGACTGCGAAAGCGGAGCAAGGCCCGCGTCGCGCCCAGCCACCAGCCAGGGCAAGACCCACGAGCAGAGCCACCGGCAAGAACAGAACCAGCAGGAACCCACAGGTGAGGAACAGAACCTGCAGGTGAGAGCCAGAACCCGGAGGAAGGGTCAGAAGCCTGAGGGAGGGTCAGGGGGTCGCAGGCGGGGGGTCAGGCGTTCGTCGCGGTCAACCTCCGCCCACCCCCGCCTCCCGACCCTTGCGCTCCGCCCGGCTGC
>NZ_SZPR01000070.1 GCF_005280195.1 Streptomyces galbus | reverse complement strand
CAAGCCGCCGGCCGCACCCGGCACACCCGCCGGAGCTCTACCGGCAACAGGGGGCCACCGGCAACGGGACGCAGTGCGATCTGCAACGCCAGCCCCCGACCCCCGGGGGGCAGAGACCGTGCGGCCCCAGGAGGTCAACGAGACCCACACCCCGACCGATGAGCCCAGCCCCCAGGGACGGCAAGGAGCACCCACCGGCACCGCACCCCTGCTGACCGACCGTCCCGCCATGAGGCTCGGCGTCGCCTCAGGCAGATGATGCTGCAGGTGAGCCGGAAGAGGCCGAGGCACAGGCCGGCGCGTACCCCACAGCGGATACCCAGGCGCTCCAACCGGTGGAGCCAGGCCAAGACCCACCCGACCACCCAGCGGGCCCAGCCCAAACCCCAACCGACCGCGGGCCACGCCACAACGACCATGAGAAACCTGCCCCCACACACAAATACGCAGCAGGCGGCGGCACCTGCCGAAGGCGCAGCCCCGGACCCCAAAACAGTCAGCACGAGAAGGGTGAGCCGACATCCTCACCAAGCCCCGGACCGGCACGATCGCGTCCAAGAACGGCACGCACAACCTGTGTGACGTCGCGGCGCCAGCCCCCGGCCGACACTACGACCAGCGAGCCGCAACGCCGGCCGGCAAGCAGGCAGATGCTCACTGCCCCCACCCGCCCCAACCCGCCCCTTCCGCCCCGACCCGCCCCGGCCGGCCCCGGCCGGCCCCGGCCGACCGGCGACGGGCCGGTCTGATCCCCCTGCGAGCGCCCGGACGCGCGAGCCGCCGACCGCTGAGCCCCCCAAGTCCACGACACCCGCCTCCCGCAGCCCGGCAAGAAACACTCCGCACAGGCGGTCCCTGTGCTGCGTTCGCGGGCTGAGCGTGGGGGTTGCCGAGGTGGGACTGCCGGGGTGGGGCTGCCTGGCGCCGGCTGCGAAAGCGGAGCAAGGCCCGCGTCGCGCCCAGCCACCAGCCAGGGCAAGACCCGCGAGCAGAGCCACCGGCAAGAACAAAACCAGCAGGAACCCGCAAGTGAGGAACACAACCCACAGGACGAGCCAGAACCCACAGGCGAGGAACAGGACCCGCAGGAAGGGTCAGAAGCCTGAGGAAGAGTCAGAAGCCTGAGGGAGCGTCAGGACCTGCAGGTGGAGGTCAGGCGTTCGTCGCGCTCAGCCTCCGCCCACCCCCGCCTCCCGCCCCTTGCGCTCCGCCCGGCTGC
>NZ_SZPR01000007.1:86027-238269 GCF_005280195.1 Streptomyces galbus | reverse complement strand
CCTTCAGCGCCGACGCCGACGGCACCGGCTGGTCCGAAGGCGTCGGCATCCTCGTCCTGGAAAAACTCTCCGACGCCCACCGCAACAACCACACCGTCCTCGCCGTCATCCGCGGCAGCGCCGTCAACCAGGACGGCGCCAGCAACGGCCTCACCGCCCCCAACGGCCCCTCACAACAACGCGTCATCCACACCGCCCTCACCAACGCCGGCCTCACCCCCGCCGACATCGACGCCGTCGAAGCCCACGGCACCGGAACCCGCCTCGGCGACCCCATCGAAGCCCAAGCCCTCATCAACACCTACGGACAAGCCCACACCCCCGACCACCCCCTCTACCTCGGCTCCCTCAAATCCAACATCGGCCACACCCAAGCCGCAGCCGGCGTCGGCGGCATCATCAAAATGATCCAGGCCATACAACACAACACACTCCCTGCCACCCTCCACGCCGACACCCCCTCCCCCCTCATCGACTGGAACACCGGCACCGTCCAACTCCTCACCCACACCCGCCCCTGGCCCCCCACCACACACCCCCGCCGCGCCGCCGTCTCCTCCTTCGGCATCAGCGGCACCAACGCCCACATCATCCTCGAACAAGCACCCCCCACCCCCACCACCCCAGAAGAGACCCACACCGAGACCCCCGGAGCGGTGAAGCCGCTGCCGGTGACGGTGCTGCCGCTGTCGGCGCGGACGCCGGCGGCGCTGGCCGCACAGGCCGCGCGGGTGTCCGGTCTGCTCGGCCAGGAGCCGGCCCGCGACCTCGGGTTCTCGCTGGCGACCACGCGGGCCCACCTCGATGTGCGCGCGGTGGTCGCGGCGGCGGACGAGGAAGGGCTGCGTCAGGGGCTCCTGGCCCTGACGGACGGCGGATCGGCCCCCACCCTGGTGCGCGCCCCCGCCGGGGAGACCCGGCCGGGCGGTGCTCCGGCGTTCCTGTTCACCGGGCAGGGCAGCCAGCGCCCCGGCATGGGCCGCGAACTGTACGAGGCGTTCCCGGTGTTCGCCGAGACGCTGGACACCGTGTGCGCGGTCCTCGACCGGCACCTGGACCGGCCGCTGCGGGAGCTGATCTTCGCCGCGGAGGGCTCGCCCGAGGCCGCGCTGCTCGACGAGACGCGCTACACCCAGACCGCGCTGTTCGCCCTCGAGGTCGCGCTGTACCGGCTCGCCGAGTCGTGGGGGCTGCGCCCCGGGCATCTGCTGGGGCACTCGGTCGGCGAGCTGGTGGCCGCTCATGTCGCGGGAGTGCTGTCCCTGGCCGACGCCTGCACCCTGGTGGCCGCCCGCGGCCGGCTGATGCAAGCCCTGCCGCCCGGGGGGGCCATGCTCTCCGTCCTCGCCGCCGAGGAGGAGGTCGCGCCGCTGCTGTCCGGCCGTGCGCACGAGGTGGGCGTGGCCGCCGTCAACGGCCCCGCCTCCACCGTGGTCTCCGGTACCGAGGACGCCGTCGACGCCCTGGCCGACGAGCTGGCCGCCCGCGGGGTGAAAGCCCGGCGGCTGCGGGTCAGCCACGCCTTCCACTCCCCCCTCATGGAACCGATGCTGGAGGAGTTCCGGGCGGTGGTGGCCGGGCTGTCGCTGCGCGAACCGCAGATCCCGGTGGTGTCGAACCTGTACGGCCGGGTGGCCACCGGTGACGAGCTGCGCTCGCCGGAGTACTGGGTGCGCCACGTCCGGGAGGCCGTCCGCTTCCACGACGGGATCACCACGCTGGTCGAGGCGGGTGTGTCGACCTTCGTCGAACTCGGCCCGGACGCGGTGCTCACCGCGCTGGCCCAGGAGGCGCTCACGGACCGCTCGGAGGCGGCCGCCGTGGTGCCGGCGCTGCGCCGCGGGCGTCCGCAGACCGAGACGTTCACCGTCGCCGTGGCCACGGCCCATGTGCGCGGCGCGGACGTCGACTGGCGTGCGCTGTACGCCGGTTCCGGGAGTCGCACGGTGGCGCTGCCCACCTACCCCTTCCAGCGCCGGCGCTACTGGCTGCAGGCCGAAGAGGCGCACGCGGCCCCGGCCGGTTCGGCCGAGGCCCGGTTCTGGGAGGCCGTCGAGCAGGAGGACCTGTCCTCGCTCGCGACGGCCCTGGGCGCGGAGCGGGAGGCGCTCGGCGAGGTGCTGCCGGCCCTGTCGGCCTGGCGGCGCCGGCACGCCGCGGCGACGCCCGAGCCGGGGGCGTCGGCTCCGGCCCCGCGGGACCCCCAGCAGACGCAGGATGCGCACGGCGCTCAGGAGGCGGCCGGCGGTCTCTTGGCGGCCCTCGCCGCCCTCGCCCCCGCCGACCGGGAGCGCCGGGTCCTGGAGCTGGTGCGTACCGAGATCGCCGAGGTGCTGCAGTTGCCCGGTGGCGACGAGGTGCAGCCGCGGCGCCCGCTGAAGGAGCTGGGGTTCGACTCCCTGGCCGCGGTGAACCTGCGCAACCGACTGGTGGCGGCGACGGGTCTGACGCTGCCCGCGACGCTGGCGTTCGACCACCCGACACCGGTGGCCCTGGCGGGCCGGATCACGGCCGAACTGGCCCCGCCGGAGCCGGTGGCCGACCTGCACGGCGCACTCGACCGCATCGGCGCGGCCCTGGCCGGTGCCGACGACGGCGAACGGGAGCGGGCCGCGGCGCGGCTGCGACAGCTGCTGACCGAGCTGCCGGCGCCGGCCGCGGACGCCGCCGGAGATCTCGCGGAGCGGCTCGACGACGCGGACGGTGACGACCTTTTCGACCTCATCGACTCCGAACTCGACGCGTCCTGACCCCGCCGACACCCACCGACCCCTGAACCCAGCGAGGAACGCGATGTCTGAGTCCGACGAGAAGAAACTGCGGGAGTATCTGAAGCGGGTGACGGTCGAGCTGCGCGAGTCCCGGCAGCGGCTGAAGCGGGCCGAGGAGTCGTGGCAGGAGCCGATCGCGATCGTCGGCATGAGCTGCCGGCTCCCGGGCGGGGTGCGCTCGCCCGAGGACCTGTGGCGCCTCGTGGCGGAAGGTGGCGACGCCATCTCCGAGTTCCCCGCCGACCGCGGCTGGGACGTCGACGGCCTGTACGACCCGGAACCGGACCGGCCGGGCAAGTCGTACACCCGGCAGGGCGGGTTCCTGTACGACGCGGCCGAGTTCGACGCCGAGTTCTTCGGCATCTCCCCGCGGGAGGCGCTCGCCATGGACCCGCAGCAGCGGCTGTTCCTGGAGAGCTCCTGGGAGGCGCTGGAGCGCGCCGGCATCGACCCGGTCTCGCTGCGCGGCAGCTCCACCGGCGTCTACGCGGGCTGTGTGACCTCCGACTACCAGGTGCTGCTGACCTCCGCGCCGCAGGAGATCGAGGCGTACCGCATGACGGGATCGGCGCCCAGTGTGCTGTCGGGCCGGGTGGCGTACCTGTTCGGGCTGGAGGGGCCGGCGGTCACCGTCGACTCCGCGTGCTCCTCCTCGCTGGTGGCGCTGCACCTGGCGGCGCAGGCGCTGCGGCGGGAGGAGTGCTCGCTGGCCCTGGTCGGCGGAGTGACGGTGATGGCCACGCCGACCGGGTTCGTGGACTTCAGCCGGCAGCGCGGGTTCTCCCCGGACGGCCGGTGCAAGGCCTTCGGCGCCGGTGCGGACGGCACCGGTTTCGCCGAGGGCGTCGGTGTGCTGGTGGTGGAGCGGCTGTCGGACGCGCGCCGCAACGGGCACCGTGTGCTGGCGGTGGTGCGGGGCAGCGCGGTCAACCAGGACGGTGCCAGCAATGGGCTGACCGCGCCCAGCGGACCGTCCCAGGAACGGGTGATCCGCGCCGCGCTGGACTCGGCGGGCCTCACCGTCGCCGACGTGGACGCCGTCGAGGCGCACGGCACGGGCACCCGGCTCGGTGACCCGATCGAGGCTCAGGCGCTCATCGCGACGTACGGGCAGGGCCGGGAGGCCCAGGGGCCGCTGCTGCTCGGCTCGGTGAAGTCGAACGTGGGGCACACCCTGGCCGCGGCCGGTGTGGTCGGCGTCATCAAGATGGTCGAGGCGATGGAGCGCGGTGTGCTGCCGCGCACCCTGCACGCCGACGAGCCGACGCCGTTCGTGGACTGGCAGCGCGGCGCGGTGGAGCTGCTCACCGAGGCGCGGGAGTGGCCGCGGACCGGACGGCCGCGCCGGGCGGGAGTCTCCGCGTTCGGCATGAGCGGCACGAACGCGCACGTGGTGCTGGAGCAGGGGCAGGCCGTCCCCGAGACGGCCGCGGAGCCCGCCGCGCCGGCGCCGCGGGTCGTGCCGTACGCGCTGTCGGCGCGCGGCGATGCCGCGCTGCGTGCGCAGGCCGCTCGGCTGCGTGCCCATGTGACGGCCCGCCCGGAGCTGGCGCCCGCGGACGTGGCTCACTCCCTGGTGGCGACCCGCACGGCCCACGACCACCGTGCCGTCGTCCTGGGTGCGGACGCGGCGGAGCTGTCCGCCGGTCTCGAGGGGTTGTCCCGGGGTGAGACGAGTGCCCGGCTGACCACCGGGGTGGCCAAGGAGCGCGGGAAGACTGTGTTCGTCTTCCCGGGCCAGGGCTCGCAGTGGGCCGGGATGGCGGTGGAACTGCTGGACTCCGCCCCGGCGTTCGCCGAGCGGCTGCGCGAGTGCGACGCCGCGGTCCGGGCCCAGGTGTACTGGTCGGTGGAGGACGTGCTGCGCGAGCGCCCGGGCGCCCCGTCACTGGAGCGCATCGAGGTCGTGCAGCCGGTGCTGTTCTCGGTGATGGTGTCCCTGGCCGAGCTGTGGCGGCGGCACGGCGTGGAACCGGACGCGGTGGTGGGGCACTCGCAGGGCGAGATCGCGGCGGCCTGTGTCGCCGGCGCGCTCACGTTGGAGGACGCGGCGCGGATCGTGGTGCTGCGCTCCCAGCTGTTCGCCGACGAACTGGTGGGGCGCGGCGCGGTGGCCTCGCTCGCGCTGTCGCGGCGCGAGGCCGAGGAGTGGATCGCCCCGTACGGGGGGCAGCTCGCCGTCGCGGGCGTCAACAGCCCGCGGCTGGTGACCGTGGCGGGGGCGCCCGAGCCGCTTCAGAGGCTGGTCGCGGCGCTCACCGAGCGGGGGATCCGGGCGCGGGTCGTTCCCGCGACGGTCGCCTCGCACTCCCCGCAGGTGGACCGGCTGCGCGGCCGTGTCACCGAGCTGCTGTCCTTCGTACGTCCCCGCACGGGCAGCGTGCCGCTGTACTCGACCGTCACCGGTGAAGTGCTGCACGGCCCCGAGCTGACGGCGGACTACTGGTTCGAGAACTGCCGCCGACCGGTTGACTTCGAGCCCGTCGTACGGCGGCTGCTCGAGGACGGCCACGACGTGTTCATCGAGTCCAGCGCCCATCCGGTGCTGGTCCTCGGGGTGGACGAGACCGTCGAGGCGGTCGGCGCCGACGCGCTCGTCGTGGGCACGCTGCGCCGCGGCAGCGGCGGCCCGCACCGGTTCCTGACCTCCCTGGCGGAGGCGTACGTGCGGGGGCTGGCCGTCGACTGGGACGCGGTGCTCGGCGCCGGACGGGCCACGGTGGAGCTGCCCACCTATGCCTTCCAACGGCGCCGCTTCTGGGTCGAGGCCGCCGAGCCGGCCGTGGCCGACGAAGCGGCGGACACGGCGTTCTGGGGTGCCGTGGAGCGCGGTGACCTTCGGGGCCTGGCCGCGTCGCTGCGGCTGACCGACACCTCCGCGCTCGCGGAGCTGCTGCCCGCGCTGGCCTCGTGGCGGCGCGACAGCAAGGAACTCGGCGCCGTGGACTCCTGGCGCTACCAGGTGGTGTGGCGGCAGGCGGCGGAGCCCGCTCCGGCCGCCCTGAGCGGGGCCTGGCTGGTGGTGCGTCCCGCGCACGCCGGGACCGACGACCTGGTCTCCCGGCTCACCGCACTGCTGCGCGCCGCCGGTGCGCGCCCCGCCACCGTGGCGGTCGGTGCGCACGAGAGCCGGGAGGAGGTCGCCGAGAAGCTCGCGACGTCGGTGGCGGCACTGGACGGCGACGCCGTCGGCGGGGTGATCTCCCTGCTGCCGCTCGCGCCCGACGAGGGCGCGTTCACCGGCGTCTCCGCCGGGCTGGAGCGCACGGTCGTCCTGCTGCAGGCGGTGTCGGACGTGGCTCTCGCCGCTCCGGTGTGGACGGTGACCGGCGGCGCGGTGCAGACCGGGCCGGGTGAGCCCGTCACGGCGCCGGAGCGGGCGCAGGTGTGGGGGCTCGGTCAGGTCGCGGCGCTGGAACTGCCGCAGTCGTGGGGCGGTCTGGTGGACCTGCCCGAGGACGCGGACGACCGCGCGCTGGCGCGGCTGACGGCCCTGCTGACCGCGCCCGGCGGCGAGCGGCAGGCCGCCGTGCGCGGCGCCGGGGTGTTCGTGCGCCGGCTCGTGCCCGCGCCGTCACCGACGGGTGGGCCGCTGCCCGGCACGGACGGGACCTGGCTCATCACCGACGGCGTCACGGGTCCGGGCCGGCACGTGGCCAGGCTGCTCGCGGAGAAGGGCGTGGCCCGGCTGTTGCTGACGGCGCAGCCGGAGACGGATGCGGGGCTGATCGCCGCTGCCGAGGCGGAACTGCACGCGCTCGGGGTGACTGCGACGGTCACGCTGTGCGACGTGGCCGACCGGGACGCCCTGGCCGCGGTGCTCGCGGGTGTGGACGACGACGCCCCGCTGACCGGAGTCGTGCACACGGCGGGCCTGCTGGAGGACAGCCCGCTGGAGTCGCTGACCGCGACCGGTCTGGAGCGGCTGCTGCGCGCCAAGGTGCTCGGCGCGCGACATCTGCACGAGCTGACGATCAGTCATGACCTCTCCTCCTTCGTGCTGTTCTCGTCGGTGACCGGCGTCCTCGGCGGCGGCCTGGGGCTCGCCGCGCACGCGGCCGCCAACGCCCACCTGGACGCGCTGGCGGCGCACCGCCGCTCTCTCGGTCTGCCCGCGCTGGCGCAGGCCTGGGGTGTGTGGCGGGAGGAGCCCGCGGACGAGGCGGCCCGGGCTCTGGAGGAGTCCCGCCGGGAGCGGTTGGGCCGCCGGGGACTGCCGCTGCTGCGTCCGCAGCCCGCGGTCGCGGCCTTCGAACGGGCGCTGGACTTCTCCGCGCCGGGCGTGGTGCTCGCCGACGTGGACTGGGGCCGCTTCACCCGCGTCTTCGACGGCGCCCGCCCGAGCCCGCTGATCTCCGAGATCCCACAGGTACGCCGGGCCCGCAGCGAAGCGGCACCGGCTGCGGGCGGCGCCCCGGACCTGTCCGCACGGCTGGCAGGGCTGGCGACGGCGCGACGCCGCGAGGTGCTGCTGGACCTGGTCCGCGCCGAGGTCGCCGCGGTGCTCGGGCACACCGACGCCGCCGCGGTGCCGGCCCAGCGCGAGTTCCTGGAGCTGGGCATGGACTCGGTCACCGCGGTCGCGCTGCGGGGACGCCTGAACGCGGCGACCGGACTGGAGCTGTCGGCCCGCGTGATCCTCGACCGGCGCTCTCCCGAGGCTCTGGCCCGGTATCTGGCGGACGAGTTGTCCGGTGGGCCGGCGAACGCGCCGGCGACCGGCACGCTCGCGGCCGAGGCAGTCGCCGCTCTCGCCGACGGTGACGCCACAGCGGTCCTGGCCCGGCTGGCCGACGCGGCGCGTCAGCGGCCCGTCTTCGGCACGCCGGAGCCGACCGACCTGCCGCACGCGACCCGGCTCGCCACCGGTCCGGCGGCGCCGAGGCTGCTGTGCGTGCCGACCGTGCTGGCCACCTCGGGTCCGCACCAGTACGCGCGGCTGGCGGCGCCCTTCGCCGGCGAACGGGACGTGATCGCGCTGTCGCTGCCCGGGTTCCGGCCCGGGGAGAGGCTGCCCGCAACGCTCGCGGCGCTGGCGGAGGCGACGGCTCAGGCGCTGGTCCGGGAGGCGGACGGCGAGCCGTTCGCGATGGTCGGCTACTCCTCCGGCGGCATCGTCGCCCACGAGGCGGTACGGCTGCTGGAGGCGTCGGGACTGTTCCCGGAGGCGCTGGTCCTGCTGGACACCTACGCGCCCGACGATCCGGCGCTGCGGGCCGCCACCCCGTCGCTGCTGGCCGGCATGGCCCGGCGGCTCGGCGAGCTCGGGGCGGTGGAGGACGACGCGCTCGTGGCGATGGGCGGGTACCTGCGGCTGCTGGACGACTGGCGGCCCACGCCGGTGAGGACGCCGACGCTGCTGGTCCGGCCGGACGGGCCCCTGCCCGGCGCTCCCGTCGTGGACGGACCGCGCCCGTCCTGGTCGTCACAGCACGACGTGGCCGAGGTGCCCGGTGACCACTTCTCGATGATCGAGGAGCACGCGCCGGCCACGGCCGCGGCCCTCACCGGCCGGCTCGCCGCTCTCACCAGCCGGGAGCCGGCGTGATGTCCCCCGGACGAGCACAGGAGGCGAACGTGACGGACCGGACGGACGTGGTCGTCGTGGGTGCGGGCCCGGTGGGCCTGGCCGCGGCGTGCGCGCTGTGGCATCGGGGTGTACGGGCCCGTCTGCTGGAGGCCCAGCTGACTCCGCAGCGCGGATCCCGCGCCGTCCAGCTGCACGCGCCGACGCTGCGGGTGTTCCGGGAACTCGGGATACTCGCCGAGGCGGAGAAGCGCGGGCTGAGGATCCACGCCAACGAGTACCACCTGGCGGGCGGGCGCACCCTGCGGATCGAACTGGGTGTGGACAACGAGCCGTTGATGCTCCCCCAGGAGGACACCTGCGACCTGCTGGAGCGACGCCTGGAACAGCTCGGCGGCCGGGTGGAGCGCGGCGTGACGGTCACCGAGGTCCGCACCCACGACGACCAGGTCACCGTAGACGCCGAGGGCCCGGCCGGTGCGGCCCGTATCGAGGCGGACTGGGTGATCGCGGCCGACGGCGTGCGCAGCCCGATTCGCGAGCAGTTGGGCATCGGCTTCACCGGCACCCCTGTCCCGGTCGACTTCCTGATCGCCGAGGGACGCGTCGAGGGCCGGCCGGCCGACGACGCGGTGCACTACTTCCTCGGTCTGGCGGGCTCGGTGGTCTTCGCGTCGCTGCCGGCCGGCCGGGTGCGTGTCTCCGGCGCCGTGTCCCCGGACCACCCGCTCACCGAGGGGGGCGTGCAGCGGCTCCTCGACGAGCGGGGTCCGGGCGGGCTGCGGGTGGCCTCGCTTGACAGGGTGAACGGCTTCCACAGCCAGGAGCGGATCGCCGAACGGTTGCGCGAGGGGCGTGTCCTGCTGGCGGGCGACGCCGCGCACACCCACTCCCCGATCGGCGGCCAGGGCCTCAACCTCGGCATCCAGGACGTGCACAACCTGGCCTGGAAACTGGCCGGCGTCATCGACGGCCGGTTCGCACCGGGGCTGCTGGACAGTTACGACACCGAGCGTCGGCAGGCCGCCGGACAGATCGTGCACAATACGCACCGATTCCTGCGGGTCTTCACGCTCCCGCCGGCGGCCGCGCAGGTGCGCAACACGGCCTGGTCCGCGCTGGAGTCGCTGGGGCTGCTGCGCCGCTGGTTCGCCCCGCTGCTCGCGGGCTGGCGGGTGCGCTACGCCACCGAGGGGCCTGCCGGGCGCGGCCTGCCCCGGCCGGGCACCCGCTCACCGCACTGGACGGCGGCCCCGCTGCCCGACGACCGCTACCGCCTGGTGACGTTCGGCGGCCGGTCGCTGCGGCTGCGCGGTGTGGCCTTCGCCGCGCTGCGGCCGGCTCTGGTGCGTCACGCGCATGTCGGCCGGGGCGGCCCCGGCTTCGTGCTGCTGCGGCCCGACGGCTATGTGGCGGCCAGCGGGACCACCCCCGCGCACTGGGCGCACGCCGAACGCCTCGTCGCCGCGAGCGCGGCTGACCCCGACCCGTCCCGCGGTGCCGGCACGACGGCCCCCCTGCTGTGGAGGAACACGCTGTGACACCTGAGGAACGTCTCGACGAACTGCGCTCCCTGAAGCATGCGGCCCGGCGGGGACCTGACCCCAAGGCCACCGAACGACAGCACGCCCGCGGCAAACTGACCGCCCACGAGCGCGTGGAACTCCTGCTGGACAAGGGCTCCTTCACGGAGGTCGAGGCCCTGCGCCGGCACCGCGCCTCCGGCTTCGGCCTCGAGGACAGACGTTACCCGTCCGACGGCGTGGTCACCGGCTGGGGCACCGTGCACGGCCGGACCGTGTTCGTCTACGCCCATGACTTCCGCGTGTTCGGCGGCGCCCTGGGCGAGGCGCACGCCGCCAAGATCCACAAGCTGATGGATCTCGCGGCGGCGTCGGGCGCACCGCTGGTCAGCCTCAACGACGGGGCGGGCGCCCGTATCCAGGAGGGTGTCACCGCATTGGCCGGGTACGGCGGCATCTTCCGCCGCAACACCCGCAACTCCGGCGTGATCCCGCAGATCAGCGTGATGCTGGGGCCGTGCGCGGGGGGCGCCGCCTACTCTCCTGCTCTCACCGACTTCGTCTTCATGGTCCGCGCCACGGCGCAGATGTTCATCACCGGCCCCGACGTGGTCCAGGCCGTGACCGGTGAGTCGGTCAGCATGGACGGCCTGGGCGGTGCCGATGTGCACGCCGCGGTCTCCGGCGTCGCGCAGTTCGCCTACGACGACGAGGAGAGCTGCCTGGAGGAGGTCCGCTACCTGCTGTCGTTGCTTCCGGCGAACAACCGTGAACTGCCCCCGGCGCAACCCGCGTCGGACCCCGCCGACCGCCGCAACGACGCACTGCTGGACCTCGTCCCGGCCGACCCGAACAAGGCGTACGACATGCGGGCCGTGATCGAGGAGATCGTCGACGACGGTGACTTCTTCGAGGTCCACGCGGCCTGGGCGACGAACATCCTGTGCGCCCTGGCACGTCTGGACGGGCACGTCGTCGGCATCGTGGCCAACCAGCCGGCCTCACTGGCCGGGGTGCTCGACATCCACGCCAGCGAGAAGGCGGCCCGGTTCGTCTCCACCTGCGACGCCTTCAACATCCCCCTGGTCTCGCTCGTGGACGTACCGGGCTTCCTGCCCGGTGTGGACCAGGAGCACGGCGGCATCATCCGGCACGGCGCGAAACTGCTGTACGCGTACTGCAACGCCACGGTCCCCCGGGTCTCCCTCGTGGTGCGCAAGGCCTACGGCGGCGCCTACATCGTCATGGACTCCCGGTCCATCGGCACCGACGTGGCGCTGGCCTGGCCGTCCAACGAGATCGCCGTGATGGGTGCCGAGGGGGCGGCCAACGTGATCTTCCGCCGGGAGATCACCGGGGCCGGCGACCCCGACGCGGTGCGCCGGCGGAAGATCGACGAGTACCGGACCGAGCTCATGCACCCCTATTACGCGGCGGAGCGCGGTCTCGTCGACGACGTGATCGACCCGCGCGAGACCCGGCAGGTGCTGATCCGGTCCCTGGCCATGCTCCGGACCAAGCACGCCGACCTGCCGTCGCGCAAGCACGGCAACGCCCCGGCGTGAGAGCGGAGGCGAGACGATGAACCCTGTGAAGGTCCTGCACGGCAACCCCAGTCAGGAGGAGCTGGCCGCGGTGCTCACGGTGCTGCTGTCGGTCGGGCAGCTCCCCGCACCGGGCGCGCACGACTCGCGCCCGGCTCTGCGGGAGGCGAGCTGGAGCCGGGGCGGCCGCGCCTACCCCGCCCCGGCGGGCTCCTGGAGATTCCCCTCGTGAGCGCGTCCTCCGGCGGGCTGTCCAAGGTGCTCGTCGCCTACCGGTCGAGGGCATGACCACCGCCACACCGTTCCACCGCACGGTGGTGCGCGACCCGGCGTCCGCGCCGGAACTGACCGGCACCTAGGACCCGTTCACAGTGCACACCCGGTCGATCGGGACCGAGTTCGTCAACGACATCAAGCCCTGCACCGCCCCGGCCGACCGACTGAGGCAGCCGCCCCGGGACAAGGGCGAAGGACCGCCGGACCAGAGGGTCCGGCGGTCCTTCGCCCGTGCCGATCGGCGCCGCCCTATGTCTCACGCGTCACGAGAAGAAGCCGTACAGCCGCCGCACCCGTCCGTCCTCCACCGCGATGAAGTCGTACCCCACGGCGAACGGGGCTCCGCCGGCCGGGCCGACCTGCCAGGTGAAACGGCCGAGATCGTGGTGGCTGCTCACCTCGCTCGCCAGCGCGAAGACCCCGCCGGGGATCTGCGCCTGCGTCTGCGCGATGTACGCGTCCAGGGCGTCCCGTCCGGTGATGTGCACGTTGGGGTCGGCGTACTCGACGTTCTCGGTGAACAACGCGTCGATGGCGGCGCGGCGTTCGGCCCCGTCGAGGATGTTCCAGGTCTCGATGTACTTCTTCACCACGGTGTTGATGTCACTGCTCACGTGCTGGGTTCTCCTTGTTCTTCCAGGGGTGCGGTGCGGGGTCGGGATGCCGGGGCGGGCTCAGGCGCCGGTGCGCGGCCGGACCCTGACGGGCAGCTCGGCGAGGCTGCGGATGGCGAGGGCGCCGTTGGTCGGCGGGTTCTGCGTCACCAGCTCGACGTCGTACCGCACGAGGGCGTCGAGGACGACCTCGATGACGAGCTTGGCGATCGGCGCCGCCACGCAGTAGTGGATACCGTGTCCGAAGCCGAGGTTCCTGGTGCCGCGCCGGGTCAGGTCCAGGCGGTCGGCGTCCTCGTAGGCCTCGGGGTCCCGGTTGGCGGCGCCGAGCAGCATGAAGACCTCGTCACCCGCCCGCACCGGTACGCCGCCGACCTCGGTGTCCGCCAGGGCGGTGCGGTTGATCAGCTGGACGGCCGAGTCGTAGCGCATCAGTTCCTCGACGGAGCCGGCCGCCTCCTCGGGGTGGGCGCGGTACCACGCGAGCTGGTCGGGGTGGCTCAGCAGGGAGAGCGCCGCGAGGCCCATCGCGGCCTGCGGGGCGCTGAAGCCGGCGAGGAAGATGTTGGCCACCGTGGTGAGCAGCTCGATCTCGTTGAGCCGTTCGCCGTCCTGCTCCGCCAGCACCAGTTCGCTCATCAGGTCGTCGACCGGCTGCGCGCGGCGCTCGGCGATCAGTTCCTGGGCGATCTCCACATAGCCGTCGCGGGCCTTGAGCCGGTCGGCGAGCGCGTCGGCCGAGAGAGTGTAGGCGGGGTCGAGACCGCGGCCGGCGTCGTTGGCGTACTCGATGCACTGGGCGAGGTACTTCTCCGGCACACCCACCAGGATGTTCAGCACCCCCGCGCCCAGCGGGCGGAACAGGGTGGAGGTCAGGTCGACCGAGCCGTGCGCGGCGGTCTCCTCGGCGGCCTCGGCGACCAGCCTGGCGGCGAGCTCCTCGGCGGGCTGCCGCAGCCGTTCGATGGCGCGCGGGGTGAACGCCTTGTTGACCAGGGCCCGGATACGGGTGTGGTCCGGCGGGTCCATGAACATCACCGCCGGCCGCAGACCGTCCGGCGTCGGTATCAGGGTGTCCTGGTAGCCGGCGCCCTCGCCGCGCCCGAGGTGGGGGTTGCGCAGGACGGCGTGGACGTCCTGGTAGCCGAGGACCGCCACGCCGGCGCCGGTGGGGATGACCGAGCCACCGGTGGCGCGCAGCCGGGTGTAGGTGGCATAGGGGTCGGAGTGGAAGGCGGGGTCGAACGGGTCGTAGGGCAGGACTTCGGGGAGGTCGTCGGTCGCGCGTGTCTCGACGGTCTCGGTCATGTCGGGTATCCCGTCTGCAGTGGGGTGGGTGTCAGCCGGTGGGCGAGGTGGGCACCAGTTCCACCGGCATGTCGAGGATCACGGTGTGCTTGTTGTTGGGGGCGTGAACGACCGGCCCGGTCAGCCGGACCTCGGCGACCGTGTCGAGCAGGGCCTCCAGGAAGAGCTGGATCTCCAGCCGTGCCACCTGCTCGCCCAGGCAGAAGTGGGTGCCCGTGCCGAAGGAGAGGTGCGGATTGTGGCTGCGGCTGATGTCGAAGACCGAGGCGTGGTCGAAAGCCTCCTCGTCCCGGTTGGCGGACGGCCACCAGAAGGTCACCTTGTCGCCGGCCTTGATGTGGTGGCCGTGCAGTTCGACGTCGCGGGTGGCCGTGCGCCGGTTGTAGGGGTTGGGCGGCACCCAGCGCAGGATCTCCTCGATCGCCCGGGGCAGCAGGGAGCGGTCCTTGCGCAGCGCCTGCCACTGGTCGGGGTGCTGGGCGAGCGCGAGCACACCGCCTGCGATGGTGTTGCGGGGCTGTTCGAAGCCGGTGATCAGGATGAGAGTGGCGTTGGCGTCGCGTTCCTGATCGGTCATCGGTGCCTCACCGTGCCCTTCCTCGAGGGCGCCGAGGGCGAGGACGGAGGCCAGGTCCTGTGCGGGGGTGTCCCGTTTGTGGTCCAGCAGCTCCTTGAAGTACGCGGACATGGCCTGGAAGGTCTCGGCCGAGCCGGCGTCGGGCGTGCCGGTGAGCCGGTTGGTGAACCCCAGGTTGCGGCGCCCCCAGTCGGCGAGCCGGTCCCAGTCCGCGCGGGGCGCGCCCAGCAGCAGGGACACCGCGCGCAACGCGTAGGGTTCGCTGAGGTCCTTCATGAAGTCGACGCGGCCGCCGTCGGCGAGGGCGTCATGGAGCAGGTCCGCCGCGATCTCGCGGAGCGGGGCGGCCAGGCCCTGTGCCACCTCCCCGGTGACGGCGGGACGCAGCAGCCGGCGGATCAGGTCGTGGCGCGGGTTGTCCATCATGGCGAAGAGCACCCCGGCATGGACGCCGACCGGCAGGTCGTCCAGATGCGAGCCGCCGCCGGCGCGGCCACCGCCGCCCTGCGCGGAGAAGTCGGGGGAGGCGGCGGCGGCCACGATGTCGGCGTGACCGGTGAGGACCCAGAATCCGTCACCGTCGGCGGTGCGCGCGCCGGGGTGGAAGAGGACGGGCGCCTCCTCGCGCAGCCGGGCGAACAGGTCGTAGGGGACTCCGTCGGCGAAGCGGGTCTGGTCCGACAGGTCGAAGCCGCCCAGCACGTCGGGCAGTTCGTGGTCGGTCGTCATGTGGTCCTCTCGGTCGGCCGGTGCTGGCCGTTCAGTGACGGACGAGCCGGTCGTGCGAGCCGGCCAGCCACCGGCGGCTGATCTTGGCGTGGTCGGGCCCGGACTCCTCGCGCAGACGGGCGAGGAACCCGGCGAGCCGGTGGCGGGCCTCGACGAGGTACAGGTCGGCCAGTTCCTGCTCCTCCCACGGGTCGGGCGCTTCGGCGGGGTCCGCGGCACCGGCGCGGGCGAGGACCGCGACGGCGTTGAAGAGTTCCGCGGCGATGCGGCCGAGGAGGACGACGGTGCGCTCCTCGGCGTACATCCGGTCGGGGTCGGGATGCCTGCGCAGGAGGCCGGCGACGAGCTCGTGCAGCAGGCGCACCAGCTCGGCGAGCGCGCGCAGGTGCTCCTGGTTGGCCGGTGCGAGCGCGGTGGCCCGGATGTCCGCCCGGGGCAGCGCGTCCGGCCGTGCGGCGGCGCGGAAGTGGGCCAGCAGCATCCGGCCCAGCTGGTTGTCCAGCTGGAAGTCGACGTTGCCGGCGATGCGCAGGCCGCGGGCGTCCCGGAAGGCGCGCTCCAGCGGGACCGGGACGGCGCCGCGGCGGCGCTTGCTGGCTGCCGTCTCGAAGCCTTCGCCGCCGTGCAGGGACACCGTCCGGTCGACGATCCGCCAAGCCCCGCGGACCAGGAGGTTCTTGGTGGCGAACCGTTCGAACCAGCGGTCGGCGAGTCCGTCGGCGAGCAGGCTCCAGCGCACTGCCGACTCCATGGCGTACACCTGGCCGAGGGTGGCGGTCGCGGTCCGCTGGATCTCGTCGTACGCGCCGAGCGGGCGGCCGTCGATGGTGCGGCGGGCGATGAAGTCGCGAGACCAGGCGAGGCAGTTGCGGGCGACGGCCATGGCGGGGGCGCCGGTGAAGTGGATCCGGCCGAGCAGCGCCACGAGGCCCACGTCGGGTGGGAGCTGGTCGCCGTCGGGGTCGAGGAGGGCCTGTCCGGCCGGTACGAAGACGTCGTCGAAGACGAGGGAGGCGTTGGGCAGGCCCCGGCTGCCCATGAACTCCACCCGGGAGCCGACCGAGAAGCCGGGAGTGGCCGTGTCCAGGAAGAAGGCGCCGACCTTGGGGCCCTTCTCGCCGGGCACGGTGGCGGAGACCCCGATCAGGTCGGCGACGGGCCCGTTGCCGGTGAACAGTTTCTCGCCGCGGAGGCGGTAACCGCCGTCCACGGGGGTGGCGGTGAGGGTCGGCCGGGCGTTGTTCTGGCCCGAGCGGTCGGTGTCGCCGAACCCGGACAGGGTGCCGGCGGCGAGCCGTCCGCCGACGAAGTCGCGCAGCGGGCCGGGAGGCAGGGCGGGCAGCATGGCCGCCGCGCCGACGCCGTTCTGGATGGCCACGACCTGTCCGACGGCCACGGAGTGCGCGCAGGCCTGGGCGATGACGCGGAAGGCGGTGTAGGGGGTGAGTCCGAGGCCGCCGAGTTCCTCCGGGACCACGAGCCGGAAGTAGCCGCGCCGTCGGAGATCGTCGAGCAGGCCGTCGGGCAGGGTGCGGGTGTCGTCGGCCCCGTCGGCGTCGACCCGTGCCGCGAAGTACTCCCGTGCGTCGGCGACCAGCCGGTCGCCGCGTTCCTGTTCGGCCCGGTCCGGCCGGGGGAATCCGCGCCAGCGGGGCCAGTCGAGGTGCCCGGTGAGCAGATCCGTGAGAAAGGAGTGCGGGGCGGTTTCCCGCGCGAGTGGTGCGGCGGTCATCTGCGATTCCTCTTTCGGGCGGTCGACGCGCGGCACTGGGAAAACTAGTGACGCGCTCCCCCTATCGCCAACCCCAGTTCTGAGCCGCCCGCGACCCCTATTTCCGGGGTCGAAAGCGAAAAGGGCCGGACGCGCGAACGCGTCCGGCCCACACTGGAACCACGGAAACCGGCGGGATCAGCCGAAGAAGTTGTACGCCAGCTCGATGACGCCGTTCTCCAGCTGCAGCACGCCGTAGCCCTTGGCGATCGGCTCGGCCGCGGGGCCGAGATGCCAGGTGTACAGGACGGCGTCGTTGTGGGAGCTGATGACCGTGGTCAGGTCGAGCGGCAGGTCACCGAGCTTGCCCCGGGCGGCGCCGATGGCCTCGACGATGGCGTCCACACCCTCGGCGACCCAGTCGGGGTCGATGATCCGGGCCTTCTTGCCGAAGATCGACTCAAGGGTGGCCTTGCGACTGTCGGCGTCGAAGTCGTTCCAGGCCTTGAAGTAGGTCTCGACGATCTGGTTGACGTCGCTCATGAGGAAGGGTCCTTCCGAATTCATAGAGGTGAGAGATCCGCGGGGACAGGCCGCCGACGCGGGCGCTGGGCGTCAGACGCGGCCCGCACCAGGTCCGGCACCGGCCAGGAAGTACACGCCGTTCAGCTGCGCTACGGCTAACGCTATCGCAACGCCGTTCACTGTCAAGCGACCCCTTCGCACGGAGGCCGACGGGGGCGGCGGTACGCAAAAGGCGCCGGGACCGCACGTCAGGTGCGGTCCCGGCGCCTTCTCGAGAGGGCCCCGGCTCGGATCAGTCCCGGCCGGCGGACACCGGGGCGGTGAGTCCCAGCAGGTGGGTGAGGTCGACCAGCTCGGCGTGGTACAACTTGGCCGGGTCCTGCACCTGGGGGCGCAGATGGCCGTAGATCTCCAGTGACACGAGTCCGTGCAGGCGACCCCACAGCCGCAGGGCGACCGCCACGGCAGCCGGGTGCAGGTCGGGAAAGGCGGACCGCACGGTCTTGACGAACTCCGGGTCGTAGTCGTCCCAGTCGTAGCCGCTGTCGGCGTGCAGCCGCTGCGCCCAGGGCCAGGCCGCGACCACCACTCCCGTCAGCGCCGTGCAGGCACGATGCTCGGCCTCGGCGGCGGCGCTGCACGGGGGCACCCGGTACCCCGGCGCGGGGTCGCCGTAGACGAGCCGGAACTCCTGCGGGTTGGCCACCGCCCAGTTCCGGTAGGCCTGGCCGTACGCCACCACCTGGGCGACGGGGCCTTCGGGCGCGGCGGCGACGGCTTCCTCGAGCGCCTGGGCCAGCGAGTTGTAGACATCGGCGACCAGTGCGGTGATCAGATCGTCGCGCGTGTCGTAGTAGCTGTAGATGGCGCCGGCGGTCATCCCCATCTCACGAGCGATCGCGCGCAGGGACACGGCCGCCGTGCCGTTCTCCGCCATGTGCTTCAGCGCAATCGTCTTGATCTCCTGCGCGGCCTCAGCGCGGAGGCGTTCTCGCCTGCTCGGTTTCGGGTCTGCCATGACGCCATCGTAACAGCGTAGAGTTCAGTGCCTATGGGGCAGTTTGTGATCAGTGTGTAGTTCATCGGGGGTGTGCAGCGCCGCCCCCGGAGCGTGCGGTCCCCTGCAGTCCTGTGCCGCTCGGCGTTCGCCGGGACGACCCCTGGGCACATGCGCGCACGCCGAGGCACCCGCGATGCGATCTAGGGGTTGTCGATAGGGGTGGCGGTCCCTTTACGGTCGCTCGCGGACACGAGAAATACCGAGCAATGGAATACCGTCCGGTGAAAGGTCGAAAAATGGTCACCCCCTCCACCGATTGGGATTACATCGTCGTCGGCGGTGGCGCCGCCGGTTCCGCGCTGGCGGCCAGAATCTCCGAGAATTCGGCGGCCCGGGTCCTGCTCCTGGAGGCCGGAAAGGACATCCGCCCGGCGGACCGACCACAAAATTTCGCCGGCCGCACCTTCGACCTGGACATGGCGGCGCAGCCCGACTTCTGGTGGCACGGCCTGGAGACCAGGATCCACCCGGGTCTGGACCCGGTCCCCTTCCAGGCGGGCCGCGGCGTGGGCGGCACTTCCCAGGTGAACGGACTGTTCTCCATTCGCGGGGTGCGGGACGACTTCGACCGGTGGGTGGCACGCGGCGCCGCCGGCTGGTCCTTCGACGAGGTCCTGCCGTACTACCGGAAACTGGAGGACGACCACGACTTCCCGGACGCCCCCTACCACGGCCGGGGCGGACCACTGCCGGTCTACCGCGAGCCGCAGAAGGACTGGGGCGGCGTCGACCTCGCCTTCCGGGACGCCGCACTCGGGATGGGCATCGCCTGGCACGACGACGCCAATGCCCCGGACTCGACCGGGCTGTCCCCCTTCCCCATGCACCTGCGCGACGGCAAGCGGGTGGCGGCCAACGACGGGTACCTCGAGCCCGCACGCGGGCGCGGCAATCTGACCGTCCGCGGCGAAGCCCTGGTGGACAGCGTCACCTTCGCGCCCGACCGCAGCACGGTCACGGGAGTGCAGCTGGCCGACGGCGAGACGGTCCCCCTCGCCCCGGGCGGCGAGGTGATCCTCGCCGCGGGCGGCACCCTGTCCCCGGCCGTGCTGGTGCGCTCCGGCATCGGCACCTCCCCCGACCTGCGCCGACTCGGCGTCGAGCAGGTGGTGGAGCTTCCGGTCGGACAGGAGCTCACCGAGCACCCCTTCATCGTGCTGGCCCTGCCCATCCCGTCGGACCGGGCCGCGAGTCCCTTCGGCAGGACCGTGAACGTCACCTGGCGGTACTCCTCCGGGCTCGGGGACACGGGCTTCAACGACATGATGATCATTCCGAACAACGGCTGGCTGAACACTCCCGGTGTCTGCATCTGGCAGATGCACGCGGTCAGCCGCGGCCGCCTGGTGTTCACCTCGCGCGATCCGCTCGCCGGCCCGTTCGTGGAGATGCACATGCTCACCGACCAGAGCGACGCGCTGCGTGCCAAGGACGCGCTCGAACGCGTCGGGGAGCTGGTCCATCAGCCGGCCTTCCGGTCCCTCCTCGCGGGCAAGCCCGAGCTGCCCTCCGCCGAGGAACTGCCGCGGGTCACCTTCGCCAGCCACCACGTGGCGACCACGGCCCGCATGGGCTCGCCCGACGACGCCACCACCGTGGTCGACCCGGACTGCCGTGTCCTCGGCGTCGAGGGCCTGCGCGTGATCGACCAGTCCGTGATGCCCGAGGTCATCCGCGGAAACCCGCTGCTCACGGTGCTGATGCTGGCCGAGCGGATGGCGGACCGGATCAAGGCCTCGCACGGCTGACCGAACCCCGTGGGATCACCCCGACTCGCGTGACCACAACACCGTTTGACAGGGGAGCGCCGTTGAGTCAGACTTCGCCGTGTTGTTACTGAACACCGTGTACTGATTGCTCGTCGCTCCCCCGGTTCCGCTCTCATGCACCGGCCCATGTGACAGAAAGAAGCCCAGTCGTGGTTGACACCGTCCCCAACACCAGGCACCGGCCCGGGCTCATGCTCGCGCTGCTCGCCTTTGCCCAGTTCATCGTTGCCGCCGACTACAACATCGTGTACGTCGCGCTGCCGGACATCGGAAAAGCGCTCGGATTCACCGCCCAGTCCCTGCAGTGGGTGGTCAGCGCCTACGCCGTGGCATTCGGCGGACTCCTGCTCTTCGGCGGCCGTCTGGTGGACCGCCTCGGCGGCCGCCGCATCTTCCTGCTCGGCGCCACCGTCTTCGGCCTGGCCTGCCTCGCGGGCGGTCTGGCCACGGACCCCGGTGTGCTGATCGCCGCCCGCGCCGTGCAGGGCATCGGCGCCGCGCTGCTCTCGCCGGCCACCCTGATGCTGGTCAACACCCGTTTCGAGGAAGGTGCCGAGCGCAACCGCGCGCTGGCCGTCTGGGGCGCCTGCGGCAGCGGCGGTCTCGCGGCCGGTGCCCTGCTCGGCGGTCTGCTCACCAACGCCTGGGGCTGGGAGTGGGTGCTGTTCATCCTGGTGCCGATGGCCCTGCTGGCCGCCGTCGCCGCGCCCTCCGTGCTGCCGCCCGACGAGCGCTCCTCCAGTGACGCGAGCTTCGACCTGCCCGGCGCGCTTCTGGCCACCGCGGGCTCGTCCCTGCTGGTGCTCGGCCTGGTGAGCGGCCCCGAGGCGGGCTGGGGCTCGCTGCGCGGCGCCGGTTCCATCGCCGCCGGCGTGGTGCTCCTCGCCGTGTTCGCCCTGGTGGAGTCCAAGACGCGCGCCCCGCTCGCACCGATGCGGCTGTTCCGCAACCGCAGCCTGGTGACCGCGATCCTGATCATCCTGGTCTTCCAGAGCGCGCTGTCCGGCTCCTACTACCTGTTCACCAACTACCTGCAGGTCGTGCTCGGCTACAACGCCCTCGAAGCCGGCCTGGCCTTCCTGCCGCTCACCGTGGTCTCGATGCTGGCCTCGCTGCGGCTCACCGGCGTCCTGCTCGGCAAGTGGGGCCCGCGCACCACGCTGTTCCTCGGCATGCTGATCAACGGCATCGGCATGATCGTCCTCGCGCTCGCGATGACCACCCACGCCTCCTTCTGGCAGCTGCTCGTCGGCCTGATCGTCTGGGGTGTCGGCGGCGGCGTCACCTTCCCCGCGATGTTCGTGTGCGCCGCCTCCGGTGTGGCCCCGAGCGAGGCCGGCATCGCCTCCGCGCTCGCCAACGCCTCCCAGCAGATCGGCGGCGCGGCCGGCCTCGCCGCCCTGGTCGCCATCGCCAACGCCGGCCTCGACGTGAGCGCCGACGCCCACCCCGCCGTCTCGGCCGTGGCCGACGGTCTGCGCACGGCCACCTGGATCGGCGGCGCCGCCGCCGTGATCGGCGGTCTGCTCGCCTTCACCCTCAAGAAGCCCGGTGCCCCGGCCCCCGGGGCGGCGGCCGGGGAGCCCGCCGGGCAGGTGGACGAGCTCGGCGCCGTCTCGCACTGAGCGAAGCGCGGCACCATCCCCGAACGCGGGTCCGTGACCGGGCATCCCCCGACCGGCCACGGACCCGCCATCCGTCCCGGCGCCCTCCGGCGCCGCCGTCCCCGCCCGACAGCGAGGTCGACATGAGGGTCAGCAAGGACAGCCTGCGCTCCTGGACGCGCCGCTTCGTCGAGGTGCCGCAGGGTGTGCCCCGCCTGGTCTGCTTCCCGCACGCGGGCGGGTCGGCGGCCTCCTTCCGACCGCTCGCGCAGGCGCTCGCCCCGAAGGCGGAGGCGTGGTGCGTGCAGTATCCGGGTCGTCAGGACCGGCGCCACGAACCCTTCCTCGACAGCGTCCCCGCGCTCGCGGACGCCGCCTTCGCCGCCCTGCGGCACGAACTCGACGGGCCGTTCGCCTTCTTCGGCCACAGCCTCGGTGCCGTCGTCGCCTTCGAAGTGGCGCGCCGTTTCGAGCAGTTGACCGCTCAGGGGCCCGGCCGGCTGATCGTCTCGGCCCGGCGCGCCCCCTCGATCGTGCGCGACGAGCGGGTCCACCAGCGCGATGACGCCGGCCTGATCAGGGAGCTGGACCGGCTGGGCGGCACCGCGTCCGCGCTGCTCGCCGACGCCGATATGCGCGCCCTGGTGCTCCCCGTCGTGCGGGCCGACTACCGAGCGGTGGAGACCTACCGTCCGCACCCGGAATCGGCCCAGGTGACCTGTCCCATCTCGGTCTTCGCCGGGAAGGACGACCCGGTCGCCCCCCTGCCCGAGGTGCGCGCATGGGACGCCCACACCGTCTCCCACACCGATGTCCGCGCCTTCCCGGGCGGCCACTTCTACCTGGACGACGACCCCGGTGCCGTCGCCCGGGCCCTCCTCGACGTCATGTGACGCGACGCGGGGCCCTGAAGAGGAAGGCACCTCCAGGGCTCTCGTCCGCGCCGCCGACCCCGTCACACAGGAACGGCACGGCCTGCTCAGCTGGCCAGTTGGTCCCGCTCCACCGGCTCGGCCCTCTGCAAGGCGCCGACGAGGTCCGTCCGCCGCCTGATGTCGAGCTTGCGATAGATCCGCGTGAGGTGCTGCTCGACCGTACTCACTGTCACGAACAGCCGGCTCGCGATCTGCCGGTTGCTGTACCCGCCCACCGCCAGCTGAGCGACCCTCATCTCGGCGTCGCTGAGCACCTCCGCCGCGCGGACCGGTCGCGCCGTCGGCGTGGCCGGCCGGTCCTGCTCGTCGTGGTTCAGCCGGTGGGTGGCGGGCGCCGGAATGCGCACGCCTCGCCGCTCGGCCATCAGCGCGGCCCGGCGCACGATCTGCCGCCCCTTGGTGTACTGCCCCTGTTCCTGCCAGGCCCACCCGAGGTCGTGCAGAGCGAACGCCAGCTCCAGAGGTGCCTCGCACGTCTGGAGGTGCTCCGAGGCCTGGTTGAGCAGTTTGTGCCGCTCCTGGAGCGGGCTCGCCGCGGCCAGCGCGCGCAGCGCCTCGGCGTAGATCCGCGGCTGATCCGGCCCGCACGCGCGCAGCTGTTCGCCGAGCAGCGTTCGGGCCTGCTTGCGGTCGCCCAGGCGGATGAGAGCCTGAGCCGCGCTCGTCCGCCAGGGCAGGACCACCGGGTGGTCCAGACCCAGCCGCTCGGCCAGCTCACCCGCACCCTGGAAGTCGCCGAGTGCCGCGGAGACCTGACCACCGGCCAGGTGGCGGTGGCCGCGAGCGTGCAGCAGACGTACACCGTAGGGCGTTTCGAAGATCGCCTGGGGCAGCACCGTCTGCGCCTCGGTCGCCCAGGCGGCGGTGTGCCCGGTCAACGCGTTGGCCTGTAGTGCCGTGGCGAGCGGAAGCCCCAGCAGGATGCCCCAGTTGCGTACGGGCAACAGGGCGACGGCCTGGTCGGCCTCCCGTTCGGCGGCGACCGGCTCGCCCTGCCGCAGGAACACCTCCGCCCGCATGGAACGGAACAGCGCCTCCCACACGGTGAACGAGGCCTGTCCGGCCAGGCGGGCCAGTTCTTCGGACCGTGCGCCGGCCTCCTGTAACCGCTCCGCCTGGAGCAGGGTTCCGAGAGCGACCAGCAGCAGGGGCGCGGTGCCGTCCGTGAGCGTGTAGTGGCTGAGCGACTGCTGCGCCTCGCGGACCCGCCCGTTGTCCGGTGGCGTAGTCAGGTTCCACCGGAACAGCTGCGCCGCCCGGCTCTTGGCCCAGGCGTCCGGGGCGACGCCGCCCCCGGTGATCTCGTGGGCGTGCGGGATCCGCGCCGCGTGCCCACCGCCGCGGCCCGGGTAGAGCGTGTCCAGCCAGGCGTGGCACGCCTCCAGGTGGGAGGCGCCGACCAGGTCGTGCGCGCCCGGATCCGCCCGCGCCCCGCGCATCAGCAGGTCGATCGCCTCGCTGGGGCGGCCGAACCACATCAGGGCGTCGATGACCGAGGTCGCGTGCTGGCCCGTCAGGCGCCCCGCGCGGGAGTCCTCCACCAGCCCCTCGACCCGCCGGTACGCCGCATACGGCTCGCGGCGCCACGTCGCCTGCATGATCATCGCGGTGGTGGCCGCCCGGCGCTGCTCGTCGGTGTCGTACTGGAGGGCCATGCGCAGGCAGTCCAGCGCGAAGTCCAGGTCACCGTCCGCCACCGCCTGCTGGGCGGCCTCCTGCAGGACGGGGATCGCGCAGTCGCTGTCGACGCGGCTGGCCGCGAGCAGGTGACGCGCCACCGTGTCGGTCGGGAAGCCGTTCTTGAACAGGACGTTGGCCGTGTTGACCTGGAGGTCGGCGCGCTGTTCAGGAGTCATGCCGCTGAGCACCGCGCTGTTGGCGCCGGCGTGCCGCAGCAGCCCGCCGGAGAGCAGACCGGTCTCGCGCAGCAGTTCGAGGGCGCGCGCGGCGCTGTCCGGATCCATGCCGGTCAGCTGGGCCAGCACCGGGACCGAGGGCGCCTCGTCGAGTACGGCCAGCTGGCGGGCGACGTGCAGTACTTCGGGTTCGCACCGGAAGAGACAGCTGGTCAGGGCCTGGCCGTAGCCGTCGGCCACGCGAAAGACCGGTGCGGACGACACCACGGTGCCCCGGTTGTCCTCGATCAGCCCGCGCAGCAGGGCGGGGTTGCCTCCGGTGACCCGATAGGCGTCGGCGGCCAGTGCTTCTGCCGCCGCCCGTCCGAGCCGGCCGGCTATGACCTCCTCCAGTCCCTGCGGGGACAACAGGGGCAGCTTCAGACGGCGCACGAGCGGCTCGGCCGGCCATTCCGCCTCGGACAGTGTGGCCAGCCGCCGGGAGTGCGGCGCCTCGTTCAGCACGATGAGCAGGGGCGAGGAACGCAGCCTGCGCACGACGTAGGACAGGCAGCGAAGGGAGGCCGTGTCCGCGTAGTGCATGTCGTCGATGCCGAGGACGACGGGGCCGGGCGCGTGCTCGACCACGTCGAGCAGGGCCAGGCACATCTCGTGGAAGATCTGCGGTGCCACGTCGCCGGGGGACTCGCCGGAGCGGTCCGGTTCCTGGGGGGCCGCCTGCCCCTCCGACGCACACCAGGCGGCCTTGGCTCGCAGCTCCGGCGCGATCCGGTCGTCGTGCAGCAGGTGGGCCAGCAGGCCGAAAGGCACCGTCTGCTCGTCCCGGGAGGCGGTGGCGCTCAGGTAGATGCCGTCCTGTGCGCCCACATGATCGGCGAAGTCGTGCAGGAGTTCCGTCTTACCGCAGCCGACCGGGCCGTGGACGATGGCGACCCTGCCCTCGCCTCTTCGGCTCTCCTCGTAGATGGTGCGGAGCGCGGCCAGCAGCCTCACGCGCTCCGGAAGCTCGTATGCGAGATCACGCAGTCCGAAAACATCCGGACTGTTTTCGGACATGCCGACGACGGCCATCCTCGTTCCTTCCCCCTGTGAGACGAGTGGCGATCTCGGGGCATAGCAGCCCTACCAGATCACCCTGCCATTGAAATACCGGCCGATCGGTCTTGTCAACGGTATTTGATCTTCCTTTGCAGCAACCGACCCCGACGTCGACTCCCTCAATTGAAGTGACCTGCGTCACACATCGGGGTGGCGAGCGCGTTTATTGCGCGGTTTTAACGTGTGGATTAAATTCACACCGCGTCATTGGCGGAACCGGGGAAGCGGTGGGAGATCACCTATTCCCGACGTGTCACGAGTCGTGTCGCACGACACAATCGGAATGAGGTCGTCCGCCCGACTGGGCGAGCATGTCGACCAGTTCACGGTAATGCCGCCGCCGGGCTTCCGGCACAAGCCCGGGGATCAGCAGGCGCCACATGTCGGCCACTGCCCCGGCCCGCGCCGTCGCGCCGCCCGGGACGGAGCCGACCAGCCGGCTGCCGACGAGGAACCAGACGAGCGAGCGCGCAACGGCGGCCACGTCGGCCTCGGCGGCGACGTCACCTTCGGCGACCGCCACAGCGAGCCGGTCGGCCGCGATCCGTACCCACGCGTCGAAGGGATCGTTCGACGGCCCGCCCGGCGTCGCGCCGCCGACGGCGAGACGCATGCCGGCGCCCACCACGGAGCACTGCGCGGCCCGTTCCGCCATCTCGAAAGCGGCCCGGACCAGGACTTCCAGCGCGGACCGGCCCGGCCGATCATTTTCGGCCACCAATCGGCGGGAAATTCCTTGATTCAGGTCGAGGACCGCCTGGGCCAGGTCTTCTTTCGTCGCGAAGTGGAAGTACACGGCGCCCTTCGTCACGTTCGCGCGCGCCACGATGTCATTCAGGCTCGACGATTCATAACCGTACTTGTCGAAAAGCTCTGCAGCAGCCTTGACGATTATGGTGCGCGTGCGCTCGGCGCGGAGCTTCCTCGACATGATGCGATCTCTCCCGGCGGGTGAGCAGTTTCGGCATACATGGAACGGCAGTAGAATAACCGAAGCCGGCACTGCGGGGACCCGGAATCCATCCGCCGCACGGAGATACCCGGCAATCGCTCCCCGGACTCCGAGGCGTCCGGGAAAACCTCCCGTCGCCAGTGCGTTTCCGGCTCCAGGCGCAGGGAGATGCTGTCGATGCGGCGGCGCAGGTGAGCAGGGAGTCGGACAGCCCTCGCTGCCGACGACGTGCCCGAGGCGGGAACCGCAGCGGGCGCAGTGGACCCCCGTCGGACCATGCTGTGGGAGCGGTCCCAGGCTCCACCGTGCCGGTGCCCTTCGGAGCGCAGAAGGACGGCCAGTCACAGGGGCACTCGAACTTGTTTTCGTAAGTGAGCAGTTCCCCACCACGGACCCGACAGGAATAGACGCCCCTGGTCTTGGCGCCCGCGCACCCGCCGGTGAACACGGGCTTCCCGGCAAAGGCGTCGGACGTACCGGCGGGCGATCGGGCGGAGGGCGAGGCCGAGGAATGCATCGTGCGGGTCGTCTCGTCGTTGTCGGCGGGTGCGCAGGCGGGGCGGGTGGCCGTTCCGGGTGCTGTGAAGCCGATCACCACACCCCCGTTTTAGTTGAACCTTGAACTTCCTTCGGCGTATCGTCACGGACGTCCAACGGTCCGGCGATCCCGGGCCGGACGCGCCACCGAGGAAAGTGCACGCATGTCTCTCGTTCTTGACCCCGCCGCCCAGGACCTGCTGTTCCGCGAGGCCCGCACCGCGAACACCTTCACCGACGAGCCGGTGACCGACGAGCAGGTGCAGGCGATCTACGACCTGGTCAAGTACGGCCCCACCGCCTTCAACCAGACCCCGCTGCGCATCACCCTGGTCCGCTCGGCCGAGGCCCGCGAGCGCCTGGTCGCGCACATGGCCGAGGGCAACCGGGCCAAGACGGCCACCGCGCCGCTGGTCGCGATCCTCTCGGCCGACAACGAGTTCCACGAGGAGCTGCCGACCCTGTTCCCGGCGTTCCCGCAGGCCAAGGACGCGTTCTTCGGCGAGCGCGTGGTCCGCGAGAACTCCGCCGCGCTGAACGCCGCCCTGCAGGCCGCGTACTTCATCATCGGCGTCCGGGCGGCCGGGCTCGCCGCCGGCCCGATGACCGGTGTGGACCTCGAGGGCGTCCGCAAGGAGTTCCTCGACGACGACCACACCCCGCTGATGGTGGTCAACATCGGCCGCCCCGGCGAGAACGCCTCCTACCCGCGCTCCCCGCGCCTGGCGTACGAGCAGGTCGTCACGACCGTCTGAGCACCACCCGGCACCGCGAAGGCCCCCGGCGAGACGCCGGGGGCCTTCGTCGTGCACGGCACGGGCGGGAGGCCCGGCCGGACGCCTCACGCCATCCTGAGCGCGCCCACCATCGTCTTGAGCTGGGCGAACGACCCCGTGCCCGCCACCACCGTGGTCGAGCCGTCGGGGCCCTTGAGCACGAGCGCGTCGTAGCGGCCGCCGGTGTAGCGGGTCCAGGTGCGCCCGGCGATCTCCTCGGTGACCTCGGTCGCCTTCGCCCCCTGGCTCGCCTCCTGGATGAACGCGCCGGGCTTGCGGGTCGACTGCTCGACCGCCACGTACTCCCCGTCCGGGGCGCGGAAGCCGAGGTGCCAGGCGTCCGACGCCGCGGCGTCGAAGCGGACCGAGGTGGCCTTCCAGCTCGCCGGCAGCCCCTCCGGCGCGGCCACCGGGTAGGCGGCGGCGCGGCGCGCCGTGAGCAGCTCGACGCGGTAGTCGACCCGCTTGATGTCGGGTTCCTTGTCGTCGTGCGGGAGGAACACATAGATCACCGCTGCCGCGATCATGATCACCCCGAGGGAGAGGACCATGTCCCGGACCGTCTTCTGCTTGCCCTTCGAACCTGCCACGCCCCTATCGTCGCAGGTGCCGGTCGCGCTCATCCGTGGGGTCCCCTGCTCATCTTGTCGGACTGGGGATAGAGTCGAAGGGCGAAAACCCTCATCCGGCCGTCGTCGTATCAGAAAGGTGCGCTCCGATGACCGAGAATCATCACCTGCCGTCCGAGCTTGACGTTCCGTCCGAGGCCCCGGACCGCAACCTCGCCCTGGAACTCGTCCGGGTGACCGAGGCCGCGGCCATGGCCGCCGGCCGCTGGGTCGGGCGCGGCGACAAGAACGGCGCCGACGGTGCCGCGGTGCGCGCCATGCGGACCCTCGTCTCCACCGTGTCGATGAACGGCGTCGTCGTCATCGGTGAGGGCGAGAAGGACGAGGCGCCCATGCTGTTCAACGGCGAGCACGTCGGGGACGGCACCGGGCCCGAGGTCGACATCGCCGTCGACCCGATCGACGGCACCACGCTGACGGCGAAGGGCATGCCCAACGCCATCGCGGTGCTGGCCGCCGCCGAGCGCGGCGCGATGTTCGACCCGTCCGCCGTCTTCTACATGGACAAGCTGGTCACCGGCCCGGAGGCCGCCGACTTCGTCGACATCGACGCGCCGGTCGCGGTGAACATCCGCCGCATCGCCAAGGCCAAGCGCTCCACGCCCGAGGACGTCACCGTCGTCATCCTGGACCGGCCGCGGCACGAGGGCCTGATCAAGGAGGTCCGGGACGCGGGCGCGCGCATCAAGCTGATCTCTGACGGCGACGTCGCCGGGTCGGTCTACGCGCTGCGCGAGGGCACCGGCGTCGACCTGCTGCTCGGCATCGGCGGCACCCCGGAGGGCATCATCTCGGCCTGTGCCGTGAAGTGCCTGGGCGGCACGATCCAGGGCAAGCTGTGGCCCAAGGACGACGAGGAGCGGCAGCGGGCGATCGACGCGGGGCACGACCTGGACCGGGTGCTCACCACCGACGACCTGGTGTCCGGGGAGAACGTCTTCTTCGTCGCGACCGGCATCACCGACGGCGAGCTGCTGCGGGGCGTGCGCTACCGCTCGGAGACCGCGCTGACCGAGTCGATCGTGATGCGCTCCAAGTCGGGCACGGTACGGAAGATCGACTCCGAGCACCGGCTGCGCAAGCTGCGGGCGTACAGCGCGATCGACTTCGACCGGGCCAAGTGACGCGGGCCAAGTGACGCGGGCCGGCTGACGGGAGTCGGCTGACGCGGTACGCGTGACGCGGTTCGGCTGACGCCGTTCGAGAAGGGGCGCCCCGGTGCGGAGGGGCGCCCCTTCTGCGTGCTCCGCGCCAGGCGGGTCAGCCCGCCGCGGCTATGCGGCCCGTCGCGCGCGCGGCCTTCTTCAGCTCCATCTCGCGGCGCCGGCGGCGGGCCAGCACCACGCGGCGCTCCGCCGCCGTCAGGCCGCCCCACACGCCGTACGGCTCGGGCTGGAGCAGCGCGTGTTCACGGCACTCGACCATCACAGGACAGCGCGCGCAGACCCGCTTGGCCGCCTCCTCGCGGGACAGCCGGGCGGCGGTGGGCTCCTTGGAGGGGGCGAAGAACAGGCCGGCCTCGTCGCGCCGGCACACCGCCTCGGTGTGCCAGGGGGCGTCCTGGTCCCTGTCCCGCGCTGGCACCCGCTGGGCCGGAACGGCAGCTACCTGCAGGGACGAATGCGGCGGTTGCAGCACGGTCTACTCCTGACGACGGCTTCGCGAGCTGGAAGGTGCCGATGGGGGTGCACAGGGACGGCCGGCGTGCCGGGCCCGCGAGATCCCACGGCACCCTCCAAGAGACGATGCAGCAAGCCCTACCCGCTGTGCGCGCGCCTATGCACTGAGTTGTGAACCGCTGGATCCCGCGCGGTCCTGCTCGATCGCGTCGCCCGCCACCCGGCACCCGCCCGCGGCCAAGTCCGCCGCGCCGGGCCGCCGTTCACGCCCGTCAACGCTCCAGGTGCCGGTGCACAGCGCGGTCGACCTTGCGGTGCACGCGGTCGAGGATGTCGGCGACGAGCCGGCCACGCCGCGGCCGGCCCTCGATGCTGCCGAGGACCGCCCAGCCGTCGAGGTAGACCACCGGGGCGTCGGGCTCGGCCGCGTCGAGGGTGTCCACCTCGAAGGAGCCGAGCACGCCGCCGCCGGTGCCGCGCAGCGACACGTTCTCCGGGACGCGGACCTCGACGCTGCCGAAGACGGAGACCGCCTTGATGACGACCTGCTGGTACTCGAAGAGGGCCTCGCTGAGGTCGATCTCGACGCTGCCGAACACCGCGTACGCGTGGATGCGGCGGCCCGGGCGCCAACGGCCCTTGCGGACGGCGCTGCTGAAGACGGCGACGACGTTGTCGTCGGGGTCGACGGGGAGGGCGCCCGCGGTGGGGCGGCTCGGGGCGGAGACGGTCACCCGGCGCGCGTGGGCGGCCGGGAGGTCCCGGATGAAGGCCTCCAGCTCGCCGACCGTCTTGGCGCCGAGCACGCCCTCGACGCGCTCGGCGTGCTCGTCGGCGGTGAGCCGGCCCTCGGCCAGTGCCTCGCGCAGGATGTCGGCGATACGGTCACGGTCGGCGTCCGAGGCGCGCAGTTCGGCAGCCGGAGCGGGAGCGGTCTGCTTCTGAAGGTCCACGGCAGCAGCGTAGCGAAACACGATAGATCGCGACACCCCCGGGCTGAGCCTTACCTCACAGGTTCCGGGCCCTCGACAGGTTCTAGGCTGGGAAGGCCCGCCAACGTCGGCGGGTCGTCGTCTGTCTAGTGAGGAATGGCCTGCGATGGCTGAGTTCGCCTATACCGATCTGCTCCCCCAGGGCGAGGACACCACCCCCTACCGGCTGGTGACCTCCGAGGGTGTCTCCACCGTCGAGGGGCCGGACGGGCGGACGTTCCTCAAGGTGGAGCCGGAGGCGCTGCGCAAGCTGGCCGAGGAGGCGATCCACGACATCCAGCACTACCTGCGTCCCGCGCACCTCGCCCAGCTCCGCCGCATCATCGACGACCCGGAGGCCTCCGCCAACGACAAGTTCGTCGCGCTGGACCTGCTGAAGAACGCCAACATCGCGGCCGCGGGCGTGCTGCCCATGTGCCAGGACACCGGCACGGCGATCGTCATGGGCAAGCGAGGCCAGAACGTGCTGACCGAGGGCCGCGACGAGGAGGCCCTCAGCCGCGGCATCTACGACGCCTACACCCGGCTGAACCTGCGCTACTCGCAGATGGCCCCGCTCACCATGTGGGAGGAGAAGAACACCGGCTCCAACCTCCCCGCGCAGATCGAGCTGTACGCCACCGACGGCGGCGCCTACAAGTTCCTGTTCATGGCGAAGGGCGGCGGCTCGGCCAACAAGTCGTTCCTGTACCAGGAGACCAAGGCCGTCCTGAACGAGACCTCCATGATGAAGTTCCTGGAGGAGAAGATCCGTTCGCTGGGCACGGCCGCCTGCCCGCCGTACCACCTGGCGATCGTGGTGGGCGGCACGTCCGCCGAGTACGCGCTGAAGACCGCCAAGTACGCCTCCGCGCACTACCTGGACGGCCTGCCGGCCGAGGGCTCGCCGCTCGGCCACGGCTTCCGGGACAAGGAGCTGGAGGAGAAGGTCTTCGAGCTGACCCAGAGGATCGGGATCGGCGCGCAGTTCGGCGGCAAGTACTTCTGCCACGACGTGCGCGTGGTGCGCCTGCCCCGGCACGGCGCGTCCTGCCCGGTCGCCATCGCGGTGTCCTGCTCCGCCGACCGCCAGGCCGTCGCGAAGATCACGGCGGAGGGCGTCTTCCTGGAGCAGCTCGAGACGGACCCGGCGCGCTTCCTGCCGGACACCACCGACGAGCACCTGGACGACTCGTCCGACGTCGTGAGGATCGACCTGAACCAGCCGATGGACCGGATCCTGGCCGAGCTGACCAAGTACCCGGTCAAGACGCGGCTGTCGCTGACCGGCCCGCTGGTCGTGGCACGCGACATCGCGCACGCCAAGATCAAGGAGCGGCTGGACGCGGGCGAGGGGATGCCGCAGTACCTCAAGGACCACCCGGTGTACTACGCCGGTCCCGCCAAGACCCCCGAGGGGTACGCGTCCGGTTCCTTCGGGCCGACCACGGCGGGCCGGATGGACTCCTACGTCGAGCAGTTCCAGGCGGCCGGCGGCTCCAAGGTGATGCTGGCCAAGGGCAACCGCTCGCAGCAGGTCACGGACGCGTGCGCGGCGCACGGCGGGTTCTACCTCGGCTCCATCGGCGGGCCGGCCGCGCGCCTGGCGCAGGACTGCATCAAGAAGGTCGAGGTCCTCGAGTACGAGGAGCTGGGCATGGAGGCGGTCTGGAAGATCGAGGTCGAGGACTTCCCGGCGTTCGTCGTCGTCGACGACAAGGGCAACGACTTCTTCAAGGACCCGGCCCCGCAGCCGACGTTCACGTCGATCCCGGTCCGGGGTCCCGGACTGGCGTGACGCGCGCGTGCGGCGGGCGCGGGGCGGGGGCGGCCCCGGCCGCGCCCGCCCGCACGCCCGCCGGTGAGCGTCTCGTCACCCGGGTGGGCCCCCGGCGGAACATCCCGGTCCCGTCGATCGCTGTACCGGTCATGAGCGAATACCGGATCGAACACGACTCCATGGGCGAGGTGCGCGTCCCCGCCGAGGCCAAGTGGCGGGCCCAGACCCAGCGGGCCGTCGAGAACTTCCCGATCTCCGGGCAGCGCATCGAGCGCGCCCACATCGAGGCGCTCGCGCGGATCAAGGGCGCGGCCGCGAAGGTGAACGCCGAACTCGGGGTGCTCGACGAGGACGTCGCGCGGGCGATCCAGGAGGCCGCCGCCGAGGTCGCCGAGGGGCGCTGGGACGAGCACTTCCCGGTGGACGTCTTCCAGACCGGCTCGGGCACCTCGTCGAACATGAACACCAACGAGGTGATCGCCACCCTGGCCACCGAGCGGCTCGGGCGCCCGGTGCACCCCAACGACCACGTCAACGCCTCCCAGTCGTCCAACGACGTCTTCCCGTCGTCGATCCACATCGCCGCCACCGCCGCCGTCACCCGCGACCTGGTCCCGGCCCTGGAGCACCTCGCGGCCGCGCTGGAGCGCAAGGCCGGGGAGTTCGCCGACGTCGTCAAGTCCGGGCGCACGCACCTGATGGACGCCACGCCCGTGACCCTGGGCCAGGAGTTCGGCGGGTACGCGGCCCAGGTCCGCTACGGCGTGGAGCGGCTGCACGCCTCCCTGCCCCGGCTGGCCGAGCTGCCGCTGGGCGGCACCGCCGTGGGCACCGGCATCAACACCCCGCGCGGCTTCTCGGCCGCCGTCATCGAGGAGGTGGCCCGCGTCACCGGGCTGCCGCTGACCGAGGCGCGCGACCACTTCGAGGCCCAGGGGGCCCGGGACGGCATCGTCGAGACCAGCGGGCAGCTGCGGACGATCGCGGTCGGCCTCACCAAGATCTCCAACGACCTGCGCTGGATGGCCTCCGGGCCGCGCACCGGCCTCGCCGAGATCGCGCTGCCCGACCTGCAGCCGGGTTCGTCGATCATGCCCGGCAAGGTCAACCCGGTGATCCCCGAGGCCGTGCTGATGGTCGCCGCGCAGGTCGTCGGCAACGACGCGACCGTGGCCACGGCGGGCGCGGCCGGCAACTTCGAGCTGAACGTGATGCTGCCGGTCATCGCCAAGAACGTGCTGGAGTCGGTCCGGCTGCTCGCCAACGTCTCCCGCCTGCTGGCCGACCGCACCGTGGACGGCATCGTCGCCCACCGCGAACGGGCCCGCGAGTACGCCGAGTCGTCGCCGTCGGTGGTCACCCCGCTCAACCGCTACATCGGCTACGAGGAGGCCGCGAAGGTGGCCAAGAAGGCGCTGGCCGAGCGGAAGACGATCCGTCAGGTCGTGCTGGAGGGCGGGTACGTGGAGCGCGGCGACCTCACCGAGGAGCAGCTCGACGAGGCGCTGGACGTGCTGCGGATGACCCGCCCCTGAACCGGGGCGTGACGGGCCGGTTCCGGTGCCGGGCGGCCGGAACCGTGCCCGATCCCACCGCGTCGTACGCCGCAGACACCTAGTATCTGTTCATGGCGGACGGTGGAGCGGTGGGACGGATGGAGCGCTCGGGAACGGGCGGGACGGACGGGACGGCCTTCTGGGAGCCCGGGAGCCACATCCTGTGGCGGTACCGGGAGAACGGCGGTGCGCGCATCCACATCGCCCGGCCCGTCACGGTCGTCCGGGACGACGAGGAGCTGCTGGCCGTGTGGCTGGCGCCGGGCACCGCGTGCATCAGGCCGGTGCTGGCGGACGGCGCGCCCCTGCACCAGGAGCCGCTGGCCACCCGCTACACCAAGCCGCGGACCGTCCAGCCCGACCGCTGGTTCGGCACCGGGGTGCTCAAGCTCGCCCGGCCCGGTGAACCCTGGTCGGTCTGGCTGTTCTGGGAACCGGGCTGGCGCTTCAAGAACTGGTATGTCAACCTCGAGGAGCCGTTGGCCCGTTGGGACGGCGGCGTGGACTCCGAGGACCACTTCCTGGACATCTCCGTCCACCCTGACCGCAGTTGGCACTGGCGCGACGAGGACGAGTTCGCGCAGGCCCAGCGGGACGGGCTGATGGACGCCCAGGGCGCCGCACAGGTGCGCCGGGCGGGCCGGCGAGCGGTCGAGGTGATCCGCGCCTGGGGGCCGCCGTTCTCGGACGGCTGGCCGGACTGGCGCCCGGACCCGTCCTGGAGCGTCCCGGTCCTGCCGGACGACTGGGACCGCACCCCCGCGCACGTGTCCACATGAGACCCTTGATGCGCCCCCGGGCATGAAACGTAGGATCGTCCTCCGCAAGGGCGCATGACACCAACTGCGGGGACCGGCGCCGAGTCTGACCGAACGTCACCGAGGGGCGGCAGGACGTGAGCGAGGGGTACGAGGGCACCACCGGTACGGGCCGCGCCCGCAGCCGTGGCCCGATAACGACCACCGAGCACGCCGCGAATCCGTTCCTGGGGCACGTATTGCGGGTATCGGCACTTCGGCGGGCGCGACCGCACGTCTGCGCAGCCCCGGACGGATGGATTCGACACGCGTGACGGAGCACCCCACGTCCTACGAACGCCCTCAGGGCGTCGACCCCACGGACCCCCGCGGGGCGCTCCTGCGTACCCCGGTGCCGGGAGCGGGTGCCGCCGCCCTGCCGGCCGCCGCCCAGGCCCGCGCCGAGGGGACCCCGGGCACCGCGACACCGTCGGGCGCGCCCGGCCCCGCCGGCAACGGCGCGGGCGGCCAGCCGGGCGGCCACGGGCCGGGAGCGGCCGGGTCGGACCCCGAGCACTCCCAGCCCGCCGCCGCCGAGCCCGGCACCCACCGGCCGCGTCCCGTGCCGGAGTCCATCCCGGTGCAGCCGGGGGCCGAGGAGCGCGGTCCGGTGTCCGCCCGGGACCGCCGCAGCGGCCAGAACCCGCCACCCGGTGGCCGGCCCACGCCGATGCGGCGGGACGGCGACCGGCTGCGCTTCGTGGGCGCCGCCACTCGGCGGATCGCCCGCGGCATGGACCTCGACGAGATTGTCATGGGGCTGTGCCGGGCGACCGTGCCGACCTTCTCCGACGCGATCCTCGTCTACCTGCGCGACCCGCTGCCGGTCGGCGACGAACGGCCCGTGGGACCCGTGGTGCTGCGGCTGCGCCGCACCGACCGCATCCCGCTGGAGCGCGACTCCGAGCCCGGCTTCGTCCAGGCCGTGCCGCCGCCGGAGACCCCCGAGCTGTCCGAACTGTCGGCGGTCATAGCCGAGTTGTGCGAGGTGCGGCCCGGCGGGGCGCTCGCGGAGGTGCTGCGCGGGGTGCGTCCGGTGTTCGCCGACGCCCCCGCCGCCCGCGCGGCCCTGCCCGAACTCCTCGGCGACGAGGGCCAGTCGGTCGTCCCGTGCGGACAGCGGGCGATCCTCGCGCCGCTGCGCGGCCGCCGCCGGGTGATCGGCGCGGCGGTGTTCATCCGCGGGCCCGAGCGGATCACCTTCGAGGGCGACGACCTGCTGGTGGCCGCCCAACTGGCCACGCACAGCGCCCTCGGCATCGACAAGGCCGTGCTGTACGACCGCGAGGCGTACATCGCCGACGAGCTGCAGCGCACCATGCTGCCCGAGACCCTGCCCCGCCCCACGGGCGTGCGGCTGGCCTCGCGGTACCTGCCCGCCGCCGAGACCGCGCGGGTGGGCGGCGACTGGTACGACGCGATCCCGCTGCCGGGCAGCCGGGTGGCGCTCGTGGTGGGCGACGTCATGGGCCACTCCATGACCTCCGCCGCGATCATGGGCCAGCTCCGCACGACGGCCCAGACGCTCGCCGGGCTGGACCTGCCGCCGCAGGAGGTGCTGCACCACCTCGACGAGCAGGCGCAGCGGCTCGGCACGGACCGCATGGCGACCTGCCTGTACGCCGTCTACGACCCGGTGTCGCACCGCATCACCATCGCCAACGCCGGCCACCCGCCGCCCGTCCTGCTGCACCTGGGCGGGCGGGCCGAGGTGCTGCGGGTGCCGCCGGGCGCGCCCATCGGTGTGGGCGGCGTCGACTTCGAGGCCGTCGAGCTGGACGCGCCGGCCGGGGCGACCCTGCTGCTGTACACCGACGGGCTGGTGGAGTCCCGGCTGCGGGACGTGGCCAGCGGCATAGAGCAGCTCCGCGAGAAGCTGGCCGCGACCGCGCAGCTCACCGGTCCGGACCACCCGCCGCCGCTGGAGGCCCTGTGCGACGAGGTGCTCGACATGCTCGGACCGGGCGACCGGGACGACGACATCGCGCTGCTCGCGGCCCGGTTCGACGGGATCGCGCCGAGCGACGTGGCGTACTGGCTGCTGGAGCCGGAGGACTCCGCGCCCCGCGAGGCCCGGCGGCTGGCCCGGCGGGCGCTGTCCCGGTGGGGTCTCGAGGACCTGACGGACTCGGTGGAGCTGCTGGTCAGCGAGGTGGTGACCAACGCGGTGCGCTACGCCTCGCGGCCGGTGACGCTGCGGCTGCTGCGGACCGACGTGCTGCGCTGTGAGGTGGGCGACGACGTGCCCCAGTTGCCGCGGCTGCGGCAGGCGCGGGCGACGGACGAGGGCGGCCGCGGGCTGTACCTCGTCAACCGGCTCACCCGGCGCTGGGGCGCCACGCGGCTGAGCGCCGGCAAGGTCGTCTGGTTCGAACTCGTCCGGCCGTAGCGGCCCGGGCGCGGCGGCCGTGGAAGGCGCCGCGGGCCTTCCCGGCCGGGAGGCGCGGACGCGTCAGGGGCGCCCGGTGGTGGTCACCGGGCGCCCCTGACGCGTCCCTACTGCTCCCCGAACTGCGGGTCGAGCGGGTTCGGCGGTGGGGTGCTGACTTCGTTCGTCGGCGGCTCGGTCGTGGGCGCCTGCGTCGTCGGCGGCGTCTGCGACGGCGTCCGGGACGGCGGGGCCTGGGTCGTCGGGGTCTGCGACGGCGCCTTCGTGGTCGGGGCCTGGGTGGTCGGCTCCTGGGCCGGCGTCCGCGACGGCGTCGGGCTCGGAGCGGCCGTGACCGTCGGCCGCACCGCCGCGCCCTGGTCGGTCTCCAGGTCGAACCTGCTGACCTCGGCGGAGACGCCGAAGGTGTACGTCGCCCAGATCTGCGCGGGGTAGCCGCCACCGTTGATCCGGCCCTTGCCCGGGATGCGGCCGGTCGCGCCGGTCAGGGTGACCTGGGGGTGCGGCGGCTTGGCGGACTCGCCGAACAGGCCGACCGAGGTGACCAGGTCGGGCGTGTAGCCGGTGAACCAGGCCGACTTGTTGTCGTCGGAGGTACCGGTCTTGCCCGCGACCTTCTGGCCCTTGCGCCCGGGGTTGTCCTGCACCGAGGTGCGCGCCGTGCCGTCGTCGATCACGCCGGTGAGCACGGAGGTCACGGTGTCGGCGGCCTTGCGGCTGATGACCTGGCCGCCGATCGGGTCCGTGAGCTGGAGCGTCTGGGCGCTGTTCTGCGCGGACTTGATCAGGGCCGGGGTGACCTTGCGGCCGTGGTGGTCGAGGGTGGCGTAGACGCCGGCCATCTGCAGCGGGCTGGCGCCCATGGTGCCCAGGGTCTGCGCGGGCACGGCCTTCAGGCCCGCGGTGTCCATGCCGAGGTCGCTCGCGACCTTCAGCACGTTGTCCATGCCGACGTCGACGCCCATCTGCGCGAAGACGGAGTTGACCGACTTGTTCATCGCCGTCTGGACGGTGATGTCGCCGTAGTCGGCGTCGTCCTCGTTCTCCGGGGCGAAACCGATGTCGCTGCCGACGACCGGGCGCTTGCTGGTGCCGTCGTAGACCGTGTCGGCGGAGATCGGCTTGCCGCCCTGGGTGTGGGCGCCCTTGTCCAGGGCGGCGGCGAGGATCACCGGCTTGAAGGTGGACGCGGGCTGGTAGTCGGTGCGGGTGGCGTTGTTCGTGAAGTGCTTGAGGTAGTCGACCCCGCCGTACATGGCCACGACCGCGCCGGTCTTCGGGTCGACCGAGGCGGCGCCGGCCTGGACGTCGGCGTCCACCGAGCGCTTCTTCGGGTCCAGCTTGCTGGTGAGCTGCTCCTTGACGGACGCCTCCAGCGCCTTCTGCTTCTTCTTGTCGATGTTGAGGGTGATGGTCCAGCCGCCGCGGCCGACCAGGTCCTCGGCGTCCTCCAGGGAGTCCGCCCTGCCCTGCTTGACGAGCTGGCGCTCCAGTTCGGCCTTGGCCGCGTTCACCAGGTAGCCGACCTGGCCGGCCTTGCCGGGCGCCTCCCTGGGCTCCTGGGGCACCGGGAACGTCATCGCGTCGCGCTTGGTCTTGTCCAGCCAGCCCTCCTCGACCATGTTGTCGAGGACGTAGTTCCAGCGGGCCCGCACCAGCCGCTTGCCGGTGTCGGAGGCCGCGGTCCAGTCGTACTGGCTCGGCGCCTGGAGCAGCGCGGCCAGGTAGGCGCCCTGCTCCACGGTGAGCTTGCCGGCGTCGACGCGGTAGTAGGCCTGGGCGGCGGCCTGGATGCCGTAGGCGCCGCGGCCGTAGTAGCTGGTGTTGATGTAGCCGGCCAGGATGTAGTCCTTGGACTTCTCCCGGTCCAGCTTCAGCGAGATGACCAGTTCCTTCAGCTTGCGCGTGACGGTCTGTTCCTGGGTCAGGTAGTAGTTCTTGACGTACTGCTGGGTGATCGTCGAACCGCCCTGCGCGCCCCTGCCGGCCACGGTGTTGAGGATGCCGCGCGCGGTGCCCTTCAGGTCGACGCCGGCGTCCTGGTAGAAGGTCTTGTTCTCGGCGGCGACGAAGGTGTGCTGGACGGGCTTGGGTATCTGGGCGAGGTCGACGTTCTCGCGGTTGAGGTCGCCGTCGCGGGTGAGGATGCTGCCGTCGCTGTACTTGTAGACGTTGCTCTGCTTGAGCGCGTCGGCGTTGCCCTTCGGGATGTCGATCAGCAGGTACATCACGACGAAGGCGCCGATGCCCAGCAGGCAGACACCGAGGAAGGTCCCGAGGATCTTCTTCCAGGTGAACAGCCTGCGTATGAGGCCCTTGTCCTTGGTGCCGCCCCGGCCGCGCTGCTTGGCGGCGCGCCGGGCCGCCGCGCGGCCGCCCGTCGCGGGGGCGGCGGACCCGGTCCCGGGCGAGGTGGCCGCGCCCGTCGGCGCCGAGCGGTCGCGGGGCGCCGCGCGACGGCCACCACGCTGCCGCGCTCGTCTGTCGTCCGCTCGTCCCATGAGTCCGCTCGCTCCGCTTCCTGCTCGTTCGTCACCGCCGTGCCCGGGGGGCAGGCCAGCTCAGAAAGCTAACACCGCTCTCTATGACAAAGGGCCCTCGATCCGGGCTTTTCCGGGCGTGACAATCAGCACGCACGCCCGGGGAACCCGGACTCCCCCGCCAGAACCGACGTCCGGGAGACACCGAGGGTTGCCATCGCCGGAAAAAGTGATATCACTTAGCTAGAAGAACGATGGCGCTTGTCCAGGAAACGGGGGACCCACCCATGTCCGCGCACGACCCCTCACGCACCGCCCCGCCCGCCGCCGGCACGACGGAACCCGCCGACCTGCCCGAGATGCCCGCTCCCCGGGTGCACGAGTTCACCGCGCACAGCATCGGCGGCGGTCTCGCGCTGCTGCTCGGTCTGCTCGGGCTGCTGGCGGGTGCCGCGCTGATCGCCGCCGGCGCGGTCGCCACGGCCACCGCCGTCAAGGCCGCGCTGATCACGGTCGGCATCCTGGTCGGCCTCGCCGCGTTCCTCGCCATGTGCGGGCTGAACATGGTCGCGCCGGGCGAGGCGCGGGTGGTGCAGCTCTTCGGGCGCTACCGCGGGACGATCCGCGAGGACGGGCTGCGCTGGGTGAACCCCTTCACCTCCCGCACCAAGATCTCGACCCGGGTCCGCAACCACGAGACCGCCGTGCTGAAGGTCAACGACGCCTACGGCAACCCGATCGAGCTGGCCGCGGTCGTGGTGTGGAAGGTCCGCGACACCGCGCAGGCCACCTTCGAGGTGGACGACTTCCTGGAGTTCGTCTCCACCCAGACCGAGGCCGCCGTCCGGCACATCGCCATCGAGTACCCCTACGACTCCCACGACGAGGACGGGCTCTCGCTGCGCGGCAACGCCGAGGAGATCACCGAGAAGCTCGCCGTCGAGCTGCACGCGCGCGTGGAGGCGGCCGGTGTGCAGATCATCGAGTCCCGCTTCACGCACCTCGCGTACGCTCCGGAGATCGCCTCGGCGATGCTCCAGCGGCAGCAGGCCGGGGCCGTGGTCGCCGCCCGGCGGGAGATCGTCGACGGCGCGGTGGGCATGGTCGAGGCGGCGCTCGCCCGGATCTCCGAGCGGGACATCGTGGAACTGGACGAGGAGCGGAAGGCGTCGATGGTGTCCAACCTGATGGTGGTGCTGTGCGGGGACCGGGCGCCGCAGCCCGTGCTGAACACCGGGACGCTGTACCAGTGACCGACTCCGTCGGGGGGCCCGCCCCCAAGCGGCAGCCGCAGCAGCGCAAGCAGGTGCTGCTGCGGCTGGACCCGTCGGTGTACGACGCGCTGGCCCGGTGGGCGTCGGACGAGCTGCGGTCGGCGAACGCGCAGATCGAGTTCCTGCTGCGCCGGGCCCTGGCGGAGGCGGGCCGCCTCCCCGGCGGCGCCGGCCCGCTCCCGCGCCGCGGCCGGCCGCCGCGGGACGCGACGCCCCCCGAGTGACCCGGGCCGCGGCCGCCCCGCCGCCCCCGCCCGCCCCGCGCCCGGCCCCGGCGGCTCCCTTGTCCGCGCAGCCCTTGTCCGCGTAGCAGAACCGTGACAATCGCCCCCCACCTGCGGGGCGGCACCCCCCGCCATCACCTCTGCACTCCGCGTATACACACCAGGTATACACCCCGTGTACAGTCGTCGGCATGTCCATCGGTCACACCCTCCTAGGGCTCCTGGAGTCCGGGCCCCGCCACGGCTACGACCTCAAGCGGGCCTTCGACGAGAAGTTCGGTCACGACCGGCCGCTGCACTACGGCCAGGTCTACTCGACGATGTCCCGCCTGCTGAAGCACGGCTTCGTCGAGGTCGACGGCATCGAGGCGGGCGGCGGGCCCGAGCGCAAGCGGTACGCCATCACCGACGCCGGGATCACCGACGTCGAGCAGTGGCTCGCGACGCCCGAGAAGCCCGAGCCCTACCTCCAGTCGACGCTCTACACCAAGGTCGTCCTGGCGCTCCTCACCCACCGCGACGCGGCCGACGTCCTCGACACCCAGCGCGCCGAGCACCTGCGCAGCATGCGGATCCTCACCGACCGCAAGCGCAAGGGCGACCTCGCCGACCAGCTGATCTGCGACCACGCCCTGTTCCACCTGGAGGCCGACCTGCGCTGGCTGGAGCTGACCGCCGCACGGCTGGAGAAGCTGCGCGAGGCGGTGGTGGCCCCGTGATCGCCCCCGCCGGTTCCCTGCTGGCCGCCCACGACCTGCGCAAGGCCTACGGGCCGACCGTCGCGCTGGACGGCGCCGAGTTCTCCATCCACCCCGGCGAGGTCGTCGCCATCATGGGGCCCTCCGGCTCCGGCAAGTCGACGCTGCTGCACTGCCTCGCCGGCATCGTGCCGCCCGACTCCGGCTCCATCACCTACGACGGACGGGAGATGGCGACGATGACCGACGCCCAGCGCAGCGCGCTGCGGCGCAGCGAGTTCGGGTTCGTCTTCCAGTTCGGCCAGTTGGTGCCCGAGCTGACCTGCGTGGAGAACGTGGCGCTGCCGCTGCGGCTGAACGGCACCTCCCGCAAGGAGGCCGAGCGGGCCGCGCTCGGCTGGATGCAGCGGCTGGAGGTCGACGACCTGCGCGGCAAGCGGCCCGGCGAGGTCTCCGGCGGCCAGGGGCAGCGGGTCGCGGTCGCGCGGGCGCTGGTCACCGGCCCCCGGGTGCTGTTCGCCGACGAGCCGACCGGCGCGCTCGACTCGCTCAACGGCGAGCGGGTGATGGAGCTGCTCACCGACGCCGCCCGCTCCACGAACGCGGCCGTGGTGCTGGTCACGCACGAGGCGCGGGTCGCCGCCTACTCGGACCGCGAGATCGTCGTACGCGACGGCAGGTCGCGGGACATGGAGCGGGCCGTATGAGCCCCGGCGGGTGGGCCCGGGACCTGAGGATGGGCCTGCGGTTCGCCTTCTCCGGAGGGCGCGAGGGGTGGCTGCGGGTCACCCTGACGGCCGTCGGCGTGGGCCTCGGGGTGGCGCTGCTGCTGCTGTCGACCGCCCTGCCGAACGCCCTCTCGGTGCGCGACCACCGCGAGAAGGCCCGCTCCGACTACACGTACGCCCCCACGCCCCCGCCGCGGGGCGACGACACACTCGTGATCGCGGACACCAACACCACGTTCCACGACAAGGACGTGCGGGGACGGCTCGTGGAGCCGGAGGGCCCGAAGGCGCCGCTGCCCCCCGGTGTGGACCGGTACCCGGCGCGCGGCGAGATGGTGGTCTCCCCGGCACTGGAAAGGCTGCTCCGCTCCGACGACGCGGCCCTGCTGCGCCAGCGGCTGCCGTACAAGGTGGTCGGCACGATCCACGAGAGCGGGCTGATCGGCTCGCACGAACTCGCCTACTACGCGGGGGCGTCGGGGCTGGCCGACCGGATCGACGGCTCGCAGGTGGCGCGGCTGAAGGAGTACGGCAGCCCCAACCCGGTGGCCGAGCGGGCCGATCCGGTGCTGATGCTGCTCAACCTGGTCGTGATCGTGGTGCTGTTGATGCCGGTCGCGGTGTTCATCGCGGCGGCGGTGCGCGTCGGCGGCGAGCGGCGCGACCGGCGGCTCGCGGCGCTGCGGCTGGTCGGCTCCGACAGCGCGATGACCCGGCGCATCGCGGCGGGCGAGGCCCTCGCCGGGGCGCTGCTCGGGCTGGTGCTGGGCGCCGGGTTCTTCTGGGTCGGCCGGGAGGTGGCGGGCTCGGTGGAGGTCATGGGGGTGAGCGTGTTCCCCAGCTACCTCAACCCCTCGCCGCTGCTGGCCGCGCTGGTCGCGGTCGCCGTCCCGGCGGCCGCCGTGCTCGTCACGCTGCTCGCGCTGCGCGGCGTGGTCATCGAGCCGCTCGGCGTGGTCCGTACGGCGAAGCCCGCGCGGCGCCGGCTGTGGTGGCGGCTGCTCATGCCGGTGGCCGGTCTCGCGCTGCTCGCGCCCATGATCGGCAAGGGCCGCGGCAACGGGGACTTCAACCAGTACCTGGTGACCGGCGGCGTGCTGCTGCTCCTGGTCGGCGTGACCGCGCTGCTGCCGTGGCTGGTGGAGACGGTCGTCGCCCGGCTGGGCTCCGGCGGAGTGGCCTGGCAACTGGCCGTCCGGCGGCTTCAGCTGAGCAGCGGCACGGCGGCCCGGATGGTCAACGGCATCGCGGTGGCGGTGGCCGGCGCGATCGCCCTGCAGATGCTGTTCGCGGGCGTCGACGCCGACTACACCAAGGACACCGGCAAGGACGTCCAGCGGGCGCAGATGCAGCTCTCCGTGCCGGACGGCCGGTCCGTGACCGCGGAGAGCGCGCGGTTCACCGCCACCAAGGGCGTACGGCGCGTGATCGCGCTGTCCGAGGGCTCCCTCGGGGACGCCGCCTGGGGGGCGGAGAGCGGACCGGAGAAGTCCACCCAGGTCACCGTGGGCACGTGCGCGGCTCTGCGCGAGGTGGCGGCCCTGCCGACGTGCCGGGACGGCGACGTGTTCGCCCTGAGCGGCTCCGAGTACGACCAGGACGCCACGGCGCTGGCCACGCCCGGCCGCGTCCTGCACTTCTCGCCCCGCTCCGACGAGGGCACGGACGTCACCTGGACGGTCCCGGCGGGCGTGCGGCGGGCAGACTCCGTCGTCGACCCGACGGGCATGCGGCGCGGCGGCTTCCTGCTGACCCCGTCCGCGCTGCCCGCCAAGGCCGCCGCACAGGTCGGGGGACAGCTCTACCTGTCGCTGGACCCGGCGGTGCCGGACGCGGCCGAGTACGTGCGCAACGTCGCGGTGTCGATGGACCCGCTGCAGAACCCGTCGGTGTGGTCGGCGACCGAGCGCTCCCGCGGCTACGACTCGATCCGCACCGGGCTGCTCGTCGGCGCGGTCTGCGTGCTGGCGCTGATCGGGGCCAGCCTGCTGGTGTCCCAGCTCGAGCAGTTGCGCGAGCGGCGCAAGCTGCTGTCGTCCCTGGTCGCCTTCGGCACCCGGCGGCGCACGCTGAGCCTGTCGGTGCTGTGGCAGACGGCGATCCCGATCACGCTGGGGCTGCTGCTGGCGATGGCCGTGGGGCTGGCGCTGGGCGCGGTGCTGCTGCGGATGACGGGCACCGCCGTCACGGTGGACTGGACGAGCGTGCTGTCGATGTCCGGGGCGGGCGCCGGGGTGGTCCTGGCGGTCACCCTGCTGAGCCTGCCGCCGCTGCTGCGGCTGATGCGTCCGGACGGACTGCGCACGGAGTGACCGCCCGCACCGGGCCCCGCCCCCGCACCGGGGAGCGGGGCCCGACGCGTGAGGCGGTGCGGAGGGCCGACTGCGCTTCAGGGGGCGGGCCGCACGCCCCCGTGGTCAGGCCGCCTCGTCCAGCACCCGCACCGGCAGCGGGCGCAGCGCCTCCCGCAGGGCGGTGGCCAGTTCCGCGTACTCGGCGGCGCGGGCCGCGCCGGTCCGCATGGCGAGGGCGACCCGGCGGCTGGGGGCGGGGTCGGCGAAGGACGCGGTGAGCAGCCGGCTGGACCGGCCGGCCTCCAGGGTGAGGGCGGTGCGCGGCAGCAGGGTGCAGCCGAGACCGCCGGCGACGAGCTGGACCAGGGTGGACAGCCCGGCGGCGGTCGTGGTGACCGGGGCGTCCTCGCGCCCGGCCTCGCGGCAGATGTCCAGGGCCTGGTCGCGCAGGCAGTGCCCCTCGTCCAGGAGCAGCAGGGTGAGCTCCTTCAACGCCTCGCGCGGGATGCCCTCCCGGCCGCCGAGCGGGTGACCGGGCGGGGTGACGAGCACGAAGTCCTCGTCGTACAGCGGGAGTTCGGCGACACCCGGGTCGCCGAGCGGGACGGCGAGCAGCAGCAGGTCGAGCCGGCCGCTGTGCAGGCCGTCGAGGAGCGTGGCCGTCTGCTCCTCGTGCACCTGCAGGTCGAGGTGCGGATACCGGTCGTGGACGAGGTGGAGCACGGTCGGCAGCAGGTACGGTGCCACGGTCGGGATGACCCCGAGGCGCAGCGCCCCGGTGAACGGCGCCCGCACCGCCTCCGCCTCCTCCAGCAGCGCCCCGACCTCGTCGAGGACCGCCTTGGCCCGCACGGCCAGCCGCTCGCCGGCCGGCGAGAGCAGCACCTTGCGCGTCGTACGCTCCAGGAGGGTGACCCCGAGGGCGTCCTCCAGCGCGGAGACGGACCCGGACAGCGCGGGCTGGCTCATGCCGATGGCCGCGGCGGCGTCCCGGAAGTGGAGGTGCTCGGCGACGGCCGCGAACGCCCGCAACTGGGCGAGACTGGGCTGACGTCTCCTGGCTCCCGCATGACCCACGGTCACTGATAGCTACCTCCGATCAACTCGACCTAGTGTAGCTATTTCCCGAATCAATGCACCGTGTGCCACGATCGCCCTCGTCCAACCCCTGGGACACACCCGCGATCCGGGTGTCTCCCCGCTGCAAGGAGAGTTAGTGCTCACTGTCGGTGACAAGTTCCCCGAGTTCGAACTGACCGCCTGCGTCTCGCTGGAGAAGGGCAAGGAGTTCGAGCAGATCCACCACAAGTCCTACGAGGGCAAGTGGCTGGTGGTCTTCGCGTGGCCGAAGGACTTCACCTTCGTGTGCCCGACCGAGATCGCCGCGTTCGGGAAGCTGAACGACGAGTTCGCCGACCGCGACGCCCAGATCCTCGGCTTCTCCGGTGACTCCGAGTTCGTCCACCACGCCTGGCGCAAGGACCACCCGGACCTGACGGACCTGCCGTTCCCGATGATGGCGGACTCCAAGCACGAGCTGATGCGCGACCTCGGCATCGAGGGTGAGGACGGCTTCGCCCAGCGCGCCGTCTTCGTCGTCGACCCGAACCGCGAGATCCAGTTCACGATGGTCACCGCGGGCTCCGTCGGCCGCAACCCCAAGGAGGTCCTGCGGGTCCTCGACGCCCTGCAGACCGACGAGCTGTGCCCCTGCAACTGGAGCAAGGGCGACGAGACCCTCGACCCGGTCGCGCTGCTGGCGGGTGAGTGAGGCATGTCCCTCGACTCCCTGAAGGCCCGGGTCCCGGACCACGCCAAGGACCTCAAGCTCAACCTGGGCTCGGTCATCGGCAACTCCGACCTGCCCGCGCAGCAGTTGTGGGGCACGGTGCTGGCGACCGCGATCGCCGCGCGCTCCGCCGTCGTCCTGCGTGAGCTGGCGCCGGAGGCGAAGGCCGCCCTCTCGCCGGAGGCGTACACGGCCGCCAAGGCCGCCGCCGCCGTCATGTCGATGAACAACGTCTTCTACCGCACCCGGCACCTGCTGTCGGACCACGAGTACGGCACCCTGCGGGCCGGCCTGCGGATGAACGTCATCGGCAACCCGGGCGTCGACAAGGTCGACTTCGAGCTGTGGTCGTTCGCCGTGTCCGCGATCAACGGCTGCGGGATGTGCCTCGACTCGCACGAGCAGGTGCTGCGCAAGGCCGGCCTGGAGCGCGAGGTGATCCAGGAAGCGTTCAAGATCGCCTCCGTGGTGCAGGCCGTCGCCGTCACGCTGGAGGCGGAGGCCGTCCTGGCCGACGTCGAGTAGACGCCGGTCCGCCGAGGCCCCCCCGGGACCCCGCTCACGCCTCGTGGGCGGGGTCCTTCGCGTCCGGGAGGTCCTTCACGTCCACTGCCCCGCCGCCGTCCCCGGCCGCGGTGCTGCCGGGCACCTCGTCGACCGGGACGACCGGCTCGGCGGGCTGGTGCGGCACCGGGGGCTCCTGCCCGGCGCCGGGCAGCGCGCCCTGCCCGCCGGCCGCCACGGGGACCTCGGCCTGCGCCTCGTCCACCTCGCCGCGCGCGTAGGCGTGCAGGTAGCTGACGACCGTGTTGGTCACCGCCACCAGCGGTACGGCCACCACGGCGCCGCCGATGCCCGCGATCATGCCGCCCGCGGCCACCGTGAGCACCACCGCCAGCGGATGGACGCGCACCGCGCGGCCGAGGATGAACGGCTGCAGGATGTGCCCCTCGATCTGCTGGACCGCCAGCACGACCACCAGGGTCATCACCGCGGTGAACACGCCCTGCGTCACCAGCGCCACGACCACCGCGAGCGCGCCGGAGGCGACCGCGCCGACGAGCGGTATGAAGGAGAACAGGAAGATGAACACCGCGAGCGGCACGGCCATCGGCACGTCGAGGAAGTAGATGCCGATCCCGATGAAGACGGCGTCGATCAGGGCGACCAGGACCGTGCCCCGCACATAGGCGGTGAGGGTGGTCCAGGCCCGCGGGCCGGCGCCGGCGACGCCCGGACGGGCCGCGGCCGGGACGAGCTTGAGCGTCCACTCCCAGATGCGCTTGCCGTCGTAGAGCAGGAAGAGCGTCGAGAAGAAGGCCAGCAGTATGCCGGTCAGGGCCTCGACGACGACGGTGACGCCCTCCAGGCCGGCCGACGTTATCTCGTCGGTGTTGGCGCCGATCGCGTCGCGCAGGTTCTTGGCGATGCCGTTGATCTGCTTGTCGGTGACGTGGAACGGGCTGTTGAGCAGCCAGCGGCGCAGGTCGTCGATGCCGTCCTGGACCTGGTCGGAGAGGTTGTCGATGTTCTCCATGACCTGCCAGGTCACGAACCAGCCCATCAGCCCGATGACCACGAAGCCGAGGATCGCGGTGAGCGCGGTCGCCAGGCCCCGGGGCACGCCCTTGCGCCGCAGCCGGGCCACGGTCGGCTCCAGGAGCGCGGTCAGCAGCAGTGCCACCACGAAGGCCAGCACGACCAGTTGGACGGCGCTGATGACGCGCATGAGGATCCAGACGGTGCCGGCGAGCACCAGCAGCCGCCAGCCGGCCTCGGCGGCGACCCGTACGCCCCACGGCACGGCCTGCGCCGGGTCGGGGCGCATCGCGGGCGGCGCGGGCGCGGCGGACCTGCGGGCGGCCGCCGGGGGCGCCGCGTCGGGCTCGGGCCCGTCCCCGCTCTCGCGGCGGACCTCGGCGCGGCGCTCGTCGAGCCGCTCACCCATTTCGCTCAGACCCGCTCCCAGGCGGCCGAGCCACCCTGGTACTCGTGACATGATCCGTCCTCTTCCCCCGAGTCCCCGGGTCCAGTCCACCACTCCCCCCAGGAGTCGTTCCGGTGTACGACCGTACAGGGCGACAGCCCCTCCCCCTAGGACGGGGAGGGGCTGTCGGAGGTCGGGAGGCGGACCACCGGATCGGACGATCGGCGGGCCGGGGCCGGCGGGCCTAGTACCAGTGGTTGGCCTGCCAGAAGTTCCAGGCGTCGCACGGGCTGCCGTAGCGGCTGTCCATGTAGTTCAGGCCCCACTTGATCTGGGTGGCCGGGTTGGTCTGCCAGTCGGCGCCGACCGAGGACATCTTGGAGCCGGGCAGGGCCTGGAAGAGGCCGTACGCGCCGGAGGAGGCGTTGACCGCGCGGTAGTTCCAGCTCGACTCGTGGTCGACGATGTTGCTGAAGCACTGGAACTGGCCGCTGGGGACCATCTGGCGCGCCATGGCCTGGATCTGGGAGACCGAGTAGGAGCTCAAGACCGGGAAGTCACCCGCGCTGCGGCTGGCCTTGACCTTCGCCTCCGCGCGCTCCTTGGCGGCCTTCTCGGCGGCTTCCTTCTTCGCGACGGCGGTCTCGGCCGCGGCCTTGCGGGCCGCTTCCTCGGCGTCCTTCTTGGCGGTCTCGTCGGCAGCGATGGCCTGGAAGGTGGCCTGCTGCGTCAGGGACGCGGTCTGCACCTGGGCCTGCTGGCCCGCGGGGATGTCCGCGAGCAGCGTGACGTCGCTCGCCGTCGCCTCCGCGTCGTTGGGCTGCGCGGTGCTGCCCGAGGCAACGCCGACGACGCTACCGACAGCGGTGACCGCCGTGGCCGAGGCCACTGCGAATCCCCGGACCGAGATCCGGCTCACACGGTTTCCTTCCAGCATCGCCCGCTTCGGTGACCCTCGCGGACGCAATCGTGCCCCTGACACTGGCCTCCCAACTGCGGGTCACGGAGGCACGGGCCCGGTGGGCAGCTCCCCGGGGGAGCGCCGTGTGGTGCGCGGGCGGCATACGACGTCGCTATGCAATTGGAGGTGCTTACGGGGCGCTGCGCCGCTGGGGGTACAGCTGTGTCGTATGCGGGGCCTGACAGGAGTGAGACTCTGCCGTACCCCGACGCCGCAAGGCAATTCCGAGTTGCGTGTGAAAGCTCACATCCCGTTTGACTCCGGGGATTTCACCGAACGCCCGCATGCGAAGGCGCCGCCCCGCTAGGCTCTCGACCTTTGCGGGACGGCGCCAACACACCGTCGGGGACCGGCAGTTGCCGGGTTCCTCCCGAATACCTCAGATGTTCACGTCTTCGAGCATCTCTGTCACGAGCGCGGCGATCTGGGACCTCTCGGACCGGTTCAGGGTGACGTGGGCGAAGAGCGGATGTCCCTTCAGCTTCTCCACCACGGCGACCACGCCGTCGTAACGGCCCACCCGCAGGTTGTCCCGTTGCGCCACGTCATGGGTCAGAACGACCCGCGAATTGGCGCCGATCCGGGACAGAACGGTCAGCAGCACGTTCCGTTCGAGCGACTGCGCCTCGTCGACGATCACGAAGGCGTCGTGCAGGGAACGGCCGCGGATGTGGGTCAGCGGCAGCACCTCCAGCATGCCGCGGGCGGTGACCTCCTCGATGACCTCGCGGTTGGTGACCGCGGACAGCGTGTCGAAGACCGCCTGCGCCCAGGGGCTCATCTTCTCCGCCTCGGTGCCGGGCAGGTAGCCGAGCTCCTGCCCGCCCACCGCGTACAGCGGACGGAAGACCATCACCTTCTGGTGCTGACGGCGCTCCAGCACCGCCTCCAGACCGGCGCACAGCGCGAGAGCCGACTTGCCGGTGCCGGCCCGGCCGCCCATCGACACGATCCCCACGTCCGGGTCCAGCAGCAGGTCGAGCGCGATGCGCTGCTCGGCGCTGCGGCCCTTGATGCCGAACGCCTCGCGGTCGCCGCGCACCAGCCGGACGTTGCCCTCGGGAGTCACGCGGCCGAGCGCCTTGCCCCGCTCCGACTGGATGGTCAGACCGGTGTGCACGGGGAGTTCGGCGGCCTCCGGGACGTAGACGTGCCCCTCCTCGAACAGGACGTCCACCTGCTCGCCGGGCAGCGTCAGCTCGGACATGCCGGTCCAGCCGGAGTTCTCCGTGATGGCGAGCTCGGCGCGGTACTCCTCGGCCAGCAGGCCGACGGAGGACGCCTTGATCCTGAGCGGCAGGTCCTTCGACACGACGGTGACGTCGAACCCCTCCGCCTGCAGGTTGCGGGCGACCGCGAGGATGCGGGAGTCGTTGTCCCCCAGGCGGTAGCCACTGGGCAGCACGCTGGGGTCCGAGTGGTTGAGCTCGACACGCACGGTCCCGCCCAGCTCCCCGATGGGGATGGGGGCGTCGAGACGGCCGTACTTGACCCGGTAGTCGTCGAGCAGGCGCAGGGCCTGCCGGGCGAAGTAACCGAGTTCGGGATGGTGCCGCTTGGCCTCCAGCTCCGTCACCACGACGATGGGCAGCACGACCTCGTGCTCGTCGAAGCGGGTGAGGGCGTGCGGGTCGGCCAGCAGGACGCTGGTGTCGAGAACGTAGGTGCGCCGGTCTGGCTTGTGGCGCTTTGTGCTGGTCACCACGGAAGGACGTACCCCCTCGGATGAGGTCGGGGAGCGACGAAGTGGAAGCCGGGCCGGGAGGGTGGGGGCATCCAGGCCGGTCGGCGGCCCTCGCACACGGCGGGCCGAGAACCGGCCCTCCGCGGCTGCTTCCGTGCCGTGACCGCACGGTGGGGCTGGTGCAAAGGGCCTCCCGGGCGGACAGCTCGGAGCCGTCCGCTGAGATCCGACACCCGTGGTTCGGGTGTCGACCTGTCTGGCTTATTCCCTCGAACGAGCGCCGCCATGCAACGGCCCCGGGCGGCGCACCGGTGAACTCCTCGTTACGGGTCCGGTGCGAGGGGCGGACGGGGCTCCCGGGAACCGGGCAGGCGCCGGGGCGGTGAGGGGTGGGATGGCGCGTGCGAACGGGGCTGCGAAGGGCTCGGGGACCGCGGGGGCCTGCCGGGGGCGGCTCCGCGCCGCCCGCGCCCCCCGGGGGCCGTCAGCCGCCGAAGCGGCGGTGGCGGGCCGCGTAGTCACGCAGGGCGCGCAGGAAGTCGACCTTGCGGAAGGCCGGCCAGTAGACCTCGCAGAAGTAGTACTCGGAGTGCGCGGTCTGCCACAGCATGAAGCCGGACAGCCGCTGCTCGCCGCTGGTGCGGATCACCAGGTCGGGGTCGGGCTGGTCGCCGGTGTAGAGGTGGCGGCCGATCATGTCGATGTCGACGGACTCGGCGAGCTTCTCGATCGGCGTCCCCCGCTCGGCCGCGTCCAGCAGCATCGAGCGCACCGCGTCGGCGATCTCCTGGCGGCCGCCGTAGCCGATGGCGACGTTGACCAGTATCCCGTCGACGTCCGCGGTGGCCTCCTCGGCCTCCTTCAGCGTGCGCTGCATGCCGGCGGGCAGCAGGTCCGGCGTGCCGACGTGGTGCACGCGCCAGCGCCCGTCGGCGGCGAGGGTGCGCACGACGTCCTCGATGATGCCGAGGAGGGGGACGAGCTCGTCCCGGGGCCGGTCGAAGTTGTCCGTGGAGAGCAGCCAGAGGGTGACGACCTCGACGTCCGTCTCGGAGCACCAGCCGAGGAACTCCTCGATCTTCTCGGCCCCGGCCCGGTGGCCGTGCATCGTGCTGGACCCGGAGGCCTTCGCCCAGCGGCGGTTGCCGTCCATGATGACGCCGATGTGCTGGGGCACCTGAGCGTGGTCCAGGTGGCCTTCCACCCGGCGTGCGTAGAGCCTGACCAGCAGGCCGCGCAGCTTGTCGCGCAGGTTCACGTGTTGTCTGCCCCTCCGTGCGGAAGTGGTTCCCCGCGGGCCGCAGCCTACCTCTGCCGGGCGGCGGGGGCGGGGACCGGGCCGAAGGGCCTGGCCAGCGGAAAGCCGGTGGTGCGGGAACGGGAGCCGCTGCCCCCGGACACACGGGTACCGCCTGGGCGGACAAAAAAACGGGCCGGTCCGTGGGGGGGAGACGGACCGGCCCGAGGGGGGGTTTCCACCATAACCCTTCGTAAGTGATGCTGCGTGCATCGGCGCCCCACAACTACTCTCCGCAGTCGAACGGCGACGCGGAGAGGCCCGCGGAAGGGGGCATTCAGGGGGTTTCGGTGGCCGAAAAAGGGCGGAATCCCAGGGCAATCGGGTGCAAGAGGGCGATTTTCGACGGACACGCCGGCCGCCTCCTGGCCGTCCCCCCGACGGGCGACCCCGGCCGCGAACGCCCGCTTGACGGAAGACGCGGCAGGAGGCGGCGGGAGGTTGCGACAGGCGATGCGACGGGAGCTGTGACGGGCGCGCCACCGCGCAGCCCCCTCCACTGCGCGGTGACGCACGCGCAGCTTTGCGTACGCGAATTGCCTTGGTCCGAACTTACGTGAGCCTGACATGTGACGCGAGGGGTTACTGATAACGATGTGGAAACCGTGTGGAGATCGTGGAGGACTATGACCCGTCTTGCGCCGACTTGCCGTATTCCGCAGGTGCGTTCCGGCCGGCCTACGGCGCGGGCTTCCGGGCCTCGACGAGGTGGCGGGTGCTGTGCGCCACGAAGGGCCCCTCGGACACGAGGTGTTCGTGCAGCGCGCGCAGCCGCGGCTCGTACGCCTCCACGGTGAAGCCGGGCACCATCCACACGACCTTGCGCAGGAAGTGCACGACCGCGGCGATGTCGTGGAACTCCATGCGCAGGCGCTCCGCGCGCAGGTCGACGACCTCCAGCCCGGCCGCCTCCGCGTCGGCGCGCTCCCGGTCGGGGTGCCGGACACCGCGCACCGCCTCCGGCTGGGGGCCGAGGAAGTACTCGACCAGCTCGAACACACTGCGCGGCCCGACGTGCTGGGCGAAGTAGGTGCCGCCGGGTCCGAGGACGCGGGCGATCTCCGTCCAGCGGGGCCGTACGGGGTGCCGGCTGGAGACGAGGTCGAACGCGCCGTCCGCGAACGGCAGCGGCCGGTCCTCGGCGACGGCTACCACGGCGACACCGCGCGGGCGCAGCAGGGCGGTGGCCTTCGCCACGTTCGGGGGCCAGCCCTCGGCCGCCACGGTGAGCACGGGGCGCCGTACGGCCCGTGCGAGGGCGAAGTCCAGGACCTCCCCTCCCCCGGTGTCGAGGTCCAGGGCGGCCCGGGCACGGGCGAGCCGGCCGGCCAGGGAGACGGCGTACCCCCAGGAGGGCCGCGCCTCGGTGGCCCGCCCCTCGAACCAGGAGAAGTCCCAGCCTTCGGTGGGTACGGAGGCGCCTTCGGCGAGGAGGGAGGCGTAGGTGGGGTGGGAAGGGCCGGGGCTGGGGTCGCCGTGGGGGCCGTCGGGGGCGGGGGTTGCGTGGGGGCCCTCAGGGGCCGGGTGGGGGTTGTGGGTCATGAGGTCTTCACCAGGGAGCGGACGTCGTTCCCGGCGAACCGGAGGAAGCCCTCGGGGTCGGGTTCGTCGGAGGTGGGCAGGAGGACGACGGTGTCGGCGCCGGCGTCGGCGTACCGCTGGACGGTTTCGGCGACCGCGGCCGCGTCGCCGGCTGCGCCCAGACCGGGGACGGAACCGAGCCCGAGGGAGGCGAGTTCGGCCCGGACACGGGCCTCGGCACCGGCCCCGGTGGCGGTCATGAGGTAGACGACGACCTGGTGCGCGCCGCTGCGCCCGGCGGCCGCACGTCCCTCGTCGATGAGCCGGCGGGCCTCGCGGACCCCGTCGGGCGAGGCGGCCTCGTTGAGGACGGTGCCGTCGCCGACCTCGCCGGAGAGCCGTACGGTACGGGGTCCGACGGCGCCGACGAGCACCTCGACCGGCCCGGTGGGCGGCCAGTCGAGGGCGACGTCGTCGAGGCGGACGTAGCGGCCTTCGGCGGTGAGCCGTTCGCCGTTCAGCAGGGCGCGCAGGGCGACGGTGTGTTCGCGCAGGAGGGTGAGCGGCGACCCGGCCCGGGCGCCGGCCTGCCCCATCCAGTCCTGGACCCCGTGGCCGACGCCGACGACGACCCGGCCCGGGAACATGCGGTGCAGGGTGGCCGCCTCCATCGCGGCGAGGGCGACGTTGCGCAACGGCGCGGGCAGCAGCCCGACCCCGACCCGCACCCGTTCGGTCCAGGCGAGCACGGCGGCGGCGGAGGAGATCCCGCCCTCCCGGAAGCAGTCCTCCCACAGCCACAACTCGTCGAGCCCGCTCTCGTCGGCGGTACGCGCGGCGGCCCGGAACCGCTCGGGAGGGAGCTGCGGACGGAGAATGGCGCCGATACGGGTCATGGTCCCCTTCCTATCCGGGAGTTGGGGAAGCAACAACTCATTTGGGTCGCGGGAGGGACGGGATGGGCGTGGCACGAGGACGTCGGCGGGGGCGGGGGAAGCGGGTGCGATGGCGGGACGGCCGGGGGTGGCTGGTGGTGCACGGGGGGACGGGCGAGGGAAGCGGCGGTACGACCGGTGCGGCCGGTGGCAGCCCTGCTGGGGACCCGGTGAGGGTGGCATTGGAGATCGCGACGTCGTACCGGGCCCGTACCCGGGGGCTGCTGGGGCGGGACGGGGTGACGGGGGCGCTGTTGCTGTCGCCGGCGAACAGCATCCATACGTTCGGCATGCGTCTCGCGATCGACGTGGCGTACCTGGACCGCCACTTGAGGGTCCTCGCCGTCCGCACGATGCCCCCCGGCCGCCTGGGCCTGCCCCGCGTCAGGGCCCGGCACGTGCTGGAGGCGGAGGCGGGGGCGATGAGGGGGTGGGGACTGGAGGCGGGGGCCCGGGTGGAGGTACGGCCGGCGGTGGAGGAGCCTTGAGAGGCCGGGAGGCCGGGAGGCCGGGAGGCCGGGGGCGACCGGGGGCGACCGGGGGCGACCGGGGCGATTGGAGCGACCGGGGGTTGACCTGATCCCGTTCACGGCCGTGACGGAGCGAAGGGGATTGTCACCGGCTGTGGATAGAGTGCCTGCTGCGGCTGCACGTGTCCGGTTGACTGGTCCGGCCGAACGGGGAGGATTGCTGTGTCGCCCAGTGAAGACGGTGGGGGTTCCGAGGGGTCGTCGTGGGCGTCGGCCGTGTTCGACATGGGCCGGGACGCGCTCGCCGCGCAGGCCGATGTCGCCGCGGAGTACTCGTCGTTCACGGCGTTCCGCAAGCGCGTGGACGACCTGATCCGGGACCTCAAGGGCTCGGCGGCGGGCCCGGACGAGGTGGGCCGGCAGCAGTTGGCCCGGCACGAGTTCGGCGGCGGGGACGGGGCGTGGGCGGAGGCGTCGGGCCTCTTCACGGCGTACGAGACGGTGATCACCGAACTGGAGAGCCTGTCGAAGCTGCTGTCCGACTCGATGGAGGGCATGAGCATCGCCGTACTGGCCTCGCACAAGGGCTACGAGAACATCGACCTGGACGTACGGGACCGGATGGCGGCGATCAGCGCGGAGGCGACGCGGCAGTACGGCGGGGGGTACGAGCCGCGGGTCTCGCCACCGGGCGTGACCGGGCGGCCGGGCGGGACCGAGTCGGGCGGGACGCCGGCCGGCGGGGATGCGGATGTGTCCGGCGGGGATGCGGGAGGCACGATCTGATGCCGGTGCGGGGACCCGGTGGCGGTACGTCCTTCGAGGACATGAGCCACGAGCAGATGATGGCCTGGCTGGACCGGGCGGACCCGGGGCAGGTGCAGGCGGCGGCGGGGCGCCTGACGGCCGCGGCGAAGGCGATCCGGGAGATCGCCGAGGAACTGAAGGTCCGCCCGCAGTGGGTGGCGTGGAAGGGCGAGGGCGCGAACGCGTTCCGCACGTGGAGCGCGGACCTGGCCAACTCGACGCTGCGGCTGGGTGACTTCAGCGAGGACGCGGCGAAGTGGCTGACGGAGGCGTCGGGGGCGATCGCCCGGGCGCAGGCCTCGGTGCCGCGGGAGGCGGGGGGTGCGGGGGCGGGGCCGGGGCCGGGTCCGGGTCCGGCGGGGGCGGGTCCCGATGGGGCGGGTCCGGATGGGGTCGGTGCCGCGACGGACTCCGCGGCCGAACGGGCGGCGCTGGCCGCGCACAAGGAACAGGTCCGCCAGGAGGCGGCGGCCCAGATGCGGAAGCTGACGCAGACGTATGCGTGGTCGGCGATGCAGTTGAACGCGTTGGAGAGGCCGAAGCTGCCGCCTCCGCCGACGGCGCTGGTGCCTGTAGGAGGTGAGCAGCGCCTCGAAGGCGAGGACAAGGCCAGACCTACCACCGCGGCCCCCGCATCCTCCACGTTCACGGGTGCGCCTTCCTCGAAGACGCCACACCACGTAAGTGGTCTGCTCACCGAAGCGGATATCCGGGGGGTGTCACGTGTGCCGGATGCGTCCGCCGCTCATTCGCGGGTGCCCCATCCCGTTCCTACCCCGCACATGGGCATCGACTCTGTGTTGGCGCCTCCTCAGACACCGCCTTCCGCCAACGGTTCCGTCTCCGACGGTTCGCAAGGTCTCGCCCCTGGCGCGCGGACCGGCACCCCGGTGCAGCCGAACATCCCACCCCCGCCGGATTTCGCAGGTGGGAGGCGCCTTGTTCCAGGTCAGATGCCGGAGCGGTCTGCGACCGGTACGTCAGGGCGGGTCAGGAGCTCCGCGGGTTCCACGCGGCCAGGTACACCCACCGCAGGCCCGCTGGCCCACGGGCAGGCATCAGTCACCGGGCGACCGCCGAGGTCGCCTGGTCGAGGCCCCCAGGCCGGCGTACCGGAACGAGCTGCGGGCAGTGCACCCCGCGGCATCGTGGGCGGTCATCCCGTCACGCCTCCCGGCGGGAAGCTTCCTGGGGCGATTCCACGAGGCACCGTCGTGGGCGGCCGTAGTGGCAGCCCTTCATCGGTCACACCGGCGGGGCAGTTCGCTCCGCCGGCAGGCAGGACAAGCCAATCACGCCCCGCGCCTGGTCGCGCTGCGCCACCCGCGCCCCGCGGCATCGTCGGCGGACGACAGCGCCCCAACAGTGCTGCGACAGGGACGAGCGCCCAACGATCTGGACCCGCAGGAAGAGCCCTGCCAGGGTCCGGCGACGCAGAAACCACTGGCGCCGCGCACACCTCTGGCGCTTCGGGCGCTCGGCGCGGTGGCGGAAGCACTGGCGACCAGGTGACCGGCGCGGTGCGAAACAGTGGGAGCGGCGCGGGACCGCAGGTCCCTCGTACCCCTCGTCCCGTCTCTCCTCCAGCTATCAAGGACAGGAGCGAGCGCTCACGTCGGACACCTGAGAACGAGGACCCCCGGCAACCGGACAACCGCCGTACGGCGCCACCGGCCACCGGTTGACGTACAGCGAAGACGAGAGCGGACTACATGCGCAACAGGCTCATTCGGCTCGGGGGCCGGCAGTCAGCAGCGACAGCCCTCCTTCTCATACTGGCTGGCACGGCCGCAGCACCGGCCACCGCTGCGTCGACCCGTCAAGAACAGTGGTTTCTCGACGCCATGCACGCCGAGGAGATGTGGAAGACCAGCACGGGGAAGGGCGTCACCGTCGCTGTCATCGACAGCGGGGTCAACCCGGCCAACCCTGACCTGGCAGGCCGCGTCCTTCCTGGCAAGGATTTCGCCGACGACCAGCCCGGAGATGAGCACGCCGACTACAACGGTCACGGCACGGGCATGGCAGGCTTGATCGCCGCGACCGGTGCTTACGGGAGAGGCAAAGGTGCCTATGGATTGGCGCCTGGTGCCAGGATTCTCCCGGTCCGCATGCCAAAGGCCGAAACTGCCGCCAATCAGGCAGCAGGTGATGAGCGCTTCAACAACATCGCTCCCCAGGCGATCCGCTACGCAGTCGACGCAGGCGCACGGGTCATCAACATCTCGCTCGGACATGTTGAGGGCTCCTCTCGGCTGACGGCCGCGGTGAAGTACGCATTGGAGAACGGGGCGCTCGTCTTCGCAGCCGTAGGCAACAGCGGCAACACGACGAATCAAGTCGAGTACCCGGCTGCGACGCCCGGCGTCGTCGGCGTCGCCGCTGTGGGCAAGGACCTTCGCCGAACAGCTGAGTCCGAGTACGGCCCCCAGGTCGACATGGCAGCACCGGGTGACGACCTCGTCTATGCCTGCGGGGGCAAGACAGGGCTCTGCGAGGGCCACGGTACGAGCGGTGCCACCGCCCTGGCCTCCGCCAGCGCCGCCCTCATCTGGTCCGCCCACCCCGACTGGACCAACAACCAGGTCCTGCGCGTCATGCTCAACACCCTCGGCGCCCCGACGGACGGCGCCAAGCGCAACGACTCCATCGGGTACGGCATCGTCCGCCCCCGCATCGCCCTGACCGACCCGGGCGACCCCGGCCCGGCGGACGTGTACCCGCTGCCCGACCTCAAGGCCGCGGCGTCCGTGTCTCCCTCCCCCAGCGCGGGGGACTCCGCTCCCGCCAGGGACGCGGACGCCACCGCGGCAGTCGGCACGGCTGAGGGCAGCGACACCACCCTGCCCTGGCCCGCAGTGCTGGGTATCGGCGCCGCCGGACTGCTGTTCGGCGCCGCCACCGTCCTCCTCGTCCTGGCACGCCGTCGCAAGGCAGCCGCATCGCGGGACCAAGCGGCACTATCCGGCCACATTCCGTCCGCCCCGACGGGCTTCGGTCCGCCGCCGGAACAGGGCAGCAGAAGCCGCTGACCGCGGACCGAGCGCGCTGCCGCGCTCGGTCCGGAACCCGCCTGACGACCAGACCTACGGCGAACGGGGAGGTGCCGACCGAGCTGGCCAAGTAGGCGATTGCTACGCGGCGGGCCTCCATCGCCCCCGTCAGCCCGTCTCCCTGGGGAACGTCACCTCCACTCGGCGGTTCTTCTTGCGGCCCTCTTCCGTGCTGTTGTCGGCGATCGGGTACTGCTCGCCGTAGCCGCGGACCTCGAACACCACGTTCGGGTTGTTGAGGTCGCCGGCCAGGGCCGTCTGGACCGCGTTCGCGCGCTGTTTGGAGAGGACGTCACCGTGGGCCGACGAGCCCAGGTTGTCGGTGAAGCCGAAGACGCGGATCCGGGTCGCGTTCTGCTTCTTGATCTCCTCCGCTATGCGCGCGATACGGGCCTGCGCCTCCGCGCCCAGCTTCGCGCTGTCCTTGCCGAACAGGACCTCCGCCTGCAGTGCGAACGTCACGTCCGCGTTGGTGTCCTCGCGGCGTTCGTCTCCCGACTCGTCCTCCACCACCTGCTTGATGTCCAGCACCTTCGGCTCCGCCAGGGTCGCACCCTCCGGGAGCTTCAGATCCGGGTCGTTGGGGTCCACCTGGACGGGCGCCGTGGCCGTCGGCTCCGTGCCCGGCGGGACGCTCGGGGAGTCGTCGGCGTGCGCCGGCGTACCGCCCAGGAGGTTGGCTGCCGCCAGGATCAGGGCCGCCGACGTGGCCAGGGTCAGGCGGGTCGGTGTCGTCGTCCGGGTGCGCGTCATCCTGGCCTCACCCAGAAATCTTGATGACCGCGCTGGGGAACAGCGGCAGTTGGAAGGTGACGTCCGAGCTGGTGGTGGGCGGCGACGGGAACTGCAGGAACACGTCGATCGATTCCCCCGCCTTCAGCGTCGAGAACCCCGTCGTCGTGAGCGGCCGGCCCTCCGTGTCGCGCAGGACGTAGTAACGCTTCTTGCTCTGGGAGTCGACGAGGGTGGCTCCGCCGAGGGACCGGCCGTTGTTCATGATCTCGGTCTCGTTGCCGCTCAGCTCCAGGGGAATGACCGCCACCTGTCCGCTGTCGTTCTTCAGCACGCCGTTCACCGTCACGAAGCCGCCGGAATCCCGCTGGGCGGAGGTGATCTGGAGGAGGAGGCCGTTCGGTCCCTTCATCTCGGCCAACGGCTCCTCGGACGTGCCCTCTTGCGGACCGGGCTGCGAACCACTGGTCCGGGAGGCGGAGGACGAACTCTCGGGCTTCTTGTCGTCGCCGCCGCCACCACCGCAGGCCGTGGCACTGAGCCCCAGGCCGACCACGACTGTCAGTACGACCAACGCCCTACGGGTTGTTCTGCCCGTGAACCGCACACTCATCGCTCCGCTTCCTTCTCCACTCGTCATTCGCGCGTCAGTGGTCTGCCAGGTGGACATCGAAGAGGTCCTCGGGCCCCGGTAGGTCGGTGAGGTGGTCCGGGTCCAGTTTCCAGTGGATGTCGTCGTCGCAAGTGAGCGTCGGCAGCGTGGGGTGTTCGGCGTCCCCTGGATCGTCCGTACCGCCGGGGTCCGTCGGCTCCCCGGTCGGCTGCCCCGTCGGTTCCCCGGAGGGCTCCGGCGTCGGCGTCGGGGTCGGACGTTCGAAGGTGCACAGCGGCTCGATCACCGCTCGAGCCGAGGCATGCGCTCTCCTGGTGCTCGTCGCCGGGATGACCGAGTCCCCCGCCGACTTGTTCGCCCGGACGGTGACCGTGTAGCCCAGGGGGCCATCAGGGGAACACTGGACCTCTCCTGCGTCGTTCATCGCCGCGAGTTGGCTCGCGCGCCAGCACGAGTCCGTCGCCCCGGCACCCTGGAAGATCGCGTCCCACTTGCCCGGGTCGAGGACGTCCAGCACCCACTGGTCCGCCAACTGGTCCCTGGTCTCCTGCGCCGCCGCCAGTGCCGCCGCGTCCGCGGCCGTCTGGGCGCCGTTGCGATTGACCGCCGCCTGGCCGACCGCGAAGTACGCGAACGCGAGAAAGAGCAGGCCCCCCACCACCGTCAGGTAGATGGGGAAGGCCTGCCCCGCGTCACCGTGCCGACGCCGTCGCGTCAGGGAGCCACCTTGGCGATCTGAGCGGTCAGCTTGTTCACGATGGTCGCGCCCAGGTTCGTGTTCGCGATCAGCACCACGATCGCCACCACCACCGCGATGATGCCCAGGTACTCCACCGCCGTCTGCCCCTTGTCGCCGCGGCGGCGGGTGGTCCTTGCCGTCGTGTTCTTCCAGCCGTTCACCCGTACCTTGGCCGCAACGGCCGTCTTCAGCAGCAGATCGCTCATGGGGGTCCCCTCCGTGAGTGGCGTGGGCAGGGGGACCGTACGGCCGTCGTGTCGGGTCCGCCGAGGGTCCCTGGGCCCACTTCCGGGCCCAAAGGGCCGTCCTTGAGCGTCGCATCCCCCTCAGCCCACCTCTCGGCTCGGCGGCGTCGGATGCGGGGCCGTGCCCAGCCACTTGGCCGTCGCCTCGGTGCGGGTCGCGCAGTGCAGCTTGGCGAAGATGCGGTTGATGTGGTTCTTGACCGTCTTCTCGCTGATGAAGCACGCGGCGGCGATCTGGTGGTTGTTCAGGCCCGTTGCGATGAGGTCCATGATCTCCGCCTCCCTCGCGCTGAGTGGGGACCTCAACTGTCCCACAGGGGATTGCACTTGCGAAAGCCGTTCGGGGAAATTGCCGGGAGTGTTCGGGTCGGTCGATCTTTTGGCGTGTGCTTCTGCACTTCCTCGCGGTTGCCCCCGCAACTCCCCCACCACCGCTGTCGCCGCCGTCGGCGTCAGGTGCGCCCGGCCCGCCACCACGTCGCGTACCGCCGTCACCAACTGGTCCGCCGTGAACTCGCCGTGCACCAGGTAGCCGCCCGCCCCCCGCCGCAGCGCCTCGCGCACGACCTCCGACTCGCCGCTGTACGTCAGCATCAGCACCGGGGCGAGCGGCACCAGGTCCGGCAGGGCCGTCAGGCCGTCCACGCCCGGCATGCGGACGTCCAGCAGGACCAGGTCGGGGCGGTGGCGCCGGGTCATGTCCTGTGCCTCGCGGCCGTCGGACGCCTCGGCGACCACCCTGACCTCCTCGCGTCCGTCCAGCAGCGCGGTCAGGCCCGCCCTCACCACCGGGTTGTCGTCGGCCACCACCACCCGCAGCACGGGCCGATCGGTCTGTCGGCGCATCATCGGCCCGCCTTCCCCTCCGCCGGCAGCGGCAGGTCCAGGCGTACCTCCGTGCCGCCGGGGTCCTCCGCCCGGCCCACGTGCAGGCGGGCGCCCACCGCCGCCGCCCGTTCCGCCATGCCGAGCAGGCCGAAGTGGCCCGCCCGGCGCAGCTCTTCGAGCGTGGCGTCGGGCGGCAGGCCCCGTCCGTCGTCCCGTACGGTGACGTGCAGGTGGTCGTCGTCCACCACGTCGGCCCGTACGTCCACCCGGGTCGCCGACGCGTGGCGATGCGCGTTCTCCATCGCCTCGCCGGTGATCGTGAGGAGGTGGCGTGCCACGGGGGCGGGGACCCGGACCTGCGTACGGCCGCCCGTCGCGCGGTACGTCGTCGTGAGGCCCGTGCGGCGGCTGAAGTCGGCCGCGAGCGTTCTCAGTTCCTCCAGGACGTTCCTGTGCTCCGCGTACGGGGCCTCCGCGCGCAGGTCCGTCAGCAGTTCCCGGGACTCCGTCGCCGCCCGGCGCGCGGCCCGGGCCACCAGGTCGGCCTGCCGGCGGATGCGGTCCGGGTCGGCGGTCGGGGTGCCGGCCGTGTGGGCCAGCGCCTCGGCCGCCAGGGCGACGCCGTGCAGGGTCTTGGCCACCGAGTCGTGCATCTCCCGCGCGAGGCGGGCCCGTTCGGCGTCCGTCGCCTCCGCGGCCGCCAGGCGGGCCTGGGTCGTGGTGAGGGCCTGGGTGGCCTCTCCGAAGCGCAGCATCAGGCCGCGCAGGGCCGAGCCGACCGCGCCGGTGATGACGCAGAAGCCGGGGAGCAGCAGCCGTTCGGCCGGGCCGGTGCCGGGGTGCTCCGTCAGGGTCGCGTAGACCAGGAGCAGGATCAGCGACTGCAGCGAGGCGAAGCAGGCGGCGCCGCGCCAGCCGTAGACGATGCCCGCGAGCAGCGGCGTGCAGACGCTGACGTAGGCGAGCGTGGTGTCCGGGCCGGCCGAGATCAGCAGGAGGGTGCCGAACAGGGTGTCCACGGCCAGCAGCGACGGGTGGCGCAGGAGGAGCGGCCCGAAGCGCTCCCAGTCGCGGAAGAGGACGTAGGAGCCCATGAAGGTGACCACCACGGCCGCTCCCACCAGGCGTACGCCGAGGCCGGGGGTGGCGTTGAGCAGGGCGGCCGGCGCGGCCACGGCGATCATCGCCAGGCGGAAGCCGAACACCTGGCGGCACATCGCCTGGAGCGCGTTCACCTCCAGGGCGATCGGGGCCGGCAGCGTCGCCGGGGCATCGGCCGCCGACAGGTGCCCGCGCCGCCGCGGCCGTCCCGGGTCCCGTAAGCGCCCCCCGCGCCACCCCCGCCCCGCATGCCCCGCACGCCCTGCACGCCTCACGCCGGTACGTCCCACCCCCGCCAGACCCGTCGTCGCCATCTCCCCGCCCCCTACTTCCCCGTGATCGTGCTGAAGTCGGTGCCGGAGCCGAGCAGCATTCCCGCGCCGAGCAGCAGCATGGTGGCCGGGACCATGAACGTGGTGATCATCAGCGTGGCCTTGGGGACCGCGCGGGCCGCCTTGCGACGGGCGTTCTGCGCGTCCGTGCGGCGCATGTCCTTGGCGATCGCCACCAGCGTGTCGACGATCGGCGCGCCGAGTTCCTCGCCCTGCTGGAGGGCGGTGACGAACATGGCGACCTGCTCGGAGTCGTTGCGGCGGCGCAGTTCCTCGAACGCCTCGCGGCGGCTGACCCCGAGGTCCATCTGGCGCAGGGTGATGCGGATCTCGTCCGCCCAGGGGCCCTGGTAGCGCGTGGAGACCCGGTCCAGGGCCTGGCGGAAGCCGAGGCCCGCGCTCACTACGACCGCGAGGACGTCCAGGAAGTCGGGCAGGGTGCGTTCGATGGCGTCCTTGCGGACCCGGATCGCGGACCAGATGCCGACCTCGGACCAGAACACGCCGAAGGCGAACAGGAGCAGGGCGAGGAAGAAGCTGCCCTGCAGGAGGGCGACCAGGCCGCCCAGGGCGCCCACGGCGCCGTAGACCGCGCGGCGGGCCGCGTAGCGGTCGAGGGTGAGGCCGCCGGGGTTGCCGGCGAGGTCGATGCGGCGGCGGTAGCGGGCGACCTGCTTGGGGCCCATCAGGCGCAGCACCGTGGGCGCGTAGCGCATGCCGAGGCGGTCGACGAGGGAGCCCACCGCGGTCGTGCGGGTGGAGCCGACCTCCAGGGCCAGGGCGAGGTCGGGGGGCAGGACGGTCTCCGCCCGGTACAGGCGCAGGCCGGCGAAGACGCCCCCCACGCTGAGGGCCGCCACGAGGGCGAGCAGCAGTCCCACGGTCACCTCCTGCTCAGACGTCGATGCGGGACAGACGGCGGATGAGCAGGAAGCCCACCGCGTACAGGCCGAAGGCGACGATCACGGCCGCCTGGCCGAGGGGGGAGCCGGTCATGCGGTCCAGGGCGCCGTCGTTGACGCTGTTGATCAGGAACAACGAGCCGACGCCGAGGACGGGCACGGCGTACGACGTCATGTTGACCTGGGAGAGCTGGGTGCGGACCTCGCGGCGGGTCTCCTTGCGCTCCTCCAGGGTCTCGGTGAGGTTGCGCAGCGCCCCGACGACCTGGCCGCCCGCCCGGTTGGACAGGACCAACGTGGTGACGAGGACGACGAGTTCGCGTGAGGGGAGCCGGTCGGCCAGTTCGCCGAGGGCGTCGTCCATGGAGTGGCCGACGGACAACTGGTCCGCCACCTTGCCCAGTTCCTCGCCCGCGGGGGCTTCCAGCTCCTCCGCCGCCATGCCGATCGCGGTGCGCAGCGCGAGGCCGGCGCTGGTGGCGTTGGCCAGGATGCGGGCGAGTTCGGGGAGCTGGTTGATGAAGCGTTCGATGCGCTTCTGGCGCTGCCAGCCGAGGAACTGCCAGGCCGCCCAGATGCCGAGCAGCCCGGCGATGGGGCCGAAGAAGGGGGCCAGCGTGGCCTGGCCCACCAGCCACAGGCCCACCACCGCGGCCAGCACGTAGGCGAAGAACTCGCCCGGCGTCACGTCCAGGCCGGTCGCCGCCAGCCTGCGTTCCAGGGTGCGGCCCAGGCGCGTGGGGCGCAGCCGTCGGTCGAGGGAGCGGAAGCGGCGCCCGCGGCCCGCGTCGGGGAGGCTGCCGGTGTACGACAGGCGCTCCACCAGGGCGGCGCGCCGGGCCCGGCCGGCGGCGTAGGAGTGGACGCCGACGACGGCCAGGGTGCAGGCCAGGAGGGTCACTCCGATGGTGAGGGTGATCCGGGTCTGGAGGTCCATGGGTGGTGTGTCCGTCCTGTCTCCGTGCTACCGGGCCACTCGGGTGGCGAGGGCGTTCTCCGTCGGCGCCACCCCGAACGCCTGCGGGATCGGCTGGCTCGCCATGTAGAGGCGGTCGGCCGTGCGGCGCGGGAGGGGGAAGTGGCGGAAGGCGCCGTGGACGCGGCCGTCCGGGGTCATGGGCCGGGCCTCGAAGCGGGCGATGGTGGCCAGCCGGTACGGCTCGCCGCCGTGGCTGTCGAGGAGGGCGATCTCGGTGACCCGGCGGGCGCCGTCCGCGAAGCGGGTGAGCTGGATGATGACGTCGACCGCGCTGTTGATCTGGTCGTGCAGCGCGACGAACGGGATCTCCACGTCGGACATCGAGGCGAGGGTCTGCAGCCGGGTCAGGGCGTCCTCCGCGCTGTTGGCGTGGACGGTGGCCAGCGAGCCGTCGTGGCCGGTCGACATCGCCTGGAGCATGTCGAGGGACTCGCCGCCGCGGACCTCGCCGACGACGATGCGGTCGGGGCGCATCCGCAGCGAGTTGCGGACCAGGTCGCGGATGGTGATGCGGCCCTTGCCCTCCACGTTCGGGGGGCGGGACTCCAGGCGGATGACGTGCGGCTGCTGGAGCTGGAGTTCGGCGGAGTCCTCGATGGTGATGATGCGCTCGCCCTCGGGGATCAGCCCGGACAGGGCGTTGAGCAGGGTGGTCTTGCCGGTGCCGGTGGCACCCGAGACGATCACGTTGAACTTCGCCTGCACCAGGCCGGCCAGCAGGAACAGCATGTGTTCGTCGAGGGAGCCGAAGCCGATGAGTTCGTTGAGGGTGTAGGAGCGCGGGAAGCGGCGGATGGTGAGGGTGGGGCCGGTCAGGGACAGCGGCGGGATGATGACGTTGACGCGCTCGCCGGAGGGGAGGCGGGCGTCCACCATCGGGTTGGACTCGTCGACGCGGCGGTTGACCGTGGAGACGATCCGCTCGATGGTCTGCATGAGCTGGTCCACGGAGGCGAACCGCAGCGGCAACTGCTCGACGCGGCCCGCGCGTTCGACGAAGATCGCGTCGGGTCCGTTCACCATGATCTCGGTGATCGACGCGTCCTCCAGGAGCGGTTCGAGGATGCCGAGGCCGAGGGCCTCGTCGACGACCCGGCGGATGAGCTGGGAGCGCTCCACCGTCGACAGGACCGGGCCCTCGCGGCTGATGATGTGGCCGAGGACGCGTTCGAGGCGGGCCCGGCGGTCGGCCGCGGTCAGCGCGCTCATCTCGGCGAGGTCGATCTCCTCCAGCAGCTTGGCCCGGTACGTGGCGACCAGGTGGCCGTCCTCCCTCCGGCCGGTGTTCTCCTCCGGGGAGGTGATGCGTGCCCGCAGGCTCATCGGTTCACCGCCTTCCTCGTCGTCGCCGTCGCCGTCGCCGTCGCCGTCTCTGTCACCGTCGGGGTCACCGTCACAGGGGCACGTCCCGCCTCAGTGGTCGACCGGCATGGTCGCCGTCTTGTGGGCCTGTCCGAAGTCCCCGATGCCGGGGATCACGGACGGGATGGTCACGGACGAGGTCACGCGCACCTCGTCGCCCAGGTCGGCGGTGCTGCAGCCGACCGTCCACCGGCTGCTCACCGCGCCCCGGCAGGCCGCGCCCGCGTCCCGGTCCAGGGCCGCCCCGCGCGCGCCGGCCCGCGCCGCGGTGCCGGCCTGCTGGGCGGCGTAGGCGATGAGGCCGAGCTGGACGGCGGCCAGGGCCACCAGGAGCAGGATCGGCAGGAACCCGAGGTACTCCAGGGCCACCTGGCCACGGTCGTCGCGTCGGCGGCGGTACGGCATGTCAGTGGTCCTCCTCCTCCACGGCCCCCGCGTGGCCGTGCACCGTGAAGGGGAAGTCCACCGCGCCGGGGAAGAGGACGGGGACCTTCAGGGAGACGTCCGCCGTGACGTAGTCCGCGGACGTCGCGCAGGAGACCTCCGCGCCGGACGCCCACGCCCCGGAGAGCTTGTCCTTGCCGAACCGTTCGCACACGGCCTGCCGCTCCCCCCGGTGCGCGGCCGTCCCGTGCCGTACGGCCTCGTCGGCAGCATTCCCCGCGAGGGTGAAGGTGTACCCCACGAGCACGCACTGCCACAGCACCACCAGCGTGACGATGATCAGCGGGGTCATGCCGAGGAACTCGACGGTGACCTGGCCCCGGTCGGTGCGCCCACGGGCGCGGTCGGGTCGCATGGCTCACTCCCTCCGCCGTCGGAAGCCCACCGCGCCCCGGTCGCCGCCCCGGGCCCGCGTCCCCCGGCGCACCACGGCCGTCTCCGGCGCCTTGACCAGGCCCAGTTCGCCGGCGAGGGCCCACAGGGCCTGCCGTACGGTGCCCTTGGGGTCGAGGGCGTGGACCCGGCCGGCGTCGACGGCGGCCTGGAGTTCCTTGAAGTGGGCGGGGACCGTGGTCGCGGCGAGCGCGGTGCCGGTGATCTTCTGGATGAGCGCGGGCTGGATCTCGGTGCCGCGGCTGTGCCGGTTGACGACGAGGGTCGTCTCCTCGGCCTTGCGGATCTGCAGGCGGTCCCACATGCGGACGGCGCGCTTGGCGCCGCGCACGGCGACCACGTCGGGGGTGGTGACCAGCAGCGCGGTGTCGGCCATCTCGACGGCGGCGGCGCCGGCCCCGCCGAGCTGGGCGCCGCAGTCGACGACGACGACCTCGTATCGGGAGCGCAGGGCGCCGATGATGTGGCGGGCGGCGCGGTCGGTGACCTCCTCGCCGCGCTCGCCCTCACCGGGGGCGAGGAGCAGGGCGACGCCGGTGTCGTGGCGGAAGACGGCGTCGGCGAGGACGCGCGGGGAGATGTCGCTGATGGCGGCGAGGTCGACGACCGAGCGGCGGAACTGGACGTCGAGGTAGGAGGCGACGTCGCCGGTCTGCAGGTCCATGTCGACGAGCGCGGTGGGCCGGCCCGACGCCTGGGCGGCCAGGGCGAGCTGGACGGCGGTCAGGGTGGTGCCGACGCCCCCCTTGGCGCCGCACACGGTGACCACCGTGCCGCCCGCGCCGGTGAACACGTCGCCCCCGTGGCCCAGGTGGCGCCGTACGCCGACCGACCACTGCGCCACCGCCTGGACCCGGTGGGCGAGTTCCTCGTAGCCGAGGGGGAGGGTGACCAGGCCGCGGGCGCCGGAGTCCATGGCGGCGGAGAACAGGCCGGGGCTCGCGTCGGTGGTGACGAGGATGACGCCGACGGCCGGGAAGCGCAGGGCGACCTCGCGGACCAGCTCCAGGGCGGGGACCGGGCCGATGCGCTCGTGGACGATCACGACCTCGGGGAGTTCGTCGACGGACTCGGCGGCCAGCCGGGCGAGGGTGTCGACGAGCTGGGTGGAGTCGCCGACCGGGGGCAGCGGTTCGGCGTCGGGGAGCTGGCTGAGCAGGGTGATGAGGGAACGGACCGCGTCCGCGTCGCCGACGGCCGGGAGGATCCTCGTGGGCATGGCGGCCTCTCACTTGTCCTTGGCGAGCTGGTACGTGCGGTCCTGCTCGGGGACCGTGGTGCCGGTGCCCGGGGCGACCAGCGCGAGGCGCACCCGCTTGGCGAAGGACTCGGCGTACGTGATGCGCTGGGCGTCGAGGGTGGACAGCGCGAAGGTGATGGGCACGGCGTCGGTGGGCTCGCGGTCGCGGTCGCCCGCGTCGGGTTCGAGCGCCTTGATCTCGCCGACGTCCAGGACCCGGGCGCCGGTGACGATGATCTTGGAGACGTCGGGGTCGGTGTCCTTGGCGCCCTCGAAGGTGGCGTAGACGTTGACGGTCGAGCCGGGGGTGATCTTGCCGGCCACCCCGGTCGCGGCGTCGATCATGATGGCGACCTCCTGCTGCCCGGGCCGCAGGGCCGGCTGGTCCACGATCATGTCGCTCTGCAGCAGGGAGCCCCTGCGCAGGGTGGTCACGGCGATCTTGCCGCGGATGCGGTCGAGGTCGGTGACGGCGTTGCGCGAGAGCCAGCGCTCGGGCATCGCTATCTTCTCGAACTGGCCCGCGCGCAGCGCGGTGTAGGGCGCCACGTCGGACTTGACCCGGTACGCCGTGACCTCGGGTCCGACCTTGGACTGCGCGTCGTCCACGACGGACAGGACGCCGGCGAACGCGCCCAGGGCGCACAACACCGACAGGAGCAGGAGGATCACGCCGCGGCGCTGACGGGAGTTCATGGACCGTGCAACCTCGTTGGGGGGTGGGAGCGTGGCCGGGGGACGTCTCGCGGGGTTCAGCCGCCGCCCGCGGTCAGTTCGCGGACGGGTCGTGCGGGTGGGACGGCTCGGGCGGGGCCCGCGGGGTGTGCGGGCGGGGCGGTCCCGTCGGGGGGCGGCGGGGTGGCGGAGCAGAAGACGCAGCGGTCGCCGATGACGTCCATCCCGCACCAGTGGCAGGTGATCTGCCGCACCGAGGTGACCAGTTGGTACAGCACGGACAGGTCGGCCAGGTAGGCGCAGAACTCGACGAGCCGGGGCGTGCCCCACCAGCGGGCGGACTCGGCGGGCGCCTCGGTCTCGCGCAGACCCTGGGCGCGCCAAGAGGGGACGAGGGTGCCGGTGACCCAGTCGGCGGGCAGCTGGCCGCGGCCGACGAGCATCCAGGTGCCGAACTCCGGGCCGGGCAGGGTGACTCCGGGGGCGGCCCGGACGAGCTGGGGCTGCGGGTGGGCGAGGACGGCGAACTGGCTGCCGGGGACCCAGGAGCGGGCGTGCGAGGTGAGGGTGACCGGGACCCGGTCGAGGCGGGCGACGGAGCCGAGCAGTGCGCCGGCGTGCAGGTAGTGGGTGAGCAGCCGGGCGGCGGAGGCGAGGACGCCGGGGCCTAGGTCGCAGGAGGCGAGCTGGCGTAACTGGCGGGCGAGGACGGCCACGGCGAGCGGCGGCAGGTCGGGGCGGAACAGGGCGATGCGGTCGCTCTCCAGGAGGGAGCGCACGGTGTGCAGGCGCTGTTCGACGGCGGGCGGCACGGCGGAGGAGTGGACCACGACGACGTGTCCGTGGGTGTCGAGGAGGGCCTGGAAGGCGGCCACGGACTCCTCGAGCGGCCGGCGGTCGAGGTCGGCGAGGACCGTCGCGGGCAGGGTGCGCTCGTCCTGCGGCGGCAGCGCGAGGTCGGCTCCGGTCACGGCAATGGCAGTTGGCACGCGCAGCTCCCCGATTCCCGCGGTCCGGTCCACCGGGGGGACTCCGGTGCACCGGGGTGACTTCATTGCGTGACTACCTCAGCACTGTAACCACGCCCCTGTGGCCGGAGAACAACTTTCGGTGACTGAACAGCATCTCTTCGCGCACAACTCGCTGCAAAACAGCGCAAGGTGCGCACCGGCGTTCCGCAACGCGACCCCTTGACAAGGGAATTGGTCTGGACCAACTTGTACGTCCAGCGGTGGCCACCGCCCCTCGCGCTCCCCACTCCCCCTCCCGGAGGCCCCAGTGGACCCCGTACGCAGACGCCGACGCACGCGCTTGTGGTCGGGAGCGGTCACGGCCGCGCTCGCCCTGTCCCTCACGGCCGTCGGCCAGGCCTCCGCCGCCGACGTCAACAACGCCAAGAACGCCGGCTTCGAGTCCGGCCTGTCCGGCTGGACGTGTTCCGCGAACAGCGGGACGACCGTCTCCTCCCCGGTGCACGCCGGCACCGCCGCGCTCAAGGCCACCCCGGGCGGGCAGGACAACGCCCGCTGCTCCCAGACGGTCGCGGTCACGCCCAACTCGACGTACACGCTGAGCGCCTGGGTCCAGGGCGGCTACGCCTACCTGGGCGCGACCGGCACCGGCACCACGGACGTGTCGACCTGGACCCCCGACTCCTCGTCCTGGAAGCAGCTCACGACCACCTTCACCACGGGCGCGAGCACCAGCTCGGTCAGCGTCTACCTGCACGGCTGGTACGGGCAGGCCGCCTACCTGGCCGACGACGTCTCGGTCTACGGCCCCGACGGCGGCGGGGGCGGCGACCCGGCCCCGACGGTGCCGGCCGCGCCGGGCGGGCTGGCGGTCTCGGGGACGACGTCCTCGTCGGTGTCGCTGGCGTGGAACGCGGTGTCGGGCGCGACCGGCTACAACGTGTACCGCAACGGCACCAAGGTGACCGCGGTGAGCGGCACGTCGGCCACGGTGACCGGGCTCGCCGCGTCCACGGCCTACTCCTTCCAGGTCACGGCGACCAACGCGGCCGGTGAGTCGGCCAAGTCGGCGGCCGTCACCGGCACGACGACGTCGTCCGGGAACCCCGGGGGCGGCGGCACGCTCCCCAAGCACGCGGTGACCGGCTACTGGCAGAACTTCAACAACGGGGCCACGGTCCAGAAGATCTCGGACGTGCCCGCCCAGTACGACATCATCGCGGTGGCCTTCGCCGACGCGACGACCACGCCGGGCGCGGTGAGCTTCACGCTCGACTCGGCCGGGCTGGGCGGCTATACCGCCGACCAGTTCAAGGCGGACATCAAGGCCAAGCAGGCGGCCGGCAAGAAGGTGATCGTCTCGGTCGGCGGGCAGAACGGCACGGTGTCCGTCAGCGACCCGACGTCCGCGGCGAACTTCGCCAACTCGGTCTACTCCGTGATGCAGACGTACGGCTTCGACGGCGTCGACATCGACCTGGAGAACGGCATCAACCCGACCTACATGACGCAGGCGCTGCGCTCCCTGGCGGCGAAGGCGGGCCCCTCGCTGATCATCACCATGGCGCCGCAGACGATCGACATGCAGTCGACGTCGGCCGGCTACTTCCAGACGGCCCTGAACATCAAGGACATCCTCACGGTCGTCAACATGCAGTACTACAACAGCGGTTCGATGCTCGGCTGTGACGGGAAGGTCTACAGCCAGGGCACGGTGGACTTCCTCACCGCGCTCGCCTGCATCCAGCTCGAGGGCGGCCTCGCCCCGTCGCAGGTCGGCCTCGGCCTGCCCGCCTCGACCCGCGGCGCGGGCAGCGGCTACGTCTCCCCCACGGTCGTCAACAACGCCCTGGACTGCCTGACCAAGCTCACCAACTGCGGCTCCTTCAAGCCGTCCCGGACGTACCCCGACCTGCGCGGCGCGATGACCTGGTCGACCAACTGGGACGCGGCGGCGGGCAACGCCTGGTCCAACGCGGTGGGCCCGCACGTGCACGCACTGCCGTAACGGCGGACCTCCCGCTTCCCGAAGCCGGCCGCGGTGCCGCCCCGTCCCGGGGGTGGCACCGCGGCCGTGCGTCGTCCGCGGCGGAGGGGGGCCGGGCTCAGCCCGCCGGCCGGTAGTGGGAGAGCACCCAGCCGAGCCGGGCGAACCACTCGCCCAGCCGGGCCCTGGGGCGGGCCTGCACCACGCTCTCGTAGAAGTGGCCGTCCAGGTGGACCACGCCGAACATCAGCGCCTTGCCGTTCGGGCTCGCCCGGTAGTGGACGCTGCGGATCTCCGGCCAGGGGAAGTCGGCCTGGACGCCGGACAGGTCCAGGGTCACCCCGTCGGCGTCGACCACGACCGCGTTGTTCCGGTCCACGGCGACGAACTCGGGCGGTCCGTACGCCGGTTGCGGCGGGCCGGGGGCGTACGCCGGGGGCGGCGGGGCGGCGCCGTACGGGGGCGCGGCGGGGAACGGCCCGGGCGGGGGCGGCCCGTACGACGGCGGGGGCGGGCCGAAGCCCGCCGGAGGGGTGCCGGAGACAGGCGGTGGGGGTGGTGGCTGCTGCGTCATCCGGCGTCCTCGGGGCTCGTCCGTCGTCGCCGCGGGACGTGATGCCCCGGGGCGTGAAACATTCTCCCCGGCCCACCGCATCAGTGGAGTGAGGACGTCGACCGACAGCCGGCGCACAGTGAGCAGGGGGACGTACATGAGACAGGCCCGCGCGGACGAGTACGCCGAGTTCGCGGCCGCGAGGGCCGGACACCTGTACCGCTCGGCCTGCCTGCTCACCGCCGGGGACACCCATCTCGCCGAGGACCTCGTGCAGGAGACCCTGGGCCGCATCTACGTCAGCTGGCGGCGCGTCGCCCGCGTCGGGAACCCCGCCGGGTACGCGCAGACCGTGCTCGCCCGGGCGTTCCTCGCCCACCACCGGCGCCGCAGCAGCACCGAGCGGGTCACCGCCACGCTGCCCGACGTGGCCGCCGCGAGCGGCGACGCCACCCTGCGCGTCACCCTCCTGGACGCGCTCGGGCGGCTGCCCGCCAAGGACCGGGCCGTGGTCGTCCTGCGCTACTGGGAGGACCGCTCGATCCAGGAGACGGCCGACGCGATGAACACCAGCCCGGCGGCGGTGCGCACGCGGTGCGTGCGGGCGCTCGCCCGCCTGCGCGACCTCCTCGGGGAGGACGTCGGCGAGTACGCCCGCCCCTGACCGGGCGCACGCCCCCGGCCCTCCCCCTCACCCCTCCTCCACCGAAACGGTGATGCCCCATGCCCGTCGACCACGGACCGCACCTGGACACGCCCCCCGACCCCTTCGCGGACCGGCTCTCGCGCGCCCTGCACCGCACCGGCGGCGCGTTCGACGCCGACCGCCGCGCACTCGCGGCCGGCGGCGCGGCCCGCGGGCGGCGCAAGCGGCTGCTGCGGCGGACGGCCCTGGCGGGCGGGACGGCCGCGGTGGCCGCCGTGTGCCTGGGCGGGACGCTCCTGCTGGCGCCGGGCGACCGGGACGACACCCCGCGCCCCGCGCCGGTCGCGGGAAGCCGCACCGCCACCGCCTCCTCCACGGCCGCACCGGTCACCGCCGACCGGATGATCGCCACGCTCAAGGGCCTGCTCCCCGAGGGCACGGTGAGCGACGCCCGGGGAGGCGGCTCCGGAGGGCGGACGGCCGCGCCGTTCGCGCAGCTCGTCTTCGACGACGGCAAGGGAGCGGCGGCCCTCTCCGTCGGCCTCGGCCGGGTCGCCCCTGGCGGGGACGACGCCCGGCAGCTCACCGAGTGCCCCGACAAGGTGCTCGCCGCCTACGACGCGTGCACCAGCGAGAGGCAGCCCGACGGGTCCGTGGTGCGCGTGCTGAAGGGCTACGAGTACCCCGACCGGCGCGTGGACACCAGACTGTGGACGGCCGACCTGGTGAGCGCGGACGGCGCCCACGTGAGCGTCAGCGAGTGGAACGCCGCCGCGGAGAAGGACGCGCCCGTCACCCGCCCCGAACCACCGCTCACGGCTGCCGAGCTGCGGGACCTCGCGACCGCTCCGGCCTGGCGGGACGCCGTCGGGTCGCTGCCCGCCGCCGAGGAGGTGACGGCCGCGCCGGCCGCGCCCGGCGGCTGGCGCATCGCCGGCGTGCTCGCCGCGCTGATGCCCGACGGCGTGAAGGTGGCCGCCCGGGGCAGCCAGGACAGCGAGTTCGCCTACGTCGTGGCCGACGACGGCAAGGGCGCGAGCTACGTCCAGGTCAACGTGCAGCCCGGCATGTCCGACGTGGCGGGCGAGCTCTTCGGCTCGGGCGCCGAGACCCTCCCCGACGGCACGCTGGTCGCCGAGCACCAGGGGCCCGGCGACCGCGGCGACCTGGTCATGTGGACGGTCGACACCCTGCGCCCCGACGGCCGCCGGATCGTCGTGAGCGCCTTCAACGCGGCCTCGCAGACCACCGCCGCGACCCGGGCGACGCCCGCGCTCACGATGGGGCAGCTGCGGGCGATCGCCCTGTCGTCCCGGTGGCTCGCGCTCGGCTGATCCGAAGACACGGCCTAGAAGAACTCCGACCACGGCTGGTCCCAGACCTGCTTGACGCACAAAGCCAGGAACAGCAGGGCGGCGAGGGCGAGCATGCCGTTGCTCAGCGGGCCGTTGCGCCACGGGCGGGGCGTGCGGGAGGAGTTGAGCAGCCAGACCAGGGTCAGCGCCAGGAACGGCAGGAAGGCCGCGCCCAGCACGCCGTAGAGGATGACCAGGCGGAAGGGCTGGCCCTGGAAGAGCAGCACGATCGGCGGGAAGGTCAGCCACAGCAGGTAGGCGCGGAACGGCCACGACCGCTCCCGCTCGCCGGAGGCGACCTCCTCGCCGGTCGCGCCCGACGCGGCGCGCCGCCGGGCGACGAAGTCGGCGAACATCAGGCTCACCCCGTGCCAGACGCCGATCAGCGAGGTGAAGGACGTGGCGAAGAAGCCGATGAGGAAGAACGTCGACGTGGCGCTCCCGTACTCGGCCTCCAGGATGTCGCCGAGCTGCACGAGGCCCCGGTCGCCGCTCGCGATCGCGACGTTCGCGGAGTGCAGCAGCTCGGCGCCGACGAACAGCATCGCGACGACGAACACGCCGGTCGTGGCGTAGGCGACGCGGTTGTCCAGCCGCATGACCCGCATCCAGCCGGTGTCGGTCCAGCCCTTGGCGTTGACCCAGTAGCCGTAGGCGGCGAGCGTGATCGTGCCGCCGACGCCGCCGATCAGGCCGAGGGTGTTCAGGACGGAGTCCTTCTCGTCGGGCAGGACCGGGAGCAGGCCGGCGAGGGCGTCCGGCAGGTTCGGCGTCACCCGGACCGCCAGGTAGACGGTGACCGCGAACATGACGCCGACCAGGACGGTCATGACCTTCTCGAAGACCGCGTACCGGTTGAACCACACGAACACCAGGCCGACCAGACCGCAGGCGACGCCCCACCACTCGAGGTCCATCACGTCCGGGAACATCGCCTGCAGGGGCAGCGCGCTCGACGACATCGCCGCCGCGCCGTACACGAAGCCCCAGACGACCGCGTAGACGCCGAAGAACCAGCCCGTCCACCGGCCGAGGCTCGCCCAGCCGTCGAACAGGGTGCGCCCGGTGGCCAGGTGCCACCGCCCGGCGGCCTCCGCCAGGGAGATCTTCACCAGGCAGCCGACGACCGCGGCCCACAGCAGCGTGTACCCGAAGTTGCTGCCGGCGATGAGGGTGGCGACCAGGTCGCCGGCGCCGACACCGGTGGCCGCGACGACGACGCCGGGTCCGATGTGCCGCCAACTGGGCCTGCGCTGTGGGGGGTGGGGGTCGGAGGAGGCCTGGGTGTCCGTGGGGTGTCCCGTGGTGTCCGCCATGTGCACCAAGAAATCGCAAAGCAGGGGGACCGGCAAGAGGGCGTACACCGACCCGCCGGGACGCGCCCCGCGCGCCCCCGAGACATCCCCTAAGCCCGCGGCCGGCCGCAGCCGCCGCACCCGCAGGTGCCGAGCTCGAACCACACGGTCTTGCCCGGCCCCTCCCGGTGGCAGCCCCAGCGCCGGGCGAGCGCCTCCACCAGGAACACGCCCCGCCCGCTCTCCGCGGTCGGCGGGCGCCCGGCACCGAGGGCCCGGGGGGCGCGCGGCCCGCCGTCGGTGACCTCGCAGCGCAGCACGCCGTGCGCCGCGGACACGGTCAGCCGGAACGGGGTCGCGGAGTGCAGCAGCGCGTTGGTGGCCAGCTCGCTCACGAGGAGTTCGGCCGTCTCGACCAGGTCGCCGCCCACCCCGAGGCCCCATTCCTCCAGGTGCCGGCGGACCTCGCGGCGGGCCTCGCGGACGGCGGTGGGCCGGGGCTCGTACGCGACGCTCGCGTGGCCCGCGCCCAGGGGCGGCTGGGGGTAGGCGCCGTAGCGGGGGTCGGGGTCCGGGCGGCGTCCCCCGGAGAGTTCCGGCATGCGCCCAGGATGGCCTCCCCGCGGGATCGCGCACACGGGGAGGACTACCCGATTCGCTGCCCGGGGCGCGCCGCACGGGGTACGCGGGTACGGCTACGCGTACTGGAGGCGTACGGCCGTTCCCCCGTCGTCGGCGGGGCGCAGGTCGACGTAGGCGCACACCTGGCGGGCGTACCAGAGCCCCTGACCGGGTGCCAGGTCGGTGCCCGCGGGCGGGACGAAGCCGGCCAGCGGGTCGTCGACGCGCCGGGCGAGGGCCAGTTCGCACACGCAGCCCGGTGCCTCGCCCCACAGCAGGGCGCCGGTGACCCGGCCCAGCGCGGCCGCCTCCCCGACGGCCGTGCCGAACAGCTCGGCGTCGGCCTCCGGCATCCCCTGCCGCTCGGCCCAGGCGCGGACGGCGGGCACGTCCGGCCGGGCGAGCCGCTCGGCCCCGGGCGGGGGCGGCGGCAGGGGTACGGCGTCCAGCTCGGCGGCGAGGCGGGCCGGCTCGGTGTAGACGCCGGAACCGGGGTGGGCGCGGCGGGCCGCCTCGACGACGGCGCGGCCGGCGGTGCGGGTGTCGTAGACGCACAGCGCGGTCGTGGACAGGGGGGCGAACAGCAGGTTGGCCAGGGCCTCGTAGCGGATCCACTCGGCGCTCTCGCGCGGTGAGCGGCCGGCCCGGCCCTGCCAGACGGGTTCCATCAGCAGGTGGAGCCGGCCGCCGGGACCGGCGTGGGCGGCGAGGTGACCGGCGGCACGGGCCACGGCGTTGGACGCGGAGCCGGTGTACCAGTCGGTGTGCGGGACCAGGCCGACCCGGGCGGCCGTGCCGCCGAGCGCGTCGCGCAGCAGGTCCAGCTTGTCGGGGGCGGCGATGGCGACGGGCGGGGGCTCGCCGGGGGCGGCGAGCCCCTCCTCCAGGAAGGGCAGGGCCGCGGCCAGGAAGGCCGGGTCGGTGGCGCACTCGGCCATGCGGTGGTCGAAGACGTCCGGGCGTCCCACCGGTCGGGTGGTCATGGGCTTCCTCTCCGGGCCGTGGGGTCACCTTCGGCCGGCGACCCAGGCCGCGATCTGGCTGCGGTTGCTGAAGCCGAGCTTGCCGAGGATGCGTTCCACGTGGCCCTCGGCGGTACGGCGGGCGATCACCAGGCGGTCGGCGATCTGCTGGTTGGCGAGCCCCTGGGCGACGAGTTCGGCGACCTGCGCCTCGCGGCGGGTGAGCCGGACGCCCTCGGCGGGGCGCGCGGCCGGACGGCCACCGGACGGACGCGCGCCGGACGGGCGGGGCGCCGGGGCGGGGTGCGCGGGGACGGCCCGCGCGGGGACGGGGGCCCCGGTGAGGGCGGCCGGAGGCCGGCCGGGTGGGTCCGCCCCGGCGGGACCGGCGTCCCGCAGCGTCTGCTCGACCGCGTCCGCGAGGGGCAGCGCGGCCCCGCGCGCGTACGCCCGCCGGTATGCGGCCCGGCCCAGCGCGCCGGCCGCGTACCGCTCGCTGTCCCGGCGCGGGCCGGTCAGGTCGGCCGAGCCCCACCGGTCGGGGTCGACGTCCGCCCACACCCGGTCGGCGACGCCCAGCAGGACGGCGGCGCGCTCGGGCTCGGCGCGTCCGGCGGCGACGCGGGCGAGGAGGTCCAGGGTGAGGCCGATGCCGACCACGTCGTGCACGGCGTGCTTCAGGCGCAGCGCCTCGCGCCCGTGCCGTTCGGCCCGTGCCCAGTCCTCGCGGACGGTGTGGGCGAGGGCCAGCATCCGCTCGACGTAGGACAGCACCCACTGCTCGCCGTGCGCGGCGCACGTGCGGCGGGTCTCCTCGCAGACCGCGATGGCCTGGTCGGCCTCGCCGAGGAAGGCGTGCGCGCAGGCGAGTTCGACGCGGTCGAGGCCGGCCATGCTCGGGTGCTGGCCGGGGACGCGGCCGCGGGCCACACCGGTGCGGAAGTGGTCCAGGGCGCCCCGGACGTCCCCGGCGAACAGCCGGGTGACGCCGACGACGTACTCGGCGTGCGCGGCCTCGGCCTCGTCGCCGAGGGCGCGGGCCAGGTCGCGGGCCTCCTCGGCGCGGCGGCGGCCCCGGGTGACGTCCTCGGGGCAGCCGGCGAGGAGTCCGGCGGCCCACAGGGCGCGGGCGCGCTCGGGGCTGGGAGCGGGGTCGGCGTCCAGCGCCCGGTCGAGCCAGTAGCGGCCCTCGCGGGGGGCGCCGCAGGCGTGCCAGTGGAACCACAGGGTGCCCGCGAGGCGCAGCGCGGCCCGCTCCTCGCCGGGGGTGGTGAGGCTGTGGTCGAGGGCGGCGCGCAGGTTGTCGCGGTCGGCGCGCAGCCGGGCGGCGACCGCGCTCTGGCCGGGTCCGAACCAGGCGCGCTCGCAGGCGTCGGCGCGCCGCTGCATCCAGTCCCGCTGGCGGTCGCGGGCGGCGCGCTCCTCGCCGGGGCGGGCGCGCAGCCGTTCCAGGCCGTAGTCGCGCAGGGTGTCCAGGAGCCGGTAGCGCACCCCGTCGGGTCCGCTCTCGCGGCACAGCACGGACTTGTCGACGAGCCCGGCGACGGCCTCCAGGACGTCCCCGGGGGGCAGCCGTTCGCCGTCGCCGCCCACCGCTTCGGCGGTCTCCAGGTCGAAGGACCCGGCCAGCACGGACAGCCGGGCCCACACCGTCTGCTCCTGGGCGGTGCACAGGTCGTGGCTCCAGTCGACGGCGGCCCGCAGGGTCCGGTGCCGGGGCAGGACGGCGGGGCTGCCGGCGGACAGCAGCCGGTAGCGGTCGTCGAGGCGGTCCAGGAGCTGGTCGACGCCGAGGACGCGCAGGCGGACGGCGGCCAGTTCGATGGCGAGGGGCAGCCCGTCCAGGCGCCGGCACAGCCGGGCGACGGACGCCCGGTTGGCGGGCGTCAGCCGGAAGCCGGGGACGACGGCGGCCGCGCGGTCGGCGAACAGGGCGAGCGCCGGGTGTCCCGCTGCGTCGCCGAGGTCACCGTCGGGGTCGGGCACGGCCAACGGGCGTACGTCCAGCAGGTGTTCCTCGGTCAGCCCGAGCCGGTGCCGGCTGGTGGCGAGGACGCGGACGCCGGTGGTGCCGCGCAGCAGGGCGCCGGCGAGGTCGGCGCAGGCGGCCGGCAGGTGCTCGCAGTTGTCGACGACGAGGAGCAGCCGCCGGTCCCGTACGCGCTCCACGAGGGCGTCCAGCACGGGCCGTCCGGAGCGGTCGTGCAGGCCGAGGGCGTCGGCGGCGGCGAGCGGGACGAGGGCGGGGTCGTGCAGGCCGGAGAGGTGCACGAAGCGCACGCCGTCGGGGAAGGCGCGGGCGACGCGGGCGGCGATCCGGCCGGCCAGGCGGGTCTTGCCGACCCCGCCGGGCCCGGTGAGGGTGACCAGCCGGGCCCGGGCCAGCAGCTCGCGCGCCTCGGCGAGTTCGGCCCGCCGGTCGACGAAGCTGGTGGTCTCCACCGGCAGGTGCGCGTCGCGGCGTGGCGCCGATCCGCCCATGATCAGCCCGTCCTCGGGGGTGGGGTGGGGGTGGGTGCGGTGTGGGGGGCTTCACCCTCTCCCGGGCGGCACCCGGATGCACGCCCGGCTCACACCCCCGGGTGCTCTTCGCCCGGGAACCGTCCGGCGCACCCGGGCCCCCGTACACTGCCCCGCCCGGTGCGGCCCCTTCCGGCCGATACCATCCGCCCTGCTTGACCTGACCATGACATGGCCGGACGATGAGCGGACCCCGCACGAGGACCCCGCACACCCCTGCACGTCGCACGAGCAACCCCACCTCCCACAAGGAGACTTCATGCGACTCCGGCTCCGCGGCAGACGCACTGCCGCCCTCGCGGCGCTCATGTCCCTCGCCCTCGCGGCCCCGGTCTCGGCGACCGTGTCGGCGACGGCGGCCTCGGGACGCGCACCCGCGCCCACCGCCGACGACGTACGGCAGTACGAGATCCACGTCGGCCACAACACCCCCGTCACCCGGACCGCGATCGCCGCGGCCGGGGTGAGCGTCGACGAGGCCGACGAGGAGACCGTGGTGGTCTCCGGACGCGCCGACCAGGCCCGCGCGCTGCGCCGGCTCGGCTACGACGTGACCCCCGTGACACCCGCGGCCTCCGCGCCCGACCGGTCGGCCGCCGGTGAGACGCGGCTGTACGACTTCCCATCGGCCGACTCCCGGTACCACAACTACGCCGAGACGACCGCGCAGATCGACCAGGCCGTCGCCGCCCACCCCGGCATCATGAGCAAGCGCGTGATCGGCCGGTCCTACCAGGGCCGTGACATCGTCGCCGTCAAGATCAGCGACAACGTGGCCACCGACGAGGCCGAGCCCGAGGTGCTGTTCACCCACCACCAGCACGCCCGTGAGCACCTGACCGTGGAGATGGCGCTGTACCTGATCCGCGAGTTCGGCAACGGGTACGGCACGGACCCGCGGATCACCGCCATGGTCGACGGCCGTGAGATCTGGATCGTCCCCGACCTCAACCCGGACGGCGGCGAGTACGACATCGCGACCGGCTCCTACCGCTCCTGGCGCAAGAACCGGCAGCCCAACTCGGGCTCCTCGTACGTCGGCACGGACCTCAACCGCAACTGGAACTACCGCTGGGGCTGCTGCGGCGGCTCCTCCGGCTCCACCTCGTCCGAGACCTACCGCGGGGCGTCCGCCGAGTCGGCGCCCGAGGTGAAGGTGGTCGCCGACTTCGTGCGCAGCCGGGTCGTCGGGGGCAAGCAGCAGATCACGGCCGGGATCGACTTCCACACCTACAGCGAACTGGTGCTGTGGCCCTTCGGGTACACGTACTCCGACACCACGACCGGCATGACGGCCGACGACAACGCGGCGTTCAAGGCCGTCGGGCAGAAGATGGCCGCGAGCAACGGCTACACCCCGGAGCAGTCCAGCGACCTGTACATCACCGACGGGTCCATCGACGACTACCTCTGGGGCACGCAGAAGATCTTCTCGTACACCTTCGAGATGTACCCGACGTCCAGTTCCGGCGGCGGCTTCTACCCGCCCGACGAGGTGATCGAGCGGGAGACGGCACGCAACCGGGACGCGGTGCTGCAACTGCTGGAGAACGCCGACTGCATGTACCGGTCCATCGGCAAGGCCCAGCAGTACTGCGGCCAGTGAGGCTCCCGGCCGTCGGTCACTCGGCCTCGAAGTAGGCGTCGAGGACCGCGTCCAACTGCTCCTCCCACTGCTTGAAGTCGGACCTGGCCTTCGCCTCGATCTCGATCGGGTACCAGCGGCTGTCGGGCGTGTGGACCGTGACGGTGAACCGCTTGCCGAAGCGGGCGGTCTCCGTCTCCACCGCGCCGATCTCGTCCCAGCGGAACTCGCAGCCCTGGTCGTCGAGGGCCAGGCGGACGCCCCGGCGGTCGGCGACGATCCGGGCACGCCGGTCGGCGGCCTCGAACACCGGGCCGTCGCCGGCGGGTTCACCGTCGGCGTCGGCCTCGGCGTCGGCTCTTCCGCCGTCGTCGGCCACGGCGGTCGCGGCGGGCTCGTCCGTCCCGTCAGGACCGTCGGCCTCGACCGCCGCGTCGGTGTCCTCGGGCTCCGGCGTCCCCGCGGCTCCCGGGGCCTTGTCGCTCGCCTCGGCGGCGGCGGCCGGGGCCGGGGCCGCGGCTGCCGCCTCGGCCTTCCCGTCGGGGCCGGCCTCCTGCGGCCGTGCGTCCTCCGGCAGTTCACCGGCCGGGGCGGTGAGCCCGGGGATGAAGGCCGGGTCGAAACCGGCGCCCTTCACGGGCACGGCCTTCAGGGGCTGGCTGCTCGAACCTCTGCGCTGCTCCACAGCGGGCAGTATGGTCGACATTCCTGTGCCGTACACAGCCAGCCCCGACTTCGTTATCAGACTCCTACACGAACCACCCGGTCACACCACGAGGCTGACGGTCGCGGCCACCACGAACCCGGCGACCGACAGCACGCTCTCCAGCACCGTCCAGGTCTTCAGGGTGTCCCGCTCGCTGATGCCGAAGTACTTGGCCACCATCCAGAAGCCGCCGTCGTTGACGTGCGAGGCGAAGATGGACCCCGCCGAGATGGCCATGATCACCAGGGCCGTGAAGGCCTGCGAGTGGTGGCTCTCCGCCAGCAGCGGCGCCACGATGCCGGCCGTGGTGACGATCGCGACCGTCGCCGACCCCTGGGCGACCCGCAGCACCAGGGAGATCAGGTACGCCAGGACGATCACCGGCAGGCCGACGTCGTGGAAGGTGTCGGACAGGGCCTGCGCCACCCCGCTCGCCTTCAGCACGGCGCCGAAGACGCCGCCCGCGCCGACGACCAGCAGGATGTTGCCGATCGGCTTCAGCGAGGCCGTGGACACCGTCTCCAGGGACTTGCGGGACCAGCCGCGCCGGATGCCCAGCAGGTAGTAGGCCAGCAGCAGGGCGATGGTCAGGGCGACGAAGGGGTGCCCGAAGAACTCGATGACCGAGCGGCCCGTGGAGGGGTCGAGGGCGATCGAGGAGAACGTCGCGGCGAGGATGAGCACCAGCGGCGTACCGATGATGGCGAGGACCGTGCCGAGCGGCACCGGCGCCTCACGGGGCTCCACACCCGAGGCCCGCTGCTCGTCCAGGACGGCCTGCCTGGCGTCGGCCGCGGCCTCCACCATGTCCTGCGGCACGGCGACGAAGATGCGGCGCCCGATCCAGGCGGACCAGGCCCAGGCGGCCAGCACGGCGGGGATGCCGCAGACGACGCCCATCAGGATGACCCAGCCGAGGTCGACGTGCAGCAGTCCGGCGGCGGCCACCGGGCCGGGGTGCGGGGGCAGGAAGGCGTGGGTCATCGACAGGCCCGCGAGCAGCGGCAGGCAGTACAGCAGGATCGACTTGCCGCCCCGCTTGGCGGCCGCGTAGACGATCGGCGCGAGGACGAAGATGCCGACGTCGAAGAAGACCGGGATGCCGAAGATCAGGCCGGTCAGGCCCATGGCGAGCGGGGCGCGCCGTTCGCCGAAGAGGGCGAGCAGCCGGGAGGCCAGCACCTCGGCGCCGCCGCTGACTTCGAGGACCGCGCCGAGCATCGTGCCCAGGCCGATGATGACGGCGACGTGGCCGAGGATGCCGCCCATGCCGGACTCGATGGTGGAGACGGCGTCGGAGCGCTGCACGGTGCCGAAGAGCTCGGTCACCGACAGGCCGGCCAGCAGGCCGACGGCTATGGAGACGGCGAGCAGCGCGACGAACGGCTGGAGCCTGACCTTGATGATCAGGAACAGCAGCAGCGCGATGCCGACGGCGGCGACGGTGAGCAGTCCGGGGGTGCCGTCGAGGAGCAGGAGCAGGCCACCGGTGTGCGGTGGGGTCGCGGCGGGGGCGGGCGCGGCGAGCGGGAGGGACATACGGGGGTCCTCTGCGTGACTGGGGTAAGTGCATGGAGCTTTCGGGCAGGGGGCATCGCGGCGCGGCGCCCCGGGCGGGGGCGCCGCGCCGTCGTACAGCGGGGGGGAGGGAGGGGGAGCGGTGGCTCAGCCGAGGACGGCGAGCGCGTCGATCTCGATGAGGAGGCCGGCGGGCAGACCGACGTAGACGGTCGTGCGGGCGGCGGGCGGCTGGGTGAGGCCCTGCTCCTCGAAGTAGGCGTTGTAGATCTCGTTCATCTCGGCGAAGTGGTCCACGTCGGTGAGGTAGACGCGGATCATCATCACGTCGTCCCAGCTCGCGCCGCCCTCCTCGAGGATCGCCTTGACGTTGGCGAGGGTCTGGAGGGTCTGCTCGCGCAGGGTGGGGCCGGCCGGGGTCGGGGCCTTGCCCTCCTCGGCGGGCAGGAAGCCGACCTGGCCGGCGACCTGGAGGATGTTGCCCTTGCGCACCCCGTGCGAGAACTTCGCCGGCGGGGTGGTGTGGGTGGCGGGGGTCAGCGCGGTCTTGTCGGTCATGCGGGGTCCTTTACTGGCGTTCTTCCGGAGTACTCGCCGCTGATGGCGTCCGCGGTGCGGCGGACCAGCGGCAGCAGGGCGAGGAGTTCGTCGGAGGTGACGACGACGTTCGGCGCGGACACCGACATCGCGGCGACCACCCGGCCGTCCGCGCCGCGGACGGGGGCGGCGACGCAGTTGATGGACTCCTCGTGGCCGCCGAGGTCGGTGGCCCAGCCCTGTTCGCGCACCTTGGCGAGCTCCCGGAGGAACGCGTCGGCGTTCGGCGTCGAACGGGCCGTGTAGAGGGGGTAGTCGAGCTTCTCGGCGACGGCGCGCCGCTCGGGTTCGGGCAGGTCGGCGAGGAGCAGCTTGGCGACGGCGGCGACCGTGATGGCGACGGGCTTGCCGATCCGGGAGTACATGCGCACCGGGTAGCGGCTGTCGACCTTGTCGATGTAGAGCACCTCGCCCTCCTCGTGCACGGCGAGGTGGACGGTGTGCCCGCAGGTCTCGTTGAGGCGGACCAGGTGCGGATGGGCGATCTCGCGGATGTCGAGGTTCTCCATCGCCTCCTGGGCGAGGGCGAAGAGGCGGGCGCCGAGGCGGTAGCGCTGGTCGGACTGGCGGTAGACGAAGCCGTGTTCGTGCAGGGTGCGCAGCAGGCGCAGGGCGGTGGACTTGTGGACGCCGAGGCGCTCGGCGACCTGCCCGAGGTCGGCGGGGCCCTCGGCGAGCAGCGGCAGGATGCTCAGCGCGCGGTCGACGGTCTGGCTCATGGGGTGGCTCCCTCCTCCTCGGCCTGCTCGGCGTGCGTCCAGCCGGGGCCGAGTCGAAGTGTCCCCCATGCCGTGTCGTCGACGGCGGCGAGCCGGTCGGCGTGGGCGCGGCCGGGCGGCGCGGCGAGGTCGCCGGGGGTGGTGAGGGCGGCGGCGGCCCACAGGTGGCCGTGGCGCAGGCGGGCGGTGAGGGGGAGCCCGCGCAGGGTGGCGGAGAGGAAACCGGCGGCGAAGGCGTCACCGGCGCCGACCGCCGCGACCACGTCGACCCGCGGGGGACGCACGAGGGTGGCGGTGCCGGTGGCGTCCTCCGCGTCCTTCGGGGGTTCCTTGTCGAGCACGACCGCGCCGCCCCTGCCCAGCTTGACGACCAGGAGGGCCGGTTCCGGGAGGGCCTCCGCGATGGCGCGTGCGCCGTGCAGGCCCCACGCGTCCCGGGCCTCGTCGGCACCCACGAACACGATGTCCGCCCGGCGGGCCAGCTCCAGCAGTTCCCGTGCGTCCGCGGGCGACCGCCACAGCCCCGGCCGGTGGTTCACGTCGAACGACACCAGCGGCCGCCCGGGGCCGGGCGCCGTCAGCTCGTGCAGCAGTTCCCGGCAGCCGTCCGACAGCGCCGCGGTGATCCCCGACAGGTGCAGCACCCGGCCGGCGCGGGCCGCCGCGAGGTCGACCGTGGCCGGGGACATCGCGGAGGCGGCCGAGCCGGCCCGGTAGTACGCCACCTCGTGGGCGTCGGTGCCGCGGTCCCCTGCGGTGCGGAAGTACACGCCGGTCGGGCGGTCCGGGTCCCGCTGGACGCGGGTCACGTCGACGCCGTAGGAGCCGACCGTCTCCACCAGGTGGTCGCCGAAGCCGTCGGTGCCGACCCGGCTGACCCACCGCACGCGGTGCCCGGCCGCGGCCAGCATGCAGGCGACGTTGGACTCGGCGCCGCCGATGGCCCGGTCGAAGGAGGGGACGTCGGCGAGGCGGCCGGGCCGGGTGGGCAGGAACGTGACCATGGACTCGCCGAGCGCCACCACGTCGAGGGCGCGGGCGCGGGCGCCGTCGTCGCCGGGTGCGTGGCGGGGGGCCGGGGTGGTCACGATGGTCGTGGCTCCTTCGGTGGGCGGGGCCGGTTCGTTGACCCGGCGTTGGCCGAGATGTTAGACAGCGGTGAGCGATATACGCAATGAACGTTGCATACATTGCAACGCACCTGATCAGGGAGGCTCCCATGAGCAGCGACGCTGTCGCCCGCCTGGCCGACGAACGGGTCGACCACCGCTTCAAGGGCCTCCCCCCGGACGCCGACGGGCTCACCGTGGGCGAGCTGGCCCGCCGGCGCCGCAACCTCTTCACCGACGGCTTCGCCACGCCCGTGCTCGCGCTGTCCGCGGAGCGCCTGGAGCACAACCTCGCACTGATGGAGACCTACGCGGCCCGGCACGGCCTCGCCTTCGCCCCGCACGGCAAGACCACCATGGCGCCCCAGCTCTTCCGGCGGCAGCTCGAGCGCGGCGCCTGGGGCATCACGCTGGCCGTGCCCCACCAGGTGCGGGTGGCGCGGGCGTTCGGCGTCCGGCGGGTGTTCCTCGCCAACGAGCTGGTGGACGCGCCGGCCCTGCGCTGGATCGCCGCCGAGCTCGCCGCCGACCCGGACTTCCGGTTCGTCTGCTACGTCGACTCGGTGCGCGGCGTCGAGCTGATGGACGCGGCGCTGACCGGCACGGCCCGCCCGGTGGACGTCGTGGTGGAGCTGGCCGCCGGCGAGGGCGCCCGCACGGGGGTGCGCACCGAGGCCGAGTGCGTGGCCGTCGCCGACGCGGTGGCCGCCGCACCGGCGCTGCGGCTCGTGGGCGTCGCGGGCTACGAGGGTGAGGTGCCGCGGGCGACGCCGGAGCGGGTGCGCGCCTGGCTGCGGCAACTGGTCGGCCTGGCCGCCGGCTTCGACGCGGCGGGACGGTTCGCGGGCCTGGACGAGATCGTCGTGAGCGCGGGCGGCAGCGCCTGGTTCGACGCGGTCGCCGACGTGTTCGCCTCGGTCCCCGCCCTGTCCGCGCCGGTGCTGAGGCTGCTGCGCTCGGGCGCGTACGTCTCGCACGACGACGGGCACTACCGGCGGCTGACCCCGTTCAACCGGGTGCCCGAGGAGGGCGCGCTGGAGCCCGCGTTCCGGCTGTGGGCGCAGGTCGTCTCCCGGCCGTCCCCGGAGCAGGCGTTCCTCAACGCGGGCAAGCGCGACGCCGCGTACGACCTGGACCTGCCCGTCGCCCAGGTGGTGCGGCGGGACGGCACCGAGCGCCCGGCCGCCGGCGTCGAGGTCACCGCCCTGTCCGACCAGCACACCTGGCTGCGCACCGGCCCGGAGGCGGACCTGGAGGTCGGCGACTGGGTCGGGCTCGGCCTGTCCCACCCGTGCACGTCGTTCGACAAGTGGCCGCTGATCCCCCTCGCCGAGGCGGACGGCACCGTGGTCGACTACATCCGTACCTTCTTCTGAGAGGAGCCCGCCATGGAGGACCTGGTCATCCGGGACGCCGACGTCGTCGACGGCACCGGCGCGGACTCCTACCGCGCCGACGTGGTGGTCGACGGCGGCCGGATCGTCGCGATCGTCAAGGAGGCGGCCGCCGCCGGCTGCCAGCGCCCGGACGCGGTGCGGGAGCTGGACGCGGAGGGCCTGGTCCTGTCCCCCGGCTTCATCGACATGCACGCGCACAGCGACCTGGCCCTGCTGCGCGACCCCGACCACAGCGCGAAGGCCGCGCAGGGCGTCACCCTGGAGGTGCTCGGCCAGGACGGGCTGTCGTACGCGCCCGTGGACGACCGCACGCTCACCGCGGTGCGCCGGGCGATCGCCGGCTGGAACGGGCCCGGCGACGACGTCGACTTCGACTGGCGCTCGGTCGGCGAGTACCTGGACCGGCTCGACCGCGGGATCGCGGTGAACGCCGCGTACCTGATCCCGCAGGGCACCGTGCGCGCGCTCGTCGTCGGCTGGGAGGACCGCGCGGCGACGCCCGCGGAGCTGGACCGGATGCGCGCGCTGGTCGCCCAGGGCCTGGAGGAGGGCGCCGTGGGCCTGTCGTCGGGACTGACGTACACGCCCGGCATGTACGCCCGCGACGCCGAACTCACCGAGCTGTGCCGGGTGGTGGCGCGCTACGGCGGCTACTACTGCCCGCACCACCGCTCCTACGGGGCGGGCGCCCTGGAGGCGTACGAGGAGATGGTGGCCCTGACCCGGGAGGCGGGCTGCGCGCTGCACCTGGCCCACGCCACGATGAACTTCGGTGTGAACGAGGGCCGGGCGCCCGAGCTGCTCGCGCTGCTCGACCGGGCGCTCGCCGAGGGCGCCGACATCAGCCTCGACACCTACCCGTACACCCCGGGCTGCACCACGCTGGCCGCGCTGCTGCCGAGCTGGGCGAGCGAGGGCGGCCCGCAGGAGGTGCTGCGGCGGCTGGCCGACGAGGCGACGGCGGAGCGCATCCGGTACGACCTGGAGGTCGTCGGCTCGGACGGCTGCCACGGCGTGCCGGTCGACTGGGACACCGTGGAGATCTCGGGCGTGACCGACCCGGCCCTGGCGCCGTACGTGGGCCGCACGGTCCTGGGGGCGGCGCGCGAGCGCGGCGAGGAGCCGTGGGTGACGGCGCGGCGGCTGCTGCGGGAGGACCGGCTGGCGCCGACGATCCTGCAGCACGTGGGCCACGAGGAGAACGTCCGCGCGATCATGCGCCACCGGGTGCACACCGGCGGCTCGGACGGCATCCTGCGGGGCGCCAAGCCGCACCCGCGGGCGTACGGCACGTTCCCGCGCTACCTGGGCCACTACGTGAGGGAGCTGGGGGTGCTGTCGCTGGAGGAGTGCGTGGCGCACCTGACCGGGCGTCCGGCGGCCCGGCTGCGGCTGCCGGACCGCGGGCTGGTGCGCGAGGGGTACCGGGCCGACCTGGTCCTGTTCGACCCGGCGACGGTGGCGGCGGGCGCCACCTACGACGATCCCCGGGCGCTGCCCGTGGGCATCCCGCACGTCCTGGTGGACGGGCGCTTCGTGATCGAGGACGGGCGGCGCACGGACGTCCTGGCCGGGCGGGCGGTGCGGCGGACCGCCCACCCCTAGCCGTCGGCGTCCTACGGCTTGGGCAGGGTGCAGCCGCTCGCGCTCAGGTTGAGCCGGTTGCCCGTGGTGAAGCAGGCCGGGATCTGGTAGGTCTCCTCGGCGTAGTTGATGCCCTGACGGACCGTCACCGTGCCGTTCTGGTCGACCTCGCACGGGTTGTTCACCGTGCAGCGCTCGCCGTCCTCGTTGCCGGTGTTGTTGACGGCGACGACCTTGCCGGTGGACTGGTCGATCACCGGCGAGCCGGAGGTGCCGCCGATGGTGTTGCAGGCGGAGGTGTAGCGGACCGAGTCCTTCCAGGTCCAGTCGCCCTCCTTGAGCCGGTACACGAAGCCGTCGATGTTGCAGTTGTACAGCCGCTTCCAGTACCCGGAGGCCACGGTGATCGCGGTGCCGGCGACGGGGTGGGTGTCCTGCACGGTGAGGGCGTTGATGCCGTAGGTGCCGCGGATCGACGCGTACGTGGTGGTGGTGCGGTAGATCGTCACGTCCGTGTCGGTCATGGTCGAGTAGACGACCTGGTTGGCGCGCAGCGTGCCGACCCGGGTGCCGGCGGAGTTCAGCAGCCCGAAGCTGCGGGTGGAGGACTGGCCGGTGATGACCTGGCCGGGCGACGGGAAGCCGGTCTCCAGGCAGTGGCCGTTGGTCAGCACCAGCGCGGGGTCGGTGTCCACGGAGGCGGGGAAGCGGATCACCGAGCCGGAACAGTTGCTGAGCGAGACGGTCCCGGCGAAGTTCACCGCCTGCAGGGTGGGTGACGCGGCCTTGGCCCGCTGGGCACCGGCCGTGTCCGCGGGCGCTCCGGAGGGAGCGGCGACCGCGGGTGCCGCACCCGCCCCGGCGATGGCCAGGGCGAAGAACGCGGCGACGAGAGGCTTTCTCATGTGGGGTCCCCTCTAGCGACGGGGGCGACCGGAGATCTTCGAGCCGCCCACAGATTTGTCATGCGCATTGTTAGCGCCCAGAGGGTCCGCGACAAGGAGCCGTTTTCGGCCGGGGGGTCTCTTCCGCTACCGCCTCTTCCACCCCTTGCCCCGGCCGTTCCCCCGGCCCGGTGTCCAGGACGAGGACGGGGAGTCGGTGGCCGGGGCCGACGTCGACGGTGAGGGTGGAGAAGAGGGGGACGGGGTGGGCTGTGCCTGGTGCCGGGCTGGGGTGCTCGGGGACGGGGTGGGGGGCGGGTCGCTCGGGCGGGAGGGGGCCGCCTCACTCGATCGGGTGGTCGTCGGGGTGCCGGTCGCGGACGGCGGCCCGGACGGCGCCGCGCTCTCGGACGCCGACAGCGTCCCGCCGGTCGGCCTGCTCTCGCTGCCGCCGCCGGACGAGGACCCCGAGAGGGAGACGCCCGCCACCAGCGCGGCCACCGACACCGCGCCCACGGCGCCCGCCGTCACGACGCCCCGGCGCGAGCGCCACCCGGTGGCCCGCCGGCGGGCCCGCCGCCGCTCCGCCCGCCCGCCCGCGCCGGGTTCCGGCGCGAGACGGGGCAGTTCACGCGTGTCGTCGTAGGCCGAGCCCGCCCAGCCGTGGGCCGCCGCCGGGTCGGCGTACTCCTCGTACGAGGGGGCCTCGGCGGTGTGCGGCAGGTAGACGTTCCCACCGTTCTGGCCGGGGGGAACGTCGGACGGGTTTGGCATGAACGCGCATTGTAGGGACGGGAGGGGCCTGTGGGACAGCGGTGGGACATATCCCCCCGAACCGCCGCGTCTCACGTGGCGGAAAACACGCCGCGGGACCCGGGAGCGGGCCGTAAGCTCCCAGACATGCAGGTGATCCAGTCCACGAAGCTCGCCAACGTCTGTTACGAGATCCGGGGTCCGGTGCTCGAGGAGGCGATGCGGCTGGAAGCGGCGGGTCACCGCATCCTCAAGCTGAACACCGGCAACCCGGCCGCCTTCGGCTTCGACTGTCCGCCGGAGATCCTCGAGGACATCCTCCGCAACGTCTCCACCGCCCACGGCTACGGCGACGCCAAGGGCCTGCTCGCGGCCCGCCGCGCGGTCGTCATGCACAACCAGACCCTCGGCATCGAGACGGACGTCGAGCACGTCTTCATCGGCAACGGCGTCTCCGAGCTGATCGTGATGGCGATGCAGGGCCTGCTGGACGACGGCGACGAGGTGCTGGTCCCCGCCCCGGACTACCCCCTGTGGACGGCGGCCGTCTCCCTGTCCGGCGGCACGGCGGTGCACTACCGCTGCGACGAGCAGTCCGACTGGATGCCGGACCTCGCGGACGTCGAGCGCAAGGTCACCGACCGCACCAAGGCCATCGTCATCATCAACCCGAACAACCCCACGGGCGCGGTGTACGACGAGGCGGTGCTCAAGGGCCTGACCGACATCGCCCGCCGCCACAACCTGCTGGTCTGCTCCGACGAGATCTACGACAAGATCCTCTACGACGGCGCCCGGCACACGCCCACCGCCGCGGTCGCCCCCGACCTGCTCACCCTCACCTTCAACGGCATGTCGAAGGCGTACCGGGTGGCCGGCTACCGGGTCGGCTGGATGTCGATCTCCGGCCCGCGGGCGCACGCCGACTCCTACATCGAGGGCCTGACCATCCTGGCGAACATGCGCCTGTGCGCGAACATGCCGGGACAGCACGGGGTGGTCGCCGCGCTCAGCGGACGGCAGACGATCAACGACCTGGTCCTGCCCGGCGGGCGCCTGAAGGAGCAGATGGACACGGCGTACGAGCTGCTGACCCGGATCCCCGGGGTGACCTGTGTGCGGCCCAAGGGCGCGCTGTACCTCTTCCCGCGCCTCGACCCCACGGTGTTCAAGATCAAGGACGACCGGCAGATGGTCCTCGACCTGCTGCGCAGCGAGAAGATCATGGTCGTGCAGGGCACCGGGTTCAACTGGCCCGAGCCGGACCACTTCCGGGTGGTGACCCTGCCGACGGTGACGGACCTGCGGGACGCGGTGGGACGCATCGGGCGCTTCCTGGACGGCTACGGCCAGACCTGAGGCACCCGTCCCCGCCGAGCGGGCGGGACGGTTCCGCTTTTGTGGACAGCTCAACTTTAGACAGAATCTAAGCTAGGATGTCTTCCTGAAGCACTGGGAGGCCATCCATGTACGAACCGATCCGCACCAAGTCGGTGCACAGCACGGTGGCCGGCACGCCCTCCGACTTCCCCCACCGCTCCCGCGAGGAGGAGCTGGACATCCAGCTCTCGGGCCACCTCGCCGCGCTGCTCGCCGTCACCGACGAGCTGCGGGCCCTGGCGCCGTCGGCCGACCTGGACGCCGCCGGTGAGCGGCTCGCCGGGCAGGTGGCACGGCTGCGGGGCGGCCGTCCGCCGGTGCGCGCGGCGGGCTCCGGCCGCGCGGCCGACGCGCCGTCCCTGCACCGCCGGGCCCACGCGCTGGCGGGGCGCGCCCTGGTCGTCGCGGCGTCCCGCGCGGACACGGCGGCGGCGATCCTGGCGGCGGAGCGCATGGACGCGCACGGCGCTGCGCTGGCCGGGGCGCGGTCGCTGAGTCCCGCCGGCTGATCCCGGTCACCCGGGATCCCCCTGACGGCCCCGGTCCGCGTGCACCCGCAGCGTCGCGCGGGCCGGGCGCCATGCACTGCGTGGCTTGAGCGGGCGGTTCCTCCGTGGTGCCGGTGGCTGTGGCCTGCCGTGGGCGGGTGGGGGCGCTGCGCCGTGGGGGCTTCGGTGGGGATGGCGGCCGCGGGTTCGTCGTGGCTCGTCGCGCCGTTCCCCGCGCCCCTGAGGGGGCTGCGGTGGAGCCCTGTTCCGAGGCGCCGGCCGTCGCCGTCGCCAGCCGTGTCGTAACGGGACCCGGGTGTCATCCTCCGTTCACTCCTCGCCGTGGGGAATGTCGGATTCCGCGTGGAGTGTGCGGGGTGTGAGACGTATCGCAGGGATCGTCCTCGCGGTTCTGCTGGTCGGTGGCGTGGTGGCCGCCGTCGTCGCGGGCCGCAGCGATGGGGACACGGGCACGGCAACGAAGACCGTGCGCATGGTGATCGGGTCCGAGAAGGCCGAGTACTTCGCGGACCCCGACGTGGTGAAGGCCCTCGCCGCCAAGGGCTACACCGTCAAGGCCGAGACCTCCGGGTCCTGGGCCATGGAGGGGCTCGACCTGAAGGGGTACGACCTCGCGTTCCCCTCCAGCCAGGCACCCGCCGCCGAGCTGGCCGGCCGCCACGAGGTGCGCGGGACGCTCCCGCGGCCGTTCTACTCGCCGCTCGTCGTCGTGGCCCACCGCGACGCCGCCCGGGTGCTGGCCGCCAACGGCCTCGCCACGCTCGCCACCGGGCACCGCGGCACGCTGAGGATGACCGCCTACCTCGACGCGGCCCGCCACGACCGCACCTGGCAGCAGCTCAAGGGAGCGGCGAAGTACGGGGAGTTGAGCGGGACGCTGTTCGTCTCCTCCACCGACCCGGAGTCCTCCAACTCGGGTGCCCTCTACCTCGCCGCCGCCTCCTACGTCGACAACGGCGGCCGGGTCGTCGCCGACGCCGCCGGGATCGACCGCACCGCGCCCCTGCTGAAGAAGCTCGTCACCGTCCAGGGCGCCCAGCAGACCAGCTCCGACGCGGTCTTCCGGGACTTCGTCAGCGGCGCGGGCAACCCGCTCGTCCTGGTCTACGAGTCCCAGGTCGCCTCCCTGCTGGCCGGCGGACAGCGGCCCGACGACCTGGTCGTGCTCTACCCGGACACCACGGTCAACAGCGACCACACCGCCGTACCGCTCACCGAAGACGGCCGGGCGCTCGCCGAACTCCTCGGCAGCGACCCCGCGTTGCGCCGGCTCGCGGTGCGGCACGGCTTCCGCCCGCAGGGCACCGCCACCGGGTTCGCCCCGGCCGGCACCTATCTCCAGCAGGAACTGACCGGCGTCAAGCAGGCCCCCGTGCCCACCTCCGCGGTGCTGCACGAGATGGCCCGCCGGGCGCGCGGATGACGGGGGACCAGCACATATGACAGAGATGACAGACAGGACAGGCGCGTCCGGCGGAGCGGGGGGCGCCGGACTCGACGGCGGGTTCACGCTCACCCCGCCCGAGCCCGTGGCGTCCGTGCCGCGGGAGAAGGCCGGCGGGCTGGTCCCGGTCGCCGACGGGGTGCGCGCCGAGATGGCCCGCAAGGCCGCCGAGTACGTCGACGGCCTCGCCGCCCTCGACGCCCGCTCCCCCGAGTTCGCCGGCCGGGTCGGCGAGATCACCGCGCTCGGCGCGGGCGAGATGCGGGCCGCCGCCGCCCAGTCCAACCGCATGCTGGAGCGCGCCGTGCGCTCCCTGCCCGACCAGGGCGGCGACGCCCAGGCCAAGGTGGCCGGCTCGCTCGTCGCACTGCGCCGGGTCGTGGAGGACCTGGACCCGCGGGACGTGCCCGCGGGCCGGGGCCGCCGGCTGCTGTCCCGGCTGCCCGGCGGCAACAGGCTGCGCGACCACGTCGCCAAGTACGCCTCCGCGCAGGGCACGTTGAACCGCATCGTCGGCGCGCTGCGCGGCGGCCAGGACGAACTGCGCCGGGACAACGCCGCGTTGCAGACCGAGCGCACCCGCCTGTGGGAGACGATGGGCAAGCTCCAGGAGTACGTCGTCCTCACCGAGGCCCTCGACGCGGCCGTCGAGCGGCACGTCGCCGGCGTCGCGGCGGCCGACCCGGAGCAGGCCGACGGCCTGCGGGCCGATGTGCTCTTCCCGGTCCGGCAGAAGCACCAGGACCTGCTCACCCAGCTCGCCGTGTGCGCCCAGGGCTACCTCGCCATGGACGTCGTGCGCCGCAACAACGAGGACCTGATCAAGGGCGTCGACCGGGCGGCCACCACCACCGTCTCCGCCCTGCGCATCTCGGTGATGCTGGCCTCCGCCCTGGACCACCAGAAGAAGGTGATCCAGCAGGTCGACGCGTTGCGCGGCACCACCGAGGACCTCGTCCGGGGCAACGCCGAGATGCTGGCGGGCCAGAGCGGGGACATCCAGCGCATCGCCGCCGACCCGGCGGTCGGCGCGGAGACCCTGCGCACGGCGTTCCAGCAGATCTACCGCACGCTCGACACGATCGACACCTACAAGGCGCGGGCGACCGAGGCGATGGCGACGACCGTGGAGAACCTCACCGCCGAACTCCAGGCGGCGAGCGGCCGCCTGGAGCGCAGCCGCTCCCAGGGCGCAGGGGAGGGCGGGCTGTGACGACACGACTCCGGCCGTACCGGCCCGGACGCCTCCTCGCCGCCGCGCTCGCGGCGGCGGCCCTCCTGACCGGCTGCACCGCCTCCGGGCAGCAGACGGACACCGACCCGGACGCCGCCCGGCCCGGCACCCTGCGCGTGCTCGCCTCCAGCGAGCTCAGCGACATGACCACGGTCCTCGCCCAGGTCGCCCGCAGCACCGGCGTCACCGTGCGCCCCACCTACATGGGCACCCTCGACGCCGTCGACCTGCTCGCCCGGGGGAAGGCCGACGGCCGGTACGACGCCCTGTGGCTGTCGTCCGACGACTACCTGCGGCTGCGCCCCGACGCGGCGCGCAAGGTCGTCTCCGAGACGCCGGTGATGTCCAGCCCGGTCGCCGTCGGCGTCCGCCCGGCCACCGTGCGGGCCCTCGGCTGGAACCCCGCCGACGTCACCTGGACCGACGTCGAACAGGCCGTACGGTCCGGGCGGCTGACGTACGGCATGACGGACCCGGCGCGCTCCAACTCGGGCTTCTCCACGCTCGTCTCGGTGGCCTCGGCGCTGTCCGGTGCGCAGTCCGCGCTCACCGACGCCGACGTGCGCGGGGCGACCCCGCGGCTGAAGGAGTTCTTCCGGGGCCAGAAGCTCACGTCGGGCTCGTCGGGCTGGCTGGCGGGCGCCTACCGGCGGCGCGGCGACGTGGACGCGCTGCTCAACTACGAGTCCGTCCTCGAGGGCATCCCGGGTCTGACCGTGATCCGCCCGGCCGACGGCGTCATCACCGCCGACTACCCGCTGTCCTCGCTCGCCTCCACCGGCGCCGCGGCCCGCGAGGACGTCCGGCGGGTCACCGAGGCGCTGTGCTCGGCGCCGCTGCAGAAGCTCATCACCGACACCACGCACCGCCGCCCGGTCGTCCCCTCGGTGCCGCCGGGCGCCGGCCTGGACACCGCCCGCCGCCGCGAACTGCCCTTCCCGGGCACCCGGTCGGTGGCCGACGGGCTGCTGGACGCCTACGAGAACGACCTGCGCCGGCCCTCGCGGACGGTGTACGTGCTGGACACCTCCGGCTCGATGGAGGGCGACCGCCTGGCCCGGCTGAAGACGGCGCTGACCGGGCTCACCGGCGACTTCCGCGACCGGGAGGAGGTGACGCTGATGCCGTTCGGGTCGGACGTGAAGGACGTGCGCACCCACGTCGTCGAGCCGGCCGACCCCGGCCGGGGCCTGCGGGCGATCCGCGCGGACACCGACGCCCTCGCCGCGGACGGCAAGACCGCGCTCTACACGTCGCTGGAGAAGGCGTACGACCACCTCGGCGGGGACCGGGACGCGTTCACCTCGATCGTGCTGATGACCGACGGCGAGAACACGACGGGCGCCAAGGCGGGCGACTTCGACGCCTTCTACCGGGGCCTGGCCGCCGACCGCCGCCGCATCCCGGTCTTCACCGTCCTGTTCGGCGACTCCGACCGCGAGGAGCTGGAGCACATCGCCGGCCTGACCGGCGGCCGCCTGTTCGACGCCCGCGACGGCTCGCTGGACGGCGCGTTCGAGGAGATCCGTGGCTACCAGTGACCGCGTCCTCGGCTACCTGGAGTCCCGCAAGAACCTCATGGGCGGCGCGTGCGGGCTGCTGGGCCTGGTCCTGACGTTCACCGGGGTGGCCGGACCCTACTGGCCCGTGGTGGTGGCCGGGCTCTACGGCGCGGGCGCCCTCCTCGCCCCGCCGGAGCGGCCCGCGGTGCCGGACTTCCCGACGCCGTCGGACCGGCTGGAGGAGCTGCGGGCCGACCTGGCCCGTCTGAACGGCTACCTCGGCGACGTCGGCCTGCCGCCTTCGGTGGCGCCCCGGGTCACCGAACTGACGTCGTTGCTGGGGGCGTTGCTGGAGCCCGGGCAGGGTGCCGACGCGCTGGCCCAGGACCCCGAGGGCCTGCACACCGTGGCGAGGACCGTGCGCCAGGACCTTCCCGAGGCGGTCGACAGCTTCGTACGGGCCCGGTGGTGGAACCGGCTCGCGCCGGGCCAGGAGTCGCCGGAGCGGCACCTGGACCGCCAACTGGGACTGCTGGCACGGGAGACGGTCGCCCTGGCGGCGGTGCTCAAGGAGGCGGACGCCCGGCGGCAGGAGACCCACACCCGCTACCTGGAGGACCGCTGAGGGTCTCCCGGGAACGGGCGAGGGCCCGTCGCCGTGCTCCCGTCGGGGCGGACGGGGGCACGGCGGCGGGCCCGTGGCCCCGCACGCCGTTGTGCGGGACCTCGCCGGTCGGCACCGCGGCCGGCCCGTGACGATGTTGCTGGTCAGGGCACACTCGGAAGACCGGCCGCGGAGTTCGGGGGGAGCGGTGGCTCAGCCGAGGCGCTCCACCAGCGCGTGGTACTGGTCCCACAGCTCCTTCGGGGTGTGGTCGCCGAAGGTGTTGAGGTGCTCCGGCACGAGCGCCGCCTCCTCGCGCCACACGTCCTTGTCGACGGTCAGCAGGAAGTCGAGGTCGGACTCGGACAGGTCCAGGCCCTCGGTGTCGAGGGCGCCCTTGGCCGGCAGGACACCGATCGGCGTCTCGACGCCCTCGGCCCGGCCCTCCAGGCGCTCCACGATCCACTTCAGGACGCGGGAGTTCTCACCGAAGCCGGGCCAGACGAACCGGCCCGCGTCGTCCTTGCGGAACCAGTTGACGTAGTAGATCTTCGGCAGCTTGGACTGGTCCTTGTCCTTGGCCACGTCGACCCAGTGGGCCATGTAGTCGCCCATGTTGTAGCCGCAGAACGGCAGCATCGCGAACGGGTCGCGGCGCAGCTCGCCGACCTTGCCCTCGGCGGCTGCGGTCTTCTCGGAGGCCACGTTGGCGCCGAGGAAGACGCCGTGGTTCCAGTCGAAGGACTCGGTGACCAGCGGTACGGCGCTGGCGCGGCGTCCGCCGAAGAGGATCGCGGAGATCGGCACGCCCTTGGGGTCCTCCCACTCGGGCGCGATGATCGGGCACTGCGCGGCCGGCACGGTGAAACGGGCGTTGGGGTGCGCGGCCGGGGTCGTGGAGTCGGGCGTCCAGTCGTTGCCCTTCCAGTCGGTGAGGTGGGCCGGCAGCTCCTCGGTCATGCCCTCCCACCACACGTCGTTGTCGTCGGTGAGCGCGACGTTGGTGAAGACGGCGTTGCCCCACAGCGTCTTCATCGCGTTGGCGTTGGTGTGCTCACCGGTGCCGGGCGCGACGCCGAAGAACCCCGCCTCGGGGTTGATGGCGTACAGGCGGCCGTCCTCGCCGAAGCGCATCCAGGCGATGTCGTCGCCGATGGTCTCCACCGTCCAGCCGGAGACGGTGGGTTCCAGCATGGCGAGGTTGGTCTTGCCGCAGGCGCTGGGGAAGGCGGCGGCCACGTACTTCGACTCGCCCTGCGGCGGGGTGAGCTTGAGGATCAGCATGTGCTCGGCGAGCCAGCCCTCGTCGCGGGCCATGACGGAGGCGATGCGCAGGGCGTAGCACTTCTTGCCGAGCAGGGCGTTGCCGCCGTAGCCGGAGCCGTAGGACCAGATCTCGCGGGACTCGGGGAAGTGCGAGATGTACTTGGTGGAGTTGCAGGGCCACGGCACGTCCTCCTGGCCCTCCTCCAGCGGCGCGCCCAGGGTGTGCACGGCCTTGACGAAGAAGCCCTCGGAGCCGAGTTCGTCCAGGACGGGCCGTCCCATGCGGGTCATGGTGCGCATGGAGACGGCGACGTAGGCGGAGTCGGTGATCTCGACGCCGATCGCGGACAGCGGGGAGCCGAGCGGGCCCATGCAGAAGGGCACGACGTACATGGTGCGGCCGCGCATGGAGCCGCGGAACAGGCCCTGCTCACCGGTGAAGACCTCCCGCATCTCGGCGGGGTCCTTCCAGTGGTTGGTGGGGCCGGCGTCCTCCTCCTTCTCGGAGCAGATGAAGGTCCGGTCCTCGACGCGCGCGACGTCGGTCGGGTCGGAGGCGGCGTAGTAGGAGTTCGGGCGCTTGATCGGGTCGAGCTTGCGGAAGGTGCCCTTCGCCACGAGCTCGTCGCACAGCCGCTCGTACTCGGCCTCGGATCCGTCGCACCAGACCACGGCGTCCGGCTGGGTCAGCTCCGCGATCTCGTTGACCCACGAGATCAGTTCCTGATGAGTGGTCGGGGTGACGGGGGGAGCCGCGATGTCGCGCGCCACGATCGCTCCTAGGTGAGGGATTTTGTCCTTGTCTGCCCCGTGGGGGCCGCGACCCGGATGCCGCGCCGCCTCCCTGGCTGCGCTCATCCGGTGCCGACCGCACTCATTTGATCCTCCGACGGACGGGCCCATCTGTCCAGAGGAGGTCACAGATGAGCGGAGTGAGGCTCGCCACGTGCACGGCGTTCCTTTGCGTCCACTTGGCGTTCAAGGGGGCGTTCTTTGGGCGAACCGCGGGTTTCACCAAAGAAACGAGGGCGAACAGCCCCTGTGGAAGCACAAGATGACGGCCGTTCGCGGCAGGTGAGGCGGGGGCTGATCCATGACTTACGGCTCCGTAAGTAAAATTCGGCGTATGACTGCGCCCGTCCCCGACGTGCCCTCGGACTCGCCGGCCGCCGGCCGCCGTTCCGGTGCGCGCTCCTCCTCCACCACGCCCTCGACCGCCCACCAGTTCGCCCAGCAGGTCAAGCAGCAGGTCGCCGAGCACCTCACCGAGCCGATCAAGCCGAAGCTGCGCGGCTGGCTGCACCTGGGCATGTTCCCGGCCGCGCTGATCGCCGGCCTGGTGCTCACCGCGCTGGCGGACTCCCCCCGCGGCCGGATCGCCTGCGGCATCTACGCCCTGACGGCCTGCCTGCTGTTCGGCGTGAGCGCCCTGTACCACCGGGGCGACTGGAGCCCGCGCATGGACGGCATCCTGCGCCGGCTGGACCACGCCAACATCTTCCTGATCATCGCCGGCACCTACACCCCGCTGACCCTGCTGCTCCTGCCGGGCGTCAAGGGCCGGTGGCTGCTGTGGGGCATCTGGGCCGCCGCGGGCGCCGGCATCGTCTTCCGGGTCTTCTGGGTGGGCGCGCCGCGCTGGCTCTACACGCCCTGCTACATCGCGATGGGCTGGGCGGCCGTGTTCTTCCTGCCCGACTTCCTGCACGCCGGCGGCCTCGCCGTGCTGATCCTGGTGATCGTCGGCGGTCTGCTCTACAGCGCGGGCGGCATCGTCTACGGCATCAAGCGCCCGAACCCCTCACCGCGCTGGTTCGGCTTCCACGAGGTGTTCCACTCCCTCACGCTGGCCGCGTTCGCGGTGCACTACGTCGGCATCTCGCTGGTGGCGTACCAGCACGCGTGACGCGCCACGCGTGAGGTGCCCGCACCCGACCGAAGGGCCACGGCTTCCCGCCGTGGCCCTTTTTCGTGCGCCGAACCGACTGACTTCCTCTCTCAATTGACAGGACTCGGCTTTTGACAGTTACTCTCACTTCATGGACACCTTCACTCCGGACCCCCGTCGCTGGTGGGCCCTCGCCGCCCTGGTCGCGAGCATGCTGACCCTGGGCTTCGACACGACGATCCTCAACGTGGCCCTGCCGACCATGGCCGCCGACCTGGGCGCCACCACCGGCGAGCAGCAGTGGATGGCCGACGCCTACGTCGTCGTCTTCGCCGCGCTGATGCTCCCGGCCGGTCTGCTCGGCGACCGCTTCGGACGGCGCCTGATGCTCGTCGTCGGACTCGGGATCTTCCTGGCCGGCTCCCTGGCCGGCGCGCTGGCCGGCGGGGTGGGGACGGTGATCGCCGCCCGCGCCGTGATGGGCGTCGGCGCGGCCCTGGTCACCCCGCTCGCGCTCTCCGTGCTGCCCTCCCTGTTCGCCCCCGAGGAGCGCGCCAAGGCCGTCGGCATCACCTCCGCCGCCTCCGCGCTGGGCCTGCCGCTCGGCCCGATCGTGGGCGGCTGGCTGCTGAACCACTTCTGGTGGGGCTCGGTGTTCCTGGTCAACGTGCCCATGGCCGCCGTCGGCATCGCCGCCTGCCTCTTCCTGCTCCCGGAGACCCGGGACCCCGCCTCCCCCAAGGTCGACGCGGTGTCCACCGCGCTCACCGCGACCGGCCTCGCCGCCCTGGTCTACGGGATCATCGAGGCACCCGGCCGCGGCTGGGGCGACGCGCTGGTGCTGGGCGCCCTCGGGGGGTCCGTCGTCCTCCTCACCGCGCTCGTCCTGCGCGAACGCCGCGTCGAGCGGCCCATGCTCGACATGACCCTGCTCGCCCACCGCGGCTTCCTGCTCAACACCGTCGCCGCGACCCTGGTGATGTTCGTCCTGTCCGGCCTGCTGTTCGTGCTGCCGCCCTACCTCCAGGCCGTGCTCGGCCACGACGCCCTCGGCACCGGGCTGCGGCTGCTGCCGATGATGGGCGGCCTGCTGGTCGCCTCGCGCACCGCCCCGCAGCTCACCGCGCGTTTCGGCGCCCGCGCCGCGGTGACCGCCGGCCTGGTCGTCCTCGCGTTCGCCGCGTTCCTCGGCAGCGGGACCACGACGGACTCCGGCTACGGCTTCACCGCGCTGTGGCTGTCCGTCACCGGGCTCGGCTTCGGCTTCGCGCTCATCCCCGCGATGAACAGCGCCCTGGACGCCCTGCCCCGCGACCGCGCCGGCAGCGGCTCCGGCCTGCTGATGACCCTGCGCCAGGTGGGCGGCGCGATCGGCATCGCCCTGCTCGGCAGCCTGCTCGCCGGCACCTTCCGCGACCGCCTCGACACCGGCGGGCTGCCGCCTCGGGCCGCCGGCACCGCCGGGGACTCCGTGGTCGCCGCGCACCTCGTCGCCGAGCGGGTGGGCTCCGCCGACCTGGCGGCCTCCGCCGACAGCGCCTACGTCCACGGCATGGGCGTCGTGCTGCTGGTGTGCGGCGTCGCCGCCCTGGTCTCGGCGCTGCCCGCGGCGGCCTTCCTGCCGGGCGCGCCCCGGCCGGAGCGGGCGCCCGCCGTGCCCGTCATGGCTGGCGAGGAGGCCGATGCCCGACAATGACGTCCATGACGCCCGTACACACCTCCTCCGCGGCGGACGGTCCCCGGCTGGGCCTCCGGGAACGGAAGAAGATCAAGACCAGGACGGCGATCCGTGAGGCGACCTACGCCCTGATCGAGGAGCAGGGGTACGAGGCCACCACGATCGAGCAGATCGCCGAGCGGGCCGAGGTGTCGCCGTCCACGGTCTTCCGGTACTTCCCGACCAAGGAGGACATCGTCCTCACGGACGAGTACGACCCGCTGATGCTCCAGGAGCTGCGCTCGCGTCCCGCGGACGAGCCGTGGACGGACTCCGTGCGGTACGTCGTCGGCCGGGCCGTCCAGATGTCCGACCAGGACCTGGAGGTCACCCGGCTGCGGGCGCACCTGATGAACCAGGTCCCGGCGGTGCGGGCCCGGATGCTGGAGACCATGTCCGTCACCGGCCGGATGCTCGCCGAGGCCGTCGCCGAGCGCGCCGGCCTCGGCACGGACGACCTGGAGGTACGGGTCTACACGATGTCGTTGATCGGGGGCCTCGCGGAGGTCTACCAGTACTGGGCGGAGGGCGGCATGCGCGAGGACCTGCACGGCCTCCTCGACCGCGCCCTGACCGTGCTCGAGCAGGGGTTCCCGGCGAAAAAGCCCTGAGGTCGGCCCGCCCGCGCGTGTCATCCTGGCCTCGTGACCGCACCCGAGATCCACGTGGACGTCGCCCCCGAGCTGGCCCTGTTCGTCCCGCACGCCCGGCGCCACGGCAGCACGGCGCTCGCCGTCGACGGCGTCTCCACGCTCGGCCACGTCGTCGAGTCGCTCGGCGTCCCGCTCACCGAGGTCGGCGCGCTGGTCGTCGACGGCCGCCGGGTGCCGGCCGGGCACGTCCCGGCGGACGGCGAGTCGGTGAGCGTCCGGCCCGTCACCCGCCCCCAGCGGGTGCCCGGGGCGCCCCTGCGCTTCCTGCTCGACGTGCACCTGGGCACCCTCGCCCGCCGGCTGCGGCTGCTGGGCGTGGACACGGCGTACGAGTCGACGGACATCGGCGACCCGGCGCTGGCCGCGCGGTCGGCCGCCGAGCAGCGGGTGCTGCTCAGCCGCGACCGGGGCCTGCTGCGCCGCCGCGAGCTGTGGGCGGGCGCGTTCGTCTACAGCACCCGCCCCGACGACCAGCTCGACGACGTCCTCGGCCGCTTCCGCCCCGAGCTGCGCCCCTGGACGCGCTGCACCGCCTGCAACGGCCTGCTGCGCGAGGCCACCAAGGACGAGGTCGCCGACCAGCTCGCCCAGGGCACGCACCGGACGTACGACGTGTTCGCCCGGTGCGGCTCCTGCGGCCGCGCGTACTGGAAGGGAGCCCACCACGAACAGCTCGAGGCCATCGTGCACCGCGCGGTGACGGAACACGGGGGGCACGGCTAGGCCGTGTCTTTCGGATCAGCCCGATACGGACCGACGACAACGCAGCAGATGTGCGTGCCAAGCCCCGCGGCCCCGGGGTGATCCGAAAGACACGGCCCAGCCCGGCGTACGGGGCGCGGTGCGCCCGCATCCGGGACGCCGTCAGCCGCCCAGGCTCCTGCGCAGGTGCTCCGGGTCCGTCGTCGGGGCGTCGCAGGTGAAGTTGCGGCACACGTACGCCGCCGGCTCGCCGCCGACCAGGGGGCGGTCCGCGAGGAGGGGGAACTCGTCGCTGCCCGCCGTGCCCCAGGCGAGGACCGCGCCCGGCGCCGTGCCGAGCAGGGCCGTGCGGTGCAGCAGGCGGGTGGCGGGGTCGTCCAGGGCGGGGCCCACGACCGCGACCTCCTTCGGCCCGTCGAGCAGCGCCTCCGCCACCGCGAGCCCCCAGCCGATGAACCGGGGCACGCGCGGGCCGAGCGCCTTGACGACGCCGAGCGCCCTCTCGGCGGCCACCCGGTGCGGCTCGGACCCGGTGTGCGCGGCGTACGACAGCAGCGCGCCGGCGGCCGCCGTCCAGCCGGAGGGCGCGGCGTTGTCGGTCGGGTCCTGGGGGCGCCGGATCAGCCGCTCGGCGTCCGCGGCCGTGTCGAAGAGGGTGCCGTCCTCGCCGACGAACCGGGTCAGGACGTGGTCGAGCAGCAGCCCGGCGAAGTCCAGCCACACGCCCTCCCCGGTCACCGAGGCCAGCGCGAGGAAGCCCTCGGCGACGTCGGCGTAGTCCTCCAGCACCCCGGCGTTCGCGCCGGCCCGGCCGTCCTTGCTGGTGCGGGCCAGCCGCCCGTGCTCGTCGAGGTGCACCCGCACCAGCAGGTCGGCGGCGGCGAGGGCGGCCTCCACCAGGTCGGGCCGCTCGAAGCAGGCGCCGGTCTCGGCGAGCGCGGCGACGGCCAGCCCGTTCCAGGCGGCGACGACCTTGTCGTCCCGGCCGGGCGCCGGGCGCGCGGCCCGCGCGGCGAGCAGCCGCACCCGTACCGACTCCACCCGCGCCGCGTCGAACACGCTGTCCTGCTGCGGCAGCTGCAGCACGGACGCGCCCTCCTCGAAGGTGCCCTCCTCGGTCACCCCGAAGTACCGCGCGGCGAGTTCGGCGTCGTCGTGCAGCACCTCGCGCAACTGCTCCGGCGTCCACACGTAGTAGGCGCCCTCCACGTGCCGGCCGGTCCCGTCGTCGCTGTCGGCGTCCAGCGCGGAGGCGAACCCGCCCTGCTCGGTACGGAGTTCGCGCACCATGAAGTCGGCGGTCTCCAGGGCCACCCGGCGGGCGAGCTCGGAGCCGGTGCTGCGCCACAGGTGCGTGTACACCCGGCACAGCAGCGCGTTGTCGTAGAGCATCTTCTCGAAGTGCGGGACCACCCAGTCCCGGTCGACGGAGTAGCGGGCGAAGCCCCCGCCGAGCTGGTCGTAGATGCCGCCGCGCGCCATCCGCTCACAGGTGTCCCGTGCCATCTCCAGGGCGCCCTCGGCGCCGGTGCGGGCGTGGTGGCGCAGCAGGAACTCGATCACCATGGACGGCGGGAACTTGGGCGCCGCGCCGAACCCGCCGCGCTGCGCGTCGTACTCCCGGGTGAGCGCCAGCAGCGCCTGCGCCAGCTCCTGCTCGCCGGGGGCATCGGTGCCGCCGAAGGCGAGCTCCCGCTGGGCGAGGTCCCGGACGATCTTCCCGGCGACCTCGGTGACCTCGTCGTGCCGCTCGTTCCACGCCTGGGTCACACCGGCGAGGACCTGCCGGAAGGACGGCATGCCGTGCCGGGGCACGGGCGGGAAGTAGGTGCCGAAGTAGAACGGCTCGGCGTCGGGCGTGAGGAACACGGTCATCGGCCAGCCCCCGTGCCCGGTGGCGGCCTGCACCGCCTCCATGTAGACGGCGTCCACGTCGGGCCGTTCCTCGCGGTCGACCTTGACGTTGACGAAGTGCTCGTTGAGGTAGTCGGCGGTCGTGCGGTCCTCGAACGACTCGTGCGCCATCACGTGACACCAGTGGCAACTGCTGTACCCGACGCTCAGCAGCACCGGCAGGTTGCGCCTGCGGGCCTCGTCGAACGCCTCGTCCGACCAGGGCCACCAGTCGACCGGGTTGTCGGCGTGCTGGAGCAGGTACGGGGACGTCTCTAGGGCCAGTCGGTTCGCCATGTCTCCCATCCTGCCGCAGTACCCCGCACGGCACCGCTCAGGCACCCCGGCACCGCCCGGGCCCGGTCCGGCGCCGCCACGCACCCTCGCCGCGGCGCGCCCGCGGCTCCACACTTGACCGCGGGACACCGGTCGGCGCGGAGGGGGACGCGGCACATGCGGGACGCTCATCGGGGCGAGGCGGAACGGCTGTTGGAGCGGGCCGTGCGGGAGGAGGTACGGCGCTCGGGCGGGCGTACGGACGGCGCGGCGCTGCTCGCCCGGGGGCGCGCGGCGCTGGACGAGCTGGCGCGGACGGCCGCCGAGGAGTACGGGGCGTACGTGCGGGCGCTGGACGAGACGGACACCGGCCGGGTCGGCTTCGCGCAGCGGTACGCCGCGCAGGGCGGCCGGACCCCTCTGCTCGTCGCGTCGGTCGCCGCCGTCACCGCGGTCGTCGCCGACCTGGTGCTGGGGACCGGGCCGGGCACCGCGCTCGGCACCGGTGCGAGCGTGGGCGTCGTCGGCGCGGCGGCGACCGTGGTGAAGGCCGCCGGGGCCCACCTGCCCGCCGCGCACCACCGGGCGGGCGCGGCGGGCCGGCCGGGCGGCCCCGAGCAGCTCCGTCTGCAGTGGCTGAGCGCGCTGGAGGTGCGCGGGATCCGCCCGTTCCTGGACCAGCAGCGGGTGCTGGCGGCCGCCACCGGTCCGCGGCGGACGGGCCCGCGGCTGCGCGGCGCCGACAAGAGCGCGGCGGCCCGCGGCCGGACCCTGCTGGAGCAGTCGTACGGCCAACTCCCCGACTCCGGTGGGGTGTTCGCGGGGAGGCGGGCGGAGCTGGAGCGGATCCGGCAGTGGGCGCGGTCGGCGCGGGCGAGCACCGCCACCCGGCCGACGGTCGTGGTGCTGCACGGGGAGCCGGGCAGCGGCCGGACGGCGCTGGCGGTGAGGGCCGCGCACGAGCTGCGCGACGAGTTCCGCGGGGCGTGCGTGGTGGACCTGCGCGGCGCCAGCGCCGAGGAGCCGCCGCTGCCGACCCGGGACGCCCTGCTGCACCTGCTGAACCGGCTCGGCGCGCCGCGCGAGCAACTGCTCTTCCGGGAGCGCTCGTCGCCCGACCAGCAGGTCGAACGGCTCGGCGAGCTGTACCACCAGCACCTGGCCGGGCTGCCGGTCATCGTGGTCCTCGACGACGCCTCCGACGCCGCGCAGGTCCTCGCCCTGGTGCCGGAGCGCTCCGACAGCCTGGTCCTGGTCACCGCGCGCACCCCGCTGGACCTCCCGGACGACGGGCCGGCGCGGGTGCACGAGCTGCCGGTCGCACCGCTGGGGCCGGCCGGCGCGGAGGAGCTGCTGGGCGCCGCCGCGCAGGACCGCACCGGCCCGTACGACGCGGAGGCCACCGAGCGGATCGTCGGCCTGTGCGGCGGGCTGCCGCTGGCGCTGCGCGCCGCCGGGTCCTCGCTGGGGCCGCGCTCGCCGCGCCGGCTGGCCGCGGACCTGGCGGCGTACGGTCCGGTGGGACCGGTGGAACGGGCGCTGTGGCTGCGCTACACCGACCAGCCGGACCCGACCCGGCGGCTGCTGCGGCGGCTGGCGCTGGCCGGCCGGGCCTCGCTGGGCGTGGCCGCGGCGGCCGCGCTGCTCGGCGCGGACCGCACCGAGGCGGCCCGGCACCTGACGGACCTCGCCCGGGCCGGGCTGGTCGACACCGTCCGCGGCGACCGGTACCGGCTGCACGACCTGGTGCGGGCCTTCGCGCAGGCCCGGCTGCTGGAGGAGGAGGACCCGGCCGAGCGCGCCGCCGCGCAGGAACGCCTGATCGTGAGCTGCGCCGAGCTGGCCGACTCGGTGCTGCGCCTGGTCGACGGGAACATGTCGACCCGCTCGGACCGCTTCACCCCGCACGGCTTCACCTCGCTGGAGGAGGCGCTGCGCTGGCTCGACGACGAGTCGAGCTTCATCACGGCGACGCTGCGGCACGCGGAGGGCGTGGACCGGGCGGCGGTGCTCAGCCTGCTGGGCGCGCTGTGCGACTACTGCCTGCTGCGCGGCGACCTGTACCGGCTGGGCGAGATCAGCGAGCTGGCCCAGTCCGTCGACGAGGACCTGCTGGTGCGCTCGGTGCAGTGGCGCACCGGCATCGCGGCCCGTCAGCTCGGCGAGCTGGACAAGGCCCGTACGACGCTGACGTCGGTGGTCGACCTGTACCTGCGGGCGGACCACGACGCCGGAGCGGCCCGCGCCCTGGGCTCGTTGGGCATCACCCTGCACCACCAGGGCCGGCTGACCGAGGCGGCGGCCAAGCTGCGCGAGGCGCTCGACCTGCAGGCGGCCCCGGAGCTGGCCACCGACCGGGCGTGGACGCTGCACGCGCTCGCCGCCGTGGAACGCGACCGGGCCCGGCCGGCCGAGGCGCTGGACCTGCTGCGCCGGTCCCTGGTGCTGCACCGGGAGGGCGGCTCGGTGCACGGCGAGGCGTGGGCGCACTTCCAGCGGGGCCAGCTCCACCTGCGCCTCGACGACGTCCCGCGGGCCGAGGCGGACCTGCGCGCCGCGCTGGAGCTGTACGGCCGGACCCGCGACGCCCGCGGTGAGGCGTGGGCGCTGACCCAGCTCGCCCGGGCCCGGCTGGTCGCGGGCGACGCGGCACCCGCCGTGGAGGGACTGCGGGGGGCGGCGGCCCGGCACCGGGACAACGAGGACGCGCGCGGCGAGGCGTGGACGGTGTACTACCTGGGGCTGGCGCTGGAGGAGGGCGGCGACCTGGACCAGGCGGTGCGGGAGCTGGAGCGGGCGCGGTCGATGTTCTCCCGGATGCGGGACGTGTACGGCCTGGCCTGCGCCCGCCACCACTCGGCGCGGGTGACCCGCGACCAGCGGGCGGCCCGCACGGGCTCGCTGCGCAACTCCGGCTTCGCCCGCCAGCTCCTGGTGGACGCCCGCGCCGACTTCCAGCGCATCGGCGTCCCGCACGGCGAGGCGTGGACCTGCCTGGAGCTGGCGATCGTGGACGCGGGCAACGCGCGCACCCCGCAGGCGCTGGCGCTGTGCGACGAGGCGGCGGGCCTGTTCGCCTCCTACGGCGACCGCCGCGGCGAGGACTGGGCCCGCTTCCTGCGCTGCACCCTCCTGCCGTACGCCTCCCTGGGCGGCGTCGAGGTCGGCACCGCGGTCGCCGAGGAGGAGCTGGCCCGCCTCGCGGAGGCCGACCATCCGCTGCGCGACAGCAAGCTCAGCGACTGCGTCGAGGCCCACCGGCTGCTGCTGGAGCGCGGGGTGGCCCTGGAGAAGGGCTGGCAGGCGTGGCACCTGGGCACGGTGCCGGACCGCCACGCCCGGGAGGTGATGGGGGTGGCGGTGGACCTGGCGGACTGACCGGCGCGGCCGGGCGGGCGGCACCCGCCGCCGTCGGCCGGGCCGCCGGCCGGCCGCTCAGCCCTGCTGCGGTCCGGCCTCCGGCGAGCCGGTGGTGCGGGCCGCCGTGCCCGCCTCCCGGTCCGCGGGGGTGCCCTCGGCGCCGGGGGGCTCCTTGAAGTCGACCTTGCCCATGTGGCGGTTCATCGACTTCATCAGGGCCCACACGGCCACCGCCATCGCCGCGAAGACGATGAAGCCGAGGACACCGGGGGTGACCTTGTTCTCGTCGACCTCGGCGAGGGGGACGAGGTGTGCCATTGCCACGCTCACGCTTGCGCTCATGTCAGGCATTGTCGCGGATGCCCGCGAAGAGGTCGTCCTCGGGGAGGGAGGTGTCCACGAGCGACTTCGCCAGCTCGTACTCCTCCGTCGGCCAGACCTCCTTCTGCAGGTCCAGCGGCACCCGGAACCAGCCCCCGTCGGGGTCGATCTGCGTGGCGTGGGCGATCAGCGCCTTGTCGCGGATCTCGAAGAACTCCGCGCACGGCACGTGCGTGGTCAGCGTGCGGTCCTTGTGGCCGGAGTCGTCCCAGCGCTTGAGCCAGTCCCCGTAGGGCGACTCCAGGCCGCGGTCGAGCATCGCCCGGTGCAGCGCCTCGGTGCGGGGCCGGTTGAAGCCCTGGTTGTAGTAGAGCTTCAGCGGCCGGTACGCCGGGCCGTACTCGGCCTCGGGGTACTTCTCGGTGTCCGCCGCGCCCTCGAACGCCACCATCGTGATCTTGTGGGTCATGATGTGGTCGGGGTGCGGGTAACCGCCGTTCTCGTCGTAGGTGGTGATCACCTGCGGGCGGAACGAGCGGATCTGCTTCACCAGCTCGCCGGCCGCGTGGTCGACGTCCTCGAGCGCGAAGCAGCCCTCGGGCAGCGGCGGCAGGGGGTCGCCCTCGGGCAGCCCGGAGTCGACGAAGCCGAGCCACTCCTGCTTGACGCCCAGGATCTCCCGGGCCTCGTCCATCTCCTTCTTGCGCACCTCGTGGATGTGCTCCTCGATGTAGGCGTCGCCCTGGAGCTTGGGGTTGAGGATGGAGCCGCGCTCCCCGCCCGTGCAGGTCACGACCAGCACGTCCACCCCCTCGGACACGTACTTCGCCATGGTGGCCGCGCCCTTGCTCGACTCGTCGTCGGGGTGGGCGTGCACGGCCATCAGTCGCAGCTGGTCAGTCAAGACTCAATCCTCGTAAGTCGGCGCCCCGCGTCTGGGGGTGCGTTCGGCGGCTTCTATAGTGACCGAATCGGGGGTCCAATAATTCCGGGGCCCTGCTCCGGGGACGGTTTTCGGAACACCGCCCGCCACCGACCAGGACCCGGCGAGAGGACGATCATGAGTACGACGTCGAGCACCCGGGTGCCCGAGCGGCGCTACGGCCGTTCCTCGGACCGGGACGCCGACCGCACGCTCAAGATCGTCGGTGCCGTGCTGGGCGCTCTGCTGCTGCTCCTCGTCGGCTACTTCGGCTACCACTACGTGGGCCAGAACAAGATCAGCGCCCAGGTGATCGCCTTCCAGGCCGAGGGCGACTCGGTCTCGGTGCACCTGGAGGTCCACAAGGACGCCGGCACCAGCGGCTACTGCACGGTCCGCTCGCAGGCGGCCGACGGCTCGGAGGTGGGGCGCGGGGACTTCCGCTTCACCGGCTCGGCCACCCGCATCGACAAGGTCGTCACGCTCCGCACGACCGCGCGCGGCACGACCGCCGAGCTGCTCGGCTGCCACGCCGACTGACCTGCGTTGACGACAATCTGGTCGGTTATGTCCTCCCCCTTTCGCCGGTGAATTGTTAGGCTCGTGGTTTCGCCCTCCCCTGGAGGAACATGCTTCTGGGTGGGGCGACGTTTTGTATTCCCAGTACCTACGAGGAGCACCTGTGACCCAGACCAGCGAGAACGTCACCTGGCTGACCCAGGAGGCGTACAACAAGCTCAAGGACGAGCTTGAGTACCTTACTGGTCCTGCGCGCACGGAGATCGCCGCCAAGATCGCCGCCGCGCGCGAGGAGGGCGACCTGCGTGAGAACGGCGGGTACCACGCGGCCAAGGAGGAGCAGGGCAAGCAGGAGCTCCGTGTGCGCCAGCTCACCCAGCTCCTCGAGAACGCCAAGGTCGGCGAGGCCCCGGCCACGACGGACGGCACGGTCGCGCCCGGCATGGTCGTGACGATCGCGTTCGACGGCGACGAGGACGACACGCTGACCTTCCTGCTGGCCTCCCGCGAGTACGCCAGCTCCGACATCGAGACCTACTCGCCGCAGTCGCCGCTCGGCTCCGGCGTCACCGGTCACAAGGTCGGCGAGGACGCCGAGTACGAGCTGCCCAACGGCAAGAAGGCCTCCGTCCGCATCCTCAAGGCCGAGCCCTACAGCGGCTGAGCCGCTCACCCCGAGCACCCCGCGCGGCCCCCGGCGTCCTCACGGCGCCGGGGGCCGCGTCGTGACGCGGCCGGGCGGACCGGTCAGCCGTCCGCCGCCCGGTACTTGCGCACGGCCAGGGTCCGGAAGACCGCGACGATCAGCACGGACCAGATCAGGGACGCCCACACCGGGTGCTGCATGGGCCAGGCTCCGGAGTCGACGACGCCCGGATTGCCGAACAGCTCGCGGCACGCCTGCACCGTGGCGCTGAAGGGGTTCCACTCGGCGATGTGCCGCAGCCAGGGCGTCATCTGGCTGGCGTCGACGAAGGCGTTCGAGATGAACGTCACCGGGAACAGCCAGATGATCCCGCCCGACGTGGCGGCCTCCGGGGTGCGGACCGAGAGCCCGATCAGGGCCCCGATCCACGTGAAGGCGTAGCCGAGGAGGAGCAGCAGGCCGAAGGCGCCCAGGACCCGGCCCGCGTCGGTCGGCTCCGCCGAGCCGGGGCGCCAGCCGACGATCAGGGCCACGATCGCCAGGACGGTCAGCGTGATGCACGTCTGCACGAGGTCGGCGACGGTCCGGCCGGTCAGCACCGCGCCGCGGGCCATCGGCAGGGAGCGGAACCGGTCGACGAGCCCCTTCTGCATGTCGTCCGCGATACCGGCCGCCGAGCCCGCGGTGGCGAAGGTCACCGTCTGGGCGAAGATGCCGGCCATCAGGAAGTTCTTGTAGACGTCCGGGTCGGTGGACCCTCCGACGCTCATCGAGCCGCCGAAGACGTAGGTGAACAGCACCACGAACATCACGGGCTGGATGACACCGAACAGGACCATCTCCGGGATCCGGGTCATCCGGATCAGGTTCCTGCGGGCGATCACCAGCGAGTCGGACACCATGCTCATGCCGCTCATGACGCGGTCTCCTTGTCGCTCTCGTCGTCCTCGGTCTCGGCGGCGTGCCCGGTCAGGGACAGGAAGACGTCGTCGAGGGTGGGCCGGCGCAGCCCGATGTCGTCGATCTCGATGCCGCGGCCGTCCAGCTCCCGGATGACCTCGGCGAGCAGCTTGGCGCCGCCGGTGACGGGCACGGTCAGCTTGCGGGTGTGGTCCTCGACCGTGGTGTCGCCCTTGCCGAAGCCGCGCAGCACCTCGGCGGCGGTCGCCATCGCCTCGCGCTCGTGCACCACGACCTCGACGCGCTCGCCGCCGGTGCGGGCCTTGAGCTGGTCGGAGGTGCCCCGGGCGATCACCCGGCCGTGGTCGACGACCGCGATGTCGTGCGCCAGGTGGTCGGCCTCCTCCAGGTATTGCGTGGTCAGCAGCAGGGTCGTGCCGCCGGAGACGAGCTGCTTGATGACCTCCCACAGCAGCTGGCGGTTGCGGGGGTCCAGCCCGGTGGTCGGCTCGTCCATGAACATCACGGGCGGCGAGACCACGAGCGCGGCGGCCAGGTCGAGGCGGCGGCGCATGCCGCCGGAGTAGGTCTTGGTGGGCCGGTCGGCGGCGTCGGCGAGGTCGAAGCGCTCCAGCAGCTCGGCGGCCCGGGCCTTCGCGGGCCGGGCCTTCATCTGGTAGAGCCGGCCGACCATCTGCAGGTTCTCCCGGCCGGTCAGGTACTCGTCGACCGCGGCGAACTGGCCGGACAGGCCGATCGAGCGGCGGACCCGGACCGGGTCCTTGAGCACGTCGATGCCGGCCACGAGGGCGCGGCCGCGGTCGGGGCGCAGGAGGGTGGTCAGGCAGCGGACCGTGGTGGTCTTGCCCGCGCCGTTGGGTCCGAGCAGACCCAGGACCGTGCCCTCGGGGACGTCGAGGTCGACGCCGTCCAGAGCCTTTACGTCGCCGAAGGTCTTCACCAGGCCTTCGGCGTAGATGGCGCCTGGCATAACAGTTCTCCACGTCTTCGGGGATCCGTCGATGAGTTCGGGTGGCGGTTCAAGTCTGAGCGGGTGGGGTGCGGCACGCCCCCGCATCGCGGGACGGCCGGACCGCGACCCGGGACACACCATAACGCGATGTATCGCGAGTCACAACGGGTTTCGGGCAGATGACCCGATGGAGTGAGGTGAGGGTGAGCTGGACGCAGGGCCCCGGCTCAGTCGATGACGGTGTAGCCCGCCCCGCGCAGCGCGCGGCCGACCTCGGTGCAGTGCTCCGGGCCCATCGTCTCCAGGTGGAGCTCCACCTCCGCCTCGGTCAGGCCGAGGCGCGGGTCGGTGCGGATGTGGCTGACGTCGAGGACGTTGGCCTCGACCCCCGACAGCACGCCGAGCAGCGTGGCGAGCGCCCCCGGCCGGTCCGTCAGCCGCAGCCGTACGGCCAGGTAGCGGCCCTGCGCCGCCATGCCGTGCCGCAGCACCCGCTGCATCAGCACCGGGTCGACGTTGCCGCCGGACAGCACCGCCACCACCGGCCCCTCGAACGCGCCGGGCCGGCTCAGCAGCGCCGCCACCGGGCTCGCCCCGGCCGGCTCGACGACCAGCTTGGCCCGCTCCAGGCACAGCAGCAGCGCCGCGGACAGCTCGTCCTCCGACACCGTGCACACCTCGTCGACCAGCTCCCCGATCAGCGCGAACGGCACGTCGCCGGGCCGCCCCACCTTGATGCCGTCGGCCATCGTCGCCGGGCTCTCCAGCGCGACCGGCCGCCCGGCCGCCAGCGACGGCGGGTACGCGGCCGCGCCCGCCGCCTGCACGCCGACGATCCGCACGTCGGGCCGTACCGCCTTCACGGCGACCGCGATGCCCGCGGCGAGTCCGCCGCCGCCGATGCCGACGACGACCGTGCGCACCTCCGGGCACTGCTCCAGGATCTCCAGGCCGACCGTGCCCTGGCCGGCGATGACGTCCGGGTGGTCGAAGGGGTGGATGAACACCGCGCCCGTGCGCACCGCGTACTCCTGGGCGGCGGCCAGCGTCTCGTCGACCACCTGCCCGTGCAGGCGCACCTCGGCGCCGTACTCCCGGGTGGCGCTGATCTTCGGCAGCGGGGCGCCCTTCGGCATGAACACCGTCGAGCGCACCCCGAGCAGCGACGACGCCAGCGCGACGCCCTGCGCGTGGTTGCCGGCGCTCGCCGCCACCACCCCCGCGGCCCGCTCCTCGGGCAGCAGGCCGGCGATCCGCACGTAGGCGCCGCGCAGCTTGAACGACCCGGTCCGCTGGAGGTTCTCGCACTTGAGGTGCACCGGCTGCCCCACGAGCCGGGAGAGGTACCTGCTGCCCTCCATCGCGGTCGTGCGGGCCACGCCCGAGAGCATCTTCTGCGCGCCCCGGACGTCGTCCGCGGTCACGGTCCGCAAGGAGTCAGCCGTGCTGTAGCTCATGACCCCAGCATCGCAGTTCACGCACGTGCCGACCTGGTGTGACCAACCTGCGGAATCCGATGGCGCAGCGCCGGTACGACCGCCGTCCCGGCCGCGTACCCTGTCCCCCAGCCCAGCACCCCTCATGAAGTGAGCCCCCGGCCATGCCCACAACACCTGGAATGTCGATGGACATGACGACCGTCGGTGACACCGGTCTTCTCGACACGCTGCAGCACGAGGTCGCGCTCTTCGCGCGGCGTGCGGAACAGACCCGGCTCGGCGGGGTCGGCCAGGTGCGCAACTCCATGGACCGCGCCGCGTACCTGCTGCTCAACCGCCTCGACAGGGAAGGCCCGATGGGCGTCAAGGCGCTCGCGGCCAGCATGGGCATCGACTCCTCGACGGTCACCCGGCAGGTGGCGCCGCTCGTCGACACGGGCCTGGTCAAGCGGACCTCGCACCCCGAGGACGGGCGCGCGGTGGTGCTGCAGCTCTCCCCGCGCGGTCAGTCCCGGCTGGAGGAAGTGCGCTCCTCGCGGCGTCAGTTGATGGCCGAGCTGACACACGACTGGGCGCCGGAGGAGCGCGAGACGTTCTGCGCGCTCCTCACGCGCTTCAACGGCGCCCTGTCGGCGCGCATGTCCGCCCCGGGCGTCCCCGGAGCGGACCAGTCCCCGGCGTCCTGACCCGGCCCGCGCCGCGCACCACGCGCCCGCGCGTGCGCGGCTCTTGACCGGAGGGCTCCCCCTGGCCTCAGATGAGACCGGATCCCGAGGATCCACGGTTCGGCGTCGGGGGAGGCGCGGTGCGACAGAGGCGGCAGGCCCGGGACACCCGCCGGGCCCGCGAGTTCGAGGCGTTCGTCGCGGGAGCGGCGGGCCGGCTGCTGCACACCGCCGCCCTGCTCACCGGGGAGGCGCCCGACGACACCCCCCGCGCGCGGCGGCTGCTGTCGCTGGCGCTCGCGCACACGTACGCGTGCTGGGACCGGCTGCGCGGCGACGACCCGTACGACCACGCCCGCCAGTACCTGGCCACCCGCTTCGCGCACGGTGCCTGGCACCAGTACGGCGCCCCGGGCCGGCCGCCCGCCCACCCCGACAGCGCGCTGGCCGTGCTCGGCCCGCAGGAGCGGCTGATCCTGGTGCTGCGGCTGTACGAGGGGATCGCCGAGGAGCAGGTCGCGGCGCTGCTGGGGCTGCCCCGGGAGCGGGTGGGCACGGTCTGCGACCGGGCCACGGCCACCGTGCTGCACCCGCCGCGCCCGCCTGCGCCCGCGGTGGGCGGGGCGAAGGTGGCGCCGTCGTGAACCGGCCGGAGCGGGAGGCCGCCGTACGGCGGATCATGGACCGCACGCCCCCGCGCGTGCCGCCGGACCTGTACGCCGACGTCGTCCGGCGCGGCGCGCGCGTGCTGCGCCGCCGCCGGCTCCTGCGGCGCCTGGTGTGGCTGACGCTGTGCGCGGCGGCCGTGGCGCTGCTGGTCTGGGCGCTGACCGCCCGGCCCTGGGTGGAGCCGCCGTCGCAGACGACCCCACCCCTGACCGGCTGGTGACCGCGCGGGGCGATCCCCGGCCGGTGGGCCGCGGACCTACTTGCCCAGGGCCTGCTGCAGGTCCTCCAGCAGGTCGTCGACGTTCTCGATGCCGACGGAGAGGCGGACCAGGTCGCCCGGGACCTCCAGGGCGGACCCGGCGACGGACGCGTGCGTCATGCGGCCCGGGTGCTCGATCAGCGACTCGACGCCGCCGAGGGACTCGCCGAGGGTGAACACCTGGGCGCGGTTGCAGACCTCGACGGCCGCCTCCTCGCCGCCCTCCACGCGGAACGACACCATGCCGCCGAACGCGCGCATCTGCTTGGCGGCGACCTCGTGGCCCGGGTGCTCGGGCAGCCCCGGGTAGAGCACGTGCGTCACGCGCGGGTGGCGGGCGAGCATCTCGGCGACCTTGGTGGCGTTCTCGCTGTGCCGGTCCATGCGCACCGACAGGGTCTTGGTGCCGCGCAGCACCAGCCAGGAGTCGAAGGGCCCGGCGACCGCGCCCATCGCGTTCTGGTGGTACGCCAGCTCCTCGCCGAGGGTCTCGTCCGCCGTGATCAGCGCACCGCCGACGACGTCGGAGTGGCCGCCCATGTACTTGGTGAGCGAGTGGACCACGACGTCCGCGCCGAGCGACAGCGGCTGCTGGAGGTAGGGCGTGGCGAAGGTGTTGTCGACGACGAGCCGGGCGCCGGCGTCCCGGGCGACCTGGGCGACGGCGGCGATGTCGGTGATGCCGAGCAGCGGGTTGGAGGGCGTCTCGACCCAGACGGCCTTGGTCTTCGGGGTGATGGCGGCCCGCACGGCGGCCGGGTCGCTGGTGTCCGCGACCGACCACTCGACGCCCCAGCGGGCGACGACCTTCGCGAACAGGCGGAACGTGCCGCCGTACGCGTCGTTGGGGATCACCACGTGGTCGCCGGGGCTGAGCAGCGTACGCAACAGGCAGTCCTCGGCCGCCAGTCCGGACGCGAACGCGAGGCCCCGGCGGCCGCCCTCCAGGGCGGCGAGGTTCTCCTCCAGGGCGGTCCTCGTCGGGTTGGCGCTGCGGCTGTACTCGTAGCCGCCGCGCAGGCCGCCGACGCCGTCCTGCTTGTAGGTCGAGACCTGGTAGATCGGCGGGACGACCGCGCCGGTCAGGGGATCGGCGGTGTTGCCCGCGTGGATCGCGAGGGTCTCGAAGTGCTGACTGATGTGCCTGTCGCTCATGTGCACCGAGGGTAGTGCGCCGGGAGGGCGGATGCCGATCGGCGGCGGCGTGGCTCCCGGCACAGCCTCCCGCACGGCAGGGGGTTGGCCAATTGTCGGCGCGGTCTGGTTCGCTTGAGGCATGGAGATTCTCTGGGTCCTGATGGCGCTGGTCATGACGGGCGTCGTGCTGAGCCCGTTCCTGCTGCGCAGGCGGGGGCGGATCGAGCAGGTCGCGCCGGGCCATCCGGACGCCGCGGATCCGGCGGACTACGGCTTCGCGCTCGAGGAGGAGCTGGACATCCGCCTGCCCGGACCCGACCAGGACCTGCTGGACGTCCTCGACGTCGTCCAGCGCGGCCAGGACCACCGCGCGGCCCAGCAGCTCCTCGCGGGCACGGAGACGCAGGGCGAGCTGCGCTGGCAGCGCGTGCAGGCCTTCGCCGGCGCGGCGGCGCTGGAGCTCCAGCAGCGGCCGGGCGGCGTCAGCGAGACGCCGGGCGGGCAGTGGCTGCGGGTGTGGCGCGTCCAGGCGCCCAAGGACCCGGGCGGCGCGGCCGTGCACGCCGAGTTCCTGGTGCAGCAGGCGTGGCGCACGGCGACGCCCGGCACGGACGACTTCCGGATCATCATGGAGGAGGCCCGGGACGCCTGCGGCCAGGCGGCCCTGCTGTCCCCCGCCGACCCCGTGCCGTACATCGTGGAGCTGTCGGTGGCCCGCGGCCTGGGCTACTCGCGGCCCGAGTTCGAGCAGCTCTGGCTGAGGATCCTGGACCGGGCGCCGCACCACATGGGCGCGCACCTGGCGGCCCTGCACTACTGGTGCGAGAAGTGGCACGGTTCGCGCGAGCTGGCGTACCAGTTCGCGGAGGCCGCGGCGGCGCGCGCCCCGCGCGGCTCCCTGCTCGCCGCGCTGCCGCTGTTCGCGGTCTTCGAGCACCTGCCGGAGGTCAACCTGGTCGCGGGCTTCTACCGGTCGGAGACGGTGACCAAGGCGATCCACGGCGCGCTGCACGCGGTGCACGCGGCCCGCCCGGACGACCCGATGCTGGCCCACGTCCGCCACCTGCTGGTGTTCTTCCTGGTCCGCGCCGAGCGCTGGTCGGAGGCCATGAGCCAGTTGGTGCACGTCGACGGCCACGTCGGCGCGCTGCCCTGGACCCTCTCCCCCGACCCGGCGGCGGAGTTCGCGGTGTACCGCGCGCTGGCGGTGGCGGGCTACGAGGCCAACGGCGGCAGCCCGGCCACGCTGCCGCACTGACCCGGCGCCCGCACCGCCCGCGTCACGCCTGCGTCGAGGCGCGGCGCGGCAGGCGCCAGTCCGGACGGGGGAAGTGGCAGGTGTAGCCGTCCGGGTAGCGCTGGAGGTAGTCCTGGTGCTCGGGCTCGGCCTCCCAGAAGGGGCCGACCGGCTCCACCTCGGTGACGACCTTGCCGGGCCACAGGCCGGAGGCGTCCACGTCCGCGATGGTCTCCTCGGCGATCCGCTTCTGCTCGTCGTCCACGTAGTAGATCGCCGAGCGGTAGCTCGTGCCGATGTCGTTGCCCTGGCGGTTCTTCGTGCTCGGGTCGTGGATCTGGAAGAAGAACTCGAGCAGGGCGCGGTAGTCGGTCTGCTCCGGGTCGAAGAGGATCTCGATGGCCTCCGCGTGCGTGCCGTGGTTGCGGTACGTCGCGTTCGGCACGTCTCCCCCGGTGTAGCCGACCCGGGTCGCGGTCACGCCCGGGAGCCGGCGGATCAGCTCCTCCATCCCCCAGAAACATCCGCCCGCCAGCACGGCCCTCTGCGTCTGCGCACCCATTGCGGCCTCCACACTCCTCGACTCGGTCACTGGTCACCCGGACGGTCCCGCGCACACACCGCGAGACTCCCGGCCCGATGTCGTCAACACGGCAGGGCGCCCGGCGATTCCGCGCCCGCCGGTCCGGGCCGGAGGTGACCCGTCAGGGCCGGGGACGGCTGTTGAGGCGGGCCGCCCGACGGGTCAGGTGATCGCGTTCGGGCAGCGTGGGCGCGTGGTGGGCGGCCTCCGCGTAGAGCCGTGCCGCGGTGGTCAGGTCGCCGTCGCGTTCGTGGAGGTGGGCGGCCACCGCGGTGTACCGGGGCAGCGCGGGGTCCAGCTCTTCCAGGGCCTTCAGACCGGCGCGCGGGCCGTCGGCCTCGCCCACGGCGACCGCGCGGTTCAGGCGGGCGACGGGACTGCCGGTGAGGCGGACCAGTTCGTCGTACCACTCGACGATCTGCACCCAGTCCGTCTCCTCGGCTCTCGGCGCGTCCGCGTGAAGGGCGGCGACGGCGGCCTGGGCCTGGAACTCGCCCAGCCGGTCGCGGGCGAGGGCCCGCTGGAGAATGCGCACGCCCTCGGCGATGAGTCCGGTGTCCCACCGGCCGCGGTCCTGCTCGGCCAGCGGCACCAGGCTGCCGTCCGGTGCGGTGCGGGCGCCGCGTCGGGCGTGGTGCAGCAGCATCAGGGCGAGCAGCCCGGACACCTCCGGGTGGTCGATCACCGCGGCGAGCTGCCGGGTGAGCCGGACGGCCTCGGCGGCGAGGTCGACGTCGCCGGAGTAGCCCTCGTTGAAGACCAGGTAGAGCACGCGCAGCACGGTCGCCACGTCACCGGGCCGGTCGAACCGCACGCCCGCCACGGACCGCTTCGCGCGGCTGATGCGCTGGGCCATGGTCGCCTCGGGCACCAGGTAGGCCCGGGCGATCTGCCGGGTGGTCAGGCCGCCCACGGCGCGCAGGGTGAGCGCGGCCGCGGACGCGGGCGTCAGCGACGGGTGGGCGCACAGGAAGTAGACCTGGAGCGTGTCGTCCACCGCTCGCGCCGGACCGGGCGCGGGCTCCTCGTCGAGCCGGTCCTCCCGCCGCCGGCGGGCCGTGTCCGCCCGGGCCGCGTCGAGGAACCGGCGCCACGCCACGGTGACCAGCCAGCCCCGCGGGTCGCGCGGCGGGTCGGCCGGCCAGACCCGGACGGCCTCGACCAGGGCGTCCTGGACGGCGTCCTCGGCCGCCGCGAAGTCGGCCCCGCGGCGGACGAGGACGGCGAGCACGCCCGGGGTGAGGCTGCGCAGCAGGGCCTCGTCCATCGGCGCGGTCAGTCCGTCACGCAGGGGTTGTGCAGGCCCAGGAAGGGGCGCAGCTCCAGCCACTCGTGCAGCGGCCGGCCGCCGGCACCGGGGGCCGCGGACAGTTCCCCGGCCAGTTCGACGGCGCGCTCGTAGCTGTCGACGTCGATCACCATCCAGCCCGCGATGAGGTCCTTGGTCTCGGCGAACGGGCCGTCGGTGACCGGCGGGCGGCCCTCCCCGTCGTACCGGACCCACGTCCCCTCGGGGGCGAGCGCCTGGGCGTCCACGTACTCGCCGGTCTTCTCCAGCCGGGCCGCGAAGTCGTTCATGTACCCCACGTGCGCCGAGATCTCCTCCGGCGTCCACTGGTCCATGGGCACGTCGTTCGCGCACGCCGGGGCACCGCGGTAGTGCTTGAGCAGCAGGTACTTCGCCATGGTGGGCTCCTCGCTCCGGTACGACCCATTGTGGTCGCTCTCACCCCGGGGACGGAGCGGATCACGGGTTCTCGACATCGACGGGACATCATCCGCGGACTTTTTCCGGCACCGGTGCGATCGGGCGCCGGGCGGTGCGAATCCGGTTGCCCCGTACGGCACCCGTGGGGCTGAATGACGGACGGTCGACATCCCGGGAGGCACGCATGGCCGACATCCACCACCCCCGCTCCGTGGGCCCGTCCACGTTCCTGATCGGCGGTGGGTGGGACCGGGGGGCCGTCGCCGCCGTGTACGGGCCCTTCGTCCGGGCGGCCGCCGCCCGGGCCGCGGGCCGCGCGCCCCGCATCGGGTGCGTCGTCCTGGACGAGGGCGACGGGGCCGCGCAGTTCGCCCGGTACGAGCCGGTGCTGCGCGAGGCCGGTGACTGCGCGCCGGTGCCGGTGCTGGTGCCGCTCGGGGGCCGCTTCGCGCCGGCCGCCGTCCTGGACGGCGTGGACGGCCTGCTGGTGTGCGGCGGGCTGACGCCCGCCTACCAGGAGGCGTTCGCCGCGGACGCCGCGCCGACGGTGGCGCTGCTGGCGGAGCGCGGCATCCCCTACGCCGGGTTCTCCGCCGGGGCCGCGCTGGCCGCCCGGGACGCCGTGGTCGGCGGGTGGCGGGCGGACGGGGTCGCGGTGTGCCCCGAGGACGCCGGGGAGGACCTGGACGAGGTCGCGGTGCGGCCTGGGCTCGGGCTGGTGCCGTTCGCGGTGGACGTGCACGCCGCCCAGTGGGGGACGCTGCCCCGGCTCGCCACCGCCGTGGCCGCCGGGCGGGCCGGGTGGGGGGTCGCGCTCGACGAGAACACGGTGATCGAGGTGGCTCCCGGCGAGCGCGAGGGCGAGGGCGAGGGGAGCGGGGTCGCCGTGACCGTCGCCGGACTCGGCCGCGCCCACACCGTGCGGCGGGCGCCCGACGGAGCCGGGGTGCTGGTCCGCTCGTACGGGGCCGGCGCGTCGTTCCCCGTGAACGGCTGACGTACGACCGTGCGCGGACGGGGACGCGACCGGGCCCCGGCCCGCACGGGGCGGACCGGGGCCCGGTCTCCGGGTCACCGGCCCGGCGGACGTCAGATCGTCGCCGTGTCGATCACGAAGCGGTACCGCACGTCGCTGTTCAGCACCCGCTCGTACGCCTCGTTGATCTCCTCCGCGGCGATCAGCTCGATCTCCGCGCCGAAGCCGTGCGCCGCGCAGAAGTCGAGCATCTCCTGGGTCTCGGCGATGCCGCCGATCATGGAGCCCGCGAGGGTCTTGCGGTTGTTGATCACCGAGAACAGGTTCAGCGAGATCGGCTCCTCGGGGGCGCCGACGTTGACCAGCGCGCCGTCGGTCCGCAGCAGCGACAGGAAGGCGCCGAAGTCCAGCGGGGCCGAGACGGTGGACAGGATCAGGTCGAAGCTGCCGGCCAGCTCCTCGAAGGTCTTCGGGTCGCTGGTGGCGTAGTAGTGGTCGGCGCCCAGCTTCAGCCCGTCGTCCTTCTTGCGCAGGGACTGCGACAGCACGGTCACCTCGGCGCCCAGGGCGTGCGCGATCTTGACCGCCATGTGGCCGAGGCCGCCCATGCCGAGGACCGCGACCTTCTTGCCGGGGCCGGCGTTCCAGTGCTTGAGCGGGGAGTACGTGGTGATGCCGGCGCACAGCAGCGGGGCGGCCACGTCGAGGGACAGGCCGTCGGGGATGCGCACGACGTAGTTCTCGTCGACGACGATCGCCTGGGCGTAGCCGCCGTAGGTGGGCTCGCCGTTCCTGTCGACCGCGTTGTACGTGCCGACCATGCCGCCGCCGGTGCAGTACTGCTCCTGCCCGGCCCTGCAGTTGTCGCACGTGCGGCAGGAGTCGACCATGCAGCCGACGCCCACGCGGTCGCCGACGGCGAACTTCGTCACGCCGGGGCCGACCTCGGAGACGACACCGGCGATCTCGTGGCCGGGGACCATCGGGAACATCGCCTCGCCCCAGCCCTCGCGGGCCTGGTGGATGTCCGAGTGGCAGATGCCGGCGAACTTGATGTCGATCAGCACGTCGAACTCGCCGACCGGTCGCCGCTCGATCGTCGTGCGCTCCAGCGGAGCCTTGGGGGCGGGGACGGCGTACGCAGCAACAGTGGTCATGCCGAGGGGCCTCCTAGCAGGTCACGTGACGGGGTTCCGTACCGCCCGGCCCGCCTGCCGGCGGCCGGGCACGGCTTCCAGCGTGCCCGATATCCGTCCCTCCACCCAGGTCACGCCTTTGCGTACGTCCGGCGTGCGTACCACTGACGGGGTCAGGCTCCTGGTCGTAGGACCAGGAATACTGGACACATGGACGAACGCCCCGATTCCGCCCCTCCCGCCGCCGGGGCGGGCGCCGAAGCCGCCGCCGGCCGGCCGCTGGACCGGCGGGCCGAGCTGAGCGAGTTCCTGCGCACCCGCCGGGCCCGGCTGAAGCCGGAGGACGTGGGACTGCCCGACTTCGGCCGGCACCGCCGGGTGCCGGGGCTGCGCCGCGAGGAGCTGGCGCAGCTCGCCGGGGTGTCGGTGGCGTACTACACGCGGCTGGAGCAGGGCAACGGGCGCAACGTGTCGGCGGAGGTGCTGGACGCCATCGCGCGGGCGCTGCGGCTGAGCGACGCCGAGCACGCGCACCTGACGCACCTGGCCAAGCCCAAGCACAAGAAGAAGCAGGCCGCCCGCCCCCAGCAGGTCAGGGCCTCGCTGCGGCAGCTCCTCGACACCATGGACGGGGTGCCCGCCTACATCGTGGGGCGCCGCTCGGAGATCCTCGCCTGGAACCGGATGGCGGCGGCCCTCTTCGGCGACTGGTCCGAGCTGCCGGCGGCCGAACGCAACTGGGCGCGGCTGGTGTTCCTGCAGCCGGAGTACCGGGACCTGTTCGTCGAGTGGGAGCAGAAGGCGATCGACATCGTCTGCGCCCTGCGCATGGACGCCGGCTGCTACCCGGACGACCCGCGGCTGTCCGCCCTGGTGGGCGAACTCTCCGTCAAGAGCGAGGAGTTCCGCCGGCTGTGGGCGACCCACGACGTCAAGGAGAAGAGCCACGGCGTGAAGCGCCTGCGGCACCCCCTGGTCGGTGAACTGGCCCTGCACTTCGAGGGCTTCCGGCTGGCCGGCGACGCCGACCAGTCCCTGATCGTGTACCACGCGGAACCGGGCACCCCGTCGGCCGAGGCCCTGCGCCTCCTGGCGAGCTGGGGCACGGACGCCTCCCGCGCGGGGGCGCAGAGCCGGTCGCCGTCCGCCTGACCGGAGCGGCTCCCCGCGGGGCGGCAGCAGGCTGTGCGCGGTGCGGGGTGACTGGCTAGAGTCGGGGGATTACCGCTGGTCGTGGGGACGGCCGGCGCGGCACCGGTGGTGCCGGTGTCCGGGGAGGGGGCCGCGCGCAGATGAGTCGTCGCGCAACGGGTGTGGTCGGCACGTGGGCCGAGATGCAGCGGCAGCGGCAGCGTCTGCTGGAGGCCGAGGCGCGGCGCCGGCGGGCGGAGGCCCGGGAGGCCGCCACCTACCAGCGGTACGCCGCGCAGGCGCAGCGGGAGCACCGGCAGGCCGAAGCGCGCCGGCGCACCCAGGAGCTGGAAGCCCAGGTGGAGTCGCTGCGGGGGCTGTTGGCGAGCGGCACCCGGGCGCCGGCGTTCCGGGCGGACTCGCTGCTGCGGACGGAGGAGGTGGCGCCGTTCGCCCCGGGGGCGCTGGCGCACCCCCTGCCCATGCCGCACCCCGACGCCTACCCGCCCCGGGCCGCCTGGACCGCGCACCAGCGCGCCCAGGCCCAGGCGGAGGCACGCGCCCGCTTCGAGCAGGACTGGTACGCCGCGCAGGCGGCGGAGGCCCGGCGCCAACAGCAACTGGCGGCCTACCAGCAGGAGTACGAGCGGCAGACGGAGGCCCACCGGGCCGAGGTGCGGCGCCACAACGCCGGCGTCACCGAGGTGACCGACGGGGTGCGCCGCGGCGAGCCGGACGCGGTGGTCGAGTTCTTCTCGGCCGCCCTGTACGCCGCGACGGCCTGGCCCGAGGGCTTCCCCCGCCAGGTCGGCGCCGCCTACGACCCGGCGGCCCGCCACCTGGTGGTGGACTGGGAGCTGCCCGGCTTCGGCGTCGTGCCCGAGGCGAAGGCGGTGCGGTGGTCCGCCGCGGACGGCGACTTCCGGGAGACGGCCCGCCCGGTGACGCAGCGGCGGGCCCTGTACCGCGAGGTGCTCGCCCAGTCGGTCCTGCTCGTGCTGCACCAGCTCTTCGCGGCGGACCCGTTCGGCGCGCTGTCCTGCGTCACGCTCAACGGCTTCGTGGACGAGCCCGACCCGGCGACCGGCCGGCGCGCCCAGGTCTTCCTCGCCTCCGTCATGGCGGAGCGCTCCGTCTTCGACGGCCTGCGTCTGGCGGTGGTGGACCCGGTGAGCTGCGTGACGGACGGGCTGCGCGGACAGCTCTCGGCCCGCCCCGACCAGCTCACCGCCGCACGGCCCGCCCTGCGCCCCGAGGACCTCGGCGACCGCGTCGTCACGCACGACGACGGGGCCGAGGAGCCCGACCTGTCCGCCATGGACCCGATCGCCTTCGAGGGCCTGGTCGCCGAGCTGTTCCGAGCCATGGGCATGCAGGCGGTCACCACCCGGCGGTCCAACGACGGCGGCGTGGACGTCGACGCGCTCGACCCCGCCCCGATCCGCGGCGGCACGATCGTCGTCCAGGTCAAGCGGTACCGCAACACGGTGCCGCCCAGCGCCGTCCGCGACCTGTACGGCACCGTCCAGGACCGGGGCGCCAACAAGGGCGTGCTGGTGACGACGTCCGGTTTCGGCCCCAGCTCGTACACCTTCGTCCGCGGCAAGCCGCTGGAGCTGATCACCGGCCCGCAACTGGTCGACCTTCTGCACCGGCACGGCCTGCGCGGGCGGCTCGGCGACGGTACGACCACGACTCCCGCGGCCGGTGCCCCCGCCCGGCCCGCCCCGCCGGCCGACGACCACAACGTCCTCGGCATGTCGTGGTCCGGCCGGGTCGCGCTGGACGTGTGCGCGCTGGTGTGCCGGGGTGAACGGGTCCTCGGCGACGACTGGTTCGTCTTCTACAACAACCCCCGCACGCCCGACGGTTCGGTGCACGCCCTGCCCCCCGCGCCGCCGGACCGGGCGGCGGTACGGGTGGCGTTCGAGGCGCTGCCCGCCGAGGCGGACCGGCTGGTGCTGGTGGCCGCCGTGGACCCCGAGGTCGACCCGGGCGCCGACCTGTCGGGCTTCACCGACGCGCACATCCGGCTGCTGGACCCCGCCCTCGCCGAACTCGGCGTCCTGGGCGTCTCCGACGGCCGCCCCGGCGAGACGGCACTGGTCCTCGGCTCCTTCCGGCGCCGGTCCTCCGGCGACTGGGACTTCGTCCTCGGCGGCAAGGGCTACCGGGGCGGACTGGAGGAACTGGTGGGCGACTTCGGCATCGAGGTCGGCTGACGGACGGGGGGGAGCGGCCGAGGCGGCGGACGGCGGGGCGGCCCACGCCGCCACTCGGGCGGGGCCGTCGCCCCTCAGGGCGCCGCCCTCTCCGTCAGGGTCAGCCTGCCCTTGCGGATCGTGGCCAGGCGCGGCGCCTTCCGCGCGATCGCGGAGTCGTGGGTGACCATGATGAAGGTCAGACCGCGCTCCATCCACAGGGTCTCCAGGACGTCCATGATCTCGTCGCGCATGCCCTCGTCGAGGTTGCCCGTGGGCTCGTCGGCGAGGAGCACCTTGGGCTGCTTGACCAGCGCACGGGCGATGGCGACGCGCTGCTGCTGGCCGCCGGACATCTCCGAGGGCAGGTGGCCGAGGCGTTCGCCGAGACCGACCGAGCGCAGGGCCTCCGCGGCCCGCTCGCGGCGCTCCTTGACCTGTACGCCGAGCGGCACCAGCGCCGTCTCGACGTTCTCCTGGGCCGTCAGGGTGGGGATCAGGTTGAAGGACTGGAAGACGAAGCCGATGTTCTCGCTGCGCACCCGGGTGAGCCGGGCCTCCGGCAGCCGGGCCAGGTCGGTGCCGTCCAGGACCACCTCGCCGGAGGTCGGGCGGTCCAGGCCGCCCAGCATCTGCAGCAGCGTCGACTTGCCGCCGCCGGTGGGGCCCTGGATGACCAGGCGGTCGCCGTCGGCGATCGTGAGGTCCACGCCGTCCAGCGCGTGGACGGTCTCCTTGCCGCGGGTGTAGCGCTTGGTGACGCCTCTGAGTTCGTACATGGTGGGTGCAACTCCTGGGAGGGGAAGGGGAGGTCGGCGCGGGACGGCGCTACTCGACGCGGCGCAGCGCGTCCGCGGGGCGCAGGCGCGAGGCGCGCCAGCCGCCGAACGCCCCCGCGGTCAGGCCGCCGGCCACCGCGAGGCCGACCGCGATGGCCACCGTCGTGACGCTCACCGGCGCGGTCAGGGCGACGTCGAGGGTCTTGGCCGCCGCCTGCCGGCCGGGGCCGGCGAAGCCGCCGCCCGGGCCGCCGCTCCCGCCGCTCCCGCCGCCCAGTTGGGCCTGGAGGGTCGGGCTGACGGCCGTCACCGCGTAGGCGCCGGCCAGGCCCAGGGCGATGCCGAGGGCGCCGCCGAGCAGGCCGTTGACCATGGCCTCGCCGACCACCTGGCGGGTGACCCGGCCGGACTTCCAGCCCAGGGCCTTGAGCGTGCCGAACTCCCGGACGCGGCGGGAGACCGCGGAGGAGGTGAGCAGCCCGGCCACCAGGAACGCGGCGACGAGCACGGCGACGGACAGCCACCTGCCGACGCTGGTGGCGAGGGAGGACGCGGTGGACAGCGAGCCGGAGACGGTGTCCGCGAGGTCGGCGGAGGTCGTCACGGTGGTGCCCGGGACGTTCTTCCGGATCGCGGACTTGACGCTGTCGATCTTCTTCGAGTCGGTCGCCTGGACGTAGATCGTGGTGACCTTGCCGGCCGCGTCGGCGAGGGTCTGGGCCTGCTTCAGCGGGATGTAGAGGTCGGCCGCCGCGTCGCCGCTGTCGGCCGTGGCCACGCCGATCACCGTGAACTTCACGCCCTTGACGGTCACGGTGGAGCCCGCCTTGAGCTTCTTCTCCTTGGCGTAGGCCGAGTCGGCCACGGCCACCTTCGCGGCGGTCTCGGTCGTCCTGAACGTACGACCGCTGGTGATCTTCGAGGACGTCAGCGGTCCGAGGGCCGGCCGGGTGACGTCGGTGCCGTAGACCGAGTAGCTGTTGACGTCGAAGTCCGCCCCGCCGCCCTGCACCTCACCCTGGGGGGCGCCGCTGCCGCCGTTCTGGCCGGGGCCGCCCTGCCGGCCGCCGGTGCCGTTCTGCTGGAACTGGCCGCGGGTGAACTGGCCGCTGACCTTGATGACCTGCAGGCTCAGCCCGCCGACCGCGCCCCGGACGCCCTTCTGCTCGCTCACCTCGGCGACCGTGGAGGCGGCCAGGGTCTGGAAGCCCTGGACCATCACGCGGTCGCTGCTCTGCTCGGAGTCGTCGCCGCTCTCCCGCGCGTCGAACCGGAAGCGGGGGCGGTCGGAGGAGGCGGCCGTGGGTGCGGCGGCCTTGGTGACCGTCATGTCCGTCCCCAGGCCGTACAGCGACTGGAGGACCTTGTCCTGGGCCTTCCCCATGCCCGAGGACACGGAGGTGACCACGATGACCAGGGCGATGCCCAGCGCGAGGCCGGAGGCGACGACGAGGGCCGCCTTTCTGCGGCGGCGCAGTTCGCGCCTCAGGTAGGTGAAGAACATGCGCCGAAAGCTAGGGACGGCGCGTGATGACTCGATAAGGCGCGCATAAGAGCGGGATGAGAAGGCCGGGCCCGCAGAACAGCGGTGCCGCCCCCTCGGGGGCGGCACCGGGCGTGCGCGTCCGGCCCCTGGCGGGCCGGGAGGTGACGGAGCGTCAGACAGCCGAACCGGCCTTCCAGGTCGCCCAGTCGAGGTTCCAGCCGTTGAGGCCGTTGTCCGGGGCGACGGTCTTGTCGCCGGTGTTCTGCACGACCACCACGTCACCGACCATGGAGTGGGTGAAGAACCAGTAGCCCGGCGTGCCCTTGTCGTTGGCGCCCTTGGTGTCGGACAGGCCCACGCAGCCGTGGCTGGTGTTGACGCTGCCGAAGATGGACTTGGCGCCCCAGTAGTTGCCGTGCACGAAGGTGCCGGAGTTGGTCAGCCGGATGGCGTGCGGCACGTCCTTGATGTCGTACTCGCCCTTGCCGTCGTCGTCGGTGAAGCCCACGGTCGCGCCGTTCATGCGCGTCTCCTTGAACTTCTCGGACATCACCATGATGCCCTCGTACGTCTTGTTGTCGGGCGAGCCGGCCGAGATCGGGATGGTCTTGACGACCTTGCCGTCCTGCGTGACCTTCATCTGCTTGGTCTTCGCGTCGACGTAGCTGACCTGGTTGCGGCCGATGTGGAAGGTGACCGTCTTCTGCTGCACGCCGTAGACACCGCTCGCACCCTCGACGCCGTCGAGCGCCAGCTTCAGCGTGACCGTGGAGTTCGCCTGCCAGTAGTCCTGGGGGCGGCAGTCCATGCGCTGGGTGCTGAACCAGTGGCAGACGACCTCCTGGCCGCTGCTGGAGGTGACCGTGACGCCCTTCTGGACGGCGGCCTTGTTGGTGATCTGCTTGTTGAAGTTGATCGACACCGGCATGCCGACGCCCACCGTGGAGCCGTTCTCCGGCGTGAAGCTGCCTATGAAGCTGTTGGCCGGGGAGACGGTGGTGAACGAGGCGTTCTCGTGGGCGACGCGGCCGTCGGAGTCCTTGGCGCTGACGGCCAGCTTGTAGGTGGTCGAGCGCTCGAGCTGGCCGCTGGGCTTCCAGCTCGTCCTGTCGGCCGACATCTGGCCCTGCACGGCGCCGCCGTCCGCGGTGGTCATGGTGACCTCGGTGAGCGTGCCCTTGCTCACCGTGACGGCGGCGGAGTTGTTGATGGAGGCGTTGTTCGTGCCGTCCCCGGGTGTGATCTTGATCTGCGCCTCGGACGACTTCTGGGCCGCCGCCTCGTCGACGTTCGCCGACGAGGTGTCCTTGCCGCTGTCGCCGGAGGCGCTCGCGTCGCCGTCCGAACATCCAGAGAGCACCAGGATGCCGCCGAGCAGTGCGGACGCGGCCATCAGACCCTTGCGCCGCTTACTGTTCGCAATCACACGCTTCTCCATCGTTGCCGATTCCCGAAAAACCCCGAGAGTTCCCGTAAGTGACTTCAACGCCGCGACCGGTACGTCCCGTTCCACATCCACCGTATGTGTGGGGCACACCACGTCCGGGCGGTGGTGGTCCACCGGGTGGCCCGTGGTGCGGGGGTCGGTCCGTGCGCCCCTTGAGACGACGAGACCCCGGACGGTGGTTGCCGCCCGGGGTCACGATTTCCCCGGAACGCTCAGCCGATGCCGTCGCCTGCGTGCTCGTCCTCATCTTCCTCGACATCATCCTCGTCGAGATCCCAGTCGGGCGAGTCCGGGTCGTAGTCGATCCGCTCACTCGACCAGGACGCCTGCTGGAGTTCGACCCCGGGCACCTCGCTGACCAGGCTGAACGGGTCGACGAGGTACGCGAGCGCCTCCGCGGTGTCTTCCGTCACAGCACCCTGGGCGTGGGTGCGCTCCTCGTCGGACATCTCCGGGTCGTCGCCGATGCGCCGCAGGGCCGCCCCGGTCACGGCGTCGCCGTCCGCCACCTCCAGGACCAGTTCCACCCGGAGCCGTACAAAACGTGATGTCTCTTCAGTGCTCATGCCCGGGAGCGTACGGCTCCTGGCGCCCGTGACTTTCCCGTGACCCGCAGCTTTCACTACCATCGCCCCACACGGCCAATTCGCCAGCGCCACAAGGGGATCGATATTCCGTGTCATCCGCTCGCCGTCCTTTGCTGACCGCCACCGCCGCGGGGACGCTGCTGTGCGCCCTCTGGTTCGTCCCGACCGCCAACGCCACCCAGGAGACGGGCACGGCGGACAGAGCGGGAACGGCCACGAGGACGACGACGCAGGTCAGCACGCAGGCCCGGGCCACCACGGCGGACGCCGCGGGCACGGCCACGGGCAGCGCCGCCGCCGCCCGATCGGCCGCGGACACCAGCGCCGACCCGGCCGCCGCCGACGGGCTGTCCGACGCCGGGGCCCGGCTCGCCGACACCGGCAGCTTCGACACCACGCCCTACCTGGTGGGCGGCACGACCCTGCTCGCGCTGGGCGCCGGCTTCGTGGTCTATTCCGTCCGCCGGGAACGCCTGGGGTTTTGACAGAACTTGACGAACCTTTGACAGGACGTTCATAGTCCGCCCATGAAGAGATCATCGGGGGCGCGGCTGTGCGCCACGGCAGCCGCGAGCGTTCTGTCGCTCGCCCTCATCACGGGGTGCTCCGACGCGTCGGACGACACCAAGGGATCCGGCAAGGACGCGGGCGGGGCGAGCGCGTCGGCCGCGTCGCCCACGCCGGCCGCCGAGGCGCTCACCTCGGCCGAGCTGGAGAAGCTGCTCCTCGCCCAGGGCGAGGTCAAGGGCTACAAGGTCGACTCGGGCGACGACACCCTCCCGAAGTCCAAGTCCGGCGTGAAGACCGACAAGGCCGCCTGCGACCCGCTCGCCTGGGCCACCGCCGGACTCGCCCCGGGTGACACGACCGCGAACGCCAGCAACTCCGTCACCGAGGCCAAGACCCCGGGCACCGCGGCCCCGTCGGACCCCGCGGCCGGTCTCGAGGACGCCTTCGACGTGAACCTCACGTTCGTGGGCCTGTCCTCGTACGAGGGCGACGGCGCCCAGAAGGCCATGAAGGCGGTCTCCGACGGCGTGGTCGCCTGCGCCGGCGGCTTCGGCCTGGCCGCCGACGGCGAGAAGTCCAAGGTCACCAAGGTGTCCGCGGAGAAGGGCTCGGGCCTGGGCGACGAGTCGGTCGCGTTCGCCGAGTCCGTCGACATGGACGGCGAGGGCACGGCCACCTTCCACACCGAGGTGGTCCGCAAGGGCAGCACCGTCGCCTCGTTCTACACGGTCAACTTCGCCGCGCTCGCGAGCGGTGAGCCGACGGCCATCCCGGCGGCCGTGACCCAGGCGCAGATCGCCAAGCTCAAGTAACCGCGCACGCACCGCCGTCGCGTACGGCGTCGGGGCCCCGCCACCCGCCGGCGGGGCCCCCGCGCGTCTCAGCGCAGCGGGCCGGTGACCTTCTCGGCCGCGGCGACCAGCAGGCCGTCGCGCACGAAGGCGTCGGCCGCGGCGAGGTCGGGCGCGAGGAAGCGGTCGGGCCCGGGACCCTCCACGCCCGCCTCCCGTACGGCGTCGATGACGGCCCGGGTGGCCGGCGCCGGGGTCAGACCCTCGCGCAGCTCCACCGCCCGCGTGGCGGCGTACAGCTCGATGGCGAGGACGCGCGTGAGGTTGTCCACGGCCGTGCGCAGCTTGCGCGCCGCCGACCAGCCCATCGACACGTGGTCCTCCTGCATCGCGGAGGACGGGATGGAGTCCGCCGACGCGGGGACGGCGAGCCGCTTCATCTCGCTGACCAGGGCGGCCTGCGTGTACTGGGCGATCATCAGGCCGGAGTCGACGCCCGGGTCGTCCGCGAGGAACGGCGGCAGGCCGTGGCTGCGGTTCTTGTCCAGCAGCCGGTCGGTGCGGCGCTCGGCGATCGAGGCGAGGTCGGCGGCCGCGATGGCGAGGAAGTCCAGGACATAGGCGACCGGGGCGCCGTGGAAGTTCCCGTTGGACTCCACGCGTCCTCCCCCAGAGCCGAAAGCCTGGGAGGTGCCCCCAGGCAGCACCACGGGGTTGTCGACGGCGGCGGCCAGCTCCCGCTCGGCGACGAGGCGGGCGTGGGCGAGGGTGTCCCGGCCGGCGCCGGCGACCTGCGGGGCGCAGCGCACGGAGTAGGCGTCCTGGACGCGCGGGGCGTCGTCCTGGTGGTGCCCGGTGAGCTGCGAGTCCTTCAGGACGGCGAGCATGTTGGCGGCCGAGGCGCCCTGTCCCGGGTGCGGCCGGATGGCGTGCAGCTCCGGCGCCAGCACCTTGTCCGTGCCGAGCAGCGCCTCCAGGCTGAGGGCGGCGGTGATGTCGGCGGACGTGTAGAGCCGGTCCAGGTCGGCCAGGGCCATGACCAGCATGCCGAGCATGCCGTCGGTGCCGTTGAGGAGGGCCAGGCCCTCCTTCTCGCGCAGCTCGACGGGGGCGATGCCGTGCTCGGCGAGCAGCTCGGCGGCGGGCCGTACGGTGCCGTCGGGGCCCTCGGCGTCGCCCTCACCCATCAGCGCGAGCGCGCAGTGGGAGAGCGGGGCGAGGTCGCCGGAGCAGCCGAGCGAGCCGTACTCGTGGACGACCGGGGTGATGCCGGCGTTGAGCAGGTCGGCCATGGTCTGCGCGACCTCGGGCCGCACGCCGGTGTGACCGGAGCAGACGGTCTTCAGCCGCAGGAACATCAGGGCGCGCACGACCTCGCGCTCGACCCGCGGCCCCATGCCGGCGGCGTGCGAGCGGACGATGTTGCGCTGGAGCTGGGTGCGCAGCTCCTGGCTGATGTGCCGGGTGGCCAGGGCGCCGAAACCGGTGGAGACGCCGTAGACGGGGTCGGGCTTGGCCGCCAGCGCGTCCACGATCTCGCGGGCCGCGGCGAGGGCCGCGACCGCCTCGTCGGAGAGCTCGACCCGGGCGCCGCCGCGCGCCACGGCGAGGACGTCGGACGCGGTGACGCCGGACGTCCCCACCACCACAGTGTGCATATCCATATTCAGGAGCGTACGCAGTGAATTCCGGGATGTCACCAGTGGGGGTGGGGTTCACCCCTTACCGATTGCGTCACACCGGGTGCGGGCGACGGTCGCGGCTCACGTCAGGGGCGCCCCCGGAAGCGGCGGCGCTCGGCGCCGGTCTCGCCGTCGGGGGTGTCCGGCGCGTCCGCGAGGCGGACCACCGGGTCGTCGGGGCCCTCGCGGCCGGCGACCACGGGCCGTGCCGCGTGCTCGGCCTTGGCCCGGTACTGCGCGGCGTCCGCCAGCCGGAACAGCCGGCGGGCGGAGCGCACCGGGCCGACCGGGTCCCCGGTGGAGGCGACCCCGCAGGCCACGCCGTCGCCCAGTTCCAGCTCGCCGGCGCGGCGGCACAGCTCGTCGGCGACCTTCACCACGTCGTCGGCGGGCGGGCCGACGGCCAGCAGGCAGAACTCGTCGCCGCCGAGCCGGGCCGCGAGCGCGCCGGGCAGCATCGCCCCGCACAGCGACAGCACCGACCCGAACCGCTCCAGCAGCCGGTCGCCCACGGCGTGCCCGAGGGTGTCGTTGACCCGCTTGAGCCCGTTGAGGTCGCACACGACCAGGCTGACGACGGTCCCTTCCCGCCGGTAGCGCTCCACCGCCTCCTCCAGGCCCACGTCGACCGCGCGCCGGTTGGCCAGGCCGGTCAGGGCGTCGGTGAAGGCCAGGCGGCGCGCCTCCTCCAGGCGCTCGGTCTGGGCGAGGCCGGCGGAGACCACGGAGGCGAGCACGGTGGCGAAGTCGGCGTCGGCGCGGTCGAAGACCGGGGCGCCGGTGGAGCGGGCCACGTACAGCTCGCCCCAGGCGCGGCCGTGCAGGACGATCGGGGCGACCACGCAGGACCCCCGGCCCCGGCGCCGCAGCGCCGCCACGCGCTGGTGGCAGTAGCCGGGCTCGCCCGCGGCCCCGCCGTCGGCGGTCTCCACCCAGGCGTTGGGCTCGCCGCCGGTGATCCAGCGCTCGTGCAGGAACTCGGTGATCTCCGGGAAGCGGTGCACGGGGTACGCCTCGTCCTGCGGGAACTCCTCCTCGTCGGCGGCGCGGTCGCCGACGTTCACCAGGACGCGCAGGAGTCCGAGCTCGCGCTCCCACACCGAGAGCGCGGCGAACGTCCCGGCCAGCGCGCGGCACGCGCCGAGGGCGGCCGCGCGCCAGGACTCCTGGGGCGTGTGCGCCGCGGCCATCCCCTGCGCCAGCGCCACCACGGCGGCGAGCCGTCTGTCGTCACCCATCCACCCAGGCTAGGGACATTCGGGCGGAAAGGTACGGAAAGGAGCCGCCGATGCGGCGCATGGGCTAGACGTGAGGCACGTGGTGCACGGGGGCGGTCCCCCTACTCCCCCGGCCACTGGGGCTTGCGCTTCTCGTTGAACGCCGCGACGCCCTCCGCACGGTCGCCCGAGAACGCCACCGTGCGCCAGGCCGCGTCCTCCACCTCCAGGCCGGCCCGCAGGTCGAGGCCCTGGCCGAGGCGCAGGGCGCGCTTGGCCGCGCGCACGCCGACGGGCGAGTTCGCGGCGATGCGCGACGCCATCGCCAGCGCCTCCTCCCGGTCCCGGCCCTCGTCCACCAGCACGTCCACCAGCCCCAGCTCGCGCGCCTCGGCCGCCTCCACCCGGCGTGCCGTGAACACCAGCTCCGCCGCCCGCGCCGCGCCGACCCGGCGCGGCAGCAACTGCGTCCCGCCGCCGCCCGGCAGCACGCCCACCGACACCTCCGGCAGACCCACCACGGCCGTACGGTCGGCCACGATCACGTCGCACGACAGCGCCAGCTCGAAGCCGCCGCCGAGCGCGTACCCGTGCACCGCCGCGATCACCGGCACGGGCAGCTCCAGCACGCCGGTGTACGCCCCCCGCGACACCGGCCGCTGCCGCAGCAGCTCCGCGTCGCTGAGGGAGTTGCGCTCCTTCAGGTCGGCCCCCACGCAGAACGCCCGCTCGTGCGTCGACGTCAGCACCACGACCCGTACGTCCCGGTCCTCGCCCAGCGCCGTGCACGCCCCGGCGATCGCCCGGGCCATCCCCGACGAGACGGCGTTCATGGCCTTCGGCCGGTCGAGGGCCAGCTCCGCCACGTGCCCGCCCTCGTGCCGCCGCACCAGGACGAACTCCCCGAACCGCTCCTCGCTCATGACACCCTCCTGGTTAACGCGGGTTAACTGATCCGCTCGCCCGATCATCGCAGCCGGGCCCGCCGGGGGAAAGAGCAGACCGGCCCGCCGGGTGTTCCAGGAACCCGGGACCGACTACCCGTTCGAGTGACAAACCCCCTGAGGCCCGGCCGTTCACCCACACGAGCGCATAGCGTGCGTCCGCCACGGCGCACAGGTCCCGTGGGGGGCGCGGGGGCGCGAAGGCATCGGAGAGGGAACGCGATGACGAACACGCCGGCGAGAACGACGGCCACGACATCGACCACGACGACGCAGCCCACGGCACCCCCGACGGCGACGGCGGAAGGGACCGGGGGCGCCGGGCCGGGGGCGGAGGCCCGGCTGGGGGCAGTCGCCCCGCCCCCGGCAGCCGCGGGCACCACGCCGCACGAGACGGCCCCCGCCGACGGCCCGGCCCCGGCCGCAGCCGAGGAACCCCCGCACGGCACCGCACCGGCCGACCAGCCCCCGTCCCAGCCGCAGCCACCGGCACCAGCACCGGCATCAGCACCGGCACCGGCACCGGCACCGGCACCGGAGGCGACGACCGCCGACCGCCCGGGCGAGCCGCAGGCGCCCGCGGCCGGGAGCGGCGGTGGCGGCGGCACGTCGACGCCCCCGGCGTCCCCCGCCCCGGGGGAACCGGCGGCAGCGGCAGGCTCCCGAAGCCGGGCCCGCACCCCCGTACCCCCCGCCCCGGCCGACGCCTCCACCGGCCGTGGCCGGCACCGGCGGCGGCGCCCCCGGAGGTCCCTGCTCGCCGTCGGCGGGCTGCTCGTGGCCGTCGCGGTGCTGAGTCTCGTCCGGCTCGCCCCGGAGTCCGGGGTCGGCGGGCTCGGCACCGCGGAGGCCGAGCCCCGTACCGACCACCGCTCCGGTGCCACCGCCGGCCCCGACCGCCCCGACCGCGCGGGCAACGCCGCCGCCACCGTCGCCGCCCGGGCCACCGCCGCCCCCTCGGCGACGCCCCCGCCGGCCGGCGTGACCCCGCCCGCCGTTCCGGGCGCGGCGGCCGCACCGACGTCCGTCACCGTGGTCCCGAGGAGCAGCGCGGCGGCACGCCCCGGGGCACCCGCCCCGCACCGGACACCGTCCGCGCCCGGCCCCGTCCCGACCACCCGTCCGCCCGCGCCGCCGGCCACCACGGCCCCGGCGCCCCCGCCGAGCAGCGCGCCGCCCGCCCCCGCGCCCACTCCCCGCGGGCCCGGTTTGTGCGTGCCGCTCATCGGGCTGTGCGTGGACCTGCTGGACGCGCCGCTGCTGCCGGGCGCGGCTACTCCGGGTCGTCCCGCCGGCTGAGCAGCCAGGGCTCGACCACGCCGAGGCCGCGCACCGGGCGCTGCCACATCGGCCGGAGCGCGAAGCGGTACGTCGGCGGCTCCTCGCCCTCCTTCTCGGCGGCCGCCGCCTCCTCGGCCGCCTCGGCCTCCGAGGTGGGCGCCTCCCCGGTGCGGATCAGCTCCTCCGCGAAGGCGCTGTCGACCAGCACGGCGTCCCGGGGCGCTATCGAGGTGAGCCGGGAGGCGAGGTTCACGGTCGTCCCGAAGACGTCGCCCATCCGCGTGGTGACCGTGCCGAACGCCATGCCGACGCGCAGCTCGGGCATCGTCTCGTCGTTCGCCATCGTCTCGATGAGCCGCAGGCCGATCTCTGCGGCGGTGCCGGCGTCGTCGGCGGCGTAGAGCACCTCGTCGCCGAGGGTCTTGATCAGGCGCCCGCCGCGGGCGGCGACGAGGTCGGCGGCCGTCGTCTCGAACGCCTCGACCAGCTCGCCGAGTTCCTCCTCCTCCATCCGGCGGGTCAGCCGGGTGAACCCGACGAGGTCGGCGAAGCCGACGGCGAGGCGCCGGTCGACCATCTCCTCGTCGTCGCCGGTCTGCACGACCCGGCCGGCCGAGGCGGCGAGCTGGCGGCGCCAGACGTAGACGAGGAACTCCTCCAGCTCGGGCAGGAGCAGCTCGACGATCGGGTACGTCACCTCGGTGCGGGTCATGCCCGGCTCGGGGGGCTCGGTCAGGCCCTCCAGGAACGAGTCGATCTGCCATTCCGCCAACCGGGCGGTGGTCTGCCCCGTGGACCGCGCCACCTGGACCGCCATGGCCTCGCTGAGCAGCCCCGCCTCGACGAGGCCGGCGAGCCGGCGCAGGGCCAGGACGTCGGCCTCGGTGAGGGCCCGGGCCTGGCCGATGTCGGCGAAGCCCATGGCGCGCCAGAAGCGGGACGCCAGCTCCATGGAGACACCGGCGCTGCGCGCGGCCTGGAACGGCGTGTAGCGGCGCTCGGCGCCCAGGATGAGCTGTTCGAGGCGCAGCGCGAGCGGGTCCTCGCCCGCGTCGCCGGGCTGCGCGTCCGCGCCCGAGCCCGTGTCGTCGACGGTCACGCCTGCTGCCCTTCCGATCTACCGCGGTCAGGTATCGACCGGCCTCAACTCTACGGCAGGTGTGCGCCAGCTCACTCCGAGAGCCGGAGCGGGGGCCGTGGCCCGCTGTCGGGTACGGAACGGGCGGCGATCGCGTTCAGGGCCGCCCGCGTCCCACTCTCCCTGCTCCCCGGGGGGGTGTCTCGTCGATCAGGCCGGGCTCGCGGCGTCCGGCACCGCGCCTCGCCGCGTTGTCGTCGGTCCCCGATGCTCCGCATCGGCTCCCTCCTCCGCCTTGCGATGCACGGCACCAGACGCCGCTCCCTGATCCGGCCTGACCGACGAGACACCCCCTAGGCCGGCCGCAGGTGGACGATGTCGCCCGCGCCCACCGGCTCCCGCAGGCCGTCCGGCGTCGCCAGGACGAGGCGGCCGTCGCCGTCGACCGCGATCGCCTCGCCGACCACCGACCGGTCCCCGGGCAGCTCGGCCCGCACCACCCGGCCCAGGGTCGCGCAGCCCGCCGCGTACGTCTCCTGCACGCCGCTGGGGCCGGGGTCGCCGTCGGCCGCGCGCCAGCGCCCGTACCAGTCCTCCAGGGACCGCAGGACCGCCCGCAGCAGCGGGTCCCGGTCCGTGGTGACCGCTCCGGCCAGCGCGAGGGAGCCGGCCTGCGGCACGGGCAGCTCCTCGGCGCGCAGGGAGACGTTCACGCCGACGCCGACGACCACCCCGTCGGGGCCGGCCCGCTCCGCGAGGATGCCGCCGGCCTTGCGCTCCTCGTCGCCGACGGTCACCAGCAGGTCGTTGGGCCACTTCAGGGCCGTGTCGACGCCGGCCGCCCGGGACAGGCCCGTCGCGACGGCGACCCCGGTGAGCAGCGGCAGCCAGCCCCAGCGGGCCACCGGCACCTCGGCCGGGCGCAGGTACACGGAGAAGAACAGCCCCGAGCGGGCCGGCGCCGACCACCGGCGGTCCAGGCGGCCCCGGCCCGCCGTCTGCTCCTCGGCGACCAGGACCGCGCCCTCGGCCGCCGTCCCGTCCGCGACCCGTGCGACCAGGTCGCTGTTGGTGGAGCCGGTGCGCTGGACCACCTCGATGCCGGACCAGAGCCCGCCCTCGCGGACCAGGCCCCGGCGCAGGGCCGTCGCGCCGAGGGGCGGGCGTCCGAGGTCGGACCACCGGCTGCTGTTCGCGTCTGCTGCATCTCGCGGCGTCATGCAAGCCACCCTAGGTGTGGTAAACGCCGCACTGCCGATCCGGAGGGCCCCCACTACGCTACGGATGAGTAACCGTCCCCCCTTTTGAGCAGGCAGGGAGCCGCATCCCGATGTCCGAGCCGGAAGAGCGTCACGAGATCCAAGGGATCGACATCCACACGACCGCGGGCAAGCTCGCGGACCTCCAGCGCCGGATCGAGGAGGCGACGCACGCCGGCTCCGCACGCGCCGTCGAGAAGCAGCACGCCAAGGGCAAGCTGACGGCCCGTGAGCGCATCGAACTCCTCCTGGACGAGGGTTCGTTCGTGGAGCTGGACGAGTTCGCCCAGCACCGCTCCACGCACTTCGGCCTGGAGAACAACCGCCCCTACGGCGACGGCGTGGTCACCGGCTACGGCACCGTCGACGGCCGTCCGGTCGCCGTGTTCTCGCAGGACTTCACCGTCTTCGGCGGCGCGCTGGGCGAGGTCTACGGCCAGAAGATCGTCAAGGTGATGGACTTCGCGCTGAAGACCGGCTGCCCGGTCATCGGCATCAACGACTCCGGCGGCGCCCGCATCCAGGAGGGCGTGGCCTCGCTGGGCGCGTACGGCGAGATCTTCCGCCGCAACACCCACGCCTCGGGCGTGATCCCCCAGATCAGCCTGGTCGTCGGCCCGTGCGCGGGCGGCGCGGTGTACTCGCCCGCGATCACCGACTTCACGGTGATGGTCGACCAGACGTCCCACATGTTCATCACCGGCCCCGACGTCATCAAGACGGTCACCGGGGAGGACGTCGGCTTCGAGGAGCTGGGCGGCGCCCGCACCCACAACGCGGTCTCCGGCGTCGCCCACCACATGGCGGGCGACGAGAAGGACGCCATCGAGTACGTCAAGCAGCTCCTGAGCTACCTGCCGTCCAACAACCTCTCCGAGGCGCCGGTCTTCCCCGAGGAGGCCGACCTCTCGGTCACGGACGAGGACCGCGAGCTGGACACCCTCGTGCCGGACAGCGCGAACCAGCCGTACGACATGCACACGGTGGTCGAACACGTCCTGGACGACGCCGAGTTCTTCGAGACCCAGCCGCTGTTCGCGCCGAACATCCTGACCGGCTTCGGCCGGGTGGAGGGCCAGCCGGTCGGCGTGGTCGCCAACCAGCCGATGCAGTTCGCCGGCTGCCTGGACATCACCGCGTCCGAGAAGGCCGCCCGGTTCGTGCGCACCTGCGACGCGTTCAACATCCCCGTGCTGACCTTCGTCGACGTGCCCGGCTTCCTGCCCGGCGTCGGCCAGGAGCACGACGGCATCATCCGCCGCGGCGCCAAGCTGATCTACGCCTACGCCGAGGCCACCGTCCCGCTGATCACCGTGATCACCCGCAAGGCGTTCGGCGGGGCCTACGACGTGATGGGCTCCAAGCACCTGGGCGCCGACCTCAACCTGGCCTGGCCCACGGCCCAGATCGCCGTCATGGGCGCCCAGGGCGCCGTCAACATCCTGCACCGGCGCACCCTCGCCGAGGCCGAGGCGAACGGCGAGGACGTCGAGGCGGTGCGGGCCCGGCTGATCCAGGAGTACGAGGACACCCTCCTCAACCCCTACGTCGCGGCCGAGCGCGGCTACGTCGACGCCGTGATCATGCCGTCCGACACGCGCCGCCAGGTCGTCCGCGGCCTGCGCCAGCTGCGCACCAAGCGCGCGTCCCTGCCCCCCAAGAAGCACGGCAACATCCCCCTCTAAGGAGTCGCTGTGACCATCAAGGTCGTCCGGGGCAACCCGACCCCCGAGGAGCTCGCCGCCGCCCTGGCGGTGGTCCGGGCCCGCGCCGCCGCGGCCGCGGCACAGCCGAGCGGCGCCGAACCCCCGCGGGCCGCGTGGTCCGACCCGTCCCGCATCGCCCACCGCCGGGTGCCCCGCCCCGGCCCCACGTCCTGGAGCCGCACCTACTGGCCGGGCTAGGCGAGGCCCGCCCGGCTCCCCCGGCGAGTTGAGTACGCGTACTCAGGCGCGGCCCCGCCCGGAGGGGGCACGCTGGGGGGATGCTGTGGCAAGACCGCGACGACGAGCCGCCGAAGGAACTGCGCGACACGCAGGACATGCTTCGGCGGCTCGGTTTCCTCATGGCCCTGGCCATGTTCCTGGTCATGATCGTGATCGGCCTCAGGTGAGCCGGACGGCCGACCCTGACTAACCTGATCGCATGACCGAGATGCACCGCAGGCGACTCGTGCTCGCCTCCCAGTCCCCCGCCCGGCTGGGCCTGCTGCGCCAGGCCGGTTTCGCTCCCGAGGTGATCGTCAGCGGGGTCGACGAGGACGCCGTCAGCGCTCCCACGCCGGCCGAGCTGGCCCTGGCCCTGGCCGAGGCGAAGGCGTCCGTCGTGGCCGCCCGCCCGGACGTGAAGGGCGCGCTGGTGATCGGCTGCGACTCGGTGCTGGACCTGGACGGCCGGGCGCTCGGCAAGCCCGCCGACGCCGAGGAGGCGACCGCCCGCTGGAAGGCGATGCGCGGCCGCGCGGGCACCCTGCAGACGGGGCACTGCGTCTACGACACGGCGAGCGGACGGTACGCCTCCGCCACCGCGTCCACGGTCGTGCACTTCGGCGACCCGACGGACGAGGAGATCGCCGCCTACGTCGCCTCGGGCGAACCCCTCCACGTCGCAGGGGCGTTCACGCTCGACGGCCGTTCGGCGCCGTTCGTCGACCGCATCGACGGCGACCACGGCAACGTGATCGGGCTCAGCCTGCCCCTGCTGCGCAGGCTGCTCGCGCAGCTCGGCACCGGCATCACGGAGTTGTGGGCGCCGGCGGAGGACTGACCGGGGAGCCGCCGTCGCCCCGGGGCTCCTCGGGGCCCGTGGGCGCGTCCTGGGGCGCCGTGGGGCCGCCCCGGGCCGGGCCGGCCGCCGGGCGGTCGTACGTCATCAGGAGCAGCACGATGAGGGCGAGCACGACGACCATGTACAGGAACGCCGGCCAGCCCATCAGGCCCCAGGCGAAGGCGCCGAGCAGGGCGTGCACCACGGCGGCGCTGACCAGCAGGACACGCCCGAGGCCGGCCGGCGGGCGGTCGCGGACCGCGACGAGCAGGGCGACCAGCCCGCAGGCGGCGAAGTAGAGGCCGAAGACCACGCCGCCGATCTTGGACGACGTCGACATGGTGTCCGGGTCGAGGCCGGCCAGGGACATGTCCTGGCGGTCGACGACGACCCCGAGGAACCAGTTCACCGCGGCGATGCCGAGCGCCTCCACCAGGAGGACGACCGCCACGATCCACGCCACCGGCCTGCGCACCACCGGTCCCCACCCACTTCCGAGCCGTTCGCGCCCTCCGGCGCCCTTCGAGCAGGACTCCTGTTACCTCAAGTACGTTCGAGACAGCGTGAACGCTACTAACGGGTAAACCGGGGGACAAGACTTGCGGCGCGGGCAAAGAATCATTGGGCCATTCGTAGGGACTCCACAAAGAAACAGAGTGGGCCGCAGCACGCTCTTACAGAGACCTTGGCCACATGGGGAGGCTAGGGTTTCCCCGAGGAGTCCTGCGTATCGCCGTACTACAAGGGATTTCGGGGGTCGAGCGAGCCTCGCATCACGCTCCGTGTGGGCAAGCTCACCTTTGGGGACGACTCGTAGTGCCGTGTCGGCAGTCCCTAAACTCGGCTTGTTTCAAGGAGGGAGCCTCAATCGTGCGCAAGGTGCTCATCGCCAACCGTGGCGAAATCGCAGTCCGCGTGGCCCGGGCCTGCCGGGATGCCGGTATCGCGAGCGTGGCCGTCTACGCCGACCCGGACCGGGACGCTCTGCATGTCCGCGCCGCGGATGAGGCGTTCGCCCTGGGCGGTGACACTCCCGCGACCAGCTATCTGGTGATCGACAAGATCCTGGACGCCGCCCGGGAATCCGGCGCGGACGCCGTCCATCCGGGCTACGGCTTCCTGTCGGAGAACGCCGAGTTCGCCCAGGCGGTACTGGACGCGGGCCTGATCTGGATCGGCCCGCCCCCGCAGGCCATCCGCGACCTCGGCGACAAGGTCGCCGCCCGGCACATCGCCCAGCGCGCCGGCGCGCCCCTGGTCGCCGGCACCCCCGACCCGGTCTCCGGCGCGGACGAGGTCGTCGCCTTCGCCAAGGAGCACGGCCTGCCCATCGCGATCAAGGCCGCCTTCGGCGGCGGCGGCCGCGGCCTGAAGGTCGCCCGCACCCTGGAGGAGGTCCCGGAGCTGTACGACTCCGCGGTGCGCGAGGCGGTGGCCGCGTTCGGCCGCGGCGAGTGCTTCGTGGAGCGCTACCTGGACCGCCCCCGGCACGTGGAGACCCAGTGCCTGGCCGACAAGCACGGCAACGTGGTCGTCGTCTCCACCCGTGACTGCTCGCTGCAGCGCCGCCACCAAAAACTCGTCGAGGAGGCGCCCGCGCCGTTCCTGAGCGAGGCCCAGGTCGCGGAGCTGTACCGCGCGTCCAAGGCGATCCTGAAGGAGGCCCGCTACGAGGGCGCGGGCACCTGCGAGTTCCTCGTCGGCCAGGACGGCACGATCTCCTTCCTGGAGGTCAACACCCGCCTGCAGGTCGAGCACCCGGTGACCGAGGAGGTCGCGGGCATCGACCTGGTGCGCGAGATGTTCCGCATCGCCGACGGCGAGGAGCTCGGCTACGGCGACCCCGAACTGCGCGGCCACTCCTTCGAGTTCCGCATCAACGGCGAGGACCCGGGCCGCAACTTCCTGCCGGCCCCCGGCACGGTGACCCGGTTCGAGGCCCCGTCCGGCCCGGGCGTGCGCCTGGACGCGGGCGTGGAGTCCGGCTCGGTCATCGGCCCGGCCTGGGACTCCCTGCTGGCCAAGCTGATCGTCAGCGGCCGCACCCGCAAGGAGGCCCTGGAGCGGGCGGCCCGCGCGCTGGACGAGTTCCAGGTCGAGGGCATGGCCACCGCCATCCCGTTCCACCGCACGGTGGTGCGCGACCCGGCGTTCGCGCCGGAACTGACCGGTTCCCAGGACCCGTTCACGGTGCACACCCGGTGGATCGAGACCGAGTTCGTCAACGACATCAAGCCCTTCACCGCGCCGGCCGACGCCGAGGCGGACGAGGAGGGGGCCGGCCGTGAGACGGTCGTCGTCGAGGTCGGCGGCAAGCGCCTGGAGGTCTCCCTGCCCTCCTCCCTGGGCATGAGCCTGGCCCGCACGGGTCTGGCGGCCGGGGCCAAGCCCAAGCGCCGCGCGGCGAAGAAGTCCGGCCCCGTCGCCTCCGGCGACACCCTCGCCTCCCCCATGCAGGGCACCATCGTCAAGGTGGCCGTCGAGGAGGGCCAGGAGGTCAAGGAAGGCGACCTCGTCGTCGTCCTGGAGGCCATGAAGATGGAGCAGCCCCTCAACGCCCACAAGAGCGGCACCATCAAGGGCCTCAGCGCCGAGATCGGCGCCTCGGTCACCTCGGGCGCGGCGATCTGCGACATCGCGGACTGACCCGCCCGCGCACGCCGTCCACGGTTCCCCGCGTCCTCACCAGGGCGCGGGGAACCGCGCGTTCGGGGGTGCCGACCGGACGTCCGGCGCGTCCCCGGCGGGGTCAGCGGCGGCGCATGTCCGCGACGCGGGCCCGTTCCTGGGGGGCCGGCTGGTCGCGGTCCCGGTCGCCCAGGGCGGTGGCCGCGCGGAGCCCCGGGCCGCGCCGCGGCGCGGGCAGGGGCACGTCCTGGCGGTGCCGGCGGGTCGCCGGGCCGCCGTCACCGCCCGGGCTGCCGTTTCCCGACGGGGTCGCCCCCGCCACGGCGATCTGGACACCCTGGTCGGCCAGAGCCTGCAGCTCGGTCTGGGCCCGGTCGTCGTGCGCCGGGGGCTCGTCCGTCACCAGGCGGGTGATGAGGTCCGTCGGCACGGTCTGGAACATGGTGTCGGTGCCCAGCTTGGTGTGGTCGGCGAGGACCACGACCTCCGCGGCGGCCTGCACGAGGGCGCGGTCCACCGAGGCGGAGAGCATGTTGGACGTGGACAGGCCGCGCTCGGCGGTCAGCCCGCTGCCGGAGAGGAAGGCGCGGGACACCCGCAGCCCCTGCAGGGACTGCTCGGCCCCGCTGCCGACGAGGGCGTAGTTGGAGCCGCGCAGGGTGCCGCCGGTCATCACGACCTCGACGCGGTTGGCGTGGGCCAGGGCCTGGGCCACCAGCAGCGAGTTGGTGACGACGGTCAGCCCGGGGACGCGGGCCAGCCGGCGCGCGAGTTCCTGGGTGGTGGTCCCCGCCCCGACCACGATGGCCTCGCCCTCTTCGACGAAGGTGGCGGCGAGGTCGGCGATGGCCGTCTTCTCGGCGGTCGCGAGATGGGACTTCTGCGGAAAGCCGGACTCCCGCGAGAACCCGCCCGGCAGTACCGCACCGCCGTGCCGGCGGTCGAGGAGTCCTTCTGCCTCCAGTGCGCGCACGTCCCGCCGTACGGTCACTTCGGAGGTCTGGACGACGCGGGCGAGCTCCCGGAGCGATACCGCCCCGTTCGCGCGCACCATTTCGAGGATCAATTGACGACGTTCTGCAGCGAACACGAAACTGACAGTAACGCGGGCGACCGTCTGCTTTCAGCTCTTTGCGCCGAATAACAGAAGTTGTTCGCACGGTGGGGCGGGAAGTGGTATAGGGGTCGAATCACCCCTGTCGTCCCTCTCCCGGGCCCCGCGCGTCCTCGCCGGCCCCCGCCGACCTGCGGGGGAGCCGGTGTCCCGGTCAGACCTCGCCGGCCGTCTTCCGGGTGTGCAACTGCCGTGCCACTTCCGCGATCGAGCCCGAAAGGGACGGGTACACGGTGAAGGCGTTCGCGATCTGTTCGACCGTCAGGTTGTTGTCGACGGCGATCGAGATGGGGTGGATCAGTTCCGAGGCGCGGGGCGCCACGACCACGCCGCCGACCACGATGCCGGTGCCCGGACGGCAGAAGATCTTGACGAAGCCGTCGCGGATGCCCTGCATCTTGGCGCGCGGATTGCGCAGCAGCGGCAGCTTGACCACCCGGGCGTCGATCTTGCCGCCGTCCACGTCGGCCTGGGTGTAGCCCACGGTGGCGATCTCGGGGTCGGTGAAGACGTTCGAGGAGACCGTCTTCAGGTTCAGCGGGGCCACCGCGTCGCCGAGGAAGTGGTACATGGCGATGCGGCCCTGCATGGCGGCGACGGACGCGAGGGCGAAGACCCCGGTCACGTCGCCGGCGGCGTACACGCCGGGCGCGGTCGTGCGGGAGACCTTGTCGGTCCAGATGTGGCCCGACTCGCGCACCTTGACGCCGGCCTCCTCCAGGCCCAGCCCCTCGCTGTTCGGGATGGCGCCGACGGCCATCAGGCAGTGGCTGCCGGTGATGACCCGGCCGTCGGCGAGGGTGACCTCCACCCGGTCCCCGACGCGCTTGGCGGACTGCGCGCGGGAGCGGGCCATGACGTTCATGCCGCGGCGACGGAAGACGTCCTCCAGGACGGCGGCGGCGTCCGGGTCCTCGCCGGGCAGCACGCGGTCGCGGGAGGAGACCAGGGTGACCTTGGAGCCGAGGGCCTGGTAGGCGCCGGCGAACTCGGCGCCGGTCACGCCGGAGCCGACCACGATCAGCTCGTCGGGCAGCTCGGTGAGGTCGTAGACCTGGGTCCAGTTGAGGATGCGCTCGCCGTCCGGCTGGGCGTCGGGCAGCTCGCGCGGGTGTCCGCCGGTGGCGAGCAGCACGGCGTCGGCGGTGAGGGTCTCCTCGGTGCCGTCGGCGGCGGTGACGACGACCTTGCGGGAGCCGTCGAGGGCCTGCATGCCCTCCAGCCGGCCCCGGCCGCGCAGCACCCGGGCGCCGGCGCGGGTGACGGAGGCGGTGATGTCGTGCGACTGGGCGAGCGCGAGGCGCTTCACCCGGCGGTTGACCTTGCCCAGGTCCACGCCGACCACCCGGGCCGCCTGCTCCAGCGGCGGGGTGTCGTCGGCGACGATGATGCCCAGCTCCTCGTAGGAGGAGTCGAAGGTGGTCATCACCTCGGCCGTGGCGATCAGGGTCTTCGACGGCACGCAGTCGGTCAGCACCGACGCCCCGCCCAGACCGTCGCAGTCCACGACGGTCACCTCCGCGCCGAGCTGCGCGGCCACCAGCGCCGCTTCGTAGCCGCCGGGTCCGCCACCGATGATCACGATCCGAGTCACGTACCCCATTGTCCCGCACGCTTCAAGGTGCTTCCGCCCGGGGGCGCCGGGAGGGGCACCCGGTGCCCCTGGGGCACGGGTGGCGCGCGGACCCCTGCCGTACCCTCGTCGCATGTCGCTCTACGCCGCGTACGCCGGCAATCTCGACGCCCGGCTGATGACGCGCCGCGCCCCGCACTCGCCGCTGCGCGCCACCGGCTGGCTGAGCGGCTGGCGGCTCACCTTCGGCGGCGAGCACATGGGCTGGGAGGGCGCGCTGGCGACGCTCGTCGAGGACCCGGTGTCCCAGGTCTTCGTGGCGCTGTACGACATCGCCCCGATGGACGAGGAGTCGCTGGACCGCTGGGAGGGCGTCGGCCTCGGGATATACCGCCGGGTCCGGGTGCGGGCGCACACCCTGGACGGCGAGGAGAACGCGTGGGCGTACGTCCTCGACGGCTACGAGGGCGGCCTGCCGTCGGCCCGCTACCTCGGGGAGCTCGCCGACGCGGCGGAGTCGGCGGGAGCGCCGTACGACTACGTGACGGAGCTGCGCAAGCGCCCCTGCTGACGTCCGTCGGCCGTCCGCCGGGAGGGGTCCGGCGGGCTCGTTGGAAACGACAAGACAACGATCGCCGTCCCGTGCGCTCTGTCATCTACGCGCGTAGGCCGGGACCGGCTACCCTCATCGGCGTGAACGCATCTCTTCTCCCGGACGACATCCAGGGCGACCCCCTCGCGGCCGCCGACGCCGCCGCCGCGCGCCTGCGCGAACTGACGGGCGCCGAGACCCACGACGTCGCCCTCGTGATGGGCTCCGGCTGGGCCCCGGCGGTGGACGCCCTGGGCGCCCCCGACGCCGAGCTCCAGGTCACCGAGCTGCCCGGCTTCCCGCCGCCGGCGGTCGAGGGTCACGGCGGCAAGATCCGCTCGTACCGCATCGGCGACAAGCGGGCGCTGGTCTTCCTCGGCCGCACGCACTTCTACGAGGGCCGGGGCGTCGCGGCGGTCGCGCACGGGGTGCGCACCGCGGTGTCGGCCGGCTGCAAGACGATCGTGCTGACCAACGGCTGCGGCGGTCTGCGCGAGGGCATGCGTCCCGGGCAGCCGGTCCTGATCAGCGACCACATCAACCTGACGGCGACCTCGCCGATCGTCGGCGCGAACTTCGTGGACCTGACCGACCTGTACTCGCCGCGGCTGCGGGCGCTGTGCAAGGAGATCGACCCGACGCTGGAGGAGGGCGTGTACGCCCAGTTCCCCGGCCCGCACTACGAGACGCCGGCGGAGATCCGGATGGCGCGGGTCATCGGCGCGGACCTGGTCGGCATGTCGACGGTGCTCGAGGCCATCGCGGCGCGGGAGGCCGGGGCCGAGGTGCTGGGCATCTCGCTGGTGACCAACCTCGCCGCCGGGATGACCGGCGAGCCGCTGAACCACGAGGAGGTCCTCCAGGCGGGCCGCGACAGCGCCACCCGCATGGGCTCCCTGCTGGCCCAGCTCCTCGGCCGCCTGTAGCCCCGGCGTCAGGGGGCCCGGCCGGCCCCCTGGCACCGGGACGGTCCGAACGACGGGCCCCGACGGCCCACCGCACCCACACGAGAGGCTGACCCGACGTGCACGACGACCTGACCGCCCGGGCCCGGGCGTGGCTGGCCGAGGACCCGGACCCCGAGACCCGCGACGAGCTGGCCGCCCTCCTCGCCTCCGGTGACACCGCCGAACTCGCCGTCCGCTTCGGCGGCACCCTGCAGTTCGGCACCGCCGGGCTGCGCGGCGAGCTGGGCGCCGGCCCGATGCGCATGAACCGCTCGGTCGTCATCCGCGCCGCCGCCGGCCTGGCCGCGTACCTGAAGAAGAACGGCACCCCGCACGGCGGCGCCGACGCCGGTCTGGTCGTCATCGGCTACGACGCCCGCCACAAGTCGGCGGACTTCGCCCGGGACACCGCCGCCGTGATGACCGGCGCGGGCCTGCGCGCGGCCGTCCTGCCCCGCCCGCTGCCGACCCCGGTGCTCGCGTTCGCCATACGGCACCTCGGCGCGGTCGCCGGCGTGGAGGTCACCGCCAGCCACAACCCGCCGCGCGACAACGGCTACAAGGTCTACCTGGGCGACGGCTCCCAGATCGTCCCGCCCGCCGACGCCGGCATCGCCGCGGAGATCGACGCGGTCGCCGCGCTCGCCGACGTGCCGCGCCCCGACGGGGGCTGGCAGACGCTGGACGACTCCGTGCTGGAGGCGTACCTCGCGCGCACCGACGCCGTGCTGTCGCCCGGCTCGCCGCGCACCGCCCGCACCGTCTACACGGCGATGCACGGCGTCGGCAAGGACGTCCTGCTCGCCGCGTTCGCCCGGGCCGGCTTCCCCGCGCCCGTGCTGGTCGCCGAGCAGGCCGAGCCCGACCCGCTGTTCCCGACCGTGGCCTTCCCCAACCCGGAGGAGCCCGGCGCGATGGACCTCGCCTTCGCCACGGCGCGGGAGACCGGCCCCGACCTGGTGATCGCCAACGACCCGGACGCCGACCGCTGCGCGGTGGCCGTCCAGGACGGCGGCGCCTGGCGCATGCTGCGCGGCGACGAGGTGGGCGCGCTGCTCGGCGCGCACCTGGTGGCCCGCGGCGCGCGCGGCACCTTCGCCGAGTCGATCGTCTCCTCCTCCCTGCTCGGCCGGATCGCCGAGAAGGCGGGCCTGCCCTTCGAGGAGACCCTGACGGGCTTCAAGTGGATCGCCCGCGTCGACGGCCTGCGCTACGGCTACGAGGAGGCGCTCGGCTACTGCGTGGACCCGGAGGGCGTGCGCGACAAGGACGGCATCACCGCGGCCCTGCTCGTCACCGAGCTCGCCTCCGTCCTCAAGGCCGAGGGCCGCACCCTCGTGGACCTGCTGGACGACCTCGCCGTCGAGCACGGGCTGCACGCCACCGACCAGCTCTCGGTGCGGGTGCAGGACCTGTCGGTCATCGCCGACGCCATGCGCCGGCTGCGCGAGCACCCGCCGGCGGAGCTGGCGGGCCTGCCCGTCACCCGCGCCGAGGACCTGAGCCGCGGCACGGAGTCGCTGCCGCCGACCGACGGCCTGCGCTACACGCTCGACGGCGCCCGGGTCGTGGTCCGCCCCAGCGGCACCGAGCCCAAGCTGAAGTGCTACCTGGAGGTGGTCGTGCCGGTCGACGGCCACGCCGGCCTCCCGGCGGCCCGGGCCACGGCGGCCGGCCTCCTCACGGCGATCAAGCGGGACCTGTCGGCGGCGGCCGGCATCTGAGACCGGGACCCCGCTTCCGGGCGGGGCCCGTGGACCCGTGAACCCGGCGAGGGGCTCGCGCCCGG
>NZ_SZPR01000007.1:0-85967 GCF_005280195.1 Streptomyces galbus | reverse complement strand
CCGGGCGCGAGCCCCTCGCCGGTCCCGTGGGCCCGTTCCTGACGGCCCCGCGCCCCGTCCCCCGGACGGGTGCCGCGCGGACCACGTCGCGCCACTCCATCGGGTGAATCCCCCGCGACAGCCGACGCACGCTGCGCGCCGGGCCGCTCCGGCCGGGCAACGGTGGACCGGTACGACCGTCCGCCCACCGAGTCCGTGCCCGGAGCCGCCGCCGTGACCTCCACCGCCCCCGACACCGCCCGCGGCGCAGGCATCCCGGGCACCCGGCGCCGGTCCCCCGCCCCGGCCGCGCCGCGTGCGCACCGGCCGGGCCCGGCGTACGCGGCGCCCGCGCTGCTGGCGTACCTCGCGGTGCGGCTCACGGGGCTGCTGTTCCTCACCGTCTGGGCGCACCGCCGCCACCACGGCGTCTGGCCGATCCTCGCGACCCACTGGGACGCCGACTGGTACCTGGGGATCGCCGACCACGGCTACGCCCGCACCCTGGGCACCGCCTTCGACGCGAACAACCTGGCGTTCTTCCCGCTCTACCCGGTGCTGGTCAAGGCCCTCGCGGCGGTCACCCCGGGCAGCCGGGCCACGACGGGCCTGTGCCTGGCGGTCGCCGCCTCCGTCGCCGCCGCGTGGGGGGTCTTCGCCGTCGGCGACCGCCTGCACGGCCGGCGTACGGGGGTGCTGCTGACCGTGCTGTGGGCGGCGCTGCCGGTCGGCCTGGTGCAGTGGATGGGGTACACCGAGTCGCTGTTCACGGCGTGCGCGGCCTGGGCCCTGTACGCGGTGCTCACGCGGCGCTGGGTCGCGGCCGGGGTGCTGGCGTCGCTGGCCGGACTCACCCGGCCGACCGGCGTCGCGGTGGCCGCCGCGGTCACCGTGGCGGCGCTGCTCGCCCTGCGCCGGCGCCCCGCAGGGCTGGGGCCCCTGGCCGCGGTGCTCCTCGCCCCGCTCGGCTGGTGCGGGTACGTCGGCTGGGTGGGGCTGCGCCTGCACCGCTGGGACGGCTACTTCGCCGTGCAGCGCCTGTGGCACAACGAGTGGGACGGCGGGGCGGAGACCCTGCGCCGGTTCCGTGACCTGCTGGGCCGGGACCCGACGCCGGAGCTGTTCCTCGTGGTGGTGACGGTGACGCTGCTGGTCTCGGTGGTGCTGTACGGGCTGTCGCTGGCGGACCGGCAGCCGGTGGCGCTGCTGGTGTTCACCGGGGTGCTGCTGGTGATCGTGCTGGGCAGCGGCGGGGTGTACTTCCCGCGGGCGCGCTTCCTGCTGCCGGGCTTCCCGCTGCTGCTGCCCGTGGCACTGCACCTGAGCCGGTCCTCACGGCGCTTCCTGGCCCTGGCGCTGCCGGCGGCGGTGCTGGGCAGCGCGTACTGCGGTGCCTACATGTCCCTGGTGTGGACGAGCGCCCCCTAGGCACGGCGGGCACCTCCGCCCCCCGTCCAGAAGCGCGTCGCCCCCGAGGAGATCCGGGTCGAGCCCGGAGCACGGCTGGGTCCCTTCCGGGTCCTGGCCGTCACCGACGACGAGGTGCTGGCCGGCGACGACGACGAGCATCTGGACTTCCGTACGTCCTTCGCCGTACGGGAGGGCGCCACCGGCCTGGAAGGCGTGTGCACCACGGTCGTCCGCTACCGCCGGCGGGCCGGACACCTGTACTTCAAGGTGATCCAGCCCTTCCACCACCTCATCGTCCCGAGGGTCGTCGCCCGCGCCCGCTCGTAGCGACGACGGGCCGGCCCGTGCCGGCGCCCGGCCCGACGGTCTCGGGAACCGGGCGCCGGGCCCTCGCGGCGCCGCTGCTCAGCAGCGGTTCGCGGTGCCGGTGGACCAGAGCGGGTGGGTGATGTCGCGGTAGATGACGAAGTTGCCGTCGTTGCCGATCCGCGCGAACGTCGCGCCCCGGCCCCAGGTGCCGGAGTCCCAGATCGGGATGTTCTCCTTGGTGTAGACGACGAGGTTGCCGTCCTCCTGGAAGACGGCGTAGGCACCGGGGTTGCCGTCGGTCGCGGTGTCCCACAGGTACTTGCCCGGGGGCGAGGTGCAGTAGAGGACGAAGTTGCCGTCCCCCTGCATGATCAGGTAGCCGCGGTCCGACTGGTAGTGGTCGTCGGCGTTGAAGCGGAAGCCGGGCTCGAAGTAGATGTGGGCCGCCTGGGCGGGCGAGGCGCTCGCCAGAGCGATGCCCACCACCGCGAGGCATGCGGTGAGCGTGGTCGTCAGTTTTCTTCGGAGCGGCAACGGTGCCTCCTGGGGAGGGGTGTCCGGTTGGTTGGCCCCACCGATACTGACGAGGGCGCGGCAGGTGATCCATCCCAGGAATCTGGGGGGTGCGCGGTCGTCCGGCCGCAGGCACCGACCGAACAGACCTGGCCCGGGTGCGGCGGCGCGGGCGCTGCCGCCCGCTCAGCCGACGGCGACGAGGATCACGAGGAGCACCGCTCCCGCGATCGCCGGGCCCAGGATCTCCCAGGCCCACCGCACGGTGACCTCGCCCGGGCCCTGCGGTGCGGGGCCCGCGGCCTCCTCGTGGGCCTCGTGCAGGTGGCGCAGCTCGTCCATCACCTTGTCGGTCTCCGCCCGCAGGGGGCCCTCGGGCACCTGCGGGACGACGGCGCCTCGCGAGGGACCGCCGAAGGCGCCGCGCGAACCCCTCGTACGGCGTCCCTCCCGGCCGGCCGCGGCCTCCGCCTGCATCCGGGCCTCCTTGCGCGAAGCGCGCTTGCGGGCGCGCAGCGACACCGGTACGGCCCAGAGCTGGTACTTGTCGCCGTCCGCGGTGACGGCCTCGTTGGAGTAGCCGGACCGCAGCGACACGACCCGGCCCCAGGGCAGCACGACGACCCGGAAGGGGTTGCGCACCCGCAGCCGCTCCTCGTTCGCGTACACCGCGGGCCGCAGGGTGAAGGCGACCACCAGCGGGACGCCGAGGATCAGCGAGGCGAGCGCCAGCCAGGGGACGCGGCCCTCGCCGACGACGAGCGCGTCGATGCCGAGCCACCCCATGAGGGCGAGCAGCAGCACACCGCCGGCCATGCCCGCGGGAGACCGGTAGATCCGGTCGTTGAGGGCGGGGACCGGGGGCTGCGGCGCGGGTGACTCGTGGTCGGGGGTCGTCATGCGCCCGATTCTGCCTCAGCGCCCACCGGCCGGCCCTACCGCCCAGGGGGTGTCTCGTCGGTCAGGCCGGATCAGGGAGCGGTGTCTGGTGCCGTGCATCGCAAGGCGGAGGAGGGCGGCGATGCGGAGTATCGCCAACCGACGACAACGCGGCGAGGCGCGGTGCCAGACACCGCGAGCCCGGCCTGACCGACGAGACACCGCCTACGTCCGCCGGTTCCGCTTCCCGCGGCCGCTGCCTAGGCTGTACAGCCGCTACGCGCGTAGATATGCTCGTCTGGTGACCATGCCCACTACCGCACCCACAGCCAACGCTCTCGCTGACGTCACCGCGTCCGACAGCACGCTGCGCCGCTTCCTGCACGGGCTGCCCGGCGTCGACGCGGTCGGCCTGGAGGCGCGCGCCGCCTCCCTAGGCACCCGTTCCATCAAGACCACCGCGAAGGCGTACGCGATCGACCTCGCCATCTCGATGGTCGACCTGACGACGCTGGAAGGCGCGGACACCCCGGGCAAGGTCCGGGCGCTCGGCGCCAAGGCGGTCCTGCCCGACCCGACCGACCGCACGGCGCCCACCACGGCCGCGGTCTGCGTCTACCCCGACATGGTGGCCGTCGCCAAGGAGGCCGTCGCCGGCTCCGGCGTGAAGGTCGCCTCGGTCGCCACCGCCTTCCCCGCGGGCCGCGCCGCGCTCGGGGTGAAGCTCGCCGACGTGCGCGACGCCGTCGCCGCCGGTGCCGACGAGGTGGACATGGTCATCGACCGCGGGGCGTTCCTCGCGGGCAGGTACCTCAAGGTGTACGACGAGATCGTCGCCGTGAAGGAGGTCTGCGGCGACGCCCGCCTGAAGGTCATCTTCGAGACCGGCGAGCTGTCGACGTACGACAACATCCGCCGCGCGAGCTGGCTCGGGATGCTGGCCGGCGCGGACTTCATCAAGACGTCGACCGGCAAGGTCGCCGTCAACGCGACCCCCGCCAACACCCTGTTGATGCTGGAGGCGGTCCGCGACTTCCGGGCGCAGACCGGCGTCCAGGTCGGCGTGAAGCCGGCGGGCGGCATCCGCACCAGCAAGGACGCGATCAAGTTCCTGGTCCTGGTCAACGAGACCGCGGGCGAGGACTGGCTGGACAACCACTGGTTCCGCTTCGGCGCCTCCTCGCTCCTGAACGACCTGCTGATGCAGCGTCAGAAGCTGGCCACCGGCCGCTACTCCGGCCCCGACTACGTGACGGTGGACTGATTCCCCATGGCTTCCGCATTCGAGTACGCACCGGCGCCCGAGTCCCGCTCGGTCGTCGACATCGCCCCGTCCTACGGCCTGTTCGTCGACGGTGAGTTCACCGAGGCCGCCGACGGCAAGGTCTTCAAGACGATCAGCCCCAGCACCGAGGAGGTCCTCTCCGAGGTCGCCCGCGCCGGGGCCGAGGACGTCGACCGCGCCGTCCGGGCCGCCCGCAAGGCGTTCGGGACGTGGTCGGCGCTGCCGGGCGCCGAGCGCGCCAAGTACCTGTTCCGCATCGCCCGGATCATCCAGGAGCGCAGCCGCGAGCTGGCCGTCCTGGAGACGCTGGACAACGGCAAGCCGATCCGGGAGACCCGCGACGCGGACCTCCCGCTGGTCGCCGCGCACTTCTTCTACTACGCGGGCTGGGCCGACAAGCTGGAGCACGCCGGCTTCGGCGCGCACCCGCGGCCGCTGGGCGTCGCGGGCCAGGTCATCCCGTGGAACTTCCCGCTGCTGATGCTGGCGTGGAAGATCGCCCCGGCGCTGGCGACCGGCAACACGGTCGTCCTCAAGCCCGCCGAGACGACGCCCCTGTCGGCGCTGTTCTTCGCGGACGTCTGCCGCCAGGCGGGCCTGCCCCGGGGCGTCGTGAACATCCTCCCCGGGTACGGCGACGCGGGCGCCGCGCTGGTCGCGCACCCCGACGTGAACAAGGTGGCCTTCACCGGTTCCACGGCCGTCGGCAAGGAGATCGCGCGGACCGTCGCCGGCACCCGCAAGAAGCTGACGCTGGAGCTGGGCGGCAAGGGCGCCAACATCGTCTTCGACGACGCCCCGATCGACCAGGCGGTGGAGGGGATCGTCAACGGCATCTTCTTCAACCAGGGCCAGGTGTGCTGCGCGGGCAGCCGCCTGCTGGTGCAGGAGTCCGTCGAGGAGGAGCTGCTGGACGCCCTCAGGCGCCGGCTGTCCACGCTGCGCCTGGGCGACCCGCTGGACAAGAACACCGACATCGGCGCGATCAACTCCGAGGAGCAGCTCACCCGGATCACCCGGCTCGTCGAGCAGGGCGAGGCGGAGGGCGCCGAACGCTGGTCCCCGCAGTGCGAGATCCCCTCGGCGGGCTACTGGTTCGCGCCGACGCTGTTCACGAAGGTCACCCAGGCGCACACGGTCGCCCGCGACGAGATCTTCGGCCCGGTGCTGTCGGTGCTGACCTTCCGCACCCCGGACGAGGCGGTCGCCAAGGCGAACAACACGCCGTACGGCCTGTCGGCGGGCGTGTGGACGGAGAAGGGCTCGCGGATCCTGGCGGTGGCGGGCAAGCTGCGCGCGGGCGTGATCTGGTCCAACACGTTCAACAAGTTCGACCCGACCTCGCCGTTCGGCGGTTACAAGGAGTCGGGCTTCGGCCGCGAGGGCGGCCGCCACGGCCTGGAGGCGTACCTCGATGTCTGACAAGACCCACAAGGCACACAAGGCCCACAAGGCGGGCAAGGCCCCCAAGGCCGCCGCGGACATCGAGACCCGGCCGGCCGTCACGGGTGACGGGACGGGCCCGGTGGCCGGGTCCGGGCCGCGGGTGGCGGTCCTGAAGACCTACAAGCTGTACGTGGGCGGGAAGTTCCCGCGTTCCGAGAGCGGCCGGGTGTACGAGGTGACTGACTCCGAGGGCAACTGGCTGGCGAACGCGCCGCGGGCGAGCCGCAAGGACGCCCGGGACGCGGTGGTGGCCGCGCGCAAGGCGTTCGGCGGCTGGTCGGGCGCGACCGCCTACAACCGCGGCCAGGTGCTGTACCGGGTCGCGGAGATGCTGGAGGGCCGCCGGGACCAGTTCGTGCGCGAGGTGGCCGACGCCGAGGGCTTGTCCGGGGCGCGGGCGGCCGGGGTCGTGGACGCCACGATCGACCGGTGGGTCTGGTACGCGGGCTGGACCGACAAGATCGCCCAGGTGACCGGCGGCGCCAACCCGGTGGCCGGCCCGTACTTCAACCTCTCCTCGCCCGAACCGACGGGCGTGGTCGCGGTGCTGGCCCCGCAGGAGTCGTCGTTCCTCGGCCTGGTCTCGGTGCTCGCCCCGGTGATCGCCACGGGCAACACGGCGGTGGTGGTGGCCAGCGAGCGCGCCCCGCTGCCGGCCCTGTCCCTGGCCGAGGTGCTGGCCACCTCCGACGTCCCGGGCGGCGTCGTCAACGTCCTGTCCGGCGGTACGGCGGAGATCGCGGCGCCCCTCGCCGCGCACCAGGACGTCAACGCGATCGACCTGGCGGGCGCCGACGAGCGGCTGGCGAAGGAGCTGGAGGTCGCCGCGGCGGACAACCTGAAGCGGGTGCTCCGTCCACAGCCTGTGGATTACTTCGCGACTCCGGGCACCGACCGGATGACGGCGTTCCTGGAGACGAAGACGGTCTGGCACCCCACGGGGTCGCTGGGCGCGTCGGGCTCGTCGTACTGACGGCCGTTCGTCCCGGGGTGGCGCCCACCCCACGAGCAGGGCCGCGGCTCCTCCCCGTCCGGAGGGGCCGCGGCCCTTTTCGCCGCGTGCTGGTCAGTTGCCGAGCAGCCCGGTCACCTGTCCCACGAGGGGGATCGAGCCGATCGACGCCGCCTGGGCGACCGGCCCGGTCAGCATCTGGGAGTTGAGGGGCGCGAAGTCGGCGAGCTGGGTGCCCACGCCGTTGTCGAGCGGGTCGACGCCGGTGCCCGCGAGCGGGTTCGGCTTGAGGTTCGCCAGGGCGCCCGTCGCGTACGGCAGCGCCTCCGTCAGCGCCCGCAGACCCGCCTGGGGGTCGATGTGGCCGAGGGAGGTGGGGCGGGTGTGCACCCCGCCCAGGAGCGGCCCGCCGTCCGCCGCGGACGCGGCCCCAGCGCCCGCGCCGAGGGCGACTCCCGCGGTGGCGAGGACGGCCAGGGCGCGCCGGCCGGTGGTGTGCTGGGGGGAGAGGTGTCGGGCCATCGCTGCTGCCACCTTAGGGTGCGGAAAGTAATCGGTTCAGCGCAGAGGGTAGTTGAGATGTGACGCGTGCTTCAAAGCCGACCCGCGGGGTCGTACGGGAGCGGCGGGATGCCGCACACTGGTGTCCCGTGAGTTCCCATCCCCTCCTGCCCACGCGAGTCGTGCTGCTCTGCGGCCCTTCCGGCTCCGGCAAGTCCCTCCTCGCCGCCCGCTCGGGCCTCCCGGTCCTCCGGCTCGACGACTTCTACAAGGAGGCCGGCGACCCGACGCTGCCGCTGGTGGCGGGGAGCTCCGACATCGACTGGGACCACCCCGACTCCTGGGACGCGGACGCGGCCGTCGCGGCGATCGCCGACCTGTGCCGCACGGGCCGTACCCGCGTGCCGGTGTACGACATCTCCCTGAGCGCCCGGACCGGCGCGGACGCGCTCGACATCGGGCCGACCCCGCTGTTCATCGCGGAGGGCATCTTCGCGGCGGAGATCGTGCAGCGCTGCCGGGAACGTGGCCTGCTGGCGGACGCGCTGTGCCTGAGCCGCGGCCCGGTGAAGACGTTCCGCCGCCGCTTCCTGCGGGACCTGCGCGAGGGCCGCAAGTCGGTGCCGTTCCTGCTGCGCAGGGGCTGGCGCCTGATGCGCCAGGAGCGCTCGATCGTGGCCCGCCAGACCGCTCTGGGCGCCCACGCCTGCGACCGCGACGAGGCCCTGGACCGGCTGGCCGCCGCGGGGACGGGCGGGACCGGTGTGCCGGTCGCGCGGGGCGCGCACGAGGTGCGGGACGTGCCGGGCGTACAGAGCGCGCAGGACGTGCGGGACGCCCAGGAGCCGACCCCGGCGTGAGGGGAGCGTGCGCGGGGCGAGCCGCCCACGGCCGCCGCGGCCCGCGGCACCGCACACGAAAGCGGGACCGGACGGACCCCCCGGCCCTCCGGTCCCGCTCCCTTTCGGTGCTCCCCCGTGTTCCCCCCTTGCTGTTCCCCCGTGCTCCCCCCGTGTTCCCCCGGTCGCGGTACCGCTCCCCGTACGTCCCCCGTCGGGTCCCCCCGGTACCGCTCCCGTGTTCCCCCGTGCGTTCCCCCGTTCCGGGCCGGGGCCCGGCGTTCCCCCGTGACCCTCAGGCGACGAGCTCCCCGAAGGCGTCCTCCTCGTCACGGCCGAAGCTGAGGACCTGGTCCTCGCGCAGCCGGCGGAGCGACCGCCAGATGCTCGACTTCACCGTGCCGACACTGATGCCGAGGATGTCGGCGATCTCCGGGTCGGTGCGGCCCTCGTAGTAGCGCAGGACCAGCATCGTCCGCTGGAGTTCGGGCAGCCGGGCCAGCGCCTGCCACAGGACGGCACGCAGCTCGGTGCCGCGCATCGCGTCCGTGTCGCCGGGCGTCTCCGGCAGTTCCTCGGTCGGGTACTCGTTCAGCTTGCGGCGGCGCCACGCGCTGATGTGCAGGTTCGTCATGGTGCGGCGCAGGTAGCCGCCGACCGCGGCCTTGTCGCTGATCCGCTCCCAGGCCCGGTAGGTCGAGAACAGCGCGCTCTGCAGCAGGTCCTCGGCCTCGAACCGGTCACCGGTGAGGTGGTAGGCGGTGGCGTACAGGGAGGCGCGGCGCTCCTGGACGTAGGCGGTGAACTCCGCCTCCGTCAGGGAGCGGCGCTCCCCCGGTCCCTCCCCGTACGCGGCTCCCCCGTGAGCCGCCTGCTCCCCCGCGTCGGCCACGGCCACCAGGGCCGTGTGCTGACGCCCGGCGCCGCGAGCGCACCCCCGCCCGATCGCAACGCCGGACTTCTCCGCACCCCGGTTCACGTCGTGCAGGCGCGTGACCACTGCGCTGGTGCTCATGCCGTGCAGCGTGTTCATCTCGCGCCCCCCGTCGTGGACTTCCGTGTGTCCGTCTGCTCGGGCGTACGTCCTTGCCCGTGCCGAAAAGCTTGCCGAGGGGACTTCATCGGCGTGTCCGCCGACTGTCACAGACCTGTCACAGGGGCCGGTCCGAGGCGCCGCACCGCGTGTCGCGGCGGTGGCCTCACGGAGAGGACGGACGCGCGGCACGGCGGGGCGGTTGCGGGTCCGGCGGCCCCACAGGTCGAACAGAACCCCCCGCATGGGCCAGAATGAGCCCGTGCCTTCCCTGTTGCTGATCGAGGACGACGACGCCATCCGTACGGCCCTGGAGCTCTCCCTGACGCGCCAGGGACACCGGGTGGCCACCGCTGCCAGCGGTGAGGACGGTCTGAAGCTGCTGCGCGAGCAGCGGCCGGATCTCATCGTGCTGGACGTCATGCTGCCCGGCATCGACGGCTTCGAGGTGTGCCGGCGCATCCGGCGCACCGACCAGCTGCCGATCATCCTGCTGACCGCGCGCAGCGACGACATCGACGTCGTCGTCGGCCTGGAGTCCGGGGCGGACGACTACGTCGTCAAGCCCGTGCAGGGCCGGGTGCTCGACGCCCGGATCCGGGCGGTGCTGCGCCGCGGGGAGCGTGAGTCGAACGACGCGGCGAGCTTCGGCAGCCTGGTCATCGACCGGGCCGCCATGACCGTCACCAAGAACGGCGAGGACCTCCAGCTCACGCCGACCGAGCTGCGGCTGCTGCTGGAGCTGAGCCGGCGTCCCGGACAGGCGCTGTCGAGACAGCAGTTGCTGCGGCTGGTGTGGGAACACGACTACCTCGGCGACTCGCGCCTGGTGGACGCGTGCGTCCAGCGGCTGCGCGCCAAGGTCGAGGACGTGCCCTCCTCACCGACCCTGATCCGCACGGTGCGGGGTGTCGGCTACCGCCTGGACGCGCCTCAGTGACAACTGCGCACGGGGGGTTCCGCGGCTGGGCCGCGGATCGCACGGGACATCTGACACGGCTGCGCTTCACCAGCCTGCGCCTGCGGCTCGTGGTGGTGTTCGGGCTGGTCGCCCTCACCGCCGCCGTCTCGGCGTCCGGCATCGCGTACTGGCTCAACCGCGAGGCGGTGCTCACCCGCACCCAGGGCGCGGTGCTGCGCGACTTCCAGCAGGAGATGCAGAACCGCGCCGGAGCGCTGCCCGCCCACCCCGAGCAGGACGAACTGCAGCACACCGCGGGGCAGATGGCGAACAGCAGCCAGCGCTTCAGCGTGCTGCTCGTCGCCACCGGCACCGACGGCCGGACGGTCTACGGCAACTCCGGCGGGCTGAGCGGGTTCTCGCTGGACGACGTGCCGCAGTCGCTGCGCACGGCGGTGAACAAGCAGCAGCCGCTCACCGGCGGCAACAAGTCGCCCTACCACCTGTACTGGCAGCGGGTCGTCGACCACGGCACGCCCTACCTGGTCGCGGGCACGCGGGTGATCGGCGGCGGGCCGACCGGCTACCTGCGCAAGTCGCTGGAGCCCGAGGCCAAGGACCTCAACTCGCTGGCCTGGTCGCTGGGGATCGCCACCGGGCTCGCGCTGATCGGCGCCGCGCTGCTCGCACAGGCCGCCGCCACGACCGTGCTGAAGCCGGTGCACCGGCTGGGCGTCGCCGCCCGGCGGCTCGGCGAGGGCCGGCTCGACACCCGGCTGCGGGTGTCCGGTACCGACGAACTCGCCGATCTGTCGCGGACGTTCAACAACGCCGCCGAGGCGCTGGAGAAGCGGGTCGCGGACATGGCCGCCCGCGACGAGGCGTCCCGGCGCTTCGTCGCCGACATGAGCCACGAGCTGCGCACCCCGCTCACCGCCATCACCGCCGTCACCGAGGTGCTGGAGGAGGAGCTGGAGGCCGAGACCGGCAGCATGGACCCGATGATCGAGCCGGCCGTCCGGCTGGTGGTCAGCGAGACCCGGCGACTGAACGACCTGGTGGAGAACCTGATGGAGGTCACCCGCTTCGACGCGGGCACCGCCCGGCTGGTGCTCGACGACGTGGACGTGGCCGACCAGATCACCGCCTGCATCGACGCCCGCGCCTGGCTCGACGCGGTGGAACTGGACGCCGCGCGCGGCATCCACGCCCGCCTCGACCCGCGCCGCCTCGACGTCATCCTCGCCAACCTCATCGGCAACGCCCTCAAGCACGGCGGCTCGCCGGTGCGGGTGTCGGTGCGCGCGGAGCGGGTGGAGCGGGCGGGCGCGCCGGGGGCGGAGACCGGTGACGGCGACGGCGGCGACGGCGACGGCGGGGAGGAGTCCGTGGTGATCGCCGTGCGCGACCACGGGCCCGGCATCCCCGAGGACGTCCTGCCGCACGTCTTCGACCGGTTCTACAAGGCCAGCGCCTCCCGGCCGCGGTCCGAGGGCAGCGGCCTCGGCCTGTCCATCGCCCAGGAGAACGCGCACATCCACGGCGGCGCCATCACCGCCGCCAACTGCCCCGAGGGCGGGGCCGTGTTCACCCTGCGGCTGCCCCGGGACGCCTCGGACCTGGCCGAGCAGCCGGCCGAGCGCGCGGGCGCGGGCCGGACGACGGGCCAGGAGGACGCCCGATGAACATACGCCGTCTGCCGGGCCTGCTGGCGCTGCCCGCGCTCGCCGCGCTGCTCGCCGGGTGCGGGATCCGGTCGACCGAGGTGCCGACCGACTTCGGGCCCGCGCCGTCCCGGGTGCGCTGCTCGCTCGCCGACCCGGGCCGGGCCACGCAGAGCGGCCAGGGCGTGCCCGTGCAGGTGTTCCTGCTGTGCGGGTCGTCGCTGGTGGCCGTCGACCGGGCGGTCCCGGTGCCCGACGGCGCGGCCGGCGCCGAACGGCGGGTGCTGGTGGCGCAGGGCCTGCTGGACCAGCTGGCGCAGTCGCCGTCGGCGGCCGAGAAGGAGGCCGGGTACACCACCGACGTGCGCGGCGGGGTGACGGTGAGCGGTCCGGGCGCCGACGACCCGGACGACGCGCTGCGGCTGTCCGCGGCCCCCGGCTCGCTGACGTCGTACGCCCTCGCGCAGGTGGTGTGCACGCTGTCCGACTCGGCGGCCACCGAGGGCGACGGCTCGGTGGTCCTCGGCGGTCCGGGGACCCAGCCGCCGCGCCGCTACGCCTGCACCTCCGAGGTGCGCTCCCGCCCGGGCAGCAACGAACCGCCGTCCTCCGAGGTCACCGGGGGCTGAACGGCCGGGTCACCCGACGGCCGGCGGCTGCGGCGCCCCAGGTGTGGCGCACGCCTCGTCCGCCGGTTCGGGGGTGGTCCGGAACCGATCGTCCCGCGGCCGGCGTCTAGTCCGTCGTGCAGCGTCAAGGCTCCATCGGCGGCAGCGCCGCGTACCGCATCCGTGTGGCCGGGGGTGTTCTCCTGGCCGCACACCTCGCGTTCGTCGCCTGGTACGCGCTGCGCCCGCTGGACGTCCCGTGGGTCATGCCCACGAACCTGCACCCGTTCGCCGGCATCCGCGCCGACCTCGCGCTCGGCTGGCCGCAGGCGGCCCGCCGGATCGGCACCGGCCTCGGGCTGCTGGCCCCGCTGGGCGTGCTGCTGCCCCTGGTGCACGGCCGGCCGGCCGCCTCCCCGCTCGCCTCGCTGGTGCGCACGGTCCTGGCGGGCGCCCTGCTGTCGCTGGTCATCGAGCTGCTCCAGACGGGCGTGCCGGGCCAGGTGGTCGACGTGGACGCGCTGCTGCTGAACACGGCCGGGGTGGGCCTCGCCCACGCGCTCGTCGTCCCGGCGGCCCGCACCCGGCTCCGCCGCAGGGCGGACCGCCGGCTCCCGCAGGCCCCCCGCCAGGAGGAGCCGGCTCAGGGTCGCACCCCGACGATTCCCAGGGTCGGGATCGCCCCGTAGAGCGACGCTCGGGCGGATTCGTCCCCCTACCGTGGAAGGCACAGTCGAGGGGCCACCGGGGCCGCCTCCGACGGACGTCCGCGAAGGAGCCGCTGCCATGTCCAGCCTCGCCCGACCCACCCACGGACGCGTGATCGGCGGCGTGTGCGCCGCGCTGGCCCGGCGGTTCGGCACGTCCGCCACGACGATGCGGGTCGTCTTCCTGGTGTCCTGCCTGCTGCCCGGCCCCCAGTTCCTGCTCTACCTGGCACTGTGGGCGCTGCTGCCCTCGGAGGACAAGGCCCGTACCGCCTGGTGACCGCTCCGCGCGCCGCGTCCGGCGCGTACACGAACGCCGTCGGGGCGCACCCGGAGTCGACCGGTGCGCCCCGACGGCGTGCGGGCGGGCTCAGCCCAGCGGGATCCCGTTCACGGGCAGGCCGTGCGTCGGCAGGCCCTGCAGCGGCAGGCCGCCGAGGAGGCCGGCGACCGGCTTGGTCGGGCCCTCGGCGATGAGCCGCTCCGCGATCGGCTGGACGGCGGTCAGGCCCGCGCCGACCGCCGGCTGGGCCTGCTTCAGCGCCTGGCCGGCCCCCGGCACCGCCTGGGCGACGGTCTCGGCCGGCAGCGTCCGGGTGACGCCGTCCAGCGTCTGGGCGGCGTCCGGCAGGGCGGGGGCGGCGTTCGCCGCGCCCGCGCCGGCGGCGGCGAAGGCGGCACCGAGGGTGGCGACGCCGAGGGTCTTGGCAGCAGACTGCTTCATGAATGCGTCCTCGAATGGGATACGGGGAACCGAGCGGTCCACGACCGTAAACATGCCCGGGTGCCCACCGCAAACATCGAAATGCGGACGGATGGTGAAGTCCCGCCCGCACTCCGCGCCGCACGACCGCCCCGGTCAGCCCTCCCGGCCGGAAGAACCCCTGGTCGAAGCGGTCTGCTGGAACAGCCATTCGGATTTCAGCTCGGCATATCCGGGCTTGATCACGTCATTGATCATGGCCAGTCGTTCATCGAAAGGAATGAACGCTGATTTCATCGCATTGACGGAGAACCACTGCATGTCGTCGAGCGTGTACCCGAATGCGTCGACCAGGTGCTCGAATTCCCGGCTCATGCTGGTGCCGGACATGAGCCGGTTGTCGGTGTTCACGGTGGCCCGGAAGTGCAGCCTCCGAAGCAGCCCGATCGGGTGCTCCTCGTACGAGGACGCCGCCCCGGTCTGGAGGTTGGAGCTGGGGCACAGCTCCAGCGGGACCCGCTTGTCGCGCACGTACGACGCGAGCCGCCCGAGCTTCACGGTGCCGTCCCCGGCGACCTCGATGTCGTCGATGATGCGCACCCCGTGCCCGAGCCGGTCGGCGCCGCACCACTGCAGCGCCTGCCAGATGGACGGCAGCCCGAACGCCTCGCCGGCGTGGATGGTGAAGTGGTTGTTCTCCCGCTTCAGGAACTCGAAGGCGTCCAGGTGCCGGGTCGGCGGGTGGCCGGCCTCGGCGCCCGCGATGTCGAAGCCGACGACGCCCACGTCCCGGTAGCGGTTGGCGAGTTCGGCGATCTCCAGGGAGCGGGCGGCGTGCCGCATGGCGGTCAGCAGCGCGCCGACGCGGATGCGGTGGCCGTTCGCGCGGGCGATGCGTTCGCCCTCCCGGAAACCCTCGTTGACCGCCTCGACGACCTCTTCGAGGGACAGCCCGCCGTCGAGGTGCTGTTCGGGGGCGTAGCGCACCTCGGCGTAGACGACGCCGTCCTCGGCGAGGTCCTCGGCGCACTCGCGGGCCACCCGCACGAGGGCGTCGCGGGTCTGCATGACGCCGACGGTGTGCGAGAAGGTCTCCAAGTACCGTTCCAGGGACCCGGAGTCGGCGGCCTCGCGGAACCAGACGCCGAGCTTGCCGGGGTCGGTCTCGGGGAGGTGCGCGTAGCCCGTCGCGCGGGCGAGGTCGACGATCGTGCCGGGGCGCAGCCCGCCGTCGAGGTGGTCGTGCAGCAGAACCTTGGGCGCCCGGCGGATCTGGTCCGGGCTGGGGGTGATGCCCGTCGCGGTGGTCTGGCTCGTCATTGCGGCACTCTAACTCCTACGCGCGTAGATCGCCCGTCGTGCCGGGCCGTCGATACGCAACGGTGACCCCCCGGCAGGGTGGCGTACACCAGCGCTTCTGACACTGTTCTGCCATGGCACAACAAGCGACGCCGGCCCGAACGGCCCGGCTGGGCAGGGCGATCGGACCGGAACCGACGTCGGTGAGCGGGGTCGTCCTGCTGCTGCCCGGCGGCGAGGAGGTCTCCGGCCGCAGACCCTCGCCGCTGCGCGCGGCGGCCTCCGTGCGCGGCCTCGGCCGGCGACTGGCCCGCGCCGGCCGGGAGGAGGGACTGGCCACGCACGTCGTGCACTACCGCTACCGCGGCTGGAACGGCAGCGACGCCCACCCGGCGGCGGACGCGGCCTGGGCCGCGGACGAGGCGGTACGGCGCTACGGCGACGTCCCCGTGTGCCTGGCCGGCCCGGGCATGGGCGGGCGGGCGGCGCTGCGCGCGGGCGGGCACGAGGCCGTCACCTCCGTGCTGGCGCTCGCGCCCTGGCTGCCGGAGGAGGACGTGGCCGGGACACCGGAGCCCGTACGGCAGTTGGCGGGGCGGCGGGTGCTGATCGTGCACGGCACGAACGACCGGCGGACCGACCCGGAGCTGTCGTTCCGGCTGGCGGAGCGGGCGAAGAAGGCCAACCGGGAGGTGTGCCGCTTCGAAGTGCACGCCGACGGCCACGGGTTGCACCAGTACCGGGACGAAGTGCACTCGCTGGCGGAGGACTTCGTGCTCGGCACACTGTTCGGGCGGTCGTTCTCCCGCCCGGTGACGGACGCCTTCGCGGCACCCCCGCCGCTGGGCCTGCGGATGCCCCTGGCGGCGGGGTTCGGGCGCTCGCTGCGGCGCTGACGGACGGCCGCACGGCCGCGCGGGGCCTCAGTCGGGGAGCAGGGTGCCCCGGCGGGAGAGCAGGAACTTCTTGAAGGCCGCCACCGGCGGGGTGTCCTCGCGGTCCGCCAGCCAGGCCACGCCGATCTCGCGCACCGCCCGCGGGGCGGTGACCGCCAGTTCGACGACACCCGGCCGGGGCACCGTCGGCGGGGGCAGCAGGGCCACGCCGAGACCGGCCGCGACCAGGCCCCGCAGGGTCTCCGCCTCCTCCCCCTCGAAGGCGACCCTCGGCCGGAAGCCGGCCTCCTGGCACAGCGCGTCGGTGATGCGGCGCAGCCCGTAGCCCGGTTCCAGGGTCACGAAGGTCTCCTCGGCGGCCTCGGCGAGGCGGACCCGCCTGCGGCCCGCGAGGCGGTGGTCGGCGGGGACCACCAGGCGCAGCTTCTGCTCGTCCAGGCGGCGCGCGACCAGGTCGGGCGCGTCCGGCACGGGCGAGGTCAGGCACAGGTCGAGCTGCCCCGCCCGCAGCCCCTCCAGCATCGCCTCGCCGTGGTTCTGGACGAGCCCGAAGCGCACACGGGGGTGGTCGGCGCGGAAGGCGTGCAGCAGGGCGGGCACGGTCTCGGCGCCCATGGTGTGCAGGAAGCCGAACGCGACCTTGCCGGTGGCCGCGTCGGCGTCGGCGCGGACCTCGTCGGCGGCGCGCCGCACCTCGGCGAGGGCCCGTTCGACGGAGGTGAGGAAGGTGCGGCCCGCGGGCGTCAGCGAGACGGTCCGGCCGTGCCGGGCGAACAGGTCGACGCCCAGGTCCTGTTCCAGGCGGGCCATCGCGCGCGAGAGGGTGGACTGCGGGACGTTCATCTCCTGCGCGGCCCGGGTGACGTGCTCGGTGCGGGCCACGCCGGCGAAGTGGGCGAGCCGCGGCGCGAGCAGCATCCCCATGTCGGTCGTGTCTTCTGTGTCACTGGACGGTGACAGGCGGGCTCCGGACCTGAGCTGATGCACCATGGGAACGATTATGGGCAGTCCGTGCATTGGACGGATGAGTGGGGCGTCCGTAGCGTCGGTGGCATGTCTCCCGCCGATACCGGGGCGTCCACCACCGTGGGCGCCTCCCTGCCAGCCTCCCCCGACTCCCCTACGGACTCCCGCATGGCGCCGGGCGGCCCCGGTTACCGCCGGATGAGCCTCGCCCTGTTCCTCGCGGGCGTCGCCACCTTCGCCCTGCTGTACTCCACCCAGGCGCTGCTGCCGCTGATCTCCGGGGAGTTCGGGGTCGCGGCCGGCGAGGCGAGCTGGACGGTCGCGGCGGCGACCGGCGGCCTCGCGCTGTTCGTCCTGCCGATGAGCGCCCTGTCCGAGCGCTACGGCCGCCGCACGGTGATGACGGCCTCGCTGGCGGTCGCGGTGGCCGTCGGCGTCCTGGTGCCCTTCGCGCCGTCGATCGGCGCGCTGGTGGTGCTGCGGGCGGTGCAGGGCGCCGCGCTGGCCGGGCTCCCGGCGTCGGCGACGGCGTACCTCGCGGAGGAGGTGCGGCCCAAGGCGCTGGTGACCGCGATCGGCCTGTTCGTCGCGGGCAACAGCGTCGGCGGGATGAGCGGCCGGGTCATCACCGGCTGGGTCGCGCAGGAGTGGGGCTGGCGGGCCGCCGTCGGCGTGATCGGCGCGCTCGCGGTGGCCTGCGCGGTGGCGTTCCGGCTGCTGCTGCCCGCGCCGCGGCACTTCACCCCGGGCTCGCTGCGCCCCCGGGTGCTCCTCGGCACCGTCCGCGGCCACCTGGCGAACCCGCTGCTGCGCCGGCTCTACGCCATCGGCGCACTGTTCATGACGGTGTTCGGCGGGGTCTACACGGTGATCGGCTACCGCCTCACCGAGCAGCCGTTCGGCCTGCCGCAGGGCGTCGTCGGCTCGATCTTCCTGGTCTACCTGGTCGGCACCGTGTCGGCGTCGACAGCCGGCCGCCTGGTGGGCCGCCTCGGCCGCCGGGGCGCCCTGTACCTGGCGGGCGGCACCACGGCGGCGGGCCTGCTGCTGTCGCTGGGCGACAGCCTGGCGCCCGTCCTGCTGGGCCTGGTCCTCATCACCGCGGGCTTCTTCGCGGGCCACGCGGTGGCGTCCTCGGCGGTCAGCCGGACGGCCACCACGGGCCGCGCCCAGGCCAGTGCGCTGTACCAGTCCGCGTACTACGTCGGCTCCAGCGCCGGCAGCACGGTGGGCGCCCTGGCCTTCCACTCCGGCGGCTGGGCCGGGACGGTCGGCGTGGGCCTGCTCGCCGTGCTCGGCGTGGTGGGCATCACCCTGTGCGGCACGCGCGCGGCGCGGGTGGCGGCCCGCCGGGAGCCGGTGCCGGCCCACTGAGGACCTCGCCCCGGCGCCCGGCGCCGGGGGCTCCCGCGCCTCCCTGAGCCCGGGTCGGAGCACCCCCTCCGACCTGGGCTTTCGCGGACTCGGCGGGCCGTTGTCAGTGGGCTGCGGTAGCTTCCGGAGGAGAGACGCGAAGGCGCGCCACAGGACGGCCACAGGGGCGGGTGGACGACGATGACGGACAGCACGACGACGGTCGAGGACCTCGACGTCAGGCTGGAGAAGCACCGGGTCGAACTGACCGGGTACTGCTACCGGATGCTCGGCTCCTCCTTCGAGGCCGAGGACGCGGTGCAGGACACGATGGTGCGCGCCTGGCGGAGCTACGCCACGTTCGAGGGCCGCTCCAGCCTGCGCTCCTGGCTCTACCGCATCGCGACGAACGTCTGCCTGGACATGCTGACCGCGGGCAACAAGCGGGCCCGCCCCATGGACCTCCAGGAGGCCACGCCGCTGGCGCGGGCCGCCCTCTCCCCCCGCCCCGACCACACCTGGCTGGAACCCATGCCCGACGCGCGCGTGCTGCCCACCGTGGAGGACCCGGCCGAGGCGGCCGTGGCCAAGGAGTCGGTGCGGCTGGCGTTCATGGCGGCGCTGCAGCAACTGCCGCCCAAGCAGCGGGCGGTGCTGATCCTGCGCGAGGTGCTGGCCTGGCGGGCCAGCGAGGTCGCCGAGCTGCTCGGCACGTCGGTCGCGTCGGTCAACAGCGCGCTGCAGCGGGCCCGGGCGACCCTCGCCGAGCGGGACGACAAGGCGGCCTCGGCGTCCGTCTCCGACCCGCTGGACGACGAGCAGCGCAAGCTGCTGGACCGCTATGTGGCGGCCTTCGAGGGGTACGACATGACGGCGCTGACGGCGCTGCTGCACGAGGACGCCGTCATGACGATGCCGCCGTTCGACCTGTGGCTGACCGGCCACGACGACATCGCCGGCTTCATGACCACGTTCGGCTCCGCGTGCGCGGGCTCGCGGCTGCTGCCGGTGCAGGTCAACGGCCTGCCGGGGTTCGCGCAGTACAAGCCCGACCCGGAGAAGGGCGGCTACGCCCCCTGGGCGATCCAGGTGCTGGAGATCTCAGACGGCCGCCTCACCGGGTTCCACTTCTTCCTCGACACCCAGCGGTGGTTCCCGCTGTTCGGGGTCCCCCTCCATCTCGAAGGGGATGCCGACCAGGGCGAGCAGGGCGCGTAGGGCGGGGCCGGCCCCCCGCAGCCTGAGGTGCCCCCCGGCCCGCCGGGCGGCCAGCTCCAGACGGGCCAGGGTGTCCACCACGGGCAGGCCCGGTGGTCCGGCCCCGGTGACGTCGCAGACGACCACCCGGACGGCGCCGGCCTCCAGCAGGGCGCGCACGGCGTCGCACAGGCCCGCCACCTCGGTGCGGGTGGCGGGACCGGTCAGCGTGAGCACGGGCGGTGTCGTCGGGTCCACGTACGGTATGACCGCGGCGGGTCCCCCGACTCATCGGTGCCGGGCGGCCGGGCGGGAACCGGCCCCGCCCGGCCCGGCCGCGGTCGGTGTCAGGCGATGCGCTCCAGCACCACCGGCGACGGGGTGAACGGCGTGCCCGGCGCCTCGATGTCCCAGGCGCCCTCGACGGCCTGGAGCGCGTAGTCGAAGCGCTCGGGGGTGTCGGTGTGCAGGGTCAGCAGCGGCTGTCCCGCGGTCACCGTGTCCCCGGGCCGGGCGTGCAGCTCGACGCCCGCGGCGGCCTGCACCGGGTCCTCCTTGCGGGCGCGGCCCGCGCCGAGGCGCCACGCGGCGATGCCGATGTCGTAGGCGTCGAGGCGGGTCAGCACCCCGCTCGCGGGGGCCGTGACCACGTGCTGCTCCTTGGAGGTGGGCAGCGCGGCGTCCGGGTCGCCGCCCTGGGCCGTGATCATCCGGCGCCAGACGTCCATCGCCGAGCCGTCGGCCAGCGCCTTCGCCGGGTCGGCGTCGCGCACCCCGGCCGCGTCGAGCATCTCCCGGGCCAGGGCGAGGGTCAGCTCGACCACGTCCGCGGGGCCGCCGCCCGCCAGCACCTCCAGCGACTCGCGGACCTCCAGCGCGTTGCCGGCGGTCAGGCCGAGCGGGGTGGACATGTCCGTCAGCAGGGCGACGGTGCGCACACCGTGGTCCGTGCCCAGGCCGACCATGGTGGAGGCCAGCTCGCGCGCGTCCTCGACCGTCTTCATGAAGGCGCCGCTGCCGACCTTGACGTCCAGCACCAGCGAGCCGGTGCCCTCGGCGATCTTCTTGGACATGATGGACGAGGCGATCAGCGGGATCGCCTCCACCGTGCCGGTCACGTCGCGCAGCGCGTACAGCTTCTTGTCGGCGGGGGCCAGTCCGTCGCCGGCCGCGCAGATCACCGCGCCGGTGGTGTCGAGGACGTGCAGCATCTCCTCGTTGGACAGCAGCGCGCGCCAGCCGGGGATCGACTCCAGCTTGTCCAGCGTGCCGCCGGTGTGGCCGAGGCCGCGGCCGGAGAGCTGCGGGACCGCCGCGCCGCAGGCCGCCACCAGCGGGGCCAGCGGCAGGGTGATCTTGTCGCCGACGCCGCCCGTGGAGTGCTTGTCCGCGGTCGGGCGGGACAGCGACGAGAAGTCCATGCGCTCGCCGGAGGCGATCATCGCGGCGGTCCAGCGGGCGATCTCGCGCCGGTTCATGCCGTTGAGCAGGATCGCCATCGCGAGGGAGGACATCTGCTCGTCGGCGACCTCGCCGCGCGTGTACGCGTCGATGACCCAGTCGATCTGCTCGTCGCTGAGCTCCGCGCGGTCCCGCTTGGTGCGGATGACGGAGACGGCGTCCATGGCCATGGCGTTCCTTCCGGGTGGTTCACAAAAGGGCGCGGCCCCTCCGGCCTGACGGACTCGGAGGGGCCGCGCGGTGTCACTTGGTGAGGTGGTCCGGCCCGAAGGCCTGCGGGAGCATCCGCGCCAGCGGCAGGACGCCCTCGGGGGTCTCCAGCAGCAGGTCAGGGCCGCCGAACTCGTACAGGAGCTGCCGGCAGCGCCCGCACGGCACCAGCACGTCGCCGTTGCCGTCCACGCACGTGAAGTGCGTCAGCCGGCCGCCGCCGGTGCGCTGCAGCTCGGAGACCAGTCCGCACTCGGCGCACAGGCCGAGCCCGTAGGAGGCGTTCTCCACGTTGCAGCCGGAGACCGTGCGGCCGTCGTCGACGAGGGCCGCGACCCCGACCGGGTACCCCGAGTAGGGGGCGTACGCGTGGCGCATCGCCTCGTGGGCCAGCGCCCGCAGCGCCTCCCAGTCGCAGGCCCCCCGGGACTCGGTCACTTGCCCTGCCCCTTCCGGTACGGCAGACCGTCCGCCTTCGGCATCCGCAGGCGCTGCGCGGACAGCGACAGCACCAGCAGCGTGACGACGTACGGGGCGGCGGTGACGACCTGGCGCGGGACCTCGTCGGTGGTGGCGTACCAGAGGAACATCACCGCGGAGATCACCAGCGTGATGAGGCCGCCGACCGTCCGGCGGCGCCACAGCAGGTACGCCGCACCCACCACCAGCAGCATGCCGAGCAGCAGGATCAGCGCGTGCACGTTGGTGGTGCCGCCGCGCAGGTTGAGGCTGTCGGTGTAGCCGAACAGGCCGGCGCCGAGGGCGAGGCCGCCCGGCATCCAGTTGCCGAAGATCATCGCGGCGAGACCGATGTAGCCGCGGCCGGCGGTCTGGCCGTCGAGGTACACGTTGGACGCGACGATCGACAGGAAGGCACCGCCGAGGCCGGCGAAGCCGCCGGAGATGATCACGGCGAGGTACTTGTACTTGTAGACGTTCACACCGAGGGACTCGGCGGCGACCGGGTTCTCGCCGCAGGAGCGCAGCCGCAGCCCGAACGCCGTGCGCCACAGCACCCACCAGGTGGCGGGGACCAGGGCGACCGCGACGACGGTCAGCGGCGAGAGGTTGGTGACCAGGCCGCCGACCAGGCCGGCGATGTCGGAGACCAGGAACCAGTGCTTCTCGTTGAGCGTCTGCAGCCAGCTCGACAGGCCGGGGATGTCGAAGGTGCCCAGCGAGTCGATCGGCGGGGACTGCTTGGAGGAGCCCTGCGGGGCGTCCTCGAAGGTGAACTTCGACAGGTAGCGGGTGGTGCCGAGGGCCAGGATGTTCAGCGCCACACCGGAGACGATGTGGTTGACGTTGAAGGTGACGGTGGCGACGGCGTGCAGGACGGCGCCGAGCGCGCCGCCGATGATGCCGAACGCGACACCGGTCCACGGGCCCCACTGGTAGCCGGCCCAGGCGCCGAACCAGGTGCCGAGGATCATCATGCCCTCGAGGCCGATGTTGACCACGCCCGCGCGCTCGGCCCACAGGCCGCCGAGGCCGGCGAGGCCGATCGGCACGGCGAGCCGCAGGGCCGTGGACATCTGGCCGGTGGAGGTGATGCCGTCCGCGCCGGAGATGATCCGGGCGAGCGAGGTGAGGACCAGCACGCCCGCGATGATCAGCAGGAGTACCGGCAGGGAGAAGCGGCGGCTGCCCTTGCCGGGCTGCTGCGCCGTGGGCTTGGCGACGGTCGCGGTGCTCATCAGGCAGCCACCTCCTTGTGGGCGTTGGGGTTGGCGGCCTCGGCGGCGAGCTGGGCGCCGACCTGCTTCTGCTGGCGGCGCAGGCCCCACTGCCGTACGGCCTCGTACGAGATGACGACCGCGAAGACGATCAGGCCCTGCATGATCGTGGCGATCTCCTTCTCGTACGCCACCGGGACGGCGTAGTCGAGAGCGGGGGACGCCTTGTCCAGGAAGGCCCACAGCAGGGCGGCCAGGGCGATGCCGCCCGGGTTGTTGCGGCCGAGCAGGGCGATGCCGATGGCGGTGAAGCCGAGGCCCGCCGGGAAGCTCAGCGAGTAGGTGTGCACGTCGCCGAGGAGCAGCGGCAGGCCGGAGATGCCGGCCACCGCGCCGGAGATCAGCATCGCGGTGAGCACCATGCGCTTGGCGTTGACCCCGGAGGCCGCGGCGGCGGTCTCGGACTCGCCGGTGGCGCGCAGGTCGAAGCCGAAGCGGGTGCGGTTGAGGACCAGCCAGTAGGCGATGCCCAGGGCGACCGCGAGGAAGACCAGACCGTAGATCTCGCCGACGTCCTGGCCCAGGTCGATCCCGGGCACCCAGCCGGAGTCCTTCATGATGCCGGTGGTGACGTTGTCGCCGACCAGCACGCCGAGGTTGTCGGTCAGGGTGAGGTAGCCGATGACGCTGGTGGCGATCGAGTTCAGCATGATCGTCGCGACGACCTCGCTGACGCCCCGGGTCACCTTCAGCACGCCGGCGATGCCGGCCCACATGGCGCCGGTGAGCGCGCCGACCAGCAGCAGCATCGGGACCTGCAGGAAGGACGGCAGGGCGACGTGGGCGCCGACCACGGCCGTCATCATCGCGCCGAGGCGGTACTGGCCGTCGACGCCGATGTTGAACAGGTTCATCCGGAAGCCGAGGGCGACCGCGATGGCGGCGATGTAGTACAGCGACGCCTGGTTGACGATCAGCACCTGGACGTCGGAGTACCCGGCTTGCTCCAGCATCAGCCGGTAGGGCTCGAACGGGTTCTTGCCGGAGGCGATCAGCACGACCGAGGTCAGCAGGACCGCCGCGACGAGCGCGATGACGGGACCCGCCACCGCGACGAGCACGCGCTCCTTGTCGAACTTCTTCATCGGGCCTCGTCCTCCGGGGCGGTGTCCGCCGCGCTGTCTTCGGAATGGTGCAGGTGCCCGGTCGCGGCGCCGGTCATCGCGGAACCGAGCTCCTCCGGGGTGATGGTGGCGGGGTCGGCGTCGGCGACCAGCCTGCCGTCGAAGATCACCCGCAGGGTGTCCGACAGGCCGATCAGCTCGTCGAGGTCGGCGGAGATCAGCAGCACCGCCAGGCCCTCGCGGCGGGCCTCGCGGATGCGGTCCCAGATCTGGGCCTGCGCGCCGACGTCCACACCGCGGGTGGGGTGGGCGGCGATCAGGAACTTGGGGTCGTGGCTCATCTCGCGGCCGACGATCAGCTTCTGCTGGTTGCCGCCGGACAGGGAGGCCGCGGTGACGTCGATGCCGGGGGTGCGGACGTCGTACTCCTCGACGATCCGGCGGGTGTCGGCCTGGGCGCCCTTGGGGTTCAGCCAGAAGCCCTTGGCGTTGGGCGCCTCGGTGACGTGGCCGAGGATGCGGTTCTCCCAGAGCGGGGCCTCCAGGAGCAGGCCCTGGCGGTGGCGGTCCTCGGGGATGTAGCCGATGCCGGACTCGCGCCGCTTGCGGGTGGCCCAGGGGGTGATGTCCTCGCCGAGGAAGACGATTTGTCCGGAGTCGGCGGCCTTGGTGCCGATCAGCGCGTCGATCAGCTCGGTCTGGCCGTTGCCCTCGACACCGGCGATGCCCATGACCTCACCGGCGTGGATGGTGAAGGTGACGTCGTCGAGGACCTTCTTGACCTCGCCGGCGGGCGCGAACTCGGTGAGGCCCCCGGCGGCGGGCTCCGCCTCCGTGCCCAGGGACACGGCGCCGCGGGCGTGCACCGTGAGGTTCCTGACCTCCAGCACCGCGCGGTCGGTGACCGTGGACTCGCCGGTCTCCGGGGTGGGCAGCTCGCTGCCGACCATCATCTCGGCGAGCTGGCGCGGGGTGGTCTGCGCGGGGGCGGCCGTCCCGACGGTCGTGCCGCGCCGGATGACGGTGATCTCGTCGGCGACGGAGAGCACCTCGCCCAGCTTGTGGGAGATGAAGATGACGGACAGGCCCTCGGACTTCAGCCCGCGCAGGTTGGCGAAGAGCGCGTCGACCTCCTGCGGCACGAGCACGGCGGTCGGCTCGTCGAGGATCAGGGTGCGGGCGCCGCGGTAGAGGACCTTGAGGATCTCCACGCGCTGGCGGTCGGCCACGCCGAGGTCCTCGACCAGGGCGTCGGGGCGCACCCCGAGGCCGTAGCGGTCGGAGATCTCCTGGATCGTGCGGCGGGCGCCGCCGCCGATGCCGTGGAGCTTCTCGCTGCCGAGGACGACGTTCTCGAGCACGGTGAGGTTGTCGGCCAGCATGAAGTGCTGGTGGACCATGCCGATGCCGCGCGCGATGGCGTCGGCGGGGCTGGAGAAGCTCACCTGCTCGCCGTCGACCGCGATGCTGCCCTCGTCCGGCTTCTGCATGCCGTAGAGGATCTTCATCAGGGTCGACTTGCCCGCGCCGTTCTCGCCGACGAGGGCGTGCACGGTGCCCTTGCGGACGGTCAGGTGGATGTCGTGGTTGGCGACGACACCGGGGAATCGCTTGGTGATGCCCGTGAGCTCCACCGCCACTGTCGACGGAGCGGTGAGCGGAGGGCTGCTGGACGCGTCGATGGCGCACTCTCCTCGGGAAAGGGGCCGCTCTACGCGCGTAGCGCCCCTGCTTTAAATAGTGCCCGGACCTGATCGCACTGCTTCCAGTCTGATCCGTTCCGAGCATTGTGCCGCGCGAACGGGGCGCGGGGAGGCCATCCTCCGCGCGCCCCGTTCCGTGGCCGTAACGCTGTCATGACAGCGCCCTTTTGGCCATGGTCCGTACGGCCTCCGGGGCCGCGCCGGCTCAGGAGGTCTTGACGGTGATGGAGCCGTTCTTGATGCCTTCCTCGGCCTTCTTCACGGCGTCCTGGACCGCCTTGTCGTTGGCGAACGCCGGGTTCGAGTCCGACAGGCTCACGCCGCCGTTGGCCAGGCTGCCGCGGATCTCACCGGTCTCCGGCTTGCCGTCGTGGACGGACTTGGCCAGGCCGTAGACCGCGCCCTCGACGTTCTTCATGGCCGAGGTGAGGATCGAGGCCTTGTACTTGGCCAGCGCGTCCTGCTTGTACTGGTCGGAGTCGACGCCGATCGCCCACACCTTGTGCGCCGCGGCGGCCTTGATCACGCCCTGGCCGGACAGGCCGGCGGCGGCGTAGAGGACGTCCGCGTGGGCGTCGATCTGGCCGTCGGCGGCGCTCTCGCCCTTGTCGGGGCTGGAGAAGCCGCCCTCGGCGGCGGTCTCGGTCAGGTACTGCGACTTGACCGTGACGCCCTTCTTGGTGTCCGCGACGCCCTGCTTGAAGCCGGCCTCGAACTTGTGGATCAGGGGCACGTCCACGCCGCCGATGAAGCCGACGACGTTGGTCTTGGTGGCCTTGGCGGCGGCGACGCCCGCGAGGTAGGACGCCTGCTCCTCGTGGAAGACGAGGTTGGCGACGTTCTTCGCCTGGAAGGAGTTGTCGTCGACGATGCCGAAGGTGGTCTTCGGGAACTTGGCCGCGACCTCCTTGACGGCCGGCGCGTACGCGAAGCCGACGCCGATCACCGGGTTGTAGCCCTGCTTGGCGAGGGTCTCCAGGCGCTGCGTCTTGTCCGCGTCGGACTCGCCGTCCTGCGGCTCGACCGCGGTGGACTTGTAGCCGAACTCCTTGTCGGCCTTGTCCAGGCCGGCGGTGGCCGCGTCGTTGAAGGACTGGTCGCCCTTGCCGCCGACGTCGTACGCCAGCGCGAGGCCCAGGTTCTTGTCACTGCTGCTGGAGGAGGACGACGTGGACGAGCTTCCGCAAGCGGAAACCGTCACGGCGAGGGCTGCGGTAGCAACACCCGCAACCGCGATACGGGACACCCGGCGCATGGAACGAGACTCCTTTGTGCAAGCGCCCATACCAGGCGCTGGTTCCGCCGCAGCGTAACGCGCGTAGACCAGACGGAAAAACCCTTCTGTCCGGTCCGTTATCGAGCTGTGGCCGCATTTCGCCGCCAGACTACGGACAGCAATGCGCCCCTTGCGGGAGGCAAGGGGCGCAGGGATCGCAAAGGGCCCGGAGGGCCTAGGAGCCCCGGAAAAGTCAGACCTTTCGATCCGTCCGGGGCCCGGAGCGGTGAATGATCACTGGGTCTTGACGGTGACCTTGCCGGAGGTGATGTCCTGCTTGGCCTTGTCCACCGCGTCGACCACGTCGGTCATCGCCTTGTACTTCGGGTTGGAGTCGGCGAACCCGACGCCGTCGTTGGAGAGGCTGCCGCGGACCACGCCGCTCAGCGGCTTGCCCTCGTGGACCGACTTGACCAGGTCGTAGACCGCGCCGCCGACGTTCTTCAGGGCCGAGCCGAGGATGTGGTCCTTGTACGCGGCCAGCGAGCTCTGGGCGTACTGGTCGGAGTCGACGCCGATGACCCAGATCCCCTTGGCCGCGCCCTCGGAGATCACACCCTGACCGGACAGGCCGGCCGCGTGGTAGATCACGTCGACGCCCTTCTCGATCTGGCCGCTGGCCCCCTCCTTGCCCTTGTCCGGGCTGGAGAAGCCGCCCTCGGCCGGGGTCTCGGTGAGGTACTGCGACTCGATCTTGATGTTCGGGTTCACCGACTTGGCGCCCTGGACGTAGCCGGCCTCGAACTTGTGGATCAGCGGGATGTCCACACCGCCGACGAAGCCGATGTGCGCCTTCTTCGACGCCTTGGCGGCGGCCACACCGGCGAGGTAGGACGCCTGCTCCTCGTGGAAGACCAGGTCGGCGACGTTCTTCGCCTGGACGGTCTCGTCGTCGATGATCCCGAAGGTGGTCTTCGGGAACTTGGCGGCCACCGTCTTCACGGCCGGCGCGTAGATGTAGCCGACGCCGATCACCGGGTTGTAGCCGGCCTGGGCGAGCTGGGTCAGGCGCTGCACCTTGTCCGCGTCGGACTCGCCGTCCTGCGGCTCGACGTCCCGGCCGCCGAGGCCGAACTCCTTCTCGGCCTTCTGGAATCCGGCGTACGCCGCGTCGTTGAAGGACTGGTCGCCCTTGCCGCCGATGTCGTACGCCAGGCCGATGCCCTTGCCGGTGTAGCCGCCGGCCGACTCCTTGTCCCCGCCCTTGGAGCCGGTGCTGGACTCGCCGCACCCGGCGGCCGCGAGCGCGACGACCGCGACGGCCACCGCTGCCTGGGAGACCCTGCTCCCCCGAGAGATCAGACGCATGACAAGCACCCCTTCGTCCCCGCGGCACCGCCGCCTGCGCCGGCCCGCATCCCCGATCGACCGCCCACGGCGGCGATTTCCGGCGCACAGTAACGCGCGTAGAAGGGGAGCGGAACGGGGTTCCTCGCGGCCGTTACCGATTCGTGCCGCCCCCGGGTTACGGGCGGCCCCCCGCGGTTACGGGCGGGTGTCGACAGGGGGCGAAGCGGGGCACACCGGGCGCGCGCTCCCTCTCCGCGCGGGCTGAGACGCAGGTCACACCCAGGGCTGTCACATCCGCCCGGGCCGTTCCGTCAGAGAAGTACAACCCGCCACCACGGCAGAGGAGTTCTCATGGAAGCCCGGCTGAACCTCTTCACCAACCCTGTCTCCGGCAAGGTCTTCAAGCACATCAACGCCGCGGGCAAGGCCCTCTCGGAGTCGACCCTGCCCGCCGCGACGCAGGAGCTGGTGAAGATCCGCGCGAGCCAGATCAACGGCTGCGGCTTCTGCACCGACATGCACACCAAGGACGCCGCGCACGCCGGGGAGAGCGCGCAGCGCCTGCACCTGGTCGCCGCCTGGCGCGAGGCCACGGTGTTCACGGAGGCCGAGCGGGCCGCCCTGGAGCTGACCGAGGAGGGCACCCGGATCGCCGACGCGGCCGGCGGCGTGCCCGACGCGGTGTGGCAGAACGCGGCCAAGCACTACGACGAGGAGCAGCTCGCCGCGCTGATCTCGCTGATCGCCATCATCAACGCCTACAACCGGGTCAACGTGATCAACCAGCAGCCGGCCGGGGACTACCAGCCGGGCATGTTCGGCTGACCGACGGGTCGTGGGACGGAGGGGCCGGCGCCCGCGGGTGCCGGCCCCGCCCTACGCGGGCCGGCGGGCCAGGACGTAGCCCCTGGGCATCCGCAGCCGGGACGGTCCCTCCGCGGCGAGGACGGCGCGGGCGCGCACCTCCAGGCCCGCGTCGGTCAGGAGGCCGGCCACGGTGTCCGGGGTGCGCCAGTGGTAGCGCAGGTCGACCGGCCGGCCGTAGCGCTCGGCCAGGTGCCGTCCGTCGGTGTCCTCCTCGAACTGGAAGAGGAGCATCACCTGGCCGCCCGGGGCCAGCACGCGGCGGAACCCGGCGAAGACGGCCGGCAGGTGCTCGTCCGGCACGTGGATGATCGAGTACAGCGCGGTGATCCCGCCGAGCGTGGCGTCCGGCAGGTCGAGTGCGGTCATGGAACCCACGTGGAAGCGCAGGTGGGGGTGGGCGCGGCGGGCCAGCGCGACCATGCGGGGCGAGACGTCCACGCCGAAGACCGGCACCCCGAGGGCGTGCAGCCGGGCGGTGACGTACCCCGGTCCGCTGCCGATGTCGGCCACCGGCCCGCCGCCCGCCTCCTTCACCAGGTCGGCGAAGGCGGTGAGCAGCGCGCCGTACAGCGGGCCGTCGCCCAGGCCGTCCGGGTGCTCCTCGGTGTAGTCCTCGGCGATCGTGTCGTACGAGTCCCGGGCGGCCCGCAGGGCGTCCGCCAGGTCCGTCCGCGTGGTCGTGGTCCCTGCGTCGGAGTCCGTCACGGGAGCGGACTCTACTCGCGCGGCGGTGGCGGTTCCGCTGGGTGGACAAGTCCAGCGGTTCTGTGGCGACGCGTGGTATCCGTGGAAGAGGAGGACCGACGAAGACAGACGACGACAGACGACGTCAAGCGAGGACAGAGGAGGGAACAGCCAGAGGAACGACGGGTGGAGCCCATGATCGGCTCGGCCGGAGGACGGGCGAGTTTACCCACCCGAAACGACCGCCATGCGCCGCGCGGCCAATCTTTCTTCCCCTGACGGGTTGAAGTTTGGTGATCGTGGGTCGGTTGACCGCCCCGGCGTCCTACCCTTCAAAGGGTGAAGCAACTGATGTCCCGAGAGTCCGAGGCCGATCCCGTCACCGCCGGGCACGCACACGCGCCGCTCCCCGGCGCCCTTCCGGAGGCCCTGCGCGCCGAGCTCGTCGCCTTCCGCCGCGACCTGCACATGCACCCCGAGCTGGGCAACCAGGAGTTCCGCACGACGGCCGCGATCAAGGCACGCCTGGAGAAGGCGGGCCTGCGACCGCGGGTGCTGAGCGGGGGCACCGGGCTGATCTGTGACATCGGTGACGTCGACCCGGCCACCGGCTCCGTGATGGCGCTGCGCGCGGACATCGACGCGCTGCCCATCCCGGACACCAAGAGCGACTGCGCGTACCGCTCCACGGTGCCCGACCGCGCGCACGCCTGCGGCCACGACGTGCACACCACCGTGGTCCTCGGCGCCGGCCTGGTCATGGCCGAGCTGTACCGCGACGGGCTGCTGCCGCGTCCGGTGCGGCTGATTTTCCAGCCCGCCGAGGAGGTGCTGCCCGGCGGCGCGGCCGACGCGATCGCGTGCGGCGCGCTGGACGGGGTGGGGCGGATCATCGCCGTGCACTGCGACCCGCGGGTGGACGCCGGCCGGATCGGGCTGAGGGTCGGGCCGATCACCTCGGCGTGCGACCGGCTCGAGATCTCCCTGGAGGGGCCCGGCGGCCACACCGCCCGCCCGCACCTGACGACCGACCTGGTGACCGCGGCGGCCCGGGTGGTCACCGACGTCCCGGCGCTGGTCGGCCGGCGCGTCGACACGCGCGCGGGGCTGGCGGTCACCTGGGGCCGGATCGACTGCGGTCACGCGCCGAACGTCATCCCGCAGCACGCCGAGCTGTCCGGCACGGTGCGCTGCCTGGACATCGACGCGTGGCGGCTGGCGCCCGACATGGTGGTCGCGGCGATCGACGAGGTGGCCAACCTGCACCGCGCCAAGTCCGAGATCAACTACGTGCGGGGCGTGCCGCCGGTCGTCAACGACGCCGAGGTCGTCGACCTGCTCGACAGCGCGATGACCGCCCGCCGGGGCGCCGACTCCGTGGAGAGCACCGAGCAGAGCCTCGGCGGCGAGGACTTCTCCTGGTACCTGGAGCACGTCCCCGGCGCCATGGCCCGCCTCGGCGTGCGCCCCCCGGGCGAGCGCACGGTCCGTGACCTGCACCAGGGCGACTTCGACGCGGACGAGTCGGCGATCCAGGTGGGCGTGGAGCTGTTCACGGCGGCGGTCCTGCTGGACGCCCGCACGCGCACCGCATAGACACCGCGGAACGCGGGCGGCCCGACGGCAGGGGTCAGAGGGCCGCCCGCAGCGTGGCCGCCGTCGCGCGGGGGTCGTAGCCGGGCGCCACGCCCTCCGCGAGGACGATGTCCCCGGCGATGTGGTCCGTGCGCAGGTGCAGGATCTCCCGGTAGGCGGGGGACGCGTACCAGGCGCGGGCCTCCGCGAGGCCGGGGAACGCGATCAGCACGAGGTTGCCCTCGAAGCTGCCCTCCACCACCTCGGCCGGCGGGCCGTGCAGCAGGAACCGCCCCCGGAAGGGGTCCAGCGTGTCCTGGATGCGGTCGATGTACTCGACGACGTCCGGGTGCAGGGCGCTGTGGTGCAGGTGGGCAAAGGCGTAGGCGGTCATCTCCGGCTCCTTCGGCACGTCTGCTGGGGCGACGCGTCGAACGTACCGGCGCCGGGGCGGACGGTGCGATTACCCGGGAGGTAAGGGGCCCCGCCCCGGTTGACGGGACAGCCCCTAGGCCGGGGTCACCGCCGCCAGCCGGTGGACGTCGCGGGCCGTGGTGGTGACGCCCGAGAGGAAGCCCTGGGCGCGCGGGGAGGCGCGGTCGGTGAGCCAGCCGGGGTCGATGTCGCAGACGGCTATGCGCACCTGGGTGCCGGCCAGGGCCAGCGGCAGGGTGTGCACGACCGTGGAGGGGAAGCTGAGGACGGTGCGGCCGACCGGGCCGCGGCGGGCGATCAGTTCCAGGGGCAGCTCGGGCCGGACGATCTCCAGGCCCGTCTCCACGGCCAGCCGGTGCAGCTTGTCGGCGCTCTCGCGCCGGTGGGCGAAGTAGCGGTGCACCCCGTGCGCCTTGGCCAGGGTGCGGACGGCCTCCAGATAGCGCTCGCCGTCCACCACGCCGGTCTCCACCAGCGAGGTGCCGACCAGGTCGGCGCCGTCGATCAGGTGCGGCGGGCCGAAGCGCGCACGGGTCCAGGCGAAGGCGTTGGCGGTGACCGTGACGCCCTCGGGCCGCTCCTCGATCGGCATGGCGGAGAACACCTCCACCGTCCGCTCCCCGGCCGGGGACAGCCGGCGGCGTGCCCGGGCCGACACCGGGGCGAAGAGCAGGTCGCGCGGGGCGGGCCGGCCGCCCTTGCGGTGCCAGCGCACCAGGCGCTCGCCGCGCGCCAGTTGGGCCACGAACTCCATCGTGGCGGTGCCGTCGTCGACGACCACCAGGGACCGGGCCCGGGTGATCGTCAGCAGGAGCTGGACGTAGCGGGAGAACGGGTCCCCCATGACGACCCGGTCGGCCCGCCGCAGCAGGCCGGTCAGGGCGCCGACGGTGCGGAAGGGCGCGGACGCGCCGCCGCGCGCCTCCTCCCAGCGCACCGCGTGGCCCTCCTCGCGGGCCAGCTCGGCCATCCGGCGCAACTGGCCGCGGGTCATCGGGTCGGTCGGCGACAGCACGACCAGGGTGAATCCCGCGCCGGGCTCCTCGCGGGGGTGCGGGCCCTGGGCGTGGGCCCACTCCAGCACGTTCAGGAGCTGTACCGGACTCTCGACGAAGGCGAGGGTGTGGGGGGTGCCGGTGTTCCCGGCGCGGGGTCTCATCCTCGTACGACCATCCCGTCGTGGGGTGCTGTCGGGGTGCGGATCGGCGGCCGGGGTCAGACCGTCAGGGGCTCGCCCGCCGCGGCCGCGATCTCCGCCTCGGCGACCACGCCGCTGACCCGGCGCAGCTTCTTCATCGGGCCCAGCTCGGACTCGTAGACCTTCTTCACGCCGTCCCCGAGGGACGCCTCGATGGTGCGGATGTCGCGCACCAGGCGGGTCAGGCCCTGGGGTTCGACGGAGGCGGCCTGGTCCGAGCCCCACATGGCGCGGTCCAGGGTGATGTGGCGCTCGACGAAGGCGGCGCCGAGGGCGACCGCGGCCAGCGTGGTCTGCAGGCCGGTCTCGTGGCCGGAGTAGCCGATCGGGACGTTCGGGTACTCCTTCTCCAGCGTGTTGATCACGCGGAGGTTGAGCTCCTCGGCCTTCGCCGGGTAGGTCGAGGTGGCGTGGCACATCAGGATGTTGTCGCTGCCGAGGACCTCCACCGCGTGGCGGATCTGCTTCGGGGTGGACATGCCGGTGGACAGGATGACGGTGCGGCCGGTGGCGCGCAGGGCGCGCAGCAGCTCGTCGTCGGTGAGGGAGGCGGAGGCGACCTTGTGGGCCGGCACGTCGAACTTCTCCAGGAAGGCCACGGCCTCGGTGTCCCACGGGGAGGCGAACCAGGCGATGCCCTTCTCCTTGCAGTACGCGTCGATCTGCCGGTACTCGTCCTCGCCGAACTCCACGCGGTGGCGGTAGTCGATGTACGTCATCCGGCCCCAGGGGGTGTCGCGCTCGATGTCCCACTGGTCGCGCGGGGTGCAGATCTCGGGGGTGCGCTTCTGGAACTTCACGGCGTCGCAGCCGGCTTCGGCGGCCACGTCGATCAGCTTGAAGGCGTTCTCCAGCTCACCGTTGTGGTTGATGCCGATCTCGCCGCAGATGTAGACGGGCCGGCCCGGGCCGACCTCGCGGGAACCGAACGTGCGCAGACGGGAGTCGGTGCTCATGGCAGGAACTGTCCTTAATCGTGGAGGGAGTCGAGAGAGGGGCCGAGGATCCAGCTGGCGATCTCTCGGATCGCGCCGTCGCCACCGGGGACGGTGGTGACCGCGCGTGCGGCGCCGCGTACGACGTCGTGGGCGCTCGCGACCGCCACGGGCCAGCCCACGAGGGCGAAGCACGGGAGGTCGTTGACGTCGTTGCCGACGTAGAGCACGCGCTCCGGCGCGATGCCCTGCTCCTCGCACCACTGCTTCAGCGCGAGGTCCTTGCGGTCGACGCCGTGCAGCACCGGGAGCCGCAGCTTCCGGGCCCGGGCGGCGACCACCGGGTTCTGTTCCGTGGACAGGACCAGCATCGCCAGGCCGCTGCGGCGCAGGGCAGCGATGCCGAGTCCGTCCCCGCGGTGCACGGAGACGAACTCCCGTCCGTCGGCGTCGATCAGCACCCGGTCGTCGGTCTGGGTGCCGTCGAAGTCCAGGACGACCGCGTCGACGTCGTCGGCGGTCGGGAGGGCGCCCGGGCGGTCCGCGTCGAGCAGCGGGGCCAGGGCGCGGGCGCGGGCCAGGTCGTGCGGGTCGTCGATCTCCAGGACGCGCGCCGGGTCGGTGCGGACCAGTTCGGTGCGGCCGAAGAAGCGGTGGCCGTGGGTGCGGAAGCCCGCCGCGTCCATCGCGTAGGCGGCGCCGGTCTCCAGGTAGTCCTGGGGGCGGTCCTGGCGGCGCGGCCGGTAGGACTTGTCGTGGTTGACGCCGGTGCCGCCGTCGGACGCGTCGTCGGCGTCGCGCCAGACGAACCCGTGGAAGGGGGCGACGGTCACGGCGGTGTCGGCGCCGCCCTCGGCGACCGCGCCGGCCACCGCGTCGACGTCCTCGTGGACCAGGAAGGGGCTGGTGCACTGGACGAGCAGCACCACGTCGACGGGGGTGCCGTGCAGGGCCTCGTGGGCGTCCAGGGCGTGCCGTACGGCGGCCTCGGAGGTGGCGGTGTCGCCGGCGATGGCGGCGGGCCGCAGCACGACCTCGGCGCCGGCCTGGCGGGCCGCGGCGGCGATGGCCTGGTCGTCGGTGGAGACGACGACGTCGGTGACGCGCCGCGCCGCCCGGCACGCCCGGACCGCCCGCGCCACCAGCGGGACCCCGCCGACGGGGGCCAGGTTCTTGGCGGGCACACCCTTGGAGCCGCCGCGCGCGGGGATCACGGCGAGCACCCGGCGCACCGGGGGGCCGTCGGGATGGGGCATGGGGTGGACTCCTGGGTCTCGGGACGGGGGTGGGGCCGGGGCCGGGGTCACAGTTCGCCCATGCGGCGGATGACGGGGGCCACGCGTTGTACGCCGTGCCGGTAGGCCCCGCGGGCGGCGCGGCGGACGATCTGGCGGACGGGGCCGGGCTCCCGGTCGGCGGCCGGGGCGCCGGGCAGCAGGGAGCCGTCGGGGGCGAGGTGGTGGCGGGCGAGGACGCCGGGCAGGTAGCCGGGGGCGGTCTCGGGTGTGTAGTACGGCGCGAGCGGGGGCAGTCCGCCGGGCCGCCCGAGCAGCTCGGCGATGCGCTCGCGGGCCGCGTCGAAGGCGCGCTCGTACCGCCCGTCGGCCGCGACGCCCTGCCGGGCCACCCACTCCTCGTCCGGCACGGGCCGGTGGCCGGCGTCGAGCTGGTCCCAGGAGGCGAGGCAGCCGGAGCCGACGAAGTGGTGGTTGCCGAGCGCCTCGCGCACCCCGAGGTCGGTCAGCACGACCGTGGGGACACGGCGGTGCAGGGACTCCAGCGCGGCCGTGGAGCTGACCGTGACCATCAGGTCGGTGCGGTCCAGGACCTCGCCCATGTTGCCGTAGACCAGGCGGACGTTGGGCGGCAGGTCGAGCCGCTGCGCCAGCTTCTGGTACGGCAGCTCCTCCAGGTGGGTGGTGTGCTCACCGGGCCGGGAGCGCAGCTTGAGCAGCACCTCGCGCTCGGGGTGCAGCCGGGCGTGCCGTACCAGCCGCTCCAACAGGTAGGCGCGGTCCCGCCGGGTCTCCGGCACGGACGGCTGGGCGGCGAACACCACGGTGTAGGGGTCGTGTTCGCCGGTGTAGGGCGCGCCGCCGAGGAACGGCAGGGCCACCTCGGTCACCGACGAGGCGTCGGCGCCCACCCCTTCGTACACCTGCCGGAACCGCTCGGCGTCCTGGCGGGAGTTGGCGAGGACGAGGTCCGCGCCGTGGCGCAGCAGCAGGCCGTCGGCGAGCTTTTCGTACACGACGCCGACGTAGCCGGTGACGACGACCGGCCGGTCCGTGCGGCCCTCCCAGACCCGGCGCAGCCCGTGCAGCACGGCCTGCACGCCGCCCCCGACGAGCGCGAGGACCAGCACGTCGTAGGGCTCCTGGGCCATGACGCGCAGGAACTCCGCCGCGGTGACCTCGCGCAGGGAGTCGGCGCGCACGCCCACCTCGGCGAGCTGGCGGGGGGTGGGGGTGGCGCGGCCGCGCAGCAGGAAGCCGTCCAGGACAGGTGCGGCGGGTGCGGCGGGGGCGACGCGTCCGGCGGTCGACGCCCCCCATTTCCAGCGGGTGTCGGAGTCCGCGAGGACGGCGATCCGAAGGGTCTTCGTATTACTCGGTGGCACGGCCAAGACGCTAGAAAGAGAAATCCAGCGACGTGCCAACCACAAGTCAACAATGAGTTAACAACACATCACCTGAGTCCGAATCGGGCGGCCTTCCGCCGGGAAGTAGGTGTGCGGCACTGTTCCGACACATCGAGTTCACCCGCTGTATCCCGAGCGGAAATACCTGCCGCCCTGACGCGCCCTAGGGTTTCGCCGTGCCAAAGCTTTCCGTGATCGTGCCGTTCTACAACGTGCAGCAATACGCGCCCGACACCCTCGTGAGCCTGCGCGCGAACACCCGGGAGGACTTCGAGTTCATTCTGGTCGACGACTGCTCGACCGACGCGACCCCGGAGATCCTCGAACGTGCGCAGCGCGACCTGCCGGGGGCGGTGCTGGTCAGACACGAGCGGAACGGAGGGCTGGCCACCGCGAGGAACACCGGGATCGACGCGGCCCGCGGCGACTACCTGACCTTCCTGGACGGCGACGACTGGCTCGCCCCCGGGTACCTCCCCCGGCTCCTCGCCGCCGCCGAGGAGCTGGGCTGCGACTTCGTGCGCACCGACCACGTCCAGTGCACCGGGCGGGCGCGCAGCGTCCACCGGGTGCCGCTGGGCCGCCGCGGCACGGTGCTGGACCCGCGGGACGGCATCCTGCCCGCCGACCGGTCCACCCCGGTGGACTACGCCTACGCCTGGGCCGGGATCTACCACCGGCGCCTGGTCGACCGGGGGCTGCTGCACTTCACCGACGGGCTGCGCACCGCCGAGGACCGGCCGTGGATCTGGAAGCTGCACCGGCAGGCGGACAGTTTCGCCGTGGTGGGGCTGCTGGGCGTCTTCTACCGGCGCGGGGTGGCCTCGTCGCTCACCCAGATCGGCGACGTGCGCCAGCTCGATTTCGTCCGCGCCTTCGACCAGGTGATCGAGGAGACCGCGCGCGACCCCGAGGCCGACCGGCTGCTGCCCAAGGCCGTGCGCACCTACTGCGCGATCATGACCCATCACCTCGGCACGATCGAGAGGTTCGAACCCGCGGTGGCCCGTCAGCTCCGTTCCCTGTGCGCGGCCGCGCTGCGGCGCATGCCGCAGGACGTCCTCGCCGACGTCATGGACTCGATGGACACCGAGCGCGCCACCACGCTGCGGCGGGTGCGGCGCAGGCCGGCGGCGGCACGGTCGGCGGTGGCCGTCTGATGCCCGGCACCACCCGCATCTTCTGCGTCTCCACCCTGTTCGGCGCCGCGACCCTGGCCGCCGCCCTGGACGCCGGGCTGTTCGCGCCGACGGACCGCCGGCTGCTGCTGGTCACCAACAACGCGGCCAACCCGGAGACCACCCCGTCCGTCGACACGATGCCCGGCTTCGACCGGATCCGTGAGCGCTTCGACGACGTGCTGTCCTGGAACGCGGCCATCGCCCCCTTCCACCCCGGCGGCTGGGGCCCGCGCGCGGACGACGTCCCGATGTGGGAGCGGTACGTGCGGCTGCTGTGGGGCCTCGGCGACGACGAGGTCCACCTGGCGGTGGAGTCGATCCAGGTCAACCCGGCGCTGGCGCTGGCCCAGCTCTTCACCGGTGCCCCCCTCGACGTCTACGCCGACGGCCTGATGAGCTACGGCCCCACCCGCGACAAGCTCGACCCGCTGGTCGGCACCCGCGTCGGCCGGCTGCTCCACCTGGACCTGGTGCCGCGCCTCTCCCCGCTGCTGCTCACCGAGTTCGGCGTGCCGCCGGTGCTGGTGCCGCCGGAGGCGTTCCTGAAGGTGCTCGGCGAGCTGGCCCAGGCGGAGCCCGGCCCGGGGGACGAGGCCGGTCCCGGGGAGCGGCCCGCGCTGCTGCTCGGGCAGTACCTCTCGGCGCTCGGCATCCTCGGGGACGCCGAGGAGGAGCAGCTCCACCTCGCCATGGTGCGCGGCGCGGTCGCGCTCGGGCACCGCCGGCTGGTGTTCAAGCCGCACCCCACGGCACCGGCGCGCTGGTCGCGGCTGCTGGAGGAGGAGGCGGCGCGCCTGGGCGCCCGGCTCACGTCCCTGGAGCGGCCCGTCCTCGCGGAGGTGGTCTACCAGCGGCTGCGCCCGGCCCTCGTGGTCGGCTGCTTCTCCACCGCGCTGCTCACCGCGGCCGGCCTGTACGGCCTGCCGGTCGCCCGGGCCGGCACCGGTACCGTGCTGGCCCGGCTCGCGCCGTACCAGAACAGCAACCGGGTGCCGCTGACCATCGTCGACGCCCTGCTGCCGGACCTCGAGGACGCGGCGGCGGTCGAGGCGTGGAGCATGCCGGGACCGGAGCGGGTGGCGGAGCTGGCGGCGCTGCTGCGGGCGGTCGGCTTCGCGATGCAGCCGAAGATCCACCCGTCCCTGCGGGGCGAGGCCGAGCGGTACCTCGCGGCGCACCTGGACCCGCACACCTGGCGCTACTTCAAGCGCCGGCGCCTGGCCGCCCTGGCCCTGCCCGGCGCCGTACCGGCCCAGCTCGCCTTCCTCCCGCGCAACGCGGCCGTGCGCCGCATCGCACGCCGGGCGCGGGCCCTGAAGCGGGGCGCGTCGGGCAACCGGCGCTGAGAGGCGTGAGGTTCGACCGGGCGGCCATTCATCCGATCGTCATGTTCACGCCCCCGGCGGGTCAGCCGTCACTCATTCGTCATGCGCGGGCGGTACCTAGCGTTCACGCGTCCCCCGACTCCCACGGAAGGTCCCCAGGATGAGCGCGGCCGACCAAGCCACGGCACCGGCACCCCCGCCGGCGCCGGCCCCGCGACACAACGCCCTCCTGCCCGGCCCGGCCCCGGTCCGGCCCCGGGCGGAGGGCCGGCTGCGCGCCCTGGACGGGCTGCGCCTGCTGGCGGCGCTCATGGTGTGCTGCTACCACTACGCCGGCAAGAACGGCGAGGTCGCGCAGTCCTGGCACCAGTCCCCCAGCGAGGTGTTCCCGACCCTGTCGCGGCTGGCGACCTACGGCAGCCTCGGGGTGCAGTTCTTCTTCCTGATCAGCGGGTTCGTCATCTGCATGAGCAGCTGGGGCCGCAGCCTGGGCGACTTCTTCCGCTCGCGCGTGGCCCGGCTGTACCCGGCGTACTGGGCGGCGATCGTCGTCGTCACGGCCGCCGCGTACGTCCTGCCGGTGGTGGTGGAGCCGCTGCGCTCGGACGAGCTGCTGGTCAACCTCACCATGCTCCAGCAGCCGATGGGCGTGGACCGGGTGCTGGGCGTGGACTGGACGCTGTGGGTCGAGGTCCGCTTCTACGCGCTGTTCGCGCTGTGCGTGGTCTGGCGGGGCGTCACCTACCGGCGGGTGGTGATCTTCTGCTGCCTGTGGACGCTGGCCGGGGTCTTCGCCCGGGTCGCCGACACCCCGCTCACCGACGAGCTGGTGATGCGCGACCACGCCCCCTACTTCATCGGCGGCCTCGCCCTGTACCTGATCCACCGCTACGGCAGCGACCTGCTGCTGTGGGGCATCGTGGTGATGAGCTTCCTGCTCGGCCAGCGCTACTCGGTCACCGCGCTGTGGCACCCGGGTCCGCAGGGCGACTTCCACCGCGATCCGCACGTCATCCAGCTCATCGTCCTGGTCGCCTTCGTCGCCGTCGCCGCGGTGGCCGTGGGCTGGACGAGCCGCGCGAACGGCAGGTGGCTGACCGTGGCCGGCGCGCTGACGTACCCCTTCTACCTGATCCACGAGCACCTGGGCTGGTTCGCGATCCGCATCCTGCACCGGGAGTTCGGACTGAATCCGTACGTGACGATCACCGGCAGCATTCTGATCATGCTGGGACTGGCCTGGCTCCTGCACAAGTACGTGGAGAAACCGATCGGTCCGCGACTGAAGCGGGGCCTTGTCGTACGCGGGGTCGACAATGCCGCGGGTGCGGTGAAAGCAGCGGGAGCGGCAGCGGAAAAGTCCGCCGGGTGACGGGCCGGTGAAATGCCGTCGACCCGTGCGGCAGCTTTTCCCCGGCGCGCCTTTTCCGGTGGAACACCGGTGTTAGGTTCGCGGTCGTGACCGACATATCCACCGCGGCCCCGACCGCGCCCGCGGCGCGGCGCGGCCCCGGCCCGCGCGGGCTCCGGGCGCGCCTGGCCTCCCCCGCCGGCGGGGCGACCGCCGTCGTCACCGCGGTCCTGCTGCTGGCGACCACGCTCACCACCGGGGTGTTCCTCGACCTGCGGTACGTGCTCGCGGCCCTGCGCACCACGGGTCGCGCCGGGCTGTCCCCGTCGGAGGTGTTCGCGCACCGGCCGTTCTTCTACCGCTGGCTGGTCGCCGGGCTCGACGCGCTCACCGCCGGGCCGGACGCGGTGCGCGAGGCGCTGATGCGGTGCGTCGGCCTGCTGCTGTGCGCGGGCGCCGGGCTGCTGCTGCACCGGGCCCTGCGCGCCCGGATGCCGGAGCGCGACGCGCTGCTCGTTTCGGGACCGACCGCGCTCACCCTCGCCTTCGCGCCGGTCATCGACTACCTGCAGCCCGAGTGGTTCGCGATCGTCTTCTCGGTGCTCGCCGTGGCCGCCGTGCTGGGGGTGCGCCGCCGGTGGCGGGCCGTCGCGCTGGCCGCCGTGCCGCTCGGTCTGGCCGTGCTGATGAAGTACTCGACGGCGGGCACCGCGGCGATGGCGCTGCTCGTGGTGTTCACCGTGGACCGGGTGCGGGCCCTGCTGCTGGCCGCGGCCGCCGCCGTCGCCACCGGCCTGCTGTTCGCGGTCAGCGCCTGGTCCGGCTCGCGCGAACTGCAGTGGCTGCGCGACATGCCGCACATCAACGCGCACGCCTGGGGCAACGACCCCGTGGTCGCCTCCGAGTTGTTCCAGCGGACCGCGTACTACCTGGGCGACCGCACGGCCCTCACGCCGGTCCTCGCGCTGCTGCCGGGCGCCCTGCTGCTGTGCGTGCTGACGCTCACCTCCCGGCGGCAGCGCGTGGAGGCGTCGCTCGTCACCGTGCTGCTGGTGCTCTGCGGGGTGGCCGTCGTCGTCTACCAGGGCAACTGGTTCGCGTACCACGGGGAGAACCTGCCCGTGGTGGCGGCGGCCCTCACCGGCCTCGCGATCGGCCGCTGGTACGGCCGGTACGGCCGGCCCCCGCTCTGCCTGACCGCGCTGGCGCTGCTGCTGGGTGTGCTCACCCCGCTGCTGGAGACGGTCCGCCAGGACGTGGACGCGGCGGTGCTCGCCGGGTACGCCGCCGCGCTCTCCCTGGCCGCCGCGCTCGTCGACGTCCGGCTCTCCCGTGGTCCCGGCGGGGCGCGCGGTCCCCGGGTGCCCGCGGCCCTGCCCGTGCTGGCGCTGGTGGTGTGCCTGGCGGTGACGGTGTGGCCGTCCTCCGGGGTCCGCATCATCCTCGGCCGGCTCGTCACGACCAACGCCGAGCTGAAGGCGCAGGCGCGGTCGGCCGAGGCCGCGGCCGAGCAGGTGGACGCGCTCCTGCCCCCGGGCGCCGAGGTGCAGTACCTCGTGTTCGGGCAGCAGGCGTACTACATCGGCCACCCGACGCGCTGCCGGTACCCGTTCCCCACGTTCCTCAACGTGCCCAAGCAGCTCACCGAGGTGCCGTCGCTGACGTCCACCCGGGAGAACGTCCGCTGCATCACCCAGGCGCACCCGCCCGCGTACGCCGTCTACCAGCCGAGCTGGCTCTCGCTCGGCGTGATCGACCCGCGCATCGCCTCCGCCATCCGCACCACCTACCGGTGCCCCAGGCCGGCGGAGGGGCAGCAACTGGTGGTGTGCACCCTCCGCCGGCCGCACTGAGGTCAGGCGGCCCCGGCGATGCGGGCCGCCTTGTGGCCCAGCTCCACCGAATAGCTCTGGCCGCGGTCCTGCGGGTAGATCTGCGCCATCGTCGCGAGCGTCACCCCGTCGAGGTGCGTGTGGTGCCCGGGGATCAGCGCCTTGTACGCGGGTGTGACCACGGGCTGCGCGAAGGGCGCCCGGGAGAAGTGCCAGTCGTGGATCCAGGCCCGGTCGAACTCCGGGTTGATCCGCTTAAGCCACGGCAGGTACCGGTCCAGCAGCTCGGCCGGCTCGGTGGTGAAGCGCGGGTCGTCGCGCTCCACGTAGTTGCCGACGTAGAGGATGTGCCGCCCGCCGTACACGGCCGGGTCGATCATCCGGGTGTGCTCGACGACCGCGAGGAACGGGAAGTCCGGCTCGTTGATGTTGAGCCAGTAGTACGGGATCACGCTGCGGTCCAGTTCCAGGACGAAGCAGGTCGCGCCCAGGTACTGGTTGCGCCACACCGTGTCGTCGGCGGGGGCCTCGGCGGCCTTGGCGAAGGCCGGCTGCGGGGTGGTGACGATCAGGTGGTCGAAGGCGTAGGAGGCGCCGTCGGCGGTGCGCACGGTGACCGGCCCGCCCGCGTCGGGCTGCCGGATGGTGTCCACCCGCTTGCCGAACTCCACCTTGCCGCCGCGCTCGGCGATCCGGTCCCGCAAGGTCGCGTAGACCCGCTCGAACCCGCCGTCGAGGTAGCCGAGTTCGAAGGTGCGGCAGTGCACGCGGGCCCACAGCCAGGCCATCGACACCTGGTCGGCGCGGTCGCCGAACTTGCCGCGCAGCAGCGGCTCCCACACGGCCCGGGTGGCCCGCCGCCCGGCCCACTTGTTCAGCCAGCTCAGCGCCGTGCGGTCGGTGAAGCGCTCGCCGTCGCGCACGACCTTCAGCCAGGCCGACGACAGCCCGAAGCGGATGCCGGCGGGCAGCCCGTACAGCGGTGAGCGCAGCATCTCCAGCGGGGTGCTGAAGGGGTGCGTGCGGCCGCCCCGGAACACACCCGTCGTCGTCCGGTGGAAACGCAGGGACCCGCCGAGCCCGAGGTCCTCGATCAGCTCGATCATCTGCCGGTCGCTGCGGAAGATGTGGTGGTAGTAGCGCTCCAGCGGCACTCCCCCGACGGTGATCGACGCGGCGAGCCCGCCGAGTTCGTCGGCGGCCTCCAGGACCGTGACCGCGTGGCCCTGCCCGACCGCGTCGTACGCTGCGGTCAGGCCGGTGGCTCCCGCGCCGATGACGCCGAGGTTCATCCGAAACTCCACTTTCTGTTGAGCGCGAACTGGAAGAGCAGCACCACGGGCAGCGAGCCGGCCTTCACGAGGTTCGGGTCGATGCCGAGGCCGCGGGAGAACACCGCGAGCAGCACGAAGGTCAGCGCGATGCCCGTCAGGCCGACGGCGTAGAAACGCAGGTAGCGCACCAGCAGGCGGTCCCGCCTGCGGAAGGTGAACAGCGCGTTCAGCACGAAGTTGTTGGTGATGCCGATGCTGGTGGACAGGACGTTGGCCAGTTGCTCGTGCCAGCCGGCGACGTCGTAGAGCAGCAGGAACGCCCCCAGGTCGAGCAGGACACCGCTGCCGCCGACCAGCGCGTACGTGATGAGCTGCCGGGCGTCACGGGCCCGCCCGCGGGTCTCGGGGCGTGCGGGGGCGGGGGTGCCGGCGCCGGCGGGCATCAGGTCATCGGTCGCCATGGCCGGTGCCGTCACCGCCGACGGGGACAGGGACGTGAACGGGGGCGGCGGCGGGGGCGGGAGCGGTGTCCGTCCCGTGCGCGATGATCTGCCGCACCGTGTACAGGGGTCTGCCCTGCACCTCGCTGTAGGTGCGGCCGATGTAGCTGCCCAGCACGCCCAGCGACAGCATCTGCACGCCGCCGAGGAAGAGGACGACCACCATGAGCATCGTCCAGCCCGACACCGTGATGTCCGGGCGCAGCACCTTCATGCCGAGCGCGTAGACGATGCCGAGCAACGACAGCGCGAGCACCGCGAAGCCCAGCTTGGTGATCATCCGCAGGGGCGCGGTGGAGAAGCCGGTCAGTCCGTCGACGGCGAGGCGCGCCATCTTCTTCAGCGGGTACTTGGTCTCCCCGGCGAACCGCTCGTCGCGGTCGAAGTGGACCTCGCTCTGCCGGAATCCCATCGAGGCGACCATGCCGCGCACGAACCGGCTGCGCTCGCGGAAGCGGCGCAACTCGTCGGCGGCCCGGCGGTCCATGAGCCGGAAGTCGCCGGTGTCCACGGGGATGTCGACGTCGGTGGAGGACCGCAGGACGCGGTAGAAGGCGTGCGCGGTGGTCCGCTTGAAGAACGTGTCCTGCCGGCTGCGCCGGCGGGCGTGCACGATCTCCGCGCCGTCGCGCCAGGCGTCGATCAGCTCCAGGCTGACCCGGGGCGGGTCCTGCAGGTCGGTGTCCATGACGATGACGGCGTCGCCGCGGGCCACGTCGATCCCGGCCGTGATGGCCATCTGGTGACCGAAGTTGCGGGCGAAGTCCACCACCCGGACCCGCCGGTCGTTCTTCGCGATGTCCTCCAGCACGGCGAGCGTGCCGTCCGAGGAGCCGTCGTTGACGTACACCAACTCGTACGCGTACTCGGGGCGTTCGCACAGGGCCGCCACGAGTTCCTCGTGGAAGCGGCGGATCCCGTCGAACTCGTTGAAGGCGGGCAACACATAGGAGACGAGCGCCGCGCCACCACGCTGGCGCGGCACATGCACCTGTGGCGCCCGGCTGGATATGTCTGGCATCCGCCGAACCTAGGGGGACCATGTGAACGTGCCGCTAACGCGTGGTAAGCGGTGCGATGCCGTGAGTCGACGCGCCCCGCCCGGGCGTCACGCGGGGCGTGCCGCCGACCGCAGCCGCCGTACGGCCCGGCGGACGGCCGGGTTCCGGCGCAGCGCCTCGGCGCGGACCGGGGCCCCGCCGGGCAGCCGCAGGCTCGTCAGCCGGCGGCGCTTGAAGTACCGCTGGTACTCGGCGAGGTGGGCGGCGAGCCAGAGCGCCGTCTCCTCGCGCAGGGCGTGGTGCTTGCGGGACTGCATGCAGTACCCCACGGCCCGCACCAGCGGCGTCAACTCCTCGGCCATGCCCTTGAGTTCCAAGGGGGTGCCGACCTCGTCGCGCTCGGCGTCGGGCAGCGCCGCGTCGATGAGGGTGAGCGGCACCCGGTTGCTGTTCTCGTACGGCGTGATGCGCTCCAGGAGCAGGTCGGTGCCGACCCGGGCGACGGGTAGGCCGTAGAAGGCGGCGGCGGTCATCAGGGCCGTGGAGAAGCAGCCGATGACCAGCTTCGGCCTCAGGAACGCGAAGACCGTCTCGGCGAGGACCGGCTCGTTCAGCACGGTGAGCCGCACGCCGAGGTCGCCGGCGGCGGCCTCCAGGGTCTCGTTGTAGACGGAGGGCGCGCTCGGGTGCGGCTTGAACAGCACGTCCCGGTGCCCGGCGCGGGCGGCGGCCCGCAGCATCCGCAGGTGCAGGCCCTGTTCCTCGTCCTGGCTGATCAGGTCGATGGCGGAGAGGTACTGCCCGAGCAGCACGGCGGTGGGCGGATGGTCGGCGGGCAGCAGGCCGGCGAGCAGCCCGGCACCGGACTCGCCGAGCTGCGCGAGGACCTCGACCATCGCCTCGCCGGGCACGGCCTCGGGCTGCACGCCGTACTCGGACAGCAGCAGGGGCCGCAGCCCGGGCACCAGGTCGAGGTGCAGGACCCGCTCGATGCGGCTGCTCATGCCGTGCGGGATGCGGTTGCGGGTGGGGCCGTAGGTCATCAGGCCGTCCGCGTACACGTGCAGGGGGCTGTCGGCGAAGATGTCGGCGACCGCGCGGGAGGGGTTGGCCTGGATCGACTCGCAGGCGATCTCCACCGGTTCGTCCCCGAGGTCCCAGGCGAGGCGGACGGCCTTCTCCCACAGCGCGGCGTCCTGGGCGCGCGGTGCCCAGCCGGCCGGGTGGTGCGGGGAGATGAACTCGTTCCAGGAGCGCACCTCGTCGAACTCGGGGCGCAGCTTCTCGAAGCCGGGCATCCGGTCCAGGGGCGTGCTGACCTCCGGGACGGCGGCGACGTTGCTGACGACGAGGATGCGGCGCACGCCCTCGCGGGGGCCGAACTGTCCGGCGCGGATCGCGGCGGTCACCGTCGCCGCCGCGTACTGCGTCGCCGAGAAGAACATCTGGATCATGCCGCCACTCCCTTCAGGCCACCGCGCACCCGGCGCAGCAGGTGCACGCGTTCCTCGCCCATCCCCACCACGGCCTCGCCCAGTTCGTCCTCGCTCATCGCGCGCAGCGCCTCGGCGGCCCGGCGCTTGAGCTCGGCGGCCACGCCGCGTTCGAACCGCCCCCGGTCCAGGAGCTGGTGGGCGATCACGACGCAGTAGTTGCGCAGCGCCTTCGTGCGCAGCCGGCCGGCCTCGGGGTCGTCGGCGAGTTCGGCGAGGACCAGGTCGAAGGAGCGGAAGAAGTCGAGCTGGCGCACGTCGCCGATCTGGGTGAGCGAACTGGCCACGCCCCGGCGGTAGAAGACCCCGCGCAGGCTGGCGACGACGTAGGACTCCGCCCGGCGGTGCAGGCCCCAGATCCACGGGCGGTCCTCGGCGGTGCGCAGCCCGTCGTGGAAGCGCAGCAGCCCCTTGTCCAGCAGGCGGCGGTGGTAGACGCCGGCCCAGGCGTAGGGGTAGTCGACCATGGTGGTGTCGTCGACGGGGAGGATCGAGGTGCGCGGGTCCAGCGGGGTGTGGCGGCGGCCCTCGGGCGCCCGGTGGACGGTCCGTTCGACGCCGGTGACCTGGACGTGGTCGGTGCGCACGAAGTCCACGTCGAACCGCTCGATGACGTCGACGAGGCGGGCCAGGTAGCCCGGCGCCAGCCAGTCGTCGCCGTCGAGGAAGGTGAGGTAGCGGCCCTCGGAGGCGTCGATGCCGGTGTTGCGGGCCGTGGCCAGCCCGCCGTTGTGCTCGTGCCGGATCACCCTGCTGCGGGGCAGCCGTTCCGTCAGGGCGAGGAGGGCCTCGTAGGTCCTGTCCTTGGTGGACCGGTCCTCGACGAAGACGAACTCGAAGTCGTCCCGGGCGTTGTTGACGAGGCCGGCCACCGTCTCGGTGACGTAGGCCTCGATGTTGTAGCAGGGGACGACGACGGACAGGGTCGGTGTGTTGGCCACGGGTGCGCACCTGGATTCTGAGCGGGAAGTCAAGTGACTCTAAGAAAGTAAGATCAGCACCTTGATGTCCCGCCGACGACAGCCGGGTGAACTCGCTGTGACATCCGCGTCGGGGCCCTCAGCCGTGGCCGTACCGTGCCGTGATGCCCGCGATCACCAGCTCCAGCCCGTCCTCGAAGTGCCGGTCGTAGTCGGTGAAGATCTCCGGGCCGGCCGCCGCCGACAGCGGGAAGTCGGCCAGCAGCCGGGCCCGCTCCTCGACGTCGTAGCCCTCGCGGCGCTCGCCGGGCAGCGGCCGTACGCCCTGTTCCTCGATGACGAAGCCGACGGTGTACGCGTACGCCGTCGAGGAGGCGCGGACCGCCTCGGCGAGGGTGAAGCCGGCCGCGGTGAAGACGCGCAGGGTCTCCTCCATCTGCACGGCGTGGTCGGTGCCGGTGAAGCGTGAGCCGCTGAAGACCCGGGCGCCGTCGCGGTAGGCGAGCAGCGCCGAGCGCAGCCCGTGGTGGGTGGCGCGCAGCCGCTCCTGCCAGGTCCCGCCGGGCGCGAGGCCGACGTCGGCGGTCATCCGGCGGTACATCGCGGTGGCCATCTCGTCGAGCAGCGCCTGCTTGTCCTTGAAGTGCCAGTAGAGCGCGGGCGCCTTGACGTCCAGCTCGCGGGCGATGGCGCGCAGCGTCAGCCCTTCCAGGCCGACCTCGTTCAGCAGCGCCAGGGCGGTGTCGGCGACGCGGGCGCGGTCCAGGGGGGCTCGGCGTTCGGTGCTCACGCGGCCAAATTAACACCGTTAAGCACTCAGGCTTGACTCCTTAACGTCGTTAAGGACAGGCTGGTCGACGGCAGCACTTAACAACGTTAAGGAGCAGGGATGGGCACAGGAGCGACCCGCACGGACGTCGTCGTCGTCGGCGCGGGGCCCACCGGCCTCGCGCTCGGCATCGACCTGGCCCGGCGCGGGGTGGACGCGCTGGTGGTGGAGCGGGGCGAGCGGCTCGCCCCCGGCTCGCGCGGCAAGGGGTTCCAGCCGCGCACCATGGAGGTCTTCGAGGACCTCGGCGTGCTGGACGCCGTCCTGACGGCCGGGGGCACCTACCCGGCCGCCGTGGTCTGGCGGGACGGCAGGAAGCTGGGCGAGCACCGGATGTTCGACCCGGTCGAGGAGGGCGAACCGCACTCCCGCTTCACCGCCCCCTGGATGGTGCCGCAGTGGCGGACCACCCGCATCCTGTACGCGCGGCTGACGGAACTGGGCGGCCGGGTGGCCTTCGGCCGCGAGGCGGTGGGCGTCGACCAGGACGCCGACGGCGTGACCGTCCGCTTCGCCGCCGGGGCGCCGGTGCGCGCCCGGTACGCGGTCGCGGCCGACGGGGGCCGCTCGGCGCTGCGCCGGGCCCTGGACATCGGCATGACCGGGGAGACGGTGGACCCCGACCCGGTCCTGGTGGCGGACGTGCGCGTCGAGGGGCTGAGCCGCGAGTGCTGGCACCTGTTCCCGCCGCCGGAGGACGCGCGCGCCCCGGAAGGCCCGGAGGGGGCCGGCGGGCGCGCCGGGTCGCGCCGGGGCTTCCTGGCGATCTGCCCGCTGGCCGGGACGGACGACTTCCAGCTCGTCGCCCAGTTCCCCGGCGCGGACGGCCTCGACCCCTCCCTGGAGGGCATCCGCGCGGTGGTCGGCGAACGCACCCACCTGGCCCCCGGGTCGGTGACCGAGGTCGGCTGGTCCTCCGGCTTCCGCCCGCGCGCGGCCCTCGCCGACCGCTTCCGCTCAGGCCGCGTCCTGCTCGCCGGCGACGCGGCCCACGTCCACTCCCCCGCGGGCGGACAGGGCCTCAACACCAGCGTGCAGGACGCCTACAACCTGGGCTGGAAGCTGGCCGCGGTGCTGACCGGGGCCGCTCCCGAGGCCCTGCTCGACACCTACGAGGAGGAGCGCCGCCCGGTCGCCGCGCACATCCTGGCCCTGTCCACGGCGATCCACCGCGACCAGGCGCGGCGCGGTGCGGCCACCCGCCAACTGGGCCTCGGCTACCGGGAGTCGTCGCTGGCCGTGGAGACCCGAGACGCCCCGGGCGAGGTGCGGGCGGGCGACCGCGTGCCGGACGTGCAGGTGGACGGCGTACGCCTGCACGCGTCGCTGGCGGGGGCGCGGTGGACCCTGCTCGCGGTGGGCACGCGGGCCCCGCGGACGCTGGAGGGCGTACGGGTGCTGTCCTGCCCGCCGGTGGAGCCGTTCGACACGGGCCTGTACCTGATCAGGCCGGACGGCTACGTGGGCTGGACGGGCACGGGCCCGGAGGACCTGGACGCGTACGCGGCGCGGGTGGGCGCGGGCGTCGGGCGGTAGCCGGCCGCGGGGACGGCGGACGGGGAGCGTCAGGCGCCGGCCAGCGTCAGCTTCACCGCGAAGCCCAGGAACAGCGCGCCCGCCGCGCTCGTGGCCCCCGCGGCCAGCCGCCGGCGCCGGCGGAACGCCGCCGCGAGCCGGGTGCCGCTGAAGATCAGGGCGCTGAGGTAGAGGAAGCTGGCGACCTGGGCGAAGGCCCCGAGGACGACGAAGGACAGCGCCGGGTAGGCGTAGGCCGGGTCGACGAACTGAACGAAGAAGGCGACGAAGAACAGGATCGCCTTGGGGTTGAACAGGCTGACCACGAGGGCGCGCCGGAAGGGCCGTTCCTCGGCGGCGGGAGCACCGGCGCCCGCGGACGGGCCGGCCGCGTCCCCGGCCGCCTCCCCGTCCGCGCCCCGCTCGCGCCGGGAGCGCCACATCCCCCGCGCGGCCCGCATCATCCCGACCGCGAGCCACGTCAGGTAGCCGGCCCCGGCGTACTTCACGATGCCGAACAGCACGGCGTTGGCCTGCAGCAGCGAGGCGACGCCTGCGGCGGACAGGGTCATCAGCACGGCGTCCCCGCACCAGACACCGGCCGCCGCCCGGTACCCGGCCCGTACGCCCCTGCGGGCGGCGACGGACAGCACGTAGAGCGAGTTGGGGCCTGGCAGCAGGACGATCAGGACGAGTCCTGCCAGGTAGGTGGGGAGGTCGATGACGCCGAACATGGCAGGAGTGTCGCACGCGCGTGCGGCACTCCTCACCGTGGTTCCGCTCACCCGCCGGGCGGTCCCCCGGACCGGCCCGGGAACGCGCCCGTCAGAACGCGTCCGTGGGCACGTACGTCCCCCACACGTCCCGCAGCGCGTTGCACACCTCGCCCACCGTGGCGCGGGCCCGCAGCGCGTCCTTCATCGGGTACAGGACGTTGTCCTCGCCCTCCGCGGCCTTCCGCAGCGCCGCGAGCGCCGAGTCCACCGCCGCCTGGTCCCGCTCCGCCCGGAGCCTCGCGAGGCGCTCGGCCTGCTGGGCCTCGATGGCGGGGTCCACGCGCAGCGGCTCGTAGGGCTCCTCCTCGTCGAGCTGGAAGCGGTTGACGCCGACCACGACCCGGTCGCCGGAGTCGGTCTCCTGGGCGATGCGGTAGGCGTTGCGCTCGATCTCGTTCTTCTGGAAGCCGTGCTCGATGGCGGTGACCGCCCCGCCCAGGTCCTCGACCTTCTGCATCAGCTCCAGCGCGGCCGACTCGACCTCGTCGGTCATCTTCTCGATGACGTACGAGCCCGCGAACGGGTCCACGGTGGCGGTCACGTCGGTCTCGTACGCGAGGACCTGCTGCGTACGCAGCGCCAGCCGGGCGGACTTGTCCGTCGGGAGCGCGATCGCCTCGTCGAAGGAGTTGGTGTGCAGGGACTGGGTGCCGCCGAGGACGGCCGCGAGGCCCTGGACGGCGACGCGCACCAGGTTCACCTCGGGCTGCTGCGCGGTCAGTTGCACACCGGCCGTCTGCGTGTGGAAGCGCAGCATCAGGGACTTGGGGTTCTTCGCCCCGAACTCCTCCTTCATCACCCGCGCCCAGATCCGGCGCGCGGCGCGGAACTTGGCGACCTCCTCCAGGATCGTCGTCCGGGCGACGAAGAAGAAGGACAGCCGCGGCGCGAAGTCGTCGACGTCCATGCCGGCCGCGACCGCCGTCCGGACGTACTCGATGCCGTCCGCGAGCGTGAAGGCGATCTCCTGCGCGGGGGACGCGCCGGCCTCGGCCATGTGGTAGCCGGAGATCGAGATGGTGTTCCACTTCGGGATCTCGGCCCGGCAGTACTTGAAGATGTCGGCGATCAGCCGCAGCGACGGCTTGGGCGGGAAGATGTACGTCCCGCGCGCGATGTACTCCTTCAGCACGTCGTTCTGGATGGTGCCCGTGAGCTTGTCCGCGCTGACGCCCTGCTCCTCGGCGACGAGTTGGTAGAGCAGCAGCAGGAGGGCCGCGGGCGCGTTGATCGTCATCGACGTCGAGACCTTGTCCAGCGGGATCCCGCCGAACAGCACCCGCATGTCGTCGATCGAGTCGATGGCGACACCGACCTTGCCGACCTCGCCCGAGGCGATCGGGGCGTCGGAGTCGTGGCCCATCTGGGTGGGCAGGTCGAAGGCGACCGACAGGCCCATCGTGCCGTTGGCGATGAGCTGCTGGTAGCGGGCGTTGGACTCGGTCGCCGTGCCGAAACCGGCGTACTGGCGCATCGTCCACGGCCGGCCGGTGTACATCGACGGGTACACACCGCGCGTGAACGGGTACGCCCCCGGTTCGCCCAGCTTCTCGGCGGGGTCCCAGTCGGCCAGGGCGTCGGGTCCGTAGACCGGTTCGATGGGCAGTCCGGACTCGGACTCGCGTGCCATGCTCTGCCTCCGCGCTCTCATGGTTACTCGCCGGTAGGGCCGACTCCTCGCCACGGACTGTAGCGGCGGCCGTGCGCCCGGTGGAGTGGCCCACGCTGGGACCTTCCTCACAACGATGCCGTGTCCTGCGCGACGCGTCATCCGAAGGGCGCGCACCGGGGCACCGGGACCGGAGGGTGAGGCGGGGGCCGCGCGGGGCGGTACGAGGGGAAGTGGGGCGCGGGCGGGACCGGGGGAACGTGCCCCGCCCGCGCCAGGTGCACGAGCCGTGGGTACGGGGGGAACCCCGGCTCCGTGCGACGGCCGATGACCAGTCGGCTCACTAGTAACTGCGCGGCGGGGCCGGAAAATGTCACACCCTGGGCGGGAAATTTTCGGAGAGGGGGAACGCCGCAGGTCAGAGGGGGTTACGAGGGGTCGGCGGAGTCCGTGCCGGGGGCGGGGGCGGGGGTGGCGCCGTAATCCCGGCCGTGGCCGTGACCCTGGCCCTGGCCTTGGCCCTGACCCCCTTGGTTGCCGTTGTTGCCGGTGCCGCCCTGAGCCGGGTCCTTCTTCTCCTGTCCCTGACCCTGACCGTTGCCATTGCCCTTGCCATTGCCCTTGCCGTTGTTGCCCTGGCCGGTGCCGCCGCTGTTGGCGTCGGTGCCGCCGGCGTTGCCGTTGCCCTTCGTCCTGCCGTTGCCGTTGCCGTTGCCGTTGCCGTTGCCGTTGCCGCTGCCGTTGCCTTCGCTGCCGCGCGCCGCGCCGCCCGGGTCGCGCGTGCCGCCCTCGGTCTCCTCCAGGAGGTCGGTGCAGTAGGCGGTGATGCGGGAGGGGCCGCCGGCGCGGTTCTCCAGGGTGTGGCGCAGGGCGGGGTTCAGGGTCCGGCCCTGGCGGACCTTGCGGCAGGCGGAGGCGACCTCGGGCGGGGTGCCGTGCGCGGAGCCGGGCTCGGCGGGACCGGTCGCGGTGCCGTTCGTCGGGCCGTCGGCGGTGGCGGACTCCCCCGCGCGGGGCGAGGGAGTGGGGTACGGGTGGTCGCCGGGTCCGGAGGGGGCGGCCGAGACCGAGGTGGCGGGCTCCGGACGGGCCCCGCCGAAGGGCCCGGGGAGCACACCGGTGCCGGCCGCGACGGCGACGCCGCCGACCGTACCGGCGATGAGCGCGGCGGCCAGGCCGAGGCGGGCGGTGCGGCGCCGGCGGGAGGGGCGGGCGGTGCCCCGCCGCCCGGGACCGCCGATGCGGACCAGCCCGGCCCCGGTGCCGGCGGGCTCGGCACGGGCGGCGCGGAAGGCGGCGAGGGCGGCGGCCTCGCCGGGGAGTTCACCGGTGGGGGTGACGGAGGCGGACGCGGCGGCCGGGTCGGGTTCCGTGGCGCGGGCGTCGGCGAGGGAGGCGGACAGGGCGTCGAGGGTGCGGGAGAGCCGTTCGGCCTGCTCACGGGCGGCCGGGGGGACGGCGTCGTCCGGTGACTCGCCGCGCAGCAGACGTTCGGCCGCCTCGCGGTCCAGCCACCTGTACTCGTCGGCCATCACATGTCCTTCTGCGTCCGCGGGCACGCGTGCGTCACACCGGCGGAGGTCACCGCGCCCGAGGGCGCTCGTCGCTGGAGGGGCAGCGCGTCGAGCACGCCGGCCGTCTCCGGGTCGTCACCGATCAGCTCGGCGAGCCTCTTCAGCCCGCGGTGGGCGGCGGTGCGGACGGCACCGGGCCGCTTGCCGAGGGTCTCCGCGGCGGTCTTGGCGTCGAGGCCGACGACGACGCGCAGGACGACGGCCTCGGCCTGGTCCTGGGGCAGCTTGGCTATGAGGGAGAGGGTACGGCCGGTGGCGAGCGCCTCGATGGCCTCGCCCGCGGTGTCGGACGCGGCCGGCCGACCGGTCAGTTCGCTCTCGTCACCGCCGATGGCGGGGCGGCGGCCGCGCATGCGGATGTGGTCCAGGGCGCGGTTGCGGGCGATGCGGGCGGCCCAGCCGCGGAAGCGGTCGGCGTCGCCGCTGAAGCGCTGCAGGTCGCGGGCGATCTGGAGCCAGGACTCGGAGGCGACGTCCTCGGCGTCGAGCTCGCCGACGAGGGTGCGGACGTAGCCGAGGAGCCGTGGGTGCACGGCGCGGTACACGGCACGGAACGCGGTCTCGTCCCCGCCCTGCGCCGCGAGCACCGCGGCGGTCAGCTCCGCGTCGTCCCCCAGCACCCTGGTTCCTCGGTCGATGGTCGCGGTCGGCGGGACCGCAGGTCGTTGCGGGTGGTCCGGCCGCCCCGCACTCGGCGCGAAAGGCACGTTACGGCGTGAAACCGCAGCGCGTCCATGTCCGTCCAACATGCAACTATCTCGTGACACGGACGATGCGGGCCGGGGTGTGACACAAAACGCACGCCCGGCGCTGTAGGGAGTACGGACCGCGGCGCGGTCCGTGCCGCGCGACGGCCGGGGCCTCTCCTGTGGGGGGTGGCGGCCCCGGCCGTCGCCTCGGTACGCCCCCTCACCGACACCGGACGCCCCGACGCCCCGACGCCCCGGGCGAGGTGTACGGAGCCGGGTCACGGCCCCTTGCCGCCGCCCGGCTTCGCCGCGTCGGACTGCCCGTTGCCCTGACCGCCGTCCTGTCCCTTGCCCTGCGTGCCGTTCGAGGCCGCGGCGCCCGGGGAACCGTCGGTGCCCTCGGACCGGGCCTTCGCGCGGGCCGTCCCCGGGGCGGGGGTGGTGCCGCGGGCCGTCCTGCCCGGCGGGGAGGCGGTCGCGGTGACGTGGGCGCAGTACGCGCCGACCTGGTCCTCGCCGCCCGCCGCCGCGATCAGCCGCTGCCGGGCGGTGGCCTCCATGGCCCTGCCCTTGCCGCCGGCCTTCTCGTACGCGCGGCACCGGGCCGCGGTGTCCTTCGCGGTGGCCGGACGGGCGGGCAGCGCCGGGGCGGAGGCCGGGTCGGCGGGGCCCGCCGTGGCATGCCCGCCGGGCGCGGCGGCGGACGCGGACGCGCGGACCGTGGGACGGGCGGCGGAGACGTCGTCGGAGGAGCCGACCGTACCGATGGCCGCGACGGCGACCCCGCCCAGGGCGAGGCTCGCGACGGCCACGGTCAGCGTGGCCCGCAGCGAGCGCGCGGCGCGCCGCTGCCGCTGCTGCCGCCAGTCGTCGCGGCGGCGGGTGCGGGCGCGGTGGGCGCCGGTGTCCCGGGCCGCGCGGAAGGCGGCCACGGCCCGCTTCTCGCCCTCGCTGCCGTCGACCGGCCCGCCACCGGGGTCGCGCAGGACGAGGGCCAGGAGTTCCTCGAGCCCGGCCCGGTCCGCCGTGCCGGCCGTACCGGACGCGGTGGCACCAGGGTGCACGCACCGCCGGCGGCCGTCCGCGGCCCCGCGGTCGTCCTGCCGTTCACCCATGTCCGTTTCCGCCTCTGTCCGGTTGGTCACTGCTCACGGGACCCGGGGCCCCGCGGGCGCGGGAGGCCGCCGCCCCCGGAGCGCGCGGGTCCTCCCCTTCATACGGTCCGGCGCCGTCGCCGTTCATGTCGACTCACCCAGCGTCCGGGAGCCGTCATCCGTCACACCCTCCACGCCGAGCTGCCGCGCGAGCCGTTTCAGCCCCCGGTGGGCGGCCGTACGGACGGCACCCGGCCGCTTGCCGAGCACACGGGCCGCCGAGGGCCCGTCGAGCCCGACCACCACCCGCAGCAGCACGGCCTCGGCCTGGTCCCGCGGCAGGCCCCTGACCAGGGCCAGGGCCCGCTCGGTCGACAGGTTCTCCAGCACCTCGTCGTGCGTGCTGCGCGGCCCGGGCAGGTCGAGCACGTCCTGCTCCAGCGCGGCCGACCGGGGCCTTACCCGCAGCCGGCGCAGGTGGTCGAGCGCGCGGTGCCGGGCGATCGTGGCGGTCCACCCCCGGAACCCCGCCCCGTCGCCCTGGAACCGCCCGAGGTCGCGGGCGATCTCCAGCCAGGCGTCGGAGGCGACGTCCTCGGCGTCGTCCCCCACGATCCCGCGCAGATAGCCGAGCAGCCCCGGCTGCACGATCCGGTACGCCACCGCGAACGCGGCCTCGTCGCCGCCCTGGGCCCGCGCGACCGCCGCGCCCAGTTCCCCGTCGTACGCCTGCGCACGCCGGGGTTCCCCTCCCTGGCCCAAGACTGTCCTCGTTCGTACGGAGTTCGTGGCGGGCGCGTGATCCTCGTGCCGCACCGACGGTCCGGCCACCGCCACGCCCCCACGGTGATCAGCGCCCGCACCCACAGAAACGTCACAGCGCCGCGCTCAGCGGCTACGCACCCACCCAACCTTCCAGGCTGAATACCTGCCGATGCTTCCCCCACCAGCAAGCCGAAGCTGTCACCTCGGGGAAGCGAGCCGCCTTGATGGCTTGGGCGACGTTCCCGAAGTCCGCGCCGCCCGACAGTTCGACGCCCACGCATCCGGTTGCCGTCGCCACCTGACGGATCACGTCGGTCAGCAACTCGTCCGTAGCGGCGAGTGGATCAACGCCGGAACGCAGCGAACGTAGCTCAAGTACGTGTTCGGCGAGGTCGGGGTAGTGGATGCTGAGTTCCGAAGGGGTGAACGTGGCCGCTGCCCGTTCGATGAGGCGGTGAACGCCCTGGGAGAGCATCTCGGACGTGTAGTGGTGCTGCCCCGTCACCGTGCGGGCGACGACACGCGCCACAACACGGTCGGCCCGCAGATGCGGTCGCAGCAGTGTCCGGTCCCACGAAGCGTGCAGTTCATCGGCCTTCTCCGTCAGAAAGAGCGGTGCTGTACCGAAGACACCCGCCGCCTTCCTTCACGCGGACCCGTACGCGCGGCGCTTGGTCTCGTCGACCTTCATGACCGCGCAGGACTTCGCAGCATCCGGTTTCACGACCTACGGCACCGTGATCAAGGAACTCCTCGGCCACGCTCACATAGGCGTCTACGCCCATGTGCGACTCCGGCTCCCGCGCCAGGCCATCGACGCAGTCAGCCCCCACCAGCAACGCCCGTGACGACCCACCTGCCACAGCCGTCGTCCGCTGACGTTGCCGTCACAAGGCCCTGAAGGTCCGCCGGAATGGTCCGGCGGACCTTCAGTACGTCCTCAGGTGACTCGAATCCTGACAGGGATCAGGCGGCCCATCCCTGAATGTTCGACCCCGATTCGATCGAGCAATAGCTATCGACGTTCATCTTGGAGGCGGTCTTCTTTTCGTACTGTTCCGATGCGAGGTACAGCAGGCCTTCAGCCTCCTGAGCAAACGGCGCAACGAATCGATCGAAACCGATACCAGAACTTAGGACATCGCCGTACGCCGTTTCGCCCGCCAAGATGCAGGCGCATCGCGCATGGAGGAAATGGTCGCTTGTCTGCGGGAACTTCACACCATTGGCAAGCACCACTGGCACCTCCGCTAGCTCCCTCCTGTCGATCTGATAGAGCGACTCCCGGAGTCGCTCAACAAATCGAGTCAAGGAATCGGGCGTCATCGCACCGAGCTGCCCAGAGATCCGCTCCAGGGCAGAGTCGATCTCGCCCTCATCCCGCACGGAGCTTGTTCCGATGACCTTCCAGAAATCAACCACTTCGAGCCCCTACCAGAGTTCGAGTTGTTCGAATTTTTCGGCATTTTGCCTCTGCTCGAAGATTTTCTTGCCCGGAGAAGCAATGTCATTCGACAAATCGACTCCCTGACCGCGCAGTTCTCCCATCCGCAGATGTTCGGCGACGAACAGGTCATCATTCGTTCCGCAAACGTGAGTGCAGGTCGCGTCCTCACGACTCTTCAGGCGCCCGCTGTCGATGTGATCCTGCAGACGGTTTTTGAAGTTCTTCGTCTTGCCGACATACGTCTTCCCGGGGTTCAGCTGATCCTCGAACTCATAGATTCCTTGATTCTTGCTGCAGTTATGCACAAGAACCGGCGTGACCCCCGCCAGCACATAGTACGTATGCACCGTCCCGACCGTGAGGTCATAAGTCACCCCGCCGCGGTGGAAGTTCCGGACCCCCGTGACCCTCACCGTCGTGCCGTCCGCCCGGCGGAGCTTCGTGGCGGGGGTCAGGTCGTGGGCGTCGGTCCAGCGGTGGTGCGTGGCGTCCCAGAAGGGGTGGTGCCAGGTGGTGGTGAGGGTCTCGCCGGTCGGCCGGTGGCGGGACGCGCCGGCGTGGGGTGGGCCGCGGACCGGGGCGGTGTCCAGGGTGAGGGTCGTGAAGTCGTGGTCGGTGCGGGTCACGATGACCGCCTGCACCTGCTCCGGGGCCGTGACCCCGGTCTGCGGGTCCGTCGCCAGGACCGTGTCGCCGGCCTTGACCTCGCTGATCGGTTTGGACGAACCGTCGGCGAGCCGGACCTCGGTGCTCGGGACGAAACTGTGGGTCAAGCAGCCCGCCGCTGCCTCGCCGACATCCTCGGCCTTGCCCGCCTCGACGATGGCGTGCTCTGCCGCCAGGGCATCGTCGGCGACCTTGGCCGCCTCCTCCGCGTCCTTCACCGCCGTATAGGCGCGGTCGAGGGCGCGCCAGACCTTGAAGGCCTCCACACCGACCTTGATGGCCTTGAACACCTTGCCCCAGGGGACGGCCGTGAGGGCGGTGTTGATGCAGCCCATCACGTCGCCCTTGGTGAAGCAGTTGTAGGCGTCCGTCAGGCCGATCACATCCGCGACGAGGCTCAGCAGCCGGTGTTTGAAGCCGGAAGCCTGTTTCTTCGCTGCCGCGGCCGTCGCGTCCGCTGTCGCCTTCTGCCGCTGGAGGGCCCGTTCCTCCGCCTGGGCGTGGGCCGTGTTGTTGCTGACCTCCGCCTGGTAGCGCTTGGCGTACGACTTGGTGTTGGTCGGTGTGCTGCCCGAGCCCGGGTGGTCGTGCAGGGCGGGCGAGTTCGGGTTGGTGTCCGTGGGCGTGCGGTTGAGGCAGGCCGGGCAATTGCGCGTCGGGCAGTCGATGTCCGGGCACTTACCGCTCGGGTCGGACGTGGTGACCGGGGTGTCATCGGCGTAGTCGTAGGCGTTCCAGGACTGTGGCGCTCCCGGATCGAGCAGCGGGTCGGGACTCAGGAAACGGCCGATGGAAGGGTCGTACTCGCGTGCGCCCAGGTTGGTCAGCCCGGTGTTGTCGTCCTGGGTGCCTCCGACGAAGCCCCGCTGGCCGATCCACGGCCCGGTCTGGGCCCGTGTCTCCCCGAAGGGTTTGTACTGGCGGCGGGTGACCTGCTGGCTCTGGGAATCGACGGCGAGTGTGCCGGTGCCCTGCCGGTCGGGGATCAGGTACGTGAACTTGCCGTCGGAGGAGTGCGTGGCCACCGTCTGCCCCGCGATGGAGATGTAGCGCACGCCGTCGGCGCTCGTCGCGTCCTTCTTCGCAGTGATCTCCTCGTCGCCCGTGTACAGGGTGTTGCCGTCGGGGCCGCGCCGGATGAGGAGGCTGCCGTCGGCGTCGTAGAGGTAGGTGGTGTCGGCCGAGGTGCCCGTCGAGGACAACTCGGAGAGGTTGCCCTCGTCGTTGTAGCTGAAGGTGTCCGTTCCGGTGCGGGTGGTGCGGGTGTGCACGTCGCCGTCGTCGTAGTACGTGTAGCTGTTGGCGGTGTCGGCCGTCGGGTCCGCGGGTGTGGTCCTGGCGACCTGCGACACGGCGTGCGCGGGGCCCTCGCCGGGCTTGAAAGAGGTGTAGGTCGCCGTGGTGTCCTGGGTCGTGTCACCGGACGGGGCATGGTCCACCTGCGTCCGACGAGCCCCCGTGGCGTCGTACGTCCAGGACTGCCAGTACGGGGACGGCCCTCCCACGGTCGTGGACGCTCCGGGGGCGGGGGCCGCCGTGCAGTCGTCCGTGGCCGTCCACGCGGCCTTCAGCCGCTGCGCCCAGTCGTAGTCGAAGCACTGGGTGTCGGTGATTCCGGTCCCGAGCCTGTCGGAGATCTTCGTGACGTTGCCGGAAGGCTGGTACGCGTACCTGGTCCGGTCGGCCATCACGGTGCCCGACCCGGTGACGGTCGTGGACTCGGTGAGGCGGTGGGTCTGGTCGTCGTAAGCCAGGGTCTGCTGGGCGAAGTTGCCCGACGGCCCGTAGGTGAACTGGGATGGCTCGTCGAACTCCGTGTACCTGAGGCCACTGACGTAGGCCCAGCCGTTGGTGTCACCGCCCACTCCCACGGGCCGGCCGAAGGCGTCATAGGTGTAGGAGACGGTCTCCTGCGGCAGTTTGACCGACGTGGGATCGGCGTCCGTGTACGAGGCGAGCGTGCCGGTGAGCTTGTACGTGTTCTGATGGGTGTAGGTGCCTTTGAGCACACCCTCACCGGCCGGGACGACCAGTTGGGTCGCCTGCGCCCAACCGTGGCTGTCGTATCCGAGGATCTTGTTGACGTAGGCGCTGCCGCCGGTTCCCCCGACATATCGCGTGGAGGCGGTGGGCCTGCCCTTCTTCAGGGTGTCGTAGGTCCACGCGGCCAGTTCGTTGGTCGGGGAGGGGGCGACCCCGTCGGTGGTGTCGTACTCGGCCTGCTTGCGGCCCATCTCGTCGTAGGCGTACGAGATGGTCTTTCCCCGTGCGTCCTTGGTGCTGAGGAGCTGACCGGCGTTGTCGTACGTGGACGACGAGGTACCCGTGTCCGGGTCCGTCTGCGACACGCGGCGTCCGAGCAGGTCGTACGTGCTGGACCAGGTGTGGCCCTGGCCGTCGTCCTGGCCGGTCGGGTGGCCGGACCTGTCATAGGTGTAGGTCACGGTGTCCGCGGCGCCGGTGGGCGTACTGCCGTGGTAGCGCAGCAGTCTGACCGTCTGGCCACGCGCGTCGGAATACGTGGTGCTGGGCGTCGATCCGGTGGGTGGTGTGACGTCGACACGGTCGGACCCCGGGTACTCCGTGGTGGTGCGCCAGGTCTCGGTGGCGAAGTGGTAGGCGATCGACGCGGTGACCCGGCCCGCCCCGTCGTAGACGGTGCCCGTCTGGGACGGGGTCTGGTTGTCGGCGGCGTCCACCAACGTGCCGGCGGGCGCTCCGGAGTTGTAGTACGGGTCCGAGCTGCTGACCGCCCATCCGTGCGAGTCGTACACCGTGTCCGTGATCACCCGGCCTCCGTCCACGGTCGCCGTCTGCGACTCGCGCGGACGGAGCATCGCGTCGTACAGGGCGATGGAGGCGCGGTAGGTGTTGTCGTCGTTCAGCGTCTGGGTGGTGACGGTCGACGGGTGCGTCGGCGACAGGTCGTAGGTGAACTTGCTGTTGGGGTTGTTGGCAGTGGAGAAGCCGGGATTCCAGACGGCCGTCAGCCGGCCGAGGGGATCGTAGGTGCTCGTGGTGGAGTAACCCGCGGCGTCCGTGGTCTTCAGATCGAGGCCGCGGGCCGGGTCCAGGGTGGTCGTGGTGGCGAAGCCCGCGGTCTGACCGGTGACCTTCGGCTGGGTGACCTTGAGGGCGGTCGGGGACGCGCCGGCGGCGGGCGTGTAGGCGGTGGTCGTGGTGCGGCCGTCGGCATCCGTCTCGGTGAGTTCGCGCCCGTAGGAGTCGTAGCTGTTCTGCAGGGCGGTGATGTAGTGCACCGTGCCGTCGGCGTCGACCTTGTCCGCCTTCTGCACCATCGTCACGTCACCCTTGGTGGGAGTGGCGGTGTTGGTGGTGGAGCCGTCGAAGAACGTCAGGTCGTCACTGACGAGGTCCTTGGTCAGCACGGGCGTGGTGGAGCACTTGACGGAAACGCCCTGAACGCGGCGCGGCACGGGGAGCAGAGCGCCCGAGGCGTCTTGGGCGTACCAGGTACGCGTGCACTTGTCGTCGTCAGGCGTGGAGACGTCACCGAGGTCGTCCACCGCTGTGGGCAAGCCTGTGGCGGCGTCGATCGTGTAGTCGGTCTCGGTGGTGAGCTGGGTGCCGTCCGCCTTGGTCGTCATGGTGCGAGACCGCTTGACGTTGGTGCGGTACGCCACGAGCGGGTCCAGACCCGCCTTGGTACGCGCCTGGGTGGCTGTTGCCGCCGAGCTCCACGGATCGGTGACGGTGTCGGTGAGCAGTGCGCCGCCGTCGCCGTTGAAGGCCTCGTTCTCGAGGGTCTGGCCCGCGAGCCAGTCGGAGTCCTTCTGGGCGTCGTCCCCGGCTCGGTCGTTGACGGTGACGTCACGTGTCCCGGTGGACGTCTTGTCCCCGTCCATACCTCGGAAGTAGGTGTCCCGGGACAGTGTGAGCACTCCAGGGGCGGTGCCCGTCCGGGTCTCCACCCTGCCGTAGCCACGCCACTGGCTCCAGGTGCGGTACTTGGCCTGGGAGAGCGGATCGTCGTTGAAGTGCCAGGCCGGGTTGCCGAGATAGGCGTAGGTCGTCTGGACGGGCAGACCGCCGCCGGTCGGGTCCTCGTTCGTCACGGAGGTGACGACGAACTTGTTGAACCAGTCCAGTTGGGGCGACGTCTGGCCGGGCGGAGTCCAGTACTGCGGATAGCAGCGATAGGTGTTGGCATCAGGGCTGGACGGCAGTACCTGGGTGCCGGCGCGGTGACACTGCGGGCTGCTGTAGTTGACGGTGATGAGGCCACCGGACTCTGTGGTGATCTTGGTCAGCCGGTAGCGGGTGATGGGCTGGTAGCCGTCCAGGCCGTCGACCCGGTTGGCCAGTGCCTGGCCGTCGAACCGGACCGGAGGCAGGGCGAGACTGCCGTCGTCCTTGCCGGTCCGTGTGAGGGACGACAGCCACATGGACGGGGTGGTGGTGTCCCCCGTCGACGGGAAGGTGTGGGCCAGTGACCAGCTGTCCACGTTTTGGTAGGCCGTGCCCACCAGGACCTGCGTGCGGATGGAGGTCAGGCGGCGGGTGCTGAAGAACGCCGGTCCGTGGTTGGCGCAGGTGCCGGACGAGGCACAGACCTGGTCCACCGGTACGTCGGGCCAGTGCGCGGCGTTGGCCGTCGTCATCTTGGACGCGGCGCAGTCGAAGGCGGAGTCCGCAAGGCAGCGTTCGGCGGTGTCGAAGAAGACCTTGGCGGCGGCCGGGGCGGTGCTGTCGTAGACCTTCCCCGCGAGCTGGCCGTAATGGATCTCGGAGAGGTAACCGCCCCGGGTGTACGGGGTGGGGGAGGTGGCGTTGTCCCGCCCGTAGTAGTTGGTTTCGGGCGTGTACCAGTAGCTGATGGCGTTGCCGTGGGGGTCCACGACGTAGTCGAGGTTCCAGCGGTACCCCTGCTGGCACCAGGAGTCCGCGAAGGTCGAGCCGTGGCAGGGCTCGCCGGAGTCGTTGCCGTAGACGGGTGCGGTGAACACCGAGTTGGTGGTAGCACCGCCCGAGGTCCAGCCGGGCAGACGGTTCAGACCGAAGTAGTACCTCGTCCCGTCGGCGGTGGTGACGACGAAGTACTCGTTGTCGTTGTCGCCGTTGACGGTGTCGGTCTTGATGTCGATCTTCTCGCCGTTGTCGCCCTGGGCGTGCCAGCTGTGTGTGGTGTCGTCGTGGACGAGCGTGTTCGAGGCACCGTTCAACGACAGCGTCAGGGTGTCGGCGTTGTCCGACCAGCACTCGTCGGCCGTCTTGGGTGTGCCGCCCGCCGCGTCGTCGGCACAGCCCAGGTAGCTGCGTTCGACGAAACCGGGTGCGTAGTCCCAGCCGTCCCCGATCCAGGAGGACTGGGCGTTGGTGGAAGAGGTCCGCCCGTCGACGCTCTGCGAGCTGTACCCGAGGGAGACGCTCGGCACCAAGCTGCCGGGAACGTCCGGCACGGAGACGGGGTACGAGTAGGTGAAGGCGCCGCTCGATCCGCCGGCGGCCCACTGGCCGGACGGCGCCAGCGAAGTGGCCGCGTAGCTGCCTCCGCCGCCCGCCGTTCCGGCGACCGCTGCCACGACCGTCGGTGAGGCGGCCACCGTGGTGGTACGACCAGGAATCCGGACGATCGCGGCCACCTCGTGGTGACGCGCGTCGTTCGTCGACGCCAGCGGCGTCTGCGTACGGCAGCGGGCGAGACCGGGGGTGGTCAGTGCGCACGCGGGAAGCTGGACGAGGCGCAGCCGCGAGGACCAGTCACCGCCGTAGGCGTCCTTGAACGACGCGTAGTCCAAGGCCACTCGCGTGCTGCCACCGGGTGACTCCGCGGCGGGGCGCACGGTGAAGACCACGCCTCGCAGCCCGAGCCGTTCGGCGGCCGACTGCCCCGGGAGGGAAACACGGAGCTTCGTTCCCGAGGGAGCAAGATGTGCTCCCTCGGGCGCGGCGGCAACCGAGACGGGGAGGACACCGGCGCGGCTTGCCGCGCCGCTCGCGACGTGCGTGTCGGCCTGGCCGGGTTCGGGCCACGCCTTCTTCGCGGCTCCGGCCTTCCAGGCGTGCATGCGGGTACGGGCAACGGAGCGGCCCCTCACCGGCTTCACGGGAATGGAGGGCTCTTTTTTCGGGTGCAGCAAGTAGTCGCGCCGCACCGCATCCGATGCGAAAGCCGCATTGGTTACGGAAAGGGGAACGAGAAGCGACAGGAAAAGGGCGAGAACAAGCCACGTGCGCGCCGACGGCCTCCGCCTCGCAATCCGGCCACTTATCAACCGCTTCCAGTCGCCCACCGAAATCCCCATCCCCTAGTAAAGGCATCGGGAACCTAACAGGAGTCGCATGCCCTTCAGGCCATGGAAGATCAAAAACTTTCCATGGCCACGTCAAGGCGGTCAACTTTCCACCAAGAAAGATTCGCAACTTCTCCGGTCGAGCAGAATGAGTCGGCAAAGCTGCTACCACTGCGGAGAAAGAGACCTGATTCACCGGGGGGAGCAGCATGTACGCGCCGATACGTCGTCATCAGACACGAAGAAAAAGCCGTATACGTCCGACCATCTCGACCGTCACTGTTGTCCTGGCGCTCCTGCTGTCTGCGCCGCTCACGGGAACGGCATCGGCTGCGGCAGCCGACGACCGCGGAGCCCCCGCAGCGACGAAGCCCGCACCGACGTTGCCGAGCAGTCGGCCGACCGGGCCCTTGGGCACCACCCGCCCGACGGACGACTCCGGCCTGACGGCCGACCAACAGGCTGCCCTCGCCTCGGCGCAGTCCCGGGCCAGGTCGACAGGCAGCCCGGTACCGGTGGATGTCCTGACGACGGAGACCGCCACCGTTCAGGCCAATCCCACCGGCACAGTCACGTGGACGACCAGTCTCCTGCCCCAACGCGTTCGCCGTGACGGCGCCTGGACCCCGGTGGACGCCACGCTCCGGCAGAACTCCGACGGTAGCTACAGTCCCGCGGCCGCGGCGGAGCCACTCACGTTCTCCGGCGGCGGCACCGCACCACTCGTGTCCATGACCAGTGGCAGGGTCCAGCTGTCCTTCGCCTGGCCCCGTCCCCTCCCCGCACCGAGCGTGTCCGGCGCCACGATCACCTACCCGGGCGTCCTCGAGGACGTCGACCTCCAGCTCACCGCGAACACCCTCGGCGGTTTCTCGGAGCTCGTAGTGGTCAAGAGTGCGGCCGCCGCCGCGAACCCCGCCCTGGCCACGTTCGAACTGACCGCACACACCACGGGAGTGACCGTCTCCGACGACGGCCACGACAATCTCCAGGCCACCACCCCCACGGGTCAGGTGATGTTCAGTGCGCCTCAGCCCTTGATGTGGGACTCCTCTTCGAGCGCGCAGACGGTCAGGACCATGGCCTCACGGGACAACACCACAACGGGTTCCCCAGCCACAGGTCCGGCTCCCGGGGCTCATGTCGCCCGCGTCGGCGACGACGTGCGCGGCTCGACCCTGACCCTGTCTCCGGACCGCTCGCTGCTGACCGGCTCGGGCACGCACTATCCGGTCTACATCGACCCGACCTGGAACCCCCACTACGCCACCGGCGGCCGCCAGCACTACGTCGAGACCCAGCAGGGCTGCGCGTCGGCGAAGAACTACGACTCCACCCAGTACGGCGACCCGGGCGTCGGCTACAACAGCTGGTCCGGCTGCATCGGTGTCGAGCGCTCGTACTTCCAGCTTGCCATCCCCTCCACCGTCTGGGGCACGCACATCGTGGCCGCCACGGTCAACGCCAAGGAGAACTACTCCGCGAGCTGCAGTCTGTCCTCCGACGTCAAGCTGTACCTGACGGGTGCCATCAGCTCCGGCACCACGTGGAGCAACCGCCCCGCCCTCTCCAGCTACCTGGCGACGAAGAGCTTCGGTCCGGCCTGCAGCAGCCAGCCGTCCGGCGGGTTCTCGGTCACCTCCACCATCGCCAAGAAAGCGGCCGCCAAGAACTCCAGCTGGACGTTCGCCCTGGTCAACAGCAACGAAGGCACGGGAGACGGCAACTACTTCAAACGGTTCGCCAACAACCCGTCGATGTCGATCGAGTACAATCACGTCCCAGCGAAGCCGAGCAGCCTCGCGGCCAAGTTCGGTACACACTCGGTGGGTTGCGGTACCACCACGCCCTATCCGGTGATCGGCAAGACGCTCGTCACCACCCCGCCCACGCTCAACGCCGTGGTCAGTGACGGTGACAAGGACGCCTTGGCCGCCACCTACAAGTACTGGGTCGGCAGTGGCGCCGCCACCACGACGACCAGTGCCACTGTCTCCAGCGGTTCGAACGCGCCCAAGCAGCTCTCATCGACCTTCATGAGCGGACTGAAGACCGGCGACGTGGTCGGCTGGAACGTCACCGCCGGCGACGGGAAGGACACCAGCGGGCCCTCGTCCTCCTGCCACTTCACCGTCGATCTCTCGGCGCCTGCACCGACGAACGTCACGAGCGTCGGTGGCCTCTACCCCGAGGACGCCGCCGGGACGACGGCAGCCGGCACCCCAGGGCAATTCACCTTGAGCACCGACAGCGCCGCGAAGTTCCTGTACGGCCTCGACGTCAGCCCGCCGACCTCCAACACACCGGCCGCCCAGACGGTGACGGCCACCGGCAACAAGGCCACCATCACTGTCACCCCGACCGCCCCGGGCACCCACACCCTCTACGTCTACGCGGTGGACTCGGCCGGGAACGTCTCCACCCAGCAGCAGTACGACTTCACGGCGCTGGGACACGCGGGGAAGACGTACTCCAGTCTTCAGGCCGCCTTCAACAACACCGCCGTCACCGACGACGCCCGTCAGACGGCGGGTGACGCCGACGGCTCGGGCGCCACCATCTCTTTGCAGGACCTGAAAGCTGTCGGCTGGCAACCGGGCGGGAAGGTCACCGTCGACGGCGCCACCTTCACCCTGCCGACGTTCGGTCAGGTGTCCGGTGACAATGTGATGGCTGCCAACCAGACCATCCAGTTGAACGGCGCCAGTGGCCGGGCCCTGGTGTTCCTTGGGTTCTCGACCTACGGTTTCGTTCCCTCCGAGCATGCCGAGGACGACTACTCGAGTCCGGCCGTCCCCGAAGGCACCCTGGTCAGCGGCACCGAGTGCACCCTGGGCAACGGCCAGTACGAGGACTGCCGGGCCGGGGGCCCCTACGGCTCCATCACCTACGCCGACGGAAGCACCGCTCAGACCTACCACCTCACCGTGCCTGACTGGGTGTACGGCTCCAACGCCCTGGCGGCCGTCACGCTGCCCCACCGCAACCACACGAACAGCACCCAGGAGGCGCGCAGCACCAACGTCTACGCCTTCGCCGTGCCTCTGAAGCCGGGCGCCCAGATCAGCTCGGTCACCCTGCCGGACCTCAGCGACTCGGCACGACCGGACGTACCCGGGCTGCACCTCTTCGGTATGGCCGTCCGTGACACCACGGCTGCACCGGGTGGCACGCGTTGGACCGGCGCCTGGAGCGCCCCCAACGAGGGCTCGTTCAACTACGAGGGGACCGACTACAGGGACCAGACGTTCCGCATCGCTGCCGACCCGAGTGTCGCGGGATCGAGTGTGCGCCTCCGGCTGTCCAACGCTCTCGGCAGGACACCGCTGACCATCGACCACACCACGCTGGCCACCCAGTCCTCCGGGGCTGCGCCGACGGCGACACCGGGTGACGTCACGTTCAACGGGGGCAGCAGGTCCGTCACCATCCCGGCCGGCGGTGAGACGTACAGCGACCCGATGACCTACGCGGCGACACCGGGCAGGCGCATGATGGTCAGTCTGCACCTGGCCAACGACGTGCCCTACCTCGTCCAGCACAGCTGGGCCAGTGCGGCCACGATGTACGTGAGCGCCGTCGGCTCGGGTGATCACACGGCGGACACAGCCACCACAGCCTTCATCGGCAGCGGCGTCCACTCGGGATGGTTCACCGACGTCCTGACCGGTATCGATGTCGTCACGGGCGACAACCGCCCGACGGTCGCCGTGCTCGGCGACAACCTCGTCAACCCCTTCGCGGACGGCACCACTCCCGTCCTGGCCGCTCCCCGGCTCTCGGACCGGCTGGCCTCTGCTCTGCAGACCGACACCCAGGGCATCTCCGCCTACGGCGTCGTCGCGTCCGGTATCGAGAACAACCGCCTCGCCACGGAACAAGGACAAGGCGGTCCGGCGGTACTCACGCGACTGGACCGTGATGTCCTCGCACTCCCCGGCGTCTCCACCGTCGTCGTGAACGAGGGGCTGACGGACATCGTGTCCGGAACCGACGACACGGCCTTGGCGGCCGCCTACGAGACACTGCGTGACCAGTTGCGCGGGTGGGGGATCAAGGTTCTGTTCACCACCCTCACACCATGTGCCCGTTATGCGCTCTGCACGGCTGCCGTCGATCAGAACCGGATCGACGCCAACACCTGGCTCACCGATCAGTCCGTGTTCGTCGCGCCCACGGTCGGATATGTGGACACGGAAGCATCCGTCGCCGTCCCGGACCCCGCCAGCACAACGGACCCACCGGCGCTCATGCTCAACGCGGGCACGGCACCGGCCGACTTCGACGCCGGCGACCACGTCAACCTCACCGCGGATGGCTACGCGGCCCTGAGCGCCGCCTTCGACCTGGCCACTCTGGGGCCGGACATGTGACAGCCCGTGCGAAGTGTGTCACCGGCACACATCCGCCGTACACGACCGTGGCCCGCCGGAGGAAGCCGGCGGGCCACGGCGCGTCGCACACTCACACCTCCCCGCCTCAACTCCCGCCCGCGTCCCGGCACAGCAGCCGCAGCGACCCGTGGCCCGCGAAGCAGCGCTGGGACTCCTCGATCGGGTTCCAGAGGCGGCCGTCGGGGGTGCGGACCCAGTGGTCGCCGTCGCCGGTCCACCACTCGCCGCCGGTCTCCCGGACGATCACTTCTCCGGCGTAGGCGCCGAGTCCCCGCAGGACGTGCTCCATCGCGGCCGGAGGCGCGCCCTCGCGGCGTATGTCGTCGATCATCCGGTCGACCCGCCACAGGCTCCGCGCCGAGTAGTCCAGGTGCAGCCGTGCGCCCTCGCGCAGCGCGGCCACGGCGTCGGCCGCCCAGCGCACGGGCCGGGCGGCGGCGTGCGGCCGGGGCTGCTGGGGCGTCGTCGTCTCGTCGGGCGTCGTCTCGCTCATCGCACTGGTCACATGAACAAGAGCGGGCCCGGCGCGCCCGGTGTCACTGCCCCCGCGCGCCCTCCGCCGGAACGGCGCGGGAACGGCGCACGGTCACCGCGACGCCGTCACACCGTGTCCCCCGTGTGAGGGACGCCGTGGGGGCACGAGCCGCCCGCCGCCGTCCTCACCGTCCTCACGCCGTGCGCGCCCTGCGCGACACCGCCGCCCGCAGCACCCTCCTGCCCTCCGTCGACACCTCCAGCGCGCGGCGCAGGCCCTGGGGGCCGTGTTCCGCGAGGAGTTCCAGGACCGTCACCTGGCGGCGCAGCTCGGCCGCGGCGAGCGGCGGCATGCCCTGCGTGCGGCCCGTGCGGCGGGTGTCGACGTCCTCCGGGTCCTGCGCCGGGTCCAGCAGCCGGTGGATGCGCAGCGCGGCGACGGAGCAGGTGTCGGCCCACTCCCGCAGCTCCGCCCCGGTACGCCGGTCCGGTGCCGCGTCGAGCATCCGGCGGGCGAGCGCCACCGCCTCCGCCACGGCGGGTTCCTCCACGGCGGCCCCCTGCCCGCCGTCCCCGTCGCCCGCGGCCCCCGCCAGCTTGTCCCGCACCAGTGCCACCAGGTCGCCCCACCGCGCGGCGTCGGCGTCCTCCATGAGGTTGCCCCACAGCGGCCGCAGGATCTCCTCGTCGCCCCCGAGCAGCGCCACGCACCGATCCGAACAAGCCAACCCGGCCGCGGCCAGGCCCCGCTCGTCGGCCCGCGCGATCAGTTCCACCAGGCTCATCAACGCCTCCCTCCGCGGGGCGCCATCCCTCACGGAGCCCGCACTTCCCCTTACTGCGTGCCACAGCGCCGGAGTGTCACAGACCTGCCACGGCGCGGCGCGCCAGGAGGCGGAACGCAAGGATCAAGCCAACGAGCAGGACGAGGGGGACGGTCCGCGGGCGTCAGCCCAGCCGTCCCGCCAACGCCTTGAACTGCGCCCACGTCAGCGTCGGCCGGCGGGCGTCCCACAGCTTCTGGGCCGTCGCCCGCAGGGGCATCCGGATGCCGGCCGCCACCTGGTCCTGGGTCTGCGCGTTCGGGAAGTCGCCCCACACCGCGAAGGACCCGCCGAGGATCTGGGCGTCGTACCGCGCGGGCACGGCGGTCGTGCCGCGCAGCACCCTCGGCGTCCACTGCTCGTAGATCAGCCGGCCGGTCGGGTAGACGAAGTCGTTGGGCTGGCCGAGGACGTAGTAGAGGTACGTGTCGTTGTAGTTGATCACCTTGCGGCCGGCGCCGAGGTACTCCGCGGGCGGCCGCGCCCCGATCTCCTTGCCCGTCCAGTACCCGACCCGGATGTCCTTGTCGGGCTGCACGGACGTACCGCGGAAGAAGCCGTCGTTCCACGCGCGCGGGGTGCGGTGGTGGGCCCGGACGGTGGCGGCGCGGTCGTTGAGCCAGCCGGTGGTCAGGTCGGCGACGGTGCCGCCGGAGCCGTAGGCCGAGCGGGCCGCGGCGGCGAGCTGCGGGTAGGAGGTCTCGGGGTGGGAGACCATCAGCGCCTGGTACTCGTCGCCGCCGAGGTTCCAGTCGGCGCCGGGGAACAGCCCGGCGTACTCGTCGAGCAGGTCGTCGACGATCTTGGCGGAGGCGGACTTGGAGATGTCGATCGCGCCGCGCGTGGCGGTGCCCTGCGCGTTGCGGAGCTGGAGGTCGGGGTGCGCGGCGATGACGGCGCCCAGGTGTCCCGGCGAGTCGATCTCCGGCACCACGGTGATGTGGCGGGCCGCCGCGAGCTGGACGATCTTCTTCACCTGCGCCTTGGTCAGGTGCCGGCCGGAGACGATCTCCGGGTGGGTGTCGGAGGCGATCCGGAAGCCCTGGTCGTCGGAGAAGTGCAGCCCCAGCTCGTTGTACTTCAGGTCCCCCAGCTCGCGGACCCGGTCCTCGATCCAGCCGGCCGTGTAGTACTTGCGGGCGATGTCCACCATGAAACCGCGCTCGGGCTTGGCCGGCTGGTCACGCACGACGCCCTCGGGCGCGGTGCCGCCGCCGTGCACCTCCTGCTTGAGGGTGCGGGTGCCGTAGAAGACGCCGGCGTCCGAGGGCCCGCTGATGGTGACCCGCCCGCCGCGCACGGTCATGGTGTACGACTCCGGGCCGGCGCCCTTGTCGTGGTCGAGCGCCAGGCGCAGGTCCCCGGCGCGGTCGCCGGACGCCTGCCCCGCGTACGCCAGCCCCAGCTCGCCGGCGATCAGCCGGCCCTCGTCGGCGAGGGAGGCGTCGGCGACGACGACCCGCTCGCCGGCGGCGGGCTTCCACCCCGGCCCGCGCGCCGGCGTGTGCGACCGTACGGCGGGGATGGTCCTCGGCGCCTGCGACAGGGGGTACGTGCGGGTCGGCGAGGGTGTCGCGCCGCGCGGCGTCGCGCCCGTGGCGGCCCGGCCGGGCTCGCGCTCCCCGGCGCCCGCGGCCGACGCGGGCCCCCCGTCGCCGTCGCCGGACGTGGAGGCCCACACGCCCAGGCCCACGCCGAGCCCGATCGTCGCGACGAACGCCCCGGCGATCACCGCCCGCTGCCTGGTCCTGCTCTGCCGTGCCCGGCGCCTGTGACTGCTCACTCAGCCAACCTACGACTCAGGTGTCCCGGAGGCGTCCACCACACGTTCCGAAACTCTCCCGTTCGAGTGAAATTCGGGCATCCGTCGGACACAGGATGACCTCTGTCGATAACGTGGCGTCACAGTTTTCACAGCATCCCCTGCCACATCGCTCGTGACGCGAGGATCCACGCTGTCCGCCCACCGCCTCCCCCACTGCCCGGGCCCGTCCGGCCGCGCGGCCATACCGGCCCTGCCCGAACAGCCCCGTCCCTGCTCCCCGACGGCCCGCACGGCCACCGCGACGACCACGGCCACGGCCACCGCGAGACCCACCGCGGCCGCGGCCCACACGGCCTCCCCGGTGCGCGCGGTCTCCCCCGCGACCGGGCTCGCCCTGTTCAACGCGCTGCCCGCCGACGAGGCGCGCCCCGTCCTGCTGGCCTGTCTGCGCAGCCCGCGCTGGGCCCGCCGGGTGGCCGACCACCGTCCGTACCCCACGGCCGACGCCCTGCTCGCCGCGGCCGACGAGGCGGCCTACGACCTCGGCCCCGCCGACCTCGCCGAGGCCCTGGCCGCCGAGGCGCTGCCCCCGCTGCCGCCCGGCACCTACGAAGCGGCCCACACGGCCCTCAACGCGGCGCACGCGGCGTACGAGGCGCGCTTCGGCCACGTCTTCGTGATCTACCTGGACGACACGCCCGCGGGCGAGACCCTCGACCGCCTCCTCGAAGGCATCCGGTCACGATTGACCAACGATCCCGAGGAGGAACGGGTGCTCGCGGCCGAGGAGCTGCGCCGGCTGGCGGGCGGCCGGCTGCTGGCCCGCCTCACGGGCAGGGCGGACGGCGCGACCAGCCACGACGGCACGGCGCGCGGCGCCTGACCGGCGCGCACCGCGGCCCGGCCCGAGACACCCCCTAGCCCGTCCGGTGCCACCTCGATCACACGTCCGGTGCCTCTTCGATCACACCGGTAGGCCCCCCGTGAGCACCGGCTCAGCGGATGGATACCATGCTGGGGGCCGGTGGACCGTACCCGGCCGGGCCCGACCGACACCGAAGCCGGCGCGGCCCTAGTCCCCGCTCCCGGAGGGTTCTTCCGTGCCGGCTGGAACGCTGTACCGCGGCCGGGAAGGAATGTGGTCCTGGGTGGCTCACCGAGTCACCGGCGTCCTCATCTTCTTCTTCCTGTTCGTCCACGTGCTGGACACCGCTCTCGTGCGTGTCTCCCCCGAGGACTACGACAAGGTCGTAGCCACGTACAAGACGCCGATCGTCGCCTTGCTGGAGTACGGCCTCGTCGCCGCCATCCTCTTCCACGCGCTCAACGGCCTGCGCGTCATCGCCGTCGACTTCTGGATCAAGGGCGCCCGCTACCAGAAGCAGATGCTCTGGACCGTGGTCGGCCTGTGGGTCGTGCTGATGCTCGGGGCGGTCTACCCCGTCCTCGGCCACGCCGCTCGTGAACTGTTCGGGAGCTGACGCACATGTCCACGACTGAAACCACCGCTGCCGGGATCGGCCCCGTCGAGGGCGGCTCGGTCTACAACGTCGACAACCCCGCGCCCCTCATCGAGGCCCCGCGCAAGCGCACCAGGAAGTCCCCGAAGTCCACCCGGGGCAACTTCGAGATGGCGGCCTGGCTCTTCATGCGCCTGTCCGGCGTGGTGCTGGTCGTCCTGGTCATCGGCCACCTGCTGATCCAGCTCGTGCTGGACGGCGGCGTCTCCAAGATCGGCTTCGCCTTCGTGGCGGGCCGCTGGGCGTCCCCGTTCTGGCAGGTCTGGGACCTGCTGATGCTGTGGCTGGCGATGCTGCACGGCGCCAACGGCCTGCGCACGGTCATCAACGACTACGCGGAGCACGCCCAGACCCGGCTGTGGCTCAAGGGCCTGCTCTACACCGCCACGGTGTTCACCATCCTGCTGGGCACGCTGGTGATCTTCACCTTCGACCCGAACATCCGCTAGGCACGGGGCTGCGAGAATCATGAAGATCCACAAGTACGACACCGTCATCGTCGGCGCCGGTGGCGCGGGCATGCGCGCGGCCATCGAGTCGACGAAGCGCAGCCGCACCGCCGTGCTGACCAAGCTCTACCCCACCCGCTCCCACACGGGCGCCGCGCAGGGCGGCATGGCCGCCGCGCTGGCCAACGTGGAGGAGGACAACTGGGAGTGGCACACCTTCGACACGGTCAAGGGCGGTGACTACCTGGTCGACCAGGACGCCGCCGAGATCCTGGCGAAGGAGGCCATCGACTCGGTCCTCGACCTGGAGAAGATGGGCCTGCCGTTCAACCGCACGCCGGACGGCACGATCGACCAGCGCCGCTTCGGCGGTCACTCCCGCAACCACGGCGAGGCCCCGGTCCGCCGGTCCTGCTACGCCGCGGACCGCACCGGTCACATGATCCTCCAGACGCTGTACCAGAACTGCGTCAAGGAGGGCGTGGAGTTCTTCAACGAGTTCTACGTCCTGGACCAGCTCATCACCGAGGTCGACGGCGTCAAGCGCTCGGCCGGCGTCGTGGCGTACGAGCTGGCGACCGGCGAGATCCACGTCTTCCAGGCGAAGGCCGTGATCTACGCGTCCGGCGGCTGCGGCAAGTTCTTCAAGGTGACGTCGAACGCGCACACGCTGACCGGTGACGGCCAGGCCGCGGTGTACCGGCGGGGCATCCCGCTGGAGGACATGGAGTTCTTCCAGTTCCACCCGACCGGCATCTGGCGCATGGGCATCCTGCTGACGGAGGGCGCCCGCGGTGAGGGCGGCATCCTGCGCAACAAGGACGGCGAGCGCTTCATGGAGAAGTACGCGCCGGTCATGAAGGACCTGGCGTCGCGTGACGTCGTGTCCCGGTCCATCTACACGGAGATCCGCGAGGGCCGCGGCTGCGGTCCCGAGGGCGACCACGTCTACCTGGACCTCACGCACCTCCCGCCGGAGCAGCTCGACGCCAAGCTGCCCGACATCACCGAGTTCGCGCGCACCTACCTCGGCATCGAGCCCTACACGGACCCGATCCCGATCCAGCCCACCGCGCACTACGCGATGGGCGGCATCCCGACCAACGTCGAGGGTGAGGTCCTGGCGGACAACACCACCGTCGTGCCGGGCCTGTACGCGGCCGGCGAGGTCGCCTGCGTCTCCGTGCACGGCGCCAACCGCCTGGGCACCAACTCGCTGCTGGACATCAACGTCTTCGGCAAGCGGGCCGGCATCGCGGCGGCGGAGTACAGCCAGAAGGCCGACTTCGTCGAGCTGCCGGAGCGCCCCGAGGCCCTCGTGGTCGAGCAGATCGAGCGCCTGCGGACCTCGACGGGCACCGAGCGGGTGTCGACGCTGCGCCGCGAGCTGCAGGAGACCATGGACGCCAACGTCATGGTGTTCCGCACGGAGCAGACGATCAAGACGGCCGTCGAGAAGATCGCCGAGCTGCGCGAGCGCTACAAGAACGTGGCGATCCAGGACAAGGGCAAGCGGTTCAACACGGACCTGCTGGAGGCCATCGAGCTGGGCAACCTGCTCGACCTGGCCGAGGTCATGGCGGTCTCCGCGCTCGCCCGCAAGGAGTCGCGCGGCGGTCACTACCGCGAGGACTACCCGAACCGCGACGACGTCAACTTCATGCGTCACACCATGGCGTACCGCGAAGTCGGCGCCGACGGCTCCGAGACCGTCCGTCTGGACTACAAGCCGGTCGTCCAGACCCGCTACCAGCCGATGGAGCGTAAGTACTGATGGCTACCCCTGTTCTGGAGAAGGACGACGCGGCCGGCCGCCCCGAGCCCGGTTTCGCCGACTCCCCGTACATCACGGTCACCCTCCGGGTCCGCCGGTTCAACCCGGAGGTCGCGGCCGAGGCGACCTGGGAAGACTTCCAGCTGGAGATCGACCCGAAGGAGCGCGTCCTGGACGCCCTCCACAAGATCAAGTGGGACCTGGACGGCACGCTCACGTTCCGCCGGTCCTGCGCGCACGGCATCTGCGGCTCCGACGCGATGCGGATCAACGGCAAGAACCGCCTCGCGTGCAAGACGCTGATCAAGGACATCAACCCCGAGAAGCCGATCACGGTCGAGCCCATCAAGGGCCTGACGGTCCTGAAGGACCTGGTCGTCGACATGGAGCCGTTCTTCCAGGCGTACCGGGACGTGATGCCCTTCCTGATCACGAAGGACACCAACGAGCCGACGCGCGAGCGGCTGCAGTCCGCCGAGGACCGCGAGCGCTTCGACGACACCACCAAGTGCATCCTGTGCGCCGCGTGCACGTCGTCCTGCCCGGTGTTCTGGAACGACGGCCAGTACTTCGGTCCAGCCGCGATCGTGAACGCCCACCGCTTCATCTTCGACTCGCGTGACGAGGCCGGGGAGCAGCGGCTGGAGATCCTCAACGACCGCGACGGCGTGTGGCGCTGCCGTACGACCTTCAACTGCACGGACGCCTGCCCGCGCGGTATCGAGGTCACCAAGGCCATCGCCGAGGTCAAGCGGGCGCTGATCACCCGCCGTTTCTGACCGGCCGGCGCACATCACGACGGCGAGGGCCCCCTCCGGTGCAGTACGGAGGGGGCCCTCGCCGTCGGTGCGTGCGGGTGCGCGTCGGTGCGCCGGCGGCGTCAGCCGCGCAGGACGCGGCCCTGCTTGTCGGTGCGGTCGTTGCTCGTCAGGAACAGGATGCCGTCGATCAGGGACCAGATGCCGAGGCCGCCGCAGGTGAGGAGCTGCGCGACGCCGACGCCGACGGAGCCGACGTAGAAGCGGCCGATGCCGAGCCCGCCGAGGAAGATCTGGAGGAGACCCGCGACGATCTTCGACTTGTCGGAGTACGGACGGCCCTGCGGGTCGAAGCCGAAGGGGGCGTCAGGGGTGGGGACGGTCATGTGCACTGCTCCTGGATGACTGCTGCGAGAGTCCGGAGCGGAACGGCTCCGGAACGGAGGGCGCACGGACCCATGGCTCGGCCCACCCCCCGTAAGCGGTGAGCCTAGAGAGCGGGACGAGACCGCGGGGAGGGCCGCGGGATGATCGTTCCTGTTCCGTGATCAAATCTTCGTCAAGTTCCGGCCTCGGACCCCGTGTGAGGGGTAGGCGGATGAGTTGCCGTCACCCCTCGGGCGGTCAGGCGGTGTTGCGGACCACGGTCCAGGTCACCGCGAGGGCGAGGATGAGGACCTGGCCGCGGGGGCCGACGCGGGGCTGCCAGCGGCGGCCGCGCAGGCCCTCCGTCATCCACCGGCCGAGCAGCGCCAGCGCGAAGGGTGCGGCCAGGAGCAGGGCCCGGTTGTCGAGCCAGGCCTGGGTGAGGTGACCGTGCATCAGGTCGTACGCCATGCGCGTGCCGCCGCAGGCCGGGCAGAGCAGCCCGGTGACCAGGCGGAAGGGGCAGCGCGGCAGCAGGTGACCGGGCTCGTGCGGGTCGGTGACGTACAGGTAGGCGCTGCCCGCCGCGCCGGCGGTGAGCACCGCGAGGGGGCCCGCCGCCGGGTGCCGCAGCAGCGTGCGCGCGGTGGGGCGCGCCGACGGCGGCGGGGGCGCCGCCTCAGCCACGCAGGACCCGTCCCTGGGCGTCGGTGGTGTTGCTGCTGGTCAGCAGGATGATGCCGTCGATCAGGGCCCAGATGCCGAAGCCGCCGCAGGTGAAGAGCTGGGCGAGGCCGAGGCCGACGTTGCCGATGTAGAACCGGCCGACGCCGAAGGTGCCGAGGAACAGCTGGAGGATGCCCGCGACGATCTTCGACTTGTCGGAGTAGGGGCGCCCGTAGGGGTCGTAGCCGTACGGGGCGTTCGGGTCGCCGGTGTAGGAGCCGGGCGGGACGGCGCCGCCCTGCGGGTAGCCGTAACCGGGCTGCTGGTAGCCGCCCTGGGCGTAGCCCTGCTGCCCGTAGCCGGGCTGGCCGTACGCCTGCTGGCCGTAGCCCTGCTGCGGGGAGCCGTAGGGGCCGGCCTGGCCGCCCCCGTACGGCCCCGGGCCGGCGTTCGGGTAGCCGTACCCCGGCTGGGGCGGCTGCTGCGGCTGCTGCGGCTGTTCGGTCACGGCGGTGTCTCCCCGTTGGCACATGGACGGACCTGTCGGCTCCGACAGTGAAGTGAGTCCAGGTCATCTTGCAGGAGGCAGCGGCCCGCTGAGAAGCCGGGTCCGGGCCCGGGGCGACGGCCGTGCGGGGCGGGGCGTGCCCTCACGGGTTCACGGACGGTCCGCACCTATTCTGACGGTATGTCAGATGACCAGTCGTACGAGCTGCTCGGATTCGACAACGTCCTGCTGCCCGTGGGGGACCTCGACGAGGCCGTCGGGTTCTACGAGCGGGCCGGGTTCGTGGTGGGCTTCCGGTTCGACGAGGGCGGGATCGCCCTGCTGAAGGTCGGGGGCGAGACGCCCGGCGTCCTGCTGCGGCGGGAGGACGGGCTGGGGCACCGGCCGCCGCCCTGGCCGTCCCCGCGGGTGTGGCTGGAGGTGCCGGACGCGCGGGAGGCGGCGCGACGGCTCGCGGCGGCCGGCATCCCGCCGCTGGACGAACCGTTCGCGGTGGCCACCGGCTGGACGGTCGAGGTGTGCGATCCCTGGGGCAACGTCCTCGGCTTCACCGACTACACCAAGCGTCCGGAGCTGGGCCGCCGCGGCTGAGCCCGGCCCGCCCGCCCCCCTGGCCACATGTGTCTTGAACGTGTTCAAAAACAGGTCTACAGTCACCCTGTCAGCGTTTTGAACGCGTTCAAGAAGGGGTGGGGCATGGACCGCACCGTCATCGCCTACGTCATCTACCTGGTCGTCAGCATCGCGCTGACCGTCTGGGTGGCCCGGACCCTCAGCCGCAACGGCCGGGTCTTCCTCGCCGACGTGCTGCACGGCGACGAGAAGCTCGCGGACGCCGTCAACCACCTGCTGGTGGTCGGCTTCTACCTCGTCAACCTCGGCTTCGTCGCGCTGTACCTGAGCGGCGACGACACCGTCGAGGACGCCCGCGGCGTCTTCGAGGCCCTGTCCACCAAGCTCGGCGTCGTGCTGCTGGTGCTCGGGGTGATGCACCTGGGCAACGTGTACGTGCTCAACCGGATCCGGCGGCGGGGGCTGCTGGAGCGGGAGCAGGTGCCGCCGGTGCGGCCGCAGGGCCGGGTCGCCCCCACGCCGGGCGCGTGATCCCGGTGCCGGCCGAGACCGCCCGCGTCCCGGTGCGCGGGCTGACCGTCCTCTGGGACGCCGCGTGCCCGCCGTGTGCCTTCCTGCGCGACTGGCTCGTCCGGCAGCCGCAGCTCGTGCCGCTCGACCTGGTCCCGGCCGGGTCGGAGCAGGCCCGGCGGCTCTTCCCCGGACTCGACCACGGCGCCACCCTCGACGAGATCACCGTCGTGGACGACGCCGGGCAGGTCTACCGGGACGCCGCCGCCTGGGTCGTGACCCTGTGGGCGCTGCGCCGGCACCGGGCCCTGGCCCACCGGCTGAGCACCCCCTCGGGGCTGCGGCTCGCCCGGGGGGCGGCGCTGGCCGCGGCCAGGTGGCGGGAGCGCGGGCGGGCCCCGGCCTGGCCGGCCCCCTCCGGGCCGCCGCAGGCGCAGGACCGGCCGTGGGGCGGGCAGGGCTACCGGCGGGCGGACGGGTGGGTGTACGACCCCGCCGCCGGATGGACGTACCCGCCGGGCGGCGACGGCTGTGCCGGCGGGACCTGCGCCACTCGTTAGGCTCTGTCCGTGTCCGCGAAGAACCAGGGCGCCGGCCCCGAGGAGCCGGCCCCCGTCCCCAGCAAGTCCGAGCAGACCCGCGCGCTGATCCTGGAGACCGCGATGCGGCTGTTCCAGGAGCGCGGGTACGACAAGACGACGATGCGGGCCATCGCCCAGGAGGCCGGGGTCTCGGTCGGCAACGCGTACTACTACTTCGCGGGCAAGGAACACCTCATCCAGGGCTTCTACGACCGCCTCGCCGCCGAGCACCGGCAGGCGGTCCGCGCGGTCCTGGACCGGGAGACCGACCTGGAGGCCCGGCTCGCGGGCGTGCTGCGGGTGTGGCTGGACGTGGCGAAGCCGTACCACGAGTTCGCCGTGCAGTTCTTCAAGAACGCCGCCGACCCGGACAGCCCCCTCAGCCCGTTCTCCCCGGAGAGCGAGCACGCGCGCGAGGAGGCCATCTCCGTCCACCGCGAGGTGCTGGCGGGGGCGACGCGGACCAAGGTGCCCGAGGAGCTGCGGGACGTGCTGCCCGAGCTGATGTGGCTCTCCCAGATGGGCCTCGTCCTGTACTGGATCTTCGACCGCACCGAGGGCCGCGAGCGCAGCTACCGCCTCGCCGAACGCGGGGCCCGCCTCACGGCCCGCGGCGTCTCCCTGGCCCGCTTCCGCCTCCTGCGCCCCCTGGTCCACGAGGTCCACGAACTGTTCACGGACTTCCTGCCGGGCATGACGCGGGTCCTGCCCGACCCGGGGAAGGGGCGGGGGGACCGGGAGTGATCACTTCCGGGTGAACGGCGCCTGTCCGGACATGCGGGCTCCCGGCTGCCTACGATGATGCTCTCGACACCAGCCCCTAGGAGGCACGTGATGTCCGCCGCATCCGTCGAGCAGCCTTTCGACGCCGACGAGCCGTTCTCCCTCGCGGCCGTCGCCGACGAGATCATGGAGCGTCATCCGGGCTACCGCGTCGAGATCATCGGAGGCCATCTCCTCGTGACCCCTTCACCGGATGCCCGACACGGCCACGTGCTGACCGACCTGATGATTCCCTTCCTCGCCGCCGGGCTGCACGGAGGGGAGACCGTGGTGATCCAGAACGTCGGCATCTGGCTGCCCAGCGGCGCGGAGGACTACGCGATCCCGGATCTCGCGCTGCTGGACGCCGATTACGACGATCACCACGTCGAGCGCAACGCCTACGACCCCGTCTGCTTCCGGCTCGTCGTCGAGGTCACCTCCCGCAACTGGAAGGACGACCTCAAGACCAAGGCCGCCGCCTACGCCGAGGCGAAGGTCCCGGTCTACGTCGTCGTCGACCGCAAGCACCAGCGGCTGCACGTGCTCACCGAGCCCGACGGGGGCGCGTACGCGAACCACCGCGTGCACGCCCCCGGGGAGACGGTCGCCCTGCCCGACGTCATCGGGGCCGAGGTCGCCCTCGACGTGGAGGGCATCGTCAAGGCCGGTCAGGGCTCGGCTGGTTGACCGCGTCCACCCCGCCCCCCGCCAGTTCCACGTCGTGGGTCAGGGGGATGTCGGTCACGGTCACGTGGCGGGCGTTCGAGCCGTGGGCCGGGGACGTCACCGCCAGGAGGTAGGTGCCGGGGGCGGGGACCGTGAGGATGTAGGAGCCGTCGGCCAGGGTGGTGACGCGGTCCAGTTGGCGGCCGCCCTTGGACAGGAGGGTCACCGCCGCGCCGTCGACCGGGTCGCCCGTGGCGGCGCGGACGAAGCCGTGGACCACGGAGGAAGGGCCGTCCGCGTCGGGGGCGGGGCCCGGGGCCGGGTCCTCCGCCGGTTCCACCGCCAGGTGGGGCAGCCGCCGGTCGAGCCAGGCCGGCAGCCACCAGTTGGAGCTGCCGAGCAGGTGCATCGCCGCCGGGACCAGCGCCGTGCGCAGGACGAACGCGTCCAGCGCCACCGCCGCCGCGAGGCCCACGCCCGCCATCGCCGCACCCGAGTCGCCGCTGAGGACGAAGGCGAGGAAGACGCACACCATGATCAGCGCCGCGGAGTTGATGACCCGGCTGGTCTCCGCGAGGCCCACCCGCACCGCCCGCGCGTTGTCCCGGGTGTGCACCCACTCCTCGTGCATCCGGCTCACCAGGAACACCTGGTAGTCCATCGACAGGCCGAAGAGCAGCGACAGCATGATGACCGGCAGGAACGCGTTGATCGGGCCCTCCTTGCCGAGGGCGAGCAGGTCCAGGCCCCAGCCCCACTGGAAGACGGCGACCAGCACACCGAACGACGCCGCCGCCGCGATCAGGTTCATCACCGCCGCCGTCAGCGGGACCACCAGCGAGCGGAACGCGACCAGGAGCAGCAGGAAGCCCAGGCCGATGATCGTCGCGACGAACAGGGGCAGCCGGTCGCCGGTGACCGTCGCGAAGTCCTTGGACACCGCCGTCACCCCGCCCACGTGCGCCGACGCCCCGGCCCGCGGGATCACCTCGTCGCGCAGGGTGTCGATCAGCTCGTCGGTCTCCTTCGACTGCGGGGACGTCGTCGGCACCACCTGGACCACCGTCACGCCGCCGGCGGGCGGCAGCGCCGCCACCCGGGCCACGCCCTGGGTGCCCTGGATGCCCTTGACCAGCGCCGCGGTGTCGCCGCCGTCGGCCACCACCTGCAGGGGGCCGTTGAAGCCCGGCCCGAAGCCCTCGGCGAGCAGGTCGTACGCCTGGCGGGTGGTCGTCGTGGTGTCGTCGTTGCCCTGGTCGGTGGCGCCGAGCCGCAGCGACAGCACCGGCACCGCCAGGACGGCCATGACGACCAGCGCGAGCGCCGCGACCGTACGGGGCCGCCGCTGCACGCCCGACGACCAGCGGGCCGCGAGGCCGCTCGCGCGCTCCGGCTCGGGCCCGACCTCCGCGAGCCGGCGCCGCTGCCGGCGGCTGAGGACGCGCGGGCCCAGGAAGCCCAGCAGGGCCGGCAGCAGGGTGGTCGCCGCGAGCACGCTCAGCACGACCGTGAGGGACGTGCCGATCACCACGCCGTCCAGGAAGCGCAGGTTCGTCACCAGCATCCCGGCGAGCGCGATGCACACCGTGCCGCCCGCGAACAGCACCGCCCGCCCGGAGGTGTTCATCGCGGTGATCACCGACTCCTCGGGTTCCAGGCCCCGCAGGAGGCCGCGCCGGTGCCGGGTGACGATGAACAGCGCGTAGTCGATGCCGACGCCGAGGCCGATCAGCGAGGCGAGCAGCGGGGCCAGGTCGGGGATGTCCGTGCTGTGGCTGAGCAATTGGGTGCCGAACAGGCCCATGCCCACGCCGAAGACCGCCACCGCGATCGGCAGCAGCATCGCGAACACGGAGCCGAAGGCGAGGAAGAGCACGACGGCCGCGGCCACCAGGCCGACCATCTCGGCGAGACCGGTCGGGGGCTCCTGCACGCGCTGGATGGCCTGGCCGCCCAACTCGACGCGCAGTCCGTCCCGTTCGGCCGCCTGCGCGGTGTCGACGACGTCCTGCACGAGGTCCTTGGGCACCTCGTTGGCGCGCTGGGTGAAGGTGACCTGCGCGTACGCGATCCGCCCGTCCCGGCTGACCTGCGCGGCGCCCGCGGCCCCGGTGTAGGGGCCGGCGACGTCCCCGACGCCCTTCATCCCGGCGATCTTCTCCAGCGCGGGCTGGATGCGGGCGCGCACGTCCGCGTCGCGCACCGAGCCCCCGTCGACCTTCCACACGACGGTGTCGGTGTCGCCGGCCCGGGCCGGGAACGCCTTCTCCATCAGGTCGTACGCCTTCTTGGAGTCCGTGTTCGGGAGGGAGAAGACGTTCGCGTAGTCCGTGCCGGCCGTCGAGGCCGAGAACCCCATGCCGAACAGCGCCCCCACCCACAGCAACAGGACCACCAGCCGGTGCCGATGGCACCACCGCGCCAATGCCGCCACGCTCAAGCTCCTTCTTCGCTCGGTTCCCCCGGGTCCTGGCACCAGCATGGGCGCACGGGTGCGCGCGAGGCCGTTCCCCGGGACGACTCTCAAGGAACTCCAAAGCAGCGGGCCGCCCCCGCACCGGCCCACCGCCCGATACTGGGGTCATGACGACGGCTCCCGGGACGGTACTGGTGGTGGAGGACGAGCCGAGCATCGCGGACGTCCTCGCCATCGCCCTGCGCTTCCACCGCTTCGAGGTCATGACCGCGGCCACGGTCCGTGCGGCGCTGGAGCTCGCCGGGCGCACCCGGCCGGACGTGGCCCTGCTGGACGTGATGCTGCCGGACGGCGACGGCCGCGAGCTCGGCCGGCGGCTGCGCGGCGAACAGCCCGAGCTGGGACTGGTGTTCCTCACCGCGCGGGACGCGCCCGCGGAGATCGTCGGCGCGCTCGGCTTCGGCGACGACTACATCACCAAGCCGTTCGACATCGACGTGGTGGTGGCCCGCATCGGCGCGGTCATCCGCCGCACCCGCCCCGCCGACGTCCTGCCCCGGCGCCCCCCGCTGCGCTACGGCGACCTGGAACTGGACGAGACGACGTACAGCGTCCACCGCGCGGGCCGCACGGTCGAGCTGACGCCCACCGAGTACGCGCTGCTGCGCTTCCTGGTGCGGAACGCCGGGCGGATCGTGCCCAAGGAGCAACTGCTGCGCCACGTCTGGCAGTACGAGCACACCCCGCCGGAGTCCACCGTCGTCGAGACGTACATCAGCTACCTGCGGCGCAAACTCGCCGCGCTGGGCCCTCCGTTGATCACGACCCGGCGCGGGGTCGGGTACGGGCTGGCATGAGGCGTCCCCGGCTGCCGGTGAAGGCGCCCCGGGCACGGCGCGCGATCCACTCGCTGCGGGTGCAGCTCACCCTCGCCAACGTGGCGCTGCTCGCCCTCGGCATCGTCGCCACCACGGCCGTCAGCCTGATGGGCATGCGGTACTACCTGCTCGACCAGGTCGACTCCGGGCTGACCAAGACCCGCACGTCGCTCGCCAGCACCAGGCTCACGGTCCGCCAGATCGACTCGCTCAGCGTGCTGTCGTTCGTCCGGGACGGGCTGGCGCCCGAGCAGTTCGACGAGCGGGCGACACCCGACTCGATCTTCACCGCGCTGGACGCGCGGGGCCGTCCCCGGACCCTGTTCGGCGTCACCCCGACCCCCGCCCAGCGGGGCCTGGCCGACGCCGTCGACGACCCGGCCGCCCTCACCTCCGACCCCGACCCGCACTCCGTCGACGTCCACGGCGCCGCCTACCGCGCGACCGCCACCCGCCTCGCCGACGGCACGTACGTCCTGCTGGCCACCTCCACCGACGGCCTGCACAAGGGCATCGGCAAGGCGCTCAAGCTGGACCTGGCCGTGGGCACGCTGCTGCTGTCGCTGCTGGCGTGCCTGACGCTGTTCAGCGTGCGGCGGCGGATGCGGCCGCTGGAGGACATGGTGGAGACCTCCTCGGCGATCGCCGAGGGCGACCTGACCCGGCGGGTGCCGTCGCGGCACCACTCCACCCGGGAGGTGGAGCAGCTCCGGATCGCGCTGAACTCGATGCTGCACCAGGTGGAGTCGGCGTACCGCACCCGCGAGCACAGCGCGGCCCAGCTCCGCCGGTTCGTCGCGGACGCCTCGCACGAGCTGCGCACCCCGCTGTCCGCGATCCGCGGCTACCTCCAGCTCTACGACCAGGGGATGCTGCGCGAGGCCGAGGAGCGGCGCCGGGCCTGGGACCGGATGAACGGCGAGGTGGACCGCATGGGCCGGCTCGTGGACGAGCTGCTCACCCTGGCCCGGCTGGACCAGCGTCCCGAGCTGCGGCTGCGGGACGTCGACGTGAGCCGGCTGGTGCGGGACGCGGCCGAGGACCTGCGGGCGCAGCAGCCGCAGCGGCCCGTCACCGTGGACGCTGCCGCGTCGGTGCGGGTGCGCGCGGACGAGTCGGGGCTGCGCCAAGTGCTCGGCAACCTCGTCGCCAACGTCCGCACGCACACGCCCGCGGACGTGCCGGTGCAGCTCGGCGCGGAGCCGGCGGGGGGCGCCGAGGGCGTCGTACGGCTGTGGGTGCGGGACAAGGGGCCGGGGCTGGCCGCGGACGACGCGGCGCGGGTGTTCGACCGCTTCTTCCGCGCGGGCGGCGGCGCGGGCAGCGGCCTCGGGCTGGCGATCGTGCAGGGCGTGGTGCACGCCCACGGCGGCGAGGTGTCGGTGCGCACGGCACCGGGCGAGGGACTGACGGTCACCGTGGAGCTGCCGGCCCGGCGCGAGGAGTGCGGCTAGGTGTGTTGTCCCGGGA
>NZ_SZPR01000069.1 GCF_005280195.1 Streptomyces galbus | reverse complement strand
GGAAGGCCTGTTCGACGACCTGCGTCAGGTATCCGCCGTTCGGGAAGTACTGGGCAACGGAGTTGACCACGATCGTGTCGAAGTGGCCCTGCGGGAGGTCGCCGTGCTCGTGGGCGGCCTGCACACGGAGCGTGACCCTCCGGGCCAGCTCGGGGTCGGCGTCGATGTGACGCTGCAGCTGCGCCACGACGACCGGGGAGAAGTCCGTGCCCCAGTACTCCTCGCACTCGGGTGCCAGTGCGGACAGCAGCAGACCGGTGCCGACACCGATCTCCAGGACACGGCCGGGTCGCAGCGCCCTGATGCGCTCGAGCGTGGCCGCACGCCACTCGCGCATCTCGGGCAGCGGGATCGGCTCGCCGTCGTAACTGCTGTTCCAGCCGGAGAAGTCCTCGCCCAGCGTGGACCCGGGCGCTGAGTACAGAGAGTCGTACAGGCTCTGCCACTCGCCGATCTGGTCGCGCTCCTCCTCGTCCCCCGTCGGTCCGTCGGTGTCGGGGACGATGTAGGCGATCAGGCGGGTGCTGCCGGACTGGTCGTGGTGGGCGACCACGGCGGCCTGGCCGACCGCTGGATGCTCCGCCAGCACGTGCTCGACCTCACCGGGCTCGATACGGAAACCACGCACCTTCACCTGCTGATCGGCACGGCCCACGTACTCCAGGTCACCCCCGGCGTCACGACGCACCAGATCACCCGTGCGGTACATCCGCGCACCGGGCTCGACACCGAAGGGATCGGCCACGAAACGCTCGGCCGTCATCGCCGGCCTGTTCAGATAGCCACGGGCCACACCCGCCCCCGCGATGTACAGCTCACCCGTCACCCGCGGCGCGACCGGCCGCAGACGCGCGTCCAGGACGTAGACCCGCATATTGGCCATCGGACGCCCGATCGGCACCGTCGCACCCCCGCTGTAGGGCCGGGGCACGCGATGGTGGGTGGCGAACGTCGTCGTCTCCGTCGGTCCGTACCCGTCCACGACCGTCAGCCCGGGGCACGCCGCGTGCAGACGCTGCACCGTGGCCCCCGAGACAGCCTCACCGCCCGTCCACACCTGCACGACCCCCGACAGCGCCCGCGCAGCATGATCAGCGACCACATTCAGCAGGGAACTGGTCAGCCACAACGCGGTGACCTCCTGCGTCACGACGGTGCGCTGCAGCGCGGACACGTCCAGGTCCCCGGCCGGAGCCACCACCACCGTCCCCCCGCCCAGCAGCGGCACCCACAACTCATAGGTCGAGGCGTCGAACGCGGCCGGCGAATGCAGCAGGACCCGCCGATGCGCCGCACGCTCAAAACGAGGATCCACGGCCAAAGCGGCGACATTGCCGTGCGTCACCACGATCCCCTTGGGCGCACCCGTCGACCCCGACGTGTACATCACATACGCCGCATCCCCCGACCGCACACCCACCCGGGGCGCCTCGCACTGCTTCTCCTCCCGAGGCGTGGCGTCGATGACGAGCACGTCAGCCGCATCCCGGGGGACAGTAGGCAGGGAAGCGGTGTCCGTCACCACGATCGTGGCCCCGGTGTCGGCCAGGACGTGGCGGATGCGGTCGGCCGGATAGCGGGCGTCGAGGGGTACGTAGACGGCGCCGGCCTTCATCAAGCCGAGGACCGTGGTGACCGTCTCGATCGAACGCTCCAGAAGAACACCGACCGCGTCGCCGGGCCGCACGCCCCTGCCGATCACCTCGTGCGCGAACTGGTTCGCCCGCGCGTCCAGTTGTGCGTAGGTGAGCGTGAGCGTGCCGTCGGTGACCGCCTGCGCATCGGGCGTCTCAGCCACCCGCCGCGAGAACAGCTCGCCCAGCGACCCGTCCGGCACGGCATGCGCCGTGTCGTTGAACTCCACCACGGCACGCCGGTGTTCGTCGGGGGTGAG
>NZ_SZPR01000068.1 GCF_005280195.1 Streptomyces galbus | reverse complement strand
GAGAAGGCGGTCGCGAAGCACTTCGTGGCGCTGTCGACGAACTCCGAGAAGGTCACGGAGTTCGGCATCGACACGGCGAACATGTTCGAGTTCTGGGACTGGGTCGGGGGCCGGTACTCCTTCGACTCGGCGATCGGCCTGTCGCTGATGATCGCGATCGGCGCGGACCGCTTCCGGGAGATGCTCGACGGGTTCCGCATCGTCGACGACCACTTCCGCACCGCCCCGGCCGAGGCCAACGCCCCGCTGCTGCTGGGCCTGCTGGGGGTGTGGTACGGCAACTTCTTCGACGCCCAGTCGCACGCGGTGCTGCCCTACAGCCACTACCTGTCCAAGTTCACCGACTATCTGCAGCAGTTGGACATGGAGTCCAACGGCAAGTCGGTGGACCGCGA
>NZ_SZPR01000067.1 GCF_005280195.1 Streptomyces galbus | reverse complement strand
CCCCGTACGACGCCTTGCTCCTGCTCTCCTTCGGCGGCCCGGAGGGCCCGGAGGACGTGGTGCCGTTCCTGGAGAACGTCACGCGGGGGCGGGGTATCCCCAAGGAGCGGCTGAAGGAGGTCGGACAGCATTACTTCCTGTTCGGCGGTGTCAGCCCGATCAACGACCAGAACCGGGCCCTGCTGGAGGCGCTGCGCAAGGACTTCGCCGAGCACGGGCTGGACCTGCCGGTGTACTGGGGCAACCGCAACTGGGCGCCGTACCTGACCGACACCCTGCGTGAGATGGTCGCCGACGGACGCCGCCGCATCCTGGTGCTGGCCACGAGCGCCTACGCCTCCTACTCGGGCTGCCGGCAGTACCGGGAGAACCTCGCCGATGCCCTCGCCGCCCT
>NZ_SZPR01000066.1 GCF_005280195.1 Streptomyces galbus | reverse complement strand
CGGTGGAACGACACCGCCGCCCCGCCCGAACACCGTTCCGTACCCGCCGTGTTCGCCGCCCAGGCAGCCCGCACCCCCGACGCCACCGCGATCATCCACGGCGACCACCACCTCACCTACCACCACCTCGACACCCACGCCAACCGACTCGCCCACCACCTCACAGCCACCGGCACCCACCGCGGCGACATCATCGGCGTCCTCCTCGAACGCGGCACCCACCTCGCCACCGCCCTCCTCGCCACCCTCAAAGCCGGCGCCGCCTACGCCGTCCTCGACCCCGACTTCCCCGACGAACGCCTCACCACCACCACGACCGACGCCCACATCACCACCGTCATCACCACCACCCAGCACCACCACCGACTCCCCCACCACCTCACCACCCACACCCTCGACACCCTCGACCTCACCCACCAGCCCACCACCCCACCCAACACCACCACCACCGGCCACGACGCCGCCTGCCTGATGTTCACCAGCGGCTCCACCGGCCGACCCAAAGCCATCCTCACCCCCCACCACGCCATCACCGGCACCCTCCACCACCAGACCTACACCCCCCTCGGCCCCACCCACACCACCCTCCAGTGCTCCCCCACCAGCTGGGACGCCTTCAGCCTCGAATTCTGGGGAGCCCTCCTCCACGGCGCCACCACCGTCCTGCACCCCGGCCAACGCCCCGAACCCGACACCATCGACCACCTCACCCACACCCACCCCATCACCACCCTCCAAACCAGCTCCACCCTCTTCAACTACCTCGTCGACCACCACCCCACCACCTTCCAGCACCTCCACACCGCCTTCACCGGCGGGGAACCGGCGTCGCCGGCGCACGTGGCGCGCATCCTGCGGCGCTACCCGGGGCTGCGGGTGGTCAACGGCTACGGTCCGGCCGAGTCCATGGGCTTCACGACGGTGCACGAGGTGACGAGCCCCGAGGAGGCCGCGGGCAGTTCCCTGCCGATCGGGCGTCCGATCGTGAACAAGCAGGCCTACGTCCTGGACACCGCCCTGCGCCCCGTCCCGCCCGGCGTCACCGGCGAGCTCTACCTCGCCGGCACCGGCCTCGCCCACGGCTACCACAACCAACCCGCCCTCACCGCGACCCGCTTCGTCCCCAACCCCTACGGCCCACCCGGCACCCGCCTCTACCGCACCGGCGACCTCGCCCACTGGACCACCCACGGACACCTCACCTACGACGGCCGCACCGACACCCAGATCAAGATCCGCGGCTTCCGCATCGAACCCACCGACATCGAACACACCCTCCTCCAACACCCCGACATCACCCAAGCCGCCCTCACCCCCACCACCGGCCCCACCGGCGAACCCTGCCTCGCCGCCTACCTCACCACCCCACCCGGAACCGACCTCGAC
>NZ_SZPR01000065.1 GCF_005280195.1 Streptomyces galbus | reverse complement strand
GTCGTGGAGTCGGATGTCTCCCGGCCGATCGGGCGGATGGATCTGTTGTCCGTGGGGGAGCGGGAGGCTGTGCTGGGGGTGCCTTCGGTCGTGGTGCCGTCGGGGGTGACGTTGCCGGAGTTGTTCGAGGCGCGGGTGGCGGCGGGGCCGGATGCGGTGGCGGTGGTGTGGGACGGGGGTTCGCTGTCGTACGGGGAGGTGAACGAGCGGGCGAACCGGTTGGCTCATGAGTTGGTGGGGCGTGGGGTGGGTCCGGAGGACGTGGTGGCGCTGGCTCTGCCGCGCAGTGCGGAGCTGGTGGTCGCTGTGCTGGCGGTGCTGAAGGCGGGTGGGGCGTATCTTCCGGTCGATCCGGCGTATCCGGCGGCTCGTGTGGCCTACATGGTGGCGGATGCGGGTCCGGTCATGGTGTTGACGACGAGCGGGCACCGTGGTGTGGTCGGGGCGGCGAGCGGGGCGCCCGTAGTGCTGCTGGACCGGCTGGATGTGAGGGGTCGGTCCGGGGACAATCCTGTGACGGCGCTCGCGCCCGAGCATCCGGCCTACGTCATCTACACCTCCGGCTCCACCGGCCGGCCCAAAGGCGTCGTC
>NZ_SZPR01000064.1:783-1244 GCF_005280195.1 Streptomyces galbus | reverse complement strand
CTGGAGGACTTCCGCTGGTTCGTGGAGCAGGCCCGCTCCCTGGACCTGGAGGTCGCCCTGGACTTCGCCCTCCAGTGCTCCCCGGACCACCCGTGGGTCTCCAAGCACCCCGAGTGGTTCCACCACCGCCCCGACGGCACCATCGCCTACGCCGAGAACCCGCCCAAGAAGTACCAGGACATCTACCCCATCGCCTTCGACCAGGACATGGACGGCCTGGTCGCGGAGACGGTGCGGGTGCTGCGGCACTGGATGGACTGCGGGGTGCGCATCTTCCGCGTGGACAACCCCCACACCAAGCCGGTGGTGTTCTGGGAGCGGGTGATCGGCGAGATCAACGCCGCCGACCCCGACGTGATCTTCCTCGCCGAGGCGTTCACCCGCCCGGCGATGATGCACACCCTGGCCCAGATCGGCTTCCAGCAGTCCTACACCTACTTCACCTGGCGCAACACCAAGGA
>NZ_SZPR01000064.1:0-575 GCF_005280195.1 Streptomyces galbus | reverse complement strand
TCGCCCCCCTCATCACCCGGCTCAACCGGATCCGGCGCGAGAACCCCGCCCTGCAGCAACTGCGGGACGTGCACTTCCACGAGGCCGACAAGGAGTCGGTGATCGCGTACTCGAAGCGCAGCGGTTCGAACACGGTTCTGGTGGTCGCGAATCTGGATCCCCACCACACCCAGGAGGCCACGGTCTCGTTGGACATGCCGCAACTCGGCCTGGACTGGCACGAGTCGGTGCCGGTGCGCGACGAGCTCACCGGCGAGACCTATCACTGGGGCAGGGCCAACTACGTGCGTCTCGAACCGGGCACCCGCCCCGCGCACGTCTTCACCGTCCTGCGACCGTCCACCCCGCAGATCGGAGGGTCACCCACACGATGATCGTCAACGAGCCCGTTCCGGACAAGTTCGAGGACACCCCCGCGAAGGACCGCGATCCCGACTGGTTCAAGCGCGCCGTCTTCTACGAGGTCCTCGTCCGCTCCTTCCAGGACAGCAACGGCGACGGCGTCGGCGACCTGAAGGGCCTCACCGCCAAGCTCGACTACCTGCAGTGGCTGGGCGTCGACTGCCTGTGGCTGC
>NZ_SZPR01000063.1 GCF_005280195.1 Streptomyces galbus | reverse complement strand
GTCCACTCCCTCATCGGGCTGCCGTCGGCGACCCGCGTCGTGGAGCTGAAGCAGGCCTGCTACGGGGCGACCGCCGCCCTGCAGTTCGCCATCGGCCTGATCCGTCGCGACCCCGCCCAGCAGGTCCTCGTGATCGCCAGCGACGTCTCCAAGTACGACCTGGACAGCCCCGGCGAGGCCACCCAGGGCGCGGCCGCCGTGGCCATGCTGGTCAGCGCCGACCCGGCACTGGTGCGCATCGAGGACCCCTCCGGACTGTTCACCGCCGACGTCATGGACTTCTGGCGGCCCAACTACCGCGACACGGCCCTGGTCGACGGACACGAGTCGATCGGCGCCTACCTCCAGGCCGTCGAAGGAAGCTGGAAGGACTACACCGAGCAGGGCGGCCGCTCCCTGGAGGAGTTCGCCGCGTTCTGCTACCACCAGCCCTTCACCAAGATGGCCTACAAGGCCCACCGCCACCTGCTCAACTACTGCGTCCACGACACCGACCAGGACGACATCGACCGCGCCATCGGACACACCACCGCCTACAACCCGGTGATCGGC
>NZ_SZPR01000062.1 GCF_005280195.1 Streptomyces galbus | reverse complement strand
GTCCCGGGACAACACACCTAGGGCCTGCCACGCCCGGACGACCGGCGGCCAGGACATCGGGGTCGCGCCCACGCGACGCGGGCGCCCGGACACAACGTCTGGCCCGCCCCGCCAACTCCCCACAACCTGTCGCCCCCGCGGCGACGGCCCCCCGCCTAGGGTCGGCGCATGTCACTCGCGCAGACCCTCGCCGTCCACGTGGCCGACGTCGAACTCGAAGCAGAGCCCCTGGAACCCCAGCAGATCGTGTCCGGGAACCCGACGGTGACCGGAAAGGTCCTGTGGGGCTCCGAGGACAGCGGTCACTTCGGCGGCATCTGGCAGATCACGCCGGGAGTGGTCACCGACACCGAGGCGGACGAGATGTTCGTCGTCGTCAGCGGTTCGGCCACGGTGGAGGTGCAGGACGGGCCGACACTGCAACTCGAGCCCGGCGACATGGCCGTACTCCGCGAGGGCGACCGCACGACATGGACGGTGCACGAGACGCTGCGGAAGGTGTACGCGGTCCGCCCGTGACATGTCGGGCGCAGCGACGCACTGGAGAGCCCTCTCAACGGACTGTGGAGCCCGTCTCAGTCCAAGGCCCCGGAGGTCGAGCCGGCGTCCGGTCCGTCGCCCCGGTCCCGGTCCCGGCCGGCGAGGTGGACGTCCACCCGGAGCACCGGGGCAGGGGGCTGGGTGCCGCGCTGCTCGGCTGGACGCTGGCGAGGGCCCGCAGGCCGGCACCGACCGCGTCGTGCAGACCGTGCCGGACGCGGACACCGGCGCCGTGGCCCTGCTGCGCGCGCACGGCTACCGGCCTCTGGTGACGGCCTGGCTGCTGCACCACGTCACGTCGGCCGAGCCGGAGGTGCCCGAGTCTCCGGCGGGCATCACGGTGCGGCCCTTCCGCGCAGGCGACGGCCCCGCCGCGCACGTCCTCGTCCAGGACGCGTTCGACGATCGGCAGGAACGACGCCAGGAGTACGAGGAGTGGGCCTCCCACACCGTCGAGCGGCCTGCCTTCGCACCTGAGCAGTCGGCCCTGGCGTTCGCCGGGGACGGCCTGGTGGGCCTGCCCTGGCACTGAACGTGCCGGATGCGGACGAGGGTTACCTGGAGCAGGTCGCCGTCCGCCGCGACCACCGTGGTCGCGGCTCGCCCGACTCCTGCTGCGCCACACCTTCCGCGCCTTCCACCGGACGGAAGTTCACTCCTGCACGCTGTGGACGCACTCCGACACCGGCGCGCTCGGCCTGTATCTCCGAGCCGGTATGACGGTCCGGCACAGCTCAACGGTGTACCGCAAGGAGCTGGATCGACTCGGTGGGCGGCCCGGTGCCGTGGGTGCGGGGCCGTAGCACGGCCGCCCCCTCAAATGTGGCGGTGGTATGCCTTGTTGCCGATGCGCCAGCCGTCGTGTGCGGTGTGGACCAGCAGGAAGACGTCGGTGAACGTGTCCGTGCCGTGGGTGAGCGTCATGGTCGCGGTCGCGACCGACCCGTGGACGTCGATCGTGTCGACGCGCCGGGAGCGGTGCGGTTCGTCCGGTGCCGGCCGGCCGGGGAAGAGGGCGCAGTACTCGTCCAGGCTCCAGGAGACGAACGCGCCGTCCCTGACCCCCTCGACGTGGGCGGACGGCAGGAACGCCGCGCGGAAGTGGGCGGGATCGCCGGTGGCGTGTCCGCGGACGTAGGCGCGCAGGGGTGCGAGGACCGCCTCCCCGGCAGCCGGAACCGTCGCCGCCGCCGCGATGTCGGCCTCGGGGTCGACGGCTTCGTCGGCCACGCCCGTGGCGCTGCGCAGCGGAGTGTTCGACGCGTCGGCCAGCAGCGCCATGTCCTTGGCCAGCGCGCCGATCGTGAACTCGGCCGGGACCGCGGGTGCCCCGCCGAGGAGGAAGGGCCGCTTGCGGGCCACCAGACCGCCCAGCCCGCCGAGTTCGAGGATGTCCAGCGTGCGGTCACGGGGCAGGCCGAGGGCGTCGGCCTGCCGCAGCGCGTCACGCAGCGCGAGGACGGCCCCCGCGAGGCCGTTGTTGGCGATCAGCTTGAGCGCCGCCGCCGTGGCGGCGTCCGCCGCGTCCCGGACGGTGCCCAGCGCCTCCAGTACCGGCCGCGCCCGCGCGAGCGCTCCCGGATCGGCGGCGGCGAGGATGCGGAGCGCTCCGGCGGCGACCGCCGGCACCGAGCCGAGCACGGGGGCGTGGACGTACGACGGGCCGAACTGCCGGGCGAGGCGCGCCGCTTCGGCAGGGCCGATGGTGCTCGTGTTGACGACGACTGTGTCCGTCCGCAACGAGCCGTGGACGTCGTCGAGGACTTCCTGGCAGGCCGGGCCGTCGAACAGCGCCAGGAGGACGACGTCGGCCCGGGCCACGGCCTCGTGCGCCTTCCCGGCCCCCCGGACGGCCCCCGGTGCCCGCCGCCCCGAACGTGTCCAGCCGACGACGTCGTACCCCCGGGATGCGAGTCGTGCCGCCATCGCGCCGCCCATGCGTCCCAGACCGAGGACGGCGATCGTGTTCTGTGTGGTCATGAGTGCCACGGTGGTGCACCAGGACCCCTGCGACAAGCGCATATGTCGCAGGGCTGCCCTGCCACGCTCGCATGGCGGCGGCCATACTGGGGTCATGGATCTGACGGTGTGGCGAACGTTCGTGACCGTATGCCGCCTCGGCTCGCTCTCGGCGGCGGCGACGGAACTCCACCACACCCAGTCCGCCGTCTCCCGCCAGATCGCCGGACTGGAGCGGCAGTTCGGCGTCTCCCTGGTCGAGCGCCACGCACGCGGCGTGCGTCCGACCCCGGCCGGCGAGGTGTTCCGGCGCCACGCGCTGGCGACGCTCGACGAGGCCGACCGTGCCGTTCGCGCCGTACGGGACGTGCGTGACGGGCTGTCCGGCCGGACCCTGGCCGTCGGGGCGCCGCCCTCCCTCGCCGCGGGCCTCGTCCCGGAAGCCGTCCGGGACCTGCTGCGACGGGAAGGTGCCGTCCGCTGGAACCTGGTCCCCGCGCTGAGCGACCAGTTGCACCACCGGGTGCTCGCCGGCGACCTCGACATCGCCGTCGTCACCGACGCCCCGCCCGGGCTGGTCACCGACCCGAGGGTCGAACGGCGCTTCCTCGGACTGGACGAGATGGTCGTCGTCCTGCCCGCGGATCACCCCCGGGCCGGTAACGCGCGGGTGCCCGTCGAGGCGCTGGCCGACGAGACCTGGGCCGAGGACAACGACGGCTCCGCGGCCCTCCTGCGCCGGCACGCGGCCCGGGCCGGAGTCGACGCCCGTATCGACCTCACCGCCGCCGACCTGCCCGGGAAACTGGCCCTCGTCGCCACGGGCCACGCCATCGCACTGGTCCCCGGCGTCCTCACGCGGGCGCTGCGGGCCGACGTCACCGCCGTCGGCCTGGTGGACCCGCCGACCCGCGGCATCTACGCGATCACCCCCCGCCGGGACGCCCACCCCCTCACGGCGCCGCTCCTCGACCTGCTGGCCGGAGCCTTCGTTCCACACGGCCGGGACGAGCCCTCCGCTGCCGCCGCGGCATACGCTGTTGCGCATGACGCAAGAAGAGGGTGACCTGGACGGGCTCGTCCGCAAGCGGATCCGTGCCCTGCGGCTGGCGCAGGGCTGGTCCCTCGACGAGTTGGCCGCCCGCGCGCATCTCAGCCAGTCCACGCTGAGCCGCATCGAGAACGGCCGCCGCCGTCTCGCGCTGGACCAGCTCGTCACCCTCGCCCGAGCGCTGGACACCACGCTCGACCAGCTCGTGGAGACGGCCGCCGACGATGTGATCACCAGTCCGGTGATCGACAACGCCCGGGGCTCGATGCGCTGGCCCGTGAAGGGCGACCCGGGCATGAGCGTGGTGCGCCAGCGCCTGACCGACCCGCCGCCCGACACCCCGGCGCGCATGCGTGCCCACCCCGGACGCGAATGGCTCGTCGTCCTGTCCGGTACGGCTGTCCTGCTCCTCGGCAACCGCCGCTTCCGCGTCGAGACCCACCAGGCCGCCGAGTTCCCGACGATGATGCCGCACGCCATCGGCGCCGAGGGCGGTCCCTGCGACGTCCTGGGCATCTTCGACCGCGACGCACGCCGCGGCCACCAGCGCGGGACCGGTGAGAGCGACGCCCAGGACACCGGTGGGTGACCTCGAAGGAGCGGTACCGAGCGGCCTGCCGTGCCGTCCGCGGGGAGACGGTTTCTTGCGCGTCGGGCAGCACGGGCGGCGATCTCCTTGCGTGAACCGGGAGAGGTCATGCCGTGCGCGCATCAGCGCCCTAGCGTGACGGCATGAACCCAGCACACCCGCACACCCACCAGCACGTCCGACACGACAACGACGACTCCGACGGACTGGCGGAGCTCCTGGACCTCGACGCCGAGGTCCTCGCTGAGCACACCGCCTCCCTCCTCGCGTGGCTGCCGCTGGACACCGGCCCGCGGCAGGTCGTGGACCTGGGCTGCGGCACGGGCGCGGGCACCTTCGCGCTCCACGACCGCTTCCCCGACGCGTACGTCACCGCCGTGGACGCGTCCGCGGCACATCTGCGCCGCCTGCGCGCGAAGGCGTGCGCCCGCGGCCTGGAGGAGCGGGTACGCACCGTGCAGGCCGACCTCGACGACACCGCGTGGCCCGACCTCGGCACGCCGGACCTCGTGTGGGCGTCGGCCTCGCTGCACCACCTGGCCCACCCCGGGCGCGCCCTGGCCGCCGTCCGTGAACTGCTGGCGCCCGGTGGCCTGTTCGCCGTCGTCGAGCTGGCCGGCTTCCCCCGCTTCCTGCCCGAGGACGCCCCCGGGGACCGGCCGGGGCTGGAGGAGCGCTGCCACGCGGCGACCGACCGCCTCCAGGCGGAGCACACGCCCCACCGGGGCGCCGACTGGGGGCCCATGCTGACGGCGGCGGGCTTCACGGTCGAGGGCCGGCGCACCGTCGTCGTGGACATCGAGGGCACCCGCAGCGAAGCGGTCGGCCGCTACGCCCTCGCGGGTCTGCGGCGCATCCGCGGCGCGGCCGCCACCGCGCTCTCTGCGGAGGACCTCACGGCACTCGACCGGCTCCTCGACACCACCGGCCCGCACAGCATCCTGCGCCGCGACGACCTGGCCGTACGCACCGAACGCATGGTCTGGGCCGCACGCCGTACCTGACGCGGCTGCTCGGCCGGCACGGCGAAGGGGGACGCCCGATGCTGCCTCACGCGGTCCGCTGGGAGGCGGCCGCTTCGGGGTGCATGTCGTCCAGGGTGAGCCGGTGCGCGGGCGGATCGGGCAGCACGATCTGCCGGCTGACGCTCAGGTCCCGGCCCACGGTGAGCAGTTCACCGGGCTCCATCGCGCGCCAGCGGGGGCTGTCGTCCATGCGCTCGCTGGCGACGACCACGGCGCGCTGGCCGGACAGCTTCGCGGAGTGGACGCGCAGCCGGCCGTGACTGCCGCTGTGGTCGAGGTGCCGGTCGCCGTGCTCACCGCCGGCCGGCCGGTCGAGGACGTACAGGTCGTGGGTGTCGGGGTAGCGCAGCGCCCACAGCTCGTCGGGGGTGGTGAGGATCAGGTTGAGGGCGAAGACGGGCAGGTTCGCCGCGACCCAGCCGACGGCCTGGCGGACGCCCGCGCCGATGTCGCCGCCGTGGCGCCGGATCTCGCGGGTGATCAGGGCGAACAGCCGCTCGGAGTCGGTGTCGCCCCGCACCAGCGCCCGGTCCTCGCCCAGGTGGTCGTCGAGCCGGTCGAGCCCCTCGACGACCCCGTTGTGGGCGAAGAGGCGCCCGTCCTGCTCGAAGGGGTGGGTGTTGCGCGGTTCCAGGCTGCCGGTGGAGGCGAAGCGCACGTGGGCGACGAAGGTGGTCGACTCCACCTCGCGGGCCTCCCGGGCGAAGGCCTGGTCGCGGTAGGCCGCCAGGGGAGCCTTGTCGACGCGCGGGGTGCCGTCGGCGCCGAAGTGGCCGAGGCCCGTGCCGTCGGGATCGCGGTGACTCTGCCGGCTGAGGCTGTCGGGGGCGTCGAGCAGCCAGAACGTGGCGTGCGTACGGTGCGGGGCGCTGCTGAGGCCGAACAGACGGCACACGGTGGTCCTCCTGCGGGTCGGCCGGTCCTTCCCGGCTCCTGTCGTACCGCCAGTGTCGGCCGGGCCGGCGGACATTGCGGGTACCCGCGCCGTGGGCCGCTCCACCGGACGCCTGCGCAGCACCGCGGTGGTGTGACGCCCGGGTGGCGAGGCCGCGGCGCCGCCCGGTCGACCGACCTGCTCAGGGTCCGGGG
>NZ_SZPR01000061.1 GCF_005280195.1 Streptomyces galbus | reverse complement strand
GGTCGATGACGTCGGCGGGGGTTTCTGTGGTGCGCAGGTGGAGGGTGATGCGCACGGTGCGGTTGCCGATGTAGTTCTTGATCGTGGCGTGTTCGTCGAGGAGTTCGGCGATGCGGACGGCCTTGTCGAGGTAACGCGCGGTCTGGTTGAGGTTGGTGAACTCGAAACTGCCCAGCCTGAACGGGCGCAGAGCCGGTTCGGGGGCCGGGGTCGGCGTGTCCGTGCTGGTGGTGTCGGTGGTGCGGGCGTTGCCGGACAGCGTGCTGAGGTCGCGTGCCTCTTCCTCGCCCTGAACCCGCAGTTGCACCTGCGGGTGTGCCTGTGGCTGCGCCGGTGCCGGGGTGCGGGGCAGGAGGGGGACGAAGTCGCCGCCTCGGCGTCGCAGGCGCAGGTGGGGGCTGTCGGTGGAGGGGCCGGCGTAGGTGTGGGCGGTGCCGTTCTCCTCGACCAGCGTGACGGTGGTGCCGGTCGCGGCGGCGGCCCAGCGCGCCACCGCGCGGTCGGCCTCGGGACCCCAGGGCGCCTCGGACAGATGGCGGCGCAGGTGCCCTTCGAGGGCCTCGGGGCTCGGTGCCGGGGCGCCCGGCCTGACCCGCAGGGGCGGGGGCGTGAAGAGCGCGTCGCGCTCGGCGGCCTCGCCGGGCAGGCCGTTGAGCCGCATCAGCTGCGAGGGCGTGGCGCCGGCGCGGGTGCGCAGGCGTGCCGCCTCGCGGCGGTGGAGTCCGGGCTGTTCGGCGGCTTGGCGCAGGGCGGTGGAGAGCGCACCGAAGAACCCGTTGCCGCGGCCCGTCGGCATGCCCTGGGTGTAGGTGGCCCCGTCGGGTGCGGTGAGGACACCGTCGCGGGCGAGGCGGTAGCGCGGGCCGGAGCCCTGGGCGGGCGGCATCCAGGGGGGCGTGGCGTGGCTGCGGTGCGGGGAGGGCGGCCGGGGCGTGACGCGGGTGGATGAGGGGGTCGTGTGGGACGCGTCCGTGGCGTCGGTCGGACCGGCGGGTGTCGGCAGCGGGGTGGTGACCGGTGCGGGGGTGCCCGGGGGCAGTGCGGCGTGGAAGAAGTCCCCGTCGGCGAAGAGGACCGGGTCGGTGGCCGGTCGTACGGTGGCGGGGTCGGCCCCGTGCGGGAGGAAGAGCTGGCTGCGGCCCTCGCCGGTCACCACGGTGAGCGGTGTGCCGAGGACCCGGGCGGCCAGGGCGGGCAGCAGATCGGCGCCGCCGTTGTCCCCGGCGCGTCGGCCGGGCGCGGCCTGCTCGCCCTCCGGGTGCCCGCCGTCCTGGTGCGGGGCGCCGGTGAACGGGCGGGACAGGGCCAGGACGGTCAGCGCCACCCGCTGGCCGGGCGTCGGCCAGTAGGTCTGCGGGAGGCGGCCGAAGGCGTCGAACTCGGCCTGCTGGGCCGGGGTGAACCGCAGCCCGGCGGCGTCGACCTCGTCCTGGGTGAAGGTGTCGGAGGCGTCCAGGGCGAGCGAGTCGAGCAGGTCCTGGCTGCTGTCCTCGCCCAGTTCCCAGGCGAGGCGGTCGCGGGCGGCGCCGACCGCCTCGGCCGTGACCCCGGGGTCGCCGGGGGCGGCGGTGAACCGGTCGGCGAGGTCGGTCCCGAGCAGGTGGGGCAGCCTGCCCCGGACCTGGGCGACGGCGAGCAGCGCGTGGAAGAACGAGGCGCCGTCGTGCGGCACGTCGTGCACCTCGCGCACCGTGGCGCCGTCCGGCGAGGTGAGGGTGCGCGGGCCGGAGCCGGTGGCGTCGCCGACCGAGTACGGCGCGGGCGCTTCGGAGCGCCACGCCGGCTCGGTGTACGGGGCCGGCTCCGGCGCCGGGGCGGGGGACCGGCCCTGGTGGTGGGCCGTGAGGCGGCTCGCGGCGAGGTGCAGCCGGTGGTGCTCGGCGGCGGCCGCGTCGGTGCGCTGCTCCCAGAGGCGGACCTCGGCACGGGCCGCCTGCCAGGCGGCGACGGCGGCGGAAACCGGCCCGGGCGCGGGCTGGGCGGGGGAATCGGTCTGCGACGCCTGCTCTTGGGAGGTGAGGTCGAGCCAGGTGTCACGGGCCCGGGCGCGGGCGTCGTAGTACCGCTGTTCGGCCGTGGCGAGGTCGGCCGCCGCCTTCGCCTGCGCGTCCCAGGCGGCGCTCGCCTCGGCGGGGTAGGTGGCGTCGTCGAGGAGGCCGTAGTCGCGGGCGATGTCCTCGCGCAGCCAGACCAGTGCGGTCGTGCGGGCCTCCGCGGCACGGGGGCCGCGCCGGGCCTTGCCGAGGGCGTGCAGCGGGCGGCTGTCGGTCACCTGGTGGTGCACCTCGGAGACCGCCAGCCAGCTCACCGGGACGGCGAAGAGCATGCTGCGGTCGGTGACGACCTTCAGGTGGGTGCCGAGCGTGGTGTCCGCGGAGCCCTTCAGTGCCGTGGTGTCGTTCGCGCCGCCGATCGGGACCGTGGCGCCCGGGTTGGTGACGCCCGCGTTGCTGTTGCCCGCCAGGGGCGACGTACCCACCGCGCCCTCGACGTTGTCGGTGATGCCGGCCTCCAGTGCGTCGGAGGTCTTGCGGCGCTGCATGGCCTCCATGCGCGGCTTGTTCTCCACGGCGAGGAGCCGGGCGCCGGTGCGGTGCATCTTGGCGTAGAGGCGGGAGTCCGCGGTGTGGGACTGGCCGAAGAGGCGGGCGGAGGACTGGGTGGGCAGCGGTGAGCCGTTCGGGCCGAGGGCCTCGCGGAAACCGGCGGTCAGACCGCCCTGCGAGGTGGCTTCCTGCTGAGCCTGGGCGGCGGCCGTGCCCAGGCCGGTGAGCGGGGTGAGGTGGGCCATGCGGACGCGTGCGGCGAGCAGGTCGCCGGTGTGGCGGCGTCCGAGGTCGCTGTCGCCGAAGCCGTCCGCGCGGGCGGTGGCGAGGGTGAGGCCGTCCCGTACGTTGGCCGCGCCGCGGACGTCCACGGCGAGGATGCCGGAGCCGATCCGGTCGTCGAAGGGCAGGACGTCGGAGTCGGCGGTGCCCGGGCCCGTGGTGTCCGGACCGGGGGTGTCGGCGCTGGTGCCGTCGGTGGTGGTGCGCCAGGCGGCGATTCCCTCCGGGCGAGCCTGTTCGGCGGTCAGGAGCCGCACCGCGCGTTCCGGTTCGGGCACGTCCTGCTCGGTGAGCGCGCCGTCGGAGCCGTCGCCGTCCGGGGTGAGCAGTCCGGCCGGGAGCATCTCGTTCAGGGTGCCGACGGAGGCGCCGACGCGGGGGGCGAGGGGCGTGCCGGTCGCGTCGGTCATGGAGACGCTGAGGACGTAAGCGGTGACGACCTCGGCGTGCGCCTGGGTGGTGGCGACGTTCGGCATCGCGGTGCTGCCGTGGGTCTCGGTCCGGGCGCCGGAACGCTGCTTGGCGGCCGTGCCCTGCGCCGACGGGCTGGCGGTGAGCACGCCGCCGCTGTCGGCCGCCGCGCGCTGGGCGGCGCTGAGCGTCACGTCGGCGCCGCGGTCCTGGGAGACGGCCGAGGCGTCGTCGCGGGCGATGGTGCGGTAGTCCTCCAGCTCGAAGCCGGTGCGCAGCCGCTGCACGGTGGTGGTGACCGGCGTCAGCGTGAAGTGGAGCTGTGCCGGGCTGCCGCCCACGGGCAGGTGGTGCGGGCTCCGCCAGGTCCGGTGGCGGACGGGCAGCGTCATCCCGTCGGTGGTCAGCTCGTGCAGGTGGGCGCGGAGGAAGTCGGGTGAGAGCCGCTGCAGGACCTGCTCGCGGTCGTGGGAGGGCACGCCGATCTTCTCGAGCTGGGGCAGCAGGTGCCGGGCGGCGCGGCTCGCGTCGAGGCTGCCGCTCGGGTGGGTGGGGAAGCGCCGGCCGCGCAGGAAGCCGGGCACCCGGTAGCCGCCGCCGAGGTTGTGCGGGGTGGTGGTGGCCAGGCCGTCCGGGGCGAGCCCGGCCTCGATGGCGTCCTGCATCGGCAGGTGGAACATCACCGCGTCGCGGACGCGGTGGAGCGCGGCGGCGGCGCGGCGGGGGGCCAGCCGGCGGCCGAGGTGCTCGGACAGGCGCCCGGCGGCGGAGCTGATCCGGGTTCCGGCGCGGGTGCCGACGAGGCCCGTCGCGGCCGTCCAGCGGTCGCGGACCGCGACGGTCTCGACGGCGTCGGCGACCACGAGGTACATGCGCCCGGCGAAGGCGAGCGTGGTGTTGCGTCCGCGGGTCAGGGTCTGCGAGACGCTGCGGCCGCGGCCCCAGGCGTACTGCAGGGCGGTCGAGTAGGTGCCGACCACGGGCTGCTGGCCGGGCGCCTGCTGGAGCGGCATGTCGGAGCCCTGGAGACCGACGGTGGCGTGCGCGACGGTGCTCGCGCTGCCGACGACACGGTGCTCGTTGCCGATGGTGGTTTCCAGGGTGGCGGGCTTGGGGTCGCTCGTGACGCGCAGGTTGTGCAGCTCGCCGCGGACCGCGGCCTTGAGGTAGTGCGTCTGGAGCGGTCCCGCGCCGGACAACCCGGCGATGCGCGAGCCGAACGGGCCGAGGTACTGGCCGAGTTGCCCGGCCACGCTGAGGTTGGCCATGGCGCGGCGCAGTGCGGTACGCACGGGTGCGCCCGGTGCGCCGACGTGCCAGGACGAGCCGGTGGCCCGGTCGGCGGTGTCCTGCACGAGCTGCTGGCGCGGGCGGCCGCCCTCGGCGCTGAGCACCACGTGGGGCGCGCTGACCAGGCGCAGGGTCAGGCGCCGGTCGGCGGAGTCCACCCGCTGCGGCGGGCGGGTGCCGTCGAGGAGCTGGCCCGCCTCGGTGGCCGAGAGCCGCCGTAGGGCGCCGGCGGGGGCCGGTGCGGGTCGGCCGGGCCGCGGGTCGGCGGGGGCGTGGCGTTCGGAGCCGTGCGCGGCGGGCACGGCCAGCTCCACCCGGCCCACGGTCTCGGTGCCCCGGGTGAACAGCGGCCGTTCCTCGACCTTGTGGACGAAGACTCCGGCGCCGAGCAGCCCGAGGGTGGCCAGACGGGCCCAGCCCCGTGGCCGCCGGTGCCCCTCGAACGTGGCGCCCAGCTCCACCCGGTAGCTGTAGAGGTCGGTGCCGTTCTGGAAGGCGAGGTGGTCGTGGGTGACCGCGACGGTGTTCCGGGTGGCCTTCTGCTCGGTCCTGGCGTAGCGGGCCCCGACGGTGACGTTGCCAGTCTGGCGGGGCAGTCCCGCCTCGGGCACCTTGTCGTGGTCGCGCGGTGAGACGCCCAGCTCGACACCGCCCGAGAGCGTGAGGGACGCCTGCTGTCCCTGGCCGGAGATCTCGGTGCCGACGACCGCGTTGCGCAGGGAGCGCTCGGTCAGGGTGGTCTCGAACCGCCGGTCGCTCAGCCGTGCCCGCAGAACCAGCGTGTGGTGGCCGCGGCGCACCTTGCCGTCCTCGGTGAGGGTGACCGGGACGCCGGTGGTGGTGAGGTCGTCCAGACTCTGCGCCAGGCTCGGCCGGTTGAGGGCCTCGCGCACCTGACGTTCGTTGTGCAGCGCGGTCCGCATCCGGCCGTCGCCGTACCAGAACCTCGCCAGCCGCGGATGGCGCAGCACCGACGGCGGGACGAACAGGGACGGGTAGGAGCGGTGCAGGGTGTCCAGGACGGCGTCCGTGAAGGCCGCGAGGGGGTCCGGCGGGGCGGCCTGCTGGGCCGCTGCCTGCGGCTGCTCGACCGTCGCTCGCGCGTCCTGGTCCGCTCGGGGCCGCGTGGTCGGTCCGGGCTGCTGCTCCTGCGCCCGCGGTGGCGTCTGTGCGGGCTCCTGGGGGCGATCGGGCACGGGGACCGGCGAGCGGTCGGGCGCGGGGACCGGTGAGAGGTCGGGCGCGGGGCTCTGCGGGCGTTCGGGGCGGAAGCCCTCGGCCCGGACCTGGCCGCCGAGGTGCACCGGGTCCTCCCGCGTGAGGTACCACGGCACGGGCGGCTCGGCGTCCGGGTGGGGGCCGGTCCGGCCGGGTGTGCGGCTGTCCCAGCCGGCGAGGCGGCGCGCGTCCTGGGTGGACATCCAGTCCAGGCTGACGACCCGCACCGGACGGGCCGCCGACGCCGGCTCGCCGGGCATGCGCACCATCAGCGTGCGTTCGACCCGGTACAGCGCCATCGGGTGGTTGCGCACCCGGCCGGTGGTCTTGCGGGCCGCGTCGGCGCCCAGGTAGTGGCCGCGTCCGCTGGTGAGGTCGGCGCGGACGAGCGGACCGCCCTGGAGGCGTACGTCCGTCTCGGGGCCCACGAGGGTGTAGTTGGGCCCGGCGGTGACCTGGATGCCGAAACGGGTGTCGCGGACGTGTCCGCGTTCGTTCTGGTACGTGGTCTGGGTGAGGTCGCGCAGCTCCATCTTGACCGACTCGGCGACCAGGGTGGCCCGGTGCGGCACGGAGCGTTCCACGATCAGGTGGCCCAGCGGGTGCTGGGCGCTGCCGCGGGTCAGCTCGGGGCCCGTGACGGGACCCGTCATCCGTCCGAACAGGGCGAGAAGCCGGGTCGGCCGGACGTACGAGATCACCGTGCGGTGCGCCGAACTGCCCGGCCGCGCACCGGAGATGGCCAGGGCGACGTCCTCCGGCGGGTCGACCAGGTGCAGTCCACCGGTGTCGGTGACCCGCGGCTCCGTCCCGTCGGGGAAGGTGAGCGTGCGGGGCGCGCGGCGGGGGCCCGTGAAGGGCACGGTGAGGTCGTCCGGCAGCCGCCAGCTCAGCCCGTCCCGCATGCCGAAGCCGGCCGCGTGCACCTGGGTGCGCTGCCATGCCGGTCGCGGAGCGGGCGAGGTGGTGGACGCGGTGGTTTCCGTGGACCCGGCAGTCCGGCCGCCCGGGCCCGTAGTCCCGGGCGCCTCGGTGACGCGGTCCACCCGCACCCGGTAGTACACGTCGTCCAGGTGCAGGTGGGAACCCTCGTGGGCGCGCCACTCCGACTGGTTGTAGGCCTGGGTGCCCTGGACGTAGTCGGTCCTGCGGGTCCAGCCCAGTGAAACGCCGATCTTCAGCAGCCAGTTGAGCGGCGGGCCCATGCTCAGCGCACCGGCGATGCGGCGCCCGAAGCCGACGCTGCGCCCCCCGCCGGTGCCGGCCTGACCGCGCCGCATGGTGTCCAGGCGCACGGTGCCGCCGTCGACGTCCGCGAAACGTTCCCAGCGGTGGTAGGGGACGGCCTCGACGGTCATCTCCAGGCCGACCCCGGACTTCTCCCGGCCCACGAAACGGGCACCCCGCGGAGCGGTGAACGCACCGGGCTGGTCGGTGAGCAGCCGCAGCAGCTCCGCCTCGTCGAACCGGGCGCGCAGGTTCCTGGGCAGGCCCTCGAGGATGTGCCGGGCCACCTGCTCGGGCGAGCGGAGCGTGGTGACGCCGAGGCCGGTGAAGAGGCCCGTACGGCCGCTGCCCGACGGGCCGTCGGTCGTCGGGGTGCCCCCGCCCGGGGTGCCGTCCCCGGGATCGGCCTCCGGGCTGAGCAGGACCGTGGGCAGACGGCTGCCGTCGGCGAAGGTGACCGTGCGCGGCGCCGGGCCCGGTGGCGGGGCGTCCTGGCCGGTCAACAGGCGTGCGGGGCGGTGCCGTTCGAGCTGGGTCTCCAGCGGTACCGGATCGCCGCGGTCCGGGGTCCCGGTCTCCTCGGCGCTCTCAGGGGCGTCGTCCGCCGTCGGCCCGTCGGGCGTCGTGCCGACGGTGGCCGGCGGGGTCGCGTCGCTGTCGCTGTCACCCTTGCCGTCGGCGGTGACGCTGGCCTGAGGGGCCGGGGGTGCGGTGGTGGGGTCCTGGCCGAGCGGGGTGGCCGGGTCAGGAACTGGAGGGGCCGAGGCCGGGCTGGGGCTCGGGGTCGGGGTCGGGGTCGGGGTCGGCACCAGGGCGTCGAAGTGATCGGTGCCGTTGTACGCCAGGTGCAGGGTGCCGCCGCTGCCGCCGGGGTGCAGGGAGGTGACGGTGGTCCGGCCCGGCACCCGCGGGTCGGGCTGCACCAGCCGCAGGTCCAGGTCCAGCGTGTGGGCCAGGGCCTCGGGGAGGAGGTCGGCGAAGGGCGAGGCCCACAGTCCGGGGTGCTCGGCAGCGGCGGCGACAAGGCCACCCGGGCCCAGCTGGCGGGCGTCGGCGGGCGTGGGGGCGATGTCGGCGAGCCGCGGGTAGTCGCCGGCGCGCAGCAGCCGCTGCCACTGTTCGGGGTCGCCGTGAGTGACGACCGCTTGCGCGACGCGGTTCCACTCGCGGGTGAGACGGTCCCGCTCGGCGGCGTCGCGCACGCCTGCCAAGGCCCGGACGCGCAGGTCGTCGACCACGGAGAACACCGGGTCGGGGAACGCCGCGGCGGCGGCCGTGCCCAGCTCGGTGCCCGCGATCCGGTCGCGCAGCAGGGCGCGCAGGCCGGCGACGTTGCGCGCGGCCCACGCGGGCGGCACCGGCCGGCTGCGGGCGCTGTCCAGCAGCGCCCGGAACAGACAGTTGCCGCCGCCGGGAGTGTCCAGTCGCGCGAAGGTCAGTCCGTCGGCGCGCAGGGTGGGTGCGGAGCCGGGCGCGAGGCCGGTCGTGCTGAGGGTCAGGTCCTCGGCGAGGCTCTCCGGACGGCTCGGCGCGGGGACGAGGTCGGGTCTGCGGCGGGCGAGTTCGGCGGTGTGCTCGGCGCTGAGGCCGAGTTCCGAGAGCGGCAGCGGAGTGTCCGACAACGACCAGGTGATCTGGGCCGAGGGCGCGTAGGCCAGTCCGCGCACGTCCTCCGGTGAGACCAGGGTGGTGGGCGGCAGCGCGGGCGGCGGCGGGGGCAGCAGGGCGTCGAGCGTGGCGTCGGGGCCCGCGGTGGCGCGCAGTGCGGCCGCGGCGCGCAGGAACCCGGTGTACTGCTCGGGAGAGGGATCGGCCGCCGGAACCGTCGTTCCCTGCGGGGTACCGCTCCAGTCGTTGACCATCCGCCGCAGCAGGTCGGGGGTCATACGTCCGTCGCCGTAGCGGTCGGCGCTGTCCCGGCTGAGCCAGCGCAGGCCGTCGACCAGGGCGAGACCGGCCAGCAACTCGCGGTTCTCGGGCCGCTGTTCGGCGTCGGGCCCCAGGGCGTCGCGCAGGGTGCGGATCTGCTGGAGGGTACGGGCACGGGTGAAGGCGTCCGCGGGGTCCGGACCGGCGTGCAGCCCGGCGTCCCGGGCCAGCTCGTCCAGGCGGGCGCCGGTGGGCTCGGGGGTGAACAGCCGCCAGCGGCCCGGCCCGTCCGTGCCCTCGGTCAGGACGGCCCGGACGGCGCCGTCGCGGTCGCGGGCCGTACCCACCTCGGTGGTCGGCGCGTACACCGGCCGGCCGGTGCGGTTCGCCACGTGCTGTGCCACCGGCAGGCCCGCCACCTCCGGCTGCCGTCCCGTCTCGCAGGAGTACAGCACGATCGGACGGTCCGCATCGCCGTCCTGGAACCAGGACCTGAGCACCTCCCCGAGCTGCACCCCGCTCACCTTCACGGTGGGGCGTACGACGTCGTCGGTGCCGAGCGTGACGGTGCGCGGGGTGCCGTGCGAGGCGAAGTAGTCGGCGCCCTGCTCGGCATCCGAGTCGGTGCCGGTCGCCGTGCCCGTCCGCGTGCCCGGCAGGGGAGCGGGCGGGCCGGTGAAGACGGCGCGGGGCGTGCCCGGTGTGGCAGCCGGTGCCGTGGCGGGGGCCGCGGAGGTGGTCCGCACCGGGCGGAACGTGTCCTGTCCGAGCAGCGCGCGGCGGCCTTCACTGTGCGCCGTACCGTCCTCGGCCGGGCTCTGCGAGATGGTCAACGTCCGCACGGGTCGCCCCGGTTGCGGCTGCAGCGCCGCGTCCGGCATCCAGCGCCGCAACTGCGCGACCGGCACGGTGTGCCCGGCGAGGGTGGTGACGGTCGGCTGCCGCTCGGAGCGGGGCGTTCCGGTGCCGGTGTCGGCCGTACTGTCCGACGGGCGCAGGGTGATCCTGGCGGGCGCGGGCGCGGGCGCGGGCGCGGGCGCGGGCGTAGGGGTGGGCGCGGGGGTAGGTCCTGGGACGGCGGGGTTAGGAAGCGTGGGAGGTTGAGGCTGTTGTGGGGGCGGCGTGTCGCTGTTGCGGGCCCCTGGGTCGCCGCCCAAGGCTCCGTCGCGCCCTGTGGAGCCGTCGCCGGACTCCAGGTGCAGGTCGGTGGCGGGTTCCGCCCAGGTGCGCGACAGGGTGGCGAGCTTGCCCGGGGCGGGGTGGTCGTGGACGGGCTCCGGCGTCGTCGCCCGGTCGTCGCGTGCAGGAGGCGGGGCGTCCGAAAGCAGCTTGTCGGTCCGGGGGTTCGCGTCCGGAGCGGCCGAGTCGGTGCGGATCGGCTTCTCACCGGCCGAGGACGGGTCGGGGACAAGGTCCGAAGCCGTGTCGGTGACCGGTCCGCTGCCGACCGTGGGACCGCTCTCGGTGGCCGGCCGGGGCGAGGGGCCGGTTGTCGGCCGGAGCGAAGGGTCGGTGCTGACGGGTGCGCCGAGGGCGTCGGCGAGCGGCACCAGCACGTCGGAACCGGGGAAGTCGGTGCTGGCGTCCGTGCCCGGTACGGGTGTGTCCGCTGCGGGGGCGGGCGCAGGGCCGGTGAGCTGACGTACCTGGACGGGCCGGCCCGGACCCTCGCGGGTGAGCTCGACGGCCGGGCGCACCGGTCGTCCTGTGCCGTCCGCCGGGGCGGGCGGGCCGAGGACCACGGCCCGGTCGGTGCCGGCGCCGTCGAGCAGCGCGGCGGCCTCGGGCGACCCGGGGGCCGGGGGCGGCAGCTCGGAGACCACGACGGTGAAGGGCGTCCGGGTCGTGTCGGTGCTATCGGTGGCATCGGTGGCATCGGTGGTGCCGGGGAGGACGGAATCGGTCTTCACGTCGACATCGACGTCGACCGGGCCGGCCGCCGGAGCGTCGGAACTGCCGCCGACGGAGCTGGTCGTGGTCACCTTCGGCGGTGCGGAGGCGCTGGTGCCGGGCGCCGGGGCCGCCGTGTCGGGGACGGGCTGCTGCGAGTCGGTGGTGCCGCCGCTGTCCGCCGGTTCCGTGGCGGGGTTGCCGTGCGGCCCCTCCTCGGTGCCGGGGAGGTCATGAGCGGCGGGCGTGGCGTCCGGTGCACGCGTGCTCTGGGGCTGGGGCGTCTGCGTCCGGCCGTCGAGGCCGGGGGCCTGGGCGGGGGCGTCCGGGTGGATGGCGGTATCGGCCGAGCGCGGCCCGTCCACCGTGACCGGCACGCCAAGCGAGTCGAGTGCCCGGCGGATGCCGTCGGCGTCGACCTGGGCGGTCGGGCCGTTCCCGGCGGGTACGACACGTACCTCGGGGAGCTGCGCCAGGGCGCTGTGCAGCCCGTCGCGGACCCCGATCTCCGCGCCGTGGGGCTGCTGTCCGCCGCGCAGGGCGGTGATGTCGCGCAGTGCCTGCTCGCGCAGGTCGGGCGTGCCGGTGTGGACCTGCTGCCACAGCGCGTTCTCGGCGGCGGTCATCGGCAGTGGGCCGGGGGAGTACGCCGAGGGGTCCACGGCCGTGTAGGGAGGCGGTGGCGTGCTCTGCGTGAGGTCGGCGGACGGCGAGGAAGTGCCGTTCACGCTCGCGGGGTTACTCGTCGTACGGCCGTTGAGGGGCGCGGGGCCGCCGGCACCCGTGGCGTCCCGGCCGGGACCCGTGGCGCGGTCGCCATCGCCATCGCCATGACCGTCGCCGTGGCTGTCGCCGTCACGCGAGCGTGGCGCGTCGGTATCCGCGGAACCGTGGTCGCCGCCGGAGACGGTGGGTGGGTTCAGGCGCAACTTGTCGATCGCGTGGCGCAGTTCGGCGCTGCTGTTGACGGCCGTGCCCATGAGGGTGGACTCGACCTGGCTGCTGAGGCCCGCGCCCACGAAGGTCGACCAGCTCGTGGACCAGTCACCGTCGAAGGCCCCCTTGATCAGGATCTCCCCGAGCGCCTCGCCGGAGCCCGCCGCGAGGAAGTCGGCGACGCCCTTCAGCCCGTAGTGGCCGGCCACGGCCCCCGGCCGGTCGGCGTTGTTCCGCAGCAGGTGGTTGTTGCGCCACAGGGTCGGGTTGTTCCGGAAGGACAAGGGGCCGTCGCGGAAGGTGGTCGGGGTGTGGGCGGGCGGCGTGGGACGGTTCGGGGCCGGGCCCGGGCCGGGCCGGTCGTGGGGGGTGTCGCGGTGGGGGGTGGGGGTGGTCTTGAGGTCGATGTCCGGGGTGTTGCGCAGGTTCGGGGGCTTCTTGAAGTCGAGGTCGGACCCGGTCTTCAGGAAGTTGTGGTCGTAGCCCTTGACGAGGCGTTTCGCGATGTCGTCGAAGACGCTGGTGAAGAAGCCCGCGGCGGCGCCGAACGCGGCGGACTTGAGGATGTCGTTCCAGTCGAACCGGTCCGGACGGCGGCCGTTCGGGGCGAAGTTCATCATCGCCAGCCGCACCGCGAAGGTCGTGAACGCCTCGGCGAACGCCTCCGTCAGGGAGGGGGCGAGGTGCAGGCGGTGCAGCAGGTGGCTGAGCGTGGTGAGGATCGCGAACCGGCTGCGCAGCTTGGCCATCATGATCTGGCTGGCCGAGGCGCCGCCGGTGAAGAAGGACATCGCCAGGTAGAGGGCGATCTCGATGAGCAGCCGGATGACCTCGGCGATGACCTGCCACTTGGACTCCATGATGTCCATGGAGGTCTTGCGGCGGCCCTCGGCGATCTTGTCGAGCTGTTCGGCGAACTCCCGCAGGTAGTTCTTGCCGCCGTCGTCGATGAGCACGCCCATCGCCTTGGCGTACGACTTGGCCAGGTCGTCCGGCATCGACTCGGCGATGTCGTGGACCGACTTCTCGATCAGCGAGGACATCCGGTCGAGCTTGCGGCCCAGGCCGGAGTAGGGCTTGCGGCTCTCGTACGCCAGGTCCTCGTCGGCGTCGATGAGCTTCTCCCCGGTGAGGATGAAGATCATCGCGTTGACCTCGGGCGATGCCTTCAGGCTCATCGGTGGTCCCCTCGACGGGCGTGCGGGCAGCGCTGGGCGGCCGCTCCCGGTGTGGCGGGGGAGCGGCCCGGGGCGCTGGGGTCAGCGGCGACCATGCCCGCTCGGGCCCCCGTCGCCGTTCAGCCCGTGGGTGTCGATCTGGCTGGTGCGCTGCTCGATGTCGTCGATGTTGCGGTCCCGGGTGTCCTTCATCATCCGGACCTGGCTGAGGGTGGCGTCGGTGATGCCGACCAGGGCGTCGCGGATGGACATCATCGTGTCCTTGGTGGTCTGCCGCTCCTTCTGTTCCTGCGGCTTCGCCTTCGCGGCGAACTCCCCGTCCGTGCCAGGCCAGTTGACCGTGGGGGCCAGGTCGTCGAGGAACTCCTCGGTCATGCTCCGGGCCAGCGAGCCGATCTCCTCGAGCTGTCCGGCCAGGGCCTCGATGCGGTGCGGGTCCACGTAGTAGCGCTGTCCCACCGGTCAGTCCTCCCCGTCCTCGTCGAGGGCGTCCCGCCAGCCCGGGCCGTGACCCGCGCCGCGGGCGGTGTCCTCGTCGTCGTCGCGCAGCACCTCGGGTCCGAAGATGCGCTCCCAGTCGACCTCGAAGCCTTTCAGTTCCGGCACGTCGCTGCTGGGTTCGGTGAAGGGCGCCATCGCCTTCATCACGTGGCGGTTCATCTTGACGCGGGCCGCGCCGGCCGCCTCCAGGACGCTGGCGGCCAGCTCCTGCGGTGACATGTCGCGGTACTTGTTCTCCAGGAACTCGATCCCGGTCAGCTCGCCCTGCGGCCCCACGGTCGCCCGGACGGCGCGGTCGGAGGAGAGCACCGCGAACGACGCCTGGCGCAGCTCGCGTTCGGTGCGCGCCATCGCCTCCTGGGCGGCCTGGAGTTCGGCCATCGCCTTCTCCAGGCGCTTCTCCAGCGGTTCCGTCACGCTCGCGCCTCCTTGCTTCCGTGCTTCCGTGGGTGCGGCCCGGTGCCCGGGTCCTGGGCCGGTCGGCTCGGGCGGTGCACCGACTCACCCGTTGATCTTGCCTGGTGGCCGTCGGGACGCGACGGGCGGGGTCGCACGGTGTGCGGTGCGCGGGGGCCGGTCACCGGCCGATGACGGCCGGTGTGCCGCCCTCCTCGGTGCCCCACACGTCCGCGTCCTCCTCCAGGTAGTCGGCGGAGGTGGTGGCCCGGCGGCCGGTCTCCGGTTCCTCCTCCGGGGAGTCGCCGCCGGTGGTCGCCACGCGGGAGGCCGGGGCGAGGAACGTGTCGTCGTCCTCCTGGCGGTTCCACGGGCTGCGCCGCCGCCGGTTGCGCCGTTCGCTCTCCTCGGCCGCGTCGACGAGGACGGCGCGGACCCGTTCGCCGTTGCCCCGCTCGCCGCCCGCGCCCATGCCGCCCATGCCGCCGCCCATGGGCATGCCGGGGCTGCCGGGTGTCCCGGGGGTGCCCGGGGTGCCTGCCTGGGCGGCCGCGGCGAGGGGTGCGGCCCCGCTCTCCGAGAGGGGGGCGACCCCGTTGCCGTCCGTGGTGAAGGAGCCAGCGGAGATGCCGCCGGCCGTGGCGGCCGTCGTACCGCCGCCGAGACCGAGGCCGCCGCTGCCGAGCACCAGGTCGGACAACGGCACGTCCCGTGAGGTGGTGGGGGTCCCGCCGAGGTGGTCCAGGTCGTCCAGAGCCCCGAGGGAGCCCGAAGAGCCGTGGCTGTCGGGGGAGTTGAGGTCGTGCAGGTCCACCGTCTCGGTGTGACCCCGGGGGTCGGTGACCGTGGCGATGCCGGTGTCCGGGTCGATGACCTGCTTGCTGCCGTCCGGGAAGGTGGTCGTCAGCTGCCCGTTGTCCAGGGTCGTGACGGAGCCGTCCGGGTTGGTGACCCGCGCGCCGTGGGTGAGGTCGGTGGTCGTGGTGGAGCCGTCCGCGTGCGTGCTGGTCAGCATCCCGTTGTCCGGGTCGAAGACGCTGTGGCTGCCGTCGCCGAACTGGGTGGTGAAGTCGCCGTCGGCGTTCAGCGCGGTGAACCCTCCGGTCGGGGTGTCCAGGCCGGAGTGGCCGGCGTTCAGCCCGCCGAGGTCGCCGAGCGATTCGGTCGTCAGGTCGGAGGGGAGGCCGCCGAGCTGGTGGTGGCCGTTGAGGTTCCCCAGGCTGCCCAGGTCCTCGGTGGTGGTGGTGCCGTCCGGGTGGGTCGTGGTGGTCTGCCCGGTGGCGGGGTCGACGGTCTGGGTGGTGCCGTCGGGGAAGGTGGTCGTCAGCTTGCCGCCGGTGCCCAGGCTGGTCGTCGAGCCGTCCGGGTTGGTGACGGTGGCGCCGTTGCCGAGGTCGGTGGTGGTGACCGAGCCGTCGGGCTGGGTGGTGGTGAGCACCCCGGTGTCCGGGTCGAACGAACTGTGGCCGCCGTGGGGGAAGTCGGTGGTCAGGTCGCCGCCGCTGGTGAGCTGCGTGCTGCCCCCGGTCGGGGTGTCCAGCACCCCGTCACTGCCGTTGAGGCCGGTGAGGCTGCCCAGGTCCGCCGTCGTGGTGCGGCCGTCCGGGCCGGTCGTCGACGCCTGCCCGGTCGTGGGGTCGACGGTCTGGGTCGTGCCGTCGGGGAAGGTCGTCGTCAGCTTGCCGTCGTCGCCCAGGGACGTGACCGAGCCGTCGGGGTTGGTCACCTCGGCGCCGTTGCCGAGGTCGGTCGTGGTGACGGAGCCGTCCGGGTGGGTGGTGGTGAGCAGGCCCGTGCCGGGGTCGAAGGAGGTGCTGCTGCCGTCCGGGAAACCGGTGGTGAGCTTGCCGTCCTGGAGCTGGGTGCTGCCGCCGGTCGGGGTGCGCAGGGACGTTCCGCCGCCGTTGTTCAGACCGCCGAGGCCGCCCAGGCTCTGGGTGACCGCGTCGTCGCCGGAGCCGGTGTTGAGCGGGCCGAGGTTCGCCAGGCTCGTGACCGGGGGGACGTCGCCGGTGATGGTCGGGTCGCCGTCGCCGTTCAGGTCGCCGACGCTCTCGGTGACCGGGAGGTTGCGGTTCAGCAGGCCGTCGAGGCCGTCGAGGTTCTGCTCCTTGACCGCGTCGGGGTCGTTGAGGCCGTCCAGGCTCTCCTGCGCGGCCTTGCGCTGCTCCTCGGCCTCGCGCTTGGCCTCCTCCTGCTCGCGCCGCTGCTCCTCGCGCAGCTCGTCCGCGTACTTCTTGTCCTCGTCGCGCTGCTGGTTCTGCTCCTTGCGGAGGTCGTCCTGGTACTTCTTGGCCTCGTCCTGCTCGCGCTGCTGCTGGGCGCGCAGGTCGTCCTGGTACTTCTTGTCCTCGTCGCGCTGCTTGTTCTGCTCGTTGCGCAGGTCGTCCTGGTACTTCTTGTCCTCCTCCCGCTGCTTGTTCTGCTCGTTGCGCAGGTCCTCCTGGTACTTGCGGTCCTCCTCCCGCTGGCGTTCCTGCTCCTTGCGCAACTCGTCCTGGTACTTGCGGTTCTCCTCGTTCTGCCGGTTGACCTCGTCCTTCTCCTCCTTCAGCTTCTTCTTCTCGTAGTCGTCGGCGGCCGTGCTGGTCGACTTCGGCTCGGGCAGGTTGTCCTTGAAGTCCCCGCCCAGGTCGAGGAAGTGGTTGTTGAGGGCGGACTGCACCTGGGCGGCGGGCTTGCCCAGGTACTCGTCGACGCCCTGGCTCCAGATCTTCACCGCCTTGTCGCCGACCTTCGCCCAGTTGGCGATGTCGGTCAGGTCGCCGTACTCGGGGTGCTCCTGGAGGAAGCCGGCCTGCGGCACGTGATACGTGGTGCTGCTGTAGCGCGAGGTCGAGACCTTGATGTCGGTCTTGGCGACGTTGTTGGCGTCCACCCACTGGGCCAGGTCGTCCAGGACGTAGCGCAGCACCTGGTGCGGGTCGTAGTACGGGGACTTGGCCCAGTCCAGCCACGCCTTGAGCAGGGTGTCGGCCGCGTCCGTCAGGTACTTGCGGCCCAGGGACAGCGCGCGGGAGTAGACGGTGTTGCCGGTGCCCGTCTCGCTGCCCGAGCCCGGGCTGGAGTTGAACGTCTCGACGTAGTTGTCGTAGTTCTCGCGGATCTTCTTCAGCAGGCTGCGGAATACCTCCGCGGCCTCGCCCTTCCAACTGGCGTCGTCACGGCCGAAGCGGTCCTCCCAGTCCTTGAGGACCACCGCGTGGTCCTTGAAGAACTTGGCGGCGTAGTCGAAGGAGTCGCCGGTGGTGTTGAAGGAGTTCAGGTCGACCACGTCGCCGCCGCCCACGCCCAGGTTGCTGAAGCGGGCGTCCTGGGTGCTGCCGCCGAGGAGGGCGAGGAGCGCGGCCCGCGGCCCGTTCATGTACCGGGCGAGCGGGATCGTGCTCATCTTGTCCTTGTTGTAGTCCGTGAACTCGTTGCCCTCACGGACCTGGGCGTTGTGCACGTCGTCGGAGCCGGGGGCGGCGAAGACGATCTCCTCGCCGGCCTTCACCCGGCCTTCGAAGACGATCCGGGCCTGCTTGATCTGGGTCTTCTTGCCGCGGTCGAAGAACCAGATGTCGTAGTCCTCACCGTTGTTCCTCAGGAACCCGGAGTCCTTCACCAGCAGGCTGAGGCTCCGGTCCTTGATGTCCATCCGGAAGAGCTTGCCGCCGTGGTCGGAGCGCAGGGTGTCGAAGACCGTGGCGCGGTCCGGGACCGGGTAGCCGGTGATGTGCTTGACCAGGGTGGCCCAGGTGTCGGACGACGGATCGCCGGCATTGTCGAACTTGTCGAGGTTCGCAACGGAGTTGGGATCGTAGCGGTCGGCCACCGGGCGCCCTTTCTGGTCGGTGCGTGACATGCGCCCCGGCGCCCGTCCTGGTCAGGCCGGATGTGCTGCCGGAGGTCCGGTGCGTGCGGCCGGCGGTCCTGGGACCCGGCCGGCGCGCGCCGCGCTGTCAGGTGTCGTTCTTGCCGCCGCCGGTGCCGCCGGCGGTGAGGGTGTCGACCTCTTCGAAGGTCATGAGCAGCGTCTGCGCGTCGATCGCGCTGAGGTTCTTGTCCTTGGTCTTGTTGGCCTCTTCGATGGTGTCGCTGAGGGCTTCCTTCAGCTCCTTGAAGAGGTCCATCTGGTCACCGAGCAGCTTGTCGATCGCCTCGGCCGCCGCCCGGATGTCCTCGATCAGCTTCGGGCCCGACACCAGCGGCTCGGTCGCCATCTTGCCGATGCGCAGGAGCTGTTGGTTCTGGTCGAGGTTGCCCGGGGTGGTGTGGCCGTCGATGAGCTGGCCGAGCGGCCGGATGTGCGCACCGTCGCCGTCCTCACGGTGCTTCTTCGCGGCGGTGTACACCGGCTGGACCTCGTTGTCCCGGAAGTTCTCCATCTGCTTGAGGTCGAAGTGCTTGACGTCGGCCTTCTCACCGGCCATGGGACGTCCTCCTGCGGCTAGGTACGGGACAAGTGGTCGGCACGTGCTCGGGGGACCGGTGGGGCCGGCCGGCGCCCGGCGTGCGGGCTGCCGGGCCGGCGAGGGGCCCGTCCGGTGCTACCGGGCGCGGACGTTGCCCCAGTTGTCGGCGCTCCTGCGCTCGTCGCGGGAGTGGTTGTCGTGGATGCTCTGCACCAGCTCGCCGCTGTCGCCGAGCAGCGTCGCCATGTTCTTGGTGGCCTGGTCCCACTCCGCCTGGACCTGCAGGTACATCTGCTGGTCGGAGCCCTCCCAGGAGCTGACGAGCGGCTTGAGCTCGTCCTCCAGGGTGTTGAGGGTGTTGATGATCTGCTGGGTCTGGTCCTTCAGGTCCTCGATGGTCCGCTGGACCACGGGGTAGCGCACGTCGATGATGCCGTCGGCCATGACGTCTCCTCTGGGGTGGCCGGGCGCCCGGGCCCGGGAAGCAAGCGGGATCCGGAGTCGTCCATGGGGGCCGACGCCGGTGGGGGGATCAGAGCAGTGCTTCGAAGACGCCCTGGGTGGTCTTGCTGTTGAGGACCTCGGTGAGGTCCTGGTTCTCCTTCGCCAGCCGGTCGGCGGAGGTCACGTTCTCCTGCAGCGCGTCGATCATCTTGCTGATCTGGACGACGACCTTCTGCGCCTCGGCGTTCCAGCTCCGGAAGAGCTTCAGGAGGGCCTGGCCCTCGTCACCGCCGACACCCGAACGCGCGGCCAGCTCGGCCACGTTGTTCTGGATCTTCTCGACCTGGCTCCGGGCGGACTCCAGGGACGAGACGCCCCCCAAGCCCTTGGCGTAATCCGCTTTCCTCGCGGCACTGTCCGCCATGTCGCGCTCCCTTCGTTCGGGCGACTGCTGATCGCCACGTCGCCCGCTGAGGCTAAAGAGAACCCGGCGTTCCGCGCAACGCGCTCCGGGGTCGATTTTGAGCTTCGGTTTGCTTCCCAAGGACCCGGCGAACCGGGGGAGTTGCGGGAAGGTTTCCTGGAGATGAAGACATCCGGGTGTTCCGTCGACGAGCCCGGCCGCCCGGATTTCCGGCGCTCCCCGTGATACGGGCCCGAACCGGGCACGCGAGGGCGGCAAACGGTCATCGCGGCGGCCCGTTTCCGAAATGTCCGCGTCGCCCGCAGAAATGCGCCGGTTCTCGGGCCGCATATTCTGAGGTTGATTTGAGCTTTCTTCTCCGAGCGGCGCTTTCCTCGCGCCGTTCGGCGGCGGACGCAGGAGCTGAAGCGGCATCAATTCCCGTGTCCGGCCGCGCACTCGGCGTCACCGGCCGCGCGCCGATGAAGCTCAGATCGGCTGAAATTCGACCCCGCCCTCGACCTGTTCCTTTCCGTCCGGCGTGGACGCGTCCCTCGTCCGGCTCACTGCGCGGCGCCGACTGTGTCCGCCCCGTCCGCCCCGTCCGCCCCGTCCGTCTTGTCGGCCTTCTCCGCGTCTCCGGCCTTGTCCGCCGTGCCGTCCCCCTTCGCCTCGGTGGAGGCGCACGCCGGGGCCGTGACCTTGGGCTCCGTGGCGCCCGAAGCAGCTGCCGGATCCAGGTCCGCCCCGGTCGGCAAGGCCGCCAGCAACGGCGCCGGCACGGACGTGACGTCCCCGGCGCCGTACCCGAGGGCGGACAGTGCCGTACGGGAGGAGACCCGGTACTTCACCCCGTTGTCCGCCACCAGGTAGGTGGTGCCCGCGTGGGCGGCTCCGCTGGCGTGCAGCGCCCGCACCAGGACGCCGTGCCCGGGCCGTACGACGGCCGCGTCGGGCGGCGCGCACGCGGCCCGCAGCCGCTCGGTGCCCTCGGGGACCGCCACCGGGGCGAGCTGGGTCAGCGGGACCAGCACCGAGCTGATCCGGACGCCGCCGTCGGCACCGTCCACCTGGGCGCACAGCGCGCTGCCCCGCGGCACGGACAGCGCGGCGGGAGGCGCGTCCGGCAGCTCGGCGGAGCCCGCCGGGGGCGCGTCCTGCGCCCGGTGCTCGCGCAGGACGTCCGCGCCGACCGTGCGCACCTCGGGCGACCGCCCCGCGTACGCCTCCTTCTGGGTGGCCGGGTCACCGAGCACCAGGGCGGCGCCCAGCCGCGTCAGCGGCACCAGACCGTCCTTGCGGAGCAGGTGGTACGTGCTGTCACCGCCCGGCACGCTCACCTTGAACACCTGGCCGACGCGGCTGGCCCGGCCACCGAGCGAGGGGCCGTCCTCGCCGCGTCCGGGCACCTCCGGCGGGCTCAGGGCGGGGCCGGGGGCCAGCGCGTCGAGGAAGGCCGCGGAGACCGGAACCGGCTGTTCGGAGCCGTAACCGAGGGCGGTGCGGGCGTCGGAGGTGCGGTCGAGGGGCAGCCGGCTGCCCCGCCACACCAGGTACTCGGTGCCGTCCGGGCCGCGCACCAGGGCCGCCCGGTCGCCGTCCAGGGCGCGGGAGCCGACGGGCGCCCCGGCGACCACCGTGGTGGCCCCCGGCTTCCCGACACCGGTGTCCGAGGCGCCGCCGGCCGTGCTCGGCAGCGCCCCGCCGGGTCCGGTGACGCACATATGCCAGGCACCGGAGTCGAGTTGACCCGCGTCCGGCACGGTGTCCGGAGCGCCGGGGATGCCGACCGCGGCACCGACCGCAGTGCCCCGGAGCGACGCGCTGCCCACGTCGCTCGTCTCCAGGTCCGGGCCGCCGATCAGCCGCGCGGAGGCGTAGTTGCGCACCGGGTGCAGGACACCGTCGGTGCCGGTCCACAGGTAGCGGGCGCCGGTGTCGCGGTTGACGACCAGGTGCGGGCCGTCGCGCCAGCCGTCGTTGCCGCCCGGGCGCAGCAGACCGTAGACGGTGGCGCCCGCGCCGATCAGGACGGTGACCAGCACACCGAAGACCACCCCGCGGGTGGTGCGCCCCAGGGGGCTCTCCGGGGCGTCCGGGTCGGCCGTCAGCAGGCCCGAACTGAGCCTGCCCATCATGAACGTGTGGGCCTGCACCTGGTCGCGTTTGGACTGCACAGCCTCTCCTCAACTCGTACTCGATGAACCGGCGACCGGCACCGTCAGCCGAACAGTCCGCGCAGCCAGCCGAACAGGCCCGCCACCCACAGGCTCAGCGGCAGCAGGGCCACCGCGAACCCGGTGTGCGCCACCTCCGCCGCCCGCCCCCAGTACGGCAGCACCCGGCGGCCGGGCACCACCCAGGCGGCCACCACGAGGGCGGCCGCCGCGGCGAGCAGGACGGCCGAGACCACCGTGCGGGTGTCGCCACCGCTGTCGACGGCCCAGGCGCGCGCCAGCAGCAGCAGACCCCACACACCGGGCACCGCCAGGGTCAGCCGCTGCCCGATGTGCACCAGACCGCGGCTGTGCAGGAGCAGCAGCAGGCTCAGCGCCAGGGACACCAGCACCTCGGGCAGGTCGGGATGGTGGGCGAGGACGGCCAGGGCCGCCGCGGCGACGACGCCCGTGGCCGCGAACAGCGCGGTGACCCACCGCCCGGCCAGCACCGTCCGCTCGGCGACCTCGCCGCCCGCGTACGGCTCGATGCCCTCCTGGAGCTGGCTCGCCGAGGAGGGCAGGGCCGGCATCCGCATCCCGGCCAGCTTGAACGCGAAAGGCGCCACCGCGCCCGCGCCGAGCGCGACCACCGTCGCCACCAGCGCGACCGTGCCCGGCACGTCCAGGCCGCTGTAGCCGATCAGGACACCCGCGAGCGCGGTGGCCACCGAGACGACGGCGGTGGCCGTGAGGGCCGGGGCGCCGACCGCCGTGGCGGCCAGCGCGAGGACGGCGCCGCCGGCGCTCGCGGCGCCCGCCGCGAGCAGCCGCGCGCCCACGACCCGGGCGGCGTCCGGGCCGGTCACGTCGCCGCCGGGCAGCACCCAGCCGGCCACCCCCAAACACGGTGCGACCAGCAGGCCGAGCGCACCGGCCGAGAGCCGTTCACCGACCGCGCGGCTGGCGGTGGCCGCGCCGGCGAGCAGCAGCAACCCGGTCACGCCCGCGTAGGCCGGCCGCACCGACGAGCTCACCCCGGGCCAGAACACCAGCAGCAGCGAGGTCAGCACGGTCGCCACCGCGGTCCCCACCAGCAGGGCGCGGGCGGCGCCGGGATGCCAGGTGTGCAGCCGCCGGGCCGCGGTGTCGGCCATCCCGTCCACCAGGTCGTCGAGCCGGGCCTCCGGCAGCGCCTCGGTGTGGGGGCGCAGGTACAGCACGTCGCCGTCGACGAGGCCGCAGTGGGCGAGGGTGGTCTCCTCGTCCAACGGCACGTCGCCCAGGCGCTGGAGCACCCAGCCGGCGTGGTCGAGGCCGGACTCCTCGGCCTCCTCGCCCACGTAGCGCAGGAGCGTGGGCAACAGGTCGGCGACCGGCACGTCGGCGGGTACGGCCAGATCGACGGAGACGCTCGGCGCGCGTACGGTCAGGCGGCACAGATCGGCCACCGCACTGTCGGTCATCAGCTGAACTCTCGTCTTCCGTGGGGGGCTTGTCAGGCAATCGTCCCCCGCGGAAAGGGGGAACGGTCGAAGACTACGTAAGGTATATGCGGACGAGAACAGCGGGCCGTCCGCAGGGGAATTGCACCCGCGTGCCCGGTAACTGCCCGTCCCGCGTGGACAGGTGGTGCCGGAGGAATGCAGACTACTGCCGACGCCCGCCGGATTGTGCTGCGGACCGGACCCCGCGTCCGGAGCGGAGCCGAACGGCCCGGGAGTCACCCGTCTGCTTCCGCCCCCGAACGCGCACCGGATTGCACCGCCCCCGGTAACCCCAGAGCCGTCGCGGTGCGGCGCTTTCCCGTTCCCGGAAGGGAGCGGCATTTCGGTGCGGGCCGGAAAGCCCAGTGAACCCGGAGGTTCTGTCCCTTGAGCGTGGTGCTGTTCCGCCGTCCGGCCCGCAGGCGCGGTCCGGAGATGCCCGAAGGCCAACTGACGCTCCAGGAACCACCGGTGCTGTCCGAAACGGTCCCGGACACCTCGGCCGTGTGGACGTACCTGCCGATGGCGCTCATGTCGGTGTCGATGATGCTGATGTTCCTGCGCCCCGGCGGCAGCAACGGCGTCTTCATCTACCTCGCGATGGGCGTGATGGCGCTCTCCGCCGGCGCCATGCTGCTGGGCCAGCTCATGCGCCGCTCCAGCGAACGCAAGCAACGCCTGCGGGGCGAACGCCGCGACTACCTCCGCTACCTGGCCCAGATACGCAAACGCGTCCGGGCCACCATCGTGGAACAGCAGCGCGCCCTGGCCTGGCGCCACCCCGACCCCGCCTCGCTGCGCTCCCTGGCCCGCACCTCCCGGCTGTGGGAACGCCGCCCCGCCGACGAGGACTTCGGCGAGGTCCGGCTCGCGGTCGGCGAACAGCAGCTCGCCCTCACCCTGCAGCCCGTCTCCACCCGCCCCGTGGAGGACCTCGAACCGCTCTGCGCCCACGCCCTGCGCCGCTTCATCCGCGCCTACTCCACCATCCCCGACCAGCCCCTCGGCCTGTACCTGCGCTCCTCCGCCCGGATCCTGCTGCGCCCCGAGGAGACGGCCGCCGCCGCCCCGGCCGAGCCCGCCCCCGCACCCGCGAGCACCGGCGGCGACGCCGTACGGGCCCTGGTGCGGGCCGCACTCGGCCAGCTCGCCGTGTTCCACGCCCCCGAGGAGCTGTGGCTGGCGGTCTGCGCGAGCGACGAGCGACGCGCGGACTGGGAGTGGGTCAAGTGGCTGCCGCACGCCCTGCACCCGCACGAGGAGGACGGCGCCGGCCAGGTCCGCCGCATCACCGCCGACCTCACCGAACTGGACGACCTGCTCGGCGCCGAGTTCGCCGAACGCCCCGGCTTCGACCCCGACGCCCGGCCCGGCCGCGACGAGCCCTACACCGTGGTCGTCCTGGACGGCGTCGCCGTCCCCGAGGGACACCGGTGGGAGGGGCACGGCTACCGCAACGCGGTGGTCCTGGACGTCTCCGGCGCGCTGCGCTGGCGGCCCGGCCGCAACACGCTGCGCCTGACCGTCGGCGACCGGCGGGTGAGCCTGGTGCGCACCGACCGCAGCCGCAAGGAGCGCTCCGTGCCCCTCGGCCGCCCCGACCGGCTCGGGGTGCTCGGCGCCGAGTCGCTGGCCCGGCTGCTGACCGCGCGGCGCATCAGCCTCGCCACCGACATCGCCCAGCCGCTGGACACCGACGTCGAACTGACCACCCTGCTCGGCATCCCCGACCTGTACCGGCACGACCCGCAGGCCCACTTCGCCCGGCACACCGGCGCCGCCCGGCTCAGGGTGCCCGTCGCCGTCGGCGTCGACGGCCGCCCCGTGGAACTCGACATCAAGGAGTCCGCGCAGGGCGGCATGGGCCCGCACGGCATGCTCATCGGCGCCACCGGCTCCGGCAAGAGCGAACTCCTGCGCACCCTCGTCCTCGGCCTGGCCCTGACCAACTCCTCCGAGACCCTCAACTTCGTCCTCGTCGACTTCAAGGGCGGCGCCACCTTCCTCGGCCTGGAGGAACTCCCGCACACCTCCGCCGTCATCACCAACCTCGCCGACGAAGTCGCCCTCGTCGAACGCATGCAGGACGCCCTGCACGGCGAACTCATGCGCCGCCAGGAGCTGCTGCGCGCCGCCGGCAACTACACCTCCGCCCTGGAGTACGAGCGCGCCCGCGCCGCCGGCGCCGACCTCACGCCGCTGCCCAGCCTGTTCGTCGTGGTCGACGAGTTCAGCGAACTGCTAGCCGCGCACCGCGAGTTCATGGACCTGTTCGTCATGATCGGCCGCCTCGGCCGCTCCCTCGGGGTGCACCTGCTGCTCGCCTCGCAGCGCCTGGACGAGGGCCGCATGCACCAGCTCGAGAGCCACCTGTCGTACCGCATCGGCCTGCGCACCTTCTCCGCCATGGAGAGCCGCGGCGTGCTCGGCGTCCCCGACGCCTACCAGCTGCCCGCCCAGCCCGGCAGCGGCTACCTCAAGTCCGGCGTGGAGGCGCTGACCCGCTTCCGCGCCGCCTACTCCTCCGGCACCTACCGCCGCCGCACCGGCGCGGTGGCCCAGGCCCGGGTCGCCAACCAGGTCGTGCCCTGGACCAGTTCCTGGGTCGTGCCGCGCACCCTGGACCCGATGCCCGAACCGGAGCCGGACACCAAGGACGGCGGCGACGAGGAGACCCTCCTCGACGTGGCCCTGGACCGGCTGCGCGACTCCGGCCCGGCGGCCCACCAGGTGTGGCTGCCGCCGCTGGACGAACCCTCCCCGCTCGACGCGCTGCTGCCCGGCCTCGCCCCCGACGCCGAACGCGGCCTCACCGCCAAGGGCTGGTCCGGCACCGGGAAACTCCGCGTCCCCGTCGGCCTGGTGGACAAGCCCTTCGAGCAGCGCCGCGACCCGCTCGTCGTGGACCTGTCCGGGGCCGGCGGCCACGTCGCCATCGCCGGCGGCTCGCAGAGCGGCAAGTCCACCCTCGCCCGCACCCTCATCGGCGCCCTCGCCCTCACCCACACGCCCGCCGAGATCCAGTTCTTCTGCCTCGACTTCGGCGGCGGCGGCCTCTCCCAGCTCGCCGGGCTGCCCCACGTCGGCGGCGTCGCGGCACGCCTCAACCCCGAGCGCGTGCACCGGGCCGTCGCCGAGGTGATGACCCTGCTGGCCCGCCGCGAGCAGTTCTTCGTCGACCACACCCTGGACTCCATGCAGTCCTACCGCCGCCGCCGCGCCGCCGGGGAGTTCCCCGACGAGCCCTTCGGTGACGTCTTCATGGTGATCGACGGCTGGTCCACCGTCCGCCAGGACTACGACGACCTCATCCCGAAGTTCAACGAACTCGCCGCCCGCGGCCTGAACTACGGCATCCACCTGCTCATCACCACCACGCGCTGGGTCGAGCTGTCCGCCCAGGTCCGCGACCAGGCCGCCACCCGCCTGGAACTGCGGATGGGTGACCCGATGGACTCCGAGATCGACACCCGCAAGGCCCGCTCGGTACCGCGCAGCGGCGGCCGCGGCATCACCGCCGACACCAAGATGCACTTCCTGGCCAGCCTGCCCCGCCTCGACGGCAGCGGCTCCCTCGACGACCTCGGCGACGGCGTCGCCCACCTCGTCGCCGAGGTAGCCCGGCACTGGAACGGTGCGCCCGCCCCGCGGATCCGGATGCTGCCGCACCGGCTGCCGCTCGCGGAACTGCCCGCACCGGAGGCCACCGAGGGCGGCGGCATGCGCCTGCCGCTCGGCATCGACCAGGACGCCCTGGAGCCGGTCTGGCACGACTTCAGCCGCACCCCGCACCTGATCGTGGTCGGTGACACCGAGAGCGGCAAGACCAACCTGCTGCGCCGCGTCAGCGAGGGCATCACCGCCCGCTACGCCCCCCACGAGGCGAAGATCATCGTGGTGGACTACCGGCGCACCCTCGTGGACACCGTCCCCGAGGAGTACCGCATCGGGCACGTGATCTCCCTGGACAACCTCAAGGAGACCGTGGAGGGCGCCGCCCGTGCCATGAAGACCCGCATCCCGGGCGCCGACATCGCGCCCGCCCGGATGCGCCAGTGCGACTGGTGGACGGGCCCGCGCCTGTTCATCCTGGTCGACGACTACGACATGGTCTCCGGCAACTCCTTCCAGAGCCCGTTCGAGCCGCTCTTCGAGCACCTCACGCTCGGCTTCGAGATGGGCCTGCACCTGGTCGTCGCCCGCAGCGCGATGGGCGCCGGGCGCGGCCTGGGCGACGGCCTGCTGCGCCGCCTCGACGAGGCCAACAACCCCGCGCTGCTGCTGTCCTGCCCGCCCACCGAGGGCCGTCTGTTCGGCAACGCCAAGCCGCGCAACCTCCCCCCGGGCCGGGCCCTGCACATCGCCCGCCGCCGCGAACGGCTGGTGCAGACCGCGCTCGTGGAGACGGGCCAGGACCAGCAGGTCTGACCCACGGGGTGGGGGACAGGAGGACGGGCCCGCGCGGCCGGCTCACGACCGGCCGGGCGGGCCCGTCCTGTCGGTCTCCGGCGCGCCACCCGCAGGTGCGGCCTCGTGCGGCGTGCACAGCGGGCCGGGCGCCCGGAGCGGAAACCTCCGCGCCGGGCCGTTCCCGTACGGCCGGCTCGCGCTGCCGTCGGCCTGCCCGCCCCGTCGGGCCCCGCCGGGCGCTGCCCACGCCGGCCCGCGGGGCGGAGGGCGCAGGGGACGTACGCGGGCGGCCGGCTCACGCCCCGTCGGGTGTGCCCGTCCCGTCCGGTCCCGCCGCGCGCCACCCGCGCGCACGAGCCCGCGGCAGGGCGAACACCGCCCACAGCACCGACAGCACACCGGCACCGGCCAGCAGCACGAAGAGGGCGGCGCGGCCCGTAGCACGGTCGGCGGTGGCCGTGTCGCGCAGCTCCACGGGACGGGACCCGCTGGCGGCCGGCAGGCCCGCGCGGGCGTCGCCGAGGACGGTGGTGACGGCGGCGTACGGGTCGAGCTGGGGGATGTCGGCGGGGTAGGCGGTCGCGGTCAGACGCCGGGCGACCGCCGCGGCGGAGTCGTCGGGGTGGGTGGCGCGGACGGCCGCGGCCGCCCCGGCGGCGTAGGCGGCGGCCACCGAGGCGCCGCCGCCGAGGTAGTGGCCGTCACCGCGGGGACCGCCGGAGACGACGCCGGCGCCGGGCGCGGCCAGGTCGATGCCGCTGGTGGGCAGGGCTTTGTCGGGGCGGGAGCCGTCGGGAAGCATGTCGGCGACCGACAGCACCCCCGGCTCACCGGCCGGCCAGTAGGTGCGTGACGGTACGTCGTCGGCGGCGCCCCTGGTCGGCGGGTCGGGCGTGGCGGCGGCGACCACGACTGCGCCCTTGCCGAGCGCGTCGGCGACGGCACGGGTCAGTTCGGTGTCCCGGCGGGGCAGGGCGACCGCCACGGCGATCACGTCGGCGCCGGCCTCGGTCGCGGCGCGGACGGCCCCGGCGACCAGACCGGCGTCCGCCTGGCCGCGTTCGTCGGTGCCCCGCAGGGCGAGGATCCTCGCCGAGGGGGCGACGCCGGCCAGGCCGGGTGTGGCGCCGCCGCTCCCGGCGATCAGCCCGGCCAGGAAGGTGCCGTGCCCGACGCAGTCGACCGCGGCCGCCCCCCGCGCGGTGACCCGGTCACCGAGTCCGGTGGCGTCGGGGACGACTCCCGTGTCGACGAGGGCCACGGTCACGCCCGCCCCCGTTGTGTGCCGGTGCAGCCGGTCCAGGTCGAGGCGCTGGCGCGACCAGTCCTGCTTCTTCGCCCTGGACTTGGAGGCCGGGGTGCAGGAGTCGTCCCCGGAGTCCGTACCGAGCGCGGAGGGCATGCCGGGCAGTTGCTGGCCCTTGCCGTCCGCCGAGAGCAGCGACGGGGGCAGAGCCGGTGCGGGGCCGGCCGAGGACAGCAGCAGGGCGGCGGTCAGCGCGGTGCCGGGCAGGGCGCGGGCCGTGGCGCGCAGGGAGGGCCTCACCGGGGCGCCGCCTTCGTGGCCGGCGCGGTGACGTCCTCCGGCAGCAGCAACCGCAGGTCGTCCAGGGTGGGCGCGGCCAGCGCGCTGAGCCGTCCCGCCTGGCGGGTGACCATCGACTCGACGACCTGGCGGGCCAGGCGGGCGTTGCCGAAGGAGCGGTCGCGGGGGAGCGCGTCGAAGTACTCCTTCAGCAGCGGGCCCGTGCCCGGGCCGCACTCGTAGCCCATGGCGGTGGCCTGGGTGCGCACGATGGTGACCAGCTCCTCGGAGGAGTAGTCGGCGAAGGCGACCCGGCGCGGGAAGCGCGAGGACAGACCCGGGTTGGAGGCGAGGAAGCGCTTCATCTCGTCGGTGTAGCCGGCGACGATCACCACCACCTCGTCGCGGTGGTCCTCCATCAGCTTCAGCAGCGTGTCCACCGCCTCCTGGCCGAAGTCGGCGCCGCCGTCGCGCGGGGTGAGGGTGTAGGCCTCGTCGATGAACAGCACACCGCCGCGGGCCCGTTCGAAGACCTCACGGGTGAGCTGCGCGGTGTGGCCGATGTAGCGGCCGACCAGGTCGGCGCGGGCCGCCTCGACGAGCTGGCCCCGCGCGAGGATGCCGAGCTGGGAGAGGATCTCGCCGTAGAGACGGGCCACGGTGGTCTTGCCGGTGCCGGGCGGCCCGGTGAAGACCAGGTGGTGGCTGAGGGACGGCACGGGCAGCCCCGCGGCCGCGCGGTGGCGGGCCGTGGTGATGAGGTTGACCAGATCGGCGACGTCCCGCTTGACCTCCGCCAGGCCGATCATGTCGCCGAGGCGGGTCAGCGGGTCGTCCTGCGCCGGCGCGCCCCCGGTGGCCTGCGCGGCGGCGGTGGCGGAGACGTCCTCCGGCAGCAGCAGCCGCAGGTCGTGCTCACTGACCTGGGGCTGGGAGGCGAGCCGGACCGCCTGGCGGTCCACCATCTCCTCGAACACCCCGCGCGCCGCACGGCCGTTGCCGAAGCCGGCGTCCCGGGGCATCGCCTCGAAGTGCGCGGCCAGCGCCTGCGCGGTGCCCTCGCCCAGCTCGTACTGGTGCTGCGCGCACATGTTCTCCATGATCGCGACCAGTTCGGGCACCGAGTAGTTCTCGAACTGCACCGTCCGGGAGAACCGCGAGGCGAGGCCGGGGTTGGAACCCAGGAAGGACTCCATCTCGCGCGAGTAACCGGCCGCCACCACCACGACGTCGTCGCGGTGGTCCTCCATCAGCTTGAGCAGGGTGTCGACCGCCTCGCGGCCGAAGTCCGCGCCCCCGTTGTTGCTGTCGGAGGTGAGCGTGTACGCCTCGTCGATGAACAGCACGCCGCCGAGGGCCCGTTGGAAGGTCTCGGTGGTCTTGATCGCCGTTCCGCCGACGACCTGCGCCACCAGGTCGGCCCGGGACACCTCCACCAGGTGCCCGCTGCGCAGCGATCCCAGCTCCGCCAGGATCGACCCGTACAGCCGGGCCACCGTGGTCTTGCCGGTACCGGGCGGACCGGCGAAGACCAGGTGGCGGCTCATCGGCGGGGCGGGCATGCCGAGCTTCTCCCGGCGCTGGGCGAGCTGGGTCAGGTTGACCAGGGTGCCCACCTGCTGCTTGACGTTCTCCAGGCCGATCAGCGCGTTGAGGGCGCCGAGCGGCCCGTCGGCCCGGTCCGGCGGGGGCGCGTCCGCCGCGCCCGAGCCCGCCGGGTCGGTGTTCTCGGCCGCCCCCGTCCCCCAGGCGTCCCGCTTGCCGTTGCCGGTGCTGTTGAGGCCCTCCACGGCCAGCCGGGTGCCCGGCGCGGTCTGCACCAGGCCGCCGCCCGCGTTCTCCCGGGCAAGACAGTTCACCAGGGACACCGGCGCAGTCGACTCCACCCGGAAGCCGTCCTGGGCGCCGCCGGTGACCTCGCAGCCGCTGAGGGAGGCGAGCGCGCCCTCGCGCAGCAGGAAGCCGTGGCCCTGGGGGGCGTGCACCGTCGTACGGTTGGCGGTCAGCTCGCCGCCCGCCGCGACCACCACGCCGTCCTCGCCGGACACCTCGACGCGGAAGTCGCGCACCGTGACGTTGCCGCCGTCCTCGACGGACAGACCGCTGGTCACGGCGTCGGACACGCCGCCGCCGGCCAGGTACAGGGTGCTGCCCGACGCGGCCCGCACGCCCGCACCCTTCGGCCGCAGGACGTCGCAGTCCTCGATGCGTCCACGGGCGTCCTTCAGGGCCGCTATCCCGTCGCCCTCGGGCTCCACCAGCCGGGCCCGGCGCACCAGCGGGTTCGCACCGCTGCGCACCAGCACCGCCGGCGCTCCGCCGATCACTTCGAGGCGGTCCAGCTCGGGCGCGGAGTCCTCCTCCAGGAGCAGCCCGGTCCCCTCGCAGTCGCGGACGGTGAGACCCGTGAGCGCGGGTGAGGCGGCCCCGGCGACCCGCAGCGCCGTCTCCTGCGCGCCGTCGACCCAGCAGTCCTCGAAGGTGCCACGGGCCCGGTCGGTGACCAGCACGCCGTGGCCGCGGGCGCGCGAGACGCGGCACCGGCGCAGCACCGGGTCGGTGCCGGCGGCCAGCGTGATCCCGTTGCCGGACGCCCCGGTGACCCGGACGTCCTCCAGCGTCGTCCGGCCGGACGTGCTCAGGTGCACCCCCGTGCTGGTGTCGTGCACCACGGTGCGCACCACCGACAGGGAGCAGTTCTGCTCCAGGGCCAGCGAGGGCTTGTCGGTGGAGGAGACGTCGCAGTCCTCGACCGTGCCGCGGGACTCCCCGTTGGCGAGCAGTCCGTTGCCGCGGGCGTCGCGCACCGTGCAGCCCCTCAGGCGCGCCTCGCCCTGCTCGGCGAGCACCACACCGCTGGTCCCCAGGTGCTCGAAGGTGCAGGACTCCATGGTGGTGGGGGTGGTCGAGGTGACCACGACGCCCGCACCCTGCGCGTTGCTCACCCGGCAGTCCCGCAGCGCCAGCGAACCGGTGCCCGAGGCGACCAGCGCGGTCCACGCCGCCCCGACGACCTCGCAGCCGTCCAGCGCGGCCTGCCCGCGGCGGACGTCCACCGCCGGCTCCTCCGCGTCCGCGCCGCGCAGGGTCAGCTCCGCCAGCATCACGGCGTCGGCGCGCAACGCGAGCACACTGCCCGAGCGCGGCCTGATCTCGACGGTGCCCCGTCCTTCGGCGGCGGCGAGGGTGACCCGGGTGTGGATCACCAGGTTCTCCGCGTAGCTCCCGGGCCGGATGCTGATGAGGGCGCCGGTGCGGGCGGCCGAGAGCGCCTCACCGATCGTCCGGTAGCGGTCCCGGTCTCCCGGACCGACCGTGAGTACCTGGCGCGACACGATCAGACGCTCCACTTCTGGTTGTCGGCGCCGACGCAGGTCCACAGGTGCAGGGGCGCGGCGTTGCCGGGATTCACGTCCTTGATGTCGACGCACTTGCCCACCACGGTGTTGACCAGGTCGTGACTGGCGTTCAGCGTGAACTGCTGGGCGGCGTTGCCGTTGCACCAGGCGATCTGGATCGGGGTGCCGTCGTTGTAGTTCGCGCCGGCCACGTCCAGGCACTTGCCCCCGATGCGGATGGTGCCGTCCGAGGCGAACTGCCACTTCTGCGCCGGGGAGTTGTTGCAGTCCCACACCCACAACTGCTTGCCGTCGCTGAAGTCGCCGTCCGGCACGTCGATGCAACGGCCGGACAGGTGGCTGCGGAAGGACACGGGCGCACTGAAGGTCACACCCGAAGCGGCCTTGGTGTCCCGCTTCTTGCTGCTGCCACTGCCCCCGCTGCTGCTCTTGTCGGTGCTTTTGCTGCCGCCGGCCTTCGCACCGCCGCTGCCCTTCGCGGGTGCCTTCGGGTGGTCCTGGGCGGCGGTGCCCGGGTGCGACTGCCCGCCGCCCGTGGCGGGCTGCGCGGCCGAGGCGCGCGGTGCCGGCGTGGCGACGGTCTTCCCCGTCCCGCCGGAGGGGCTGGTGTCGGGCGAGGCCACCACGAAGTCGCCCGGCGCCTCCTGACCGTCGTCACCGAGCACGGTTCCGGCGCCCGCCGCCTTCGTACGGTCGCCGCCGTCGTCGTGGTGCCCGCCGAGCACCAGGAACGGGACGGAGACCAGCAGGGCGCCCGCGACGGCTGCTCCGGCCAGCACGGCCTTCCCCGGCCGCCCGACCGGCGCGGCCTCTTCCCGGGGCCGGTCGATCGCGGTCTGCGTCATGGTCCGTACGAGCGCGGGCAGCCTGCTCTTGGCCGCCGCGGCGGCGCCGGGCTCGGCCTCGCCGTCGGCCTGCGCACGACCGGCGGAACCCGTGGCGGTCTCCGGCTCGGCGTGGGACCCGGACCCGGCCTCCGCCCCTGCCTCTGCTTCGCCCTTGGGCTTGCCGGCGGGCTGGGGCTCGGGCTCCGTCGCTGTCACGGGATCGCCGGCGGGTTCCGGCTCCGTCGCCGCCTCCGGCGAGCGGGCGGGCTTCGTCCCCGCCGCCTCGGGTTCGGTGGCTGCCCCGGTCTCGGTCCGCGCGCCGGCCCGGGCCTTCGCGCCCGTCTCGGCACCGACGCCGGCCACGGCTCCCGGACCCGCCTCCGTCTCGCCCTCGGCCTCCGTACGGCGTTCGGGGCGTCCCCCGGAGGAGGCGGGCGGCTGCTGGGCGGATCGCGTCACGAGGTTCTCCCGGTGGTGGGGGACACGGGGTCGAGTGGGCCGTCTGGCCGGGGCGGGGCGGGGGAGCCGGCCGCGAGGGCGGTCCGGTCCCCCGTTCCGGAGCCGGGGACACTGTCCGCCGGGACGAGCAGGGGAGCGGCGGCGCCCGCGTTGACGAGCAACAAGGTGCCGGGCGCGCTGAGCGAGCCGACCAACTCCCGTGTGGTCAGGGTGTCGTGCAGGAGTGCCGGGGACATGAACTCATGGGCCGGCGAGGTGAACAGCAGCACCACGGGTTCGCCGTCGTGTCCCACGCCGGTCAGCGGTGCGCCGTCCGGGCCGCGCACCACGGTGACATGGGCCTCGGCGAGTGCCGCGAGGGCCTCGTCCGTCGAGCTGTAGCCGGTGGCGGCGCGTTGTGCCGCGGCGTCGACGGGATCGGTCGGTTCGGGCCAGCCGAGCATCCGGGCGGAGGGACGGTACGTCGGGTTGGCGCGGAACTCCGTTGCCTCGCCGTGCTCGTCGGACCGCCATTCGCCCAGCACCGCCCACTCGGGCACGTCCCCTCGCTCGGCCCACTCCGGGTCCACCACGCCGATCCAGTGACCTGGCGCCTGGCGGGCGGCCGCGCGCACGGCGTCGGGTATGCCGGGGATGTCGGTGGCCCCGGAGGTGTCGACGGCCGCCCCGGTGTGCGGGACGGCCACCCCGGAAGCGGAAGCGGAAGCGGCGACCGGGACGGGGGTATCAGGTGACACGGGCAGGGCGCCTCTTCTGGCCTCTTGTCGTTCTCGGGGCCACATCTCCACCTGAACTCTTGAGCCGTAGGCCTACTGGGGTGCCGAACGGCACGTCGGCATGCCGGCGTCGATCAGCCGGGAGCCCCAGCATGCCACACCAACGCGGCCCGCGGGGGCTCGGGTTGTGTCCGAAAGGGGCCGCTGGCGTGCCCGTTTCCTGCCCGGGTGGAGAACTATCCGGGAGCAGCGCGGCGTCGGGGGACAAAGCGACGGGAGCAGCGGGGACGGGCGCGAGGTGATCGGCCGCGAAAGAAGCTAAGTTGGGCGTCGGACCGGCCCCCGCGGTGCGGCCGTGGCTCAAGCGGAATGCCGCGGCCGAAGAGAACCACGTCTGTTTCGGCGGCCGGAGCTGCCGAAGGCCGGCCGGGGGCAACGGAGTTCGTCCGGCTCGGCGCCGCCGCGCGGGCCCCCGACCACCACGAGCACTCCGCCACCGAGGAGGAGTAACCGCATGTCCCCCCAGCAGCACACGCCCGGCGCGCGAGCGGAGAAGGCCGGTCACTCCGGCGAGACGGAGGCCGGACGTCCGTCCGGTTCCTCCGCGACGGGCGCGCAGGAACCGAGCCCGGCTCCTGCGCCCGCCGCGCAGACCGGTGCCGCTCCGACGGGGGACCCCGCCGCCCCCGCCTCGGAGACCGACTCCACCGCAGAGGCCGCTCCCGGACCGGAGGCGGGACCCGACGCCGCATCCGCCCCGGCCCCGACCGGCTCCGCTGCAGGCACGTCCACGTCCACGTCCGAGCCCGCGTCCGCCTCCACGTCCGCGCCCGCCGCGACCACGCGAGCGCCCGAGGCACCCCCTGGGCCGGAAACGGCGAACGCAGCCACGGCCACGACGTCATCCGCGTCTCAGGAGCCCGCCACCCGTATCGGCGTGGCCGCGGCTGTCGCCACGGTCCCCCCGAGCTCCAGGTCCGGCACCGGCGTCGACGCGGGGCGCCCCCGCAAACCGGTCCTGGCGGGAGCCGCGGTCGTGGGGGCCGTACTGATCGCCGTCCCGCTGGCCCTGGCCGGCGGCGCGCACGACAAGGACGGTGACAAGCCCTCCACGACGGTGGCCGCGCAGGGCGCGGACACGGTCCTGCAGCCCGAGTCGGCCCCCGCCGCCCTGGACGACTACGTGGCCGAGAAGCCCACCGCGTCCCCGAGCGCGAAGAAGCCGTCGAAGAGCGCGGCGCCGGTCGCCGCCGCCCCGCAGCCGGTGCCGCCCGCGCCGAAGCCGAGCAGCTCGCCGACCAGGTCCGCCAAGCCGAAGCCGAAACCCAAGCCGGCTCCGAAGCCGAACTGGAGCACCGAGACCGTCTCGGCGGTCAGCGTCCTCGAGGTCAACCAGGCCTGGACCACCAACCGCATCCGCATGGTCATGCAGACCGACGGCAACCTCGTCGTCTACAACGAGCTGGACAAGCCCATCTGGGCGTCCATGACCTTCGGGCAGAACCACCGCGCGATCTTCCAGAGCGACGGCAACCTCGTCATCCACAACGGCGACGACCGTCCCATCTGGGCCTCGAAGAGCCACGGCCACGAGGGGGCGCAGCTCGTGCTGCGCGCGGACGCCAAGGTGGTCATCGTGTACAACGGCCAGGTCATCTGGTCCACCTGACGGCCCGCGTCGCGGGGACCGCACACGCCGGTGTCCCGCCCGGCAGCCGTCCACGGTTCTCGGCCACGAGCCGGTACACGCCGTGGGCGGCCCAGCGCACCGGCGGCAGCGTCAGCAGCGCACCCAGGACGGGCCAGGCGCCGCGCGCGCTCAGCAGGATCTTCGCGACGGCCTGCGCACCGCCGTACACCCGCCCGGTGGGCGTGACCCACAGGGCTTCGTACCTCGCCCGCTCGGCCGCCACGCCGAGCGACGCCAGATCCGCGTGCTGCCACGGCACGACCTCGCAGCGCGGCCGTACCAGTCGCTGCACGAGATCCACCGACGTGGTGCAGAAGCCACAGTCGCCGTCGAAGACCAGTACCGGTCGGGTGCGCATCCTCCCACTGTCCCGCACTCCGGCCCGCCCGGGTACGCGGACCCCTGATCGGCAGGCAGAGGGCCCCTGGCCGCCGGGAGACCCGCGCTCGCCGCCGCCCGGAACTGGGTGAACGGCGATTGCCGTAGGGTCGCAGGGGCAGCAGCCAGGTGGTGGTGAGGCGGAGGCGGGCGAGGTGTTCTCGGTTCAGGTCGGTACGACGGCGCGGGCGTGCGTGCTGACGCTGCGCGGCGCACTCGACCACGACAGCGCCGTGCAGATGGACGAGGCCGCCGGCCAGGTGTTCGCCGAAGGACGCCATGGACTGCTGGTCGTCGACTGCACACGGCTGGAGTTCTGCGACTCTTCCGGCATCGGCTGCCTGGTGCGGATGTACCAGCACCTCGCCGCGCGGGGCGGTGTACTGCGGCTCGCCGCGGTGCCCGCGTCCGTCGCACGCGTGCTTTCCCTGACGGGGCTGGACCGGGCGATCGCGGTCCACGCCACCCTCGACGAGGCCGTCGGTGCCGGTGGTGCGTGGCCGATGGCCGGCAGCGACGACGGCCTGTCCTCGTTGCCCAGGGCAAGTGAGAGGTGACGGGGCGATGACCTACGCGGCGGGCGACATGCCCGGACCCGGTGGCTCGCCGGACGTCGGTGATCTCTTCGCGGGAACGGCCGAGCGCGACCTCCACGCCCTGTTCGGGCAGTCCACGGCGGCGTTCGCCTCGCTGGCCGGACCCGAGCACGTGGTGGAGGTGGCCAACGCCGCCTTCTTCAGCGCGATCGGCGGCGACGCGCGCACGCGTACGGGAGAGCCCCTGGCGCAGCTCATGCCGGAACTGGCCGAGCAGGGCTTCCTCGCCCTGCTGGACCACGTCCACGACACGGGCGAGCGGTATGTCGGCCGGGAGGAACGCGTCCTCCTCGGCACCGGCGGCGACATGCGTGAGGCGTTCTTCGACTTCACCTACGAGCCCCGGTTCGACGGGGGCGGCCGGGTCATCGGTGTGCGCGTCATCGGCGTGGAGACCACACAGGTCGTCCACGCCCGGCGCCTGGCCGCCGAGCACCGCGTGCTGCTGGAGCAGATCGCCCGGCAGGCCCCCCTGGAACAGGTGCTGGACGGCATGGCCCGGGCCATCGAGGACCTCGCCGCGAAGGAGGTGCTCGTCTCCGTGCTGCTCGCCGACGCCGACGGCCGGCACCTGCGCCACGGCGCCGCGCCCAGCCTGCCCGCGTTCTACAACGCCGCCATCGACGGCATAGCCACCGGCGAAGGGGTCGGCTCGTGCGGCACGGCAGCCCACCGTCGCGCGCCCGTCATCGTCACCGACATCGCCACCGACCCGTTCTGGGGCGACTTCCGGGACCTCGCCGAACGTGCCCGGCTCGCCGCCTGCTGGTCCACCCCGATCCTCGCCCGCGACGGATCGCTGCTCGGCACGTTCGCGATGTACCACCGCACCCCGCGCGCCCCGCAGGAGGCCGATCTGGCTCTGGCGCGGGTGTTCGCCGACACCGCTGCCCTCGCCATCGAACGCCACCAGGCGGAAGAGGCGCGCAGGGCCGCCGAGGCCAGGGAGCAGGCCGCGCGCGACGACCTGGCCTTCCTCCTGGACGCCAGTACCCGCCTCGGCACGGACCTCGACCACACGCAGACCCTCCAGCGCGTGGCCCTGCTGTGCTCCCCGAAACTCGCGCCGCTGTGCGCGGTCGACATCGTGGCGGGCGGCCGGGTCCGCCGCATCGCCACCGCCGCCCCCACCCCGGCCGAGGAGGACCTCCTCGCGTCCCACGTACCGGGTCACGACGGCTCCGACGACGTCGTGGCGCGGGTCCTTGCCTCCGGGCGGAGCGAGGTCGCCTGCGGGCCGCCCGCGGGCCCGGGCCCCTGGCGCGAGCTGAAGGTCACCGGCCACCTGTGCGTCCCTCTGCTGCACCGCGGCAAGGCCTTCGGCGCGCTCACCCTGCTCACCACCGGCGGGGACGCCTTCGACGGACACACCGTCGCGCTGGCCGAGGAACTCGCGCGCCGCGCCGCCTCCGCGGCGCTGAACGCCCGTCAGTACACCGAGCGCGTCGCCCTCGCCCGCGACCTGCAGGCGGGCCTGCTCCTGCCGGAGGTGCCTCCGGTGCCCGGCGCCCGGGTGGCGACGTACTACCACCCCGCCGGCGAGGGCCTCGACGTCGGCGGCGACTTCTACGACGTCTTCCCGCTCAGCGACACCACCTGGGCGTTCATGCTGGGGGACGTGTGCGGGCGCGGGGCGACCGCGGCGACCACCACGGCCCTGGTCCGCCACACCGCCCGCGCCGTCGCCCACCTGCTGCCGGGGCCCGACGCGGTCGTCCAGGCCGTCAACCAGGCTCTCCTCAACCGTCCCCCGAGCCATGGCACGGGCTTCGTCACCCTCGTCTACGGCCACCTCACCCCGCTCGACGACGGCGGCCTCGACGTCACCCTCGTCCGGGCGGGGCACACCTTCCCCCTGCACCTCGCCGACGGCCGCGCCGCACGCACCGTCGACTGCGAGGGCTCGTTGCTCGGCATCACGCCGGACCCGCGCGTGGAGACCCACCGCCTGCGGCTCCGCCCGGCCGAGAGCCTGGTGCTGTACACCGACGGTCTCACCGAGGTCCGCGACCCGGACGGCGGCCAGTTCGGCGAGGAACGTCTCGCCCGGGCCCTGTCCGCGCGGCACGACGGACAACCCCAGCGGATCATCGACACGCTCGTCGAGGCCGTGCACGCCTTCACCCGCGACACGGGCATCGACGACGACCAGGCGGCCCTGGTCGTGACCGCGACCGCTCCGGGCGGCCCGGAGCGAGCGGCGGCCGTGTCCGGTCGGTGAGGACGGCGGTGCGGGGACCCTTCCGGACGGGCGATACTGACGGGCGCCGGGGCCGGGGGGTATCCATCACATACCCCCCGGCCCCGGCGCCGGACGTCAGCGCCAGGTGTCGTAGACGTCAGGGTGCCGGGGATACCGGCTCCCGCTTGGAGTAGGGCGCCCCGTCGCGGAGCACGGGCGCGTGGTCCTCGCGCAGCAGGGAACCGATGACCCGGCTGCGCTCCCACACCAGTCCGCTGATCACGCACAGGGCGAAGGCCTGAACCCAGGTCTGCGCCGTGGTCGCCGGTGAGGCCGACTCCCAGGCCTCCTCGTAGTGTCGTAGTGGATCTCCTGGCTGCTGAGCGTGCAGTGGGAACTGACAGTCCGGCAGTGGGTCACCGGCCTCGCGAAGACGGCCGGGTACGCGCTAGCGCCGGATACGACCTCGCGAGCATCCTCCTGCACGGGGGTGAGGTGATGCGCTGTGCCGTGGATCGCGATCGCGGATGGGAGACGGCGCGGGAGCTGCCGGATGAGCGGGCGCGTCCCGGCGTCCTCCAGTACCGGGGCTTCCGCATGACGTTGGACGAGCCGAGAAGGCGGCTTGAGGTACCGGCCGGCGTGGTGACGCTGGTGCTCGGGTTCGAGGAGCACCGGCTGCTGCTCACCGATACCAGAAGCCTAGGGAGCGACTCGGCCACCGTCGCCCGGCCGTACACGTCCTTGCTGTCCGCTCTCCGCACCCGGGCTTCGTTTGGGGAGCACAGCGGGAGCCTGTACGGCATGGAGGTGGTGCTCGCACCATGGGCGGCGTACACCCTGTTCGGGATTCCGATGGGAGAGTGGGCCGACTCCATCCTCGACCCGGCCGACCTGGTCGGCAGCCGGGTCGAAGGGCTGGCCCGCGCGCTGGCCGACCTGCCCGACTGGGCGCGGCGCTTCGAACTGCTCGACACCGCGCTGGGCAGGTGGTTCGCCGAAGGTCCCGGGTGCTCGCCGCGTGTGGTGTGGGCGTGGCAGGAGCTGTGCCGCACGGGCGGCACCGTTCCCATCCACCGACTGGCGGCGCGTACCGGCTGGGGGACGCGGCAGTTGGAGAACCGTTTCAGGCAGCAGATCGGGCTGCCGCCCAAGACCGTTGCCCGCGTCCTGCGGCTGCGCCGGGCGCTGCGGTCGTTGCACCATGGCCGGACGGCGGCGCTGACCGCGCTGTCCTGCGGCTACTCCGACCAGGCGCACATGAGCCGCGAGGTGCGCCGGATGACCGGACTGCCGCCGTCCCGGCTGATGGCCGCGCGCGCGTTCCGTCCGGCTGGGCCGCCGACCAATGACCGGGTGGACGGCCAGGTCACCAGCTTCGGGCTACCGCGCTGACAGCACCACCGCCTCGTGACCCGCTGTCGGCGGTGCGCATTCCTTCAAGACGGCATCGCTCTGCCGGCCTGAAGATGATGGCGCTGCCTTGAGGCCCGGTCGAACCGCGCACCGCTAGATCGGCGGCCCTCTGCTCCGGCAGCACCGTCCGCAGTCAGGGGAGGAAGACATGAAGAACCGCATGAAGACGCTCGCGTTGGCCGGAAGCGCGCTGCTGCTCGCCGCTGGGGTCGGCGCCGGGGGCGCGGAGGCGGCCAGCGCGACGCCCACCTCGACGAGGGCGCCGGCGGCCTGTTTCGATGTCCTGCACAGTTACAGCAAGCCGAGCGGCTACGGTTACTACCCGACCAACGGCACCCGCCTGACCACCACCAGCCGCTGCGCGGACATCAACATCTCTCCGAGGGCCGGTGCCTATATAGCGGTCTGCTTCCACCCCAGTTCCGGCAGCGAGTACTGCAACGGCTACACCTGGGCCCCGGCCAACCAGTACACCGTGGTCGCCAGCGGCGTGCGAGACGGGACGCAGTTCTACTTCGCCTTCAGGTCCACCGCAGCGTCCTCCGGCGGCTGGGCGGCTTGACCCCTCCACACCCGCCCGACGCGCCCGTCCTGGATGCCCGCGCTGCCTGACAGCGGCGACAGGCCCCGACGAGCATCTGGTGACGGGGCGGCTCCGGCGGAGGCGGCCGGGTACCGGGCGCGGCGGCACTGGCACCGGCGCGAGGACCGTGGCCGGCGGAAAGACGTGTGAGAGTGTCGCGAGGGATTGGTGCCATGCGTCCGACTCACGGACGGCTCGCCGTTCGAGATGCGCCTTTCCACCGCCGGCTGACCTCGACGGAGTGCCGGAGGGCCCAAGAAATGGTTTGCCGACCCGGTGGCCGTGTGTCACCGTTCGGCCTGGACCGGAAGTTGATCATCGACGGCCGGTCGACGTCGACATGTCGGCGGCCTCTCGGGGATCCACCGGAGAGGTGACCAACGAGGGGAACCGGAGCCGTGGGGAACACTTACGAGGACGAGTGTCGCCGGTCGTTGGCCGAGGAGCAGGCGAAGAGCCTTGCCCGGACCAACAACTGGGAACATGTGGACAGGGAGCGGGTCCACCAGGACTGGGACGTCCTGTACCGGGAGATCACGGCTTTCATGGACGGCGGCTCCCTGCCCGGGGACCCACAGATCCAGGAGCTCGTCCGCAGGCACTTCGACATCGCATGCCGGTTTTACACCCCCTCCAAGGAGGCTTACGTCGGCATGTCGCTCTTTTACGCCGAGGACGAGGCCATGAGGGCGTTCCACAATTCCTACCACCCCGGGATGGTGGATTTCCTGGGCGCCGCGATCAAGGTGTTCGCCGAGCAGGGCGGCGGGTTCGCCCCCAGCGCACGAGCCGAAGCTTCGGCGTAGTCGGGCGGCACAGGCCAGGACATGCACGGGCCACAGGGCTGTCATAGCACTTGGGGGGAGGGAGCAGAGACCGGGTTCTCGGGCTGATGCCGAGAACATCACGCGTGAGGACCACCTCGCCTGCGTCTTCGGCGGGGCGATCTGCCCGCGGCATGGAACATGGATCCCGCCGTATGAGACCGCGGGTGACAGCCACTCGCTGATGGTCGCGGCGAGGACGGCCGCCTCGTAGCGGAGTCCTGCGGGTTCGGGCCTGCGGCACGGTGCTTCATAGTGAATTCCGCACGCTCAGCGGCCGGTGAGGGTTGCCGGGAGCGCGGGTTCATGGGGTGCATGGCGGGTGTTACGGCTCAGCTGTGTGCTGAATCGTCTCGCACGGCGGTGACCAGCCAGGAACTGCTGCGCAGCCACACCCCGTCGTCCGTGTAGTGCTGCTGCAGGGCGGCGGTCAGCGCCTGGCGCACGGCGTCTTGTGCCGGCAAGGTCACCTGGTCGAGAAGGTGGCGTCCGGGGCCGGAGCCCAGGAGGAACGCTGCGGCGTCCGCTGCGTCGGCGCCCCAATTCCCCGCCGCCTCGATGCGCTGGACGTCCACCTCGCGGAATCCGGCCGCGGTGAGCAGTTCGCGGATGAGGCGGGGATCTGTCAGGGAGAACATGCCTGGGCCGCCGGCCTTGCCGAAGCCGCCGAGCGGCAGGAGGTCCTGCAGGGAGGCCAGTGCGGTGAGCCACTCGTTGGCTTCGGCCTCGGCCGCGCAGATGAAGGCCAGCCGGCCGCTGGGGCGCAGCGCGCGGCGGAGGTTGGTGAAGGCGGCGACGGGGTCGGTGAAGAACGTCATGCCGTACCGGCTGATGACCGCATCGAACGCCCCGTCGTCCAGGGGGTGGACCTGGGCGTCGCCCTGGACGAAGGCCACGTTGTCGACGCCTTCGCGTACGGCGCTCTCCCGGGCCCTGCCCAGCATGGGTCCCGACAGGTCAAGGCCGAGCGCCCGGCCGCGCACGGCGAGACGGGCGGCGAGGCGGGTGGTGCGGCCGGCTCCGCAGCCGACGTCCAGGACGGTGTCGGACTCGTGGATGGCCGCGGCGTCCAGTAGCGGCTGGTTGAGGCCGTCGTTGACGGCGTCCCAGCGCCCCTGGTTGCGGGCCCACTGGGCGCCCTCGTATCCGTTCCATGCCTCGGCCTGCGCGGTGTTGGTGAACTGCCCCATGGGTGAACTCCCTCTCGTCGGCGCGCGACGGGCGCCCCGACCCTAGAATGGGCAAGTGCCCAAACGATATGGGCGAACGCCCATACTTGCGACGGGTACAGGGAAAGGGGCTGTTGTGTCACCTCGTGGAGTGGCGATTCCGGATCTGCGCGAGCGGCTGTTCGCGGCGGCGGAACGAGTGGTGGCCCGCGACGGCGCCGCGGCGCTGACCAGCCGCGCGGTCACCGCGGAGGCGGACTGCGCCAAGGGCGTGCTGCACACGCACTTCGCCGGCCTCGACGAGTTCGTCGCCGAACTTGTCCTGGACCGCTTCGCCCGCAGCGCCCGCCAGACCGCGGCGCTGGAGGCCAGGGTGGGCCGTGCCACGGTCGCGGAGAACCTCCAGGAGGTCGTCGTAGCCCTGCTGGACTCCCTGCATCCGGCGGTGGTGGGCCTGGCGATGTCCCGCCCCGCGGCCGCGTCGCACACCCGCGAGGGCCTGCAGTCCGGCGCGCCCGCGTTCGATGCGATCCAGCAGCACGTCACCGCCTACCTCCAAGCGGAACAGCGCGCCGGTCGCATTCCCGCCGACAGCGACGTCGCCACTATCGCGCTCGCCCTCGTGGGCACGACGCACCACCTGCTGATGACCCGCAGCCCTCGACAGCCCACGGACGCCGCGGCGACCGCGCAGCGGCTGCTGGCCGTGCTCCTGCCCTGCTGAGTGTCGGTACCCTCGGATGCCGGCACCGGCCGCAGGCCCTCAGTTCCTCCTGGCCGCTGGTGTGCGGGTGCTACGTGTCGTGCAGCACAGCGTGCGAGGGCGCCGACCGGCTGCTGCTGATCTCCTCCCCAGAGCGGGACCCCGCTTGCGCCGTGACCTCGTGGAGGCCGCGGCCCGTGTCCTGACGGAGGACAGCCACCTCGGCCGCGCCTACGACTTCACCGGCGGCTTGTGGACCACCTCCGCCCGTTGGCTACGGGGGAGAGGCGACGTCGGTCGGTCGCCTCCTGCGCAGCGCCACGAAGCCGATCCCGAACCAGCCCGGTGCCCCCCGCGGCGGTCTGCGGAAACCCTTCCCATGGTCGCAACTACTGGCCGCCGGAGCTGAGGACTAGCGGGATCCAGGCCGCCCCCCGATCGGCGGCGCGTGCTGTCGCTGCTTCCGGGCTTCCCTCTCGTGCACAGGGCGGGTGCCGAACCCTGAAATAAATGGACAACGGCACTTCCCCAGCACGCCGCTCCGGTCCACAGTGGAGACAGCACTACTTCCCACCGGAGGCGGTCATGCTCCTCCTCGGCATCATTTTGCTGGTCGTCGGGTTCGTCACCGGCATATCGATCCTGTGGACAATCGGGATCATTCTCGCGGTCATCGGCGCGGTTCTGTGGATCATGGGGTCCATGGGACACGCGGTCGCCGGCCGCCGTCACTACTGGTGACCTTGCCTGTACCAAGTACGACGGCCCTCCACGCGTAGGTGCGGGCCGGCGGCGCCCACGCCACCGCTCAGGTCTGCGGCGGCCGCCTGCTCCGCCGACTTCGCAAGCCCATCGCGATACCGGCAACGACGCTTGGTCCCGCATTTCTTTCGGAAAGCCGGGCTATCTCCTCCGATGAGTTAGGGCCACGGGAGTGGTCCAGCCATTGAAACGACTATGGGGAGTGATGCGAGTGGACCTGTACAGCATCATGTGCGTGAGTAACCGGATCAAGGCACTCGAATGGTTCGGGGTGTTCTTCGGGCGCCCGGCGGACGAGATCATCGGCGAGGAGTACCTGTGGCGGGTCGGCGAGAACGCATGGGTTGTCATTGACGATCGAGACGTGCGCGCTGAGCGAGTAGGCGGAGCCATGATCACCCTCGGCGTGCACGCCCTCGATGACATCCTGGCCCGATTCGCCGCACACGGGATCGACCACGAACCTCTCGAGACCTACAGCAACGGCGTGCGCCACGTCGTCGTGCTGGATCCCGACGGGAACAGCCTCTCGCTCGCCGAGGCAACCACTCAGTGAGTGCCGGAACCGTCCGGCAGCGTTCCGGGCGACGTCGACGGTCACCTCCAACACCACCGCCTCTGCCATGGATGTCCGCTCTTCGACGGGACCAGTACGTCGGCCAGGACGCGGCCGGTGGGCTGGGTGGGACAGGGTGGTGATGCGTCCGGTGTACTGGAGCGCCCTGCGGAGTGGGAGCCGGTGACAGTGCTCATGATGGCCTCGGTGGTGGTGCGCACCTGACGTAAGGGCCAGCCGAGCGGGTCGCCGTGGTGACATCCTCGGCCGACCCCGTCTGAGTCACCCTCATCCCCAGCGCCTACGGCCGCCGGAACCTGGTGGCCTTCCACGCGCCGGGGCGGCATCCGGTGGTGCAGCACCCGGTGGCCGAGCCGACGCCGCCGGTACTGCCGGAAACCGTGACGCTACGCCTTGACGCACTCGCGCATCCCGTACGGCTGCGGCTGCTGCGCACCCCGGCCCGCGGGCCCCACACCACCGGCGAGCTGGCGCACGGCTGGTCCCGGCCTGACGGCGCTGGGCACGGGCCTGCTGGCGGCCATCCCGCTGAGCCGAACCGGGAGGCGGGCGAGGCGGTCGGCGTAGTCCGCACGGCCGCGTCGGCTGCGCACGGTGTGCCGCCGAGTGTGCGTCTCACACTGCCGAAGTCGGCGGAGCCGACCGGGATCGATCCGACGTCCTCGCGATTGCGGAGACCGCTCGCGACGACCTCTGCGCTACGGCTCCGCTTGCCCCGCGTCGTATGCGTTCCGTCGGCCGAGAAGGATGCTCGTCGTCGGGGACCCAGCTGTACTTGCCCACGACCAAGTTGTTGTGGACCTCGACTGAGTCGGGAGAAAGGGGTAGGCGCCAGGCGGCAGCGCCAGCACGTCCCGCTCGTCCGGCACGGTGCTGCCCGCGGCAAGGTGCCGTCCGAGGAGGGTGCAGAAGCCTTCGTGCGAAGGCCGGCGCTCCGGCCGACGCACCTAACCCTCCGCTCAGGTTCCGGCCGACCGCCCGGCTAGAAGGGAACCAGCGGTCAGCCGTCCGCCACGAAGCGTGCGTGCCCCGATATCGTCCGCGTGTCCCGTGTACCGTCAAGCCACCCGCCGATCCTCGCCGTCACCTCCGCGGGCACAGGCACGAGCTCCGTGCCACCGGTTCGGAGGTGGCTTTTCTCCATGTCGCCGTTGGAAACAGGAGCACGTCCATGCGTATCTACGCCCAAAGCCCAGCGCGCCGGGGTCGTCAGCTGATCGCGGATCTGATCGCTCTGCTCCTGATCGCGAGCACAGTGAAGTTCGCCCTGGTCGTCCGTGACGCACTCCTGACGTTGGCCGAGCCCGGGCGGAAAGCCGAGAACGCGGGCGACAGCCTTGCCTCCAGTCTCGACGATGCGGGCAACGCGGCCTCGAAGGTCCCGTTCGTCGGTGACTCGTTGAAGAAGCCACTCAAGTCCGCGGCCGAGGCCGGCACGAGTCTTTCCGATGCCGGACAGTCGTTGCAGGACACCGTGGGCCATGTCGCCACGCTCACGACGATCGCCCTGATCGTGCTTCCGACCGCCGTGATCCTGATGGTGTGGCTCGTTCCCCGGCTGCGGTGGATCCGGCGGAGCGCCACCACCCGTCGCCTGTTCGATGCCCCCGGTGGCGCCGACCTCCTTGCGCTGCGTGCGCTCACCGGGCCGCAGCGACCGCTGGCCGCACTTGCCACGCCGCCGGGCGGCCTGGCCGACGCCTGGCGTCGCGGAGACCCTGACGTCATCGCCGACCTGTCGACGCTGACGCTGCGACGCGCGGGTCTTCGACCCTGACCGAGGGCGGCGAGCAAGCACCGATGCCCAGAACTCCGTCCTCGCCTGGCAGCCGGGCACGTCGGAAATCCATGCCAAGGGGAGCTTGTCCTCGCTGCGGCTGGCCGAGGAGGCTGCCGCCACCGGTGACTTGGCCGCTGGACGCTCACCACGAAGGGCCGACGGCTGCGCGCGAGGTCGTCGAGCAAGGGTCGGCCCACTGGCTGAAGGACCGGAACGGAGATGGTCTTACAGGGCCTTCGGAGGCCGTCGGCAGCGGCCGAAGCGGCGCGACGGCCCTGTTCTGCTCGCCCTCGGTGCACCCTTCGCGATTGTCTACCGTCAGCCTGCGGAAGGGGTCCGGTCCCGCGCCTCCTCGTGACGCGCCTGCATACGCTCGATGACGCGCTGCTGTCCTAGCCTCTTGGCCTGTCGGAGCTTGGCTTCGGCGGCGAGCAGGGGGATCCACAACAGCCAGCCCCACAGGCTGAAACGCACGACCCCGCCCCACACCAGCGCCTTGTTCAGGCTGAACGACGCGAGGAACGTCACCACGTAGGCGCCGGCGCGGTGGGCGAGGAGCAGACGTAGGGGCGCGTTGCGGGAACCCTGCAACAGCTCGACCGCCGCAGCCAGTTCGGCGGCTCGGAGGTCTTCCCCGGTGTCCGGGCGGACGCCGTCGCGAGCGGCTCGCCGCAGCGCGTCGGTGACCAGCACGCTCTGCTCGGCCAGGACCTCCTGCTCGACCTGTCCCCGGACAGCGCCGGCCGTCACGTCATCCCAGTAACCCCGGCCGGCCCAGCCGACAGCGTCATCGACGCGCCGGCGCTCGGGCGACCCCGGGGGAGCCAGCTGCTCGATCTTCTCCTGCATGGTCACGGCACGGCGCGCTCGGTGCGGGTGGTCGAAGGAGTCCGAGCGCAGGCAGAGCTCCCAGTACGACACCAAGAGCCCCAGGTCGTCCGGTGCGAGGGCGAGGCCCTGACGGTAGGCGGCTTCCGCTTCCCGGTCGTGGTCGTCCTCGTCCTCCGCGGCGTGCGCCTGACCGAGCCAGCGCAGAAGGACGGGGTCCGGTCCGCACTCTTCGATCCCTGCCCGAGCCGTCTTCCTCACCGCGGCGTAGCCGCCTACCGCGAAGAGCTCCGAGCACTGCTGCGCATACTGCTGCCGTTCCACGTCCCCACCCCGGTCGTCCGAACAAGCACTGTCCGCTGCGCTGGTGCCGCTGTCAATCACTTCTTGATCACGGCTTGAGCCTCTCGACGGCGCACCGTTCGACGGTTCGGCCGGGAAGTCGATCATGCTGGTCGTGGAGGAAGCGGGCACGGACGGGGCCCACGAGCTTCGCCCGTACGCCACGGGCTTCACCCGCGGGGCCACCTCGAGTCGGCGGGTAAGGCCCCCGCAGGAGCCCGCCCGGCCTTGCGCAAGATGACGAACAATCTTTCAAGCAGCTCGGCCCGGCGCCGCGCCTATGGGGCGGAGGGCAGGCGGCCCTCGTCGATGGCCCGGGTGAAGGCGGCGTAGTCCTCGCGGGTCTGCTCGGTGTAGGCGAGGGCGAACGCGGCGACGGCCCGGTCGAAGGAGTCGTCGTCACCCAGGTAGGCATCGATGGCGGCGCGGTGGCCCGAGCGGGCATGGCCGCGGGCCAGCGCGCGCCCGCAGAGCCCCGCGTACTGCCGCATGCGGCTGGCGGACATGCCCTGCACGGATGCGGACCCCTTCATGTCGAGCAACTGGCGCCAGTAGAAGTGGCGTCCGGTCGGCCCGGTCGACCAGCCGAGGAAGATGTCGCCGAACGCCTGCAGCAGCCGCTGGCCTTCGACCACGCGCCGACCTTCGTGGGCGACGGGCACCCGCACGTACGGAGCCAGGACGGAGGGCTCGGCCTCCTTGGCCTGCAGCAGCAGGAGGTCATCCGCCACCCGCCCCTCCAGCAGCAGGAGGTAGCAACGGGTGCCGACGCTGCCGATCCCGACGACCTTGCGGGCCGCGTCCACGAACCGGAAGCGGTCCAGCAGCCTGGCCTGTGCCGGGGGCAGGGTGGCGCGGTAGTCCTCGAAGACGTGCTCCACCGTGGCACGGTCGTCTTCCGGGACCGGCTCCACCAGCGGCGGGTCGTGGACGAACCGGGGCCGGCCGTCCTCGCCGGGTGCGGTGAGCTTGGCGATGGCCTTGCTGCTGTCCGTCTCCCGTGCCCGGTCCAGGCTGCGGTGGAGCCGGGCCCGCTGCAACGAGTTGCCGACCTCCTGCAGCAGGTCGTCGGCCGCGATGTGCTCGTACCAGACCGTGAGTTCGGTGGCGGCGGCGAGCTCGCCCATGTGCGTGCGGTAGCCCCGGGCGGCCTCGGTCGCGGCGGCTGCCGCGGCTTCCTAGGAGGCGCCGTTGTCGGCGGCGGCCACCGCGATGCTGGACGCGAGGCGTTTGACGTCCCACTCGAAGGGGCCCGGCAGGGTCTCGTCGAAGTCGTCCAGATCGAAGACCAGCCGCCGCTCCGGTGAGGCGAACAGCCCGAAGTTGGACAGGTGCGCGTCCCCCGAGAGCTGAACGGTCAGGCCGGAGTCCGGCAGACCGGCCAGGTCGGCGGCCATCACGGCGGGGGTGCCGCGATAGAAGGCGGACAGGGAGCCGGTCATCCGGCCGTAGCGGATCGGCATCAGCTCGGGGATCCGCGGCTCGGCCTCCTCCTGGAGGATCTCCACGAGGTCACGTCGCCTGGGGGAGGCGGTCCACTCGCCGTGGCGGGCCAGCGGGAGGCGTTCGCGCGCCGCGAGTCCCGTGCGGGGCGAGTCCTGGGAGGCGGGGGGCCCTGCGGTGGGCTCGCCGGGGGATGCGGAGGTCGTGGACACGGGTGGCTCCTGTGGCGGTGGGCCTCGGGCGAGGCGCGGTGCCGCGGCCGGCAGGGCCGTCCCCGTGCCGGGCCTCGGCGGCCAGGGGCCTGTCGCCGACCACGTGCCTGTGCACGAGTGTCGCGTCCAGCGTCCCACGCCTGGCCGGAGCCGCCACTCCGGGCGCTCCAGTAGCGGGCGGCGGGAGCCGCTCCGGCGGGCCGGTGCCGGGAAGCGGGGTCACAATGGGACACGCCCGCTGTTCCCGACCGACGGTCCCGGGAGGCTGCCGTGAGCGATCTCGAATTCGAACAGAAGCGGACCCTGTCCCGTGCCGAAGCGGCCGACCAGCTCGAGGCGCTGGCAGCCGCGGTCCGGCGGGGCGGTCAGGCCGAACTGGAGCTCGGCCCCGGCCGGCTGACCGTGCGGATCCCGGACGAGCTGCACACCGAGATCGAGGTCGAGCTGGAGGACGGCGAGATCGACCTGGAGGTCGAACTGTCCTGGCGCACGCCCCAGGCGCAGGCACAGGTGCAGGAACAGGCGCAGGACGGGACCGCCGACGGCGACTGACCGTCACGGTGTGCGGCGCGCCGGGAGGACCTGACAGCCGGGCGCCGCACCTTCGCGGGCCCGGCTCCGGCGGCGTCGGTCAGATGCCGCAGTTCGGGGCGGACCAGTAGGGGGAGGGGTCGAGGGCGACGTGGGTGTGGTCGTTGTGGTCGGGGTAGCCCGGGCCGAGGATCTCCGAGAAGCCGTGGGTGCGGGCCTCCTGGGCGAGGCGGCAGAAGGACGGTGAGCCGGTCAGGTCGGCCGCGTCGCCGTACAGGTGGCGGCTGCCGGACGCCCCGCCGACGGCGCTGTTGCAGGCGTAGGAGCGGAAGCCGCTGGAGATCGTCAGCGGGACGTCGCCCAGCGCGTGACGCATCGCCTCCAGCTTCCACATGGTCTTCAGCGCGTTCGCCTTGGCGGTGGCCGCCGACACGGCGCCGCCCGACCAGTCGGAGTTGCAGCGGTTGAGCTCGGCGTAGGAGAAGTGGACCGGCGTGCAGTCCGCGTCCTGGAGGGCGTAGAGCTTGCTGAACGTCGCCGGTCCCGCGATCCCGTCGGCGGTGAGGCCGTACGCCGACTGGAACTTGCGCACGGCGGCGGTTGTACGGGCGCCGAACTGGCCGTCGTAGGAGAGGCGTTCGCCGGACGTGACCCAGCCCGCGACGCGGATCTGGAGCTGGGTGACGTCGTTGCCGGAGGCGCCCTGGGACAGGGTGCGGCTCCACGTGTAGCACTCGTCGGCGTGGGCGGCGCCCGCGGTGGCGCCCATACCGACCACCACACCTGACGCGATCATGACAAAAGCGGCGAAGAAGCGTGCGATCCGTCGGAACATCCGGACCTCCGGTTCGTCGGTGCGATCCCCGCTCCTGCGGCGGTGATCGGCCCCCAGCTTGAGCCCAAGTGCTACGCGCGTCAACGGCGTTGCCGTGGCGGGGCGGTGAACGGCGGCACTGTCCCCGACGCCGACGCACGGACCGGCCGGCGCCGGCGTCGGGGATGGTGCTCCGGGGCGTTGCGCCCGGGGGCGATCCGGGTCAGGCGGGCCGCAGGCCCGGCGCTCCTGCCTGGGTGACGAAGGACGCCGCGGTCGTCACCGGCGCCCCCGGCCTGGTCACGTACGGGACGGTCCTGAAGTCCGCGCGGGCCTCCTGCTGTCCCAGCGTGACGTTCACGTAGCCGCGCCGGCCGTCGTAGAACTTCAGGTGGGGGTTGGCGGCCAGGTAGGTGGCCCAGTTGGCCGGCCGCTCCGCGCCGTCGCGGCCGCTCGTGACCGACGTCGTGACGATCTCCGTGCCCACGGTCCGGGAGCCGGGGTCGGCGAAGTCGCGCTTGATGTCGAAGGCGTAGTGCACGTGCACGTCACCGGTGAGGACCATGAGGTTCTCCACGCCGACCGCCTCGGCCCCCGCCAGGATCCGTTCGCGGGAGGCCGGGTAGCCGTCCCAGGAGTCCATGGAGACCTTGGACGGCGACGCGGTGGTGTTGTACCGCCGGGAGAAGGTCACCTGCTGCGGTACGACGTTCCACAGCGCCCGCGAACGGCGCCAGCCGTCGATGAGCCACCGTTCCTGCGTGGCGCCGGTGAGGGTGCGTGCCGGGTCCTCGGACTCGGGACCGGGGTACTGCCAGCCGTCGCCGTAGGCCTGGTCCGAGCGGTACTGGCGGGTGTCCAGCACGTCGAACTGGGCGAGCCGGCCCCAGTGCAGGCGGCGGTAGAGCCGCATGTCGGACCCGGTGGGAAGCTGCGGTCGGCGCAGCGGCTGGTTCTCCCAGTAGGCGCGGTAGGCCGAGGCGCGGCGCAGCAGGAACTCCTCGGAGGAGCCGTTGTCCTCCGGGACGTCGTCGGCGTAGTTGTTCTCCGTCTCGTGGTCGTCCCAGGTGACCACGAAGGGGTGCGCGGCGTGCGCGGCCATCAGGTCCGGGTCGGACTTGAACAGGGCGTAGCGCAGCCGGTAGTCCTCCAGCGTCACCGTCTCGCGGGCGAAGTGCGCCGGCAGCGTGCGGTCGGTGTACTTGCGGTGGTTGCCGGTGGCGTCGACGGCGTACTCGTACAGGTAGTCGCCCAGGTGGAAGACGACGTCCACGTCGTCCTCGGCGAGGTGGCGGTAGGCCGTGTAGTAGCCGTCGGTGTAGGCCTGGCAGGAGACGGCGCCCAGGGTGAGCGCGGCGGGCCGGGCCCCGGGCGGCGGTGCGGTGCGGGTGCGGCCGGTGGGGCTCAGCCAGGCACCGGCCCGGAACCGGTAGAAGTAGACGCGGTCCGCCGGCAGGTGGGACACCTCGACGTGGACGGTGTGGCTGAACTCCGGGTGGGCGACGGCGGCGCCGCGCCGGACGATCCGGCGGAAGGCCGCGTCGTGGGCCACCTCCCAGTGCACGGTGACGCGCTGCGCGGGCAGACCGCCGTCGGGCTGGTACGGCTGGGGGGCCAGCCGCGTCCACAGCAGCACCGAGCCGGGCAGCGGGTCGCCGGAGGCCACGCCCAGGGTGAAGGGGTTGTCGGAGATCTTCCGGGCGTCGTACTCGGCGGCGGCGGCCGTGCCGGCGGCGGGCAGGTTCACGGCGAACGCGAGCGCGGCGGCGGCGCCGGTGACCGTGAGGAAGCGGCGCCGGTCGAAGTGCCGGGCCGCGTCCCGTAGTTCGGGCGCGTGCTGGGACGGGCGTGCTGCGGGTGTCATCCGGTCTCCCCTGTCGTGGTGGACGCAGGGGCAGTTGACCGGTCCGTGGCTACCGCAGAGGGGCCTCGACTTGGCAGGGCCATGACTTTCCCGTGGCGGAATGATGTCTTCCGTCGCGGGCCGGGCCGGGCCGGATCGGGCCGGATCGGGCCGGGCCGGATCGGGCCGGATCGGGCCGGGCCGGATCGGGCCGGGCCGTCCGCCCGCAGGCGCTCCCGCCCCCCGGCCGGACGGTCCAGGGCCGCGTCCCCCGCACCTCCCCGCCTCCCGCCACCGCACGCCGCACACCGTTTGCGGACTCACGGGGCGGCTGCTCGAATGTCCGGGGAAGGGGAGTGGCAGGTCGCGTCCCGTGCCGGCCAGGTCCGAAGGAGCCCAGACGTGAGCACCGACCCGGCGGCACCACCCGGCAGCGGCGGCAGCCGGCCGGGAGCGCAGCAACGCGACGACGGTGCCTGGCAGCGGTTCCGGAACTCACCCTTCTGGCCCGCGTGCGTGCTGGTGGTGATCCTGGCCGCGGCGGCCGGACTGTTCGCCGGCTCCTACACCTACGCCATGGCCAACCCCACGCCCCGCAACCTGCCGACAGCCGTGGTCGGGGAGTACGACCAGGCCCGCGGCCGTGCGTTCCTCGACGCGCTGGGCAAGAGCCTCGGCTCCTCGGTGCGGGCGCACACCTACCCCTCCCGCGCCGCCGCCCTGAACGCGGTCGAGAACCAGACCGTCTTCGCCGTCTTCGAGCTCCGTGACAGGGGCCAGGACGTGGTCCTCGACGTGTCCTCCGCGTCCGGCGCGTCCGTCGCCGAGCTGCTGGAGCAGGCGGCACCGCAGGTGGGTGCCCAGGTGGGCGTGAGGGTGACGGTCCACGACGTCAACCCGCTGCAGACCGGCGACCCCCGCGGCCTGGCCATCTTCTACATCTCGCTCGCCGCGGTCATCATCGGCTTCGTCGGGGCCATCCAGCTCAGTGTGCACGCGCGGTCCCTCACGCCCCTGGAGCGGATCGCCTTCACGCTCGCGTACGCCGTGCTCGGTGCCTTCGCCATCGCCGCGACCGTGGACTGGCTGCTGGGCGCGCTCGACCTGCCCTTCGCGGAGTCCTGGTCGATCCTGGCGCTCACCATGTTCGCCAGCGGGATGACCTTCACCATGTTCAACACCCTGGTGGGGCGGTGGGCCATGCTCCCGACCTGGGGGGTGATGGTCCTGCTCGGCAACCCCTCCTCCGGCGGCGCCGTCTCGTGGCCCCTGCTGCCGTCCGCGCTCGGAGTCATCGGGCGCTGGCTGCCTCCCGGCGCCTCCGTCAACGCCCAGCACACCGCGGTGTACTTCGCCGGGCACCAGCACGCCTTCCCCTTCCTCGTGCTGGCCGGCTGGGCGCTGGTCTCGTGCGCGGTGTTCTGGACCTGGCGCCACCGCCACCCGGGCGGGCGGGAGAAGGAGCCCGCTCAGGACACGCCGGACGCGGGCACGGCGGCGGAAGCCTGAGGGAGGGCATGCCCGGCCGGCCCGGCCGCCGCCACCGTCACCGCGTCAGCGCCGCCGGCGCGCGAGCACGCGGAAGGTGTTGCCGTCGGGGTCGGCCAGCAGGACCGCGCCGTCCCCTCCACGAGCCACGTCCAGACGCTTCGCCCCGAGGGCTACCAGGCGCTCCACCTCGGCCTCCTGGTCGTCGTCCGGCGTGAGGTCGAGGTGCAGGTCCCGGCCGGGGTCCGGCATGAGGGGCGGGCCGCCCCAGGTGATCTTCGTGCCGCCGTCCGGTGACTGGACGGCGGTCTCCTCGTCCTGGTCCCATACCAGCGGCCAGCCCAGCGCCTCGCTCCAGAAGTACCCCACGGCCCGCGAACCGTCGCAGGCGAGCGCCCCGATGCGGCCGCAACCGGCGAGGAAGGAATTGCCCGGCTCGATGACGCAGAACTCGTTGCCCTCGGGGTCGGCGAGCACCACGTGGGACGCGTCCGGCCCCTGGCCGACGTCGCAGTGCCGCCCGCCGAGGTCGAGCGCCTTCGCCACGAGCTCCCGCTGGTCGTCCGGGGAGGAGCTGGTGAGGTCGAAGTGCAGCCGGTTCTGGTCGGTCTTGCGCGCCGGGGAGGACCGGAATCCGAGGCGGTATCCGGCGTCGTTCCCGGACAGCAGCAGCACGCCGTCGTACGCCTCGTCGGCCGTCTCGTCGTGCGGTGCGCCGGTCGCCTCCAGGTTCAGCAGGCCTGCCCAGAACCGCGCCAGGCGTTCGGGCTCCTGCGCGTCGAAGGAGAGAGCGAAGAGTCGGCTGCTCATGGCGTCACGCATCCTGGTCCGTCGGGTGCCCGCTGTCGGCAGGGCGCCGGGCCGGCGCCGCGCACGGGGATCCTAGGGGCGGGCAGGACGCGATCGCAGCCCAATATTGCGCGCTTCGGACGGGCGCGCAGCCCCGATGCCGCGCGGGCCCGACGCGCCGGGGCGGGCCGCTCCGAACAGGCGAGGGCACCAGACGTACAGCCGCCCACGCCCTGGTGGGCGGGGCCGTAAGGGACCCGTCAAAGCCGTGGTCGTCGCCGTAAGGGAGCCGTCAACGGACAGCGCCACGGGGCGTGGGAGGAGGTTGGCTTCCCTCGTCCGCTCTTCACCGCACTCGATTCCAGGAGTCAGCGATGGCCGATCCGGCCTTCGTCATCACCGTGCTCGCCGCGTTCGCGCTGGTGGCACTCGTCGCCCGGGGGGTGACGAAGCTGTGACCGCCGAAAACCTCGTCGGCCTGGTCGTGGCCGTCGCCCTGCTGGGCTATCTCGTCCTCGCCCTGTTCTTCCCGGAGAGGTTCTGAGCACAGCCATGGGTCCCGTTCCGGCCGGCGTGCTCCAGTTGCTCGCCCTCGTGGGCGCGCTGGCGCTCGCCCACGTCCCCCTCGGCTCCTCCATGGCCCGGGTCTACTCCTCGAAGCGGCATCTGCGCGTGGAGAAGTGGATCTACCGGGGCATAGGCGCCGACCCCGACTCCGAGATGACCTGGCCCGCCTACCTGCGCGGGGTCCTCGCCTTCTCGGCCGCGGGCGTCCTCTTCCTCTACCTGCTGCAGCGCCTGCAGGGCGTCCTGCCCGGCTCGCTGCACTTCGCCTCCGTCGACCCGGCGCAGTCGTTCAACACGGCCGTCTCCTTCGTGACCAACACCAACTGGCAGTCGTACTACGGCGAACAGACCATGGGTCATGTCGTGCAGACCGCCGGGCTCGCCGTGCAGAACTTCGTCTCCGCGGCGGTCGGCATGGCCGTCGCGGTCGCCCTCGTACGGGGGTTCACCCGCTCGCGCACCGGTGAACTCGGCAACTTCTGGTCCGACCTGGTGCGCGGCACCCTGCGCATCCTGCTACCCGTCGCCGCCGTAGCGGCGGTGGCCCTGGTCGCCTGCGGTGCCCTGCAGAACTTCTCCGGCATCCACGAGGTCGGCCAGTTCATGGGCGGCTCCCAGCAGCTCAACGGCGGGGCGGTCGCCTCGCAGGAGGCCATCAAGGAACTGGGCACGAACGGCGGCGGCTACTTCAACGCCAACTCCGCCCACCCCTTCGAGAACCCCACCCCGTTCACCAACCTCTTCGAGGTCTTCCTGATCCTCGTCATCCCGTTCTCCCTGACCCGCACGTTCGGCGTCATGGTCGGCTCGGTGCGGCAGGGCTACGCCATCCTCGCCACCATGGCCACCATCTGGCTCGGCTTCGTCGCCCTGATGATGTGGACCGAGTTCGCCCACCACGGCCCCGCGCTCCAGGCGGCCGGCGGCGCGATGGAGGGCAAGGAGGTCCGCTTCGGTGTCGGGGGCTCGTCGATCTTCGCGGTCAGCACGACCCTGACGTCGACCGGCGCGGTGGACTCCTTCCACTCCTCCTTCACCGGCCTGGGCGGGGGCATCACCCTGCTCGGCATGATGCTGGGCGAGATCGCGCCCGGCGGTGTCGGCTCCGGCCTGTACGGCATGCTGGTCATGGCGGTGATCGCCGTGTTCATCGCCGGCCTGATGGTCGGCCGTACGCCCGAGTACCTGGGCAAGAAGATCGGCGCGCGGGAGATGAAGCTGGCCGCCGCGTACCTCCTGGTCACCCCGGCGCTGGTGCTGGTGTTCACGGCGGCCTCCATGGCGCTGCCGACCCCCGGGCACTCGATGCTCAACCCCGGCGCCCACGGGTTCTCCGAAGTGCTGTACGCCTTCACCTCGGCGGCCAACAACAACGGCTCGGCCTTCGCCGGCCTGAACGCGAACACCGACTGGTACAACACCATGACCGGGCTCGCCATGCTGTTCGGCCGCTTCCTGCCCATGGTGTTCGTGCTGGCCCTGGCCGGCTCGCTCGCCGCACAGCGGCCGGTCCCCGAGTCCGCGGGCACCCTGCGCACCGAGAAGCCGTTGTTCGCCGGACTGCTGGTGGGCGCCATCCTGATCATCACCGGTCTGACGTACTTCCCGGCCCTCGCGCTGGGCCCGCTGGCCGAAGGGCTGGCGTGATGACCACCCGCACACAGAAGTCAGAGGACTCCATGTCCACAGCCACTGAGCCCCGGGCGCCGCACGGCGAAGCGCCCACCGTGGCCGAGCCCGCCGAACGACGCGTCGGCGCAGGCCTGTTCGACCCCTGCCTGCTGGTGAGGTCGCTGCCGGACGCCTGCCGCAAGCTCGACCCGCGGGTGATGGTCAAGTCCCCGGTCATGTTCGTGGTGTGGATCGGCTCCCTCCTGACCACCGCCTTCTCCTTCGAAGACCCCGGGGACTGGTTCGGCTGGGCGATCAGCGCCTGGCTGTGGCTGACCGTCGTCTTCGCCAACCTGGCGGAAGCCGTCGCCGAGGGCCGCGGCAAGGCCCAGGCGGACACCCTGCGCCGGGCCAAGTCCGACACGGTGGCACGCCGGCTCCGCGCGGACGGCACCCGCGAGGAACACGTGCCCGGCACCGAGCTGACGATCGGCGACCTCGTCGTCTGCGAGGCCGGCGACGTCATCCCCGGCGACGGCGACGTCGTCGAGGGCGTGGCTTCCGTCGACGAGTCGGCCATCACCGGCGAGTCGGCCCCCGTCATCCGCGAGTCCGGAGGCGACCGCTGCGCCGTCACGGGCGGCACCAAGGTCCTGTCCGACCGGATCGTCATCAGGATCACGACCAAGCCCGGCGAGACCTTCATCGACCGGATGATCAGCCTCGTCGAGGGCGCGGCCCGGCAGAAGACACCCAACGAGATCGCGCTCAACATCCTGCTGGCCTCACTGACGATCGTCTTCCTGCTGGCGTGCGCCACGCTGCCGCCGTTCGCCACCTACGCCGGCACCCACCTGACGATGGTCGTGCTGGTGGCCCTGCTGGTGTGCCTCATCCCGACGACGATCGGCGCGCTGCTCTCCGCGATCGGCATCGCGGGCATGGACCGGCTCGTCCAGCGCAACGTCCTCGCCCTGTCCGGCCGGGCCGTCGAGGCCGCCGGTGACGTCTCCACCCTGCTGCTCGACAAGACCGGCACCATCACCCTGGGCAACCGCCAGGCGGCCGCGTTCCTGCCGGTCCACGGCACCTCCGAGGCGGAGGTCGCCGACGCCGCGCAGCTCTCGTCGCTGGCCGACGAGACGCCCGAGGGCCGCTCCGTCGTCGTCCTCGCCAAGCAACACCACGGGCTGCGGGAGCGGCACCAGGGCGAGTTGGCGCACGCCGAGTTGGCGCACGCCGAGTTGGTGCACGCCGAGTGGATCGGCTTCACCGCCCAGACCCGCATGTCGGGTGTCGACGTCGACGGGCGCAGCATCCGCAAGGGCGCGACCGGAGCGGTCGCCGCCTGGGTCCGGCAGGAGGGCGGCACCGTCACGGACGACGCGTACTCCCTCTCCGACGCCATCGCGCAGGCGGGCGGCACACCGCTGCTGATCGCCGCCAAGGACGACCGGGGCGCCCGCGTCCTCGGGGTCATCCACCTCAAGGACGTCGTCAAGGACGGCATGCGCGAGCGGTTCGCGGAGCTGCGCCGCATGGGCATCCGAACCATCATGATCACGGGCGACAACCCGCTGACGGCGAAGGCGATCGCCGAGGAGGCCGGCGTCGACGACTTCCTCGCCGAGGCCACCCCCGAGGACAAGATGGCGCTGATCAAGCGGGAGCAGGCGGGCGGCAAGCTGGTCGCGATGACCGGCGACGGCACCAACGACGCCCCGGCCCTCGCGCAGGCGGACGTCGGCGTGGCCATGAACACCGGCACGTCGGCCGCCAAGGAGGCCGGCAACATGGTCGACCTCGACTCCGACCCGACCAAGCTGATCGAGATCGTCGAGATCGGCAAGCAACTGCTCATCACACGCGGTGCGTTGACGACGTTCTCCATCGCCAACGACGTCGCGAAGTACTTCGCGATCATCCCGGCGCTGTTCGCGGCCGTCTACCCGGGCCTGGACAAGCTCAACATCATGGGCCTGTCCTCACCGGACTCCGCGATCCTCTCCGCGGTCGTCTTCAACGCGCTCATCATCGTCGCGCTGGTCCCGCTCTCCCTCAAGGGCGTGCGCTACAAGCCCCTGAGCGCCGACAGGTTGCTGCGGCGCAACCTCACCCTCTACGGCGTCGGCGGGCTCGTCGCCCCCTTCGTCGGCATCAAGGTCATCGACATGCTCATCTCCCTCATCCCCGGAATCGGCTGAACGCCATGAACAACTCAGTGACCCACACCGCCCGGCTGCTCGGAGCGGGCCTGCGTGCCCTGCTCGCGCTGACCCTGCTGACCGGCGTCCTCTACCCGCTCGCCGTCACCGGCGTGGCCCAGGCGCTGTTCCCGGGCCGGGCGAACGGCTCCGAGGTGAAGGCGGACGGCAGGGTCGTCGGCTCCTCGCTGATCGGCCAGCGGTACGACCTGCCGCTGAAGGAGGGACAGCAGAGCCCCAGTCCGGACCTGAAGTGGTTCCAGGGCCGCCCGGCCAACGGGCTCGGCGCCAACACCCTCAACACCCGGTACGCGCTGCTGCTGTCCGGCGCGACCAACCTCGCCGCCGACAACACGGTCCTCGTGCGGCAGGTGAGGGACGCCAAGGCCGCCGTCGTCAGGGACAACTCGGTGCCCGGCCACCCGGTCCGGGCCTCCGACGTCCCCGCCGACGCGGTCACGTCCTCCGGCTCCGGGCTCGACCCCGACATCTCCCCGCAGTACGCGAGGCTCCAGGTCCACCGGGTCGCCGCCCGCAACGGCCTGTCCGTCCCCCAGGTGGAGAAGCTGGTCACGGACCACACCGAGGGCCGCACTCTCGGCTTCCTGGGGGAGCCCCGGGTGAACGTACTTCAACTCAACATCGCCCTGAAGAACCTGGTGGCCGAGCACTGACGACCGACGGACCGGACACGGGAGGTGACGGACGGGGGCTCTCCCCTCGTCCATCACCTCTTGCTGCCACGACCTGAGCCGGGGCCGCGGCGGGGGCGGGAGGTGAGCCGGAGCCGGGGCGCGAGCGGGCCCAGCCGTGACGGCCGTGCAGCGCCCGGTGCATCCGTCCGTCCGGGTCCGGCAGAAGGAGATACAGGGCTCCCGTCCCGTGACCCCCCGAGCCGGGGCGGGAGCCCGCCCGTGCTGGGCCTTCCTCCGCCGGACGGAGGTGCGGGGAGAGCGGACGTCCACCCCGGGCCCCGCCCACGACCCGTCGCTGAGGCCCGGCACCGTCGGGGCCACGGGCGGAACAGGCAACCCCGGGAAGTCGCCGCGCGTCTGTGCACGTACAAGCCGCACAGGGCGAACAGGGCACACACAGAGGGATGAAGGAGAGTTGGGTTTGCAGGCTGCGGTCGAGTGGGTGGACGCACGCGAGAGACTTCCCCGTTCCGGCCTTCCGGTGGCGGCCGCGACGCACGGCTTCTACCCTCCTGAGACCCCTGACGGCGATGCTCCCGGCGCCGAGTTCTGGCTGGTGCTCGCCATGTACTTCACCGACCGGCACATCGCGGCGGACGGCAGCACCCACTACAACTGCTTCGTCGACTCCGACGGTGTGATCCGCTTCCCGCCCGGAGGGGGCAGCGCTGAGGCCGTCACGCACTGGGCGGCGCTGCCCACGCTTCCGGGCAGCCCGCACACGCTGGTGATGGGTCCGGAAGTCCAGCCGGCGCTTCGTGAAGCGTACGGCGGGAGCAGGTGACGCACCCTCGGTCTCCTGCGCCTGCGTGAGGGGGCGGGGAGCGGGGGAGCGTTGGAGGCGACCGTAGAGGCGAGTGCAAAGCCCTGGTCCTGTCGACGTCAGACCTCTAGAACATGCGCAACCAGCCGCCGTGGTTGAGGTCTTGGACGATCGTACGCAGCCACGCGCTGCGCACCGCGGGCAGCCGAACCAGGGTGTGCTCGAACGTTCCCCAGTCCGCCCGGAACGGACGCCGGGGGAGCGGAGGGAGAGGGTCGTCGCGGAGCACCTCGGCAGGTGGCCTGACGCGGGAACGGGCAACTGCGGCTGGGGAGACACCAGCCACGACCACACCCCCCACGGCAGAGGCACCAGCCGGGCCGATCCGGCCGACCCGCCCGGTGCCCACATCTGACCCGTCTGGGGATGGACCGGCACGAGGAGGATGTCGGCACCCGCACTCGGCGAAGGCCACCCCGGTCCAGCCAGACCGGTCAGCCGCACCGGGGCGCCCGGCGGGAGCAGGGCGTCGAGCGCGGGCTGGAAGACGTCCGCGGTCAGACCGCTCGGGACCGTCACCGGCTGCCCTTGGGAGGCGACCAGGAGATGGGCGAGCGCATGTCCGGCTGCCGCCTCCCACCGGGGGCTCCACGACCAGAAGTGACTCGTCCCCCACCGCCCTCCCCACGTGGCGATTGGCTCGAACGGAGGTGTTCTCTCCCTCGACGCAGCCAGCCCCGCCCAGGAGAGGGGCACGGCGCGGCCACCGTCGACGGGGACGCGGCGCACCGCCTCCGCCTCGAGCCGCACCGCCTGCCAGAGCGAGCAGTCGTCGATCCTCGTTGCCACGGGACGGCCGCACGCCTCGCACCCCAGGTTGGGTCCGTCGCGCCCGTCGAGGCCGCAGCAGTTTCCGCCGAGCCTCTCGGGCACGAGCCGGGTCCCGCGCACATCGCCGGGTGCGATGAGGCTCGCCCCGGGGGCACCGTCGGACACGGCGTGGACCGGCGCGTAGATGCCGCGTGCCTCCGCCTCACCTGGACCGAGGTCCTTCCACAGCCGCCACGGACCGCCCCAGGGGTCCGGGTCGACGGCGAACGTCCCGGACTTTATGAGAACCGGAAGCTGCACCCCGCTCCCGTACTTCTGGCGGGCGTGCACCGGCAGCGCAACCTGGGACAGCGAGGTGGTCAACTCGGCGCCACAGCCGACACACACGAAAACGAACAAGCATCCTCCGGGATCAAAGAGTGGCATCGTCGCAACCGCGCCGACCGCCGACCAACCTATTTTCTCGTCCCGTCGAAGCGCGCCGTCGCACTGTCACACCGTCGCCATGGCCGCTGGCCGGGGGGAATCACCCAGCACCGTCGTCGGCCTGAAGTCCCTTGCTCCCCCTGCCGTTTCCGACATGTGAACCCCAAGTCGGGGCATCCGGCTCCTCAAACGAAAGGGGGCCATGCATGAACGCGGGGCTGGCAAGCTCGCTGGCGTACGGCCACAAGGACGACCCGTCCGACTGGGGATGGATCGCCGCGATCTTCGTGCTGTACCTGCTGATCGGCTACGCGTTGGAGTACCGGTCGAAGAAGCGCAGGGGCGTCGCGCGCCCGGCGAAAGCAGCGGCGAGGGGCCTGTTCTCCGAGCGCCGGAGCAACGCTCCGCTGCAACACCTCACCAGCCGCATGGTGATGATGTGCGGCGCACTGGTGACGGGATTCGCCGCGTACTTCACCCGGAACGCGCCCGTAGCCGTCCAGTTCCCGACCGTGGGTGTCGTGGCGCTGCTCTGCATCTTCGCGTGGGCCTACTTCGACTACCGCACGGAGCCGCGCGACGGGAGCAGTTCCTGAGGGCAGGGCTCAACGTACCTGCGCCTTTTCCCTTCCTTCACGATTTGGTCACCCGGTCGTCATGAAGTGCGATGACTTAGGTAGGCTCCCCACCGCTCCAACCGCACCACACAGGGGGGTACTTCACCCATGCACATACGCCACATCCTGACGGTCGCCGCGGCGGCCGGCGCGCTCGCCGCCGTCACCGCGGCTCCGGCCCAGGCGGCCGAGTACTCGTCCGCGCTGAAGATCAAGGGCGTCCAGTACGACGCGCCGGGCCGGGACTCCAACCGTTGCTCGGGGGGCAACACCAAGGACGAGTACCTGACGATCAAGAATTACTCGCGCACGGCGACCGTCGACCTCAAGGGGTATGTCGTCAAGGACGCCACCGGCAACAAGTTCACCTTCACCTCCACCCACCGGCTCGAGCCCGGTGACTACGTGAAGCTCCGTGGCGGTCGCGGCACCAACTCCGACGCCGGCAACGTCGTCTACCGCCAGAACTGCAACTTCATCTGGAACAACGACAAGGACACCATCTACCTGCTCAAGCCCGGCGGCGCCCGCGCGGACGTGCACTCCTACACGAAGTCCGCCAACGACCGCGACGGCAACGGCTACATCAACTACCACGGCTGACCGCCGGCCCCAGGCTGGGCGGCACCCGGTGCTGCCCAGCCTCGGAGGCGCGGCGGACCCGCCCCACGCCGCCGGTCCCCGCTCTCGCCTCTGCTCGACCGACCGTCCTCGACGGCGGTCCGCCCGTCGCCCGCCCCGTAAACACCGCTTGACTTGCGCCTGACGGCAACCGCGCGACGCGCAGCCACTTGGCCGAGCTCCGGGCACGCGTACCCGCACCGGAACCCGCGGTGATCCGTGGGGGGAGTCGCCCCCTCAAGTGCAAGGTGTGCCCAAGGGCGCCGACGACTCGTGCGCGAACCCTTGTCTCCTTCTGAACGTCGCCCTATCCTCGCGTTGGCGGTTGATAGAAAGCGCTTTCAGTATGTCTGTACCTCACACAACCCAGTGGGGAAACGGCATCCTGGCTGACCAGCCCACGCGCGACTCGGTTCTCTCCATGCCCACCAAGCGCTGAGGAACCGGAAGAAGAGGAATCCAAAGAAACCGCTTGATGGTCGAGTACGGGCATGGATGCCTTGCGCGCGGATTCCTCATGAGGACCCGCACCCACCCAGGGCCGTACCGCGTCGCGCCGCGCTCGCCCTTCCCGGCGTACGACCGGCCCCCCTCCCAAGACCGGCCACCGGCGGCCCGCTCAGATCGAACGACCCGGCATGCGCGGCGACCGCCGCCATGCGACGACGACAAGCGAGGCGAGGATGAGACGACCAGTCGCGATACGACTCTCGGCGGCCACGGCCACCCTGGCTCTGGCAGCGGCGACCGGAGCGGCGTTGTCGGCATCGGCATCGGCATCGACGGCAGCGGCCGCAGCGAGCGGCGCCACCGGCTACGCGTCCCAGAACGGCGGAACCACCGGCGGGGCGGGCGGACAGACGGTGCGCGCCACCACGGGCACCGCCATACACCAGGCCCTGTGCAGCCGGGCCAGCAGCACCACCCCGATCATCATCCAGGTAGAGGGCACCATCAACCACGGCAACACGAGCAAGGTGTCGGGCGGCAGCTGCTCCACGGCCGCCGACAAGATCGAGCTGAAGCAGGTCAGCAACGTCACGATCGTCGGCGTCGGCAGCGGCGCCGTCTTCGACCAACTGGGCATCCACATACGGGAGTCCAGCAACATCGTGATCCAGAACGTGACCGTCCGCAACGTCAAGAAGTCCGGCTCGCCCACCTCCAACGGCGGTGACGCCATCGGTATGGAGAGCGACGTCCGCAACGTCTGGGTGGACCACGCCACCCTGGAGGCGTCCGGCGGCGAGGCGGAGGGCTTCGACGGCCTCTTCGACATGAAGGACAACACGCAGTACGTGACGCTGTCCTACAGCGTGCTGCGCAACTCCGGCCGCGGCGGCCTGATCGGCTCCAGCGAGACGGACCGCTCCAACGGCTACGTCACCTTCCACCACAACCTGTACGAGAACATCGACTCCCGCGCGCCCCTCCTGCGCGGCGGCATCGCCCACATCTACAACAACCACTACGTGAACCTCACCAAGTCCGGCATCAACTCCCGGGCCGGAGCGAAGGCGAGGGTGGACAACAACTACTTCGAGGACTCCAGGGACGTGCTCGGCACGTTCTACACGGACGAGGCCGGCTCCTGGCAGGTCAACGGCAACATCTTCGACAACGTGACGTGGTCCGAGCGCGCCGCCGACAACAACCCGGCGGGCCCGAATCCGCAGTCGAACACCAGCGTCAGCATCCCCTACTCCTACGCGCTCGACGAGGCGTCCTGCGTGCCGGGGATCGTGAGTCAGACGGCCGGCGCGAACAAGGGCCTGCGAGTGTCGGACGGGAGCTGCTCCGCCCAGTCACCCGACCCCACGACCCCCACTCCAGCACCCACTCCGACGGACCCGACGCCTACGCCGACGGGCCCCACCGGTACCAACCTCAGCCTGACGGCGGGCGCCGACGGCTCCTCCAAGGCGAGCGGCACGAGTTACGGCAACGTACGCGACGGTGACCTGGGCACGTACTGGTCGCCGGCCGGTGCGACCGGATCCGTATCCGTGAAGTGGGATGCCGCGACGACGGTGTCCAGGGCGGTCGTCCGGGAGGCCGCGGGCAGCGCCGTCACCGCCTGGAAGCTGGTCAACGCCGACACGGGCGCTGTCCTGGCCTCCGGGAGCAGCACGGGGGCGATCAGCTTCCCCACCACCTCGCTGAAGAAGCTCACCTTCCAGATCACGGGGGCTTCGGGGACGCCGAGGATCGCGGAGTTGGAGACCTACGCGGGCTAGACCGGGGGTTGAGCTCACCTCGCTGCTCGGATGTGGCGGGTAGCGGGGTGAGTTTTTTAGAGGGCTGGTGCCTGCTGAGCTGGGGAGGAAGGGCGGCAGGGGGAGGGACCAACGTGATGTCGGTGTTGGACCGTTGTTGATACCGGGGGGCCGGTTTATTGTGTGGGGTGTGGGGGTGGTCGGGTGGGTGGGCCGGTTCTCGCGGGTTTGTTGTGTGGTCGGCGGTCGGCTGTGTGTGGTCGGCGGTTGGCGTTGGTTGGTTTGTGTCGTTGT
>NZ_SZPR01000060.1 GCF_005280195.1 Streptomyces galbus | reverse complement strand
GGCGCGCTGCTGCCGATGACGTCGGGCGGCAGGCCGATCGACTTCACCGACCCCGGTGAGGACGACGTCTTCGGTGTCTCCCAGGTCGAGCAGTTCTCCTGGAAGGGCCTGCTGGACTTCTCCACCTGCACCGAGTGCGGCCGCTGCCAGTCGCAGTGCCCCGCCTGGAACACCGGCAAGCCGCTCTCCCCCAAGCTGCTGGTCATGGCGCTGCGCGACCACGCCCACGCCAAGGCCCCCTACCTGCTCGCCGGCGGCGGCAAGAGCATGGAAGGCGAGGAGAAGGCCACCGCCGAACAGCTGAAGGACGTGCCCGCGGCGGCCCTGGCGGAGGCCGAACGGCCCCTGATCGGCACCGCCGAAGAAGGCGGCGTCATCGACCCGGACGTGCTGTGGTCGTGCACCACCTGCGGCGCCTGCGTCGAGCAGTGCCCCGTCGACATCGAACACGTCGACCACATCCTGGACATGCGCCGCTACCAGGTCATGATCGAGTCCGCGTTCCCCTCCGAGGCCGGCACGATGCTGAAGAACCTCGAGAAGAAGGGCAACCCCTGGGGCCTGGCCAAGAAGCAGCGCCTGGAATGGCTCAAGGAAGTCGACTTCGACATCCCCGTCGTCGGCCGCGACATCGAGGACCTCACCGAGGTCGAGTACCTGTACTGGGTCGGCTGCGCCGGCGCCCTGGAGGACCGCGCGAAGAAGACCACCAAGGCCTTCGCCGAACTCCTGCACATCGCCGGCGTGAAGTTCGCCATCATGGGCGGCGACGAGAAGTGCACCGGCGACTCCGCCCGCCGCCTGGGCAACGAGCCCCTCTTCCAGGAACTCGGCATGGAGAACGTCGCCGCGCTGAACACGGCCTTCGGCGAGGAGACGGACGACGAGGGCAAGGTGCTCCCGGAGTCGGCCAAGCCGCGCTCGGCGAAGAAGATCGTCGCGACCTGCCCGCACTGCCTGAACACCCTCGGCAACGAATACCCCCAGCTCGGCGGCGACTACGAGGTCATCCACCACACCCAGCTGCTGCAGCACCTCGTCGACGAAGGCAGGCTGATCCCCGTCACCCCCGTCGAGGGCATCATCACCTACCACGACCCCTGCTACCTGGGCCGCCACAACAAGATCTACACCCCGCCGCGCGAGATCATCGCCGCCGTGCCCGGCGTGCGCAACGAGGAGATGCACCGCCACAAGGAACGCGGCTTCTGCTGCGGCGCCGGCGGCGCGCGGATGTGGATGGAAGAGCGCATCGGCAAGCGCATCCACAACGAACGCGTCGATGTGGCCCTGTCGCTCAACCCCGACATCGTCTCCACCGCCTGCCCGGGCTGCCGGGTC
>NZ_SZPR01000006.1 GCF_005280195.1 Streptomyces galbus | reverse complement strand
AGGTGTCGACCTTGTTGCCGTCCACGTCCACCAGGCCGATCACCGAGCCGATCGCGTCGGTGAGGTAGTAGTAGCTCCTGCCCCCGGTCGTCATGGAGTTGAGCGTGCCCCCGGGCTCGCGGTTGAAGCCCTTGTCCACACCGGCAGTTGACGTCGCGGACAGGCCGAGCGGGCCGTTGTGGAAGTAGGTGTCGCCCAGGCTGATGCGTTCGCTCTGGTCGGTGGAGCCGTACTGGCCCGCGTAGGTCTTTCCGCTCACCGTGATCGACGTCAGCTGGGAGTGGTCGGTGTACGACTCCGCCGTGCGGGCGTAGTCGTCGGTGGAGGAGCCGGCGGTCTCGTTGCCGACCGCGTCGTATGACCAGGGGCCGCTGGAGCTGGACTTGGAGGTCAGTTCCTGGGCGTCGTTGTAGGTGTAGGTGGTGCCTCGGGGGCAGCCGGGGTCGGTGCCCTGGGAGGTGAGGTTGCCGGCCAGGTCGTAGCAGTACTGCCAGGAGTCGACGGTGGCGCCGGCCTTGACCTCGCTGGCGTAGGAGAAGCGGCCCGCGCCGTCGTAGCTGTACGTGCGCTTGCGGCCGGTGACGT
>NZ_SZPR01000059.1 GCF_005280195.1 Streptomyces galbus | reverse complement strand
CCGTCGGCGTCGGCGCTGAAGGACTTGCACCGCCCGTCGGGGGACAGACCGTTCTGCCGGCTGAACTCCACGAACGTGCCCGGTGACGACATCACCGTCACACCGCCGGCCAGTGCGAGAGAGCACTCGCCCTGGCGCAGGGCCTGCACGGCGAGGTGCACGGCGACCAGGGAGGAGGAGCAGGCGGTGTCGACGGTGACCGCCGGCCCCTCGAGACCGAACGTGTAGGACACCCGCCCCGACAGCACACTGCCCGCACCGCCGGTCAGCCGGTGGCCGTCGGCGCCCTCGACGGGCTCGAACAGGTACGGCCCGTAGTCGTGGTACATGATGCCCGCATAGACGCCGGTGGAGCTGCCGCGCAGCGAGGCCGGGTCGATGCCGGCCCGCTCCAGCGCCTCCCACGTCGCCTCCAGGTACAGCCGCTGCTGCGGGTCCATGGCGAGCGCCTCACGGGGGGAGATCCCGAAGAACTCCGCGTCGAACTCCGCCGCCTCGTGCAGGAAACCGCCCTCACGGGTGGCGGAGGTGCCGGGCCGGTCCGGATCCAGGTCGTGCAGTCGCTCCAGGTCCCAGCCACGGTCGACGGGGAACGGCGAAATGGCATCGGTGCCCTGCTCCAGCAGCGCCCACAGCTCCTCGGGGGAGGTGACGCCGCCGGGATAGCGGCAGCTCATGCCGACGACGGCGATCGGTTCGCGGGCGGCGGCGAGGAGCTCCTGGTTCTGCTGCCGCAGCCGGGTGGTCTCCTTCAGCGAGTCCCGCAGCGCGGCCACGACCGCTTCGGACGAGGTGCTGTTCATGCTGTCTCTTCTCCAGGACTCAGGAGTCGTGGCTCTCACGAGCCATGCGGACGAGGGCGTCGACGTCGAGGGCGTCGATGTCGAGGTCGGTGGCCTCCGGCGCCGCCGCGGCCGGACCGGCGAGGTCGGCCGGTGCCGGCTCGGCGAGGTCGAGCAACCGCTCGAGCAGTCCGGAAGCGCGCAGCCGGTCGAGCGACAGGGTGGCGAGCATCCGGCGGATGTCCGGCTCCCCGAGATCCGCGGCCGCCGGCACCGCCGGCCCGGTCGCGGCGTCGGTCGCCTCCGCCTTGGGCGCCAGCTCGATGAGCAGCAGGCGGGCGACGGCTTCGGGGGTCGGATGGTCGAAGACCAGGGTGGCGGGCAGTCGCAGGCCGGTGGCCTTGTTGAGGCGGTTGCGCAGCTCGACGGCGGTCAGGGAGTCGATGCCGAGTTCCTTGAAGCCGCGGCGGGCCTCCACCGCGTCGTGGCCGCCGTAGTCGAGCGTCCGCGCGACCTCCTCCCGGACCAGCTCGACGAGCCGGTCCTCCTGCTCGTCGGGGGACAGACCGGCGAGCCGCTCGGCGAGGGAGGGCCGACCCGCGTCCCCGGCCGTCGGCGCGCCGGCCACGGCCTTGCGCGGACCGCCGCGGACCAGGCCGCGCAGCGGCGCGGGCAGGTCCGCCGCCCGCGCCCGCAGGGCCGCGCCGTCCACCGGCAGCGGTACGGCCGCCGCGAGGCCCAGTGACACCGCCGCGTCGAACAGCTCGAGGCCCTGCTGCGGCGCGATCGGGACCATGCCGAGCCGGGCGAACCGGTTGCGGTCGGCCTCGTCGAGGCCCGCCGCCATGCCGCCCTCCGCCCACGGGCCCCAGGCCAGCGACACGGCCGGCAGTCCGTGGGCGCGACGGTGCTGGGCCAGTGCGTCCAGGAAGACGTTGGCCGCGGCGTAGTTCGCCTGACCGGCACCGCCGAGCAGCCCCTGGATCGACGAGAACAGCGCGAAGAGGGTGAGGTTGTGGTCGCGGGTGGCTTCGTGGAGGTTGAGGGCGGCGTCGGCCTTGGGGCGCAGGACGGCGGAGACGCGTTCGGGGGTGAGGGTGGTGAAGACGCCGTCGTCGAGGATGCCGGCGGCGTGGATGACGCCGGTGAGGGGGTGGTCGTGGGGGATGCCGGCGAGGAGGGTGTCGAGTTGGGTGCGGTCGGCGACGTCGCAGGCGGCGAGGGTGACGTGGGCGCCGAGTTCGCTGAGGTGGCGGTGGAGTTCGTCGGCGCCGTCCGCGGCGGGGCCGCGTCGGCTGACGAGGAGGAGGTGGCGTACGCCGTGTTCGGTGACCAGGTGCCGGGCCAGCAGTCCGCCGAGGGCGCCGGTGGCGCCGGTGATCAGCACCGTGCCGCCCG
>NZ_SZPR01000058.1 GCF_005280195.1 Streptomyces galbus | reverse complement strand
CTCACCCACCTCACCCACGACACACCCTCCCCCCACCTCCTCCGAGGCACCACCACCCCCGGCGACACAGCCTTCCTCTTCACCGGACAAGGCAGCCAACACCCCGGCATGGGCCGCGAACTCTACGAAACATTCCCCGTCTTCGCCCAAGCCCTGGACCAGGCCTGCACCCACCTCGACACCCACCTCGGACGCCCCCTGCGCGAAGTGATGTTCGCCGAAGACAGCGAACTGCTGGACCAGACGTTGTACACGCAGACCGGTCTGTTCGCCCTGGAGGTGGCGCTGTACCGGTTGGTGGAACACCTCGGCCCGCGGCCGAAGTTCGTCGCCGGGCACTCCATCGGTGAGCTGGCCGCCGCGCACGTCGCGGGCGTGCTGACGCTGGAGGACGCCTGCACCCTGGTGGCCGCCCGCGGCCGGCTGATGCAGGCCCTGCCGCCGGGGGGCGCCATGCTCTCGGTCCGCGCCGGCGAGGAGGAGCTGGCCGGTCAGCTGGCCGGGCGCGAGCACGAGGTGGCCGTGGCCGCCGTCAACGGCCCCGCCTCCACCGTGCTCTCGGGCACCGAGGAGGCGGTCGCGGAGCTCGACGCGGCACTCACCGCGCTCGGGTTCACGACGCGGCGACTGCGGGTGAGTCACGCCTTCCACTCCCCGCTGATGGAACCGATGCTGGAGGAGTTCCGCCGGGTGGCGGCCGGGCTCGCCTACCAGCGGCCCCGGATCGGCGTCGTCTCGAACGTCACCGGGGGCCTCGCCACCGCCGAGGAGCTCACCTCCCCCGACTACTGGGTGCGGCACGTCCGCGAGGCCGTCCGCTTCCACGACGGCATACGCACGCTGCACGAGCGCGGTGTGCGCACTTACCTCGAACTCGGGCCGGACGGCGTGCTGTCCGCCATGGGCCGGGACTGCCTGCCCGAGGACGCCGAGGCAGAGTTCGTCACCGTCCTGCGCAAGGACCGCCCGTCGGCCCAGGCGCCGGCCGAGACGGTGGCCGCCCTGTGGACGCGGGGCGCCGCTGTCGACTGGCAGGCCGTTTTCGGGGGCCGCACGGCCCCGCGTCTGGATCTGCCGACCTACCCCTTCCAGCGCCGCCGCTACTGGCTGAGCCACCGGGACTCCCGCACCGTCGACGCGGAGGCCGCCGCTCTGGGTCTCGGCCCGGCCGGCCACCCGTTGCTCGGTGCCGCAGTGCCCCTCGCGGACTCCGGCGGCCTGGTCCTGACCACGCGGCTCTCCTTGGACTCGCACCCGTGGCTCGCCGACCACGGCGTGCTGGACACCGTGCTCCTGCCGGGCACCGCCCTGGTCGAACTCGCCCTGCGGGCCGGGGACCTGGCGGACTGCCGGGTGCTTCAGGAGCTGACCCTCCAGTCACCCCTGGCGCTGCCCACGACGGGCGGGACGCAGGTCCAGGTGTCCGTGGGCGCGCCGGACGACGCGGGGCGCCGCACGTTCAGCGTGCACGCGCGCCGCGCCGACGCCGACGACGCCGCGGAGCCCTGGCGGCTGCACGGCACCGGTGTGCTGGCTCCCGAGGACACCGTCGACGGCGCGGAGCGGAGCGCCGAACAGGACGAACTGGCCGTCTGGCCGCCTCGCAACGCGGAGCCGGTGGACCTCGACGACTGGTACGACACGCTCTCGGCGCAGGGTTTCGCCTACGGTCCGGCCTTCCAGGGGCTGCGCCGGGTGTGGCGCGGCGCCGACGCGCTGTTCGCCGAGGTGGCTCTGCCCGCCGCGCAGGCCGCGGAGGCCGGCCGGTTCGGGCTGCACCCGGCCCTGCTGGACGCGTCGCTGCACGCTCTCGGACTGGGGGTGCTGGACCGGTCCGAGGACCCGCGGCTGCCGTTCTCGTTCGGTGACGTGCGCCTGGCGGCGACCGGCGCGTCCGAGGTCAGGGTCCGGCTGAGCCGCGTCGCGTCCGACACGGTGACGCTGCTGCTCGCGGACGCGGCGGGCGGACCGGTGGCCGAGGTCGGCGCGCTGACGCTGCGCCCGGTCTCCGCCGGCCGGCTGCGGGAGGCGCTGGCCTCGGGCGGACCGGAGGGGCTGTTCCGCGTCGAGTGGGTGCCGGTGTCGCCGCCGGCCTCCGGCGAGGCGCCGGTGACGACCACGCTGCGCGTCCCCTCGGACGGCGAGCTGCACGACACCGTGGGTCTGGTGCTCGGCCGGGTCCAGGAATGGCTGGCCGAGGAGCGGCCCGAGCAGGAGCGGTTGGTGGTGCTGACCACCGGTGCGGTCTCCGTCGCGGGGGAGGCGCCGGATCCGGCCGGCGCCGCGGTGTGGGGTCTGCTGCGCTCGGCGCAGACGGAGAACCCGGACCGGATCGTGCTCGTGGACAACCCGGACGGTCCGCCGCCCGCACTGCCCGTGAGCGCCGGTGAGCCGCAGCTGGCGGTGCGCGACGGCCGCCTCTTCGCGCCACGGCTCGTGCGTGCCGTCGCGCCGGAGGCCGCGCCCTCGCCCTTCGCGCCGGGCGGCACGGTGCTGATCAC
>NZ_SZPR01000057.1 GCF_005280195.1 Streptomyces galbus | reverse complement strand
CGGCCGGCCCAAAGGCGTCGTCGTCGCCCACCGCAACGTGGCGCGGCTCTTCGACGCCACGCGGAAGTGGTTCGGTTTCGGCCCCGACGACGTGTGGACGCTGTTCCACTCCTACGCCTTCGACTTCTCGGTCTGGGAACTGTTCGGAGCACTGCTGCACGGCGGTCGACTGGTCGTGGTGCCCTACGAGGTGAGCAGGACGCCCGGCGCCTTCCTGGACCTGCTGGCCGATCACGGCGTCACCGTCCTCAACCAGACGCCGTCAGCGTTCTACCAGTTGGCGCAGGCCGACGCCGACGCCCCCGGCCGCGAACTCGCCTTGCGCACCGTGGTGTTCGGCGGCGAGGCACTCCAGCCGTCCCGCCTCGCCGACTGGTACCGGCGCCGTCCCGACGACTCGCCGGCCCTGGTCAACATGTACGGCATCACCGAGACCACCGTTCACGTGACGTATCAGCCGCTGACCCGGGAGCGAGCAACTGCGGCGGCCAGCGTCATCGGCGTCGCGATCCCCGACCTGCGCACGTATGTGCTCGGTCCGGGGCTGGAGCTGGCGGCGCCCGGGGTGGTGGGGGAACTGTATGTCGCCGGGCCCGGTGTCGCACGCGGCTACCTGGGCAGGCCCGGCTTGACGGCCGAGCGGTTCGTGGCGGACCCGTACGCCACGGAGCCGGGCACGCGCATGTACCGCACCGGTGACCTGGTGCGGTGGAACCAGGACGGAGAGCTGGAGTTCGTCGGGCGCGCCGACCACCAGATCAAGATCCGCGGCTTCCGCATCGAACCCGGCGAGATCGAGAACGTGCTGACCGACCACCCGGACGTCACCGAGGCGGCTGTGGTGGTCCGCGAGGAGCAGTCCGGCGGTGGCCGCCTCGTCGCTTACGCAGTGGTACGGGGAACCCTCCACGGCGAAGACGTACGCGAGTTCGTGCGCGAGCGGCTGCCCGAGCACATGGTGCCGGCCGCCGTTGTCGTCCTGGACAGCCTGCCGCTGACGGGCAACGGCAAGCTGGACCGGGCGGCCCTGCCGGCGCCGGAGTTCGCGTCCGCCGGAACCGGGCGGGAGGCACGCACGCCGCAGGAGCAGATCGTGTGCGACCTGTTCGCCCAGGTGCTGGGGCTGCCGCGGGCAGGTGTGGACGACGACTTCTTCGACCTGGGCGGGCACTCGCTGCTGGCCACCCGTCTCATCGCCCAGATCCGCGCCGCGTTCGGCGTCGAACTGGAGCTGCGCGCCCTGTTCGACGGACCGACACCCGCCGCGGTGGCGGCGCTCCTCGACACCGCGGGTCCCGCGCGGCCGTCCCTGACAGCGCGAGAACGCCCGTCGGTCCTGCCCCTGTCGTTCGCTCAGCGGC
>NZ_SZPR01000056.1 GCF_005280195.1 Streptomyces galbus | reverse complement strand
CCAGCCAGTCGGGGAACGCTGCTTGTCGGTCGCTGACTGAGGTGTAGGGCCGGCTGTAGGCCCATTCCTCGAGCAGGGTGCGGTGGAAGCGTTCGACCTTGCCGTTGGTCTGAGGTCGCCAGGGCCTGGTCCAGCGGGGGCTGATGCCCAGGTCGCGGCATGTGTCGTGCCAGGTGTTCTTGGTGTAGGCCCAGGCGTTGTCGGTGAGGACCCGCTCGATGGTGATGCCGTGGGCGGTGAACCAGGCGGTTGCTCGTCGTAGGAAGCCGGCGCAGGTGGCGGCGGTCTCGTCGGGCAGGTCCTCGGTGTAGGCGAGGCGGGTGTGGTCGTCCAGGGCGGTGTGCAGGTAGGCGTATCCGGTGCCGGTCTTGTTGCGGCGGCCGTCGGCCCTGCCCAGCACCTTGTGCCCGCCGCCGTCGGGGATGCGGCCGAGTTTCTTGACGTCGATGTGGACCAGTTCGCCGGGCCGGGCGCGTTCGTAGCGGCGCACGGGCTCGCCGGTGGCCCGGTCCAGCGTGGCCAGAGCGGGCAGTGCGTACCGGCCGAGGATGCGGTGGGCGGTGGACGTGGCGATACCGCACCGGGCGGCCAGGCGTGCCGGTCCGATCCGGTGTTCGCGTCGCAGCCGCACGACCTGCTGTTCGATGGCAGCCGGGGTCCGTCGGGGTTGACGGTGTGGGCGGCTGGAGCGGTCGTGCATCCCCGCCTCGCCCAGCTGCCGGTAGCGGCTCGCCCAGCGTGCGGCGGTGGTGTGGCTGACCTGGAAGCGTTCCGCGGCCCTGCGCAGCGGCCAGCCGTCGTCCACGACACACCGGGCCAGACGGAGCCTCCCGGTCGGCGTCAGAGGGGCATTACGGTGGGACACGAGGGCCTCCTGGACGTCGGTGCAGACTTCGCAATCCACACCGAACCCAGAAGGCCCTCACCTGTTCAAGCACCCAGCACGCGTGTCACCAACGTCCCGGGACAACACACCTAG
>NZ_SZPR01000055.1 GCF_005280195.1 Streptomyces galbus | reverse complement strand
ACCACAACCTCACCCTCTTCGCACTGTTCTCGTCCGTCGCCGGTACGTACGGCACAGCCGGCCAGGGCGGTTACGCGGCGGCGAACGCCTACCTGGACGCACTGGCCCAGCGGCGCCGCTCCGAGGGCCGTACCGCCGTGTCGCTGGGGTGGGGGGCGTGGGCGGACGACGGGATGGCCGCGACGCTGAACGCGGCGGATCTGGCCCGCCTCGCCCGGACCGGCATCGCCGCGCTGGACCCCGAGTCGGGTCTGCGGCTGTTCGACGCCGCGCTGGCGCTGGACGTCGCCGACGTGGTGCCCATGGCGCTGGACACGGCCGGACTGCGGGCCGCCGGCGGCGACATCCCCGCGATCCTGCGCGGCCTCGTCCGCGCGGCGGTGCGCCGCACCGCGCAGGCCGGGTCCGGTCCGTCGGCGGGTTCCCTGGCCGAGCGGCTCGCGGGCCTCCCGGAGGACCGGCGCGATGCGTTCCTGCTCGACCTGGTGCGGCACGAGGTCGCCGCGGCCCTCTCCTACACCGACCCCGGGGCGGTGGACGCGCGGCGCGGCTTCAGGGAACTCGGCATCGACTCCCTGACCGCCGTCGAGCTGCGCAACCGCCTCAACAAGGCCACCGGCCTGCGACTGCCCGCCACCCTGGTCTTCGACCATCCGACCCCGGAAGCCGTCGCCCGCCTGCTGCTGGCCGAGTTGAGGGGCGCGGTCGCGGCGCCGGTGACGGAACCGGTACCGGCGGCACCGGCCCAGAGCGCCGACGACCCGGTCGTCATCGTGGGCATGAGCGGCCGCTTCCCCGGCGGGATCGACACCCCGGAGCAGCTGTGGGACCTGGTCGCGGCGGGGGGCGAGGCCATCTCGGAGTTCCCGGACGACCGGGGCTGGGACCTGGACGCGCTGTTCGACCCGGATCCGGACCGGCCCGGCACCTCCTACGCCCGGCAGGGCGGTTTCCTGCACGAGGCGGCGGAGTTCGACGCGGAGTTCTTCGGGATCTCCCCCCGTGAGGCGCTCGCCATGGACCCGCAGCAGCGGCTGCTGCTCGAGACGTCGTGGGAGGCGCTGGAGCGGGCCGGCATCGACCCGACGAGCCTGCGCGGCAGCTCCACCGGCGTGTACGCGGGCGTCATGTACCACGACTACGCGAGCCGGCTGCCGTCCGTACCCGGTGACTTGGAGGGCTATCTCGGTACGGGCAACACGGGCAGTGTGCACACCGGTCGCGTGTCCTACACGTTCGGTCTCGAGGGGCCGGCGGTCACCGTCGACACCGCCTGCTCCTCCTCCCTGGTCGCCGTGCACCTCGCCGTGCAGGCCCTGCGCCAGGGCGAGTGCTCACTCGCACTGGCCGGCGGCGTCACCGTCATGTCCACCCCCAGCACCTTCATCGAATTCAGCCGCCAACGCGGCCTCGCACCCGACGGACGGTGCAAACCCTTCAGCGCCGACGCCGACGG
>NZ_SZPR01000054.1 GCF_005280195.1 Streptomyces galbus | reverse complement strand
GCGATGTGATGCACCACCAGGACCAGGACATGACGCTCAGGAGCCAGCCGGAACAACTCAGCCCGCAAAGGGATCTCGGTCGCGAGATCGAACGCATACCGGGCCGCTGACCCCAGCACCTGCGGCAACTCGCCCTCGAGGACATCACGCACAGGCAACGGCACGCTCACACCGTCGAGAACCCGCTGGTACGGCGAACCGTCGGACTCGGGAAACACCGTCCGCAGGCTCTCGTGCCGGGCCACCACATCACCCAGAGCCGCACGCAACGCACCACGGTCCACCACACCACTCAGCCGCACGACCAACGGAATGTTGTAAGTAGCACTCGGCCCCTCCATCTTGTGCAGGAACCACAACCGCCGCTGAGCGAACGACAGGGGTACTTCGTCGGGCAGTTGCTGCCTGGTCAGGGCGAGCCGCGCGGGACCGGCGGTGTCGAGCCGGGCCGCGACCGCGGCCGCGGTCCGTGCCTCGAAGAGCGTGCGCAGGCCGATCTCGACGCTGAAGGCGGCCCGGATGCGGGCGATCAGACGAGTGGCCAGCAGCGAATGGCCGCCGAGCTCGAAGAAGTCGTCGTCCACGCCGACCCAGGGCAGCCCCAGCACCTGGGCGAACAGGTCGCACACGATCTGCTCCTGCGGCGTGCGCGCCTCCCGCCCGGATCCGGCGGGCGCGAATTCCGGCGCCGGCAGGGCCGCCCGGTCCAGCTTGCCGTTGCCCGTCAGCGGCAGGCTGTCCAGGACGACAACGGCGGCCGGCACCATGTGCTCGGGCAGCCGCTCGCGCACGAACTCGGCTGCCTCCTCGGGACGCAGGGTCTCCCGCGCCACGACATAGGCCACCAGTCGGGTCCTGCCGGGCCGGTCCTCGCGGGCGACCACGGCGGCCTGGGCGATCCCGGGGTGCTCGGTGAGGACGTTCTCGATCTCGCCGGGTTCGATGCGGAAGCCGCGGATCTTGATCTGGTGGTCGGCGCGCCCGACGAACTCCAGCTCTCCGTCCTGGTTCCACCGCACCAGGTCACCGGTGCGGTACATGCGCGCGCCCGGCTCCGCCGCGTACGGGTCCGCCACGAACCGCTCGGCCGTCAGGGCGGGCCTGCCCAAGTAACCCCGGGCCACTGCGGATCCCGCTGTGTAGAGCTCACCCACCACACCGGGAGCCACCAATTCCAGGCCCGAGCCCAGCACGTAGGACCGGGTGTTCGCGATGGGCCGGCCGATCGGCGCGGTGGGCGGCCAGTTGCCGGAGTCGTCGCTCAGGGTGTGGGCCGTGACCACGTGGGTCTCCGTGGGCCCGTAGTGGTTGTGCAGTACGCGCTCCGGTGCCGAGGTGTGGAACTCGCGGACCACGCGGCTCAACGTCAGGGCCTCGCCGGCCTGCGCGATCGTCCGCAGCCGGGGCAGCGCGCGTCCCTGCTCGACGGCGGCCTCGGCGACGGCCTCCACAACGAGGTTGGGCGCGAAGAGTTCCTCCACGTCGTGTGCGTCCAGCCACTCGACGAACCGGGCCGCGTCCCGCCGGACGTTCTCGTCGGGGATCACCAGGGTCTTGCCGTACAACAGGGCCGAAAGCATCTCCTGGGCGGAGACGTCGAAGCTGATGGCCGTGAACTGGGCGGTCCTCGTGCCGGTCCCGCCACCGACCGCCCTGTGGTGCCACTCCAGCAGGTTCACCAGCGCGCCCGCGGGCATGACGACGCCTTTGGGCCGGCCG
>NZ_SZPR01000053.1 GCF_005280195.1 Streptomyces galbus | reverse complement strand
GACACCCCCACCCGGCCCTGGAGCACCGGTGCCGACGAACGAGACAGCCTCGACGACCTGAGGCAGCAGTTGGCAGCCGAACGACCCGGGGAACTACGCCTGACCGGCGTTCCGAACCCCCGCTTGACGCACGAGCTCGCCGTGCGCCGGGCCCTGGAAGACGGCACGCCCCTGCCCGATGGTCCCACCGCACCACCGGCCGGCCTCGAGGCGTTCCACGTTCTGGGCGACGAGCACGGCTACTGGACCGGCATCACCTGGAACACTCGGGACACCGACGCCGTGGACGTGGTCTTCGTCGACCGGAACCGGCTGTCCGGCCGCGTCCCCGTCGGGACGTACGCGGCGCTACCCACCAGCGCCTCCACCGCACCCCTGTCCACCTGGGCGACCAACCCCGCCGCGCGCCGCGCCACCGGTGCCCTGGTCACCGAGCTCCGCGAGCACACCCGCGACCACCTGCCCGACTACATGGTGCCGTCGGCCATCGTCCCCCTCGACCGGCTCCCCCTGACGGCCAACGGCAAGCTGGACCGGGCGGCCCTGCCGGCGCCGGAGTTCGCGTCGGCCGGGTCGGGACGCGGGGCGCGCACGCCGCAGGAGCAGATCGTGTGCGACCTGTTCGCCCAGGTGCTGGGGCTGCCGCGGGCAGGTGTGGACGACGACTTCTTCGACCTGGGCGGGCACTCGCTGCTGGCCACCCGTCTCATCGCCCAGATCCGCGCCGCGTTCGGCGTCGAGCTGGAGCTGCGCGCGCTGTTCGAGGGACCGACGCCCGCTGCGGTGGCGCTGCTCCTCGACACCGCCGCTCCCGGACGCCTGGCCCTCACAACCCGTCGGCGGCCCGAGGTCATGCCGCTGTCCTTCGCCCAGCGGCGGCTGTGGTTCATCCACAAGATGGAGGGACCGAGCGCCACTTACAACATCCCGCTGGCCCTGAGGCTGAGCGGTGAGTTGGACCGTGACGCGTTGCGTGCCGCTCTGGGTGATGTGGTGGCCCGGCACGAGAGCCTGCGGACGGTGTTCCCCGAGACCGACGGCGTCCCCTGCCAGCAGGTGCTGCCACCCGAGGCGGCCGTCCCGCACGTCGCCGTCCACCCCACGACCGAGGCCGAGTTGCCCGAGGTGCTGAGGACAGCGGCCCGGTATCCCTTCGACCTCGCCACTGAAACCCCGCTGCGTGCGGACCTCTTCCAGATCTCAGCGCAGCAGTACGTCCTGCTCCTGGTGGTGCATCACATCGC
>NZ_SZPR01000052.1 GCF_005280195.1 Streptomyces galbus | reverse complement strand
CCGGCCGGACGGATCAGGCGCTCGATGAGTTGATCGGGTTCTTCGTGAACACGCTGGTGCTGCGGACGGACACGTCCGGTGATCCGACGTTCGCGGAGCTGGTCACGCGGGTGCGGGAGCGGAGTCTGGCCGCTTATGCGCACCAGGACGTTCCGTTCGAGTATCTGGTGGAGCTGATCAATCCGACCCGGACCCTGTCGCACCATCCGCTCTTCCAGATCATGCTCGCCCTCCAGAACGCCCCCGGGACCGAACTCGAGCTCCCGGGACTGCGAGCCGGGATCGAGTTGGGAAAGACCGGTACGGCGAAGTTCGACCTGTTCTTCAGTCTCGCCGAGCAGCGCGGTGCTCACGGTGAGCCGCAGGGCATCACCGGCGCCGTGGAGTACTCCAGCGACATCTACGACGCCCCCACGGTCCAGGCCCTGTTCGACCGTTGGGTACGGCTGCTGGAAGCCGCCGTGTCCGACCCCGACCGCCCGCTGGCCGACATCGACATCCTCACCCCCGAGGAACACCGGCGTGCCGTGGTGGAGTTCAACGACACGGCGCATGCCGTGCCGGACGGGTCGCTGGGCGAGCTGTTCTCGCGGCGGGTGGCTGAGACGCCCGATGCGCCGGCGGTCACCGACGGCGCGCTCACGCTCACCTACGCACAACTGGACGCGCGGGCGAACCAGTTCGCGCACGAGGTGATCGGCAGGGGCGTGCGGCCCGGCGACGCGGTCGGCGTTCTTCTGGAGCGTTCGATCGAGACGGTCGCCACGGTCCTCGGCCTGGCGAAGGCCGGCGCCGTCTACGTACCCCTCGACGCCCGCTATCCGGCCGACCGCATCCGCCACGTCCTGGCCGACACCGGGGCGCGTTTGCTGATCACCGATGAACGGCCGGTTCCGATTCCGGGAGCCGAAGCCATGGAGTTGCTCCGCATCGAGTCCACGCGGCCCTTCGCGTCCGACCCCGGTGATCCCCGGGTGGGTGTGCGGTCGGGGGATGCGGCGTATGTGATGTATACCTCGGGGTCGACGGGTGCGCCCAAGGGGATCGTGGTGACGCACGGCAATGTCGCCGCTTTGGCCGTGGATCCTCGTTTTGAGCGTGCGGCGCACCGGCGGGTCCTGCTGCATTCGCCGGCCGCGTTCGACGCCTCGACCTATGAGTTGTGGGTGCCGCTGCTGGGCGGGGGGACGGTGGTGGTGGCTCCGGCCGGGGACCTGGACGTGTCCGCGCTGCAGCGCACTGTCGTGACGCAGGGGGTCACCGCGTTGTGGCTGACCAGTTCCCTGCTGAATGTGGTCGCTGATCATGCTGCGCGGGCGCTGTCGGGGGTCGTGCAGGTGTGGACGGGTGGTGAGGCCGTCTCGGGGGCCACGGTGCAGCGTCTGCACGCGGCGTGCCCCGGGCTGACGGTCGTGGACGGGTACGGACCGACGGAGACGACGACGTTCGCCACCCACCATCGCGTGCCCCGGCCCTACAGCGGGGGTGCGACGGTGCCGATCGGGCGTCCGATGGCCAATATGCGGGTCTACGTCCTGGACGCGCGTCTGCGGCCGGTCGCGCCGCAGGTGACGGGTGAGCTGTACATCGCGGGGGCGGGTGTGGCCCGGGGCTATCTGAACCGGCCGGCGATGACGGCCGAGCGTTTCGTGGCCGATCCCTTCGGTGTCGAGCCCGGTGCGCGGATGTACCGCACGGGTGATCTGGTGCGTCGTGATGCCGGGGGTGACCTGGAGTACGTGGGCCGTGCCGACCAGCAGGTGAAGGTGCGTGGTTTCCGTATCGAGCCCGGCGAGGTCGAGCACGTGCTGGCGGAGCATCCAGCGGTCGGCCAGGCCGCCGTGGTCGCCCACCACGACCAGTCCGGCAGCACCCGTCTGATCGCCTACATCGTCCCCGACACCGACGGACCGACGGCGGACCTGGGCGACTTCGTACGGCGGCTGTTGCCCGAGTACATGGTGCCGTCCACGTACATCACCATGGACCGGCTGCCGTTGACGGCCAACGGCAAACTCGACCGGGCCGCGCTGCCGGAACCCGACCCGGTCGCACGGGCGGACGTGCCGCGCCGTGAGCCGCGGACCGAGCGCGAGCGAGTGCTGGTGACGCTGGTCGCGCAAGCCCTGGGCGTCGAAGAGGTCGGGCCCGACGACGACTTCTTCGCGCTCGGCGGGGACAGCATCGTCTCGATCAGACTGGTCAGCCTCGCCCGCTCGGCGGGCCTCGGACTCGCGGTCCGGGACGTCTTCGAGCAGCGGACCGCGGCCAATCTGGCCGAGGTCGCCGATGAGCTGAGGGTGCCGGCAGCCCATCCCGGCGACTCCGGCGTGGGAGGGATGCAAGCGACCCCGATCATGCGCTGGTTCGACGCTCGCGGTGGCGACATCGACGCGTTCTACCAGGCGATGCTGCTGGAAGTGCCCGCCGAGATGCGCCAGGACCACCTCGTCGCGGCCGTCCAGGCACTGGTGGACCACCACGACGCGCTGCGTCTGCTCCGGACGCCGGGCGGTCAGGGCACTGTGCCGTGGTCGCTGGAGGTGCGACCGGTGGGGTCCGTGTCGGCCGCGGACCTGGTGCACCGTGTCGAGACCGCCGGCGTCACCATCGACGCGGCGCTGGTCCGCGCACAGGTGGAAAAGGTGTCCGCCCGTCTGTCGGCCGAGCGTGGCCTCCTGGTGCAGTTGGTGTGGTTCGACGCAGGACCCGCCGTCCGGGGCAGGCTGCTGGTCCTCGTCAACCACCTCGTGGTCGACGGGGTGTCCTGGCGGATCCTGCTTCCCGATCTCATCGCAGCCTGCGACGCCGCCAGGGTCGGTCGTCCCCCGCGGCTGGACCCGGTGGGCACCTCGCTGCGCAGCTGGGCGGATCTCCTCGCGGCCGAGGCCCGGCAGCCGGCCCGCACCGGTGAGGCGGCGATGTGGAGCGAACTCCTCACAGCGGCCGACCCACCGCTGACCACTGCCCGGTTCGATGCCGCGCGGGACACCGTGGGCCGCGCCCGCGACCTCACTCTCTCCCTGCCACCCGAGGTCACCCACCCGCTCCTGACGACCGTGCCCACAGCGTTCCATGCGAAGGTCGACGACGTCCTGCTCACCGCTCTCGCCCTGGCGGTCGCGCAGTGGCGCCGGACCCGCGCAGGGGGGCGGCACACGGCTCTGCTGGTGGACGTCGAGGGACACGGGCGCGAGGACATCGTCGAGGGCACCGACCTCTCGCGGACCGTGGGCTGGTTCACCTCGCTGTATCCCGTCCGCGTCGACCCCGGCCCCCTGGCGTGGGAAGAGGTCGTCGCCGGCGGACCGTCGCTCGGACAGGCCCTCAAACGGGTCAAGGAACACGTTCGCTCCCTGCCCGACCGCGGCATCGGCTACGGACTGCTGCGGCATCTCAACCCGGAGACCGGACCCGAGCTGGCCGGGCTGGCCGTGCCGCAGCTCGGATTCAACTACCTCGGCCGGTTTCCCTCGGCGGGCGCCCCGGTGATCGCCGGCCGCCCGGAATGGACCATGGCTGCCGAGACGGGCCTGCTGAGCGGCGCCGACCCGGCGACCGCCCTGGCGCACGGGCTCGAGGTGAACAGCATGGTCCGCGACACCCCGGACGGGCCGGAGCTGGAGGCCGTCTGGACCTGGGCGCCGGATCTGTATTCCGAGCGGCACGTCCGGGCCCTTGCCGACCACTGGTTCCGGGCGATCCGTGGACTGGTCCGGCACGGCGAGCGGTCCGACACCGGCGGCCACAGTCCCTCGGACTTCCCCCTGACCGAACTCAGCCAGCACGACATCGAGCAGCTCGAAGCAGCGTGGAGGGTGCAGAAATGACGTCGTCGGGCCTGGAAGACATCCTCCCCCTCTCCCCGATGCAGGAGGGGCTGCTGTTCCACTCCCGCTACGAGCAGGACGGGGCGGACGTCTACGCGGTGCAGCACGTCTTCGCCCTCGAGGGTGCCCTCGACGCGGCGCGGCTGCGGGCCGCCGTGCTCGCGCTGGTCCAACGGCATCCGAACCTGCGAGCCGGCTTCCGGGAGGTGGACTCCGGCCGGCCCGTACAGGTGATTGCACGTCAGGTCGACGTGCCGTGGTCCGAGTTCGACCTGACGTCGCTTCCCCCCGCCGACGCGGAGGGGGAGCTGGCGCGGCTCGCCGCCAAGGAGCACGCTCGCCGGTTCGACCTGGCCGAGCCGCCCCTGCTGCGCTTCTCCCTGGTGCGGCTGGCCGCCGAACGGCACCGCCTCATCATGACCACCCACCACATCCTTCTCGACGGCTGGTCGACGCCCCTGCTCGTGCGTGAGTTGACCACGCTGTACGACAGCCGGGGCGACGCCACCGCACTGCCCCGAGTGACTCCCTACCGACAGTATCTGGGGTGGCTCGCGCAACAGGACCAGCCGGCCGCCGAGGCCGCCTGGCGGGAGGCGCTCGGCGGACTGGAGCAGCCGACGCTGCTCACCCCGGTGGACCCGGGCCGCCCCGGACTGATGCCCGAGCGCATCACGAGGGAGCTGGACGAGGACCGCACGGCAGCGCTGGCCGACTGGGCGCGCCGGCACGGAGTGACGCTGAACGCCGTGCTCCAGGCCGCCTGGGGGCTGGTACTGGGCCGGAGCACCGGCCACGACGACGTCGTGTTCGGGGCCGTCGTGGCGGGGCGCGACCCCCGGCTGCCCGGTGTCGAGAACATGGTGGGTCTGCTGATCAACATGGTGCCGGTGCGGGTGTTCCTGGACCCGGCGCAGTCACTGCTGACCACCGTCGAGCAGGTGCAGAGCGCGCAGTCGCGGCTCACCGGGCACCACCATCTCGGGCTCGCCCGCATCCAGCAGCTGGCCGGGCTGGGGGACCTCTTCGACACCGCTGTCGTCTTCGAGAACTACCCGTGGGACGAGCCCGGCGAGCGGCCCGAGAGCGGGCTGCGGATCACCCCTGACCTGGGCCGCGGGCGGGACGCGACGCACTATCCCCTGACCCTGGTCGCCGCACCCGGCCGCCGCCTGTACCTCCGCCTCGACTACCGCGACGACCTGTTCGACCGGGCGACGGCCCTCGGGTTCCTCGACCGGCTGGTCCGCGTGCTCGACCTGGCTGTCGTGGAGTCGGATGTCTCCC
>NZ_SZPR01000051.1 GCF_005280195.1 Streptomyces galbus | reverse complement strand
CCGGCCGGACGGATCAGGCGCTGGACGAGTTGATCGGGTTCTTCGTGAACACGCTGGTGCTGCGGACGGACACGTCCGGTGATCCGACGTTCGCGGAGCTGGTCACGCGGGTGCGGGAGCGGAGTCTGGCTGCTTATGCGCACCAGGACGTTCCGTTCGAGTATCTGGTGGAGCTGATCAATCCGACCCGGACCCTGTCGCACCATCCGCTCTTCCAGATCATGCTCGCCCTGCAGAACGCCCCCGAGGCGAGTTTCCGGCTTCCCGGTCTGACGATCGACGTCGCTCCCGGGCGTACGGGAACGGCGAAGTTCGACCTGTTCTTCAGTCTCGCCGAGCAGCGCGGTGCTCACGGTGAGCCGCAGGGCATCACCGGCGCCGTGGAGTACTCCAGCGACATCTACGACGCCCCCACGGTCCAGGCCCTGTTCGACCGTTGGCTGCACTTCCTCGACGTGGCCACCACCCACCCCGACCAGCCCCTCAACCACATCGACATCCTCACCCCCGACGAACACCGGCAGTTGCTCGGCACTTGGCTGGAGACCGATACCGAGGTCGATCTGAGGCCGTTGCCGGTCCGCTTCGCCGAACAGGCCGCCGCCACGCCTGACGCCGTGGCCCTGATCGTCGGGGACACCTCCCTGACCTACGCGGAACTGGACCACCGCGCCAACCGCCTCGCGCACGTCCTGCTGCGCCGGGGCGCGGGCCCGGACCGAGTGGTCGCGCTGGCCCTGCCGCGTTCGGCCGAGCTGGTGATCGCCCTCCTGGCCGTGCTCAAGAGCGGCGCCGCGTACCTGCCGCTGGACCCGGACCACCCGGCCGGCCGCCTCGCCTACGTACTCCAGGACGCGCAGGTCTCCCTGCTGCTCACCACCCTGTCGACGGACCCGCGGACACCGGACGCCGGCCCGGCGGAACGACTGGTGCTGGACTCCCCGGACGCACAGGCCGAGCTGGCTGCCTGCCCCGACACCGACCCGGCCGCAACCGGCCACACAGGGGCGCCGGCCCTCGAGGCCGCAGCGTACGTGATCTACACCTCTGGTTCGACCGGCCGTCCCAAAGGAGTGGTCGTCCCGCACGCATCGCTGCTCAACTTCCTGGAGGCCATGCGGCGCGAGGTCCCTCTCGGGCCGGGGGAGCGACTCCTCGCGGTCACCACGGTGGCATTCGACATCGCCGCGCTGGAGCTGTACCACCCACTGCTGTCGGGCGCCACGGTCGTCCTCGCACCCAAGGAAGCCGTCCCTCAACCCTCCACCGTGGTGGACCTGATCGCCCGGCACGGCGTCACCGTCGTACAGGGCACCCCTTCGCTGTGGCAGCTTCTGGTGGCGCACGAGCCGGAGGCGCTGCGGGGCCTGCGCATCCTGGTCGGCGGTGAGGCGCTGCCCACGCCGCTCGCGGAGTCGATGCGCACACTCACCGACGACCTGACCAACCTGTACGGTCCCACCGAGACCACCATCTGGTCGACCGCCGCCGAGCTGGCCGGCGGCACGGGCGCACCGCCGATCGGCCGACCGATCGCGAACACGCGGACCTATGTGCTCGGCCCGGGACTGGAGTTGCTGGCGCCCGGTGTCGTGGGGGAGCTGTACATCGCGGGGTCCGGTGTGGCCCGCGGCTATCTGAACAAGCCCGGCTTGACGGCCGAGCGGTTCGTGGCGGACCCGTACGCGGCGGAGCCGGGCACGCGCATGTACCGCACCGGTGACCTGGTGCGGTGGAACCAGGACGGTCAGCTGGAGTTCGTCGGGCGCGTCGACCACCAGATCAAGGTCCGGGGATTCCGCATCGAACTGGGCGAGATCGAGGAAGTCCTCACCGACCACTCGGACGTCGCCCAGGCAGCCGTCGTCGTCCGTGAGGATCAGCCCGGTGACACCCGGCTCGTCGCATACGTCGTAGCCGACACCTCGGCACGCGACCACGACCAGGCTGTGGAGCAGGACCAGCTCAGCGAGTGGCAGAGCCTGTACGACGCGGTGTACAGCGCTGCTCGCGGGACGGCATTCGGTGAGAACTTCGCCAGTTGGAACAGCAGTTACGACGGACGGCCGATCCCCCTGCCCGAGATGCAGGAATGGCGCGACACGACCGTCGACCGCATCCTGTCCCTCCGGCCGCGCCGCGTCCTCGAGATCGGTGTCGGCACCGGCCTGCTACTGGCCCGGCTGGCACCCGAATGCGAGGAGTACTGGGCCACCGACTTCTCGCGCACGGTCATCGACGAACTTCGCCGGCACGTCGACGCCGATCCCGTCCTGGCCACACGGGTACACCTGCGCACCCGGCCGGCCCACGACTTCGACGGCCTCCCGCCGGGCCACTTCGACACGATCGTGGTCAACTCCGTTGCCCAGTACTTCCCGAACGCCGGCTACCTGGAACAGGTCGTCGAACAGGCCTTCC
>NZ_SZPR01000050.1 GCF_005280195.1 Streptomyces galbus | reverse complement strand
AGCGCCTGATCCGTCCGGCCGGCCACCGGACTGCCCACCGCGACATCCTCACCCGCACCCAACCGCGTCAGCAGACCCGCCAGCCCCGCCTGCAACACCATGAACAAACTCGCACCCGACGCCCGCGCCACATCCGACAACCGCCGATGCAGATCAGCCCCGACCTCCACCGTGACGTAGTCACCCCGGTAGGTCATCACCGCCGGACGCGGACGGTCCGCGGGCAGCACCGACTGATCCGGCAGACCCGCCAACGCCTGCTTCCAGTAACCGATCTGCGTGGCGAACAGACTGTCCGGATCGTCCTGGTCACCCAGCAGCTCGTTCTGCCACAACGTGTAGTCCGCATACTGCACCGGCAACCCACGCCACTGCGGCACCCGCCCCTCCACCCGCGCCGTATAGGCACGCGTCAGATCCGCCGCCAACGGACCCAACGACCACCCGTCCCCCGCGATGTGATGCACCACCAGGA
>NZ_SZPR01000005.1 GCF_005280195.1 Streptomyces galbus | reverse complement strand
ACGTCACCGGCCGCAAGCGCACCTACAGCTACGACGGCGCGGGCCGCTTCTCCTACGCCAAGGAGGAGAAGGCCGGCAGCACCGTCGACTCCTGGCAGTACTGCTACGACCTGGCCGGCAACCTCACCTCCCAGGGCAACGACCCCGGCTGCCCGCGCGGCACCACCTACACCTACAACGACGCCCAGGAACTGACCTCCAAGTCCAGCTCCAGCGGCCCCTGGTCCTACGACGCGGTCGGCAACGAGACCGCGGGCTCCTCCACCGACGACTACCTGCGCACCGGCGAGACCTGGACTGACCACTCCCAGATGTCGTCGATCACGGTCAACGCCAAGACCTATGCGGGGCAGTACGGCTCCACCGACCAGAGCGAACGCATCAAGCTCGGCGACACGCTCTTCCACAACGGTCCGCTCGGCCTGTCCGCGACGTCAACTGCCGGTGTGGACAAGGGCTTCAACCGCGAACCCGGGGGCACATTGAACTCCATGACGACCGGGGGCAGGAGCTACTACTACCTCACCGACGCGATCGGCTCGGTGATCGGCCTGGTGGACGTGGACGGCAACAAGGTCGACACCTACACCTACAGCCCCCGCGGCGTCCGCCTCCTGGCCCAGTCGAGCGAACCGGTGGCCCAGCCCTACCGCTTCGCGGGCAACTACCAGGACCCCACCGGTCTCTACCACCTGCAGGCCCGCTACTACGACGCCAACATCGGCCGCTTCACCCAGCCCGACCCGTCGGGCCAGGAGAAGAACCCCTACCTGTACGCCGAGGGCGACCCGGTCAACCGGATCGATCCGAGCGGGCTGGTCGCTTGGGCGAAGTACGGCGAGACGTGTCTGAAGGGCGGGGCCCAGTCCGTCGTGGTGGGCCTCTACACCGGTGTGTCCGAAACCGGCGTGGGCGCTGCAGGCGCCTTCGCGTCGGGCTGCGCAGCTGACGTGGGCCTCGAGCTGCTCGGTGATTACGGCGGCGAGGACGGATCTTCCGCCTCTGACGCCATCGACGCGGTCATGAAGGCGAAAGACGTCATCGACGTAGTGAAGTCCCTGTAATCGAAGAAGGAGAGAGGTACCACCCATGCATGGTGTCGTCCTGGCGCTGGCCATTGTCGGTGTAGCCCTGCTTGCCGGGCTGGCCATGTGGATGCAGGGAACCGGATTTCGCGACTACCTGCGTCGCCGGCGTGGCCAGTGAGTCCGTTCATGAGGCAGCCTTACAGCGGCAGCGCCTTGCATGATCAGGCCGTTTCCCTCGCTGCAGGCAGCGCATCCGACTGGCCCGCATACGCAGGAGGGGGCAGCGCCGTTCTCTTCTTCCTCATCATCTTCTTCGTCATGAGGAGACGGGGTCACAAGCGGAACTGAGTGTGTTCCCGGATGGGCGGTGACACTTTCGGCGACGACGTTGATGTGTTCCTGCACCAGGCTGTGCTCGGTCCTCTCGGCCGGGCACAGCCTCATCCATGCGTGCGGCAGGCGATTGCCCCATGGTGCGTCGTTGTACCGATCGTGATCACCGGCCCCCAGCTCGGACGAGAGGACTCAGGTGAAGGAAGCAATTCAGAAGACACTGATCTTCTCGGCCATCGCCATACCGGCCGACGTCTGCGGCTGTCTTGCTGGTGTTGCCACTGACGACGTGCCGCCCATAACCTTCAGATGTTCGTGATCACAGCCGACCCTGTCACGTGACGCCCGCGACGCGCATCTTCTCGGTGCGGACGGCGATGTCCGCACCGGGACCTCAGACAAGGGCCGCCCGGGAAGCCGGGCGGCCCTTGCGCTTTCCCGACTTCGCCTCGTGCCCTACTCGGAGCCGAGACGTGCGTCGATGACGATGGGCGGGATCGGCTTGCCCCCCGCTTCCTTGAGATCCACCTGACCCAGCACCGCAGCGGCAGCGTCGTAAACACGCTGGTAGACCGTCCGCTCGTGGGGGGTGGGCGACGGAGTAGCCGCGCGCGCTGCGAAGCTTGAGGAGCACGAGCGCTAGCTGCGGGCCCTGCGGCGGCTTTGACCAAGCGGTCCTGGTGCTTGCCGGTGACCACTGCCACCAGGTTGTCGAGCACGCTAGGGTCCGTCTTCAAAGATCATCTGGGTGGTGGATCATGGCGTTGTGATACGTCGTCATGAACTCACCGACCAGGAGTGGGAGTTACTCGCTCCGCCGATACCCCGGGCCACGACGGGCCGGCCTCGCGTGGAGGATCGGCAGGTCATCAACGGGATGGTCTACAAGATCCGCACCGGGATCTCCTGGCGTGACCTGCCGGAACGCTACAGGTCGTGGCAGACGGTCTACACCCGCTTCCGCCGCTACGCCCTGGACGGGGTGTTCACCCGAGCCCTGCAGCAGATCCAGGCCCAGGCCGACGCAGCCGGCGACATCGACTGGCTGGTCCAGATCGACTCCACCATCGTCCGCGCCCACCAGCACGCCGCCGCCACAGGCCGAAAAGGGGGCGGCACCGGCCGGACGAACCGGACGATCACGCCCTCGGCCGATCCCGAGGAGGACTGACCACCAAGGTCCACCTCGCCTGCGACGGCAAGGGCCGCCCGCTCGCGATCCTGGTGACGCCCGGCCAACGCCACGACAGTGTCTGCACACGCCCTCTGCTGGAACGGATCCGCGTCCCCCGCACCGGCACTGGCCGACCTCGGTGCAGGCCCGACCAGGTCATCGCAGACAAGGCCTACAGCTCCCGCGGCTTCCGTGCCTACCTGCGAAAACGCGGCATTGCCCACACCATCCCCGAGAAGACCGACCAGCGGCGGGCCTGAGGCGCGGTTGCCACGGCGGCCGACCGCCAGGATTCGACCAGGAGACCTACCGGCGGCGCAACATGATCGAGCGCTGCTTCAACCGGCTCAAGGGCTTCCGCGGGATCGCCACCAGATACGAGAAGACCGCCACTTCCTACGAAGCGGCGGTCACGCTCGCGTCGTTCCTGCTGGACAAGATCCGTTTGAAGACGGACCCTAGTTCTCCACTTCGAAGGCGGGCCGGAAGAGCCGGACCCCGGGCACGGGATCCTGGCAGGCGGATCAGATCTCGGAGGCATCGCTGTTCGCGAGTCATTCGAGGCGGCGGAGCAGCAGCTCTGCGCGGATGAGCGTGGCAAGGCCGGTGAGTTGACCAGGTAGGCCGCGGCTTGCCACGTCGATTCGGTGCGCAGTACGTGCGGCGTGAAGACCGCCATCACGACGGCGAGCACACTGATCGCGGCCAGCCAGTCGAGCCTCATCCCGAACTCCTTTGGGCGTCGTCAGGACGGTTTCGTCGGCGCCCTTTTCGGGGGCATGGTGTCGAGCAGCGGCGAGAGGGCCGGCAGCAGGAGCCACAGGCCCACGATGCCGATGATGGTGACCATGGCGGGATGGCAGCGTGCGTCCGTGCGCGGCCGATTCAGCCCGAAGTGGATGCAGCTTCAGTAGCGACGCGGCGGTGATGGACAGTCAGTGGCGTGTGATTACGCCGTAATCACCTCCGTGACCGGTGCAAAGGGTGCACCGATGATGCCTAACTAACGTGTCAGCTGCCCGAAGGATCAAGGACGTTAGTATGGTGTCCTCATGAGTTCGCCAGCCTCTTCCAGCGACCGCGAGAAGGTCGTCTCCAAACTGCCGGGATGGCTCCGGCAGAACCTCAAAATCCGAGCCGCCCAGCGCGGTATCGAGATCCAGGCAGCAGTGGAACAGGGCATCAAGGACTGGTGCAGCCTGGCTTCCACAGCCGCGACCGTCGACACCGCCGGCGCCGACTCGTTCTCAACGTTCCTGCCTCCCGGCCAGTGGGAAGAGTTCCGGCAGATCGCGACCGACCGCCGCGTTTCCCTCATCCAAGGACTCGCCCAGTCCATCCAACTCTGGCTCGACACCCATCCCGCACCGAACGTGGAGCGGCCGGAGATCACCCGCCGCATCATCGTCTGCAACCAGAAGGGCGGTGTCGGCAAGACCGCGATCACCGCAGGCCTCGGAGAAGCGCTGGCCGAAGACTCCAACGCACTGCACCCCGTACGCGTGGCCAAGGCGCTCACCCGGGCGCTAAGGCAGAGCGAGACGCAGGACGGCAATGAAGCGTCCGCGGACGACCCACTGGAGATCGAGAACCTGCCCGGGCCCGGCCTGAAGGTTCTGCTGGTCGACTTCGATCCGCAGTGCCACCTGACCAACCAGCTGGGCGCCTCGCCCCTGCCGATGAACGGGGACAGCCTCACCAACCACATGGCAGGCGACCCCAAGGGCGAGCTCCGCGACCTCATCGTCTCCGTCGACGACGAAAGCTTCGCGGGCAGGCTCCACCTACTCCCGGCCTGCAACGACGCCTTTCTCCTCGACGTGCGCCTGTCCGCAGTACGCGCCCGGGAAGCCGCCCTCGAAAGGGCACTCGCGCCGCTGGAAGCCGATTACGACGTAATCATCGTCGACTGCCCGCCCAGCCTCGGCCTCAGCATGGACGCTGCCGCCTACTACGGCCGCCGCCGAGACGGTGAGAAGCCCGGCCAATCCGGTGCCCTGATCGTCGTGCAAGCCGAGGACAGCTCCGCCGACGCCTACGAACTCCTCACCACCCAGATCGACGACCTCCGTGGCGACCTCCAGGTCGACATCGACTACCTCGGCATCGTCGTCAACCTCTACGACTCCCGCCGCGGCTACATCGCCACCTCATCGCTCCAGGGATGGGTCGACATAAAGGATCCGCGCGTCATCGGCCTCATCGGAGACCTCAAGGAACAGAAGGAAGCCGTCCGAGTGAAGAAACCCCTGCTGTCCTACGCACCCAAATCACAGCAGGCCGTCGGCATGCGAGCCCTCGCCAGGGAGGTGTTGTGAGCAAGGCCGACCAGCTGGGCAGCGGCCGCTTCGGCGGGGGAGTGCGACCAGTCAGCGCACGCCGCCAGGCTGTGGCCGCCGCCACCGGGGTGCCCACCGAGGGCGTGGGAGACCCCACAGAGCTTCCCGTTCACCGGATCAGCCCCAACCCGGACAACCCGCGCTCCACGCTCGGAGACCTGACCGACCTCGCCGGCAGCCTGAAAACCCACGGGCAGAAGCAGGCAATCACGGTCATGAACCGTGACGCCTACCTCAAGGCCAACCCCACCCAAGAAGCTGCCCTCGAGCCGGACACCACTCACGTCGTAGTCGACGGCAGCAGCCGACTCGCGGCTGCCCGCGAAGCCGGGCTCGCCACCATCAAGGTCATGGTCAGCGACGACCAGGGATCCACCTCCGAGGAACTCCTCGAGTCCGCCCTCGTCGCCAACATCCACCGACAAGACCTCGATGAGATCGACGAGGCACGCGCTCTGCAGCGGCTGCTGGCCATCCACGGCAGCCAGCGCGCACTCGCCAAGCGCCTCCACCGCTCGCAAGGATGGGTATCCCAGCGCCTCGCCCTGCTCAATCTGACTCCGGAGCTGCAGACCCGCATCGGCGCAGAGCCCATCGATCTCCTCCGCGCAGTCGGCAACAAACCAGCTGACCAACAAGAAGCCGCCTTGGAGGAGTTGAAGGCGCAACGGGCCCGCAAGGAACAAGAGAAGGCCCGCACGACCAGTGCGCAGCAGGCGCCATCGATCGAGCAACAGGCCAGCGCAGACGGTTCTCCTGCAGGTGATTACGCCGTAATCGCCCACGGGGGAGAAGTTGGTGCTTCGTCGGCACCGCAAGCTCCGGCAGCCACCGATGAGCCAGCGCCGCAGACACCGATGGCTCTGGGGGAGGAGCAGGACAGTAACGCGCCTGAGACTGCGCCATCTGTCCCCTACCAGGCCAACGCCACCGAGACGACGACTGGCACGCAGGGCACACAACCCAAGAAGTTCCCCTACGACAATGGCTCTGAAGCTGCATACTTCTTGATCCGCAGGATGCCGCCAGCGGAGTTCGACAAGATGCTGACCCTGCTCATCCAGCACAAGGACAGCCAGTCCGTGCAGGCAGGTTAATGCCGAGCATGAACCAACCCACGCAATCGCTTCCTGGGGCAAGCACTGCTTAGCCGGCATGGCAGAGGGCCAGACCTCCCACCGGAGGCTGGCCCTCTGCCATACCCGGGTCCACAGCAGTGCCACGCCGTGCCAGTCACCCAGCACCCACCCGGCCACCCGAGGGCGGTCAGCTCCCGGCGGCGCGAATACATCCCTAACGAGGAGCCGCACGAACGCGACGGTTCGCACGACTGGTGATTACGGCGTAATCACCAGCGGGGGACAAGCTGAGGAGCGCCTCGCAGGCATCGCCTCAGGCGGTCGTCTCAGGCGCCTCCGTCAAGCACAATAGATTTGACGGACCGTCAGGTTTTTCGCCAGAAACGATCCTCCGCTCAGGGGTGGCGAATGCCAATCACGCCAGCGACGCTGCTAGACGTCGGTCGAAGAGATACGGCCGCAGTAGGAGGCCACGTACTGGTGCAAGCGAAGTGCAGCCGCCCCCTGCCCATGCACGCCTTGATGGGCGGGCCGCGTCGGCGCGCTGACCATCGCACTTACCCCTCGATCGGGTAGAGCCACCGCCGTCCTCGGGCGGGTTGCTGTGCACAACCGCTACGAAGATCCCGACCAGTCGGTGATCTCCGTTAAGGACACACTCGTGCGCTTTGCCCGTACCTTCTCAGCTGCCGCCGCTCTCGCGGCCGTACTGCTCCCCGCCCCCGCCACCGCCCACGCCGCCCCGGCCTCCGCCCTGCTCCGCGACCCCGGCCAGACGGTGACCCTGCCCGTGCGCGAGGCACTGACCCAGATTCCGGTGGCCGGCGAGGACCGCACCGGATACGAGCGCACGGCGTTCAAGCACTGGGTCGACGCGGACCGGGACGGCTGCACCACCCGCGCCGAAGTCCTCAAGGCAGAGGCCGTCATCGCCCCCGAGCAAGGACCGCGCTGCGCCCTGTCAGGGGGCCAGTGGTACTCGCCCTACGACGACCGCTACATCCAGGGCCCGACCGGCCTGGACATCGACCACCTGGTCCCGCTCGCCGAAGCCTGGGACTCCGGCGCCTCGACCTGGTCAGCCGCCGAACGCGAGGCGTACGCCAACGACCTGGGCGACGACCGCGCACTGATCGCGGTGTCGGCCGCCTCGAACCGGTCGAAGGCGGACCAGGACCCCACCACCTGGATGCCCCCGGCCGAGGGCTACCGCTGCCAGTACGCCACCGACTGGATCGCCGACAAACTTCGCTGGCGCCTGACCGCCGACGAAGCGGAAACGGCTGCCCTGACAGACATCCTCAGCCGCTGCTCTAACGTGCCGGTCGCCGTCACGCTCGCCCGGTAGGCCCCCAGCGCAGCCGCACCGCCGAAGGTTGTCGGCCGCGTTCACGGCATTTCGCGAGCAGATCCCGGGCGAGGTGCTCCAGGCGGTGACCGGCCCCTCAGCGCTGCTGCCGCCCAGGACCCGGTGGCTAGCCACACCGCGGCCACGCTGCTGAGCCGGCCTAGGAGTGCCGGATGGTGCCGGCCTTCGTACGCTGGTAGTGCTCGGGGTGACTGCGGAGGAGTGCCATGCCCCGAACCATCTGGTCCGGCGCCATCTCGTTCGGCCTGGTCACTTCTCTGAACTAAGCCTGCATGAGCTGCGCCGATTGCGGCCTACGTCCGGAGGAAGTCACGGGGCTAGTTCGGCTTCGCGGGTTGCCGGTGGTGTGGGCGGAGCATGGGTGAACCCCGGATCCGGCAGCGGGGCTGTGCGTGCCGGATCCGGGGTCGTCGTGGTCCGCAGGGCGGGCTATTTCACGGCTCCTGCGGTGACTCCGCGGGTGAGGGAGCGCTGGAAGACGAGGAAGAAGACGATCATCGGGATGACGCCGAGGAGGGCGGCGGCGCTCATGGCGGTGGGGTCGCTGGTGTACTGGCCCTGCATGACGGACAGGCCGAGGGGGACGGTCTGGTTGTCGTTGGAGATGAGCAGGACGAGGGGGTAGAGGAACTCGTTCCAGCTCCAGACGAAGAAGAACACGCACATCACCGACAGGGTGGGCCAGCTCATGGGCAGGATGATGCGCCACAGGATGGTCCAGCGGCCGGCGCCGTCGAGGGAGGCGGCTTCGATGAGTTCGCGGGGGAAGCTGCTGAAGACGGAGGACAGCAGGTAGGTGCCGAACGCGCTGTAGGTGACGCCCACCAGGATGGTGTAACCGAGCTTGCCGTCGTACAGGCCCATCTCCTTGAACAGGTAGTAGATGGGGTAGACCAGGCCCTCCTGCGGCAGGACGTTGACGCCGAGGAAGAAGACCAGGAACGCGGTGCGCCAGCGGATACGGCCGATGCCGATGGCGTAGGCGTTGAAGAGGGCGAGGACGACGGCGATGAGGACGACCCCGAGGCTGATCTCGATGCTGTTGATCAGTTTCTGGGTGAAGTCGACGCGCTGCCAGACGTCGCTGATGATGTCCCAGTTCCAGTGCTCGGGCCAGGACAGTGAGCCGTGGGAGCGGTAGTCGGCGCTGGTCTTGAAGGAGTTGAGCAGGATGATCGCGAACGGGGCGAGGAAGGCCAGGACGAAGACGGTGACCGCGGCCACGACGGCGTAGGAGCCGGCGCTGCGGCGCTTGCCCGCGGTGCGGCGCTTGGTGCGTCGGGGTGCGGCGTGGCCCGGGGCTGTCGTCTTGTGCGTGCGGGGCGGGGTGGTGGTGTCGGTGGTCATGGTCATCCGTCCTCGCGGGCCTGGCGGGTGAGCATCGTCCCGGCGATGATCAGCACGAGCAGGGTGATGGTGCTGGAGATCGCGGATCCGTAGCCGACGTCGGCGCGTTCGAAGAAGTTCTGGTAGGCGAAGTAGGCGGGTACGAGGGTGGAGTTCCCGGGGCCGCCGCCGGTGAGGACGAAGATCTGGGCGAAGACCTTCAGGCCGGCGATGGTGGTGGTGACCAGGACGACGTAGACCTCGGGGCGCAGAATCGGCACGGTGATGCGGGTGAAGCGCTGCCACCAGGTGGCGCCGTCCAGGGAGGCGGCCTCGTAGAGCTCGGGGTCGATGCGCTGCAGGCCGGACAGGAACAGGACCAGGGGATAGCCGAGCTGCATCCAGACCAGGACCCCCAGGACGACCCAGAGGGCGAGGTCGGGGTCGCCGAGCCAGTTCTCGGCCAGGGAACCGAGGCCGATCTTGTCCAGGAGGCTGTTGACGGCGCCTTCGGGGGCGAGGATCCAGCCCCACATCAGCCCGGTCACGGCGACGGGGATGACCTGGGGGAGGTAGAGGCCGGAGCGGAAGATGCCGACGAGGCCGTCGCCGTGTTTCTTGCCGATGTAGTCGAAGAGCAGGGCTGCCAGGAACAGGCCCAGCAGGGTCGGTACGACCGCGATGCCGATGATGACGAAGGCGATGTTGCGGAAGGAGGCCCAGAAGTCGGCGTCCTGGAAGAGCCGGGTGTAGTTGTCCAGGCCGGTGAAGGTGGGATCGCCGATGCCCTGCCAGGCGGTGAGGCTGTAGTAGAAGGTCATCACCAGCGGGACGACGAGGAAGACCAGGGCCAGCAGGAGGCCGGGTGCGAGGAAGACGGCGTACCCCGTGGACCGCGGGTGACGTGTGGTTTTCACTGTTGCTCCTAGAGGGGCGGGACGACGGCCCGGTGGGCCCGGGACGTCGTCCCCGGGGGCAGGCTCAGTGCCGGGTCGCGGTGTACTTCTCGTAGGGCGCGGCGAGCTGGTCGAGGACGGCGTCGGTCTTGCCGCCGTTCATGAGGTTCTGGGTGGCGGCCAGCCAGGTGTCGAAGTAGCCGGCGACGGGCCAGTCGGGGTAGAAGGCCAGGCCGCCGCTGGCCTGGTCCTGGTCGAAGGCGTTGATGAGCTGCCGGGACTTGGGGTTGGTGATCTCGTCGGGCTTGGCGGCGAGGGGGACGTTGCCCTCTTCACCGATGAGCTTCTGGATCTTGGGTGACATGGTGATGTCGATGAAGTCCTCGGCGAGCTTCTTGTTCTTCGCCTTGGTGGGGATGACCCAGTTGTTGCCGCCGGCGCCGAGGGTCATCTTGCTGCCCGGGTAGGGGGCGGTGGACCACTGGAAGTCCTTGATGTCGGTGGTCAGGCCGCCGAACCACCAGTTGCCGCCGACCATGATGGGGCGCTTCTGGGAGACGAACTGCTCGGTCATGTCGGTGCCCTTGAGGCCGACGTCCTTCTTGTCGAAGTAGCCCTTGTCGACCCATTCCTTGAACTTGTCGACGGCGTAGGTCATCTCGGGGCCGTGGAAGTCGACCTTGCCCTGGTAGCGCTGGTAGTCGTCGACCCACTTCTGATCGGCCTTGGACAGGGCGAGCAGGTAGAGCCAGTGCATGGCGGGGTGGTCGTTGCCCGCGTTGGCGAGGGGGGTGACGCCGGCGGCCTTGAACTTGGCCAGGGCGGCTTCGAAGCTGTTGAAGTCGGTGGGCTTGGTGACGTGGTACTTCTTGAAGAGGTCGTCGTTGTAGTAGGTGAGGACGAACTCGCCGTAGTTGGGCACGCCGTACCACGTGTCGCCGCCCATCTCGCCGTTCTTGTCGTAGCGGGCGGTGACGGAGGCGCTGTCGCTGATCTTCGTGTCCCAGCCGTGGGCCTTGACGACCGAGGTGAGGTCGGTGAGCAGCCCCTGCTTGGCGAGCAGGCCGGTGGTGGCGTTGCCCTTGTTGTACTCCATGACGTCGGGCGCCTTGTCGGAGTTGAGGATCATCCCGGCGTTCTGCTGGATCTGGTCGAACGTCTTCTGCTCGAAGACGACCTTCACGTCCGGGTGGCTCTTCTTGAACTCGGTGATGGCCGCGGCCCACGCCTTGCCCAGGGCGCCGTCCTTGTCCTCGTAGTGCCACAGCCGCAGGGTCTTGCCGTCACCGGCAGCGGAGTCGGAGCCGCCGCAGGCGGTGAGCGGGGCCAGCAGGGCCAGGGCGGAGAGCGCCAGCAGGAGCGGCTTTCTGCGCAGGCTCGAGCGGGTGCGCGGGTTGTTCATGGTGGTTACCTCGATGTGCGTCGGTGCGACAGGGCGGGATCACGTCAGGTGGTGGTGCGGCGGCGGTGGACGCGGGCTTCCCACGGCTGCAGGGTGTGCGGGCTCGTGAGGGGTGAGGTGGCGGGCACGTTCGCGATGAGCGTCTCGGTGCCTTCCCAGCCGTCGGGCAGGTCGACGGTGAGGTCGTCGGCGCCGAAGTTGGCCAGGACGAGCAGTTCCGTGCCGGTGCCCGTGTCGTGGCGGGTGAAGGCGTAGAGCTGTTCGTGCTCCGGGTGGAGCATGTGGAAGTCGCCGTGGGTCAGGGCGGGCTCGGTGTGCCGCAGGGCGATCAGACGGCGGTAGTAGTGGAAGACGGAGTCGGGGTCGGCGAGCTGCGCCTTGGCGTTGACTTCGGCGTGGTCGGGGTTGACCGCGATCCACGGGGTGCCGGCGGTGAAGCCGGCGTGGTCCGTGGCGTCCCACTGCATGGGGGTGCGGGCGTTGTCGCGGCTGCGGTGCCGCAGCCCGTCGAGCACCTGCTGTTCGTCGGCGCCGAGGGCGAGCTGGTCACGGTGGTGGTTGAGGGACTCGATGTCACGGAAGTCGTCGATCGACCCGAACGGCGCGTTGGCCATGGCGAGTTCCTCACCCTGGTAGACGTACGGGGTGCCGCGGTGCAGGTGCAGGACGGTGGCCAGCAGTTTCGCCGAGCGGTACCGGTGGAGCGGCGAGTCGTCGCCGAAGCGGGAGACCACGCGGGGCTGGTCGTGGTTGTTCCAGTACAGGCTGTTCCAGCCGGTCTCGCCCAGGCCGGTCTGCCAGCGGCCGAGGCTGGCCTTGAGGTCGGTCAGCTTCAGGGGGCGGACGTCGAACTTGCCGCCGGGGCCCTGGTCGAGGCCGACGTGCTCGAACTGGAAGACCATGTCGAGTTCGCGCCGGGCGGGGTCGGTGAAGAGCTTGGCCTCCTCCACCGTGACGCCGGGCATCTCCCCGACGGTGAGCAGGCGCCGCGGGTGGCCGGCGAGGACCTCGCGGTGCATCTCGGCGAGGTAGTCGTGGATGCGGGGCCCGCACACGTAGTAGGGGTGGCCGAGTCCGTAGCGAGCGCCTTCGGGGACGATGCCGTCGGGCAGCGCCGGGTCCTTGGAGATCAGGTTGATGACGTCCATGCGGAAGCCGTCGACGCCCCGGTCGAGCCACCAGCGCATCATCGCGTAGACGGCCTGGCGGACCTCGGGGTTGTCCCAGTTCAGGTCGGGCTGCTTGCGGGAGAAGGTGTGCAGGTAGTACTCGCCGCTGGCGGTGTCGTACGTCCACGCGGGGCCGGAGAACCACGACTCCCAGTTGTTCGGTTCCGCTCCCGGCGTCGCGGGCTGCATGCCCTTGCGGGGCGGGCGCCAGATGTACCAGTCGCGCTTCGGGCCGTCCGGGCCGCCGTCGCGGGAGGCGGTGAACCAGGGGTGTTCGTCGCTGGTGTGGTTGACGACCAGGTCCATCACGAGCTTCATGCCGCGTTCGTGCACGGAGGCCAGGAGCCGGTCGAAGTCGGCGAGGGTGCCGAAGAGGGGGTCGATGTCCTGGTAGTCGCTGATGTCGTAGCCGTTGTCGTCGTGCGGGGAGGGGTAGACCGGGGAGAGCCACAGCACGTCGACGCCGAGTTCGGAGAGGTAGTCGAGGCGTTGGGTGATGCCCTGCAAGTCGCCTATGCCGTCCGCGTCGGAGTCGGCGAAGCTGCGCGGGTAGATCTGGTAGACCACCGCGTTGCTCCACCAGGCGTCGGCAGGGCTGGGCGCGTTTTCGGGCACGTCGAATCCTCATCGTTGATGCGGGGTACTTGCCGGGACGGTGTGTCGGGGCGGGTTGCGGGGCGGCCGGTTGCCGGGGCGGGCGCAGGGGTCAGGAGATGGCGGCGCCGACGGCCTCGCGGATGACGAGGCAGGCGGCGCCCCGGGCCCACAGGTCGTGGGTGACGGGGTCGACGTGGATGTCGCAGTCGCGGGCGGCGGTGGAGAAGGCGTGGGCCTCCAGGGCCTGGTTCAGGGCCGGCCCGAACAGGTCGTGGGCGACGGCGCCTTCCCCGGCGAGGATGATCTTCTGCAGGTTGAGCAGGTTGCACATGCCGGCCAGTCCTCGGCCCAGCGCGGTGCCCGCCTCGGCGAAGGCGGAGCGGGCGACGGTCTGCGCCGAGCCGCTTCCCGAGCGGGCGATGTCCATGGCCTCGGTGATGGTGGCGCAGGGCACCCCGGCGTCCTGGAGGTGGCGCAGCACGGCCCGGTCACCGGCGAGGGCCTCCAGGCAGCCGCGGCGCCCGCAGCTGCACATCGGGCCGGCGGGGTCCAGGGGCAGGTGTCCGAGCTCTCCGGCCAGGCCGGTCGCGCCGGAGAAGAGGGCGCCGTCCAGGAGGAGGCCGCAGCCGATGCCGGGTCCGACGGTGACGACGGCGAAGGAGTCGACGTCCCGGCCCTGACCGAACCAGCGTTCCGCCACCACGAGGGTGTTGACGTCGTTGTTGACCACCACCGGCAGCCCGGTGGCCGCGCGCAGCGGGCCGGCCACGTCGACCTTGTTCCAGTCCAGCAGGGCCGAGTAGCGGCAGATACCGGCGGCGGAGTCGACGTGACCGCTGACGCCGACGCCGACGCCGAGCACCCTGTCCGCCGCCTCGGGCGTCTGCGCCAGCAGGCGCCTGGTCAGGGCTGCGGCAGCGGACAGGGCCGTCTCGGGGGTGCGGTCGGCGATGGGTTCTTCGAGGCGGGCGAGGACGTTGGCGGCCATGTCGGTGATGACGCCCGATACCTGCGCGGGGCCGATCTTGATGCCGACCACGGTGTGCTTGTCAGGGTTGACGTGCAGCATCTTCTGCGGACGGCCCCTCCCGTTGGGGGCGGTGTCGCTCTCGTGCAGGTAGCCGTGCTCGAGCAGCGGGGGAAGCATGCGGGTGACGCTGGAGGGCACCAGGCCCAGGCGCTGGGCGAGCTGGGTGCGCGACAGCGGGCCGGAGGTCAGCACGGTGGCGAAGATCTCCGCGCGGGACTGTTCGCTGACGAGATCCGAGAACCGGACCGGTGAAGGGCTCATCCCTGGTGTCTCCAGACGTGGGTGACGGCGTGTCAGCCGATGTCGACGTGGTTCAGCGCTATCGAACCGCTGTCGCCGGCGGTGCGCATCAAGGTGAGGTGGTTGCGTCTGGAGAGCGCCATGCGTGTCCCCCTGGGCAGTGGGCGCAGGGCCGGTGCGGCTCGACCGGTTGCCTGCGGATGACGGGAGTGTGTCCCCGAAGGTTTTCATGCGTCAAGGAAGAAAAAGGCGCGTTACCGAACCGTGACTGGCGTCCCGACTCCGGTTTCACGGCTCTCACGAGCGTGTATGAAGTCCGCCGGGCACTCCGGGACAACGAATCTCGCTGATTTCGTTGACACGAGGAAGAAATAGCGGGACGTTAACCGGCGACCGCACCGCGTACACAGCGGCGGGGTCGACCCCTTCTGCGCCAGGGGTGCGGTGTGCGTGACACCCGCATGCACGCACACCGCACCCCGGCGTTGCCCAGCGGCTGCCGCCGAGACCCGCGGCTCGCTGCCGGTGCACCTACCCTCACGGCTCACCCCGGACGTCCGCCCCGCGGACGGTCCGGCGGCTGGGGTGCGCGCGGACGCCGCCCTTCCCCCAAGCGAGGAGATATGACAGGAGCACGACACCACAGAGTCCGGCGCACCACACTGGCCGTCGGCCTGGTGCTGGCCGCTTCAGGGCTGGCGTTTGTGCCGGCCTCCCCGGCCTCCGCCGCCACCGTCAGCGACGCCTGGACCGACGCGTCCCGCTACGCGCCCGGCCAGGAAGCAACGGTGACCGCGCAGGTCGACGGCAGCGGCCCGGTGACCTTCACGCTCACCCACCTCGGGGACGTCGTCAAGAGCGGCACCGTGCAGGCCGACGGCAGCGGACGGGCCGTGTGGAAGGTGACGCCGCCCTCCACCGACTTCCAGGGCTACCTGGTCGAGATCCAGGCCGGCTCCAGCCGCACCCAGACGGCGATCGACGTCTCCTCCACCTGGACCCGCTTCCCCCGGTTCGGATTCCTGGCCTACTACGGCACGAACATCTCCGCCGACGACGCCAAGGGCGACATCGCCGAGCTCTCCCAGCGCTACCACATCAACGCGCTGCAGTACTACGACTGGCTCTGGAAGCACGAGAAGCCCGTCAAGCACGACGGGTCCGGCGTCGCCGGCACCTGGACCGCGTGGAACGGCGACACCCTCAGTTCCACCACCATCCGCAACTACATCGACGCCGAGCACAGCCGCGGCATGGCCGCCATGCCGTACCAGATGTCGTACGCGGCCCTCAACACCTACGACACCTCCCAGGTCAACCCGGACTGGCGGCTGTTCAACAGCCCCGGCGGCACGGACGAGTGGTACTACCCGATGCTGCCCAACCAGATCCTGCACCTGATGAACCCCGAGAACCCCGACTGGCAGAACTACATCGTCGGCCAGTACCAGGACTCGGTGAACTCCATGGGCTTCGACGGAGCCCACCTGGACCAGATCGGCTACTGGTCGGAGAAGTACGACAAGGCCGGCAACAAGGTCAACCGCCCCAACGGCTTCGCCCAGTTGACCAACAAGACCAAGCAGGCCCTGCCCGCGGGCCGCAACGCGGTCGGCTTCAACGCCGTCGACGGCTACGGCGACACCGAACTCGCCAGGTCCAACGCCGACTACCTCTACACCGAGCTGTGGTCGAACTATGAGACCAACGCCTCGGTCAAGGACTACCTCGAGCGCCAGCGCCAGGCCTCCGGCGGCAAGCCGCACATCACCCCCGCCTACATGAACCGCCCCAACACCCCCGACTCCAGCACCCCGAACAACAACTCCGTCTTCGACACCACCTCGGTGCAGCTGGCCAACGCCATGTTCGCCGCCAACGGCGCCAACCACCTCGAGCTCGGCCCCAACGACCACATGCTCAACACCGAGTACTTCCTGAACAAGGACAAGAGCATGTCCGCCGAGCTCAAGGCCTGGGAGAAGACGTACTACGACGTCATCACCGGTTACGAGAACCTCTTCTACGGCCCCGGCCTGCACACCGCGTCCAACAAGACCGTCGTCGACGGCGTGAACACCTCCACCGACGGTTCCGGCAACACCGTGTGGACCAACCCGATGCGCAACGGCGACACCGACGTCCTGCACCTGATCAACCTGCTCGGCAACGACGGCAAGTGGCGCGACGCCGGCACCGCCACCCCGCCCGTCAAGACCAACGTCCCCGTCAAGTACTACCTGCGTGACGGACAGCAGGCCCCCGCGGCCCTGCGCATCGGCAGCCCCGACCGCGACGGCGGCCGCTCGGCCGACCTGCCCTTCACCACCGGCAGCGACTCCTCCGGCACCTACCTCAAGTTCACCGTCCCCGAACTGAAGAACTGGGACTTCGTCTACTTCGACCGCACCGCCAACACCGACGACCCCGGCGACGGCGGCACCGACCCGGGCAACGGATCCGGCACCGGCAAGCAGCTCGTCAACGCGGGCGGCAAGTGCGCCGAGGCCAAGGACGGCGCGAGCGCCAACGGCACCCCCGCCCAGCTCGCCACCTGCGCCGGCACCGACCGGCAGAAGTGGACCCTGAACGGCACCGAGCTGCGCGTCCTGGGCAAGTGCCTGGACGTCGAGGGCGGCAACACCGCCAACGGCACCAAGGCCCACCTGTGGGACTGCGGCGGCTACGACAGCCAGAAGTGGGCCTTCCAGTCCAACGGCACCCTGAAGAACCTCAAGTCCGGGCGCTGCCTCGACATCGAGTACCAGAGCACCGCGGACGGAGCACGGCTCCACCTGTGGGACTGCGGCACGTGGAACAGCCAGAAGTGGTCTCTGACCAGCTGAACCAGCCGCCTCGCACGACCAGCTGGGCCGTCCGCCGCCCTCCTCGTGCGGCGCCCGCGGAACCCTACGGGCTCTGAGCCCGTACACCCCGATCGGCCGGCATCCCCGCTTGAGGGTGCGGGGATGCCGGTCCCCCTCCAGAGCCTGCGCCCGCTGCTTCACGGAAGGACACTCGCGGTGAATCTCCAAGCGATCAGCGCTCCCGTCGTCCTCGCGCTCCACCGGATCGTGGTGGGCTTCCTGTTCGCCTGCCACGGGGCAGCCACCCTGTTCGACGTCCTGGGCGGCCCTCACGGGTCGGCGCCCGCCGTGGGCCAGTGGCCAGGATGGTGGGCCGCCGCGATCCAGCTGGCCGGAGGGCTCCTGGTCGCGCTCGGCGTCGGCGCCCGTCCGGCAGCGGTCATCTGCTCCGGCTCCATGGCCTACGCCTATTTCGTCGAGCACCAGCCCCACGCCCTGTTCCCCATCGAGAACGGCGGCGAGCCCGCCGCCCTCTTCTGCTGGGCCTTCCTGCTCATCGCTGCATCCGGCCCCGGCACCTGGACGGCGAACGCGCTCATCCGACCCACCACAGCGGCCGCCCCGAGACAGGAGCAGGTGGGCCGGCCCGAAAGCTGACCCGAACAGCACCTTCCCAGCACACGCAAGGCCCTGACCGGCCGGCGTCGCCGACCGGTGTCCTCTTCGGAAACCACGGAGGAAGACCGACCATGAACCGCGCACCCGCCACAGCGTCCCGCCGCCGCACCGCGTTAGGCGCCGCCGCGCTGGCCACCACCCTGCTGGGCCTGATGGCCCAGGCACCGACTGCCTCCGCCCACGGCACGGTCATCGCCCCGCAGACCCGCAACTACGGCTGCCTGCAGCGCTGGGGCTACAACCAGCCCGACGAGGCCCAGGACCCCATGTGCTACCGCACCTACCTCGAGAACCCCAACGCGATCACGGCCTGGAAGGCCGTCTACGCCAACAACACCGGCGACAATTACAAGCAGGTCATCCCCAACGGCCGGATCTGCAGCGCCGGCGGCCAGGGCGAGACGAACTACGCCCCCCTGGACCGGCCCGGACCGTGGATCACCACCAGCATCGGCTCCAACTTCACCGTCGACCTCTACGACGAGGCCCGCCACGGCGCGGACTGGCTGGAGGTCTACGTCACCAAGCAGGGCTTCAACCCCGAGTACCAGCTCATCAACTGGGACGACCTGGAGCTGGTGAAGAGGACCGGCCGCTACCCCTACCAGGCGCACTACGTCACCGACGTCGCCACCTCCGGCTACAGCGGACGCCACGTCGTGGTCACCGTCTGGAAGGCCTCGCACATGGACCAGAAGTACTTCCTGTGCAGCGACGTCACCTTCAACTGACCCAGTCCGCCTGCACCCTGTAGCACCCGCACACCGGCCCCGCGAGCACACGTCCCGCACGCGACCTCGCGGGGCCGGTTCCCCGTCCCCCGTGTGCAGCCACCGCTGCGCCGGTACTGGTCTGGAGGCGCCGGATGACCCACCGAGGCACCCTGCCCGCACGCGCCCGTCACCCCCGTCCGCACCGTCAGGACCCCTCGGCGCCACCCCCGTACCGCCACCGGTACGCAGCCGCGCTGCACCGGTCGGCCGAGCGCTACCGGCCCGCCAGCCTCATCCTCCTGCGCGTCAGCGTAGGCGTCATCTACTGCTGGTTCGGCGTCCTCAAGCTCTTCCCCGCCACCAGCCCGGCCGAGCACATCGCCATCCGGACCATGGCCAAGCTGACCGGCGGCTCGGTTCCCGCCCAGGTGTCCCTGCCGTTGCTGGGCACCGCCGAGACGCTGATCGGACTCGCCCTGGTCACCGGCGTCCTCCTACGCCACGCCCTCGCCGCCTTCTACGCGCACATGAGCGGCGTGCTCTCCTCCCTGGTCCTGCTCCCGGACGCCATGTGGCACCACGGCATCCCCACCCTCGACGGCCAGTACGTCCTGAAGAACCTCGTCCTGATCGCCGCCTGCCTCGCCGTCACAGCCGACGAGCTCACCCGCTGACCGGCGCCCGGCCACGCAGCTTCGCGCCACCCCACCGCACACCCCAGGAGACCAGCCCCGTGGGCAGCACCATCACCCTTAACCGACTCAGCAAGACCTACCCCGGTGGCCACAAAGCCGTCCACGACGTGTCCCTGCACCTGCACCCCGGAGAATTCCTGGTCCTTCTGGGGCCTTCAGGATGCGGAAAGTCCACCCTGCTCCGCATGATCGCCGGCCTCGAGGACATCACCAGCGGCGACCTGCTCCTCGACCAGCAACCCGCCAACGACCTGCCCGCCAGCGAACGCAACGTGGCCATGATCTTCCAGAACTTCGCCCTCTACCCCACCATGACCGCCGCCGACAACATCGCCTTCCCCCTCACCGCACGCGGAGAGGAAGAACGAGAGATCGCCCGGGCCGTCGACAGCGTCGCCGAGCGGCTCGGCATCCGCTCCCTGCTGCAGCGGACCCCCGCCCAGCTCTCCGGAGGAGAGCGCCAGCGCGTCGCCATGGGCCGCGCCGTCATCCGCCAGCCCTCGATCTTCCTCATGGACGAACCACTCGCCAGCCTCGACGCACGCCTGCGCGTCCGGCTCCGCACCGAAATCCTGTCCGTCGTACGCCGCGCACAAGCCACCACCCTCTACGTCACCCACGACCAGACCGAAGCCATGGCCCTGGGCGACCGCATCGCCGTCCTGCGCAACGGAACCCTCCAGCAAGTCGGCACCCCCGCCGACCTCTACAGCCTGCCCGACAACGCCTTCGTCGCCTCCTTCCTCGGCACCCCCCAGATCAACCTGCTGCACGGCACCCTGTACGCCCCGATCGACAGCAACATGACCATCAGCCTCGGCCCCCAGGAGCTCCCCCTGCCCCAGGGAACGGCCCACGACATGCTGCGCATACTGCAAGGCCAGCCACTCCTCATCGGCTTGCGCCCCGAAGCACTGCGCATCGAGGGAAACCCCGCCCCCCACGAACGCCGGCTGCACGCCATGGTCACGCATGTCGAGCACCAAGGCCACGAAACCCTCCTCCACGTCACCACCGGATCACGCCACGCAGACGTGCCCCACCCCGCACCCGCAGACGACCAGCCCCAGCACCAGAAGCACGCCCTGCCCCAGCTCCTGCACCACATCGGCGCACGCCTACGCGGAGCCCTCCAGCAGCACCCACCCGCACCACCGCGGCCCGCACCGCCCCTGCCCGACGACTACGGAGTCGGCGAACTCGTCCTTCGCGCACCGCAGGACCTGCACTGCCGACCTGGCGACCGCTTCACGCTCCTCGTCGACATGCGAGCCCTGATGCTCTTCGACGCCCACGGGGACCGCGTCTTTCCGCGCCCCCTGCACCACCCCGAACTTTGACCAGCGAATGTCCCGTCACATTGCGTCCATCCGGCGCCGGGCAACCAGCCGCCGACCCGCGGGGGCGCTGCTTCACTGCACGAGGTGAACAGGCGTGGACGGCCGCGACGCTTCTACGGGACAAGGAGCAGGCCGTCGACTCGGCCCAGACCCCGGCTGAGGCCAAGGCCGCAGTTCGGCAGCCGACCCTCCGTCCTTGATCACCCTTACGGGGTGGGTCGTAGCGTCGGCAGTCCCAGCAGCACTGGGCCGCCGGGTGCTGCGGCGTCGAGCTGGGCGATCTTCGATTCGGCTCCGGCGAGACTGACGCGGAGCCCATCGATCTCGCCGAGCCAGCCTTCCCGTTCGGCTTCGGTGATCCGGTCGAGCAGGTTGTCGCGGATTTCCACCAGTCGGCCGCGCTGGGCGGGGTCGGGGCGTAGCAGGGCGCAGCGGACGCAGGCGTGCTCATGGATGCAGGCGGTGCCGTAGGCGCGGGCACAGGTGCCGACGGAGAGCTTGCGGCGTTCGAAGTGGCCGAGGAAGTCTTCCCACTCGGCATCAGTGGGGGTGCGGTACTCCTCGGCGGGGCGCAGGGTGCGGCGGCGGGTGATGAAGGCCCGGTGGGCCTCGATGGTCTCGGTGGGGTAGACCGCGTTGTAGCCCATGGTGGTGTTGATGTTGGCGTGGCCGGCGATGACCTGAGCGATGTGGGGCGGAAGGCCGGTTCGGATGGTGTCGGTGATGAACATTCGGCGGAAGTCCTGCGGCCCGCCGACGGCGTCAGTCAGCTGCATGCTGGCGGCGGATTCCTTGAGGATTTCGCGGATGGTCTGGGAGTTGAGGGTGGAGGGCTCGCCGCCGCGGTTGTACTGGAAGAGCACGGATGCGGGCGGATTCCACTGGCGCTCTTGGTTGTCGTAGCGGGTGACCAGCGGGATCAGGCCGGTCTTGGGGTCGCGGACGCGGCGGATGATCGTTGCCAGGACGTCGGCGAGTTCCGGGCTGACGAGCAGGACGCGCTCGACGTCGGTCTTGGAGGGGGCGATCTGCAGGAGGGGGACGATCTCGCCGGTTGTGGGCAGCCGGTACTGGATCATCGCGTGATGGGTAACTTCGAGCATCTCCTCGATCATCGAGGCGAAGCGGGAGGACCGGCCCCTGCCGGAGGCCCCGGAGCCGCAGGAGCCGGCAAAGGTGCTGGACCTGATGTCCGCGCTGCAGCAGTCGGTGGCCAAGGCGAAGGCCTCCCGCGGCGAGGACAAGGGCGAGGCGGACGTGCACGAGATGCCCGCCTCGAAGAAGAAGACCGCGAAGAAGGCCCCGGCGAAGACCACCGCGGCCAAGAAGACCACTACCGCCAAGAAGACGGCGGCGCGGCGGCCACGCAGCGCGTAACGCATCCGATCGGCCGGATCCGGGGGAAGCTGGGGATAGGGCTTCCGTCCTGTGACCCCCCGAGCCGGGACGGGAGCCCGCCCGCCGGGAATGACGGCGCGGTGAGCGGCGTTATGTGAGGCGTGGTGGTGAAGGGACAGTGTCCCCGGGCCTCACCTGTTGCCTGTCGGGACGATCGTTCGGCTGAAGCCCGGCAGAGCCTTTCGCCGCGTAGGCGACCGCCCTTCACGACCACACCCCTTTTCTGCAGCCCCGGACCGGCATCCCGCCTCCGGGGCCGCAGCGCGTGCCGGCCCAGGGTGACCAGGCGGGTGTTGAGGGAGTTGGACAGGCGTGGAAGGCTACGACCCTTTCGAGCTCCAGGACAGTGACTTCGCGCCCGTTGAGGCCACAGCGAGCCGGCTTCCGCTGCTGTCTCTTGAGCAAGCCCATGATCTGCTGCGGGTGCTGGTGACGGTGGCGCAGGAGGGCGGGCCGGTGTCGCCGGAGGGCGGACCGGCTGGCCAAGGAGATCGCCGCACGCGTCCCGTCGGAGAACTGAGCATCCAGGCACAACCGGGGGCAGGGGAGGAGCAGGGGTCGGTGCGGTGAAGCAGGCGGCGGTGCTCGAGCTGCTGGACGTGCTGGAGGAGCGACAGGAGGCCTCGGGGCACGGCTGGGTCCTGGACCTGGACGGGGTTCCGCGCGAGGGCGTGCTGAAGGCGGCCGCATCCGGGCTGGCGGAACTGGCCGAGCGCGATGACCGAGCGGAACTCTCCGCCCGAGTGGGGCGGCCGGTGCGCTGGGCCGCCCGCCTCACCGACCAGGGCCGGGACCTGCTGCTGTACGCCCGGTCCCAGCCCGCTGCAGGCCCGGCCGCGCCGGGACCGGAGTACCGCCTGGTCGAGCTCATGCCGTCGCAGATGGACGTCGTGCGGGTCTTCACCGGCCTGGCCGACCGGCTGCAGGTGCCACCTGCTCCAGGTTTGGACGCCCGGGTGTACGCGGCGGTGCAGGACCGAGTGAGCGGCCGGTGGCGGCTGTACCTCACCGAGGAGCAGACGGCCTCGGTCGCCTACGGGCTATGGCTGCACAAGATGGCCGGCTCGGCAGCGGAGGCCAACCGCTTCTCCCGCGACCACGGCATCGCCCACATCCCAGCAACCTGATGCAGGAAAGGGTGGTGTCCGGCCGCGCATGGACCGGCGGCATGCTCGGCACCGAGCCATCAACGGGAGCATGCTCGGTCCGGGGCACTGCCACGCACCGTCGGTGGCTGTCCCCGCTGTCAGGATGAGGGACATGACGATCAAGGACGTGACCAGTCACGACGTTGTCGGCATGAGGTAGGGGCGTGATGGTTCACCGCCGCGGCGACAGGCCACGGTGTCCGAAGCTTCGCAGTGGTCTCCCGAGGGGGATGGGGAGCAGGGCTGGGTGCACCGGACCCGCGTGCTGCGGGGGGAGTGCGTGGTCGTTGTGGTGGCTGCGGCCCGGGC
>NZ_SZPR01000049.1 GCF_005280195.1 Streptomyces galbus | reverse complement strand
GCCACCTGCTCAACTACTGCGGCCACGACACCGACCAGGACGACATCGACCGCGCCATCGGCCACACCACCGCCTACAACCGGGTGATCGGCAACAGCTACACCGCATCGGTGTACCTGGGCCTGGCCGCGCTGCTCGACCGCTCGGAGGACCTGACCGGCCGGCCGCTGGCGTTCCTGAGCTACGGCTCGGGGTCGGTGGCGGAGTTCTTCGCCGGGACGGTGGTGGCCGGCTACCGCGAGCGCCTGCGCACCGACGCCAACCGGCGGGCCATCGAGCGGCGCACCGAGGTCGACCACGCGCGCTACCGCGACCTGCACGAGTGGCGTTTCCCCGCCGACGGCGGCGAGCACGCCACGCCCGAGCAGACCACCGGCCCGTTCCGGCTGGCCGGCATCAGCGGCCACCAGCGCATCTACCAGGCCCGCTGAGTCCCCGTCCCACCATCCGCGGCCGGGCCCCGACCAGCCGCCGGCAGCCCCCCTCGTGCCGTGAGCCGGGGGGCCTGCCGGGGGTGCGGGGTGCGGCCCCGCGGGCATCCGCCCGTGACGTCGAGGGGAGGGCAGCCGCATGGCCCCCACCACGATCCGCGCCCCAGTGGTGAACACCCCCCACCCCGCCCCGTCACCGGCCGCCGCCGGCCGCCCGGCCCGCCCCGCACGGGCCGGCACCGGCCGGACCGGCGCCCTGGCCTGCTTCGTACGGTTCGTGGTGCTGGGCGGCACGGTCGGCCTGGCGGCGAGCGCCGCCGTCACCGCGCTCGCCGCCCTCGTGCCGTGGGCGCTGGCCAACGCCGCGGTCACCGTCGCCTCCACCGTGCTGGCCACCGAGCTGCACGCCCGGTTCACCTTCGCCGGCGCCCGCAGCACCTGGCGCCAGCACCTGCAGAGCGCCGGCTCCGCGGTGGCCGCCTACACCGTCACCAGCGCCGCGATGGCCGCCCTGCACGCCTGCGTGAACGCGCCCGGGGTGCTCCTCACCCAGGGCGTGTACCTGTCGGCGGCCGCCCTCGCCGGGCTCGGGCGGTTCCTGGTGCTGCGCCTGGTGGTGTTCACCACCGCCCGCACCGGCCCCGGACCCCCTCCCGCATGAGGCCCGCCCCGCCCGGTGCGGGCCCGGCCCGCCCCGGGCTCAGCCGTCGTGGGGGGTGTGCCGGGGGCTGTAGTAGGCCGGCCACAGCTCGCTGGCAAGCTGCCGCTCGGTGCGGCTGAGCGGCACATCCTGCCGCAGCCGCTCGGGGTGGGCGGGCGGCGGCCCGCCCGCGCCCGGCGCCCGCTCCGCGCGGGCCAGCAGCACCAGCGGATCGTGCACCGAGGCGGCCGGCGCGGCGTACAGCAGGGCCTCCAGGCAGGCCGTGGGCCCGACACAGGTGGCGCCGTAGGCCACCAGCGACCGCCACAGCTCACGCAGCCAGCGCTCCGCCCGGGTGCGCCCCGCCCGCCGCTGCCGCCGGCGCTGTTCGTCTCGTCCCATCGGTGGGCCCTCCCCTCGAGCGGCCCGGCCCGCGCGCTCGAACGCCCGGGCCGGGGGTGTCAGTCGATGCCGCGTACGACATGCGGCTCCCAGGTGTCGTCCTCGTCGACACCGGCCAGCAGGAGCGGCGGGATGCGCGCCGCGGCGGGGGCCGGGACGTCCTGGTACAGCAGTGCCTCGCGTCGGCCGCCGTCTTCCGGGATGTCGTACACGGTGTCCTCCTGGGTCAGTAGCGGTGGTGGTCCGGTGCGCAGGGGCCCTCGACGCCGACGCCGTCGGCGGTGGGGTCCTCGCGCGGCAGGGCCTCCAGGACGGTGTCGCCGATCCGCTCGGCGGTCTGGTCGGGGTGTCCCTCGGCCACGGACTGCGAGGTGAACACAGGACGGGACATGGCTCTCCTGGCGGTTGCGGCGTTGCGGCGTTGCGGCGGTCGGGCCTGCGGCACGGACGGGCATCGCCGGCGACCGAAGGGAGGTCGCCCATGCCACTGCCACCATGCAGACCCCGAAACGAGGCCCGCTCGAAGCGGGAGCGAACAGCGGTGGAGGGGCGCGCAGGCCGCAGGCACGGGGCCGAAGGGCGGGGGGCGGGGGGCTTGGTGCCGGGCGCACCGCAGGGACCCGGGGCTCGTGCGGCCGGGTCCCGTGCGGGGCCGCCGGGGGCCCGGGAGGGGTCAGGTGTCGGGGGTGGTGGCGTCCTGCAGGGCGCGGGCGAGGGCGTGCAGGGCGTCCTGGTCGCCGGTGTGGGTGCCGGTGCCGGCGAGGACGACGCGTGGCGGGTGGTGGCCGTCCGCGGCGATGCTGCGGGCCAGGGAGCAGGCCAGGGCGCCCGCTCCGGAGAAACCGCCGAGCAGCAGGGGCCGGCCCCCGGTGCGCGCGGCCAGGGCCGAGCGGGCGGCGGCGTCGAGCACCCCGGCCGCGCCGTCCGCGTCACGTGCCCCGGCCGTGAGGGGCGTGGGGGGTGGGGGGGTGAGGACCAGGAGTTCCTGGGGGCCCCGGTGGAGGGGGGGCAGCCGGTCGTAGCAGGTGGCGGGGGTGCCCGGTGGCGGGATGAGGCAGATGGTGCCGGCCTGGGGTGCTGCCGCGGCGCGCAGGGTGCGCAGTGCCTCGTGGGGGCCGGGGCGCCAGGTGTCGGACATGCGCGGGACGGCTCGGCCCTCCAGCAGTTTCAGGGCCTCGGCGACGGTGGTGAACTCCTCGGCGCGCAGGGGCAGTTCGCGTAGCAGCATGGCGCTCTGCACGAGGAGTTCGGCGGCGGCGTCCTCGTCCAGCAGGGCGCGGTCGTGGACGGTGGTGACGACCAGGCCGCCGGTGTCGTCGTGGTGGGCGAGCAGTCCCAGGGGCAGCACGGAGCGGGCGGGCACGGTGCCGGCGAACTCGGCGCGGATGCCGTGGGCGGCGAGGTCGTCGTGCAGGGCGTGCAGCGGGTGCGGGGGGTCCTCGAAGACGATGAGGGTGCCGGCCTGCGCGGCGCCGGTGCCGGTGCCGGTGTGGTCGGGGTGCAGGAAGTCCTCGTGGACCCATTCGTAGGCGGCCAGGTCCAGGGCGCGGTCGCGCAGGGTGCGCAACAGGCGCGGCACGGTGTGGGCGGGGTCGACGTCGAGGTGCACGGGCAGGGCGTTGCGCAGGGGTCCGGGCATGCGGTCGGCGCCCTCCAGGGGGATGCCGCGGCCGGAGACGCTCACCGCGAAGGACACCGGGGCGGGTCCGCCGGTGCCGCAGGCGCGGTAGATGAGCATGGCCCACACGGCCTGCAGCACGCTGCTCTCGGTGGTGCCCCAGCGGCCCGCCCAGTGGGCCAGGCGGCTGGTCTCGGCCGTGTCCAGGCGCAGCCGGGCGCGGCCGACGCCGCTCAGTGCGGTGGCGGGGGCGGGGCGGGCGGGCCGGCTGGCCGCGGGGGCCGGCGGGCTGGTGCGGGCGGTGAACTCCCGGCCGGCGTCGCGGTCCTGGGCGGCGAGCCAGGCGCTGTAGTCGCGCAGGTCGGGTCGGCGTTCGCCGCCGGGCAGGGTGCCGCCGGCGAGGTAGGCGCGGTAGAACTCGCGCAGCAGCAGGTGGGCGCTCCAGGTGTCGATCAGGGCGCGGTGGTAGGTGAGCACGATGCGGGTGGGCAGGGAGGCGGCCGCGGGCCGGGCGGGGTCGGGCTCCAGCAGCATCAGGCGCAGCGCTCCGGGGCGGCGCAGGTCGAAGCCGCGCAGCCGGTCGCGTTCGAGGAGGGGGGACCAGTCGCCGGCGCGGTGGACGCGGCGGGTGATCTCCACGGTGACGCGGCTGTGCACCATGAGCTGGGGGCGGGGGCCGCCGGTGAACGCGGTGCGCAGGACGCTCTCGTGGTCGAAGACCGACTGCCAGGCGGCGGTGAAGCGTTCGGTGTCCAGCGGGCCGTGCCAGACCCAGATGAGCTGTTCGACGTGGCGGCCGGTGCCGGGGCGGGCGTCGGTGCCGGTGAACAGGGCCGCCTGCTGGGGGGTGGGCGCGAACGCGGAGGGCACGGGCGCGCCGGCCGCCTGTGCCAGGTCCCGCAGCAGCTGGTGCAGTTGTCCGGCCAGGTCCCGTGGTGTGGCGCCGGCGGGGGTGAGGGCCCGGGCCGCCGGGGGCTGGAAGTGCAGGTCCAGGCGCAGTCCGCCGGGGGTGAACCGGGCGGCGGCGCGCACCGGGTACGGCGTGCGGGCGCCGGTGGTGACGGGGCGGGCGTGGCCGGGCAGTTGCTCGTGCGGGCCGTACAGGGTCAGCAGGGCGGGGGCGGGGGGCAGGCTGCGCAGGGTCTCGCGCAGCAGCGGGTCGGGGCTCCACTCCCGGCAGGCGCCGAACCCGCCGCCGCCGGCCGCCCGGCCCGCGGCGGCGGCCAGTGCGCCGGAAGCGGCGGCGAGCCGGCCGAGCGGGTCCAGGCCGGGTTCCAGGGCGAGGTGGACGGGATAGGGGCCGGTGAGGCGGCCCACGTGGTGGCGCAGTTCGTGGTGGCCGGTCCTGGGGTCGCTGACGACGTCGAGGGCCACCTCGTCGCGGCCCTGCCAGTGGGCCAGGGCCAGCGCGAACACACCGGTCAGGAGCTGCTCGGCACCGAGCCCGAGCCGCGGGGCGAGCACCCGGGTGAGGCGGTCGGTGTCGTCCGCGTCGAGGGTGAAGCCGGCGTGCCGGGCGGCGCCGGGGGCGGTCTCGGTGACGGGGCCGGCGGCGGTGGCGGGGCCGGTGGCGGCCGCGTGGGACCTGCTCTCGGCGACCTGCGCCCAGTGGCGGGCCTCGGCCGGGTCGTCCGCCAGCTCCCGCAGTAGGGCGACCCAGCCGTCCGGGGTGCCCGGGGCGCGCCAGGCGGGCGACGGGCCCGCGGCGGCGGGTGCGAGGGCGGGAGCGGTCGGGGCCGGGGCGGTCGGGGCCGGGGCCGGGGCCGGGGCAGCTGAGGCGTCGTCAGAGCCGGGCGCGGGGGTCGGTGTTGTGTCCGGGATCGGGTCCGGGGCCGCGGGCGGGGCTGTGGTGGTGGTCGTGGCGAGGGCGGTGGTCAGGTCGTCGAGCAGGGTGCGCCAGGACGCGGCGTCGACGGCGAGTTCGTGGGCGACCAGGGCGAGCCGGTCGGTGCCCGGTCCGCCCGGCCGGCGGTCGCGGGCGAGAAGGGCCCGCAGGTGCACACCGCGGCGGGGATCGAGGGTGCTCCCCACGGCGGCGACGGCCGCGGTGAAGCCGGCCTCGTCGGTGAACTCCCCCACGACCAGGTCCTCCTGGTCGTGCACGTCCCCCGTCCCGGGGTGTGCGGGGGCCACCTCGCCGGTGAGGCGTCCGCCGCCCAGGTCCAGGCGCCACCGCAGCTGGGGGTGGGCGGCCAGCACGGCGCGCAGGGCCTCGCGCACCGTGCGCGGCTGCGGCGCGGCGGGTTCGAGGTACACCGCCTCGTAGCGGCCGCTCCTGGTGGGCGGGAGCACCGCGTACTGGGCGGGGGTGAGCGGGTGGCCGGTCGGGGGTGTCCGGGTGAGCAGGTCGGCCAGGCGGCCGGGCACGCCCGCGCCGGGGGTGTCCTGGGCGGGGGTGAGGCGCAGGGTGTGGTGCTCGGGGGTGTGGCGTACCAGGTGGTGGTGCCAGCGGGCCGGGTCCGGGGCCTGGGCGGCGGCCAGGGCGTGTCGGAGGGCGGCCGGCTGCAGGGGGCCGTGCACCTGGCAGGTCCAGGTACCCGCGTCCGGGTCCGGGCCGGGTGCGGGTTCGAGGACCACGCGGATCGCCGCGTGCGAGGGGAGAGCAGTCATCTGGGGTTCGGGGACGCGCGGGCGGGCGCGGGGGTCCCCTTGTCTCCTCTCCGGTGGCGTGGCGGGCGGGTCGTACGGCGGGCGGGGTTCAGGGGCGTGCCGTGGGGGCGGCGGGCCGCGGGGCGGGCGCCGCCGGGGTGTGCCGGGAGTGCGGGCAGGGGCCGCCGGGTGCGGGCGGGTGCCACGGCGCGGCCCGCGCGGGGAGGGCGGCCGGGGGCGGGCCCGGGTGCTGCGCTGCGCGCTGGCGTGCATGGTCTCTCCTGCTCGGCGTCTTCGCGGTGAGAGGGGCGGTCGTCACCACGCTAGGTGCCGGGTGGGCGCGGGGTCCGTTTTCCCAAGCGGGTGTGGAGCGCAGCCCAAGCGGGACCCGAGCCGGCCCGCGACGCTCCTGGCGGGGGGGCGGGTGGCGCCCGCGGCCGGCAGGGGGCGGCGGCGGGCGCGGTCCGGTGCGAAGGGGGCCCTGGCGCGGTGCGGGCCCGGCGCGCCGGGCCGGAGCCCGGCGGGGGGCGGAGCCCGGCGCGGGGGGGGGTCACAGCATGCGTACGGCGCTCTCGGCGTGCCGTTTGGCGTGGGCGAGCAGGGCGCGGCTGTCGCGGCCGAGTTCCTCGCGTACGTGCCGTCGGGTGCGGGCGAGGTCGCCGTGGTGGCCGAGCGCGGCGGCGGCGGGGCCGTCCTCGCGCAGGACGACGCTGTGCTGGGCCAGGACGGTCACGCCGCGTTCGTCGGGCACGACGGACCATTCGCCGGTGTGGGCTTCGAGCAGGACGTGGGGCACGGTCTGCTTGTGGACGATGCGGCCGGCGTGGGGGAAGCAGATGCGGACCGAGTCGGTGCTGTGGCAGCCGTACTCGGTGAGGGTCTCCACGGTCATGTGCTGCACGCCGGGGGTGTCCTCGCGCAGGTCGGCGCGGGTGACGTGGGGGACCAGGTCGGGCCAGTCCCCGGCCCGGTAGAGGAAGTCGTAGACGAGTTCGGCGGGGCCGTGGACGCGTACGGCTTCCTCGAAGGACAGCACGAGGTCGTCCAGGCGGTTCCAGCGTTCGGCGTAGCTCTTGAGCTCGGCGAGCTGGGTGCGGCTGGTGTCGTGGGCGGCGCGTTCGGCCCAGGCCCGGTCGGCGGGGCGGGCGGCGTCGACGCCGTAGTGGTAGCGCAGTTGCAGTTCGGTGCGGCGCGGGCCGTGCTCGGTGACCTGCAGGGTGCCGCTCATGGAGGTCAGGGGGGCCGCGGGCGGTTCCTGGCGGAAGTCGATGCGGCGGCGCACCGCGTCCAGGTGGCGCCGGGACGTCCAGGACTTCAGCTGGCCGTCCACCAGGGTCCACAGGCGCAGCCGTTCGGTGGCGCCGTCGAACTGAAGGCGTTCGGCGTGGACGTACGGGGAGAAGTACAGCGGCAGTTTCGTGGCGTCGGCCAGGACCGCGAAGACCACGCCGGCGGGCGCGGCCACCTCGACCGTGTGCGTCGCCCCCTCGACACGCTCACCAGACATCTGAACACCTCCATGCAGGGCGCGGCAGCCTCGGCCGGTGTGCTGCGCGCCGGTGTGCCCGGTGCGCGGGACACCGCCTGCCCGCGCGGTACGGCCGGGGCACGGGCATCAGCTGACGGGCGCCGGTTCGGGGACCAGGCGGCGGGTGACGCGGCAGGCCCGTCCCAGCAGCCGGGGCAGTTCGCGTGCGCCGCGGACGAAGAAGTGGCGGCCGGGGACGGTGCGCACCCGGACGGGTCCTTCGGTCCACTGCCGCCAGCCGTCGGCTATGGCGGCCGGTGCGAGGGGGTTGTCCTGCGAAGCCACCACGAGGAGGGGTGTGTCCAGCGGGCCCGCCGCCGAGGGTGTGTGGGCGGCTTCGTCCAGGGCCTGGGCCAGTTCCAGGTCCTGGCGCAGCACCGGCAGCATCGCGCGCAGCATGATGCCCTCGTCGCTGGCGGGCGGTACGGCGCCGCGGCCGCCGAGCACGTCGAGGAGTTCGTCGTCGCTCAGGGTGCGCACGCTGGTGGCCAGGGGCGCGCACGGCGGCGCGGAGGAGGCGACGGCCAGCAGGGCGGGGCCGGGCAGGCCGGCCTCGTGCAGCGCGCGGGTCAGCGTCAGGGCGACCATCGCGCCCAGGCCGTGCCCGTAGAGCACGTACGGGCCGGGGCCGGGGTCGCTGAAACGGGGCAGCAGCTGTGCGAGCAGCCCGGCGTGGGTGACCGGGCGGGGCCCGCCGTGCCCGCCCGCGCCGCCGGGCAGGACGACCGGGAGGACCTCGACGCCCGGGCCGGTGCTCTGCGCCCACCGGTCGAAGACCGAGACACCGTCTGCCGAGTGCGCGAAGCAGTGCAGCCGCACCGGCCGTTCGTCCGACATGGCAACCCTCCCGTGACGTGCGCCCCTGGTCGTAGCGGCGTGGAGTCCAAAGAATCCCCCGGCGGCCTCGACTTGCGCTCGAGAGCGGGCTGAGGACCGCCCCACCCCCGCCTGGGGGCGCGTGTCCGCCTGCGGCCGGCGGGAGTTGCAGCGAAGGGGGGTGGCGGGGGTTGCGGGAGCCTGGGCGGGGGTGGTCTCCTCCCCCGGTCCGGCGGGGTGTCTTGAGTGCGGCCGCAGTGGGGGCGGGGTGCGGGCGGAGTGCGGCTGGAGCCGTGTCCCGGCCGTGCGGCGGGCGGGCCGGCGGTGCCGTGACCTGGTGCGGGGCCGGCCGGTGCACTGATCAGGCCGTTCGCTCCCCCACCGGCCGAAAGCCCCGAGCCGGCCCGCTCCCAAGGCTCCTGACGGGGGCACAGGTGGCGGGGCGGAAGGGCTCATGAGGGCGGGGGAAAACGGGTAGCCTCGGACCACCCCAAAGCTACCGCTCAGTAGAATCGCGCAGGTTGAGGAGTCCGCCATGCAACTCGCCGCGATCGTCGTGTCGCTGGCCCTGACCGCCGTCGGCGTCGCCCTGTTCGCCCGTGCCATCGGCCGGCTCGTCCGGCTCTTCCTGCTCGGCCAGCCGGTGCCCGCCGGGACGCGCACCGACCACCCCTACCGGCGCGGTGCGACCCTGGTGAAGGAGTTCCTCGGTCACACCCGGATGAACCGGTGGGGGGTGATCGGGGTGGCCCACTGGTTCGTGGCGATCGGCTTCTACACGCTGCTGCTGACCCTGGTCAACGCCACCGGGCAGCTGTTCAGGCCGCGTTGGGTGCTGCCGGTCATCGGGCACTGGTTGCCGTACGAGGTCTTCGTCGAGGTGATCGCGACCTTCACGTCGCTGGGCATCCTGGCCCTGGTCGCCGTCCGCCAGCTCAGCCACCCGCGCCGGCCGGAGCGCAAGTCGCGTTTCGCCGGGTCGAACTTCGGCCAGGCGTACTTCGTCGAGTGGGTGATCCTCACCATCGGCCTGGCGATCATGACGCTGCGGGGCCTGGAGGGCGCCCTGGCGGGGGTGGAGCACTGGGAGGCGGCCTACCTGTTCTCCTATCCGCTGGTGCGGGCGCTGTCCGGCCTGGACGCCGGGGTGCTGGAGAACCTGGTCTACCTGGTCGCGATGACCAAGATCAGTGTCTCGTTCGTCTGGATGATCGTCGTGTCGCTGAAGATCGACATGAGTATCGCCTGGCACCGGTTCCTGGCGTTCCCGAACATCTACTTCAAGCGCAACGCGGACGGGGCGACGGCGCTGGGCGCGCTGCTGCCGATGACGT
>NZ_SZPR01000048.1 GCF_005280195.1 Streptomyces galbus | reverse complement strand
GTGGGTGAGGTGGGTGAGTGCGGTGCGCAGGGTGTCGGGGGTGTCGGCCAGTAGGACGGCGCGTTCGTGGAGTGCGGCTTTGTGGGTGGCGAGGGAGTGGGCGAGGTCGGTGAGGTGGGTGGGGTGCTGGTCGAGGTGGTGCAGGAGGCGCTGGGCTTGTTCGCGCAGGGCGTGGGGGGTGCGGGCGGAGAGGGGGACGGGGGTGGGGGTGAGGGGGGTGGTGTTCTGGGGGGTTTCTTCTGGGGTGGTGGGGGTGGGGGGTGCTTGTTCGAGGATGACGTGGGCGTTGGTGCCGCTGATG
>NZ_SZPR01000047.1:985-1741 GCF_005280195.1 Streptomyces galbus | reverse complement strand
TGGGATGCGTACAGATGTGGCAGACAGACCCCAACGGGGGAGGGCGGTTTCGGTATGAAGTTCGAAATGGGTGCGCTGACGCTGTCGACCCTGATGCGTGTTTCGCGCGGCTCCAGCGACTATCTCGGTTCGCTGATCCGGCAGTTGGTGCAGGCGGCGCAGCCGTTGGAGGGCAAGTTCAACGGCAGTGGCCGGGTGATGTTCGACCAGTTCAAGGCCCGTGCGGATGAGATCACGAGCGAGCTGAACGGTTCTCTGTCGGCGATCCTGGGTGGTCAGTCGGGCATGGAGTCGGCGTTCAGCTCGGGTGACCAGGAGCAGGGTGACAACGCGCGGCAGCAGATGTCGGCGGCGAACTTCGACGCGGCGCGTTTCGGTGCGCGCTGAGCTTCAACTCCGGTTCCGGTACGTAGTGTTGATTTTCACGGGGAGTGATCGGTGATGGCGGGTGCGGGTTCGGATCGTCGTTCGTACGACGTGGGTGCGTCGGCGGATGCGCAGGGGAACATCCAGAGTGTGATCGCGCGGCTGGAGGAGGTCATCGGTCAGCGGGATCGTCAGGTGAAGGCGGCGATGGCTGACTTCACGGCTGATGGTGTGGCGGATGAGTACCACGGCAAGGAGCAGCGCTGGAACCGTGCGTCGACCGAGGTGAAGAACATCATCGGGCTGTTGAAGTCGACGTTGGAGCAGAACGACGGTACGGCGCAGTCGACGTTGTCGAAGGCGAAGGCAGCGGTCGACAACATCGGCTGA
>NZ_SZPR01000047.1:0-924 GCF_005280195.1 Streptomyces galbus | reverse complement strand
GGCTGGGATCTGAAGCCGCAGGGTATTTCGGGTGTGCTGAAGACGACGGGGGAGACGGCGTCGCATCTGCAGGGGTATGCGACGGCGTTCGGTGAGCATCTGACGTCGGCGGCGTCGAGTGCGGGCACGATCTCCGCGGATGCGCCGGCGGCGGGGGGTAAGCAGGCGCAGGGTGGTCTGGTGGCGCTGGCGTTGTCGCAGTATGCGGAGCGGGCGTCGAAGGACTTGTCGTTCGTGGCGGCGCGTGCGGGTAAGTCGTTGCAGGGTGTGGTGGATGCGACGACGGCGTATTTGAACGGTGATGAGGAGATGGCGCTGGAGGCGCAGCGCAATACGTTGAAGGCGCCGAAGCTGGATGCGCCGGGGGTGGGCAAGGCGTGATCAAGCCGGAGGAGATTCCGCAGTTCACCGGTGATCTGGCGCAGTTGGAGCTGGACCATGCGGCGTTGAAGAAGGACGCCGGGAACGTCCGGGACACGGGGAAGGACGTCCACTCCCAGTTCCAGGGGCTGTCGGCGTTCTACCAGGCGCCCGAGGCCGAGCAGTTGTTCGCCACCACCAAGCCCGTCCAGGACCGCGCCGACGACTTCGCCACCCACCTGGAGACGGTCTCGGGCGCGCTGTCGTCCTACGCCACCGAGATCCGTCCGCTGGTGTCGAAGCTGGCGGAGCTCAAGAGCAAGGCGCAGACGTTCGTCAACTCCGTGAAGGATGACGACGACTGGGAGTACGACGGGGACAAGGTCGACGAGCACAACCAGTTGCGGGATGAGATCACGGCGACGGTTGCGGCGTTTTGGGCGGCGGAGCGGACGTGCCACAACAAGATCACGGCGATCTGGCACGGTACGCAGATGGTGGCGGGGGACGGGTCGGACCGTAAGGACCAGTACGGCTTCAATGCGGAGGACTTGAAGAACGCGA
>NZ_SZPR01000046.1 GCF_005280195.1 Streptomyces galbus | reverse complement strand
CTCTCCGAACAGCACACCTAGGACCTCCGCCCCACCCGGTGCCGTCCACAGCCCGATCCGCCGTGTCGCGGGCCGCCGGTACCGTGAGGACCATGAGTCACGGCCCCCGGTCCGGCCTCGCCGCGGTGAGCTCCGCGCTGCTGGCCATGAGCAGACACCTCGAGGTGCGCGACGTCCTGAAGACGATCGTCGCCTCGGCCCGCGAGCTGCTCGGCGCGCAGTACGCCGCCCTGGGGGTGCCGGACGACCACGGGGGCTTCGCCCAGTTCGTCGTCGACGGCGTGAGCGACGAGCAGTGGCGGGCCATCGGGCCCCTGCCGCGCCAGCACGGCATCCTCGCCGCGATGCTCCACGAGGCCAGGGCCGAGCGCCTGGCCGACGTGCGCGAGGACCCCCGCTTCGAGGGCTGGCCGTCCGCGCACCCCGAGCTGTCCGACTTCCTGGGCCTGCCCATCCGCGACGGCGACGAGGTCCTCGGCGCGCTGTTCCTCGCCAACAAGGACTGCCCCAAGCCCGGCGGCGGCTGCGGCTTCACCGAGGACGACGAGGAACTGCTGTCGATCCTCGCGCAGCACGCCGCGATCGCCCTGACCAACGCCCGTCTGTACGAGCGCAGCCGCGAGCTGACCATCGCCGAGGAGCGCTCCCGGCTCGCCCACGAGCTGCACGACGCGGTGAGCCAGAAGCTGTTCTCGCTGCGCCTGACCGCCCAGGCCGCCGCCGCCCTGGTCGACCGGGACCCCTCCCGCGCCAAGGGCGAGCTCCAGCAGGTCGCCGCGCTCGCCGCCGAGGCTGCCGACGAGCTGCGCGCCGCCGTCGTCGAGCTGCGCCCCGCCGCCCTCGACGAGGACGGCCTCGTCGCCACCCTGCGCACCCAGGTGCAGGTCCTGGACCGTGCCCACACCGCGCACGTCACCTTCCGCAGCCACGGCGTGCGCGCCCTGCCGGCCACCCAGGAGGAGGCCCTGCTGCGCGTCGCCCAGGAGGCCCTGCACAACGCCCTGCGCCACGCGGACGCGACCCGCGTCGACGTCACCCTGGACAAGCACGGCCCGGGCGCCGTCCTGCGCGTCACCGACGACGGCCGCGGCTTCGACACCCGGGTCGTGCGCCGGGCCGGCCGCCACCTCGGCCTCGTCTCCATGCGGGACCGCGCGAGCGGCGTCGGCGGCGCACTGACGGTGGAGTCGGCGCCCGGCAAGGGCACCGTGATCGAGATGGAGGTCCCCGGTGGCTGACGCAATCAGGGTGCTGCTGGTCGACGACCACCAGGTCGTCCGCCGGGGACTGCGCACCTTCCTGGAAGTGCAGGACGACATCGAGGTGGTCGGCGAGGCCGCCGACGGCGCCGAAGGCGTCGACCGCGCCGAGGAGCTGCGGCCCGACGTCGTGCTGATGGACGTCAAGATGCCCGGCCTGGACGGCGTCGACGCCCTGCGCCGGCTCCGCGAGCTGGACAACCCCGCGCGGGTGCTGATCGTCACCAGCTTCACCGAGCAGCGCACGGTGGTCCCCGCCCTGCGCGCGGGCGCCGCCGGGTACGTGTACAAGGACGTCGACCCCGACGCCCTCGCCACCGCCATCCGCTCGGTGCACGCCGGCCACGTGCTGCTCCAGCCCGAGGTCGCCGGCGCCCTGCTCTCCCAGGAGGAGGCGGGCGGCGGCCAGGGCAGGGGCGGCTCGCTCACCGACCGGGAGCGCGAGGTGCTCGGCCTCATCGCGGACGGCCGCTCCAACCGGGAGATCGCCCGCGCCCTCGTGCTGTCCGAGAAGACGGTCAAGACCCACGTCTCGAACATCCTGATGAAGCTCGACCTCGCGGACCGCACCCAGGCGGCGCTGTGGGCCGTACGCCACGGCATGGCCGGCTGACGCCCGGCCGGAACGGCGGGCAGCCCCGCCGCCGTACGCCCAGATCCCCCGGCAGGCAGCCCCGCCGCCGTACGCCCAGCCCACCCCACCGGTGCGCTCAGCGCACCCCGCGCTCCCGCTCCTCCACGTACGCGTTGTACGCGGCCACCCGCGCCCGCCGGGCCGTCCGCTCCACCGGGCGCAGCGCGTGCGTCCGCGCCGCCATCTCGGACGCGCTGACCGCGCCCCCGTGCCCGTTGCCGTACGCCAGCGAGACCAGCAGCCCCACCCGCTCGGCCAGTTCCAGCACCCGCACCGCCCGCGGCGGGTACCCGGGCGCCAGCGCCTCGCGCTCCCGCTCGGCCCGCGCCCGGTACGCGTCGATCGCCGCCGCGGCCACCGGACCCGACCCGGCCACGTCCAGCCGCGTCAGCACCTCCGTGGCGTCCCGCAGCGCCTCCGCCAGCTCCCGCTCCGCCTCGCCCAGCGACGGCACGTCCGCGGGCGGCGCCTCCCGCACGGGCAGGCAGTGCCACACCACCTCCACGTGCACGTCACCCGCGGGCCCGGCCTCGTGCACCTGCGGCACCAGCCCCAGCGCGGCACCGTGACAGACCACCGCCTCCCCGGCCTCCAGGGCCCGCGCGTTGAACTCCGGCGGCCCGCTGAGCCCGAGCGGATGCCCGGGCGCCGGCAGCGCCACCCGCAGGCCGGTCATCCCCAGCGCCCGCAGCCGGCCGAGCGCCAGCGAGAGCCCGACGGGCGCCGGCTCACCGGGCAGCCCGTCCACCCGGTGCACCGCGTCCTCGCCGACGATGGCGAGCACGGCGTCGTCCGGCGAGACAAGTCCGGCCAAGAGGGCATTTCCCCAGGCCGCCAGGCGACCCGAGCGAGGTTCCGAGTGCATGCCCCCACCCTAAGGACCCCACCGATGGAACGGGCCGCCCGGCCGGTGGCGTAGATTTCCTTGAGGGCCGTGCCCACCGGCGCGGCGGACCGAGCCACAGGCGTACGCGACAGCCGAGACCGGCCACACTGCAAGGGGAGACAACGCGCTCATGAGCGATGTTCTGGAGCTTCAGGACGTATCCGTGGTCCGTGAGGGCCGGGCTCTGGTGGACCAGGTCTCCTGGTCGGTGAAGGAAGGCGAGCGCTGGGTCATCCTCGGCCCCAACGGCGCCGGCAAGACCACCCTGCTCAACGTCGCGTCCAGCTACCTCTACCCCAGCAAGGGCACCGCCACCATCCTCGGCGAGACCCTCGGCCGCCCCGGCACCGACGTCTTCGAGCTGCGCCCCCGCATCGGCGTGGCCGGCATCGCCATGGCCGACAAGCTCCCCAAGCGCCAGACCGTCCTGCAGACCGTGCTGACCGCCGCGTACGGCATGACGGCCGCCTGGCAGGAGGAGTACGAGGACATCGACGAGCAGCGCGCCCGCGCCTTCCTCGACCGCCTCGGCATGAGCGACTACCTCGACCGCAGGTTCGGCACCCTCTCCGAGGGCGAGCGCAAGCGCACCCTCATCGCCCGCGCCCTGATGACCGACCCCGAGCTGCTGCTCCTCGACGAGCCGGCCGCCGGACTCGACCTCGGCGGCCGCGAGGACCTCGTGCGCCGGCTCGGCCGGCTCGCCCGCGACCCCATCGCCCCCTCGATGATCATGGTCACGCACCACGTCGAGGAGATCGCCCCCGGCTTCACCCACGTCCTCATGATCCGCCAGGGCAAGGTCCTCGCCGCCGGCCCCATCGAGCTGGAACTCAGCTCGCGCAACCTCTCCCACTGCTTCGGCCTGCCGCTCGTCGTCGAGCAGGTCGGCGACCGCTGGACGGCGCAGGGCCTCCCGATGTCCTGAACGGCCGCCCGCCGCACCGGGAATGACCCGGACGGCACGGACGCCGACGCCCCCGCACGGCCCCCCTCGCGCCCTGTCCGCGCCGCACGCGCGGTCCTACCATGACCATGTGAACGACATCGACGCATGGGTGTGGTGGCTGGTCGGCGCGGCCGCGCTCGGAATTCCCCTCGTGGTCACGGCGATGCCCGAGTTCGGCATGTTCGCGGTGGGCGCGATCGCCGCCGCGGCAGCGGCCGGAGTCGGCTTCGGCGCCGTCTCCCAGGTGCTCGTGTTCGTCGTCGTCTCGGTCGCCCTCATCGCCGTCGTGCGGCCCATCGCCAACCGGCACCGCTCGCAGCGGCCCCAACTCGCCACGGGCATCGACGCCCTGAGGGGCAAGCAGGCCGTCGTCCTGGAGCGCGTCGACGGCTCCGGCGGCCGCATCAAACTCGCCGGCGAGGTCTGGTCGGCCCGCGCACTCGACGGCGACCAGACCTACGAGCCGGGTCAGCAGGTCGACGTCGTGGACATCGAGGGGGCCACGGCGATCGTCATGTGACCTCGTACGACGGCCAGTTGGCGCGACTGCGCCCAACACGGCCCCAACGCACGCGACGGTCTGTCAGACTCGACCAGCAAGATCTTCAACACCCATAAGATCTTCCGAAGGCGCCGAGGCGGAGAAGGGTACGGGGAGTTCGATGGAACCGGTCATCATCGTCCTGATCATTCTGGTGGTGTTGGTCTTCATCGCCCTGATCAAGACCATCCAGGTCATCCCACAGGCCAGCGCGGCCATCGTCGAGCGGTTCGGCCGCTACACACGGACGCTGAACGCGGGCCTCAACATCGTCGTCCCGTTCATCGACACCATCCGCAACCGCATCGACCTGCGCGAACAGGTCGTCCCCTTCCCGCCGCAGCCGGTGATCACCCAGGACAACCTGGTCGTCAACATCGACACCGTCATCTACTACCAGGTGACCGACGCCCGGGCCGCCACCTACGAGGTCGCCAGCTACATCCAGGCCATCGAGCAGCTCACCGTCACCACACTGCGCAACATCATCGGCGGCATGGACCTCGAACGGACCCTGACCTCCCGCGAGGAGATCAACGCGGCCCTGCGCGGCGTGCTGGACGAGGCCACCGGCAAGTGGGGCATCCGCGTCAACCGCGTGGAGCTCAAGGCGATCGAGCCCCCGACCTCCATCCAGGACTCGATGGAGAAGCAGATGCGCGCCGACCGTGACAAGCGCGCCGCGATCCTCACCGCGGAAGGCACGCGCCAAGCCGCCATCCTCACCGCCGAGGGCGAGAAGCAGTCCGCGATCCTCAAGGCCGAGGGTGAGGCCAAGGCAGCCGCCCTGCGCGCCGAGGGCGAGGCCCAGGCCGTCCGCACGGTCTTCGAGGCCATCCACGCCGGCGACCCCGACCAGAAGCTCCTCAGCTACCAGTACCTCCAGATGCTCCCTAAGATCGCCGAGGGCGACGCCAACAAGCTCTGGATCGTCCCCAGCGAGATCGGCGACGCCCTCAAGGGCCTGTCCGGCGCCATGGGCAACTTCGGCCCGCTGGGCGGCGGTTCAGGGGGCGGCAACGGCAACAACGGCGGCAACTCCTCCGGTACGGAGCGCCGCGAGCGGCCGACGATCGACTGACGGCGCAGCGGCCCGGCCAGCGTTCCGGCACAGCAAAGTTCCCCGCACCCCTCAAGGGGGCGCGGGGAACCGCGCGTTCAGCGCCCGACGGCCACGACGTCAGGCCGCGTCCCGGAGCCACTCCGGCAGGGCCGACAGGTCCTCCGCCCCCAGCGCCAGCAGCATCGCGTCAGCCGGCGTCGGCTCGAACGGCGTGCGCAGGAGCTGCATCCCCGCCTCCTCCGGAGTCCGGTCCGCCTTGCGGTGGTTGTCCTCCGCGCACGAGGCCACCGTGTTCAGCCACGTGTCCTGTCCGCCCCGCGACCGCGGCACCACGTGGTCCACGGTCGTCGCCCGCCGCCCGCAGTACGCGCACCGGTGCCGGTCCCGCACCAGCACGCCCCGCCGTGACCACGGCGCTTGTCTTCGGAAGGGCACCCGTACGTACCTGCACAGCCTGATCACCCGGGGCGCCGGTATGTCGACGGCGGCTCCGCGCATCCGCAGTTCGGGGTGGGCCTGCTCGACGACGGCCTTGTCCTGGAGCACCAGCACGACGGCTCGGTTCAGCGTCACCGTCGACAGCGGCTCGAAGCTCGCGTTCAGCACCAGCGTGTCCCGCATCACCAGCCCACCTCCCGTGCACCGGCCCACCCCGTGGCGGGCTGGGATCAACTCTGGCCGGGCACGCCGAGATGGACAACGCAATATCTGCTGCTCCCACGGGGGGTGACCCCCGCGACCCCCGGCAACAAAAATGCCCGCCCCTGATCACTTCCAAGACCAGGGGCGGGCAAACGCTCAGTGAACGATGAGATGACTCATCCTTCGGCGGGATTCTCGTACTCACCGATCAGCTGGGCGCGCGCGATCGTGTGGAACCGCAGGTTGAAGCCCACCACGGCCGGCGAGGCGTCCGCGTCCGGCCCCAGCTTCTCCTGGTCCACCGCGTACACCGTGAAGACGTAGCGGTGCGGCCCGTCCCCGGGCGGCGGCGCGGCACCGCCGAAGTCCTTCGAGCCGTAGTCGTTGCGCGCGTGGACTGCGCCCTCCGGCAGTCCCTCGAACTTGCCGCTGCCCGCACCCACCGGCAGCTCCGTCACGGAGGCCGGGATGTCGAACAGGACCCAGTGCCAGAACCCGCTGCCGGTCGGCGCGTCCGGGTCGTAGCAGGTCACGGCGAAGCTCTTGGTCTCCGGCGGGAAACCCTCCCAGCGCAGGTGCGGAGAGGTGTTGCCCTCGGCCTGGACCTGGTCGCTCTTGAGCGTCCCGCCCTCCTCGACGTCCTGGCTCGTCACCGTGAACGACGGCACGGGCGGATGGAAGTCGTGGGGCAGCGGCCGCCGCTTGAGCTCGGTCACCTCGGTACCTCCTGAATCGGTGCGTCCGGTACGGGACCGAGCCTAGAACCAGTTGCGCCGGCTGCCGACCTCCGACAGCCACTGGTTGAGGTACGCGGCCCAGTCGGTCGACTGGTAGTCGTGCAGCCCCACCTGGAACGAGCGGAACGTGTCGCTGCCCTCGCTGAACAGGCCCGGCTTCTTGTCCATCTCCAGCACGACGTCCATCGCGTGCTCGTCGGCCACGAAGCTCAGCTCGACCTGGTTCAGCCCCCGGTACTGCGACGGCGGGAAGAACTCGATCTCCTGGTAGAACGGCAGCGTCTGGCGGGTGCCGCGGATGTGGCCGCGCTCCATGTCCGCGCTCTTGAAGCGGAAGCCGAGCTGGATGAAGGCGTCGAGGATGGCCTTCTGCGCCGGCAGCGGGTGCACGTTGATCGGGTCCAGGTCCGAGGAGTCCACGGCCCGCGCGATCGCCAGCTCGGTCGTCACCCCGATGTGCATGCCGCGCAGCGACTGCCCGTCGATCATCGTGACCGGCGTCTCCCACGGGATCTCGAGCCCGAACGGCACCGCGTGCACCGCGCCCGCCTGCAGCTCGAAGGCACCGCCCAGCCGCACCTTGGTGAACTCGACGTTCTGCTTGTACTCCGTGTCCTGGCCCTCGACCTCGACCACGGCCTGCAGCCCCACGGACAGACCCTCGATGTCCTGGTTGACGGACCCGCCCTGGATCCGCACCTCACCCTGGACGACGCCGCCCGGAACGACGTTGACCTCGGTCAGCACCGTCTCGACCGAGGCCCCGCCGGCCCCCAGACTCGCGAGCAGCTTCTTGAACGCCATGACTCTCCCTTGTGACCGTGGCGGCGGACCCCGGACGACCCCTGCGCCCGGCCTGATCCCCTGCCCCCTACCAACGCGATCCGACCGTGGCCGGTTCCGCGCCCCCACCCTGGCAAAGCCGGACGCTCCGTGGCCACCCCGCGCACCCGGGCGACTGCACTACGCTCGGAGGGCATGATCGCGACCCCCGACCGTACGCCCCTCCCACGGGACTTCTTCGACCGGCCCGTCCTGGAGGTCGCGCCCGACCTCCTCGGCCGCCTCCTCGTCCGTGAGACCCCCGACGGTCCGGTCGTCCTGCGCCTGACGGAGGTCGAGGCCTACGACGGCCAGAACGACCCCGGGTCCCACGCCTACCGCGGCCGCACGCCCCGCAACGCGGTGATGTTCGGACCGCCCGGACACGTGTACGTCTACTTCACCTACGGCATGTGGCACTGCATGAACCTGGTGTGCGGCCCCGAGGGTCGGTCCAGCGCGGTCCTGCTGCGGGCCGGGGAGATCGTCGAGGGCGCGGAACTGGCGCGCACCCGCCGGCTCTCGGCCCGCAACGACAAGGAACTGGCCAAGGGCCCGGCACGCCTGGCGACGGCCCTCGACATCGACCGGCGCCTCGACGGCACGGACGCGTGCGCCACCGGCGAGACGCCCCTGCGCGTGCTCGCCGGCACCCCCGTCGGCCGCGACCGGGTACGCAACGGACCCCGCACGGGCGTGGCCGGCGAGGGAGGCGTCCACCCCTGGCGGTTCTGGGTCGCCGACGACCCCACGGTGAGCCCCTACCGGGCCCACGTGCCCAGGCGCCGCAGAAGTTGACTCCGCCCGGGGAGCCGCGTAATGTGGCCCGAGCCGCTGAACCGGGTACGGCGATCGCCTGCAGCCGGAGCGGCCAACCCACTACCAACGACTTCCCCTCAGCGGGGTCGCTTTCGACGTGTCTGCACGTTCGAATTCGAACTCGCGGATCTCGATTATGAGATCGCCGGGGGAATCGGCTAACGTAGTGAATGTCGAAAGGCCGACGAGCGAAAGCGAGTTGGTCCACGGCATCCCGCCGACAGGGAATCGGATCAGAAAATGATCTGATAGAGTCGGAAACGC
>NZ_SZPR01000045.1 GCF_005280195.1 Streptomyces galbus | reverse complement strand
CTCGATGGTCCCGACGCCCTTCAACGCCTGGGAGATGTCACCGATCTTCGACAGTCCCGCACCCGCACCCTTGGCGATGTACGTCATCGGATCGATGACCTTGCCCGCCTTGCCCGCCACCGACAGCACCTTCGCCACCGCGCCGGCCTTGCCCGCACCCGCCGCAGCACCCCCCGCACCACCGGTGAACACCGTCGTCAGAACATTGAACGTGACCGCACCGGCAGCACGACCGGGGTTCTTGCCCCACTCGTCCCACGCCACCAGCGCCTTGCCCGTCTCCTTCATCGCCGTACGCGAATCACGGATCCACGACGGCAACTTGTCATCCGGCACCAGCCAGAACGCCGTCCCCACACCCGGGATCGACGCCAGCGCCAGGCCGGTCGCCAGTTGCGCCAGGCCCTTCCACGCCTGCCCCATCGCCTCCCAGCCACCGCAACCCACAAGAGTGCCCAGGCCCTTGATCGTGCCCCACACCCCGTCCACGATCAGCCCGTCCCACACGAAGGACTTCACCCAGTGGCCGACCTCGTACCAGTGATGCCTCTCCTCCACCGGGTCACCCCAGGGAAGCTTCGCGTTCTTCAAGTCCTCCGAATTGAATCCGTACTGGTCCTTACGGTCCGACCCGTCCCCCGCCCCCATCTGCGTACCGTGCCAGATCGCCCT
>NZ_SZPR01000044.1 GCF_005280195.1 Streptomyces galbus | reverse complement strand
GCTGGAGCGGGTCGAACTCGTAGGAGACGATGCCGGTGCCGTCGGTGCGCTGGACGAGGTTGCCGTCGCCGTCGTAGCGGTATTCGACCTTGGCCGTGTTGGGTGAGGTGACGGTGCGGATGCGGTCGAGGTTGTCGTAGGTGTAGGCGACCTTGATGCCGCGGGCGTCGGTGACGCTGGTGGTGCGGCCGAGTTCGTCGTAGGTGTACGTCGTCTTGCCCAGCGGGGAGGGGGCCTTGGCCCACTCGAGATTGCCGCGGGCGTCGTAGTGGAAGTCGGTCTGGACCGTCTTCGTCGACGTCATCTTCGTCTTTTCCGCGCAGCGCTGGCCCTCGAAGCCGCCGCAGGTGGGGGTGGCGGGGTTGTAGTCGTAGGAGACGCTGCCGCCGCCGGTGCCGGTCTGGGCGACCGAGGTGGTGTTGCCGACGGTGTCGTAGGTGAAGGACGTCTTCTCGCCGTCGGCGTTGGTCGAGTCCTTCGGGACGTCGCCGCCGGCGATGGTCTGCCAGCTGTTGACCGTCTTGGGTCCCGGCTGGGTCGCCGACTGTCCGGGCCGGGTCACGGACTGCAGGTTGTTGCGGGAGTCGAAGCCGTAGTCGGTGACGTTGCCCGGGGTGGTGCCCGAGCCCATCGCGTCGGTGGCGGTGTCGATGTTGTGGTTGGCGTCGAACTTCGACGACCGCTTGTGACCGAGCGCGTCGGTCACATCGGTGACCTGTCCGTCAGCGTCGTGCTCGTACTTGGTGGAGTGCAGCTCCGGGTCCTTAGCCGTGGTCGTCCCTGCAGCCGTCGCGGACTCGGCGCTGTAGGCGTACGTCCACGTGGGGCCCGTACTGCCGGAGGCGTTGAAGCCGGTGGCGCGCAGCATGGAGGTGACGCGGTTGACGTCGTCGTAGGTGAAGACGGTGACGCGGCCCTCCGCGGTGGTGATCTTGTCGACGCGGCCGGAGGTGTCGTAGCCGAAAGCGATGGTTTTGCCTTCGGTGTCCGTGGTGGAGGCGAGGTTGCCGGACGCGTCCACGCCGTAGGTGGCGGTGCGGCCGGTGTTGTCCTTGGCCTGCCACAGGGTGGCGCTGACCTTGTTCAGGTCGATGAAGCGGCCGGAGCGGGATTCGGTGAGTTTGAAGCCGCCGCCGGTGTTCTGGGTGACGGTGATGGTGCCGTGGTTGCGGTCGGTGAGCGTCCCGCTGGAGTTGTAGGTCTCCTTCGACCCCGACTTCCACTTCGTCAGGGTGTAGGTGCCGTCGGAGTTCTTCTTCAGGTCCTGCGAGTAGCCCTTGGGAGTGGTGAGGGAGCCGTCGCTGTTCTTTTTGAAGCGGACCGTCGCGCCGGAGGCATCGTAGAAGATGACCTCGGTGCTGGAGACGGACAGGTAGCGCTCGTACTGCTGCCACCAGCGCTGCGAAACGCGGCCGAACGGAGCGTCCAGCGAGTTGTACGTCCGCGCCAGGCGCAGGTTCTGACCGACGCCGGCGATGTCGAAGTCCGTCGCCGTCAGCATCAGGTTACCGGTCGAGTAGTCAATCTTCGCGGTCAGCGCATCCGTGATGGCGAAGCTCGTGTAACGGTGCCAGGGCACGTTGCCCTGCCCTTCCGGCACCACGTTCAGCACGGACGCGTTCGCGGCTACGCCGGCCGACTTCGCCGCCTTGCCGGACGCGACGTTTTTGGCGTGCGCCCGCTGCTCACGCAGCCACGGCACGTACACCTCGTCCGTCGGATTCTTCGACGGCTCGGACTTCACCGGCCGGTTCGCTCCCACCTTCACCGCCGGCATCTCGAAGCGGGGGCTGTCCTTGCCCCACGCAGAGACGGGCTTGCCGTCGGCCGCGGCCGCAGTGGCGGCCGGCAGGACGGCCGCGGCCAGCGCTGCCGCAGTCACCGCCGCCATTGTTGCGGCCGATCCCGGTCGTTTCCGGGCACGTCGAAGCGATGTGCCGAAGGCACGCGTGTGCATGCTTCCCCCCGTAGGAAGTCAGACCCCGGCAACCCCAGCGGTCACCGGGCCCGCACACGTTGTCACAGGATTCGTACAAAGATCCGTTCGGTTCCCACTGATTCCATTCACATACGGGCCGGAATCCGCCCTTCCCCTTCAGGCGGCGAATGGGCATAAAAAGGACTAGATTCGCGGCGCCCTACCCACCGGTAGGGGAAACTGCCTCTGGTAAGCGTGGAAACGAACGGCTGAAAGCCGACTCATGACAGGGCCGCCTGCTCCAAGCCGGCTCAGCAGGGCGTCAGCACCCATTTCTCCCGCCGCGCACAAGCCGCGCTGGGTCGGCCCCCGTCGCCGCACTACACGCGGCCCCCGACTCCTGACCGTGGCACCGCAGTGTGACCCATGGGCACTGTCTGAAGTGGTCTTCCGGGTGCGTGGCGGCCCGGTGGCCGTGGTTTCTGATCCGGAGCCGGCCGCCTCGCGCAGCGGCCTCGAGCCCGGTGCAAACCGGACAACCTCACCGACTCCCGAGGCAGGGCAAGGCCGGTACGCGAGCGAGCCGTGGCTTGGTGTTGGCAGGTGAACCGCGGACGTCGATCAGCCCCTGACCGGATGGCCGGCATCGCCAGGGCCTCCTTTATGCGGGAGAGTGACACGGCGGATGACACGTCCTCGAGTGGAGGCGTGGTCGAAAGCCCGGCCCGGAAGCGGGCCAGGCGGCTCGCAGGGCTCAGTCAGCCGACTCTCCGGGGAGCGCTGAGAGTTGGGGACCGTGGTCGGGCTTGGGGGCGTGCTGGGGCTGTGCGAGCGGTCGTTCTCCGCGCTCATCGGGGTTGTCGTCGGCTCGTTTCGTCGCTCGGCGCCGCGCGGCGGAGGGGTGGGTCAAGGGGGCTCACCGTGGGTTTTTGTGCAGGTAGTGAAGAACTGGGGATGTAATCGACAGCGCAGTTTGAGTGATCTGTGTCACTACTTGCAACTGCATGTGAAATTGCACTTTCCGCAAATTTTAGTTGATGTCTGTACGGATTGACGGACTGCCAGGTCGTGCGCGGGTAGCGCTTTCGAGCGCGGGGTGGCGAACCGTGGCGTTGCACTACTGCAAATCTGCTGTGAGTGCGCCGGTCGGCGCTGGTCAAGGCCCCGCTGAAAACAGGTCGTTGGAGCGCTGCACGATCAGACGTACGAGTCCGCTTATCTGTTCTCCAGAGCAATCACGCTCAGGTGCCGCCCCGTGGCGGAACGGGGACCAGACATGGCCGGCGGCACCAGCGCAGGAGGAGGAAGGACTACCCGCTCTGTGAACTACGACGTAGGCAGCTCTGCGCTGGCCCGCGGAGCCATGGCCCGGTCGGCTGTGCCGGACAGTCATTTAGACACCCTGGTCCGCCCCCACCCCCCGTTCACCGCGCCTGAGGCCCGTCGCGGTGGCCTGGACGACGCCGAACAGGCGGTAGCTGAACTCATCGACTCCATGCCGCAGCAGTTCTGGGACTTCCATGAACGCTACGTCCGGGCCTACTACGAGTACGCCATGATCCATCTCGGCAGCGACGATGTCAGCCGCTACCTGGTGGACATGACATTCGTCTACCTCGCCATGGACTGGCGCCAGATGGCTCCCAATCCGGGCCGCTACGCCTGGTTGCTCCTGAAGGACAGGGTGGCCGCCGAGCTGGCAGAACGGGGCCGCACACCGGCCGCCCGGGAGCCACTGGCCTACGCCCGTGCCATACGTGCGGTCACCGCGCCGTTCATGGACTCCTTCCGCAACAGCTTCCGTGCCGCCCACGCACGGCCGGCCGCCGGCCACGAGGACGACGAAGAGCTGGACCTGTGGGAGCACATGGCGCGGCTCAGTGAGCGCCACTTCGATGTCCTGGTCCTGCATGCCGTGCTGGGCTTCGACACCAGGGACACGGCTTTGATCATGGGCGTCAGTCCGGCGACGGTCCGCTCGACGCGCCGAACCGCCAAGGAGCGCTTGGCGGCCGGCATGGGCTGCCGCTTAGACATCGACTCTGACGACTGAGGGAGAACGCCGTGCCTCGCACTCCGCGCACCATCAACGAGATCCTCCGCCGCGCCCGCGCCCGGGCCCGTGTGCCGAGGAGTGCGTACACGCGTGCGGATCTGGAGACGGCCCGCAAGACGGTGGCCCGGGGAGTCAAGGAGCTGCGCTGGGAGCGGGCGCTGGACGGTGCTGCAGAGCTGTCCAGGGCGGCGGTCCGGCATGAACGGGCGGCGTGCGATCTGCGCACGCTGTCCCGTGCGGTCATCCGCGACCCGCAGGCGGCCGGCCGGGTCGCCGCCTTCGACGATTGCCGTGAGCCTGAGGGTGCGCTGGCTTTCGCATGTCTGCTGTACGTCGCTGAGCCGGACAGCGGCGCCCAGTTCTGGTGGGAGTACGCGGCCGGAGCGGGCAGTGTCACCGCCGCACTGTGCCTGTATCTGCTGCACCTGAGCCGCGGCGAACTGCGGGACGCCAGGCACTGGGCCGGCCAGATCGGCGATCTGAACGAACTGCGCTGGGACGGATATATGCCGGTCGATCACCGCGCGGAACGGGTGGACGCGGACCCGCTGCTGAGCACGGCCGTCCTTTACGTCCTGCCGCCGGGGCGCGCCGTGCCTGAGGAGGCGGTGAGGGATGCCGTGAGCCGGCTGGTAGCGACGGACAGCGTGGTGGGTCCTGTGCCGAGGCCCACCGCTGAACTCGCCCTCCAGTGGCCCGATGTGGCGCCGGCCTGACGGGCCGGAGCGGGTGTATGCGGAGCCGAGGTCCCCAGGGGACCCCGGCTCGAGAGGGACCAGCAGATGGAACAGTTATGGAGCGTGGGATGCGCACATCGCCTGCAAAACCCAGTAGAGGTGATGCTATGGCTGGCCTGGTGTGCCCAAGGAGGGTTCCCGCAGCGCCGTCGCCACCTGTTGCTGGGCTGAGGCGATGTAGGCATCGCTCGCTGCACGGAACTCGGCACTGGCTACCCGGTCACGCACCCAGGCCTCCATCCCTGCCCTGATGACGGCGTTGGCGCTGGTGGACTCAACGGCTGCGATGGCTTGAATGCGGTCCAGGAGGTGGCGGGGGAAACGGACGGAGACCACCACCTGCTGGCCCTTCTCCTCTAGCTTCTCGTTCTTCCTGGGCATAGCTTCCCCTTCATCGGGCCGCATGCCCTGCTGGTGCCAGGGACAGGGCATGCTGCTCCCGGTTCACGGGCGCGGACGGCGGGTCTGCCGGAGCGCCCTTGGCTGACAACGCCCCACACACTAAGCCACTACAGAACTACGCGATGTATTGCGCGTCACATTTCCATCACGCACATAGGTTCTGAGTCACCATCAGTCAGACCATGGCGTGAGGTTCAACACTGCATGACTTCTTCAATGTCGATTCGTTGATGTAGTTCCAGATGGGATCCTCCTTCTGAACTACAGGACTACATCAAGTAGAGTGCGCGACGCAGTGAGATCACATGAGTACGCACCGCTACATCGGCGTGCGTATCCCGGACAAGGAGTTCGCGTGTACTTCCCCTTCCACGGCGACGGACTGCTGGCCCCCCTCGGCGCGGACGGCATAACCGCCCGTGCCGCGCACGCTGCGCTCGTCGAACTCGACGCGCTGGGACGGGAAACCGCCCGAGGCCTGGACCTCACACAGGAACTGCCCGAGACCGACCTACACAAGGTCCTCGACCTGAGCACCCTCTGGCAGCCCGCCCGAAAGCGACCGCCTTCGGGCGTTCCCGGCCAGGCCGAGCACTGGGACGACAAGGCGAACAAGGCCCGGCGCCGCCTCACCCAGGCCGTCGAGAAGAACCTGCACGAGGTCTCGAACACCTCCGGCAAGCCGGTGACCGTCCTGGGCGCCGACGACTGCCTGGACAAGCGCGCCGAGGCCTTCCGCGCCTGCATCGCCCAGGACGAGCCCGTCGTCTCCGTCTCAGCCAGCGGCTGCCTGCGCCGCTGGCTCTCCGCCAACGACAGCAGCGCCACGTCGCTGTCGATCCTCACCTTCATCCCCGGCCGCCCCCTCTATGCCGCCGTGGTCACCCCGGGGACCGCCCTGCTGTCGGACTGCTCTGGCTCCTGGCGTCTGACCCTCGCCGACGGCTGGACGGCCATGACCGGTGAACCTCTGGTCGCCGACCCTGACCCCAGTTACATCGTCCTGCCCAGTGATCTGGAACCCCTCGGGCCCGCCCTGCGCCGGCACTACCAAGAACTGATCTTCTCCCGCGATACCAGCTCCGTCATCGCCCAGGCCGTCCTCGGCGGCGCCGTGCCCGTCGCCGTCCACTTCACCGAGCACGTCCTCAACTCCGCGATCTTCCCCGTCGCCGTCGGTCACGGCATGGTCGTCCGGGTCGACAGCGGCAAGCTCATCGAAAAGCCGTGGGACGCCAGCCGCCACCTCTACAAAGCCCTCACCGGCGAGATCCCCTTCGGCGACGAGCACGTCATCGCCCGCGACCTGTGGGCCATCAAACGCGCCACCCGCATCCTCGCCCTCGAACGCGACCTCGCCGCACAGGCCCACCCGCTCGACGCACCCTTCGACATCCCCTACGAGGACGAGCTCTACGGCTTCAGCGACTTCGACGATGACGACGACTGACCCTCACCCCAGCGCCCCACCTGAACCATCCACAGACATCGCCCGCCTCCCCAAGGACAGCGCCGTGAGCGATCACCTCAGCCTCGTCACCGACGATGCCGCCCCCGCCACCGGATGGCGCTTCAGCATCATCCCGCCCAAAGACGTGCGGACCATCTGGTACCACCGTGCAAAAACCATCCGCCGCCCCACCGGCAGCCTCGCCCTGCCCGCCATAGCCACCACCGCCACCCTGCACTTCACCCACACCCTCCACCACAACGACAGCCTCATGGCCCTCGCCCTCACCACCCTCACCGTCACCTACGACGCAGTCATCACCCTGTGCCGAACCTGGCAAAAGACCGCCGCCCAACGGCACCACTGCACACACAACCACCACCACAAGGCGGCGTGACCTGCGGCGGGCACGCCCCGCCGCCCCAGTTGTTTACCCGTGCTCCGACCTCCGCGTCGGAGTACCACTCGTCCACCTCAGCACAGCGGCACCTCACGGCGTTGCCGTGAGGTGCAGAAGGACGTCCTGCAAAGCGTCCCTCATTGACGTGACGTACATGAGGAGCGGTGCGCAGCACGTCAGGTGGCTCGCCGGAGCGGGACGACGACGCTTTCGCCCATGCGCTTGGGGTCGAGCCGGTAGTACCGGATGTGCCCGATCCTTTCGGTTTCCTCCAGCCAGCCGGCTTCGATGACCTGCTTGCGGGTGCGGGAAAAGACGGGAGGAGCCATCCCTACCAGCTTCGCCAGGTTGGCGGCGGTCTCCAGAACGGCGCCAGACCGGTCGGTGGGGTGGAGCGCATAGAGCATGACGACAAGTCGCTGGTTAGCGGTCATGCCGACTGTCTTCTCAAGCAGATCGAGGTTCTTCTGCTTGTCGTCGCTGCTGATCACTGGGCCTCCCACCGTGCAGGAACGTTGTCGTCGAATCCGGGGATGTCCGGCGGGTTGCACGTCTTCACCGCTTCACGCTGTTCGATCCCAGTGCCGTGAAAAGCGATGTAGGGGCTGATCCGGTAGAAGTTGTAGTTGCCGACACGTCCTCGAACGATCAGGATGCGGTGCTTCGCCAGCTTCCTGTTGATCTTGCCCACTGCGTCAGTGGACATGCCCACGCGCTTGGCGATGTCCGCGCCGGTAGCACGCAGTGGTTCCATCCCCTCAGGGGAGACTCCGATCCACCACAGCACGAGGAACTTCTGACTGGGCGTGAACGCTTTCGACTCGGTGATCGCCTCGACGCGCGCCTTGTCGACCTGCGTATGCCTGCCGGAGAAGGCGTACGGCGCATAAGGGACCGGCTCGCCCGTGTCAGCGTCGACCAGCCTGCGTACTGCTCCCAACGGGCCCTCCGAGCAAGGGGGGTGACTAGCAATTGATGGAGGACGGCTCTGAGGCCGACCTGATGAACTTAACGTACATGAGCAGGAAGTCAATCAACTCAGCCTGGCGGCCGTGTCGCCTGCCGCCTTGCTCAGGACATGCACCAATGCGGCGCAGCTCTGCTGATGCTGCCTCATGTACCTCACGTCAATGTGGTGCTGTTCCCAAAACCAGGACTCAGATCCTGCAGTCGTGGTGACGGTTCTCTCTACCGTGGTCCCCGCTCCCTGGAACGTGGTGCACGACAGCCAAGACTGCCTTGCAGGTTCAGAAGGCCGGGTAGGCAGTTCTCCTGGTCGCCCTCCACGGTTCCCGGATCTGCCTCACAGTGCAGGCGATCGTGGTCATTGCATGTGTTTCTGCAGGTCAGACACACTTTGAGGGCTGTGCTCTCTTACACTGGGTAAGCACCCGCACCGTCCGAAGTCCCCCACTCCCCTAACATTCACCAGGGTGACCGCCCCGGAAGCCAGGTCCACGCTCCCCCTCCCCCGTCTACTGCCATGGACCACGCACCCTGCCCCAGGCCACAGCGGCTCTGGTACAGCGTCTGCCGACTCCGAAGCAACAGTGGTGCGGTGGATGGCACGACACCCGCGCCGAAGTACGACCCGCCGCTTTCCGGCGCGCAGCACCTGTACCACGACGAAGCGGATTCGCGCCGGGAAGTGGCGGGGCAGCGGGGTCCAGGGGCCGGCGAAGGCCCCTGGTACCACGCTGCCCAGCCACTGGAGGACGTGCTCCCGGGAAGCAGGCCCTCAACGACCTACGTGTCCTACGACCTTGGGAGGGGTGGCCCGCACCCGAGGTGCCGTCTGTACCAGCAGAAGAGGTCTGGGCGAGGGCGAACAAACGGCTACTGGTGTATTGAGTCCGCAACGGTGGCCGAGGGCATCGCGGGGGCGCGAGTCTAGGGAACGAGAGAGAGCGACTGAAGCGACCGACGCCGGAACATACGGATGAGTCCGCTTGGACAACGGACAGGTCTCTGGCAGCGTGAAGCAGCGGCGGCTGGTGCCGGCCTCCGACCCTGACCCGGACCACGTCGAGAACGCCCCCGCCCCTGAGGTCCGGCCCACCCTCCGGCTAGCCGGCTGAACCACCGCCGCACCCTCGCACCATCACGGCGCCCCCAATCGGGAGGGCGCCGTCGGGACTCCCGGCCGAAATCAGAGCGCGCCGGTAGCACCGGACGCCGGATTGTTTTGGAGCAGCAGCTGGTCCTTGCCGCAGGCCCTCGCCTCACGCATGCAGTCAGCCCGCTAGCTCCAGAGGTGATCCCCTGGTCATCTCTTTCCAGGGCGCCGGAACGATCCAGGCCCAGCTGAGCCGGCTAGAAGCGGCGGACAGCGCGGTGGGTCCTGTGCTGCGGCCTACTGCTGACCTCGTCAGCACTGCTCCATATGGCGCGTGCCACGCTGGTCAGCACGTACATTCAGGCCTCAGACGCGAGAACAAGACGCTGCCGCGCCCGCGTCTGGGCGCTCTCACGGGCCTGCGCCGTGCCAAGCAGGAACGGGGATCCTTCGTCAGTTGTCCGCATGCGGCGCTGCCGCTGGGTTCGCGCCAGCGCCGCAATGCGGTAGTGGTCCGGTGGAGCGTATGGTCGGGCGCGCTGTGGACATGGCCCCAACCCGAGGCGCGGCCACTGCTTTGCCCTCGTCACCGCATCAGACAGTGATGGTGATGCAGGCGATCGAACGGTCTGACGTCCCCGGCCACGTGTATGCCCCGCATATGCCGGAATTCGTCTTGATCCACTGGTTGATGGGCCACGTCACGTACGTGCCGTTTCCTGACCGGTACCAGGCGACGCCAGAGGGTCCGTTCCCGGCCCAGGCTTCCAACAGGCTGGATGATGCGCCCCTAGGAGCCTGGACGGTGATCTGGCTTACCCACTGGGTGTGGTTGCTGGAGTTCTTGGTGCCAGTGTCGACCCAGATGCAGGTTCCAGGCATGGTGGTTCCGCCTTGCGCGCATCCGTTGACCGTTGCTGCGGACGCAGTACTCGCGCCGCTCAGCACCGTCACGGTAGCGAATGCCATAGCGAGCGCTGCCATGGTGCCGGCACGAGGCCTTCGGTGGTTGGGCATACTCATGGACGATCTCCCTCTGACGACTGGGATGCGGAGCGTCTTCTCACAGAACTTGCCGGAGCAACTGCGCTGCCCGGTGGTCGCGGGCTCCGCAGTGGCGCAGGCGCAGCTTGGTAGAAACGGAGTCAGTGAGCGCTTGGGGCTGCTCTCTTCTCCTGTCCGCAAGGGTTTGTACTGGACAGGTTCAGCAAGACATCTGGGGCGATCTCCGTACAGAGTTGTCCGGGACTCTGGGTTTTCCGCGGACAATCTCTCAGCGGAGGGATTCGTTGTCCGTGCTGGTGGTGGCCGTTCTGCGGTGTTGCGTGAGCCTGCTAGCGACAGCGGTTCAGTCCCATGCCGCCGCGGTAGGGCGGGGCGATGTAGACCTCGCAGATGTAGCCGGTGCGCCCGTCCTTCCACTTCGCCAAGTACCAGCGGTCGGAGGAGACAGCTTCAGGGTTGTGGTTGATCCCGGCGGAAGTGATGTCAGCGTTGGTCAGTGTCTCTCCGCGGGTCCAGCAAGTAGCCACGAGTTTGGCGCCGCTTGTCATCGTGGTGTCAGCGAGCATGCAGTGGCGGATCCGGCAGCGGCTGACAGTCTTGGTAGAGAGGTATGCGGGGGTGCTGTCTTCGGTCAGGGTCGAAGGCCCTATGGCGACTTTGTTCTGCACGACCACGAGCGCGAAGGCTGGTGCGCCGTCGTGGGGTGCCGGGGAGTGAGGGGATAGCACTGCGGTGAGCCCTCCGCCGGCCACGACCAGAACAGCGGTCGGGACCGCCCAGCGCAGATGACGATGGCGGGTCAGCCGGGCATGGAGTCTGAGCTTGTGAGGGGTAGGCGGCGAGGAGGTCGTCTGCTTGGCCTGCTCCGTCGCGGCGTCCGGCGGCGTGAGGTCGAGGGGTGCGGCGGCCATTGGCTCGAGCTGTGCAAGGTGCGGTGGAATCAGAGCACCAGCCGCTACCTTCGTCCCTTCCGCCTCCATCCTCCTGAGCTGGTTCCAATAGTGCTGCCAGGCGTCAGTGTCGCCGCCGCACGCTGACACGAAGGCCAACGTGGCAGGCAATGTCGCCAGCCGCTGTCCGGACGCCGCTTCCTGTAACGCGCTGATGGAATAGTTGCATCGTGATGCCATCTGAGCGTATGTCAGGCCGCATGCGCTGCGCAGGTCACGTAGCGCCACGGCCAGTTCCCGACGAGGTGTGCCGTCTCGGTGCAGGTGGTTCTCAGGGCGTGCCACAAATCCCCCCCATTGAAGCGACCAAGCTGTCAAAGAGATCGGCACTTTAGCTGAGAAAGTCATAGGGGGAGCAACAACCGCAACCTCATCAATTTGGCCATATTGCACAAGCTGGGTCGCAGCCCCGGTTTACGGCACCGCCTGGGCGCAGATCAGTTGCCCGGTGCGCGCGGCGGGCCTGGTAGGCGGAGGCTGACCTGACCGACCCGAATGATCACACGTACATGCCGCTGCAACAGGTGACACCGTTATGCCTGACTGGCTGAAGCCGGAGACCATCGGCGACGTCATCACTCGGCTCGGCAAGTGGGTCGAGCTGGGCTTCCGCCCCACAGGGCACTCGCCGCGCCGGAGGGCTGGCCACAAGCCCTCAGCGCGCCGGCAACGATCGCAAGGCCATCGCCAAGCAGAGTCTCGACCGGGCAGTGGCCTGTTTCAGTCGGAGCTGCTGCCTGTGGACTTCAACGACGAGGCATTTCGCCGAGTATGCCGCGGAGAGTCGCTCCGGAAGCCCTGTGAGCAAGGACCCCGAGTCATCCTCGGCGATCGGAAGTCCATGTGCTGCCACCTTCAGCACCAGGCCAGAGGCCCGGATCCACGCAGGATCGGCCGTGCTCCCCAGCTCCCGCACTGATACCCGCGCAAGATCACCTCCACTTGCGGCTGGTGACAGCGTTCTTACCGGCACCCTCGCTCCCGCAGCGTGTCCGGCTCTCCGTGTTTCGTAGATCAGATCCGCACGGACTGCGATGTCCGCTAGCCTTCAGTTGGGCCTCTCCCCAAGCTTCGCCTGCCCAACCCCGCAGGGGGTGCATCTCGCCTCGGTGTTCCGAGGCGGAGCCGCCCCCGAAAGGGACGGGCGGGACGCTTTGGAGAAGGGAACCCCTTTGATGAATCACCAGAAGGTCCGTGCCCACGTCCTGCGTGGCCTCGGACAGGTCGTCAGCAAGGTGGCAGTGGCTGTACTCGCCCAGATCATCTGCGCAATGATCGGCTTGTGAAACCAGGGGGAGACGGTCAAGTGCCGTCCCGGGAGTACACCGGGGCGGCACGTCCTCTCTCCGTCGCCCTCGCGTTCAGTCGACGTCGTCCCGTTCGCGGTGAAGTCCGCCCGGCCCGTACGCCTTCGACTGATGCCCGGTGGCATTCCCACCGGCAAGGGCGAGGGCGTAGCGCCGGTTTCCGTCCGATGTTACTCGCGCCTCCCGAGATCGCCCTGCACCTGGGGGCCGCTGGGATCGGGTGCGCGGGCGAGCACCGGAACATCGACCGGCTGATAGAGGTTTTCGCAGCCCCGGCCGCCCATGCCGTCGCCATCGACGCCTCGGTGTCGGCCGCGCAGTTCGACGCTCTGCCCGTAAGGACGGTGGCTGAGGCGGCGACCGGCAAACGGGACCTCAAGCTACTCGCTGGGCTCCCGGACAGGTTCGCCGATGCTCGCGATGAACAGTCCGTCTAGCTCCTCCGCCTGTCCGCCTACGAAGGCGGTCAGGCCAGCCGCCGGCTCTTCCAGCTGAGCAGAGAAGTACGTCACTCGTTCATCCCCTTACGGCAGGGAGATCGTCGACGCCCTGCTTCGCGTACCAGCCGCGGCACCAGCGCAGGATCTCGGGACGGCTGAGCCGCCACTCCGAGCAGCACTGGACCAGCACATCGGAGGCGAAGTCGACGCTCGGCGCCTGCAGGACCGGGTCGGCGGGCCGGGCGGGGGGCCGGACCCGCTGCATCCCCAGTTCAATCCGCATAGGGCCTACGCGTCCCTCGGGGCGAGCTGGTACAGGACGAGGTCGTCGGCCTGCCGCTCGGTGGGCCCCAGCTTCCTCTTCTCCACCAGGATCTGCACAGCAATTCATCATCGTTGACCTGCTGCACACCGTGGTAGATGCGGTCCTGCTCCGTCATGGTGTCCTCTCAGCGTTTACGGGGCGGGGTCATGCGGGCGTGGAGCAGAGAGGCTCGGGTGAGTTCGGCGCCCTGCTTATGGTCCTCGTTGAATAGGGCGGTCAGGCCCTTGGGGGCGTCCCAGTGCTTGTGCAGGTCAACGGTGGCGCCGAGGTCGTCCAACAGCTGGTGGACGACGGCTGCGGCTTCGCTGGGACGGTCGCCCCACCCGTCTCCCCACCATAGGTGCTCGGCTGGCGTGCACGGCGCGGGGTGGACGTGGCCGTCGCTGGTGAGCACCCACAAGGTGTGGTGCAGGACGACGGAGGCGAGTTCCGCGCCGCCGGCTGGGAGGGACAGCGGTGCGTAGAACCGCCACACCTGCTTGCCGCCGGCGTCGGGGGTGCGCAGGACGGGCATGTCGGTGAGCGGGTCGATGAAGAACGCCTCCGGCTTGGTGTCCTGGGCGAGGACTGCGTGGGCGGCGGTCGGGTCGCACATCGTCAGCCGGTGGGTCCACCGGTCGCTGATGGTGCCTTGCTGGACGGGGATCTCGGTGACGGCCCCGAACGGCAACAGGTCCGGCTCGCGGCCGACGGCGACCTCAAGCGCGGCGACCGCGTCGGGGTGGGTGTGCAGGGCGAGACGGCGCCAGCCGGCCTGGAGGGCCTCGCGGTCCCCGTCGCAGGGCAGCGGATGGTGGCTGGTGTCGGGAACGGCGCCGGAGACGACCTGGTTCGGAGTGTCGCCGTACCCCTCTTTGCAGAAGATCCCGATCTCGTGGTTCGTGTTGTCGATCCGGTTGTTGCGGATGCTGTTGGCCATGTCCGTCGCAGCCACCCGCGAGGTGACGTCGAAGACTTCGTTGGCCGCGGCCCGGCGCAGGATCCTCTCGTTGTCGTTCGGCGGGACCTCCACCACCGCCGCCTGGGCGCCGGGCTTCCATTTCCGGATCAGATGCGGAAGGCGCAGCAGGTCGGGCCACCAGGGCATCGCCTGGCCGACGTAGGCGGCAACGTCGTCCCATCCGGCCTCGTACTCGATGCCCGGGTGCGCGGTGTCGGCGGCCACCAGTGCCGGCCCGCCGAAGCCCATGTCCCCGTACAGCGCGCACACGGTGGTGACGCCGTCCTTGTTGCCGTTGCTGGCGATGGCGGAAGCGACGTCGGTCGCGGTCTTGGAGTCGTCGCAGTGCACGAGGCGGATTACGCCGATGTCGGTGTGCCAGTCCAGGGCCGGCCCTCGCAGGGTGTCCCGGTATCCGAGCCAGCGGCCCGAAGCCGGGTTCTCGGGCGCGGGGCGCAGCAGAACGGCGCCGCGGTGGGCGAACTCCACCGTCCGGGCCGCCCAGGAGTAGACCTTGGTGGCGTCCCATGCCTCCTCGGACTCCTGGCGGCCCCGGTTGAACGGGCTGTACGGCCTCTCGTCCGGCTTGGGGAACTTGTCGTACTTCCGCGTCAGCCGCCACATCCCGAACGTCGTCACGCCCAGCAGGTGCTGTACTTCAACCTTGGTCAAATAGGTGTGGCTCACGCCCATACCGCTGCTCCTCACCGTCCCGGGGCCGGTGCGCCCCCGGGCCAGAGCATCGAACAAACCAGCAGGTCGTCGCAGGCAAGACTGTGGCTGTGCCCGGTTCCGCACACGCATTGGCCGAGAAGGTGCTGTTGCGCGGCAGGGCAGGAAGGGGTGGCGTGCGCGAGGCCAGGCTCCCGGTAATGCTCCGGGCCACTGGCCTCACGTCCTCCGGCAGCCCACGGCCGCCGACGTCCTCGCCCAGGCTACTGCGCCCAGCTCAGCAGGCGCGGCTGGAAGAAGTAGCCGGTCTTCTTCGCGGCGGTGATGGCCGCGGCGGCCGGGCTGCTACCTCGTCGGCCAGCTGGCAGCCGTACGCCCAGTCGCCGCCCTTGACCATGTCGCCATTTCCGGGGAATCGGGCCAGCGCGTATCTGTGGCTCCGCGGCCGTGTCCCTTCCGGGGTGGCGCCTCAGCTTGTTGACCTCAAGGTATGGCAATCAGCCGGGATGGTCGTCCAAGGTGGGCGATGAGCGCGCTCCGACCCGGTGACATCACCGACGACATGATCCAGGCCATGCACACAGCCAGGCGTCAGGGACTGCAGAAAGACCTCCGGACCCTCGCGGCCAACATCCGGGCCGATGCTGAAGGCCGGTACGACAGCGCGGACCCGGGGTGGCAGGCCGGTGTCGAGTGGGTGCTGCTGTGGATCGAGAACACTGCCAGCCAACTGACAGAGAGCGCGCCAGGCGCCGCGGCCAACGGGCAGGGTCAGAGCGGGTCGCCGGAGCAGTAGAAGCCGCACACCACAGCGGGACCGCGGCCGCCGTCCCAGCCTCCCTCGCCGCGCGCTCCGCACAGACCCGGCGCAGGGCGACGGCACGAGAGGCGTCTGCCTGACGGCGGCGCTCGGTGCGGGCCTGCTCCATGGGAGCCGGCTGGCCATCTACCGCTTGCTCTGGCTCCGGGAGCGCTCGGCGGCTGAGCGCTCGCATCGCTCCCCTCTCCCCTTCGAGTTCTCCTACTGCCAGCGGAGCCGCGCACAGTCTGCGGCCGCGTGTGCCAGCAGTTCGGTGTCGTCGTGGGGCACGGGACGATGGAGAAGGGTGGCGAGGTCGCGGTATAGGTTCAGTGCTTCCGGTGTGCCCGTCGCGGCGAGGATGGCTGACCACAGGGGAGCATCAGGCTTGGTCTTCTTCTCCACGGCTTGCAGAACGCTGAGCCGGTCCTCGTAGCTGAGACGGGTCAAGTCACGCTGGCCGGTACGCTCTCGTATCTCCAGCCACGTGGTGACGCGCCTTTCGCGGGCTGCCTTCTTCAACGCGCCCAATACGAAGGGGGCCAGGTAGGCGATCTTCTCGGCGCGCTCCTTCTCCGCCTGCAGCGCTGCGGCCTGCCGTCGGGCTTCCTCCCGCTCGGCGCGTTCACGGCGCTCCGCTTCCTCCCGCTCGCGGGCCGCCTCGTGCTGCTCCCGCAGTGCATGCTGCTCCGCTTGCTCTTGCTCGCGGGCCAGCGTGCGCTGCTCCCGCCACGCGCGTTGTTCCGCCTCCCGCTGACGGCGTTGTGCAGCGCTCTGCTCCTGTCGCTGGCGGCGCCGGACGGCCTGTTCTGCATTGATTTTTTCGCGAGCGACGCGATGCATTTCGCGCTCAGCCGATGACACGTTCACGTCGTTCATCAGCATGGAAACCCGGGTCAACAGTGCATCGGTGGGCGTCTGCTGCAGCTGTTGCAGCAGCGACTGACGCTCCTGAGTGCGCTGGTCCAGTCCCGCTTGACCGCGCTTGAGGGCCAGCCGGAGGCGGGCGACGTTCTCGGGGAGGTGGTCCTTTTCAAGGAGCCGCTTGATGGCGCCCACTCGGGTGTAGAGAAGCTCGGGCTGCTCGCGCAGGGCCCGGTCGAGGTGCATCACGGCGAGCTTGACAGCGTCGTCCTGACGCGAAGAGCTGGCCCTGATCGGTTGCGAGGCGATGTCGATAATGGTGCCCCGGGCGGGGGCGGGCGGTTGCTGCGGACGCGGATCCTCGGTCAAGGGTGCGCGTACCGCATCGGGCCGGGTCGTGGTGTTCAGGCCTCTGGGCGTCAGCGTGACGCTTTCAAGGCTGTCCCAGGTGGTGCCCTGGCCTGGGTGTTCGGTGCCGAACCGCATGACACGGCCGCCGCCGGGCCGGTCCTCGAAACGGAGCCGTTGCACATAGCCGCGCTCGCTGAGGATGCTTACCGGCACCAGGACGCCCGGCCCAAGGATGATCTCCCAGGAGTCGCCGTTCCAGTCCGCGGGCTGATTGCGGTCAAGGTGGACCAAGAGGGTGCGCCCGTCCTCGAGGTGGACGAGCAGCGCGGAGCCGAGTGGCTCAGGGTAGGTGAACTGGGCTGTCAGACCTTGAGTGCGGAGCCAGGCCGCGAGGTGGGCCTTGGCGTACAGATGGTCGGCGCTGTCCTTGCCGCGTGCGGTCCGCGTGCACCGCACAGATTCGTCGCTGGTGCCGTAATGGGCGAAGTGGCAGATTCTGTCTGTGCATCGGCGGGTGGTGAGCCGTCGGCCGCAGCCGCCTTCGAACATCGTGCCGCACCAGATGGTGACATCGGCGTGCTCGAGGCGGAATGCGTCCAGTTCATCCGGCGTCTCCGGGCAGAGAGCCGGATCGTCAGAATCTGGACTGCCGAACACCGCGGTGCGAATCAAGCGCCTGTCCACAGCACCTCCTGGGAACGACGTTCAGGTAATACGCTCTCATTGTGTAGGACGGCACTGACAAACAACTTTGCGTACGTTGTGGACAGTTGCGGCTGACCGCCTTTATGCGTCGATCGGTACGTCCGGTGTGCAGTTTGTGCGGTGCGGTTCCTGTCCAGCGTCCCGAGCTGTACTGAGGCGGCGGCCGCCGCGGTCTTTATGGGTGCGGACGCCAGGACGCAGGGCTCGGACATTTACGTCCTGCACCCTCTCCATTGGCTGCCGTGATCAGTTTGGGGCGCTCTAGTGCAGCTTCGAGCCGGCGCTCGGGGCGTCGGGACGACGTCCAGGCGGCCGGTCTCCGCTCGGACTCCCCCGTTCTTCCGTGCCGCCTCCCGGGCCGCCACCAGGGCTTGGCGTGCGAGGACAACGCTGCTGAGTTGCTGCTGTTCCTGAGCTCCGCGCTGCACCCGCTCGAACACCAGCGTTCGGCACCCGCGTGCCCTGCCCAGCGATAACGATGAGCGTATGACGTCACTCCAAGACCCCGTCATGGACCTGATACGCGCATCCTTCGAACCGGCCGCGAAGACGGCGCGCATACGTACGGAGTCGCCGGTGTGCCAGGTGGTCATTCGGGCAGCTGAAGCCGACCTGGCTGCGGGCGGCGCCCACAACGTCAACATGCTCGCGGCCGGCGTCGGGGTGGCTGCGGCCGGACTGACCGCCTGGCTGGCCCAGGAACGTAACGTTGACGCGGCCGTCATCATTGCCGACTTCGGGTGCGCGTTCGGCCCGGGCCCGCCAGAGGGTAGCCGCTTCGGTAGCTGAGGGCTGGCGGCGGCGCCACCGGGTCCGGGCAGCTTCGATAGCGCCACACAGGCCACGAAGGCCACGCATACACAGACGGTCTGGGGGCACCAGCACATCAACAGCTCGGCCCCCCTCCGAGCCACCGGCCCCGCACCCATCCCCCCGGGTGACGGGGCCGCCTCCTTCTCACCACCCCTCCGGGCGCATCGAGGGCTGCCCGTCGACGTGCGCGCCGAAAAGGTTCTGGGGCGGCGTGGTCAACGAGCTGCTGTCCGGCGCTCGAGTCATCGACCGCCGGCGCCAGCGGTCGATTATCTTTTCGAGGTATTAATGTGATCAAAGCGACCCTGCAGCAGGTCAGGTACCAGATCGCTTCCGAGGGCGTCCTGCCGCGCACGCCGCCGATGTACCGCCGCCTGTCGTCGCATGCCCCTTCCTTGATCAGCGGGCAGGTCGTAGGCGCCAATCCTGCTTAGTCCAGGTCGTCCCGCCGCCGCTTCCCGCCTCGTAAACGCCCCGGACGGCGTCGCGAATGTCGAGGACCGTTACCCCGTCGATCCTCTCGATCCCGCCGGATCCGAAGCGGACCCACAGCGGGTGGGCGCCGGCGTCGCGGGCGAAGGCGAGCTTCTGCGCGGAGGCCGCGTTCGGGGCGGAGTCGATCTCCACGACGATGTCCGGGATGCCTGGCATCCAAATCACCACGTCGAGCCGCCCATACCGGCTCTTGCCAGCCGGCACCACGGGCACCCTCAGCTCTCGGTAGGTGCGCGTGTATGGGGCGATCGGCGCAAACACCTCGTCGTCGATCATGGACAGCACAGCCCGGGTCAGGCTGCGGGTGATCTCGGCGGTCGTGGGGGCCGGGTGGCCGTTGCCCCGGTTCTCGGCCACTGCCTGCGCGGTGCCTTGGGCCCAGTCGGCGAGGACCTCTCCCAGCAGGAACGCGATGTTATCCAGGTCGTTGGCGGGCACGGGTCGCGGGAGGCGTCCGGTGAGCTGGTGGAGCCAGCCCTCGGCCCAGTGCGCCTGGTCGACCAGCCGCAGCACGCCCTCGGCCGCCGCTGCGCGGCCGGCGGTCTCCTTCGTCGGCAGCAGTGTCGCGGCGGCGGCAGTCACCCTTGCGAGCACCCGGTCAGGTTCACCGTCCTTTCCCATGATCTCCTCGGCGGCGATGGCGCCTTGGAGGTACTTGGCTGCCCACCACCGCCACTCGGTCAGCAGCGGCGCCGGGACGTCGGCGGCGACGGGTACGGCGTCCAGCAGCTCGGCCGCGCGGCCGGCGGCGGCTTTCGCCGCGGCGGACAGCTCCGCCTTCAGACGCTTTTCGTTGGCCTGCCACCACGCCTGCTGGCACTTCCAGCAACGCCCCCGCTTCTTCGCCACAGCCTCGGGCGTAACCATCGCGGTGTGGCCGCACCCGGGGTAGGTGTAGGAGACGCGGTAGCCGACGCACTCGCGGCAGGCCGCGACGTCGCCGTTCTTCCACTTCGGCATCGCGGTGCGGTTGGAGATGTTCTCCTGCCACTCGTGTCCGGCCGCGCACCGCCACCACACCGCAACCTGCATCTTCGGCGTCGCCTTCTCCGGGGTCAGCCCACCGTTGCGCTCCTGCAACCACATGGCGGCGACCTGCGGATACGCATCAGCCAGCGACACACCTAATGAACGCGCCACGCCCGTTCCCTCCCTGTCCGCGCCCACGGCCCTCCCCGGCCCGGCACCTCACCCAGTCAACGACCCAGCCGCCCGGCGGCCACGGCCAAAGACCAGCCTCACCGCTGCTCGTCGCCCTCGTCCAGACCCGCCCCGTGAGCCCACGAGTCGAGGAACCGGCCGAGGAGCGGCCACAGCACAGTGTTGCGCGCCCCATACCGGGTCGATGAGCTTCACCTGCCAGGCCGCGGCGACCTCGCGTACGGCCTGGCGGTCGCACCCGGTGGGGATCCGGCGCACCGCGCGCGGCTCCAGCTAATCCCCCATCCCGGTGTTGACGCGGGTGCCCCACAGGGTGACGTCGACCGCGCGCCGTTCCCCCCGCTCGTCGACAGACATCCGGCCGCAGGAGCAGTCAGCACGGTACTGGGCCTCGCCTGCGGCGGCGGATGCGTCCTCATCGATGACGACCTCCAGCAGGTGTCGGCCGTCGTCGATAGCGAACCGGTCAAGCACGGGGCCTCCTTGTCAGTTGTGGGTGGTGGACCCGCTGTGCGGGTCGGCAGGCCGGCAGCCGTACGGCAGCCGTACGGCCGCCGTTTGCCGACGCTCGCGCGTCAGCCGGTCTTCTCCGGGGGCAGGGCCAAGCCGAGGTACGCGTTGAGGCTGGCGCTGTCGAGCTTGCCGTCCATCGACAGGGACCGCAGCAGCGTGTCGGCGACGGCGTCGCGGGGGATCTCGAGACGGCTTTGGGCCTCGCGGACGATGTCGCCGATGGCGTACTGGCCGTATTCGGGGTGGTGGCGGATGAGCCAGTCCAGGGTCTTGGCGACGGGTGTGGTCAAGGCGTAGAAGTGCGTGCGGTCGTCGCCTTCGTCGCTGTCCCAGCCGTGCTGTTCCGCCAGTTCGTCGAGGACGGCGTGCCGGATGGTGGCGGCCAGGTGATCGGTGGGGATGATGTCATCCAGGCGCGTGGCAACATGCAGGGCGAGTTCGTCGGAGATCTCCCGCACCTCCGGTTCGTTGCGGTGGCGCAGTACCCAGCGCTTGCGGGTCTGCGGGCGGCCCCACAGCAGCGCCTGGAACTTGGCGGTGAGGCGTTCCCGCAGGTCGCTCACGCCGGCGGGGAGGGCGTCGGGGTCGGGACTGGCCACGGCGGCCGCGACGTTCTCCCGGCTGCGCTGGGTGACCCAGTCCTGGGCGACCGGGCGGGACCAGGCGCTGCGTCCGCTGACCGTGGCCTGGGGCAGGGGGACGTTGCCTTCGCCGCGGGAGGCGTACGAGCGCAGGGTGGAGGCGGCGATGCCGGCCAGGCCCGCGAACTCGGTGACGCCCAGCAGTTGGTCGGCGGCGAGTTCGGGAGCGGAGACCTGGACCACGCACTGCCCGGTCGGGAAGTCGCCTTCGCGGTCGGTGCGGTGCTTCGCCCACAGGGCGAGGTGGTCGCTCCACCGTCCGGCAAGCGCGGCATCCGGGTCGAAGGAGGTGACGTTCAGAAGGTGGCCGGCGTTCGGGTGGGCGGCGGCGTCCAGGAGCTGGTCGGCGGTGACGGTGATCGCGGCCGGGACCGGGGTGCGGACGAAGTCCTCGTCGGCCGCGTCCCAGATCTGGCCGGGCCTGTACCAGGTGGCTCCGTCCCACCAGTAGCCGCCGGCCCGGAACAGCAGCGGGCCGCCGTGCCATGCGGCGTGCAGCTCGTTGGCGTCGTCGTCGCGCACGAGCAGGACCGTCCGGCCGTGGTCGGGGTGGTAGCGCACGCACCAGGCGAACTTGTTGCGCTGGGGGTCGGTGGTGTAGGCGCGCCATCCGCCGGCGGTGCGCTCGAGGTCGTAGCGGCCCCACATGCCGTCGCCGCGCTTGCGGCCGACGGCTTCGAGTTCGCGGGGGTCGTCGAGGGGGATGTGTGAGTCGTCGACGAACGGCAGGTCGGGGACGGGGTGGTCGGTTCGCAGGCCGTTGGCCAGGGGGCGCAGCGTGTACACGAGGTGTGCTGTATCCTTTCCCGCTGTAGCGCTGTAGATATCTACAGCGTACCGCTTCGATTTCTACAGCTAACCCAAGTCGTGAGGATTGGCGAGAAGTTGCCGCATCGCGCCGGACGGCACGGCACCGGGTGGAAAGGTGCACAGCCCACGGCAGTGCTGGTCCGAGCCCTCTGGCCCGCTCCAGGCCTCCCTCGGCCGGCGCTGTGCTCTCTGGCCGGAAGACGCGCAGCCCGCCTCTAACAACCGGACTCTCCGGCGGGCCTTCCGCTCCAGCCGATCAGGTGCCGGGCGCATCGCTCACTGTGAGACCTGGGTAGCAACCAGGAGGCGTCTGCCGCGCTGGATAGGGCCATCAACGGCAACGCCCCGGTGATGCTGCTGAACGAGCACCTGGCCCTCGCCGCCGTGGCCGCCCTCCAGACCGCGGAGGCAGCGACGGACGCCCACGACGTCACCATCCTTACCGCGGTCGCTGAGCACCTGTCCCAGTGGGGGCATGACCCGCAAGGTCTCGACAAAAAGGATGTCCCCGACGTCGTTCTGTGGCGACAGGCCGTCCTCGCGAACACTGAGGTCCCCACTGCCCTGTGTCCGAGCGGGGCGGCCCCTTCTGGGTGTGAGCATGCGATGGTCCCGCCCTCCGGCCTTGGCCCCGCCCGGCACTGCCCGTTTGAGCCCGGGCGTTGACTGCTCCTTCGTACGTCGTATGCGCTACGCTGCCGCCGATGGTGCGGCATCACGCGCATGCCAGGCCATCTCAGACTCCCGGCCGGAACCGCACCCACGCGCCCGGCAAGCGGACAAGGGTCTCCGACTCGCGCGGCATCTCTCCTTGAACGTGATGACTCCTGCTGCGGCATGGGCGTGGGCATGCTGCGGAAGGACTGTCATGACGAAGGACAAGAAGCGCAAGGCCGCGATCCGCGAGACGCAGGTTCAAACCGGCCGCCGCTACACCCAGGCCGCCCGCGAGATGACTGCCGCGACCGGCCGGGAGCCAAACGGCTTCCTGCTCTCCCAGCTGCTGACCGAGTGCGCCACCGTTGCCCCGGCAGACGTCGACTGGGGCTACGACTCCGAACTCGCGCCGGAGGTGTTCCACTCCCGTCTGCTCGGCGGTGCCGTTCCTTACGGCACCGTTCTCGAACTCGCGGGCTCACTAGCGCAAGAGGGACGCTCCGCACGCCTCACGCTGGAGTCTATGAGTCCTCTGGAAGAGGCAGTCGTCGTCTGCGGCAACCGCCGCTTCCAGCTCATCCTTACGCAAGACATGGCCAGGGAGCTGTGCCAGACACCCGCCTGCCGGAACAACCAGCCCGGCTGGGCCTTCCTCCACTGTCACAGCCACCTCCCAGACTGCACGGGCGACGCTCTGGTCTCCATGGCCGAGGACTGGGCGTACAGCTTTCAGACAGACGCCGGCCGTGACGTGCACCGTCTCGAAGGCAGCGCGGAAGCAGACCTAATCATTAAAGCCGCCACCGCAAACGGCACCTATGAGCGTGTCAGCAAGGCTCTGCTCGATGCCCTCTTCGTAGCCCCCGACGCGCTCGATGACATGTTCTGGAGCGACGATGAAACACTGGCCATGCAGCACGCGATCGAACGGGAGCGTCTTCGCCTGCACAACGTGGCGCGTACCGAAACACGGCGCCTCTGGAAGGTCTTCGGCGCCTGCGTGACCTGCGCGGCCGCCTCGACGCCTACGGCTGGGACCCGAGTGTTCCCCCACGATTCTGCTCAGCGAACTGCGTTCCGCCCGCTGCCTGTCCCGTCCCGGACTCGGCCACGACCGAACGCCCGACTAATCAGCGGCCGGCAGAAGGGGCCAACCCATGACGACCTACCGGTGGGTGCCTGCCTTGCAGGCAGGCACCCACCGGCCCCTGCGTCGCAGCGGCGTCGCACAGCCTTCGGACGGCCGGCGGTGCGGACCGGGTGGAGTACGACCGGTCCTGCACCAGCACGTGCGCCTCGTCGTTTCTAGGCGAGGTCGGGATGTGAGTAGGTGATGCCAACATCACCGGCTGAGGTCGCAGCGAGGGCCACAACCTTCCATACTGCGGCGGGAACACCATCCCGCGGTCCGCTCCAAGCGTCGTCGAGGAGGTCTACGGTCAGCCCCACGGATTCACCGTCCGGCCCCTTCGCTGAGAACTTGACCTTGTCCGCTACCCACGGCTTCCCATGAGCAGAAACGAACTCCACTAAGACCGTGTCCTATGTGGCGGGTCGTCGTTGACCTCGGTATGGGGCGGGGTACGTGGAGTTGGATTGTTCCGGACGGGCTGTGGGAGATCGCGAAGCCGCTGATCCCGCCGTCGAGGGTGCGGCCGCAGGGCGGCGGAACGCAGGACACGCCTGATGAGACGCTGTTCGCGGCCATCATCTACGTGTTGGTCAGCGGTTGCGCCTGGCGCCA
>NZ_SZPR01000043.1 GCF_005280195.1 Streptomyces galbus | reverse complement strand
TCAGCGGTTGCGCCTGGCGCCAACTGCCGCCCTGCTTCGGCATATCGAAGTCGACGGCCCACCGCCGGTTCCTGATCTGGTCGCGGGCCGGTGTCTGGGGCCGCCTCCACGAGGCCGTGCTGCACCAGCTCGACGACGCCGGCCTCGTCGATGTGACCCGCGTCGTTCTTGACACCGCCCATGTCAGGGCTAAAAAGGGGGCGAGCACACAGGTCCGAGCCCCGTGGACCGCGGCAAGCCGGGTTCCAAGATGCACGTCCTGTCGGACGCGAACGGACTGCCCCTTCTCGTCGGCGTCTCGGCCGGCAACACGCACGACAGCGAGGGGCTGAAGCCCATGGTCCAGGGTCACCAAACGAGACACGATCCTGATCGGGGCCGCTGCTTCAAGCCCCAGCGGCTGCACGCGGACAAGGCCTACGACCGTGCTGATCTGCGGAAATGGTTACGCGGCAAGCGCATCGGAGTACGGATCGCACGCAAAGGCATCGAGTCCAGCGAACGATTGGGCCGCCGCCGCTGGGTCATCGAGCGGACGATGTCCTGGCTGTCCGGCTACCGACGCCTGAGCCCTCGCTACGAACGCGACCCCCGTAACTACCTGGCCTTTCTCGGCCTCGCCGCCGCCCTGTGCTGCTACAAACGACTCCTCCGCCTTACCACATAGGACACGGTCTAAGGCGTGGTATGCCGCGAAGTCTTTGCCGTCGCGGGTAAGGGTGAGACTGCGAGGCTGGAGGTGCATGCCGACGTTGACCTGGGTCTCGTCCTGCACGATGACGGGCTCGCCGTTAGCGCTTAGGTTCACGCGGTTCTCCGAAGGAAGAGAGGTGTGAGGTCAGCTGCTCAGCATGGCAACTGACTACCCATCGGGGGAGGCGTCCAACAGCCGATCTCGCTGTCTGGCGGTCCCCCATTTCACCAGCCCAGCACAGCCCTGCGGCCGCCGATTGGTGGCTGGCCAATCATCGCCCTGACACCGCATGCCTCCACGTGACAGGGTCGGCTGCGATCACGAACATCTGGGATGGGGGCTTCCGTGGAAGCACGGATGTGGGACGGTCTGGTCAGCGTCGCGAAGGAGACGTACACCGCCTCGCTGGGCGAAGGGGTCGTGCCGCGCCCGCTGATGATGCCGCTGGTACGCGGCGAATTGGTCGGGCTGATCTGGGTCCGCCCGCTCAAGGTCGGCCAGGACGCGCTCGCCGGGATCGCGGAGCTCGCGAACATCGCCGCGGCGGCCGGCGCGGAGGAAGTCGTCGTCGCATGGGAGACCCACGACGTCGCCACAGCCTGCGAACTGCCGATCGTCGGCCCGGCGCCGTGCCTGAACATGGTGCTCGCCACGCTGGGCGGGCACGTCCTGCACCAGTTCCCCTACACCGAGCAGCTCCTGGCCCGCAGCCCCGAGGGCTGGGCATCGGTCGCCCCCAACTGGAGGCCGGCCCCTGCACCGCAGCCCGGCGGCGAACTGGTCCCGCCCATCCAGGCCGCGGTGGACTTCTCCTTCACTCCGATCGAGCTGGACCACCCCGACCCGTTCGGCGTCACCGTCGTGCTGATGGAAGAGGACGGCTACCGCATCAGCCTGACCGAAGCCTTCGCCCGCTGATCCCGTGACGCGGGACTTCGACGACGACGCGCCTCGCCGCCTCCAGGACGCGGACGACCTGATCAACGCCCGTAAGAGGGATGAAGCCGAACGGATTCGCGCCCGCCAGCGGGATGCCGACGAACGGATCTACGTGGTGACCACCAACCTTGTCATCGACGCCCAGGAGAAGCTCGCCCGGCGCCGGCGGCTGGACCGCATCTGGCGCGCCGGGGCGGCTCTCAGCTGGGTGTCCTTACTCGCCGCGGTCATCGGCACGGGCATCGCCTGGGGCACCACGGGCGACCCTGCACGGTTCGTCGTGGGTAACCTGATCTGCGGTGGCCTGCTCCTGATGTCCTTGCTGACGCTGATCGGCGTCTACTTCGCTGGGCGGGACGTGCCCAGCCTCCCGCGCCTGGAGATGCGCCTCGCATCGGCGCAGGAGGCGCTGTGGAAGCAGAAGGTCAAGAACAACCCGGATGTGGACGAGCGGCGCAAGCTCTACCGCGAGGAAGTCACGACCGCGGTCGAGCAGTACCAGGCCGACAGCCGAAAGTACCGGCGCATCCACAACGGTCTGCAGACCCTTATCATGATCGGTTCTGCGTCCACGACCACGATCGCAGCCTTGGACACCGGCAAGGAGCTGACCTGGCAGAGCGTCACCCTGACCGCCATCAGCTTCGCGATCACGGTGGCCGCGATGTTCACCGGCTACTACAAGTTCCGCGAGCGCAGTTACTTCCTCCAGCAGACCGCCGACGCCATCGAGGAGGAGGCAAACGCAGTCCGGCTCGGCATCGGCCCGTACAGCGATTACGGGCCCGGCCAGGAGGACGAGGCGCTGAAGAAGTTCACCCAGCGCGTCGAAGAGCACCGCAACGAGCAGCGCCGCCGCCAGCAGCAGCTGGACCAGCCCGCCGACCAGGCCACGCCCTCCAGCCAGCCGCCGGCGGCCTGACCCCGGCCTCACTCCCGGGAGCCGCCCTCCTCTGCGCTCGGACCGCACGGGTACCGGCGGCGCGGCGGTCGCCCCCGCCTCCCGCGCCCCCAGGGGAGGAAAAGAGCCAGCGCGGCCAGGACTTGGCCCAGGCCGGGAAGGATGTGCTGTAAGTCCTCGGGCCGCGCCTTCGCCACGACCGCCCTCGCGATGAGAGACGAGCTGTGACCCTCCCAGGCCACAGAGCGCCTGGCGGCGATACGAAAGGCCCGCATAGGCATCCCACCTGCCGGGTGCGTCGCAGTCATCGTCACCCTCTCCGCGCTGCACCCGCTCGAACACCAGCGTTCGGCCCCCACGTGCGCTGCCCAGCGACGAAGATGACCGCATGACGTCACTCCAAGACCCCGTCATGCACCTGATACGCGCATCCCTTGACCCAGCCGCGAGGACCGCGCGACTGCGCACCGAGTCGCCGGTGTGCCAGGTGGTCATTCGGGCAGCCGAAGCCGACCTGGCCGCGGGCGGCGCCCACAACGTCAACATGCTCGCGGCCGGCGCCGGGGTGGCCGCGGCCGGACTGACCGCTTGGCTCGCTCAGGAGCGTGACGTCGACGCGGCCGTCATCATTGCCGACTTCGAGAAGGGCGCCGCGATCCAAGGCATCCCACACGACCCGCTCGTGCAGATGCTCAAGACACTGCTGACCGGCCCCACCGGTATGCAGCAGACCGCGGAGTTCATGGTCCGCCTCCTCCACGACGACGAAGAGGCCTTCTACGACCTCATCGTTGACCTCGCGCACTACATCGCCACCTGCGTCGGCCTGCTTGCCGCACACGGCATCAGCAGCCGTGACGACACCCTGGAAGCTCTGGACGACATGCTGGAAACCTTCTACAGGTAGTAGTGCTTCGTTAGGTTGCGGGCCGTCTGTGGCTGCTTCGTCGGCTGGGCAGGGGGCGTCCGCAGGTGGTGCAGGTACCGGTCCAGCACCTCAGCAGGTCCTGAAGAACGTCGAGGACCTGGTAGAGGGTCAGGCCGGTGTGCGGACTTTTGGGTCGAGCCGCCTGAGGGTGAGGAAAGCCTGGGCGGCGGTGACGAGGGTGACGTGGTGGTGCCAGCCGCGCCAGGTGCGGCCCTCGAAGTGGTCCAGTCCCAGGCCATGCTTGAGTTCGCGGTAGTCGTGCTCGATCCGCCAGCGCATCTTGGCCCATCGCACCAGGTCAGCGACCGGTGTGGTGGCGGGCAGGTTCGATATCCAGTAGCCCGTCGGGGTGTCCTGACCGTCCGGCCATTCGATGAGGAGTGTCCGGGCGGGCAGGACACCGTCCCACCGGTTGCGGCCGCCGCCCGCTTCCTGCGCCGCGGCCAGGGACTGCTTGCCCGCCAGCCGCACGGTCAGCACCGCGAACCGTGAGGTCATCGTGCCTTTGCTGCCCTGCCTCCAGCTCACCTCGGTGAACCGCTCCGCACCCGCCTGCGCCGCCAGGACGCAGACCGCTCGCGGTGGGGTGCGGTAGCGGGGAAGGGTGGGCGGTCCAAGTCCGCCATAAGCAGGCTGGTGCGGCCGGGCGTCCTGCGGATGGGCGACTTCCCTGCCGTTCAGGGCCAGGACATAGGACAGTCCGCGCTCCTGGAGGCCGAGCCGGAAGGGGGTGCTGACGCCGTAGCCGGCGTCGGCGACCACGACCGGCGCCTTCAGCCGCCACTGGGCGAGTGTGTCCAGCAGGCCGAGCGCGAGACGCCACTTCTCCCGGTGCACCACATCGTCCGGTACTCCTGCCCTGCGGCACCGGTCCGGTTCGTCCGTCCACTCACGCGGCAGATACAACTGCCACTCCAACGGGCACGAGGCGGAGTCGGTGACGGCATGGACACTGACCGCGACCTGGCAGTTCGCCCGTTTCCCCACGGCTCCGCAGTACTGGCGGGCCACCCCGACCGACGCCGTCCCGCATTGGGGGAACGACACGTCATCGATCACCCACACCTCGGGCATGACGACTTCGGACAGCCGCTCGGCGATTCGCTGTCTGACGGGCAGCGGATCCCAGGGCGACTGGTTCACGAACTGCTGCAGGGCCTGCATGTTGCCGTCCGGCAGACGCTCGGCCATCGGCTGGATCGACTTCCGACGGCCGTCCAGCATCAGACCCCGCAGGTAACACTCGCCCCACCGCCGCTGATCCCGCCGCGGAAACGACCCGAACACATCAGCAACGAACTCCGATAACGCTCCCCGGAGTTGTTCCACTTCCCCCAGCCTCATACCGGAGAAGATGCCCACCACCAGGCGAGATCACCCGACGTAACGAAGCACTACTAGCGGAACTGATGGCAGACCGCTCTGGCCCGGCCAGGGGCCAGGGGGTGGCTACCGATGCGAAACGCCGTGACCCCGGCAGTTGCGATGCCGGGGTCAGGGCGTTGCCACCAGGTGGCTATCCGAGCCAGGTGATGGTGAGGACAGACAGGCGGCGCAGAGGCCGGTTAACCCGAGGAGCAGGCCCGGCGCTCTCGGCTGCTGTGTGCCGACTGCGACTATGACCTGCGTCAACGCGACGACGAGGATCGCCTGCCGTACAACATCCCGACCCTGGAGAAGCCGAACAAGATCCGCTTGGTGTGCGGGAGCTGCTGCAACCACGGCCTGGAAGCGCTGAAAGCTGCTGCCGGCACGGCGAGGCAGCCGTCATGACCGCGACGGGCGCGCACGGCAGGCTGCGGACAGGCTGCTGGTAGCCGAGATGGTCGGGCTGCTGAACGACGCCGAACACTACGTGTGGGGCACTTCTGACCAGCAACTGGCCTACCTGGAGCGGCGGGCGAAGCTGCTGCACCGGCTCGTGGACGTCACCGGCGACGAGCCCTCCCGCTACCTGGCGCAGGATGCCGAGGACCGCGTGGGTGCTGCCTGGACATAACTGAAGGGAGCCTCGTCGGGCAGTGTGCCCGGAGGCTCCCTTCGCTCGTGGCGGGGTCAGTGGCTGGTGAGTTCGCGCAGGCGGTCCGCGAGGCGGCGGTCGGGTCGGCCCAGCAAGCCGTCGTCGGCCTGGCCCGCTAGGCGGTCAACCTCTTCCCGCAGGCCGCCGATGGGAACCACCCGGTGGGCGCCGGTGCGGGCGCGGTATCCGGCGAAGGTCTCCAGCACGTCGCTCAGATTCGTCCTCTCGGCGGGGGCGTTCAGGTCACCGCCCGCCGAATCGCCCAGAGCGTCCACGACGCGTCCCCACCACAGGTCCGCCTCGCGTTGTTCGCCGTTGGTGAGGTGCTGCAGGTACAGGCAGTAGGCGGCTGCACCGTGGTCGGCGCCGGCGGCGAGCCCCCACCAGAATCTGGCGCTCTCGGGGTGGTGGGCGAGGTAGAGCGAGCAGGCGAAGACGTGGATTCCGTCGATGTCGAGATCGTCGGTCCAGCCTTCGAAGACGGTGTGCGTGGTGCCGATGATGTCGGCGAGGTACTTCACGTGGGAGGCCGCGCCGGCCTGGGTGACGCTCCACGACGAGACGGCCGTCAGCCGGTGCCGGGCGGAGGTCCTGTCCGGCTTCTTCGGCGTCGGCTCCGGGGCCGACGCCGGCGGCGGAAGGTACCCGGCGTCCTGGGCCAGGCGACGCAGACCGCCGGCCACGTCGAAGGAGCGGCGTGGCTCGCATGTGGAGGCGTTCGCCAGGCGCTCTTCCCATGTGTTCATGTGTTCTCCCCCTTGGACTTCAGGATCCGCTGGTACACCGGGGACAGGCGCTCCCGGGCCTTGCGGCAGTGGTAGTCGACGGTGCTGGGCGTGATGCCCATGTACCAGCTGATGCGCTTGGTGTCGTACCCGCCGATGTAACGCAGGACCATGACGTCGAACTGCCGCGCGGGGAGCGCGCCGAGCGCCGCGTACAGGCCGCTGCCGCTGTCCAGCGCCGCCATCTGCTCGCGCAGGGACAGCAGGTGCTCGGATATGACGGTGCGCCTGACGATCGCCCACACCTCCTGCTGCAGATCCTCGCTCTCCTCCTTCAGCTTGTCCCACAGGCGAAGGATCTCCAGGAAGGCGCGGTGGACCGCCGATTCGGCCGCGTCGTTCGTCCCCAGCACGGCCAGGGCCAGCTTGTGGAACCCTTCCTGGTGAAGGATGTAGAGCGCCTCAAACTCCACGGGCAGCGGGAGAGGGGCTTCGGCCACGGGAACGCGGCCGTCCTCTCCGACTTTTTCGGTCATCAGTCCTCTTCATTGAGGGGCGTTGGTCGGCGCGGAGGTGCGCCGGGCGTGAACTACTCAACCGTCCGAGAGCCCCGAACACGCATGCGCCCGCTGATGACTTTTACGTTCAGAGATCAACCAGTTGCGATGAGTGACGATAGTTGTGTCGGGCAACGTGACTTGACCAGCGCTTTTCTGTGACTGAACGTGACATGTGAATGACAGACGTGCAGTATTGGGTGACGGAGGCCACATGTGGATCAGGTTTCGCAGCGGCCAAGATCGACTCTTCTCCGAGTGAACTGCTCCAAGTACGCAGAAAAATCGCGGTACTTCTGCTAGATCGCCCTGGTCATGCCCCAGCCGCTGTCACGCCTCAGATCACACGGTCCACCTGGGTGCAGCGGCAAGAGCGTCGCCGTGACCGCTCTCACCAATGCTTCAGCGCACCGGCGTTGTCAGTGGCGAGGGGTACCGTCAGTTACTTAGGCGCCCGGGGTGTGGTCGGGCGCCGATCGGAGGCGGATTTCGTCTCCAGTACGGCTGGAGGTTGCATGGCTCTGGACAAACGCCGCGTGCAGACCGCAGTGATCGGCAACGCCGATTCCGAGCTCCCCGTGGTCCTTCCGATGGAAGCGATAGAGCTCGACGACTTCCGGGTCCGCCACGCCGGCCAGACCTACTGGTGCGGGATGTGGCTGGGCGGGTGCGGCCACCAGCTCTTCATCAAGCTGTACACCGACCGCGTCTGCCATTTCGCGCACGGGCCAGATCCCGAGCACACGTCCACCTGCGCTCGTAAGGCATCCGGGGTCTCCAGCGCGGACCACCTGTACATCAAGCACGGGCTGCTGAACTGGCTGGCGGCGCAGGACATCACCGCCACCGCCACCATCGCGCGCGATGCGGACGGCTCGATCGGCCGGGACGTGAGCTTCGCTCCCGCCGGACACGACACCCTCCGGGTCCTGCTCTCGGAGTCGCCCAGTTCTTCCGTGGCGGAGGAAGGGGACCCCGCCCGGCTGGTGCTCGGCCCGGAGATGACGCCGGATCCCGACGTGCTGCTGCGGCAGGGCTACGTCAACCGCATCCAGCTCGTCCCCGACGGCACGCGCCGCCGGATCCAGGTCGGCACCGAACGCCACGGCGGGGCCACTGAGTGGTTCGACCTGGAAGAGGTTGAGCTCACCGACTCGGGGCTCACCACTCCCGCGGTCGAGGAGATCCGCTGGCTGCGCACCACGCGGCGGCCCATCGGCGTATGGACGCCCAAAGCCGCGCCGCAACAGAGCCAGCCGGCCGCACGGGCTGTCACCAACGAGACGCACGGCATCCCGTCGCAGGACCGTGACGCTGTCATGACCGCTCTTGAGCAGGCAGTCAGCGAGGGGCGCAGCCGCATGGAGATCCGCCGCTGGCTGGACCGGGCGGAGGAGGTGACGCGCGGCGGGGCCACCGCCGAAGAGAACGACCTGATCAGGGCGGGGGCCGACGCGCTGCTGAGGCTGGAGCGCGGTGTCGGCGTGCCGACACCGCGGGAACCCACCTACCAGGAGCGCAAGGCCCTGCAGAAGACTGAGCGGCTGTTGCGCGTCTTGGCGCAGCACAGGGCGCACGGCTTGGGGGTGACGCTGCGCCAGCGCAACCAGCTTGCGCAGGCCGCGGACCAGGCTGCGGCCTGGCTCACCGATAAGCAGCGCGCACAGGTGCAGCAGTGGCGGACCGATCCCGAGCCCGCACCCGTACCGCGAGCCCCTCAGCCGCAGCGTGGCCACTCACCGCGTCGCCCGGCCTCCCGTCCCAAGCCGTTCGACGGAGCCGGTCTAGCCGACGCCGTACGCGACGTTCTGGAGCACGCAGCCCGACTGGGCAAGACGGTGTCCTTCACTGACCTGTGTGTCCAGGTCAAGGGTCTGGGCGAGCTGACGGAATCCGAGCAGGTGCAGGTGCTGCACCGGGTCAGGCCCACCGCGCGCCCCCGCAGCGCGGCACCTCAGCGTCCGGCCTTGCTCACCGCCCTAATCACCGCGGAGGACGGGACCATGTACCCGGTCTACCGGCAGCTCGCTGACCGTGCCGGCCACCTCCTGCCCCAGCAGGCCGACAGCGCCTGGACCGAGACAGTCAAGATCCTCCACGACCGCTACCGCACCCCGTAGCGGCCGATCGCCACACGGAACCTGTTGCAGCCCAGGGCCGCAACTCCAAGGAAGGGAGCTCGATACCGACAATTGCGAGCAGGCCGCCCCGTCCAGCACGGCAGCGCCTGGGGCTGGAGCACAGGAGCTTCGTCAGACGGCTGATCAGTCGACGATGTGCACGGTGACGTACATGTCTCCGGGTGCGCCGCCGTTATTGCCGGGGCTGCCGAGCTCGCGGATCCGGACTTCCTGGCCGTCCTTGAGGCCGGCGGGGATGCGGACCTTATAGGTGTGCTGCTCGCGCACGGCCCGGCCCTCTCCCTTGCAGGTGGTGCAGGACTGTGCCGCCTTCTCGTCTGTCCTGGTGGCGCAGGCGGGGCAGGCGTTGTGGGCGGTGATCCGCAGCGGGATGATCGCGCCGTCTGTAGCTTCCGCCCGGGTGACGAGCACCTCGGTGGCAAAGTCCTTGCCGCGGCTGGCGGGGCGGCTCCGAAGTGCCGGTCGTTGATCTCCTTGAGGACGTCCCGGACCTTCCCGGCTGAGGCCGGTCGCTGAGCCGGGTCCTTGGCCCGGAGCCGGTCGACGAGCCGTTCGAGTTCCACGGGCGCGTCCGGGCGCAAGGTGCGCAGCGGGGCGGGCTGCTCCTTGATGTGCTGGTTGACCAGGTGCCAGGAGGTGCCGGTGAAGGGTCGGCGGCCGGTGACCATCTCGTAGAGCGCGCAGCCGAGCGAGTACTGGTCGGAGCAGTGGTCGAAGGTGTCGAGCAGATCTTTTATGACGCCGAAGACGACGTCCTGCGGCACACGATCACCCTGGACTACAGCGGCCAGCCATACGTCACCCGCCACGTGCCCACCGCCGAGGAGCTCGCGCGCCGCGAGTAGCCGGCCCGCCCTTCCTAGCGGCGGTCGCTTCGGGCGCGTACGACGATCTCCAGAGACACCAGCTGATCCGCCCACGCGAACCAGGGCTCCATATCGCCGAAGGAAGCGGCCTCCAGCTCCTCGGTGACGCGCCAGTCAAGGGCGCCCTTCGGGCTTGCCCGACCGAGGAACTCCACATCGATGAGCATCTTCTCCCGGTCTCGATCGAACTGGCGGACCAGACCGTCGCTGCTTCCGGGGAGAAGAACCGCCCCCTGCAACGACAGTGCTGCGCGCAGGTCGCTCAAGGTCGGCTCGGCAGTCAACTGCCGCAGATCGCCCGGCGAAAACCCTGGATTGCCGTGGGCCAGCCTTTCCAGTAGCGCGGTCGCGAACACGACGCACGCGCTGATGTGCCGCCAGGCCAGACTCTCGACGGCATTCAGGTAGTCGACGGTGGCTGTCCCAAGCTCCAGCAGCGCGTCGGCGTGGCCGGTGAAGGCGCGCCCCTCACCGTACCGTTGGGCATTACCGAGCAGTTGGTCCACTCGGTGGCCCTGAGCATTTGCGCTCCTGAGCTCGTGATGCAGGTCCGCGCAGGCACAGAACAAGTCGCGCAGAGCCTCCGCTTCGTCAACGGTCAGCAGATCCAGTCCGGGAAAGCCGGATGCGTTTCCAAGGTTCCTCCCAACAAGATGCTCGATCACGGTAGAGACGCGTCCGCCGAAGCGGAGGGTGTTCACGCCACCTCACTAACTGAGGTCTGTTGCTGAAGCGACGTCGATGCTGGAGGACGAGACCACTCGACTCGGGCACGGCGTAGGGCGGCGGCCTCGGTCGCCGCGGCCTGGCGGCGGCGCCCGGTACGGGCCTGCTCGATCGGGGCCGGCGCATCGTAGGGGGCGACGTCGGGCTCGGGGAACGCCCGGCGCGACAGCTCCCGCATCGCCTTCGTCTGCCGCTCCACCGCTTCCGCGATCCCCGGATCCACCCGGGACGGTGGCGCGGCCTGGCGGTGCGCCTCGATCGCACGGCGGTAGCCGTTCGGCGGCGGCCGGCGCTCCACCGGCACGGCGGGCGTGGCCGGCTCCGGGGCGGCGTCGGCGCGGTCGGGCATCGGGACAGCGCCGGGCGGCAGGATTCGCAGGGCGCTCACGACCTGGCGGCCTGCTGCCTTGTTGGCAGCCGCGACGACGCGAGTCTGCTCCAGGCGGGCCTTCGTCGCCCACGCCGACGACTCCGGGCACACGGTGAGCCGACCGGAGTCCGCGTCGAAGCCGACAGCCGCCACGTGCCCCGCGAGCTCCGGGGCGATGGCCGCCCACCGCTCCCGCACGGTGGCGCCGACGGCCGGGAGCTCCCAGGCCCGTTCGGTGACCAGCGCGCCGATCGCCGTCCCGAGGCCCATCGGCTCGCGCCCGTCACGTCGCACCGTCGTACCGGTGCGGCTTCCTCTTCGTCTTCTGGCCACTGCCGTTCTTCCGGGCCTGCTCCATTGCGGCCCGCAGCGCGACCCGGGCTAGGTCGACCCCGGACACCTCGCCCTCGCTCATGCCTGCCCCCAGGTGGTGTGCCCGAGGACCAAGTGGTGCGTGCCCGAAAGGCGCTGCGCTTCGTCGACCAGCCGGTTGCTGAACAGGCGCCTGGCCGACGTCTCGCCGTACTGGTTGATGTGGTCGAAGACGACGTCGTGGTCTTTCATCGCGCGCACCCGCCAGTCGCGTACCTGGTCGGGGGTCAGGTCCTCGAGGACCAGTTCCTGGTCCTCGTCGACGTCGGCGGTCTCCGGCTCCGGAGCGGGCGCGGCGGCCGGACGGGGCGCGGGCAGGACGACCGGGGCCACCGGCGCGGCCGGGACGACGTCCTCGGGCTGCGCGGCCGCCGCGGCTTCGACGCGGGCCTGAGCTGCGGCGGCCTTCCGGGCCCGGTGCTGCTCCCACTCGTACGCCTTCGCCCACGCCCTGGCCGTCACGTCCCGGTGCAGCTGCTGCTCGGTCGCCGCACGGCGCTCCGCCTCCGAGGCGCCGGGCATCGCGGCGTCGACGGCGACCGCGACCGCACGGCGCTGGTCGCGGCGGTCGTCCAGCTTCTCCGCGCAGCGCGGGCAGTCCTGGCCGGAGTCGAGCAGCACCCGGTCGTCGCACCGCACGTCGCCGCACTGCTGACGCTGGGGCAGGGCCAGGCCGATCAGCCAACCCACCGGGTCCGCGATCGGCTTGCCCAGTCGCATCTGGGTCTCCAGGTGCCGGGCGAGCCGGTCAGCGAGGACCTGTGGAGCGTCCGCACGACCGGCGAACCCGATCACGCGCGCCAGCTCGCTGCGGACGGCGGTCTCCACCAGCTTCCGGGCGCCCCGACGCTCCAGGCGCGCCCACACCAGGCCAACCGGAGCCAGAACAACCCGCAGGTCCTCCGGCGGCAGGGGCACCCTCCCCCGCTGCTGCCTGCCCTGACCTCCGCCGTCCACGACGCGCACCGGAGCACCGGTCACCGGCCCGCGGCCGGGCTTCTTGCTGCTGATCGACGGGGACTTCTCCGGCTGTTCCCCGCGCAGCGGGCCGTCCTCGGCCACCGGCGACGCCGACTCGGCAACGATCGTCCCGCCGCCGGCGGCCTGGTCCTCGCGCACGCACGCGCGCTCCGGCCGACGGCCTTCAGCTCCACGGCCTTCGCCGGAAAAACCACAAGAGAGCTGCGGGGAAACCACGAGAGCAACCACAGAAGCGTGGTCTGCGTGGAGCTCTGCACTATCGGGACGCTCCTGATCCCCGGCCTTACCTGCCTGCTCAGCACCATTGATCCCAGGCGTATCAAGGGAACTGGCAGCGTCAGCGGGAGCATGATCTCCGCCTGCACTATTGGGACGCGGCGAAAACACCGCTCCGCAGCCCGAAACAGCCTCCACAGATGCCAGCGTGCGGCCGTAGGCGTGGGCCACCGGCGGCAGCATGACCCGTCCCCGCCCGCGCATCCGCGTCGCCGTGCCCTTGTGCTGACGCGCCACGACATCGGCCTGCGTCAGCCGGGCCAGCACCTTGCGGGCCCCGGCCGGCGAGCAGCCCAGCAGCCGGGCCAGCGTCGCCGCCCCGCGCCCCTCCTTCTTCTTCACCGACCCGCCGCACAGCTGCAGCCAGCCCGACGCCCTCGTGTTCAGGACCATCAGCAGCAGCCCGAGCCGGTCGGTGGCCGCCCCCTTGCCCCGGCGGCCGGCCAGCAGCCCCGGCGGCGTCGGATCCTTGTCCTCCGGAGACCAGCCCGGGCCGAACAGCGCCTCGATGAGGCGCAGCAGCGTTGCCAGCTCGGCCTTGTCCAGCGCCAGCGGATGCGCGGTCCCACCACTCTTGCGGGCCCGCCACAGGGGCATGACCAGGCAGTCCAGGCCGGTCGGGTGGCCTTTCTCGTCCGTCACCACCTTCGTGTGCAGCCCGTCCGACTTCTTCAGCGGGGCCAGCACGTTGCGGTGTACGGCCGACTCGCCCACCCCCAGCCAGCGGCCCAGCTCCGCAACCCAGATCGACGTCTGGTTGTCGTTCTTCGCACCCTTCGGCGCCCGCGACTTCGCGTACAGCACCACGGCTGCCAGCTTCGCTACGTCCTTCTGCCCGGCGATCGACGGGTCCGTTAGCAGCGCCTGGACCGCGTTGCGTAGCCGCACCCGCATCGCACGACCTAGACGCAGCGGATCCTCCGGTCTCTTGCTGCCTGACTCTCCGCAGACCGGTACCGATCGCAGCGCGGCCCGCTGCCGCGGAAGGACTGTGAAGCCGTTCTCACAATCGTCAGTCGGGTCCGGTGGCGTCGCGGCCTCGGCCGCCCCCGCCATCACAGGATTCCCCAGCAAGGGCTAGCCAGGGGAATCTCGGCACGGTGTGCTGGAGATGACAGCGCACATACAAGGTTAAAAAGGACCAAACGGGCATAGCCCGGCTGGAAAACGGCATAGCAGTCCTGCACAATGGCTCCTGTCGTGGAGGCATCGCCAAGACGGCATGACGAAGCCCCCTAGTGGTGCTTCGTGGTTCTGCGGAGAACCTGTTTCGGGCGTTCGATCCGGCTGCTAACCGGGCCGAACGGCCCCTTCGACCGGGGCTGCTAACCCCGTCGGTGTCGGGGGCGCTCAGCCGAGGTGCTGCTAACACCTCGCAAACTGGGCGTCCCGGCGGCTAGGGCCCTTTAGCGGGCGCCGCCACGAATAACGTGACTACGACGATTGGGCCTCCGGAGTGGAGATCTGACCGTGCTGCCCGCCAGCACGGAAGTCGACGCGCCACAGAGACGCAAGGTTGTCCAGGTTCAGGCTGGCCGTAAGAGGGCCGCGGGAACGCAGGCACCCCGCCGGAGCGACGCTCTTGCGTCGCTGCAACGGCGGGGTGGTGTGTGTCCGCGTGCGGGTACGGGTACCCTGCATCACGCGACCTCCTTTCTAGCCAAAGGGGTGCGCCGGGCCGGGTTACCCCGGTCGAGAGCCCTCGGGACTTGCCTAAGGTCCAGGGGGCTTTTTCCTGTGCAGTTGTGGATCAGGTCCAGGGATACCCTACTCCCCCGCCGTACCAGCGAAGGACCATAGATGACGACGTGTCGGACAGGCGTCTGATGGGCCGTCATCCAACTCTTCAACCTGAAATAGGGGTCCCTGAGCCAGGCCAGGTACGGTTCCGGACCATGGCCCGAGTTGCGCTTTTCGACCTGGACGGCACGCTGGTGGACCGGCAGACAGCTCTCAGCGATGCACTGACTTGCCTGTGCCGCTCGCGGGCCCTTCCCAGCGATGCCGAACGATGGCTGCGTGCCGCGTTGGTCGACCGCGCGTCCGCCAGCGACTTCGCTCGGCTGAGGGAAGTCTTCGGCCTGGATGTGTCCGCAACCGACCTGTGGCATGAGTATGTGGACCTCATGGCGGCCGCCGTCACCTGCCGCCCTACGGTCATCGAGGGCCTGGCCCGCCTGCGCGCGGCCGCGTGGACCATCGGCGTCGTCACCAATGGGGCCAGCGACATCCAGCGCGCCAAACTCACTGGCACGGGCCTCGCAGCTCTGGTCGACGGCGTCGCTGTCTCGGGCGACCTTGAGATCCGCAAGCCGGATCGGCGGCTCTTCGAACTCGCAGCGTCCCGTTGCGGCGTCAGCCTCGCGGACGGCGGCTGGATGGTCGGCGACAACCCGAGCGGAGACATCGGCGGCGGCTACCAGGCTGGCCTGCGCACCATCTGGCTGCGAGGTCGCCCCTGGCCCGACGGACTTCCCGCCGCGCACCACGTCGTCAACGACGTCACCGACGCCATCACCATCCTGCTCGCAGAGACGGAGTAGCACTGTGGACCAGCCGACCGTCGGCATCCTCCACCCCGGCAGCATGGGCGCCGCTGTAGCCGCCTGTGCCGTGACGAACGCGGCCGCGGTCCTGTGGTGCGAGACCGGGCGCAGCACCGCATCCGTGGAGCGCGCTGCCCGGTTCGGGTTGACGCCCGTGGTCACGCTGGCCGAGCTGCTGGACCGCAGCGACATCGTCATCAGTCTCTGCCCACCGGCCGCTGCCGAAGACCTGGCCCGTGACGTCGCCGGGCACCGCTTCACCGGGGTGTACGTGGAGGCGAACGCCATCAACCCCGAGCGAACGAAGCGGATCGCCGCGCTGCTCGAACACGGCGCGGCCGTCGTGGACGGCGGTGTCGTCGGCTCCCCGCCGGTCGGCGGCAAGACCCCCACCTTGTACCTGTCCGGCCCGGCCGATGCGACCGAGCGCATCGAGGCGCTGTTCGCGGGCACCGCCGTCCGAACGGCAGTGCTGGGCACGGACGTCGGGAAGGCATCCGCGCTGAAGTTGTCGTACGCCAGCTTCCAGAAGACCAGCCGAGTGCTGGTGGCGCTCGCGGTCGGCATGGCTCGCGAGCACGGCGTCGACCAGGAGCTCATCGAGGTCGCCTCCCGGCGCACCGACTCGTACCTCTCCGAGCCGGAGTACGTCGCCAAGACCGCAGCCCGCGCTTGGCGCTGGGGCCCAGAGCTGGAGGAAGCCGCCGACGCACTCGCCGCCGCTGGCCTTCCACCGGAGATGCTGGGCGCGGCCGCGTCCACGCTGGCACGGTGGAACGACGCCAAGGACAGCGAGCTCACGCTCACCGACGCCTTGGACCGACTCGCCCAGCCGTAGCCCGCGCTCATGCCGTCGCCGCTCCCGCCCGCTGCGCCAGCAGCTGGTCGATGAGCTGCGCCGCATCCTGCGGAGCCGACGCCGTGGTGTCCACAGTCAGGTCCCAGACCATGCCCGGGTGCGCGTCCAGGTCCTCGCGGGTCGCGTCCCACGCCGCCAGGCGCGCCGCGGTGTCGCTGTCGCCGCGCTCCGCAGACCGCTGCTCGGTCACCTCGCGCGGGCACCACAGCAGCACCACCGACCAGTCGGCCGGGTAGCCGTCGATCAGCGCTCGGATGCCGTCGACCTGCCCGAGGTGCACCACGGGCACCCCGGCCGCGAACGCGGAGTCGACGCCGGGCCGGTCGATCGCGTACGTGTTGCCGTACCGAGCGTTCGCGTAGACGACGTCGCCCGCGGCCTCGAGCTCGCGCAGCTGCTCCACCGTGCCCATCCGGTAGCCGTCCGACTTGCCCGTCCCGACCTTGAGCCGCGCGAACTGCCCATACCTGGAGTCAAGTTCGCTGAGCGCGGTGGTGACGGTGTCCTTACCCGAGGCCGGCGGGCCGTAGAGGATCACGCCCTGCTTCTCCGTCACGCGTACATCGCCCCCATCGCCTGCCGGGCCTGGTCCGCGAGTGAGACCGCGGCCCCGAGACGGTTGTCGACGACCAGGTGCGGCACAGCCGGCCGCAGATCCAGGTCGATCGTCGCCATGTACTCCTCCCACCGCTGCAGCTTCCAGGCATCCCGCGCTGCGCCACGGAAGCCGATGTACTCGCGCATCGACTCCTCGTCACAGCGGACCCAGACCGGATAGACGTCGACGCCCATGGAGGCCGCACGGTTGGTTAGGCGCTGCATCCACGCCTGGTCCGTCATCTCTGCGATGAACGGGGCTGTGAGCACCGTGCTGATCCCGCACTTGATGTTGGCCATCGCGGACTGCATCAGGCAGTCGTACTCCACCGGCCGAACTTGGGTGCGATACAGGTCGGTGTGCCGGTCATTCGAGTCACCACCCAGCGCTACCAGCAGTTTCTCTACCAGCGGGCGGGTCAGCGGATCCTTGTCGAGCAGTGGCCAGCCGGTGAGCTGAACGAAGAACCTCGCCAGCTCGGTCTTCCCGCTGCCCGCGTATCCGCCGACCAGGATCAGGACCGGCCGGTGCGGGTCACCACCGGTGTGCCGACGTTTCCATGCGTCAATGATCCGTTGCTGCAGCCCGAAGTGATCAGCGTCGTCACTGCCGGGCGCGATGCGGTGAACTGCACGTTCGACCGCCAGGACGTGAGCGCCGTTGAGACGGTCGTCCATCGGCGTGAGCTTGAAGGAGGTCTCCTCCCCCGGAAGAGCAGCGCGGAACCCAAGGTCCGGCTCCGTCGCCCTGTAGAGGAGACAGTAGGCGCGACGGTAGTGCGGGCCTGGGTAGACCTCGCCCTGCTCGTGCTGCCACAGAGTCTGGGGATTCGCGGCCGGGATGCCCTTTAGCTTGGCCTGCTCGGCAACCTCGCGGAGGCGCTCGCCGGCCTTCTCCAGAGTCAGCCCGTGAGCCTCACGCTGCTCACGCAGCCGGTCCGGCCGCCACCCTGCCCGGTGCTTCCCCACCCTGTTTCCCTCCGTCGTCGTCATGGCCGCGAGCCTAGAGCGCAGCCCCGAAAACCCATGTGTACGCGGATGTTGAAAACCCGTGAATGCCGGTGCGCACGAGCTTCGACAAGGCGTTGTGATGTTGCGTTTCGGCTCTGGCAAGTGTGATGGCCCCCACACGACGAGCAGGCATGAGGGGGTTTGGGGTGAGGGAGTTGGGACGCTCAGGCATCGAATGCGTACTCCAGCACGTATGCCGCGCTGTCCATGGTCATCTCGTTCACTTCGACAGCTCGAAGTTCAGCGTCGAAGGCCGTGCGGCACAGCTTGATGACCGGGCGCTCCAGGGGCATGGCCAGGCCTTCGGCCTCTGCAGCTACGGGGAGTCGGCACCGAAGTTCCTCGCGGAAGTGCGCGGGCGCGTGACCGATCTCAGCGAGCCGGGCGTACGTGCCGCCGTCTCCGGTGTCGACGCGCATGATCGCCGTGCCTTCAACCAGCCCAAGGGGCAGATAGGAAGTTGCGAGCATGACAGGCCTGTCGTCCAGCACGAAGCGCCGAGATCGAGCGCAGACGAGTTCGTTCTCGTCCACGTCCAGCATCCGGGCGATGTGTATGGGAGCCGCCACGGTGTCGACGCGGACGTCGATGGTGACTGGACGCTCTTCGTCGGCGGACCAGATGGATTTGCCAGCGCCCCACTGCTCACGTGCCAGTCGCTGAATGCCGTGGCGCCGGATCGGGCGGAACTCGATGACTCGGGCACCGGCGCCCTTCTTCGTTTCTACCAGGCCTTCGATCCTCAGGATCTTGAGCGCCTGGCGGGCGGTGAGCACGGCAACGCCGTACTGGGCGGCGAGCGCGCTCTCACCCGGCAGCCGATCACCGGGGCCGTACTCGCCAGACTCGATCGCCGCCTTCAGGTCGTCGGCAATGCGCTGGTACTTCGGCCTCTGCGGGCTCGTCTCACTTGCCATGCCTCTCCCTACCTCGTTAGCGATCCTAGGGCCGCTGACTATCGAGCCGTCGGAGGGGCACCGCCTTGACCCGCAGACGGTTACGCGGCGAGGGCACCTCGTTAACGAGATCCCTTGACAACGCTAACGAGGATGAGTCTACTTTATAGCGTACCTCGTTAACGAGGTCGCGAACGCCATGCAAAACAGCAGGAGTCACCGCCTCCTCGGAGGCGGCGGCAATGGGGTTGAGCCCGCGCTCCCCCGGTCGACGACGCCTGTACCGAATAGCAGCACCCGAACCACCCCTGAACAGCGAAGTTGCGCTGTCTGTCCGCCAGGACCGCACCGGCCGCAAGGCCGGCCTGGCGCGGCAGAGAGAGCAGCACCGCTCCAGAACCAGGAGGAATCGATGCCCCAGATCCGCCCCGGTCGCGTCCGCACCAAGCGCGACAACCGGCGTGCTCCATTGCTGCTCAGCGCGATCAGGCCCGAGAACGTCAACGTCCGTGAGGGTGAGGTCAAGTCGCTGGTCTGCCCCGACTGCCGCACCTGGCGGCGCCTGATGGGCGACACGAAGCTCAAGATTCGTGAGCACTGCCGCAGCGACAAGGTCGCCGCCGGCAAGAAGCACGACCGCTGCCCCGGTAGCAACCAGGTCGTCCAGCTCGACATCACCATCGAGCAGTGGAGCGAGCGAATGCTCGCCGCCGATAGCACTGCGACCGGCCGCCGCTCTGCCCGCCAGCACTACAAGCCGCTCCCGGCCCCGGCCAAGCCCGTCACCAAGTTGCTGCCCACCGCGCAGACTGCCCTTACCGCCTACCGGGAGCACTTCAAGAAGTGCCAGGCCAGCGGCGCGCCGGGACGTTGCACCGGCAGCCTGCGTTGCGCTGTCGGGGCCAAGCTCGCCAGGGTCTACGAGCAGCGCAAGGTCCTGGACCGCGAGCGAGCCCGATTCGACCGCTCCTACATCGCGGCCGCCGCGAAGAACACCGAAGCAGAGTGGGCCAAGCACCACGAGGCCACGGGCGACGCGAAGGCGGCCATGGCCAAGCGCAGCGGCACGACGGTTGAAGAGGCCAACAACTCCTGCCGGATCCGGCAGGCCGACACGGTTTCCGAGTTCCGAGGTCCTCAGGTGCCGCTGCAGCCGGTACGGATCAGCGCCTGACACACACGCACGAACCACCACGGCCCCGGCCACCCTGCGAACTGGGGAGGCCGGGGCCGTGGCTGCTCGTACGAACAGCCTGAACAGCACGACAGCCCCGGTGACTTGGAACCCTCCGGGGCTGTCCAGGACCTGACTGGAGGACCTGATGCAGCACAGCATGACACGAACCATCCCCGCCCCGGCGAACGGCCCGGACCGCGAGAACACCCTCGCCTTCCACCGACTGGTCCGCCACCTGGTGGCCGACGGCGACGCGCGGGCCGCGAAGGCCGGCCGCCGCGCCCGCCGCACCCTCTCCGAGATGGAGGCGGTCCGGTGAACGCCGTCACGAACCTGACCGACGCGGAGCGCGCTGAGCTCTCGCGGAAGAACCAGGAGCAGAACAAGCGGTCGGAGAACAACCGCCGCTGACCGATCCTCCGGCATTGCCCGTCGTCCCCGCCCTTCACCGGGCGGGGCCGGCGGAGAGCGCCGGGAGCTCACCCCTCGCTCCGGCCGTCCGGCCGCAGACACGCGAACAGCCCCAGGGATTGCGCCCCTGGGGCTGTCTCGTACGGACCTTCTTGGAGGCCCTGATGAACCGCTCCATCGTACGCACGTCCTACGCGCCCTCCGCCGATCTGCCGGTCAACACCGACTGGCGGGTCGCCTCGGCCTGCAAGGACGAAGACCCCGAGCTGTTCTTCCCGATCGGCAACACCGGGCCCGCCCTGCTCCAGATCGAGGAAGCGAAGGCCGTGTGCCGTCGCTGCCCGGTCATGGAGCGCTGCCTGCAGTGGGCGCTGGAGAGCGGCCAGGAGCACGGCGTGTGGGGCGGCACTGATGAGGACGAGCGGCGCCGGATGAAGCGCCGCGCCGCCCGCAAGCGTGCCGACGCCTGACCGCCGGACGGGAGCGGCGGGCAACTTCTGACCCGCCCCGCAGCACTGCCACCGACCGGCCGCCCGTACCGCGGGCGGCCGGTCTTTCGCACGTCTCCAGCCCGGGAAAGCCTCGGGCTCCCTTCCTCCCCGGGAGAGCTCATGGACTGCACCACCCCGACCGTCACCCGTCTGGCCCGGCGGTTGCCGACTTCGCTGTGCACGCACACGCCGAAGTGCCCGTCGGCCATCAGCTCGGACCGCGAGGCCGCCCGCGTCGTGGCCGGCCACCCAGAGCAGGGCTGGAGCCTGCTCTGCAACGGCGTCCTGGTCTTCGAGGACACCGGCGAGCTGCTCCCCGACGGCCAGGTCGTCGCCCCGCACCGACACCTCGCGGTCGTGGCCTGAGGGTTGCCTGATCTGCCCGTACCGACCGCTGAAGCTGGCGGCCGGTACGGGCGGTCACTGGGAGCCGGACAGTCCGGACCACCTGACTCCTCAAGGAGTTGCCGTGCGCGACAGCACTCAGAGCACTACCCCCGCGATCAAGTTCGAGCGGGGCCAGTTCGTCCTGTACCGCGACCCGGAGAAGTTCTGGACCGGGCAGGCCGGCCACACCTTCGTCTGCCGCGTCGACCGGGTCTGCCTGGGCGACACCTACGACCTGACCCCGCTGCCCAACGGCCGCCCGATCTACTACGCGAACCCCGACTACATGCGACTGCTGCCGGCGGTCGACGCGATGCGCGACATCGACACCGCGCCGCTGAACACCGACGCCGCGGCCGACGACATGACTGCGGCCGCCCTCGCCTGGCTCACCCAGCAGCACGCGACCGCCAACCAGCGGCCGGAGCTGCCCGCCCAGCACGACTGACCGAACCACCGTGAACCGCCGCCCCGTCCGGGGCGGCATCGACCTGGAAGGAGGCGGCGTGGCCGCCACTCGAACCCGCAACAAGAGGCCCACCGCCCGCAAAAAGCCGGCGGCGACGTCCCGTCCGGCTCCGCAGCCCACCGCCTCCACCACCCCCGAAGCTCCCCCGGCCCCGGCCGGAACGATGGAGACGGAGAGGGACTTCGAGGCGCTGGCCCGTGTCGCGGACGCCCGGGACCGGGCCGCCGACATCATCGACACCGCGCGCGAGCACGGAGCCGCCCTCCAGGCGGAAGCCGAGACGGCGGCCGCGCGCACCATCACCGACACGCACGAGCAGGTCACCGCGCTAATGACCGAGGCGCAGGGCCGCGCCGCGAGCATCACCGCCGACGCCGACCAGGAGGCCACCGCGCAGCGCGCGGCGGCGAAGAACGACCTGGAGGCGGCGCGCGACGAGGCCGACCGGCTCCTGGCCGACGCGCGCGACCGAGCGGAGACCCTCGTCAAGGAGGCCCGCGCGCAGGTCGCCGACCTTACTGAGCTGGCCGCCACCGACCGTGAGGCGACCGCCAAGGCGGTTGCCGAGCTGCGGCGCCTGGCGGAGGCCGACCTCACCGAGATCAGCGCCCTGGTCGACCAGCGCCGCACCGAGGCCGGGCAGATCCTCGCCCGCGCCCAGGAGCAGGCCGACGAACTGGTGGCCGCGGCGCAGCGGGAGATTGACCAGGCCCGCGAGCGGTTCGCCCAGCTCGCGGCGACAGCGGCTGAGCAGTACGACGGCCGTCGCGCGGAGGCAGAGGCGCTGTACGCGGACGCGGTCAAGGCCGCCGACGACCGGCGCCGCGAGGCCGACCAGCACGTCGCCGCCGCGCACACCGAGGCGGAGCAGGCCCGCACCGAGCTGCGCGAGAAGCTGCGCGAGCTCACCGACCAGTTCGACACGGAGGCCGCGACCAAGCGCCAGGCCCTCGCTGACGAGCTCGCCGGGCTCAAGGCCGCGTGCGACAAGCAGCGCGAACGGCTGCGGGAGGAAGCCAAGACCGTCGCGGTGCAGCTGCGAGAGGCAGCCCAGAAGGAGGCCGACCGCATCACCACGGAAGCGCAGCGCAAGGCCAAGGGCATCACCGACCGGGCGCAGGCCGATGAGGCCCGCGCCCGCCGGCTGCTCGAGGAGGCCCGGGAGGCGAAGCGGGCCAACTCCCGCTTCCGCGGCTGGCACCAGAACCTCAGCCGCAAGGCATGGAAGACCGCCCCCTGGATCGCGCTCGCCGCTGGCGTCGGTCTCGCCGCCTCTGGCGAGTACGAGCTGGCCCGCATGGTCGGCATCAACCAGTACGTCGCCCCGCTCCTGCCGGTCAGCATCGACGTCTACTGCGTCACCGCGTTCCGCGCCAAAAAGGACATCCCCTACGCGCTGCTGCTGATGGCGTCGGCGAACGTGACGTACCACCTGTCCGAGCAGGCCCACATCGTCAAGGAGGGCGGCCAGTCGGCACCGTGGCAGCTGACCACGTTCGTCGTGCTGATCTTCGTGGCGGTCATCTGGCGCGTCCACACGCTCATGCACGACGACGGTACGAACGGGCACGGCAGCACGGCTGCTGCGGTCGGCCGTACCGGTACGGACAGCGGAAACGGAACGCCCGCCCGTACAGGTACGCACCGGCGTACCGACGCAACGGACGGCATGCCGTCCAGCCGTACAGGGGCCGCAAACGACGACCTGTACACCGCTCGCAGCGCGGTCCGGCCGGAGGAAATGGGCACCGGACGGAACGGTACGGACCCTGTACACCCCGCCTCGCACCCGCCGCACGATGACGGGCCCGAAGCAGCGCTGACCAGGCCGTACAGTGACCGTACAGACGGCGTACACACCGCTCCCGACGGGGCGCGGCGTACAGGTACAGCGACTGCGGGGCGTACCGGTACGGCCAGCGCGGCCGTACAGGCTCGTACCGGCACGGTCAGCGTCCGTACACAGTCCGGCAGTGACGGTGTTCCGGAGGCCCGTACAGGTACGGGTGCCGCGTCCTCTCCTGCAACCGGAACCAGCGGTACGGCGGGTACGGACCGTCCCGGTACGCCTGTACGGACGGACGCCGAACTCCTGCCGCTCGTACAGAACCTGCCGCGCGACGAGGACGGCTTCGTCACCCTCTACCAGGTCCGCACCAAGCTCAGCGTCAACCAGTCCCGCGCAGTCCGGCTGCTCAAGGAGGCCGGCCTGCTGCGCCCCGAGGACGCGGACAAGCACCTGCGCTGATCCGCCGTCCGGCACACACCAGTGAGGGCCAGCCCATCGGAAGTGGGCTGGCCCTCGCCGCGACTGCCGGAAGCAAGTCGACAGCCCCACAAGTACACCAGGAGGGAATCCCCGCCGTGAACAGCGAAAACGACCCGAATTACGCACCTCTGCGCGACATCGCGCAGAGCCCGGAGGCAACCGCCCGGTACCTGGCCGACGTTCGGCGCGTCCTGCTGGACATCGGCAAGAACCTGGAGACCCTCGCGATCGAGACCCGCGTGTACCTGCGCGACACGCACGTGGAGGGCGACCGCTGGTACCACGCCCGGCTGCGCGCGATGCCCGTCGAAAAGGCCCTCGGGAGTGTTCTCAAGGACCTGAACGACCTGACCGCGGGCCTGGAAAAGAGCGCCTATAAGCGCCGCGCCCACGACGAGGCCGTTGTGAATACGGCCAAGGAAAGGAAGGAAAAAGAGCTGGAAAGGCAGCGTAAGAAGAACCCGCAGCAGCTCCAGGCCGCGCCCAACCAGGCGCAGCAGGATGCGCAGAGCCCGAGTTCCGGCTATAGTGTTCCCACGTCGATTTACGACCTGGGTAACAGGGAGTCGGCGTGACGCGCCCCCTCAGCAGCATCGAACGCTCCATTCAAGGGCGGAACGGCTGGCTGCAGGAAGAAGAGCGCAAGGCGATCGAACGTCGCGGAGAAACAGGCCGGATGGAATTCTGGCTCCGCGTTACTCGGTCCGAAATCACGAGAGAAGTCAAAGCCGGTCGCGGTGATGTCCTCACCGCATTCACGCTGGTCTGCCGCCTCTTCAAGCTGGTGCTGGAGAAGCGGCAGGCGGGCGACCCGCGGCTGTTCGACCACCTCATGCAGTACGCGGACACCGTCCTGAAGCAGCACGGCCCGCGTAACTGAGCGTCACCCACGAAGGCCCCGCCGGGCTCCGGCGGGGCCTCGCGCGCGTAAAGCGTGCACACGTGCACGTGCACACGCGTGCACACGAGACCCCACTGTCTGTCAAGTCCCCCTGGAGGGAGGTGCACCGTGTCCGACGAGTCCGACGACGCGAGCGGTGGAACCCTGGTCCACGGCCCGTGGAGCGGTGATTCCACCTACACGCTGCCGCCGATCCCGGATTTCATCGACACCATTCCACCGCCGGAAGACTTTCCGGAGGATCCCCCGGAGAGCCCGGAGGAGACCACGATGGAACTGCCGCCGATTCCGGCTGCTCCGGACCCGGCGGCAGCGCTGCGTTCCGACGGAATTACAGCCCCGGAAACCGGAGAAGAAGAAGGCGAATACGAGGAAGGCGAATACGCCCAGCCTCGTTCACTCGCTGACCGTCTCGGTGATTGGCTCGAATTCCGGCTGGAAAGGGCGCGGGCCAATCACGAAAGCGAAGCGCCTTTCCGTGAGGCTGAAATAACGCGGAAGGCTGCGCTGCTGGAGGGCCGCACCGCGCAGGAAGTCGCGATGATGGAGCAGAACGGAAAGCTCCACGCCGCGATGATGAAAGCCAAGGGCGACAAAGCGGCGGCGCGGTCAAAGGCCGACGCCGACCGCATGAAGTCGCCCAGCTCCGGCCTGGGGACGGACAAGGGCCGCTCGAAGGCCGGCGGTGGCGGCGGGTCCTCGCGCGGCGGGGGCGGCAGCGGCGGCGGTCCGTCCCGCAACAACTCGGGTCCCGGCTCCAAGGGGCCCGGGGCGCGTGGCACCAACTCCGGCGGCAGCGCCGGGCGTTCGGGGTCCGGATCAGCCGGGGGCAGCGCAGGCGGCAAGGGCGGTACGAAAGGCTCTCAGGCGGGCTCTGGCGGCCGTACAGGCGGTTCCGGGCGCAACGGGTCGTCCGGGGGATCGAAAGGCTCCCAGACGGGCTCTGGCGGCTCCGGCCGTGGCGGCTCGAAGGGCGACGGCAGCGGCCAAGGCCCGGCGTCCAGCGCCCGCGCTGAGCGGGCCCGCGGCCGCCAGGAGCGCGCCGGGGCCCGGCAGGCCGCGCGGCAGGAGAGGCGCAGCGCCGGGCACGCCGCCGGCGTCGCTGACCGGTCCAAGGACCGCGACCAGGCCCGCGCCAACCGGCAGCAGAACTGGGAGGCCCGCCGCGCGAAGCGGCAGGAGCGGGGCGAGGCGCGGAAGGCGAAGCGGGAAGCCGCGGCGTCGGCCGACTCGGGCCGCACCAAGTTAGGCCAGGCCGTCGCGGAGGAAGCCAAGCGCCGCTTCGACAAGCGCCGCGCCGACGCGAAGGACGCCAAGGGCGGCGCGGACGGCAAGGCCGGCGCGGAGAAGGTGAGCCTGACCAAGGACAAGGACTCCAAGGCCAAGGGCGCCGACGGCAAGGGCGAGAAGGACGCCAAGGAGGGCCCTGACGGGGCCTCCAGCGCCACAAAGGACGCCCCGGCGTCCGATGAGCCGGGCAAGGACTCCAAGGCCGGTGACGGGCCGTCTGACGACTCGAAGAAGCGGCGCCGGTTCCGGCGTCGGCGCACCGGCAGCGGAACCGGCAGGGCCGGTCGGCGGGGCCGCACCGGTCGTGCCGGGCGGCGACGCGGCTGGGCATGGGACGGGGTGAAGGATCCCGACCCGACGGTGGAATGGGCCGACGGCCGCCCGAACCGTCCCACCCCAAAGCCGGACACCGGCGAGGACATCCAGGACGCGGTGATCGTCGAAGACGAAGCCGACCCGTTCGGCTGGTATGCCGCTCGCCGTCCCGGCCTGCCCCGCGCGCCCAGGCAACCGCGCGTCCGGCGGGGGGTCATCAAGCGCCCCGGCACCAGCCGGCCGGACCCGGCCGACACACCCGATCAGAGGGATCAGCCCGAGGTCGGCCGAACGGCCACCAGCAGCCGACCCACCAGCACCGAAGGGAGCAGCGTGAGCGCGGAGGTCAGCAGGCCGTCAGGGCAGGGCAACTTGGCCGCCCAGCACCGCACGGACATCACGTTCGACGAGTTCTTGATGGAGATGGCGAACATCGCCATCCAGGCCGCCTCCGACCAGGAGAAGGCCGAAGCCCTCGCGGACGCGCTCGACAAGGTCGCCGACGCCCTGCGGGACATGTCCGCCGACCTGATCGGCGACCACAACATCGCCACCGAGGTCACCGAACTGATCTCGGACCTGGCCGACGCAGCCGCCCGGATGAGGCAGCAGGCCGAACGGTGCGCCTCCGAGTGCGGTCTCGCCCTGGAGGCCGCCAAGCTCGCGGCCGCGATGGTCGCCCGCATCTACGGCCAGGACATGGCCGCCAAGGAAGACGCGGGCCTGACGTACGCGTCGGCCGCCGCCCACCACGACTAAGAAGCAGGGAGGAAGCAGCTGATGAGCAGCGATCTCGCACCCAGCGGCGCCAGACCGGTGCCCGTCCCGGCCGACGACGACAACCGGTACAAGGCCGTCCAGGCCAAGCTCAAGACGCTCGCCAGCGCGCTGGACGACGCCGGCCTCGAGCTGGAGGCGCTGGTGCGCAGCGTCAAGGCCAACGCCCAGCGCGCCCAGGACGTGGCCCGCGACATCGGCACCGCCGGACTCGACGCGAAGTTCGTGGAGCTGACCAGCAACGTCAGCGTCGCCCTCGGGGGCGCGGCCGTGCAGGTCAAGAAGCTGAGCGACACCGCCCAGGAGACCGCCGACCTCACCCACCAGACCCGGCGTACCCACTCCAAGCTCTACGGGGCGCTGGACGAAATCCGCTCCAACCGGCGCGAGAAGACCCCCAAGCCCGGGTTCTTCAATCGCTGACCCACTCCCCCACCCCAACCCACCCCGCCACGGGCGGCTCCGCGACACACCGCGGGGCCGCCCGTCCCGTTTCCCGAAGGAGATTCGGTGACCACGCCGCGCAGTGTCACGCTCGAACGCCTCGCCTACACCCTCGCCGCGCCTGTGCTGGCCGTGGCCCCGAACGTCTACCCCGACAGCCCCGTTAACCAGGTCGTGCAGCTGGCCGGCGCCGCCGGGATCGGCGCCTGGTTCCTGGCCGCCAAGAGCGATGAGCCCGGCGCCGGACGCAAGATCCTGCGCTGGTCCCCGCTGGTCCTGGCCGCCGCCGTCGACGTCGCCGCCGGACACACCACCGGCTTCGGCCCCTACTGGCTGGACGGACTGCTCGCCGCCGGATGGGCGGCGGCCGGCTCCTTCGTGCTGCCGTTCTCCTGGCACACCCGCCGCCGTCACCGCCCCGCGCTCGCCGCCCCCGCCCCGCGGCCCGCGCCCGCCCGCGCCGTGGAGCCGACCGTGGCGCAGCCGGACGACGGAACCGACCAGCTCACCCGCGACGCGCGGATGCTGTGGGAACGCGCCGGGATGCCTGCCCGCACCCACGTCGTCAAGGCCACCCGGCACACCGCCATGCGCCACGACCTCACCCTGCTGCTGCGCGCCTCGGAGACCGGGCGGCCGATCACCGGTCTCTCCCCCGAGGTCGTCGGAGCCGCGTTCGGCGTGTCTGCGGCCGATGTCAGCCTCGCGGACGTCGCCATCCAGCCCGGCCGCCAGGGCGGACCCGGCTGGATGGAGGCTCTCATCACCCCGGAGGCCAACGCCCGGCGCCGCACCCAGCCCACCGACCAGGAGCGCTGGATCGACCGGGTTGCCGGCCCCAGGGGCGGCGCCCCCGGCTCCGAGCTGGTGCACACCACCCGCGACACCGAGCGCGGGGTGACCTTCTACCGGGCCAGGATGAGCGATGCCACCGAGTCGCCGCGCATCGACCTGCCCAAGGTCTGCCGTGCGCTGAACCTGCCCGAGGACGACTCCTGCGTGTTCGTCCTCATCGACGGAGCTGAGTTCCTGATCAGCGCGTTCGATAAGCCACCGCTGTCGCAGATCTTCCCCGCCACCCGCGAGCTGCTCACCCCGGACGCCAAGGGCATGTACGTGTGCGGGTTCACCATCACCGGCCAGCCGGTGAAGACGATGGTGTACCAGCACGACAAGAACGCCCCCGCCCACGGCCTCACCCTCGGAGTCAGCCGGTCCGGCAAGACGCAGTTCTTCGCGATCCACATGGCCGCCCAGTCCCTGAACGGGCAGGTGGTGTGGCTGGGCACCGTCCGCAAGGACGAGAAGACCACCGTCCTCGGCCGCTACATCGACCGGCAGGGATCCAACGCCCTGTGGATGGCCCGCTCGCTGCGGGCGGCCAAAGCGCTGTGCGAGATCCGCGCGGAGATGCCCTGGCCGCACGACGGCCAGCCGCACGACTACAAGCCAGGCGACACGCGTTGCCCCTATCGGCAGCTCAACGTGTACGCGGATGAGTTCATGACCGCCGCCCAGGACGCCCTGTATGGCGAGTTCATCCAGAAGGACGGCGAGGACCTCACAGTCACCGGCCTGAAGTACGGCATCGGCTTCAACCCGGCCGGCCAGTCGCCCTTCGCGCACAACGGCTTCTCCACCGAGATGAAGGACAACCTGCGCCAGAACTCCAGGCCCGTCATCTTCAACATGGGTTCGCCCGGCGCCACCCGCAAAGCGGCGGAGGGCACCATGGAAAACGCCTACAACGTGCCGACCATCCCGGCCCGCTACTCCCGCAGCGAAGGTTCCGCGATCGAGCGGGCCATGCGCGGCGAGGCCGACCCGGAGAACGGCGTCAGCACGGGCGGCGTCGCGGTCATCGTCCTCGACAACGGCCGCGCCGTGCTCATGCGGTCGCTGTACGCCGACTTCGATACCGACCTGTCCGAGCTGTTCCCCGACGAGGTCAACGGACTCACCGACCACGAGATCGCGGAGTTGGACAAGCGCGGCCTGTGGTTCGACTGGAACGAGCCCGAGCCGAGGCCCGGTGAGTTCTGGCCCGAGTCCGACGAGGACGACGACGGCGACGGCCGTGCCCGCCGCCGCGGCGGCGGGGGAGGCGGAGGCGGCAAGGGCGGCGGCAAGCGCAGTTCCGGCAGCCGCTCCGAGCAGGTCACCTCACCCCGCCAGGCGCTGGAGGCCATCAAGAGCCTCAACGACGCCTGACTGCTCCTCACCCCGTCCATCCCAGGGCTGGCCTGCCCGAGCGCGGCCGGCCCCACCTGACGAAGGAGCACTAACCGTCGTGGCCCTTTCGATTTCCGCCGCCGTGCTGCTGGGCATCATCGTGTTCGTCCTGCTCAAGGGCGGCTATGTCCGCGTCGGCTCCATGCTGGCCTGCACGCTGTTCGGCTTCACCCTCGCCGCCACCGGCCTGGCCCCGGTCATCAACAGCGGCCTGGTCTCGCTCGCCGAAGTGATCTCCAGCCTCTGACTACGCCTCGGTCCACGGCGGGTCGGGCGTGTAGTTGAGCCCGTCGCAGAAGCGGCAGTCCCACTCCGAGGGAATCTCCCACTTGTCGACCCAGAAGCCGACCTGCTTGCCCACGAAGTAGTTGTCGCCCCCGCACCATCCGCAATCGAAGACGAACTCCACCAGATCCCCTTTCCGAGCCCGATGGTTCGAGGATGCCCGGGGCGCAGGTGCGGTGACTACCCACCCGCCAGCCTCAACTCACCTGCTGCTCAACGTTCGAAGGGCGCCGCCGAACACCAACCTGGGCGGCGCTCTTCGGCGTCCGCTGCCTGGAGTCCTGATGTCCCATGCCTCGCTCTCCCCCGCCACAGACCACCCCGCGCCGACCTCCGCGCCGCCGGCGGAACTGACCCTCGAGGAACGCCTCGCCCTCGTCAACGCGGAGATGACCGCGCGCCTGGACGAAGCGGCCGTCGCCTACGAGGTCAACACCGCGCACATCGACCTCGAGCCCATCGCCCTGGCCGATGTCATCACCGGCCCCGTCGACGCCGGGCCTGCCCCGCTGCCGGACCTATACCCGACGCCGGTCGCGGCACTTCTGCAGCGCGCCCACCACCGGCTCCTCACCGGCGGCTGGTGCTCCGGTGCCCTGGTTGACGCAGACGGCGCCCGCTGCATGCTCGGAGCCATCCGAATCGAGGCCCACGGCGACCGTGGCCTGGAAGCCAGTGCGGCCGCCGTGCTCCTGGACGCGATCCGCCGGACGTTCGGCGACGACGTCCCTTCCGTGCCGTCCTTCAACGACGCGCACGGCACGGGCCGCGCCCCGATCCGCATGGTCGACCACGCCGCCCGCCTCGCCGACGCCCGCGGCCTCTGAACCCCAGCCTCCGGACCACCTGCCTCGCACCCGAACCCTTCGCGGCCCGGGTGCGAGCCAGGCCGTCCGGCCTGCGCACCACCGCCCACCACACCCACCCGAGCAAGGGAGTCGCCCCGCCATGCAATCCCACGACAAGCCCGTCAACGGCCAGCCCATCAACGGCCAGAACGACCCGAGCTTCCTCGACCTCCTCAGCCAGACACCCCCGCCGCCCGACGAGGAAAACCGGCCGCGCTCTGCGCAGCGTCTCGCCGGGCTGCGCGAGGCGTGGGACGCGTCCTGGAAGCAGGGCGGCTTGCTGTACGAACGGTGGGAGGACGTCCGGCACGCGCACTTCGCGGGCTGGCACGGGATGGCCAACTGGATCAAGGAGGCGCTCAGCCTCGCCAGCGTCTGCGCGTTCATCATCGCGCTGGACGCGGCCGGCGACATCGTCTCCGCCGTAGCCCACCAGATCGCCTCCGCGACCCCGCAGACGCAAGCGGCGTCCGAGACCTCCAACAGGTTCTGGGCAGTGATCGACACCCCGGTTCGCTCCTACATCGCCCAGCACTCCGCTGGCCTCGCCGTCAGCGGATCCGCCGTCTACGCCTTCTGGCATGCCGTGGGGCTGTTCGGCCTGATTGGCGGCTTCTTCCACAGCACCGGCGCCCGCATCACCTACAGCCTCTGGGCAATGGCAAGCGTCGCCATGGTGTGGTCCGCATCCCCCGCCGACAGCCGGACCGTCGCCACCGGGATCGCCGTCCTCGCCTGGACCATCACCTCCGTCCTCGCCCTACGCGGCTTGAGTCTGCGCCCAGTCATCCACATGGCCTTCCAGCCCCACATCGACATCCGCCCCGAGGTCCATGTCCCGCCGCAGCCCGCCCCCGTCCATGACGACCTGGACGACGAACCCGGCAACATCCAGCCCCTCCAGCGCTGATCCGCACCCGCTGAAGACCTGACGACCTGCCCGGTCCTCGCCCGCCCCCACACGCCGGGGCCGGGCGAGAACGGGACAGGCCGCCCGGCCACCCACCCTCACTTCGCGCCCCGTCGACACCCGCATCACGTCGGCGGGGCGCAGCACTGTCCACCGACGACTGGAGGAGATCGCTCGTGCTCATCCCCCGCCCGCGCCGCCGGATCGGCCGCCCGCGCCCGCAGCGGCCCGGCCCCCGCTACCCGTACCGTCCCGCCCGGCTCCCTGGCATCTGGAGCAGGTGATGCGACAGCGCCCCCGGCCCTGCTCACAGCAGGACAAGCTGCTGCCGCGCGGGGCGCAGGGCCTGCCCGAGTACGACCGCGGCGCCTGCCCCGACCACCTGGTCACGCGCCGCCAGCTGCGTGCGCGAGAGGTGAGCCCCGGCGGTTACGGGCCCGTGGCGATCCTGCGGTGCGCGCAGTGCCGGACCCGGCCGTGGCGGTCCTGCACTCATCGCACCCGGGCGTACCTGTATGACCTGCGCCTGGCCCGGCCGAAGCGGGTGCCGACGCTGCCCCAGGAGTGGGCGCTCGACCGGGCCATGGCCGCACGCCAGACCTGCGGCACCTGCCGCCGGCGCTACTTCCACTGCCTCCCCCTCAAAACCCTGGGTTCGTGCTTGGAGTGCTTCGACGGCACCCCGGCCGACCCCGCTACCTACATCGCTCCCCCGGCCACACACCTGCTGGCCGCCTAACCCGACCCGAGAGGACCACCCCTATGACTGCCACCACCGCCCGCGAGGCGATCCGCTACACCGCCGACGTCGTCCTGATCGCTGCCGACCACGTGCTGCTGATCGAACGGGGCTGGGGCCCCTACGAGGGCTGGTGGGCGCTGCCCGGCGGTCACGTAGACGCCGGAGAGACCAGCATCGCCGCCGCCGCACGCGAACTCAAGGAAGAGACCGGCATCTCCGTCCAGGTCGCGGACCTGCAGCAGGTGGGTGCCTTCGATGCTCCCGGCCGTGACCCGCGCGGCCGGTACGTCAGCGTCGCCTACATCGCCATCCTGCCCGCGCCCGTCGCGCCGACGGCCGGGGACGACGCCGCGGCCGCCCGATGGTGGCCCCTGGACGAGCTCCCCGACCTCGCCTTCGACCACGCCGACATCCTCGCGGCTGCCGCCGCGCGGGTCGCCTCCTCCTCCGCCGTCGCTACCTGACCGGACGCTCTCCGTGCGCCCCCGTCGCCGCGCCGCTCCCGGGCGAGGCGGCGAACGGGGCCGTGTGGTGTGCGTCCGGTCAGCCGAGACCGGACGACTGGCCCTTTCTGGAGGCACCGTGCCCCTCGCCCGCCGCTCCCTCATCCAAGCCGTCGCCGACCGTGTCGGCTGGCGCCGCGCCTGCGACACCACCACCGAGGTGGAGGCGGTACTCACCGAGCAGAGCGAGACCGCCTACAGCGTGGCCGCCGACCACGTGCAGCTGGCGACCGCCAAGACAGTGGACGCGTCCCACGTGCAGCCGGGCGTCCTGGCTGTCCGGCGCCGCATCCTGGCCGACGTCGTGTACCTGGAAGCCCTCCTGATCGGCGCCCACAACAGCGGTCTGTCGGCAGAGCTCATCGAGCGCCTGGAGGACGCAGCCCGTCACGGACACGAGCTGACCGTGCTGCTCGCCGACGCCGCCCGCTGCACCACTACCGCTCCTACGGGCAGCAGCAACTGACGGGTCCGGGACGGCTGCTGGAGTGCGGCCCGGCCGCCCCGGAGCCAGACCCACGACACGGGAACGCCGCGCCCGGGCCGGAAGACCAAGGGCGCGGCGCCTTTAAGTGCCTGCATCGCCCCGTCACGCGATGTAGACCTCTCCAGCATGCCTGACCCGGCCATCGAGCGGATGCCGGATGCGACATCGCCTCAATGAGGTGATCGCGGCCGGTGCGGGCGAATCCCTGTGGTGACACGACCCGGCCCCCGGCCGCTATGGCCGGGGGTCGGGCGCGCGGGGTGGCCGCGCATCGGCTAAGGGCCGGCCATCCCGCTCCCTCACTCTCATCGAGATACAGGAGAACTTCAGCATGCACGTTCAGCGTCCCGCCGTCTTCGCTGCCCTGCTCGGACTGACCCGACTCGCACCCCCTGCCCTGCTCATCGCCCGCGCCGGGCTGCGCCCCATCCGAGCTGCCGAGCACCCCTCACCTGCAAGGAGATTTACATGACCGTTTCCCTCTACCCGGACCTGCCCGAGCGTGCGCTGCTGGTCCTGATCGGCCCGTCCGGCGCCGGCAAGTCGACGCTCGCCAGTACCTGGTTGCCGAGCCAGGTCGTCAGCCTCGACGCGTTTAGGGGTGTCATGTCCGACGACTGCGGCGACCAGGACGCCACCGCCGACGCGGTCGACGCGATGATGCTGATCGTGCACCGCAGGCTGGCCCGCGGCCTGACCACCGTCGTGGACGCCACCTCCGTCTACGCCCGGGACCGGGCGGTGCTGGTCGACGCGGCGAAGAAGCACGGCATGCCGGTCGTCGCGGTCCTCGTGGCCACCCCGCTGTCGGTGTGCATCGAGCGGCAGGACGGCAGGCCCATCGGCCGGGCCGTACCCGCGCGTGTCGTCACCGACCAGCACCGCGCCATGGTCGCGTCCCACCCGGGCCTGCGCTCCGAGGGGTTCGACGGCGTCGTCTTCTCCGACTCCCTGTACCGGCTGGAGCCATTCCTCAGCCAGATCAGCGACATCCGGGTGCGGGAGCTGGGCACGGGCGGCAGCGACGGCCTGGGCGACCTGTTCCTGCCCCGCCGCCATTTCGGCCCGGAGATCCTGCCGCTGTGGCGCTGGAAGGACAGCTCGACTCTGGCGGGCCGTGACCGGGTCGCGGAGATCCGCCTCGGCCAGCAGTACCTCACCCTTGCCTGGCGCACGCACATCGACGGTGAAGGGGGCGGTTTCGAGGTGTTGGTGCCCTGTCCCTTCGACGAGGAGTGCGAGGGCGAGGCGTGGCTGCCGGTCTTCGACGTCACTGGTCTGTGGGAGGTCCTGACCGGCGGCCGGGACCAGGACGCGGACATCACCTGCACGATCCACGGCAACGTCGGCGACGCCGACCCCGACATGGAAGCGCCGCAGCACGTGGACACAGTCGCGTGAGCCGCGCCGCCGACGGACCGCACCCGCACCCGCTCACCCCGGCCGACCTCCCGGCCGCAGATGAGTGGTGGCACGGCTGCCCGGACTGCCACCTGCCGATCCAGGGCGGGGCCGCCGGCCTCACCGCGCACCGACGCACCGTCCACACCAGTACCGGTGACCACCGGCGCCCGATCACGATCCACCTCGATCTCTAACGCGCCCTCATCGGCGTGACGGACGTTCCGTGCTGTCCCGGTCTTCCCCGTGCGAGGGAGGCCGGGGCGGTCGCGGTGGTCCCTCAACCACGATGACGAGAGGAGCGGACGTCATGACCCAGCCCCCGTACTTCGAGGTCGACGTCCCCATACGGAGCACCCGGACGCCCGGCCTGGAAGGCGTGCACGTCTTCACCGGCTGGGCCGACAGCCGCGCCGCCGCGGTGAAGGCCGCCCACGAGGTCTACGACGCAGCCCGCGCCGCGGCGGAAGCCGGACGCGAGATCCCCCACGACCGGCCGGACGGCTGGTCGGCCTGCGGATACCGGCCCGGCTGGGAGCTCGACTGGCCCGCCGCGACGGCCAGCCCCTGGAGGAGCCCGTACAGCTGGCTCAACTCCACAACCACCCACGAGCTGTAGCTCCGCCCCGGGACAGCCGCACTTGCTTGGCCGCTTGACGGCTGCCCCGGGTTCACCCAACCCGCACGAGACGAGAGGGGAATCCTCAGTATGGACTCAGTCCTGCACACGACGGGCCGGTTCGGCCCGCGCACCCTTCTGATCACCGCCGCAGCCGTGCCGTTGACCGGCTGGGTCGTCAACGTGACGGTGCTGCTCAAGCAGCTCGCCGACAAGGACAAGGACCCGCTGACGGGCCTGCTGCGCCGCGACGCCTACACCGCCCGCGCCCGCCGGCTCCTGGCCCGCCACGGCGACGACGCGGTGCTGGTCATGGTCGACGCCGACCACTTCAAGCAGATCAACGACTCGATGGGGCACCCGGCTGGGGACGCTGTCCTCGCGGCGTTCGGGGCCCGGCTCACCGCGTGGGCGGGACCGCGCGCGTCCGTCGGCAGGCTCGGTGGCGATGAGTTCGCCGTGGTCCTGGAGCTGAAGGCCGGCCGCCGCGCGCAGCGCCTGGAGCAGCTGGTCCGCATGCTGCACACGCCGGTCACCCTGGACGATGGCCGCACCGTCAACATCGCCGCCTCGGTCGGTGCAGCGGCCCCGGCCTCGGTCGGCTCCGACGATCTGAGCGTTTTGCAGAGGGCTGCCGACGCGGCCCTCTACGACGGTAAGCACTCGGGCCGGGCGGTCTTCGCCACGCGGCAGCACGCCACGATGCCGTCCATCAACGGCCGCCGGGCCGGACGTCCGGGCACGGCGGTGTGGGGGCGAGCCGCATGAGCGCCGTGACGCTGCCCGAGGGCGACTGGATCCGCGGCATCAGCATCCGCCAGCCGTACGCGGCCGCCATCCTGGCCGGGGCTAAAACGGTGGAGAACCGGCCCGCGCGGTGGCGGACTGGCTGGGTGCTGCTGCACACAAGCAAGACCATCGACCGGCCTGCCCTGCGCATGCCGCTGGTCGCCCGCGCGATCCATGGCCGTGAGCTGGTCACCGGCGCCGTTGTCGGCATCGCCCGGATCACCGACTCCCACCAGGACCCCGAAGGGGCGCCGCCCTGCTCGCCGTGGGCACACCCAGGCGACGTCTGGCACCTGGTCCTCGCCGACGTCCAGGAGCTGCCGCTACCGGTTCCCGCGCGCGGGCAGTTCGGGCCCTGGCAGCCCGAGCCGGACCTGCTGGACCGCGTCTTCCAGCAACTGCCCCAGTTCCGGCCGTGACCCGCCGGGGACGTACGAAGAAGGAGGAGCAGCCGTTCGAGCCGGGTCTGATTCCGGCGCCCAATGAACTCCTTGTCTGGCGCGATGGCCGGCACTTCGACCGCTGGCAGGACCTGCCCTGCGTGCTGTGCGACAAGCCCACGCCCATGCGCTCTCACGCCGGCGAGGCCGTGCACAAGGCCTGCGCCGAGGACTGGCTCACCGCCCATCCCAGCGAGGCCCGCCGCCTCGGGCGGTTCGCCTCCGACCTCACGCCGAAGCCCAAGACCGCCGGCCAAAGCGACCACACCTGACCTCCACCTGGAGGACCTCCATGCGTCACACCGAACGCGACGTCGACCATGCCCTTGCCTATCCCGAGCCGCCGGCCTCGCCGCTCTGGCACCGCCACGGTGCCGCGAAGGCCCGCCCGCTCACCCCCGCGCAGCAGCGGCGCAACGCCGAGCTCCTGGTGCTCGCGCAGCGCACCACCCGACCCCGCTCCCCTCGCACCACCGAGACCCTGGCGGAGGCACACTGATGGACGCCATCCCCCTCACCCTGGACGGCTACCTCGCCGCCGAAGCCGAGCCGGGCGACCGTGTCGGCACCGTCTCCTGGCGGCTGACCTGCTCCGCCAGCACCGACCATCTGGTCGATGAGGCGGTCATCCCCTGCACGACCATGGAACCGGAGATCGCCCACGAGATGCTCACCGAGCGGCAGCCCGGTGACCTGCTGCGCGTCGTCGGCCACCTGACGCTCCCGGTCACAGCCGACGGCATCATTCAGCTGCACGCCGAAAGCCTCGAAGTGCTCTGGGCAGCACCGGTGCTGAACGTGGACGACGATGACGATGCAGGGGACACGGCGACCGTCATGGACGCGGACGCCGACCGCAACAAGGCGATCGCGGCTCTCGCCGAAGCCCCCACCAGCTGCGCACAGGATGGCCCCGGCCCGGGGCAGAGCATCCGCCTCCACATCAGCCCGACCGGTGCCCTCGGTTCAGGCCTGGAGCACTGCCACGGCTTCGACGTCACCCCGGCCATAGCCCACCGACTCGCCGACTGCATCGACGCCATGAACTGCTTCATGGACATGGACAGCGAACGCCCCGACAGCGTCCTCCTGGACCCGAGGACCGTCGCGGACCTGAACGAGCTGTTCGAGGACATCAACCTGACCGACCTCACCAACAAGGTCCTCAACGCCACCCGGCCCGAACACCGGGCCGCCGTCACCCAGGCGATGGACGACATGTTCGGCGACATCCCCGCCCCCGAGGACACCGACCAGTGACCGCCCGCAGCACCCGAAGGGACACAGCCGCCATGTTCACCCAGCCCCAGCGCACCGTCCTGGAGCAGTTCCCCGCGGGAGGCCCCCGCGGCTCCTGGCCGGCCGAAGAATACGCCGCAGCCCAACGCGCCCAGGGCACTCACGCCCAGGTCGTGATGGACCTGCGCACCGACCAGTTCCTCGTAGTCACCAGCACCCCCAGCACCGACTGATAGTCCACCCCTCAGCGCCGCGCCCGCCTCCCGGTCGGGCGCGGCGCTCTCTCGTCTCCAACAAGGAGGAGCTCGTTCATGGCCCGTATCACCGTGCACGTGGAGCCCAGGCACGCCGACAACAGCCCCTGCGATCACGCAGTGAAGCCCTCCGGCCGGCCCCGCGACCCCGCCTCCGGCTGCCCCGGACGGACCCAGTTCGCCGTCGTCTGCTCCGAGCACGGCGACGTCGGCGGCCCGCACCACGTCAAGGTCCTCGCCGAGCCCGCGGCCGTCGACCACCGCCAGGAGCACCGCGCGGCTCTCGCCGCCCGCTGACTCGCACCCCCCATACCTGCAGGGGCGGCCGTCGACACCCGTTCCGGCCGCCCCGCTCCCGCCACTTCCTGCGAAAGGAATTCCGCTGTGCCCCGTCAGACCGTCGCCACCACCACTCCCGGTCGGCCGCCGATCGTCGCGCTGTGCGGATCAACCCGGTACTGGGACGCCCTAGCCGAAGCCAACCTCTACGAGACCGCAGCCGGCCGCATCGTCCTCCCCCCCCGGTTGCAACTTGAAGCAGCCCCACCCGCTGTGGCAGGACCCCGTCCAAGCCGACCGGCTCAAGGCGCAGCTCGACACCCTGCACCACCGCAAGATCGACCTCGCCGACGAAGTCCTCATCGTCAACCCGGACGGCTACATCGGCGAGAGCACCCGCCGCGAGATCGACTACGCGCGCCGCCTCGGCAAGCCCATCCGCTACACCCACCCCACCGTCGAAGGGGAAGCCGGCCGTGGCTGACCGTACGACGATCGAGTGGACTGACAGCACCTGGAACCCGGTCACCGGCTGCACCAAGATCAGCCCCGGCTGCGACAACTGCTACGCGCAGACCTTCGCGGAACGCTCATGACCGCAGAGTTTCGCCTTGCGGGTCAAAGCAGATCAGCTCGTACTCGCGTGCCAGCGAAGCGGCGTACTCGGAGACTTCTTCGGCCCTGCTGTAGGACATGAGTAGGTACACGATCGGTCCCGACGCTTCGTCGATGACCGGAGGGGACGCCCATGGACTGTCACGGTCATCCTCCGGATAGCGCTCGATCAAGGCGTTCACATAGGCCTTGATGCGCGGGGAGGGCGGCACAGCGACGTCCTCCGATTCGAGGTAGCGCTCGTACATCTCATCGAAGGCCGAGCCCGCCGCATCGTCATCGAGCGGCCGCTCACCGTCCCACACAGCAAGGTCGTAACTCACGACCAAATGATCGCAGGGATGGTGATGGGGCGAGTCGGCACCTCGGGTGCCGGGCTGACACCGTCCATGCGGCAGCTGCAACGTCCTGGCGCGAGCGCACAAACCTTGATCGTTTCTTAGTCCGGCAAAGGGCAGCCGGGCTCACCGAACTCCTGGCCCGCGAACTCCGCGCCCGCGGCCGCGAGGTCGTAGTCGAGCACCTGCACGTCCATCTGCCACGCGTCCTCAAGACGGCCGGCGCCAGCATCGAAGCGAGCGCATGACGACCAAAGGCCTGTACGAGATCGAGATCAGCGAGGGTGACGACGGCACCACGCACCCCACCGAGCAGCTCTGGACTCCCGGCAAGGACGCGATGGAGAACGGCTTCATCGTCCATCGCGGCGTATACGTCACCGGGATCGACGACCCCACCGACGATCACCTCTACCCGATCGGCTTCGTCGCCCTCGGACACCAGCGGTGGGCCGACATCATCGAGGCCGCCGCCGCATACATGGCCCGGATCCACGGCTGGCGCAACCTCCACCTGTACCCAGGCGACGACCCCTCGGTCACATCCCCCGCATCCCGCGCGCCGTCCTCACTCACGGCGTCTTCTTACGGCACCCGCACCCTTGTGTGCGCTCGGTCAGTGACCGCGATATCTGGAGGAACCGACGAAAACGCTGACCTGTTGAAACGCGGATCGCTCGGTGCGCGGGTCCGGAGGTGAGATATGAAGTTTCACCTTGAACGTCCGCGCTTTCGACGAATCTCTCTACTTACCGGGTTAAAAGCGACAAAAACACCGATTGCTGAACCATCCTTGGGGCATGACGTCTGCGCTCCCGGACCGCCCGCCCAGCACCCCGCCAGATTGGCTGCACTGCGGCCGCGGCGCCAGTGCGCAGGATCCGGTGGGCTGCCGAGGCATCCAGGTTCCGGGCAACAGGGCGTGCCTGGCCCACCTCTCTCAGCGTCAGCGAAGGCGGTACGGCGCAGGCCTTGTCCCTGGCGCCGACATCGACCACCGCGGCACCGTCTTCACCGGCCCCTTGCTGCATCGATTGCTCAACGCCCTGCGCGCTCCGGACACCGGCCGACCAGAAATTGGCAATGCCCGGTTCGATGAGGCGACTTTCGCCGACCCCGTCATGTTCAACGGAGCGGCTTTCGCGGGTGATGCCTGGTTCACCGGCGTGACCTTCAAGAGTGACGCCTGGTTCGACAAGGTGACCTTCGCTGACGGAGCGTTGTTCTCCAGCACGGTGTTCGAGCGCCAAGCTGTGTTGCGGTGGGTAACCTTCACGGGCTTCGCGGCATTCGACAACGTAACCTTCACCAATGGCGCGTCGTTCGGCTGGGCGACTTTTACCCGCGGCGTCATATTCCAAGGGATGACCTCGGCTGGCGATCTCCAGTTCGACGCAGCCCAGTTCGAGACGGCCGAGCGACTGGGGCCGCTGGTGTGCGGCAGCACGGTGGACCTGGATGGCGCGGTTTTCGGTTCGCCTGTGACGGTGGAGATCGCCGCGCGAAAGTTGCTTCTGCGGCGGACACAGTGGGTGTCAACGGCCGCGTTGCGGCTACGCCATGCGGAGGTTGATCTGGCCGGGGCGCTGCTAGAGCATCCGATGACCCTGGTTGCCGAGCCTGCGCCGTTTACCAACTGGCGGGGAGATTGCTTGGAGGGATTGTTGGCGGGCTGGGACCCAGGCGTGCGGGTGCGTGACGTCGCTGGAGTGGACCTGGCGCACCTGTCGCTGACCGACACGGACCTGTCCGGGTGCCGGTTCGCTGGCGCGGTGCACCTGGATCAGCTCCGCCTGGAGGGACGCACCATCTTCGCCAGCCCACCCAAAGGGTGGTCCCGGCGGCGGACTCTGGCCGAGGAGCACTACTGGCGCGCCGCCACTGCAGGCCGGCCTGCACTTGGGCAGCGACCCTCGAAGCGCGAGTGGGAGCCGGGTTCGAACCACCCGGATCTGGAGCGCACCTCGGGCCCGGAGACTCTTGCTGCGGTCTATCGGCAGCTGCGCAAGGCCCTGGAGGACGCCAAGAACGAACCGGGGGCCGACGACTTCTACTACGGCGAGTGCGAGATGCGCCGCCACGACAACAGCCCCGGTACCACCTGGTCCGAACGCGTCCTGCTGACGGTGTACTGGGCCGTCTCCGGCTACGGGCTGCGTGCCACCCGCGCTCTGGTCTGGCTGGCCGTGACGATGACCATCACAATCTTCGTCATGATGCTGTGGGGCATCCCGATCGACAGCCCTAAGCCGACCACCACCGGACGCCAGGTGCGGGCCGGACGGACGATCACGCTGGTGACCGACACCCCCGACCCAGCCAACCCCACCGGCCCGCTTGTCGGACGCCTGACCACCGACCGGTTCGAGAAGGCCCTGCGCACGGTGATCAACTCGGTGGTCTTCCGCTCCTCCGGCCAAGAACTGACCACCGCCGGCACCTACACCGAGATGACCTCCCGCCTCACGGAACCCCTCCTGCTCGGTCTGGCCATCCTCGCCATCCGTAACCGCGTCAAACGCTGACCAACGGCCCCTCGGTATGGAAGGACATGTTCACCACCGCCAACTAGTGGCGCGCTGGCCTGGTCCTCCAGCTCACGCCAACCTTCTGCGGCACGCCTTGCAATCATCAGCCTTGAACAGATGCAACGCGGTCCATCGCTGCCTTTCGGGAGACACGGGTCCGCCAGCGGCTCCGGCACACCTCCTTGCTGAGCACCATGATCTATCTGCGCTCCCACGGTTCAGTCGGCTCGGAGGTCGGCTCGCGACCGTGGCGACTGCGGGACCCGCTCGCGCGCTCCTCCGGAAAAATAGGCCAGGCACATTTCCTGACGGGTTTTTAATTATTGCGCGCTCCAGCTAGCGTGGTGGACACCACAGACAGCTCCGGCCCGGCGGCTGGGAGCTCTGGACAAGCGTGCCGCCGGGCCGGACCCGTGCGCGGGCCCGTAGGTCCGCAGAGACGAGGTTAGTGCCTTGAGCACGACCACCTTGCCCGACAGCAAGCGGCTGCGTGCCGCTCTTAAGGGCGAGAAGCCGCCGATCCGCTTCGAGCGGATCGGCTTCCTGTCCCAGGCCGGTGAGTTGCGGAAGATCGCGTGGTCCGAGCCGACGAAGTCGCTCGCCGAGAACTGGACCTTCGGCAACCTACTCAAGCGCGAGGACTACGACCTCGATGACGATGGTCGCCCTGGTCAGCGCGGCGTCTACGAGGAGCAGGTCAAGAAGATCGCTGACGGCATCCGGACCACCTCGCGCCCCTACCTGGGGACGCTAGTGGTCGGCATGGAGCCGGACGAGGAGTTCGTGGAGATCGAGATCATTCAGGAGGTCATGCCCGGGGTGTCCCTGGCCAGGATCACCGTTCGCGAGGGCGCGCCAGTCGTCTGGTCCGTCGACGGACAGCACCGGGAGTTCGCCCTCGATCGGGTATGGAAGCTTGTGAAGGACGCCGAGGAAGGCGACGCCTTGGTGGTCCGCCGGTACTTGGAGCAGTCCGCCACGGAGATCACGCTGCTCCTGGAGGGCGATCCTGACATCCTCGCGACGCTGTTCGTGAAGATGGGCTCGACCAAGCCCATCGACCCATCGCTGATCGCCGTCATGGACAAGGAGAACGCGAGCAACCGCCTTGGCCAGTACGTCATCAGGAACGCGCGGCTGTGCGCTGGCCGGGTCGGCTACCTCCCCGACTCCGCCCACAAGAGGCGTGACCCGAACTTCGCCGGCCTCTACAAGGCCGCCGGGGTGCGCTCGGCCGCATCCGCCATCGCAGGTGTCGGTGTCCGTGACCGCACACCCAAGGACCGCGAGAAGCACCTCGCGGCGGTCATCCGCAAGCGAGTGACCGCCACTGGGCTGACCGGCAACGAGGCCCTCACCGCCGTCGGTGCCGAGGTTGTGGAGCTCCTCGACCTCGCGTTCGAGCGCATCCCAGGCTGGCGTGAGCTGTCCAAGAACACCCTGACCGTCCCCGAGTTCCGTAAGCGATACCTCCACTCGGCGACGGCCGGCCTGCACGTCATCGCGAACGTCATCGCAGCGGCCCGCATTGCCGGGGTCGATCCGCGCAAGGTGGTCGACGCCCTCGCCGAGCTTCCCTGGCAGCGCGACGCCCTTCGAACCATTCCCGAGGACAAGAAGGCCGGTATCGAGGAGTACTCCGTGCACGTCTTCTTCGAGGGCACGCTCGCCAAGACCGCTTACGACGACCGTGCACTGTGTTGGCGCGCTGGCGCATCGGGTGCGACCCGCTCGAACTACGAGATGGCGATCAAAACCGTCCTGCGGCACATCGCCACGAAGCACCCCGACCTCCACGCGCTCGACAGCGACGCCACGTTCACCGAGCTTGGCCTGATCGCACGGCGCAGCGTCGGACGGCCGAGGAAGGCGACGGTGGTACCGGCCGCCGCGAAGTAGGAGCCGCTCTATCCGAGGCTCGTACGGCGAGATCCGTGCGGGCCTCGGTTCTGTTATGGGCGCCTTCGACGGTCCACAGGGGCTCGGTCTGGGCTACGCAGGACAACTTCGAGCCCGGGTTTGGTTGTGAGGCACCTACATCACCTGCGTCCACGACCACAGCAAGGCACTCTGCGAACGAGCCCGCAGAGGCCGCTCCGAAGGTCTGCCCGATCACGGCGAATGCCAGCCCCTCGCCTGCCGGAACGTCGCTCTGACCAGCAGCAACACCCAAGCCTGGCGGTCAGAACTCGACCGCATCGACCAGCGCCTGGCGGCACGGCCGCCGCTGCCGCCCCTCATGCAGCACCGCCTCGAGTCACGACGGACCGAGATCACGACGTTCCTCAGCCGCAACACCACCACCCCGGAGACCGCATGACCCGCCGCGTCGACTCCCCCTCCGAATCCCGAGTCCGGGCAGCCCTGGAAGAACTCCGCCAGCGAGCGGGCGACAACGGCACCCAGCCGAGTGTCCTGGCTCTGGCCAGCAAGTTCGGCATGAGCAACACGACCTTTCGCCGCCACTTCCCCGACATCGCGCAGGAGATCGCCGCCCTCCGGTCAGCACCGCCGACGCCAGGAGCCCCAAGCGAACCGACCCGCTACGACAGGCTCGTCGCCCGAAACGCCAAGCTCAAGCGTCACAACCGCGAGCTCACCGAGACCCTCACACTCGCCGCCTGCCACATCCAGCGCATCACCCTGGAGAACCAGAAGCTGAGAGAAGAACTTGAAGCCGCCTCGGGCGTCGCTCGCCTGACCCCCATCCCCTCCAAGCGGCCGGCAACCAGCTGAGGAAGTGGTCAACGGTCAACTGCAAACCCTGGGGCAAGCGGACGACAACGGCCGCCGCCCCAGCGTCCTCGCACTCGCCCGCCGGTTCTCAATGAGCAATACCACCTTCCGGCGCCACTTTCCGGACCTTGTCCAACGGGCCCACACCAAGCGCTCGGCGCCGACCCCGACGGAGCCGGGCCGGCCGACCCGCGCGACACCCTCATCGCCCGAAACGCGAAGCTACAGCGGCGGAACCGGGAGCTTACCCAGCACTTGGCCATCGCCGCCGCCGAGATCATGCGGCTCACTCTTGAGAACACGAAGCTACTGACGGACCTAGAGGCTGCCCGAGGCGTCACCAGGCTGGACACCGCTCCCTCGAGCCGACGGCCTTGCAACTCAATTCGCACAGCGGTGACGTCTCGCAAAACGACGCGACGAACAGCCCCTTACTCACCGAGGATGTCCATTCATGCAGACCCTGTCGAGCCCAACCCTGGCTGTCCTCACCAAGATCGCTGTCATGCGGCTAAAGAGCGCCATCATCACCGGCCTCCTCGCCGCTGATCTGGACCGATTCATCACGGAGGACTCCTCCAAGGAGAGGCTGGTCCAGCTGACCTTGATGAACGCTCGGAAGGCAGCCCAGAAGGGTGACAAGGACGCACACCGGGGGCTACTGGCGTTCGCCAAGGAGCTGACCGGCGACTTCCGACACCCTGACACGCACGGCCCGGAAGGCCTCTTGTTCCAACTCAGGGACGCACTCCTCGCGGACGGCTACGACCTGCAGTGGGAAGACCCGACAATCCGGAAGCCTGACGGCCTGTTCGGCAGGATCGAGATCGACCAGGGGCCCATCGTCTATCACATCCGCCCGACCGAAGCCCCAGGCGCGGAGATGGCCCAGGAGATCACTGCACTGGAGGCCCAGCTCGACACCGCCGGCTACGACGTCGCCCTCAACCACTACAAGCAGGCGATCGACAACTTCAACCACCACAACTACGAGGCGAGCAATGGCGCGCTCCGGCCCATGCTTGAAGAGTTGATCCTCCGGGTCGCCCATCAGCATGGCTACTTGGGAACCCAAAAGGGCGGCGCCGCCGTCAACTGGATGGTCGATCAGAAGAAGGTCGTGCCGGAGAGTTGGGGCCGCCTCCTGCAAGGGGCTTGGGACATCTCGCACCCCGAAGGCGCTCACCCTGGCAGATCCAGCGCTGATGAGGCACGCTTCCGCATGGTGCTGATCACCGGCATCGCCCGGAGGCTCCTACAGCACGCAGAGTCCTGAATCTTCTCTCTCCAGCGCCTGCGGTCACTCCCGACCAACACCACGGCCGTGCCTGATTGCCGTTTCAGTGGTCAATGGTCAGCCCGAAACCGTCGCCACAAGCACCCGGATCACGGCTGCGGATGCGAGTGGGACGACACCTGGCGGATGGTCTGGGCACCCAGCACCGAACCCGGCGCGGTCCCGATCACCGCCATGCGACATCCGGCCGCCCTGGTGGCCGCCGTCGGCATCCCCAACCCTGATGAGAAGGCGCACCCGCGAGCTGGGCGGCCTGACACGCACCACCATGAAAACGAGGGGCTGTGCCCACCGCGATCAGCGGCGGGCACAGCCCCTTTTTTTGCGCTCTGTAGGCCCTGACGGCGACCTGCTGTCGGCTCATAGGCATGCTTTTCGGACACCGAATGTTGTACGCGTACAACATCCAGCGCCACAGCGAGCGGGTTCCGCGATGTTGTACGCGTACAACACTGCTCCGACGACGCTTCGAAGCGATCCACCTCAACCATGCCGTCGTAGTTCGGCCCGCCGACGGCAACTTCCGCCATGTTGTACGCGTACAACATTCGGCACCGGCACCGGCACCGGCACCGGCACTGCGAGTGGCGCCGCAGGCGACACGACCCAGCACACGATGATGCGTCTCGGGCATCTCGCGCAGGGAGCAGCCGCAGCACGCGTACGGCACAGGTCGCGACCGATCAAAGGCACAAGCACCGCAGCGACTCATTCCGCGGTACGCCCGCCTCATAGTGAGAAGCGCATCTGCCCTGGGCGTCTCCCTGTACGAGACGCCCATAGGAAGGCAGTGCCTCCCTCGCTGTCGGCCCGGGCCTGTGACACGGCAGAGGGCGGATGTTGTACGCGTACAACATCCGCCCCCTGGCACATACGGCTGGGCTGGCTCAGGCCTGGACCTTGGTGCTGGAGAGTCGTTCCAACAAGAGTTCAGTCAGTGCCGTCAGGTCCTCCGTGGACAGATGCTCCGCCAGGGCTTCGGCGACCTGCTCGATATCCCTGACCTCGATCACGGCGGGCCGGGACTGGAGGGTGGGCGCCCCTTCCGAGTTCTGTGCCGGCAGGACGGTCGACTGCTGGTCCGTGCTCTTAGCCGACTGAGGTGTGGCGACGGCCGCCGTGCCACGTGTCGTGGTACGAGGCGTTCTGTCGCCGGTCCCGCTAGCCCTGTCGGCCACGGGGGAGGCCGGTTCTGTCGAGTCGCTGCTGTCTACTGGTGCTGGCCTGCCGCCGGAGGCATCAACGGCACCGGCTTCCCCAGGCTCAGCGGGATTCTGCGTCTGGCTGCGGGCCGCAGCCAGCAAGGCGCGCTCGGCTTCCTTCTCGGCCGAGCGTGCCGCCTTCTGGTCCTTGAGGAACTGCAGAAGGTCCGCTTCTGTGAGCTCGGGGTTCTCCTTGAGCTGCCGGACAAGGAGACGTCCATCCCGTTCTGGGAGATCACCCGAGCTGAGCATCGCCTGAATGGCCTCGGGCAGTTCCAGCAGCGACAGCTGATGCGTGATCCAGGACCGGTCCTTGCCCAAGTGCTCCGCAGCGCGGGCACGGGCTCCGCGCTCCGACTCCTCTGCACACACCGCAACGAGCTCGCTGATACCGCGGGCCCGCTCGATGATGTCGAAGTCAGCGCGGTCCAGGTTCTCCTTGAGGAGGTGGTTTATGAACGTCTCGCGTGAGGCTGCCAGTTCGTCACGCACGACGAAATCCAGCGCGTCCAGACCGACCTGGCAGGCACCGCGGTAGCGGCGCTCTCCGTTGACGAGGACGTGCTTGGAGTCGCCGATATGGCGCGCGTGGTCAGGCCACAGGTTCAGGTAGACGTCGCGGGAAACGGCCACGCAGGCGGCGAGCTGCGCAGCGCGGAGCTCTTCGCCGAATCGGGTCAGTTCCTCAGGAGTGCCAAAGTTGCGGCGAGGGTTGAGTGGTGTGGGGGAGACATCGGTGAGCTGCAGGCGCACGAGTTCGTATGCCGGGATGTCGCCCTGAGTGATGGCTTTCGCCCGGCCTCGTTGGCTGCGGCCACGGGGCACGTTCCCGAAGGAGGAGCCGGTGCCAAGACGGTCGGCGGCCTTCATGCGTTCACCGCCAGGGCGATCGTGCGCATGACTTCGGACTGCTCGCAGTCTGGCGCGGAGGTCAGCAGGGGCTGCTTGAGGCGGGCTGCTTCCCGTTGTTCCTTGCGTTCGGGGATGACGCCGAGAACGGGTGGGTCTCCGATCGCCTTCCAGCTGTCGAGGGAAGACGTCGCGATGTAGCCCTTGCGGCTGTCGTACATGTTGACGATGAATCCGAGCTTGCTGATTTCGATCTCGAGGTCGGAGGTCAGGTCTTCGATCTGATCGAAGAGCATGTCGTAGGCGTCAGCGGAGGAGTCCTCGGCCAGAACGGGGATCACGACTCCTGAGGTGTCGGGCTCCTCGCCATCGCGGGTACGGCCGTAGTACAGGGCCGTGTCCATGGAGTAGCCCAAGCTGGGCGGGCAGTCGATGACGATGTAGTCGAACTCCTTCTCCAGCGGTTCCAAGGCCTTCTCCAGAGCGATCTCCTTGATCCGCACGTGCCGCGTGGTGGCCAGCTTGGCGTCCAGGAGGAAGGCGTCCTTGCATCCGGGCAGCAGGAACAAGCGGCCGCCGAAGCTTCCTTCCTCTATCGGCACGAGCAGGTCCCGCAGCTTGCCCTTGCCCTCGCCCAGCATGTGCTTGGCCAGGCTCGGGTCATCGATGTCGAGCATCGGGTAGCCGAGCTGCTTCGTCAGGTGGCACTGGGGATCGAAGTCGATGAGCAGGACACGCTGTCCGGCTTCGGCGAGTGCTTCGGCGACGCCGGCGGACGTCGCGGTCTTACCGACACCGCCTTTCTGGTTGCCGAAGATCAGACGGCGGGCGCCGGTCGTGCGGGGGACGCGGCGAGGTGAGGGGTGGCTGTTCAGCCACAAACGGATTGCCTGAGCAAGACCCTGGTTGAACGCGATGTCGCGGTCCTTGCAGACGTCCTTGAACTGGCCGTACAGCCCGGTGGGCAGGTAGGTGGAGAACGACGCGCCGCCTGAGGTGTCGACCTGTGCGTGGGATGAGCCATCCGTCCGCCAGGCCTGGACGCCCTCGGTGACGGCGTCCTTGATGTCCACACCCAACTCGGCTGCGCGGACCTTGAGTTCCTGCCGTAGCGCGGCAGGCAGCTTAGCTACTACCTTTTCCCGGTCATCGGGGCTGTACGGTGCGGTCATGCGGTTACCTTACTCACCACCTGTTGGTTGGCAAGCAACACCGCCGACTTGGACGGTCCTATCCGGCGATTGGGCGCAACGCGAGCACAGAGTCCTCAAGTCGGATGTCCCACCCCCCGCGGACAGAAGTCGCGCTTGCCCCCGGGATCCCCGCGACGCGATCCACGAGGGCCTGGACCAAGTCCTCCGGGATTGGGTAGGAACACCACTCCAACTCCCATCGGTCTCCTGCTCCCCATAGCCGACGAAACCCATGACGAGGGACGCCACGCTGCGGTCGCTCCAACGCGTCTTCGAAGAACTGTCCGACCGCCCACCTTCCAGCTGGGTCCCGCAGACACAGACGCACCAGCAGTCCAGCCAGCAGCGTCTCCGCAGTGGGTGTTGCCGGCGGCAGCGACTCGAGCACATCCCACTCCGAATCTGTCACTGGCGTGTGGGTGGACCACAGGCGACTGCGCCGGTGGCCGGACAGATCAGAGGAGTCCGGACGCGTACTAGCCTGCGCCGTCACCGACATGCTGGCCCCGCAAGCAAGATGACGCAGCAGGTACGTCCCACCGATCCGTTCGCCGACGCGGAGACCAGGGATGCGACTGACTGGCCTTCCGTCAGGGACTAGCCAGCAGACCGCGTTATAGGGCGTACGGCAGACGATCACCAGGTGATCGAAACGCGGCGACAGAATCAGGTCGTAGCACGTGATCCCAGCCACCGCCCAAGCTCCGGCACCCGCTTGGGAAAGACCCTGGTTGAAGACCCCCAACGCAAGCAGGAATCGAAGGCGGCGCTGCACCGTGGTGCAGTCGTCCAACCCGATGCCATGGCCGTTCCGGCTCACTCCGAGTGCCGCAGCCCCGGAGGCTTCACCCGTGTACAGCCTTCGGCGGCGCCCCGCAGAGCGCCGTACTGAATGTGACATGCCGACGTCCCCCATCGCTGCCCGGCCAGCAGACAGTCGCAAGGACTCGCGCACATGATCGTTCGGTAGCGAAGCGGGCGCCCCACACCCTCTGCTGCTCCTCACCGTCACGCCGGGAGCGACGGGCGGAGCCACCGGGGCTTCGCACACCGGCTTGCCCACATCATAAGAGCAGACATCACCAGACCCCCCTCTTCATAGCTCGCACAACCCGATCGGATGACGCTGCACGGCTGATACCAGAGCACACACGACGTGGAAGCCGCACGCCCGAGCCGGAGACAGCGGTTTCCGACACGGATGGATCACCGATGGGTGGCAGATGGGACGTTGGCAGTGGAGCCGCTGTCATTGAAGAAGTGCTCGATGCTGTTGCGATTCCACTGGAGAAGCAGGAGCAGCATCTCCGTTGTAGCCAGCAGACGGGACATGACCATGTGGGCTTTGGACCGTGGAGGTGTGGTGGCGAGGGTGTGCTGGAGCGCTGCCTGGAAGGTGGCCACGCTGCCGTAGGCATGGGCGTGCAGTGCCAAGGCCTCGTGCCGCTCGATGGTGCGGTGTGCGAGCCCGCCTCTTAGCTGGGTGAGCGCCAGATGGCTTTGGGTGAGGAAGTCCGCTGCAAGTCCCCAAGGCCCACTCAGGTCATTGGGCAGCAGAGCGCGGCCGACGACCGTCATGGTTCGTGTGGTGGAGAGGGCTTTGGTGAGCTGCTGGTACAGAGTATGTGGACCCGTGAGTGCGACCCAGTGGGCGATGCTGTCAGCTGCTTCCCGCAGCACAGCCTCCAGGTGAGTCCACTGCTCTGTGTCCTCTTCCACCAGCGGCACGGTCTCTGCGCTGACGGATGTCGCGAAGATTTGGGCACGGCCGGCGTCGAGGTCGATCGCGGCCTCAACCGTGTCGTGCAGGGCGCTGTTGGCGGCGGCGAGCCAGGCATCGAACGCAGCCTCGTCGCCGGTAGTGGTCTCCGGGTGCGGTGCCGCCTCGCTCACTGGTGGTCCTCCCTCAGTTTCTCCCAGGCTTGTTTGAGACTCTTGCGAGCGCGTGCCAAGTTCTGGCGGACAGCCTCTGGGCTTGTTTGCAATGCTTTAGCGGCCTCCTGCGGAGTGAAGCCGTCATAGATCCAGGCGAAGGCTCGTCGCTGCTGCAGCGGAAGGCCTGCAAGCACCCGCAGGACGAACTCCTCCTGCGCTCCGAGCTCGACCCGCTCGACGGGACATACCCCGCCAGGCGGCTCGTCCGTATCCTGCAAGGCGTCCTCGCGCCGCTCACGCAAGCGCACCAACTGTCGAAAGGCCACAGTCCGCAGCCAGGCATTCGGGTACTCGATGCTCTCCCAACGCTCCCACGCCTGGACGAAGGCGGCCTGCGCGGCCTCCCTGGCCTCATGGAGGTCAGCTCCGTGTCGCATCACGAACACCACCAGGCGGGGCATCGTCTTCTCGTAGAAGCCGGCGAACTCGCTGCGCGCCGACGAATCCGTCGGTATCTGAGGTCGGTACCGGGCGTCTACCAGCTGCCCCTGCTGTGCCAGAGCTGTCGGTAGCTTCCGTGGCTGGGCAGGATCACTCATGTTTGCCTCGCCCACCACGGTGGCCCACCTCGATAACCACTTCGCTGCGGTCGGCGCGCTGCTCGATCACCCGACTGCCCGGCGGGAGCACCTGCACACGACGCGTCAGGCCGCGATCATTCAACTGGGCGATCTGGAGTTCAGTCCGCCCCCGGAGCCACAGATACAGCGCGCGCCCACCACAAGCGATCACTCCTGCGACCAGGGGCGACACCACTATCGCGTCCAAGACTGGCTCTTTCGCTCGGGCCCCCCAACTGGTGGGAAGCTGAAGTGTTCTGACGAGATGTAGTGCAGGACAGGCCGCCCCCCGTGACCTTGTTGCGAAAATTCGCCGCTTACTGTGCGCAGCGTCACACCATGTGGGAATCGTGAACCTCGCCGATGGTTGCCGGCGATATCAGTCACGGGGTGCCCACGCCCGTGAACGCGGCTAAGGAGATTGACCGGCTCCTGGCACCGCCGTCTACTCCCACCGCTACGACCAAACCCGATGCTTGCTCTGAAGGGCTGAGCGTATCTGCGGCCCACGACCTCCCTGGTCGTGGGCCGCAGCATTCGCACGACGCCGTCATACGTTGCCGTAGCGGCTTTGCATCGCCTCCATCCACTCCTTGTGCCGGGTTGTCTGGCAGCCGGGGCATCGCCGCCCGATGACGCGCTCGGCGGTGGGTATGTCGGACTGTGCGGAGCGCACCTGGAGCATGTCCAGGAGCAGCGGCGTGCGGCATGGGGGGCCAGGGTTCTCCGTACCTGGTGATCTTCATGGGCGGGAGAGTGCACACACCGGCGGCTTACCGTCTCGGGCTGGCCCGACGGCCCGCCTGGCGGGCGCTCCGGTAAAAATCTGTCGATGCCCTCCCGCCCGGCGGGACCGACCCCGGATCACGCTTCTGCGCAGGTCAGCGCAGGGGTCCTATGGGTCGATGATCAGCATGTCGTCAGTTCGCCCGGGGGCCGGGGTGCGCTACCTCTTCCGTGGGGTGATGGTCGGTGACGGCCACCGTGCTGCGGGTACGCCGCTGCGTGCAGCCCAGGATGAAGCTGGTGTCCCGCCCGGCGTGTGGAAGGGCCGGGGCCTGGCCGCGCTCGGCCTGACGGTCGGGGACGTGGTGACCGAGCGGCAGGCCGAACTGCTCCTGGGGGAGGGCCGGCACCCGGACGCCGACCAGATCGAGCGCGAGCTCCTGGCGCTGGGCAAGAGCCCGGTGCAGGCCCGGCGGGCGACAGTGCTGGGCAGGCCCATCGAGCACAACCGCTCACCGAAGACCGAGAAGGCCAAGGAGCGGACGCCTTGGCTGGCTATGGACCTGGTATTCCGGGCGCCGTCGACGGCGCACATCGCGTGGGCACTCGGGGATGACGAGACCCGCGTGGTGCTGGAGCTGTGCCAGGACATCGCCAGGGACAAGACGCTGGCGTGGTTTGAGGATTCGATTGCGGAGATCCGCTGGAGGAGCGGCGGCAAGATTCGCAAGCCGATCAGGGATGGGCTGATCGTCGCGGTATTCCGGCACTACGAGTCGAGAGCTGCAGAGTCGAAGCCACTGCTCCACGATCACGCGGTGGTGTCGATCCGTGCCCGGCGGCCGGACGATAAGGGGACGTGGGGCAACCTGTCGGCGGACTCGCTGATGACCCACATAGTCGCGGCCGACACCCTCTACGTCCTCTACTTCATGGAGGAGGTGTCCGCCCGGCTCGGATGGGCGTGGGAGCCACGCAAGGTGACGCCCGGCCGTCGGCCCGTCATGGAGATCGCAGGGATCGACCAGCGGCTCATCGGCTGGCAGTCGACCCGCCGCCAGCAGATCGAGGACGCGCTGCCCGTCCTCGAGGCCAAGTACGAAGAGAAGCACGGGCACGAGCCGGGGGAGCGGGCCGGCTACGCGCTGGCCTGCCAGGCCGCCGACCAGACCCGCCCGCCCAAGCGCACCGAGCTGCTGTCGCTGACGGTGCTGCGGACGCGTTGGCGGGCCTCGGCGATCCGGGCGTTCGGCGCCTGCACCGTCTACCGGCTGGCGGAGCGGGCGCTGGCGGCGGCCGCGGCGGTGTGGGCGCGGGTGCGGCCGGTGATCGACGTCGTCCTGGCCGCCGTGGACACCGTCGCCGTGGTCTACGTCATGCGTGGCGCTTTCGCCCGCCACCACCTGCTCGCCGAAGCCAGACGCCACCTCGCCTACGCCTTGCGCGGCCGCCCCCACAAACCCGGTCTGGACGAACGGATCGTGCAGGCGGCCGTCGACGACTACACCCGCCCAATAGGGCGCGGCCGAAGAATGACGGCCGACCTGCGCGCCCTGTACCCGGGCGATACCGAGGATCAGGGCGTGCTGCGCCCGCTGACCCGCAAGCGGACCGCTCCGCCGTACGAGCGAGCTCGTCTCGCCGCCGGGGCCCTGGCCGCCCGGGTCCATGCAGCGCGCCGTGCGGAGCGCCTGGGCAGCCGCCCCCGTCCGTACGCCATCGCGGTGCCCGCCGCCTCGAGGTCGCGCCCGCGGCCGCTCCATGCCGGCCGGAAGGGCGGCCGCCTCCTGGAGCCGGAGACCGGTGTCGACGTCGACGCGGTGGAGCAGAGCCGCCAGACCCTCGAAGCCGCCGCCGCGGAGCTGGCGGCCACGCTCCAGGACAGCCGACGGGCACGCGAAGCCGCCCACGGCCCGCGTCCACAGCCCGCCCCGGCGGCCATCCCGCCGTCGCACACCCAGCAGACCGGCGCCCAGCACACGCCGGGCCGGACCGGAGGAGTCACGTGAACACCCCGAACGAACGCCCCGACCCCGACGACGCACTTGCCCGCGCCCGAGCCGCCCGCGAGCAGATGGCCGCCGCCCTCGAGGAGGACCAGGAGCCGGACTCCGATGAGCCCGTGGGGTGGCACCCAATCTGGAAGCGGCCCCGGAAGCCGAAGTCGAAGACGGTGAAGAAGGCGGAGCTGCGCAAGCAGCGCAAGCGACTCCAGGAAGCCGCCAAGCGCCGCCTCGCCGCCGGGAACTCGCGCCGGCCCCGCTCCCGGCAAAGCCGGATCGGGAGCGCGGCCGCGCGCCGGGATGCCCGCGCCCTGTCCCGGGTGCGGCACTCCAACGCCTGGCTGTGGTGACGATGCCGGGCATCGTCCACTGAGCGGAGTCCATCCGATATCGCGCATCGCCACCGGATGCAGAACATCGAGTGGGCTCCACTCAGCGGGCTCCACCCGATGGACTCCACCGAGTGGCCGGGACGACGGTGAACTCCACCGTGGTGCGCACCGCGATGACTCGCCAGCGCACCCGGCACCGCACCAGTGCGACGATGCCCGGCGCTCTCGCGCGCCGGTGCGCCATACCCGTGCTCCGTACCGGTGCGTCTGCCGCCGACCCTTGTCCGGGTGCGGCCGGACGCGCGCGACCCCCTTGTCCGGCTCCGCTGCACCCCCTTGTCCAGCTCTGCTACCGAGACGTTTTCCCTTGACATCGCCGGTTTCGCCTCGCGATCAGGTCGCGGTCAAGGGGGCATGTGATAGAGGAGTTTGCCTTGCGGCGGCGCCCGCCCGGTGCGGTGCGGCGATGCCGATGGAGCGCACCGTGTCGGGCAGTGCGGCGCGCTGCGGGTGGTGCGCACTACACGACAGAGAGGCGCACCGGCGGTGAGGGGACTCGGCCGGTCGGCGCTCGCGTCGCCCCTTGTCCAGTTCCGCTACCTGCGACATCAGGCCCACTTGGGCGGGGGAGGAATCTCGGTCCCGCCACGTGGCGTGATGCCCCCGCGGCCGGGGCTCCGGACTTCGCTTGCCGTCTCACTCGGGTCGACGGCCGCCTGGTCCGCGCGTCGCTCCCTACACCTCCGCTGAACCACGGTCTTTTCAACTCGAGGCTGCAGACTTCTACTCGTGGCTGGCGCCGGGGAGACGCCGCGCCATAAGGGTGTGGCATCTCCCCGGCGCCCAGGTCAGCACGAAGAGACGGACGTGTGGACCAGGTGGAGCAGCTCGCGGACCAGCCCGCCGGCCAACGTGGCGGAAGCGGCGTAGAACGCCGTCTGCCCGAGGCCCTGGACAAGACGACGGCGGGCATGTCGCCGCTTCAGGACGGGCCGGTGCGTACGGTGGGACATGACGGTCTCCGATCAGGGGATAGGTCGGCTGCCCCCGCACCGGGCGTCCTGGCAGGGATTCGGTGCGGGGCGCAGTTTCTGCTGGCCCCAGCCTTATGGCTGGCGTCCCTTGAATGCAGCTCCCGAGGCTCGAATCTCGATGTAAGTTCCGTGCCATGAACGGGAATCGGGCCACCACGTGGGTCGAAGGGACTTCGGCCGACCTGGTGGCCGACGCGCACGCTCTGGGCGTGATGAAAGCCAGTCCCAGGATGGTGACTTCTTGGGTTGAGGAAGGGTTGCTCGCCAATCCGGAGCCGCGCAAGACCAGCGCGCATGGCAGCGATCCGAGGGTCTTTCCCCCGGAGCAACGTGAGTTGTTCACCAAGCTGCTCGAAGCTCGAGAGCGTTCTTCGCTGGGGCGTATCCCGCAACGGTCGCTGATCCGCGTCGTGCTGTACTTGTGGCTGATCGACGACACGATCGTGCTCACCCCGCAGGCGCGCCGGGCCTGGCGTACCCACGCGCGCGCCACCGGACAGACGACCGCCGTCCGGCGCCGTGAGAACGTCCGCGCCATCGTTGAGCAACTTGCCCATCCCTCAGCCACCCACAAGCAACGGCGCGCCGCCCAGTTCGTCCTTGAGGAAGGCGAGCGGACCGGGCGGATCGACATCAACAGGCTGACCGCGGTCCTTACGGAGCTGTACTCGCCCTGGCCAGTCCAGCCCGGCATACCGAGGATCGAGCGAGCCCGTCCCGGCCCGTACGGGCCCGTCTCCGTCCAGCACCACATCGCTATGTGGAAGGCCCGCCAGCAGGCGATCAGCCTCCTCAAGCAGGAGCAGGTCGACGAGGCCGAGCTCGACCGGGTGCGCGCCGCCTTCAGACCGGCGTGGGCCGATTACCAGGCTCGTCGGCCTGCCATGGCGGCCATCGGCGCCGGGGAGTTCGCGGCATACTTCGCCGAGCCCGATACCATAGAGGGCCGCGCCATCGAGGCCGTTGATGCGTTCGTCTCGACGCTCGCCGGCGAACTCGGGCTGATCGAAGCCGCCTCCCATGCCGCAGAGACGGCACGCCTCAGACTGGCGCGCTGACGGCCCGAGGCTGGTCACCCACTCGTCGGTCCAAATTCGGTGGCAAGGTGTCCAAGTTCGATGTCACTGAACAGCCGCGCCCGCCTGATGATCACGGCTCGGTAACGGCGCTCAGTGGAGCGTCACACCGTCGGCTTTCGCCACACCTCTAGCAAGTGACGGGGGACTTCCATCCTGACCCCCGCGCCATTGCGTGAGGAGCTTCGTCATGACCTACGCCAGCAGCGCCCGGCAGCCCGAGCCGGAGCCGCGCCTGACCTGGACAAGGGGTGCTGAGCTGCCTTCGGCCGGCTTGGAAGCCAGTGCCGTGAACGGTGCCGCGAACGATTCCAACGTCGTGCCGATCACCGCAGCTCACACCGCCCGCCAGGGGACCGCCCGGCACGCTGACACCTCTCTCCCTTCCCCTGAGACGCCAGCGAAGGGGAAGAAGTCCACCCCTGCGGCCAAGGTGCGTGCCGATGCGCTGCGGATGCTGGGGTGCGTGCGGATAGCCACGGTCCGGCAGATGGCTCAGGTGATCACAAAGGAAGACGCCGACGGCCGGTCGTACGTGCGCAGGGCGATGAACAAGCTGGTGGAGCGCGGGCTGGCGGAGACGAACGGCAAGGACGGCAAGCACCCGATCTGGAACCTGACCCCGGCGGGGCAGAAGGCTCTGGCCGACGGCAACGAGCTGCCTCCCCGACCAAAGGCCGGCACCGGCGCGAAGGCCGTTCTCGCCGGGTTCGGTCCGCACGGCGTCGCGGTGACGGACATGATCCTGGCCTTCGGCGGCCGCAAGCATCTGACTGACTGGCAGGTGGAGGTCAACCACGCCATCAAGGAGACCGGCCTGAGCTTCAACACCGACGCCGTCCTCGCATGGCCGACCAAGACCAGCGAGGTGCGCCTCTTCGAGCTCGACAACGGCACCATGTCCCAGGCCCGCCTCGCCAAGGAGGTCTGGGACTATGAGCGCTACGCCGGGCACCCCGTCTGGGAAGGCGCCCGCGGCACGATCGGCCGCACCTTCCCCTTCTGGCAGCGTCACCGCTACACCCGCTCCCAGACCTTCCCGCGGCTGCACGTCGTCCTGGCGGGCAAGGAGGAGCACCTGCTCGACAACCGCCTCCAAGCGCTCGCCGACGACGTGAAAGGCATCGCCATCGCGGTGTGGGTGAACACCCTGCCCCGGCTCCAGCGGGGCGAGCCCTGGTACGAGATCGGCGTCGACGACCCGGACCGGCGCCGCGAGCGCTACCCGGAGCCCGTCAGCCGCTGACGCCGCGCGTGACACCCGGCGAGGCCCTGCGAGCGAGGGGCTCGCCCGGGGGCGACTCGGCTACACCAGGGCAGCGGCCACCGTCTCCAGGACGGCGCGCTGCTGCGGGTCGACGGGTACGTCGGCCTGGCGCAGCGAACGCAGCGTGGAGCCTTCGGCGCACAGCCTGCACAGCCCGATCACTGGCATCGGACCGGCACCGATGAGGGTGTGCGAGGTGGAGCTCTCGTAGACAGGCCGGTAGCAGCCGGGGCACAGCTGGCAGTCCTCTTCGTCCGCCGGCGGCGCGTCGGGGCTGAGCAGCGGGACGATCCGGCGGAGATTCTCCCCGGCTTCCGCCCACAGGCCCATCGGCCGTTCCGCGGACCGCTCGAAGACGACGTCGCCTTCCGGGTCCTCGGGGGTGCGGACCCGGGCCAGCGTGCCGACGCCTTCCTCGGGGTGGTCGGGCAGGAACGCGAGGACGGTCCTGTAGCTGGGCCCCTCGGTCACACCGAAGACGTGGCCTCGCCCGGCAGCGAAGGCCGCGGCCACCTCGTTCAGCCCCTGGCCGTCGTCGTCGTTGCGCAGACGTAGCGGCCAACAAGCCGCGACGCCGTCGATCTCGGCAGGGGATGAGGTGATCAGGACGCCGTTGCCGGACTGGCGAACGTCCAGGTGCTGCATTCCCCTGGTGGAGTGAAATGCGGTGCCGAACCACTCCGTGGTCGGCTGGCCGCTCTCGCCCCGTGGGCGGCGCGGCTTGTGCTGCTTTTGACGTCCCATGATGTGCCTCGCAGACGTGGCCCCGTACACGGGCCGGTTGGTCCGCTGAGCCCACAACCGGCTGCCCGGCAGTCCAGGTGCGCCACGGGTCCCCTCATTCACCTGCCCAGCCCAGCTGGCGCGGCCGCGGGGCGCCCGACGGGACGGTTCCCGAAGTCCCCGCGCCACCCGGCGGGAAGGCGAGGGCCATGGCGCGAACTGCGCCCCGGCCACGGCGTACCAAGAGACGTCGACGCAATTACCAGCTGAGGAGACCCGTGAGCATCAGGCGCAACAAGCGGGACAAGCACCACGAGGACATCGCCGCCGCGGCTGCCTGGCCGTACGGCCCAGGCACCTACATGTGGAACGCGCTGGCCCGGCTGCGAAGTACGCACAGCGACCCTGTCGTCGGCCTCGAGCCGTTCGCCCTGCCAGCGGGTGTCCTGTCCTTCGTCCAGGCACCGGACGTCGTCCTCGCGTCGCGGATACAGCTGACGGGGACGCAGACCACCAGCGACCTGCACGACATGATCTCCACCGCCACGCGCGGCATCAGCTGGGACGCCCGGACCCTCAGCCCCGACGTGGCCCTGGACATCATGGTGGGCAGGCGCCACGACCTCGCCCTGCACAAGGACCACCTGACCGGCCTCACCCGACTCCTGCTGGACGCCGCCGACACCATCGGCACGCCGGGAACTGCCCGCTCGGGCCGCTGCTCCCACTGCGCCGGGACCGGGCTCGCCCGCCCGCTGTGGAAGCGGTAGTTGACAGCCGACCATGACGTCGCGTAGTTCCCGTACGGCGCGCTCGCGGTGGTGCTGGGCCAGCTCTGAGCTCAGCCCGCCCACCCGATGTCACGGACCTCGATCGCGCCGGCGTGCGGCATGAACTGGATCCAGCACCGCCGCCCGAACGCCTCCCGGATCTCCTCCACCGAGCCCGGATCGCGGACATCGGGCCAGGCCCGCGGGTCCATCCGCGCGACCTCCACCAGCGCCATCACCTCCCGCCGTGCCCGGTCGTCGGGCAGCTGCGCCATTGGCAGGACCTGGCCGCCGCGTACGGGCCGCTCACGGACCTCCCCGATGACTGGTACCGCCAGCGAGGCGAGATCCTGGAAGCGGTCGCCGGCGCGATGAGCGACATGGACGACATCCTCTTCCACGCCTGGGGTGCCCACACGCTCGGCACCGACCGCGAACACGGCCCGCTGATCGGCGACCACGACACAGACGACGACATCGTCCGCCACGCCCAGAACGTCGCCGACCGGCTGACTAAGTAGGTGTTTTTCAACCTCGATGCCGCAGGTCAGAGGCGGTGTGTTGCCAGTGGTGCAGAAGCCGCCGTTCCGCGTCGGCGTTTCTCCGCGTTGGCCCGAGTGCTATCAGCTACCAGCACAGGCCCCCGACGTGGGCCCTAGCAAGAGCCCATGACCCTCACAACGGAGAGTGCTGACGTCAGCGTCGGGTGACAGGCCGGCAAGCTCATCGACACGCGCCAGCGAGCCAGCTCCGGGCAGGCGCGCCGCTTATAGCAGGAGGGCGCCCAACTCGCTCACCTTTTCGAGGAATATCGAAACGTTGGACTGCGACATTCTGCGATCACATACTGACTCGGTCTCTACTGGTTCTTGCCTGCACCCTGGTCACCCGCACACGCCGTACCCGGACACGACCGGTGACGGCCCGGGCAGATGTTGAAAAACACCTAGTAAAGGCTTGCTCGGTCACCCGAGCACTAACTCAGCCGCCGTCTTGCTCACGGGCAAGAGCCATCAAATGCTCCGCAAACTCCTCGCACGATGTCCCTAGGAGAAATCTGAATGCAGTCGATCAAGAGGGTTGCAACCCGCACGGCCATGGCGGTCGCTCTGGGAGCCACCGTCCTCGCAGTTGTCCCGAGCAGTGCTTCCGCAACCGAAGCCCAGGTTCAGTACTGGACGTACAAGTGCGACGACGGGAGGGCCTGTGTCTACCACACCGATGGGAACGTCTGGAACATCGAAGGGTGCGGAGTAAGCGGCCTCAACGACTACTACAACTACGCCAAGGCACACGGCAACTCCTTCAGGATTTTCCTGACGAACGGGCCGGGAGGCTACAAGACTGTCGATGTACCAGCATGGACTGAGGCGTCGCTGCCCAGCGACTGGCGTGCGTACCGTGTTCAGGTCTTTTGCTGAGACTCGGGAAGCTGCCCACTCGATCGTGGCCATGGATACATCGCTGAGATACGACCCGTAGCAGAGAGCAGCCGGAGCGCGTCCAACTCGCTGATTTACAGGGCGCGCACCCTCAGACCGGGCCATCGTCGCGATCAGCGTCGACCCCGCGCTCGGCACCGAAGTGCCCAGCACCCTGCTGCGCGCTTACGTCGACGAGATCGACGGCGCGCGGGTGATCTACTACGTGACGGCCCCGGGATCGATCACGATCGTCGCGTACGTTGAGCCGTAGGGCCTCCCGAGCATCCCGCAGCAGCGCCCCGGACTTCCTGGTCCGGGGCGCTGCTTGGTTTCGCGATCTGACAACGCCATCGGTGAGACAAGGGCGTGGCATCGAGCGGGTTCGCATCCTGTACTAGGGGAGCGTCGACGGCCCGGTGGCTGAGGGGCGGGATCCTGTGGAATCCCAACGGCCATGTCGGTGGACCGGACCCTGAGACCCTGCCCCTGGTCGACGTCCTCGCGGACCTTAAGCAAGCCGCCAAGATCCGTACGTCCCTGGCAGCGGCACACATGTTCACGCCCTCCGAGCGCACGAGCTGACCAACCGCACCCCCCCGCCGCCCGGGCTGCGGCTTCGCCTTGCAAGACGCCGCGTTGCGCTAGGAGTTGCGGTAGAGGTTGCGCCCAGTGGTGCGCTAGGAGTTGCGGTAGGGGTTGCGCCTGCCTCCACAGCGCCTTGGAGTTCGCCTAGGTCAGCACTGGCGTACGGCGTGGTCGGGCCGCTGACATCCCCGTTGCGACCCCCTTCGCCCATGCCCTGGCTGGAGTTGAGGAGTGGGAGGGGCAGGATGGGCGGCGCGGACGCAGCCGTGGATCGGGCGCCCTCACTGGCGTTGCGCGTCGCCGGGGCCGCCGCGCCGTGCCGCCGTCAACGCGGCGGCGTTAGGCGGGGGACGTCGGCGGGGGAGAGGTCGGGGCGGGCGCGGTGCCAGCGTGCGGGATGCCGCCACCGGCCGGATGCGTCGCGGGCGACGTCGACGCCGACTTCCACCACCAGCTCGGGTTCCACCAGGGTGACGTTCAGCTTTTCCTGGCTGCCCCACCCGGCGGAGAAAGACCATCCTGTCCACGGATGACCGCGCCGTCCTCGAGCGAGCAGGCCGGCGACCGCAGCACCTGCCACCCGGGCGAGGGTGGTGGTGCGGCCGACGTACTGAAGGCGGCCTTCGGTGTCGTACCTGCCGAGCAGCAGCGTGCGGGGAGCTGCCAGGGAGCCGGTGACCGCGCCGACGATCGCCTCGCTGGTCTCGCGGACCTTGTATTTCTCCCACCCCCTCACCGACGGCTTGTAGGCGCCGTCGAGCCTTTTGAAGACCACGCCCTCCATCCCGACCGACGCCCACGTCAGCCACTCACGCACGACGTCGGCCTCGGTGGTCGACGGACACAGCGCCCACGGCGCCGACAGCCGACGGGCGACAAACACCGATTCCAGTGCGGCCCTGCGCCGCCGGTACGGCCAGGAGGTCGTGTCCGTCCCGGCCAGCCGCAGCAGATCGAACGCAACGAAGTGGGCCGGCCACTCCTCCGCCGCCCGGGCCGCCCCGGCACCACGTCGGGCAAGCCGGTTCTGCAACCGCTCGAACGCGAGGCGGCCCGCGGCGTCCCATACGACCAGCTCACCGTCCAGCGCGGTCGCGTCCGGCAGCTGCACGGTCTCGCCCACAATCTCCGGAAACGACGGCCCCATCTCGGTGCCGCGCCTCGAGCGCAAGGCCACCCGGCCCGCGTCGACGGAGACGAGAGCCCGAAATCCGTCCCACTTCGGCTCCGCAGCACAGCCAGGCCGCAGATCGGGCACGGAGACGGGGGTGGTCAGCATCGGCTCCGGCAGCGTCCAGGTCACCTCCCATCCCTTCCACCGGCACTGCCCGCCACCCGAGTGACTGCGCATCGCCCGGCGAGCGGAGCCGGATGTGGCCTTACTCGGTTGCCGCGGCCCGCTTCTTCTTCGCCTGCCGCTTGGCCGGGGGCGGTGGTTCTTCTCCGGAGGCGCCATTGTTCATCCGGGCGCTCGCTTCCAGGACCTGGTCGATGATGCGGCGGCGCATCTCACTCTCGGGATCCTCACCCAGGTTTTGGGCCAGGCGCTCCGCGGTCAGGTAGTAGCCAGTCAGGACCGGCTGCTCGAAGTAGCGGTTGAGCTGGCTCAACGTCTGTCCGTACATCTGCAGATAGGTGCGGTTGAGGAAGGCAGAGAGCGCCGCGGCCACGCCCGCAATGGCGGCGACGAAGACCTTGGTCTAGCCGTTGCCGAAGTACAAGCCGGCAGCGAAGCAGCCCACAATCACCAGCAGGCCCAACGCCATGGCCCGTTGTGAGGACCGGAAGGACCGGTCGGCCTGGTCGGTGGCGATGCGGTGGTATTCGTCGATCTGGGACTGGTTGAGTTCCAGGAGCGTGGCCAGGGGCGTGACGGTCTTGAGGTCAGCAAGTTTCTGCGCGTCGATCTCCTTCTGCCGCTCCGCCGCCTCTTCAGCCGCCTGTGACTGGAGATCCTCCCGACGGATCTGCTTGATCAGCAGGTAGATCGCTACGCCCGCCACTGCGGTCACCACGACGCCTATCAGAATCCACAGCCATCGCGGTGCCGCGCCAACGCTGTTGCCGATACCCACGACCACGACAGCCAAGAGGAGCAGCAACGGGATGAAAGACGGCTGGGAGCCTGTTTGACGGTAGTGGCCGCCGCGGAAGGTGACTGAACTCGGCAAGGGATCCCCTGGGCTTCTGTGCACGGCGCCACGGCCGCGCAGTGATCAGTTGAACCGGCTGAGTGTGGCAGCCCCCCATCTCCCCGCCCAGCGTCTGACCAGCCAACTGCGGCCGCACACAGGCCGAACCGCCACTGCCGACGGCGCGCTGAGGCGACCGCTGGGTACGCGGACGTCGACCACATGTGCTCGAGGAACAGCCTGTCCGCTTCGCCGCGATGCCTGCCCGGCGCGGCCGACCGGGTGATGCCTCCTGCTGCCTCCGATGCGAGGTCCCCGCCTGTGACGTTGACCGGGTGACGGCGAGAAGGAGAGCGGACATGGCATCGAGCAGACGGCGGAAACCGGAGCGGTTCCCGTACCACGACATCCGCGACGCGCTGGTGGAGATCCTTGAGAAGGAGCACGGCATCACCACCAGCCGCTACCACGGCCGCACGTTCCGCCAGGCCTGCCATCTGATCCACCAGGACAACCTGGAGCGCCGCAAGCCGCGCGGGAAGCTCCCGAAGTGCCACCCGAACTTCGGCAAGTCCGAGCGCGACTTCGACGGCCACCGGTGGGCCGAATGCTCCCTCACCCCGGACATGCCGTCGTTCGGCGGGAAGCTGAAGGTGGACCACGAGGACTCGTGGTGGATGGGCGACCGCATGGTGGCCTACGTCTGGTACCCCTACGACGTCCCGCTGCGCGAGCTTGGTGAAGCAGACGCACGAGTCGCCCGCCACGGGCTGGGACTGACCCTGCACACGGGCTGGGGTGCCCACTACTACGGCAACACCCCGGCCGTCGTCCTCGCCCCGGACTGGTTCGAGGTCCCGCACCACCCGCGTACGGAAGACCTCATCCAGGCCGCTCGGCAGTTGCGCCACCGCTGCGAGTGGTAGACCACGCCCGTCGCCGCCTCGAAGGGCAACTCGTGCACGGTGCAGTGTGGCCACGTCTGGAATCCGAAGCGTGACCTGGCTCATCATCGTGGGATGGCTGAGCAGATGGACCTTCAGCGGTTGCGGAGCCTGATCGAAGGCGTGTGCATCACGCTGTACCAGCGATATGGGCATGAGGATCTGCCAGCGCTGTGCGAGCGGCTCGGCTTGCCCTCGCCTCCGCCCAAAGACCAAGCGACCAAGCATGAGCGCTTGACCGCGAGCCTTGGGGCCTGCCCGGACGACCGACTGCCTCATGTGGCTCAGGCAGTTCTCGACAGCGAGCCGCTCATAGCTCCCCAGCAGATGGAACTGCAGGACGTTGTGTGGCTCGGTGGCGACTACGTAGAAATACCCGGCCGTACGCGGCGAGAGTTGGCCAAGGAGCTCGACCTCTCCGATCACCTCAAGTACCCGGACCGATTTCTGACCCTACTGGGCAGCCTGTGGGATCTCGGAGAGGACGAGTTCAACGTGTGGGGGCCCCACCGTGGCACCCTGCGCTCCGACATCCAGCGCCACGTGATCAGGTTTCCAGACGACTGGTCGACCGAGGACCTCTTCGAGCAGCTCAGAGCCTTCGAAGCCCCGCATCCTCGATTCGGTCGCTTCCTCGAGGGCCTGGCCTCCTCGGAAGTTCTTCCTGACGAGCAGGCACAGCGTCGCTTCGTTGATCTGGCCGACCGTCATCTGCAGCCTGTCGGCGCACAGCTTCGTCAAGAAGGGGAGACGGACGGATACCCCCAGTTCCACCTGCGCAAGCTCGGTCGCGGCACTGCCCGCCGGCCGCGCAACCTCATATTTGCCACCCAGGGGAAGCCGGACATCCGCTTCACCAGCGCCCTCGACAACGACATCGAGATCGCCGAACAAGCCGACAAGATCCTGGTCTACAACCACCCGGTAGGCAAGAACGGGCTCCTGTGGAGCGACCTGCTGTGCTGGTGGCAGGAAAGTCGCAGCATCGCGGACACGGAGACGGCCAGCCGCACCCTCTATGACCGCATGCAGGCTTCCCTGCCACGTGAATCCGCAGGCCAGAAGAACCTGTTCTGGCTTTACCACAACCTGTACAAGGGCCAACTGCCCGATGTACCCGCGCTCCTGCCGGAGATCTGGGTGCACTGGGACCCCAAAACCATCCGCGAGCGCGGGGAGCGTGCCATGCAGAACCTCCGCATGGACTTCCTCATGCTGCTGCCCGGGAACCGCCGCGTGGTGCTGGAAGTCGACGGCATGCAGCACTACACGCGCGACGGAGGAGCCGTACCCGACAGCGCAAAGTACGCCGCCACCATGGCCGGTGACCGCGACCTGAAGTTCCGCGGATACGAGGTGTTCCGGTTCGGCCACGACGAACTGCGCGACCGTGAGCGCGCCCGACACGTGCTCACCGACTTCTTCCGAACGCTTCTGGGCCGCACACCGGACAGCAGCCCGTAGCTGCTCCGGGTGTCCCGTGCCTCAGCACCGGGGCAGGGGACACCAGGCCGTAGACGACGTGATCAGCGTCGCTGGATCAGTCGAAGTCGGGTTCCCAGTCGTCATCCACCTCTTCTTCGGTGCGCAGTGAATGTGCTCTCATGTCCGCGAGGTCCAGTTCGGGTCCGGTCAGTGTGAGGTCACAGTTCCGACACCCGAAGTAGCGCGGGAAGAACCAGATGTCCCCATAGTCCCCGCTCTTGTCTCGCCCGCTGATGAACGCAGGATTTTCGCAGGCCGGGCACGTCGTGGGTACGTGCAGGAGCCATCGGCTGGGCAGTGGTGCTGCCGATTGACTGGCAACCAGCGCCGTCTTCTCGCTTGCAGACAAGCCGTCGGTCTTGGTCGCGAAGGTTTCCTTAGCCTGCTGAATCTTGGCGGTGTAGCGCACTGTCAGCTCGGACGTCGTCTCCACCACGAGGCTCTTGCACGTCTCGTAGTGCTTGTCCCAGAACCAGGCCGGTTCCTTCGACAGTTCGGGCAACAGGGAATCGATGTACTTCGCACCGGCTGCCAGCAGTTCCCGGCATTCGCTGGACGGCCTTCCCCACCCCATGTGAGTGACGCCGTTGCGTGCGTCCCTCAGGGCCGCAAGTTGCTGTGGCACCTCGCCCTTTCCCAGTTTCGTGAGCCTCATTACGACCCCCGCGCCACTGACGGTTCGGAGACCGGCCCGACCTGCCTCCACTTTGTCTTCCTGGCCGCCGAGTAGCAGCAGATCCTCTAGAGAGGGCTTGATGTCGGCCAGCAACGTGAGGGTGATGGAGGCTAGGCACGCCTTGGCCAGATGTTCGACGGCTACTGCCATGTGATGGACGGCGAAGTCCTGGTCCGGAGGCTCTTGCAGGTACGCGTCGATGGATGTCCGGGCCCAACGCTGAGCCGAACTCACTAGGTCGTCACGGATCTCTTCCTTGTCCATCCCAGAACCGTAGGGTGAAGGAAGCGGGAAGATCTCGAATTTCCACCGTCCGTGAGCCGTCTCGTCTTCGCTGGGACGGCCGGACGGCCGGACGTCCGGCGGGGCAAGGCTGTGGTCGCAGTCGGCTGACCTGCGGTGGGCCGGTCGTTGCACGGAGTATGGACCGGCTGCCCACCCCTCATCGACTTTCGCCCGTCAGGCCAACGGCACGCTGCGGTCGGCGTGGACGACGGTCCCGTCGGCTAGCTTCACGTAAGGCCGCATCTGCGCGTACGGAATGCGCTGCTCCCGCTCTACCCGCCGCAACTCATCGACTCGGACCAAGAACTGTGCAGGAGGGGCGCCGAGGGCAAGTACGTGGGGCAACTGGGTGGCCCAGCTCTCGCCTCGCGTGACGAACATGCGCCGGTCACCGGGAAGCTCGATACCCCCAACTAGTGATGGCAATCGGCTGGTCTCCGGTGTTGACCGCCTCCACGCTGACGAAATCGTCCCCCAGGTCCTGACTGCCGTCGGGCAAGTCATAGACCGGGATGGAGTAGGAGACCTTGACGAGGACCCGGGGGCCCACGGGAGCGGGCAGGTAGCTCGCGATGTGGAAGCGGTTCTCCTGCTGGTTGTGGTTTCCGACCTGCAGAGCGGCAGGGCCGTGGAAGACGTTGCCGATCACGCCCTGGCGAGCCGCGAACTCCTGCTGCTCGGCCACCAGCGCCTGAAGTTCGGCTGCGACCTGCTCCTGCTCGGGGTCCTCAAGGTCTCCAGGAGCGACTCGAAACGTGTCTGCCACGATGCCTCTTGGCGCAGCCTCGCCCGCTCCGTCTCGCCTGTGGTGCCGGCCTCCTCCAGAGCCTGCGCAGTGCGGTCCAGGCGCTCCAGCTCCGCCCGCTCGCGCTGAGTGTCGCCACGCCCCAGGAGACGGGCTACGCGTTGCCGCAGACCGGTCCATGCGTCGGTGCCAGCGGCTTGGACGACGGCGGTACCGCCGGCTCCGGCCACGGCCATGAGAGCTTCAGTGAGCATGTGCCAATCCTTCGGTCCAGGAAGCCGACGCCTCAGGCGGCACTGAGGCTTGCGACCAGTGTCCCTGGCACCTCTGACATTGGGCCCTCGTCAGAGGTGCCAGGAGGCGACCTCCGCTGTCTACACCCACTCCATGCCTAGCTCCCGCAGGGCAGCTGTCCAGGAGCGGTTTTTCTGATCAGTAGTTGGTGGTCTGGCCTGCACTGATCAGTTTGTGGTACGGCAATGGGTGGGGGAGTGCCAGTGGCTGCAGTGATTGTGAGCGCTGCTGGGTAAGGGGTCTGGCCTGCGGCTTTGTCAGTTAGGTGGTTGAGTGATCAGGTCGTGTCATCTGCGCTGCGCAGGGTTCAGCTTCAGTGGTCGGGCGTATGCGGCGGCGCTTGGACGAGCCGTCTGCTTGAACTGGACTGTGGTCAGGTGCTCGAGCTGCTCAAGGCCGGCGAGCCGCTCCTGGGACGGCGGTCGTGCGGGTGTACAAGGCCGGAGTTGACGATGTTCTGGGGGCGGGTCGCGATGCTGGCGATTCGGGCGGGCGGTGGGGGTGTCGGGAGCGTGGCCAGGACGCAGACCCTCGTAGCGTGCTCCCTTAGCCCAGGATGCCGGGCGCAGTGTCTGGCCGGCCGTGGACGCACGCCGGGACCTGCTGGCGCAGCGCCTCGATCGCCTGCCGGTGGCGCCACCTGAGGCCTGTATGCTCCCGGTGCACCTGACCCCGCGACCGGCCTCGTTCCGGCGGACAGGAGAGGGTGTTACCAGTCGTCGTCATCCCCGGTTTCAGCGACCTCCTCTTCCTGCACGAGCCGGCGCATGCCCTCGTCGAAGCGAGCCGAGGCGAGGGAGTCGCCCTCGCCGAATCGGATCAGCTGTTCTGCTGGGCTGTAGAAGCGGGGCGCTGCGCCGAGGCTGGCGCGGCATCCACGGCACCGCCATGGCCTGCGCAGGGTGACCCAGTGGGCACGGGCGCACGACGGGCACTCGACGAGGTAGGCGCTCGGACCGTATGCCGCGCCCCACCATGCGTGGCCGTAGCGGGCCCGGTAGCCGGGCTGATTGGGACTGCGGTGTGAGGGCCAGCCCAGCAAGACCAGTTCTCCGCAGGGCCACCGGCAGCTGCATGAGCCGGTGCATTGGCAGGCGCGGGCCTTGCCGAGTTCTGTTGCCTTCTCCCGCCGGGGTGTGTGCGGTCCCTTCACCTCCAGCCAGGTCCCTACCTCAGGAAGCCAGAAGTCCGGTAGGTACTGGGTGCCGGAGGGAAGGGCGATTAACTCCGGCTCGTACTCCCACACGATGCCGAGGCCGTCGAGCGTGACGGCCCAGTCGGCTTCGAGACGGGACCGGAAGCGGGTGCCGGCATAGGTCGTGGGGATGGCATCTATGGGCTCGGTCATCGCGGTTTTCCTGTCAGGCGTGCTGTATGAGGTAGGCGTGATCGTCTCGTCCACTGCCCGCGCCGGGAGCAGATCGGCGGCGCAGCCTGCGAGGGATTGGAACGCCGCGCGGGCCCCGCGCGCGACGGCGGGACCGCGCGCGGGGCCGGCCAGATCAGGCGGTCCTGTCGGCAAGGTTGGCTCTGGTGGGGAGCACCAGCATGCGTTCCACCAGGCGGAGGAACATGCCGGCATCTCTCACCATGTCCTGCGCATCCTGTGAGGACACTGCTCCTGGGATGCCTGCCTCAGCGCGAGCTCTTCGCTCGGCCTGCGCGCCGAACAGCTCAGCCCAAGAGCTGAGTTCAGGAGCAACGTCTGGCAGGACTTCCCAGGCGCTGCGAATGCGCGCCCGCATACGCGTCGGCTCGGGACGGCTCCGTGTCGCCAAGATGGCTGCGGCCGTACGCAATGCCGCTAGATGCGCTGTGGCGAAACGTTCATTAGGTGTCCCTGTGCGAGCCTTCCGTATCCCTTGACGGGCCTGGTGCAACAGATCCGCGGCCCCGGGCGCAAGCCTTGGCCGGTCAGCCCCTCCGCTCATCATGTGCACACGTGACCACGCGGACAGCCACGGCTGAGCCTCCAACGGGCTGAGTCCCAGCGCCAGGAGATACGTCCGGAAGAACGCCTCCGACGGCAGATGGCTGCCACGCAGGACATCCGAAAGCGTGCTGCGCGCCAGCCGACAACCCAGCTCACGCCGCGCCCGCCGCTCTAGCGTCCGCAAGGTGGGACTGCCCCGGTTGATGCGCAGCAGCCGCATGCCCTCGATCAGCGCCGCCGGGGTCCCGACGAGCCGCGGGTCCAGTCCCGGACGCGTGACACAGGTGCCTCCCCTCACAGGACGGGACTGCTTCTTCGTGGTCAGCGAGGCCTCGAACCACAACTTCCTGGCGGCCCCCACGTCCGCACCACACGCGGTCAGGAAACCCGCCACGGTCTCCCACCGGACCAAACTGCGGCCTTGCTCTGCCCGGCACAGTGAGGCCGCCGAGCATCCTGGCCGGCCCTCGAGCCGTGCCGCCACTGCACGCAGCGACAGGCGGGCCAGTTGCCGCTGCTGCTTCAGGTGAGCTCCCAGCACAGCATAGGCGTCCGCCTGTCCGGTGCCAGAGGACTTTGTGCGAAGAGCTCGCTGCACCAGGGAAGGCGGCATCTGGGGCCCTTCCCCGAACGACGCCGTTCTCATCAGCGGCGGCCCGATCGAGACGCGGCAATCAACTCCCGGACGACCCAGAGGCCCAGGCCAGCGCCCACCGTGACCACGGTAACGACGCTCTCCAAGGGCATGCCGGACCATACGAGGCCGGCAACAACCAGAACCACGGCCATCACGAGAAGAGCTGCTGCCGTGGGTACGGCACTCGATTCGGAACGAGAGGGACGTGCCGCGCTGTTGGCGGCCTCTCTTGCTTTGGACACAGATGGACTCCACTACCGGTTCGCCACTCGACAAGCCGCCCTGTACGTACCTCAACTGGTTTCCAGCCCAGTGAAGTTGAGCGACTTCCTGTCATGGTTCCGGGCGCGTACGGGGTAAGTCCAACGGGCGCAGCCCGCCGTTTCATTCTGTCCGGGCAAAACGCTCGAAATAGCGTCGATGAAACACCAGGCTGTGTCATGAAACACGCAGCTCAGCAGCCACAAACGCCCGGACAGGGCATCACAGCGGCACGAGGCAGAACCCAATGTGTCCGGACGCCGCTGTCCATCCGTTCCGGCCGCCGACATACTCGTCGTCAAGGCGTTGCGGTGCTTTGACCGCACGGCTCCCCCGGCCGTCGCCACTCGACACTCAGGGGAACGAAGCAGGGACTGTTCCAGCAGACCGCCCCAACCACCGACAACGCAGCCTGAGGCTAGTTGGTCTCCCGGCGCCGGCCAACCGGGCGCCAGAGATCTATTCACGTCTCATGCTTCCTGCGGCACGAGAAGTGCTCAGGGAACCCTTCCGGTCCTGGAAGGCTCGCAGGCTGACCGCAGCCGAAGCGGCAAAGCGGGATCACTTGACCCGACGCGTCGACCGGAACCCTGGCAGCCTCCGTTTCCCGGGGGCGGGACTCAAGGACGATCGCGCGGCTGCCACGCCTCTGCCTTGGTTCACCCCGCACCTCTGAAGCCGGACGGTCCTCGGTGCACCTGTCGCGCCGGTCCCCCTGCCGTACGGATGGCTGGCGCTCCTTGTCGTCCAGGACAGGCCCGTTCGCCTCGAGGTACTGCTGCCATTGCTGTGCCGGGAGCCAACCGTGGTGGCCGCCCCGCTGGAACGGGATCCGCTCACCGGCCGCAGCTTCCACGATGAACCGGGTGAGGGTCAGGCCGCCTTCCCCTGTGAAGGTGCTCGACTGATGGGCGGGCATGAGGACGCGGTGCCAGCCCCCGCAGTATCCGGCGTCGGTGGGGTTCTCCGGGTCGTAGGGCTTCTCCGGGCATCGGGTGAGTGTGCCGGTCTGGCTGCACTGGCCCTCCTCCAGGACGAAGTTGCCGTCCTGGACCGCGATGGGGTTCTTCTGCACGCGGATGACGGAGGCCGGCAGGTTGGGCGTGCGGACGTAAGGAACGGTGCCGATGCCAGCGTGGTCGGGGTCGGCGAAGTCCCAGACCGACTGAATACCGCCGCGGCGCCGGAACCCCTCCCGTGCACGCATTCCGCGGGCTGTCTGAGCGCTCAGCTGAGGCTCGTAGCCCAGGACAATGCCGTTGGCGCCGTTGATCCGTACATCGAGGCGCGCGTGCCCGTCGGCGGTCTGCGACTCGATGTCGGCGTGGAAGCCATGATCTTCGGAGTCCTTCGCGACGCGTTCCTTGCGAGCGAGGTGCTCGTCGGACTCGTGGCTGATGGGCTTCTCCCCAGGTTTCCTGTAGTGGGAGGCAAGCCATACGCCGTCACGCTGGACGAGATACATGGGGACGCGCCGACCGCGGAGGGACCTGCAGTCGGGGCAGATGAGTCCACGCCGTTCGACGGGGACACGTCCTCGCATGCGCAGGAGCACGACCAAGAGGTCCTGGCCTTGCGGGACGCCGAGGTCGGGGCGGTCCAGGTCGAGGTTGCGGCCGGCCGGTTCGTAGTAGACGGGATTACGGAAAAGGTATTCGTCGCTGTCGATCTGAAGGTCGTCATCCACTGGTGCTCCCCGCAGCCGACACGAGTAGGACGTACAACGCTACGGGGAGGGTCTGACAAGCAGAACTGAACTGCGGAAACAGGACACCATGAATGTCGCTCCAACGTTCGTGCGCGCGTCACTCATGCAGTAGGCACTGGAGCCAGCGGACTCCGTGACCTGTGCCATGCTGCCGTCGCCCTGCGCATCGAGCGATGCCCTCACCGGACTCCAGAAGCTCCAGCCGTGACTCGATGAAGTCAGCGTTCGCGCAGGCGAGTGCGCCGCACGCTTCAACGGCACCGTCGTGAACTCCGCCTGACCTGACCCTGAGGAAGGAAGCAGGATCGTTAAGTGCCGAGGCTGGTGGCGTCGGCGTTGAGCAACTTTGACAGCGGGCAGCCCCATGCTGCCCCCGGTGTGTCGGGTCCATAGAGCGTGAGCCCGCATGCCCGGAAGAACGCCTGTCGGCGGGTTGCATTCTCGCCTTCCTGGGGGACCAGGGCCAAGAAGCTGCTGCCGGTTTCCTGACTGCGGCGAGCGATCTCAACGAGCAGCGCCCGGCCGACTCCGCTGCGGCGAGCAGTGTCCTTGACGGCCAGGGTCAGGATGAAGGTCTGCTCGCCAGGATGCGCTTCCCGGCCTTCGTCGTGTCCGAAGTTACAGCGCAGCTTGAACTCGGCGACTCCGATGACGGATCCGTGGAGCTCAGCCACGACGACGTCGAGGCCGTCCCGCTCGTAGGGCCTGCCGCTTCCCAGATCGTTCGCATGCAGCAGCTCTTCAACCGTCGAGTAGTCGGACCGGGTGATGTCACGGATGAGCAGCATGTGGGAAGTATCCCGTGAGCTGCATGAGCAATGCCGGTCGGCGCTCCAATGACCGCGAGCAAGCGGACAGGGGCAGCTTCGGAGAGCCAGACGGTCAGGGAGGAAACCTGGCACCGGCTTCTGCTGCCGGTTCCTTGAGGAACCGGCGGTCAGTTCATGTCACCGGGTAGGTAATGGTCCGGTGAAACGGGGGCGGCCCCGCGCCCGGGGGGATGGGCGGCGGGGCCGGTTCGCTCGGCAGGGGGAGCCGTGCTGTTGATGTGCTGGTGCCCCGAGAGCGCCTGGGCATGCGTGGTCGTCGTATCTGGTGCGGAGCAGCGTGCGCGACCAGGCCGCTAGCTGGACGGACGCCAAGGAGACGGCCACCGTCGGCCACGCCGTGCTGGCGCTCTACATGCGCGTCTGACCACCAGCATCCGGATGAACGAGGGAGGGGACGCGGCCAGCGCATCCCCTCCCTCGCCAGCAGCTGCCGCCCGGACTCAGGGGTTCATGGTCCGCTGGGCGGCCTGCGATGCCATCGGCCGCCGCAGCAGCACAGTCGGCTCCCAGGGGCGCCGAACCCGCATGTCACGTACGGTCCTAGTGACAGGCCGGGCTTCTGACAGGACGGTCCCGGCTGGCGGCCCCGTGTCCCCTTCGCACGTGACGCGGGGCCGCTCCCCCATAACGCCAACCCGCACCCCACCGCCTCACCAGCCACCGCGCACTGGCTGACGACTGCCGCACAAACGGGCCCTTCTAAGACAGATGCCCCGTGCGCGCTGTCCTCGTCTCGCTCTCCGATGCCACGCGAGGGATCGTGACCGGCGCTGCCCACTGCACGCCCAGCTCCCGCAGCGCGACCAGCTGCTCCGACGTCAGCTTGTCCCGTCTGGCTTTGGTGTTGCTGTACCAGACGCCGAGCTTGACGTCGGTCCCGTCGGGCAAGGTCTCTACCGCCTTGCGGGGTACAGGACGGCCGGCGCCTTCCCGCTCGACCCACTGGGCGAGGGCCGCCAGGCCTCGCTGGAACGCCTGCTGCGCCTTGCCCAGGTCCTTCGTCCCACCGGTGACCGCCGGGGCAGCAGATGGCGCTTCAAGCGGCTGCACGCCCAACGTGGACAGCCGCTCCTGCTGCTCGGCGGACAGCTGCGCCCAGGTAGTCGGCTGCTTTTGTTGCTGGAGCCATCGTCCGATGTCGTCGCCGTCGTAGGTGACGCCGGGTGCGATGTCGGGGAGGTGGCCGTCGGCGTCGACGAGGTCAGCGAGGACGCGGTAGTGGCGTTGCCAGTTCAGCGGCCAGGGGCAGTTCCAGTCCGGGTCGATCTCTGTGAGCTGTGCTGCGCGTACGGCGGCCCGCTCCGGGTTCTTGCCCAGCCCGTTCTTGGCGCCTTTGCGGCGCAGGTTGGCCATGTGCTGCCCGATGGGCACAGGGCGATCGCCGGTCGGGTCGGCCCATACCGCGTCCTGGCGTGGTGCGAGGTGTCCGGTGGCCCGCCGGTAGGACCGGAGCGCGGCGAGCTTGGCCTCCCACGCTTCCTCGCCGGGTTCCCAGAGCATCCCGGCTTCCGGCGCGTCAAGCAGTAGCTTGCGCCGCTCCTCCAGCTCCCCGGCCCGCAGCGCCTTGCGCTGCTGGCGCACCCACCGCCCGAGGGGGAAGTCCTTGGTGACGCCGACTTCGACCTCGGTGTCGTAGGGGACGGCGTACAGGCCGGTGATTCCGTGCTCCTTCCGCCACCGGAGCAGGGCCTGGTAGCCCTCCAGCCACACCAGCGACTCTGGCCGGTAGACCCGGGTGCGCAGGAAGGTCGCGATGGTCGCCGCGTCCCGGGGAGAGGAGAAATGGAGCAAGGCCGACTCGGCAGCGGCGTCGGTGTCGTCCTGGTCCTGGTCCTCGCCGTCGCCCTCGCCGCCGGCCCCGACGATCCGCCCGTCTTCGTCCCGCTGCACGTGGACCTTGCGCTTGCCGCTGGTGAGGGCGCGGGAGGCGAGCTGCTCGACGAGTCGTTCATCATGACTGCGCAGGCCTTGCAAGACGGCTACGAGAGGGCGGAAAGAGGCGCTGGCGACCATGTCGGTGGGATCTTCGCCGGGTTCCAGGAACACCGGCACGATGATCCTGGCCACCTTCGTGGAGCCGTCCTTGTTGAGCCGCAGCGCGCGGCCGATGTTCTGCACGATCTCCACCTGTGAGCCGCGGGTGTCGGCGAAGCAGACGGCCTCGACTCCGCGCTCGCCGGTGATGTCCACGCCCTCTCCGAGCACGCGAACGCTGGCGAGGAAGGCGCGGTGGACCCGGCGCCCGGCCGCGTCGATGCCGTTGGCGAACTGCCTGATGACCTCGCGCCGCTCGGTCACGAGGTGGTCCCCGCACAGCCACGCCGACCACACCCGGTCCGGCGGGACGTGGCGGCCGGCCTCCAGCTCGTAGAACTCCGCGTCGATGAAGGACTCCGGCAGCCTGTCCGCGGCGGCCAGGTCCTCATCGGTGGCGTCGTTCCTGTACAGCTCGGCAGCCGTCTCCGGCAGCTTCTCCGCGAAAGCGGCGGCCTCCTCCACCTTCTGGTGGAACGTCATGACGGTCTTGAGGTTCCACTTCGCCGCGTGCTCCAGGAGCGCGGTCTGCAGCAGCGCCAGGCGCCGGCCGCGCCGCGCCTCTTCGGACTCCCCGACGACGGGGGAGGGGTCACGGATCTCCAGGACGTCGATCTCGAACCCGGCGAGGATCTCGCGCTCGATCGCCTCCGAGAGCCCGAGCTCCGCGAGCCACGCGCCGTAGGTCCCGTTCGGGTCGTCGGCCATGGTCGCGATCTCCGCCTCCTGGCCCTCCGCGTCCTTCTGCGGCCGGGGCGCGGCGAGGATGCGCGGGGTGGCGGTCAGGTAGAGCCGGAAGTCCGCAGGGATACGGGTGTTGTCGTGGATCGCCGCCCACGGACGCCCAAGATCACCGGCGGTTCCGTGGGCCTCGTCCACGATGGCGAGGTCGAAGCCCGCCATGCGCTGTCCGTAGAGCCGCTCCCCGCCCGCCAGAGCGGCCTCCAGCGGCCCGCGAACCTTTCGCTGGCCCTCTGGTGCGTCGATGTCTTCACGGTCCACGAGAGAGGCGTACGTAGCGAACACGACGACCGGCCCCGTCCCGGCCCACAGGGCGAGCTGGATGGGGTTGGTTGTGGTCCGTACCCCCAACGAGTTCAGCACGGAGTCGTTCTCCAGCGAGCACACCGCGACCATCGGCGCCCGGTGGCCCACTAGGCGCCACGCCTGGGCGGTCTGAACGAGCAGGTCCAGGGTCGGCACGGTGACGAGGATCCGCCCGCTCGCAAAGCAGTCCAGCGCGCACGAGGCAGCTGTGATCGTCTTCCCAGACCCGGTTGCAGACACGATCGTGCCCCGCGCCCCTTGTGCGGGCAGGGGAGATCTTGCAGAAATTGCTACCCACCGATGGAAATGCATCTTCTGTCGCGACTGATGCGGGCGAAGCACGACTGACGCCGGCTCCTGGTCGACCGAACTAGCCAAAGCCATGTCCACAATCTACCCATCTGCACGTAATGCGACCGTAGCTGACACAAGTATCCGAGGGGTGGGACGAATCACCCAAACGTACATGCTGCATCAGGCACAGAGGCCCCCCCGGGGCTCTCAGGAAATTTCTGCCCTTTGCGTAAATAACCGATGGACCAACAGGCCAGGGAGGTAATTGCATTTAGCCACAAACGCTTACAGAGAGTATTGACATATGCTCTGACCTGCCCTTATACTGGAGTAAGAAGCAAGGGAGGGGTGAAGTTCGCCCCATCGAAGCTCGGGATCTCAAACAGGAGGGCCCTAATCATGATAACTCAAAGAAAGAGAATAATTAAATGTCAAAGTCTAGGATTTTGTTTATTGCAGTTCGCCTCACCGCAGAGCTAGTTCTGCTATACTTGGGGGTTCCATTCATCTACCAAGGGACTCTTACCGTTGTAATTACTATTGCGGAAGTCATGCATGAAATTGTGCGCAATAAAAGGAACCGTAAGTAGTGTCACGGACGGTGAGTCCCCCTCCGGGCCTCACCGCTTTCTTTCAATTGTACATGATGCATCAGTCTGATGCATACCGCATGTTGAAACCCGCATGAATGAGCGACCCTCCCCCCGCAGCCACCCCCTCTCCTCGCTGCCCGGGCCGCAGGCCCGTTGGCCGCACCGCGCAGCGGGGCCGGCCTGCGGGGTGCGGAGCGCCCCGGGGTGGCTGGAGCGCGGCGTAAGCCGCCCTTGAGGAACCGCGGGCCCTGCGCTCCGGGAGCGCAGCGGACAGAGCGTCACCGGCCTTGCGCAGTAAGGCCGGTGGGCTGCCGGGCGCAGCCCGGCAGGAGCGCTCACGCGGAGCGGGAGCGCAACCCCCGCGCGCAGCGCGGGGGTTCGCTTGCACATCGCGCAG
>NZ_SZPR01000042.1:2893-3358 GCF_005280195.1 Streptomyces galbus | reverse complement strand
CGGGCACGCTGTTGGGTGTCTGAGGGAATGAACTTCCTCAGTCGCCGGCCCCAGTGAACTCGGACCGTAAAGGTTCGGGGTGATGGGTGGCTGGTCGTTGTTTGAGAACTGCACAGTGGACGCGAGCATCTGTGGCCAAGTTTTTAAGGGCGCACGGTGGATGCCTTGGCACCAGGAACCGATGAAGGACGTGGGAGGCCGCGATAGTCCCCGGGGAGTCGTCAACCAGGCTTTGATCCGGGGGTTTCCGAATGGGGAAACCCGGCAGTCGTCATGGGCTGTCACCCACTGCTGAACACATAGGCAGTGTGGAGGGAACGAGGGGAAGTGAAACATCTCAGTACCCTCAGGAAGAGAAAACAACCGTGATTCCGGGAGTAGTGGCGAGCGAAACTGGATGAGGCCAAACCGTATACGTGTGAGACCCGGCAGGGGTTGCGTATGCGGGGTTGTGGGATCTCTCTT
>NZ_SZPR01000042.1:0-2798 GCF_005280195.1 Streptomyces galbus | reverse complement strand
CGGCTCGTTTGAGAGACACCCAAGTAGCACGGGGCCCGAGAAATCCCGTGTGAATCTGGCGGGACCACCCGCTAAGCCTAAATATTCCCTGGTGACCGATAGCGGATAGTACCGTGAGGGAATGGTGAAAAGTACCCCGGGAGGGGAGTGAAATAGTACCTGAAACCGTGTGCCTACAAGCCGTGGGAGCGTCGGAACAAGGCTTGCCTTGTTCTCGTGACTGCGTGCCTTTTGAAGAATGAGCCTGCGAGTTTGCGGTGTGTTGCGAGGTTAACCCGGGTGGGGTAGCCGTAGCGAAAGCGAGTCCGAACAGGGCGTTTCAGTAGCACGCTCAAGACCCGAAGCGGAGTGATCTAGCCATGGGCAGGTTGAAGCGGAGGTAAGACTTCGTGGAGGACCGAACCCACCAGGGTTGAAAACCTGGGGGATGACCTGTGGTTAGGGGTGAAAGGCCAATCAAACTCCGTGATAGCTGGTTCTCCCCGAAATGCATTTAGGTGCAGCGTCGTGTGTTTCTTGCCGGAGGTAGAGCACTGGATAGGCGATGGGCCCTACCGGGTTACTGACCTTAGCCAAACTCCGAATGCCGGTAAGTGAGAGCGCGGCAGTGAGACTGTGGGGGATAAGCTCCATGGTCGAGAGGGAAACAGCCCAGAGCATCGACTAAGGCCCCTAAGCGTACGCTAAGTGGGAAAGGATGTGGAGTCGCAGAGACAACCAGGAGGTTGGCTTAGAAGCAGCCACCCTTGAAAGAGTGCGTAATAGCTCACTGGTCTAGTGATTCCGCGCCGACAATGTAGCGGGGCTCAAGCGTACCGCCGAAGTCGTGTCATTGCAGCATATAGCCCCAACGGGTGCTGTGATGGGTAGGGGAGCGTCGTCTGCCGGGTGAAGCGGCACTGGAAGGTAGTCGTGGACGGTTGACGAGTGAGAATGCAGGCATGAGTAGCGATTCACACGTGAGAAACGTGTGCGCCGATTGACTAAGGGTTCCTGGGTCAAGCTGATCTGCCCAGGGTAAGTCGGGACCTAAGGCGAGGCCGACAGGCGTAGTCGATGGATAACCGGTTGATATTCCGGTACCCGCTGTGAAGCGTCAAACATCGAATCCAGTGATGCTAAGGCCGTGAAGCCGCCCTGATCTCTTCGGAGTTGAGGGGAGTGGTGGAGCCGCTGACCCGATCTGGTAGTAGGTGAGTGATGGGGTGACGCAGGAAGGTAGTCCAGCCCGGGCGGTGGTTGTCCCGGGGTAAGGGTGTAGGCCGTGCGATAGGCAAATCCGTCGCACTTGTGGCTGAGACCTGATGCCGAGCCGATTGTGGTGAAGTGGATGATCCTATGCTGTCGAGAAAAGCCTCTAGCGAGTTTCATGGCGGCCCGTACCCTAAACCGACTCAGGTGGTCAGGTAGAGAATACCGAGGCGTTCGGGTGAACTATGGTTAAGGAACTCGGCAAAATGCCCCCGTAACTTCGGGAGAAGGGGGGCCACAACCGGTGATGAGTCTTGCACTCTGAGCTGGGGGTGGCCGCAGAGACCAGCGAGAAGCGACTGTTTACTAAAAACACAGGTCCGTGCGAAGCCGTAAGGCGATGTATACGGACTGACGCCTGCCCGGTGCTGGAACGTTAAGGGGACCGGTTAGCTCCATTTCGGTGGGGCGAAGCTGAGAACTTAAGCGCCAGTAAACGGCGGTGGTAACTATAACCATCCTAAGGTAGCGAAATTCCTTGTCGGGTAAGTTCCGACCTGCACGAATGGCGTAACGACTTCTCGACTGTCTCAACCATAGGCCCGGTGAAATTGCACTACGAGTAAAGATGCTCGTTTCGCGCAGCAGGACGGAAAGACCCCGGGACCTTTACTACAGTTTGATATTGGTGTTCGGTTCGGCTTGTGTAGGATAGCTGGGAGACTGTGAAGCTCGGACGCCAGTTCGGGTGGAGTCGTCGTTGAAATACCAGTCTGGTCGTGCTGGATGTCTAACCTGGGTCCGTGATCCGGATCAGGGACAGTGTCTGATGGGTAGTTTAACTGGGGCGGTTGCCTCCTAAAGGGTAACGGAGGCGCCCAAAGGTTCCCTCAGCCTGGTTGGCAATCAGGTGTTGAGTGTAAGTGCACAAGGGAGCTTGACTGTGAGACCGACGGGTCGAGCAGGGACGAAAGTCGGGACTAGTGATCCGGCGGTGGCTTGTGGAAGCGCCGTCGCTCAACGGATAAAAGGTACCCCGGGGATAACAGGCTGATCTTCCCCAAGAGTCCATATCGACGGGATGGTTTGGCACCTCGATGTCGGCTCGTCGCATCCTGGGGCTGGAGTCGGTCCCAAGGGTTGGGCTGTTCGCCCATTAAAGCGGTACGCGAGCTGGGTTTAGAACGTCGTGAGACAGTTCGGTCCCTATCCGCTGTGCGCGTAGGAGTCTTGAGAAGGGCTGTCCCTAGTACGAGAGGACCGGGACGGACGAACCTCTGGTGTGCCAGTTGTCCTGCCAAGGGCATGGCTGGTTGGCTACGTTCGGGAGGGATAACCGCTGAAAGCATCTAAGCGGGAAGCCTGCTTCGAGATGAGGACTCCCACCCACTTGATGGGGTAAGGCTCCCAGTAGACGACTGGGTTGATAGGCCGGATCTGGAAGCACGGTAACGTGTGGAGGTGACCGGTACTAATAGGCCGAGGGCTTGTCCTCAGTTGCTCGCGTCCACTGTGTGGGTTCTGAAACCACGAACAGCCGTCGGTTGTTGTCTGTTTCATAGTGTGTCGGTGGTCATAGCGTAGGGGACACGCCCGGTTACATTCCG
>NZ_SZPR01000041.1 GCF_005280195.1 Streptomyces galbus | reverse complement strand
CCCCAGCCGGCGGGCCGCGGCGGCGGGCAGCGGCGGACGCGGGTCCACGGGCGCCGCCGCGGGCCGGGCCGCGGCCGGGCCCGGCCGCAGCCCGGCCCTGCGCCGTACGGTCTCGGCGGCCGCGCGGTCCAGCAGGGCCAGGGGCGCCGACGGTCCCGGGGCCACGCCCGGCGGCGTGCGCCGGTCGGTGCCCAGGAGGGCGGCCGTGACCAGCTCCTCCCAGGTGTCGGTGCCGCCGCTGGGCGGGAGCGCGGCTGCCGTGCCGTTCATGACGTTCCTTTCCGGCGCAAGACCCGAGTGGTGGAACCGTCGTACGGAACCGGGTGTCCGATGTGACCGGAGATATGCCTGTATACGGCGGTGACGCGAGGGAACGCCGGGCAGGGGTGACAGGTCAGCACAGCGCGACCGCCTCTCCCGCGCCGGTCGGCCAGGCGGTCAGCGGGGTGAAACCGCGGTGGCCGCACTCGCCGAACACCTTCACCGGGGCCCCGCCCGACAGCGCGACCAGGCGCCACAGGCCCGGACGGGACGCGGCGGAGCGCGTCAGCGGCAGCGCGGCGGCTCCGTCGGCGTCCGCGAGCTGCCAGGAGTCACCGTCCGGCGTGGGCACGACGTCGTCCAGCGTCACCGGGACCGACTCCAGCCACGGGTCGTCGCGCAGGGCGTCGCCGTACCGGGCGGCGGCCTCGACGGTCGTCACGCCGGGCGGCCGCACAGGGGTCGGCTCCGGCGGGGCGTGCCGCTCGACCAGCGCGGCCCGCTGCCGGCCCGCGTCCGGGTACGCGGACAGCTCCGCGTCCAGCGCGAGACCCACCGGCAGGGCCAGCTCCGGGGCGCGGCCCGCGGCCCCGTAGGACAGGAGCAGGGCCGTGCGGCCGCACCCGGTGCCGTGGAGCCAGATGCGGCGGGTGGTCAGCTTCGCGTCCGCCGTGTCGTACTGGGCGAGGACCAGCCAGTTGTCGCGCACCGGCGGGCCGTCCGCCGTGCCGGTCAGACCGACCCGGCTGCGCACCGTCGCCGCCAGGCCGTCGGGCAGCTCGGCGCGGCGCAGCCAGCCGCGGTCCAGCAGGTGGAGCAGCGCGCACTCCTCCAGCAGCCGCGCCGGCCAGCCGGGACCCGACCCCGGTACCGCGCCCAGCTCACGGACCCGCGCCGCCAGGCCGGGCGCCTGCGCGTCGACCATGCGGGCGGCCATCTCCTCCCACAGCTCGTACCCCGCCTGCTCGGCCGAGGCCAGACCGGTCCGCAGCAGGTCCGCCAGCCGCTGCTCCAGCTCGGTCGCCCCGGCGCCGATCCGCTCGGCCCGGCGCTCCGCACGACGCCGCGCCGCCTCGGGATCCGCCGCACCGCCCGCCGGTCCGTCCGCGACCGGCTCCTCCTTCTTCTCCCTCCCCAGGCGCTCGCGCCGCTCCGTGAGCCACTGCCCGGCCCACTCCGGTGGCTCCGCCCGCGGCAGCGGTTCCCCGCCCGACCAGAGCAGCAGCAGCCCGAGGGCGTGCTTGCACGGGAACTTGCGGCTGGGGCAGCTGCACCGGTACGCCGGGCCGGAGGGGTCCGCGAGGTCGACGACCGTCCGGTACGGCGTCGTGCCGCTGCCCTTGCACAGACCCCACACCGCCCCCTCCCCGGAACTGCCCGTCCGCGACCACGGACCGGCCGAGCCGAGTTTGCTCCCCGCTTTGCGTGACACATCGTCAGGCGCCAGTGCCAGCACCTGGTCCGCGGTCCAGCGCACCCCCTGCTCACTCATGCCGACGACGGTAGATCCACCCACTGACAATCGGCGCCCCGACCGGTGCCCCGATCGCTGCCGGGACGGCGTTTGCGCAGGTCGGGGCCGATTGTCAGTGGGATGGTGCAAGGTGGGTGCCAGATCCGAACCGGCCGAGCTGGAGGGGGACTCGCAGCCATGTCCGTCACCGCCGACAACACGTCCGCCGCACCGGGCGGGAACCACTCCGCGCCCGCGAACCCGGCAGGTACGGGAGAGCCCCTGCGACCGCACGCCGAGGACGCCTTCGCCGACGAACTCGCCGCGCTCGCCGCCCACGACGACCGCCCGCGCCCGCCCCGCTGGAAGCTGTCGCCGTGGGCGGTCGCCACCTACCTCCTCGGCGGCACCCTGTCGGACGGCACGGTGATCACCCCGAAGTACGTGGGCCCCCGCCGCATCGTCGAGGTCGCCGTCACCACGCTCGCCACCGACCGCGCCCTGCTCCTGCTCGGCGTCCCCGGCACGGCCAAGACCTGGGTGTCCGAGCACCTGGCCGCCGCGGTCAGCGGCGACTCCACCCTCCTCGTGCAGGGCACGGCCGGCACCCCGGAGGAGGCCATCCGCTACGGCTGGAACTACGCCCAGCTGCTGGCCAACGGACCCAGCCGGGACGCCCTCGTGCCCAGCCCCGTGATGCGGGCCATGGCGGAGGGGATGACGGCCCGCGTCGAGGAGCTGACCCGCATCCCCGCCGACGTGCAGGACACCCTCATCACCATCCTGTCGGAGAAGACGCTGCCGATACCGGAACTCGGGCAGGAGGTTCAGGCGGTCCGCGGCTTCAACCTGATCGCCACCGCCAACGACCGCGACCGGGGCGTCAACGAGCTGTCGAGCGCCCTGCGCCGGCGGTTCAACACGGTCGTGCTGCCGCTCCCGGCGAGCGTCGAGGCCGAGGTCGACATCGTCGCCCGCCGCGTCGACCAGATCGGACGCTCCCTGGACCTGCCCGCCGTGCCCGACGGCATCGACGAGATCCGCCGGGTGGTCACCGTCTTCCGGGAGCTGCGCGACGGCATCACCGCCGACGGGCGCACCAAGGTCAAGTCGCCCAGCGGCACGCTCTCGACGGCCGAGGCGATCTCCGTGGTGACGGGCGGGCTGGCCCTGGCGGCCCACTTCGGTGACGGGGTCCTGCGGCCCGGCGACGTCGCGGCCGGCATCCTCGGCGCGGTCGTCCGCGACCCGGCGGCCGACCGCGTCGTCTGGCAGGAGTACCTGGAAGCGGTGGTCCGCGAGCGCGAGGGCTGGACCGACTTCTACCGCGCCTGCCGGGACGTGAGCGTGTGAACGGGACCGCGCCCGGGGGCGGCGGGGGAGCGGCCGACGGGGGTCCCCTGCTGCTGGGCGTACGGCACCACGGGCCGGGGTCGGCCCGGGCCGTGCGGGCGGCGCTGGAGGCGGCCCGCCCGCGGGTGGTGCTGATCGAGGGGCCGCCGGAGGCCGACGCGCTGGTGCCGCTCGCCGCCGACGAGGGGATGCGCCCGCCGGTCGCCCTCCTCGCCCATGCCGTCGACGATCCCGGCCGCTCGGCGTTCTGGCCGATGGCCGAGTTCTCCCCCGAGTGGGTCGCGATCCGCTGGGCCCTGGACCACGGCGTCCCGGCCCGCTTCATCGACCTGCCCGCCGCCCACACGCTGGCCTGGGAGCGTGGGGACGAGCGCGGAGAGGGGGAGGAGGACGACGAGGAGCAGGAGGACGAGAAGCAGGAGGACGGGGAGGACACCGCCGGCGACGGGGCGCCGCGCGCGGGCGTGCGGGTCGATCCGCTCGGGACGCTGGCCCGGACCGCCGGGTACGACGATCCGGAGCGGTGGTGGGAGGACGTCGTCGAGCACCGGGGGGTGGGGGCGGGCGACCCGTTCGCGCCGTTCGCCGCGCTGGAGGAGGCGATGGGGGCGCTCCGCGAGACGTACGGCGACGGGGGCCACGAGCGGGACGCCGTGCGCGAGGCGTACATGCGGCTCCAGGTGCGGGCGGCCGGCCGGGAGGCGGGGGACGACGGGGTCGCCGTGGTGTGCGGGGCGTGGCACGTGCCGGCGCTGCGGCAGCGGGCGTCCGTCACCGCCGACCGGGCCCTGCTCAAGGGACTGCCCAAGGTCAGGGCGGACATGACCTGGGTGCCGTGGACGCACCGGCGGCTGGCGCGGGCGAGCGGGTACGGGGCGGGGATCGACTCACCCGGCTGGTACGGGCACCTGTTCGGTGCGCCGGACCGGCCCGTCGAGCGGTGGATGACGAAGGTGGCCGGGCTGCTGCGGGAGGAGGACCGCCTCGTCTCGTCGGCCCACGTCATCGAGGCGGTCCGGCTCGCGGAGACGCTCGCCGTGCTGCGCGGCCGTCCGCTGCCCGGGCTGGGCGAGACGACCGACGCGGTGCGGGCGGTGATGTGCGACGGCTCGGACGTGCCGCTGGCGCTGGTGCGGGACCGGCTGGTCGTCGGGGACGTCCTCGGGGAGGTGCCGGCGAGTGCGCCCGCGGTGCCGCTGCAGCGGGACCTCGACCGGCAGCAGCGGCGGCTGCGCTTCAAGCCGGAGGCACGGGAGCGGGAGGTGGAGCTGGACCTGCGCAAGGAGACCGACGCCGAGCGCAGCAGGCTGCTGCACCGGCTGGGGCTGCTCGGCGTGGCGTGGGGCGAGCGGATCGTGTCGCGGGGGAGCACGGGCACGTTCCGGGAGACCTGGCGGCTGCGGTGGGAGCCGGAGCTGTCGGTGCGGGTCGCCGAGGCGGGCGTGTGGGGCACGACGGTGCTCGCGGCGGCCACCGCCCGGGCCGAGGCCGACGCGGTCGCCGCGCCGGGCCTCGCCGAGGTCACCGGGCTCGCCGAGCGCTGCCTCCTCGCGGGCCTGTCGGACGCGCTCCCGGCGGTCATGCGGGTCCTCGCCGACCGGGCGGCCCTCGACACGGACGTCGGGCACCTCGCCCAGGCCCTGCCCGCGCTCGTCCGGTCGCTGCGCTACGGCGACGTGCGCGGCACCGACACCGCGGCGCTGGCGGAGGTCGCGGCGGGCCTGGCCGAGCGGGTCTTCGTCGGACTGCCCCCGGCGTGCGCGGGACTCGACGCCGACGCGGCCGAGGAGATGCGGCGGCACGTGGACGCGGTGCACGGGGCGGTCGGGCTGCTGGAGGACGGCCCCGCGCCGCACGGCACGGACCTGCGGGGCCGCTGGCGGGCGGTGCTGCGGGTGCTGTCCGGGCGGGACAGCGTGCCCGGGGAGATCCGGGGGCGGGCCGTGCGCCTGCTGCTCGACGGGGGCGAGGTGGACGCGGACGAGGCGGCCCGGCTCATGGGGCTCGCCCTGTCGGTCGGGACACCGCCGACGGACGCGGCCGCGTGGATCGAGGGGTTCGTCGGGGGCGGCGCCGGGGGCGGGATGCTGCTCGTCCACGACGAACGGCTGCTGGCGCTGGTCGACGGCTGGCTGACAGGGGTGCCGGCGGAGGCGTTCACGGACGTCCTGCCGCTGCTGCGGCGGACGTTCTCCGCGTACGAGCCGGGTGTCCGCCGGACGCTGGGCGAACTGGTGCGCCGGGGGCCGGGGGAGCGGGCGGGCGTCACCGGCACCGGGGCGGGGATCCCGGGGTTCGCGCCCGAGCCGGACACCGCCAGGGCGGACGCCGTGCTCCCGGTGGTGCGGCTGCTGCTGGGCGCGGACACGGAGGAGAGGCGACCGGAGCGGCAGCCGGACAGCCTGACGGGGGTGGGGGGATGACGGACGCGACGGGGAGCGAGAGCGGAGAGGCGGCCGAGGTGAGGGACGCGGAGGCGTCCGAGCGGCTGCGGCGATGGCGGCTGGTGCTCGGGGGGGACACGGCGGACGGCACCGGGTACGGGCTGTCCGGGCAGGACGCGGCGATGGACCAGACGCTCTCCGCGCTGTACGGCAGGGACGACAAGGGGCAGGCGGGGCGGGAGCGGACGGCGGGGCTCGGGGCGTCCGCGCCGTCGGTGGCGCGCTGGCTGGGGGACATCCGGACGTACTTCCCCGCCTCCGTCGTCCAGGTCATGCAGCGCGACGCCATCGACCGGCTCGGGCTGTCGACGTTGCTGCTGGAGCCGGAGATGCTGGAGGCGGTGGAGGCCGACGTGCACCTCGTCGGCACCCTCCTCTCGCTGAACAAGGCGATGCCGGAGACCACCAGGGAGACGGCGCGGGCGGTCGTCCGCAAGGTGGTCGACGACCTGGAGAAGCGGCTCGCGAGCCGCACGCGCGCGACCCTCACCGGTGCCCTCGACCGCAGTGCGCGGGTCAGCAGACCGCGCCACCACGACATCGACTGGAACCGCACGATCGCCGCCAACCTCAAGCACTACCTGCCCGAACACGGCACGGTGGTGCCGGAGCGGCTCGTCGGGTACGGGAGGGCGTCGCGGTCGGTGCGCAAGGACGTCGTCCTGTGCATCGACCAGTCGGGGTCGATGGCGGCGTCGGTGGTGTACGCGTCGGTGTTCGGCGCGGTCCTCGCCTCGATGCGGTCGCTCAGCACGCGGCTGGTCGCGTTCGACACCTCCGTCGTCGACCTCACGGACCAGCTCGACGATCCCGTGGACGTCCTGTTCGGCACCCAGCTCGGCGGCGGCACCGACATCAACCGGGCGCTCGCGTACTGCCAGGCCCGCATCACCCGGCCCGCGGACACGGTGGTCGTGCTGATCAGCGACCTGTACGAGGGCGGCATACGGCAGGAGATGCTCAAGCGGGTGGCGGCGATGAAGGCGTCGGGGGTGCAGTTCGTGGCGCTGCTCGCGCTGTCGGACGAGGGCGCTCCGGCCTACGACCGGGAGCACGCGGCGGCCCTGGCGGCGCTCGGGGCGCCGGCGTTCGCCTGTACGCCCGAGCTGTTCCCGGAGGTGATGGCGGCGGCGATCGAGAAGCGGCCGCTGCCGCTACCGGACGGCGCCTGAGGCGGGTCCGGCTGCTGACGATTTGTCGACCTGTTTCCGCCAGCAAAACGGGACATGCCTACCCATCGGTAACAGGGGGCTTGCGCGAGCGTGGGACGTGCGTGCGAGGATCGGTGCCTCTCGACGCCCCTCAGGACACCGGCCTGTGCTCCGCCCAGGACGCGGCCCGTGCCCTGACCCGTCCGCCAGGACCCGACCCGTACGGCCGCAACCCCGTACCGCCGCAACGGAGGCCCGTCCGTCTTGCTCCGGCCCACGGCTTCGCCCCGAGCCGCCGCTCTGCGCGTCGCGCGCACCGCGGTGGGGCGGCGTGCGGTGCGAGTGGTGTTGCTGCTGGGCGGACTGTTCGCGCTGGGCCTGCTCTTCGGCGGGCAGGCGCAGGCCGCGGAGGGCACGGCGGGCACGGCGGGCACCGGGTCGCAGACGGTCACGGAGGACGCTGGACCGCAGGCCTTCGCTGACTCCGCCCCGGGCGGGGCCCTCCCCGCAGGGAAGACCGCCCCGGCGAGTGACTCGGCCGGCGCGGCGACCGCCCCTCCCGCCGGGCAGGTCGTGCGGATCGTGGGGGAGGGCGTCGTCCGGCCCGTCGGCGCCGTGGTGCGGTCGGTGACCGAGGAACTGGGACGGGTGCAGGCGCAACTGCCGCCGGTGTCGTCGTTGCCCTCGCTCCCGTCCCTGCCCGAGCTGCCCTCGCTTCCCTCGCTTCCCTGGCTCCCGTCCGTGCCGTCGGCGCCGACCGTGCCGGGGCTGCCCGAGGTGCCCGGCCTGCCCGGTGAACCGGGGCCGTCCGACGGGTCCGGCGGGTCCGGGCCGCCGGTGACCACCCTGCCCGCGCCGGTCGACGCACTGCCGCAGCAGGGCGCCACCCCGGTCACGCCGGCACCGCAGGAGCACGCGCCGGAACGAGAGCGGGTCGCTGCGACCACGCCCGTCGCTCCTCCCCGCCCGACCTCCTACGGTCCCTGGGACGCACCGCGTCGCGGCACCGACGGCACGTCGGCGCACGGCGTCGCCCACCACGCCGGTGCCCGGCCCGGCCCCCGGAGTCCCGCGCAGCACGCCCCGGGCGGCGGCCACCCCGACGGCGCCCTGGGCAGCGCGCCCGCGATGGACAACGGCGCGCCGCGGCACGGTGACGCGCACGCCGTGACCCCGCACCACCAGGTGCCGCTGCTGCTCGTGGCCGGCGGTGCCGTGGGCGCGGAGGCGACCGAGACCCGGGACAGGTACCGGGACATTCCCGTCTTCCCTGCTTAGGGCAGACCTTCCCGCCCGTCCCGGTCCCCCTCGTGACCGGACGGGTCGCTCCCGGAATGTCCCCCAGCCTTCCGATGTCTCGGAACCCCCTAAGGATGCGACGCGCGCATGACCACGAACCCCCGCCGTTCCCTCGTGACCACCACCGGAGCCACCGCCCGGACCCCCGCCCCGGGGGCCACCAGGGTGCGGGCTGCCCAGGCCATCCAGGGCGCCCGTGCCGCACGGGCCGCCCGGGCCACGGAGAAGGCCCGCGCCACCGCCCTGGCCCACGCCCGGGCCCTGCAGGAGCGGGCGGCCGCCCTGCTCGCCGACACGACCCCCGCCCAGAGCTGGCGCGAGGCCGGCCACCTCTTCGGTGAGGACGCGACCGGCTGGGCGCCCGTCGCGCCCACCACGCCGTACGGCGGCTGACCCCCACCCCGCAGCCCCCACTGCCGCACCCCCACCTCCGCACCCCCACCTCCCCCCCGGCTCCGCCGGATGCGCCGCCCGGACGGCCGAAAGCCGTCGGACACGTCCGGGCGGTGGCGCCGCGGAGGAGGCGGGTCGCCCTCATGGGGTGAGGACGACGACCCGCCGACCGCAGCCCTCCGGGGCTGCCCCGGGTCCCACCGGGCCGACCCCAGCCCGGTGGGACCCGACCCACCCCCGGCTGAACGACGCCGACCCCCGCGCCCCGCTTCCCCGGGCCCCTCGGAACGACGCCCACCCCGCGCCCACCCCCTGCCGCCCCCGGGCCCCGGCCGCCTCCGCCCCGCCCCCGCCGCCTCACGTCCGGCACCCCGTGCCAGAGAGGGCGGCATCATGTGACAGGTATCACCGCTCAGGTGTGACTCGCGATTTAGGGGGCCCCCGGAAGCAGCGATAACCTGCGAGACGGACATGCCGCGCGCTCGGACACCGTGTGCGCATCCCTTGTGACACATGCGGACGTCGTCACGTTGCCCTTCGCGGCACGCCCACGCATCCAACGAACCGCGAGATCACTGATAGGGACGGAAGCGCGTGGACCTGTTCGAGTACCAGGCGAGGGACCTCTTCGCCAAGCACGATGTACCGGTGCTGGCCGGTGAAGTCATCGACACGCCTGAGGCGGCGCGCGAGATCACCGAGCGTCTGGGCGGCAAGTCCGTCGTCAAGGCGCAGGTGAAGGTCGGTGGTCGCGGCAAGGCCGGTGGCGTCAAGCTGGCCGCCTCCGCGGACGAGGCCGTCGCCCGCGCGACGGACATCCTCGGCATGGACATCAAGGGCCACACGGTCCACAAGGTGATGATCGCCGAGACCGCTCCGGAGATCGTCGAGGAGTACTACGTCTCCTTCCTCCTCGACCGTGCGAACCGCACCTTCCTCTCCATCGCCTCCGTCGAGGGCGGCATGGAGATCGAGGAGGTGGCGGCCACCCGTCCGGACGCCGTCGCCAAGACGCCGATCGACCCGATCGACGGTGTGGACGAGGCCAAGGCCCGCGAGATCGTCGCGGCCGCCAAGTTCCCGGCCGAGGTCGCGGACAAGGTCGCGAACGTCCTCGTCAAGCTGTGGGACACCTTCATCAAGTCGGACGCCCTCCTCGTCGAGGTCAACCCGCTGGCGAAGGTCGCCTCCGGCGACGTCATCGCCCTGGACGGCAAGGTGTCGCTCGACGACAACGCCGAGTTCCGTCACCCCGAGTACGAGGAGCTCCACGACAAGGCCGCGGCCAATCCGCTCGAGGCCGCCGCCAAGGAGAAGAACCTCAACTACGTCAAGCTCGACGGCGAGGTCGGCATCATCGGCAACGGCGCCGGTCTCGTCATGAGCACCCTGGACGTCGTCGCGTACGCCGGTGAGAAGCACGGCGGCGTCAAGCCCGCCAACTTCCTGGACATCGGCGGCGGCGCCTCCGCCCAGGTGATGGCGAACGGCCTGGAGATCATCCTGGGCGACCCGGACGTGAAGTCCGTCTTCGTGAACGTCTTCGGTGGCATCACCGCCTGCGACGAGGTCGCGAACGGCATCGTGCAGGCACTGAAGCTGCTGGAGGACCGCGGCGAGAAGGTCGAGAAGCCGCTCGTCGTCCGCCTGGACGGCAACAACGCCGAGCTGGGCCGGAAGATCCTCACGGACGCCGACCACCCGCTGGTGCAGCGCGTCGACACCATGGACGGCGCGGCCGACAAGGCCGCCGAGCTGGCCGCCGCCAAGTAAGCACGAGGACGAGGACTCACACCACCATGGCTATCTGGCTCAACAAGGACAGCAAGGTCATCGTCCAGGGCATGACCGGCGCCACCGGCATGAAGCACACCAAGCTCATGCTCGGTGACGGCACCAACGTCGTGGGCGGCGTCAACCCGCGCAAGGCGGGTCAGACCGTGGACTTCGACGGCACCGAGGTACCCGTCTTCGGGACCGTCAAGGAGGCCATCGAGAAGACCGGCGCCGACGTCACCGTCATCTTCGTGCCGGAGAAGTTCACCAAGGACGCGGTCGTCGAGGCCATCGACGCCGAGATCCCGCTGGCCGTCGTGATCACCGAGGGCATCGCCGTGCACGACTCGGCGGCCTTCTGGGCGTACGCCGGCAAGAAGGGCAACAAGACCCGGATCATCGGCCCGAACTGCCCCGGCATCATCACCCCGGGCCAGTCGAACGTCGGCATCATCCCGGGCGACATCACCAAGCCGGGCCGCATCGGCCTGGTGTCGAAGTCCGGCACGCTGACGTACCAGATGATGTACGAGCTGCGGGACATCGGCTTCACCACCGCCGTCGGCATCGGTGGCGACCCGATCATCGGCACCACGCACATCGACGCCCTGGCCGCCTTCCAGGACGACCCCGACACCGACCTGATCGTGATGATCGGTGAGATCGGCGGCGACGCCGAGGAGCGGGCCGCGGCCTTCATCAAGGAGAACGTGACCAAGCCGGTCGTCGGCTACGTCGCGGGCTTCACCGCGCCCGAGGGCAAGACCATGGGCCACGCCGGCGCCATCGTCTCCGGCTCCTCCGGCACCGCCCAGGCCAAGAAGGAGGCCCTCGAGGCCGCCGGCGTCAAGGTCGGCAAGACGCCGACCGAGACGGCGAAGCTGGCCCGGGAGATCCTGAGCGCCTGACGTCACCCCCGACGGAAGGCGCCGGAAGAACGGCAGCAGAAGGGCCCGCGTCCCCCGGGACGCGGGCCCTTCCGCATGCGCCGGTGCCGTCCGTCCCGGCGACCGCTCACCGCGTCTCCGGCAGCAGCCTCTCCGGTCCGTGCGCCGTCTGCGCGCGCAGCTTCGCCCGCAGCTCCAGCTCCGTGTCCGAGAGCGTGCCCGGGGCCGGCTTGGGCGGCACCCCGCGGACCGTCTCCCCGGCCGGCACCGGGGGCTCGTACTTCGTGGGAGCCGTCCGCAGGGTCAGCGCCGTCGCGCCGATGACGGCGAGGGTGAAGGCGATCGCCGCGCGGGTCCAGAACCGGGCGCGGCGCTCACTGCCCAGCCGCACGGCCGGTGGTTTCGCGGCCCGCAGCCGCTCCGCCGAGGCCACCTCCGTCAGCCGCCGGTGCAGTACGGCGGGGTCGGCCAGGTCGGGCAGCAGCGCGGCGATCTCCTCGCGCGCGTGCAGCAGGCGGCGCGCGGCGGCCGGGGTGCTCGCCTGGGTCTCCGCCGCCGTCTCCGGCAGGTCCAGGCCGACGCCGTCGTAGAGGAGCACCGTGCGGCGGTACGAGGGGGGCAGCGCCAGGAACGCCTCCAGCAGCGCGCGGTCGGGCGGTGCGGCGGGCGGGGGTTCCGGGCGCCGGTGGCGGGGGCGCAGTCGGTGCCAGGGGGAGAGGGCGTACTCGTGGGCCACGGCCCGCACCCAGCCCGGCGGATCGGGGTCGCGGGCCACCTCGGGCCAGTGCTCCCAGGCGTACTGGAAGGCCCGCTCCACGGATTCCCGGGCGAGTTCCCGGCGGCCGGACAGCAGGAAGGTCTGCCGTACGAGGGCGGGGGCGCAGAACGCGTAGAGGGCGTCGAAGGCCTGAGCCGGCGTCAGGGAGGCCGCCTCGTGCTGGCCTCGGCGCTCCTCGGCGGCGGGGAGCGGGGTGGCGGAACGCTGGGTCACCGGGCACCCTCTCGTACGAAAAAGTACATAAACGTATATTGAGCGACACAACGGGGCTTCGCCGGGTACGCGGGAAAAGCGCGTGTCGTTGGGAGCATGACGGGCGTGATCCCGATGATTACGCGCCGGCCCGCCCCGCGCCGACCGTCCTCCGCACAACTGCTCACCCGGGTGCGCGACCGTTCGCCCGGCCTGGCCGCCGGTCTGGCGGGCGGTGCGGTCGCGGCCGGGCTGGGGCTCGGCTCGCTCACCGTGCTGGTGATGGTGCTGTGGATCAGCTCGCCCTACCCCGACAGCGGACCGGGCGGCGCCCTGCACGTCGCCGCCGCGCTGTGGCTTCTCGCCCACGGGGTCGAACTGGTCCGCGCCGACACCCTCTCCGGTGTCCCCGCCCCGGTCGGCGTCACCCCGCTGCTCCTCCTCGCCCTGCCGGTGTGGCTGGTCCACCGGGCGGCGCGCGACGCGGTGGACGCCGACGAGGAGGGCCTGGCCCCACCGGTGAGCGCCCGGACGGCGTGGGCGGGAGTCGTCCTCGGCTACCTGACCGTCGGCGCCGGCACCGCGCTGTACGCGGCCGGCGGATCGCTGCGGCCCTCCTGGGTGTGGACCGTGCTCGCCCTGCCCATGGTCGTCGCGCTGTCGGCCGGCACGGGGGTGTGGACGGCGTACGGCCGTCCCCGCGGACCCGTGGACCGGCTGTTGGGGCTGCTGCCGCGCGGGACCCGGCGGGTGGTCCTCGGCCCGCGGGGGCGGGAGAAGTTCCTGGTGGCCGTGCGAGCGGCCGGGGCCGGGGCCGCGGTGTGCGTCGGGGGCGGGGCCGGGCTGGTCGCGGTGTCGTCGGTGTGGCACGGGGACGTGGCCCGGGAGGCGTTCCTGCGGCTGACCGAGGGGTGGTCCGGGCGGTGCGCGGTGCTGCTGCTGTGCGTGACGCTGGTGCCGAACGCGGCGGTGTGGGGAGCGGCGTACGCGCTCGGGCCGGGGTTCGCGCTGGGCACCGGGCACGGTGTGGGGCCGTGGATGTCCGATCCGGCGCCGGTGCTGCCGCCGTTCCCGCTGCTGGCGGCCGTCCCGGACGCCGGGGCCGGGACCCCCTGGAACTGGGCGGCCGGGGTGGTGCCGCTGGCGGCCGGTGTGACCATGGGCTGGTTCGTGGGGCGGGGCGGCGCACGGTGGTCGGTGCGGCGGACCGCGGTGATCGCCGGGGTGGCCGCGACGGTGTGCGCGGCGGCGCTGGCGCTGGCCGCGGGGATGGCGGGCGGCCCGTTGGGGATCGGGGCGCTGGCGCGGTTCGGACCCGTGTGGTGGCAGGTCGGGGGCGCGGCGCTGGCCTGGGGCGTGGCGGTGGCGGTGCCGGTGGCAGTGGTGGTGCGGGTGTGCGGCGGGTGGGTCACGCGGTGGCGGACGGCGGCGGCCTCCAAGGCGACGGCCGAGGCGGGGGCGAAGGCCGCCTCCGAGGCCGAGGTCAAGGCGGTCACCGAGGGAGCGACCAAGGCGGCGGCTTCCCGAGCGGCGGAGTCTGCCAAGCCGACGGCTGCGAAGTCCGCTGCTGGGAAGGCGCCGGCTCAGAAGGCCACGGCTCAGAAGGCGACCGAGTCGTCCAGGGCGAAGTCCGCGAAGTCCGCCTCCCCGGCCAGGCCCTCAGCCCCGGCCGCATCCGCCGCCTCGGTCAAGTCCCCGGCCCCCGCCAAGTCCCCCACGACACCCCTAGGGGCCCCCAGGGACGGCTCGGCCCTTCGGAAACAGACGGTGGCCCCCGAAGGGGCCGCGTCCCCGAGCCCGCGGGCCCCGCAGAAACCGCCGGAGTCCGACGCCTACGACCTGCTCCCGGCGGACGAGCCGGTGAAGGACGTCTGGCGGGACGAGGCGCTGCGGGCGCGGTGGGACGCGTTGCGCGACGAGCTGAGGAAGCGCACCCCGGACTCCGACGCCCCGGCGGGCGCCGGGCAGGAACCCCCCGCGGCCGAAGCCGGCGGCGGACCCGGACCCGAGCCCCCCACGCCCCCGGCTGCCCCGGACCGCGGAACTCCTTGACCGTGGGATCCGGGAAGCCAGGACCGTGCCGGCGACCGCCTTGTCGGTCTCGCGGAATTCGTGTGGGTATCGGGCTGGCGGGTAGCCGGTGGGCGTGACCGACTCTGCCATCGCCGTCCTGGACATCGACGGCACACTCATCGATTCCAACTACCATCACGCGCTCGCCTGGTACCGGGCCCTGCGCTCGGTGGGCGAGATCGTCCCGGTGTGGCGGCTGCACCGGCTGATCGGGATGGGCGGGGACCAGGTGGTCACCGCCATCGGCGGGGAGGAACTGGAGCGCCGGGTCGGCGACCGGGCCCGGGAGCAGCAGGGCAAGGAGGTCGACGCGCTCCTGGAGGAGATGGCGCCGTTGCCCGGCGCGCGCGATCTGCTCGTGGCCGTCAAGGAACGTGGTCACCGGCTCGTCCTGGCCAGCTCTGCCCAGCAGCGCCACGTGGACGTCTTCCTGGACGTGCTGGACGCCCGCGACCTCGTCGACGACTGGACCACCAGCGCCGACGTCGAATCCTCCAAGCCGGCGCCGGACCTGCTGCAGGTGGCGCTCGAGAAGCTGGGCGCGCCGCGCGACGCGTCGAGTGTCATGGTCGGTGACTCGGTGTGGGACGTGGAGGCGGCGAAGAGAGCCGGGATGCCGGCGATCGTCGTCCGTTCCGGCGGCTTCGGGGACGACGAACTGCGCGAAGCCGGCGCGATCGCCCTCTACGACACCCCCGGCGACCTCGCGAAGGCGCTGGACGACACCCCACTCGCCTGACGCCCCGCCCCGACCGGCGGCCGGATGCGGCGCGCGCCGGTCCGGCCGGGCAGCCCGAACGTTCACCGTCCCATCCACGAGGGAGCACCGCGACCGATGACCGCCAACGAGAAAGACTCCGCCACGGGGACGAAGAGCACCCGGCCCGAGGCGCCCGCCGAAGCCGCGAGCGACGCGCCCACCGGCAGTCCGTTCCAGCCGCGCCCCACCCTGCCCGAGGGGATGGGTGAGCTCGACCGGCGCGCGATCGACACCGTGCGGGTGCTCGCGATGGACGCCGTGCAGAAGACCGGCAACGGCCACCCCGGTACCGCGATGAGCATGGCTCCCACGGCCTACCTGCTGTTCCAGAAGTGGCTCCGGCACGACCCGGCCGATCCGAACTGGATCGGCCGCGACCGCTTCGTGCTGTCGATGGGGCACTCGAGTCTCACCCTGTACATCCAGCTCTTCCTCTCCGGCTACGGCCTGGAGCTGTCCGATCTGGAGGCGCTGCGCACCTGGGGCTCCCTGACGCCGGGCCACCCCGAGGTCAACCACACACCGGGCGTGGAGACGACGACCGGCCCGCTGGGCCAGGGCGTCGGCAACGCCGTCGGCATGGCGATGGCGGCCCGCCGCGAGCGCGGCCTGCTGGACCCCGCCGCCCCCGAGGGCGACAGCGTGTTCGACCACACCATCTGGGCCTTCGCCTCCGACGGCGACCTGGAGGAAGGCGTCAGCGGCGAGGCGTCGTCACTGGCCGGCACCCAGGAACTGGGCAACCTGGTCCTGGTCTACGACGCCAACCGCATCTCGATCGAGGACGACACCGACGTCGCGTTCACCGAGGACGTCGGCAAGCGGTACGAGGCCTACGGCTGGCACGTGCAGCACGTGGACGACGGCGAGGACCTCGCCGCGGTCGACCGCGCGCTGGCCGCCGCCCGCGAGGAGACCGGCCGCCCGTCGCTGATCGTGCTGCACACGATCATCGGCTGGCCTGCGCCGAACAAGCAGAACACCGGCGCGGCCCACGGGTCGGCGCTGGGCGAGGACGAGGTCCGGGCGACCAAGGAGATCCTCGGCTTCGACCCCGACAAGACGTTCGAGGTCGCCCCCGAGGTCCTCGCCCACGCCCGCCGGGTCGCCGAGCGCGGCGCACGGGCCCACGCGACCTGGCAGCAGCGCTTCGACGCCTGGCAGGCCGGCAACCCCGACGGCGCCGCGCTGCTGGAGCGGATGTCCGCCCGCCGGCTGCCGCAGGGCTGGGCGGACGCCCTGCCGGTCTGGGACGCCGATCCGAAGGGCGTGGCGACCCGGAAGGCCTCCGGTGAGGTTCTCACCGCCCTGTACCCGGTCCTGCCGGAGCTGTGGGGTGGCTCGGCCGACCTGGCCGAGAGCAACAACACCGCGGTCAAGGGAGAAGCCTCGTTCCTGCCCGCGGACCGGCAGACCAAGATGTGGTCGGGCGGCCCCTACGGGCGCACGCTGCACTTCGGCGTCCGCGAGCACGCCATGGGCGCGATCATGAACGGCATCGCCCTGCACGGCGGGACCCGCGTGTACGGCGGCACCTTCCTCACCTTCTCCGACTACATGCGCGGAGCGGTCCGGCTGGCCGCGCTCATGCAGCTCCCCGTCACCTACGTCTGGACGCACGACTCCATCGGCCTGGGCGAGGACGGTCCCACCCACCAGCCGGTCGAGCACTACGCGGCGCTGCGGGCCATCCCCGGCCTGGACTTCGTCCGCCCGGCCGACGCCAACGAGACCGCGGTGGCGTGGCGCACCATCCTCGAGCACAACGACCGCCCCGCCGGGCTGGCGCTGTCACGGCAGAACCTGCCCGTCTTCGACCGCACCCGGTTCGCGTCGGCCGAGGGCGTCGCCAAGGGCGGCTACGTCCTGGCCGAAGCCTCCGGCGGCACCCCCGAGGTCATCCTGATGGGCACCGGTTCGGAGGTGCAGATCGCCGTCGCCGCCCGGGAGGCGCTGGAGGCCGACGGCATCCCGACCAGGGTCGTGTCACTGCCGTGCTGGGAGTGGTTCGCCGCCCAGGACCGGGCCTACCGCGAAGAGGTGCTGCCGCCCACCGTGCGCGCCCGGGTGAGCGTGGAGGCGGGCGTCCCCATGGGCTGGCGGGACTTCGTCGGCGACGCCGGCCGGACCGTCCACCTGGACCACTACGGCGCCAGCGCCGCCTACACCGTGCTGTACGAGCAGTTCGGCCTGACCGCCGACGCGGTCGTCGCCGCGGCCCGGGAAAGCCTGGCCGCCGTCAGGACGGCACCGGTCGCTCCCACCGGCCCGGAGAGCGCCGGCGTGCTGCACGCCCCCACCGGCGATCGCTGACACCGAGCGCTGACACCCGCGCGGGCCGCCTCTCGGACGAGCCGACAGGGCGGCCCGCGCGCGGGGAACCCGTCTTCGCATGCACATCGATCTGAGTGGACGCACCGCCCTCGTCACCGGTTCGACGCAGGGCATCGGTGCCGCCATCGCCGCCGGCCTCGCCCACGCCGGCGCCCGGGTGGCGGTCAACGGACGCAGCGAGGAGAGCGTGTCGGCCGCGGTCGCCGCCCTGGCCCGGGAGGTCCCCGGCGCCGAACCGGTGCCGGTCGCCGCCGACGTGGCGAGCGAGGAGGGAGCCGGCCGGGTCGCCGAGTTGCTGCCGCGGGTCGACATCCTCGTCAACAACCTCGGCATCTTCGGCTCCGCCGACCCGCTGGAGATCACGGACGCCGAGTGGCGGCGGTACTTCGAGGTCAACGTCCTGGCCGCCGTGCGGCTGACCCGGACCTACCTGCCCGGGATGACCGAGCGCGGCTGGGGCCGGATCCAGTACGTCGCCAGCGACTCCGCCGTCGTCATCCCCGCCGAGATGATCCACTACGGGATGTCCAAGACCGCGCTGCTCGCGGTGAGCCGCGGATTCGCCAAGAAGGCGGCGGGCACCGGCGTGACGGTGAACTCCGTCATCGCCGGACCCACCCACACCGGCGGGGTCGAGGACTTCGTGTACGAACTCGTCGACCGGTCCCTGCCCTGGGACGAGGCCCAGCGCGCCTTCATGCGCGAGCACCGCCCGCAGTCCCTGCTGCAACGCCTGATCGAGCCGGAGGAGATCGCAAACATGGTCGTCTACCTGAGCTCCGAGCAGGCCTCGGCCACCACCGGGGGAGCGCTGCGCGTCGACGGCGGGTACGTCGACGCGATCCTGCCCTGACCGATCCCCGGTCCTGCGTGCTAGCCGTTCGTCCCCAGTACGCCCCGCAGTTCCTTCGGCAGCAGGTCGCTGCAGGACTGCCTCGCCTCGTGGGTCAGGGCGTCCTTCTGGCACGTGTAGTAGTCCTGGTACACCAACTGGGCGGTGAAGCCCACCGCGACCAGGGCCAGCGCGAGGGACGCCGTGACCAGGCCGGTGATCGCCGCCGTCGTCTTCGGGCGGCCGGGCGGCTCGGGCGCGGCCGGGGCCTGCGGGTCCGGGGTGCGGGGCTTGGCGCGCAGGGCGCTGATGCCCCAGTAGAGGGCGAGCGCGCCCAGCAGCAGGGCGACGTAGGGCCAGCCGAACAGGGCGAAGAAGAACGCCCACATGCCGCCGAGCAGGGCGTAGCGCGCCCGGCGCTGGGCGGGGTCCATGGGGTCCCAGCGCGGGCCGGGGGCGCCGGGGCCGGGCCGGCCCTCGGGGTCGCTGCCGGGACGCTCGCCGAAGCCGCCGGGGGAGCGGCCGGGCTGGCGGTCGCTCCACTGGCTGCCCCAGGGGCCACCCGCCGGGGGCTGGTCCTGGTCGCCGGGGTCGCCGTCCGCGCCCTGGGCGGGGCGCCGGGGCTGCCAGGGGCGGTCGGGGGTGCCCTCGGGCGGCGGCGCGAAGGGGTTGTCCTCGTCGGCCGTGCCGTCCCTGCCGGGCCGGTCCCCGCCCCTGCCGCGGTGCTCCTCGGACGTGCCGGGAGCGTCGGGGGGTGACGTCGGACGCTCCCGCAGCAGCGCCGGGACGCGCTCCCCTCCCTGGGCGGGGTGCGGGGGGAACGTGAGGGGTCGCAGGCTGCGGTCCGGCATCAAAAGGCGTCTTCCCCTAGGTGACCAATAGGTGACCGAAGAATTGCTGTCTTCGTGAGCGTTCACCCGGGAAACGTGCCGTGCCTCCACGGCGTTCCCGGGACCGCTCCCGCAGACGCTACCTTCCGGCCACGCCCCCGTCCCACGGGGGCCGTGCGGAGTGCCGGTATCGTTGCTGACGGTCGGCCGCTTCGTAGACTTCCCCGTATCCGGGGGCGCGAAGCATTCGTACGACCGTACAAGAGCGGCCGTACGCAGGCCGACCGCGCAACCGCTTCCCCGAGAAAGGGCCCCACCGTGGCCGCCAAGCCCGTGGCCAAGCGCCTCGTCGTCCTGGTCTCCGGATCAGGCACCAACCTGCAGGCGCTCCTCGACGAGATCGAGCGCACCGGAGCCGAGTCGTACGGAGCGCGGGTCGTCGCCGTCGGGGCGGACCGCGACGGCATCGAGGGGCTGGCCCGCGCCGAGCGCGCCGGGCTGCCCACCTTCGTGTGCCGGGTCAAGGACCACGGGAGCCGCGAGGCGTGGGACGCCGCGCTCGCGGAGGCCGTCGGCGCGCACGAGCCGGACCTGGTGGTGTCCGCCGGGTTCATGAAGATCGTGGGCAAGGAGTTCCTCGCGCGGTTCGGGGGACGGTTCGTGAACACGCACCCCGCGCTGCTGCCCAGTTTTCCCGGCGCCCACGGCGTCCGTGACGCGCTCGCGTACGGCGCCAAGGTCACCGGCTGCACCGTCCACTTCGTCGACGACGGCGTCGACACCGGGCCGATCATCGCGCAGGGCGTGGTGGAGGTCCGGGACGAGGACGACGAGAGCGCTCTGCACGAGCGCATCAAGGACGTCGAGCGAAGGCTGCTCGTCGAGGTCGTGGGGCGGCTCGCCCGCAACGGCTATCGCATTGAGGGACGAAAGGTAGTTATCCAGTGACCGCCGAGAGCAACAAGCGGGCCATTCGTCGCGCGCTCGTCAGCGTCTACGACAAGACCGGCCTGGAGGAGCTGGCCCGCGGGCTGCACGAGGCCGGCGTGGAGCTGGTCTCCACCGGGTCGACGGCCGGCCGTATCGCCGCCGCCGGTGTCCCCGTCACCAAGGTCGAGGAGCTGACCGGCTTCCCCGAGTGCCTGGACGGCCGGGTGAAGACCCTGCACCCGAAGGTGCACGCCGGCATCCTCGCCGACCTGCGCCTGGACAGCCACCGCGAGCAGCTCGCCGAGCTGGGCGTGCAGCCGTTCGACCTCGTCGTGGTCAACCTCTACCCGTTCCGCGAGACCGTCGCCTCCGGCGCCACCCCCGACGAGTGCGTGGAACAGATCGACATCGGCGGCCCGTCGATGGTCCGCGCCGCCGCCAAGAACCACCCCTCCGTCGCCGTGGTCACCAGCCCCGGGCGGTACGCCGACGTCCTCGCGGCCGTCAAGGACGGCGGCTTCGACCTCGCCGCCCGCAAGCGCCTGGCCGCCGAGGCGTTCCGGCACACGGCGGAGTACGACATCGCCGTCTCCTCCTGGTTCGCGTCCTCCTACGCCCCCGCCGACGACTCGCAGTTCCCCGAGTTCGTCGCCTCCTCGCTGCAGCGCGCGCACACCCTGCGCTACGGCGAGAACCCGCACCAGCCCGCCGCCCTCTACACCTCCGGCGAGGGCGGGCTCGCGGCCGCCGAGCAGCTCCACGGCAAGGAGATGTCGTACAACAACTACACGGACACGGACGCCGCCCGCCGTGCCGCGTACGACCACGCCGAGCCCTGCGTGGCGATCATCAAGCACGCCAACCCCTGTGGAATCGCGATCGGTTCGGACGTCGCCGAGGCGCACCGCAAGGCGCACGCGTGCGACCCGCTGTCCGCGTTCGGCGGGGTCATCGCCGTCAACCGGCCGGTCAGCAAGGAGATGGCGGAGCAGGTCGCGGAGATCTTCACCGAGGTCATCGTCGCCCCGGACTACGAGGAGGGGGCCCTGGAGGTCCTCACGAAGAAGAAGAACATCCGGGTGCTGCGCTGTCCCGACGGCCCGGCCGGCGCGGTCGAGGTCAAGCCGATCGACGGCGGCGCGCTGCTCCAGGTCGCCGACCGGCTCCAGGCCGAGGGCGACGACCCGGCGCACTGGACCCTGGCGTCCGGCGAGGCCCTGTCACCCGGGGAACTCCAGCAGTTGGCCTTCGCCTGGAAGGCCTGCCGCGCGGTGAAGTCCAACGCGATCCTGCTCGCCAAGGACGGCGCCTCGGTCGGCGTCGGCATGGGCCAGGTCAACCGCGTCGACTCCTGCAAGCTGGCGGTCGAGCGGGCGGGCGAGGAGCGTGCCCGGGGCGCCTTCGCGGCCTCCGACGCGTTCTTCCCCTTCCCCGACGGCCCCGAGATCCTGATCGGCGCCGGCGTGCGGGCCATCGTCCAGCCGGGCGGCTCGATCCGCGACGAGCAGGTCGTGGAGGCCGCCAAGAAGGCGGGCGTGACGATGTACTTCACCGGGACGCGGCACTTCTTCCACTGAGCCGCCGAGCCGTTGAGCCGCGCCTGGCCGCGCCTGTGAGCGCATGAGAGGGCCCGCCGACCGGAGGAACGGTCGGCGGGCCCTCTCCTGTGGTGCGGTGGTGCCCGGCGCGTTACTGGGCGCGGACCACCAGGGTCGAGCACATCTTGTCGGCGAAGGTCTGCTTCTTGTCGTCCCACAGCGGCCACAGGTAGCCGAGGTAGCAGGGCAGGCCGTCGACGATGTGCGCCAGCCGGCGCACGAAGGCCATGCCGAAGCCCAGCGTGCTGCCGTCGGCCTCGCGCAGCACGCGCGTGCCGACGACCTTCTTGCCGGTGGACTGGCCGGTCGTGCCCTCCAGGTAGAGCTGGTAGAAGCCCATGCCGATGGCGTACAGCACGCCGACCAGGGTGACGATGGCCCCGGCGGCCGAGTCGCTGCCCATGGCGGCCGCGACGCCGATCAGCGCGTACATCGGACCGGCGATGATCAGGCCGTCGAGCAGGAACGAGCCGACCCGCAGGCCCCAGTGGGCGAGTTCGGGACGGGCACCGTAGCCCGGCTGCTGCGGGTAGCCGTAGCCCTGCTGCGGATGACCGGGCTGCTGCTGGGGGTAGCCGTAGCCCTGCTGCGGCGGGACGCCCTGCGGGGCCTGCGGGTAGGCCGGGTAGCCGGGCTGCTGGGGGTTCTGCGGCTGCTCCCCGTAGGGGTTGCCGCCGGGCTGGCCGAAGCTCATGACTGTGTTTCCTCCGTTGCCTCTGGGGACGTCGCGGATGCCGCGGAGGAACGGGTGGGCGTGAGCGGTTCGTCCCCCTGCCGGACCGCAGTGATGCGCGGCTCATCGTCATGTGCCGGACGAGTGATTGTCCAGTCGGATATACGGCTGTTGTGCAAGTGCAACATCGGCGCTCACCACGGCGGCGAGGAGCCGGCCGCCCCCGGACCACCCTGATTGGAACCGCGGGCCGGTCATCCGGGAGGATGGAGGTATGACCGCCCAGATTCTCGATGGCAAGGCCACCGCAGCCGAGATCAAGTCCGAGCTGACCGCCCGTGTGGCGGCGCTGAAGGAGAAGGGCGTGACGCCCGGCCTCGGCACGATCCTGGTCGGGGACGACCCCGGCAGCCAGAAGTACGTCGCCGGCAAGCACCGCGACTGCGCCGAGGTCGGCATCGCCTCCATCCAGCGCGAACTGCCCGCCACGGCCACGCAGGAGGAGATCGAGGCGGTCGTCCGCGAGCTGAACGAGGACCCGTCCTGCACCGGTTACATCGTCCAGCTCCCGCTGCCCAGGGGCATCGACGAGAACCGCATCCTGGAACTGATGGACCCGGACAAGGACGCCGACGGCCTGCACCCGATGAACCTCGGCCGCCTCGTCCTCAACGAGCCGGCCCCGCTGCCCTGCACCCCCAACGGCGTGCTCACGCTGCTGCGCCGCTACGGCGTGGAGACCAAGGGCGCCGAGGTGGTGGTCGTCGGCCGCGGGGTGACGATCGGCCGGCCGATGCCGCTGCTGCTGACCCGGCGCAGCGAGAACGCCACGGTGACCCAGTGCCACACCGGCACCCGTGACCTGTCCGCGCACCTCAAGCGCGCCGACATCATCGTGGCCGCGGCCGGCTCCGCGCACCTGATCCGCGCCGAGGACGTCAAGCCGGGTGCGGCCGTCCTCGACGTCGGCGTCTCGCGCAACGCCGAGGGCCGGATCGTGGGCGACGTCCACCCCGACGTCCGCGAGGTCGCCGCCTGGATCTCCCCGAACCCCGGCGGGGTCGGCCCGATGACCCGCGCACAGCTGCTCGTCAACGTGGTCGAGGCGGCGGAGCGCAGTGTCGGCTGAGCCGCGACGCCGACTCCGCGCCCAGGACCCGGCGCAGGGCGCCGGCGGCGGTACGGAGGGCACGGTCACCGCGCAGGACGCCGATGTGAAGGACACGGTGGCCGCCGGGAGCGCGCAGGGGACGGAGCCGACGCGGCCCGCCCCCGACTCGCCCGGCGCCCCCGACCCGGCCGACGCCGAAGGCCCCGACGGCGCCCACGACTCCGACGACGCCGACGACTCCGGCGATGCCGGGGGGTCCCTCGGTCCCGTGCCCGAGGGGGCGGAGGCGTTCGAGAAGCCGCTGGTCAGCGGTCCGGTCAGCGCGCCCGACGCCGAGGGCCGGCCCCGGCGCGTCACGCGCCGCTTCCCGCTGTTCACCCGGGACACCGCCCGCCCCGAGGGCGGCGGCCGGGCCGCTCCCGGGGACGCGCCCGCGCCCGCCCGGCAGTGGCCGATGCTCGCCGTCCTCGGCCTGGTGGCGCTCGGCCTGCTGCTGACCGCGCTGGACGTGTTCCGCGTCGGCTGCATCCTCATCGGCGTCGCCCTGCTGGTCGGTGCGGCGCTGCGCTGGCTGCTGCCGGGCGTCGGCATGCTGGCGGTGCGCTCGCGGTTCACCGACATCGTGACGTACGGCGTGCTGGGCGCCGCGATCGTCCTGCTGGCGCTGATGGCACAGCCCAGTCCGTGGCTGCAGATCCCGTTCCTGAAGGACACCCTGCACTTCACGGTCAGCAGCTGACGGCACGTCGGCGGCCCGTCCCCTCCCCCGAGCGAGGGCGGGCCGCCGACGCGTTCCACGCTCCCGCACGGTGAACGGGCCGTTCAACACCTGTCAGCCCGCTGTGGCACGGAAGTGACCGTTCCGCTACGGAACCCCCCACCGACCCCCGGCACCACCGGCGCCCCCCGCGCCCCCCACGCACTCCTTCGCGCTCCCGGCCCGGTCCGCGAAGCCGTGTGCGGCCCGCATGCGGCCCCCGGGGACGGGGCACGCGATCCGTACCCCCACGGGAGTCCGGATGCCCGGTCCCCCCTACGGCGGCCGTCACGTCCACCCCTCTCCCGGACCGGCGGCCGCCGCCTCGCGCGGTGTCCACTCTGTGGGACGGGCCACACGGCCCCGGCGGTCGGGGACAGCGGATGCGCGATAGCCTGACCGGTGGATCTCTTGACGCCAAGAGATCGATCATCCGTTCCCGCCCCGGGGCAGGGACGCCCCACCGCCAGCTGTCATACGGAGAACGCCATGACCCGCACTCCCGTGAACGTCACCGTCACCGGCGCGGCCGGCCAGATCGGTTACGCCCTGCTCTTCCGCATCGCCTCCGGCCAGCTGCTCGGCGCGGACGTGCCGGTCAAGCTGCGCCTGCTGGAGATCACCCCGGCGCTCGGCGCCGCCGAGGGCACCGCGATGGAGCTGGACGACTGCGCGTTTCCGCTGCTCCAGGGCATCGACATCACCGACGACCCGAACGTCGCCTTCGACGGTGCCAACGTCGCCCTCCTGGTCGGCGCCCGCCCCCGCACCAAGGGCATGGAGCGCGGTGACCTCCTGGAGGCCAACGGCGGCATCTTCAAGCCCCAGGGCAAGGCCATCAACGACCACGCCGCGGACGACATCAAGGTCCTCGTCGTCGGCAACCCGGCCAACACCAACGCCCTGATCGCCCAGGCCGCCGCCCCGGACGTACCGGCCGACCGCTTCACCGCGATGACCCGCCTGGACCACAACCGCGCGCTGACCCAGCTCGCGAAGAAGACGAACACGCCGGTCTCCGAGATCAAGCGCCTGACGATCTGGGGCAACCACTCCGCGACCCAGTACCCGGACATCTTCCACGCCACGGTCGCCGGCAAGAACGCCGCCGAGGTCGTCAACGACGAGAAGTGGCTGGCCGAGGACTTCATCCCGACCGTCGCCAAGCGCGGCGCCGCCATCATCGAGGCCCGCGGCGCCTCCTCCGCGGCCTCCGCCGCCAACGCGGCCGTCGACCACGTCCACACCTGGGTCAACGGCACCGCCGACGGCGACTGGACCTCCATGGGCATCCCGTCGGACGGCTCCTACGGCGTCCCCGAGGGCCTCATCTCGTCCTTCCCGGTCACCACCAAGGACGGCCGGTTCGAGATCGTCCAGGGCCTGGAGATCAACGAGTTCTCCCGCGCCCGGATCGACGCCTCGGTCCAGGAGCTCGTAGAGGAGCGCGAGGCGGTCCGCTCCCTCGGCCTCATCTGAGCCACGCCGGCCCGCCGGGGCCCCCGGTACGGCCGACAGCCCGTACCCGGCCGGTGTGTGATCGTCAGCCCGGAGATGCGCTATAGTTGATCACACACCGGCCGCCGGGAAGTCCCGGAAGCCGACTGTGCGTTGGTGGTCCAAGGAAAGACGCCCCGCTTCCTGCGGGGAGATGCAGGTGCAAGGCCTGCCCGGCGCTCCGTGAAACGAGTCCCGTCCCGCATCGCGCGGGGCGGGACTCGTCGCGTCTCAGGCCACCGGTTCCTTCGCGGGCGCCGTACCGGGCGCCACCGGCGCCGCGCGGCCCGTGCCGCGGTAGCCGGCCACCACCACCACCACCGCCGTCGCCACCAGCACCACCGTGCCCACCACCCGCAGCGCCGGGCCCATCCCGGACGCGAAGTCGGCGTGGCCCGCGAGCGCGGTGCCGGCGACCGCGACCCCGAGGGCGGCGCCGACCTCCCGGGCCGAGGTACCGAGACCGGAGCCGAGCCCCGCCCGGTGCTCCGGCAGCGACACCACCACGCCCAGGGTGAGCGCGGGCATGGCCAGCCCGGTGCCGGCCGACAGGACCAGCAGCCAGCACGCGTACAGCGGGTACGGCGTGTGCGCGTCGGCCGTGGAGGCGGCCAGCAGGCCCAGGCCGATCAGGGTGAGCCCGGTGCCGACCACCGGACGCGGGTGCGCCGCCCAGCGGGCCGCGAACCGGGGCACCAGCGCCATGCCGACGATCAGCGGCACGATCGCCAGGCCCGTCACGGCCGGCGAGAAGCCCTTCACCTCTTGCAGGTACTGGGAGTTGACGAAGAACAGCGCGAACAGGCCGAAGAATCCCGTGGCGAGGCCCAGCGTCGCCGTGCACAGGCCGCGGGAGCGGAACACCCGCGGGTCGAAGAGGGGGGCGGGCGAGCGCAGGGCGTGCAGCGTGAAGGCCCCCAGCAGCAGGGCGCCCGCGGTGAACGCCGACAGGATGTGCGCCGAGGTCCAGCCGTGGCCGGGGCCCTCGATGATGCCGAACAGCACGGCGACCAGACCGGCCGTCAGCAGCAGGGTGCCGACCGGGTCCGGGCTGCCCTGCGCGGAGCGGGCCGTGCGCGGGGTCGTCACCGCGACGGCGAGCGCGAGCGCGGCCGCCAACGGCACCATCGCCCAGAACAGGGCCCGCCAGGACAGGAACTGGCCGACCAGACCGCCGCCCACGTTGCCCGCGAGGCCGCCCAGTCCCAGCGCCAGCGTCCAGGACGCCAGCGCCTGCGCGCGGCGCTCGGGACCGGCGAGCCGGACCAGGATCGACATCGTCGCCGGGGTGATCAGGGCCGCCCCCGCGCCGGACAGGCCCCGGCCCGCGATCAGCAGGGCCGGGACGGGGGCGAGCGCGCTGGTCGCGGCACCCGCGGCGAACAGGGCCAGCCCGGCGAGCAGGGCGCCCTTGCGGCCGTGCCGGTCGCCGAGCGCGCCCGCCGGGACGAGCAGGCCCGCGAAGACGATGACGTAGGCGTCGACGGTCCACAGGACCTCGGTGTGCGAGGGGTGCAGGGACGACGAACCCAGTTGCGGGATGAGGAGGTTGATGGCGGCCACCATGCTCTGCGCGACGAGCACGCAGGCGCACAGGGTGAGCAGGGTCGAGCGTTTCAGGGCGTGCGCGGGCACGGCTCCTCCCGGGAGCTGGACGAGGGGTGGGATGCCCTGTCACCGTAGGCGCGACGCTGGCCTGCACTCCAGTGCAACCTTTGCAAGGGGCACATGCACATGACGCAATCCACCGGGATCGACCTCAACCTGCTGCTCGCCCTGGACGTGCTGCTGGAGGAGCAGAGCGTGCAGGGCGCCGCCGCCCGGCTGCACCTGTCCGAGCCGGCCATGAGCCGCACGCTCGGCCGGATCCGCCGCGCGCTCGGCGACCCGGTGCTGGTGCGGGCCGGGCGGCGCATGGTGCCGACCCCCCGCGCCCTCGCGGTGCGGGCCGAGGTGAACGCGGTCGTGGAGCGGGCGCGGGCGCTGTTCGCGCCGGCCGCGGACGCCGATCTGCGCACCGTCAGCCGGACGTTCACGGTCCTGTGCCACGACGCCGTGCCCGCCGCGCACGGGGCGGTGCTCTTCGCCCGCGCGGCCGAGGAGGCGCCCGGCATCCGGCTGCGCTTCCTGAGCGAGAGCCACGTGGACGCGCCGTTCCTGCGCGACGGCACCGCCGATCTGGAGGTCGGCGTGATCGACTCCACCGCGCCCGAGGTGCACGTGGAGATCCTGCACGAGGACCGGATGCTCGGAGTCGCGCGGGCCGGACACCCGCTGCTGGAGGGGGAGATGACGGCCGAGCGGTTCGCGGCGGCCGACCACCTGATCGTCTCCCGGCGCGGCCGGCTGCACGGCCCCGTCGACGCCGCGCTCGCCGAGCGGGGGCTGCGCCGCCGGGTGACGGGCACCGTCGGCACCCTCCCGGCCTCGCTGTTCGTCATCCGGGAGACCGACCTCGTCGGCCTGATCCACTCCTGGGGCCTGCCGCTCGCCGACACGCTCGGCCTCGTCCCCTTCGAGATCCCGCTGCCGCTGCCCCCGTTGCGCCTCGGCCTGGCCTGGCACCCCCGCCACGAGGCCGACCCGGCCCACGCCTGGCTGCGCGCGACCGTACGCGACCTGGTGCGGGCCTGGTCGGCCGCCCGGCCGGGGCCCCGCTGAGCCGCCCGGGTCAGCCCCCGGTGCCGCGGGGCGCCAGGTCGGTCGCGATCTCCCTCAGGGCCGCCGTCGCCAGGCGCTGCAGGCCCGGCCCGAACGTGACGCGGGTGGCGCCCCGTGCGCCGAGTGCGGACGGGGTGGGCCCCTCGGTGGGCCGGCCGAGCACGTTGATCGGGCCCTGGATGCCGGACCGCAGCAGCGGCAGCACGTCCACCGGGGCGCCGATCGGGTACACGCAGTCGGCGCCCGCGGCGACGTACAACGCGGCCCGCTCGATGGTCCGTTCGGGGTCCGTGACCCCGCGGAGGAAGGTGTCGACGCGGGCGTTGACGAACAGCTCCCCGCCGGCCGCGGCGCACACCTCGGCCAGGCGGTCGGCGTGCGCCCGCGCGTCCTTCAGGACGCCCCCCGTCGAGTCCTCCAGGTTGCAGCCGACCGCGCCCGCCTCCAGCAGCCGCTCCACCAGCTCCTTCGGCGCCAGCCCGTACCCGTCCTCGACGTCCGCCGAGACCGGCACGTCCACGGCCCGGGCGATGCGCGCCACGGCCGCGAACATCTCGTCCGCCGGGGTCCGGCCGTCCGCGTACCCGAGCGAGGCGGCCACGCCCGCGCTGGGCGTGGCGAGCGCGGGGAACCCCGCCTCGGCGCACACCCGTGCCGACGCCGCGTCCCAGGGACCGGCGAGGACCAGCGGGTCGTCGGGGGAGGGGCGCCGGTGCAGGGCGCGGAACCTCGCCGCCTTGCCCGTGCCCGACGACGTCCCGGGTGTCTCCACGGCGCTCACGGGGTGTACCCCCCGGGCGGGACGCGGCGGCTGACCATCACCCGGTTCCAGTTGTTGATGGCCACGACCAGCCCGACGAGGTGGGCCAGTCCGGTGTCGTCGAAGTGCCGGGCCGCCCGCTCGTACACCTCGTCCGGCACGAAGCCGTCGGTCAGCACGGTGATCGCCTCGGTCAGCGCGAGCGCGGCCCGCTCCCGCGCGTCGAAGACGTCCCCGGCCTCCTCCCAGGCGGCGAGCAGGTCGAGCTGCCGCTCCGGCACGCCGTGCTGCCGCGCGATCCCGAGGTGCAGGTCCAGGCAGAAGGCGCAGTGGTTGAGCTGCGAGGCCCGGATGACGACCAGCTCGGCCAGCGCCGGGTCGCCGAGGCCCTGCTTCGCGGCGGCGCTCAGCGCGGACAGCGCCCGCGCGACGGCCGGGTCCAGGTGTCCCGTGCGCGTCGTCACGCGTGCTGCCCCGGCTGGTAGTGGCCCGGCACCATGCGGGTGGACACGCCGAACCGGTTCCAGGCGTTGATCACCGTGATCGCGGCGATGAGCTGCGCGAGCTCGGTCTCCTCGAAGTGCCGGGCCGCCCGCTCGTACACCTCGTCCGGCACGAAGCCGTCGGTCAGCACGGTGATCGCCTCGGTCAGCTCGATCGCGGCCAGCTCCTTCTCGGTGTAGAAGTGCCGCGACTCCTCCCACGCGCCGAGCTGGACGATCCGCTCGACGCTCTCGCCGGCCGCCAGGGCGTCCTTGGTGTGCATGTCCAGGCAGAACGCGCAGTGGTTGAGCTGCGAGGCGCGGATCTTCACCAGCTCGTACAGTGCCGGGTCCAGGCCCCGCCGGGCGGCCGCGTCCAGCCGGATCATGGCCTTGTAGACCTCCGGGGCGCGCTCGGTCCAGGACAGGCGCGGGGCGTGCTCGGGGGCGCGGGCGGAGCCGTCCGCGGCGGCGGTGTCTGCGGTGTCGGTGTCGGTGCCGGTGCCGGTGGTCGTGGTGGTGGTCTGTGCGCTCATGTGCTCGACCCTAGGAGCGAAGCAGCCCAGGAGTATGGTCCATTCCCATGCCGGAATCCTGGGCCACTCTGGGCGTCGACCTGCACCTGAAGCCGACCGGGCCGCGACTGCGGCGCGGACTGACCGACGCGCTGCGCGAGGCCGTGCGCAGCGGCCGCCTCGCGCCCGGCACCCGCCTGCCGTCCTCCCGCTCGCTCGCCGCCGACCTCGGCATCGCCCGCAACACCGTCGCCGACGCGTACGCCGACCTGGTGGCCGAGGGCTGGCTGACCGCCCGCCAGGGCTCCGGCACGCGGGTCGCCGACCGTGCGGTGCCCGCGCCGCCGCAGCCGGCCCCGCACCCGCGCGCACCCGGCCGCCCCGCCCACAGCCTCGACGCCGGTACCCCCGACCTCGCCGCGTTCCCGCGCGCCGAGTGGCTCAGGGCCGCCCGCCGCGCCCTGAACGCCGCCCCGAACGACGCCCTCGGCTACGGCGACCCCCGCGGCCGCGCCGAACTGCGCACCGCGCTCGCCGCCTACCTCTCCCGGGCCCGGGGCGTGCGCGCCGACCCCGAGCACATCGTCGTGTGCTCCGGGTTCGCCCACGGGCTGCGGCTGCTCGGCGAGGTCCTGCACGCGCGCGGGGCGCGCCGCGTCGCCGTCGAGTCCTACGGCCTGCCGCCGCACTGGGCCCTGCTGGAGCGGGCCGGGCTGCGCACCGCGCCGCTGCCCTTCGACGCGCACGGCACCCGCACCGGAGACCTCGGCGACGAGGGCGCCGTGCTCCTCACCCCCGCCCACCAGTTCCCGATGGGCGTCGCGCTGCGGCCGGAGCGGCGGGCCGCCGCCGTCGACTGGGCGCGGCGCACCGGCGGGCTGGTCCTGGAGGACGACTACGACGGGGAGTTCCGCTACGACCGGCAGCCCGTCGGCGCGCTCCAGGACCTCGGCCCCGACCACGTCGCCTACCTCGGCACCGCCAGCAAGTCCCTCGCCCCGGGGCTGCGGCTCGCCTGGCTGGTCCTGCCGCCGTCCCTCACCCCCGAGGTGACACGGCTCGCCGGCAGCCCCACGACGGGCGTGCTGGACCAGCTGACCCTCGCCGAGTTCCTGGCCTCCGGGGCCTACGACCGTCACGTCCGCGCCTCCCGGCTGCGCTACCGGCGCCGCCGGGACGCCCTGGTCGAGGCGGTCGCCGCGCAGGCGCCGGACGTGCGGGTCACCGGGATCGCCGCCGGACTGCACGCCGTGCTCCAGCTCCCGCCCGGCACCGAGGACTCCGTCGTGCGCGCCGCCGCGTGGCAGGGCCTGGCCCTGATGGGCCTGTCCCGCTTCCGCCACACCGAGGCCAGGACCGACCCCCTGGACGCCCTGGTGGTGGGCTACGGCGGCCCCTCGGACCGAGGCTGGCCGCCGGCCCTGGAGGCCCTGTGCCGGGTGCTGCCGTAGGGGTGGGAGGGGGGCTGTGCGGCGGGGTGAGCGCAGGAAGGGCGCTCGTCAGGAGTGCCCGCCGGTCAGCTCCGTTCCCGCAGTGCCCCTGCTGATCAGCTCAGCTCCGTTCCCGCAGTGCCCCGGTCTCCGGGGCCCTCTCCGTTCCCGTCTGCGCCGGTGCCTCTCCGAAGCGGGCCAGGGCCAGTGCCCCCGCCACCGCGACCGTGAAGCCGAGGGCGGCCAGCCAGGCCAGGCCCGGGCGGGTGCGGTCGCCGAGCCAGACGATGCCGACCGCTGCCGGGCCGATCGTCTCGCCGATGACCAGGCCGGCCGTGGCGGTGGTCACCGAACCGCGCTGGAGGGCCGAGGTGAGCAGCAGGAACGCGGCGCCGCCGCCGAGCAGCAGGGCGTAGAGCGCCGGGTCGGTCAGCAGGTCGGCCGGCCGCAGGGAGTCGATCAGGCGGACCGCCACCTCCACCACCCCGAACCCGCACCCGGCGCCCAGGCCCAGCACCAGCGCCCGTGACGGCCCGCCCAGCCGGGTCCCCGCCAGGCCCAGTACCAGGACCGCCCCGGCCGCGCCCAGCATCGCCCACGGCAGCGCCCCCGGCCCGCTGTCCTCGCCCTCCGGCCCGGACGCCAGCGCCAGCATCGCCAGCCCGGCGCACACCACGCCCACCGCGGCCCACTCGCCCCGGCTCAGCCGCACCCGCAGCAGCCGGGCCGCGACCACCGCGGTCACGGCGAGGCTGGAGGCCAGGGCGGCGCCCACGACGTAGATCGGCAGGGACCGCAGGGCGGCGATCTGGAAGACGAACCCCAGCCCGTCCAGGGCGAGTCCGGCCAGGTACCGCCACTGCCGCAGCGCGCGCAGCAGCAGCGCCGCCTCGCCGCCCCCGGTCCCGGCGGCCCGCGCGGCCATCGCCTGCAACACCGTCGCGGTACCGAAGCAGAGGGCCGCGGCCAGGGCACACACCATTCCGAACAGCACGAGGCGACTGTAGGCGAGGGTTGCCGGGCAGGGGTCCTTGCAGGGCCGCTCACACCGATCTCTAGGCTGGCCGACGGCAACCGGACACCTTTTCGACGAAGCCGACGTACCACGGGGGTAAACGATGGCCGACACACGACGACGACTGCGCTCGGGCACGGTGGTCCTCGGCGGCATGGGACTGCTCGCCGCCGCCCTGACCGCCTGCTCCTCGGACCCGGACAAGCGCTGCGTGGACCGCGGCAGTTACCAGCAGGCCAAGGGCTACAAGGTCGTCTCGGACAAGAACTGCAAGTCGGGCTCGGGCACCGGCGTCTGGTACTACGGCGGCAAGAAGCACAACGGCTGGGTGGACGGCGGCTCCCTCAGCAAGCCCCGCAAGGGCGGCGGCGGTTCGGGCGGCGGTCACGGCGGCGGCGTCGACCGCGGCGGCTTCGGCGGCGGCAAGGGCAGCGGCGGCGGCTGAGCCGCCCCGACGAGCCGACGCCCCGAGCACCCCGACGCCCCGACGAGCCGACCGGCCCAGGACGCGAGGACCCGACCACCCATGGAACGCCGTACCGTCGCACCCCGCCCCGGCTGGCAGCAGACCGTCGAGGCGCAGGGGCTGATCTACCCGCTCACCCGCTACCCCGACGGCTCCCTGCGGCCCTACTGGGACGAGAGCGCCCACTACGTCTTCTCCCTGGAGGAGGTCGAGGCGCTGGAGGAGACCGTCGGGGAACTGCACCGCATGTGCCTGGAGGCCGCCGCGCACATCGTCGGCACCGGCCGTCTCGCCGACCTCGGCATCACCGACCCGCGCGTGGCCGCGGCCGTCACCGAGGCCTGGCACCGCCGCGCCGAACTGCCCTCCGTCTACGGCCGGTTCGACCTGCGCTACGACGGCACCGGCCCGGCGAAGCTGCTGGAGTACAACGCCGACACCCCGACCTCGCTGGTGGAGGCCGCCTCCCCGCAGTGGTTCTGGATGGAGGAGCGCTTCCCCGGCGCCGACCAGTGGAACTCCCTGCACGAACGGCTCGTCGCCGCCTGGCGCACCCAGGGGAAGCTGCTGCCGCCGGGCGGCCCGCTGTATTTCGCGCACTCCTCCGACGACGAGCTCGGCGAGGACCTGATGACGGTCGCCTACCTCAAGGAGACCGCCGAGCAGGCCGGCCTGGACACCGACTGGATCTCCGTGGAGGAGATCGGCTGGGACCCGCTGTCCGGCCGGTTCGTCGACAACCGGCTCCGCTTCATCCGGAGCTGCTTCAAGCTCTACCCCTGGGAGTGGCTGACCACCGACCGGTTCGCCGGCCACGTCCTCGACACCCTCGACAACGGCGGCGGCACCGGCTCCACCCTGTGGATCGAGCCCGCCTGGAAGATGCTGCTCAGCAACAAGGCCCTGCTGGCGGTCCTGTGGGAGCTGTACCCCGGCCACCCCAACCTGCTCCCGGCCTACCTCGACGGCCCCCGCGAGCTGGCCGACGCCGACGGCCCCGGCTGGGTCGCCAAGCCGCTCCTGGGCCGCGAGGGCGACGGCGTCACGATCCACGAGGCGGGCAGCGCGCCCGCCCCGCGCGACGAACCCTGCTGCTACCAGCAGCTCGCCCCGCTGCCCGCCTTCGACGGCAACCACGTCGTGCTGGGCACCTGGGTCGTCGAGGGCGAGGCGGCCGGCCTCGGCATCCGCGAGTCGTCCGGCCTGGTCACCGACGGGTACGCCCGCTTCCTGCCGCACGTGATCCTCTGACGGTGTCCGCCGCCCCGGCCGGCCCGGATGGTGGACGGCCCCGCGGCACCCGCCGTCCGGCCCGGTAGGCTGGCGGTGGGCCGTGACTGGCGCGCTGGGATGGGACCGACCATCGGGGAGCGGCCCGTTCGACACAGTGCCGTGCGCCTGGGCCGTACCCGTGAACGCTGAACGCCGACGTCCGGAGGTCCCCATGCCAGCCGAGCCGCTGTCCACCGAGTCCACCGCCTTCCGTGCCGCCCTCGACGTGATCCGCGCCGTCGAGCCCCGCGTCGCCGACGCCATCGGCCAGGAGGTGCACGACCAGCGCGAGATGCTCAAGCTGATCGCCTCCGAGAACTACGCCTCCCCGGCGACCCTGCTCGCGATGGGCAACTGGTTCAGCGACAAGTACGCCGAGGGCACCATCGGCCGCCGCTTCTACGCCGGCTGCCGCAACGTCGACACCGTGGAGTCGCTGGCCGCCGAGCACGCCCGCGAGCTGTTCGGCGCCCGCCACGCCTACGTCCAGCCGCACTCCGGCATCGACGCCAACCTGGTGGCCTTCTGGGCGGTGCTCGCCGACCGCGTCGAGGCGCCCTTCCTGGAGAGGACCGGCGTCCGGCAGATCAACGACCTGACCGAGGCCGACTGGGCCGAGCTGCGCCAGGCGTTCGGCAACCAGCGCATGCTGGGCATGTCCCTGGACGCGGGCGGCCACCTCACCCACGGCTTCCGCCCGAACATCTCCGGCAAGATGTTCGACCAGCGCTCCTACGGCACCGACCCGGCGACCGGCCTCATCGACTACGACGCCCTGCGCGCGCAGGCCCGCGAGTTCAAGCCGCTGATCATCGTCGCCGGCTACTCCGCCTACCCCCGGCTGGTGAACTTCCGGATCATGCGGGAGATCGCCGACGAGGTCGGCGCGACGCTCATGGTCGACATGGCGCACTTCGCCGGCCTGGTCGCGGGCAAGGTCCTCACCGGCGACTTCGACCCGGTGCCGCACGCCCAGATCGTGACGACCACCACCCACAAGTCCCTGCGCGGCCCGCGCGGCGGCATGGTGCTGTGCGACGACTCCCTCAAGGACCAGGTGGACCGCGGCTGCCCGATGGTCCTCGGCGGCCCGCTCCCGCACGTCATGGCGGCCAAGGCGGTCGCCCTCGCCGAGGCCCGCCAGCCGTCGTTCCAGGACTACGCCCGGCGGATCGTGGACAACTCCCGCGCCCTGGCCGAGGGCCTCACGCGCCGCGGCGCGACCCTGGTCACCGGCGGCACGGACAACCACCTCAACCTCATCGACGTGGCCTCCTCCTACGGCCTCACCGGCCGCCAGGCCGAGGCGGCGCTGCTGGAGTCCGGCATCGTCACCAACCGCAACGCCATCCCGGCCGACCCCAACGGCGCCTGGTACACCTCCGGCATCCGCGTCGGCACCCCCGCGCTCACCACCCGGGGCCTCGGCACGGCCGAGATGGACGAGGTGGCGGGCCTGATCGACCGCGTCCTGACCACCACCGAGGCGGGCACCACCAAGTCGGGCGCGCCGTCCAAGGCGGCGCACGTCCTGGACCCGAAGGTGGCCGACGAGATCTCCCAGCGGGCCACGGACCTGGTCGCGGGCTTCCCGCTGTACCCGGAAGTCGACCTGGGCTGAGCCGTACGACGGTGCGTGGGGGCCGCGGACCGGCCAGGACCGGCCCGCGGCCCCCACGCACCGGCCCACCCCCCTCTCGGGCCCGTCCCACCCCTGAGCCTCTGCGAGAATGGGCCCCATGGCCACTGCAGATCGCCCCCGCGTGCTCTCCGGCATCCAGCCCACCGCCGGTTCGTTCCACCTCGGCAACTACCTCGGCGCCGTCCGCCAGTGGGTGGCCCTGCAGGAGAGCCACGACGCGTTCTACATGGTCGTCGACCTGCACGCGATCACGGTCCCGCAGGACCCCGCGGACCTGCGCGCCAACACCCGCCTCGCCGCCGCGCAGCTCCTCGCCGCCGGCCTGGACCCGGACCGCTGCACCCTGTTCGTGCAGAGCCACGTCCCGGAACACGCGCAGCTCGCCTGGGTGATGAACTGCCTCACCGGCTTCGGCGAGGCCAGCCGCATGACCCAGTTCAAGGACAAGTCCGCCAAGCAGGGCGCCGACCGCGCGAGCGTCGGCCTGTTCACGTACCCGATCCTCCAGGTCGCCGACATCCTGCTGTACCAGGCCCACCAGGTCCCGGTCGGCGAGGACCAGCGCCAGCACATCGAGCTGACCCGCGACCTCGCCGAGCGCTTCAACGGCCGCTTCGGCGAGACGTTCACGATCCCGTCGCCGTACATCCTGAAGGAGACGGCGAAGATCTACGACCTGCAGGACCCGTCGATCAAGATGAGCAAGTCGGCGTCCACGCCGAAGGGCCTGGTCAACCTGCTCGACGACCCGAAGACCACCGCGAAGAAGGTCAAGAGCGCCGTCACCGACACCGACACCGTGATCCGCTACGACGCGGAGCACAAGCCGGGCGTGTCCAACCTGCTCACCATCTACTCCACGCTCACCGGCCGCACCATCGCCGAGCTGGAGCAGGCGTACGAGGGCAAGATGTACGGCGCGCTCAAGACCGACCTCGCCGAGGCCATGGTGGAGTTCGTCACGCCGTTCCGCGAGCGGACCCACCAGTACCTCGACGACCCGGAGACGCTCGACTCGGTCCTCGCCAAGGGCGCCGAGAAGGCCCGGACCGTCGCCGCCGAGACGCTGTCCCAGGCGTACGACCGGATCGGCTTCCTCCCGGCGAAGCACTGAAGCCGGCCTTCGCGGGCACTGAGCCGTAGAGCACACCGCCGCGGCCGTCCAACACGGCGGCGGCGGTCGTACAGTCGATAGCTGAGAGCTGCCCGGGCGGGCACCCGCCGCCCGGGACCACACGATGACAGGAGACCTCGTGGGGACCGTAACGATCGGCGTGTCGATCGCGGTCCCGGAGCCCCACGGCAGCCTGCTCCAGGAGCGGCGCGCGGGCTTCGGCGACGCCGCGGCTCACGGCATCCCCACCCACGTCACCCTGCTGCCGCCGACCGAGGTCGAGGCGGCGGCGCTGCCGGCCGTCGAGGCGCACCTGAGCGGGGTGGCCGCGGCCGGGCGGCCGTTCCGGATGCGGCTGTCGGGCACCGGCACCTTCCGGCCGCTGTCCCCGGTCGTGTACGTGCGCGTCGCCGAGGGCGCGGACGCCTGCACGCGGCTCCAGCAGCAGGTCCGCGACGCCTCCGGGCCGGTGGCCCGCGAGCTGCAGTTCCCCTACCACCCGCACGTCACGGTGGCGCACGGCATCGAGGACGCGGCGATGGACCGCGCCTTCGCGGAACTCGCCGACTACGAGGCCCTGTGGTCCTGCACCGGCTTCGCCCTGTACGAGCAGGGCCCCGACGGGGTGTGGCGCAAGCTGCGCGACTACGCCTTCGGCGGCGGCCCGGTCGTCCCGACGCAGGCGTCCGCCCCGCTGGAACAGGGCACCCTGCCGGCCCACTGAGCCCCGGGCCGCCCGCCCCCGCCGCCTACACGGGCAGCCGGCGGAACACCCCGCGCGGCACGTGCCGCAGGGCCGACATCACCAGCCGGAGCACGCCGGGCACCCACACCGTCTCCGACCGCCGCCGCAGGCCCAGCTCGATCGCCGTGGCGACCGCCTCGGGGGTGGTGGCCAGCGGCGCCTCGGGCAGCCCGGCCGTCATCCGGGTGCGCACGAAGCCCGGGCGCACGACCATCACGTGCACGCCGGTGCCCTGGAGGGCGTCGCCGAGGCCCTGCGCGAACGCGTCGAGGCCGGCCTTGCTGGAGCCGTAGATGAAGTTGGCGCGCCGGGCGCGTTCCCCGGCGACCGAGGACAGCACCACCAGCGAGCCGTGGCCCTGGGTCTGCAGGGCGCGGGCGGCGACCAAGCCGGCGGAGACGGCGCCGATGTAGTTGGTGCGGGCGACGCGCACCGCGGCGGACGGCTCGCGCTCGTCGTGGGCCTGGTCGCCGAGGACGCCGAAGGCCAGCAGCACCAGGTCGATGTCGCCCTCGGCGAACACCTTGCCGAGGACCTCCTCGTGGGTGTCGGGGTCCAGCGCGTCGAACGCGACGGTGCGCACGTCCGCGCCGTGCGCCCGCAGCTCCCGGGCGGCCTCGTCCAGGGCGGGGGAGGGGCGGCCGGCGAGCCACACGGTGCGGGTGCGGCGGGCGACCAGCCGGCGGGCCGTGGCCAGCGCGATCTCGGACGTGCCGCCGAGGACCAGCAGGGACTGGGGAAGACCGAAGGCGTCCTTCACGACAGCAGCTCCTAGGGAACGTGGGGGGACTACGTGAGCGGGTCCCGGGGGTGTCTAGAGCGACAGCCGGCGGGCGAGGTCGGAGACGAACACGCCGCGCGGGTCCAGCTCGGCGCGCAGCGCGCGGAAGTCGTCCAGCCGGGGGTACATGGCGGCGAGCAGCTCCGGGCGCAGCCGGGAGTCCTTGGCGAGGTAGACGCGCCCGCCGGCCGCGGCGACCCGCTCGTCCAGCTCGTCGAGGAAAGCGCCGAGGCCCGGCAGCGCGGCGGGGACGTCCAGGGCGAGGGTCCAGCCGGGGCGCGGGAAGGACAGCCAGCCGGGGTCGGCGTCACCGAACCGCTTGAGGACGGCGAGGAAGGACGGGCATCGCCGGGCGGCGATGCGGTCCACGATCCGGCGCAGGGCGTCCTCCTGGCCGTACTCGACGACGAACTGGTACTGCACGAAGCCGCCGCGGCCGTAGATCCGGTTCCAGTGCGGGACGCCGTCGAGGGGGTGGAAGAACGCGGCGATGCTCTGCAGCTCGTCGCGGCGCAGCCGGGGGGCCCTGCGGTACCACAGCTCGTTGAAGGCGCCGACGCTGCGGCGGGTGAGCAGGCCCCCGGGCAGGTGGCGGGGGGCCGCGGGGAGGCGGCCGGGGCGGAAGGCGAGCGGGTCGCGCCGGGCGCGCGAGCCGGCGGGCAGCGCGTCCAGGGGGGCGTGGTCGCCGCGGGTGAGGACCGCCCGGCCGGTGGCGGCGCCGCGCGCGAGCAGGTCGATCCAGGCGACCGAGTAGCGGTAGCGGTCGTCGCCGGCGGTCAGCCGGGCCATCAGGTCGTCGAGGTCAGCGGCGCGTTCGGTGTCCACGCTCATCAGCGACGTCTGCACCGGCTGCAGTTGCAGGGTCGCGGTGAGGATGACGCCGGTCAGGCCCATGCCGCCGGCCGTGGCGTCGAACAGGTCGGTGCCGGGGCGCACGGTCTGCACGGTGCCGTCGGCGGTGAGCAGCTCCAGCGCCAGCACGTGGCGGGAGAAGGAACCGGAGCCGTGGTGGTTCTTGCCGTGGATGTCCGCGCCGATCGCACCGCCGACCGTGACGTAGCGGGTGCCGGGGGTCACCGGCACGAACCAGCCGAGCGGCAGCAGGACCTCCATCAGCCGGTGCAGGGAGACCCCGGCGCCGCACAGCACGGTGCCGCCGTCGGCGTCGATCGCGTGGACGCGGTCCAGGCCGGTCATGTCGAACACGGCACCGCCCGCGTTCTGCGCGGCGTCCCCGTACGCCCGTCCCAGCCCCCGCGGGATGCCGCCGCGCGCGCCGCACTCGCGGACGGCGGCCACGGCCTCCTCGTACGTCCTCGGACGGATCAGGCGGGCGACGGAGGGGGCGGTGCGGCCCCACCCGGTGACGGAAGCGGTCTCGGCAGGCATGTCGGTGACCGTATCGCCGACGTCCGGGCGATCAGCCGGGAAACATACCGGCCTACCCGAAATGGGTGATTAATGGTATGTCGCCCGATATTGCCAGAGGTCCGGCGCCGCGGGCGTGAACAGTGAGTCCACATGGACCAGATGGAGAAGAGACACGGAATCGACCACCGGCTCCTTTCCGCGCTGCGCGCCCACGGCGCCGACCCGCGCGTCGCGCGGGCCGCGCGCGCCCTGTCCTGGGCCGGGGAACACGGGGCGCTGTGGCTCGCGGCGGGCCTCACCGCGGCCGCCGTGGACGGCGGCCGGCGCGGCGCCTGGCTGCGCGCGACCGCGCTCACCGCGGGGGCGCACGCCGCCAGCATGGGGGTGAAGCGCCTGGTGCGCCGCCCCCGCCCCGCCCACGTCGATCCCCTGGTGCGCACCGCCGGCCGGCACTCCTTCCCCAGCTCCCACGCCACCTCCTCGGCGGCCGCCGCGGTCGCCTTCACCGCGCTCGGCGTCCGCGCCGCCCACGCCGTCACGCCCCTCGCCGCGGCGGTGTGCCTGTCCCGCCTGGTCGTCGGCGTCCACTACCCGTCCGACGTGGCCGCCGGCGCCGCCCTCGGCGCCCTCACCGCGCGCCTCGGGGCCCGCTGGATGCGCGCGGGCCTGCCCGGCTCGCCGGCCGGCACCCACGGCGTGCGAGGGGGAGCACATGACTGAGGCCGCCCCCCTCGCCGACACCGCGCTCCCGGCGGGCGCCCTCCTCGAACAGCGCACCCGGCGCCCGAGCCCCCCGCCCCCGAGCCGCCGCCCCGGCACCCTCCTCGGCGGCCTCCTGCGGACCACCCGCCCCAAGCAGTGGATCAAGAACGTGCTGGTGGTCGCCGCCCCGGCCGCCGCCGGACGGCTGTTCTCCTGGGCCGCGGCCGGCCGACTGGCCCTGGTCTTCGCCCTGTTCACCGCCTGCGCCGCCGCCGTCTACCTGATCAACGACGCCCGCGACGCCGACGCCGACCGGGCCCACCCCACCAAGCGCCACCGCCCGGTCGCCGCGGGACAGGTGCCCGTCCCCGTCGCCTACGGCGTCGGCTGCGCCCTCGCCGTCCTCGCCCCGGCGCTCGCCGTCCGCTTCACCGCCCCCGCCGTCGCCGCGCTGCTGGCCGCCTACCTCGGGATGCAGCTCGCGTACTGCGTCAGCCTCAAGCACGTGCTGGTCGTCGACCTCGCGGTGGTCACCACCGGGTTCCTGATGCGGGCGATGATCGGCGGACTCGCCCTCGGCATCCCGCTGTCCCGCTGGTTCCTGATCACCACCGGCTTCGGCGCGCTGTTCATGGTGTCCGCCAAGCGCTACTCCGAGGCCGTGCAGATGGCCGGCGCGGCCGGCGCCACCCGCGCCCTGCTGTCCGAGTACACCACCGGCTACCTCCGCTTCGTCTGGCAGCTCGCCGCCGGCGTCGCCGTCCTCGCCTACTGCCTGTGGGCGCTGGAGGAGGGCGGCGTCCCGCACACCGGCGTGCTGCCCTGGCGCCAGCTCTCCATGGTGCCCTTCATCCTGGCCGTGCTGCGCTACGCCGTCTTCGCCGACCGCGGCACCGCCGGCGAACCCGAGGAGGTCGTCCTCGGCGACCGGGCCCTCGCGCTGATCGGCCTGGCCTGGCTCGCCATGTACGGGCTGGCGGTGGCCGACTGGTGACCTCGCACGCCGGGCCGGTGCGCGGCCGGGAACTGGCCGGGTTCGCCGCCGTGGGCCTGCTCGCCTACGCCGCCGACCTCGCCGTCTTCACCGGCCTGCGCGGACCGGGCGGCGCCGACCCGCTCACCGCGAAGGCCCTGTCGTTCCTGGCCGGCTGCGCGGTGGCCTACGCGGGCAACGCGCTCGGCACCTACCGCCACCGGGCCGCCCGCACCCTGCGCTCGGGCGCCGTGTTCCTCGCGGTGAACGCGGGGGGCGCCCTGGTGCAGTTCCTCTGCCTCCTCGTCAGCCACTACGCCCTCGGCCTCACCTCCCAGCGGGCGGACACGCTCTCCTGGGCCGGGGTCGGCATGGTCCTGGCCACGGCCCTGCGCTTCTGGGGCACCCGCACATGGGTGTTCCGCGGGGACGAGGGCAGAGTCGGACCATGGACTGGCTGAAGAAGCTCCCCGGCGTCGGGCCGTACATCGCCCGGCTGATGACCACGCACGCGTGGCGGTCGTACGAGCGGCTGGACCGGGTGAAGTGGACGCGGCTCGCCGCCGCGATGACCTTCATCAGCTTCGTCTCGCTGTTCCCGCTGCTCACGGTGGTCGCCGCGATCGCCGCGGCCACCCTCGGCGAGGACCGGCAGAAGACCCTGGAGGGCAAGATCGCCGACCAGGTCCCGGGCATCTCCGAGCAGTTGAACATCGGCTCGCTCGTGCAGAACGCGGGCACCGTCGGACTCATCGCCGGTGCCGTGCTGCTGTTCACCGGCATCAACTGGGTCGGCCAGGTGCGCGACTGCCTGCGCGCCGTGTGGGAGCTGCCCGACAGCGAGCAGAACCCCCTGCTGCTCAAGGCCAAGGACGCGGGCGTCCTGCTGGGCCTCGGCGGCGCCGTCCTGCTGACCTTCGCCGCGTCCGCGGTCGCCTCGGCCGCCATCGGCTGGACGTCACGCCAGCTCGGCCTCGACGAGCACGGCTGGGGCACCGTCCTGCTGCGGGTGCTGGCCTTCGCCGTCGCCGTGCTCGCCGACTTCCTGGTCCTGCTGTACGCCCTCACCCTGCTGCCCGGCGTCGAACCCTCGCGCCACCGGCTCTTCGTCGCCGCGCTCGTCGGCGCGGTCGGCTTCGAACTGCTGAAGCTGCTGCTCAGCGGCTACATGCAGGGCGTCGCCACGAAGAGCATGTACGGCGCGTTCGGCGTGCCGGTCGCCCTGCTGCTGTGGATCAACTTCACGGCGAAGCTGGTCCTGTACTGCGCCGCGTGGACGGCGACCGGCAGCAAGGCGGAGGAGGGCGTCACCGTCGGCGGCGCACCAGGTCCGGCAACGGCCAGCGACGGTTGACGAGGAACGCCCCGCCGCCCAGCAGCAGCATCAGGCCCGCGGCGATCGCCATCGCCGTGCCCACCCCGGTCGAGTGGCCGGAACCCGTGGCGGCCGCGACCGGGCTGCCGGAGGGGTTCGCCGAGGCACCCGCCCCGCCGGAGGCGCCCGATCCGCCGCCCGCCTGGCCGGACTCGCCCGCCGAGTCGCCGGCGCCGGGCTGCGCACTGGCCCGCGCGCCGCCCCGGGGCGGGACCAGCTCGCCCACCGGGGTCACCTTGCCGGCCGCCTGGAAGCCCCAGTCGAGCAGCGCCGCCGACTCCTTGTAGACCTCGTTGTGGTCCGGCTTCTCCGGGTTCATCACGGTGACCAGCAGCACCCGCCCGCCCCGCTCGGCGACACCGGTGAAGGTGGCGCCCGCGTTGGTGGTGTTGCCGTTCTTCACGCCCGCGATGCCCGGGTACTGGGAGATGTCGTAGTCGCCCGCAAGCAACCGGTTGGTGTTCTGGATCTCGAACGACGAGCGGGTCGACCTGCCCTTCTTCGTCGTGGTCTCCCCCGGGAACTTCGCCCGTACCGTCGAGCAGTACTCCCGGAAGTCCTTCTTCTGCAGCCCCGAGCGGGCGAACAGCGTCAGGTCGTACGCCGACGAGACCTGGCCGGGCGCGTCGTAGCCGTCGGGGGTGACGACGTGCGTGTCGAGGGCCTGCAGCTCCCCGGCGTGCGCGTTCATCTCCTGCACGGTGGCGGGGACACCGCCGTTCATGGCCGACAGCACGTGCACCGCGTCGTTGCCGGAGCGCAGGAACACCCCGAGCCACAGGTCGTGGACGGTGTACGTCTCGCCCTCCTTTATGCCGACCATGCTGGAGCCCGAGCCGACGCCGGCCAGGTCCTGCACGGTCACCTGGTGCGTCTGCGTCCGGGGGAAGCGGGGCAGCACGGTGTCCGCGAACAGCATCTTCAGCGTGCTCGCCGGGGGCAGCCGCCAGTGCGCGTTGTGCGCGGCCAGCACCTGGCCCGACTCGGCGTCCGCGACGATCCACGAGCGGGCGGTGAGGTCCTTCGGCAGCACGGGGGCGCCGTTGGCGAGCTGCACCTGCGTGCCGGGCTGCCCGAGGCGCGTCCCGCCGACGGTCGACATGACCGCCGGGGGAGTCGCCGACGGACGGGCCGAGGCACGGGCGGAGGGGCCGGGTGTCGGCGTCGGCGCGGCGACGGCGGCCGGCGCGGCGAGGGCCAGGGACGAGGCGAGGGACACGAGGGTGGCGGAGGTGACCAGCAGGGACCGCCTGCCGGCCGGCATCTTCGGTGCGGGCACGAGGCAGAACGTACCGGGCGCGCGACGGGAAGTCCCGCCGCCCTCCCCACCCCGGTCCCGGAACCGGCCACGGGACGGCGATACTGAACCCATGAAGCTCAGCCGCCCCCTCTCCTGGTTCCTGCTCGCCTTCGGGGTGTGGAGTTGGGTCATTTGGGTAACTTTCGTCAAGAATTTGATCAAGGACAGCAGCGGGCAGGCGTTCGACGACGGGCAGCCGACCGCGTTCTTCTGGGTGCACCTGACGCTGGCCGTCGTCTCCTTCGTACTGGGGACGGTCATCGGGGGCATCGGGTTGCGCGGCCTGCGCGCACTGCGTCGGACGTCATAGGGCACGGGGACGGGGGACACGACGCATGGTGATCGTCTACGTGCTGCTCGCCCTGGCGGTCCTGGTCGTGCTGGTCGCGGCCAACTGGTACCTGTGGCGGCGCCTGTTCCGGGACACGACCGCCGGCCCCGGCCGGGCGCGCCGCACCGGCGTCGTCGTGATCGCGGGTGGCTGGATCCTGGCGGTCGGCGCCCTGGTGGCCGAGCGCGCCGGCGCCCCGTTCTGGCTCCAGCGGGTCCTCGCCTGGCCGGGGTTCCTGTGGCTGGCCCTGTCGGTCTACCTGCTGCTCGCGGTCCTGGCCGGCGAGGCGGTGCGCCCGCTGCTGCGGCGCGTCCTGGAACGCCGGGCCCCGCGGCCGGACACCGTGCCGCCGTCCCCGGCCGAACCCGCACCGTCGGCCGAGCCCGAGCCCGAGCCCGCGCCCCCGGCCGAACCGGCCGCGCCCGCGCCGCCCACCCCCTCCCGCCGGCTCCTCGTCTCCCGGGTCGTCGCCGGTGCCGCGGCCGCCGCGGCCGTGGGGACCGTCGGCTACGGCACGTACGGCGTCCTGCGCGGCCCGCGGGTGAAGCGGGTCACCGTGCCGCTGGCCAAGCTGCCGCGCGCGGCCCACGGGTACCGCATCGCGGTGGTCAGCGACATCCACCTGGGCCCGGTCCTGGGCCGCGGGTTCGCGCAGACGGTCGTCGACACGGTCAACTCCACCCGGCCCGACCTGATCGCGGTGGTCGGCGACCTGGTCGACGGCAGCGTGAAGGACCTCGGCCCGGCCGCGGCCCCCCTCGCGCAGCTGGAGGCACGGCACGGGAGCTGGTTCGTCACCGGCAACCACGAGTACTTCTCGGGCGCCGAGCAGTGGGTCGCGGAGGTACGGCGGCTCGGGCTGCGCCCGCTGGAGAATGCCCGCGCGGAACTGCCCTGGTTCGACCTGGCCGGCGTCAACGACGTGACCGGCGAGCGCGAGGGCCACGGCCCCGACTACGCCGAGGCCCTCGGCGACCGCGACACCGCCCGCGTGTGCGTGCTGCTCGCCCACCAGCCCGTCCAGATCCACGAGGCCGTACGGCACGGCGTCGACCTCCAGCTCTCCGGCCACACCCACGGCGGCCAGCTCTGGCCCGGCAACTTCGTCGCCGCCGCGGCGAACCCGACGCTGGCCGGCCTGGACCGCTACGGCGACACCCAGCTCTACGTCTCCCGCGGAGCGGGCGCCTGGGGCCCGCCGACCCGGGTCGGGGCGCCCTCGGACATCACGGTGATCGAACTGGCCTCGACCCGCGCCTGACCGGCCACCGGGCCGCGTCCCGCGGGCGGTTCGTGCATGCGTTCGCCCGCTGACGGGCAGTCACCCCACGGGCGCGTTGTGACGGGGGCGGGTACGGGGTGAGGAGCCGATGTGCTGAGACGCCACTCCTTCCGGCTGCCCCGGCACCCGGAGTCCGTCGCGCTCGCCCGGCGCCGGGTGCGCGACCACCTGGCGGCCTGGGGCCACGGCGCCGACGACCGGGCGCTCGCCGACGCGGTCCTGCTCGTGTCCGAGCTGGCCACCAACGTCGTACGGCACGGGCCGCGCGCCGAGCGGGACTTCGAGGTGGCGGTCACCGCGCTCGCCGACGGCTCCTGCCTCGTCGAGGTGTCCGACGGGGGCCTGCGCGCACCCCGCCCGCGACGGGTCGGCGAGTCCGCCGAGCACGGCCGCGGCCTGCACCTGGTGGAGCACCTCGCCGCCGCGTGGGGCGTGTGGAGCCGCGGCCACGACGGCAAGACGGTCTGGGCCCTGGTCCACGCCGACCCGCCCCGCTGACCCGGAAGACCCCGCAAGCCCCCGGACGACACGGCCTAGCTGTGCTGTTCGGAGAGGTTGGT
>NZ_SZPR01000040.1 GCF_005280195.1 Streptomyces galbus | reverse complement strand
CCCGCGGAGCGGGTACCACATCGCTGCGCGATGTGCAAGCGAACCACCGCGCTGCGCGCGGTGGTTGCGCTCCCGCTCCGCGTGAGCGCTCCTGCCCGGCTGCGCCGGGCAGTCCACCGGCCTTGCTGCGCAAGGCCGGTGACGCTCCGTCCGCTGCGCTCCCGGAGCACGGGGCCTACGGCCCCCCAAGGGCGGCCTACGCTGCGCTCCAGCCACCTCAGGGCGCTCCGCGCCCCGAAGGCCGGCCCCGCTGCGCGGTGCGACCAACGGGCCTTCGGCCCAGGCAGCAAGGAGAGGGGGGTGCCGCAGTTCGTTGTTCTCGGTAAGGGCCCCGTCACCTATGGACCTTGGCGTGGACCGCGTCTCTACTTGCTGCGGGCCCCCGCGTATGGCGGTGCCGAGGTCATTGCCTCGGGGGCGCAGCACTTGGACCGGCGGTCGAGCAAGGCAGGGAAGTGTGGCGCGTGAGCGGGCTGCATAAGTCTAAGCCCGCATACCACTGCGCAACTGGCTTGGCTGGCCGAGATGATCAGGCGGACGAGCGGCCGGTGATGCCTGGCAGGGTCGTTGTCCTGATCCGGCGGTAGGTCCTGAAGCCGTACATGGTCAGCGCTGCCCAGATGACGGTACTGACCATAGGCCACCACAGGTCCCGGCCCTGATCGCCCTGGATGAGATTGACGGTCCCGTTCACCGCCCAGCTGACCGCGAGAACAAGTGCCGCCCACCTGGCCCATCGCCACATCCGCATCGTTCCGCGGGCACGGGTTTCCTGTGAGCTCCGGTCATCCTGTCGAAGTCGTGTGCCATCCATACCTACTCGCCTACCCCCTGACCGCTCCTTGCCTCCTCGCCCTTGGGAGAGGGCTTGAAAGGGAGGGTCTCGCGGTGCGTCAGGCGTGGGCGTGGCGTGTTGCAGTCGCCTTCCGTGGTGCGGCGTGGTGCGCGGGGCGTCGCTCGCCTGTGGCCTGGAGGCGCTGCAGCCACAGGGAGGCTGCGAGCAGGAGGCCGCTGAAGACTGCCAGGAGAAGGGCGGACACCCACATCTGTCGGCTGCCGGGCGACTGCCAGGCGGTCCAGGCGGTCAGTACCGCCCACAGCAGGACGCCACCTGCGTAGAAGGTGCGGACCCGGCGCAACTGCCGCACAGCTCGCACGGACATGACGCGATCAGTCTTGGATGCCATGCCGGCCCGTGTACCCCGGTGCAGGCTGTTCAACGGAGTTGATCGGGTTGGCTCTCCGGTTGCTTCTCATGCTTACTGCTGAGCGCGTTCCTCGAAGTCCCGGCGCACGGTTGCGCCTTGGTCCTCGACCAGGCCTGCCTCGTCGGGGAGGTCCAGGACGGCGCCGCAGTGGTTGCACAGTTTTCCGTCCTCGGCCGGCGTGCCGCACGCCTTGCAGAACCGGTTGCCTCGGTTGTTCTCGGTCTTCTGTTCCATGATCTCTCCCGGATGGTGGGCAGTGATGACTTCGGAGTACCCGTGGTTTCCGTGTCGATTCTCTGAGGTAGCTGCTTCATTTTTTGGCTGCGATAGACTTTGGGATCAGGTGGCTCTGACTCTGTGAGGCGGGTGATCCGTCGCAGGTTGTCCAGCTCGTCGGAGAGGAATCGGATGGCTGCGAAAGGACTTCGTCCTCATCAGCGTGAAGCCGTGGACGCGGTTGTCCGAGCGCTGGAATTCTCTGCACGATGCACTGTGCCCGAGCGGGGTCTGCGGACCCAGGTGGTCATGGCGACCGGATCGGGCAAGACCCTTGTCGCCGTGCGTAGCGCGGAGGAGTTGCAGGCAGGCCGTGTGCTGGTGCTCGTGCCGTCGCTGGACCTGCTCGCCCAGACCGAGGCCGCCTGGCGTGAGGGCGGGCGTACGGGGCCGATGATCGGGGTCTCGTCCTTGCAGGGGCCGGAGGTGTCTTTTCCGAACACCACGGACGTGGAGGAGTTGGTCGCCTGGGTCCGCCCGCTCGCGAAGGTGACAGTATTCGCCACGTATGCCTCGCTCGGACTGGGCACGTTGGAGCGTGCGCACGCTGTCGGCCTTCCGGGGTGGTCGCTGATCGTCGTGGACGAGGCGCACAGGGTTTCGGGTCGGATCGGCAGGCCGTGGGCGGTCGTCCATGACAACACCCGCATCCCCGCCCTGCGCCGCCTGTACATGACTGCCACTCCGAGGCTGTGGCGACTCGGTGAGGACACCGAGGCAGAACTGGGCGCACCGGGTGAGCTGGTCGCGAGCATGGAAGACTCTTCCGACTCGCCTTTCGGCAGCCGTTGCTACACGCTGACGCTGTCGGAGGCGATCGACCGGGGGATCTGCGCCCCGTACCAGGTGGTGTGCCTTGATATCACCGACGCTCGGCTCCAGGCGGCGCAGCTGCTGGGCGTGGAGGGTCGCTCGGACCAGGTGCGTGGGGCGCGGCTCGCCGCTTTGCAGACGGCGCTGGTGAAGGCCTCGGCCGAGGAGGGCTTTTGTCGGACGCTGGTCTTCCACCACCAGGTGAAGGAGGCCGAAGCGTTCGCGGCCGGCCTTCCCCGCGTCGCCGGCCGGTTGCACGCCGCGGATCCTGGGCTGTATCCGCGTGATGTGTGGGCGGATTGGCTGTGCGGCGAGCACAAGCCGCTTTACCGGCGCCGGGTCTTGGACGGGTTCTCACGGGGGGTCGCTGCTGACGGCACGGTTGTGGAGAAGTCGTTCCTCGGGTCCGTGCGGGTGCTCGGCGAAGGCATCGATACCTCCCGCTGTGACTCGGTGTACTTCGCGGACGTCCGCGGTTCCATGCCTGACCTCGTTCAGGCTGTCGGCCGTGCCTTGCGTATTCGGCCGGGCGAGGGCAAGGTCGCCTCACTCGTGGTACCTGTGCTTCTCGGGCCTGGTGAGACGGCCGACAGTATGCTCACTTCCCGCGCTTACGGCGGACTCGCCAAGCTCCTCGAGGCGCTGCGGGCACATGACTCCCGCGTGGTGGAAGCACTCGCCGAGGCGCAAGCGCGCAGCCGTGTCAGTGGCGTACGGACTCGCCTGGGCAGCGGCCGGGGTGGAGACGAGGTCAGTGACGGAAGTGATCGGCTGTCGGTTCCGGCTCGGGAGCTGCTGAAGTTCTCCGCTCCCCGTGATCCCGCGCAGCTGGCCGCCTTCATCAACCTCCGTGTGCTCGATCCCGAGCAGGCCCACTGGCGGCGCGGTATCGAAGCCGCCGCTCTCTACCACCGCTATCACGGTGACCTGCGGGTGCCCGTCACCTACCGCGTCCCGGTCGGCGGCCAGGAGGCGCAGGGGGAAGGGTGGCCGGCCACGCTCGCCGCGTTCCCGCTGGGGCAGTGGGTGGCCGATGCTCGACGGACCTATGTGCGCGGCACCATGGATTCCGGCCGGGTGACGCAACTGGAGCGGTTGGGGATGGTCTGGTCGCACTACGACGTCGCCTGGGAAGAGGGTCTCGCCGCAGCCCGCGGATGGGCGGCCGAGAACGGGCACCTCGCAGCACCGACCGACGCCGTCTACGGGGGTTATCGCGTAGGGCTGTATCTGAAGAACGCGCGGGCCGCGGCTCGGCGTGCAGCTGTCAATGAGGAGCGGGAGGCTGAGGGGCTGCCGGTTCAGTTCGCGGTTGGCGCACTGTCGGAGGAACGGCGTGAGCAGCTGGACGAGATCGACCCCGCCTGGTGCCCTGCCTGGCCGGTGGACTGGCAACGCTGCTTCCACCTCGTTAGGGAGCACCTCCAGGCCGGCGGTCGGTTGCCCACGGCGCCGGGCATGGTTGTGCACCAGGGCGAGGACCTTGGGCGGTGGGTGCGGGCTCAGCGTTTTGGCTGGGGCAAGCTCACCGCCGTGCAGCAGTGGATGCTGGAGCACATTTTAGGGATCGAGCCCGCTGCCCCGGACGAGAAACCCAAGCCGCGGCGCTCCCAGGCCGACAAGTGGGCGCTCCACCTCGCCGCCGCTACGCAGTACTACGAGCGTGAGGGGCACCTGCGGGTACCGAGGAAGCACATCGAGAGGATCGTCGACTCGGGCCAGGAGGAGCAGCAGCTGCGGCTCGGTGCGTGGATCGGCAACCAGCGGAGCAGGGCCGCGACGTTGTCCCCGGAGCGCGTAGAGCAGCTCTCCGCGATCGGCATGCGATGGACCTGCTTGTGAGCAGGGCTGGTCCCGGCCTCTTTGGGGCGTACGTACTGCGTACCTGAGGCGTTCTTTTTGGGTACGGGGTGCGTACGATCAGGCGCTCGCGCGGACGATGAGCCGGGTCGGCAGGATCAGGGGGGTGGGGTCCTGGCCGTTGATCAGTGTGAGGAGCATGCGTGCCGTCTCCTGGCCTAGTGCTCGGACGGGCTGGTGGACGGTGGTCAGGGGTGGGTCGGCGATGCGGGCGACGGTGAGGTCGTCGAACCCGGCCACCGCGATGTCGTCCGGTACGGTCCGGCCGGCTGCCCGTAGGGTGCGCAGGGCTCCCGCTGCCATGTTGTCGTTGGCGGCGAACACGGCGTCGAGGTCGGCGTGGCGCGACAGCAGTGCGGCCATGCCGGCGGCGCCGCTGGGTTCGGTGAAGTCGCCTTCCTGTGGCGGCAGCGGCTCGAGTCCGGCGCTCAGCATGGCGTCCCGGTAGCCGCGGAGGCGGGCGCGGCCGGCCTCGGTGTCCAGTCGTCCGCAGAGGGTGGCGACTCGTCTGCGGCCGTGGGCGAGGAGGTATTCGGTCGCCTCGCGGGCCCCGCCGGTGTTGTCGACGTCGACGTAGTGGCGGGGGGCGGGGCCGATCGGTCGGCCGCCGAAGACGACGGGCATGTCGGCTTCTTCGGCGAGCCGGGCCAGCGGGTCGTCCTCGCGCAGCGCCATCAGCATGACGCCGTCGGCGCCCCGGCGCCGCATGAGTTCCTCCACCCGTTTGCGGCCCCGGTCGGAGGCGGCCAGGCACAGCATCAGGTGCAGGTCGGCCTCCTCGAGGGCGGCCGAGGCGCCCACGATCACCTCGGTGAAGAAGGGGTCCGCGAAGATCGAGGGGTCTTCTCCGGAGACGACCAGGGCGGCGGCTCCTGTCTGGCGGGTGGCCAGGGCGCGGGCGGTGGGGTGGGGGACGTAGCCGAGCAGGCGTACTGCCCGCTGGACCGCCTCGCGCTTGGCGCGGCTGACGTGGGGGGCGTTGTTGAGGGCCCGGGAGGCCACGGAGCGGGAGACGCCGGCGTGTTGGGCGACCTCGTCGAGGGTGGGGTGCCGTCGTGACGGACCTGTTGGCATCGGTCGCTGCCCTTTCGGCGTCGGTCGTCGGCCGTCGGCGGGGCCGGCGGCACTGAGCTTGGATGGCTGGAAACGCTTCCAGTTCTGATGACTTTAGGGTGTGGATCGTGGGCTGGGAAGAGTCGCGGGGAGCCGCGTGTGGTTGTGAACTGGGGTGTGTGTGACGGGTCTTGACAGCTCTGGGGGCTCGCCACACGATACCTACCACGCCCCGGAGCTCCCTCGACGGTGCTGGAACCGCTTCCAAATGGGAGCGCTCCCAAGGTCGGGGGCAGACCCGTGGGCGGGGTACTCCCGGCCGGAGAGCCGCCGTCCGGGGCGCCGTTCCACCGCACCTGACCAGCGCGTCGTACGCCCCGGACGAGGCGTGCGCGCGTCCCTGCCAGGAAATCGAGGTACGTCATGCGCCGCAGACTCCGCGCCCTGGTGGCAGGGTTGATCGCCCTGCCGCTGGCGCTCGCCGTCGCACCGTCCGCCCACGCCGCGGACCCGACCGGCATGACCAGCGGGTTCTACGTGGACCCCGACTCCAGCGCCAAGCGGTGGGCCGCCGCCAATCCCGGCGACGGCCGGGCGTCCGCGATCAACTCCGCGATCGCGAACACCCCGATGGCCCGCTGGTTCGGCTCCTGGAGCGGCAGCATCGGCACCGCCACGGGGGCGTACGCGGGGGCCGCGGACGCGCGGGACAAGCTGCCCCTGCTCGTCGCCTACAACATCTACAACCGCGACTACTGCGGCGGGCACTCGGCCGGCGGGGCCTCCTCGGCGTCCGCGTACGCGACGTGGATCGCGCAGTTCGCGGGCGGCATCGCGAGCCGCCCGGCCGTGGTGCTCCTCGAACCCGACTCCCTCGGCGACTACGGCTGCATGACACAGGCTCAGATCAGCGAGCGGCAGGGCATGTTGAGCGGTGCGCTCGGCCAGTTCGCCCGCCAGGCACCCAACACCTGGGTCTACCTGGACGCCGGCAACCCGGGCTGGGCGAGCGCCGCGACGATGGCCCAGCGCCTCAACGACGCCGGTCTGCGCCAGGCCCACGGCTTCTCCCTCAACATCTCCAACTACTTCACCACGGCGGAGAACACCGCCTACGGCAATGCCGTGAACAGCGCACTGAGCGCCCGCTACGGGTACACCAAGCCGTTCGTCGTGGACACCAGCCGCAACGGCAACGGCTCCAACGGGCAGTGGTGCAATCCGTCGGGCCGCCGCATCGGCACACCCACGCAGCTCGGGGGCGGCGCCGAGATGCTGCTGTGGATCAAGACGCCCGGCGAGTCCGACGGCAACTGCGGCGTGGGCGCCGGGTCCTCGGCCGGGCAGTTCCTCCCCGAGGTGGCCTACAAGATGATCTACGGCTACTGACGCGCCCCCCTCGCGCACCTTCACTCTCACCCGTCGATCAGGAGCAGTCATGACAGCACGCAGTCCGGGACGCGGCACGGCCGCAGTCGTCGCCGCCCTCGCCGCCTGCCTGGCGCTCACCGCCACGCAGGCGGCGGCCGCCTCGGACACGGGCGGTGCCGCCCCGGGCCGGGGGGAGGTCACCCCGGCCACCCGGTTCTACGTGGATCCGCACAGCAAGGCGGCGAAGCAGGCGGTCGCCGACCTGCGCGGCGGGGACGTCGAGGACGCCGTGAACATGGCGAAGCTGGCAAGCTGGCCCCAGGCCACCTGGTTCACCGAGGGCACACCCCAGGAGGTGCGGGCCGGGGTGAGCACACTGGTCCGGCGGGCCGGGGCCGTGCACCGGACCCCGGTCCTGGTGGCGTACAACGTCCCGGGGCGGGACTGCTCGCAGTACTCCAGCGGCGGGGCCGCGTCCTCGGTGGCCTACCGGCAGTGGATCGACGCGTTCGCCGCCGGGATCGGCGACCGCAGCGCGGTCGTCGTCGTGGAACCCGACGGGCTGGCGCTGTTGCCCAAGGACTGCGGGCCGGCCACCGACCCGACCGGCGAGCTCACGGCCACCCGCGTCGCCGACCTCGCGTACGCCGTGAAGACCCTCAAGGCGCGGCCGCGCACGGCCGTCTACCTGGACGCGGGGAACGTGCAGTGGCGGGCGGTCGGGGACATCGCCCAGCGGCTGCTGGACGCCGGGGTCCGCCAGGGCGACGGCTTCTCGCTCAACGTGTCCAACACCCACCCCACCGACCACAACGCCCGGTACGGCACCTGGATCGCCGAGTGCATGTGGTATGCCACCGAGGGGCCCGCGCCGGCCCGCGGCCACACCGACTGGTGCGCCAGCCAGTACTACTCGGCGGCCGCCCCCAACGACGGCACGCCCGGCAACAGCGTCGACTCCGCCGACCCCGCCACCTGGCGGTGGACGGACGCCTGGTTCGACCAGAACGCGGGCACGCCGCCGGCCACCGCGCTGAGCCACTTCGTCATCGACACCAGCCGCAACGGCCTGGGCGCCTGGACACCGGAGCCCGGCAAGTACAGCGGCGACCCGGAGCCCTGGTGCAACGCCCCCGGCCGCGGTCTCGGCCCGCGGCCCACCGCCGACACCGGGGTGCCGCTCGCCGACGCCTACCTGTGGATCAAGGTGCCCGGCGAGTCCGACGGCAGCTGCACCCGCGGCACCGGCGGCACCGTCGACCCCGAGTACGGGATCGTCGACCCGCCCGCCGGCGCCTGGTGGCCCGACCAGGTCCACGGCCTGGCCCGCAACGCGGCACCGCGGCTGACCTTCAACCGCTGACACCGACCTCCCGGGGGGCCGGGCCCGCTCGGCTCCCCGGGACCACGGCAGCGTGATCTCTCGCCGGTTGACTGTCCACGGAGGGGCGGCGACGGTGGTGGCAGGCGGGTCGCAGGTCCGCGGTCAGAGGAAGCCGATCGTCGGCGTCCTGCGTGTCACGGCGTTGGACCGTTCGGCCGGGTGCCGGCGGGCATCACTGTCGCCTGCACCTGGGAGGCGGCAGCTGTCAGCAGGAGGTGGATGGCGAATCGGACGGCATTCCCCGTTGTGCTGACGTCCAAGTGCTGCAGCATGAGCGTGAGCCAAGTAAGGGAGCCGACCACGACCGCGAGATGGTTGCCGCGGAGCGTGAGCAGCCTGAGGGTCGCCCACAGGGCGAACGGGTAGAGGACGATGACTGACGCGTCGACGGCCCAGTAGTAGGGAACGCCGGCGAGGGGGTTGCGCTCGTCGTCTGCTGCGGTCAGGTGATCGAGCCACGCCTCCAGGGCTTCGAGAAGTTTCCATGATGCGAGGGTGACGACCGACACGGCTGTGGCGGTTTTCGCGGCGCGTGTCAGGTAGGCCATGCCTCGATCGTCTTCGGTCGTCGAGTGGTCCGGTATCCGTACGGATACTCAGAGCCTCGGTGGTGTTGAACCGTCAAGGGTCTCGAGCAGGCGCTCGTACGCCGGCTTCGGCCGTAGGGTCGTGTCCCACGGCAGGGAGTCGGCCGGGCGCGGGGGGTAGGTCTTGATGTCGGCCGTGGAGCCGTACCGGTCGGTGAATCCCCAGGTGGAGAACGATGTGCAGTTCGGCTCCTGCAGGCAGACCCGCAGTTTGCCCGCCATCTCCTCGGCCTGGGTCTGCCGTCCGTCCTCCTCGTCCTCGCCCAGGGGGACGTCCATCTCCGACACCCGTGCCTGGAGCCCGAGTTCGGCCAGGTCCCGCACGTGGGCGCGGAAGGTCTCCGGGTCGGTGCGGTCGGCGGGTGCGTACTCGTGGTTCTGGAAGCCCACGCCGTCGATCGGTACGCCGCGTTCCTTGAGCCGTCTGACCAGATCGTAGAGGGCGTCCCAGCGCTCGCCTTCCTCCTCGATGCCGTACTCGTTGAGGAACAGCCGTGCGTTCGGGTCGGCGCGGTGGGCGGCCTTGAACGCCTCGTCGATGTACTCCTCCCCCATGGCCTCGAACCACGGGCTCTGCTCGGAGCGCAGACCGAGGTCCCCGTCGGTGTAGCTCTCGTCGTCGTCGGACATGGGCTCGTTGACCACATCCCATTCCGCGACCTCGCCCTTGAAGTGCCCGGCGACCGCGGCGATGTGCCGGAGCATGGTCCGGCGCACCTCCTCGGCGTCGTCGTTCTCCCGCATCCAGTGGGGCAGAGCCTCGTGCCAGACGAGGGTGTGCGCGTGCACCTTCATGTGGTTCGCGCGGGCGAAGCGTACGAGCAGGTCCGCGTCGCGGAAGTCGTAGACGTCCGGGCGCGGGTGGAGGAACTGTGGCTTGAACGCGTTCTCCGGAGTGAGCATGGAGAACTGGCTTCCCGCGAGGGCCCGGTAGCGTGAGTCGGTGAGCAGCGGGTTCTCGGCCAGGGCGGTGCCGACGTCGAACGGCCGCCCCACGTCTGCGGCCCGCGCACGCAGCGAGTCCTCGGGCTGCTCCTGGCGCAGCTGCGGCGCCTTGATCACGCGCAGCGCGTCACCGCTCTCCGCCCGCGCGGTCAGCCGTGTCAGACGCCAGCCCTCGCGGCGCTCGTCGTCGCCGGCGTCCGCCTCCAGACCGAACCAGACCGTGCCCTCGGCGAAGACCCCCGGGTCCTGCACGGTTCCCAGCCGCCGCCCGTCGGCCTTCACGCGGAAGGTGTCACCGATGCTCGACACGGTGAGGGTGACCGTCCCGGAGCAGCCGCAGTCGAACTCCCTGGAGGTGGCCGGTTCGTCGCTCGCGCCGTCCCATATCTGTACCTTCACGTGTCCGTCGGCGGTCACGCCGACGCGGAGTGAGGGCCGCTCCTGCCGCCACTCGTCGTAGATGACCGGTACCTGTCCGTACAGCCGCAGCCATGAGGCGCCGTCGTGGTCGCCCACACCGGACATGCGCGCGGTGACGGTGAAGTCGCCGTCGGACCTGAGATGCGGGCCGGCCAGGTTCAGCGGGGGGTTGGGCCGGCCGCCGGAGGCGTCCTGCTCCACGATGCGCCGATCCAATGCGCTGACCTGCAGGATGCCGTGGCGCGCGGTGGTGCCCGGCATCTGCGTCCAGTCGTGGTTGCGCAGCAGGTCTTCGCCGCCGCCGTCCGCGCTCTGGCCCTGCCCCGTGCACCCGGCTGCCACCGCCATGACGAGCAGCACGGCGGTCAGCCGCTGCCACGTCCCCCCACCGAGGTCCACGCTCTGTCCCCCTTTGTTGTCCGAGACGGGGTCAACGTCTCGGGAGCGGGCCACAGTTCATCACACCTGAGGTACGGCGCCTCGTGGGGCACGTTCCGGCTCGTGCGGCGGAGCGGGCCGCGCCGCCCGCGCCCGGGGTGCCGTCCGCGTACGCGGTGGTCCTGCGGCTGGCGGGCCCGGGCAGGGCTGCTACCCGCAGGATCCCGTGTGGGGTGCGGGGCCGGTCAGGCGATGGTGATGTCGTCGGCCAGGAACACGGTCGACAGGTAGGTGTCCTCGGTGCCGGCGAACTCCAGCTTCACCGTCCGGCCCTTGAAGGCGGACAGGTCGATGCTCTTTCCGGACGTACGCGGAGCTCGCGTCGGCGTTGGAGTAGGTGGCCAGCGTGGTGCCGTTGGCCTTGACCTTGAGGGTGTCGTAGGCGGCGTCTCTGGACGCCGCCTACGGCGACTACGACACCGCCGCCCGGCGCCTCACCGACACCGCCGACCGCCTGCGCCACCTCCCCCTCGAACGCGGCAGGACCCTGCTGGCGCTCAGCCACACCGAACGGCGCGGACGCCGACGCGCCAGCGCCCGCGCCGCCGCGCAGAGCGCCGCCGACCTCTTCACCGCCCACCAGGCACACCCGTGGACCCGGACCGCCGCGCACACCCTCGCCCGGCTGCAGGACGCCCCCGCAGGCACCATCGACCCCCGGCTCACCTCCGCCGAACAACGCTGCGCCGAACTGGCCGCCGCCGGAGCGAGCAACCGCGACATCGCCACCGCCCTCACCGTCAGCATCAAGACGGTCGAGGCCACCCTCACCCGTGTCTACCGCAAACTCGGCCTGACCTCACGCATACAGCTCGTCCACACCTTCACCCAGGCACGCGAGTGAGGACCTTTCGCGCCCGCTGCTCGCCCGCACACGTATCAGGGCCTCCCGGTATGCCGGGAGGCCCTGATACGTGTGTGCGGGTCAGCCGACGACGGTCCAGGTGTCGCCGCCCGCCAGCAGCGCGGCGAGGTCGCCCTTGCCGTACTGCTCGACCGCGGTGTCGAGCTGGTCGGCCATCAACGTGTCGTAGACGGGCCGGTCCACCGAGCGGAACACGCCGATGGGGGTGTGGTGCAGCGTGTCGGGGTCGGCCAGCCGGGACAGCGCGAACGCCGTGGTGGGCGTGGCCGCGTGGGCGTCGTGGACGAGGACGTCGGCCTCGTTGTCCGGGGTCACGGTGACCACCTCCAGGTCTCCGGTCACGCGGTCGCGTACGACGCCGCGCGCGCCGTCCGCGCCGAAGCGGACCGGCTTGCCGTGCTCCAGGCGGATCACGGCTTCCTCGGCGGTCTGTTTGTCCTTGAGGGCGTCGAAGGCGCCGTCGTTGAAGATGTTGCAGTTCTGGTAGATCTCGATGAGCGCGGTGCCGGGGTGGGCGGCGGCCTGGCGCAGCGTCTCGGTGAGGTGCTTGCGGTCGGAGTCGACGGTGCGGGCGACGAAGGACGCCTCGGCGCCGAGGGCGAGGGAGACCGGGTTGAAGGGCGCGTCCAGCGACCCCATCGGCGTCGACTTGGTGATCTTGCCGACCTCGGAGGTGGGCGAGTACTGGCCCTTGGTCAGGCCGTAGATGCGGTTGTTGAACAGCAGGATCTTGAGGTTGACGTTGCGGCGCAGGGCGTGGATGAGGTGGTTGCCGCCGATGGACAGCGCGTCGCCGTCACCGGTGACGACCCACACCGACAGGTCGGTTCGGGAGGCGGCCAGGCCGGTGGCGATGGCGGGGGCGCGGCCGTGGATGGAGTGCATCCCGTAGGTGTTCATGTAGTACGGGAAGCGGGAGGAGCAGCCGATCCCGGAGACGAAGACGATGTTCTCGCGGGCCAGACCCAGTTCGGGCATGAAGCCCTGCACGGCGGCCAGGATCGCGTAGTCGCCGCAGCCCGGGCACCAGCGCACTTCCTGGTCGGACTTGAAGTCCTTGGCGGTCAGCTTGAGGTCAGTTGCCACGGGACGCCTCCTCCAGCACGCGGGCCAGCTGCTCGGCCTTGAACGGCATGCCGTTGATCTGGGTGAAGGACACCACGTCGACGAGGTACCTGGCACGCAGGAGTGTCGCCAGCTGTCCCATGTTCATCTCGGGTACGACAACCCGCTCGTACCGGGCGAGAACCTCGCCGAGGTTGTGCGGGAAGGGGTTGAGGTGGCGCAGGTGGGCCTGCGCGATGGATTCCCCGGCCGTGCGCAGCCGGCGTACCGCGGCGGTGATGGGCCCGTAGGTGGAGCCCCAGCCCAGGACCAGGGTGC
>NZ_SZPR01000004.1 GCF_005280195.1 Streptomyces galbus | reverse complement strand
GCTGGAGCGGGTCGAACTCGTACTTGGTCGTCCCCGTGCCGTCGGAGCGCTGGACGAGGTTGCCGTCGCCGTCGTACCAGTACTCCACCTTGACCGTGTTCGGTGAGGTGACGGTGCGGACGCGGTCGAGGTTGTCGTAGGTGTAGGCGACCTTCACGCCGCGGGCGTCGGTGACGCTGGTGGTGCGGCCGAGTTCGTCGTAGGTGTACGTCGTCTTCCCCAGCGGCGAGGGGGCCTTGGCCCACTCCAGGTTGCCGCGGGCGTCGTAGTGGAAGTCGGTCTGGACCGTCTTCGCCGACGTCATCTTCGTCTTCGCCGCGCAGCGCTGGCCCTCGAAGCCGCCGCAGGTGGGCGTGGCGGGGTTGTAGTCGTAGGAGACGCTGCCGCCGCCGGTGCCGGTCTGGGCGACCGAGGTGGTGTTGCCGACGGTGTCGTAGGTGAAGGACGTCTTCTCGCCGTCGGCGTTGGTCGAGTCCTTGGACACGTCGCCGCCGGCGATGGTCTGCCAGCTGTTGACCGTCTTGGGTCCCGGCTGGGTCGCCGACTGCCCGGGCCGGGTCACGGACTGCAGGTTGTTGCGGGAGTCGAAGCCGTAGTCGGTGACGTTGCCCGGAGTGGTGCCCGAGCCCATCGCGTCGGTGGCGGTGTCGATGTTGTGGTTGGCGTCGAACTTCGTCGACCGCTTGCGCTGCAGGTGGTCGGTCACCTCGGTGACCTGGCCGTCGCCGTCGTGGGCGTACTTGGTGGAGTGCAGCTCCGGGTCCTTGGCCGTCGTGGTGCCGGACGCGGTCGCCGAGGCGCTGCTGTAGGCGTAGGTCCAGGTGGGGCCGGTGTGGCCGTCGCTGTTGAACCCGGTGCCGCGCAGCATGGAGGTGACGCGGTTGACGTCGTCGTAGGTGAAGACGGTGACGCGGCCCTCCGCGGTGGTGATCTTGTCGACGCGGCCGGAGGTGTCGTAGCGGAAGGTGACCGTCTTGCCCTCGGTGTCGGTGGTGGTGGCCAGGTTGCCGCTCGCGTCGAGGTTGAACACGGCGGTGCGGCCGGTGTTGTCCTTGGCCTGCCACTGCGAGGGGTAGGTCTTGTACAGGTCGATGAAGCGGCCCGAGCGGGTCTCCAGGAGCTTGAAGCCCTTGTTCTCGCCGTTCTCGTCGTGCTGGGTGACGGTGATCGTGCCGTGGTTGCGGTCGGTGACCTTCGTCAGGGACCCGTACTGGTCGTAGGTCTCCTTCGCCCCCGACTTCCACTTCGTCAGCGTGTAGGTGCCGTCCGTGTTCTTCTTCAGGTCCTCGGACCAGCCCTTGGGCGTGGTGAAGGAGCCGTCGCTGTTCTTCTTGAAGCGGACCGTGGCGCCGGAGGCGTCGTAGAAGACGACCTCGGTGCCGGAGACGGACAGGTACCGCTCGTACTGCTGCCACCAGCGCTGCGAGACCCTGCCCCAGGGCGCGTCCAGCGAGTTGTACGTCCGCGCCAGACGCAGGTCCTGGCCGACCCCGGCGACGTCGAAGTCCGTCGCCGTCAGCATCAGGTTGCCGGTCGAGTAGTCGATCTTCGCCTTGAGCGCGTCGGTGATGGCGAAGCTCGTGGAGCGGTGCCAGGGGACGTTGCCCTGGCCCTCGGGCACGATGCTGAGCACCGAGGCGTCCGCCGTGGCGCCCTTCGCCGGGGACGACGACTTGGCGCCGCCGCCCGTTCGGCCGGGATCCTTGGCGTGCGCGCGCTGCTCGCGCAGCCACGGCACGTACACCTCGTCCGTCGGGACCTTGGACGCCCGTGACGGCACCGGGCGGTTGGCGCCGACCTTGACCGTCGGCATCGAGAAGTCCGGGCTGTTCCTGCCCCACGCCGAGACCGGCTTGTCGGCGGCGGCGGCCGCGGTCGCGCCGGGCAGCACGGACGCGGCCAGCGCGGCGGAGGTGAGTGCCGCGATCGACAGGGCGGTGGCTGATCTCTTGCGGGCACGCCGAAGCGGCATGCCGAAGGCACGCGAGTGCATGACTTCCCCCCGTGGAAGACGGATCCCAGCGGCCCCCGTGGCCGCTGGGCGCCCACCACCTGATCACAGGATTCGCACAAAGATCCGCCCGGTGCCCGCGAAGTTCCGGCGCATTCGCGCAGGAATCAGCCCGTCCGCTACGCGTCGGCAAAAGGTGCGGATGGGGTGCATCGGTACCGATCGGCCCGCGTCGGTGGCCGTGAGGTGGCGAGGGGCCTGAAGTGAACGTCCGGAAAGCGAGGATCTTCCTCCGGCCACGCGACCGGATCCGTGCGGGGCCGCGCAGCAGGTGGGCGGCGCCCCGCCCGGTGACAATGGGCACGTGGCGGCGCGGGCCGTGCCGGAGGCCGGGGTGGGCGCCGGAGAGGAGCACGGGTGCGTCTAGGGCAGCCGACCGCACGGGCGTCACCCTCGCCCCGTTCGCCGGTCCGGAGGGCAGCCCGGCGTGCCGTGCGCGTGACGCTGGCGGCGGCCGCCGGGTTCTACCCGGCCGTGTACGCCTTCGACCGCCCGGCGGCCGCGGTGTACGCCCTGTTCGCGCCGGTCGCGTTCGGCGTGCTGTCACCGCTGCCCGGCTCGGGACGGGAGCGGGCGCGCACCGTGCTGTACGCCCTCGGGGCGGCCGCGGCGCTGACCGCCCTCGGCACCGTGCTGGCCGTGACCACCGCGTCGGCCGTCGCCGGGATGCTGCTCGTCGGCTTCGTGCTGACGTTCGCCTCGGCCTGCGGACCGAGGATGGCGGGGGCGGCCCCCGGGCTCCAGCTCTTCTACATCCTGGCCTGCTTCCCGCCGTACGCCCCCGGCTCCCTCCCGCAACGCCTGGCCGGCCTGGCCGCCGGGGCGCTGCTGCTGGCCGCGGCCGAGGTGTGGCTCCTGCCCGAACCCACCCCACCGCGCTACGCCGACAAGGTGTCCCGCGCCCTGCACGAGGCGGCGGCGACGGCCAGGTCCCTGGCACGGGCGCCCGGGGCGGCGGCCACCTCCCCGGCGCGCCGGGCAGGCGGCGTCGGCACCGCTCCGGCCCGCGGCACCGGCCCGCCGGCCATCTCCCCGCCCGGCCCGCGCGCCCTGCACGCCGCCGCGCAGGACCTCCGCTTCTCCCGGCAGCCGCCCGGCACGAGCCCGACCGGCGCCGGCCGCACCCAGCGGGCCCTGGCCCACACGGGCGGCGCGGCCCGGCGTCTCCTGGAGCAACTGGCCGCCCTGGCGGCGCGCCCGGCCCCGCCGCCCGACGACGCGCCGACCCGCGAGCTCCTCGACGGCATCGCCGACTGCTGCGCCGAGGCGGCCGAGGCGGTGCGGGGCGACCGGCCGGCGCGGGGCGCGGGCCGGCTGCTGGAGATGACGGGCGTGTTCCTGGAGGCGAGGGGCGAGGACGGGCCGGGGGCCACCGGTACGGACCCCTCCGCGGCGTGGCACGCGCGGCTCAGGGCCCGCTCCGCGGTGCTGTCGACCGCCCTGTCGGCGCTGACCGCGGTGGCCGCCGTGGCCGTGGCGCGCGGCGGTGCGCGCGGGGCGCCGGGGCTGCCGCCGGCCCAGTTCTGGTACGCGGGGCTGTCGGGACCGCGCCTGTGGGCGGTCCGGCTGTCCGGCAACCTCACCGTGCGCTCCGTGGTCCTCCAGAACGCCGTCCGCACCGCCCTGGGCCTGGCGGTGGCCCGGCTGGTGGCCGGATCGCTGGACCTGGCGCACGGGTTCTGGGTGCTGCTCGCGGTGCTGACGCTGGGCCGTACGACGGCGGTCGCCACCTGGTCGGCGGTGCGGGCAGCGGCGCTCGGCACGCTGGCGGGCGCGGTCGCGGCGGGCCTGCTGCTGACGGAGGCGGGCGGGTCCACGGACGTCTACGCGGCCCTGCTGGTGCCGGTGATGGCGCTCGCGTTCACCGTGGGGCCGCTGGGCGGGCCGGCCTGGGCGCAGGGGATGTTCACCCTGGTGGTGTCGACGGCGTTCGCGCAGCTCGCGCCGGTGACGTGGCGCCTGGCCGAGGTGCGGGTGGTCGACGTGCTGACCGGCAGCGCGGTGGGCCTGCTGTGCGGGCTGCTCGCCTGGCCGGCGGGGGCGCGGGCGGAGCTCCGCCGGGGCATGGCGGCCCTGCTGCGGGCGACGGCGCCGCTGGTGGGCCTGACGGTGGCGGCGGCGTGCGCCCCCTCCGACGCCCGCCTCCGCCACCGGGCGGCGGACGAGGCGGTACGGCTGACCCGGCACCGGCTGCGGATCGCGGAGGCGGTGTACGCCCAGTACCGCACGGAGCCGTCGGCCGCCCCGGCGCCCGGCGACCCGGACTGGCTGGCGGTCCTCAACTGCGCGACCCGGGTCCTGGTGGGGGCGCACTGGCTGCCGCAGGAACGGGCGCCGGGGGAGATGCCGCCCGTGGCCCGTCGCTGGGCGGCCGACACCGCGGACCGGGTCGCCGCGTCGATGTCCCGCACGGCGGCCTTCCCCGCGCATCCCGCCGCCCCGCCCGGCCCCCCGTCCCCGGCACCGCCCGTGCCCCCCGGCCTCCTGCCGTACCTGGTGGACGTCGAGGTCTGGCTGGACGACCTGACGGCGGACCTGCGGACGATCCGGCACCCCGCCCCGCCGCCCGCGCCCGCCGGGCACGGGGGAGCACCCCCGCCGTGACCGCCGCCCCGCTCACCACCCCTCCGCCCCTTCCCCCAGGCGCCCGTGCCACCAGGCCGCGCTCGACCTCGGCGCCCGCGGATCCGGCAGGGTCCTCGCCGCGTACCTGCCGTCCAGGGCGGCCAGTACCGAGGCCAGTTCGCCCGCCGGGCGCGGGGGCAGGCGGCGCAGCACCTCCGCCAGGGTGTCCCTCGCCTCCCGGACGTCGTCCAGGGCGCAGCCGGGGCACGACGGGCAGACGGCCGTGCGCGGGTACAGGGGGCGCCGGCCCGGGACCAGGAACGCCCGGTAGCGCAGGAGCGCGGTGCTCGTCGCGCCCGGGAAGAGGAGGAAGTCCGGGTACGTCGCCTCCACCCGGTGGACCGCCAGCGTCGTCGCGGTGGACAGTCCCGGGATGCGGGGCGGGGGCGGCGCCGTGCGGGTGCGGGGCACCGGGTGCCGTGACCGGTGGGCGCGCAGGGCGCCGGGCCGCCTACGCGGCATCGGCCTTTCGGTCGGGCGTCGTGGTCGTCATGGGCTCATGAGGCATGGGGTCATGATGCACCGGGCTCCCGCGCAGCCGGCAGCCCGCCCTCCCGGCCCCCGGCGGCCCGCCCCGGAGACCCGCCCTGCCGCCCGCGCCCGCCGGGTGACCCTCCGTGGCCCCTGGGCATACGCCGGGCGAACGCGGCCGCTCCTACGCTGGGCCCACCACCGGAGGGAGCAACGGCCATGGGCGGCTGGACCACGCGGGACATCCCGGAGCAGAGCGGGCGGATCGCCGTCGTCACCGGCGCCAACGGCGGACTCGGCCTCGTCACCGCCCGCGAACTGGCCCGCGCGGGCGCCCGGGTCGTCGTCGCCTGCCGGGACGCGGGGCGCGGGCAACGGGCCGTGGAGCTGCTGCGCGGCGCAGTGCCGGACGCCGACGTGACGTTCCGCCGGCTCGACCTCGGGGAGCTGCGGTCCGTGCGGGACTTCGCCGCCTCGTTGCCGTACGACCGCGTCGACCTGCTCGTCAACAACGCGGGCGTGATGGCCGTGCCGTACGGGACGACCGCCGACGGGTTCGAGACGCAGTTCGGGGTCAACCACCTCGGGCACTTCGCGCTGACCGGGCTGCTGCTGCCCCGGCTGCTCGCGGCGCCCGCGGCCCGGGTCGTCACCGTGTCCAGCATGCTGCACGCCCTGGGCAAGGTGGACCTGCGCGACCTCAACAGCCTGCGCAGCTACGGCCGCTGGACCGCCTACGCCCGCTCCAAGAGCGCCAACCTGCACTTCACCCACGAGCTCGCGCGCCGGCTCGCGGCGAGCGGGGCGCCCGTCGTGGCGGCCGCCGCCCACCCGGGGTACGCGGCCACCGGGCTCACCGCCGGCGTGGGCAGCGCGGCCACCCGGCGGCTGCTGCTGGCCGGGGACCGGGTCCTCGCCCAGCCGGCCGAGGCCGGTGCCCTGCCCACGCTGTACGCGGCGACCGCCCCCGGTGTGCGGCCCGATACGTTCACCGGCCCGGCCCTCGCGATGTGGCGCGGGGCGCCCGCACGGTCCTGGCGGGCGCCCTGGACCCTCGACGACACCCTCGGGGAACGCCTGTGGGACGCCTCCGCACGGCTCACCGGGGTCACCTGCGACCTGGTGGACCGCGCCGGCTAGGCCGCCCGGACCTCGTAGGTGCGCACCCGTACCGTCTCGTCGTCCAGGCAGCGGCCGTCCACCAGGTCGAACCGCTGCTTGAGCAGCGGGGACGCCACGAACGGGCGGCCCCGGTGGGTGCCGAGCAGCCCGCGGGAGAGGACCGCCGCCCCGGCGAACGGGTCGCGGTTGTCGACCGCGTACAGCTCTCCGGCGCGGTCCCGGAACAGGGCGGCCTGCCGGCCGTCAGGGAGCAGGGCGGCCACGCCCCGGCCGGGCAGCAGCCGGCTCAGGTCGCACAGCGTGAGCCAGTCCCCGCCCAGCTTGAGCTGGACCTTCAGGTCGGTCGTCTCGAGTGCCAGGGTCATCGCTGGGTGCTTCCTTCCAAGGGGCGGTGGCCGATGGCCAGCAGCGGCAGGTCGGGCTTGATCTGGTCGCGCTCCGGGACGAAGCCGACCACCGGGTCGGGCGTGTCGGGCGCGTTGACGAAGGACACGAAGCGGGCGAGCTTCTCGGGGTCGTTGATGGTCTCGGCCCACTCGTCGCGGTAGTGCGCGACGTGCGCCGCCATCAGCGACTCCAGTTCGGCGCAGATGCCGAGGGAGTCCTCGACGACCACCTCGCGGACGTGGTCCAGGCCGCCGGGGAGGCGCTCCAGCCAGGCGGAGGTGCGCTCCAGGCGGTCGGCGGTGCGGATGTAGAACATCAGGAAACGGTCGATGAGCCGGACCAGTTCGGTGTCGGACAGGTCCTGCGCGAGCAGGTCCGCGTGGCGCGGGGTGGCGCCGCCGTTGCCGCCGACGTACAGGTTCCAGCCGCCGGCCGTGGCGATCACGCCGAAGTCCTTGGACTGGGCCTCCGCGCACTCGCGGGCGCAGCCCGACACCGCCGACTTCAGCTTGTGCGGGGAGCGCAGGCCCCGGTAGCGCAGCTCCAGGTCGATCGCCATGCGCACCGAGTCCTGGACGCCGTAGCGGCACCAGGTGGAGCCCACGCAGGACTTCACGGTGCGCAGCGCCTTGCCGTAGGCGTGGCCCGACTCGAAGCCGGCGTCCACCAGCCGGGTCCAGATCAGCGGGAGCTGCTCGACGCGGGCGCCGAACAGGTCGATCCGCTGGCCGCCGGTGATCTTCGTGTAGAGGCCGAAGTCGCGGGCGATCTCGCCGATCACGATCAGCTTCTCCGGGGTGATCTCCCCGCCGGGGATGCGCGGGACGACGGAGTACGAGCCGTTCTTCTGGAGGTTGGCGAGGAAGTGGTCGTTGCTGTCCTGCAGCGCCGCCTGCTCGCCGTCCAGGACGTACCCGCTCGCGCCGATCACCGGGGCGAGGGAGGCGATGATCGACCCCACCGCGGGCTTGCAGACCTCGCAGCCGTCGGTGCCGCGGGCCTCCTCGCGGCCGTAGCGGTCCAGCAGGTCCTGGTACGTGGTGACGCGCAGGGCGAGGACGATCTCGTACAGCTCCTCGCGGGTCTGGGAGAAGCAGCCGCACAGGCCCTTGTCGACCTCGACGCCGGACGCCTCCAGCTCGGCGGTGACGAGCTGGCCGAGGACCTTGACGCAACTGCCGCACGTCGTACCGGCCTTGGTGCACTTCTTCACCTCCGGCACGGTGGTGCAGCGGTGTTCGGTGACGGCCTCGCGGATCGTGCCCTTGCGGACGTTGTTGCAGGAGCAGATGATCGCGTCGTCCGGCAGAGCGGCCGGTCCGAGCGCCTCGGCGCCCGCGCCGGCCCCGGCCGGCAGCACCAGCGACTCCGGTGCGACGGGCGGCACCGAGCCGGTCAGCGCGCGCAGCGTGCCGTACGCCTCCGCGTCGCCGACCAGGATGCCGCCGAGCAGCGTGCCGTCGCGGCCGATGACCAGCTTCTTGTACAGGCCCGCGCGGGAGTCGGAGTAGACCACGTCCAGGCAGTCCCCGGTGGTGCCGTGCGCGTCGCCGAAGGACGCCACGTCCACGCCGAGCAGCTTGAGCTTGGTGGACAGGTCGGCCCCGGTGAACGACGCCTCGTCGGCGGCGATGGTCGCGGCGGCCGTCTCCGCCTGGTCGTAGCCCGGCGCGACCAGCCCGTACACCCGGCCGTCGGCGGCCAGCGCGCACTCGCCGATCGCGAACACGTGCGGGTCGGCCACCGTGCGGCACTGCTCGTCGACCGCGATGCCGCCGCGCTCCCCGACGGTCAGTCCGCAGTCGCGGGCGAGCTGGTCACGGGGCCGGACGCCCGCGCTGAACACGACCAGGTCGGTGGCCAGTTCGGAGCCGTCGGACAGCTTCATGCCGGTGACGGCGCCGGACGCGTCGACCACGATCTCCTGGGTGCCGACGCCGGTGTGGACGCTCAGGCCCATCTCCTCGATGGTGCGCAGCAGCGCCGCGCCGCCTCCCTCGTCGACCTGCACCGGCATCAGGCGCGGCGCGAACTCCACGATGTGGGCGGTCAGTCCGAGGCCCTTCAGGGCGCCCGCGGCCTCCAGGCCGAGCAGTCCGCCGCCGACCACGGCGCCGGTGGTGGCCCGGGTCCGCGCGTACTCCTCGATGGCGAGCAGGTCCTCGATGGTGCGATAGACGAAGCAGCCCTCGGCATCCTTGTTCGGGACCGGCGGCACGAACGGGTAGGAGCCGGTGGCGAGGACGAGGGTGTCGTAGCCGAAGACCCGCCCGGAGCGCGCGGTCACCTCGCGGGCCCCGCGGTCGACGGTGACGGCCGGGTCGCCGACGTACAGCTCGATGCCGTGTGCGGCGATGAACTCCATGTCGGTCACGGACAGTTCCTCGGGCGTGCGGCCCGAGAAGTACGACGTGAGGGCGACCCGGTCGTACGCCGGGCGCGGCTCCTCGCACAGCACGACCACACGGTGCGTGGCGGTCAGGCCGCGCGCGGCGAGCGCTTCGAGGAAGCGCTGGCCGACCATGCCGTGGCCGACGAGCACGATCGTGGGGGTGGCCTCCGGGGTGGCGGTCATTCAGGAGCCTCCATCGTTGGTGAGCAGGTGGAGCAGGGGGCCGTCACCGGGGAGCGGCTCTGCTCCCTCCCAGGCGCGGGCGAGCGCGCCGACGGTGCCGAGTTCGCCGACGAGGACCCCGCCGACCAGGCGGTCGTCGCGGACGACGACCTTGCGGTACGTGCCGCGGGTGGCGTCGGCGAGCCGCACGACGTCGTCGCCGGGCAGCGGGACCGTCTCGCCGAACGCGGCGAGGTCGAGCACGCCGCCGCCGGTGAGCGTCAGCCGGGTCAGGGCGCGGGTGCCCGGGTAGCGGACGTCGTCGCGGCCGGCCAGCAGGGCGGCGAGCACGTCCGCCTGTTCCAGGGCGGGCGCGGCGAGGCCGTAGACCTGCCCGGCGTGCTGGACGCAGTCGCCGACGGCACGGATGTGCGGGTCGGAGGTGCGCAGTTCGTCGTCGACCAGCACGCCCTTGTCGACGGCGAGGCCGGCGTCCTGGGCGAGGCCGACCCGCGGGTGGACCCCGCAGGCCAGCACCACCAGGTCGGCGTCCAGCGCGTACCCGTCGGCCATCTCCACCGAGCGGACCGCCCCGCCGACGCACCGCACGTCGCGCACCCGGCACTCGGGGTGCACCTCGACCCCGAGGTCCTCCAGGTGCCGCAGCACCAGCCGTGAGGCCTCCGGGTCGAGCTGACGTTCCATCAGGCGCTCGGCCTGCTGGGCGAGGACGACCTGGGCGCCGCGCACGGCGAGGGCGCGGGCCGCGGACACCCCGAGGAGCCCGCCGCCGATCACCACCGCCCGCACGCCCGGCCGGACCGCCTTCGCCAGGCCCAGGCAGTCGTCCATCGTGCGGAACGCGTGGACGCCCTCGGGCAGTTCGCGGTCCGGCGTGAACAGGCCGCGCAGCGGCGGCAGCACCGGGTTGGACCCGGTCGCCAGGACCAGCGTCCCGTAGGCGATCTCCGTGCCGTCCGCACACGTCACCGCGCGCCGGTCGCGGTCGATGCCGGTGACCCGGGCCCGCACCAGGTCGGCGGGCGCGGGCAGTGAGATCACCTCGGGCGCGTAGCGGCCGGCCAGCACCTCGGCGAGCAGCACCCGGTTGTACGGGGGGTGCTCCTCCTCGCCGACGACCAGCGCGGGCGTGCCGAGCTCACCGAGCCGCCGGGCGAGGCGTACGCCCGCGAGGCCGGCGCCGATCACCACCACACGCGTATTCGAGGTCATGTCGTCGAGCGTGCGGTGCCGACGTTACCCGGCCGCATCACTCCTGTTTCCCGTGCGGAACGCTGCCCTCAGCGGGGGCGGGGGAGAGGTGTGAGGTCGCACCGGCCGGAAAGCGTGGGGGGATGCGGCTCGGGAGCCGGCTCAGCGGCTCCCGGTGAGGTGCGCGAACACCACCACGTTGCCCTGGTAGCCGGTGTCCCGCGAGTAGCCGCCCCCGCAGGTGATCACCCGCAGCTCCGGCCGCGGGGCGGCCCCGTAGACCTTCGCGTCGGGGAAGTCGCCCGCCCGGTAGACCTCCACCGCGTCCACGGTGAACAGGGCGGTGCTGCCGTCCAGGCGGTCCACCTCGATGCGGGCGCCCTTCTTCAGCGCGCCGAGCGCGTAGAACACGGCCGGGCCGTCCGCATTGTCGACGTGGCCGGCGACGACCGCGGTGCCCGTCTCGCCGGGGGTGGTGCCGGCCTCGTACCAGCCGGCCAGGTTCTTGCGCGTGGCGGGCGGCGCCTCCAGGCTGCCGCCGGGGGTGAGGCGCAGGCCGGTCAGGGGCGCGTCGACGCCTATCGAGGGGATGCGCACGCGGTCCGGCGGGGAGGGCGGCAGCGCGGGCGCGGAGTGCGGGTCGGTGCCGCCGGCCCGGGCCTCGGCGGCGGACGGCTGCGGCGGGGCGTGCCGCTCGGCGCCGTCGTGCAGCAGCCACGCGCCGGAGCACAGCGCCGCGACGGTGACGGCGGCTATCGCGGTGTCGCCCAGCCTGTGCATACGAGCCTCCTGGTGAGCGGCGAGCCCCCTGGTGAGCGGCCCGGTCCCCCTCCGGGCCGCGAGGGGCGTCGGACCCGGAGGGGGAGGGGACATGCGGTACCGGCGGACGGACAGCGGAGGGTGTCCGTCAGAACACATCGCCTCTCGCCCGGCGATGCAGGAGCCAGGTACCGCCCGCGGCGGCGACGGCGAGAGCCGCCACGCCGGCCGCGGTCTGCACGGGGTCGGGGCCCAGAGCGCCGCCGACCCCCGTCTTCACGCTCCCCCGCGGGGGAACCCGCTGGTGTGTCGCGGTAGGGGACACCACGAGGTCCCCGCTGACCCGCCGGCCGCCCTCGGCGCACTCGGCGACGATCTCGTACGTCCCCGGCTGCGCGCTGGGCGGCACCCGGAACTCCCCGACGACGTCGCCGTCGTGGGTGGTCGGCGCCAGCGTGAACCGGCCCGCGCCGACCGCGCTCGCGTCGCCCGCGGCGGTGCCCTCGGGTCCGCACGCCGAGGTGCCGACCGTGACCCGGTCGCCGGGCACGGCCGCCGAGGGGTACACCTCCAGACCGCCGGACTGCCCGGCGTACGCGGTGGCGACGGGACCGCTCACGGCGGTGACGGCGAGCGCGGTGCCGGCCAGCAGACGGGCGGTACGTCGCATCGGTGCTCCTTCGAGCTGTTCGGTGGGTCCTGCCCTTCCGAGATAAGTGGCAGCGGCGCGACCGCGCTTCCTGAGGGCGCGTCAGAAAGGGGATGAACGGGTGTCGCCCGGCGTCCCGCGCGGCCGGCGTTTCAGCAGGTCACGGCGGCTGTGGCGGAGTCCGGCACAAATGCGCCGGACGCGCGGGTGAACGGGTGACGGGCAGTCAGCGCCGCCGCGCGCGCCAGTCGCCGCCCTCGATCAGCTCCCCGCACGCCCGCAGCCGGGCCGCGACGACGGGCCCGGCGAGGTACACCCAGGCGCGCACGGGCGGGCCCCCGGCCGCGCGCACCACGGTGGCCCGCTCGACCCGCTCGTAGAGGGTGTGCGGGTCGCCGGGCCGGTACTCCTCGAGCCGGTCCAGCTCGGCGAGCAGGGCGTCGTAGGCCCACGGGTGCGCGGTGACCAGGTCGCCGGTGACGGTGCCGCCGGGCGCGTGCACGGCGTAGGGGTAGCCGGGGCCGGCGTAGAGCACCGCGTCGGGGAGCAGCGCGGGTTCCTCGGCGCGGGTGCGGCCGCGCAGGAGGAGGCCGTGGTTGACCTCGCCGGGGCGCAGGGTGCCGTACACGAAGAAGGGGAGGGCTGCCGCGGTCACGGAAACGATTCTCTCCTCCTCGGCATCCTCACACTTCCCTGTGAAGGCGCTATGGACATGACATGTCATGGCCCCTTAAATCTCAGAGGACATCAGCGCCACCCCCACGCGCCCGTCGGCGCCCCGACCGAGGAGTCCGATGAGTCGGATACGGCCGCACGTCCGAGGTTCCCGTCTCGCCACCGCCGGCATCGCCGTCACCACGGCCACGTTGCTGGCCGCCGCGCTCTCGCCCGCCGCCGACGCGGCCGGCGGGCCCAGCCGCGCCACCGCCCTCGCCAACGCCGCGTCCGCCGTCGCGGACCACGCCGCGAGCCTCGGCCTGACCGCCGCGCAGGACACGTCCGTGCGGGACGTCGTCGTCGACAAGGACGGCACCCAGCACGTCCGCTACGACCGCACCTTCCGCCGATTGCCCGTCCTCGGCGGCGACTTCGTGGTCCACCTGGCCTCCGACGGCTCCTACCGCGGCGCCGACCGGGCGACCACGAAGACGGTCTCGCTCGCCTCCATCACCCCGCAGGTGTCCGCCCCCAAGGCCGCCGACGCCGCCGTGGCCGCCCTGCGCGCCGCCACCCGCGGCACGACCCTGAGGCAGGTCAAGGCCAAGCCGCACCTGGTCGTCGACGCCCTGCACGGCACCCCGAGACTGGCCTGGCGGACCGACGCGGTCGGCCTGGACACGCTCGGCAACCCGGTCGCCCGCGCGGTCCTGACCGACGCGCGCACCGGCGCGCAGATCGACGCCTGGGACCTGATCGAGACGGCGACCGGCGACGGCGCGTCCCTCTACGGCGGCACCGTCCCGCTGGAGACCACGGCCTCCGGCTCGACGTACCAGCTCAAGGACCCGACCCGCGGCAACACCTACACCGGCGACGCGGCCAACAAGACCGACCTGTGCATCTTCGGCATCTGCTTCAGCCGCGCCCCCGCGACCGTCTTCACCGACGCCGACAACCACTGGGGCACCGGCACGACCGCCGACCGCTCCTCCGCCGCGGTCGACGCCCAGTACGGCACCAACGAGACCTGGGACTACTACAAGAACGTCCACGGCCGCAACGGCATCGCAGGCGACGGCAAGGGCTCCTACAACCGCGTCCACTACGGCAGCAACTACAACAACGCCTTCTGGGACGACAGTTGCTTCTGCATGACGTACGGCGACGGCGACGGCACCACGTTCGGCCCGCTGGTCGCGCTGGACGTCGCGGGCCACGAGATGAGCCACGGCGTGACGTCGAAGACGGCCGGGCTGACCTACTCGGGCGAGTCCGGCGGCCTGAACGAGGCCACCTCGGACATCCTCGGCACGATGGTCGAGTGGTACGCCGGCAACACCGCCGACACCGGTGACTACCTGATCGGCGAGAAGATCGTCCGTCCCGGCTTCGGCAAGGCCGCGCTGCGCTTCATGGACAAGCCCTCCAAGGACGGCAACTCGGCCGACTACTGGAGCAGTTCGGTCGGCAACCTCGACGTCCACTACTCCTCCGGCGTCGCCAACCACTTCGCCTACCTGCTCGCCGAGGGCAGCGGCGCGAAGACCATCAACGGCGTCAGCTACGACTCGCCCACCTACGACGGCTCCACGGTCACCGGCATCGGCCGCGACAAGGTCGGCAAGATCTGGTACCGCGCCCTGACCGTCTACATGACGTCCTCCACCAACTACAAGGGAGCCCGCACCGCCACCCTGAACGCGGCGAAGGACCTCTACGGCGCGACCAGCGCGGAGTACGCGGCGGTGGCGGCGGCGTGGACGGCGGTCAACGTCACCTGATCCCCCCTCGTGCGCGGGGGCCGGCGCCCGACGGGGGCCGGCCCCTCCGCGCGCCTACGGCTCGACGGCCTCCACCGGCCGCACCGTCTCGACCGCCTCCACCCGCACCGCGCACACCTTGAACTCCGGCATCCGGGACGTCGGGTCCAGGGCCGGGTTGGTCAGGGTGTTCGCGCGGCCCTCGCCCGGCCAGTGGAACGGCATGAACACCGTGTCCGGGCGGATCGCGGTGGTGATGCGGGCCGGCGCCACCGCGCGGCCGCGCCGCGACACCACGGCCAGCGGGTCGCCCTCGGCGGCCCCGAGCCGCGCCGCGAGCCGCGGGTGCAGCTCGACGAACGGGCCCGGCGCGGCGGCGTTCAGCTCGCCGACCCGCCGGGTCTGCGCGCCCGACTGGTACTGGGCCACCACCCGGCCCGTGGTCAGCAGCACCGGGAACTCCTCGTCCGGCTCCTCGGCCGCGGGCCGGTGCGCGACCGGCGCGAACCGCGCCCGGCCGTCCGGGGTGGCGAACCGGTCGAGGAACAGGCGGGGGGTGCCGGGGTGTCCGGGGCCGCCCCCCTGCGCACCCGAGCCCGCCACCACCGCCGGGCCCTGCGCCGGGCACGGCCAGAACACCCCGTCCTCCTCGGCCAGTCGGCGGTAGGTGATGCCCGAGTAGTCCGCCGGGCCGCCCGCGCTCGCCCGGCGCAGCTCCTCGAAGACCTCCTCGGGGTCCGTCGGGAAGCCCTTCTCCACCCCCAGCCGGGCGGCGAGTTCGTGCAGGACCTCCAGGTCGCTGCGCACGCCCTCGGGCGGGGAGACGGCCCGGCGCCGCAGCAGGACGCGGCCCTCCAGGTTGGTCGTGGTGCCGCTCTCCTCCGCCCACTGCGTCACGGGCAGCACCACGTCGGCCAGCGCGGCCGTCTCCGACAGCACCACGTCGCACACGGCGAGGAAGTCCAGGGAGCGGATGCGCTCCTCGACGTGCGCGGCGCGCGGCGCCGACACCACCGGGTTGGAGGCCATGAGCAGCAGCGCGCGGACGTCCGTGCCGAGCGCGTCGAGCAGCTCGTAGGCGCTGCGCCCCGGTCCGGGCAGCGTGTCCGGGTCGACGCCCCACACCTCGGCGACGTGCCGCCGCGCGGCCGGGTCGTCCAGCTTGCGGTAGCCGGGCAACTGGTCGGCCTTCTGGCCGTGTTCGCGCCCGCCCTGCCCGTTGCCCTGCCCGGTCAGGCAGCCGTACCCGGACAGCGGGCGGCCCGCCCGGCCGGTCGCCAGGCACAGGTTGATCCAGGCGCCCACGGTGTCCGTGCCCTTGGACTGCTGCTCGGGCCCGCGCGCGGTGAGCACCATCGCGGCCTCGGGCTCGCAGAACAGCCGTACCGCCTCGCGCAGGTCGGGAACGGACACCCCCGTGATCCGCTCCACGTACTCCGGCCAGTGCGCCATCGCCGCGGCCCGCGCCTCCTCCCAGCCGCTGGTCCGCTCCCGGACGTACGCCTCGTCCGTGCGGCCCTCGGCGACCACCAGGTGCAGCAGGCCGAGCGCGAGCGCCAGGTCGGTGCCGGGCCGGGGCGCCAGGTGCAGGTCGGCCTGCTCGGCGGTCTTCGTGCGGCGCGGGTCGACGACGATCAGCGTGCCGCCGTTCTCGCGCAGTTCGCGGAAGTAGCGCAGCGCGGGCGGCATGGTCTCGGCGGGGTTGGAGCCGACGAGGATCACGCAGCCGGTCCGCGGGATGTCCTCCAGCGGGAACGGCAGCCCCCGGTCCAGCCCGAACGCCTTCGTGCCGGCGGCCGCCGCCGACGACATGCAGAACCGCCCGTTGTAGTCGATCTGCGAGGTGCCCAGCACCACGCGGGCGAACTTGCCGAGCGCGTACGCCTTCTCGTTGGTCAGCCCGCCCCCGCCGAACACGCCGACCGCGTCGGCCCCCGCCTCGGCGCGCACCCGGGCCAGCTCGCGGGCGATCCGGTCCAGGGCCTCCTCCCAGGTGGCCGGCTCCAGCGTGCCGCCGGCCGAGCGCACCCACGGCGAGGTCAGCCGCACCCGCTCGGAGAGCACCGCGGGCGCCGTACGGCCCTTGGCGCACAGCGCTCCCCGGTTCACCGGGAAGTCGGCGCGCTCGCTCACCTCGACGCCGCCCTGCGGCGCGGGCGTGAGGTTCATCCCGCACTGCAGGGCGCAGTACGGGCAGTGGGTGGGCGTCGGGGTGCTCTGCATGCGCCTCAGCGTGCGGCGGCCGTGTTACGCGCCGCTGCGGCCCCTGTTACACCCCCGGCACGACGACCTCCCGGCCCGCCCGGGTGCTCGGTGAGGTGCGGGCACCGCACCGGGGACCGGTCGGTCAGCGTGCTCCCGCCAGCGCCGCCGTCACTGCCGTCTCCTTCGGCCCGAGGAAGCGCGGGTCCGGCTCGAAGGCCGCGTCCAGCGCGGCCTTGCCCGCCGCGAGCACCTCGCGGGCACCGCCGTAGTACCAGGTCATGTCGTGCTCGGCCTCGACCCCGACGCCGTACGAGGTGATCCCCGCCGCCTCGCACAGGGCGACCGCGCGCCGGATGTGGAAGCCCTGGCTGATCAGCACGGCCCGGTGGACGCCGAAGATCTTCCGGGCCCGCACGCAGGAGTCCCAGGTGTCGAACCCGGCGTAGTCGCTGACGATCCGCCCGTCCGGCACGCCGTGCCGGGTGAGGTACGCGCGCATGGCGTCCGGCTCGTCGTAGTCCTCGCGGCTGTTGTCGCCGGTGACCAGGACGACCTTGATCGTGCCGTCGCGGTACAGCCGCGCCGCCGCGTCCAGCCGGTGCGCGAGGTACGGCGACGGCCCGCCGTTCCACAGGCCCGCGCCGAAGACCACGGCGACGTCGGTGCGCGGCGCGGAGGCGGTGCCCACCAGCCGGTCCGCGGTGGACACGAACAGCCACGTCGACGGCAGCAGCGCCAGCACGCACCCCGCCACCACGGCCTGCACCAGCCGCCGCCACCCCTTGCGGGTGCGCGGCAGCCGCGGTCGGCCCGGCCCGCGCCACGGTCGGCGCACGGCGCCACCTCCTCGTCCGGAGTCGAGAGTTCCTGGTCCCGGGCAGGAGGACGGGTCCCGCGACGATCCGGTTCATTCACCCCCGCCCCGGGCCCGCCCCGCCCCACCTCACACCGTGGTTCCCTGGAAGGTGAACCACCGGAAAAGTCCCGTGACGGACGCGCAACAGCCGGGCAACCTCCCCCCGGCAGGATCGGTGCCCATGACTCCCGACCGTCCAGCGCACCCGATGCGCCGGGTCAGCACCCCGCTCACCGGCCGCCCCGGCCCGGCCGGCCCGCACGGCCGCCGGCGCCCCGGGCCGCCCGCGCTGGTCCTCGTCGGCCACGGCAGCCGCGACCCGCGCGCCCTGGCCACCGTCCGCGCGCTCCTCGCGCGCGTGAGCGGCCTGCGGCCCGGCCTGCCCGTGCACCTCGGCCACATCGAGCTGAACGAACCCCTGCTCACCGACACCCTCGCCGCCCTCGACGCGCGCGGCACGACGGACGCCGTGCTGGTCCCGCTGCTCCTCGGCCGCGGCCACCACGTGAAGCACGACATCCCCGGCATGGCGGCCGGAGCGCGCCTGCACACGCGCGCGGCGCCGCCGCTCGGTCCGCACCCCCTCCTGGTGGAGACCCTGCACACCCGCCTGGTGGAGGCGGGCTGGCCCCGGGACCTGACCGGCGCCGAACGCCGCACCAGCGCGGTGGTGCTCGCCGCGGCGGGCTCCCGCGACCCCGACAACGCCTCCGACACGGACCGCACGGCCCGCCTCCTCGCGCGCCGCCTCGGCGTCCCGGTCGTGCCCGCCTACGCCTCCGCCGCGGCGCCCACCGTGGAGTCGGCCCTGCGCGACCTCGCGGCCCGGGGACGCCACCGGGTGGCGGTCGCGTCGTACTTCACGGCCCCCGGCCGCTTCGCGACCCAGTGCGCCGCCCACGCCCCCTGGCTGGCCTCGGCCCCCCTCGGCGCCCACCCGGCGATGGCCCGCCTGGTCCTGACCCGCTACGACGAGGCCCTCACGACGACGAACGACGCGTCCCACGCCGCGTAGCCGGCTCCGGACGCCGACCCGGGTCTCCGGCCCCGCCCCCGCCCCGCGCACGAACCCCACCCCACACCCCCGCCCCCCGCGCCCCCACCCCCTCCTGTCAGCGGCGACCCGTACTGTCGAACCATGGCAGGCACCCCGTACGACGACACCGCGACCGAGCGCTGGGCGCCCGAGCCCGACAAGCGCCCGGGCCGTACCGCGTTCCAGCGCGACCGCGCCCGCATCCTGCACTCCGCCGCCCTGAGGAGACTCGCCGGCAAGACACAGGTCGTCACGCCCGGCACCCGGGGCCCGGCCTGGGACGCCAGTCCCCGCACCCGGCTCACCCACTCCCTGGAGTGCGCCCAGGTCGGCCGGGAGCTGGGCGCGGCCCTGGGCTGCGACCCCGACCTGGTGGAGGCCGCCTGCCTCGCCCACGACCTGGGCCACCCCCCGTTCGGCCACAACGGCGAGCAGGCGCTGAACGACTTCGCGCGGGACTGCGGCGGCTTCGAGGGCAACGCCCAGTCGCTGCGGCTGCTCACCCGCATCGAGCCCAAGCGCTTCACCCCGGAGGGCTCCGTCGGTCTCAACCTCACGCGGGCCACCCTGGACGCCGCGACCAAGTACCCCTGGCCGCGCGGCGACCACCCCACCGACCCCGGCTCGCCCAAGTTCGGCGTGTACGACGACGACCGGCCGGTGTTCGACTGGGTCCGCGACGGCGCCCCCGGCACGCGCACGTGCTTCGAGGCCCAGGTCATGGACTGGTCGGACGACGTGGCGTACTCGGTGCACGACGTCGAGGACGGCCTGCACGCCGGCCACATCGACCCCACCTGCCTGCACGCCGAGCCCGAGCGCCGGGAGGTCTTCGCGGTCGCCGCCCGCCGGTACGTCCCGGCGGACACCGACCCCGAGGAGCTGGCCGCCGCCCTGGACCGGCTCCAGGACCAGGAGTGGTGGCCGCACGGCTACGACGGCACGGCGGTCGCCCAGGCCCGCCTGAAGGACGCCACCAGCCAGCTCATCGGCCGCTTCTGCCTGGCCGCCGAGGGCGCCACGCGCGAGAAGTACGGCATCGGCCCGCTCAGCCGGTACGCGGCCGAGCTCGTCGTCCCGCGGGAGACGCGCCTGGAGTGCGCGGTCCTCAAGGCGGTCGCCGACCTGTACGTCATGCAGCGCGCCGAGCAGGAGCGGCTGCGCGCCGACCAGCGCGTGGTGATCGCCGAGCTGGCCGAGGTGCTCACCGCGCGCGCCCCCGACGGACTCGACCCGCAGTTCCGCGCGCTGTTCGCGCAGGCGGCGGACGACCGGGCCCGCAAGCGGGTGATCGTCGACCAGATCGCCTCCCTCACGGACGCCTCGGCGCGCTCCCTTCACGCCCGCCTGACGGCGCACCTGTGAGCATCGTCGGCCGGGACGCCTTCTAGGGACCGCGGGAGCGGCTCGCAGGTGACCCTGCGTGGCCTGATCGGGTCACTCCCCCTTCCCCCGCCCCCCGGCGTGCGGGACGCTCATGTGGCCGCACGTTTACGAGGAGGCTTCAAGTGGTCGACGCGGATCAGACATTCGTCATCGTCGGAGGTGGCCTGGCCGGCGCCAAGGCGGCCGAGACGCTCCGGGCGGAGGGCTTCACCGGCCGCGTGATACTGATCGGCGACGAGCGCGACCACCCCTACGAGCGGCCCCCGCTGTCCAAGGGCTACCTGCTCGGCAAGGACGCCCGCGAGAGCGTCTTCGTGCACGAGCCCGCCTGGTACGCGCAGAACGACGTCGAGCTGCACCTCGGCCAGACCGTCGACGCGATCGACCGCACCGCCAAGACCGTCCGCTTCGGCGAGGACGGCACCGTCGTCCACTACGACAAGCTGCTGCTCACCACCGGCGCCGAGCCGCGCCGCCTGGACATCCCGGGCACGGACCTCGCGGGCGTCCACCACCTGCGCCGGCTCGCCCACGCCGAGCGCCTCAAGGGCGTGCTGGCCGCGCTCGGCCGCGACAACGGCCACCTCGTGATCGCCGGCGCCGGCTGGATCGGCCTGGAGGTCGCGGCGGCGGCCCGCGAGTACGGCGCGGAGGTCACCGTCGTCGACCCCTCGCCGACCCCGCTGCACGGCGTCCTCGGCCCCGAGCTGGGCGAGCTGTTCGCCGAGCTGCACCGCGAGCACGGGGTGCGCTTCCACTTCGGGGCCCGGCTGACCGACATCGTCGGCCAGGACGGCATGGTCCTCGCGGCCCGCACGGACGACGGCGAGGAGCACCCGGCGCACGACGTGCTGGCCGCGATCGGCGCCGCGCCGCGGGTCGCGCTCGCCGAGGCGGCCGGGCTGGAGCTCGCCGACCGGGCGCACGGCGGCGGGATCGTGGTGGACGCGGGCCTGCGCACCTGCGACCCGGACGTCTACGCGGCCGGCGACGTGGCCTCGGTGCCGCTCGGCCTGTTCGACACCCGGGTCCGGGTCGAGCACTGGGCCAACGCCCTGAACGGCGGCCCGGTCGCCGCCCGCTCCATGCTCGGCAAAGCGGGCGAGGGTGCCTCCTACGACCGCGTGCCCTACTTCTTCACCGACCAGTACGACCTGGGCATGGAGTACAGCGGGTGGGCGCCGCCGGGCTCGTACGACCAGGTGGTGGTCCGCGGGGACGCCGGCAAGCGCGAGTTCATCGCGTTCTGGGTGAAGGAGGGCCGCGTGCTCGCCGGGATGAACGTCAACGTGTGGGACGTCACGGAGCCGGTCCAGCGGCTGATCCGCGCGAAGGCGCCGGTCGACACCGACGCCCTGGCCGACCCGCACGTTCCGCTGGAAAACCTCGCACCGTGAGTGTCGGTCCGTCCCCGTAGACTTCACGCGTGGCAGGACGGATCAACGACGAGGACGTGAAGGCGGTACGGGACGCGGTCCCGATCGACGCCGTGGTGTCCGAGTACCTCCAGCTGCGCAACGCGGGCGGCGGCAACCTCAAGGGGCTGTGCCCGTTCCACGACGAGAAGTCGCCCTCTTTCCAGGTCAGCCCCGGCAAGGGACTGTTCCACTGCTTCGGCTGCCAGGAGGGCGGCGACACCATCACGTTCGTGATGAAGATCGACCACCTCACCTTCTCCGAGGCGGTCGAGCGCCTGGCCGCCCAGGCCGGCATCACCCTGCGCTACGAGGAGGGCGGCTACAACCCCGCCCACCAGCGCGGCGAGCGCATCCGCCTGGTCGAGGCCCACAAGATCGCCGCCGAGTGGTACGCGGAACAGCTCGCGCTCTCCCCGGAGGCGGAGACCGGCCGGGTCTTCCTCGCCGAGCGCGGCTTCGACCAGGCCGCCGCCCAGCACTTCGGCGTCGGCTACAGCCCGCAGGGCTGGGACCACCTCACCCGGTTCCTGCGCGGCAAGGGCTTCACCGACAAGGAGCTGATCCTCTCCGGGCTCTCCCAGGAGGGCCGCCGCGGCCCCATCGACCGCTTCCGGGGCCGGCTGATGTGGCCCATCCGCGACATCGGCGGCGACGTCGTCGGCTTCGGCGCGCGCAAGCTCTACGAGGCGGACAACGGCCCCAAGTACCTCAACACGCCCGACACGGCGCTCTACCGGAAGTCCCAGGTCCTCTACGGCATCGACCTGGCCAAGAAGGAGATCGCCAAGACCTCCCGCGCGGTCGTGGTCGAGGGCTACACCGACGTCATGGCCTGCCACCTGGCCGGGGTCACCACCGCCATCGCCACCTGCGGCACCGCCTTCGGCGGCGACCACATCAAGATCCTGCGCCGGCTGCTGATGGACAACGGCTCGGCGCGCGTCATCTTCACCTTCGACGGCGACGCGGCCGGCCAGAAGGCGGCCCTGCGCGCCTTCGAGGACGACCAGAAGTTCGCCGCCGAGACGTACATCGCGATCGCCCCCGACGGCATGGACCCCTGCGACCTGCGCCTGGCCAAGGGCGACGAGGCGGTCGCCGACCTGGTCGAACCCCGCACCCCGCTGTTCGAGTTCGCGCTGCGCCAGATCGTCGGCCGCTACGACCTGGACACCCCGGCCGGCCGGGCCGCCGCCCTCGACGAGGCCGCGCCGGTCGTCGCCCGCATCAAGAACACCGGCGCGCAGCACGAGGTCGCCGTCCAGCTCGCCGGCCTGCTGGGCATCCTCGACACCCAGTTCGTCGTCAAGCGCGTGGCCCAGCTCGCCCGCTGGGCCCGTGAGCGAGGCGGCCGGGACCCGCGCCCCGCCGACCGGGGCGCCCCGCAGCAGCAGTGGGAGCAGGCCCCCCGCTCCGGCCCCTCCGGCCCGGCCCTCACCCTGCGCAACCCGGTCTTCGCCACCGAGCGCGAGCTGCTCAAGCTCGCCCTGCAGCGTCCCGAGCTGGTCTCCCCGGCGTTCGACGCGTACGGCGTCGACGAGTTCACCGCCCCGCCCTACGCGGCCGTACGCCAGGCGGTCCTGGACGCGGGCGGCGCGGAGTACGGCGTGCAGGACCCGCAGGAGTACCTGGTGCGGGTCCGCGAGGCGGCCCCCGACGACACGGTCCGCGCCATGGTCACCGAACTCGCCGTCGAGCCGATCATGAAACGCACGGTGGACGAGGTGTACGCGGGCACGGTGCTGGTCCAGGTCCGCCGGCGCGCGGTGGAACGCCGCATCCGGGACGTGCAGTCGCAGATGACCCGCCTGTCCACCGGCGGCGACCAGGCCCAGCTCGCCGCCGTGCAGAACGAGCTGTGGATCCTCCAGCAGTACGACCAGGCGCTGCGCGCGCACGGGGCCGCCGCGCTCTGACCCCCGGGACGGCCCGCAGGCCCCCGCGGTCACCGCTGGGTCACGGACCGGACTCAAAAAGTCACCGCACGCCCCTCGTGGCGGAGATGTGTCGTACCCCACACTGGGTTCCGGTGCCTGAGTCCTCGGAGCGCGGCCGATCCGTCCCCCACGGGTCACAGACCCCCGCGGGCGCGCTCATCGCGTACGGGACGGACAGCGGCCTGGCAGCCGTCTCCGCCCCCGAAGTACCGCTGCCGCCCCCCTCGGCGGCAGCGATCATCCTGGAGGTCGCCCCCGTGCAGACCCGCACCCTCGTCCCGACCGACACCCGTACCGACGGCGCGGAGTCCGGCACCGAGACCGACCTCCTGGTCGCGGTGCCCCCGCAGGACCGCGCCGCGCACCGCCCGGAAGCCGGCCCGGACGCCGGGCCGGGCCCCGAACCGTCCCTGGAGCCGTCCGTGGAGCCGCCCCCCGAGCCGGGTGAGCCGGGCGAACCGCCCGCCGAGGCGCTCGACGCCGTGGGCGCGGAGGAGGCCGGGGACACGCCCCTGCCCCTGGACGCCGTGAGTGCCGTGCTCCCCGGGACCGCCGAGCCGGCCCCCACCCGCACCGAGTCCGGCGGCCCCTCCGCCGACCTGTTCCGCCAGTACCTGCGCGAGATCGGCCGCATCCCCCTGCTCACCGCGGCCGAGGAGGTCGAGCTCGCCCGCCGCGTCGAGGCCGGCCTGTTCGCCGAGGAGAAGCTGGGCACCACCCCGGACCTGGACAGCGAACTGGCGCTGGACCTGGACCGGTTGGTGGTCATGGGCCGGATGGCCAAGCGCCGGCTCATCGAGGCCAACCTGCGGCTCGTGGTGTCGGTCGCCAAACGCTACGTCGGCCGCGGCCTGACCATGCTCGACCTGGTCCAGGAGGGCAACCTCGGCCTGATCCGCGCCGTGGAGAAGTTCGACTACGCCCGCGGCTACAAGTTCTCCACCTACGCCACCTGGTGGATCCGCCAGGCGATGTCCCGCGCGCTCGCCGACCAGGCCCGCACCATCCGCGTCCCGGTGCACGTCGTCGAACTCATCAACCGCGTCGTGCGCGTCCAGCGCCGCATGCTCCAGGAACGCGGCTACGAGCCGACCCCCGAGGAGGTCGCCGCCCAGCTCGACCTGCCGCCCGAGCGGGTCGGCGAGGTGCTGCGCCTCGCCCAGGAACCCGTGTCGCTGCACGCACCGGTGGGCGAGGAGGACGACGTCGCGCTCGGTGACCTCATCGAGGACGGCGACGCCGCGAGCCCCGTGGAGTCGGCGGCGTTCCTGCTGCTCAAGGAGCACCTGGAGGCCGTGCTGTCCACCCTCGGCGAGCGGGAGCGCAAGGTCGTCCAGCTCCGCTACGGCCTGGCCGACGGCCGCCCCCGCACGCTGGAGGAGATAGGGCGCATCTTCGGCGTGACCCGCGAGCGCATCCGCCAGATCGAGTCCAAGACGCTCAACAAGCTCAGGGACCACGCCTTTGCCGACCAGCTGCGGGGCTACCTCGACTGACCCCGCCGGGGCGCCGCCGCGGCGCGACGGCACCCCGGGCCGGGCCGCCCGCTCAGTCCACCTCGGCCACGGCCTGAGCGAACTGCGCCTCGTACAGCCGGGAGTACGCCCCGCCGGCCTCCAGCAGGTCGTGGTGCGTGCCCTGTTCCACGATGGAGCCGTTCTCCATCACCAGGATCGTGTCCGCGTCGCGGATCGTCGACAGCCGGTGCGCGATCACGAACGAGGTGCGCCCGTGGGCGAGTTTGGCCATCGCCTTCTGGATCAGCACCTCGGTGCGGGTGTCGACCGAGGACGTCGCCTCGTCCAGCACCAGGATCACCGGGTCGGACAGGAACGCCCGCGCGATGGTGATGAGCTGCTTCTCACCGGCGCTCACCCCGGAGCCCTCGTCGTCGATCACGGTGTCGTACCCGTCGGGCAGCGTCCGCACGAACCGGTCCGCGTGGGCCGCCCGGGCCGCCTCCTCGATCTCGCCGCGGGTGACCTCGCGGGAGGCGCCGTAGGCGATGTTCTCCGCGATCGTGCCGCCGAACAGCCAGGTGTCCTGCAGCACCATGCCGATCGCGGCGCGCAGCTCGTCCCGGGACATCGCGGCGATGTCCACGCCGTCCAGCGTGATCCGCCCGCCGGAGACGTCGTAGAACCGCATCAGCAGGTTGACCAGGGTGGTCTTGCCCGCGCCGGTCGGGCCGACGATCGCGACGGTCCGGCCGGGCTCCACGGTCAGCGACAGGTCCTCGATGAGCGGCTTGTCGGCCTCGTAGCGGAACGACACGTGCTCCAGCGCCACCCGCCCGCGCAGCGTCTCGGGCCGGGTGCCCGGGACCGGGTCCGCCTCCTGCTCCTCGGCGTCCAGCAGCTCGAAGACCCGCTCGGCCGAGGCCACGCCCGACTGCACCAGGTTCGCCATCGACGCGACCTGCGTCAGCGGCATCGAGAACTGCCGCGAGTACTGGATGAACGCCTGCACGTCACCGATCGACAGCGCGCCCGAGGCGACCCGCAGCCCGCCGACGACCGCGACCAGCACGTAGTTGATGTTCGACACGAAGAACATCAGCGGCTGCATGATCCCGCTGTTGAACTGCGCCTTGAACCCGGCCTCGTACAGCGCGTCGTTCTGCTCGGCGAACTGCTGCGCCGACTCCTCCTGCCGGCCGAACACCTTCACCAGGGTGTGACCGGTGTACATCTCCTCGATGTGCGCGTTCAGCTTGCCGGTGGTGCGCCACTGCTGCACGAAGTGCGGCTGCGACCGCTTGCCGACCCGGGTGGCCACCACGAACGACAGCGGCACGGTCACCAGCGCGACCAGCGCCAGGATCCAGGAGACCCAGAACATCATCGCCAGCACGCCGATGATCGTCAGCAGCGAGTTGATGAGCTGCCCCATCGACTGCTGGAGCGTCTGCCCGATGTTGTCGATGTCGTTGGTCGCCCGCGACAGCACCTCACCGCGCTGGCGCTGGTCGAAGTACGACAGCGGCAGCCGCGACAGCTTCGTCTGGACGTCCTCGCGCATCCGGAACATCGTGCGGTTCACGGCCCGGTTGACCAGCCGCGTCGCCACCGCCATCAGCAGGCCGGCGACCAGGAACACGCCCACCGCGAGCAGCAGTACGTGCCCGACGGCGGTGAAGTCGATGCCCTTGCCCGGCGTGAAGTCGGTGCTGCGCAGCATGTCGGCCACGTCGCCGTCGCCGCGCTGCCGCATCGACTCCAGCACCTGGTCCTTGGTGGCGCCGGACGGCATCTGCCGCCCGACGATGCCGGAGAACACCAGGTCGGTCGCCCGCCCGAGGATCTTCGGTCCGACCACGTTGAGCCCGACGCTGACCACCACGCACGCCAGCAGCGCGTAGATGGTGAGCCGTTCCGGCCCGAACCGGGCGACGAGCCGCCGGCCCGACACCTTGAAGTCCAGCGAGCGGGTGTCGGGGCCGCCCCCGGCCATCATCCGCCCCATCGGCCCCGCCATCAGGCAGCCTCCGCTTCCGTGAGCTGGGAGAGCACGATCTCCCGGTAGGTCTCGTTGTCCGCCATCAGCTCGTGGTGGGTGCCGGTGCCGACCACGCGGCCCTCGTCGAGCACCACGATGCGGTCCGCGTCCCGGATGGTCGCCACGCGCTGCGCGACGATCACCACGGTCGCCTCCGCGGTCTCCTCGGCGAGCGCCGCGCGCAGGGCGGCGTCCGTGGCGTAGTCGAGCGCCGAGAAGGAGTCGTCGAAGAGGTAGATCTCCGGGCGCTGCACCAGCGTCCGGGCGATGGCCAGGCGCTGGCGCTGACCGCCGGAGACGTTGGTGCCGCCCTGCGCGATCGGTGCGTCCAGGCCGCCCTCCAGCTTCGTCACGAAGTCCTTGGCCTGCGCCACCTCCAGCGCGTGCCACAGCTCCTCGTCGGTGGCGTCCGGGTTGCCGTAGCGCAGGTTCGTCGCGACGGTCCCCGCGAACAGGTACGGCTTCTGCGGCACCAGACCCACGGTCCGGGCCAGCAGCCGCGGGGCGAGGTCGGCCACCGGCACGCCGTCGACCAGCACCTCTCCCTCGGTGGCGTCGAACAGCCGCGGCACGAGGCCCAGCAGCGTCGACTTGCCGCTGCCTGTCGAGCCGATCACGGCGGTCGTCTCGCCCGGCCGGGCGACAAGGTCCACGGACTTCAGCACGGGCTCCTCGGCACCCGGGTAGCGGAAGCCCGCCCCGCGCATCTCCAGGTGCCCGTGCCGGCGCAGCTCGGTGACCGGCGCGAGCGGCGGCACCACGCTGGAGTCGGTGTCCAGGACCTCCTGGATGCGCTCGGCGCACACCTCGGCGCGCGGCACCATCATGAACATGAAGGTCGCCATCATCACGGACATGACGATCTGCATCAGGTAGGCGAGGAACGCCGTCAGGTCGCCGATCTGCATCCCGCCGCTGTCGATGCGGTGCGCGCCGAACCACACCACCGCGATGGACGACAGGTTCACCACCGTCATCACCACGGGGAACATCAGCGCCAGCAGGTTGCCGGTGCCCAGCGCCATGGCGGTCAGGTCGGTGTTGGCCTTGCGGAAGCGCTGCTGCTCGTACTCGTCGCGGACGAAGGCGCGGATGACGCGGTTGCCGGTGATCTGCTCGCGCAGCACCCGGTTCACCGTGTCCAGCCGCACCTGCATGGCCCGGAACAGCGGGCGCAGCCGCCGTACGATCAGCGTCACGCAGATGCCCAGCACCGGGACGACGGCGACCAGCACCCCGGACAGCGGCACGTCCAGACCGAGGGCGAGCACGATGCCGCCCACGCACATGATGGGCGCCGACACCATCAGGGTGAACGACATCAGCACCAGCATCTGGACCTGCTGGACGTCGTTGGTCGTACGGGTGATGAGGGACGGCGCGCCGAAGTGGCCGACCTCGCGGGCGGAGAACGACTGCACCCGGTCGAAGACGGCGGCCCGCACGTCACGGCCCAGCGCGGAGGCCGTCCGGGCGCCGTAGTACACGGCGCCGATGTTGCACACGACCTGGACCAGCGAGATGCCGATCATCAGGGCGCCGTAGGACAGGATGTAGCCGGTGTCGCCCTTCACGACGCCGTCGTCGATGATGTCCGCGTTCAGCGTGGGCAGGTAGAGGGTGGCGCAGGTCTGCAGGAACTGCAGCAGCACCAGCAGGGTGATGGGTTTCTTGTAGGGCCTGAGACAGGTCCGCAGGAGTCGTATGAGCACGCTGGTCTCTCGGAGTCGGCGAAAGGGGCGGTCGCTTGCCCTTGGCACCTATCGTCGGGCACTCCACCCGTGTTACCTCAACCGATTAACCCGTCAGCGCAGCCCCGCCGCGTCCGCTACGAGCGGAACGCCCCCGGGTGTGTCTGTTCGCGCACCGACACGAACTGCTGCCGCACCGCCTGCCCGACCGCCAGCTCCTCGCCCGGCTCCAGCACCTGCGCCGCCGCGCCCTGCCAGGCCGGCGGCGTCCGCGGGTCGAGCGTGCCCTGGGTGACCCCCAGCGCCCAGGCCGCCTGCCGGGCGGCACCGATCGCCGCGTAGTCCGCGGGCTGCGGCACGACGACCTGCGCCCCGAACAGCGCCGGCGCCGCCGCCTGCACCGCGGGCAGCTCGGCCGCCGCGCCCAGCAGGAAGACCCGCCGCACCTCCACGCCCCGCCCGCGCAGCACGTCCAGCGCGTCGGCGAGCCCGCACAGCATGCCCTCGAACGCGGCCCGCGCCAGGTGCTCGGGCTTCATCGACTCGCGCCGCAGCCCGGCCAGCGTCCCGGCGGTGTGCGGCAGGTTCGGGGTGCGCTCGCCCTCCAGGTAGGGCAGCAGCACCAGCCCGTGCGAGCCCGGCGTCGACTTCATCGCCAGGTCCGACAGGCTCTCCAGGTCGGGCAGCCCCAGCAGCTCGGCCGCGCCGCGCAGGGTCCGTACAGCGTTCAGGGTGGTGACGACGGGCAGGTGCATGCCGGTCGCGTCGGCCAGCGCGGTGATCGTCCCGGTGCCGTCCGTCAGGGCCTCGGGGTGCACGGCCATCACCGACCCGGAGGCGCCCAGGGACACCACGGCGTCCCCGGTGCCCAGCCCGAGGCCCAGCGCGGCCGCCATGGTCTCGCCGGTGCCGGCGGAGATCAGCAGCCCCTCCGGCGTCGTACCGGCCGCCTCCGACGGCCCGATCACCTCGGGCAGCGCCACCTGGTGGCCGAGCGCCAGCTCGACGAGGTCGGGGCGGTAGCCGCCGGTCGCGGCCGACCAGTACCCGGTGCCCGAGGCGCCGCCCCGGTCGGTGGTCCGGCGCACCGGCCGGCCCAGGAGCTGCCACACCAGCCAGTCGTGGGCCTGCAGCAGCACGGCCGTGCGCAGGGCGGCGTCCGGCTCGTTCTTGGCGAGCCAGCGCAGCTTGGTCACCGGCTGCGCGGCCTGCGGCACGGACCCGACCGCCTGCGCCCACGCCTCCCGGCCCCCGAGGGAGTCCACCAGGTCGGCGGCCGCGACCTGGGCCCGCTTGTCCCCGCCGACCAGCGCGGGGCGCACGGTGTTGCCCTGCGCGTCCAGCGGCACGACGGCGTTCTGCTGCGCGGACACGCCGATGGCCTGCACGCCCTCCAGCAGACCGCCGCCGGCGGCCTCACCGAGGGACAGCAGCCAGGCCTGCGGGTCGACGTCGCTCGGCCGGCCGCCGCCCGCCGGACCGTCGACCGGGTGCGGCGCGTAGCCCTGCCTGAGCACGGCACCCGTGTCGGTGTCGCAGACGACGATGCGAGTGAAATCGGGCGAACTGTCCAGCCCGGCGACTATCCCCATGGCCAAAATTCTGCCGCATCGCCGCGCCGGGTCGGGCCGGGCACGGCACAGGGGCGCGGACACCGTGCGACCGCACGGTTCCCGCGCCCCTGAGGACGGCCCCGGGAGGGCCTCAGGTGGTGCTGGTGCCCCAGTCGTCGGCGGGGGCGGAGCCGTTCCGCTCACGCAGCGAGCGGACCCGCTGGGTGACCGAGTCGGGGACCCGGTCGCCGAGCTTGTCGCTCACGGCGTGGTAGGCCTTGCCGGCGTACTGGCGGCCCTGCTGGGCCGCCGTCTCGGCGGTGTTGCGGACGGCGGGGTTCTCGGAGAGCCGGCGCGCGGACTTCTTCAGCTGCTCGTAGCGTTCGCGTCCGGCCCTCGTGCCCAGCACGTAACCCAGGGCGAGCCCGGAGAGGAACATCAGCCGGTAGCGCATGACGGCCACCCTTCCCTCGTGTCGGTCGGCGGTGCGGCATCGGTGCCGGGGGTACCGATTGGCTAAGCACCCCCCTGCTTGCGCTAATGTATGTGTCGCAGCGAGCGGGCGCCCCCTGGCGGATACCCAGGACGGCACGTTCGATGCAACGAGGCATTCCTCCGTAGCTCAATTGGCAGAGCAGCCGGCTGTTAACCGGCAGGTTACTGGTTCGAGTCCAGTCGGGGGAGCTCGGTCCTCCGTAGCTCAATTGGCAGAGCAGCCGGCTGTTAACCGGCAGGTTACTGGTTCGAGTCCAGTCGGGGGAGCATGCTGAACGAGGACCCCGTCGGGGTCCTTTTTCATGTCCCTGGGAACCGGACGCCCGGCGGCGTGGTCCTCAGGGACATGACGGCAGGTCGCGGGGGTGCACGGAAGCCGACCATCCGAAGCAGGAGATCGTATGAGCGGCTATGCTGCGGCAGACGACGCGCACACATGTACGCGACACGCCGCTATGGGGCGGTAGCTCAGCCGGTTAGAGCAGCGGACTCATAATCCGTCGGCCGTGGGTTCGAGTCCCACCCGCCCCACTGTGCGCGCCCTTCGCCCGCGGAAACGTCTCAGCGGGCGCGCCGGTCACCGGCGCCAGAACAAGTGGTGCGTCACCCCGCTCGGGCTCGGCACGACCTCCAGGTGGAAGCGGTCGCGCAGGTCGTCGGGGGAGTCCCACAGGCGCAGTCCCGAGCCGACCTCCACCGGGGCGACCACCACGTGCAGCGCGTCGACGAGGTCGGCGTCGAGGAACTCGCGGATCGTGCTCACCCCGCCGCCCAGGCGCACGTCCTTGCCCCCGGCGGCCTCCCGGGCCCGCGCGAGCACCGTGGCGGGGTCGGCGTCCACGAAGTGGAACGTGGTGTCGGAGAGCGTGATCGAGGGGCGCTCGTGGTGGGTCAGCACGAACACCGGCGTGTGGAAGGGCGGCTCCTCGCCCCACCAGCCCTGCCACTCGAAGTCCTGCCACGGGCCGCGCTGGGGGCCGAACTTGTTGCGGCCCATGATCTCGGCGCCGATGTTGTGGCTGAAGTCCCGGGTGAAGTAGTCGTCCAGGCCGCGGCTGCCGCCGGGCTCGGTGCGGTTGGGCCAGCTCGCCGTGGCGCCGGCCCAGGCGAAGAGCTCCCGCGGGTCGATCCGGGTGCCGAAGGGCCGCTCCAGGCTCTGGTCCTCGCCCGCGGCGACGCCGTCGCGGGAGACGGTGAAGTTCTGTACGCGCAGCAGCTGTGCCATGTGATCCCTTGATCCCTCATCAGGTCCTGTCGCCCCCTGGTCCGGCGAGGCGTCCGTCACCAGGGTGTCGAACGGGACGCCGACGGATCGACAGCGCCACCCGAGGAATTTCCCCCGGCGGTCCGCGGCCCGGCCGCCCGGCGGGCGCCCCCCCCACTTGCCCATGCCTTGACGATCCGTTCCGTGCGTGTTCAGGCGGGCTTCCCTGTGCGGGGCGTGTGACGCGCCTAAGTTCCTTCACTGGTGCGAAAGAAGGGGCTCATGGGCACACTCCTCGCCGTCCGGGCGCACGGGATCGGCAAGTGTTTCGGTGACGTCGTCGCGCTCGACGGCGTCGGCCTGGAGGTGACCCGGGGGCGCATCCACGGCCTCGTCGGGCCCAACGGCGCGGGCAAGACCACCCTGCTGGGCCTGCTGCTGGGCCTGGCCGTCGCCGACAGCGGCACCCTGGAGATCCTGGGCGTGCCCGTCGGGCGGGTGCTCGCCGCACCCGACGGGGTCGCCGGTTTCGTGGACGGGCCCGGGCTGTACCCCGCGCTGACCGCCCGCCAGAACCTCGCCGCGCTCGCGGCGTTGCACGGCGAGGGCCCGCGCGCGGCGCGTGTCGACGACGCGCTGGACCAGGTCGGACTCACCGACGTCGCCGACGACCGCACCCGCGGCTTCTCCCTCGGCATGCGCCAACGGCTGGGTCTGGCCGCCGCGCTGCTCGCCCGGCCCCGGCTGCTGGTGCTCGACGAGCCGTCCAACGGGCTCGACCCGGCCGGCCGGCGGCACGTCCACGGCGTCCTCACCCGGCTCGCCGCCGAGGGGACCGCCGTGGTGCTCTCCAGCCACCGCATGGCCGACCTGGAAGCCCTGTGCTCCGAGGTCACCGTCCTTTCCGGCGGGCGGGCGGTGTTCTCCGGGCCGGTCGGCGAGCTGGCCGCCGCGCACGGCGCGCTCGACTACCGGCTCGTCACCTCCGACCCGCCGGCCGCCCGCCGCCTCGCCGCCTCGACCGCCGGGGTGGAGGTGGCCGGCGACACGGGCCGGCTCGTGGTGCGCGCGCCCGTGCCCGCCCTCGACACCCTCGTCGCGTCGCTCGTCCACGCGGGCGTCGCCGTCCGTGAGCTCACCCCGGTCGTCTCACCGCTGGAGGCGGCCTTCCTCGCCCTCACCGAGCGGCAGGAGGCCCGCCGATGACCGCGACCGCCGTCGACCGCCCGGACGACCTCGGCGAGGACACCGGCGGCGTCCCGGCCGCCCGCCGGGTCCCCGTGGCCCGTGTCTACCGCTTCGAGCTGGTCAAACTGGTGTCCCAGTGGCGGATCCGGGTGCTCGTGCCGGCCTGCTGGATCGCGCCCGCGCTGTTCGTCGCCGGGGTGGGCGAGCAGAGCACGCTGCCCACCGACACCCTCTTCGGCCGCTGGATGCACGCCACCGGCTGGGCCGGGCCGCTGGTGATGCTCGGCTTCGCCGGCACCTGGGCGCTGCCCCTGCTGACCTCGGTGGTCACCGGTGACGTGTTCGCCTGCGAGGACCGGCTCGGCACCTGGCGCCACCTGCTGGTGGCCGTCCGCTCACCCCGGCGGATCTTCGCCGCCAAGGCGCTGGCCGGCCTCACCGTCGTGCTGCTGCTCGTGGCCGGGCTGGCCTGCTCCAGCGCGGCCGGCGGGCTCCTCGCGGTCGGGAACCGGCCGCTGGTCGGCCTCGACGGCCACCTGCTGACCCCCGGCGAAGCCGCCCTGCGCGTCCTGCTCGCCTGGACCTGCGCCCTCGCCCCGACCCTGGCGCTGGCCGCGATCGGACTGCTCGGCTCGGTCGCGCTCGGGCGGTCCCCGACGGGCCTGCTGCTGCCCGCACTCGTGGCGCTCGCCCTGCAGGTCGCCCAGATGCTGCCGCTGCCCGTCGCCGTACGGCTCGCCCTGCCCGGGTACGCCTTCCTGTCCTGGAACGGCCTGTTCACCGACCCCGCCCAGCTCCGCCCGCTCCTCATCGGCGTCGCCGTCGGCCTGGTGTGGGCCGTGCTCGCCACCGCGCTCGCCCTGCTGCTCTTCCTGCGGCGGGACTTCACCGCCCCGGCGCACGACGGCTCCGGCCGCCGGGCGCTCACCGTCGGGCTGCTGCCCCTCGCCGGGCTGCTCGCCGTCACGGTCGCGGTGATCGCCGGCACCACGCCCTCCCCGGGGTCCGGGATCGGCCAGGAGAAGGTGCAGCGCTCGGTCGCCACCGCGTTCGCGCACCTGTACCGGCTGCAGACCGACCAACTGCACCGGCCCGCCGTCACCGAGGAACAGCTCGCCGTCACGGCGGCGTGCACGAAGGGCGCCGGGCGGCTCGCCCCGCAGGGGCCGGGCAACGACTGGCGGTGCGTCGTCTCCTGGCACCTGCCGGGCGTGCGGCTCACCGGGCAGGCCGTCTACCAGCTCGACGTCGCCCCCGACGGGCGGTACGTCGCCGACGGCGACGGGCCCAAGGAGGTCAACGGCTACTTCCTGGTGCGCACCCCGCTCGGGGACGCCCCGAACCCCCTCTGGCAGTTCGACGGCACCGTCGAGCTGCTCCCCACCCCTCCTCCGAAGGGACAGCCCCATGCAGGTAACCCGTCAGCGCCGCACCCGGCAGCGGGAGCGGATCAGCCTGTTCGGCAGGCCGGTCGCGCGCCGGGGCGTGCTGGTGACGGCGGGCATCGCGGTCGCCCTCGGCGTCACGGGCACCGCCCTCGCCTCGACGTACGGCTTCGGCACCCGGCAGGTCGGGGAGCGGACCGCGCGCGGGCAGGTCGTCTCGGCCGACCAGTACCTGAAGCCCTACGGCACCCGCACGGTCCTGGACGACGGCAAGATCATGTCCTCCGCGGTGAGCCCCGACGGCACCCGCCTCGCCGCCTCCCTCGCCGACGGCGACGCCGCCCTGGTCGTCCTCGACGCGGCGACCGGGCAGGTGAAACAGAAGATCGGCACCAACGCGGCGGACGACCTGCGCATCAAGAGCGCCGCCGTCGGCCAGGAGGGCCCCGTCTACTCGCCCGACGGCACCCGGCTGTGGCTCGGCCAGACCGACGGCTACACCCGGTTCACCGTGGCCGCCGACGGCACCCTGTCCGACCCGGTGAGCGTCCCGGTCCCGGCAGACGGCTCCCGGCACGCACTGGTCGCGGGGGCGGTCTTCTCGCCCGACGGCTCCACCGTCTACGCGGCGGTCAACGGCCAGAACCGGGTCGTCGCCCTCGACGCGGCGACCGGGGCCGTTCTGCACAGCTGGGCCGTCGGCAACGCCCCGCGCGGCATCGCCCTCGCCGGCGGCCGGCTGTACGTCAGCAACGAGGGCGGGCGCCCGGCGAGGGCCGGCGACACCACCATCAACTCCTACGGCACCCAGGTGCCCGCCGACCCGGACACGGGCGCCACCACCACCGGCACCGTCAGCGTCATCGACCCGGCGGACCCGGCCGCCCCCGTCGGCACCCTCGACGTCGGCCTGCACCCGACCGCGGTGTACGCGGCGAAGGGCGCGGTGTTCGTCACCGACACCGCGGACAACGACGTCTCGGTCATCGACACCCGCCGCGGCAAGGTCGTCCAGACCATCGCCACCCAGCCGTGGCCCGAGGCGTCGGTCGGCTACGAGCCGAACGCGGTCGCGCTCACCGCCGACGGCCGCCTGCTGGTGACCCTGGGCCGCGCGAACGCCGTCGCGGTCTACCGCTACAAGTCCGCGCAGGAGCCCGCGCGGTACGTCGGCCTGCTGCCCACCGACTACTTCCCCGCGCAGCTCGCCACCGTCGGCGGGCAGGTCGTCGTCTCGAACACCCGCGGCATCGACGCCCGCCGCCCCACCGCCGCCGCCGGTCACGGCACCCACGACACGACGTCCAGCCTGACCCGGTTCACGCTGCCGGACGACAGCGTCGTACGGGCGCAGACCGCCACGGTGTTCCGCCAGAACGGCTGGACGCCCGGCTCGGTGCGCACGGCCGAGCGCGCGGGCCACGCCCGGCCGGTGCCGGTCCCGGCGCGGCTCGGCGACCCCTCGACGATCAAGCACGTCTTCCTGCTCGTCAAGGAGAACCGCACCTACGACCAGGTCCTCGGCGACGACCCCCGCGGCGACGGCGACCCGGCGCTCACGACCTTCGGCGCGAACGTCACCCCCAACCAGCACGCCCTGGCCCGGCAGTTCGGGCTCTACGACAACTTCTACGACGTCGGCACCAACTCCGCCGAGGGCCACAACTGGCTGATGCAGTCGGACAACCCGGAGTACACCGAGTCCTCGGCGGGCGAGTACCAGCGCAGCTACGACACCGAGAACGACGCCCTCGGCCACCAGCGGACCGGGTTCCTGTGGACCGGGGCCCAGGCGGTGGGCAGGTCGGTCAAGGACTTCGGCGAGTTCCAGTCGCTGGAGACCAAGCCGGCGGGCGCCACCTGGCAGAACCTGTACTGCGACGCCCGGACCATGCGGTCGACCGGCGCGCCCACCCAGTACCCCATCCGCACCGGCTCCGCGATCCCCTCGCTCAACGAGGTCTCCGTCCAGGGCTTCCCGATGTTCGACCTGGACGTCCCGGACGTCTACAAGGAGCAGATCTGGGAGCAGGACTTCGCGAAGAACGGCCCGGCGGCCCTGAACATGTTCTGGTTCTCCAACGACCACACCGGCGGCCCCGCGAACGCCGCCGCCGAGGTCGCCGACAACGACCTCGCCGTCGGCCGCATGGTCGACACCATCTCGCACAGCCCGTACTGGAAGGACTCGGCGATCTTCGTCGTCGAGGACGACTCCCAGAACGGCCTCGACCACGTCGACGGCCACCGCGCGCCCGTCCAGGTCATCAGCCCCTGGGCCGCGCACGGCGGCGTCGACCACCGCTACTACTCGCAGATCACGATGATCCGCACCGTCGAGCAGATCCTCGGCATCCGCCCGATGAACCAGAAGGACAGCGCGGCCACCCCGATGTACGGCGCGTTCCGCCGCACCCCGGACGCCACGCCGTTCACCGCCGTGCCCAACCGCACGTCCCTCACCCTCGGCGTGAACCCGCAGCCCGCCTGCGGGCCGGACACCCCCGCGCCCCAGGACACCGCGGCGGCCGCCGCACCGACGTCCGCCGCGGTCCCGCCGGCCCGGCGCGCGCTCGCCGCGCAGTGGCGCACCTGGGCCTCCCACCAGCGCCTGACCGGCCCGCACGCGGTGCCCGACTACGCCAACGCGGAGCAGATGAACCGCTACACCTGGTACCAGACCCACGACTGGACCGAGCCCTACCCCGGCGACCACCGCGTCTACGCCCCCGTCGACGTCCCGGGCGCCTCCCTGCCCTCCCCGGAGAACGACGGCTAGAGCGGCTCGCCGGACAGGCGCAGTTCGAACCACACCACCTTGCCCGTGCTCACCCTCGTCGCGCCCCAGCCGAGGGCGAGCTGGTCGACGAGGAACAGACCGCGCCCGCCTTCGTCGTGGAGGCGGGCGTGGCGCATCCTCGGCACCTGCGTCGAGTCGTCGGCGACCTCCACGCGCAGCACCTCGCCGCGCAGCAGCCGCAGGGTGACCGGCCGCGAGGCGACCCGTACGGCGTTCGCGACCACCTCGCTGACCAGCAGCTCGGCGGTGTCGACCAGGGCGTCCAGGCCCCAGCGCAGCAGGGTCCTGCGGGTCAGTGTGCGGGCCTGGCGGGCGGTGCGCGGGTGCGGGGCGAGGTACCACTGGGCCACGGTCTCCGGCTGGACGCCCTCGAAGCGGGCGGCGAGCAGCGCGATGTCGTCGTCCCGGTCGCCGCTGCCCGCGGTGCCGAGTGCCTCGTCGCACAGCGCCTCCAGCGAGGCCGGCGCCGACCGGGGCGCTCCCGCCAGGCGGCTCCTGAGCCGTTCGACACCGGTCAGCACGTCCCACTCGCGGGACTCCACCAGGCCGTCCGTGTAGAGGAGCAGGGTGGACCCCGCGGGCGCGTGCATCTCCGTGCTCTCGAAGACGCCGCCGCCGACGCCGACCGGTGAGCCCGGCGGGATGCCGAGGACCACCGCGCGGCCGTCCGGGTGCACCAGCAGCGGCGGGGGATGGCCGGCGTTGGCCACCAGCAGCCGGTGCAGGACGGGGTCGTACAGGGCGTACAGGCAGGTCGCCATGTGCAGGCTGCCGAGCCGTTCGGCCTGCTCGTCGAGGTGGTGCAGCACCTCGTCCGGGGGCAGGTCCAGGCCCGCCAGGGTCTGCACGATGGTGCGGAGCTGGCCCATGATCGCGGCCGAGGTCAGCGAGTGGCCCATGACGTCGCCGATGACCAGGGCGACCCGGTTGCCGGGCAGCGGGATCGCGTCGTACCAGTCGCCGCCGACCTGGGCCGTCCGCGAGGCGGGCAGGTAGCGGCTGGCCAGCCGCACCCCGGTCGGCTCGGGCAGGGACGACGGGAGCATCGTGCGCTGCAGCGCGGCCGCCACCGACGCCTCGCGCGCGTAGAGCACCGCCTTGTCGATGCCGAGCGCGGTGTGCGTGGCGAGCTGGGAGGCGACCAGCAGGTCGTCGTCGGTGAAGGGCGGCCGGTCGGCGCCGCGCAGCAGGGTGACGCTGCCCATGACATGGGTCCGGCCGTGCAGCGGGGCCACGACCAGGCGGCTGCCCGGCGGGACCGGCCCCAGCAGACCGGCCGCGGCGGCCGCGACCCCCGGGGCGTCGCCGGGCACCGGCCGCCCGGCCCGCAGCAGCGCCGACAGCGGCCCGTCCGGGTCGAGGTCCACCACGCTCCCGGGGGCGCCGGCGGGCGGGGCCGCCGCACGCAGCCGCAGCACGGGGGCCGGACCGGAGGGCTCGTCGCCGACCGGCAGCGGGTCGCACAGGTGGACGAAGGCCGCGTCGGCGAACTCCGGCACGGCGGCCCGGCACAGCTCCTCGAGCGTCTCGTCGAGGTCCATGCCCCGGGCGATCCGCCGGGTGGCCGCGTCCAGGTAGCGCAGCCGGCCGGTGGGCGCCTCCACGGCCGGGCGCGGGCCGCCCGCGGGCTGCTGTGTCACGACTGCCGCCTCACCCGCGCCGCGTGCACCGCAGGAAGATCTGCACCTCGGGCGGCACGTCCGCGCTGGACGGGGCGTAGGTGTACGAGGTCTCGTCGACGACGTCGAAGCCGGCGCCGTCGACCACCTCGCGCAGGTCGTCGCGGAGGTAGCCGGAGACGCGGATGGTGCTGCCGAGGAACGGGATCGCGAACCCGTCCACGTCGGCCTCCACCATCGACAGGGCGAGCCGGCCGCCCGGCACGAGCAGGTGGTGGATCGTGCGCAGCGCGAGGGGGATCTCCGCGCGGGGCAGCATCAGCAGGGAGAAGAAGGCCGTCACCGCGTCGAAGCGGCCGAGGTCGAGCGGGCCGCCGGGGCGCAGGTCGGCGAGGTCCGCCTGGTGGAAGGACGCCTCGGGCACGTGCTCGCGGGCGAGCGCGACCATCCGGGCCGACAGGTCGACGCCCACCACGTCCAGGCCGCCCTCGGCGAGCCGGCGCGCGGTCGGCAGGCCGGTGCCGCAGCCGAGGTCCAGGACGCGGGACCCGGCCGCCAGGGCCCCGACGAGCCAGTCGGTGGCCGCGACCTGCCCCTCCTTGTGCGGGAAGGCCTCGTCGTACCGGCTGCCGATGGCGTCGAACGCCTCGGCCTGCCCCGTGCGGTCCGGCCGCAGGGTCCCGTAACCGGTGTGGTCGGGGTGAGCGGGGTGACCAGGGTGATCGGGGTGGTCGTGCTGGAGCTCGTTGCTCACGGACATCCCTCTTCGTCGAGTGCCGGTCCGATTTTTTCACGGCCCCCCCGCTTCGGCATGGCGCGCGGGCCACCGGACGCGGGGCACGTCAGCCCGTGTGACGGGCGATCGCCGTGCGCAGGGCCGCACGTACCTCCACGGGCGGGAGCGTACCGGTCGCGCTGGTGGCGACCGCCTCCGCCACCGTGCGCAGCTTGGTGTTGGAGAGCTGGGAGGTCTCGCGCAGGATGCTCCACGCCTGGTCGGGGGTGCAGGAGTGGGCGGCCATCAGCATCCCGCGGGCCTGGTCGATCACCGGCCGGGAGGCCATCGCCCGGCGCAGCTGCTCGACCTCCTCGTGCAGCTCCCGCAGCCGCTCGGCCCGCTCCAGCGCCACGGGTGAGGCGGGCGGCCCGGTCTGCGGGCGGGGCACCCGCGGGCGGGGCACCGGGCGCAGCGGGTCGGCGGGGTCCAGGCCCGCCAGCTCCAGGACGCGGCGCGGCTGGCCCCGCCAGTCACGGGTCGCCACCGGCAGCGCCGTACGGCGCCCGTACGCCTCCAGGACCTCGAGGAACTGCAGGCCCGCCGTGTCCATGAACGCCACCCCGGACACGTCCACCTCGACCCGGCGGGTGTCCGGCGGCAGGGCGTCCAGCTCCCGGGCCAGCACGGACGCGCAGCCGTCGACCAGCTCGCCCCGCGCCGTGAGCAGCGCGTGACCGGCGTCCGTCCGGCCCTCGACGACCAGGGGCACCCCGTCCGCCGCCCGCCGCGCCCCTGCCGCCGCCCTCATGCCACCGTCCCGTCCGTGTCCGGCCCCCGGTCGTGTCGCGGCCCGCCGGTCCGCCGAGCCGGGTGGGCGCCGCCGCGCGGGCCCGCCCGTCCGCCCGTCGCCCGTCCGGCCTTACCATCGGTACGGCCGACCCGTCCGCTCGACGTGCGCCTGCCCGCCGCCCGGCCGGTCACACCCCGGGCGGGGCATGAGCCGCAGCGCCTCGGGTAGCCGATCGTGAGCCGAGCGGTGGACTTCGGTGCTCCCCGGGACGGAAGCGGGGTATCCGGAGGGGGAACGTGGGCAGCCAGGCCGGAGAGCGGGTGCGCCGGAGAGGGAGGTGCCGAGGACATGAGCGCGACCACCACTGATCCCTTCGTGCATCCCGCGCTGTTCTACCGCGACGAGCAGGAGTACCTGGCCGGGACGCTGCCCTTCCTGGAGGCCGGCCTCACCGCCGGGGACCCCGTCGCCGTCGCCGTGCCCGCCGCGAACCTGCGGCTGATCCGCGAGGGCCTCGGCCCCGCCGCGGACGCCGTGCTGCTGCTCGACATGCAGGAGGCGGGCCGCAACCCCGGCCGGATCATCCCCGGGGTGCTGCGCGCCTTCGCCGACGCCCAGCCCTCCGGCCGGCGCGTGCGGATCATCGGCGAGCCGATCTGGGCCGGCCGCAGCGCCACCGAGTACCCGGCGTGCGCCCAGCACGAGGCGCTGATCAACGCCGCGTTCACCGGCCGCGAGGTGAGCATCCTGTGCCCCTACGACGAGAGCCGCCTGGACGACCGCACGCTCACCGACGCCCACGCCACCCACCCCGTGGTCATCCCGGCCGGCTCCGCCGAGGAGCGGCCCAGCGAGGCCTACGACCCCGACGGCGTCGTCGCCTCCTACAACCTGCCGCTGCCCGCCGCGCCGCGGGTGCCCGCCCGGCACTTCGACGCGGCGTGCCTGCCGACGGCACGGCAGCACGCGACGGAGGAGGGCCGGCGGCTCGGCCTGACCGGCACCCGGCTCGGCGACTTCGCCCTGGCCGCCTCCGAGCTGAGCACCAACAGCGTGCTGCACGGCGGCGGCAGCGGGGAGCTGCGGGTGTGGGCCGAGGACGGGCGCGTGGTGTGCGAGGTGCGCGACCGCGGCCGCATCGACGACCCGCTCGCCGGCCGCCGCCCCCCGCGGCGCGACCAGCTCGGCGGGCGGGGCCTGCTGCTGGTCAACCTGGTCGCCGACCTGGTCCGCCTGCACACGGGCGACCGGGGGACGACCGTACGGGCCTACTTCGCCCGCTGACCGCCCCCTGCGCCCCCGGCGCTCAGGACCCCATCGGGTTCAGCGCGAGCGGCTGGATCTTCCCCTCCAGCATGGCGCCCAGGCCCTGCGCGGCACACACGTCGGGCCGCTCGGCGATGTGCACCGGCATGCCCGTGGCCCGGCGCAGCATCTGGTCGAAGCCCGGCAGCAGCGCCGACCCGCCCACCATGGTGATCCCGCGGTCCGCGAGGTCGGCCACCAGGTCCGGCGGGCAGTCCCGCAGCACCTTGCCGATGCCGTCCAGGACGGCCGTCAGCGGGGTCTGGATGGCGTCCCGCACGGCGGCGGTGTCGATCCGCACCGAACGGGCGAGACCGGTGGCGACGTCCCGCCCGTGGATCTCCGTGGACGCCGGCCCGTGCGGGGTCAGGCCGTTGCCCGACAGGGCGATCTGCAGCGGCCGCACGGACTGGCTGGGCAGCATCAGCTCGTGCTCGTGGCGCAGGTGCTGCACGATCGCGTGGTCCACGGCCTCGCCGCCGACCGGGACGCGCTCGGCGGTGACGATCGACCCCAGGGACAGCACCGCCACCTGGGTCGCGGCCGCCCCGCACACCATGATCATGGTGGCTTCGGGCCGCTCCACGGGCAGCCCGCAGCCCACGGCGGCGGCGATGAGCGTGTCGACCAGCTCCACGCGCCGCGCGCCGAGCCCGACCAGGGTCTCGATGGCCGCCCGCTGGGCCAGCGGGTCGGCGTCGTGCGGGGTGCAGGCGGCGGCCCGCAGCCGCGGCTTGCGGCGGAGCTGACGGCGCATCCGGTCGCCCAGCAGGTGACGCAGCATGCGCTGGGCCATCTCGATGTCGACGACCGTGCCGCCGGACACGGGCCGTACCACCCGGATGTAGTGGGGTGTGCGCCCGGTCATCTTCTCGGCCAGTTCCCCGACCGCGATCAGCGCACCGGTACGGGTGTTGACGGCCGCGGCGGAGGGCTGGTCGACGACGAGCCCGGCGCCCTTGACGTACACCCGCGTCCGCGCCGCGCCCAGGTCGACGGCGAAGTGACAGCGGCGCAGCTGCTCCAGACTGGCGGTCATTGGCGGGGTCCTCCCGAGACGCGGTGCGTGGGCCGCCGGGCGGTCGGCCTCCTTCGCATCGTCGGGGGAGCGGGCCGGGGCCGCCCTTTCAGATGGGCTGGGCGGGGCACCGCTGAACGGGCGGTTGTGCCGCCCGCCCGGTCCGACGGCCCGTCAGAGGCCGCGGGCCGCCTCCAGCAACGGCGTCAGCGACGGCACGGTGCTCTCGCAGCCGGCCGCGCGCAGCGCCTGCTCGACCGTCCGGTTGCGGGCCAGCCCGACGAAGCGGATCCCGAGCCGCTGGGCGGCGCCCAGTTCGGCCAGCGTCGAACCCACCAGCAGCGCCGGGGCGTCCTGCCCGGTGAGGGCGCGCACCAGGCCGTCGGGGTGCGGCATCAGCCGCGTCAGGTCCTCGCTGCGGCCGTGCAGCCCGGTGAGGGGCAGCCGGTGGCGCTCCAGGTGGTGGCGGACGGCGGCCTCGCAGACGTCTGTGACGACCCCGACCCGGAGGCCGGCCGCGTGCAGGGTGCGGACCAGGGCGACGGAGCGGTGCGTGGTGGGCGCGTCGGCGACCGCGCGCAGCTCCAGCTCGTCCAGCCGGCTCCGCAGCAGCGGGCCCACCGGGTCGCGGGCGAACACCCGCAGCACGTCCAGCGGGTCCACCAGCGACTCGCGCGCCGCGGCGACCGCCAGGGGACGGCCCGTCAGCGCGTCCTCGGGCGCGCGGTGTTCGGCGGCCAGCGCGAGCAGCTCCAGCGCCGCCTCCCGGGCCCGGGGCGCGGTGAACAGCCGCACCAGCGGCCCGTCGAAGCCGAGCAGCACCGTACGGGTCCCGGCCAGGAGGTCGCCGGGCGTGCGCGGCGCGGGCGCCGGGGCCGGCACCTCGGGCGGCGGGGCGTACTCCGGGGCCAGCGTGACCGCGCAGCTCACCGCCAGGCCGGGCACCGGCCAGTCGCCCAGCTCGGCGCCGAGCGCGCGCTGGGCGCCGACCGCCCGGCGCGGCGGATACCGGCGGGTGATCAGCGGCGCCCGCTCCACGAGGTGCGCGAACAGCCGCTCCGCCACCTCCGCGGTTCCCCCGCGGACGAAGGCGACCGGATCGGCGACCCGCCACGTCAGCTCCACGGCGGCCGTGAAGCCGCCCTTGCCGGACCCGGGCAGGGCCAGCCGGCGCGCGGCGCGCTGCGGGGTCAGGTCGACCTCGTAGTACGTCACCGGCAGCGGCGGGCCACCGCCGTAGGGGGCGGCCGGGTCTAGCAGGGCCAGCGGGCCGCCGGGGCGGGTGTGGACGACGGCGGCGCGTCCCGGCGCGGGGACACCCAGCCGGCCGAGGTCCGGGGTGACGTGCGGCCCGCTCACCAGGTCGCGGTGCTCGGCGCCCGGCCAGTACCAGGCGGCCGGCCGGGTCCCCTCGTACAGCGGGTGGAAGCGGTGCGGGCCCGCGGCGGCGGAGCTGGCGGTGAACTCGCCGTAGAGGGCGGGCGGTACGACGACCACGACGGGTGCGGCGCCGGCCACGGCGGGTCGGGCCCGGCCGAACGCCACCCGCAGCGGCGGTGGTTCGCGCAGGGTCGCCCAGTGGCCCGGGAGCCAGCGCAGCACCGCCATCAGCACCGGCAGCAGCGCGGTGCCGGGCGCCGCCCGGACGGTGTAGCCGTCGGCGCGGACGTGCACCGCGTACTGCCCGGGGCCGAGACCGCCCCGGGAGAGGACCTGGTGGACGGCGTACTCGAGGGTGATGCGGGTCTCGGGCCGGCCGGTGAGGTCCGGGCCCGCCGTGAAGGACAGGGTGCGGGCGCCGTACAGGTCGTCGAGGTGCCGGAGCACCTCGCGCAGCCGGGTCCGCGCCGCCTCGGCCGCGGGGCCCGGGACGCCGTGCAGGGGCTCCTCCGCGAAGAAGCCGGCCACCTCCTCCTCGGACAGCGGGTGCGCCGGCCGGGCGCCGTGACCGTGCTCGGCGCGGTCGAGTTCCGCCTCGGCCGCGAAGACGTCGACCCAGGCGCCCGCCAGGTGCAGGGCGTACCCGTCGCGGGTGGCGGCCACCGTGCCCGGCCCGAGGACCCGGGCCAGCTCGCGGGCCGGGGCGTCGACGCGTGAGTCCGGGCCGTCCGGGTCCGGCCGGTCCCCCAGGCCCTCCGCCAGCCGAGTGCGGGCCAGACGGCCGCCCCGGGCCAGGACCAGCATGCTCAGCAGGGCCTGCGCCTCGGGGCCGGGCAGCTCCAGGGGACGGCCGCCGCGGTCGAGCCGGGGCGGGCCGAACAGCCGCACGCGCAGGTCGGCGGAGTCCTTGACGCCGGCCAGCCGGTCCGTCGCGGTGGGCGGCACGTGTCCGCCGCGGATCTCCTCCAGCAGCGGTCGCAGGCCGGGCGGCACGTCCGGCACCCGGGCGGCCAGCTCCGCGAGCCGGCGGGCGAACGCCTCCCGGTCACCGCGGGCGTCGAGGCCCTCCGACTGCTCGCCCAGCGCGTACCGGCTGAACAGCAGGGTGCCGTCGGGCCGCAGCAGCAGCCCGTCCCAGCCGGGCTGTCCGCGCACCAGGCCGTGCGCGTGCAGCGCCGCCAGCCCCGCCGTGCCGTCGCACACCAGCCGGGCGAACACCGGCAGCGACACCCCGGGGCCGCTGCCCGCGACCAGTTCCGCGACGGTCACGCCGTGCTCGAACCGGGCGACCAGGTAGGGGGTGGCCGGGCCCGGCGACCCGGGGTGCGGGTCGTGCAGGCCGTGGTCCAGGACCCGGATCAGGTGCGGGCTGTCGATCCCGGCGAGGACCCGCGCCTCGCGCAGGAACCGCTCCGCCCCGGCGGGCTGCGGCGGGTAGAGGTGGACGACCACGCGCTCGCCCGTCCGGGTGTCCAGGGCCTCCTGCACCCGCCGCCCGTGCCCGCGTGGCCCCAGGAGGCGGTAGCGGCCGCCGACCAGGCCCACGGGGGAGTCCGCGTCCGGGGTGTCGCGGGCGGGCGGGGGGACGCCGTCGGCCGCGGGGCCGTCGGGGAGGGCGGGCCCGGCCCCGGTCGCCGTCTCGACCTCGGCGTCGGTCCCGGTCCCGCTCCCGTCCGTCCCGCCCAGCCGCCGCACCGTCTCCTCGGTCACCGTGGCGAACGGCTCGCCCGGCGGGGCGGTGGCGGGGGCGTCGGCGGGGGCCGGGGTGTCCGCGGTGGTCGTGCGGGTGCGGAACTCGCCCGCCGCGAGGCCCGCGCGTTCGTCGATGAGGCCGCCCACCCGGGCGAGGAAGGCGCGGGTGCGAGCGCGGACGGTGCGGGGCAGCGTGCGCAGCAGCACCTCGCGCACACCCGGGCGGAAGGCGTAGTGGCCGGGGCTGCCGGGCGTGGCCGTGAGCATGCCGCTGAGGACCACCTCGGCCAGGTGCTGCGGACGCGGGTCGCGCTCCACGGCCCGCTGCACGAGCCGCATCACCGGCACCGAGGGCACGGCCAGCGCCAGGTGGCCCGCCAGCCGGAACGCCTCCGGCGAGGCCGTGGCGCGGAAGTGCAGCACCAGGTCCTGCGGGGAGGACGGGCCGGGTCCGCCGGCCGGCGCGGCGGGCTCCGGCGGGGCGGGGGCCAGCCAGGCGACCGCGCCCGGCAGCCGGGCACCGCCCGGACCGGCCAGCAGCGACGCCCAGTTGGCCAGCCAGGGCGCGCCCGGCTCCAGCACCGGCAGCGCCAGGGACCCCGGCGGACGGGGCGCGCAGCCGGGTCCGTCGTCGTGGGCGCCCGGGTCGTACGGGGTGAACGCCAGGGTGGCCGTCGGGGCCGCCGCGGCCCGCGCCGACAGCAGCCCCGGCTCGGCGGGCAGCGCGGTCGTGGCCCACAGGTGCTCCGGCAGCGGCTGGACGACGGCCAGCGGCACGTGCGCCGCCCAGTGGCGCAGGGTCGCGTACCAGCGGGCGCCCGCCTCGCCGGGGCGCCACTGCGGGCCCGTGCAGTCGCTGACGACCAGCGTGACGGTACGGCCGTCCGCCGGGACCGGGACGTGGGGGGCCCGCCCGTCGGGGCCGGCCGGGTGCAGGGTGACCGTGCGGAAGACGCCCGACTGGGCGAGCACGGTGTGCAGTTCGCGCACCAGCGGCCGCCAGACGGGCATGGTCGGGCCGGTGTCGTGCACCAGGTTCAGCCGCAGCCAGCGCTCGTGCGCCGGGCGCAGCACCGGCAGCCACACGTCCGGGTGGGCGCCGAGCCGGGCGATGCGGTCGGCGGTGGCCCGCTCGTCCAGCTCCCGGGTCCGGGCCGCAGGCACCCGCCGCTTCAGCGGACGCAGCGCGCGCTGCAGGGCGAGCGGACGGTGCAGCATCGGCGGCGCGGGGGCGAGCAGGGACGGCCCGCCGGCCGCGGGACGGGTGGCCGGTCCCTGCCCGGTGTCCGGGCGGGCGTCCGGGGCCGGGAGGTGCAGGGGGACCCGGGGGGCGGGCGGGGCCTGCCGCACGGCCGGGGGAGGGAGGCCGGGGGCCGGCCCGTCGGGGACGTACGGGACCGGTTCGGCGGCCTGCCGCGGTGGGCCGGGGTGCGGGGGACCTCCCTCCTCCTCCGCCGACCGGCCGGCCAGCCACAGCACTTCCGCGATCTCGCGCGGGGTCGGTGCCGTGCCGGCGGCGGCGGTCAGCAGCGCCGCCAGCCGGGCCACGGCGGCCGGTTCGTCGGACCCCTCAGAGGCCATCGCCGTCCGCCGGGGCGCTCAGGTAGGGCATCAGCTGTTCCGCCAGGGCGTCGCGCGAGGGGGCGTCCAGGCCCGCGACGCCGGTCAGGTAAAGGGCGTTCAGGAGCTGGTCGGTGGCCAGTTCGCCGTCCTTGGCGCGTTCCACGAACCGGTCGATGAGCGGGCCCGCCCCGCCGGTGGCCGTGCCGAGGTGGGCGCGCACGATCTCGGCGAGCCGCTCGCCGTCCGGGCGGCGCAGCGCGAGCCGGACGCAGCGGCGCAGGAAGGCGGGCGGGAACTCGCGCTCGCCGTTGCTGGTCAGCACGACGAACGGGAACGCCCGGCAGCGGACCCGGCCGCGCCGGACCGGTACGGGGGTGCCGGTGCCGTCGGCCAGCACCTCGACGGCCTCCTCGCCGGTCCCTGCGTGATCCTCGCCGGTCCGCCGCGCGGCGCGCATCAGCTCGGGGATCTCGTACTGCCCCTCCTCCAGCACGTTCAGCAGGTCGTTGGGCAGGTCGAGGTCGCTCTTGTCGATCTCGTCGACGAGCAGCACCCGGGGACGCCCGTACGGCAGCAGCGCGGTGCCCAGCGGGCCGAGGCGCAGGTGGTCCTCCACCCCGGTCTCGCCCGCCGCGTCACCACCGAGGGACGCCTGGCGGGCCGCGTACAGGCGGGACAGCGGGTCGTACTGGTAGAGGCCGTCGGCGAGGGTGCTGCGGCTGGTGATGTTCCAGCGCAGCACCGGGCCGAGCCGCAGCTCGCGGGCCACGGCGTAGGCCAGCGAGGACTTGCCGGTGCCGGGCGGGCCGGTGACCAGCAGCGGGCGGCGCAGCACCAGGGCCGCGTTGACGAGCTGGACCGCCTCCGGGGTGGCGACGTAGGTGCGGGCGCGGTGCACGCGGTCGGGGGAGACGGCCGCCTCGTCGTCGGCGTCCCGGGGCGGGGGCAGCACGGGCGTGCCGTCGAACGCCCGCCAGGGCGGCGGGGCGGGCAGCCGGTCGATGCCGTCGTGCGGTTCGCTGCTGCCGGTGTAGACGGACCAGTGCGGCATGGCGGTTCTCGGTCTCCGACGGTGGGGTGCGGGCGGGTGTGCAGGAGGGTGGGGGGGTGAGTCGGCCACGGCGGGCGGCCGTTCAGGCCACGGGTGAGCGGGCGTGCGCCGGGCCCGTGGCGGGTGGGTCGGGGAAGATCCGGGGGTCGTCCCACAGCAGTTGGAGGTCGCGCGCCCAGTGGCCGTCCTCGGCGTCGGCCTCCAGGCGCAGTTCCCAGACGCGGCGCGGGAGTTCCGCGGGCGGGCGGCCGGCCAGGCCGGCGTCCAGCTCGTCCAGGAACACCTTGCCCGGGCAGCCCTCGCCTCCCGTGCAGGGCTGCCGGTCGGGCCCGCCCGGGCAGCCGCGGCGCGACCAGGCCACCAGCGGGGCGGGCGCGGTGAGCGAGGTGGTGAAGTGGGCGCGGGCGGCCGAGGGCGCCGCGGCGAACCCCACCAGGCAGCCGTCGGCCCGCAGCAGCTCCAGCCGCAGCCGACCGGCCGCCTCCCGCTCCGTGCACTCCACCCGGTGCATCCGCGCGCCGGGCAGCGAGTCGAGCCGGTTCCAGGCGCGGGTGAGGACGTGCCGGGTGCCGGCCCTGCGGCGCGCCTGGTCGGTGACGACCAGCGGGTGCTTGCAGCCGAGCGGGGTCTCGTCGTCGGGACCCGGGTGCCAGCGGTCCACGGGCAGGTCGAGCCAGTCGCGCGGCAGCGCGAACGCGATCAGCTCGTCGCAGCCGGGGGTCAGGTACCGGAACGCCGCGTCGATGCGGTCCTGCACGTAGCCGGGCAGCCGGGAGCGCGGCACCGTCCCCGAGTCCACCGGGTGCCGGCGCCCGCCGCTGTACGCCGACACCTCCACGCGCACCAGGTCGTCGCCCGCGCCGCTGTGCCGGAGGTCGACCAGGATGGGCGACCACTCGGGGCTCCCGGGCCGCTCCACGGGCGCGGAGAACTGCTCCTCGACCAGGTCCGCGAACCGGGCGACGGTCGCCGCCGCGTCCGGCCCGTCCAGTTCGCACAGCACGAACAGCGCCGCCGACCACAGCGAGTCGAAGCCCTCCTCGGGCGGCTCCGGCGCCAGCTCCCCGGCCGCCGCCCGGTACAGCCGTACGGGGTCGCAGTCCAGGCCGGTGCGCTCCGCCCGCTCGACCAGCCCGCGCAGCCGCGCCCGGTCGGCGCCGTGGTGGTCGGAGGTGGGGACCAGGCCCTCCAGCGCGGGCCAGTGCCGGGCCATCACCTCGGTCGGCATCATCCGCCCGGTGCGCACGCCCTGGGCGCCGGCGTCGGCGGTGACCATGCCGACCACCTCACCGGTGTCGACGAGGGTGACGGCGGCGCCGCTGAAGCCGGGGGCGAGCGGCTGGCCGCCGAGCTGCCAGGCCTCGAGCTGGAGCCACTCGCCGCTGATCAACTGGGGTGCGGTGACGCGGTACTCGGCGAGCGTGCCCTCGTCGAAGCCGTCCGGGAAGCCGTACACGACGAGCTTGCGCGGCGGTGTGCCGTACGCCGTGTCGGCGGGGGCCAGGGCGGCCGGGGCGCTCGGCGCGTCCTCCGCCAGCTCCAGGACGGCGAGGTCGCCGAGGTCGGCGGCGGTGCCGGCGTCCCAGCCGCCGCCGGCGACGCGCCGGGCCGGCACGGCGGGGCGGCCGGGGAACGCGGCGAAGGACACGGCGAGTTCACCGGCGGGGAGGTCGTGCACGACGTGCGCGCAGGTCAGCACGGTGCGCGGGGCGACGAGGAAACCCGCCCCGGCCACCGTGCCGCCGACGCGTTCGATCCGGGCGTGCCACGCGGCACTCCTCAGCGGCCGCACGTCAGACGGTGGGGGTGCTCTCGGGGGCGGGCGCGGGGACGGCCGCCGCGCCAGCCGGGGCCGGCCCCGCCGTCGCCGGGCTCCAGCTCAGCTTCACCACCAGGTGGCCCTCCGCCGTGCCCTTGGCGATGATCGCGCCCGTCTCCGCCGACAGCTTCACCCCGAACTCGATCTCCACGCCGTCCGGGCGCAGCGAGCCGTCGCGGAAGACCCGCAGGGCCGACTCGGCGGCGGCGCGGACCCCCTCCAGCGCACCCTCGAAGGTGCGGGACGCCTGGACGACGCCGTTGTCCCGGGCGACCAGCCGGGACCCGGGCCGGGGCGGCTCGGCCGCCTCCACGGCGACCGCGACGCCGTCCGCGGTCGTGAACTCCACCAGTGCTGCCATCGTGCCCCCGTCGGTACTGCGGCTCTGTGCGCCCTCATTGTTACGGACGGTGCTCACGGTTGTCCTCCCGCCCCGTCCGGCACCGCCCCCGCACTGGCGGGAACCCGCCACGTCGCCTTCTCGCCGCGTCCGCACCAACTCCGTTGCCGCACAGGTCCCGTGACACTCGTCGGGCAGCACGACTCACGACGGCGGAAGAGGCGTGGATGAGCAGACGACGACCCGTCAGAGGCACGGCGGCCGCCCTCCTGTCGGCCGGGCTGGTGGCCGCGGTGCTCCCGGTGGCCGGCCCCGCCCGCGCCGCGGACACCCCCGCCGCCCCGGCCGCCGGCACCGCCCGTACGGTCACCCTGGTCACCGGGGACGAGGTCACCGTCACCGACCTCGCCGGCGGGCACCGGACGGTCACCGTGGAGCGCCCCCGGGGCGCCACCGGGGCCGTGCGCACCCAGTCGGACGACGGCGAGATCACCGTCGTGCCGGACGAGGCCCGGCCGTACCTGCGGGCCGGGACGCTCGACCGGCGGCTGTTCGACGTCAGCGCGCTGCTGCGCCAGGGACTCGGCGACTCCGCCACCGGGGAGCTGCCGCTGATCCTCACCCGCGCCCCGGGCGCGCGGGCCCTCACCCCGCGGTCGGCCGAGCGCACCCGGACCCTGCCCAGCATCCGCGGGATCGCCGTGGAGGCGGCCAAGGGGCGGGACTTCTGGGGCGAGTTCACCCGGCACGGCAGCGGTGTCGGCGCGGTCTGGCTGGACGGGCGCGTCACCGCCGACATGGCCGAAAGCAACGCCCGCATCGGGACGGCAGCGGCCTGGGAGGCGGGCCTGACCGGCAAGGGCGTCACCGTCGCCGTCCTCGACACCGGCGTGGACCCGGACCACCCCGACCTGGCGGACCGGGTGGCGGTCAGCCGGAACTTCGTCGAGGGGGAGGAGGGGGAGCCGGCCGCCGACCGCAACGGCCACGGCACGCACGTCGCCTCGACGGCCGGCGGCAGCGGGGCCGCCTCCGACGGCCGGGAGAAGGGTGTCGCGCCCGGCGCGACCCTCGCCGTCGGCAAGGTGCTCGGCGACCAGGGCTCGGGCAGCGAGTCGCAGATCATCGCGGGCATGGAGTGGGCGGCCCGCGAGGTGCACGCCGACGTCGTCTCCATGAGCCTCGGCACCACCGAACCCAGCGACGGCACCGACCCGATGGCCCGCGCGCTGGACACGCTGTCCGCCGAGACCGGCGCGCTGTTCGTCGTCGCCGCGGGCAACACCGGCACGCCCTCGTCCATCGGCTCGCCCGGCGCCGCCGACGCGGCCCTGACGGTCGGCGCCGTCGACTCCGCCGACCGGCCCGCCTCCTTCACCAGTGCCGGCCCCCGCCACGGCGACCACGCCCTCAAGCCGGACCTGTCCGCCCCGGGCGTCGACATCCTCGCCGCCCGCTCCCGACTCACCGCCGGCAGCGGCTACTACACCACCCTGAGCGGTACGTCGATGGCCACCCCGCACGTCGCGGGCGTGGCCGCGCTCCTCGCCGAGCAGCACCCCGACTGGACCGGCACCCGGCTCAAGGACGCCCTGATGTCCACCTCCGCACGGCTGGACGCCCCCGCCTACACGGCGGGCGCGGGCCGGGTGAGCGTGCCGGACGCGATCGGCGCCCGCGTCACCGCCACCGGCAGCGCCGACCTGGGCTTCCACCGCTGGCCCCCCGCCACCGACCGGCCGGTCACCCGGACCCTCACCTACGCCAACTCCTCCGGCACCGACACCGTGGTGCGGCTGTCGGTCACCGGCGCCCCCGAGGGCGTCGTCACCCTCGCCGACACCACGCTCACCGTGCCCGCCCACGGCACCGCGTCCACGACCGTCACCGGCGACGCCACCCGCGCCCCGGCCGGCCTCACCAGCGGGCGCGTCGAGGCCGCCGACGCCACCGGCACCCCGCTCGCGCACACCGCGTTCGGCCTGGTCGAGGAGGACGAGCGGTACACGCTCACCGTGCACGTCAAGGACCGTGACGGCACCCCCGCGGCCGCCGACCTCACCGTCCAGCGCCTCGCCCGGGGCGCGGACGCCACCCCCGAGCACGTCGGCGACACCGGCACCCTCACGCTGCGGCTGCCGCCGGGCACGTACAGCCTGACCTCTTTCCTCGACGTGCGCGGCGGCCACGGCGCCGACTCCCTCGGCCTCGGCTTCCTCGCCGCGCCCGAGGTCGTCCTCGACCGGGACCGCGAAGTGACCCTGGACGGGAGCCGGTTGCGCGAGGTGCGGGCCGACGTCGGCCGGCGCACCGAGACCCGGCAACTGCTCATGGAGTACGACCGCAGCGCCGACGGCACCGACCTGTCCGGCGCGGTCCAGGTGCCGGTGGCGTACGACAGCGTCTTCGCCGCGCCCACCGACCGGGTCACCCGGGGCCGCTTCGAGTACCGCACGGTGTGGCGGCTCGGCGCGCCCGCGCTGCGGGTCACCGGCGTCCGGGAGGCGGTCGTCCAGCCCGGCGGGGCGCGGCCGGCCGGGCACCGCACCCTGCCGCTGGCCGACGCGGGGGAGTGGCCCGGCCCCGCCCCGGGGGCGCTCGCGGGTGCCGCGGGCGAGGCGGTGCTCGTGCGGCTCGCCGACGGCGCCGACCCCGTCGCCCTCGCGCAGGCGGCCCAGGAGGCGGGCGTGGCCGCGCTGTTCGTCACCGACGACGTGCCCGGCCGGCTGACCGCCTGGTGGGGCACGGACGACGGGGGCGACCGGCCGTTCCCGGTCGCCACGCTCGACACGGCCGACGCGGCCCGGCTGCGCGCCCGGCCCACGGCCGTCCTGACCGGCACCCCCGACACGCCCTGGGTGTACGACCTGTCGGAGGGCCACGCCGGCGCGGTCCCGGACCGCGACCTCACCTACACGCCCCCCGCCCGCGAACTCGCCACCGTGGACGTCCGGTTCCACGCCCCCGGCCCGCGCAGCGGCGGCGAGTTCCGCTACTCCCTGACCGACGCCTTCCCCCTCGGCATCGGGTTCCTGGAGCGGGTCGGCCTGCCCGCCCTGCGCACGGACCACGTGTCCACCGGGCCCGGCCAGCTCTGGCACGAGTCGGTCACCGCGGGGGACGGCGCGCTGGAGGAGCGGTCGGGGCCGGTCGCCTACCGGGGCGGCAGCCACCCGGTGCTCAACTGGTTCCGGCCGGTGTGGCACCCCTGGCTGGGCACCGGGCTCGGCCGGGGCCAGCAGCGCTCCGGGAACACCCTGCGGTTCGACGTGCCCGGCTGGGGCGACTCCGGGCCCGATCACACCGGGTCCGGCGACGCGTGGAGCGAGGAGAGCGGTATGACCCAGACCACCTCGGTCCTCCTCGACGGCGCCCTGGTCGACCGGCGCCGGGGCAGCGGCGTCACCGTCCAGGACGCGCCCGCCGACGCCCGCACCTACACCGTCGTCACGGACACCGCGCTCGACGCCGGCCGCTGGTCCCGGGCGAGTCAGGGCCACGCCGAGTGGACCGTGCGCTCCGCCGCCACACCCGAGGACCACTGGACGTACCTGCCGCTGATCAACCTGTCCTTCGCCGTGGACACCGACCTGGCCGGCGACGTCCGGGGTGGCAGCCGCGTCCCGGTCGGCCTCGGCGCGCGGTACGTCGCGGGCGCGGCCGGCACCGGCACCCCCGGCGGCGGCACCCTCGCGGTGTCCTACGACGACGGGGCGACCTGGCGGCCGGTCCCGCTGACCGGCGGCGCGGGCACCTGGCACGGGACGCTCGCCGTGCCGCGCGGCGCGGCGTCGGTGTCCCTGCGGGCGTCGGCCCATGACGACCGGGGCGGGTCCGTGACCCAGACGCTGGTGCGGGCGATCGGGGTGCGGTGAGCCGGCGGGGGCCCGCCCGCCGCTCACGGCCGCCCCAGGCCGGGCATCCGGCGCCGGGCCCTACGGCCGGTCGGTGTCCGCGTCGTCGGTGTGGTCGCTGTGGTCGGTGTCGTCGGTGTCGTCCTCCCCCGCGCGCACCACTCCCAGTTCCACCAGGTCCTGCGGGCGCAGGCGCAGGTGGTCGGCCGTCGCCGGGACCTGGTCCGCGGGCCGCTTCAGGATGGCGGCGGCCGACTCCGGCGCGATGACGGAGAAGTAGCTGTCCGGGGCGGCCCAGGTGCGGCCCGGCGCGGCCAGCGCGAGGGCGCCGCCGGAGCCGCCCTCGCCGACGACCAGCGTGGTCACCGGGATCCGGGTGCCGGCCACCGCGCCGAACAGTTCGGCGATCGCGGGGCCCACGCCCTGCCGCTCCGCCTCGGCGTCGTTCGCGGCGCCCGGGGTGTCCACCAGGGTCAGCACCGGGATGCCCAGCCGGTCGGCGAGGCGGATCAGCCGGGTCGCCGTGCGGTAGCCGGCCGGGCGGGTGGCCGCGCCGGTCTGGGCGGCGTAGGCGACGGTCCGCCCGTCGCGGGCGCTGACGCCGAATCCGCACAGCATCCCCTCGGGGTCGGCGCCGCCGCAGCGGTCGCCGCGGATCTCGGCCCGCCGGGTGAAGCAGGCGTCCAGGTAGCGCCCGGCGCGCGGGCGCCGCGGGTCGCGGGCGCGCAGCACGGCCTCCCAGCCGGTGGCCGGCGGGTCCGTCGCGCCCAGCGGTCCGGGCACCGGCGCCGGGGCGTCGGACCGGCCGGTCAGCAGCCGCAGCCACAGGCCGAGCGTGCCGCGCAGCTCCCCGGGCGGTACGACGGCGTCGGCCGAACCCGCCGCGACCTGCGCCTCGGCGGTGTACGCGGCCGGGTCGGCGTCCGGCGGCCGCACCCGCGAGCCCGCGAAGCCCACCTGGGCGCCCGGCAGCGCGAGCACCACGTCGGCGCCCGCGCCCAGCGTGGCCCAGCCGCCGCCGGTCGTCGGGTCCCGCACCACCGCGACCTGCGCCAGCCCGGCCTCCCGGGTGAGCGCCGATTGCCGTGCGACGCGCTGGAGCTGGGTCAGCGCGAGCATGCCCTCCTGCATCCGGCTGCCGCCGGTGGCGACCAGCGGGACGACGGGGAGGCGGTGGGCGCGGGCGTAGCGGTGGGCCGACTCCAGCCGGTCTCCGGTGGCTCGGCCGAGCGAGCCGCCGAGGAACCCGAACTCGAAGGCGATGAGCACGGCCCGGGTCCCCTCGATCTCCGCGGTGCCGCAGACGACCGACTCGGACTCGCCGGTGCGGTCCGTGGCGCGGGCGCGCGCCGCGTCGTAGCCGGGCCAGCCGAGGGGCCCGTCGGGGGCCGGCTCGCGGGCCGGGTGGGGCAGTTCGGTGAAGGTGGACGCGTCGGTGACCAGGGCGAGGAGTTCCCGGGCGGTGGGGCGGGCGGCGGTCACGCGGTCAGGGCCCGCTTCATGATCTTGCCCATGTCGTTGCGGGGCAGGGCGTCGAGATAGCGGACGGTGCGGGGACGCTTGTGCGGGGCGAGGCGGGCGGCCACGTGGTCGGCCAGCGCGTCGGCGCCGGGCGGGTCGGCGGGGTCGGCCGGGACGATCCAGGCGACGATCCGCTCGCCCAGGTCGGCGTCCGGTTCCCCGGTGACGGCGGCCTCCCTGACCCCGGGGTGCTCCAGCAGCGCGTTCTCGATCTCTCCGGCGCCGATCTTGTACCCGCCGCTCTTGATCAGGTCGGTGGCCTTGCGGCCGACGATCCGCACGGAGCCGTCCGGGTCGCGCACCGCCATGTCCCCGGTGCGGAACCAGCCGTCGGCGGTGAACGCGGCCGCGGTCGCCTCGGGCCGGTTGAGGTACTCGGTGAACAGGTTCGGCCCGCGCACCTGGATCTCCCCGACGCTCTCCCCGTCGTACGCGGCGACCGGCGAGCCGTCCTCCTCCACGAGCCGCAGCTCCACGCCCGGCAGCGGCAGCCCGACGGTGCCCGGACGCGCCTCGCCGTCCGCCCGCACGGCCGTGTTCATCAGCGTCTCGGTCATGCCGTACCGCTCGATGACGCGCCGTCCGGTGGCGGCCGCGATCCGCTCGTGGTCGTGCACGGGCAGCGCCGCCGACCCCGACACCAGCAGCCGCGCCCGGCCCAGCGCGGCGGCCAGGGCCGGGTCGCCGGGCAGCGCCTCGGCGAGGCGGTGGTACATCGTCGGCACGCCGAAGAGCATGGTGGCGCCGTCCTCCAGCTCCCGGGCCACGCCCTCGGGGGAGAACCGGCCGAGGTGCCGCACACCGCCGCCGCGCCGCAGCGGGCCCAGCACGCCGAGGACCAGGCCGTGCACGTGGAACAGCGGCAGCCCGTGCACCAGCACGTCCGACCCCGTCCACTGCCAGGCGTCGGCGAGGGCGTCCAGGGTGTGGGCGAGGGCCCGGCGCGGCAGCACGGCCCCCTTGGGCGGCCCGGTGGTCCCGGAGGTGTAGACGACCAGCGCGGGATCCTCGTCGCCCGCCTCCGCGACCGGCGCGGAGCGCCCGCCGCCCGCCCCGGCGGCCCGCACCGGGTCCCCGTCGCCCGCCCCGGAGCCGTCCGGGGTCCCCGGCAGCGGCCCCCGGGCCGCCGGGTCGACGTCGACCCGTTCGAGCCCGGCCAGCGCGCCCGGCAACCGGTCCCCGGCGGCCGCCAGCACCAGGCCCGGCGCGCTGTCGGACACGATGTGCCCCAGCTCCTTCTCACCGGACTTCGGGTTGAGCGGCACGGCGGCCGCCCCGGCGAGCAGCACCCCGACCACGGCGACGGCGGTCTCCACCGACGGCGTCGCCCACACGGCGACCCGCCGGGCCCCGCCGATCCGTCCGCCCACGGCGCCGGCCGCCGCCGCGAGTTCGGCATACGTCAGAGACCGCTCACCGAAGCGAAGGGCGACCCGGTCACCCGGTGCGCCGGTCAGGGCGGGGAAGAGAGAGGACACGCGGGACACTCCTAGCGCCGGACGCCAACGACATCCCGTTCCTACCCCACCGCGGGGCCCGTCGGACCGCCGGGCCGTTTGACACCCGTCACGTCGACGCCCCGCCGGCGCGCGGCCGCCCGCGTCCGGCCCGGCCCTCGCCTCCGGCGCGGCTCACGCCCCCGGGTCCACCACGTCCGCCACCACGCACGTGACGTTGTCCGGCGCGCCGGCGTCCCGGGCCGCCCCGACCAGCGACCGTACGGCCTGCGCCGGGTCGTCGGCCGCGACCAGCAGCCGGTCCACCACCGCGTCCGGGACCACGCCCGACAGCCCGTCCGAGCAGAGCAGGAAGCGGTCACCGGCGACCGCGTCGTGCAGCCGGACGTCGGGGGCGGGCGCGCCGGCGCCGGAGAGGGCCTTGAGCAGCAGGGAGCGCTGCGGGTGGACGCCGGCCTCCTCCGGGGTCAGGCGCCCCTCGTCCAGCAGCGACTGGACCACCGTGTGGTCGTGGGTGATGCGGAACAGGCTGCCCGCGCGCCGCACGTACGCGCGCGTGTCCCCGATGTGCGCCAGGGCCAGCCGGGAGCCCGTCCACAGCAGCGCGGTCAGCGTGGTGCCGGTCTCGTCCGTGTCCCCGGCCACACCGCGCACGGCCTCGCCCGCGCCGCGCACCGCGTCCTCCAGCAGGCCCAGCACGTTCCCCGCGGCCACCTCCTCGGAGTCGAGGACCCGCAGCGCCTGCACGGCGGCGCTGCTCGCGGGGCCGCCCCGCGGTCCGAAGCCGTCGGCGACGGCCAGCAGCCGGGCACCGGCGTAGGCGGCGTCCTGGTTGGCGGGCCGTACCAGGCCCCGGTCGGAGTGGGCGGCGTAGCGCAGGTGCAGCATGACGGTGTCCTCCTCGGTGGACGGCGGGGCCGACAGGTGGTCGACGAGGAAGGCGGCCAGGTCCCGGCGTACGGCCGTCTCGGCCTCGACCCGGGCCCAGTACGCGCGTACCTCCCGGGCGGCGGACGCCGCGTCGAGCGCGCACACCTCGCGGATCCGGGCCAGCGGCATGCCGAGCCGGCGCAGCCACGCCACCAGCCGGGCGCGGTCGAGCTGCTCGGCCGCGTAGTAGCGGTAGCCGGTGTCCGGGTCGACCCGGGCGGGCGGCAGCAGGTCCAGCTCGTCGTACAGGCGCAGGGCCTTCGGCGAGAGCCGGGTCGCCTTCGCGAAGGCCCCGATCGTGAGCAGGGTCGTCATGCCCGGCCCACCCCCGTTCGTGTGTGCGTGTGCGTGGTCGTCGCGCCGACCGTCCGGTGCGTCCTCGTCGTCGGCCTGGCGTCGATGCTGGGGCTTCACCGAAGGGGAAGGTCAAGGCGGTCGTCCCGGTTCCCGGGGCGCCGGTTAGCCTGCGGCTGTCGCACAGCCGTCCGAGGAGGTCCCCGCCGTGCCCCGTATCGCGCTCGTCACCTACGACCCCGGGCCGCGGCCCAGCCGGGACACCGACCTGCCCGTCCTGGTCGACGCGCTGACCGCGGCCGGTGCCGACACCCGGGCCGTCGCCTGGGACGACCCGGACGCCGACTGGGCCGGTCTCGACCTCGCCGTCCTGCGCTCCACCTGGGACTACAGCTGGCGGGCGGCGGAGTTCTCGGCCTGGCTGGAGCGCTGCGCCGGGCTCACCAGGCTGCTCAACCCGCTGGGCGTCGTGCGCTGGAACACCGACAAGCGCTACCTCGGCGAGCTGGCCGCGGCCGGAGTCCCCACGGTCCCCACCCGCTACCTGGCCCCCGGCGACCCGGCCGACCTGCCCGACGGCCACGACTACGTGATCAAACCGACCTCCGGCGCCGGCGCCCGCTTCGCCGCGCGCTACACGCCCGACGACCACGCCAGGGCCGTACGCCACCTGCAGCACCTGCACGCCGAGGGCTTCACGGCGATGCTCCAGCCGTACGTCCGCGGCATCGAGACCGGCGGCGAGCGGGCCCTGCAGTTCTTCGGCGGCCGTCTGCTGCACGCCAGCCGCAAGGGCGCCGTCCTGGCCCCCGGCGCCCCCTACGACGCCGACAAGGTGCCCCACCCCGACCTGCAGCCGTGGGAGCCGACGCCCGCCGAACTCGCCGTGGCGGAACGGGCCCTGGCCGCCGTCCCCGACCCCTCCGGCCTGCTGTACGCCCGGGTCGACCTGGTCGACGGCGAGGACGGCACGCCCCGCCTGATGGAGCTGGAGCTGGTCGAGCCCAATCTGTTCCTGGGGCTGCACCCGGGCTCGGTGCCGCGGGTGGTGGAGGCGGTCCTCGCGGCCGCGGGCAGCGCCTGAGGCGGACGCGGGGAGACGTCAGGCGAAGGGCGCCGGCGCCGGTGTGCCGGTCGACGGCGCCCGCGGCGGACGCGAGGGGAGAGATCAGACGGAGGGCGTCTGCCCCGGTGTGCCGGTCGTCGCCGTGCGCTGGAGCAGGCCCCAGGTGAACTCCGCGGTCACCGCCCGGGGGACGCCCCCGCCGTCCGGCGCGGTGAAGGCGAGGCCCCAGCGGGTGGGGGCGGTGCCCTGCAGGGGGCGGGCCGGGGCGAAGGCGCGGGCGGCCTCGTCGATCGTGCAGGACCAGGGCGTGAGGTCGTCCAGGGTGCGCAGGGCGGGCGACGGCGCGCCGGGCGCGCGGACCAGCCACTCGGTCCAGACCGCGCCCCGCTCGCCCACCAGCACCTCGAAGCGCAGGTCGGGCCAGAGGGGGAGGGGCCACTGCCACGCCTCGCAGTCGAGGTCACCGATGCGGCGGGCCCGCGTCGACTCGGGGGTCCCGAGGACCGAGCGGTACCGGGAGGCGGCGGGGCGGGGGCGGGGGGAGCGGAGCATCGCCTGCCACCGCTTGTTGGCCTCGCGCATCTCGAGGAGCGTCACGCCCAGTTCACGGCGGGCGTCCTCGACCAGGTCCGGGTTGTGGTCGGCCATGCGGCGCAGCAGCACGAGCTGGAAGTGCAGGGGCGTGAACGGGCCGGCGGGGCGCTTCTCGGACGGCATGTCCCCCATCGTGGCCCACCGTCCGCGCCCATTGCCCGCTCCGACCCCTTGTGACTAGCCTGTGTTCGTCATCCCGATCGCCAGTTGAAATCTCGAACGCAGTCGTCGTCGACCACAAGGGAGGGGGCCGGCCGTGGGACGCCTCGTACCTGCCGTGACCCGGGCTCTGGACATCCTGGAGCTGTTCCTCGACGGGGACGGGACGCTCTCCGCCCCCGACATCGTGCGCAGGCTCCAGTTGCCGCGCACCACCGTGCACGAGCTGGTCACCACGCTCGCCGCCCGGTCCTACATCGTCCAGGTGCCCGGCCAGCCGGGACGCTACCGGCTCGGGGTCCGCCCGTACCAGCTCGGCAGCCGCTACGCCGAGCAGCTCGACCTCGCCGCCGAGGGCCAGCAGGTGGCCCGCTCGGTCGCCGAGACCTGCGACGAGACGGTCCACGTGGCGATCCTGGAGGGCACCGACGTCATCTACATCGCCAAGGTCGACTCCACGCACGCCGTGCGGATGGTGTCGGCGGCCGGCCGCCGGCTCCCCGCGCACTGCACGTCCGTCGGCAAGATGCTCCTGGCCTCCCTCCCCGAGCCGGAGCTCGCCGCGCGCATCCCCGACGACGCCGAACTCGTCGCCATGACCCCCAACAGCATCACCGACCCGGGCGCGCTGCGGGAGACCCTGGCGGGGATCCGGCAGCGCGGGATCGCCGTGGAGAGCCGTGAATCCAACCCGGACGTGAGTTGTGTCGCCGCGCCGGTGCGGGACCGCACCGGGCAGGTCGTCGCCGCGCTGTCGATCTCCGTGCCGATGATCCGGTGGAGCGACGACCGCCTCGACGAGCTGGAGCAGCTCGCGGCCAAGGGCGCCGCCGAGCTGTCCGAGCGGCTCGGCCACCGGAGCGTGGCATGACGCCGCCGCGCTTCGAGGTCGCCGTCCGGGCGTCGGCGACGCTCGGGGAGGGGCCCACCTGGGACCCGGCCGCGGGACGGCTGCTGTGGCTGGACATCCTCGGCTCGCGCGTCCACACCTTCGACCCCGCCACGGGGCGGCGCGGCGTGCGCGCCACCGGCCAGCACGTGGGCGCGGTCAAGCCGCGGGCGGGCGGGGGCCTGGTGCTCAACCTGCGGGACGGCGTGGGCCTGCTGGACCCCGACGGGACGTTCCGCTGGCTGCACCACGAGCCGGTGCCGGGGCGCCGGGCGAACGACGCGGCGGTCGCGCCCGACGGCTCGCTGTGGGCGGGCACCATGCGCTACGACGAGGCGCCGGGCGGGGGTTCGCTGTCCCGGTTCACCGGGGACGGCTCCGTGGAGACGGTCCTCGACGACGTGACGGTGAGCAACGGCACCGGGTGGAGCCCGGACGGGCGCCTCATGTACTACATCGACTCGCCCACACGCCGGGTGGACGTCTTCACCTACGACGCCGACGCCGACGGCGGCGGCCGGGTGCGTGACCGGCGGCCCCTGGTGGAGATCGAGGAGGGCGCGGGCTTCCCGGACGGGCTCACGGTGGACGCCGAGGGCTGCGTCTGGGTGGCCCTGTGGGACGGGGGCGCGGTGCGGCGCTACACCCCGGCCGGTGAGCTGGACCAGGTGATCGAGCTGCCCACCCCGCGGGTGACGGCGTGCGCCTTCGGCGGCCCGGACCTGACCGACCTCTACCTCACGACGGCCAGGGTGGGCCTGACCGCCCCCCACCCCCTGGCGGGCTCGCTGCTGGTGGTGCCGGGGGCGGGCAAGGGGCAGGTGCCGACGCCGTTCGCCGGGTGAGGCAGCCGCCGGCCCCCTGGGCTCAGGGGGCCAGCAGCGACCGTTCGGCCGCCGTCAGCGGGGCCCCGGCCAGCGGCGGCAGCAAGGGTCCCAGGGCGACCGACAGCAGCGTGCCCGGGGCGAACAGCCGCGCCGGCGGGGCCAGCAGGCTGGTCACCTCCCACAGCGCCGCCGCGGCCCCGTAGGCCCCGGTCGACGCCTTCGTCAGCCGCCGGGAGTACCCCGTGACCAGCCGGTCGACCGGCGTCGGCCGCGCCCCGCGGGTCTGCGGGTACCACACGTCCTGGCCCACCGCCGCCAGCCACGCGGCGTCCACCCACGGCACGACCCCCCGCTGCACCCGCGCCGCCAGGCCGGCGGAACCGAGCCCGCCGCCGGCCCGCCGTACCTCCTCCGCCAGCAGCCGCGCCCCGAGCGCCGCCACCGACATCCCCTGTCCGTAGGCCGGGTTGTACGTCGCCAGCGCGTCGCCCAGCACCACCAGGCCCTCGGGCCAGTCCCGCACCTTCTCCAGGTACCGCCGGTGGTTGTGGGTGCTGCGGCTGATCCGCACGTCCGTCAGCGGCTCGGCCCGCGCGATGAACCGCCCGACGAGCGGGTCGGCCAACTCCATGGCGTAGCGCAGGAAACCGTCCGCGTCGTCCGGCGGCTCCGCGCCGCGCGTCCCGGCCAGGCTCACCATCCACCGCCCGTCCTCGACGGGCAGGATCATCCCGCTGCGCCCGGGCCGCCCGGCGTACGGGTCCGCCTGCACCATCGTCACCGGGAACCGCCCGGCCCCCTCCGGCGCCCGGTACAGGCGCGTGGCGTTCACCAGCCCGGTGTCCACGGTGCGTTCGCGCACGCCGGTCACCCCGAGGGCGGCCAGCCAGTGCGTCACCCGCGATCCCCGGCCGCTCGCGTCGACCACGAAGTCCGCGCTCAGCTCCCGGTCGGTGCCGCCGTCGCCGCCGTCCCCGCTGCCCCCGCCGTCGTGGAAGCGCACCCCCGTCACCCGGCCCGCCCCGCCGAGCAGCCCCGTCACCCGGGTGCCGGGCCGCACGTCCACCCGGACCGGCGCCTGCGTCACCACGGCGTCCCGCACCGTCCAGTCGAGGAGCGCGCGGGTGCAGGCGAGCACGGCGGGCCCCTCGTGCCGCCAGCGGCGGAACCAGCCCTCCGGCGTGAGCGCCACCATGTCCCGGCCCAGGGAGAGTTCATGGGCGCCGGCCGCCAGCAGCCGCTTGCGCACGCCCGCCCCGGGCACCAGTTCCTCCATGGCGGTGAGCCCCCCGGCCATGAGGATGTGCGCGTGCCGGCCCTGGGGGAGCCCCTTGCGGTGGTCCGGCCCGTCGGGCAGCGCGTCGCCGTCCAGCACGACCACCTCGTCCGCCGCACCGGCCAGCGCGGCGGCGGCCAGCATGCCGGCCAGCCCGGCACCGATGACGACAGCTCTGCGGGGCATGGGACTCCTAGGTGTCGGCGGTGTCAGCGGGGGGTGGCCCTCACCGTACCTTCACAAGCGCCCGTGACAAGGGGCGATCGGGCGAACTCCCGTGCCAGTTGGACGAGTCCGCCGGTGCCCGACACCTCGGTGGCGTGCAGCCGGTACCCGCTGGGCGGGTCCGCGGGCGCGGCCCCGCCGGCGGCCCGCCGCGCCGCGTCGGCGACCATCGCGGCCTCGGCGGCGACCCGGGCCCCGTGGGCGTCCCGGCCCTCCTCCAGCGCGGCGGCCAGGGCGCGTTCGCGCACCCGGTCGTCGAAGTACGGCGCGAGCGCCAGCAGGGCGTCGTGGATGGACACCTCGCGCCAGTGCAGCCGCGCCCGGGGTGGCCGCCACCAGGTGCGCGGCTGCCGGGGCGCGGTCGAGGCGAACCGTACGCCGTCCCACAGCACGCCCAGCACGCGGTAGTCGCCGATGCTGTGCCAGTGGGCGGCGACCAGGGGCACCAGCCGGGGCAGGACGTAGCCGGCGGCGCACAGCAGCGCGGCGAGCGAGGCCAGCGGCGGCGCGACCACGGTGGACAGCACGTCCAGGTCGTGGCCGGTCCAGCGGGCGGCCACCGCCGTGTACTTGGTGAGCTGGAAGCCCACCACGTCCAGCAGCACCCCGGCCATGATGAGCCGCAGCCCGGTGCGCAGCAGCCCGGTGACCTCGCGGGCCCAGCGGCGGCACATCACGCTCATCACGAGCGTGGCCGCGCTGTGCCCGAGCAGGTACAGCACGATCATCTCGCGCATGCCGGGCGTACCGGCGTAATAGGTGTCGAGGTCGGTCAGCCGCTCGGTGTCCGCGTCGGCGAGCGCGAACAGCACGACGATGGCGACGATCAGCGCCGCGTAGGCGGCGACGGCCCGCCCCACCCGCCGCCGGACCACCCCGCGGGACCCGCCGCGCCAGTTGATGAGCAGGATGACCAGCGAGCAGCTGTAGGCCGACATCACGCCGTACGTCAGGGGGGCGCCGAAGTTGGGGATGCCGGTGAGGCGGTTGACGGCGGACAGCGTGGGCGGGGCGGCGCACGCGAAGACCAGCGCGCCGAGCGCGACGGCCGCGCAGGTCGACACGGCCAGCGGGTCGCGCCGCCCGGGGCCGGGCCGGCGGAACAGCAGCAGCCAGGCGAGCGCCAGCACCAGGGCCGCGAGGTAGACGACGAGACTCATCGGGCGCCCCCGCTCACGCCGTGCCCGACGCCGCCGTGCCCCGGGGGGCGAGCCGGGCGGCGGTGACGTGCGGCGAGGTGGTCAGGGCGGCGGCGACCCGGACCAACAGGTCCGGGTCGGGACTGCGGTCCTGGAGCAGGTCGGTGACGTCGGGGGCGGGCACCGGGCGGTCCGGTCCGGCGGCCCGGTCCCGCTCCTCGCGCACCGCGGCCGCCACGACCGCCGCCCAGGCCGTCGCCTCGGCCCGCTCCGGGTCACCGGTCTCGCGCAGCACGGCCTCGTGGGTGCGGTCGTACAGGGTCCGGTCGAAGAGCGGGTCGAGGTGGCCGAGCGCGTTGTGGATGCTGGTCCGGCGCCACACCAGCCGGGTGCCCGGCGACGCCCAGCGCGGGCGGGGCAGCCGCAGCGCGCGCCGGGTGAGCAGCTCGTCCAGTTCGCGCTCCAGGGGCTCCAGGCGGCCGTAGGTCCGCAGGGCGCGCACGCAGGCGGCGGCCCGGGGTCCGGCGAGCGGGATCAGCACGCCGGTCACGGTGACGAAGGCGCCCAGGCCCGCGGCCACCGGCGAGATGGTCGTGCCGAGGGCCGACCAGTCCCGGCCGCACCAACGGGCCACCACCGCCACCAGCTTGGAGACGCTGTACCCGGCGTTGCACAGGGTGCCGACGCCGAGCGTGACCAGGCCCGCGCGCAGCCAGCCGTCGACCTGGCGGGCCCAGCGCAGCGCGGAGACGGTGGTGACGGCGACCGCGGCGAGGTGCCCGACCAGGTACAGCACGATCATCTCGGCGACGAACGGCGTGGTCGCGTAGTAGGTGTCGAAGTCGGTGCGCCGCTCCACGGGTGTGTCGCCCAGCCCGAACGTCACCGCGATGCCCAGCAGCACGAACGCGTAGGTCACGATCCAGCGCCGGGTGACGCGGTGCACGTGGGGGCCGCCGCGCCAGTAGACGATGAGCACCTGGGAGGCCGCGCTGTACGCGGTGATCGACGCGTACGTCAGGGGCGCGGCCAGGTTGGGCGTGCCGCTGAGGTGGTTGACGGCGCCGACGGTCGGCGGGGCGCCGAGGAAGAAGCACGCGCCGGCCAGGCCCAGGACGGCGCAGATGGCCCGCAGGTAGGGGTCGTGCCGGTGGCGCACCAGGTCGGGGGCCCGCACGATCAGGCCGAGCCACAGCAGTCCGCAGCTGAGGTAGTTGATCAGGCCGTTCATCTGCGTGTCCCGCGGTAGTTGAGGGCCGCGCCGATGCGGCGGGCGAGGTCCGCGGTGCCGTCGCCCGGCCCGCCGGGGCCGGGCTCGGGCGGTGCGTCGAGCCAGTCGCGCAGCCGCTGGCCCATCAGCATGCCGAAGCGGTCCGCCTCCTGCTCCTCGGCGAGGTCGAAGCCGGTGCGGGCGGCGGCGGGCACCAGCCGGCCCGCGGACGCGGGTCCGGGCGCCGGGGCGGGGGCCGACTCCCGCCGGTGCATGTGCCAGACCTCGTGGCAGAAGATGACGACCTGGTGCCAGGCGGCGGCGCGCCGGTCGACGACGACCACGTCGTGGCTGTCGCCCTCCAGCCACAGGCCGCTGGCGGTGTGCGGCGGGAAGACCTCGCGGCGCACGACGACGGGACGCCCGCGCCACCGGCTCACGGAGGCCACGAGCGCGTCGAACAGGGCCTCGGGATCGTCGGGGACCGGCCCCCGCAAGGGCTCGACGAGGACGTCCGCCAGCCGCCGCATCTCCCTCTTCCTACGCACCGTTCGCATGGTACTCACGCCCCGATCGCTCGTGTCCCGAACGTTCCCGGGCGGACCCCTCGCTCACCGGGCGCCCGCCCGCGGTCCGTTCGGGCGCCGGCGGCTCGACTCCCTTGCGCCGGCGTCCGCTCAGGGCGCGCATCCCGCGCCCGCCCCCGCGCCCCGCGCCCGCGCGTCCGGTCGCCCGTGCCCGTACCGCCGCGAGCGCGTCGGTGTCGCGCAGCGCCCGGGAGATCGGGCCGATCTCCCGCAGCAGGGCGGTGGTGTCGCGGTCCGGTCCGGTGCCGGGCGCGGGCCTGCGGTCCCCGGCGGCGACCACCTCCAGGACGGCCACCGCGGCGGCCAACGCCCGCGCGCGGTCCGGGGGATGGCCGAGCGCGTGGGCCGCGTCGTACGCGCGGGCGTGCAGCTCCTCGTCCAGGCGCCGGGCGAGCGGCAGCAGCGCGTCGCGGATGTACGTCTCCCGGCGGGTCAGCCGCAGTTCGGCGGAGGCCCGCAGCAGCAGCGGCGCGCGCTCACCGCCGGCGGACCTCATCAGCACGTACAGCGGCCGCAGGTGCCGGTGGGCGCGGCGCAGCAGCCAGCGCTCGTGCAGGTACTGGCCGGCGTGCGGCAGGATGAAGCCGACCGCGATGAGCACGGCGGACAGACAGGCGGCGGGCGGTGCCGCGCGGGTGCTGAGCCAGTCCAGGTCGTGGCCGGTCAGCCGGGCCCCCACGGCGGTGAACTTGCAAGCGTCGAAGCACAGGTTGAGCCCGTACCCGGCGCCCAGCGAGGTGAGCCCCCAGCGCAGCCAGGCGTCGAGGCCGTCGGCGCGGACCCAGTTCCACACCAGCCGGCACGTGACGAGCACGGCGACGGTGTGCGCGAGCAGGTAGAGCAGGATCATCTCGCGCAGGAACGGCGTGATGGCGTAGTAGGTGTCCAGGTCGCGCACGCGCTCCACGGAGGCGTCGGCGAGGGCGAAGAGCACCCACAGCGCCACGACGACGGCCGCGTAGCCCCACACGACCCGGCGCATGGCGCGGCGGGTGGCGGCCGAGCGCGCGGACAGCCCGTCCCGCCAGGCGAGGATGAGCAGCAGGCCCGAGCCGCTGAACGCGGTGAGCAGCGAATAGACCAGCGGCGCCGAGAAGTTGGGCACGCCGGTGACGCGGTTGGTCCAGCGGATCGTGGCCGGGGTGACGAAGACGAAGACCGCGCAGGCGAGCAGCAGCAGCCCGCCGACGGCCCGCAGCAGCGGGTCCTGCCACAGCCGGACGATCGTGGGCAGCTTGATGACGAGCGCCGCGAGAAGGACCGCGGTCGGGAGGACGTACATCATCGGGCCCCTCCGTCCGCCGGCCCTGGCAGCTCGTTCGAGATTACGCGTCCGGAGGTGTCCACGTCAGGCGAGTTCGCAGAAGGCGACGACGGCACGCGCTTCCGGGACGCTTCCGGGAGTCCTGCGGAAACCATTGACGCCCACGCGTCACGAATCTACCTTCCCGTTCGAAGCCACGAGCGTGATCCGACATGTCGAACAGTCAGGAGAGGGAGACGGTCACCGCACCGCGGGCCGCGCCCCCGTTCCCCGGAAGGTCCCCATGAGCCGTCACCCCGCCCGCTTCACCCTCGACCCCGCCTTCACCGTCGGCACGGCAGGCCCCCGCCTCTTCGGGTCCTTCGTCGAACACCTCGGCCGCTGCGTCTACACCGGCATCTTCGAACCGGACCACCCCACCGCCGACGACCGGGGCCTGCGCCGGGACGTCCTGGACCTGGTGCGCGAGCTGGGCGTCACCACGATCCGCTACCCGGGCGGCAACTTCGTCTCCGGCCACCGCTGGGAGGACTCCGTCGGACCCGTCGCGTCCCGCCCGCGCCGCCTGGACCTCGCCTGGCACTCCACCGAGACCAACCGCTTCGGCCTGGCCGAGTACATCGGCTTCCTGCGCGAGCTGGGGCCCGAGGCCGAGCCGATGATGGCCCTCAACCTCGGCACCCGCGGGGTGGCCGAGGCGCTCCAGCTCCAGGAGTACGCCAACCATCCCGGCGGCACCGCCCTGTCGGACCTGCGGACCGCCCACGGCGACAAGGACCCCTACGGCATCCGGCTGTGGTGCCTCGGCAACGAGATGGACGGCCCCTGGCAGACCGGCCACAAGACGGCGCGGGAGTACGGCCGCCTCGCCGCCGAGACCGCCCGCGCGATGCGCCAGCTCGACCCCGGCGTCGAGCTGGTCGTCTGCGGCTCCTCCAGCCAGGCCATGCCGACCTTCGCCGCGTGGGAGGCGACGGTCCTGGAGGAGACGTACGACCTCGTCGACCACATCTCCCTGCACGCCTACTACTGGCCCGAGGACGGCGACGTGGACTCCTTCCTCGCCTCCGCCGTCGACATGGAGTCCTTCATCGACCGCGTCGTCGCGACCGCCGACCACGTGGGCGCGCGGCTGAAGTCGAAGAAGAGGATCACCCTGTCCTTCGACGAGTGGAACGTCTGGTACCTGCCCGACTGGGTGGCGCGGTCCCAGGAGCGCGCGGGGGACGACTGGCCCGAGGCGCCCCGGCTGCTGGAGGACCGGTACAGCGTGACCGACGCGGTCGTCCTCGGGTCGCTGCTGATCGCCCTGCTCCGGCACGCCGACCGGGTCGCGGTGGCCTGCCTCGCCCAGCTCGTCAACGTCATCGCGCCGATCATGACCGAGCCCGGCGGCCCCGCCTGGCGCCAGACGACGTTCTTCCCCTTCGCCCAGGCGGCCCGCCACGGCCGCGGCCAGGTCCTGGACGTGCGGGTGGACTCCCCGACGTACGAGACGCGCAAGTACGGCGCGACCGACCTGCTGCACGCCACGGCCGTGCGGGCCGAGGACGGCTCGGTGACCGTGTTCGCGGTCAACCGCGACCGTACGGCGCCCCTGCCGCTGGAGGTCGCCCTCGGCCGCCTCGGGGTCACCCGGGTCGTCGGGCACAGCGCGCTCGCCGACGCCGACCCGGACGCCCGCAACACGCTCACCGAGCCCGGACGGGTCGTCCCGCACGAGGTGACGGGCACGACGGTGACCGGCGGGACGCTCACCGCGACCCTGGAACCCCTGTCCTGGAACGTGATCCGGCTGGCCTGACGCGGAGGGTGCGCGCCGCTGCCCCACAATGGGCCCATGAGGATCTCGGCACGGGCGGACTACGCGGTGCGGGCGGTACTGGAGCTCGCCGTACGGCAGGGCGGCGGCGACCCGGTGAAGGCGGAGTCGATCGCCGCCGCGCAGGACATCCCGCACAAGTTCCTCGAGGGCATCCTCGGCGACCTGCGCCGCGCCGGCGTGGTCGACAGCCGGCGCGGCGGCGGGGGCGGCTACCGGCTGGCCCGGGCCGCCGACGCGATCACGGTCGCCGACGTCATCCGCGCCGTCGATGGGCCCATCGTGTCCGTGCGCGGGGTCCGCCCCACCGGCCTGTCCTACGCCGGCTCGGCCGAGCCGCTGCTCCCGCTGTGGATCGCGCTGCGCGCCAACGTCCGCCGCATCCTGGAGGGCGTCACCGTCGCCGACATCGCGGCGGACGCCCTCCCGGAGCCGGTCCGCGCCCTGGCGGCGGAGCCGGCGGCCTGGGAGAACCCCTGACGCACGCGCGGGCTGTGTGACCCCGACTCACTTCGCTTTCAACGGAGTCGGGATGTGAAAGGCGTGAAGCGAATGGCTTGAGTTCCCCCTGACCGGGTCGCGGGGCGCTTCCTACGATGCCAACGCCCCGGCCTCCACAGGAAGCGCACACGTCCTCCACAGGCCGCCGGGCGAGAGGTCCACCCCCCACCCCCCCCCAGGAGGGGCCATGCCTGCCGGACTCCTGCTGAGCGGCGCGACCGCCGCCCTGCTCGCCACGGCCCTGACACCGGCGAACCCGTCGTCGCCGGTGTTCGACGACCCGCCCCCGGACAAGATCGTCATCAACCTCGCCACGGTGAACGGCTCCGGCTGTCCCGCCGGCACCACCGCCGTCGCCGTCTCCGAGGACAACACCGCCTTCACCGTCACCTACAGCGACTACCTCGCGCAGGCCGGCGGCACCTCCGACCCCACCGCCTTCCGCCGCAACTGCCAGCTCAACCTGGTCGTGCACGTCCCCCAGGGCTTCACCTACGCCGTCGCCAGCGCCGACTACCGCGGCTTCGCCGCACTCCAGCCCGGCGCGACCGGCCTGCAGCGGGCCTCGTACTACTTCCAGGGCTCGTCGCAGACGGCGTACAAGAGCCACACCTTCACCGGCGCCCTCAACGACAACTGGCAGGCCACGGACATCACCGACTGGGCCCAGCTCGTGTGGGCCCCCTGCGGGGTGCAGCGCAACTTCAACATCAACACCGAACTGCGGGTGACGGCGGGCAGCCAGTCGCCGGGCAAGGTCAGCTTCATGACGATGGACTCGACGGACGGGGACATCAGCACGGTGTACCACCTGGCGTGGAAGGAGTGCCCGCCGCGCACGTGACGGGCACGCACGACGGCCGCGCCCGCTCGTGGGAGCCGGGCGCGGCCTGTGTGACGGGTCCCTGTCCGGGACATCAGCCGGTCGAGGTGACGACCGGTCAGATCCCGTGGGGGGAAGGCGCCAGGGACAGGTACAGGCGTGTCCCGGCCGGCCGGAAGCCGACCCGCTCGTACACCCGGCGGGAGCCCTCGCCCCCGTACTCCAGCCAGACCGAGCGGTTGCCCCGGTCGAACATCGCGCCGGTCAGCGCGGCGGTGACGGCGGCCGCCACGCCTCGCCCGCGGTGGGCGGGCCGGGTGCCCACACCTGCCAGTTCAGAGGTGCCCACGGCGGGCGCGGAGCACGTCGCCGCGCCCGCGCAGTCGCCGTCGGGGGCGCGCACGAAGCGCACCTCACCGCCGCCGTCCTGGAGGCGCCGCAGCCGCGCCGCGCCCTCAGGCGACTGCGGGAACTCGCCGCCGAAGGCTTCCGACAGGGCCGCGTCGATCGCCGCGTACTCGGCGTCCGTGTCCGGCGTCTCGGGCGTCGGACCGGACTCCGGGACGCTCAGCGTGGCGGGCGTGCACACCAGGTACGCGTGCACGGCCTCGGTCGTGAACCCGGCCGCCCGCAGGGGCCCTTCGGCGTCCGGGGCCCCGTTCGGGGCGAACTCCAGGCGCGGGGTGAGGCCCCGCTCGTGGAACGTCCGGACCAGCGCCGAGACGTCGGCGGCGGTGGGCGTGGCGCCGGGCAGCGGCGAGGCGTAGTTGACGTAGGGGCTGGTGGTCGAGGGATCGAACCCCACGACGAATCCGCCCACCTCGACCGCCTCGGGGCGGCGGCGCAGGTTGGCGACGGCGAAGCTCTGGACGTCGATGTCCATGGTGACGGAAGTCCTCACGTGGATGGGAAGGTCGCGCAGGGATGCGGGACGCGGCCGCCGTGAGGGAACGGACGTGGCTCCTCAGAGCCGACGGCGACCGCTGCGGGACGCCGGGAACATAGGCTTCAGTCCTTCGACAGGTGTGCGGGGCCTCGGTGGCACCGGCGTTCAGGATAGTGGCTGCGCGGGCCGCGGCGGACCGGCCCCGTCGTCCGGTCCGCGCGTCCACAGGACGAGGTCGCTGCTCGTCGCCACGGCGAGGGTCCGTCCCGAGGGTGAGAAGCCCGCCGCGCGGAGCGTGGAGTACGAGCAGTGGTGGACGTGCCACCACTGTTCCCCGTGCGGACCGGCGTGGGGCAGTCCGCCGTCGCGGGACAGCAGGACGCGCTCGTGCGGCCAGGCTGGGGTGACGACCTCCAGGGTCCAGCCGTCCCCGGTGGTGGTGTGCAGCCCCCCGCCGAACAGCCCGGCGATCCGCACCCGGCTCCCGGCGACCGGCCCGAGCCCCGGGCAGGACAGGTCGGCCACCGCGTCGGGGGTGCTGTCCTCGGGGTCGGGGTCGCGTTCCCTGGCGATCCGGTCCCCGGTGACCGCGTCGAAGAGGCCGTGACCGGCGGAGGAGACCACCATCACCAGGTCACGGCCGCTGTCGGGATGCGTCGCGAAGCCGATCCCGAGCAGGCCGCCGACGGCGGCGCCGTGGGTGTGCGCGAAGACGGGCCGCCAGGGTTCGGGCGCGGGCACCACGGGGGCCGCGAGCAGCCGGTCCCGCAGGGCCCGTCGGTACGCCGACAGCTCGGGCAGGGGACCGGACTCCGGCTGCCCGGCCGGCCCCGTCTTCTTCGTCCACCTCTTCACGCGTCCATGATCCCCGCCCGCTGAGCCGTCAGCCCGCCGCCGCCGGCCAGGCGCCCGCGTTCGGCCAGCCCGTCGCCGGGGCGGGAGTGAGGCCGTTCGTGCCGCGGACCTGGGCCGCCGTGAGGCCGCCTCGTGCCGGGACGCCGGGCGGGGTGGGGCCCGGCATCGCGGCGGCCGGGGCCATCGGGGCCATCGGTGGCACGGGCGCCGCGACCGGCTGCGGCATCGCAGCCGGGGCAGGAGCCGGTACCGGGGGCGGGGCGGGGGCCGGTATCTGGGCGGGTACCGGTACCGGTACCGCTGCCGCCACCGGCTGCGGGTAGGCCTGCGCAGCGGCCGGCGCCGGCATCGGCACGCCCGCTCCGTTCGACGCGGCGGCGGGCATCGGAGCCGGCGCCGGCGTGGACAGCGCCTGTGCCGCCAGCCCCCGCACCCCCGCCCCGTTCGTCGCGCCCACCAGCCGGTCCACCGCCGCCGTGCCCGAGCTGTAGCTGGTCCCGGTGCCCGGCTCGGGCACGGCGGCTCCCCTCCTGGTCCCGTAGAGCACCTGTTCCAGGCCGGACACCAGGCGACGCACGTCCACCTGGGGGCGCACCACGAGCCGCAGGAAGCGGCTGGACGAACCGATCTTGTTGCCGCACTCCCGCACCAGAATGCGGTGTTCGGTCAGCAGCCGGTCCCGCACGACCGTCCCCTCGGCCCCGACGGGCAGCCGTACGAAGAGGAAGTTGCCCTGCGAGGGGTACACGGTCAGCCCCGGCAGCGCCGACAGCTGCGAGGCCATGTCCAGCCGGTCCCGCCGCACCTGCTGGAGGCTCTGCGCGTACTCCCCGCCGTGCTCCCGCAGCATGAACACCACGTGCTCGGCGAAGGAGTTGAGGTTCCACTTGGGCAGCATGGAGCGGACCCGACCGGCCAGCGCCGGGTTCGCGACCAGGTAGCCGAAGCGGATGCCGTGCAGGCCGAAGTTCTTGCCGAGGCTGCGCAGCACGATCACGTTGGGCCGCAGCATCGCCTCCTGCACGACGCTCGGCTCGGCCTCCGCGTCCGCGAACTCCAGGAACGACTCGTCGATCACGACGAGGTCCAGGTCGGCCATCGCGTCCATGAACTGCACGAGCGCGTGCCGGTGCAGGAAGCCGCCGTCGGGGTTGTTCGGGTTGCAGACCACCGCGACGCGCGTCCCGCGGGCCCGGATGAACTCGGCGTACGCCGCGAGGTCCAGGGCGAAGCCGCTGGACTCCTGCAGCGGGAACATGTCGACGCGCTTGCCGGTCTCCATCGGCTGGTCGGTCCAGCGGCCGAACGTGGGCACCGGGACCGCGAGGGACTCCCGGACCAGCAGGTGGTCGATCCAGGTGATCAGTTCGGTCGAGCCGTTGCCCATCGCCACGGCCTGCGGCGGCAGTTGCAGCAGGGTGCACAGCTCGGCCGTGATGGTGTCGGCGCTGCTCGGGTAGTACGTGACGATGTCCCGCAGCCGCGCGGCCATCTCCTCGAACATCGCCGGGGTGGGGAAGTACGGGTTGCAGGGGATGCAGAAGTCCACCGGGCCGGCTCCGTCGCCGCCCTCGCGGGTCAGCGCCGCCATCGACGGGCTGTGCGCCGCCGCGCTGCGGAACAACGAGGTGACGTTGTCGGCCATCGAACCTCCGTATGAGGCGGGCCCGGTGGGGACGGCCGGGTCCGTCGTGTGTGGGCGGCCCGCGCGGGGGAGCGCGGGCCGCCCTTCCATACGGACGCGGGGGAAGCCGTGTTCAACCCGCGGGAGGGCGGCGCGCGGTCAGCGGCCGAAGGTGTGCACCGTCGACGTCCGGTACGTCTGTCCCGGCCGCAGCACGGTCGACGGGAACGACGGCCGGTTCGGCGAGTCCGGGAAGTGCTGCGTCTCCAGGCAGAGCGCGTCGCCCTGCCGGTAGGTGCGCCCGCTGGTCCCGGTCAGGGTGCCGTCGAGGAAGTTGCCGGAGTAGAACTGCAGCCCCGGCTGGTCGGTGGCGATCCTCAGGGTGCGGCCGGAGCGCGGGTCGCGCAGCGTCGCCACGTGCACCGGTGTGGCCGTGATGCCCTTGTCCAGCACCCAGTTGTGGTCGTAGCCCTTGGCCAGCACCTGCTGCTCGTGGCCGGCCCGGATGTCCCGCCCGATGGGCTTGGCCCGGCGGAAGTCGAAGGGCGTGCCGGCGACCCTGGCCAGCTCGCCGGTGGGGATCAGGCCCGCGTCGGTCGGCGTGAAGCGGGAGGCGGCGATGGTCAGTTCGTGGTCCTCGATGCTGCCGCTGCCCTCGCCCGCGAGGTTCCAGTACGTGTGGTTGGTGAGGTTGACGACCGTGGCCTTGTCGGTGGTGGCCGTGTAGTCGATGCGCCAGTCGCCGTGCCGGTTCAGCGTGTAGGTGACCTTCGTGCGCAGCGTGCCGGGGTAGCCCATCTCGCCGTCGACGCTGGTGTAGTACAGGTGCAGTCCGACGTCCGAGCCGTGGGTGAACGGCTCGACGTCCCACACCCGCTTGTCGAAGCCCTTGGCCCCGCCGTGCAGGCTGTTCTCGCCGTCGTTCACGGAGAGCTGGTACGCCGTGCCGTCCAGGGTGAAGCGGCCCTTGCCGATCCGGTTGCCGTAGCGGCCGATCAGCGCGCCGAAGTACGGGCTGCTCGCGACGTAGTCCTCCAGGGCGGCGAAACCCGCGGAGACGTTGGCGTACCGGCCGTGCTTGTCGGGGATCTCCAGGGACTGCACGATCCCGCCGTAGGACAGGACCTTCAGGCGGGTCCCGCCGTTGTGGAGGGACCAGCGGTGGACCTTGGTGCCGTCCGCGAGGGTGCCGAAGAGCTCCTTGACGGGGCCCCTGCCGGCGGCGGCACGGGCCGTGCCGCCGAGCGCGGTGGCGGCCACCCCCGCGGCCGCGGCGCCCGCGATGACCGTGCGTCTGTTCAGTTCCATGTGCGGCTCCCGGAAGGGAAGGGGCCCCACCGTCCGGTGGGGCCCAGCTGACTTACGAACCGGACTTGCGCTTGTTCCACACGTCGAAGCCGACCGCCGCGAGCAGGGCGAAGCCCTTGATCACCTGCTGCCAGTCGGTGCCGACGCTGAGGAGGTTCATGCCGTTGTTCAGCACGCCGAGGACGAGCCCGCCGATGATCGCGCCGAGGACGGTGCCCACACCGCCGCTCATGGACGCGCCGCCGATGAACGCCGAGGCGATGGCCTCGAGTTCGTAGTTCAGGCCCGCCTTCGGAGAGGCCGCGTTCAGTCGGGCGGCGATCGCCAGACCCGCCAGGGCCGCGAGCGCGCCCATGTTCAGGAAGACGAAGAAGGTGACCTTCTTGTCCTTCACGCCGGACAGCTTGGCCGCCGGCAGGTTGCCGCCGATCGCGTAGATGTGCCGTCCGAACACCGAGTTGCGCATCACGTAGCCGTAGCCCACGACCAGCGCGCCGAGGACCAGCAGCACGATCGGCGCGCCCTTGTAGCTGGCCAGCAGCATCGTCACCACGAGGATCGCCGCGACGATGGCCACCAGCTTCAGCAGGAAGATGTTGCGCGGCACCACCTCGAGCGAGAACTCCTGCTGGCGCCCGCGGTCCCGGAACTCCTGCACCACCACGAACACGATCAGCGCGAGGCCCAGCAGCAGCGTGATGTTGTGGTAGTTGGTGTTCGGGCCGGCCTCGGGCAGGAAGCCGTTGCCGATCTTCTGCAGACCGTCCGGGAACGGGCCGAGGGTCTGGCCCTGCAGCAGGATCTCCGTGAAGCCGCGGAAGATCAGCATGCCGGCCAGGGTGACGATGAACGACGGTATGCCGAGGTAGGCGATGAAGAAGCCCTGCGCCGCGCCCGCCAGGGCGCCCGCGGCCAGGCACAGCACCACCGCCACCGGCCACGGCACGTGGTGCTCGACGGTCAGCACGGCCGCGAAGGCGCCCACGAACGCCGTCACCGAGCCGACCGACAGGTCGATGTGCCCGGCGATGATCACCAGCATCATGCCGATCGCCAGGACCAGCACGTAGCTGTTCTGCAGGACCAGGTTGGACACGTTGCGCGGCAGCAGCAGGTCGCCGTCGGTCCACACCGCGAAGACGGCGACGATCAGGCCGAGCGCGAGCAGCATGCCGTACTGCCGCATGTTGCGGCGCAGGCCGTCCAGCACGAGCTGGAGCAGGCCGGTGCCCGCCGCGCCGCCGCCCTTGCCCGGCGGCGCGGCGGCCGGGCTCTTGTCGGTCACATCGGTGCTCATCGCGTTACCTCTTTGTCCTTCGTCATCTGGCGCATCAGCACTTCCTGCGTGGCCTCGGCCCGCGGGACCTCGCCGGTCAGCCGCCCGGCGGCCATGGTGTAGATGCGGTCGCACATGCCGAGCAGCTCGGGCAGCTCGGAGGAGATGAAGACGACCGCCTTGCCCTGGGCGGCCAGTTGGTCGATGACCGTGTAGATCTCGAACTTGGCGCCCACGTCGATGCCGCGCGTCGGCTCGTCCAGGATCAGCACGTCCGGACCCGCGAAGATCCACTTGCTGAGGACGACCTTCTGCTGGTTGCCGCCGGACAGCTTGCCCACCGGCTCGAACACGGTCGGCGCCTTGATGTTCATGGACGTGCGGTAGCCCTCGGCGACCTGGCGTTCCTCGTGCTCGTCGACGATCCCGCGCCGGGCCACCTTGCCGAGCGCGGTCAGCGAGATGTTGCGGTTGATCGTGTCGATGAGGTTGAGGCCGTAGTGCTTGCGGTCCTCGGTGACGTAGGCGATGCCGTGCCGGACCGCCTCGGACACCGTGCGGGTGCGGATCTCCCGGCCGTCCTTGAGGACCGTGCCGCCCGCGTACCGGCCGTAGGCGCGCCCGAAGACGTTCATGGCGAGTTCGGTGCGGCCGGCGCCCATCAGGCCCGCGATGCCGACGATCTCCCCGCGCCGCACGTGGACCGACACGTCGTCGACCACCTTGCGCTGCTGGTCGATCGGGTGCAGCACGGTCCAGTTGCGGATCTCCAGCGCCGGCGCCGCGCCCTCCTCGGCCCGGTGCGGGGTGCGCTCCGGGAAGCGGTGGTCCAGGTCGCGGCCCACCATGCCGCTGATGATGCGGTCCTCGGTCGTCTCCGGCGCCTTCACGTCGAGCGTCTCGATGGTCCGCCCGTCGCGCAGGATCGTCACCGAGTCGGCGACCCTGCGGATCTCGTTCAGCTTGTGGGAGATGATGATCGAGGTGATGCCCTGCTTCTTCAGCTCCAGGATGAGGTCCAGGAGTTTGCCGCTGTCCTCGTCGTTCAGGGCGGCGGTCGGCTCGTCCAGGATGAGCAGCTTCACCTTCTTGGACAGCGCCTTGGCGATCTCCACCAGCTGCTGCTTGCCCACGCCGATGTCGGCGACGCGGGTCTCCGGGTGGTCCGCCAGGCCCACCCGGCGCAGCAGCTCGGAGGCGTGCCGCAGGGTCCGGTTCCAGTCGATGAGCCCGCTGCGGGCGTGCTCGTTGCCGAGGAAGATGTTCTCCGCCAGGGAGAGGTACGGCACCAGGGCGAGCTCCTGGTGGATGATCACGATGCCGTGCTGCTCGCTCGCCCGGATGTCCCGGAAGCGGCAGACCTCCCCCTCGAAGAGGATCTCGCCCTCGTAGGTGCCGTGCGGATGGACGCCGGACAGCACCTTCATCAGGGTCGACTTGCCGGCGCCGTTCTCCCCGCAGATGGCGTGGACCTCGCCCTGCCGGACTTCGAGCGTGACGTCCGACAGCGCCTTGACACCGGGAAAGGTCTTGACGATCGAGCGCATTTCCAGGACGGGTCCCGCCATGGTCGTGCCTTCCAATCCGTGAGGTTCGACGGTTGCTGGGCTCAGGTCCGCTACTTGAGCTGACCGGCCGTGTAGAACCCGCCGCCGACCAGGACCTTCTCGTAGTTCGTCTTGTCGACGCTGACCGGCTCCAGCAGGTAGGCCGGGACGACCTTGCTGCCGTTGTCGTAGGTCTTGGTGTCGTTGACCTCGGGCTTCTTGTCGTTGAGCACCGCGTCCACCATGTTCGCGGCCACCTTGGCCAGTTCGCGCAGGTCCTTGTAGACGGTCTGGGTCTGGTCACCCGCGATGATCGACTTCACCGAGGCCAGTTCGGCGTCCTGGCCGGTGACCACCGGCAGCGGTTTGTTCGCGGAGCCGTAGTTGTCCGACTTCAGCGCGGACAGGATGCCGATGGAGATGCCGTCGTACGGCGAGAGCACCGCGTCGACCTTCTCGCTCTTGTACGACTTGGTGAGGATGTCGTCCATGCGGCGCTGCGCGGTGGCGCCGTCCCAGCGCAGGGTGGTGACCTGGTTGAGCTGCGTCTGCCCGGAGCGGACCACCAGCTTCTTGTCGGCGATGTACGGCTTGAGCACGGTCATCGCGCCGTTGAAGAAGTACTTGGTGTTGTTGTCGTCGTTGGAGCCGGCGAACAGCTCGATGTTGAAGGGGCCCTTGCCGCTCTTCAGGCCCAGCTTGTCCACGATGTAGTTGGCCTGGAGCTCGCCGACCTTCTCGTTGTCGAACGACGCGTAGTAGTCGACGTTCGGCGTGCCGAGGATGAGGCGGTCGTAGGCGATGACCGGGATGTCCGCGTCCTTGGCCTGCTGCAGGACGTTGTTCAGCGACTTGTTGTCGATGGCGGCGACGATCAGCGCCTTGACGCCCTGGGTGATCAGGTTCTCGATCTGCGAGACCTGCTGGTCGGGGTCGTCCTCGCCGAACACCAGCTTGGTCTTGTAGCCCTTGGCCTGGAGGTTCTTGACGACGTTGTTGCCGTCGGCGATCCAGCGCTCGGAGGACTTCGTCGGCATCGCGATGCCGATGGTGCCGCCCTTGCCGGACCCCTTCTCCTCCTTGCTGCCGCCCTCCCCGCTCTGACCGCACGCGGTCAGGGTGAGTGCGAGGGAGGCGGCTCCGGCTATGGCGGCGAGGGCGCTTCTGCGAGTGCGCATGGTCATCGTCCCTGTTCTTCTCTTCGTGGGAATACTTGGCGAGGTCGGTCTGTGCGCCCCGAGGGGCGCGGGGCTGTGGCCGATGTGCGGCTCCGCCGCGCGGGCGCGACGGCCACGGGCGGCCCGCAGCCCCCAGCGGTCATTCCGTGGCACCTGCGGTGGGGAACCGGTGCAGAGCCCCTGGCAGGCGGGAGCCGAGCGGCGCCATGTCGCCGTCCGCGCCGTGCCGGGCGAGCAGGTCCAGGGCGAGCCGGCCGCGCCGCACCCGCTCCCGGGCGGTGTCCAGGGTCACGTCCCGCAGGTGGGTGCCCCACGGGTAGATGCCGGGCGCCTTGGACAGGCCGAACTTCAGGTAGAGCGGGGCGCCGCGCCGGATCAGCTCGGCGACCTCGTACATCCGCACGTAGCCGCCCAGGTCGTCCGGGGCCTCGATGTACATGTCCATCGGGGCGGCCGACACCCGCCGGATCTCCGTGAGGTGATCCAGCGTCAGGTCGCTGGGCACGTTGACGGAGTCGGCGCCCAGCCGCTCGTACACCGCGTAACTCGCGGGGTTCACCGGCCCGATGAGCGCCGACACCTTCAGCGTCGTGTCGGCCGGGAGGAGCCCGGTCTCCCGGGCCCGGTGCAGCGTCCACAGCACGCCCTCGTCGGCCACCAGCAGGCACTTGACGCCCAGTTCGGTGGCGCGCAGGGCGTCCTCGACGCAGCCGGCCACGGCGTCGTGGCCGCGGGCGCGCAGACCGGCCCCCCGCGAGTCGCTGCGCACCGAGCCGCCGATGTCCCAGGTGCCGCGCGGGCCGGTGAACAGGCAGAGCTCGATGTCCCGCGCGGCCGTCGCCTCGACCATCTCGGTGATCTCGGCGTCGGTCAGCATCCACACCCCGCTGCCCTGGCTGATCCGGTGGATCGGCACGTCCAGCCGCGAGGACTCCTTCAGGACGACGGCCAGCGCTTCGGGCCCCTCGCACGAGGGGATCTCGGTGCGCCAGCGGCCGCCTCCGGGGAAGGAGTGGGCGGAGGCGTCGGCGGGGTCGAGGGCGGGCGCGCCCAGGCCGAGCGCGGCGAGCGCCTGCTCGCCGGGCCTGCGGGCTGCCGTAACGGAAGCGTCGGTCACAAGCTGTCCTTAGTGTTCGAGATATCGGACGAAGTTCGCGGCTCAAGGCGTGGGGGGCTCGGGGTACGCCGGCACGGAGACCGTCAGGTCGCCCCCGTGCCGGCGCACGTCTACGGGCGGAGCAGCACCTTGCCCACCGCCGGATCGCCGGACCCGACCAGCTCGATCGCCTCGGTGAAGCCGGCGAGCGGCAGCTCGTGGGTGACCAGCGGCAGCGGATCCAGCAGCCCGGCGCCGAACACCCGCACCGTGTGCGCCCAGGCGTCCGGCGGCGCCCCGAAGACGGTGTGCACCTCGAGCTGCCGTACGACGAGGTCGGTCGGGTCCAGCCCGTCCGCGCCCGGCGCCGGGATGCCGGTCAGCACCAGCCGGCCGCCGCGGCGCAGCAGCGAGGCCGCGGTGCGGGCGGCGGACGCCGACCCGGCCGTCTCGATCACCACGTCCAGGTCGCCCGGCAGCTCCTCGTCCCGGGTGCGGAAGCCGCTCGCCCCGAACCGCCGGGACAGCTCCTCCCGGTCCCGGCGCGTGCCCACCACCAGCAGCTCGGCCGGCGAACCCGCCTTCAGGAACTGCACGGCGAACATCCCGAGGGTGCCCGTGCCCACCACGCCGACCCGCTCGCCCGGCAGGGCGCGGGCCTTCACCGCGGCGGCCGCGACGCACGCGGCGGGCTCCAGCAGGGCGGCCGCGGTCAGGTCCGCGTCGTCCGGCAGGACGTGCAGCAGCCGGGCCGGCAGGGTGAGCGTCGCGGCCATCGCCCCCGGCTGGGTGAAGCCGGTCTCCTCGTACCCGTCCGTGCACAGCGTGGTCTCGCCCGCGTGGCAGCGGTCGCAGACCTGGCAGTTGCGGAAGCCCTCGCCGACGACCTTGCGGCCCACCAGCGCACCCGGCACCCCCGCGCCGACCGCCTCCACCGTGCCCGACCACTCGTGGCCGGGGGTGAGGGGGTAACGGACGTACCCCTCGGGCCGGTTGCCCTGGTACACCTCGCGGTCGCTGCCGCAGATGCCGACCGCGTGCACCCGGACCAGGGCCTCGCCGGGCTCCGGGCGGCGCGGCTCGTGCGGGACGAGCCGGTGCGCGCCGGGCGCCTCGACGACGACGGCCGTGCTCACCGGGTGGCCTTCGGCTTGCGCTGCTCCCAGCCCTCGGCCCACAGGTCGAACCGGGCCTGCTGCTGCGGGAACTCGGCCGCCGCGTCGACGTCCAGCTCGACGCCGAGGCCCGGCGCGTCGGACAGGTGGAAGCAGCCGTCCTCCGGGTCGACCTGCGGGGCGCCCTTGACCACCTTCTTGATCTCCGCGTCCGCGAAGTCGTTGAAGTGCTCCAGGATCTTGAAGTTCGGCGCGGTGAAGCCGACCTGCAGGGAGGCGGCGGTCAGCACCGACCCGCCCACGTTGTGCGGCGCGACCAGCATGTAGTGGGTCTCGGCCGTGGCGGCCAGCTTGCGCGTCTCCCAGATGCCGCCGAGGTGGCCCACGTCGGGCTGGATGATGTCCACGGCCTGGCTGTCGAACAGCTCGCGGAACTCGATCCGGTCGTGGATGCGCTCACCGGTCGCGACCGGCACATCCACCTTGGCGGCGACCTTCTCCAGCGCCTTGAGGTTCTCCGGCGGCACCGGCTCCTCCAGCCACGCCGGCTTGAACGGGGCCAGCTCCTTGGCCAGCCGCACGGCGGTGGCGGGGGAGAAGCGCCCGTGCATCTCCAGCATCAGCTCGGCGTCCGGGCCGATGGCGTCGCGCACGGCCTCGATGAGGGAGACCGCGTACAGCGTCTCGTCGTGGTCGAGCTCGAAGTGCCCGGTGCCGAACGGGTCGATCTTCAGTGCCCGGTACCCGCGCTCCATGACCCCTTGCGCGGCCTTGTGGTACGCCTCCGGGGTCCGCTCCGTGGTGTACCAGCCGTTGGCGTACGCCTTGACCTTGTCGCGGACCTTCCCGCCGAGCAGCTGCCACACCGGCACGCCCAGCGCCTTGCCCTTGATGTCCCAGCAGGCCATCTCGACGACGGCGATGCCGGACATCACGATTTCACCCGCGCGGCCGTAGTCGCCGTACTTCATCCGGCGCACGAGGTCTTCCACGGCGAACGGGTCCGAGCCGACAATGTGGTTGGCCTGGGCCTCCCGGAGGTAGCCGATCAGCGCGTCGGTGTGGCCCAGCATCCGGGTCTCACCGACCCCCGTGATGCCCTCGTCGGTGTGCACCTGGACGTAGGTCAGGTTCCGCCACGGCGTTCCCACCACGTGGGTGCTGATTCCGGTGATGCGCACGGTGATTGCCCCTCAGACTGTTCGAGATTTCGTCACACGTTCGAAATGCTGGCGTGACAGTAAGGACGGTGTGCGGGGGGTGTCAATGGGTCGAACACACAACGGTTTCGACAGCTTCGACGGCGGCTTTCGGTCCGGTTGGTGGCCGCCTGCGGCTTGGGGGGTGGCTCGCACCCGTTCCTGCACCTGAACGGCCGTTCTCCCACACAACTTTCACAGGCGGCCCTAGGAACGTCCCCCTCCGTGACCTTAGTCTTCCGGCGTCATGGACTACTGCCACCCGTGCCGACGGCACCTGAACGGCGCCCTCGCCTGCCCGGGCTGCGGCGCCCCCGTCGACCGGACGTACGCGTACGCGCAGGCGCCCGAGGGGTACACGGGCCGCACGCACGAGGGGCAGGCCCACCCGACAGGCGCCCAGGCCGAGGCCCCGGAGCCCGGCCCGCGCGTGCCGCACCAGCGGTCCGCCCCCGAGGACGCGGGACCCGGGGAGGCCGGGCTTGAGGACGCCTCCGGACCCGCCCCGCACGCCGCGGCGGAGGAGACGGCCGAGAGCGCGTCCGCCCGGCTCAGCCGTCGCGACCGCAAAGCCGCCGTCCACCGCAGGCGCCGCCGCCGCACGGTGCTGATCGTCGCCGGGTTCGTCCTCGCGGCGGGCGGCCTGAGCCTCGCGGAACTCGGCATCGACGCACCGGGCTTCTCCTCGTCCGACCCGGCCGCGGCCGGTGGCGAGGCGGCGGAACTGGCCGACGGCGACAGCCCGTCCCCGGGCGGCTCGGACCGCCCCGTGGACGGCCCCCGCGGCACCGGCACCACCTCGGCCTCCCCGAGCGCCTCCGCCTCGGCGTCGGCCTCGCCCTCCGCGTCGGCCAGTGCGTCGGCGTCCCCGTCCGGCAGCACCAGCCCGGACCCCCAGTCGGCGACGGCCCCCGGCACGGTCCCGGCCGGCCCCGGCACGGACCCGGACCAGGGCACGGACCCCGCCCCCGACCCCACCCCCACCACCGAGCCGACCACCGCGGAACCCACCCCGAAGCCGTCACCGTCACCGACCAAGACGTGCGACCGGTTCCTGTGGTGGTGCACGTAGCGCTGCCGCACCCGGCGCCGCCGCTGGTGCGCACGGGCCGTCACGGCGCCATCCTGGACGCATGACCGGGGGAGAGCGCCGGTACGACGTCTGGGCGGCCGGTGACGCCTACGAGCGCTACATGGGCCGCTGGAGCCGCCTGGTGGCGGACGCGTTCCTGGACTGGCTGTCCGCCGGGCCGGGGCTGCGCTGGCTGGACGTCGGCTGCGGCACCGGAGTCCTCGCGCAGGGGGCCGCCGCCGGCTGCGCCCCGCGCTCCGTGCTCGGCGTCGACCGCTCCGGCGGGTTCGTGGCCACCGCGGCCCGCGCGGCGCCCGCCGGCACCTGGTTCCTGGTCGCCGACGCCATGGCCCTGCCGGTCCCCGACGCCTCGCACGACGTCGCGGTCAGCGGCCTCGCCCTCAACTTCCTGCCCGAACCGGCCGACGCGGTACGCGAGTCGGTCCGCGCCGTCCGCCCCGGCGGCCTGGTGGCGGCGTACGTCTGGGACTACGCCGAGGGCATGGACGTCCTGCGCGCCTTCTGGGCGGCGGCCGAGGAGGCGGACCCGGACGCGGCGGCCCTGAACGAGTCCCGCCGCTTCCCGCTCTGCCGCCCGGGGACGCTGGGCGCACTGTGGACCGAGGCGGGGCTGGTGGACGTGTCCACGCGTCCGGTCGTCGTGCCCACGGTGTTCACCGGCCTCGACGACCTGTGGACGCCCTTCCTCTCGGGCCAGGGCCCGGCCCCCGGCTACCTCGCCGCCGCCCCGGCCGCCGTCCGCGACCGCGTGCGGGAGGCCCTGGCGGCCCGGCTGCCGGTGGCCGGCGACGGCTCGGTGACGCTCGGCGCCCGCGCCTGGGCGGTCAAGGGGCGCAGGCGCTAGCTAGGGGATGTCTCGTCGATCAGGCCGGATCAGGGAGCGGCGTCCGGCACCGTGCGTCGCAAGGCGGCGGAGGACGCGTGGGCGTGCCCGCCTCACGTCTCCAGCATGCGGCTCAACAGGTCCCGCAGGGCGAGGCGTTCGTCGTCGGCCAGGGCCGCCAGCGGCTCGCGGGCGAAGCGCAGGGACTCGCGCAGTTCCCGGGCCACGCGGCGGCCGTCTTCCGTGGCGGCGGCGAGCTTGACGCGCCGGTCCGCCGGGTCGGGGCGGCGCTCGACCAGGCCCCGCGCCTCCAGGCGGTCGACGATCCCGGTGACGTTGGACGGCTCGCACTTGAGCCGGTGGGCCAGCTTGCGCATCGGCAGCGGCTCCAGCGAGAGCAGGCCGAGCAGCTTGGCCTGGGCGCCGGTGAGGGCGTGCCCGGCCGCCGCTTCCTCGTAGTCCGCGTGGTAGCGCGCGACGACCTCGGCGATCAGCTCGACGACCTCCAGGCTCACGGGGTCGGGGCGGCGCGTCCGGTGGGGTGTGGCCATGTCCACCAGGGTACCCGTTTGCTTGACATCCTGAAATATTCAGTCGCATGGTTGTTTCAGGTACTGAACTAAATGGAAGGGCTCCCCCCATGATCAACCGCGAATGGCACCTGCTCAGCCGCCCCGTCGGCTGGCCGAAGCCCGAGGACTTCGCCCTGGTCGAGGCCGAGGTCCCCACCCCGGGCGAGGGTCAGGTGCTGGTACGGAACGCCTACCTCTCGGTGGACCCGTACATGCGCGGAAGGATGTCGGCCGCGAAGTCCTACGTCGCCCCCTTCGAGCTCGGCAAGGCCATGCAGGGCGGCGCCGTCGGCGAGGTCGTCGCCTCCAACGCCGAGGGCATCGCGGTCGGCGACCACGTCCTGCACTTCCTCGGCTGGCGCGAGTACGCCGTCGTCCGCGCGGAGAACGCCGTCAAGGTCGACCCGGCCGCCGCGCCCCTGTCCGCCTACCTCGGCGTCCTCGGCATGACCGGCCTGACCGCCTACGCCGGCCTGCTGCGCACCGCCGCCTTCAAGGAGGGCGACGCGGTCTTCGTCTCCGGCGCGGCCGGCGCCGTCGGCAGCCAGGTGGGGCAGATCGCCAAGCTCAAGGGCGCCTCCCGGGTCATCGGCTCGGCCGGCTCCGACGAGAAGGTCAAGCTGCTGGTCGAGGAGTACGGCTTCGACGCCGCGTTCAACTACAAGAGCGGGCCGGTGGGTGAGCAGCTGCGGGCCGCCGCCCCCGACGGCGTGGACGTCTACTTCGACAACGTCGGCGGCGACCACCTGGAGGCGGCCATCGGCTCGCTGAACCAGGGCGGCCGGATCGCCGTGTGCGGCATGATCTCCGTCTACAACAACACCGAGCCCGCCCCCGGCCCGCGCAACCTCGCCCGGCTGATCCAGACGCGGGGCCGGATCGAGGGCTTCCTGGTCGGCGACCACTACGACCTCCAGCCCCGGTTCGTCGCCGAGGTGGGCCCCTGGGTGGCCTCCGGGGCGCTCAAGTACCGCGAGACCGTGGTCGAGGGCATCGAGAACAACCTCGAGGCGTTCCTCGGTGTCCTGCGCGGCGACAACACCGGGAAGATGATCGTCAAGCTGTAGGGCTCCCGGCCTTCCCTCGCGTTTCCGGAATGCGGTAACTTCTTTCCGAAATCCGTCGGCGATCGTGGGCGCGAGTCGCGGCGGACCGACGCGAAGGACACCCGCATGCCCATCACCGAGTCCGACGTCCTGTACACCGCCGTCGCCACCGCCGAGAACGGCCGCGACGGCCGGGTCGCCACGGACGACGGCAAGCTCGACGTCGTCGTCAACCCGCCCGTCGAGATGGGCGGCAGCGGCGCCGGGACCAACCCGGAGCAGCTCTTCGCCGCCGGCTACAGCGCCTGCTTCCAGGGCGCCCTCGTCGTCGTCGCCCGGCAGGAGGGCGCCGACGTCTCCGGCTCCACGGTCACCGCGCGGGTCGGCATCGGCAGGAACGACGAGGGCTTCGGGCTCGTCGTGCGGATCTCGGCCGACATCCCGGGCGTCGACGCCGAGACGGCGGCGGCCCTGGTGAAGAAGGCCCACGAGGTCTGCCCGTACTCCAAGGCGACCCGCGGGAACATCACCGTCACCCTCGGCTGACGGCCGCCGGGGCGCGGTCACCCGACCCGCCCCGGCCCACCCCGCCGGTCACCGGGCCGTCACCGGCCCAGGGCCGCCCGGTGGACGGCCCTGACCAGGCGCCCGTTCTCCGGGGCCGCGCCGCCCGGGAACGCGAACCGGCGCCGGGTGTAGCCGTAGGCCAGACCGCTGCGCGGGTCGGCGAAACCCTGGCTGCCGGCCGCGCCGCTGTGGCCGAACGCGCCCGCGCCCAGGAACGGGTACCAGGTGTCGGCGGTCGCCTGGAAACCCAGCGTGTACGACTTGTGGCCGCGGGCCACCAGGTCGTAGCCGGCCGCGTGGATCTGCCCGAACTCCGCGACCGTGTCCTCCTTCAGCAGCGGCGCCTTGCCGTCCAGCTCGCTCGTCGCGGCCGCGTACAGGCCCGCCAGACCGCGCGCCGAGGCCACCCCGCCCGCCGACGCCGGGCCCTTGGCCCGCACCACCGGGTCGTTGGGCAGCAGCTCCAGGTCCGTCGCGGCCTCGGTGTGCCGGTTGAAGGCGATCGCGGCCAGCGTGTGCGGGCCCTGCGGCAGCGCGTCCAGCAGCGCCTGCTGCTTCGGCGAGGGCTCCATCGGCTGCGTCGGGCGGAACCGCGGCTCGTGGACCGCCGGCAGGCCCAGGTGGAAGTCCAGCCCGTGCGGCGCCCGGACGCGCTCCTCGTACACCTCCTGCAGCGTGCGGCCCGTGGCGCGGCGCACCACCTCGCCGGTCAACGCCCCGATCACCAGCGCGTGGTAGCCGAACGCCGTGCCCGGACGCCAGAACGGCCGCTGGTCCGCCAGGCGTTCGGCGATCTGGCGGTCGTCGGCCAGCTCCGCCAGGGAGAAGCCCGTGTCGGTGCCGATCAGGCCCGCCCGGTGCGCCAGCAGTTCGCGCAGGGTGAGCTGCCCCTTGCCCTCCGCCGCGAACTCCGGCCAGTAGTACGTCACTCTGCGGTCCAGCTCCAGCGTGCCGTCCTGCACCAGGAGCGCCACCACCAGGTGGGCCGCGCCCTTGGTGGAGGAGAACACCCCGTACAGCGCGTCGGGCCCCGCCTCCTCCCCGGCCCACAGGTCCACCACCCGCCGGCCGTGCACGTACGCGCACAGCTGGCCCTCGTAGTCCGGCCGTTCCGTCGCCACGAACGCGGCGAACTCCTCACGCACCGCCTCGTACCCCTCGGCGACCGTGCCCTGGACCGCTTGCGTCGTCATCCCGCTCTCCTCACCCACGACCCGTGTGTGCCAGTGTTCTCCGCGTCACAGCCAGTACCCCGGAGATCGGTACGGCGGAGCGCACCCCTTCGACTCAACTGCGGCGGCAGGTGGTCGGTGGCGCCCCTGCCCCGGATGGCGTAGGACGGGACGGATGTGCCCCTCGTGCCCGGGGGCGCACGACGGGACCGCACAGGTGATCGGACGCCGGATAGAGTTCCGGCATGCGCGATCTCGGGGTGGGTTTCCGCTATCTCCTGCGGGGCCAGAAGTGGGTGGGCCGGCACGGCAGGCAGTACGGCTTCGGCCTGCTGCCCGGCCTGATCACGCTGGTCCTCTACGTCGGCGCGCTCCTCGCGCTCGGCGTGTGGGGCGACGACCTGGTGACCTGGTCGACGCCGTTCGCCGACCACTGGTCCGGCCCCTGGGCCGGGCTGTTCCGCGGCCTGCTGACCGCCGTGCTGTTCGCCCTCGGACTGCTCCTGGCCGTCGTCACCTTCACCGCCGTGACCCTGCTGATCGGCCAGCCCTTCTACGAGAGCCTGTCCGAGGCCGTCGACCGGGACGTCTCGCCCGACGGGACCGCGCCCGGGTCGGGGCTGCCGCTCTGGCGCGAGCTGTGGATCTCGGCGCGGGACAGCCTGCGGATCGTGGTGCGGGCCGCGCTGTGGGGCGTGCTGCTGTTCGCCGCCGGGTTCGTGCCGTTCGTCGGGCAGACGGTGGTGCCGGTGATCGGCTTCTTCGTCACCGGGTTCTTCCTCACCGAGGAGCTCACCGCGGTCGCCCTCCAGCGCCGCGGGGTCGAACTGCGGGCCCGGCTCGCCCTGCTGCGCTCCCGCCGGACCCTGGTGTGGGGCTTCGGCACGCCCCTCGCGGTGGCGTTCGTGGTGCCGTTCGTCGCGGTGTTCCTGATGCCGGGCGCGGTCGCGGGCGCCACGCTGATGGCCCGCGACCTGCTGGGCGAGGAGGACCGCGCGGACGGCGACGGGACCGACGGCGAGCAGACGGCTCAGGACGTCACCGCCTGACCGCACCGGCGGCCACCGCCACCGCCAGCACCGAGCGGACCTGGGCGACGATGTCCAGCCGGTTGCGGACGAACTCCGGGTCGGTGACCGTGCCGGTCGCCGGGTCGGTGTTGCCGGTGCCGAACTGCAGGACCGGGGTGTGCAGGTGCCCGCCCGGCAGGCGGTCGTGCAGCCCGAGGCGGTCGCGCAGCAGGGTCGCCCGGTAGGCGATCTCGTTGGAGAGGTAGTTCCCGCCGCCCCCGGCGCGCGCCGTCGACCCCGGGGTCGGCCCGTCGGGGCGCACCACGGCCTCCGTGCCCCCGGCGGGGATCTCGGTCACGCTCGTGTTGTCGTACACCGGGAAACGGCCCGTGTCCGCGGCCGTGATCGCCCGGTACGGCAGGGTCGTCGACGTCCACTGCGGCTGGGACGCCGGGCCGGTGACCGGGACGGTCTCCGCGCGGCCGGTGTTCTGGTTGTCCGGCGAGCCGCCCCGCCAGGCGCCGTTGGTCCGCTCGACGTCGAAGCGGCCGACGCGGCCCTGGCTCACGGTGGTGAACAGGTCGGCCCGCGGCAGGTACGGGCGCAGCGCCCGTTCGACCGCGCCCCGCGTGAAGTCCTCCCAGCGCACCGGGAACACCACCGTCTCCACGCGCGCCGGACCGGCCGCGGTGCGGATCACCGTGCCGTCCAGCGCGAGGGCCGCCGCCCCGGAGGGGTTGGAGGTGCGGATGTCGCGATCCAGCGTGAACGGGTCGAACCCGGTGACCAGCACGCGCCGGACGCCCTTGCCGCCGCTGCCGAGCCGCACGTCGCTCTGGCCCCGGGAGGTGCGCTCCAACCGGTCCAGCAGCGCGGCCCGCCGGGCGTCCGACAGGGCGAAGCCGGGTTGCCAGGTGCGCAGCTGACGGGTCATGGCCAGCCGCGCCCAGTACAGCGGCCGGTCGTCGTCCCGGCTCAGGTCACCGCCCGCCGGACCGCGCCCCTGCGCCCGGTCCACGGCCCGCCGCCACAGCGCCGTCCCCTCCTGCGTGACGACCCGGCGGGCCCGCGCCGGCGAGTCGGCGTCCGCGAGCCGCCGCGCGAACCGCTCGGCCAGGGCGTCGAATCCGGACCGCACCAGGATCTCCCGCGGCACGGCGCGGTCCAGCCGCTGCTCCTCGACGGTGGGGGCGGCCTCGGCGGTCCCGGCGGCGGCGGTGGACGTCGGGACCGTGAGGGCCGCGGCCAGGGTGAGCCCGACGGCGAGGGCGCCGGTGCGAAGGCGTATGAGGGCCATGGGGGGAGGGGTCCTTCCGTCGCAGTGGGGTGCGTGCGGGACGGCGGAAGTATCCCGTGACGGGAGCGGCCCCCGCCATGGTGCCTGCTCGCGGGCGACGGCCGCGGCGGTCCGGGGCCGGGCCGGTCCGGGCGGTTGTGAAGGGTTCGTACGGAATCCGGGCCGGCCGCTCGATCGCCGACCGCCGGCCGGCGCCGGGGATTACCGTCTGACCAGGGACCTGACACCCCAGGAGCAGCCCCGGCCCGGACCTGACCCCGGACCGGGGCTCCTCCGTTGCGGGGACGGCACCGGCCGTGACCGGCCGAGGCCCGCTGCCCCGCGGGGTGTCTAGCGTGCCGAGAAGCCGTACACCGTCTCCGAGCGGTACACCTCGCCCGGCCGCAGCACCGTGCTCGGGAAGGCCGGCCGGTTCGGGGAGTCGGGGAAGTGCTGGGTCTCCAGGGCCACGCCCTCGCCCGGCGCGAGCGGGGCGGGCAGGTGGTCGCCCGTGTAGAGCTGCAGGCCCGGCTCGGTCGTCGCCACCGTCAGCACCCGCCCGGACGCCGGGTCGTGCAGCTCGGCCACCTCCTCGGCGGCCGCCGTGACGCCCTTGTCGAGCACGTAGTTGTGGTCGTACCCCGGGCCGAGCTTGCGGGACGTGCGGAAGTCGAAGCGGGTGTCCGCCACCGGGGCGAGGTCGCCGGTGGGGATGAGGTCGTCGTCGACCGGCGTGTACCGGGAGGCGGCGAGCCGCAGTTCGTGCCCGGTGGCCGTGCCGCTGCCCGCGAGGTTGAAGTAGCTGTGGTTGGTCAGGTTCACCACCGTCGGCGCGTCCGTGACCGCCTCGTACGCCAGCCGCAGCGCCCCCGACGCGTCCAGCGTGTACGTCGCCGTGACCTCCAGGCGGCCCGGGAAGCCCTCCTCGCCGTGCGGGCTGACCCGGCTCAGCCGCAGCCCGTGCTCGACCGGCTCGACGTCCCACACGCGCTTGTCGAACCCGTGCGACCCGCCGTGCAGCGAGTTGGGGCCGCCGTTGGCCTCCAGCGCGTACAGCACGCCGTCCAGCTCGAAGCGGGCCCGCGCGATCCGGTTGGCGTACCGGCCGATCAACGCGCCCAGGAACGGCTCCGGGTGATCCCGGTAGCCGTCCAGGTCCGCGAACCCCAGCACCACGTTCGCCGTCCGCCCGTCCCGGTCCGGGACCTCCACGGACTGCACGATCCCCCCGTACGACAGCACCCGCACCCGGGTGCCCGCCCGCTCCAGGGTCCAGCGGTGGACCTCAGTGCCATCGGAAAGTGTTCCGAAGTGTTCGCTCATGAGCGGAACCCTAAGTCACGTGCCCCGGGCGACGATCTCGCGGTAGGCGATCTCCGCGAGCCTCGCCTGGCCGTTCCGGCTCGGGTGGAACCAGTCCCAGTGGCTGAGCTGGTCGGTGCCGAACCGGTACGCGTAGACCGCCCCGCCGTCGAACCGGCACCGGGCGTCCTGCGCGCAGACCTCCCTGAGCACCGCGTTGTAGTCCTCCACCCGCCGCTGCACCGTGTCGCGCCGCCGGGTCGCCGCCGCGTCCAGCGCGTCCGCGTCGCCCAGCATCGACGGGCAGATCCCCAGCTTCCAGATCTGCTTGCCCAGCGGGTTGGTGCGCCCCTCGGACCACAGCCGCTTCAGGTCGGGCACGCTCGCCACGTACACCTGCGCCTTCGGCGCCGTCCGCCGCAGCGTGCGCAGCGCCTGCTGGAAGTCCGTCCGGAAGTCCGCCACCGGCGTCATCGCGTCCGCCGAGTCCCGGCAGGCGTCGTTGGCCCCGGCCATCACCGTCACCAGCGCGGGCCGCTTCACCGCCGCCTGCGCCATCTGGCCCGGCAGGTCGGCCATCCGGGCCCCCGACACCGCGTAGTTCCAGCTGTGCGTGGCCGCCCTCGCCCGCCCCAGCAGCCGCACCGCGAGGCTGTTCACCTCCGGGGCGCTGCCCGTCGCCCACGACACCGCCGGACAGTCCTGCAGGACCGTACAGGCGTCGAAGCCGCGCGTGATGGAGTCGCCGACCGCGGCGACCGAGGCCGGGCTCACGTCCCACACCGGGGCCGTCGGCGTCGCCCGGCGCGCCTGGGTGCCCGACGTGCCGTGCGCGTCGCCGCCCACCGCGTCACAGCCCGCCACGCCGAGCACGGCCGCCGTCGTGACCGCGAGCGCGGCCCGCACCCGCCGGCTTCGCTTCCGCATCCCTCGCCGTTCCCCTCACTGCTCGGCCACCCGGCCGTCCGCTCGTCCACCCGGCGGGTGGCGCACCACCCCACCCCTCACAACGAGCGAGGGTTCCCGGGACGCGCGGACGAGCCCGCGCGACACGGCGCATCGCACCCGCACAGGCGTCCTGCCGGGTGAATGGCGGACGTTTCACCGCACCGGGACCGACGGTACGTCACACTCCTTGCGCCGCCGCACGGTAGCCTCGCCCTCAGCGCGGCCGCCCGGCCGCCGCCCCTGTGCCCGTCTGCAAGACGACCCGCCTGCCCGGAGGTCCCGGTGACGACACGTGGAGTTCTGTACGTGCACTCCGCGCCGCGCGCGATGTGCCCGCACGTCGAGTGGGCCGTCGCCGGGGTGCTCGGCACGCGCGTCAGCCTCGACTGGATCCGGCAGCCCGCCGCGCCCGGCACCTGGCGCTCGGAGTTCTCCTGGCAGGGCGAGGCCGGCACCGCCTCCAAACTGGCGTCCGCGCTGCGCGGCTGGCACCTGCTGCGCTTCGAGGTGACCGCCGAGCCCTGCGCCACCGCCGAGGGCGAGCGCTACAGCTGCACCCCCGACCTCGGCATCTTCCACGCCGTCACCGGCATCCACGGCGACATCCTCATCCCCGAGGACCGGCTGCGCGCCGCCCTGCTGCGCTCCCAGCGCGGCGAGACGGACCTGGAGGCCGAGATCGCCAAGCTCCTCGGCAAGCCCTGGGACGACGAACTGGAGCCCTTCCGCTACGCGGGCGAGGGCGCCCCGGTCCGCTGGCTGCACCAGGTGGTCTGAGCGAGGACCGAGCACCGACGCGAAGTGGCCCGGACTCCAGCAGGAGTCCGGGCCGCTTCGCGTCGACGGTGTCCGTCAGACCGTGCGGAACGCCAGCACCACGTTGTGCCCGCCGAACCCGAACGAGTCGTTCAGCGCGGCGATACGGCCCTCCACGGGCAGCTTCCGCGCCTCGCCGCGCACGATGTCCGCGCTGGCCTCGGCCTCGGGGTCGATGTTCTCCACGTTGATGGTCGGCGGAGCCACCCGGTGGTACAGCGCGAGCACGGTCGCGACCGTCTCCACGCCGCCGGCGCCGCCGAGCAGGTGCCCGGTCATGGACTTGGTCGCGGAGACCGCGATGTGGTCCGTGTCGTCGCCGAACACCTTGCGCAGCGCCTTCAGCTCGGCGATGTCACCGGCCGGCGTCGACGTCGCGTGCGCGTTGACGTGCACGACCTCGGCCGGGTCCAGGTCGGTGCGGTCCAGCAGGTTCTGCAGGGCGTGCGAGATGCCCCGCCCCTCCGGCTCCGGCTGCACGATGTCGTGCGCGTCGGCCGAGATGCCCTGCCCGACCGCCTCGGCGTACACCCGCGCGCCGCGCTTGGCGGCGTGCTCGGCGGACTCCAGGACGACCACGCCGGCGCCCTCGCCGAGGACGAAGCCGTCGCGGGCGACGTCGTAGGGACGCGAGGCGCCCTGCGGGTCGTCGTTGTTCTTGGACATCGCCATCATGTTGCCGAACGCGGCGATCGGCAGCGGGTGGATGGCCGCCTCCGTACCGCCGGCGACGACGACGTCGGCGCGGCCGGTGCGGATCATCTCGATGGCGTAGCCGATGGCCTCCGCGCCCGACGCGCACGCCGAGACCGGCGTGTGCACGCCCGCGCGGGCGCCCACCAGCAGACCCACGTTGGCGGAGGGGCTGTTGGGCATCAGCATCGGCACGGTGTGCGGGGAGACGCGGCGGACGCCCTTCTCCTTCAGCACGTCGTACTGGTCGAGGAGCGTGGTCACGCCGCCGATGCCGGAGGCGATGACGGCGCCGAGCCGGTCGGGGTCGACGGAGCCGTCCTCACCGGCGCGGCCCTCGAACCCGGCGTCCTTCCACGCCTCCTGGGCCGCGATCAGCGCGAACTGCGCCGAGCGGTCCAGCTTGCGGGCCTGCGGCCGCGGGATGACCTCGCCGGGCTCCACGGCGACCGGGGCCGCGATCTTGACGGCCTGCTCGGCCGCCCACTCCTGCTCCAGGGGCTTGACGCCGGAACGACCGGCGACCAGGCCCTCCCAGGTAGAGGCTGCGTCGCCACCCAGCGGTGTGGTTGCGCCGATACCGGTGACGACCACGGTGTGATTGGTCGGGCTCACGGGAATTCTTTCTCCAACGTTTACGAGGATCAGCGGCGCCACCGCCGGGTGGCGGGGCGGGCCGGAAGGCTCCGGCCCAAGCAGTGGCTCAGGCCTGGTGCTTGAGGATGTAGTCGGTCGCGTCGCCGACGGTCTTGAGGTTCTTGACGTCCTCGTCCGGGATCTTCACGTCGAAGCGCTCTTCGGCGGCGACGACGACCTCGACCATGGACAGCGAGTCGACGTCCAGGTCGTCGGTGAAGGACTTGTCCAGCTGGACGTCCTCAACCGGGATCCCGGCGATCTCGTTCACGATCTCGGCGAGACCGGCGACGATCTCTTCCTGAGTGGCGGCCATGTCGGCGCTCCTTCGTTGGTGTTCTTCGGTGTTCTTCAGGGGTGGCGCTGACCGCGTCAGCGGCAGGCCGGTTGCTGTCCCGTCCCGGACGCATGATCCGGCACGGAGTGCCTAGGGGAGAGTAACGACCGTCGCGGCGTACACGAGACCCGCCCCGAAACCGATCACGAGGGCGGTGTCGCCGCTCCTCGCCTCACCGGTCGCCAGGAGCCGCTCCATCGCGAGCGGGATCGAGGCCGCCGAGGTGTTGCCCGTGGTGCGCACGTCACGGGCGACCGTGACCGACTCCGGCAGCTTGAGGGTCTTCACCATCGAGTCGATGATCCGCTCGTTCGCCTGGTGCGGGATGAAGACGTCCAGGTCGGCCGGGTCGACGCCGGCCGCGTCCAGCGCCTGCTGGGCGACCTTCGCCATCTCGAACACGGCCCAGCGGAAGACCGCCTGGCCCTCCTGGGTGATGGCGGGGAACTTGACGTTGCCGTCCCGGTCCAACGGGAGCTGGCTGACGTCTCCGACCCGCCACTCGTTCCAGGCGACGGTCTGCTTGATGGTCTCCGACTTGTCGCCCTCGGAGCCCCACACCGTCGGGCCGATCGCCGGCTCCTGGGACGGGCCGACCACGACCGCGCCCGCGCCGTCACCGAACAGGAAGGCCGTCGCGCGGTCCTCCAGGTCGGTCAGGTCGCTCAGCCGCTCCACGCCGATGACCAGCACGTACTCGGCCGAGCCCTCGACGATCAGGCCCTTGGCGAGGGTCAGGCCGTAACCGAAGCCCGCGCAGCCGGCCGAGATGTCGAAGGCGGCGGCCTTGGCGGTGCCGAGCTTGTCGGCGATCTCGGTCGCCACGGCCGGGGTCTGCTTGAAGTGCGAGACGGTGGAGACGATCACCGCGCCGATCTGCTCGGCGCTGATCCCGGCGTCCGCGATGGCCTTGCCGGACGCCTCGACGGACATCGCGGCGACGGTCTCCTCGTCGTTCGCCCAGTGCCGGGTCGTGATGCCCGAGCGGGAGCGGATCCACTCGTCGGAGCTGTCGATCCGCTCGAGGATGACCTCGTTGGGCACGACCCGCGTCGGGCGGTAGCCGCCGACGCCGATGATGCGCGCGTACGGGGCGCCCTTGCTGGCCTTGATCTTCGCCATGTTCGAATCGGCTCCTTGGCGTCTCAGGCGTGCTCGGCGATGAGCGCGCGGGCCGTGTCGAGGTCGTCGGGGGTCTTCAGCGCCAGGGTCTGCACCCCGGGCAGGGCACGCTTGGCGAGGCCGGTCAGGGTGCCGCCGGGGCACACCTCGACCAGCGCGGTGACGCCCAGCTCCTTGAACGTCTCCATGCACAGGTCCCAGCGGACCGGGTTGGCGACCTGGCCGACCAGCCGCTCGAGCACCTCGGTGCCGGAGGTGACGGCCAGGCCGTCCTTGTTGGACACGTAGGTGACCTTCGGGTCGCCCGGCGTGACGGCCTTCGCGGCCTCGGCCAGCGTGTCGACCGCCGGGGCCATGTGGTGCGTGTGGAACGCGCCGGCCACCTTCAGCGGGACGACCTTGCGCACGCCCTCCGGCTTGTCCTCGGCGAGCGCGGCGAGCTGCTCCAGCGTGCCCGCGGCGACGATCTGGCCGGCGCCGTTGATGTTCGCCGGGGTCAGGCCCAGCTTCTCCAGGTGGGCGACCGAGGTGTCCGGGTCGCCGCCGAGCAGCGCCGACATGCCGGTCGCGGTGACCGCGGCCGCGTCGGCCATGGCCAGACCGCGCTTGCGGACCAGGGTCAGCGCGTCGGTGTCGTCGAGGACGCCCGCGAAGGACGCGGCGGTGAACTCGCCGACGGAGTGGCCGGCGACGGCGCCGGGCGCGATGTCACCCAGTGCCGCGGCGGACAGGATCCCTGCGGCGACCAGCAGCGGCTGGGCCACGGCCGTGTCGCGGATCTCGTCCGCGTCGGCCTGGGTGCCGTAGTGGGCGAGGTCCAGGCCGATGGCGTCCGACCAGGCGGCGACGCGGTCGGCGGCACCGGGCAGTTCGAGCCAGGGAGTCAGGAAGCCGGGCGTCTGGGCGCCCTGGCCGGGAGCGACGAGTACGAGCACTCTCACACTCTCTCTTGGGGACGGGCACGGCCGCCCGTGGGGACAAGGACGAAGAACGGCAAGGGGTTTTGTGGGCCTCCGACAAAAAGCTAGGTCTGAGGATCACCGTCGGCCAGGCGCCCCAGGATCAGCGCGATGCGCAACGTGAAGGCCGAGCGTACATCGGACGGCGACCAACCGGTGACGTCAGTCACACGTCGGAGCCGGTAGCGCACGGTGTTGGGATGCACGAACAGCATCCGCGCCGCGCCCTCCAGACTGCTCGCCTGTTCGAGATAGACGGACAGTGTCTCCAGGAGCGCCGAGCCGGCCTCCTCCAGCGGTCTGTAGATCTCCTCCACCAACTGGTGCCGGGCGCCGGGGTCTCCGGCCATGGCGCGCTCCGGGAGGAGGTCGTCGGCCAGCACCGGGCGTGGCGCGTCCTGCCAGGCCGAGCACGCCTTGAGCCCGGCCGCGGCGGCCTGCGCGGACCGGGTCGCGGCCAGCAGGTCGGGGACCACGGGTCCGGCGACGACCGGCCCGGCGGCGAACGGCCCGATCAGCGACTTCGCCACCGCCAGCGGGTTGTCGCTGCCGCCCGCGATGACCACGAGCCGGGCCCCCAGCACCCCGGTGAGCACCTGGAGCTTGGCGTGCCGGGCGGCCCGCCGGATCGCCTCCACGGTCAGCTCCGAGTCGCCGTCCGGGGCGGTGCCGAGGACCACGCAGACGTGCTCCGGCGCGTTCCAGCCGAGGGCGGCGGCCCGGCTGACGGCGCCCTCGTCGGCCTCGCCGCTGAGCACGGCGTTCACCACCAGCGACTCCAGCCGGGCGTCCCAGGCACCGCGTGCCTCGGCGGCCTGGGCGTAGACCTGGGCGGTGGCGAAGGCGATCTCGCGGGCGTAGACGAGCAGCGCCTCGCGCAGCACGGACTCGTCGCCGGGCGCGGCGACCTCGTCGATCGCCGACTCCATGACCTCGATGGTGGTGCGCACCATCTCGACGGTCTGGCGCAGCGTGATGGCGCGGGTCAGCTCGCGCGGGGCGGTGCCGAAGACGTCGGTGGAGATCGCCTGCGGGGCGTCGGGGTGCCGGAACCACTCGGTGAAGGCGGCGATGCCCGCCTGGGCGACGAGGCCGATCCAGGAACGGTTCTCCGGGGGCATCGCCCGGTACCACGGCAACGTCTCGTCCATGCGCGCGATGGCCTGCGCGGCTAGGGCACCGGAGGACTTCTCCAGCCGCTTCAGGGTCGCGGCGTGCGGGTGGACGGCGTGCGCTGCGGCGGGGGCCTTGCTGGCTTCGGGTTCGGGCACGGGGACAAGACTGCCTTATCGGTCCGCGGGCGTGGCGTGCCGGGGTGTGCCGGTGCACCTCGCCCCACCGGTCACGGGGCTACCGTGGGGCACGTGATGGACGTGCGGCGCGCCGGCGGGCGCTACAGGGGCGGCGACCCGGCGGCCGGGATCGAGACCCGTCACGCCTTCTCCTTCGGCCCCCACTACGACCCGGACAACCTCCGCTTCGGTGCCCTGATCGCCTGCAACGAGGAGCGGCTCGCGCCCGGCGCCGGCTTCGACGAGCACCCGCACAGCCACACCGAGCTCGTCACGTGGGTGGTCGAGGGCGAGCTGACCCACCGCGACTCGCGGGGCCACGAGACGCTGGTGCGGCCCGGCGACGTCCAGCGGCTCAGCGCGGCCGCCGGGGTGCGGCACGTCGAGCGCAACGACGGCGCGGGCCCGCTGACCTTCGTGCAGATGTGGCTGGCCCCGCTGGACCCGGGCGGCGACCCGGCGTACGAGATCGTGCGCGGCATCGCCGACGCCACGCCCTACGCCGTCCCGGAGGCGGGCGCGATGCTGCACGTGCGGCGGCTGGTGGCGGGGGAGCGGACCGCGCTGCCGGACGCGCCGCGGCTGTACGTCCACGTCGTGCGCGGCGCCGTGCGGCTCGGCCCGCACGAGCTGGCCCCCGGGGACGCCGTGCGGGCCGCCGACGAGAAGGGGCGGGAGCTGTCCGCGTCCCGGGGGCCGGCCGAGGTGCTGGTGTGGGAGCTGTCGGCCTGATCAGCCGTCGCTGGGCTCTTCCGCGTTGCGCCAGATCGTCAGGTCGACCGAGACGTAGTCGCTGGGGTCGCTCTTGGGGGCGGTGCCGTTGAAGGTGACCAGCGCGATGTGCCCGGAAGCCGTGTGCACGCACAGGTGCGAGCCGCGGCTCACCTGGGTGAGCGCGACGCTCTTTGCGTAGCGGGTGTCCTCCCGGCAGGTCTTCAGCGACGCGTCCTCGGCGTTGTTCAGCAGCACGATCTTCTCGCCGGGGCTGCCCAGCGTGGCCGGGTCGCCGAAGTCGCCGCCCTCGTAGTAGAGGTCGGAGCCCTCGGCGTAGGAGGCGCCGACGTCGTCGTAGAGCGGCTTGGGCGGGGAGTCGGCGAAGCGGATGTAGTAGCCCTCCGGGATGGTGATCCCCTTGTACGTGACCGGCTTCGGGTCGGGCAGCGGCCTGGCGCTGTCCCCCGCGACCGGGGAGGAGGTCGAGGAGCTCCCGGTGCCGCCGTCGTCGGCCTTGTCCGTGATGTCCAGCAGGACCGACGCGCAGCTGCTCAGCCACACGAAGGCCGCCACCGCGGCGATGCCGATGCCGATCCACTTGCCGGCCCGGTTCCTCCTCGGCGGCAGCGGCGCGGGACGCCAGCCGGGCTGCTGCCCGAAGGGCGGCTGGTGCCCGGCCGGCGGGCCGAACGGCGGCCGGGGCCCGGTCGGCGGCCCGTAGCCCGGGGCGGGGGTGTGTGCCACGGGCGGCGGCCCGTAGCCCGGGGCGGGGGTCGACGGGACGTGCGCGGCGGTCGCCGTGGGCGCGGCGTGCGCGGGCGGCGGGGGCATGGGGGACGCCGGGGACGCGGGGGAGACGTGGGTGAGCGGCGCGGTGGGCGGCGGTCCCGCCGGGGCGGGCTTCGGGGCGGCGGCCAGGGCGGCGGAGGCCGACACCCGCTGGGTGATGTCCGCGGCGATGGCCTCCGGCAGCCACGAGCCGGACTGGCGCAGCGGCGTCGGGGACGCCTCCTGGCACAGCTCGACGATCCGCGCCGGGGTGGGCCGCCGGGCCGGGTCCTTGGCCAGGCACTGCGAGACGAAGCGGAGCTGCTCGGGCAGCCCCTCGAGGTCCGGCTCCTCGTGGACGATCCGGTACAGCACGGCGTGCGAGGGGCCGTCGCCGTAGGCCCCCTGTCCGCGCCCCGCGAAGGCGGCGACCTGGCCGAGCGCGAAGACGTCCGAGGCGGGCGTGATCTCCTTGCCGGCGGCCTGCTCCGGCGACATGAACGCGGGCGTGCCCACGGAGACGCCGGTGCCGGTCAGCGCGGTGGCGTCGGCGGCGCGGGCGATGCCGAAGTCGATCACACGCGGGCCGTCGGAGGCCAGCAGCACGTTGGACGGCTTCAGGTCGCGGTGCACGATGCCCGCGCCGTGGATCACCGACAGCGCCTCGGCCATTCCGGCGAGCAGCAGCAGGACCGACGGGGCGGGCAGCGGGCCGTGCTCGGCGACCGCCGCGGCCAGCGAGGGGCCGGGCACGTAGGCCGTGGCCAGCCAGGGCCGGGTGCCCTCCACGTCGTAGTCGATGACCGGCGCGGTGTACAGGCCCTGCACCCGCTTGGCGGCCTCGACCTCCTGGCGGAACCGGCGGCGGAACTCGGGGTCCTCGCTCAGCTCGGGGCGGATCGTCTTCAGCGCGATCGGGTGCCCGCCGGGCGTGTACGACAGGTACACCGTGCCCATGCCGCCCGAGCCCAGCCGCGCCGCGAGCCGGTAGCTCGCCACCGACGCCGGATCGCCGCTCTCCAGCGGACGGAACTGCCCGCCCGGTCCCCCGACTGCCATCGCTCTCCCCCGAGATCCACGCGTGCGAGCCGCGCAAGTGTGCGTGTGCACAGGGAGGTTATCGGAGCCGCGCCCCCGGCGGCGGCCTACCCCCGGGCCTCCGCCCGCACGGCGTCGGTGAACGGCGGCCACGCCTCGACCGCCCACGGCCCGAACGCACGGTCCGTCAGGGCCACGCAGGCCAGCCGGGCGTCCGGGTCGATCCACAGGAACGTGCCGGACTGGCCGAAGTGGCCGAAGGTCCGCGGCGAGGACGAACTCCCCGTCCAGTGCGGCGCCTTGCCGTCGCGGATCTCGAAACCGAGGCCCCAGTCGTTGGGGTTCTGGTGGCCGTAGCCCGGCAGCACGCCCTTGGTGCCCGGGTACTGCACGGTCATCGCCTGCGCCACCGTGCGCGGGTCCAGCAGCCGCGGCGCCTGCACCTCGGCGGCGAAGCGCAGCAGGTCCTCGACGGTCGACACCCCGTCCTTGGCGGGCGAGCCCTCCAGCGAGGTGGCCGTCATCCCCAGCGGCTCCAGCACGGCCTGGCGCAGGTACTCGGCGAACGGGATGTCCGTCGCCTTGGCGATGTGGTCGCCGAGCTGTTCGAACCCGGCGTTGGAGTACAGCCGCCGCTCCCCGGGCGGCGCCGTCACCCGGTGCTCGTCGAAGGCCAGCCCGGAGGTGTGGGCGAGCAGGTGGCGTACGGTCGCCCCGGCGGGCCCGGCCGGCTCGTCGAGTTCGACCGCCCCCTCCTCGTACGCGACGAGGGCGGCGTAGGCGGCGAGCGGCTTGGTCACCGAGGCCAGCGGGAACCGCTGTCCCACCGGGCCGTGGGTGCCCAGGACGGTCCCGTCGGCCCGGACGACGCCCGCCGCGGCGGAGGGGACCGGCCAGTTCTCGATCAGTGCGAGGCTCGTCAGCGACATGCCGCCGAGCCTACCTCCGGGATTGTCACCCTCCTCGCTTGCTTGGAGTGCACTCCAAGGCCCTAGCGTGGGGGCCATGACGGTGATGCAGACCACGCCCGTTCCCCTCGAGCACACCACCCGCCCCGCAGACGTCTGCTCCGCCCCGCCCCCGCGGCACCCCCGCCCCGACGGGCAGGACAGCTACACGATCAGCGAGGTCGTCGCCTTCACCGGCCTCACCGCGCACACCCTGCGCTGGTACGAGCGGATCGGCCTGATGGCCCACGTGGACCGCTCCCACACCGGCCAGCGCCGGTACACCAACCGCGACCTGGACTGGCTCGACCTCGTCGGGAAGCTGCGGCTGACCGGCATGCCGGTCGCCGACATGGTGCGGTACGCCGAGCTGGTGCGCGAGGGCGACAGCACCTACGGCGCCCGGCGCGCCCTGCTGGAGGCCACCCGGCGCGACGTCCAGGCCCGCATCGCGGAGCTGCAGGACACGCTGGCGGTGCTCGACCGCAAGATCACCTTCTACTCCGACGCCACCCGCCCGTACGAAGCCGAGAGGACCCCCACCCGATGACCGACTCCAGGATCCCGACCACCCGGCTCGGCGACGGCGGCCCCGAGGTCGGCGTCCAGGGCCTGGGCTGCATGGGCATGAGCTTCGGGTACGGCCCCTCCGACGCCGACCGGTCGCGGGCCACCCTCGAACGCGCCCTGGAGCTGGGCGTCACCCTGTACGACACGGCCGACGCGTACGGCGCCGGCGAGAACGAGCGCTTCCTGGCGCCGTTCTTCAAGGCCCACCGCGACGAGGTGGTCATCGCCACCAAGTTCGCCCTGAGCATCCCGCCGGACGACCCGACCCGGCGCGTCATCCGCAACGACGCCCCGTACGTCCGCGAAGCCGTCGAGGCCAGCCTGAAGCGCCTGGACGTCGACGTCATCGACCTCTACTACATGCACCGGCGCGACGTGAACGTGCCGATCGAGGAGACCGTCGGCGTGATGGCCGAGCTGGTCCGCGAGGGCAAGGTCAAGCAGCTCGGCCTCAGCGAGGTCACCGCCGACGAGCTGCGCGCGGCCCAGGCGGTCCACCCGATCGCCGCGCTCCAGTCGGAGTGGTCCCTGTTCAGCCGGGACATCGAGCGCCGGGTGGTGCCGGCGGCCCGCGAGCTGGGCGTGACCGTGGTGCCGTACTCGCCGCTCGGCCGGGGCTTCCTCACCGGCTCCTTCGCCAACGCCGACACGGACCTCACCGCCGACGACTTCCGCCGCCAGCAGCCCCGGTTCACCGGCGCGAACGCCGAGGCCAACGCGGCCCTCCTGGCGCCGCTGCGGTCCGTCGCCGACGCCCACGGCGCCACGCCCGGCCAGATCGCCCTGGCCTGGGTCCACCAGCAGGCCCGCGTCCACGACCTGCCGCTGGTGCCGATCCCGGGCACCCGCAGGCCCGGCCGGGTGGAGGAGAACACGGCGGCCACGGCGATCGTCCTGAGCGACGAGGAGCTCGCCCTGCTGGAGCCGATCGCCGGCCGTGTGGCGGGCGACCGCTACGCCGACATGTCGTTCACCTCGGCCGGGCGCGAGTGACCGGGGCGCGCTCAGCGCGCCCCGCGCACGGCGGCGAGCACGGCCGCGGCGAACGGCAGCGACTCGTGCACCACCCCGTAGCCCAGCCCGAACACCACGGCGGCCGGGTCCTGATCGGCGGGACCCGGCCGCTCGTCGGCGCCCTTGCGCCGCAGCCGCAGGTACCCCTCGAACAGCTCCGGCGACCGCCACTCCACCCCGCACAGCTCGGACACCGGGAAGCTCTGGTCGCCGGCCTTCCACTTCGCCGACGACGCGCCCGTCCAGAACCAGCGGAAGCGCACCGTGCGCCCGTCGAAGGACGCCTTGCCGTCGTACGCCTTGAACGACAGCGGCACCTCGGGCGCCTCGACCAGGAACCGGTCCGTGGGCCCCGACTCGGTCAGCAGCCCCTTCAGCTCGTCGGCGTAGTACTCCGCGAGCAGCTCGCGGTCGCCGGGCAGCACCAGCTTGTACGGGTCGCACGCCTCCTTCAGCTGCCCGTCGGCGGCCTCCGTCAGCGGGTCGGCACCGGGCCGGGGCACCGCCCGCAGCACCACGGTCCCGCGCTTGCCCTGCTCCAGCGTGACGCGCTCCAGCGCCGCGAAGGGCACCCGCCGCTCGCGCAGCGCCGAGAACAGCTTCGGGGCGCGCAGGCCCCGCTCGTAGCGGATGAGGACGGAGTCGGAATCGAACTCCCAGGCGGCATGAAATCCGGCCAGTACGTCACCCATGCGGCTCATCGTAAGCGGGACCCGCCCGTTCGCACCCTCCCCGCGCATGCCGCGATTCCTCCTCTTCTACGCGCGTCCGACCGGCGTGGCGGCGGACAAACCCGTACGACAGGCGTCACCTTCGCGCGCGCACACGACCGACGAGTACGCGCCAACGCCGATGTGGGCGAAGTTGCGCAGGCTGTCCGTGCCGGGCTCGAAGTAACCGCCGTGGCCCCGGGCCTGCTGCGCCGCAAGGACCCGGGCGCCGAACGCCCGGGACACCGGGTCCTCGCCGTGCCCGAGCCCGCCCAGTTCCAGGTAGGGAACGTCGCGCACCCAGTCGTCCGGGTCCCGCATCGCCCACACCCGGGCACCGGTGCGGAGCTGGGCGGCCCTCTCCACGCGCATCCCCGGGCTGCCCGCCACGGCGATGTCGGCCACCCGGCGCGGCATCGCGTGCGCGGCCACGCCGCACACCACCGAGCCGTAGCTGTGGCAGAACAACGCAACCGGTGCCGCCGGCGACCTGCCCGGCAGGGCCCGCAGCAGCGCGTTGAGCCGCACCGCCCCGTTCTCGGCACGCAGTCCGGTGGCGGAGTCGATGCCGAGGCCGTCGGGCGAGGTGTAGTCGGCCCAGGCGATCACGGCGGTGCGGGTGGCCGGGCTCTCCGCGCGCTCGGCCGCGTACAGCGCCTCGGCCATGCCGACCGGCGCGGACCAGCGGCGGGAGGTGCGCTGGAAGGTGAGCAGGTCGGTGTCGACGCCGGGGACGATCACGGAGATCCGCTGGGCGCGGTCGAGGTCGCCGAACACCTCGGCGACCCGCCCGGAGCCCTCCGGGTCGAAGGCGAGGATCTGCCGCTCGGGTCTGCCCATCGCCTCGAAGCGGTGCATCCGGCGGCCCGCCTCGTGCTGGCCCGCCGGGGTGAGGCGGCTGTCGTGCATCCGGGCCCGCTCGGTGCGCACCGCCTCGGCCAGCGCCAGTCGGTTGGCCCGGTAGCGCAGGGTGACGGGGGCGCCGTTCATGTTGCCGACGGCCAGGGGGTAGCGCCGGGCGAGCGCGGCGCGCTGGGCGTCGCTCAGCGAGGCGAAGAAGCGGGACAGGCGGCCCGGGGAGGCACCCGGGTCCGGCAGGCCGTGGCCCGCCAGCCGGCCGTGCTCCCAGGAGTCGAGCGAGGTCTGCAGGGCGGTGGCGGTGGGGTGGTGGCGCAGGGCGGTCCAGCCGCTCGTCGTCAGCATCACGAACACCACGGCCAGCGCGAGCAGGGCGCGCCAGACGTTGAGCTGCGGGGAGGTGTCGAAGGAAGTCACTGGGAGGACACACTAGGAGAACGGGAGGGTCTCGGGAGACCCGAGTGACAGGGATCACGTTTGGATAAACGTGTTTGGGGACCACCCTCTCAGACGGGGCGCCAGTCACCCGTGAGCGCGGGTCCCACCTGATCGAGGTAGGCCGTCGTCAGCGCCCGGATGGCGTCCAGGCTGAAGTCCTCGCCGAGGCTCCACTGCCGCTCGGTCACCCGCATCACCCCGCCGAACACGGCCACCGCGATGCGCGGCCGCGGGTCGGCGTCCACGTCCAGCCCCTCCCGCGCGGCGAGCACCCGCGCGATCCGGTCCTCCGTCCCGGCCGAGCGGCGCAGGTGGGCGGCGAGCAGCGCGGGGGTCGACTCGACCAGCCGGTACATCCGCAGGTACAGCTCCACCGGTACGACGTCCTCGACGGCCTCGCTGAGCGTGTCCCAGCCCTCCGTCAGGGCGTGCCGCAGCGCCTCCAGGGGCGTCTCGCCGGCCGGGCGCGCCCGCACGGCCGCCACGAACCGTTCCTCGACCAGGTCCTGCACGGCGAAGGCGGCCTCCTCCTTGCCGGCGAAGTAGCGGAAGAAGGTGCGCTGCGAGACGCCGACCGCCTCGGCGATGTCGTCGACCGTGGTCCGCTCGTAGCCGCGGGTGGTGAACAGTTCGAGCGCGGCGCGCAGCAACGCCTCCCGGGTGCGCTGCTTCTTGCGCTCACGCAGGGTTTCCATAATGTGTCAGTAACCGACTTGTGAATTGGTTTGTCAATTGTCAGCGACTGTCACTAGCCTCGCGGTATGACTAGTCAGACCACCGTCGACGCGAAGGGGCCGGGGGACGAGGCACCCGCGGGCCGTTCGGACCATGGGCCCTCCGCGGGCCTGCGCGGTCACCCCTGGTTCACGCTGATCACCGTCGCCGTAGGGGTCATGATGGTGGCCCTCGACGGCACCATCGTGGCCATCGCCAACCCGGCGATCGCGAAGGACCTGGGCGCCACTTTCGCCGAGGTCCAGTGGATCACCAACGCCTACTTCCTGGCCCTCGCGGTCTCCCTGATCACCGCGGGCAAGCTCGGCGACCGCTTCGGCCACCGCCAGACCTTCCTGATCGGCGTGGTCGGCTTCGCCGCCGCCTCGGGCGCGATCGGCCTGTCCGACAGCATCGCCCTCGTCGTCACGTTCCGGGTGTTCCAGGGCCTGTTCGGCGCGCTGCTCATGCCGGCCGCCCTCGGCCTGCTGCGGGCCACCTTCCCGGCCGAGAAGCTCAACATGGCCATCGGCATCTGGGGCATGGTCATCGGCGCCTCCACCGCCGGCGGCCCGATCCTCGGCGGCGTCCTCGTCGAGCACGTGAGCTGGCAGTCGGTGTTCTTCATCAACGTCCCGGTCGGCGCTCTCGCGCTGGTCCTCGGCGTGCTGATCCTGCTCGACCACCGCGCCGAGAACGCCCCGCGCTCCTTCGACCTGCTGGGCATAGCCCTGCTGTCCGGCGCGATGTTCTGCCTGGTGTGGGCCCTGATCAAGGCGCCGACCTGGGGCTGGGGCGACGGCACCACCTGGCTGTTCATCGTGGTCTCGCTGGTCGGCTTCGTCGCCTTCGCCTTCTGGGAGACGAAGGTCAAGGAGCCGCTGATCCCGCTGCGGCTGTTCCGCTCCGTCCCGCTGTCGGCGGGCGTGGTGCTGATGGTCCTCATGGCCATCGCCTTCATGGGCGGCCTGTTCTTCGTGACGTTCTACCTCCAGAACGTCCACGGGATGAGCCCCATCGACGCGGGCCTGCACCTGCTCCCGCTCACCGGCATGATGATCGTCGGCTCGCCGCTGGCCGGCGTGCTGATCACCAAGCTCGGCCCGCGCGTCCCGCTGGCCGGCGGCATGCTCTGCACCGCGGTCGCCATGTACGGCATGTCCACCCTGGACACCGGCACCGGCAGCGCCGTGATGTCCCTCTGGTTCGCCCTGCTGGGCCTGGGCCTCGCCCCGGTCATGGTCGGCGCCACCGAGGTCATCGTCGGCAACGCGCCGATGGAGCTGTCCGGCGTGGCCGGCGGCCTGCAGCAGGCGGCCATGCAGATCGGCGGCAGCCTCGGCACGGCCGTGCTGGGCGCCGTTATGGCCTCCAAGGTGGACAGCGACCTGCCGGGCAACTGGAAGGACGCGGGCCTGCCCCCGCTGACGCCGGGCCAGCTCGACCAGGCGTCCGAGGCGGTCCAGGTCGGTGTCGCGCCGGTGCAGCCGAGCATGCCCGAGGCGGTCGCCGCGAAGATCACCGACGTCGCCCACGACACCTTCATCTCCGGCATGAGCCTCGCCTCGCTCGTCGCGGCCGGGGTGGCGGTCGTCGCCGTGTTCGTCGCGCTGCTGACCAAGCGCGGCGCGAACGCGGACGCGGGCGCGGGCGTCGGCCACCTCTGACGCCGGCGGCCGGGGCGCCCCGCACACCTGACGGGACGTCGACGCGTTTCCCTCATCAGGGTGAGAGCGCCCCGGTCCGCCCGCTCCCGGCGCGCGCCGCAGGTCACAGTGGGTCAAGCCCTGCGCAACGCAGGGCCCGACCGGGCCGCGGCGCGCTGCCGGAGGGGGACAGCGCGCCGCCGCCCCGGCCCCGGCGGCGCATGATCCGGGCCCGCGCGGTTACCCGCTTCTGTGAACTGGTCCTACGGTTCTGGGAGTTGACGATGACGGGCTTCGGGCAGCACGGGACGCGCGGGTACCCCCGCACACGTGGCCGGATGGGGTCACGGTCCGGGCCGGATCGCGCGACGCTCGGCATCATCGGGCTCGTCTGCGCGGTCGCGGGCTTCTTCACCCTCGGGATCGTCCTCGGTCTCGCCGCGATCGTCTGCGGCTGGCTGGCCATGGGCCGCACGTGGGCGGGCTCCCGCCCCGTACCGGCCCTGGTCGCCGTGGTCCTGGGCGCGATCGACACCCTGCTGGCCGTCATCTGGCTGGCCGGCGCGGCCGGCCCGGGCGGTGGCCTGCTGTGACACCGGCACCTCCCGGCCGAGGGCCGTCGGGGCCGTCGGCCGGAGCGGCGCGGACAGCGCGGCGACCTCCGCCCGCAGCCGCCGCACCTCCTCGGTCAGCGCCTCGATCGCCTCGGTCTGCCGGCGCTCCTCCACGTCGTCCTTCTCGAAGCGGGAGATGAACCAGGCGGCGATGTTCGCGGTCACCACACCGAGCAGGGCGATCCCGGACAGCATCAGCCCCACGGCGAGGACGCGACCCAGGCCGGTGGTCGGCGCGTGGTCGCCGTAGCCGACGGTCGTCATCGTGGTGAAGGACCACCACACCGCGTCGCCCAGGGTGCGGATGTTCCCGTTCGGCGCGTCCCGCTCGACCGACAGCACGGCCAGCGAGCCGAACATCAGCAGCCCGACCACGGCCCCGGCGACGTACGTCGTCAGCCGGATCTGCGACGCCATCCGGGCGCGCCGCCCCACCAGCATCAGCGTCGACACCAGCCGCAGCAGCCGCAACGGCTGCAGCATGGGCAGCACCACGGCGCACAGGTCCGCCCAGTGCGACCGGACGAAGTCCCACCGGCGCGGCGCGAAGCCCAGCCGGGTCAGGTAGTCGACGGCGAACGCCCCCCACACCACCCACTCGACCACCGTGCAGACCCGGGTGAGCGCGTGTCCCGCCGAGGTGTCGACGATCGGCACGGCGTAGGCGACGGCGAAGAGCACCGCCAGCACGAACAGCGGGCGCTGGGTGGCCTGCTCCCACCGGGCCTGTGCGGTCTGTCGGTCCATGCGGGCATCGTAGGGACCTGGGGACGGGCGCCGGGGCCGCGCCGGTGGTGGGGACCCGGCCCCCGCCACCGGCGTCGGGCCGGCCGGCCCGGGAGCGGCTACGCGTCCCCGCCCGCCGCGCCCGGGTCGGCCGCGGTGACGTCCAGGAGCTGGTACCGGTCGATGGCCTGCTTGAGCACGGACCGGTCCAGCCTGCCCTCCCGCGCCAGCTCCGTGAGCACCGCGACCACGATCGACTGCGCGTCGATGTGGAAGAACCGGCGCGCGGCCCCCCGGGTGTCGGCGAAGCCGAAGCCGTCGGCGCCCAGCGACTGGTAGGTGCCCGGCACCCAGCGGGCGATCTGGTCCGGGACCGAGCGCATCCAGTCGGACACCGCCACGAACGGACCCTGCGCGATGCTGAGCTTGCGGGTCACGTACGGCACCCGCTGCTCCTCCTCCGGGTGCAGCAGGTTGTGCCGCTCGACCTCGACGGCCTCGCGCCGCAGCTCGTTCCAGGAGGTCGCCGACCACACGTCGGCCCGGACGTTCCAGTCCTCGGCGAGGATGCGCTGCGCCTCGACCGCCCAGGGCACGGCCACGCCCGACGCCATGATCTGCGCCGGGATCTCGCCCGCGGTGCCCTCGCTGAAGCGGTAGATGCCCTTGAGGATGCCCTCGACGTCCACGTCCGCCGGCTCGGCCGGGTGCTGGATGGGCTCGTTGTAGACGGTGAGGTAGTAGAAGACGTCCTCGCCCGGCTTGCCGTCGGCGGTCTCCCCGTACATCCGGCGCAGGCCGTCCTGCACGATGTGCGCGATCTCGAAGCCGAACGCCGGGTCGTAGGCGACACAGCCCGGGTTCGTGGAGGCCAGGAGCTGGGAGTGGCCGTCCGCGTGCTGCAGGCCCTCGCCGGTCAGCGTCGTGCGGCCCGCGGTCGCGCCCAGCACGAAACCGCGCGACAGCTGGTCGGCCATCTGCCAGAACTGGTCGCCGGTGCGCTGGAAGCCGAACATCGAGTAGAAGACGTAGACCGGGATCAGCGGCTCGCCGTGCGTGGCGTACGAGGAGCCGGCCGCGATCAGGGACGCCGTGCAGCCCGCCTCGGAGATGCCGTCGTGCAGCATCTGGCCGGTCGGCGACTCCTTGTAGGCGAGCAGCAGCTCACGGTCCACCGACTCGTACTGCTGGCCGAGCGGGTTGTAGATCTTCGCACTCGGGAAGAAGGAGTCCATGCCGAACGTGCGGTACTCGTCCGGCGCGATCAGCACGAACCGCCGGCCGAGTTCCTTGTCCCGCATGAGGTCCTTCAGGAGCCGCACGAAGGCCATGGTCGTCGCGATGGACTGCTGGCCCGAGCCCTTCTTCACGGTCGCGTACGTCTTGTCGTCCGGCAGCGGGAGCGGCTTGGCCCGCACCACCCGGGTCGGCACGTAGCCGCCGAGCGAGCTGCGCCGGTCGTGCATGTACTGGATCTCCTCGGAGTCGCGCCCCGGGTGGTAGTACGGCGGGGCGCCGGACTCCAGCTCCTTGTCGGAGATCGGCAGGTGCAGCCGGTCGCGGAAGCGCTTCAGGTCGTCGACCGTCAGCTTCTTCATCTGGTGCGTGGCGTTGCGGCCCTCGAAGTTCGGGCCCAGCGTCCAGCCCTTGATCGTCTTGGCGAGGATGACCGTCGGCTGGCCCTTGTGCTCCACGGCCGCCTTGAACGCCGCGAAGATCTTCCGGTGGTCGTGGCCGCCGCGCCCGAGGTGCAGGATCTGGTCGTCGGTCATGTTCTCGACCATGGCGCGCAGCCGGTGGTCGTCGCCGAAGAAGTGCTCGCGGATGTACCCGCCGGACTCGGTGGCGTACGTCTGGAACTGGCCGTCCGGCGTGGTGTTCATCTTGTTGACCAGGATGCCGTCCCGGTCCTGCGCCAGCAGCGGGTCCCAGGTGCGGTCCCAGATCAGCTTGATCACGTTCCAGCCGGCGCCCCGGAAGACCGACTCCAGCTCCTGGATGATCTTGCCGTTGCCGCGCACCGGGCCGTCCAGGCGCTGGAGGTTGCAGTTGACCACGAAGGTCAGGTTGTCCAGGCCCTCACGCGCGGCGATGGAGAGCTGGCCGAGCGACTCCGGCTCGTCCATCTCGCCGTCGCCGAGGAAGGCCCACACGTGCGACTTCGAGGTGTCGGCGATCTCGCGCGCGTGCAGGTAGCGGTTCATCCGCGCCTGGTAGATCGCGCCGATCGGGCCGAGACCCATCGAGACGGTCGGGAACTCCCAGAAGTCCGGCATCGAGCGCGGGTGCGGGTAGGACGACAGCGCGTACGGCGCCTTGGACTTCTCCTGGCGGAACCCGTCCAGGTGCTGCTCGCTCAGCCGGTCCAGCAGGTACGCGCGCGCGTAGATGCCGGGGGAGGCGTGGCCCTGGAAGAAGACCTGGTCGCCGCCGAGCCCGTCGTCCTTGCCCCGGAAGAAGTGGTTGAAGCCCACGTCGTAGAGGGAGGCGGAGGACGCGAACGTGGCGATGTGACCGCCGACGCCGATGCCCGGGCGCTGGGCGCGCGAGACCATCACGGCCGCGTTCCACCGGGTGGCGTTGAGGATCTTGCGCTCGATCTCCTCGTTGCCGGGGAAGAACGGCTCGCTCTTGGTGGGGATGGTGTTGACGTAGTCCGTGCTGCGCATCTCGGGCACGGCCACGCGCTTCTCGCGGGCCCGCTCGATCAGCCGGAGCATCAGGTAGCGCGCCCGCTCCCGGCCGCGTTCGTCGACGGCGGCGTCGAGGGAGTCGAGCCACTCCTGGGTCTCTTCGGGATCGAAGTCAGGAACCTGACTCGGAAGGCCGCCAATGATGATCGGATTGCGATCGGATCCGGAAGCCACGCTGTTCCTTACCTGTCAGAGGGCACCGCTGGGGGCCACATTCCGGTATGCCTGCACCGCCCCCATCGTGTACCTCCGGGCGGCCGAACGGCATCTCTACTGTGGGGTAACCAGGAGCTGGTACCCGCAGGCGGTTCCGAAACACGCAAACAGGGCAGAAAGGTGTGGGGTGTGTCACGCTCGGTGGGCGGCGGGTGCCGGAAGTTGGGGCGAGACGGCCGGTATCGTCACCGTTTCGGCGGTCCGGATCGCCGGGTACTTGCGCGATCCGCCCCGCCCGTGTGGACTACGGCCAATGCTTCGCGCACGCGCGTGGCTGAGACATTCCCAAAACATGATCAGGAGGCAACCCGTGAGCGCGACCGCGGACCACGCGGAGGAGCGGACGAACCCTGCCGCCAGGCTGGGGTTCCAGCCCGGGCAGGTGGTCCAGGAGATCGGCTACGACGACGACGTCGACCAGGAGCTCCGCGAGGCCATTGAGGAAGCCATCGAGGGCGACCTGATGGACGAGGACTACGACGACGTGGCCGACGCCGTCGTGCTCTGGTTCCGTGACGACGACGGCGACCTGACGGATGCGCTGGTGGATGCCACCACGTACATCGAGGAGGGCGGCGCGATCCTGCTCCTCACGCCGAAGACCGGCCGTCCGGGCTACGTCGAGCCGAGTGACATCTCGGAGGCCGCGACGACCGCGGGCCTGACGGCGTCCAAGAGCGTCAGCGTCGGCAAGGACTGGAGCGGCAGCCGGCTGGCGACGCCGAAGGGTGCCGCCAAGAAGCGGTGACCCCGCCTCCCCGCGTACCGGGCCGGACCTTCCGGGGTCCGGCCCGGCCCTTTGGCGGCGGTCCGGTCGCGGCGCCCGGGTGATCGCTCCGTAGGCTGTCCCCCAGCGTGTTCTCACCCGGACAGCCCACGAAAGGGATCCCACGACGATGGCCATCCAGGTCGGCGACAAGGCCCCCGACTTCGAGCTCAAGGACAACCACGGCGCGACCGTGAAGCTGTCGGACTTCCACGGCAGCAAGAACGTCGTCCTGCTCTTCTACCCCTTCGCCTTCACCGGCGTGTGCACCGGCGAGCTGTGCGAGGTGCGCGACAACCTCCCGCGCTTCGCCGACCGCGAGACCCAGGTGCTCGCCGTCTCCAACGACTCCATCCACACCCTGCGCGTCTTCGCCGAGCAGGAGGGCCTGGAGTACCCGCTGCTGAGCGACTTCTGGCCGCACGGCGAGGTCTCCCGCGCCTACGGCGTCTTCGCCGAGGACAAGGGCTGCGCGGTGCGCGGCACCTTCGTCATCGACAAGGAGGGCGTCGTCCGCTGGACCGTCGTCAACGCCCTGCCCGACGCCCGGGACCTGAACGAGTACGTCACGGCGCTCGACACCCTGTGATTCTTCGGCGTCAGGGCCTGCGACAGGTGGGAACCCGTCACTAGGATCGACACGTTGATCCGATATCCGACGCACGACGGGGCTCCCGCCCCCGAACACCAATGGAGGACCCCGTGGGAGTCAGCCTCAGCAAGGGCGGCAACGTTTCGCTGACCAAGGAGGCCCCGGGCCTGACCGCGGTCCTCGTCGGCCTGGGCTGGGACGCCCGCACGACGACCGGCACCGACTTCGACCTCGACGCCAGCGCGCTGCTGCTGAACAACACGGGCAAGGTCGCCAGCGACCAGAACTTCGTGTTCTTCAACAACCTCAAGAGCCCCGACGGCTCGGTCGAGCACACCGGTGACAACCTCACCGGTGAGGGCGAGGGCGACGACGAGGTCATCAAGGTCAACCTGGCCGGCGTCCCGGCGGACGTCGAGAAGATCGTCTTCCCGGTCTCCATCTACGAGGCCGAGAACCGCCAGCAGTCCTTCGGCCAGGTCCGCAACGCCTACATCCGCGTGGTGAACCAGGCCGGCGGCGCCGAGATCGCCCGCTACGACCTCAGCGAGGACGCCTCCACCGAGACCGCCATGGTCTTCGGTGAGCTCTACCGGCACGGCGCGGAGTGGAAGTTCCGTGCCATCGGCCAGGGCTACGCCTCGGGCCTGCGCGGCATCGCGCAGGACTTCGGCGTCAACGTCTAAGCCGATGTCCTCACCCGTCCGGCGCCGTACCGTGCACACGGTCGGCGCCGGACGTGCACCACAACCGAAGAAGCACATCCAGGGGAGGACCAGCATCATGGGCGTCACGCTCGCCAAGGGGGGCAACGTCTCCCTGTCCAAGGCCGCGCCGAACCTCACACAGGTGATGATCGGGCTCGGCTGGGACGCGCGCTCCACCACCGGGGCCCCGTTCGACCTCGACGCCAGCGCGCTGCTGTGCAACGGCGGGCGGGTGCTCGGCGACGAGTGGTTCGTGTTCTACAACCAGCTCACCAGCCCGGACGGCTCGGTGGAGCACACCGGTGACAACCTCACCGGTGAGGGCGAGGGCGACGACGAGTCGATCCTGGTCGACCTGTCCCGGGTGCCGGCCCACTGCGACAAGATCGTCTTCCCGGTCTCCATCCACATGGCCGACGAGCGCGGCCAGACCTTCGGACAGGTCTCCAACGCCTTCATCCGGGTGGTCAACCAGGCCGACGGCCAGGAGCTCGCGCGCTACGACCTGAGCGAGGACGCGTCCACCGAGACCGCCATGATCTTCGGCGAGCTCTATCGCTACCAGGGCGAATGGAAGTTCCGAGCCGTGGGCCAGGGGTACGCGTCAGGCCTTCGGGGTATCGCTCTAGACTTCGGGGTCAACGTTTCGTAAAGCCGAGTGCGGCACGGGGGAATCCCGTACACGTACGGATTGGGTAGCCAGTGCTTCTGAAAACCTTCGGCTGGTCGTTCGCGGTCACCGCGCTCGGCCTGGTCGCGGCGGTCTTCTACGGGGGGTGGGAGGCCTTCGGCATCGTGGCCATCCTCTGCATCCTGGAGATCTCGCTGTCGTTCGACAACGCGGTGGTCAACGCCGGGATCCTGAAGAAGATGAGCCCCTTCTGGCAGAAGATCTTCCTCACGGTGGGCGTGCTCATCGCGGTCTTCGGCATGCGGCTGGTCTTCCCCGTCGTCATCGTGGCGATCAGCGCCAAGATGGGGCCGATCGAAGCCGTCGACCTCGCACTGAACAACAAGGACCGCTACCAGCAGCTCGTCACCGACGCGCACCCGGCGATCGCCGCGTTCGGTGGCATGTTCCTGCTGATGATCTTCCTCGACTTCATCTTCGAGGACCGCGACATCCAGTGGCTGCGCTGGATCGAGCGGCCGCTGGCCAAGCTCGGCAAGGTCGACATGCTGTCGGTCTGCATCGCCCTGATCGTGCTTCTCATCACCGCCTTCACCTTCGCCACCCACGCCCACCAGCACGGCGGCGCGCACGTCGACAAGGCGCAGACCGTGCTGATCTCCGGCATCGCCGGCCTGATCACGTACATGGTGGTCGGCGGTCTGTCCGGCTACTTCGAGGACCGGCTGGAGGACGAGGAGGAACGCGAGCACGAGGCCGAGGAAGAGGCCCGGCGCAGCGGCAAGCAGGGGTCGGCCGTCACCCTCGCCGGCAAGGCCGCGTTCTTCATGTTCCTCTACCTGGAAGTGCTGGACGCGTCCTTCTCGTTCGACGGCGTGATCGGCGCCTTCGCCATCACCAACGACATCGTGCTCATGGCGCTGGGCCTCGGCATCGGCGCGATGTACGTGCGGTCGCTGACGGTGTACCTGGTCCGCCAGGGCACCCTCGACGACTACGTCTACCTGGAGCACGGCGCCCACTACGCGATCGGTGCCCTGGCCGTGATCCTGATGATCACCATCCAGTACCAGATCAACGAGGTCATCACCGGCCTGGTCGGCGTCGTCCTCATCGCCTGGTCCTTCTGGTCCTCCGTACGCCGCAACAAGGCCATCGCGGCGGCCGAGGGAAAAGCTGAGGGCTCGGACGACAAGGCAGAGGTCTCGTCCGGGGTGTGAGACCGCGAGCACGCCCGGGTGTGATCAGCTTCCGGGTGAGGAACGCTCTGAGCGGGGCGGCCGTCGAGGAGGAGTCCTCCCGGCCGCCCCGCCGGTTTCTTCGTCATGACTGTGGGGGCGGGAATGGGGTTGTTCGACGGGTTCTGGAGCGGGCGGGCGGCCGACTTCGACTCGGGCAGCGCGGCGAGCAACGCGATCGAGCTGACCAAGCGGCACCACCAGGTGTCCCTGACCCGGCAGGGGGCCGCCACCGGCAACCTGCGGGTCAACCTCACCTGGCGGATGCGCACCTCGGACTTCGGCGGGCCGCAGCGCGAGAGCCTGCTGCGCCACCCGTTCAAGGCGCTCCGGCCCCCGGAGGTGGTGGGCCACAGCCAGAGCATGGTCAACGTCGACCTGGACCTGGGCTGCCTGTACGAACTGGCCGACGGCACCAAGGGCGTCGTCCAGCCGCTCGGCGGCTTCCTCGGCGACGTCAACGCCCCGCCGTACGTGAAGCTCAGCGGCGACGACCGGTTCGGTTCGGCGTCCGGCGAGACGATGTACGTCAACCTCGACCACCGCGAGGACATCAAGCGGCTGCTGGTCTTCGTGTACATCTACGACCAGACGCCGGCGTTCGACCGCACGCACGCCGTGGTGACGTTGTACCCCAGCAACGGGCCGCGCATCGAGATCGGGCTGGACGAACGGCACCCGCAGGCCCGCTCCTGCGCCGTGGTGATGATCGAGAACGTCAAGGACGAACTCGTCGTCCGCCGCGAGGTGCGCTTCGTCTACGGCTTCCAGGCGGAACTGGACCGGCTGTACGGCTGGGGCCTGCAGTGGGGCCGGGGCTACAAGTCGAAGGTCGAGAAGTAGCCCCCGTCCGTACCCTCTGGCCGGTGTCCCGTCACCGCCCCACGAACTGCGGCCCCATCGGCGGCAGCGCGAAGTGGTCCGGGTAGGCGTAACCGTGGGTTGGCAGCGACGACGGGTAGCCGTACGCCGGCTGGGACGGCGGCTGCGGCGGGGCGGGGACCGGCTGGGTGGGCTGCTCCGGGGGCAGCGGCTGGGACACCGGCGCCACCGGGTCCGCCGCCCGGTCCGCCTCCTCCGACTCGTCCACCGAGATGCCGAAGTCGGTGGCCAGGCCCTTCAGGCCGTTGCTGTAGCCCTCGCCGAGCGCGCGGAACTTCCACCCCTCACCCCGGCGGTACAGCTCCCCGCAGATCAGGGCCGTCTCCTCGCCGGTCTCCGGGCGGATGTCGAAGCGGGCCAGCGGCTCGCCGTCCGTGGCCGACGCGTCGTACAGCAGGATGCGCAGGTCGCGTACGCGGTCGAAGGTGACGCCGTCCGCCGAGGCGACGAGGAGAATCTGGCCGACGGCGGGCTCGACACCGGCCAGGTCTGTCTGGATCGTGTCGGTGAGGCCCTCGGCGACCCGCTTCTTGCCCAGGCGCCAGACCTTCCCGGACGGGTGCCGGGGCTGGTTGTAGAAGACGAAGTCCTCGTCGGACCGCACACGGCCGTCGGGGCCGAGGAGCAGCGCGGAGGCGTCGACGTCCGGGACGCCCTGTCCGGGTGTCCAGCGCAGCACCGCCCGTACGGTGGTGGCTTCGAGCGGGACGTTCGACCCCTTGAGCATCGCGTGCGTCATACCGGTCATCCTGCCCTCTCGGTCCTGGCCACGACAACGCGGGGTGCGGGGGATTTCCCCGGGGGCAGACGTCCCGTCACCGGGAATTCACGCCCTGCGGGAACCCCGGACACAACGCGGTACGTACTATTACCGGCCACCCGTCCACCACATCCACAGGCTTACCTTGCGCCACGGGGAGCTCCATGCGTCATTTCGGGCACGTCGCCCCTGAGGTGCGGCAACGCCTCTTCCACCACGAGCCGTGCACGTTCACCGCGGACTCGCCGGCCCGGCTGCTCTCCGCGGCCCTGGGCGCCACCCTCTACAGCCCCGCCACCCGGCCCCGGCTCGCCGACGACATCGTCAAGCAGAGCGCCCAGGGCGTGGTGTCGATGGTGCTGTGCCTGGAGGACTCCATCGGCGACGAGGACGTCCCGGCCGGCGAGGAGAACCTCGTCCGGCAGTTCGCCGACCTCGCCGGCCGGTTCGCGGGCGAGGGCGACGGGGCCGTCGAGCTGCCGCTGCTGTTCATCCGGGTGCGTACCCCCGAGCAGATCCCCGACCTGGTCGGGCGGCTCGGCCCGGCCGCGCGGCTGCTGTCCGGGTTCGTGATCCCCAAGTTCACCGGCGAGCGGGGCATCCCCTTCCTGGAGGCCCTGGCGGTCGCCGAGGCCGCCTGCGGACGCCGGCTGTTCGCCATGCCGGTGCTGGAGTCGCCCGAGCTGCTGTACCGCGAGTCGCGCGTGGAGACCCTGGAGGGCATCTTCCGGGCCGTGGACAAGTACCGGGACCGGGTCCTGGCGCTGCGCCTGGGCGTCACCGACTTCTGCTCCTCCTACGGCCTGCGCCGGGCGCCCGACATGACGGCCTACGACGTCCAGATCGTCGCCTCCGTGATCGCCGACGTGGTCAACATGCTGGGGCGGGCCGACGGCACCGGGTTCACCGTCACCGGGCCGGTCTGGGAGTACTTCCGGGTGCCCGAACGCATGTTCAAGCCGATGCTGCGGCACAGCCCCTTCCTCGAGGGGCAGGCGGTGGAGCTGCGCGAGAGACTGATCGAGCACGCGATGGACGGGCTGCTGCGCGAGATCACGCTCGACCACGCCAACGGACTGCTGGGCAAGACGTGCATCCACCCGTCCCACGTGCCGGCCGTGCACGCGCTGTCCGTCGTCAGCCACGAGGAGTACAGCGACGCGGCCGACATCCTGCGCCCCGAGCGCGGCGGCGGGGGAGTGCTCAGGTCGCAGTACACCAACAAGATGAACGAGGTGAAGCCGCACCGCGCCTGGGCGGAGCGGACCATGCTGCGCGCGGAGGTCTTCGGCGTCGCGCACGAGGACGTCAGCTTCGTCGACCTGCTCGCCGCCGGCATACCCGGCTGAACCCCCACCTCACCCCCTAGGGACGCATGAACAACGCAGTGAACAACGCGGTCTGGTCCGGCACCTGGGTCGCCGAGCGGCTCGGGGTCGAGCTCGTCGGCGACCCCGGCCTGACGGAGCTGCTGGGGCTCGCCCTGCGGCGCAACCCCAAGCGGGCGCACCTGCTGGTGTCGAACGTGCTCGGCAAGCACGTCCCGCAGTCGCCGTCCGTGGTCTACGGCTCCGGGTTCGCCCTGGGCCGCCGGGTGCGCGAGCTGCTCGGCGCGCGGGAGGCGGCCCGCGCCGTCGTGCTGGGGTACGCGGAGACCGCGACCGGGCTCGGCCACTGCGTCGCCGACGGTCTCGGCAGCGCCCCCTACCTGCACTCCACCCGCCGTCCGGTCCCGGGCGTGGCGCGGGCGGGCGGCTTCGAGGAGTCCCACTCGCACGCCACGTCCCACCTGCTGCTCCCCGAGGACCCGGCCCTGCTGGCCGGCGACGGACCCCTGGTCCTGGTCGACGACGAGTTCTCCACCGGCAACACGGTGCTGAACACGGTCCGCGAACTGCACGGCCGGTACCCGCGGCGCCGGTACGTGGTGGTCGCCCTGGTCGACGTGCGCTCGCCCGCCGACGCCGGCCGGCTCGCGGACCTCGCCCGGGAGATCGGCGCCCGGGTGGACCTCGTGGCGGCGGCCTCGGGGACGGTGCGCCTGCCGGAAGGGGTGCTGGAGAAGGGGCAGGACCTCGTGGCGTGCCACGAGACGGCCGCGGCCCCGCAGCCCCCGGCCGCAGCGGGCCCGGAGGCGGGCCGCCCCCGTGTCACCGCCGTCGACCTGCGCTGGCCGCGCGGGCTGCCCGACGGAGGCCGGCACGGCTTCACCCCGCACCACCGCGCCCGGCTGGAGCGCGCCCTGCCCGCCCTCGCCGCCCAGCTCGCCGAGGCGATACCCGGCGACGCCCGGCGCGTCCTCGTCCTCGGCTCGGAGGAGCTGATGTACGCCCCGCTGCGGCTCGCCCGCGAGCTGGAGCAGCTCGTGACGGCCGAGGTCCGCTACTCCACCACGACCCGCTCGCCCGTCCTCGCCGTCGACGACCCCGGCTACGCCATCCGCACCCGGCTGGTCTTCCCCGCCCACGACGACCCGGCCGACGGGCCCGGCGAGCGCTACGCCTACAACGTCGCCGGCGGCGGCTTCGACGCCGTGGTCGCCGTCGTCGACTCGGCCGGCGACACCCCCGCCCTGCACGCCCCCGACGGACTGCTCGCCCGCCTCGCCGCGCACGTGCCGCACGTGCTGCGGGCCGTCGTGCCGTCGTACGTCCCCGCGCCGCCGTACCTCCCCGAAAGGACAGCCGTGCTGCCCGAACCCCTCCGCGGTCCCGCCTTCTCCTCGTACGCGCCCGAGGAGGTCGGCTGGCTGCTGCAGGACCTCTCGGACGTGACGCTGGAGGCGCCGACCGAGGAGCGCGAGGAGGCCATCCAGAGCGGCGGCGCCCACTACGCGGAGTCCCTGCCGGTGGAGTACCAGCCCACCGAGCAGTACCAGCAGCTCTTCCACGCCGCCCTGGAGACCTCCGCGGCCCGCCTCGCGCACGCCGTCGGCGTCGTCACCGAGACGGTGATCGCCGAGCGGTCGCCGCGCCCGGTCCTCGTGTCCCTGGCCCGCGCCGGCACCCCGGTGGGCGTGCTGATGCGCCGCTGGGCCCGGTACCGGCACGGCCTGGACGTGCCGCACTACGCGGTGTCCATCGTGCGCGGACGCGGCATCGACGCCACCGCGCTGCGCTGGCTCGCCGCCCACCACGACCCGGCCGACGTGGTGTTCGTCGACGGCTGGACCGGCAAGGGCGCCATCACCCGCGAACTGGCCGCCGCGATCCAGGAGTTCGAGGCGGCGGGCGGCGCGAGCGGGTTCGACCCGGAGATCGCGGTGCTCGCCGACCCCGGCTCGTGCGTGCGCACCTACGGCACCCGCGAGGACTTCCTGATCCCCTCCGCCTGCCTCAACTCCACGGTGTCCGGGCTGATCTCGCGGACCGTGCTGCGCGCCGACCTGGTCGGCCCCGACGACTTCCACGGTGCGAAGTACTACCGGGAGCTGGCCGGCGCCGACGTCTCCGGGCTCTTCCTCGACGCGGTCTCCGCGCGCTTCGACGAGGTCGCCGACGCGGTGGACGGCGCCGTCAAGGAACTGCTGGCGAGCGACCGCACGCCCACCTGGGAGGGCTGGGCCGCCGTCGAGCGGATCAGCGAGGAGTACGGCATCCACGACGTGAACCTGGTCAAGCCCGGCGTCGGCGAGACCACTCGGGTGCTGCTGCGCCGGGTGCCCTGGAAGATCCTGGCCCGGGCCGGGGCGGGCGCCGACCTGGAGCACGTGCGGCTCCTGGCCGAGCAGCGCGGGGTGCCCGTCGAGGAGGTCGAGGGGCTGCCGTACACCTGTGTGGGGCTGATCCACCCCCGGTTCACGCGCGGGGCGACCGGCGCCGACGGCAAGGCGGTGGCCCTCTGATGCCGGTGCTGGTGGCGAGCGACCTGGACCGTACGCTCATCTACTCCGCGGCGGCCCTGGCGCTGACCATGCCGGACGCCCGGGCACCGCGGCTGCTGTGCGTCGAGGTGCACGAGAGCCGTCCGCTGTCCTACCTGACGGAGACGGCCGCGCAGCTGCTGACCGACCTCGGGGACGCGGCGGTGTTCGTGCCGACGACCACCCGCACGCGCAAGCAGTACCTGCGCATCAACCTCCCCGGGCCGGCCCCGGCGTACGCGATCTGCGCGAACGGCGGGCACCTGCTGGTCGACGGCGTGACCGACGCCGACTGGCACGCGGGCGTGCTCGCGCGGCTGGCGGACGAGTGCGCGCCGCTCGCCGAGGTGCGGGCGCACCTGGAGGCGACCGCCGATCCGCTGTGGGTGCGCAAGCACCGCGTCGCCGAGGACCTGTTCGCCTACCTGGTCGTGGAGCGGGAGCTGCTGCCCGAGGAGTGGGTCAAGGAGCTGGGCGCCTGGGCGGAGAACCGGGGCTGGACGGTGTCGTTGCAGGGCCGCAAGGTGTACGCCGTGCCCAAGCCGCTGACCAAGAGCGCGGCGGTGCGGGAGGTCGCGCGGCGCACCGGGGCGGAGCTGACGCTGGGCGCGGGTGACTCGCTGCTGGACGCGGACCTGCTGCTGGCGGTGGACCGGGGCTGGCGCCCCGGCCACGGGGAGCTCGCCGAGACGGAGTGGACGGCGCCGGGGGTGACGGCGCTGCCGGAGCGGGGGGTGGCGGCGGGGGAGCGGATCCTCCGGGAGTTCCTGCGGAGCGTGCGCGGGGGGCCGTCTGCCTGACGGCGACGGGGCGCGGTCCGGGGTGGGGTGTCAGGTCGTCCGGCGGCTGTCCGTGCGTCGTGGCCGGTCGCGCAGTTCCCCGCGCCCCTGGGGGGCACGGGGCCTGCGGCCCCTGCCCCCGTCAGCCGCAGCAGCCGCCCCCGCAGCAGCCGCCTCCGCCGCCGCCCCCGCTCGGGCGGGGGGTGGACGCCGTGCCGCCGACGGCGACCGTCGAGAGGAGCTTGACGGTGTCGTCGTGGCCGGCCGGGCAGTTGGCCGGGGCGGAGGACTCCGCCATGGGACGGGACAGTTCGAACGTGTCGCCGCAGGTACGGCAGCGGTACTCGTAGCGAGGCATGCCCCCAGGCTAGCCACTGGGAGACGGGTGGGGCGCCCGTCACCGCGGGTGTGACGCGTTCTGCCCTGTTCCTGTGTGGAGAGTTTGCGAAGGGCGCTGGTAATTTGATTGAGCCGCGAGGACCACGAGGTCGAGGGGATTCAGGGTTTGCGGCCGCGCTGCGGCAACTGACATCAAACCCTTGTACGTCTGTACGTCTGCCTGCGCGAGCAACAACGAGTGCGGAGGGAGGCGCGCAGTCGTGACCCAGGCAGGGCGAGGGAAGAACGACGGGGGCGGCGACGACGAGGTTCCCCTGGAACCGGACGCCACCATGCAGTTGAAGGTCCCGTCGCTGCCGCGACCGGACGAGACCATGCAACTGCGCGTCCCCCTGCCGGACATATCCGGAACTCCGGACAAGCCCGACAAGTCCGAGATATCCGACGCGGCCCGCTCCGTGCGCGGCCGCCGCAAGGCCGCCCAGCCCTCCCCCCGCGAACGCCTCACCGCCGCCCTCGGTCCCCACCTCGCCCGGGCCTCCGCCGCCCTCGCCCCGGCCGTCGCCTTCCTCGCTCCCCACCTGCGCCGCCTGCGCCCCCAGTACCCCCGTCCCGGCCGGGACGACTGGCGCCGCTGGATACCCTCCTGGCGGCAGTGGCTCGGCGGGATCCTCGGCTCCCTGGGCCTGAGCACCTTCTTCCTCGTCGTCGCCTACGCGGCCACCGACATCCCCGACAACCTCAACTCCTACGCCACCCAGCAGGACAACGTGTTCTTCTGGGCCGACGGCACGCCCATGGCCCGCACCGGCTGGGTGCAGCGCCAGGCCATGCCGCTGAAGGACATCCCCGAGGGGGTGCGCTGGGCCGTCCTCGCCGCCGAGAACGAGAGCTTCTACTCCGACCCCGGCATCTCCTTCAAGGGCCTGACCCGCGCCCTGTTCCGCACCGTCGGCCAGGGCGACACCCAGGGCGGCTCGACCATCACCCAGCAGTACGTCAAGAACGTCTACCTGAACCAGGACCAGACGGTCAGCCGCAAGTTCACCGAGGCGATGATCTCGCTCAAACTCGACAACAAGATGAGCAAGGACAAGATCCTCGAGGGCTACCTCAACACGAGCTGGTTCGGCCGCGGCACCTACGGCATCCAGCGCGCCTCCCAGGCGTACTACGGCAAGGACGTCAGCAAGCTGAACGTCTCCGAGGCCGCCATGCTCGCCTCCCTGCTCAAGGGCGCCGGCCTGTTCGACCCGACCCTGGGCAAGGCCAACCACGACCGGGCCGTGGAGCGCTGGTCCTGGATCCTCGACCGCATGGTCAAGATCGGCAAGCTGTCCCCGGCCGAGCGGGCGAAGTACAGGACGTTCCCCGAGCCGCTGAAGCAGAACCCGCTGTACGACACCGGCCAGCAGAGCGACTACCTGGTCGAACTCGCCACCCAGTACGCCAAGAAGACCGGGCACATCTCCGACAAGGACTTCGACCTCGGCGGCTACCAGATCTACACGACCTTCGACCGCAACCGTGAGGCGCAGCTCACCGACGCCGTCACCCAGGCCCGCAAGAAGGCGCAGCGCGACGACCCGAAGACCGCCGCCGACGCCCACTACGGCGCCGCGTCCGTCGCCACCGACGGCCGGATCCTCGCCGTCTACGGCGGCCCCGACCACCGCAAGCAGGGCTACAACGAGTCCAACGCCACCACCGTCCCCGCGGGTTCGGCGTTCCTGCCGTTCGTGTACGCGGCCGGGCTCGAGCACGGCGTGCACAAGACCCGTGAGGGACCGGCGACCCCGGTGACCGGCGAGTCGCTGTACGACGGCGACGACGGCGTGCCGGTGACCACGCCCGAGGGCCCGTACTGGGACCGCAGCGGCCGCAAGGTGGCCGCCCACAACGACGGCGGCACCTCCTACGGGCAGATCTCCCTGCACCAGGCGCTCGCCAAGTCGGTGAACACGCCGTTCATGCAGCTCGGCATGGACACCGGGCTGGCCAACGTGCGGGCCACCGCCCAGGCCGCCGGGCTGCTGTCCTCCAGCCTCGGCGCGCAGGTGCCCGCGCTGTCCCTGGGCAGTTCCACGCCCAGCGCCATCCGCATGGCCAGCGGCTACGCCACGTTCGCCGCCGACGGCAAGCACACCGAGCCGTACTCGGTCCGCAAGATCACCCACAACGGCACCAAGGTGCCCCTGGAACTCCCCACCGCCCGGCGCGCGATCGGCGCCGGAACGGCCCAGGAGGTCTCCTCCGCGCTGCGGGACGCCTTCCGCACGGCCCACCCCGGCGCCGCCTCCGCCACGGCCCAGGTCGCGGGCAAGGCCGGCACCACCGCGGACGACACCGCGGCCTGGTACGTCGGCACGGCCAAGGCCGTCTCCACGGCGGTCGTCGTCTACCGCATCGACCTCGCCAAGAGCCTCGAACCCCTGCCGCTGAAGGGCGTGGCCGGAAAGTCCGGTGACGTCCCCTACGGCATCTGGTCAGGTGCCATGAGTCCGCTCGGCTGACCCCGACGGCACCGCTCCCGCCCCTGTCCCCAAGAGAATGAGCCGCACATGAAACACCCGTCGGGCCGCCGCCGCAAGGCCCGCGCAGCGCGCCATCCCGCGACCCGCCCGGGCTTCGTGTCGCTGGCCGCCTTCCTCGTGGTGGCCTCCCTGCTCACCGGCTACCTGGTGCTCACCCGCTCCGACAACACCGCCCCCACGGCGTCGGCCAAGGACGACAAGGCGTCCGCGAAGCAGACCAAGGAGCCCGAGTGGGACGGCCGCACGCACGTGCTCGGTGACGGCTCCACCTCGTACACCGGCCCCCAGACGGGACAGTTGAAGCCCGTGCCGCTCAAGCCGGGCGAGAAGCCGCCCCAGTTCGTCGTCTTCTCCTGGGACGGCGCCCTGCAGGGCGACGACCAGCTCTTCTCCCACTACCGGAAGATGGCCGAGGAGTACGACGCCCACATGACCTTCTTCCTCACGGGCATCTACCTGCTGCCCAAGAGCAAGAAGGACCTGTACTCCCCGCCGCAGCACCCCAAGGGCTCGTCGGCGATCAGCTTCCCCACCGACGAGCACATCCGCACCACCCTGGAGCAGCTCGGCGAGGCGTGGAAGGAGGGCAACGAGATCGGCACCCACTTCAACGGCCACTTCTGCGGCGCCAAGGGCGGCGGCGACTGGAGCGTCGAGGAGTGGAAGAGCGAGATCGACCAGTTCTACGACTTCGTGGAGCACTGGAAGACCAACACCGGCTACACCGACATCGGCCCGCTGCCCTTCGACTTCAAGAAGGAGGTCACCGGCGGCCGCGCGCCCTGCCTGGAGGGCCAGCCCAACCTGCTGAAGGCGGCCAAGGGCTACGGCTGGCGCTACGACGCCTCCTCCACCGGCGACTTCCAGATCTGGCCGGCCAAGAAGAACGGCCTGTGGGACTTCCCGCTGCAGCTCCTGCCGTACGACAACGGCAAGATCCAGGCCCTGTCGATGGACTTCAACTTCCTCTACAACCAGTCCGAGGGCGAGACCGACGGCGACCCGGCCAAGTACGCCCAGTGGCAGCAGATGACCACCGACTCCTACATGGCCGGCTTCAACCGCGTCTACTACGGCAGCCGCGCCCCGCTGTTCATCGGCAACCACTTCGAGGAGTGGAACGGCGGCATCTACATGAAGGCCGTCGACGACGTCATCAAGAACGTGTGCACCAAGAAGGACGTCAAGTGCGTGTCCTTCAAGGAACTCGCCGACTGGATGGACGTGCAGAAGCCGGCCACCCTGGAGCGGCTGCGCACCCTCGACCCGGCCCAGTCGCCCGACTGGTCGAGCGTGGTGCAGTGACGGTCCCATAACGGGCTCGGTTCCACTTCGGCATCCCCCTTCACAAAGGCCGCACAGGGCATGCGAGGATTCCGGTCCCGGCATCCCTCCGCCGGGGTAAGAGGGGAATCTCTAGTGAAGTCAAGGAAATTGAGCCGTACGCGGCGCCGCGCGACCATACTGACGGCAGCCGCTGCCTCGGTCGTCGCGGGTGTGGCGCTGCTGCCCAACTGGAGCGCGGGCGCCGCGGTCGTCGACGACCCCACGGTGGACGCGAAGACCAAGGCCACCTTCCAGAAGCTGGCCGACGCGTTCTTCACCGACCGCACGGACGCCCTGGTCGACGGCGCGCAGAGCAAGCGCGACAAGCCGCTGACCGCCGGCTTCTCCGGTCATGTGAAGCTGTCGTCCGGCCTGTCCCGCACCGAGGACAGCGCCCGGGACACGCTCGAGGGACGCAAGGACAAGCTGGCCTCGCTCGGCGAGGAGTACAGCAAGGCGAACACCGCCGTCACCCTGAACGCCACGCGCGTGGAGGGCCGCAGGGCCACCGTCGCCGTCACCGAGACCACGACGCTGACGTACGCCCAGGCCCGCGGCAACGAGCCCCGGACCACCGGGTTCCAGGCCGGTCACGAGCTGACCTTCAAGGCCGACCGGCACGGGAACTGGCAGCTCACCGACGTCAAGGACACCGACTCGGGCCTGGCGGTCAACACGCTGTCCAAGCCGGCCGTGAAGGCGCCCACCACCGCGGACGACGGCGACACGATGCCGAACGCCCCGCGCGCGGCGACCACCCGCAACCCGGTCGCGGTGCCGAAGACCGGCACCACCTACGACTACAAGGCGATGGCGGCCTACGCCGAGAAGTACTGGAACGTCTACAACAAGGACTACCCGGACTTCAACGGCCACGGCGCCGGCGGCGACTGCACCAACTTCGTCAGCCAGTCCCTGAAGGCGGGCGGCTGGAAGCACGTGCCGGGCTACGTGTACGACTACACCAAGTGGTTCGGCACGGCCGACATCCAGTCCGACTCCTTCGTCGGCGTCAACGAGTGGTCCTGGTTCGCCCAGAACTCCAAGCGGACCAAGCCGCTGGCGAACGTCTACCAGCTCGAGGTCGGCGACGTCCTGCAGATGGACTTCGACCGCGACGGGTCCAAGGACCACACGATGATCGTCACGGCCAAGAGCGGCGGCGTGCCGTACGTGACCTACCACTCGAACAACACCTTCCGCCGGTCGGTGGCGAGCCTCATCGCGTCGTACCCGACCGCGTACTACTACGCCTACCGCACCTGATCAGGGGGCCTGTTCGGGCCTGTTCAGGTTCGGGTACTCCTCCCGCCGCTCCCGTCCGGGGTCCTCGTCGGTCGCGAGCTCGGGGTGGCGGGCCCGGAAGTACGGGTTGTCGTGCGGCAGGGACGAACCGACCCTGCCGTACATCCCGAACGTCATCAGCAGCAGCCCCACCACGAAGCTGAACAGGCAGTTCTGGATCTGGAAGGCCAGGAAGTTGTAGTCGGTGTCCAGCAGGCTGAGGTTCAGGAAGCCGTTCAGGATGAACAGCACGCCGAGCGTCATGTTCAGCGTGGATGCGAAGTTCCCGCCGATCACCATGCCGACGAAGAGCAGCAGCCCGACGGCGACCGACAGCCAGCTCAGCGCGCCGTTGGTGTTCAGGCCCAGCACCTGGTCGCCGCCGGTGTCGAAGGTGCCGATCTTGTCGAGGATGCCGAGGATGCCGAAGGCCACGAGGAACAGGCCCATCAGTCCGGCGCCGATCCGGTAGACCCGGTTCAGCCGGTGGTCGACCGGGAGGTGGTCGTTGAACCGGATGCGTTGCCGCGGCCCGGACCGCACTGCGTGGGTGGCCATCTCCGCCTCCTTGCGTTCAGGGGAGCCGAGCGCCCGCCGCGCACCGGCGACGGGCCCTGCCTCCCCTTCAGCATCCGCCCCCGCGCGGCCCCCGGCAAACGCCGCAGAAGCCGCAGATGCCGCACGTTCGGCACGTGCCGCACCCCCGGGACCGGTCAGTGCGCGGTGCCCCGCTCCTCCCGGATGAGCGCCACGACCCGCGCCACCGTCTCCCGGACGGCCTCCGTCTCGGTCAGGAAGTGCCAGTAGTCGGGGTGGCGGCCCTCCAGCGTGCCGATCGCCCGCTCCAGCCGGGCCACGCCGTCGTCCAGCGGGCGCGCGTGCCGCGGGTCGGGCGTCGTGCGCCCCGTCATCGCCAGGCGCTGGGCGTCCCGGATCGCGAACCGGGTCCGCTCGATCTCCGCCCGCGGGTCCTTCTGCACGGCGTTGAGCCGGCTCAGCCGGTCCCCGGCGGCCGACACGGACTCGTCGGTGGCGTTCAGCAGCGCCCGTACCGTCGACAGCAGCGCAGTGGCGTCCGGCCAGCGCTGGGCGTCCCGGGCGGCGCGCGCCTCGGCCAGCTTCGCCTCGGCCTGCCGTACGTTCTGGGCGGCCTGCTCGGGCACGTGCTGCAGGTCCTGCCAGCAGGCGACCGTGAACCGCCGCCGCAACTCGCTGAGCACGGGCTCCACCTGCCCGGCGCGGGTCGTCAGCGCCTGGGCGCGGGTGCGCAGCGACACCAGCCGGTGGTCGATCTCGGCGGCCCGCTCCGGCAGCCGCTCCGCCTCCGCGCGGACCGCCTCGGCCTCCCGCGCCACCCGCTCGGCCCGCTCCAGGGTCTGCGGCACGCCGTGCTGCCCGGCGCCCTGGTTCAGCCGGGTCAGCTCCGGTGCGAGCGCGGCCAGCCGGGCGGCCAGGTCGTCGGCCCGCAGCCCCGCGGCCCGTACGGCGTCCAGCGCGTCGGAGGCGGCCCGCAGCGCCTGCCGGGCCCGCTCCACGGCGGGCGCCAGCCGGGCGAGCTGGGTCTCGGCCTTGCCGAGCAGCGGCGCGAGCCCCTCCGTGTACCGGTCCAGTTCGCCCCGGACGCGCTGGAGTTCGTCCTTGGCGCGGGTCAGCTCGGTGCGGGCCTGCGCGGCCGCCCCGGCCTCCAGGTCGTCCCGGTCGAGGTCGTGGGCGTCGACGGCGGCGATGTACCGCCCGCTGGCCTCGTCGATCCGCCGGCCGAGCGCTTCGAAGTCGGCCACCGCGCGCCGGGCCGCCGGCGAGTCGTCCACGGCCCTGATCGTCTCGATGGAGATGCGCAGGTCGCGCTGGGCGGTGTCCAGCTCGTAGAACGCGGTGGCCGCGGCGTCCTTCGCGGCCTGCGCCTCGGCCCGCTGGCTCTCGGCCCGGCCGCCGAACCAGCGCCGGGTGCCGCCGCCGGCGAACGCGGCGGGCAGCGCGAGCGCGGCCAGCACGGGGAGGGCGACGGCGAGGGCGAGGGTGTCGCCCACGCCACGGCGGGCGCGGGACGCCCCCGGCGACGCGGCCTGCTGTGAAGGTGTCGCCGTCACATCCCTCTCCCGTACCGTGATCAGCCCTGCCCGGTGTCATTCTCCCACCCGGTAGGGACGAACACACGGGCCGGTCAGTTCGCGCTGCGCACCGTGATGTGTCCGTCGCCGGTACGGGCGGACACCACGTGCGCGCGGGCGGCGTCGTCGCGCGGCACGGACACGTCGACCCCGCCGTCCGCGCTGGACGCGGTCACCTTGTAGGTCGCGCGGGGCAGCACCAGCGTCACCGAGCCGTCGCCCGCCGTGGACTCGACCCGGTCCGGTACGGCGCTCAGCTCCAGGTGGACCGAGCCGTCGCCGCTGCGGGCGCTGACCCGGCGGGAGCCGACCTCGGCACGCAGCGAGCCGTCGCCGCTGCGCAGCTCCAGCGGGCCGGTGGTGTCCGTGACCCGCACCGAGCCGTCCCCGGTGCGGACGCTCAGCGCGTCCCGGAACCCCCGCGCCCGTACGCTGCCGTCGCCGTCCACGACCCGTACGGCCACCCCGCGGGGCACCTCCACGCGGTGCCGGGCCGCGCAGTCGGCGACCACGCCCGAGCAGTGCAGGCGCAGCGTCAGCCGGTCGTCCTTCATCGACCAGGTCACCTTCGGGTCGCTGCCGACCAGGACGGACCCCTGGAACCAGCGGGTGACCTCCACCCGCCCGGCCGGGTGCGCGTCGGCGGCCACGATCTCCAGCGAGGAGTCGTCGGAGTCGACGGTGAGGGTGCGGCCGTGCAGCGGGAAGGCGCGGTGCTCGGGCTGCCGGTCGTCGTCCGCGTCGGCCCCGCAGGCGGTGGCCGTGGCCATCAGCACCGCGGCGGCGCCGAGGGCGAGGACGGCGCGGCCGGCGCGGCCGGGCGTGAAACGGGTGCGGGTCATGGTGGGTCCCCCCTGGGTCCTGCGGGTGTCTGCCGGCCTGCCGGTCCGCCGGTCCGCCGGTCTGTCTCAGACGCTAGGGATCCCGGGCCCGCGGGACGATCCGGCGGCCTCCCGGACCGGGGGTGGGGGAAACCCCCGGAAGGGGCCGCTACCGGCCGCCCACGGACGCCGGTACGGGTTTGCGGTCCACCGGCCCGGGCCATGTAGGCTGTCGACTCGTCCTGGGCGCGTAGCTCAGGGGTAGAGCGCCTGCCTTACAAGCAGGATGTCGGCGGTTCGAAACCGTCCGCGCCCACCGGCCCGCGAGGCCCACCCTCAGGACACAGGCGACGGCCCCCCGGAACTTCCCGGGGGGCCGTTCCCTTTTTCCGAAGACTTTGTCGATGGCCGATTGCATACGACCGCACGCCGCGGCCGGGCCGCCGCCAGGGTCTGGGGGATGTAAAGAGCGGCCGAAAACGCGGGGGTGGCGAGCCGGCCCCGGGTGCGTCCGCGTTGACCGGTCCCCGTGCGGTGGCGCACTGTCGACATGTAGGTGGCTCATACAACTGGTTCGCCCGAGCAACCTCGCTCGCGCGGGGAGTTCACCACCCGGAAACAGGAGGGCAGGACATGTGCGGCATCACCGGCTGGGTCTCGTTCGACCGTGACCTCGGCGCGGAGCGCGCCTCGTTGGACGCCATGACCGACACGATGGCCTGCCGGGGCCCCGACGACACCGGCACCTGGACGCAGGGCCCGGCCGCACTGGGCCACCGCAGGCTCGCGATCATCGACCTGCCCGGCGGACGCCAGCCGATGACCGCCGAGACCCCCGAGGGGACCGTCGCGCTGGTCTACTCCGGCGAGACCTACAACTTCACCGAGCTGCGCCGCGAACTCACCGGCCGCGGGCACCGGTTCGCCACCGACTCCGACACCGAGGTCGTGCTGCGCGGCTACCTCGAATGGGGCGAGGCGCTCGCCGGACGCCTCAACGGCATGTACGCGTTCGCCCTCTGGGACGCCCGGCACGACAAGCTCGTGATGGTCCGCGACCGCATGGGCATCAAGCCCTTCTACTTCCGGCCGACCGCCGACGGTGTGCTGTTCGGCTCCGAGCCCAAGGCGATCCTCGCCAACCCGCTCGCCCGGGCGCGGGTGCGCCCGGACGGGCTGCGCGAGCTGTTCACCATGATCAAGACCCCGGGGCACGCGGTCTGGGACGGCATGCGCGAGGTCGAGCCGGGCACCGTCGTCACCGTCGACCGCGGCGGCCTGCGCACGCACGCCTACTGGCGCCTGGAGACCCGCCCGCACACCGACGACCGGGCCACCACCATCGCCACCGTGCGCGGCCTGCTCGACGACATCGTGCGCCGCCAGCTCGTCGCCGACGTGCCCCGCTGCACCCTGCTCTCCGGCGGCCTCGACTCCTCCGCCATGACCGCGCTGGCCGCGCGGCAGCTCGCCGAGCACGGCGAGAAGGTGCGCAGCTTCGCCGTCGACTTCGTCGGCCAGGCCGACCACTTCGTCGCCGACGAACTGCGCGGCACCCCGGACACGCCCTTCGTGCACGACGTGGCCCGCAGCGCGCGCACCGACCACCAGGACATCGTGCTCGACGCACAGGCGCTCGCCGACCCGGAGGTGCGGGCCAAGGTGATCCGGGCGCGTGACCTGCCCGCGGGCTTCGGCGACATGGACGCCTCGCTGTACCTGCTCTTCCGCGCCATCCGCGAGCACTCCACCGTGGCCCTGTCCGGCGAGTCCGCCGACGAGGTGTTCGGCGGGTACCTGCAGTTCTTCGACGAGGAGGCCCGCCGCGCCGACGCCTTCCCCTGGCTGGTCAGCATGGGCCGCCACTTCGGGGAGGACACCGAGGTCCTGCGCCCGGACCTGCTGGCCTCCCTCGACCTGACCGGGTACGTCGCCGACGGCTACCGCACGGCGGTGGCCGGCATCGAACGCCTCAGCGGCGAGAGCGACTTCGAGTACCGGATGCGGCGGATCAGCCACCTGCACCTGACCCGCTTCGTGCGGGTCCTGCTCGACCGCAAGGACCGCGCCAGCATGGCCGTCGGCCTGGAGGTGCGGGTGCCGTTCTGCGACCACCGGCTCGTCGAGTACGTCTACAACGCGCCGTGGGCGCTGAAGTCCTTCGACGGCCGCGAGAAGAGCCTGTTGCGCGAGGCCACCGCGGACCTGCTGCCGCGGTCCGTCTACGACCGGGTCAAGAGCCCGTACCCGTCCACGCAGGACCCGAAGTACGCCGCCGCCCTCCAGGACCACGTCAAGGAGCTGCTGGCCCGCCCCTCCCACCGGGTCTTCGACCTGGTCGACCGCGACCGGGTGCGCGGGCTGGCCGAGCGGGCCGAACCGGTCAGCACGCAGGCCGAGCGGCGCGGCCTGGAGCGCACCCTCGACCTGGCGATGTGGCTGGACATGTACGCGCCCGAGATCGTGCTCGACTGACAGCCGGCCGCCGCGCCGGGACCGGGGCCGGCACCCGACCCGGGGCGGGGCAGGACGGCCGGAGGCGGGGGCGCAGGACCGTCACGCGCCCCCGCCGGGCTCGCCTCCGGGGACCTCATCGGCCTCATGGAGCTCATGGACGTGCTTGAGCTGCGTACGGGCGTCCACCCGGTCCCCGGCCGCGACCTCCTGCCAGAAGCGGTGGCAGGTCACGAACACCGCCAGCTCGTGCTCGCGGCGGCGGAGCTTCTCCACCTCGGCCTGTTCGTCGGCCGTCCAGCCCGGGGAGGCGGGGCGCTCCACCTTCCGCCAGCCGCCGTCGTCGCTGAACCCGTCCAGGGGCTCCACCGACCAGGGCAGCCGCTTCAGCAGGGCCGACAGCTCGGCCCTGACCTGATGCAGCTCCTCCTGACCGGCGCGCAGGTCGCTCGGAAAGTCATAGGTCGTAGCCACGCGCTAATGCTACGCCTGTTCGAATTTGGGTCGCGAGTTCCTTGCGGTGGTTCATGCGATCGGGTGGCGGGCGGAGCGTCCCCCGTCCGCGGCCGGTTGTCGGACCTCTCGCCTACGGTGGGTGCCATGGAGCACAGCGGTGGGGAACGGGTACGGCTGGAGCCCTGGGCGCCGGGGGACTTCTGGCTGCTGGAGCGGGCCAACACCCCGGAGATGACGGCGCACCTGGGCGGACCGGAGTCCCCGGAGAAGCTGGCCGACCGGCACCGGCGGTACCTGGCGCTCGACGCGGGCCGGATGTACCGCGTCGTGCTCGACGGCACCGGCGAGACGGTCGGCTCGATCGGCTACTGGGAGCACGAGGGGCAGGACGGCACCGTGTGGGAGACGGGCTGGGGCGTACTGCCCGAGTTCCAGGGGCGCGGTTTGGCCGCGGTGGCGGCCCGCGCCCTGGTGGAGGCGGTCCGGGAGGCCGGCGGCCACCGCTTCCTGCACGCCTACCCGAGCGTGGACCACCCCGCGTCCAACTCCGTGTGCCGCCGGGCCGGCTTCACCCTGCTCGGCCAGATCGACTTCGAGTACCCGAAGGGCCACTGGCTGACGTCCAACGACTGGTGCCTGGACCTGCGCCCGGACGAACCCTGAGGGGTGTCCGCGCAGGCCCGCCGGCCCCGGCGTCACGCCCCCGCGCGCTCCCCGAGTTCCGCCACCACCCGTTCGGCCACCGGTACCGGGACCCCGTGTCGTCGTGCCGCACGCAGCAACGCGCCGCCGATCGCGTCCAGTTCGAGGGCGCGGCCCGCCTCGGCGTCGCGCTGCATGGACGACTTCATGGCGGCCGGGAAGCCGTCGTAGCGGGCGAGGGCCGCGGCCGGGTCGGCCGGGGCGCCGTCGGCGGTGCTGACGGCGGCCGTCTCCGTCACCAGGGCGGTCAGCTCGTCGCGGTGGCGGGCGCGGACCTCGCCCAGGGGCAGGCCGTAGCGCGTGGTGAGCAGGGCGAAGGGGGCGAGGAAGGCCATCTTCGCCCACAGCGCGGCCTTCTCGTCGGGCAGCACCCGGGTGGTGGGGCCGGCCGCCGCGAGCAGGGAGGCGAGCGCGTCGAGGCGGGGCCGCGGCACCGGGTCGCCGGTCAGGTCGACCTCCGCGAAGGGGCTGGTGTGCTCGACGACGCCCGGGGCGACGCGGGTGGACTCGACCCGGATCACGGCCGGGGCGACCCGGTCGGGGCGGTGGTGGGCGCGCAGCAGCGCGGGGTGCTCGACGCCGTTGAGGAACGGCACGAGGACGGCGTCGCCCAGGGCGGGGGAGGGGATGCGCTCCAGGGAGGCCTCCAGCGCGGTGTGCTTGACCGCGATCAGTACGGCGTCGGGTGCGGCCCGCAGCACCGTGTCCGCCTCCACGCGGGCCGTGAACGCGCCGAACCGCGCGCTGCGCACCCGGATGCCGTCGGTGCGCAGCGTCCCGGCCGTCTCCGGCCCGGCCAGGCAGATCACCCGGTGTCCGGCCCGGGCCAGCAGCGCGGCGAGCAGTCCGCCGACGCCGCCGGGGCCGAGGACGGCCACGGTCGCTTCGTCGTTCGTCATGAGGTTTCCTCTCGTCGGTCGGCCCCCTCTGCCGGGTGGCCGCCGCCGACGATCATGCCAGCCGGGCTGTCGCCGCGTCCCGGACCGGGCCAGACTGGGGTCATGTGCCGCAGCATCAAGACGCTCCGTCCGCCCGCCCTGCCCGAGGAGGCCACGGAGGAGGACATCCGCGCCGCCGCCCTCCAGTACGTCCGCAAGGTCTCCGGCTTCCGCGCCCCGGCCGCCCACAACCGCGAGGCGTTCGACCGCGCGGTCCAGGCGGTCGCCGACGCGACCGCCGAGCTGCTCGGGGACCTGGAAGTGCGGGGGGTTCCGGCCCGGCGTGCCTGACGCCCGAACCGTTCACCTCCGGCGGCGGGCGCGGTGCCCGCGCGTTCAGGCCGCCGGGCTGCGCCGCACCAGGAACGCGGCCAGGCCGCCCGCGGCGAACAGGGCCACCACCGAGACGCCCGTCGCCAGCCAGGTCGCCCCGAGCCAGTGCGCGCCGAGGTAGCCCAGCGCCACGCTGTACGCCGCCCAGGACAGTCCCGCGAGGACCGACCAGGGAACGAAGTCGCGGGCCCGGCGGTGTGCCGCGCCCGCGATGAGGGAGACGACGGAGCGCCCGGCGGGGGCGAACCGGGCCAGGACCATCAGCGGCCCGCCGCCCCGCGCCAGCGCCTGGCCGAGACGTTCCTGCGCGGTGGTGAGCCGGCGGGAGCGGGCGATGGCCCGGTCCAGGCGCTCACCGCCCCGCCACGCCAGCCGGTAGGCGACCAGGTCGCCCGCCACGGACGCGGTCGTGGCGCACAGGATGATCGCCAGCACGTCGGGCACGTCGTTCGGCACGACGTGCCCGGCTCCGGCCCCGGCGGCGGACCCCGCCGCCGCGGCCGTGGCCGCCGTGATCACCAGGACTCCGCTGGGCAGCAGCGGCAGGAAGACGTCGAGGAGCACGGACAGGGCGATCAGCCCGTAGATCCATGGGCTGCCGGTCAGCGACCCCACACTTTCCCACACGACGACTCCCCGTGACTCCCCCGTACGGCCTCACATGCCGCGGTGTCGCGAGGGAGCGGCAGGGGCGGCCAGTGACAGCCATACAGCGTACGCCCGCGCTGTGACAGGAGGTTCACGGGGGCCTCGTGTGTCGGACACGGCATCCTCACCGGGTGGGGCCGCCGCGTCGTCAGGCGGGCACCGCGGCCTCCGTGGTCTCCGGGGCCGCCGGCGCGGGTTCGCGCACCGCCCGCCGGGCGACCAGCCGGTCCAGGCCGAACGCGCCGGAGCCGGTGAACACCAGCAGCAGGAAGGCCCAGCAGAACATCGCCGACGGCTCGCCGCCGTTCTCGATGGGCCACAGGGCGCCGCGCTGGTGCACGTCGAAGTAGGCGTACGCCATGGAGCCCGAGGCCAGCAGCGCGGCCGGGCGGGTGCCGAGGCCGAGCAGCACGAGGGAGCCGCAGACCAGTTGGATGAGGGCCGCGTACCAGCCGGGCCAGGTGCCGGCGTCGAGCGTGCCGCCGTGCGTGCCGACGGCACCGCCGAGGACGCCGAAGAGCGAGGCGGCGCCGTGGCAGGCGAAGAGCAGGCCGACGACGATGCGGAACAGGCCGACGACATAGGGCTGGGCGCTGTTGAGGCGTCCGGTCATGCGGGGGCTCCTTCGGTGAGGACGGTCGGCCGGTCACAGGAGACGGGCCGGTGGGGGGCGTGCTGTACCGAGGGATGACCCACGCTAGGGAGCCGTGATGTTGCTTGCAAGTTCAACATCGGGCCATCGTCACGCCCGCCACGCAGGGCACGTCCGCGCCGTCACCGCACGTGGGAGGCCCCGGGCGCCGCAGAGCGGTCTCGAAACCATGTCCGAAAGCCCCGCTCGGAACCGACTGCTCGCGACGGCAAGCCTTTGCGTGTACCCATCAATGACAGGAGCATGTTTGTCGAAGTTGTCACATGGAGGCGCTTGATCGTGCAACGGGGAGTGAGCAGCGGAACGCCCCGTGAATACAGGTGCTCGCAACCCACGCTGGATTCTTCCGTCTGATCGCGTTGCGTAGGGGAGGTTGCTCCCCGTGATCCTTGTCTCCGCGCGAGCGGAGGTGAACCGCGGCCATCGTCCAGGGCCACGAGGATGCTGTGGTCCTCTCCGGGCGAGCGGAGTGAACCCGCCAAGCCGGAGGACCTGCGCAAGGGCCGACCGGTCTCTCCGTGCGAGCGTAGGTCAGCCCACTCAAGGGACGTGGAGTTCACCGACATCGAGCAGCTGGAATTCGACCTGTAGCTAGCACCTGCTGACGCCCTGACGGCAGCGAGCAGCGCTGCCGCTTTCTCGACCTCCGGTGTTCGCCGGATTGGGAGGACCACAATGATCCTCGCCGGACGCTGGCACCTGGTGCGCACCCTCGCCGACATCGCCGCGCAGCAGGGCATCACCGTGCCGACCCTGCTCAGTTCACGCCGCCTGCAGGCCGAAGGTTTCCCCGCGCCGCTGAGCGCGGGCCGCACCCGGCTCTACGACGGCGAACAGGTCGACGCCTACTCGCCGGACGCCCCGTCCCGGCGCTGCCCACGGTTGACGACGACGAGGACCTGCTGGACCGTCAGGAGGCTGCCGCACTGAGCGACATTCCCCTGCACGCATGGGACCGCCGCAAGAAGACCCCGGCCCAGCGAGCACATCGTGCTCGTCGGCGGAATCGAGCACTGGCCCCGCCACGTCGTGCGCGGCTACATCCCCGCGCCGCGTTCCCGTCCCGGCGGCGGCACCGGCCGCCCGGCGGGCCGGGGACCAGGTCCCGCGCGACCTTCTCCCGGCGTGCGTCGCGCAACTCCTGGACGTGCACCGCAACGCCGCACTGACGCAGTGCCGTGCGGAGCGGATGGCCGACGTCATGGAGCAGCGCGGCATCACGGCTGCGCAGGCCGCCACCGCGCTCGGCTACACCGGCCGGCCTGACCCGCAGCGCGAGCACCCGCCCTCCTGATCTGGTCGGATGGCAGATAAGGGCTCTTAGGTTTTCGGCCGTTCGCTTCAGGTCTTGCAGCCTGCCGATAGCCCCTGGAAGAGCCGAACCGAACCAGTTGATCATGTTTTACCTCTGATTGCGACTACGAAGAGGAGGGGCGGATTCCGCCCCGTATGCGAACGGGTTCGGTGGGAACGTCACGGATCTTTGTGCGAATTGCGTGACAACGTGTGCGGGCCCGGTGACCGCTGGGGTTGCCGTGATCTGACTTCCTACGGGGGGAAGCATGCACACGCGTGCCTCCGGCACGTCGCTTCGACGTGCCCGGAAACGACCGAGCTCGGCCGTGACGATGGCGGCGGTGACCGCGGCCGCGCTGGCCGCGGCCGTCCTGCCAGCCGCGACTGCGACCGCAGCCGACGGCAAGCCCGTCTCTGCGTGGGGGCAGGACAGCCCTCGCTTCGCGATGCCGGCGGTGAAGGTTGGCACCAATCGGCCGGTGAAGTCCGAGCCGTCGACGAATCCGACGGACGAGGTGTACGTGCCGTGGCTGCGTGAGCAGCGGGCGCACGCCAAGAACGCCGCGTCCGGCAAGGCGGCGAAGCCGGCCGGCGTAACCGCGGACGCGTCGGTGCTGAACGTGGTGCCGGAGGGTCAGGGCAACGTGCCTTGGCACCGTTACACGAGCTTCGCCATCACGGACGCGCTCACCGCGAAGATCGACTACTCGACCGGCAACCTGATGCTGACGGCGACCGACTTCGACATCGCCGGCGTCGGCCAGAGCCTGCAACTGGCCCGCACCTACAACTCGCTGGACGCCCCGTTCGGCCGCGTCTCGCAGCGCTGGTGGCAGCAGTACGAGCGCTACCTGTCCGTCTCCAGCACCGAGGTCGTCTTCTACGGCGCCTCCGGCGCGACGGTCCGTTTCAAGAAGAACAGCGACGGCTCCTTCGCCACCCCGAAGGGCTACTCCGAGGATCTGAAGAAGAACGCGGACGGCACCTACACCCTGACGAAGTGGAAGTCGGGCGCGAAGGAGACCTACAACGCGGCCGGCACACTGACGAAGGTCACCGACCGCAACCACGGCACGATCACGGTCACCCAGAACACCGGCGGCGGGTTCAAGGTCACCGAATCCCGTTCCGGCCGCTTCATCGACCTGAACAAGGTCAGCGCCACTCTGTGGCAGGCCAAGGACAACTCCGGCCGCACCGCCGCCTACGGCGTGGACGCGAGCGGCAACCTGGCCACCACCACCGACACCGAAGGCAAGACGATCACCTTCGGCTATGACGACTGGGGCCGCATCAACAAGATCACCACCGCCGAGGGCCGGGTGACGGTCTTCTCCTACGACGACGCCAACCGCGTCACCTCGATGTTGCGGGCCACGGGGTTCAACGCCTCCGGCAGCACGGGCCCCACCTGGACGTATGCGTACACCAGTGACTCCGCGACGGCGGCCGGCACCACCACCGCCACCGACCCCGAATCGCACGCCACGAAGTACGAGCACGACGGCGACGGCCAGGTCACCGACGTGACCGACGCGCTCGGCCACAAGCGGTCCACCAAGTTCGACGCCAACCACAACATCGACACCGCCACCGACGCGATGGGCTCGGGCACCACCCCGGGCAACGCCACCGACTACGGCTTCAACACCCGCAACAACCTCGAGACGGTCACCCTGCCCACCGGCGGCAAGACGGTCAACCACTGGCAGACCACCGCCGGCGGCAACGACGTGCCCTCCGACTCCACCAACCCCGACGGTGAGAAGACGCAGTTCACCTACGACACGGCCGGCAACACGACGTCGGTGGCGCAGACCGGTACCGGCGGCGGCAGCGTCTCCTACACCTACAACCCGTCCTCGGTGACGTGTGGCGGCTTCGAGGGCCAGCGCTGCACCGAGAAGACGAAGATGACCTCCACGAAGACGGTCACCACCGACTTCCATTACGACGCCAAGGGCAACCTCGACACCGTCACCCCGCCGACGCCCCTGGCCAAGACCACCTACACCTACGACGCGCTGGGCCGCACCACGTCGGCGACCGACGCCCGCGGTGTCACGGTCACCTACACCTACGACAACCGCGACCGCATCAAGACCGTCGACTCCACCAACAAGGCTCGGGTGGAGTACTCCTACGACGGCGACGGCAACCTCACCCAGCGCTCGGACGCCACCGGCACCATCAAGTACGCCTTCGACCCATTGCAGCGCGAGACGGTCCGCACCCTCCAGGACGGCTCGCAGACCCTGCTCGCCTACACCCCGGCAGGCAACGTCGACTACTACTCCGACCCCGCCGGGACGACCGACTACACCTGGAACGAGGTCAACAAGCTCAAGGAGCTGAAGGACCCGCAGGGCAGGGTGACGACGTACAAGTACAACAACAACGACGTCCGCACCACCACCACTTACCCAGGCGGCACCGTGCAGACGGTCACCGTCGACAAGTCCAGCCGCCCCGAAACCATCAAGACCACCTCGGCTCAAGGCACGCTGGTCAACCTCGCCTACAGCTACGGCTACGGCACCGGTGGCACGACGGACGGCAACAAGATCCGCACCTCCACCGACAACGTCAGCGGACTGAAGCGGACGTACAGCTACGACGGGGCGGGCCGCTTCTCCTACGCCAAGGAGGAGAAGAACGGCAGCATCGCCGACTCCTGGCAGTACTGCTACGACCTCGCCGGCAACCTCACCTCCCAGGGCACCGACCCCGGCTGCCCGCGCGGCACCACCTACACCTACAACGACGCCCAGCAGCTCACCAGCAAGTCCTCCACCACCGGTGCCTGGTCCTACGACGCCATCGGCAACGAGACCGCCGCCGCCTCCACCGACGACTACATCCGCACCGGCGAGAAGTGGACCGACCACTCACAGCTGTCGTCGATCACCGTCAACGGCAAAACGTACGACGGGCAGTACGGCTCCACCGACCAGAGCGAACGCATCAAGCTCGGCGACATGCTCTTCCACAACGGGCCGCTGGGCCTGTCGGCCAAGACCACGGCGGGCGTGGACATGGGATTCAACCGGGAGCCCGGGGGCACGCTCAACTCCATGGCGACCGGGGGCAAGTCGTACTACTACCTCACCGACGCGATCGGCTCGGTGATCGGCCTGGTGGACGTCGACGGCAACAAGGTCGACACCTACACCTACAGCCCCCGCGGCGTCCGCCTCCTGGCCCAGTCGTCCGAACCGGTGGCCCAGCCCTACCGCTTCGCCGGCAACTACCAGGACCCCACCGGCCTCTACCACCTCCAGGCCCGCTACTACGACGCCAACATCGGCCGCTTCACCCAGCCCGACCCCTCCGGCCAGGAACAGAACCCGTACCTGTACGCCGAAGGCGACCCCGTCAACCGCATCGACCCCACGGGGCTCGCTTCCTGCCTCCTTGGCCTCGCCGTGTGCCACTTCAAACCCATGCTCCATGACGCGGTTCAGGGAGGGGCTGCTGGTGGCGGTGGCGGCGCTGCGGTTGGTTGTTTCGCTGGCGCGGTCGTCGGAGTCGCTGGTGGTTACGCAGGTGCCGGTGCTGGTTGCCTTACCGGCGGCACAACGATGGGCGGGCACGGGTTGATAGTGGGCACGTTGGCAGGGGGCGCTTACGGCGCTGTCACCGGCGACGAATTCACTCTTTGGTAGGAGACATCATGCACCTGGCTCTGCAGATACTCTGGATCTGTGTAGGCATCGTATTCATCGGAGGGGGATTACTTCTCCTTCGCCGATACGGTGGAAACGGAGTGCGCTGGTGGACCGCCGCAGGAGCTCTGTTGATCGGGGCCGGCCTGTTCGCTGCGGCCTCCGCCTTTTACGCTCCCCTGATCACCGCCTTCGTCCTATTCGGTCTCGCAGGTGTGATGAGCCGGGTCGCTGCAGCAAGAATTAACGGCGCATGATTTGCCGAGGTCCCGCACCAACGTTGGTGCGGGACCTCACTCACTCGTCCCGCTGAGCTAACGATCCATGGAGTCGTCGATCACGGTCAACAACAAGATCTACGCGGGCCAGTACGGCTCCACCGACCAGAGCGAACGCATCAAGCTCGGCGACACGCTCTTCCACAACGGCCCGCTCGGTCTGTCGGCCACGTCAACTGCCGGTGTGGACAAGGGCTTCAACCGAGAGCCCGGGGGCACGCTCAGCTCCATGACGACCGGGGGCAGGAGCTACTACTACCTCACCGACGCGATCGGCTCGGTGATCGGCCTGGTCGACGTCGACGGCAACAAGGTCGACACCT
>NZ_SZPR01000039.1 GCF_005280195.1 Streptomyces galbus | reverse complement strand
GGGAGACATCCGACTCCACGACGGCTCGCAGGGCGGTGCGCAGGCGTCGGTGATGGACGGCCAGTTCGTCGTGCGTGCACAGGTCCGGGTGGGAGTTGACGTCGATGGCCGGCCCGCTGCCGTCGCGCCGGTCCCACACCGCGAGGGTGAAGTCGCCCACCAGGCCGGAGGAGAGGTTGTGCGCGGTGGTCGGCAGTCCTGCGAAGGTGATCGCATAGTCGAAGGACATGACGTTGACGACCGGCGCGTACCACGTGCCCGGGCGGCTGGGCAGTGCCAGGTCGCGCTGGATGTCCTCGGCCCGGTACCGCTGGTGGCCGCCCAGTTCGCGCACGTTCTCGCTTATCTGGGCGAGGAGGTCGCCGAGCGTCAGCTCCGGTCGGAGCGTGAGCCGGAGCGGCAGGACGTTGGCGGCCGTGCCGGGCGTGTGGCGCTCCACCTGGGTGAGGCGGGCTGTCACCGGCAGGCCCAGCACGACGGTGTCCGCGCCGGTCATCCGGTGGACGTGGAGGGCCGCGGCGGCGATGACCAAGTGCGACCAGGGGACGCGGGCCTGGCGGGCCGCGTCGCGCAGAGCCGTGTGTTCCGTCTGGTCCAGCGTGCCGGTGTGCCGGAGATAGCGCTCCGGTGTCGTCGACGGCGTGCCGACGAGCGCGGCCGGCTGCGGACGGTCGGCGAAGCGTTCCGTCCAGTAGGTCCTGTCCTGACGGAAACGCTCGGACGTTCGGTAAGCCTGTTCGGCGGTGATCAGGTCGGACAGTGTGCCGAAGGGGCTTCCTCCCGCCGTGCCGCCTTCGGCCAGTGCGGTGTAGACGTCGGCGACCCGGCGGGTGATCAGCAAGGACCCGAAGGCGTCCATCACGGCGTGGTGGTAGCCCTGGTACCACCAGAAGCGGTCGCCGCTCAGCTTCAGGAGCGCGTACTCGAACAGTGGGTCATCGGTGAGGTCCATGGGCCTGGCGACCGCGCTGTCCATCCACGCGCGGGCGGCCTGTTCGGGGTCCTGCTCAAGACTCAGGTCGGTGACGGTGAGCGGCTGGTCGGCAGGCTCCCGTAGAACCTGCCGAACCCCGCCGGGTTCCTCGACGAAGCGGACGTGCAGCGCCTGCGCCTCGGCGACGACGGTTGTCAAGGCCCGCGCGAACAGCTGCGGGTCCACGCTTCCGTGGATCTCCAGGTACTCCCCCACCCGGAAAACGCGATTTCCTCTCCCAAGCCGTTGCTCGGCGATCCATATTTCGCGTTGCGCGGCCGTGAGGGGCAGCGTGGTGCCGGCACTGTCGGACAAGTCTCCACCTCCGATAATTCCCCCGCGCGGACGGCCGGAGAGGCAGGAATGAAAATCTCGCACTGTCCTGGAGAACGCGTCGTTGATTCGATCGCGCAGAAAAAGTCGACCACCGCTCTGCGGGAGCGACGTGCATCACCGTGTATACACAGGAGCCGGACAGATCCGCCTGGAACGCGACAGGGGGAACCTAACCCTGGGAGATCCGGAGGGTCAAGAAAATCAACCGGCTATGCCAGGTGCATGTCCGTTGCGTGTCCCGCCGGCGGGACACGCAACGGAACGCGCCTGACACACCGTGGAGTGTGGGCGATGCCCGCCACACACGGGAGGGAGGCTTTCACCGTGGGCCGCGCCCTGCCGACGCGGGGACCCGCCCATCGATCGCGGGACCGTTCGCCTTGATCGACCGGCTCTTGCCTGCTGTTTCTCGCCGGTGTTAGCTTCACTTGCCATAAATGCCGACCGCACGTTTCCCGATGCATAAAAGGAAACCCGTATGGCAACGACGCAGTGGATGAGTCATCTTCTGGACCGTGGCGCGGACGACGACCTGTGGGCCATTTCGAGCGCTCCGGTCACCCGGGGACAGCTACGCGGTGCGGTGGCCGACTTCGAGGAGGGCTTCCGGCAGCAGGGAATCGGCGCAGGCAACTCGGTTCTTCTGAGGATGACACCGTCTTTCACTTACATTCAGGTTCTGTTGGCCCTGTGGAACTGTGGGGCCCAGGTGGTTCTGGTCGACTTCCGGCTGAAACCCGCGGAGTACGAACCGCTGGCGCAGCTCGTGCGTCCGCAATACCTCGTCGCCGCGGCCGGCGCCGGAGGGCCGGTGGCCGGATTCCGCCAGGAGTCGGACTTCACGGTCCGACGGCTGCCGGACGGCCGCCCCGCCGTCGACGGCATCCAACTGGTGCAATTCAGCTCGGGTTCGTCCGGCCGGCCCAAGGTGATCGGCCGCCCCGCCGACTCCGTGCTGGCCGAGATCGACCGGCATGCCGGCCTCCCCGGAGTCCCCGGTGAGGACGACCGTGTGATGCTGCTGAACTCGGTCATGCACAACATGGGCCTGGTCAGCGGCGTGCTGCACGCCCTCGCGTCCGGGGCGGGGCTGATCGTTCCACCGACCCTGCGCCCGGCCGAAGTCGTTCGGCTCATGGCGGCGACCGGGGCGACCGCGGTCTACGGAACACCCGTGCACTATGACCTGCTGTCCCGCGTCGCCGACCGGCCCCGACTGCCCGCACTGCGCCTGGCGGTATCGGGCGGCGAGCGGGTGCCGCAGGAGACGTACGAGAACTTCCGCGCCCGTTTCGGCCTGCCGGTCAGCCCGGTCTACGGACTGACCGAGACAGGACTGATCGCAGGCGACCTGTCCGGCACGTCCGTCCCTCCGCAGCTCGGGCTCCCGGTGCCGGGGGCCGAGATCAAGATCGTCGACGAGGAGCTGTACGTGCGGATGGATCGTTCGCCGTACCTGTACGGCGAACACGCGGACCGCTACACGCACGGCTGGCTGCGGACCTACGACCGGGTCAGGCAGGACCCGGTGACCGGGGTGCTCAGCATGCTCGGCCGGGCCGATTCGCTGGCCGTGATCGGCGGTCTGAAGGTCGACCTCGCGGAAGTGGAGAACGTCCTGCTGACCCACACGCGAGTGACGGAAGCCGTCGTGACACACGGAGAGGTCATCGAAGCGTTCGTGGGCGCCGATCCCGGCGTCGGCGCGGACGAGTTGACGGCCTGGTGCCGCGAGCGGCTGAGTCCCGTCAAGGTCCCGAAGAGGTTCCACGTCTCACGACTGCTGCCGCGGAACTCGATGGGGAAGCTGGTCCGCGACCGTGCGCTGATGCACGGACGCGTCCTGGCGGAATCGCCCTCACGGGCACAGGAGGAACGGTGATCTCAAAGGACGACCTCAGGACGATATTGATCGAGAACGCAGGACTCGGGCCGGCGGAGGAACTGACCGACGGCGCCGAGCTGGTGATCGACTCCTTCACCCTGGTGATCCTCCAGCACGTCCTGGAGGAGCGGTACGGCGTGGTCATCGACCCGCAGTTCGACGAGATGGCCCAGTTCACCTCGATCGACGGCATCCACACCTACGTGACCAGGGCCATGCAGGAGCACTGACCGACCCGACCGGCCCCCATCCGATCGCACTGCGCAGGGAGCGATGATGAGCAACCCCTTCGAGAACGCCGACGGCACCTTCCTCGTGCTGGTCAACGAGGAGGGCCAGCACTCGCTGTGGCCCTCGTTCGCCGAGGTGCCCGCGGGCTGGACGGTGGTGCTCGGCCAGAGCGACCGCCAGACCTGCCTCGCCTACGTCGAGGAGCACTGGACCGACATGCGCCCCTTGAGCCTCGTGCGCCGATAGGAGACCCGATGGACGACGCCGCATTCCAGCAACTGCTGTTACGGGAGGAGGACCTCGAGGAGTCGTTCTACGGCGAGGAGCCGAGCGCTGCCTACGATCCTGTCTTCGTCTCCGGCGACGAGTCGGGGCGGGCCATCGTCGACCTGACCAACATGCTCACGCACGGCGGGCATCCCGATACGGTGCACCACGCCTCCGCGCTCTTCACGAACGTCGTGGGCTCGGTGGTGTTCCACCATGTCGCCGAGTTCCGGGACGGGACCTGCCGGCAGGTCTACCAGGAGCTCCACGACGCGGTGCACGCCTGCACGCACTACCGGATGGAACTCAACGACGGCGTCCGGCTCGACATCTCGAGGGTGGACCTGAGGCCCGTGAACCTGGGAGACGGCGGCTTCCTGGTACGCTGGGTGTCCACCGTCGACCACTTCGTCATCGACACCGCCTGGGTGATCGCCGCGAAGGACGACGTCCTCACCTTCGTCAACACCCGCATCCCGGACGAGTCGGAGATCCTTCGGCTCGCCCGCATCGCCGTTGACCGCGTCACCGAACCGACCGGTGCGTCATGACGTCCACTGCAGCCCTGGTGGACTTCGCTTCAGCGCTGGAGGCGGTCGAGGAATGGCTGACCGAGTACATCTCGGCGAGCCATCCGGAGATCGGCCGCACGGGTCCCATCTGTCCCTTCGTGGCACCCTCGCGCAAGAACCGGACCATGGAAATCCGCATGCGGCTGGTCGGTCATGCGCCGACCCTGGAGCTGCTCGAGGAGATCGCCCACAGCAGTCTGCGGGAGTACGAGCTGACAACCTGGCAGGGCCGCAATCCCATGTTGCGGGCCATGGTGGTCGCCCTTCCTGATCTGCGCAGTGAGGACACCGGATTGCTCGATCAGGTTCATGCCCGGGTGAAGGACGCCTTCGTGGCACGTGGGCTGATGATCGGTCAGTTCCACGAGAACTGCGAGGTGACGGCTGCCCGTAACCCGCGCTTCGCGGTGAGCAAGGCACCTCTGCCCCTGTTCGCCATTCGCGCCATCGCCCTGCACGACGTCTTCTTCCTGTCGGAACGACCGCACTGGTTCCAGCACTACCGGGAGCGGTTCGGCAAGTTCTTCGGGCCGGGTTCCACCGTGATGGACTCGCTCCTGATCGCACGCTACGAGGAGGCCGAACGGGCTTACGGTGGTCCGCCCCCGTAGGCGGTGCGCCGGGTGAAGCGGTCCGCCATCACAGCGAGGAACTGGCCGCCGGCTTGCACGCTCGCGGACGGCCGGCACTCACTCGAAGGAGAGTGCCGGCCGTCGCCAGATGGCGTGCTCGACCTCCACCTGTTAGTCGCTCCGATATCTGCGGCCGCCGAACCACACCCCCGTCAGCACCGCCACGGCCGCCAGCGCGATCAGCCAGTTGCGCGGATAGTCCAGCGGCAGCACCGACGGGTTGGCCGTCCTGCCCGGGCGCAGCAGGACCGGCAGCGCGACCGCCGTCAGCGCGCCCGCGACCAGCAGGGCGCCGCGGACCGGTCCGCGCGCCCCGCCGCGCACCACGACCAGTCCGACCAGGAGCACCAGCGGGGCGATCAGCGCGTCGTGCAGGACGACCGCCCCGCCGAGCCACAGCAGCACGCCCATGGGGTCGCGTACGTCACCCAGCAGGGACACCCCGACGCCCATCAGCGCCAGACCGGCCGCGGCGGTCGTCACACGGAGGGCGTTCATGCCAGCACCTCCAGCCGGCCGACCCACTTGGTCTGCAGCACGCCGGGCCGGTCGGGGGCGATGAGCCGCGCCGGGTAGCCGTGGTCGGGGACGAGTTCCTGTCCGTTCAGCCGCAGGGCGAGCAGGGTCAGCGGGTCGCGGACGTGCCCGTGGCCCATCTCCGAGACCCGGTAGCCGCCCCTGAGCTGCAACGACACCACCCGCACGCGCGCGTCCGCCGGGGCTCCCGCGCGCTCCGCCAGGTCCCTGACGCGCACGCCCGTCCAGCGCGCCGACTGGCTCCATCCCTCGACGCAGGCGATCGGCAGGTCCACGTCGTGCTGGGGCAGGGCGCGCAGGTCGGCCAGGGTGAGGGTGTACGGGCGCGGGCCGGTGACGACGAGGCGGTATTCCTCGGCGTCGATCCGGCCGACGCCCGCCGCGGCGGCGGTGCGGTTCACCGGCAGGGACTGGGGCCCCTCGCCGGGGCGGCGGGGCGCGAGCAGCACGAGGTCCTTCAGCGGGGTGAACGACTGCCCGACGGTCGTGAGGGTGACGGCGCCGACGGCCGCGCCCACCGCCGCGAGCAGCGAACGCCGGTCGGGGGCGTCCCGCGCGGGCAGGGCGAGGGTCCCGGGCGAACGCCGTGTCCAGTGGGCCCGGATGTCGGGCAGCTTGACGGCGACGTGCAGCAGGAGCGCGCCGACGACCAGCCAGCCCACGGCGTAGTGCACGGGCACGAAGGAGAACGGCCAGGGATACCACTGGGCCGTGTTCAGCAGGCCGGTCGCGAGTTCGAACACGGCACCGGCCACCAGTACGGCGACCGACAGCCGCTCCAGCGCGTGCCGGACCGACCGCAGCGCAGGCCACGCGAACAGCCGCGGGTACACCGTCCACAGCTTGGCCAGCAGCAGCGGGACCGCCGCGGTGCCGGACGCGACGTGCAGGCCCTGGGTGAGCCGGTAGCCCCACACCGGGCGGCTCGGCAGGTGGTCGGCCAGCCCGCCCGGCGGGTGCTGCAGCACGTGGCTGACGAGGCCGGTGAGGAAGCACACGACGAACGCCGGCCCGAGCCACCGTCCGAGCGCGGTCGCCGTCCGGGCGTCGTGCAGCCTGCCCCGGAACACCGGGGGAAAGACACGGGGTTTCATGCCCTCCATCCCACTCGGCCCGGAGCGCCGACGGAACGGAAGGAGCCCTTACGGAACAGGGACGTCACGACGGCGGGCCCGGGCGGACGGCGGCCCGGGCGGGCGCCCCGGGGCACGGAGGGTGCCGCCGCGTCCCTCCGCGGGTCACACGGTGTGGTCGCGGATGCGGGCGAGCAGGGTGCGGAGCTGTTCGCGGTCGGCCGCGTCCAGGGCTGCGGTGGCCTCGGCGAGGGCGAGGCGGTCGACCTCCTCCGCCTCGCGGTGGCAGCGCACCCCCTCGTCCGTGAGCCGCAGCAGGAACGCGCGCCGGTCCTGTGGGTGACGTACCCGCTCGACCAGGCCGTCGCGTTCGAGGCTGTCCACGATGGCGGTGGCGGTGCGCGCCGCGATGCCCGCCATGTCGCTCAGGTCGCGCATGCGCAGCGGCTGCCGGGCCCGGGCCAGCATGCGCAGGGCCCGCAGCCGGGCCACCGACGCGCCCTTCTCCCGCAGGCGCCCCTCCACGAACTGCCGCAGCCGGTTCGTCGTCTCGTACAGCTCGTCGATCAGGACGTCGCTGCTTCCCTGTACGGCCATGGGGCCAGTCTCTCCCGGTTCAGGGCCCGAAAGCCATCTGGTGAGCAAGCACATAGTGAGTATGCTCAGCTTATGCCGCGTCGCCCCTCCGTGCTGTCCGCCCTGCCCACTCGTCTCAGCCAGCGTCTGGTGGTTCCCGTCGTCTGCGTCAGCGTGACGTTCATCGCGATCGTCGACGGGGCGATCACGACCGTGGCCCTGCCCTCGATCGCCCGTCAGTTCCGGCTGACCACGGCCGCGCTGGACGGGGTGGTGGTCGTCTACCCGGTCTGTCTGGCCATGACCATCCCGGCCTCGGCCTGGCTGGTCGAACGCTTCGGCGGGAAACGGGTGTTGCTGACCGCGCTGGCCGGGTTCCTCGGCTCGTCGCTGCTGTGCGGGGCGGCGACCGGGCTCGGCCAGCTCGTCGCCTACCGGGCCGTGCAGGGAGTGTCGGCCGGCGTCCTCTTCCCGGCCTCCACCGCGTTGCTGTTCGGCACGTTCAGCTCGGCGGAGCAGATCCGGATATCCCGCTACATGATCATCCCGCAGCAGATCGCCCCCGCCGCGGCCCCCGTGCTGGGCGGGCTCCTGGTGGACCACCTGTCCTGGCGCTGGGTCTTCTACGTGAACCTGCCCGTGGGGCTGCCGGCCGTGCTGTTCGGCGCGCTCTTCCTGGCCGGCGACCGGGGGCGGCGGCCCGGCCCGTTCGACCGTCCCGGCCTGCTGCTCAGCGCCGGCGCCCTGGGCAGCGGGATGTTCGGGATCTGCGAGGGGCCCAACCGGGGCTGGTCCTCCCCCGCCGTGGTCTCCTCCCTGGTGCTGGGCGCGGTGCTGCTGGTCGCCACGGTCGTCGTCGAACTGCACAGGTCCCACCCGCTGTTGCGGCTGCGCCTGTTCTCCGACCGGCTGTTCCGGGACACCAACCTGATCAACCTGGTCGGCCTGGTCCCCATCATGGGCACCTTGTACCTCACCCCGCTCTTCCTCCAGCAGGCTCAGGGCCGCACCGCGCTGGAGTCGGGCCTGACCACCTTCCCGGAGGCGTTCGGCGTCCTGCTGACCGTCCAGGTCACCGGCGCGCTGTACGTCCGGGTCGGCCCGCGCCTCATCGTCGGCTGCGGCCTGGTCGGCGTCACCGCCGTCCTGCTGCTCCTCGCCACCTGCACGGCCGGCACCGGCCTGTGGACCGTGCGCGCCTACATGTTCCTGTTCGGCGCCGCGATCGGGTGCTTCTTCGTCCCCACGACGGTCGCCTCGCTGGCCACCGTCGACCGGACGGACCTGCCCCAGGCCACGATGCTGAACACGGTCGTACGCCAGACCGGCGGGGCGCTCGCCCCCGCCGCGGTCACCACGGTCCTCGTCCTCGGCACCCCGCAGGCCGCCGCCGCGTCACCTCCCCTGCCCGCGTACCAGCACGCCTACGTCGCCCTCGCGGCGATCGCGGCGGCGACAGCGGTGTTCGCCTTCACGATGCCCGACCGCCCGGCACGGATCGCGGCGCGCAACGGCCCCGGCTCCGGCACCGCGGGGCGCGTCCCCCTGCCGGGACGCCGTCGGAACCGGGTCGGCTCGTGAACCCCGGGCGGGCGCGGGTCAGACCTGTTCGGGGCGGCCGCCGCGGCGGCGGTACGCGGCCGCGTTGACCCTGCTGCCGCAGCTCCGCTTGTCGCACCAGCGGCGCGTGCCCGCGCGGGAGCGGTCGACGAAGAGGCGGGTGCACGGGGTGCCGGCGCAGCGGCGGACCAGGAGGCGGTCGGGGCCGCCGAACAGGTCGCTGGCGGTCGTGGCGAGCGTGGCCAGGACCTCCGTCACCCCGCCCCGGCGTTCGACCCGGCCCAGGTCGTGCAGGGCGGGACGGACGGGCGGGTGGGCGGCGGCCCGCCGGACCAGGGTGACGTCCCGCGGGTCGGCCGGTTCGTCCGCGGTGGCGGCCAGGGCCAGGCGGTAGACCGCCTCGCGCAGGGCGCGTGCCCGGGTCAGGTCGTCCTGGGTCACCGTGTCCAGGCGGTCGACGACGCCCGCCGCCACGGCCCAGCGGGCGAAGTCCCCGGGCCCGGCGAGGAGTTCCTTGGGGTCCGTGGCGCGCCAGGCCACCGTGGCGGCGAAGTCGAGGGCCAGGTGGTCGCTGACGAAGAGGAAGCTCACCCGTCGAGTATGGGCGGCGGGATCCTCGGACACCCATGACGTCATACCTTCAGGGTATGACGAAGGAGGGTGAGCCGCTACCGGTCGCCGAGAACGCCCGACCTCGATCCCGCCTGGAGGCACACAGTGCACACGCAGACGTCCGTCCCTCCGGTGACGCGTCCGGGGGCGGGCCGGTGGTTGCTCCTCCGGTACCTGCAGGTCGCCCTGCTGGTCCGCCTCGCCTGTGAAGGGGCGCGGGTCGCCCTGGTGGTGCTGGCCGTGGACCGCACCGGGAGCGCCGGCTTCGGCGGCGCCCTGGTCGCGGCCCTGCTGGTGCCGGGTGTGGTCGCCGCCCCGCCGGCCGGGGCGCTCGCCGACCGGGTCCGGCGGCGCCGGCTGTTCCACGCCGGTTGCCTGGTCTGCTACGGCGCGGGGCTGGTCGTCGTCGCCGGGGCGGCGGGGCGGGCGCCCGCGGGGGTCGTCCTGGCGGTGGCGGGCGCGGCGGGCTGCTGCACTCCCTTGCTGACGGGTGGACTGACCAGTCTGCTGGGCGACTTGGTGCCGGCCGCGGCACGGGGCCGCGCCTTCAGCCTGGACGCCGTCTCCTACAACCTCGCCGGGATCGCCGGACCGGCCCTCGCCTCCGCCCTGGCGGCGACGACCGACTCCGGTCTCGCGCTGGCCGCGCTGGGTGCCGCGGCCGTCCTGGGCGGCCTCCTCGTGCTCGCCCTGCCGCTGCGACCGCGCTCCGGCGGCGGCCGTGCCCTGCGACCGGCCGACCTGGGCGCCGCCGCCGCGCTGCTGCTGCGCGACCCGCCCCTGCGGTCGCTCACCTGGGCCAGCGCGGCGGGCCAGGCGGGGACCGGTGCCCTGCCCGTGGTCTGCGTCCTGCTCGCCGACCGCTACGCCACGCCCTGGGCGGCGGGCGGTCTGATGACCGCGATGGCGCTCGGCTCCCTGGCCGGTTCCCTGGTGTACGCCTGGCGCCCGTGGGGCGTACGGCGGCCCGAACGGACCGTGGCCGTCATGCTGCTGGCGACCGGGGTGCCGCTGGCCGCCGTCCCCGCGGCGCCCGGCGTCGCCCTGGCGTTCGGCTGCTTCGCCCTGGCCGGGTGCTGCACCGGCCCGCTCTTCGCCGCGCTCCTCGCCGGGCGCGACCGTTACGCGCCCGAGGCGGCCCGCACCCAGGTGTTCACGCTGGGAGCGAGCCTGAAGAGCACCTTCGCCGCGGGCGGGGCCGCCCTCGCGGGCGTCTGCCAGACGGCCGGCCCGGTGCGCCTCGTCCTCGCGGTGGCCGCCTGCCAGGCACTCGCGGCCGCGCTCGGCACGGTGCTGCTCCGCGGTCCGGCCGCCCGCTCCCGCGCCGTACCGCTCAGCGGTCCGGCCTCCCGCTCCCCCGACGGCTGACGTGGGAGCGGGCCGACCGCCAGCGGGAACGCGTCTGCTCGACCACCGTGTCCCACTGCCGGCGCACCTCGTGCTCGGAGGGACGGAGCCCGCTGCGGATCCGGTCCAGCTCCCGTGTCACCTCCCGTCCCCACGCGGCCGATCCGACCAGCGCGAGCATCGCCGTGAAGAGCGCGGACAGCAGGGCGAACACCGCGCCGACCACGCCGTAGCGCGACACGGAGGTGTTGAAGAGGCGCGGCAGGTACAGGGCGGCGCCCCAGGAGTAGAGGGTGGTCATGACGGTCGCGGTGACACCGAAGGGGATCAGCTCCCGCCACGGGATGCGCTTCGCGGTCAGGATCCAGCCGCTCCAGACGAGGAACACGGCGGTCACCGGTGCCTGGAGCACCCCGGTCAGCAGGCCGGACCGGGGTCCGCCGGCCAGCAGGCCGGCCAGCCAGCCGTCGACCAGGCCGTAGGCCCCGAGCCCGAGGATCCACCACAGGCCGTTGCGTGAGTTGCGGACACCGAGCGGCTTGAGGTCCCATGCCTGCTCGAACAGCCGCTGAGCGGCTCGCGCGAAGCTGAGCAGGGAGATGAGCAGGAACACCACGCCGAACACGCCGACGCCCGTGCTCGTCTCCCCGGTCGGCGAGAAGAGGCGGTCCACCGCGTCGGCGCCCGCGCCGGTCAGCCCGTAGCGCTCGATGAGCCGTTCGGCCACGTCCTGGTCGACCAGGCTGCCCAGCAGCGTGCCGACGAGGAGGACCAGCGGCACGAGGGCCGTCAGGGCGCTGGACGCCAGGGCCATCGCGCGGTCGAACCCGGCGATCTTCTGGAACCGGTTGACGACGCGCAGGGCGAAGGCCGGACGGAGCCAGAAGGTCAGCGCGGCGGCCAGGCGCCGCCGCGCTCCCGACGGTCCGCCACCGGTCACGGGAGGCATGACCGGTGGCAGGCCCGGCGGGTCGTCACATGTCGCCACGCGGCCCGCTGCTGCCGAAGGCGTCGTCGAACGTCTCCTTCCGGGCCACACACAGCGCCCAGATGACGAACCCCGAGATCGCGATGGCGATCACGGACCACACCGGGTAGTACGGCAGGGAGAGGAAGTTGGCGATGATGACGAGCCCGGCGATGGCCACTCCGGCGACCCGGGCCCACGTCGCGGCCTGGAACAGCCCGATGCTGACAAGCACCGCGACCACCCCGAGGATCAGGTGGATCCAGCCCCAGCCGGTCAGGTCGAACTGGAAGACGTAGTTGCGGGTCGAGACGAAGATGTCGTCCTCGGCGATGGCCGCGATGCCGCGGAAGATGTCGAGGATGCCCACGATGCTGAGCATGACGGCGGCGAAGGCCATCAGCCCCGCGGCCCACTGGTACTTCGCGGAGTGCGCCCTGGACGCGTGGGTGGCGGTCATCTCTGTACCTCGGTTCCTGGTCGGTGCTCAGTGGGGGGAGGACACGCCCGCGGTGGTCGCGGACGCCGCTGTCCCGCTGCCGCTGAGCACGAGCTCCTTGGCGCGGCGGAACTCCTCGTCGGTGATGTCGCCGCGGGTGCGCAGCTGCGACAGCTTGTCGAGTTCGGCGATGCTGCTCGGCCGGGCCTCGCCGGCCCGCTCCCGGATGTAGCTGTCGAAGGCCGTCTGCTGGGCCTGCGCGTGCTTGATCTCCCGGCCGCCCATGTCCCGGCCGCGGGCGATGAGGTAGACGAACACGCCGAGGAACGGCAGCACGACCACGAAGACCAGCCAGCCGGTCTTGCCCCACCCGCCGAGGGTGTCGTCGCGGAAGATGTCCCCGATGATCCGGAAGAGCAGGACGAACCACATGATCCACAGGAAGAACCAGAGCATCGTCCAGAACATGCTCAGCAGCGGGTAGTCGTAGGCGAGGTACACGTGACTGCTCATCTCTTCCTCCGTTGCGGGTGCGGGTCCGACCGCTCGGTCCCGGTGGTGCCAGCCTGCGCGGCCCCGCCGGCCGGCGGCCTCACCCCGGGCGGGTGAACGTGCCCGGGGCGGGCGTCCGGGGTCACGCGCGGTGCACGTCCCTCGCCGCCGGGTCGCCGCCCGGCCCGCGCAGGGCGGCCCGCAGGGCGAGGGCGAGGCACAGTTCGGCCAGGCCGAGCAGGACCAGCCACAGGCCCAGCAGCCGGGTCAGGGCCCGGGCGGACTCGGTGGGCAAGGCGAGCACCACGATCCCCGCGACCACCACGAGCGCGGCGACGCCGAGGACGACGCCGCGGTGCGGCAGGTCGCGGGTGCCCAGGGCGGTGAAGGCGGTCAGCAGGCCGGTCACCAGCCACACCGCGCCGGTGATCAGCGCCAGGGCGGCCACGGTCTGCAGCGGGTGGCGCAGGCACAGCACGCCGGCCAGCACGTACAGCACCGCGATCAGCAGCCCGGTGAAGCGGTCGCCGTGCCGCGGGGCGAGGGCGGCGACGAACCGGAAGGCGCCGGTCACGATGAGCGACAGCGCGATCAGCACCGCCAGCACGTGCAGGGTGGCGTCCGGCCAGACCAGGGCGAGCACGCCCGGGACCAGCGTGGCCACCGCCGGGCCGAGCAGCCACGTCCAGGACCGGCCGAGCCCGGCGAGCTGCCCGTCCAGGCCGCCGTTCGCGGGGACCCCTGCGTCGGTCATGTGTCCTCCTCGCGGGACGCCGTCAGTCGGGAAGTTGCCGCATCTCCACCACGCGCAGGCCCAGCGACCTGAAGCGGGCGAGCAGGCCGTACAGGTGCGCCTCGTCGACCACCGGGCCGTAGAGCAGGGTCTGGCCGGAGACCATCACGTGGTCGAGTTCGGGGAAGACCTTGGCCAAGGTCTCCGACACCTGGCCCTCCACGCGGATCTCGTAGCGCATGAGCTGCTCCCGCCGGCTGTCGATGGCAACGTGGGGTGCGCTGTCCCTCCAGACTCCCGACGGTCCGTGGCTTCGGGCATCACCCGGCACAGGTGAACCCACCGGCCGCCCGGCCGCGGTGCTCCAGGTCTTCAGTGCTTCAGGTCTTGGGTGCTTCAGTGCTTCAGGACGACCTTGAAGGCGATGATCAGCAGGCCGAGGAGCAGGTTCACCACGGCGGTGAGGGCCGTGAGGCGCCAGGGGGCGCCGGCCCTGCGCGCCGCGGCCATGGACCACCCGACCTGCCCGGCGACGGCCACGCACACCGCAAGCCAGAAGGTGCCCTCCAGGTCCAGGCCCAGCAGCGGACTCACCGCGACGGCCAGCGCCGGCGGGACCGCGGCCTTCACGATCGGCCACTCGTCACGGCACACGTGCAGCACGGTGGCGCGGTCCAGGCCGTGCTGCGCGAGACGGGCGCCGAACAACTGGGCGTGCACGTGCGCCACCCAGAAGACCACGCCGCTCACCAGCAGCAGCACGACCAGTTCGACGCGCGGGAAGGAACCCAGCGTCCCGGCCCCGACCACCACGCTGGCGGCGAGCAGCGAGCCGTAGACGCCACCGGTGTAGTCGGCGTGGGCCCGCCGCTGCGCGCGGCGCTCGCGCCGGGACTCCGGGTGCGCATCGAGCATGTCAGCCCCTCCGGGTCGGTGGCCGTCGCCGTCGGACCGCGCGGGTACCGGCGGCCCTCCCACCGGGCCATCCGACCGCGCCCGGCGCCCCGGCGCATCACCCGCCACGGGCGAGCCGGGCCGGGCACCGCACGGTCACAGCAGGCCCAGCTCGCGCGCGCGGCGCACCGCGTCGTGCCGCCGGTTGACCGCCAGCTTGCGGTACACGCTCTTGACGTGGGTCTTCACCGTGTTCACCGACACGTAGAGGTCGGCGGCGATCTCCTCGGTCGACATCAGCTCGGCGAGCCGCGCCAGCACGTCCCGCTCGCGCACGCTGAGCTGGTCCACGAGCACGGGGGCCGGCTCCGTCCGCCGGGCGGGCGCCTCCTCCTCGGGCAGCAGCCAGCCGGCGGCGAGCTGCCGCATCGGGGGTGCCGCGAGGAGCGGTTCCGCCCACGGCCGGGCCTCGGCGAAGGGCCGGCGCAGCCGTTCCCGGCGGGCGTCCAGCAGCGCGTCGGCCAGCAGGTGCCGCGCGGCGACCCGGTTGCCCGCCACCTGTGCCGCGTGCGCCCGCGCGAGGGCGGCCCGTACGCGGACCGCCGGTCCGAGGCGTCGGTGCGCGGTCGCCTCGTCCAGGACGCGCAGGGCGGCCGAGGGGTCGCCCGCGGCGACGTGGGCCCGCGCGGCGCCGACGGCGCACTCGGGGTCCTCGTCGGCCACCTCCCGCAGGACCCGCGCCGCCGCGTCCGGCCGGCCCTCCGCCAGGTGGGCCTCCGCGGCGACGAGGGTCGCCCGGCCCTCCGCCCAGGGGGACGTGACGACGGCCGGCACCGGCGCCCCGGCGGCCTCGGCCGCTGCCCGGGAACGGCCCCGGGCCAGGAGCAGCCGGGCCGTGACGATGGCCCGTCCCACGGCCGCCACGGGGTCCTGCGCCGCCGGGTCGGGCGTCGGGTCGAGCAGTCCCTGCGCACGGCCGAGTTCGCCGCGGTCCACGGCGACGCCGGCCAGGACCAGCCGTGCCAGGTCCGGGCCGACGGGGTCGTGGAGGCTGAACCGTTCGGACTCGGCCCGTGCGGCCCGCGCGTACTGTTCCGCCCGGCCCGGCCACCCGTCCAGGTACTCGATCAGCGCCAGCCGGCCCAGTGACTCCACGCGCGGGAGCACGGTGGACGCGCCGTCGGGGCCGGCGAGCACCGCGGTCAGGGCCGCCCGGGCCGCGTCGAAGTGGCCCGCCCACAGCCGGGTGGAACCGAGGTGGGTGAGCAGTTGCGCGGACAGCTCCGGGTGCCGGTCGAGCAGGTGGGCGGGCACCTCCGGCCGGACCTCCCGGGCGGCCCGCGCCGCCTGCTCGGCGCGGCGCGGGGCCCCGGACAGGCGGGCGGCCAGCGCCTCCAGCAGGGCCCAGCTCAGCCGGGCCGCCGCGGCGTCGGCGCCGGGGGGCAGCTCCTCGTGGGCGTGGCGCAGGTGGGTCAGGCCGCGGTCGAGGTCGTGGCGCGCCAGGTCGCGGGCCGCGCGGACGAGCTCCGGGGCGGCGCCGGTGGTGCCCGGGTCGAGGTCGGCGAGCAGCCCGGCGAGGTCGTCGGAGCGCAGGCCGGTGAAGAGCTCCCCGATCGCGAGGTCGTCGACCAGGGCGCGGGTGGTGGCCGCCCAGTCGCCCGCGGCGGCCCCGTGGGCCACCATCTCGGCAAGCGCCCCGTGCCGCCGCAGCCAGCGTGCCGCGCGCCGGTGCAGGTCCGGCTCCAGGCCGGGACAGCGTTCGCGCAGGTGGACGCGGAGGATCTCCCGGAACAGCGGGTGCAGCCGGTACCAGCCGTGCCCGAGGTCCTCCACGAAGGCGTTCTCCCGGTGCAGGGCGGCCAGCACCGAGTCGGCGTCGTCGCCGCCGACGAGCGTGTTGGCCAGGTCGGCGCAGAAGCGTTCCAGCACGCTGACCCGCAGCAGCAGGTCCTGGGTGCGCGGCGGCCGGCTCCTGAGCACCTCGGCCAGCAGGAAGTCGGCCACGGCGCTGTGACCGGCCTCGAACTCCTTGAGGTACAGCGACGGATCCGGGCTCTCGCGGGCCGCGAGGGCGCTCAGGCGCACCCCGGCCGCCCAGCCCCGGGTGCGCTCCACCAGCGCGTCGGCCGCCTGCACGGTCACCCGCACCCCGTGCAGGTCCAGCAGGGCGGCGGTCTCCTGCGCGGTGAAGGCCAGCTCGGCGTCCCTGATCTCGGTGATCTCACCGGCCGCGCGGTAGCGGTGGAGCGGCAGCAGGGGTTCCGTCCGGGTGACGAGGACCAGGCGCAGTCCCGGTCCCGCGTGGTGCAGGACGAACGCGAGCTGCTCGGAGACCTCCGCCGCGGCGTGGTCGTAGTCGTCCAGCACCAGGGTCACGGTGCGCTGAGCGGCCCCGAGCTGGGCGGCGAGCCTGCCGAGCGGGCAGCGGCCGTTGCCGGCGCCGTCGAGGACCGTGCCGGTGTCCGGCGACACGTGCACCCCGCTCGCGCGCAGGGCCTGCAGCACGTGGGCCCAGAACATGCCCGGCCCCCCGATCGCCGCGTCCAGGGTCAGCCAGGCGACGGGCTGCCGCAGCCGCGCGGCCCAGTCGGCGACCAGCAGCGTCTTGCCCGCGCCCGCGGTGCCGTTCACCATGACCAGCGGCGTTCCGGGCTCGCGGTCGAGGGGAGCGAGCAGGCGGTCACGCCGCAGGAAGGCGGTCGGTCTCGTCGGCAGGGCGAAACGGGTGCGCAGGAACGGGTCGCCCAGGGGATCGACGTCCGTGCCGGAGGGAGTACGGGGGAAGTCGTCCTTCGGTTCGCCGCCTGGTTCGTCCTTCGGTTCGTCCTTCGATTCCAAGGCCCTCACCGCCCGCAAGGTCGAGGTCTTCCTCCTCCACCATCACATCGCGGCGCCGTTCGCGCGCGGTACAGGGCCGGCGGGCCCCGGTGCGGCCCCGGGTCGCATCTCACCCACCGTGGGTGATGCCGCGGCGCCGCCCGGCGCCGACGCTGACCGTGGGCCGGCCGTCCCGGCTCCGCGCCGCCGGGCGCGTCCACGCGTGGGAGGTACCCGTGAGCAACTACCCGCCCATCGCCGAGCACGGGATGATCGGCGACCTCCAGACGGCGGCCCTGGTGTCCTCCGGAGGGGTCCTCGACTGGTGGTGCACGCCGCGCTTCGACTCCCCCAGCGTGTTCGCCTCGCTCCTGGACGCCGAGCGCGGCGGCCAGTGCAGCCTGGCCGCGGAAAATCCGGGCGACGGCAGCGAGATGACGACGCGTCAGCTCTATCTGTCCGACACCGCCGTCCTGGTCACCCGCTTCATGGCACCCGACGGCGTCGGCGAGGTCGCCGACTTCATGGTGCCCCTCGACACCGGCACGCCGCAGGTCCGGCACCGCCTGATCAGAGTCGCCCGGGTGGTGCGGGGCACGGTGTCCTTCGCCCTCGCCTGCCGCCCGCGCTTCGACTACGGCCGCGCCTCGCACACCCTGACCGTCCCCGACCAGCACCACGCGCTGTTCCACGGACCGGACACGGACCTGCACCTGCAGTCCACCACCGGCATCGCGCTGCGCGCCGAGGGCGAGGACGTCACCGCCCGGTTCCGGCTGTCCGCGGGCCAGGCGGCCGCGGTGGTCCTCACCAGCACCGCCGGCGGGGACGACGCCCCGCGGCGGCCCTCGCTCGACGAGGTCGTGCGCGACCTGCAGGCCTGCCGGTCCTTCTGGCTGTCGTGGCTCAGGTCGTGCACGTACCAGGGCCGTTGGCAGGACCAGGTGCGCCGCTCGGCCATCACGCTGAAGCTGCTCACCTACGCGCCGACCGGCGCCCCCGTCGCCGCCGCCACGATGGGCCTGCCCGAGCAGGTCGGCGGTGAGCGCAACTGGGACTACCGCTACACCTGGGTCCGGGACGCCTCCCTGTCGGTGAAGGCGCTGATCGACCTGGGCTTCCACGAGGAGGCGTACGCCTTCCGCCGGTGGCTGCGCGACCGCATCGAGGCGCGGGACACGGCCACGGGCGATCCCCTGCAGATCATGTACCGGGTCGACGGCGACCCGCACCTGACGGAGGAGACCCTCGGCCACCTGGAGGGCTACCGGGGTTCGTACCCGGTGCGGGCGGGCAACGCGGCGGCGGACCAGCTCCAGCTCGACATCTACGGCGAGGCCTCCGACGCCCTGATCGTGGGCGGGGACATCGGAGCGATCCGGGGCTGGAAGGCGCTCACCGAGGTGCTGGACTGGCTCAGCGACCACTGGGACCAGCCGGACGAGGGCATCTGGGAGACGCGCGGCGGCCGCAAGGACTTCACCTACAGCCGGCTGATGACCTGGGTCGCGTTCGACCGCGCCCTGCGGGCGTCGCAGGCCTTCTCCCGCCCGGCCGAGACCGAGCGCTGGACCCGCACCCGCGACGCGGCCTTCCGGCAGATCGTCGAGCGCGGCTGGCACGACAAGCGCAAGGCGTTCGTCCAGCACTACGACTCCGACGTGCTGGACGCCTCCCTGCTGCTGATGCCGAAGGTCGGCTTCCTGTCGCCCCACGACCCCGACTGGCTGAGCACGCTCGACGCCATGGACGGGGAACTGGTCAGTGACAGCCTGGTGTACCGGTACGACCCCTCGGCGTCCCCCGACGGACTGCGGGGCTCGGAGGGCACGTTCAACCTCTGCAGCTTCTTCTACGTCGAGGCCCTCGCCCGCAGCGGCAGGCTCAGTCAGGCCCGGTACGCCTTCGACAAGATGCTCACCTACGCCAACCACGTGGGCCTGTTCGCCGAGGAGATCGGACCCTCCGGCGAGCAACTGGGCAACTTCCCGCAGGCGTTCACGCACCTCGCCCTCGTCACGGCCGCCATGGCGCTCGACGACGAACTCGCCGAGGCCCGGACCCGCCCCGAGGCCGACGAGCAGGTACAGGCGGCCAAGTACGGGTTCACGGTCCCGGCCGAGGGCTCCGCGGCGGACGGCACCGGTGACTGAGACCGCCGTGCCGCAGCGGTCGGCGCAGCACCGGAACGCGCTGGCGGCGCTGGCGCTGGCCCAGTTCATCTGCAGCTTCGCCGGCTCCAACATGAACGTGATGATCAACGACATCAGCACGGACCTCGACACCACCGTGCAGGGCGTCCAAGTGGCCATCACCGTCTTCCTGTTGGTGATGGCCGCGCTGATGGTCCCCGGCGGCCGGCTGACCGACCGCTACGGCCGCAGGCGGTGCTTCGTCGCGGGACTCGCCGTCTACGCCGTCGGCGCCCTGCTCAGCGCCGCCGCACCGGGACTGGGCGTGCTCATCCTGGGCAACTCGATCCTGGAGGGCGTCGGCACCGCGCTGCTCATCCCGCCCGTCTACATCCTCACCACGCTCCTCTACCCGGACACGACCTCCCGGGCCCGCGCCTTCGGGGTGATCATGGCGCTCGGCGGGCTCGGCGCCGCCGCCGGACCGCTGATCGGCGGCCTGATCACCACCGGCATCAGCTGGCGTGCGGCCTTCGTCTTCCAGGCACTGGTCATCGCCGTGATCATCGTGCTGAGCCGGAAGGTCGTGGACCCGCTGCCGCCGGACCCGACCCGCTCGCTCGACACGGCCGGGACCGTGCTGTCCGCCGTCGGCCTGGTCCTGGTCGTCATGGGCATCCTGGCCGCCGACAACAGCCTCTGGCTCACCCTCGGACTGCTGGCCGCCGGCGTGCTCGTCCTCGCGCTGTTCTTCCGCTCCGCCCGTGCCAAGGAGGCGTCCGGCCGGGAGCCCCTGTTGTCCTTGACCCTGTTCCGCAACCGCACCTCCAACATCGGGCTGATCACGCAGAACATCCAGTGGCTGATCCTGATGGGCACCTCCTTCACGGTGGCCGCCTACCTGCAGGTCGTACGCCACTACGACGCGATCCGGACCGGCGTCGTCTTCACCGCGGCGACCCTGGGTCTGCTCCTGACCTCGCTGTCCGCGAAACGCCTCGCCACGCGGCACTCCTCGCGCGCGCTCGTCATGACCGGGTTCGCGGTGTGCGTGGCCGGCATCGTCCTCCTCGTCGCCCTGGCCGCCGCCTTCTCGACCGCCTGGGCCTTCGTGCCCGGACTCGTCCTGATCGGGCTGGGACTCGGGGCCATGCTGACCCCGTCGGTCACCGTCGTGCAGTCGAGCTTCCCCGAGGAGCGGCAGGGGGAGATCTCCGGGCTGTCCCGCTGCGTGTCCAACCTCGGCTCGTCCTTCGGCACGGCCGTCGCCGGCACGATCCTGGTCTCCGGGCTGACCAAGGGCGCCTACGCCGCGGCGATGATCACCCTGGCCGTCATCGGGCTCGGCGGGCTGGCGGCAGCGGCGCGTCTGCCGCGCGAGCCGCGTCCCGGCGACCACGACGTACGAGGGGCACCCTGACTCCCGGGCCCCTACGTGCGGACGCGGTGGCGGAGCACCGTGACGCCGCCCGCCGTAGTGCTGGTGAGCAGCTCCAGGTCCGTCCTGGGCAGGCCCGGCGGGGTGAGGCGGACGCCGTCGCCGAGCAGCACCGGCAGGACGTAGACCAGCAGCTCGTCGACGAGCCCCCGCCGCAGGCACTGGCCGGCCACGTCGGCGCCCAGGATCTCCAGGTCCTTGCCGCCCGCCGCGGCCCGCGCGGTCCCGACCGCCTCCGCGATGTCACCGGTCAGGAAGGTGACGTGCGGGTCGGGCGGCTCCGGCGGCCGGTGCGTGAGGACGAAGGTGCGGCCGGAGACGGGGTAGTCACTGCTGCCCGCCCGGTCGGCCTCCATCCGCTTGCCCACGTCGTAGGTGCGCCGGCCGACCAGCAGGGCGCCGGCGGCCGCCGCGTTGTCCTCGAACATCTCCGGCGACACGATCTCGAAGATCCAGTCCATGGCGTCGCCGGGACCGGCGATGAAGCCGTCCAGCGACATCGCCCGGATCACGACGACCTTGCCGTGACCACTGCTCGCTCCACTCAAGCCGCTCACCCTCCTGCTCCGGGGGCCCGCCCGGACGGGGCGCCGTGCGCGTCCCCCGGCATTGTCCCGGGGCGCGGGCGTGCGGGCGACTCCCGCGGCTCCCGCGCGCCCGTGTGAGAGGGTTCGATGCGCTGAGCCGCGAGGGAGAGGACGTGCGGGGTGGACAAGGTGACGTTGTCGGCGTGGCCGACGCCGATGGAGGCCGCGCCCCGGCTGGCCGCGGCGATCGGTCTGGCCCCGGACGACCTGTGGATCAAGCGCGACGACCTGACCGGCCTGGGCGGTGGCGGCAACAAGGTCCGCAAGCTGGAGTGGCTGGTCGCCGACGCCCTGCGGTGCGGCGCCGACACCCTGGTCACCACGGGTGGCCCGCAGAGCAACCACGCCCGGCTCACCGCCGCCGCGGGTGCCCGGGCGGGCCTGGACGTGGTCCTGGTGATGCCGGCGTCCGGCCGTCCGGAGCGGCCCGGCGGCAACCTGCTCCTGGACGCCGCGCTCGCCGCCCGGATCGTGTGGGCCGACGCCGCCGGGCCCGCCGAGCTGGCCGCGCACGCGGAGGCGACGTGCGCCGGACTGCGCGAGGAGGGCGCCGTGCCGTACCGGGTGCCGTTCGGCGGCTCCTCGGCGCTGGGGGCCCGCGGCTACCGCGAGGCGGGCGCGGAGATCCTCGCCCAGCAGCCCGGTGTCCGGCACGTCGTCACCGCGCTGGGCTCGGGCGGCACGATGGCGGGCCTGGTCGCCGCGCTGGGCGTCGAACGCGTCCTGGGCGTCGATGTCGGCGCGCTCCCCGACCCGGCCACCGTCGCCGCCGCCTTCGCCTCCGAGCTCACCGGCCGTGAGGTGGCGGCGGAGCAGCTCCGCGTCCGGGGCGAGCAGGTGGGCACGGCGTACGGCGTGCTCCACGAACCCGTCCTGGAGGCCCTGACCACGGTGGCGCGGACCGAGGGCCTCGTCCTGGACCCGGTGTACACCGGACGCGCGGCCGCGGGCCTGACGGCCGCCGTGCGCGACGGCGCGATCCGGCCCGGTGAGCGCACCGTGCTGCTGCACTCCGGCGGCCTGCCGGGCCTCTTCGGCCACGCCGAGGCGGCGGACCGCCTCGGCCGCATGCTGCTCAGCCGGCCCTGACCCGGCCGGGGAGCCCTTCCGGGTCCGTCCGGCCCGGGGTCACGTGGACGCCTGGTCGCTGTCGCGGTGCGCGCCCCAGCCGTGCCAGCGCTCGACCTCGATCCAGGCGCTGAACCGGGTGCGGACGCGGTCGGGGTACGGCTTGCCGGTGTAGTGGGCGGAGATGCGGTCGATGTCGGCGAGTCCCTCGTCCTCGTACGTCTCGACGACCCGGCCGATGAGGGTGACGTGGGTGTACCAGTCGTCCCCGTCGAGGACGGTCAGGGTCACCCGCGGGTCGCGGCGCAGGTGCTTCAGGCGGACGCGGCCCTCGTCGAGGCTCAGCAGCACCCGGCCGTCCTCCCACACGTACCAGGTGGGCGTCGACACCGGCGTGCCGTCCGAGCGCAGCGTGGCCATCACCGCCGGGTTGGGGCGGCGCAGCAGGTCCTGGGCGTCGTCGGGGAGGGGCGGCTTGGACATGGGGTCTCCTGTTCCGGCGGGGCTCGTACCGGGTCGACGGGTACACCTGTCGAGGGTGTCGCACACCCCGCCGCCGCGCCCGTCGGAGTCCCGCGCCCGCCGGGGTCACCGCGCCCGTCAGGGTGCCCCGGCCGCCCTCACGGCCTGACCAGGCGGTCCTGCTCCACCAGGGGGGTGCCGTCGTGCCAGGGCAGGACCTCGCCGAAGCGGACCAGTTCGCCGTACAGGGCCGGGTCGGCGCCCTGCGCGAAGACCAGGTCGAGGACCGCCTCGGCGGCGCGGGCCGGGGTCTGCGTCCGGCTGTGGTCGCTGAACCAGGGGCGCGAGGTGGCCGTGTCCACCATGCCGGGGCACACGGCCGCGACGAGCGTCCCGGTGGCCAGGTCCCGCGCACGGCGCTCCGCGGCGACCGCGCGGACGGCCGCGACCTGCGCCACCTTCGAGGGCACGTTCAGCCACACCGGCCAGCCGGCTTCGGCCGCGGTGCCCTCGTGGACGGCGGCGCGCCAGGACTCGACGGCCCGCTCGACCTGGTCGAGGCCCACGCCGTCGAACAGGGGGTGCAGCCGCGCGTCGAGGTGGCCGAGGGTGCCGAGGCCGCTGGCCACGACGAGCAGCCGTCCGCCCGGCCGCAGCACGGGGCCGAAGGCGCGCAGCACGGCGTGTGTAGCGGTGTTGGACACGTCGATGAACTCGTCCGCGCGCTCCGCCTGCGACTCGTGCGGGAGCACCCGGGCGACCGCGTTGGAGAGGACGACGTCGACGCCGCCGTGCCGTGCCTCCAGCTCGGCGGCGAGACGGGTGATGGCCGCGGTGTCGGTGACGTCCAGGACCCGGCCCTCGACCCGGGCACGGGTTCCGGGCAGTCGGCCGACCTCGTCGGCGGCGGCCCTGACCCGCTCGGGGTCGCGGCCGGTCAGCAGGACCAGGTCGGCCGGGTGCATGCGTGCGGCCAGCCCTTCGACGAGGGCGCGGCCGAGTCCCTGGTTGGCGCCCGTGACGAGTGCGGTGCGAGAAGCGTTCATGCCGGCCACGCTAGGAACCGCACGCCCATGCGTCCAACGAGAGTTCGGCACAGGTAGCATGCGGAAACGTCATGGACTTCACGGATGTCTCGCTCACCGCGCTGCGCGTCTTCCGCGCCGTGGCCGACCGGGGGACCTTCACCGCGGCCGCCGCGTCCCTGGGCTACACGCAGTCCGCGGTCTCCCGGCAGATCGCCGCTATCGAACGCGCGGCGGGCGCGGAACTGCTGGAGCGGCGGCGCGACGGGGTACGGCTGACCGCGGCCGGCCGGCTCGTGCTGCGGCGGGCCGGGGTCGTGCTCGACGAGATCGACGCGGCCGCGCGGGAGCTGTCCGGTCTGCCCGGGCAGAGCGGCACCGTCCGCCTGGGCTGGTTCCCGAGTGCCGGGGCCGTCCTGGTGCCGCGCGCCCTCGCCGCGCTGCGCGCCACCGATCCCGCCCTGCACGTCCTCGGCCGGGAGGGCACCACGCCGGCCCTGGTACGCGCCCTGCGCGCCGGCAGCGTGGACCTGGCGCTGCTCGCGTCGGCCCCGCCGTTCCGGCCGCCCGACACCGAGTCACCGCCGCTGGTCGTGACGACGCTCACCGAGCGTCCCCTGCGCCTGGCCGTGCCCGCGCACCACCCGCTGGCGCGGGGGGAGGCCGTCGACGTGGCGGACCTGCGCGGGCAGCGCTGGATCGCCAGTTCCTCCTCGGGCGAGGACCGGCTCATGGGGGTGTGGCCGGGCCTGGACGAGCGGCCGGAGATCGTCCACACGGCCCGCGACTGGCTCGCCAAGCTCCACCTGGTCGCCGCGGGCTGCGGACTGACCACGGTGCCCGCCGCCCTCGCCGCGGCCGCTCCGGAGGGGGTCCGCGTCCTGCCCGTGCGCGGCGGCCCCCAGGAGCAACGGCGCCTGCTGCTGGCCCGCCTCCCCCAGGAACCGCCCGAGCCGGTCACCCGCCTGGCGGCGGCCCTGCGCGCGACGGCCCTCGACCTGGACACGCCGGCCCGGGGCGCCTGAACGCGACGGCGGCCACCTGCCGGCGGCCGTCACACGGCGGGGCTTCGGAGCAACCGGTGCAGCAGCGACCAGGCAGCGTCGAGGCTCGAGGCCATGTCGCCGCTGAACACCGCCGGTTCGTCCATCACGGGCACCTCCACCACGGCGTCCGCGGGGGTGGTGCCGTCACCCGGGCGCAGGGACACCGTGTCCGCGTCCTCGAACACGTGGAGGACGGCCCGCTCGTCCCGGAAGCCGAGGGTCACCACGGGGAACTCCCTGTCCGGGAGCCGCACTTCGAGGTACCCCTCGCCCCGGCAGCGGCGCAGTGCGTCGACGTGGTCCGTCAGCTCCCCGAGGCCGGTACGCCGTTCCTCCGCGACGAACCGTCCCGTTGCCGTGTCCGTCGCTGCCCATGTCACGCTCATGGACGCCTTCATAGCAGGTGCCGGCCCGGCGTGCCCCTTCCTCACTGGCCCCCGAGCCCCGTCGTGGCCACCGACTTCACGATCTGGCGTTGGAAGAACAGGAAGACCACGACCAGGGGCAGGGCCGCCAGGACCGCCGAGGCCATCGTCTGGGCGTACTGGATGCCGTACGCGTCCTTCACCGACGTGATGCCGACCGGGAGGGTCATCAGGGCCGGGTCGGACGTGGACACGAAGGGCCACAGGAAGTTGTTCCAGGCGCCGATGAACACGAAGATCGCGACGGCGGCGAGCATCGGGCGGGACAGCGGGAGGAGGACCGACCAGAAGATGCGCCAGTGGCCGGCGCCGTCGATGCGGGCCGCCTCCTCCAGTTCGCGGGGCAGCGAGTCGAAGTGCTTCTTCAGGATGAACACCATCACCGGCGCCACGGTCTGCGGCAGGATGACCGCCGCGTAGGTGTCGACCAGGTGCAGGGTGAGCATCTGCCGGAACCACGGCACGATGAGGATCTGCGGCGGCACCAGCACCGCGGCCACGGTCAGCGCGAACAGCACCCGCCGCCCGGCGAACAGCGTGCGGGAGAAGGCGTACCCGGCCATCGCGGACACCAGGACGGTGACCACGGTGACGGCCGCGGCGATCAGGAAGCTGTTCAGCATCCACAGCGGCAGGTCGCCCCGCTCCCACACGGTGCTGAACCCCTTCAGCGTCAGCCCGTGCCGCGGCCACAGCCAGTGGTCCGGGTCGCTGGCGTCCTGCTCGGACTTGAACGCGGTCAGCACGGCCCACAGCATCGGCACCAGCCAGACCAGCGCGAGAACCGCGAGGACGGCGAGCGCCAGCACGCGCCCGAGGCGGCTGTCGCCGAGGACGTGGTGGTTGCCCCGCAGCCGGCTGCGCGCCGGCGCCGTCCGGGCGGCCCGCGGGGCGCGGGAGGCGGAGGACGTGCGGACGGGCAGGTCGGTGGACGTCATGTCACTTCTCCCGGCGGCGGAGGGCGGCGTACTGGGCCGCGGAGGCGAGCAGGACGAGGGCGAAGAAGATGTAGCTGATGGCGGAGGCGTAGCCGAGCCGGTAGCCGGTGAAGCCGACGTCGTAGACGTACTCGACGACCGGGCGGGTGGAGCCGTTGGGGCCGCCCTTGGTGAGCAGGTAGATCTGGTCGAACACCTTCAGCGAGGCGAGGACCTGCAGCACCGTGACGACCGCGGTGATCCGGCTGAGCTGGGGCAGGGTGATCGACCACAGCCGCCGCCAGGCGCCGGCCCCGTCGATGGCGGCCGCCTCGTACAGGTGGTCCGGCACGGCCTGCAGGGCGGCCAGGTAGAGCAGAAAGTTGAAGCCGACCGTCCACCACAGGGTGGTCAGGGCGACCGCCCACATCGCCACCGACTCGTCGCTGAGCCAGCCGACGGGCCCGATCCCGACGACGTCGAGGAGGTGGTTGAACAGGCCCAGGTCGGGCTGGTAGAGCCAGATCCACAGCAGGCTCACCACGCCGACCGGCAGCAGGTAGGGCGCGAAGAAGGCGAGCCGCCACACCCACTGGCCGGGCAGCCCGGTGTGCACGAGCAGGGCCATGCCGAGGGCGACGACGACCAGCGGGACCGTGGACAGCACGGTGAACCAGACCGTGTGCCCGAGGGCACGCCACATCTCGGCGTCCTGAAAGGCTTCGGTGAAGTTGTCCAGGCCGACGAAGCCGGGCGTGTGGGCCGACAGCGAGGTGTCGGTCAGGCTCATCCACAGGCCCTGGACCAGCGGCCAGACCATGAACAGGGCGAACAGGACGAGGAAGGGGAGCGCGAACAGCAGACCCGGCGGGAGCAGCCGGCGCACCGACGGGGCCCCGGAGCGGGGCGAGGCGTGGGGAGAGGACATCGTCGTTCCTCCTGCGCGGAAGGTCGTGGCCGGGTCAGGCCGGGCTGGGCTGGGACAGGAAGGTGTTCAGGCGCCGCACCATCGCGCGCGCCGCGCGGTCGGGCGAGAGCCCGTCGAGGAGGGCCTGCTGCAGGACCTGCGACATGGAGTTCTGGAAGTCGGAGCCCGCGCCGGCGAACCACACCGCCGGGTCGAGGACGACGTGCTGCTGGGCCTGGGCGTAGTGCGACTGGGGCTGGAGCGCGGCGTAGGCCTTGGTGCGGGTGACCGGGCCGTAGGCGGGGATGTGCCCGGCGGTGGCCCAGATCTGCCCGGCCTTCAGCAGCGCGGCGACGGCCCGGTGGGTGCGGCGGCGGCGCCCGGGGTCGGGATCGGGGTGGTGCGGCAGGACGAAGGAGTGCGAGTCGGCGTACACGGCGGGGGTGCCGAACACGGTCGGGAAGGGGGCGGCGCCGACCTCGGGGTCGGCCGTGCGGAAGGTGCCCAGTTCCCACTCGCCGGAGAGGATCATCGCGGTCTGCCGGTTGGCGAAGGCCGCGATCGCCGCCGGGTAGTCGAGGCGCCGGGGGTTGACCCGCCCGTCGACGATCTTCGCCATGAAGCCGATGACCTCGGCCATGCGGTCGACGTCGACCTCGGCGGGCCCGCCCTCCGGCAGGTCGAAGCGGCCGCCGGTCTGCCGGTACAGGCCGTAGAACAGCCGCCAGCCCTGCGCGGTGTCGGTGACGTAGCCGAAGGCGATGCCCTGCTTGCCGGAGGCCTTGGCCAGTTCGCGGCCGGCGGCGAGGAAGGCGTCCGGGGAGGAGAACGCCTCGGTGTCGAGGCTGCCGTCGGCCGCGAGCAGCCCGGCCTTGCGGGCCGGTTCGGGGTGGTAGAAGACGATGAACGGGTGGGTGTCCAGCGGCACGGCGTAGGTCTTGCCCCGGTACTGGGTGCGGTCCCAGACGGCCCGGGTGAAGGATTCCTCGGTGATGCCGTACTCGGCGAGCACGTCGAGGTCCCAGGCGTCCAGCAGCCCGGTGGGGGCGTAGCCGGCGAGCCGGGACATGTGGGCGACGGCCACGTCGGGGCCGCGCCCGCCGGCCGAGGCCATGGCGAGCTTGGTGTAGTAGGGGGTGCCCCACTCCAGGACGGTGCGCTCGATGCGGCTGCCCGGCATGTCGGGCCGGGCCGCCTCGACCATGTCGTTGAGCAGGCCGCCGTCGGCGCCGCTGAAGAGGTCCCACAGGCGGACGGTCGAGGTGTCCGCGGCCTGGGCGGAGCCGCAGCCGCTGAGTGCTCCGCCGCCGAGGGCCACCGCCCCGGAGGCGAGTCCGGCGGCGAGCAGCCTGCGGCGTGTCGGGCCCCGGTTCTCCCTGGTGTCCGGCCGGTCGGTCATACGGCTCCTTCCCTGACCCGGGTGGTGCGGTCCGGGCGCGTTCCCGCGCCGCCCGTGACCGGATCACCCTCTCATCTACATCGTTGTAAAGCGTGCCTGGAAGTGTCTGGATCGTGCGGTCCCGAGGAGGGGGCCGGACGGGTGCGGCGGGGCCCGCGGGTGTCACTCCCGCTCGTAGGCCGCCGGGCGGGTCTGGGCGCGCCGGATCCGCTCGATGTCGAGCTTCACGGAGCGGTCGAAGCGGTAGAGCCCGTTCTGCTCCTGGAAGACGTCGGTGAGCTGGGTGTAGCAGTACCCGAACATGTCCGGGTCGTCGAGGAGCACGCCGGTGAGACCTTCGAAGCGGGTGAGGAACTCCTCCTCGGTGCGCGGCCGTTCGCCGTAGCCCCAGGAGGCGTCCGCCTCGTTGCCGGACGCCCGGGCGGCCTCCTGCGGGTCCCACCAGATACCGCCGAACTCACTGCAGAAGTAGGGCTGTCCGCGGTACGGCACCGACCAGGGGCGCCCGTCGGGGGCCGCGTTGACGTAGGGCCTTCCCTCGGCGAGCCCGGACATGATCTTGGCGAAGGCGACGGGGTCCTGCTCGTAGCAGTGGGAGTCGTAGACGTCCGTCTCCGGGACCCGGTGCGCGTAGCCGGAGGCGTCGATGACGGGCCGGGTGGGGTCGGCCTGCTTGGTGGCCAGGAACATCGCCCGGGTGACGTCGTCGAGTTGGGTGATGCGGTCGTGCAGGTGCTGGTAGGTCTCGTTCAGCGGGCACCAGCCGACGATCGAGGGGTGCGCGTGGTCGCGCTCGACGGCTTCCAGCCACTCGGCGACGTAACTGGCGTCCGGGCGCTGGTTGTCGTCCCGCTCGCCGGTCTCGCAGCCCCAGTCCCCGAACTCGCCCCAGACCAGGTAGCCCAGGCGGTCGGCGTGGTACAGGTAGCGCTCCTCGAACACCTTCTGGTGCAGGCGGGCGCCGTTGAACCCGGCGGCCAGCCCGAGTTCGATGTCCCGCACCAGGGCCTCGTCGCTCGGGGCGGTCATCAGGCTCTCGGGCCAGTAGCCCTGGTCGAGCACGAGGCGCTGGAAGACCGGGCGCCCGTTGATCAGCACGCGCTTGCCCCGGACCGCCACCGAGCGCAGGCCGGCGTAGGAGTCGGCCGCGTCGACGACCGCGCCACCGGCGTCCAGGACCTCCAGGCGCAGCCCGTACAGGTGCGGGTCCTCGGGCGCCCAGGGGCGCAGGCGGTCCTCGGGCACGGTGAGGACGAGCCGGGGCGCCAGGTCGAGGTCGGCGCGCGTCTCGGCGGCGGTGACCTCCCCCGACGCGTCGCTGAGCACGGCCCGCACCCGGTGGCCGGGCAGGTTGGCGGTGAGGGGGAGTTCCAGGAAGAAGCTGCCCGAGGCGAGGTCGGGGGTGATGCGGGGGCGCTTGAGGGCGACCGAGCGGGGCACGGGCTCCATCCACACCGTCTGCCAGATGCCGGTGGTCCGGGTGTAGTGGCAGTGGGAGTTGGCGTACCAGGTGGCCTGCTTGCCGCGTGCCTGCGGGCCGTGCCGGCTGTCGCGGGCGCGGACGACGACCGTCGCCTCGGAGCCGGGTTCGGCGACGCCGTCGAGGTCGGCGGTGAAGGGGGTGAAGCCCCCGCGGTGCCGGGCCACCTCGACGCCGTTCACCCAGACCGTGGTGTCGTGGTCCACGGCCCCGAAGTGCAGCAGGACCCGGGAGCCGGCCCAGTCGGCGGGCACTGTCACGGTGCGCCGGTACCAGACCGCCTCCAGGAAGTCCGTGTCCCCGACCCCCGACAGGGCCGACTCGGGGCAGAAGGGCACGGTGATGGTGTCCGCGAGCGCGCGCCCGGTCAGCCCGCGCTCCAGACCGCTGTCGGAGCGGTCGGTCTCGAACTGCCAGGTGCCGTTCAGATTGAGCCACGCGTCGCGGACGAACTGGGGGCGGGGGTACTCGGGGCGCGGCAGGTCCGACGGGTGCGGGACGGGCATGGGGCTCCTCGTGTTGCCTGGTGCGTTGCGGTGCGGGCCTATGGCACCACGCCGATTACATCGATGTAAATATGTCGGCGAGGGAGAGGATCCGGCCGCAACCTTTTCGTGACAGTCGATAGGATCACGCCAGCTGCGAGAACGAGGAGGAGCGTGGCCCCCCGACCCCGGATCAAGGACGTCGCCGAGTACGCGGGCGTCTCACCGAAGACCGTCTCGAACGTCATCAACGACTACGAGCACGTCTCGGAGAAGACCAGGAGCGCTGTGCGCGAGGCCATCGAGGCCCTCGGCTACCGCGTCAACATCGCCGGGCGCCAACTCCGCAAGGGCCGCACCGGGATGATCACGCTCGCGGTGCCCGAGCTGGACGTGGCGTACTTCGCGGAGCTGGCCAAGCACGTGATGGCGGCGGCGGACCGGCGCGGCCTGACCGTGCTCCTGCACCAGACCGGCGGGGCGCGCGAACGGGAGCTGGCCGCACTGCACGGGTTCGACGCGCAGTTCACCGACGGGACGATCCTCAGCCCGCTGTCCCTGCTGCCGCGCGACCTCGCCACGCGGGACACGCGCCTGCCGGTCGTCCTGCTGGGCGAGCGCTCGCAGCCCGGCTCGGCCGACCACGTGGGCATCGACAACGTGGCGGCCGCACGGGAGGCCACCGAGCACCTGCTGGCCCGCGGCCGGCGCTCCATCGCCGTCGTCGGCGGCGCGCTGACCGGCCGGCAGGGCACCGACCGGCTGCGCACGCGCGGCTACCGCGAGGCGCTGCGCGCGGCCCGCGTCCCCTTCGACGCGGACCTGGTGGTGCCGGTCGACGCGTTCCACTGGCAGGACGGCGCCCGGGCGGTGGGCGCGGTGCTGCGCAGGGACGCGCGCCCCGACGCGCTGCTGTGCCTCAACGACCACCTGGCCCTGGGCGCCCTGCGCGCCCTGCACGAGGCGGGGCTCGCCGCCCCGCGCGACCTGGACGTGGTGGGGTTCGACGACATCGAGGCGGGCCGCTTCAGCGTGCCGAGCCTGACGACGGTCGCCCCCGACAAGACGGCCATCGCCGACTCCGCGGTGTCCCTCCTGCTGGACCGCATCGAGCGGCGCGGCGCGGAGGAGGCCACCGACCACGTCGTGGAGCACCGGCTCGTCGTGCGGGAGAGCAGCGGGGGATGACGGGGGCCGACGGGCGGCAGCGGCAGGCGGGTCGGGCCGCCCGTCCCGCTCCCACAGCTCTCGCGGCGACCCTTTACAGCCTCCTTGCAACGATGTAAAACCAGGGTCGGACCCGACTCTTCCAGTCGTCGCACCGCCCCTTCTCCCCCGCGCGCCCGCCCGTCCGTCACCGGTCGTGTCATGCACCTGCCAGTACTCCCGTCAGCGCTCCGCCCCCACGCCCTCGAGGAGCAGACCATGGGCTCGTCACCGCAACCGGACCCGCACACCGCCCGCCCCCGCCCCCGGCGCTCCACCGCCGCCGCCCTGTTCGCCGCCCTGGCCCTGCTGTGCCTGGCCGCGCTGACCTCGGCCGGCGGCGCGGCGGCGCAGGCGGCCGCCTGGACCCCGAAGCCCTCCCCCATGACGACGCCCTGGACCGCCCAGGTCCCCGTCGACCACCCGCTGCCCGAGTACCCGCGTCCCCAGCTCACCCGCTCCGACTGGCTGAACCTCAACGGCCTCTGGGACTTCGCGGTGACCCCGGTGGACGCGGGCCCGCCGACGGCCTGGCCGCAGCAGATCCGGGTGCCGTTCGTCGCCGAGTCCGCCCTCTCGGGCATCCAGCGCAAGATCACCCAGGACGACAGGCTCTGGTACCGGCGCACCGTCACCGTCCCGGCCGGCTGGAGCGGCCGCCGCGTCCAGCTCAACTTCGGCGCGAGCGACTGGCGCACGACGGTCTGGGTGAACGGACAGCAGGCCGGCACGCCCCACAGCGGCGGCTACGACGCCTTCTCCTACGACATCACCGACCTCTTGACCTCCGGCACCAACACCCTGGTCGTCTCCGTCTGGGACCCGACCCAGAACGGCGATCAAGCCATCGGCAAGCAGCGCGTCAACGACGTCACGCCCCACTCCGGTGGCGGCATCTTCTACACCGCTGCCTCGGGCATCTGGCAGACCGTGTGGCTGGAGCCCACCCCGGCGGCGCGCATCACGCGCCTGGACCTGGTGCCCGACCTGACGAACGGCACGCTCCGGGTCACCGTCCTGGGCGCAGGGGTGAACGGGCACACCGCACGGGTGACGGTCTCGGCGGGCGGCACCGCGGTGGGCACCGCCACCGGACCGGTCGGCAGCACCTTCACCGTGCCGGTGCCGAGCCCGCACCTGTGGACGCCCGACGACCCCTACCTCTACGACGTCCGGGCCGACCTGCTCGCCGGCGCCGCGACCGTGGACTCCGTGGGCAGCTACACCGGCATGCGCTCCATCGCCCTCGCGAAGGTCGACGGCGTGCTGCGCCCCGTCCTGAACGGCAGGTTCGTCTTCCAGACGGGCACCCTCGACCAGGGCTACTGGCCCGACGGCATCTACACCGCGCCCACCGACGACGCCCTGAGGTACGACCTGCAGGCGCACAAGGACCTCGGGTTCAACATGGTCCGCAAGCACATCAAGGTCGAACCGCAGCGCTGGTTCTACTGGGCCGACCGGCTGGGACTGCTGGTCTGGCAGGACATGCCCGCCATGGACCTGCGCACCCCGGGCGCCGCCGCCCGCACCCAGTGGGAGAGCGAGTTCCACCGGGTCGTCGACCAGCACCGCAGCTCCCCCGCGCTGGTGATGTGGGTGGACCAGAACGAGGGCTGGGGCCAGTACGACCAGGCCCGCATCGCCTCCGACATCAAGGCGTACGACCCCTCGCGGCTGGTGGACAACATGAGCGGCGTCAACTGCTGCGGCGCGGTGGACGGCGGCAACGGGGACGTCGTCGACCACCACGTGTACGTCGGCCCGGGGGTGACCGCGCCGACCGCGACCCGCGCGGCCGTCCTCGGCGAGTACGGCGGCCTCGGCTACCGGGTGGCCGGCCACGAGTGGTACCCCGGCGGCGGCTTCAGCTACGAGGACCAGGCCACCACCGCCCGGCTGAACGACCGCCTGACCGGCCTCCTGGACGCCCTGCGGCTCCAGCAGATGCCGGCCGGCCTGTCGGCGTCCGTCTACACGGAGATCACGGACGTCGAGAACGAGGCCAACGGCCTGCTCACGTACGACCGCCAGGTGGTCAAGGTCGACCGGGCCCGGGTCAGGGCGGCCAACCAGGCCCTGATCGACGCCTCGCGCTCCCCCGCGCCCCGGGTCACCCTGCCCACCGGCGCGTACAGGTCGCTGCGGGTCACCACCCCCGGCTTCACCGACCGCTACGCCCGCCACCGGGACGGCCTCGGCTACACCGAGGTGGTGAACGACTCCAGCACCGACCTGCTGAAGCAGGACGCCACCTGGCGGATCGTGCCCGGCCTCGCCGACTCCTCCTGCTACTCCTTCGAGTCGCGCAACTACCCCGGCGAGTACCTGCGCCACCGCGACTTCCGCGTCCGCAAGGACCCGGGCGACGGCACGGACCTGTTCCGGGCCGACGCCACCTGGTGCGCGGTGCCCGGCAGCGGCGGCGTACGGCTGATGGCGTCGAACTTCCCCGGCCAGTACCTGCGCCACATCAACGCCGAACTGTGGCTGGCCACCCCGGGCGGCGCCCACGCCTGGGACAACCCGGCGTCCTTCACGGAGGACACCACCTGGGCCGTGGAGAACCCCTGGGCCCCGTGACCCCGGGCAGCGGGAACCCTTGACAAAGCGGAACGTCGCTCCGGATACTTCCGGAACGACGTTCCGCTTTGAAGGGATCTCCTTGCCGTGAACGCACCCACCGACCACACCCCCGCCGTGCTGTCGTACAGCCCGGTGGTCCTGTCCGTGCCCGGGCGGCCCGTGGACCTCGAGGTCCGGGTCACCGCTCCGGTGACCGGGACCGCCCTGCCCGTCGTCCTGCTCTCGCACGGACACGGCGGCTCGCACCACCTCTCCTCGCTGAACGGGTACGCGCCCCTCGCCCAGCTCTGGGCGGCGGCCGGGTTCGTCGTCCTGCAGCCCACCCACCTCAGCTCCCGCACCCTGAGCCACCGGCTCGCCGACGCCCCCGGGGCGCCGTTCTTCTGGCGCTCCCGCGCGCGGGACATGAGCGACCTCGTCGACCGGCTCGACGCGATCGAGAAGACCGTGCCGCAGCTCGCCGGGCGGGTCGACCACGACCGGATCGCGGTCGCCGGGCACTCGCTGGGCGGCCACACCGCGAGCCTGCTGCTGGGCGCCCGGGCCACCGACCCGGACACCGGCGAGGTGGTCGACCTGACCGAGCCCCGCATCAGCGCGGGCGTCCTGCTCGCCGCGCCGGGCAGGGGCGGGGACGCCCTCAACGGGCCGAGGGCCGGGTGGGTGCCGTTCTTCCGGTCCACGGACTTCTCCACCATGACCACGCCCGCCCTGGTCGTCGCCGGGGACGAGGACGACTCCCGGCACTTCACCGACGTCGGCCCGGACTGGCACGCCGACCCCTACCGGCTCGCCCCCGCCCCCAAGACGCTGCTCACCCTCTTCGGCGCCGGGCACCTGCTCGGCGGGATCTCCGGGTACGACGCCGCCGAGACCACCGACGAGAACCCCGGGCGGGTCGCCGCCCTCGGCCGCCTCACCGCGGCCTGGCTGCACAGCCGCTTCCGGCCCGGCGACCCCGGCTGGCCGGCCGCGTGCGAGGCGCTGACGACCGGGGACGGCGCGGTAGGACGGGTCGAGTCGACGTAGGGCGCGGCTCGGCGGGAACCCGGGGCCGGACCACAGTCGACCGCGACCCATGGGAGCCACATGCGTTACCGCACACTGGGCAGCTCGGACCTCGAGGTCTCGGAGATCTCGCTGGGGTCCTGGCTCACCTACTCCGGCGGCATCGAGGCGGACCGGACCCGCGCCTGCACCGAAGCGGCGTTCGACGCGGGCATCACCTTCTTCGACACCGCCAACGTCTACGGGCAGGGCGCCGCCGAGACCGCGTGGGGCGAGATCCTCTCGGCCCACCCCCGCGACTCCTACGTCCTCGCCACCAAGGTCTACTTCCCGATGTCGGACGACCCGGCCGACCAGGGTCTGGCCCCGGACCAGATAGCCAAACAGATCGACGCCTCCCTGACCCGGCTCAGGACCGACCACGTCGACCTCTACCAGGCGCACCGCTTCGACCCCGGAGTTCCGGTCGAGGACGTCGTCGAGGCGTTCCAGAAGGTCGTCGACCAGGGCAAGGCCCGCTACATCGGGTTCAGCGAGTGGACGCCCGAGCAGATCCGGGCCGCCCTCGACGTCGCCGGACCCGACCTGTTCGTCTCCTCTCAGCCGCAGTACTCGATGCTGTGGCAGGCGCCGGAGGCCGAGGTCTTCGGGCTGTGCGCGTCCCACGGCATCTCGCAGATCGTCTGGTCGCCGCTCGCCCAGGGCGTGCTCACCGGCAAGTACAAGCCCGGGCAGCCCGTGCCGGAGGGCAGCCGGTTCGCCAGTGCGGACATGGCGGTGTCGCAGGACCTCGTGTACAGCGACGCCACCCTGGAAGCCGTCCAGCGCCTGGTGCCGCTCGCCGAGGAGGCGGGGATGAGCATGCCGACCCTGGCACTGGCCTGGGTGCTGCGCCGCAGCGAGGTCGCCTCCGCCATCACCGGCGCCTCGCGGCCCGAGCAGGTCCACGCCAACGCCGCGGCCTCCGGGGTGGAGCTGTCCGACGACCTGCTGGCCGCCGTGGACCGGGCCCTGGGCGACGTCCCCGTCACCGGGCCCACCCTGGCCTCGGGCGCCCGTCCGGGCGTCAAGCACCGCTGACCCGGCGCGCCGGGGCGCACGGGCACGAGCAGCGCGGAGCCCGCGCCGGGAGGCCGGCGCGGGCTCCGCGCGATCGCCGGTCGACGCGGTCAGTCGGCGAGCGCACCGCCCACACAGGTCAGGTACTGCTCACTGATGTTCAGGCCCGGCCCGGCCCACGGCGCGGGGCACGGCACCAGTGCCTCGACCAGCGGTTCGCCGACCGCCCCGACCGCCTCGGCGACGGGCTCGCCGACGACCGGCGCGGCGAGGCCGGCGAGGCCGCTCGTCGCGGCGTCCGCCGGCTGCGGGGCCGCCGTGGCCGTCGTACCGCCGCCGAGCATCGCGGCACCGGCCAGCAACGTGACCGCTCCCAGCTTCGTCCCACGCATCAAGATCGCTCCGTTCGTCTCGTGACGGCGCCGCAGGTGGCGCCGCTGGGAGAACGTCCACGGCCCGGCCCGGGTAACGGCGGTCCGCCCCGGTGAACGCCCACGCCGCCGCTCGGAGCGTACGATCGTACGCTCCGAGTGTACGATCGTACGCATGGTGACCGACCACTTCGCGGGTGACCCGCGCAGCAACCTGGAACGCATGCGGGCGGGCGACCTCTACATCGCCGACGACCCCGAGATCGCCCGCAGGCAGCAGCGGGCCGTCCGGCTGGCCGCGCACTACCAGGCGGCCTACGCCGAGGACGCGGACGCCGCCCGGCCCCTCCTGGCCCGACTGCTCGGCGCCCTCGGCGAGGAGGCGCACGTCCGGCCCCCGCTGTACGTCGACTACGGCAGCAACATCCGCATCGGCGCCCGTACCTTCGTCAACTACAACCTGACCGCGCTGGACGTCGCGGACATCCTCATCGGCGCCGACTGCCAGATCGGCCCGAACGTCCAACTACTCACCCCCACGCACCCGCTGGAGCCCGGACCGCGGCGCGACAAGCTGGAGGCCGCCCGGCCGATCACGATCGGCGACAACGTGTGGCTCGGCGGCGGAGCCATCGTGCTGCCCGGGGTCACCATCGGGCACGACTCCGTCATCGGCGCGGGCTCCGTCGTCACCAAGGACGTCCCCCCGAACGTCGTCGCCGTCGGCAACCCGGCCCGGCCGGTGCGGAACCTGTAGCCCCGCCGCCATGGCCACCGGACACACCGACCCACGGCGCCGTGAGCGCATCCTCGACGCCACCCTCGACCTCATCGCCGACGAGGGCATCGCCCGCGTCTCCCACCGCAGGATCGCCGCGCGGGCCGGCGTTCCGCTGGGGTCGATGACGTACCACTTCGACGGCATCGACGACCTGCTGCGCGAGGCGTTCGGCCGCTTCACCGACCACATCGCCGCCGTGTTCGACGCCCACCTCGCGGGTCCGGCCGATCCCGACCAGGCCCGCCGGGCCGTGGCCGACCTCGTGCACGCCCTGTCCGAGGGCAGCCGGCGCGACCTCGTCCTCGCCCAGGAGCTGTACACCCTCGCCGCCCGCCGGCCCGCCTACCGGGAGCTGACCCACGCGTGGATGCGCCGCAGCCGCGTCCACCTCGAACGGCACTTCGACCCGGACACGGCCCGCCAGCTCGACGCGCTCGTGGAGGGCCTGACCCTCCACCGGGCCCTGGACACCGAGCCGCACGACCACGCCCTGACCCTGGAGGCCGTCACCCGCATCACCACGGCCGGCCGGCACGCGATCCGGGGCGGCGCGGGCCCCGCCCCGGGTGACTCCTCGTCATGAAGCGATATATTTGTCCGGCGACAACTATTTGACGTCCGACCGGCCGTCAGGCGACGACGTGGGAGAGGCAAGTGGCGCTGCTCGCGCTCGAGTTCCCCTCGGCGGCGAGACGGGGCGCCCCGGCGCACCGCCCCGCGCGCACGAGCACGGCTGCCCGCTCGCTGACGAGGCGGGTGACGCATGACTGAGGGGGCGTGGGAGAGCGAGGCGCCCTCGCGCCTCGGACCACCGCCGGCGGCGGCCGACGCGGAGGCGGCACGGATCGAGGCGGTGCGCCGCTACGACATCCTCGACACCCCGCCCGACGGGGCCTTCGACCGCATAGCCGCACTCGCGGCACGCCTGTTCGACGTGCCGCTCGCGACGGTGACGATCGTGGACGTGGACCGCATCTGGTTCAAGGCCGCGCACGGTCTGGAAGGCGTCCGCGAGGTCGGCCGCGACCTGGGGCTGTGCTCGTCGGCGGTGCTGCAGGACGGCGCCCTGGTCATACCCGACACCCTCCTGGACGACGTGGCGCGGGGGAACCCCCTCGTCACGGGGTCGCTGGGAATCCGCTTCTACGCGGCGGCTCCCCTGGTGACGCGCGACGGACACCGGCTCGGCACGCTCAACATCCTGGACACCGCACCGCGTTCGATCAGCCCGCGGGACACCGCGCTGCTGACCGAGCTCGCCGACATCGTCATGGACGAGCTCGAACTGCGGCTGTCCGCCCTGCAGGCCGTGCGGGACGAGCGCGAACGCGCCGCCGCCCAGGCGAAGCTGGCCGAGGTGGAACGCGCGGCACGGATCCGCGCGGAGAAGGACGCCTCGTCCATCGCCGCGTTCGCCTCCGCCCTGCAGCGCACCCTGCTGCCGCCCGCCCTGCCGACGGTGCCCGGACTGGAGCTGGCCTGCCACTACCACACCGCGTCCGCCCACGAGGTCGGCGGCGACTTCTACGACGTCTTCGCGCTGCGGGACGGAGAGTGGGCGTTCTTCCTCGGCGACGTGTGCGGCAAGGGCCCCGAGGCCGCCGCCCTCACCTCACTGGTGCGGCACACCCTGCGGGCCGCCGCCCAGCACACCGCCGACCCCGTCGCGGTCCTGGACGTCCTCAACAAGGCGATCCTGGAGGACGTCACGGCCGGCAGCCGCTTCTGCACCGCCGTCGTCGGCACGCTGACCGCGCGCGGCGACGGCGGCTTCGACGTGCGGCTCGCCACCGGCGGGCACCCCCCGGCCTACCGGCTGCGCCCCGCCGACACCGGCGGGGGCACCGGCACGCCCACCGTCGTCGAGGCCGTGCGGCCGGCCGGCGGCATGCTCGTCGGCGCGTTCCCCCAGGCCCGGTTCGCCGCGACCACGCTGCGCCTGGATCCCGGCGACACCCTGCTGCTGTACACCGACGGGCTGCCCGAGGTCCGTACGGGCACCGACCGGTGGCTCGGCTGGGAGGGGCTGGAGGCGTTCCTCGCGGGACGTCCGACGGCCGGCGGAGCGGCGGACCTGGTGGACGACACCGTCGAACTGCTGCGGACCCAGACGCTGGAAGGGGCCGAGGACGACGTCGCGCTGCTGGCGATGTCCGTGCCGGCGGGTCGGGCCGGTTCCCCGCTCCGGGCGGGGGCCACGACCTCGACGAGGAGTGCTGCGGCGGACCTCTGACGGGGGGTCAGTCCAGGCCCACGTGCAGGCGGACCGTCGTCGCCCCGTCGTCGGTGTGCACTTCCAGCAGGTCGCAGAGGTGGCGGACGGCCCACATGCCGTGGCCCCGCGGCTGCCGGGGGTCGGGAGGGAGGTAGCCGAGGTACCAGGCGGCGTGCGACGGGCCGGCGCTGACGACGTCGGCGACGATGCGCGGGCCGCACCGCCGCAGGACCAGCCGGCCGGCGCCGCCGCCGTGCTGGACGGCGTTGGTGGCGACCTCGTTCACCGCGAAGACCAGCGTCGGCGTCTTGTGGGGCGTCAGGCCCAGGGCCGTCGCGGTGTCCGCGACGAAGCTCCGCACGTCGGTGAGGTCGGCTCCGAAGGACAGCACGGCGTCCTCCCCCTCTGCCCGTACGGGCGCGAGCGGCCGGCTCCAGACGCTGTCGGCGTCCGCCGGGTCCGCGTAGTGGTCACTGACGAGGGCGGCTCCGTCCGTCGCCAGCTCGGGGTGGGTGCGGTGGGCGTCCGCGACCACGGCGGGCGGCAGCACCCGGGTGTCGTAGGGGCAGATGATCCAGGCGGCGCAGTCGGCGAAGGCGACGTTGACGGCGGACTCGTAGCGGGTCCACTCGGCGGTCTCCAGCGCGTCCCGGCCGCGCCACACCGGCTCGCCGATCACCCGGACCCGCCGGTGGGCGCCGCCGGCCGTACGCCGGTCGACCCAGCGGTGGTAGGCGCCCAGCGTGGCTCCGGGGCGCTGGTACCAGTCCTGCGCGTCGGCGTACTCCACCTGGCCGCTCACGTCGTCCAGCGCCCGGCGCAGCAGCCCGATGTTGGTGCCGGTGGTCACCGCCAGGACCGCCTCGCCGCGCGCCAGCCCCTCACGGCAGAAGGGGACCGTGGCGGCGAGGAACTCCTCGTCGCTGCCGTAGACCAGGCCCTGGTGCGTCAGCCCCTCGGGGGGACGGTGCGGGGCGGGAGCCGTCACGCGGGGTCCTCCGCGGTGTCGACGCTGAGCGAGGGGATGTCGTCGAAGCCGACCAGGCGCACCACCTGGGCCATCAGGGGAGCCAGGTCGACGACGTGCAGACGCCGGCCGGCGGCCATGCGGTCGGCGGCGTGCGCGAGGGCGCGGACCCCGGCCAGGTCGATGAACTCCAGCTCCCTCATGTCCACGTACACGTCGCCGGGCCGGTCCAGGAGTGTCTCCAGCGCGGCCGCCAGGGTGGCGGTGCTGGTGTGGTCGACCGTGCCGACGACCCGCAGGGCGTGGTGGCCGGAGCGGAAGGCGGGCACCAGGCGCAGCCGGGCGTCCTGGTACAGGGGGCGCAGTTCCGCCGTCGAGGGGTGGCACCGGTCGAATCCGTGCAGCTGTTCGGCGCCGAAGAGGCGGGCGTCGTACTGGCAGACCGCCGAGGCCCGTCCCTCCGCGAACACGGCGTTGACCTTGGTCTCGTACTCGGCGAGCCGGTCGGCGCCGGGCACCTCGCGCAGTGCCCAGCCCATCTCCCCGCTCACCCGGAAGCCGGTGTAGCCCGCCGCGAGGGACGCGGCGACCTCCTGGCGCAGCACCGCCACCATGGTGTCGGGGTCGAAGGTGCCGGACGCCAGGTAGCTGTCGTCGGCGGTGGTGACGGTCAGTTGCCCGCGGGAGACCAGGGGGCCGGGGTCGACCCCGGCCGCCGGGAGCCAGCCCAGCACCTCGTCGGGCGTGTTGCGGTCGGCGAAGTAGAGCACCCGCTCGCCCCGCCGCAGGCCGTCGGCCAGGTAGTGCGACAGGACGTGCCGCTGTTCGGCGTCGTCGGCGAAGGCCAGGCAGACGTGGTCGCCCTGCCCGACGTCCTGCACCAGCAGGTCCCTGCCCGTGTCCGCGGCCACCTCAGCCCCAACGCTCCCCGACGTCGTGGACGTGGGACGGCCGACCTGCGCCCACGCCCGGAGACCCGATCGTACCGGCGGCCCGGCGTGCCCCACCAGGCCGCCCCCTCACGCCTGCGTCCGGTCCAGCACCTCGTCGGCGGTGGCGTGCAGGGGAATGACCAGGTCGATGCCCGCGATCTTGAAGACCCGGGTGAGATCGGGGTTCAGGCCCACGATGCTCAGGGTGGTGCCCGCCGACGTGGCCAGGTGGTAGCTCGTGATCAGCACCGTCAGGCCGGTGGAGTCGCAGTACTCCAGCCCCGTCAGGTCCATGATCACCGGGGTGTCCGCGGTGAAGGACATCTCCGCCAGCGCGTGACGGAGCTCCGGCGCGGTGTGGTGGTCCAGCTCCCCGTCCACGCGCACCACGAGCGCTCCCCGGGGATCGGACTGCTGCGTGATGGTCAGAGTGCGCTCTATCTCGGTCACCGATCGTTCTCCTGTGGGGGCGGTTGCGGGCCTGGGCACGTCCGTACGGTACGTACCCCTGCGCCGCGGCTGCTGCTCTTCGTCGACGAGGCCGGACCACGCGCCCTGCCCTGCCCTGCCGCTGCCCGCTGCACGGCGGCCGGGCTGCACCGGTCCCACGCCCACGCAGGTCGGGTACCCGGATGAGCTGGATTATCCTACGGAGTCGTACGGCCTCGCAGGAGCAGCCGGCGCTGCGGGCCGGGACCGTCGCAGCCGACCCCGACCAGTACGAGCGGCAGGAGAGCACAGTGACCCGCGTGGACGGGAGGACGAGGCGTGACGCACTCGGGGAAAGCTGAGCACGGCGTGCCGGCAGCCAGGACCGGGGTGTCCACCGACGGGACCGAGGTGTTCGCCGCCGACCGGGAGATCGGGCGCGGCCTGGCCGCCGTGGACTGGTCGTCCACTCCGCTGGGACCGCCCGCGGACTGGCCGCAGAGCCTGCGCACCGCGGTGAGCATCCTGCTGTCGTCGCGGTTCCCGATGTGGATGGCCTGGGGCCCGGAGCTGACCTTCTTCTGCAACGCCGCCTACCGGCGCGACACGCTGGGCCGCAAGTACCCCTGGGCGCTCGGCCGGCCCGCCAGTGAGGTGTGGGCGGAGATCTGGGGCGACATCGGCCCCCGCATCGACCGGGTGCTGGCCACCGGCGAGGCGACCTGGGACGAGGCCCTGCTGCTGTTCCTGGAGCGCTCCGGGTACACCGAGGAGAGCTACCACACCTTCTCCTACAGCCCGCTGCGCGACGACGACGACACCGTGGTCGGCATGCTCTGCGTGGTCAGCGAGGACACCGAGCGCGTCATCGGCGAGCGGCGCATGGCCACCCTGCGCGACCTCGGCTCCGACCCCAGCGTGATCCGCACCGAGCAGGAGGTGCTGGAGTTCGCCGGCCGGCAGCTCGCCCGCAACGGCAGGGACCTGCCCTTCACGCTCACCTACCTGTTCCGCGAGGACGGCTCGTCCCGGCTGGCCGGCTCCACGGGCCTGCCCGGGGGCCACCCCCTCGCCGTCCCGGTGCTGCGCGCCGAGGACACGGACGCCCTGTGGCCGGCCGCGGAACTCTCCCGGGGCGCAACGGCCCTCGTGGACCTGGAGGACGGGCGCTTCCCCGACCTGCCGGGCGGGGACTGGCCGCAGGCGCCGCGGCAGGCGCTGGTCGTGCCGCTGCTGCAGCAGGGCAACGCCCCCTACGGCTTCCTGGTGGCCGGCCTCAACCGCTACCGGGCCCTGGACGACGGCTACCGCGGCTTCGTCGAGCTGACGGCCGGGCACCTCGCGTCCGGCGTCGGCTCCGCCCGCAGCTACGAGACGCAGCAGCAGCGCGCCGAGGAACTCGCCGAGCTGGACCGCGCCAAGACGACGTTCTTCTCCAACATCAGCCACGAGTTCCGCACCCCCCTGACGCTGATCATGGGTCCCCTGGCGGAGCTGCGCGGGCGGCTGGCGGACGACCCGTGGGCCCGCAGCGAGCTGGACATCATCCACCGCAACGGGCTGCGGCTGAGCAAGCTCGTGAACACGCTGCTGGACTTCTCCCGCATCGAGGCCGGGCGGATGCAGGCCCGCTACGAGCCCGTCGACCTGGCCGCCGTGACCGCCGAACTGGCCAGCGTCTTCCGCTCCGCCATGGACAAGGCGGGCCTCGCGTTCCACGTGGACTGCCGCCCGCTGGGCCGTCCGGTCCACCTGGACCGCGACATGTGGGAGAAGGTGATCCTGAACCTCCTCAGCAACGCCCTGAAGTTCACCTTCGACGGCTCCGTGAGCGTCACGGTGCGCGAGGAGGACGGCCGGGCGGTGGTCACCGTCGAGGACACCGGCGTCGGCGTGCCGGCCGCGGAGGTGCCGAGGCTGTTCGAGCGGTTCCACCGCATCGAGAACGCCCGGTCCCGGTCCAACGAGGGCAGCGGGATCGGCCTGGCGCTGGTGCAGGAACTGGTCACGCTGCACGGGGGCACCATCACCGCCCGGTCCGCCGAGGGCCGGGGCACCTCCTTCACCATCCACCTGCCGTTCGGCACCGCCCACCTGCCGGCGGACGCCGTCGCCCCCGCGCAAGCGGCCACCGTGCCGGCCGGGGTGAGCAGCGCGGACCCCTACCTCCAGGAGGCCCTGCGCTGGCTGCCCCAGGGCACGGCGGACCGGCCGGCCGACGCACCGCAGGAGCAGATCCTCCCGGACGGTGTCACGGCCGGCCGTCCCGCCGACGTCGGTCTGCCGGCCCGGGTGCTGATCGCCGACGACAACGCCGACATGCGCGAGTACCTGGGCCGCCTGCTGGCCGGCGCCGGCTACCACGTCGACGCGGTCACCGACGGCCAGGAGGCCCTGGAGGCCGTCCGGCGCAACGCCCCCGACCTGCTGGTCAGCGACGTCATGATGCCCCGCATGGACGGCCTGCAGCTCGTGGCCGCGCTGCGCGGCGACAGCCGTACGGCCTCCCTGCCGGTGCTGCTGCTGTCCGCCCGCGCCGGGCAGGAGGCGTCCATCGAGGGGTTGCAGGCGGGCGCCGACGACTACCTCGTCAAGCCGTTCGCCGCCGCCGAGCTGCTGGCCCGCGTCGAGGCCAACGTGAAGCTCGCCCGGCTGCGCACCCACCACGCCCGGTGGCGCAACGCCCTCGTGGACTCCCTGCAGGAGGCGTTCTTCGTCTGCGACGACAAGGGTGCCGTCATCGAGATCAACGCGGCGTTCACCGACATCCTCGGGTACGGGCCGCAGGGCCTGCCGTACGCGCCGGTCCACCCCTGGTGGCCGGACGAGCGGACCGACCCGGAGGCGCACCGGGCGGTCAGCGAGGCGTTCGACCAGCTTCTGGGCGATCCCAGCGGCTCGTACACCATCCCCGTCACGCACCGCGACGGCCACCGCGTCTGGGTGACCGCCAGCTTCGCGCACGCCCAGGACCCCGACTCGGGGCGCCAGGTCACCGTCGGCACCTTCCGTGACGTCACCGCCGAGCACTACGCGATCCAGCGCGAGAGCGCCCTGGCGTCGCTGAGCACCCGGCTGTCGCGGGCCACCAGTCTGCCCGAGGCGCTCTCCGGCGCGCTGGAGGAGCTGCAGACGCTGTGGCGGGCCCGGTGCGTCCTGGCCGCCGTGTTCGACGGCGGGGCGGAGCCGTCCCTCACGGCGACCGACGGTTCGGATTGGCGGGACCTCCCGGCCGAGCAGCGCACGGCGATCACGGAGGTGCGGCAGCATCCGGCGCTCACCTCCGTGCCGCAGCCCACCGGGGCCGGCATCACCGTCGAGCACCCCACGGGGCCCATGGTGGTGTGGATCGACCTGGGCGAGCACCGGCCGTTCACCGAGGAGGACCAGCTCCTGCTGACGCTGCTGGCGGGGCACCTGGCGCAGGGGCTGACCCGGGCGCACCAGATCGACCAGCAGCGCGAGACCGCCATCGCGCTGCAGCGGGCCATCCTCGGCCCGTCGAGCCTGCCCGAGGGCTTCGCCGTCCGCTACGAGCCGGCCACCCAGCCGCTGGAGGTCGGCGGCGACTGGTACGACACCATCTCGCTGCCCGACGGCCGGATCGGCATCGTCGTCGGTGACTGCGTCGGACGCGGTCTGCAGGCGGCCACGGTGATGGGGCAGTTGCGCAGTGCCTGCCGGGCGCTGCTGCTGCAGGACGCCAGCCCCGCGCAGACGCTGATGGCGCTCGACTACTTCGCGGCCACGGTGCCCGGGGCGCTGTGCACCACCGTGTTCTGCGGCGTCCTGGACCCGGAGTCCGGCCGGCTGACCTACTCCAGCGCCGGGCATCCCCCGGGCATCCTCGCCCACGCGGACGGCACCACCCACCTGCTGGAGGACGGGCGTTCGCTGCCCCTGGCGGTGCGCCCGGGCAGGGAGCGTCCCGAGGCCGAGTACGTCATGCCGGCCCGCGGCACGCTGCTGCTGTACACGGACGGTCTGGTCGAGCGCCGGCGCCGTCCGCTGACCGCGGGCATCGACCAGGCCAGCGAGGCGGTCCAGGACGGCCGGGACACGGCCGTGGACGACCTGGCGACCCGGATCATGACGCGGCTGGCCCCGGCGGGGGGCTACGACGACGACGTGGCCCTGCTGCTGTACCGGCACCCCGCGCCCCTGGACATGTCCTTCCCCGCCGAGTCGGCCCAACTGGCCCCGGTGCGCAAGGCGTTGCGAAGCTGGCTGGCCCAGTGCCAGCTACCGCCGCACACCGTGCAGAACGTGCTGGTCGCGGCCGGGGAGGCCTGTGCCAACGCGATCGAGCACGGCCACCGGGACGCCCCCGGGGAGACGGTGCGGCTGCGCGCCGAGGCCTTCGTGCAGGACCTGCGCGTGACCGTCACCGACTCCGGCCGCTGGAAGGCCCCGCAGCCGGAACTCAACGCCCACCGCGGCCGGGGTCTCACCCTGATGCGTTCTCTGATGCAGCAGGTCACCGTCACTCCCGGCGCCGCCGGCACCACCGTCCACCTGCACACGAGGATCGCCTGATGACCACCCCGCTCACGCTCGTCCCCGGCCGGCGACCGGACGGCACGCACCACCTGGCCGTCTCGGGAGAGATCGACATGAGCAACATCGGCGCGCTCGCCGACGCCCTGTCCACCACCGCGGGTCCGGTCGTCCTGGACCTGACGGACGTGGAGTACCTCGACAGCGCGGGCCTGAGCGTGCTGTTCGCCCACGCCGACCGGCTGGAGCTGATCGCCACTCCCCTGCTGGCGCCGGTGCTGAAGGTGTCGGGCCTGAGCGACCTGGCCACCGTGCACGGTCTCGACTGACGGCCCGTCCGCTCTTCCGGCGACCTCCTGGCGCACCCCGTACGGGCCTGCGGGGTACCGGACTTGACGATTGCTTGACATGAGACGGCCCCGAAGGGGCATTCGGTTGTCAAGTCAAGAGCAAGGAGCGTGCGGCCCGTTCGGTCCGTGCCATCGGCAACCGGGAGTATGACATGACGAGTTACGGCAGCTCTCCTGCCGCGTCCTCCGGATCGCGCACGAACGGTCTGGCGATCGCAAGCCTGTGCTGCGGCATCATCGGCCTGTTCTTCCTGAACATCGTCCTCGGCCCCCTGGCGATCGTCTTCGGTGTGATCGCCCGGCGCCAGGCGAACGTGAAGAACGGCGCCGGCATGGCGACGGCCGGCATCGTCCTCGGTGTCATCGACGTCGTCCTGTGGCTCGTCCTCCTGGCTGTCGCGGCCAGCAACGGCGGCATCAGCTGGTACGTGGGCGGCTGACGCCTCCCGCCCCACGACACGTGCGGGTGTGCACCCCGGACCACCGGGTGCACACCCGCACGTGTCGTTGCGGGGGCCGGTCGGGCTCCCGGTGGGGTCAGCTCTGGGGCA
>NZ_SZPR01000038.1 GCF_005280195.1 Streptomyces galbus | reverse complement strand
GTCACCAACCTCTCCGAACAGCACACCTAGGCCGTGGCCGCGAAGTCGGCACCCGCACGGGCCGGGCGCGGTCTCAGTCCGCCTCGGCCCGCACCAGTTCCGCCGTGAACTGGGCGCCGGCCAGCAGCGCCAGGTTGGTCAGCCACAGCCACACCAGGAACACCACGACCCCGGCGAGGGAACCGTAGAGACGGCTGTAGGTGCCCAGCCCCGAGGCGTACGCGGCAAAGCCGGCCGAGGCGGCCAGCCACAGGCCCGCCGCCAGTACGCCGCCCGGGACGCTGTGCCGTCGGCGGCGGGACGGTGGCGGACCGTGGCGGAACACGATGATCACCAGGCCCGCCACCAGACACAGCAGCAGCGGCCAGCGCAGCAGACCCCACGCCCAGGCCACCTTCGCGCCCAGCCCGAACAACCGGCCGACGCTCTCGGCGATGGGCCCCGTCAGCAGCAGCACCAGCGCGCTGACGGCGAGCAGCACCAGCAGGGCCAGCGCCGTCAGCAGGATGCGGTGCGCCCGGTGCCAGGACGAGCGCGGGTCCTCGGCCCGGTGCATGCGGTGCAGGGCCCGCCGGAACACCGCCAGGTAGCTGCAGGCGGACCACAGCGCGCTGACCGTGCCGGCGGCCAGCAGCGGCCAGGCCGCCCCGTCGGTGCGCAACGCGCGCACCAGCACCCGGTGCAGGTCGGCGCCCGACCCCCCGGGGGCGTAGGCGGTGACGTGCGCGACCATCTCCTGCGCGGTCCCCGGGCTGATCAGGCCGAACGACAGCACCGTCACCAGCAGGGCGGGCAGGACGGCCAGGATCGCGTAGTACGTGAGGGCGGCCGCGTAGTCCGAGATGTCGTCGTTCCACAGCGACACCGGCGTGCGGCGCAGCGCCGGCCACCAGCCGTCCAGCCCCGCACCGGCCCTGTCCGTCTGCATCTGCTTCTCGACCGCCATCCCTGCCGCATGCCCCGCAGGGCCGTCCGAACGCCTGGCACACCCCGGGATCAGCGGTCTGCATCCTCAGGACGGTGCCGGGGCGAAGCAGGGGTATGACGAGATGGACGCCACGGCCCGACGGCGGACGGCCGTCGGGCAGCTCCTGTTCCCACACCTGGACGGCCGACCCGGCGCCGCTGAGCGCGACGTGCCCGGGCTGCGCGGCGCGCGGACGTGCACCGGGCGACCTGCTCCTCTGCCTGACCTGCGGCCACGTGGGCTGCAGCGACAGCTCTCCCGGGGCCCACGCCACGGTCCACTTCGAGACGGACGGACACCCCGTGGCCCGCAGCCTCGCCCACGACCGCGGATGGGCCTGGTGCTACGAGGACGAGGTGTACCTGGATCCCCTGGACGAGCCCGCGCCGCGATCCGCTCCGCGCGCACCCGAGTCCGTCCGGGACTACCCGCGCCCGCCCGCCATGAGCCGGGACGACCGCGTCGTGGTCGTCGAGTGCGCCGGCCGGGTGGTGGCCGAGAGCCGCAGGACGATCCGCGTACTGGAGACCAGCCATCCCCCCGTGTTCTACGTCCCCCCGCAGGACGTCCGTACGGAGCTGCTGCTCCCGGCCGCCGGGGGGCGGACCTGGTGCGAGTGGAAGGGCGCGGCACGGTACTGGGACGTCGTCGTGGGGGACGACGTACGCGCCCGCGCCGCCTGGGCCTATCCCCGTCCCGAGCCCGCCTACGCGGCCCTCGCCGACATGTTCGCCTTCTACCCGAGCCGCGTGGACCGCTGCACGGTCGCCGGGGAGGTGGTGACGGCACAGGAGGGCGACTTCTACGGCGGCTGGATCACCTCGGAGGTGCGGGGACCGTTCAAGGGGGCGCCGGGCACGCAGCTCTGGTGAAGAGGGGGCGGGCAGTGGCGTCGCGCGCCCGTCGGCCGGTCAGCCGAGCCGCGTCCTGGGCGGGGGCAGGGGGACCGGCGTCCCGAACCGCACCGGCAGACCGGGAGAGTACAGAACGCTGACGGGCTCGCTCCGGGGCCTGGACAGGCCCGCCGCCGCGACCAGGTCGTCCTCCCAGCCCAGCAGGCTGCACCGGCGGAACGTCCACACCGGGTGCGCGTTGGGCAGGTAGTAGGTGCGTCCGGGGAACCGCTCGTGCAGGCCCCACCGCCGGGTGAGGAACTCCTCCAGCGGCCCGGCCGGCACCTCCTCGTCCTCCACCTCCAGCCGGACGCGCGCGCCCCCACTGCCGCCCCGGCGCCGGGTCGTGCGGTACACCAGCCGGCTGTCGAACCACTCGCTCCGGATCCGGGACCACCGGTAGGGCAGCCCGAAGGCCCCGCGGGCGGTCAGCACGGGCAGCAGCCGGTCGCAGTCCAGGGACCGGAACACCCCCCCGCGCCGACCGGCGACGTCGCGGCTGTACAGCCGTACGTTGACCTCGCCGAAGCTGCCCAGGTAGGGCAGGGGCGGGGTCCGGCCGAAGGCGAGGTCGTCCATCGATCCATGTCCGCCTCCCGATTCCGCCGACGACCTGGTGGCCTACGTGTCTGGTTCGCCGGTCGGCGGCCGGCCGGATGCAGCCACGGGCTCAGGAGGTGGCGGGCTGCTGGATGCTGTCGCCGCGGTTGTTGAGGGCGATGTGGGTGCCGATGCGCCGGAAGTCGTTGATCACACCGAAGAGGCTCTTGCTCGTCGGCAGGAGGGCGCGCAGGGCGGGCCTGTCGGCCAGGCGGGCGTGGAGCAGCTCCTTGTAGGCGTTGTAGACGCGCGCCGTGTAGTTGGGTTCCTTCGCCGCGTTCATGCGGTAGTCGTTGGTGATCGCGATCGAGGCGAGGTCCATGAGGTAGCAGTCGAAGAGGTCGGTGACGTCCGTGGCCTTCGCGCCCTCTTCGCCCGACTGCGCCTGCCGGGCGAGTGTCTCGGCCATCTCCACGACGATGTCCCGGTAGATGCCGTGCCGGGTGCTGCTGGGGAAGGCCGCCATGATGTGGTCGGCCTGTCCGGCACCCCGCGTGCTCATCGTCCGGGGGGTGGCCAGGTCCGCCAGACCCGGCACGGGCAGGGGGATGTCCTCGAACATCGCCTCCTCGTCGGGGATGTTCCCGTTGCGGGAGGCCAGCGGGTGGAGGCCGATCTCGTGGGCGAGCATGCCCATGATGTAGCCGGTGTCGTACTTCTCGAAGTAGTAGCTGGCGAGGTTGATGCGCACTCCCTCGTCGCCGAGGTCGCGCACGTCGGCGGGGGTCTCCGTCGTGCGCACGTGCAGGGTGATGCGGACGGGGCGGGAGCCGACGTAGGTCCGGATCGTCGGGTGCTCCCTGAGCAGCTCGATGATCCGGACGGCCTTGTCGCGGTACCTGTCGTCGGTGTGCTTGAGGTTGGTGAACTCGTAGTTCCCCGACCTGAAGGGGGTGAGGACCGGTTCGGGGGCGGGGCTCTGCGGCATCTGGGCCGGTACCTCCGTTCCCCCGGGGCCGTCCGTCGTGTCGCCCGCCGTGGGGAGCGACACGGGGTCGACCCACACGGACGAGCGGGGCGTCGGCGTGGTGGCCCGGCGGGTCTCCTCCCAGGTCGGGTCCTGGTCCGTGTCCCCGTGGTGCGACCGGGGCTGCACCTGCCCGATGTGTGCCTGCAGGAGGGCCAGGTGTCGGCCCCGCAGACCACCCCGGGTGAGGGAGGGCTCCTCAGGAGCCTCGTCCAGGGCGCCGAGGAGGCTGCCGGGGACGTGGGGGCGGTGCGGGGTGTCGGTGTCACGGTATTCGTCGCGCAGGCCGAGCTGGTGGGTGAGCTCGTGCACCAGCTGGACGGGGTCCGCGTCGGCCCACCAGATGGTCTGGTCCATGGTCCGGTCACGGCCGGCCAGGTCCACGGTCAGGTGCGGGGCCCCGCCCGTGGCGTCCGTGGCCGTCGGATCGACGCGTTCCACCGTGACGTGCAGCCGGTCGCCGCCCGGGAGCAGGTGCCCGGGGTCGTTGAGGAACTCGTGCACGCCCGCCTGGAGCCGGGCGAACACGCGGTCCGTGTCCTCGTCGCTGCCGCGCAGGGCGACGCGGACGGTGAGGTCGGTGACGGGCTCGCCGTCGTAGGTGAACCGACGCGCGTCGAAGGCCGAGCGGACGACGAACCGGGGGCGCTGGTCGCGCGGCCTCCGGGGGCGCGGGGCGCCCGGTGCGGCGGGCGGCGGCGCCGGGCTGTCGTCCGTGGGCGCGAGGCGGGGGCGCGTCCCCCCGGTGCCGACGCCCTGGCGCGGTGTGACGGTCTGGATGCTGTCGCCCTGGTTGTTGAAGGCGAGGCTGGCGCCGAGCCCCAGGAAGTTGTTGGTGACGTTGTACCAGCTCTTGTCCGCCGGCAGCAGTCCTCGCACGGGGCTGTCCGCGGGAAGCTGTGCGGCGAACTGCTCCTTGTACGCGTTGTAGACCCTCGCCGTGTAACGAGGCTCCCACGCGGCGTCCTTGCGGCGGTCGTTGGTGACCGCGATCGTGGCGAGGTCCATCAGGTAGGTGTCGATGAGG
>NZ_SZPR01000037.1 GCF_005280195.1 Streptomyces galbus | reverse complement strand
AGACGCAGCCTCCCGGTCGGCGCCAGAGGGGCATTACGGTGGGACACGAGGGCCTCCTGGACGTCGGTGCAGACTTCGCAATCCACACCGAACCCAGAAGGCCCTCACCTGTTCAAGCACCCAGCACGCGTGTCACCAACGTCCCGGGACAACACACCTAGGTCGTGTCCGCAAAGTCCCGTCGTCCGCCCGGAGGGCGGGCCCTGCGGCGTCCGGTGCGTGCTCTCGGCGTGCCGGGCGGACGCCCGCGTACTGGCCGTACTCGGGTGTTCGCCCGGTGCGGCGGTGGGGGCACCTCCCGCGTGAGCGAAGCCGAGCGTGGGGGAGCGTGCCGGGCGTCGCAGGGCAGGCGGGACTTTGCGGACACGGCCTAGGACATGCGCAGGCGTTCGGCGATGTCGGCGAGGTGGCGGCCCTGGTAGCGGGCGGCCTCGAGGGTCGCCTCGTCCGGCGTCTCGCCGCCGCCGCTGGCCCAGCTGGTGCCGTAGGGGTTGCCGCCGGCGGCGAACAGCAGCGGGTCGGTGTAGCCGGGCGGCACGATGACACAGCCCCAGTGGTAGAGGACGTTGTTCATCGACAGGATGGTGGACTCCTGGCCGCCGTGGCGGTTCATGGCCGAGGTGAAGCTGGTGGCGGGCTTGTTGTGGAAGACGCCGGCCTGCCACAGGCCCCCGGTGAGGTCGATGAACTGCTTGAGCTGGGACGTGACGTTGCCGAACCGGGTCGGCGTGCCGAAGGCGTAGGCGGTCGCCCACTCCAGGTCCTCCAGCGTCGCCTCCTGCACCTCGTTCTTCGTGGAGTCGACGTGCGCGCGCCAGGCGGGGTTGGCGTCGACGGCCGTGTCGGGCGCGAGTTCGTGGACGCGCCGCAGACGGACCTCGGCGTCGCGTGAGGCCGCGCCTTCCGCCACCGCCTTGGCGAGTTGGTGGACGTTCCCGGTGGCGCTGTAGTAGATCACGGCGACACGCACACTCATGACACACTCCTGGACGCATGCGGAGGAGAAACGGGATTCCCACTGTCGCGCCGACGCCCCCGATCCGCGGACAACACGCCGCCGCGGGAGCCGCAGTCCGCCGAACGCACGAGTCGCCCGTCCCCGATCGAGGCCCGGGCGGACGACGGCCGGCACGCCATCGGAGGGCGGCCCACCGGTGGCCCGTGCGTGATCAGGGAGGCGGTCTCGTCGCAGCTCGGCCCATGAGGTTGACTCGTGCCACTGGTCCGGACCTCGACAGGAGCTGAGAAGTTGCCGTACGACATCGCCTCCCTGCGCTCGCTCTTCCCCGCACTCGAGGCAGGGACCGTGCACTTCGACGGGCCCGGGGGCACGCAGACGCCGCGGCCCGTCATCGACGCGATGGCCGACGTGCTGGCGCGGCCCCTGTCCAACCGGGGGCAGTACTCGCTCGGGGAACGCAACGCCGAGAGCATCGTCGCCGGTGCGCGGCAGGCCATGGCCGACCTGCTGGGTGCCGACCCGGCGGGGATCGTCTTCGGGCGCAGCGCCACCCAGCTCACCTACGACCTCGCCCGCACCCTCGCCGCCTCGTGGGGGCCCGGTGACGAGGTGGTCGTCACCCGCCTCGACCACGACGCCAACATCCGACCCTGGGTGCAGGTCGCGGAACGGGCCGGTGCCACCGTGCGCTGGGCCGGGTTCGACCCCGCCACCGGCGAGCTGACCGCCGACGACATCCGCGCCGTCCTGTCCGAACGCACCCGTCTCGTCGCGGTCACCGCCGCCTCCAACCTGATCGGCACCCGCCCGCCGGTCGCCGAGATCTGCCGCGTGGTCCATGACGCGGGGGCGCTCGCGCACGTCGACGGCGTCCACTACGCCGCGCACACCCTCGTCGACCTGCCGGCGCTGGGGGCGGACTTCGTCGTCTGCTCGCCGTACAAGTTCCTCGGCCCGCACCACGGGGTCCTGGCCGCCCGGCCCGCGCTGCTGGAGACCCTGCGCCCCGACAAGCTCCTGCCCTCCAGCGACGCGGTCCCGGAGCGGTTCGAACTGGGCACGCTGCCGTACGAGTTGCTGGCCGGCACCCGTGCCGCCGTGGACGTCCTGGCCGGGCTCGACACGAGCGCCACGGGCACCCGGCGCGAACGCCTGGCCGCCTCCTTCGCCGCGCTCGAAGGGCACGAGGCGACCTTGCGGGCCCGGCTCGAGAAGGGACTGGCCGAGCTCCCGGGCGTGACCGTCCACTCCCGGGCCGCCGACCGCACCCCCACCCTGCTGCTGACCTTCGCGCACCACGACACCGCCGACGCCTACCGCTTCCTCGCCGCGCGCGACATCCACGCACCGTCCAGCCACTTCTACGCCCTCGAAGCCTCCCGCCATCTGGGCCTGGGCGACAGCGGCGGCCTGCGCATCGGACTCGCCCCCTACAACGACGCGGAGGACGTCGACCGGCTGCTGGCCGCGCTGGCCGAGTTCCTGCAGGGCTGAGCACGGACGGACACCCGACGGGGCCGGGCGCAGGGGCACTTGATCCCCTGCGCCCGTGCAAGGCGCGCGAACCCGGGCCGCTCCGTCAACGCCCCGAGAACAACGGCGCACAGCTGTGCGAAACCCTCCCCTGCGTCGCCGGGACCGGGTTACCTTGCCGCACGACCGCCACCACCGGGAGGCGGCCCGGCCAGCAGCAGGGGGGACCACACCATGCAGCGCTACGACGACACCACCGCACCCTCGCCGAGGCAGGGGGCGGTGCAGGCCGACCCGGCGCGGCCGTTGGAGGGGAAGACCGCCCTGGTGACCGGCGCGAGCCGCGGGATAGGCCGGGCCATCGCCCGGCGCCTCGCCGCCGACGGCGCGCTCGTCGCCGTCCACTTCCACAGCAACGAGGCCGCCGCGCAGGAAACCGCCGACCGCATCACCAAGAGCGGCGGCCAGGCCTTCACCCTCCACGCTCCCCTCGGTGTCCCGGACGACGCCGAGACCCTCTTCGGCCGCTACGACCAGGCCCTCGCCCAGCTCGGCCGGCCGGCCGAGCTCGACATCCTCGTCAACAACGCCGGTCTCAACATCCGCGGCACCATCACCGACACCACGCCCCAGGACTTCGACCACCTCATCGCCGTCCTCGCCAAGGCGCCCCTGTTCCTGGTGCAGCAGGCCCTCCCCCGGCTCCGTCCCCACGGCCGGATCATCAACATCAGCTCCGCCGCCACCCGGGTCGCCCTGCCCACGGCCCTCGCCTACACGATGGCCAAGGCAGCCCTCGAAGCGCTCACCCGCACCCTCGCGCCCACGCTCGCCCCCCGGAACATCACCGTCAACGCCATCACACCCGGCTACACCAAGACCGACCTCAACCACCACCGCTGGGACACCCCGGAGAAGGAGGCCGCGCACGCCGCTCAGTCGCCGTTCAACCGCCTCGCCGACCCGAGCGACATCGCCGACATCGCGGCCTTCCTGGCCTCCCACCACTCCCGCTGGATCACCGGCCAGACCCTCGACGCCAGCGGCGGCGTCGGCCTCTGACGGGCCGAGGAGATGCGGACGGCACGGGCCGGCGCGAACCTGGAGGGACCGACGCCCTTCGCCTGCCGACCGGGAAGTGACCATGGACAAGACGCACCTCATCGACATCACGGCGCGCCGCGCCACCGAGAGCGCCGGGGGCAGGGAGCTCACCCCCGGGGACGTCGGCCGGGTCCTGGAGACCCTCTTCGGCACGGTGGAGCACCCCGGGACCATCGCGGAGGCCCTGAAGACCGACGAGACGGTCAGCCTGGGCAGCTTCGGCAGTTTCCAGAGCGAGGACGGCAGAGCGGCGTTCCGGCCCGGCAAGGCGCTGGCGGAGTACCTCCAGGGGCAGGTGGGGTGAGCCCCCGCCGCACCGCGGGCCGCACGCGTCGGCGCACGGGGCGCCCATGGGCCGGCTGAGGCTGCGGGCCACGGGGCCGGCGCGGCCGACGACGGTGTGGCAGCGCTACGCGGACCTCGACCAGTGGGCATCGTGGTCTCCGCAGATCCGTGCGGTTCACTCGGACGGCCGCACCCTCGTCCCCGGGCTGACCGGGACGGTCGAGTCGGTCGTCGGTCTCCGTGCCCCGTTCGCCGTGGAGTCCGTCGACCACCGCCGGCACCGCTGGACGTGGTGCGTCCGGCCGGGCCCCGTCCGGCTCCGGCTGCACCACGAGGTGCACGCGCACGCCCACGGCAGCCGGACGACCCTCCTCGTGGACGGCCCGACACCCGCGGCGGCTCTCTACGCCCCACTCGCACACCTGGCCCTCCGCCGCCTCGTACGCCCCTGACCCGACGGCGGGTCAAGGCAGCAGCCGCCTCGTCCCGGTCCAGGTGACCAGTTGCTCACGCAGCGGACCTGGTGGCAGGTGGCCGACCAGCCGCTCCAGGTGCGCCGTCAGGTTCTTGTGCCGCCGGAGCCGGAGGATGTCCTCGACCGGAAGGTCGCGCCAGCCGTCGGCGAGCGCGGCCGCGCGCTCGGGCGTGAGGGTCAGCGCCGCGAGGGTGTCGGCGGCCAGCGCCCGCGGACTCCAGTCGGGGTCCGCGTCGTCGGGGCCCAGCCGGTCGATCACCCACATGCGCAACATGAAGTCCTGGTGGGCCACCCGGGTCAGCTCCGCCTCGGTGCCGTCGAGCATCCGCCGGTTCGCGAGCAACGACAGCTTGGCCCATGCGCGACGCTCCTCCTGGGGAAGGCCGCACGAGTAGGCGTGCCCCTGTGCCACGACCCGCGCCGTCTCGAGCACCATGCCGGACGTCGCGAGGACGAAGCTCCGCATCTGGTCGAGCGTCCACGTGCTGCAGGCATGACCTGGCCCGTCCTCGTACGCATCACCGCTCAAGGGACACCCCCATGTCTCCGGCCGGTACCGCAGTTGCCAAGCATTGTCGCAGTACAGCAGGATCGGGCCATGTCCCGTTCCGTCGGCCCGCGCACTGCTGATCCGTGTCCTCGGTGCTTCGTCGAAGCGGTTCGTCCGGGTGTCCCGGTGACGGTCGAGGGGTGCGACGTCGTCGGCTACCACTGCGAGCAGTGCACGCACGCGTGGAACCGGCCCGTCGAAAGCGATCTGGGAGTCCACGACATCGTCAGGGCGGACCTCCCCGACGTCACGCTCTACGGCAGTGTTCGGCAGGTGGAGGGAGACCGTGTCCAGGTCCTCGTCTCGGACAGTCGGCGGCTGCTGTGGATCGAGCGTTGGCGACTCATCGCCTACTGACCGACGGCCGACGTGCGTGACAGGGGTGTCCCGGTGAAGCGTGCTCAGCGGGCCGCTGGGGCGGTGGTCGGTTCGGCGGTGGGTGACGCCCTGGGTGCGCCCTTCGAGTTCGGCCCCGAGGGGGCGTTCTCCGCCCGGTTTCCCGTCCCGGGCGCCGGCGGGGAGATGTGCGGAGGGGGCGGCTGGGACCCCGGCGAGGCCACGGACGACACGCAGATGGCCGTCCTGGTCGCGGAGTCCCTGCTGGAGCGGGGCGGGCTGGACCTGCCGGACATCTTCGCCCGCTTCCAGCGGTGGGCGGCGGCAGACCCGAAGGACATCGGCCTGCAGACCGAGGACGTGCTGACGAACGGCATGCCCTGGGACCTCGCGGCCGCGGTCCACTTCCAGGTGAACCTACGAGCAGCGGGGAACGGCGCGTTGATGCGGGCCTCGACGTCCGCCGTCCACTTCGCCGCCGCCGGCCGGGAGGCCACCATGGACGCGGCCCGCCGGATCGCCGCCCTGACCCACGGCGACCGCGCGGCCTGGGAAGGCACCGCGATCTTCCACGAACTCATCCGCGTCACGTTCGAGGACAGCGACCCCCTGGCCGCGCTCCCGGACATCCTGGCCCAGGTCCACCCCGACCACCGCGACCGCTACGCCACGGTCCTCTCGCCCGACTGGCACCCCGACCGGGCGACCGAGTTCAACGGTGCCGTGTGGCCCTGCCTGGGCTCCGCCGTCTGGGCGTTGCGCACCACCGCCGGCTTCGAGGACGCGGTACGCGCGGCAATCGACCTGGGCGGGGACACGGACACGGTCGCCGCGGTGACGGGAGGTCTCGCGGGCGCGTACTACGGGCTGGACGCCGTCCCCGCCCGCTGGAGCGAGCCGCTCCACGTCCCCCTGCCGGGCTTCGACGGACGGGTGCTGCGCCTGGCGGATCTGCTCCACCTCGCGGGCCGTCTCCTGCAGGAGGGCCGGCGATGAGACCCGGGCGGCGATCCACGGGAACGGCGAGGGCGGTCCGGGAGCCGGGCCGCCCTCGCGCGCCACAGAGGATGCAGCGGCGTTTCGCTCAGCAGGCGCCCTCGTCCTGCCACGGACCCCACTGCGAGGCGCCGGGCACCTCGTTCTGGGTCCACCACTTGGCCTTCCAGTTGTGCTTGCCGTAGGAGACCTCGTTCCCCGCGGTGTACGCCGTCGAGGGACTCCACGCCGTCTTGCAGGAGGCGGGGGTCGGCGTCGGTGTCGGGGCGGGCGGGGTGGTCGGCGGCGTACTCGGCGGAGTGGCACCCGCGAACTTCACGGAGTACGCGGCGAAGGCCCAGGGGTTCTGGGCGACGCTGGAGCACGTTCCGGACGTACGGCCGCCGTTGTCCGGCGGGTTGCACTGCCGGTCGCGGTTCAGCGACCAGAACGTGAACCGGTCCATGTGGTGGCTGGTGGCGTAGTCAAGCACCGTCTGGAAGTCGGCCTGGGTGAAGATCTCGCCCGTGTCGCTGCGGCCGTTCATGCCGGAGAAGCCCTCGTGGGCGTAGGCGGTCGCCTGGTCCCAGCCGAAGGTCGACTGCAGGATCGAGTTGAAGTTCGTCAGCGCACTGGTCTGGCTCGCCGCGCCGTTGAAGCCGCCGTCGAACGGCATGATGGAGAAGTTGTTCGGCGTGAATCCCTGGGACTTGGCCTCCAGCAGCATCTGCTTGCCGAACCAGCCGGTGCCGTCCGCGGTGCCGGCCGTCGTCACGGAGACGTACAGCCCGGGGTTGTTCTGCTGGAGGATCTTGGCGGCGCCGATCTCGTTGTGGATGGCCGCGGTGTTCTCGTACTCCGGCTCCTCCAGGTCGAAGTCGATGGCGTGCAGGCCGTACTTGGTGATGACCTGCTGGTAGGCCGCCGCCGTGGACGCGGGGTCCGAGCAGGCCTGGCCGAGCTTGGTGCCGCCGTAGCCGCCGATGGAGACCGAGACGTCGCCGCCCTTGGCCCGGATCGTGTTGATCACCGACTGCACGGCCGTGTCGGAGGAGACGGGTGCGGTGCCGTCCCAGGTGGGCGAGCAGCCACCGCCGTTCGGGGCCAGGACGAAGGCCAGTTGGAAGGCCTTCAGCCCGGTCGCGTCCATGATGGCGGCCGGGTCCGGCGGGTCGTTGTCCAGCGGCATCAGGTACGGGGCGGCGGCGTACCAGCGGTTGCCGAGCGCGGTGGTCGCGCCCGAGGCACTGTTGGCGACGAGGGCGGTCGCGCCGGCGGCGGCCAGCGTGACGGCCGCCGCCGCGCCCAGACAGGCCCGAAGGGATCTCATGAAGTGCCTTCCGGAGGGGGTGGGGCGGGGAGTTGCCCCAGGCTCCGGGAGATGTTGGGGTCACGTCAATGAGTTGGACTAGACCAACCGCCACTTTGGACTAGACCATACGATGCCTTTACCTCCTGTCGACCAGTCGCGCAGCCGCAGAGGGCAACGCCGGGGGTGGGTGCGTTGTCGGTGGCGACCGCTATGTTGCGATCATGGGTGTCTATCTGGTGAGTGTCGCTGCGCAGGACTGGTCGCAACCGGGCGAGGACGGGTACGGGGACGTCGCCGCCGCACTGAACGCCGAGTTGGAGCGGCGCGGGCTGCCCCCTTACGCGTTTCCGCAGGCGGCGCGGGAGGAGCGGGGCTGGTTCGAGGAGAAGGTCAGCCCGTCCATGGACGGTTTCCTGGAGCTGTGCACCACGCACCTGACCGACGAGGAACTGTCCACGCTCCTCGACTGGAACATGCTGGTGCCGTTCGCACTGGACGAGGAGATCGTGCTCCCCGTCGGCACCGCGTACTCCGAGGAGACGACGGTCGCCGGGGCCCCGCGCGTACTCGCCCTGGCCGAGCGGCTGGCCCGTGCCGTCGCCCTGCCCGTGGACGCGATACCGGCCGGCGAGAACCTCGCCCTGAGCCTGTGGTTCCTCGAGGGCGAGGCCGGGCGGACCGCCCAGGCACGCCCTGGGCCGTGGGCGGAGGACCTGGAAGCGTCCTTCTACGTGGCGTTCTACCTGCGCGCCGCGCAGTACTCCCTGCGGCACGGCTGCCCGATGACCTACTCCTGAGCCGGACGGCGGTTCGGCGCGGCAGGTGGTCGGTCAGCGGGTCGGGAACGAGGACAGGGAGAGGTCCCACTCGTCCGCCGCGTGCCGGAGCGCCGCGGTGTCCGCCTCGACCTCGACGGCGTACTGGTAGATGTCAGGCATGTCTTCACCCTGCTGCCACGGGGGTGCCGCCTCCAGGGACAGGTGGACGCGGACCACCGCGGTCCCGGCCTCGCTCCGGCCGGCGAGGCTCAGAGCCACGACCGGCTCGATGAAGCACGTGTCCGGTGTCAGCTCGCCCTCAGCGTCGGGTTCCGTGACCGCCACCGTCCCCGCGGCCACCGCGCGCAGCCACGCGGACACCTCGCGGGCCTCGTCGACGAGCAGACACGGATCCGTGAAGGACCACGTTCCCTCGGGCGTCGCCACCGTGCCTTCGACGACCAGCCAGTTGTCGTCGAAGGCGTCACCGGAGGCGGTGGCGAACTGGTAGCGCACCGGGCGGAGGTCGACGCCGCTGGAGAGGTCGTTCAGGAGCACGGGGCCAGGATGTCATGCGCCGGCAGGCCGGTCGGTCAGCCCGCGCACCCCGGGGTGACCAGGCCGGTCTCGTACGCCACCACCACGGCCTGTGCCCTGCTGCTCAGGTCCAGCTTGGTCATCGTGCGGTTGAGGTGCGTCTTGACGGTCGCCTCGCTGATGAACAACTCGCCCGCGATCTCCAGGTTGGACATGCCCCTGGCGGTCAGCTTGAGCACCTCCCTCTCTCGCGCGGTCAGCGTGCCGAGGTCGGGCGGCGGTTCGTCCGCCCTCCCGGTGTTCCCGCCGTGGCGGGCGAACGCCTCGACCAGGCGGCGCGTGACGCTGGGCGCGAAGAGCGTGTCTCCCGCGCCGACCGCCGCCACCGCGGCGAGCAGCCGCTCGGGCCCCGAGTCCTTGAGCAGGAAGCCGCAGGCACCGGCGCGCAGGGCGCCGTAGACGTACTCGTCCAGGTCGAAGGTAGTCAGGACGAGGACCCGGGGCAGCGGGTCCGGCGCGTCGGCGAGGATCTTTTCGGTGGCCGCGATGCCGCTCATGCCGGGCATCCGGATGTCCATCAGGATCACGTCGGGACGGGTCTGTGCGGCCAGGGCGACGGCCTCCTCGCCGTCCCCCGCCTCGCCGACCACCTCGATGCCGGGCGCCGCGCGCAGCAGCCCGGCGAGTCCGGCACGGATCAGGAACTGGTCGTCGACGACTAGCACCCTGGTCATCCCGATAAGTCTTCTCCCTCGCCTGCGGCCTGCGCGGAGGTGGGCAGGGTCAGGCGCACCGCGAATCCCCCCTCGCTCCGTGGGCCGATGTCGACCTGCCCACCGTAGAGCTTTGCCCTTTCCCGCATGCCGATCAACCCGTGCCCGCCGCCCGGACGCACCTTGTCCGAAACCGCCCCCTGTCCGTCGTCCGCGACGGTCACCTCCAACTGGCGTGTTCCGTAACGCAGTTGCACACTCGCGCTGGCCCCGGGTGCATGCTTGAGCACGTTGGTCAGCGCCTCCTGCACGACGCGGTACGCGCACAGCTCGACGCCGGGCGCGAGCGGACGGACCGCGCCCTCCGTCCGCAGGTCGACCCGCACGCCACCGGACCGTACGCGCTCGACCATCTCCCCCAGACGCGCCAGGCCCGGCATGGGCGCGGCCGGAAGGCCGTCCTCGTCCGGGGTCCGCAACACCCGCAGCATGCGGCGGAGTTCGTCGAGGGCCTCCGCGCTGGTGCCCGAGATCGTGGAGAGCGCGGCACGCGCCGTGTCGCGGTCGGAGTCGAAGACGAATCCGGCCAGGCCCGCCTGCACCGATATGACCGACATGTGGTGGGCCACCACGTCGTGCAGCTCGCGCGCGATCCTGCCGCGCTCCTCGGCCAGTTCCCGGCGGGTCCGTTCGGCCTGCTCCTCCCGCAGCCTGCGGGCGAGTTCGGCGGCACGGCGGGCTGTGAGGCCGAAGCGCCACAGCACCGCGGGGAAGACCAGGGCCTGGCCGACGACGGACGCCATGGAGTCGCTGCGGCTGACCACCCCCGCGTAGATCCAGATCGCGGCCATCGAGGCGGCGCAGGTGACGGACGTGCGCACGGAACGCAGCGAGGCGACCGTGTAGACGGCGAGCATCGGCCCGAAGGTGTTCACGACGGGCCAGTAGCCGGCGGTGACGTAGCAGACCCACACGACGTGGACGAAGGCGCAGACCGCGACCGGCGTCCTGCTGCGCAGCGCGAGCGGCAGGTTGACCAGGCCGACGAGCGCGTACGCGGGCGCGTCGAGCGCGGACCAGCCCTGACGTGTGGCCTCCTGCCCGAGGAGCACGGCCACGGTGGTGAGCGCCACGGCGATCACCGCGTCGGCGGCCGGACCGGCACGGTTCAGGGGGCGGATCCGCATCACCGCAGCGTAGCCGCGGGGCGCGCGGCGTCACGTCGAACTGCCGCGGTACCGCGGAAGGTTGAGGGAGCGGGCTCCTACCGCCGTGGGTCCGGCGGGAGTTCCATCCGTCGCCGGACGCGGCCGCGGACGGGCCGCCCGTAGCTTCTTGGACCAGCACGACGGCCCGGCGGCCGACCGCCGGACGCCGCGCCGCGGACACGGTCGACACGGGGTGCCCAACGGGGGGACCCGGCCGTGCTCCGGGAAAGGATGCGACACGATGACGGCACGAAAGAGCCTCGCCCTGGCGACGGCTTCGCTTGCGCTGGGCACCGGCTTCGCGGTGGCCGCTCCGGCCGCCCAGGCGTCGCCGGCGGTGCACAGCGCACCGGGCACCGCCGTTTCGCGGACCGACGCTTCGGCCGCGAGCGGCAGCTGGCACCGGATCTGGGGTCCGAAGAGCCACCGCCCCACCAAGTACTGGGCGACGCCCGACTTCGTCCCGCGCAGCAGCACGCTCGGCGTCAACGCGCGCTGCTGGAACGGCGGTGACGGCACCAAGTACAAGATCGACGTGGTGCGGACCCGCGACAAGAAGGTCGTCAAGAAGGGCGGCTGGGGCTACTGCAACGGCGGCTGGATGACGGTGAAGGCGAACGCGTCGTCCGGCACGTCGTACTACATGCGCATCTACCTGCGCGGCAAGGCGCACACGATCGAGGCGAAGGCCTACTACTACCGCTGAGACGCGGAGCGGCCGCCGCCGGCAACCGTGCGGCGAAGAGTGGAGCAGCGCCCGGTCCTCCCCGGTGGGAGGGCCGGGCGTTGCCGCAGTGCGGCCACCCTGTCGAGCCGTCGCCGACCGGCCTGGTGATAGGACGTCCGAGTACGAGGTGCCCTCAGGGCGGCGCGTGCCGGTCGGGCCGGGCGAGCGGACGAGCGGAGCGTGACGCGGGCCACAGGAACTCCTCGGCTGTCGCGGAGAGAAGTGGTCGTGAGGGACTCAGAGAACGATGTGCGCCGCCGTGTGCGCGAGGGGGACCGCGAGGCGTTCGCCCAGCTGTACGAGGATTTCGCCCGTGCCGTCTACAACCACGCGTTGCGGCTGACGGGCGACTGGTCGACAGCCGAAGAGATCATGTCCGACACCTTCCTGGCCGCGTGGCGCACCCGCACGCGGGTGCACGAGGACGGCGGCTCCCTGCTGCCCTGGCTGCTGGGGATCGCCACCCACAAGGCCGACAACGCCCGCCGGGCGCAGCGCAGACGACGTCTGTTCCTGGCGCGCCAGCCGCAGCCGCCGGCGCAGGAGGACTTCGCGCCCCGGACCATCGGGCGCATCGACGACGCGCGACGCCTGCTGGCCGTGCACGCCGCACTGGGCCGGCTGCGGCGCCAGGAACAGGAGGTCCTGGCGCTGTGCGTGTGGTCCGGCCTGGACTACCGGCAGACGGCGGAAGCGCTCGGCATCGCCGTCGGCACCGTACGGTCCCGCCTCTCGCGGGCCCGCAAGAAGCTCGCCCGGTTCGCGGAGGAGGACCGGGAACCACCCACCGCCCGCGGAGAGATGACAAGTGCGGCCGCGATCGCGGCCCTGCCCGTACGGGAGGAGCTCACATGAACGACGAGACCACCGGTGCTTCCCCGCAGCCGAACGGCGACCGTGAGGAGATCGCCCGCCTGCTGCCGGCCCCGGCCGACTGGGACCTCCCGCGCGAGCAGCACCTCCGTCACAAGGAACTGCTGATGCACCACATCGAACGGGACCGGTCGACACGTTCCCGCCCGGCCCGCCGACTGCTGCGGCCCGCGCTCCTGGCGCCGGCGACGGCGCTGACCCTGGCCGGCGTGCTGGCCGTGGGCGTGGCCCTGCACGACGGTGGCCGGGAGCCCTCCGGCACCGCCTCGCACCGCGCGGCCACGGACATGCGGCCCGCCGCGGCCCTGCTGGGCCGCATCTCCGACGCCGCCGAGGGGCGCACCACTCCCCCGGTGCGCGACGACCAGTTCGTCTACACCCGGGAGAAGACCCGCGGGGCCGACCTCACCAGCGGGAAGGCCGTCGTCGGCCCCCTGACGGACCGGGAGACGTGGCTCGCGCAGGAGCCGGGACCGCTGCGCAAGCTCGGTCTGGTCCGGGAGAACGGCCGGATCTCGCCGATCAACGCCGAGTTCGGCGACACCGACGGCACCCCGGCCGGGCTGAGCAGGCCGACCTACCGCTGGCTCAGCTCCCTGCCCACCGATCCGGACGACCTGCTGGCGTACCTGTACGCCAGGACGCCGCAGGCGGAGGCCCGCGAACGGGACCAGGCGGTGTTCGAGGAGATCGGGTCCCTGCTCGGCCGGATGATGCCGCCCCGTACGGCCGCCGCACTCTACCGGGCCGCCGCGAGGATCCCCGGCGTCGCCCCGGCCCCGCGGGCCCACGACGCGATCGGCCGCCGCGGTCTCGGCATCGCCCGCGACGACGTGCGCCACGGCGTGCGGACCGAGTGGGTCTTCGACACCGAGGACTACTCCTTCCTCGGCTCCCGCAGCTACCTCGTCAAGGACACCTCGTACGGGAAGGCCGGGACGCTGCTGTCCGGCGAGGCGGAGCTGGAACTCGCCGTCGTCGACGAGGCCGGTCGACGGCCCGCCGGGCGGGGGTGAGCCGCGGGTCACGACGAGCGACCGTCGGCTGACGGTACCGGGGGTCGTCAGCCGATCGGGACGTCGTACGAGCGGGACGTGACGGCGTCCAGGGCGGCCAGGGCCGTGGCATCGAGGGCGATGTCGCCCACCGCGATGTTCTCCGCGAGGTGGGCGGCGTCGGCGGTGCCGGGGATGAGCAGCACGTGGGGGGCGTGGTGAAGCAGCCAGGCGAGGCCGACCTGGGACGGAGTGACGCCCAGGGACGCGGCCACGGCGTGCACCGCCGGCTCGTCGGTCGCCTTGGGCAGGCCGGGGAAGGCCCCGCCGAGGGGGAAGAACGGCACCCAGGCGATGTCCTCGGCCGCGCAGAGCTCCAGCAGGTCCTCGTCGTCACGGGCGACGACGGCGTAGGCGTTCTGCACGCAGGCGATGCCGGCGGGCAGGGCGCGGCGCAGGGTGTCGAGGCCGACGTTGCTCAGGCCGATCGCGCCGATCTTGCCCTCGTCGCGCAGGGCGGTCATCGCCGCGAGCTGGTCGTCGAGGCCGACGACCTGGTCGCCCTCGGGCCGCAGTCCGGGTCCGGTGTCCAGGCGGCGCAGGTTGACGACGTCCAGCCGCTCGACGCCGAGGCTGCGCAGGTTGTCCTCGACACTGGCGCGCAGTTCCTCGGGCCGCTGGGCCGGGCGCAGGGGGATGCGCCCGCCCGGATTCGGGTCGGCCCCCACCTTGGTGACGACCATGACGTCGTCCGCGGGGCGCAGGGCCTCGCGGATCACGTCGTTGACGAATCCGGCGCCGTAGAACTCGGCGGTGTCCACGTGGTCGACGCCCAGTTCGACGGCGCGGCGCAGCAGGGCGACGGCCTCGTCGCGGCGGTCGCGCAGGCGCTCGAGCTGCATCGCGCCGTACCCGATGCGGGAGACCGTGCGGCCTGCGAGCCGGGCGGTCCCTCCGGGGCGCGGAGCGGGGGCGGGAGTGCTTCCGGGGGTCATGGCTGCCTGCTCTCGTGAAAGACTGGAGAGATACGGAGGAGCCTCCGTTACGTCAACCGTAGCAGTACCGGAGGTGCCTCCGTTTTGTTCGCGTCACATTCCCCTGCCCCCGACCCGACCGATCCCATCGATGCCACGGGTGGTGCCGACCCGGCCGTTCCCCCGGGCCGGCCGGTCCGGCGGGACGCGCGGCGCAACCGGGAAAAGCTGATCGCCGTCGCGCAGGCCGCGTTCGCCGCGGCCGAGGGCCCGGTCACGCTGGAGGCCATCGCCCGGGCGGCCGGCGTGGGCATCGGCACCCTCTACCGGCACTTCCCCACCCGCGAGGACCTCGTCGACGCCGTCTACGCGAGCGAGCTCGACGCCGTCACCGCGAGCGCGCCGGAACTGCTGGCGGAGCACCCCGCCGACATCGCGCTCCGCGCCTGGACGGGCCGGTACGCCGCGTTCGTCGCCACCAAGCGCGGGATGATGGACACCTTGCGCACCGCGCTCGCCTCCGGGCGCATCGCCGCCCCCTCGCGGGAGCGCGTCACCGCGACGGTCGGCACGATCCTCGAACGGGGCGCGGCCGCCGGCACGCTGCGCGCCGACGTCGACCCGGACGACGTGGCCACACTGCTCGTCGGGGTGTTCGCCGCGATCATGGACGGCGCGCCGCAGCAGCGCACGGACCGCCTGCTCGACCTCCTCGTCGACGCGCTCCGGCCGAGGCCGTGAGCGCGGACGGACCGATGGCCGGGAACGGTCCGGCAGAGGGCCCCGAGGCGAGCCGACCGCCTCTCCCCCGGAACGCCGTCGGCCCCTTCGACGGGGTGTCGAAGGGGCCGACGGGAAAGTTCGGAACGTCAGCCGCGGACGATGTTCTCCGCCTGCGGGCCCTTCTGGCCCTGGGTGACGTCGAACGTGACCGCCTCACCCTCGACCAGCTCGCGGTACCCGGTGCCGGAGATGTTGGAGTAGTGGGCGAAGACGTCCGGTCCTCCGCCGTCCTGGGCGATGAAGCCGAAGCCCTTTTCGGAGTTGAACCACTTCACGGTGCCGCTGGCCATACTGCGTCCTTCGATCTTGCCGGGGGTGCCGGCAGGGGTGAGTAACCGGGGTCCCTCCCTCGCGGGAAGGGCCCCGGCGTCCGTTCTACCCCGACCGGGCCCCCGTCATACGATCATTCGGCCACGAGTCGGAGCCATTCTGCTCCGACAGGGTGTCATCCCGTCGCGGACGCCGGCCGGGCCGTCGCGCCGGCGTGGGCGCTCGGGTCAGGCGTCGCCCATGACGAGGCCCTCGATGGTGTGCTTCTGCGTGACGGGGACCAGTTCGTCCACGACCGGGCAGTCGAGGTGGCGGCGGACCCGCTCGGGCAGCCGCTCCCAGTAGCCGCGGGTGACGGCGAGGTCGTGCCGCTCCCCGTTGCTCGCCTCGGGGCCGTCGACGCCCAGGACCAGGACGGGCCGGGAGAGCCGGGAGCGGTTGGTGGTGCCGCGGTGGATCGTCAGGGCGGTCCGCGCGGAGATGTCGCCGCGCTGCGGGTACTTGCGCACGGCACGCTCCTCGTAGCGGCCGTAGTGCGCCCTGGGCGGGAACATGCCGTGGTCGAACTCGGGGCTGTCGTCCCACTGGGTGCCCGGCGCGATCTCGAAGGGGCCCATGTCCTCGGTGGTGTCCACGGTGGTGACGTTGAACGCCAGCGAGGTCAGGCGCCGTTCCCTGCGGGTCTCCTCGGGCATCGGGAAGTCCCGGTGCCAGGGCTGGTTCACGGCTCCCTCCAGCGGCACGTCGAAGCCGATCTCCACGATGCGGTAGTCGGGGCCCAGCACGGCGGCGCACACGGAGCGCACCCACGGGTGGTCCACGAGTTCCACGAAGCCCCTGATCTGCTCGGGGTGGATCTCGACGTAGTAGCGGTTCGGGCCGCGGCCCACCGCGCCGCCGGGCCGGGACAGCGCCTCCTCGAAGGCGCGGTCGACGTCCGCGCGCAGCGCGTCGGCCCAGTCCACCCCGAAGGCGCCCTTGCGGGCGGTGATGCCGTCCGAGTAGAGGGCCTCCACGTCGGCCGTGACGTCGACGTCCAGGGCGGAGGGCGTGGTGTCGGGATGCAGGGGTGCACTCACAGGGCGGCTCCTCGGGTGGGTTCACTCCATGATGCAACGTTGCATTCCACGTCGCAAGGATGCGTGCGGGGGCGATCCCCACGCCGGCTGGTCCGTTCCGGAGGTCGTGCGAAGATGTCCGGCGTGACCAGCCGCCTCAAGGACGTCGCCGCCCTCGCCGGGGTGTCGATCAGGACCGTCTCGAACGTCGTCAGCGGCTCCGGTGCCGTCGCCGAGCACACCCGCGTCAAGGTGCAGGCCGCGCTGGACGAGCTCGGTTACCGCCCCAACGTCGCCGCCCGCAACCTGCGCGCCGGCCGGACGGGGCTGATCGGCCTGGCCATCCCGGAGCTCCACTCGCCGTACTTCAGTGAGCTGGCCGGCCTGCTCGTGCAGGCCGCGCAGCAGCGCTCCTGGACCGTCGTGATCGACCAGACCTTCGGTGACGCCGACGCCGAGCGGCGCCTGCTGGAGGGCACCGGCGGACGGGTCGTCGACGGGCTGATCATCAGCCCGTGGGCCCTCAGCCCGGAGGACCTCGCCGCGCACGCCCGGGGGGTGCCCCTCGTCTTCCTGGGCGAGCGCAGTCCCGGCGGCCTCGCCGACCGGGTGGCCGTGGACAACGTGCCGGCGGCCGACGAGGCGACCACGCACCTGCTCGGCCTGGGCCGCCGGCGCATCGCCGCCCTCGGGCTCCAGCCGCACCTGCACAACGGCACCGCCCGTCAGCGCCACGAGGGCTACACCGCGGCGCTGCGCCGCGCCGGCATCGCCCCCGACCCCGCGCTGGAGCGGACCGTCGCGACCCTGCACCGCGAGGACGGGTACGCGGCGATGTCGGCCCTGCTCGACGAGGGCGTGGAGGTCGACGCCGTGTTCGCCTTCAGCGACGAACTCGCCCTGGGCGCGCTGCACTGCGCCCATCAACGGGGTCTGCGCGTCCCCGGGGACCTGGCGGTCGTCGGCTTCGACGGCATCGACGACGCCCGCTGGGCCCATCCGGCCCTGACGACGGTCGTCCCGGACAAGCGGCAGATCACGGAACGTGCCCTGCAGTGCCTCGCCGACCGTATCTACAGCCCCGCCCCGGCGGTCCCGCCGCAGGACATCGTCGTCCCGCACCGCCTGGAGATCCGCGCGAGCACCGTGGGCTGACGACGCACCGCGGGCTGACGGCCGTCGGACGCGCGGTCAGCCCTCCTCCATGCGGCGGCGGTCCTCCTCGTCCCACTTCCGGGTGTCGCGCGGCTGGGTGTACGGCTCGGCCTCCGGCGGGTGTCCCCCGGCGATGGCCCGTTGCCGGGCGGCCTCCGCGTCGAACTCCAGGCCCAGCAGGATGGCGAGGTTGCTGATCCACAGCCACACCAGGAAGACGATGACGCCGGCCATCGTGCCGTAGGTCTTGTTGTACGAGGCGAAGTTGGCGACGTAGAACGCGAACCCGGCGGAGGCGATCAGCCAGATCACCAGGGCCAGGAAGCTGCCCGGGGTGATCCACTTGAAGCCCTTCACCTTGGCGTTCGGGCTCGCCCAGTACAGGATCGCGATCATGATGGTGACCAGGACGACCAGCACCGGCCACTTGGCGATCGACCACACGGTCACGGCCGTGTCGCCGAGGCCGAGGGCGGTGCCGGCCCGGTGGGCCAGGCCGCCGGTGAAGACCACGATCACCGCGCTGACCACGGCCAGGATCAGGAGCGTGATCGTCACGCCGAGCCGCACGGGGAGGATCTTCCACACCGGGCGGCCCTCGGGCATGTCGTAGACGGCGTTCGCCGCGCGCATGAACGCCGCCACGTAGCCGGACGCCGACCAGATCGCGAGAACCAGGCCGACGACCGCCATGAGCGAGCCGACACCGGCGCTGCCCTGGAGCTGCTGCACCGCGTTGGTGAGGATGTCGCGGGCGGAGCCGGGTGCGAGCTGTTTGATGTTGTTCAGCAGCTTGTCCGTGGTCGACCTGCCGGTCAGGCCCAGCAAGGACACCAGGGCCAGCAGTGCGGGGAACACGGCCAGGATGCCGTAGTACGTCAGGGCCGCCGCGCGGTCGGTCAGCTCGTCGTCCTTGAACTCACGCAGGCTGCCCTTGAGCACCGCGCGCCACGCGCCCTTCGGCAGTTTCGTGGGAGCGTCCGGCGCGCGCCGCTCCACGTCGGGGCCCGGGCCCACGTCGTCCGGGTGGGGCCCGTCGTCCGTCGGATGGTCTTTTCGACCGGGTATGTGCAGCTTTGCCATGACGTCCGAGTGCCCCGACGCCCGTTCCTCTCACCCGGACCTCAGGCCCGGGTCCACTTCTGACTCGCCTGACCGGTGCAGGACCACAGGACCAGCGGGGTGCCGTTCGCGGTGCCGGCGCCGTCGACGTCGAGGCACAGGCCGGCGTGGACGTTGCGGACCGACCCGTCGGAGCCGACGGTCCACTTCTGGTTGGCCTGGCCGTTGCAGGGCCAGGTGATCACCCGGGTGCCGTTGGCGGTGCCCTGGTTGTAGGCGTCCAGGCACTTGTCGCCGAAGACGCGGATCTCGCCGCCGGCCCAGGTGGTCCAGAGCTGGTTGGCGGCCGTGTGGCAGTCCCAGACCAGGACGGTGGCCCCGGCGGCGGTGGAGGCCTTGTCGACGTCCGCGCAGCGGCCGGACGCGGTGCCGCGCAGGCGTGACGTGGTGGCGGCCAGCGGGCTGCCCCCGCTCATCCGGAACGCGGCCACGCCGTGCGCGGGGACGCCGGCGGAGACCTGCCCGGACGTGCTGGACGTGGCGCCGGTCCACAGGTCGGTGAGGGTGAAGGGCCCGCCGGTCAGGCCGACCTGGGCGGCGGTGGCGGTGACCGTGGCGGCGCTCTCCCCCCGGTTGAACAGGCCCACCGCGACCGAGCCGTCGGACAGCGGCTTGGCGAACACCTCGGTGCTGCCGTCGTCGCGCACCCTGCGCCCGCCCGCCCCGAGGGAGTCCTGGTCCACGGCCAGCAGGCGGGGGTTGCGCAGGATCGCGCTGACGTCGGCGGACATCGTGCGGATGTCGTTGCCGGCCATGAGCGGGGCGCCCAGCAGCGCCCACAGGGCGAAGTGGGAGCGGGACTCGGTGAGGGTCAGGCCGGGACGGCCGACGACCAGCATGTCGGGGTCGTTCCAGTGGCCGGGGCCCGACTGGGCGGCCAGCGGCGCGGTGACGTCCAGGACGTTGCCGACGCCCATCGGATAACTGTTGGTGTTGCCGTTCTGCCAGATGTCGAGCAGGTCCTCGGTCGTCCGCCACAGGTCGGCGACCTCGCCCCAGTTGTAGTCGGCGCCGGTGATGGCGTGGAAGCTGTTGGGGTTGATGCTGTAGACGATGGGCCGGCCGGTGGCGCGCAGGGCGTCACGCATCAGCGTGAACCGTGCGACCTGCTCGTCCCGGGTGCCGCTGGAGGAGCACCAGTCGTACTTCAGGTAGTCGACGCCCCAGGAGGCGAAGGTGGCGGCGTCCTGGGTCTCGTGGCCCCTGCTGCCCGTGGAGCCGGGATAGGCGCCGCTGGTCTGCGCGCAGGTGCGGTCACCGGGCACCTGGTAGATGCCGAACTTCAGGCCCTTGCCGTGGATGTAGTCGCCGAGCGCCTTCATGCCGCTCGGGAACTTGGTGGCGTTGGCGCGCAGGGTGCCGGACGCGTCGCGCTGCGGGTCGAACCAGCAGTCGTCGACCACCACGTACCGGTAGCCGGCGTCGCGCATCCCGGAGGACACCATAGCGTCGGCGGCCGCGCGCACCTGCGCCTCGGTGACCCCGCACCCGAAGCTGTTCCAGCTGTTCCAGCCCAGTGGCGGGGTGAGGGCCGGGCTGCCGGGGGCGGCGGAAGCGGTGGAGTGGGCGGCGGCCGTGAGCGACGCGGCGACCGTCAATGCGGTGGCCGCCAGGAGGTGGAGGAGTCGTCTGGCTGATCGTCGGTGCACCGGGGCTCCTAGGGCTGGTCGAAAAGTGCGTTCGGGATGCCGAACGTCGTTCGCACTGCCGGGCTCCACGGATGATTGGGGAGGGGTAGTGAGCATGTCAACACTCCGGACGCCGTCCGTCACCGCCGCCGGTACGACCCGGCCACCGCCGTCTCAGCGGGCGATCGAGATCGCGAACGGCGCGAACCCGTCGGCCCGTATCACGTGGGGCACGAAGAGGACCGCGGCCTCCGTGGCGCGCGCGGTCCGGATGCCACCCAGGTCGGTGATCCACTCGGGCCGCCACCCCAGGCCGACCAGCAGGTCCCGGACGGCCTGCTTGGCCTGCGGGTCGTCGCCGGACAGGAAGGCGTCGGGTGCGCGCGTGAGGGTGGCCGGTGCGGTCATCACCGGGAAGAGCATGGTGTTGAGGGTCTTCACGACGGCCGTGTCGGGCAGCGCCTCCTGGAGGTGCTCGGCGAGGCTCGAACCCGGGTAGACCAGGTCGGCGGGCAGGCCGTCCGGTCCGTCGACGGTGGCGTTGGAGACGTCGACGAGGATCTTGCCGAGCAGGTCCTCGCGCAGGGCGGCGAGCCGGTCCAGCGAGCCGGCGCCCGGCGTGGCGTTGATGACGATCCGCGCGGCGCGGGCGGCCTCCGCGGCGGCGCCCGGCGTGCGGTCGGCCACCCGCACCTCGTGGCCCGCCCGGGTGAGGGCCGCGGCAAGGCTGCCGCCGACGCGGCCGTTCCCGAGTACTGCGATCGTGGTCATGGTGATCCGGTCCCTTCAAGGGTGGGAGGGGGCAGTGCGGGTCAGCGCGAGAGGGTGGCGACGGCCTGGGCGTGGACGCCGGGCGCGGCGGCCAGGAAGCCCTCGCTCAGCGGGGTCCAGGGGCGGCCCTCGGCGTCGGAGACCCGTCCGCCGGCCTCCGTGACGAGCAGCGCCCCGGGCAGCAGATCGGCGCGGGCGCCGGCGAACTGCCAGAAGGCGTCGATCCGTCCGGCGGCCACGTTCACCAGGTGCAGGGTCGCGGGCACGGCGGTGCGGACCACGAGCGCGTCGGAGAGCATCGCGGTGATCGAGGAACCCACGCGCCGCACGACCTCGTCGTCCTCGTCCGGCCGCGCCTGACTGGTGGCCACGATGCCCAGGGCCAGGTCCTCGGTCGGGGAGACGTGCAGCGGCCGGCCGTCGAGGTGGGTGCCGGCGCCGCGGAGCGCGGTGTAGGTCTCGCCGGTGAGCGGCAGGTGCACTGCGGTGAGGACCGGCTGGTTGTCCCGTACGAGCGTGGCGGTCACCGCCCACTCCGGCAGGGCGTGCAGGTGGTTGACGTTGCCCTCGGCCGGGTCCACGACCCACCACTCGCCGGCCGGCAGCGCCCCGCCGTCGAGTTCCTCCTCCACCCAGCCGGCGTCCGGGCGCGCCTGCGTGAGGCGGGGGCGCAGGAGGTCGAGGGCCGTGTCGTCGTTGGCGGCGAGGGCGTGCATCAGCTCGTCGCGGGTCCCGTAGCGGACGACGTCGGCGAAGCGCCCGCGCAGCGCCGCGCCGGCCTCGCGCACGGCGGCCACCGTGGCGTCGAGCAGGGCGGTGTCCTCGGCGGCGACGTCAGGGGTGTGCAGTGTTCCGGGCATGGTGAACTCCCGCTCGTCCAGGGGGTGTTGTGGCCGTTCCGGCCGGTCCGTGCGCCTGTCCGGCGCCTCGTGATCGACGCTACCGAGCCCGGTGATTGACTTCAAATGCATGTCAGGCACGCCTAGGATGACTGTCGTGCAACTGGACCTGAACCTGCTGGCCGCGCTCGACGCACTCCTGGAGGAGGGCAGCGTGGCGGGAGCGGCCGCACGGCTGCACGTCACCGCGCCGGCCATGAGCCGCAGTCTGGGGCGCATCCGCCGCACCACCGGGGACCAGATCCTGGTGCGCACCGGCCGCACGATGACGCCGACGCCGTACGCGATCGCCGTCCGGGAGCAGGTGCACGAGCTGCTGCAGCAGGTGCAGGGGGTGCTGGCGCCGAGTCGTGAACTCGACCTGGCGACGCTGGAGCGCACCTTCACGCTCCGCTGGCACGACTCGCTGGTCGCCCTGAGCGGGCCCGCACTGCTCGCGGCCGTACGCGACCGGGCACCGGGGGTGCGTCTGCGTTTCGTGGGGGAAGCGAGCACCGACACGCCGGAGTTGCGGCGCGGCGAGGTGGACCTGGAGGCGAACGCCAACCATCCGGGAGCACGGGACGTGCGCGCCGAGAAGGTCGGCGCGTCCCGCCTCGTCGTCGTCGTACGGCAGGGGCATCCCCTCACCCGCGGCGCGGCCGTCACCGCGGAGCAGTACGCCGCCGCCGAACACGTCACCGTCTCACGGCGGGGCAACGTCGGCAACGCCCTCGACGACGCCCTGGCCCGCCTCGGCCTGACCCGCCGCGTGGTGGCGACCGTGCCGACGCAGGCGGCCGCGCTGGACTTCGTACGCGGCTCGGACCTCCTGGTCAGCGTCCCCGAGGCCGCGGCGCGCCCCGCGGCGGCGGACCTGCGGCTCGCCGTGCTGCCCCTCCCGCTCGACCTGCCCCTGGCCCCGGTGTACCTGTCGTGGCACCAGCGCTACGACACCGACCAGGCGCACCGGTGGCTGCGGGGACTGGCGCGCAGCGCCCTGACGACGGGCTGGGACACCTAGCCGGAATCGGATCTCGACTTCGGGGGAATGGGATGCGTGGGACGGGGTAAGCGCGCTTCGTCGGCTCGTAAGCGTCGGCATCGCTCAAAGGGAGGGACGCATCATGGTGGCACTGACGGCAGCCAAGACGGACACGGAGATATCCGCACTGCCGGAGGTCACGGACCCGTCCCGCCTCGCGCCGAAGGACGCCCGCGAACTGTCGCGCCTGTTCTTCGACCAGCTCGCGGTGCTGGAGGAGGGCACGCCCGAGTACGCCTACGCCCGCAACACGCTCATCGAGATGAACATGTCCCTCGTCCGCTACGCGGCCGGCCGCTTCCGCAGCCGTGGCCCGGAGGAGATGGAGGACATCGTCCAGGTCGGCATGATCGGCCTGATCAAGGCGATCGACCGGTTCGAGCTGACCCGCGAGGTGGAGTTCACCTCCTTCGCGATCCCCTACATCGTCGGGGAGATCAAGCGGTTCTTCCGCGACACCACCTGGGCGGTCCACGTCCCCCGGCGCCTGCAGGAGGCCCGCGTCCAGCTGGCCCGCGCCACCGAGGAACTCCGCAGCCGCCTGGGCCGCACCCCGACGGTCAAGGAACTGTCGGAGCTGATGAGCCTGCCCGAGGACGAGGTGCGCGAGGCGCGCCTGGCCGCCAACGGCTACAACTCCTCGTCCCTGGACGCCACGATCAACAACAGCGAGGACGGCGAGGCCGCCCTCCAGGACTTCATCGGCACCGAGGACGCCGCGCTGCAGCTCGTGGAGGACTTCCACTCCCTGGCCCCGCTGATCGCCGACCTCGACGAGCGCGACCGCCAGATCATCCACATGCGGTTCGTGGAGGAGCTGACCCAGGCCCAGATCGGCGAGCGCCTCGGCGTCTCGCAGATGCACGTCTCCCGCCTGCTGTCGCGCACCCTGGCCCGCCTGCGGGCCGGCCTGCTCACCAACGACTGACGGCTGCGCCGTCTCACCCGGCGCGAAGGAACGGGCGTCTGCTGCGGCAGACGCCCGTTCCTCATGTCGCCGCGCTGCTCGGCGCCCCCTCGGGGGTGAAGGGCCGCCGGAAGGTGAACGCGTGCGGCGCGCTGCCGTGGGCGTGCAGGTCCTCCAGTCCCCGGACCCCGTCCTCCCAGGTGGGTGTCGTGCCGTCGGTGACCCACCAGCACACGTGCGTCGGGTGCCCGGTCCGCTCGAACCAGTCGTGGCGCCTGGTGAGCGCCGCGCGGTGGTGGCCGGAGTAGACCCCGTCGACGGCGGAGGGCAGGTCGGTCCAGAGCGACAGGGTCGCGGCCAGGGCGGTGGTCCGCGGGGTGCGGCCGCGGTCGTACCAGGCCGGTACGGCGAACGTCCCCCACGCGCCCCAGTCCAGGTCGAACAGTGTGGTGCCGTCCCGCCCGGGGTCCGCCGGTTCGGCGTGGGCGAGGTAGCCCGGGTGCCGGGCGATCTGCGGGTAGACGTCCGCCCCACGGGCGTGGAACTCGCGCACGAGCGGGGCGGGGTCGGTGAGGGGTGCCTTGAGGACACCGAAGGTGTACAGGGCGAGGTGGGCCATGCGTCTCCCTGGATCGGGGCGGCGAGGGGGGCCGAGGCGCGCTCGGCTCGGCCTGACGGGAGCCCTTCCACGAGGTGGGGGCGCCGCCGGACGACAGGAACCGTAGCCACCTCGGCAGGGCTTGTCGACGTTGCGTTTTCCCTGCTCATGTGGCCTCCGAGGAGGGGCTCCGGCTGCCCGCGTCGTGCCCGGCCACCTAGGGGCCGGCTCCCCGTGCCCGTGGCGCGGGAAGCATGCCGGAGTGGACAGGCGCTCCGGAGGCCTGGTCGTTCGGGTGGTCCCCACCCGGGATGGTCGCAGACCCGGCCGGCGCCCTCGGTGCCGCGTCCCGTCCGCGGGACGCGGGCGGTCGCCGCCGGCCCGTTTGGGCGGCCCCCCGCGCGGGACTCGGTGTGACGTTCGAGGCAACGGCGTACGCGAGTGCCCCTCGCGACGGCCGTGAGCGCCATCGGCGTACGACGGAAGGGCGTCTTCATGTCCGAGGAGAAAGCTGAGCCGCGCGTGCCCCCGCACGAGGCACTGCCATTGCCGGACTACGACCACCTTCCGGTGGGCAGTCTGGAGCACCGCATCCGCACGCTGGACGAGGCGGGTGTACGCGACGTCCTCGCCTACGAGGAGGCGCACGCCCACCGGCTCCCCGTGCTGGAGATCCTGCGCAACCGCCTGGGGCGACTCGGAGAAGGGGCCGAGCCGTCGGGTGGCTCCCCCCTCGCACCCGCGCCGGAACGGGCACCCGCGCCCGACGCCGCACCGGCGGTCTCCCCCGCCACGTCGGGCCCGGCGATGAACCCGCCGTCCCACGGCACGCCGGAGAATCCGGCCCAGCCCCGGACCACGGGCTGACACGGACCGCACCGGAAGGGGGCCGACATGGCCGACCAGGAAGAGCACCGCGAGGACCGTGCGGCGGACTACGCCCGGGCCCGGGACCCAGAGGAGCCGGGGGCCCACTCGGGCGCGGAGAGCCAGGCCCGGGACCGGTCCGTGCCGGGCACGGCGAGCAGCAAGGAGGGGTACCAGCCCGACCACGGCACGACGGCGGGCCGCCCGCTCGAAGGCGTCGAGGTGCCGGAGGGCACCGCCGGCGCGGCCGCCGGCACACCGGACGGCGAGGACGACGGCGGGTCCACGGACCGCGGCTGACCCGCCGGTGCCGGACGCCCCGCGGGCTCCCGCAGAATTCCGCCGCCAGTCCCCGCACAGAGGTGTAAAAGCCGCATAAGGAGTTACCCGGCCCAGCGAGGACACCACGACAGCTCGGGGCCGCAGCGAGAGGTGAGCAGCTCACCGCCACCGCGGGCCAGAGAGAAAGAAGCAACAGCCATGTCCACTTCCGCTTCACGGCCTTCCATGGAGACCCACCCGGACATCATCGACATGCGTCAGCGCCACGAGGTGGCCGAGCGCGCGACCAGCACGCCGCAGGGACAGGCCCTCGGGACACTGGCCTTCCTCACCGGCATCTACCTGGCGGCCTCCCCGTGGATCGCCGGGTTCAACGGTCTGTCGCGGCTGGCCGTCACCAACCTGCTCGTGGGGCTGGCCTACGCGCTGCTCATGAGCGGAGGGTTCGGCCGGGCCTACGAGCGCACCCACAGCATGGCGTGGGGCGCCTGCGCCCTGGGTCTGTGGACGATCGTCGCCCCGTGGGTGGTCGCGGGCGACGTGAGCACCACCCGGACCGTCGTCAACAACGTCATCACCGGGGCGCTCGCCGCGCTGCTGGCGATGGCCGCCAGCGCCGCGACCCGCGCCGCCGAGTCCGGCAAGGCGCCGGCCGGCATGGGGGCGGCGTACCCGGAGCGCTGACCGTCACCACCCGCTCAGGGCCGGCCGGACACTGTCCGGCCGGCCCTCACGCGTGACGCGCGCCCCCCTCTCGGTACCCGTTCAGGCGCGCAGCCGGCGCGGGAGGTCCTCCAACAGGTACGCGAGGGTCTCGGCGCCCTGGACCAGCGCCTGCACCTCCGCCTTCTCGTCGGAGTCGTGCCAGTGGTCCTCGGGCAGGCCGGTGCCGAAGAACAGCGCCGGGGCGCCCAGGACCTCGGCGAGCAGCGCGGCCGGGGCGCCACCGCCGTTGCGGATGCGGTAGGCCGGGCGCTGCAGGGTGCGGCTCATGGCGTCCTCCAGCGACGCCAGCGCCGGGTGGCCGGGGGGTGTGACGTAGGGGTCCTGGTTGGTCGGTGACGTGGTCAGCTCGTACGCGAAGCCGTCCCGGATCTGCTCCGCCACCCACGTGCGCAGCTGCGCCATGACCGTGTCGGCCTTCTGGTCGGGCACCAGGCGCAGGGTGAGGTCCGCGGAGGCGACCGCGGGGACGACACCGCGGGCCGGATCGTCGGGGTCGCCGCCGAGCAGCGTGACGACCTCGGCGGCGGGCCGGGTCCACACCCGCTCCAGGACGCCGAACCCGGCCTCCCCCTGCACGCTGCGGCTGCGGGTGCGGTCCAGCCAGTCGTCGGTGTCGAAGGGGACCGCGGCCATGCCGCGGCGTTCCTCGGCGGTCGGTTCCGCGACGCTGTCGTAGAAGCCGGGCAGGGTGATCCGGCCCTGGTCGTCGTGGAGCAGGCCGGCCAGGCGGCACAACTCGGTCAAGGGGTTGGGGGCGGCCCCGGCGACGACGCCGCTGTGGACGTCCCGGCGCGGTCCGCGGACCTCCAGGTGGGCGTTGAGCGAGCCGCGCACACCGGTGCAGACGGCGGGTTCCTCCAGCGACCACAGCATGGTGTCCGAGACGACCACGACGTCGGCGGCCAGCCGGTCGGCGTGTTCCCGCACCACGTCGGCCAGGTGGGGCGAGCCGACCTCCTCCTCGCCCTCGATCAGGTACTTGAGGGTGACGGCGGGCGCGCCGCGCCCGGTGGCCTCCAGGTGGGCGCGCAGGGCCCAGACGTGGGCGAGCACCTGCCCCTTGGCGTCCGAGGTGCCGCGCCCGTACATGCGGCCCTGCCGCAGCGCCGGTGCGAAGGGCGCCACTTCCTGCCACTCCTGGTCCTTGACCGCCCGGACGTCGTGGTGACTGTAGACGAGCAGGGTGGGCGCGTCCGGGTCCTCGGCCGGCCAGCAGCCGAACACCGTCTGCAGGCCGTCGGAGTCCCACTCCTCCACCTCGGGGAAGCCGGTCTCCCGCAGGTGGGCCTGGAGCCAGCGGGCCGATCGGGTCACGTCCCGTTCGTGGGCGGGGTCGGCGGACACCGACGGGACGCGGACCCAGGCGGCCAGGCCGTCGAGCAGGGTGCCGACGCGGTCGTGCAGGTAGTCGTGGACAGCGGGATCGGCGTCCTGCATCGCGATCCTCCTTCGGGGTCGGCGGGCGTGGCCGTGCCGTGCGGGCGCGCCAGGTGACACGGGTACCCCTGTGCCGGAGTCCCAGCAGCGGGCCGGGACCGGGCGCGTGCCCCGCTTCAGTGCGCGGAAGCGATCAGTGCCTGGGGGGCGGCCTGTTTGATGCGGGTGTTGAGCCACTTGAGCTGGCGTCGGGTGTCGGTCTTGCAGGTCTCCACGACGTCCAGCAGCTCGCGGTCACGCGTGCCCTGGGCGGCCTGGCCGAGCACGGTCCAGGTGATGTCGACGAAGGACGCCAGGGTGTAGAGGTCCTGGAGGTCGCGCAGCAGGCCGACCCCGCCGGAGCGGGTGTCGGACAGGCCGTCGGCGTGCAGGCGCTCGGGCTCGTCCGCGTCCTGTTCGCCGTACCGCTCGGCGACAGGCGCGAGCCGCTCGACGTGGGCGTCGCACATCCGGGCGAGGGTGTGGCAGAGGTGGTGCACGTCCGGTTCGCCGCCGTGGCCGTCGGCGACCTGGCGGAAGGAGTCGGCGAGCGTGCGGGACGCGGTGTGCTGCAGTCCGACGTAGGTGGCGAGGTGCATGCGGGTCAGTCCTTCGGGCCGGTGGCGGACGTCGTGGTCCCTCCGGAGCCGGGCTGCTCGCCGGAGGTCTCCGGCTGCCGCGCGGGCTGCGGGGGCTCGGCGGCGTACGGCTCCTCGCGCACCTCGGCCTCCGGGCCGCCGACCGTGGGCGGGACGCCGTCCGGGTCGGCGGGCGCGGACGCCGTCGTGGTGGGCGCGGGCGAGGGACCGGTGGCGTCGGCGATCCTGGTGACCCGCACCGCCGCCGTCTTGAACATCGGCTGCTTGGAGACCGGGTCCCACTCGGTGAGCGTCAGTTCGTTCGCCGCGCGGGGCGCGTCGCCGGGTTCGGCCCCGTCGGTGCCGGGCTGGTCCCAGTAGCCGTAGTGGAACGGCACGAACACCACGCCGTCCCGGCCGCGGCCGATCCGCGCCGGCCCCTGCATCGCCCCCCGCCGCGACTCCACCCGTACGACGTCGCCCTCCCCCACGCCGAGCCGTGCCGCGTCGCCGGCCGACAGCTCCACCCACACACCGGGGGCCGCGCGGCGCAGGGGGCGGGAGCGGCCGGTCTTGGTGCGGGTGTGGAAGTGGTAGGCCGTGCGGCCGGTGGTGAGGACGAACGGGTACTCCTCCTCCGGGGCCTCCGGCGGCGGGACGTAGGCGGCCGCCTTGAGGAACGCCCGCCCGTCGGGGCGCAGGGCGCGGTACTCCTGCTCGCTCAGCACCCCTCCGGTGAGCAGGTCGTGGCCGTAGGTCTCGCACACGTCCGGGTGGGTGGGGAACCGCGCGTCGGAGTACAGGCGGTCGGTGCCCTCGGGGGCCTCCTCGTTCACCGGCCAGGGGATGCCGGTGCCGCCGCGCAGCTTGTCGTAGGTCAGGCCCGTGTAGTCCACGAGGCGGCCGCGGGTGCACTCCTTCCACGCCTCGAACGCCCCTTGCGGGTCGGACCACTTGATGAGCGGGGCGCCGTCGCGGTCGCGGAAGTCCATGCGGCGGGCGTAGTCCAGCCAGATGTCCAGGTCGCTGCGGGCCTCGCCGGGCGGTTCGATCGCCTGGTCCGACAGGTGCACGGTGCGGTTGACGTTGGTGAACGTGCCCTGCTTCTCGCCCCACAGGGCGGCCGGCAGGACGACGTCGGCGTAGCGGGCGGTCTCGGTGAGGAAGCCGTCCTGCACGACGGTGAAGAGGGAGTCCTGCTGCAGGATCCGGCGGATGCGGGGCAGGTCGGGCATCGACACCGCGGGGTTGGTGCCGGAGATCCACAGCAGTCCGATCGAGCCCTGTTCGCAGTAGCGCCAGATCTGCAGGGCGTGGGTCGGCGGGGACCAGTGCGGGATGGTCAGCGGGTCCACGTTCCACAACTCGGCCAGTTCCCGCACGTGCTCGGGGTTGTCCCAGTTGCGGAAGGCCGGGAGGTCCCCGTCGGCGCCGCACTCGCGGTTGTTCTGGGCGGTGGGCTGGCCGTTCATCTGCAGGATGCCGCAGCCGGGGCGCCCGAGCAGCCCGCGCAGCAGGTGCAGGTTGTTCACCGCGCACGAGGCGGCGGTCGCCTGGTGGGACTGGTAGAAGCCCTGCAGCACGGTGGACAGCACCCGTTCGCTGGTGCCGAAGATCTCCGCGGCGCGGCGGATGTCGTCGGCCGGGACCCGGCAGATCCCGGCGGCGTGCTCCGGGGTGTACGGCTCGACGGTGGTCCTGAGCTCGTCGAGGCCGAGGGTGTGTGCCCGGACGTATTCCTCGTCCAGCCAGCCGTTGTGGATCACCTCCCGGACCAGCGCGTTCATCAGGGCCTGGTTGGTGCCCGGGAGCGGCGCCAGGTGCACCCCGCCGGTGGCCCGCGCCGCCTCGGCGACCGGGGTGGTGCGCGGGTCGACCGCGACGATCCTCGGCGGGTTCGGTCCGTGGACGCGGTCCAGGATGCGCATCCACAGGACCGTCTGCGTCTCGGCCATGTTGTGCCCGTACAGGAACACCGCGTCGGTGGCCTCGATGTCGCTGTAGCTGCCGGGCTGGCCGTCCGAGCCGAAGCTCTCCTTCATCGCCGCCGCCGCGGTCGCCGTGCACAGCCGGGTGTTGCCGTCCATGTGCGGCGTGCCCAGCCCGGCCTTCCCGATCACGCCGAGGGTGTAGTACTCCTCCAGGAAGAGCTGTCCCGAGGTGTAGAAGCCGTGGCTGAGCGCCCCCGCGTCGGTGGCCAGCAACTGGCGCGAACGCTCGACGATGCGGCCCATCGCCGTGTCCCAGTCGGTCTCCACCAGGTTCCCGCCCGCGTCCCGGACCAGCGGGCGGGTCAGCCGGTCGGTGCGGCTCCACTGCCACGAGCCGTAGAGACCCTTGGGACCCAGCCGGCCGTGGTTGACGGTGTCCACCGCGCGGCCGCGGACGCCGACCATGCGGCCGTCCTTGACCGCGATGTCGCAGCCGCAGCCGTTGCTGCACAGCACGCACGCCGACTGCACCCACCGGTCCACGTCCTGCTCGGACACGGAGGGGTCGAGGTGGCTGTCGACGCGGACCGGCCAGGGCGTGTCCCTCCCGTGCGGGGTACGGGCACCCCAGATGTCGGCGATCCGGTCGGTCACGGGAGCCTCATTTCAGGTCGGAGCGCGCGGGCTGACCACCAGTACCCGCCCGGCGGCGGCTGCTATCCCCAGAGGACGTAAAGCAACCCGCCGACCGCACGGCACGTTGTGTACCGGCCCGTCATGGTTTGCCGTGAAAGGGTTGCGGCACTCGGCCGCTGCGAGGCGTCCCCTCCCCCGGCGGCGCCCGCCCCGAGGTGCACCGGCCGGGCGCGTCACGGCCCGGCCCGGCACCCAGCGAAGCGAAGGCGCTCGATGACGACGATCGGTGTGGAAGAGGAGTACCTGCTGCTCGACCCCGCCACGGGCCTGCCGGTACCGCTGGGCGACAAGGTGCGCGCCACCGCGGGCCTGGGGAATCTGGTGGCCGACCGGGAGGTGCAGTGCGAACTGCTGCAGGCACAGATCGAGGCGGCGACGCCTGTGTGCGGCACGCTGGACGAGGTCGGGGGACACCTGCTGCGCCTGCGGCACGCCCTCGCCGCGGCCGCCGAGACGCACGGTTGCCGCATCGCCCCCTGCGCGACGCCCCCGCTGCGCCGCCCTGACCCCGTGGCCGTCACCGACCAGGCCCGCTACCGGGCCATGCTCGCCCAGGCACCCCAGCTCGTGGCGGAGCACCTGGTCAACGGCATGCACGTGCACGTCGGGGTGCCCGGCCGCGAAAGCGGCGTGCACGTCCTGAACCGCATCCGGGTCTGGCTGCCGACCCTGACCGCCCTGTCGGCGAACTCCCCGCTGTGGGACGGGCAGGACACCGGGTTCGCCAGCTGGCGCACGGTCGTCTTCAGCCGCTGGCCGGTCAGCGGCCCTCCCCCGCGGTTCGCGGGCGTCGCCGACCACGAACGGCGCGTGCGGCACCTGCTCGACGCCGGCCTGATCTCGGACACCGGCCAGGTGTACTGGCAGGCCCGGCTGTCGGAGCGCTACCCCACCGTCGAGGTCCGCTGCTGCGACGTACAGCTGGGCGTGGACGACGCGGTGATGCTGGCGGGACTGGTACGGGGCCTCGTGGAGACCGCGCTGGCGGAGGCCGCCCACGGCGTTCCGGTGCCCGAGTGCGCGCAGGAGCTGCTGCAGGCGAGCATGTGGCACGCGGCCCGGCACGGACTGGGCGGCACACTGGTCGCTCCGGCCGGCGGGCAGCGTCCGGCCGGGGAGGTGGTGGACGCACTGCTGCGCCACGTGGCGCCGGCGCTCGAGGCGTCCGGCGACGACCGGACGGTGACGGCCCTGCTCCGGCGGCTGCGCCGGCACGGCACCGGCGCGGAGCGGCAGCGCGCCGCCCTGGGCGAGGGCGGGATCGCCGCGGTGACCGGCCTGATCCTCTCCCGGAGCACGATGCCCTGACCGCAGGGCAGGACGGTGGCCTAGCGGGCGGTCACGCGCAGGGTCTCGGCGGTGGGGTCGGAGGCGTCGGGGATGAGCATGCCGGCGGCGACGCCGCTGGTCAGGTAGTCGACGACCTCCCGGGTGATGACCTCGCCCGGGGCGACGACGGGGACGCCGGGCGGGTAGGGGCTGATCGTCTCGGCGGCGACGCGTCCCACGGCCCGGTCGGCCGGGACGTGCTCGGCGCTCGCGAAGAAGGCGTCGCGGGGCAGCACGGCCTGTTCGAGCTGGAGCGCCCGGGGCTCGGGCAGGCGCACCGCGGGCTGCTTCTCCAGGGTGTCGGCCTGCTCGACGAGGCGCTGCAGGGACTCGACGAGGAGGTTCTCGGTCCGGTCGTCGTCGGCGTGGGTGATCTGGGCGCTGATCCGGCAGGTGTCGGAGGAGCCGACGTCGACGTGGCAGTGGGCGCGGAGCCACTCGGTGGCCTGCATGCCGCTGATGCCGAGCTCCCGTACGTCGACTGTGATCTTCAGCAGGTCCAGCTCCGTCGTGAGACCCTCCTCGACGACTTCCTGGCCCATCAGCCGCAGGCCGGGCAGGGCGGTGACGGCCTTGCGGATGCGTCCGGCGCGCTGGAGCGCCGTGTCCAGCAGACCGTGCCCCTGCTGGACCATGTGGCGCCGCCAGCCGTCGAGCGTGGCGTACACCAGGGAGGAGGAGCTGGTGGTGCCCAGCAGGTCCTCGCGCTGCTTGAGCACCCCGGGTGAGACCCGGTCGCCCTGCAGGTGGAAGACGGAACTCTGCTCGATGGCGCCGCCCATCTTGTGGACGCTGGTGACGACGAGGTCCGCGTCGGCGTTCATGCCCCAGGCGGGCAGGTCCGGGTGGAAGGGCAGGTGGGCCCCCCAGGCCTCGTCGACGATCAGCGGGATGTCGTGGTCGTGGCAGACCGCCGCGATGCCGCGGATGTCGGCGCACGAGCCCCAGTCCGTCGGCGTGATCAGCAGCATCCCCTTGACGTCCGGGTGGTCGCGCAGCGCGCGCCGTACGTCGTCGGGCTCGGGCGGGTGGGCCAGGTGCCGCTCGCCGTCGAACTTCGGGTGCACCCAGACGGGGTGCACCCCGTTGACGATGATGCCGGCGATCACGGACTTGTGGGCGTTGCGCGAGACGAGCAGCTTCTCCCCGGGCCCGGCCACCGCCAGCATGGCGGTCTTCACGGACAGGGAGCTGCCGCAGGTGGAGAAGAAGGCCTGTTCGGCACCGACGGCGTCGGCCATCAGCTCCTCGGCCTGGGTGAGCACGCCCTGGGACTCTCGGCGGTCGTCGAGGCCGTTCAGGGACAGTACGTCGGAGGCGAAGACGCCTTCACCGACGATGTCGAGCACCCGGGGATCGGCTCCCAGTCCCTGCTTGTGACCGGGGGGCCCGTACACCACGTCGCCGCGGCGCCGGAACTCCTGCAGTGCCTCCAGCACAGGGACACGAGAGTGATCCATCACTGTCCTCCACCATGGGTGTCTCATCGGTGACCGGCGGGAACGTCCCGCTGCCGGTCGTGTCGGGACCGAGTAGCACGGGGGGCGGGGCCGAAACGGCGGGGTGACGGACAGCGGGCACCCATACGGAGAAATGCGGACGAAGTATCCGTTTCACCTGTACAGGCGGAGGTACCCCGACAGTCCACCGTCATCAGGACGGAGTTCCGGTTCCCTCCCTGACCACACCTTTTCGTGGCACGTCGGTGCACGAGGGTCACTCCCGCGACGGACGAACCAGCGGCGAGGTCAGCACGAAGTCGGACCCCTCGACACGAGCGCACGAAGGATCACCATGTCGGATTCACCGCCTGTACCCGCTCTCAACAACCGCAGCCTCGACGCGTGTCCCGGCAGCCAGCTGGAAACACCCGGATACGACCGGGCACGCATCGAGCCGGCCGTCGTGCACTTCGGGGTCGGTGGTTTCCACCGGGCCCATCAGGCGGTCTATTTCGACCAGTTGGCCGAACTGGGCTTCACCCGGTGGGGCGTGGTCGGCGTGGGGATGCGGCGGCCCGAGATGGGCGAGGTCCTGGACGCCCAGGACAACCTCTTCACCGTGGTCCAGCGCGGGGGCGACGACAGCACGGCCAAGGTCATCGGGAGCATGGTCGAGTACTTCCTGCTGACCGAGGACCGGGCGGAAGTGGCACGGCGCCTCGCCGATCCGCGCACACGCCTGGTGACCCTGACGATCACCGCGGACGGCTACGTCCTCCCCGACGACGCCGGGGAGTCCGGCGACTCGGTGTTCGGCCTGATCGTCGACGCCCTCGACCAGCGCCGCCGTGACCAGCGGGCCCCGTTCACGGTGCTGTCGTGCGACAACCTGCCCGACAGCGCCGCCGCGACGCGCGAGGCCGTCATGTCGCTGGCCGGCCGCAGGGACCCGGCACTGGCCCGGTGGATCGAGGAGCGGGTCTCCTTCCCCGGCAGCATGGTCGACCGCATCACCCCCGCGACCACGCCTGGGGACCGCGACGAGGTCGAGGACGACTTCCAGGTGGGCGACCGCTGGCCGGTGATCACCGAGCCGTTCACCCAGTGGGTGATCGAGGACGACTTCTGCAACGACCGGCCCCCGCTGGACCGGGTGGGAGCCCTGTTCGTCGGCGACGTCGCCCCGTACAAGCTCATCAAGAGCCGCCTCCTCAACGGCGTCCACTCGGCCCTCGGGTACGTGGGACACCTGGCCGGCCACCGCAGCACCGACGAGGCGATGGCGGACCCGGTGGTGGCCGACTTCGTCGAACGGCTGATGCGCGAGGAGATCGCCCCGCTGCTGCCCGCGGACGTCCCCGGCATGGACCTCGACGCCTACTGCGACAGCGTGCTGGAGCGCCTGCACAACCCCAGCATCGGGGACCGGTTGGCGCGGCTGTGCCGGCGCGGCTCGACCAAGATGCCCGACTACCTGCTGCCCTCGCTGCACGACGCGCACGCCGGGGACCGGCCCCGCACCCGGCTCGCGTTCGCCGTCGCCGCCTGGATGCGGTACCTGCGGGGGGTGGACCTGGACGGCGCTGCGATCGACGTGCAGGACGCCCGCGCCGACGAGCTGCGGGAAGCGGCCCTGCGGGGCGGCGACGACCCCGGCCCGCTGCTGGCCTACACGGACGTCTTCGGCGACCTCGCCGACGACACCGACAGTGTGGCGGTGCTGCGCGCGTCCCTGGCCGGCTCCTTCGGCAACGGCGAGAGCCTGCGCGCCGCGCTGGCCTCGCCGCCGGAGCCATCCCGGCGGTCCGCCACCCCTTCGACCGCAGGAGCCTCATGAACATCCCCGATCTGACCGGTGTGACGACGCTGCTGCTGGACGCGGACGGCACGCTGTTCCCGTCGGAGGAGCCCGCGTTCGTCGCCTCCGCGACCGTCACCCAGGACTTCGCCCGCCGCTTCGGCCTGGAGGGGGACTTCTCCCCCGAGCACCTGCGGCTCACCACCACCGGGAGCAACTTCCGCACCACGGCCCGGACCCTCGCCGAGGCCCAGGGCGCCCGGCTGGCGCCCGAGGAGCTCGAGGAGTGGGTGGCGCGCGAGAAGGCCGAGGTGACGGCCTACCTGGGGAAGGTCCTGACGCCGCGTCCGGACGTGGTGGCGGCCGTGTCGGCGCTCGGCCGCCGTTACCGGCTCGCCGTGGTGAGCTCCAGTGCCCTCACGCGGCTCGCCGCGTGCTTCACCGCGAGCGGCCTGGACGACCTGCTCCCGCCGGACCGGCGGTTCAGCGCGGAGGACAGCCTTCCGGTGCCCACGAGCAAGCCGGACCCGGCCGTCTACCGGTTCGCCCTGGCCCGGCTCGGTCTCGGTCCGCAGCAGGCGCTCGCCCTGGAGGACTCCACCACCGGAGCCGCGTCCGCGGTGGCGGCGGGCATCACCACCGCGGGCCTGGTGCAGTTCGTGCCGGAGGAGGAACGACCCGGCCGGATCGAGCAGTTGCACCGGGCGGGGGCGTCCTGGACGCGGTCGAGCTGGGACGAGCTGGCCTCGGACCTCGTCGGCGACGCCGTCCGGGTCGCCACGTGAGCGGCGGGGAGGCGGCGCACGGCTCCGCCGTGTCGGCGTTCGAGGCACCGCGTCGGCCGGCCACCCCTCGGCGCGAGGTGCCCCCTCGGCCGGAGGAGCGGTCGGACGCGAAGGACCGGACCGGCCGGGCCACCGCTCCGGCGCGCGGGTCGCGACCCCGCTCGGTCTGCGGATACCTGGCGATGCCACGCCCCAAGGACGCCTTCAAAGCGCTCCTGATGCCGTTCACCTTCCTCCTGGCCCTGGCCGCGGGCGCGGACGTGACGGGACGGTCCCTGGTGCGGGCCCTGATCGTCTGGGGCGCCCTGGAACTGCTCGTCTATCCGGCTCGCTACCAGTGGAACGACATCCGCGGGTTCGTCGCCGACCAGCAGCACCCTGCCGAGCGTGACCGCGGTCGGCTGCCCGGACCGGTCGAGCGCGTGCGGGCCCGCGTCACCGCGAGCGGTACGGTCGCGGCGGCACGTCTGGGGATCGTCGCCGTCCTGGCACTGGCCCTGCCGGGCCTGCACCTGGGCAGTGTCCTGACGACGCTGACCGTGGCCGTCTTCGGCGTCGCCGTCGTGTACGAGGGCCTGCGTGCCCGGGGCACGGGCCGCACGGCGGCGGTCCCGCCCCCCGCCCGGCCCGCCGTGGTCGCGCTGTGGGTCGTGGTGGGCGCCGGGTACGTGGTGCGCGGCATGGCCGGACTGGCCCTCGCCGTCGACCTGGGCCGCCGCCCGGCCCTCGCGGTGTCGGCGGCCGTGGCGCTGTGGGCGTTCGGGACCGCCTTCGTCACCAGCAGGTGGCTCCTGGAGAGTCTGGCGTTCGCCACGTCCGACCGCGGCGAACCGGTCTGGTCGGCACGAGCCGACCAGGCACGGGAACACCTCCTGGCGCTGGTGCGCTGGCTCCCGCCGCACACGGGTGGTGCCGCGCCCGCCGACTGGTCACCGCTGCGCCGGCGCACCTCCTGGGCCGCCCCGTGGAACGTGGCGCTGCTGATCGCGGGCACGGCGGCGGCCGCGACCGGGTCCCTGCTGGTCACGCCCGCCTCGGCGGGGCGCGCCGCGCTCGCGGCCGCGCTGGGGGCCCTGACCACCGCGGCGGCGGTCCGCCTCGCGGGACGGCGTCCGGCAGCCGTGCTCGCCGGGGCCGTCCTGCAGGTACTGGTCCTCGTGTTCACCGCACAGCCGCGGCCCCTGGCGGCCCTGCTGCCCTGGCTGGCCGTCATGACCGCCTACCTCGTCTTCAGCAGCCGTTCCCCGAGCACGATGGGCGGGGTGTCCCGGCCGGTGCGCTCCCTCGCGACCGCCCTGTGCGCGCCCCTCGTCCGTGCCGTGGTGGGGCAGGCCACCTGGGACGCCCTGCGGAGGGACGCCGGTGGACGACGCTGACCTGCTGGGCCTGGCACGCGAGGCGGCCCGGGCAGGTGCCCGTACCGCCACCTCCTGGCTCGACCGCGCCCACCGGCTCCTCGTCGAGGAGAAGGCGGGCCCCGACGACCTGGTGAGCCAGGCCGACCGGGACACCGAGCGCGCCGTACGGGACGTCCTGGCCGCGCACCGCCCGCACGACGCGGTCCTGGGGGAAGAGGAGGGGACCACCGTCGGGGGAGGTCGCGTGCGGTGGGTCGTGGATCCGATCGACGGGACCACCAACTACCTGTACGGACGGCCGGACTGGGCGGTCAGCGTGGCCGCGGTCGACACCGACGGCGACCGGCTGCTCGCCGGCGTGGTGATCGAGCCCGCGCTCGGCCTGCTGACCGAGGCCCGGGCCGGCGCCCGTACTGTCGCCGACGGCACCCCCGTCGCACCGCTCCGCCAGCACGACCTCGGCAGGGCCCTGGTCGAGCTCAACTTCGGGCGGCCCGACCAGCGCCAGCGTGCCGGTCCCACGGTCGGCGCCCTCCTCCCCCGGGTGCGCGACCTGCGCCGCGGGGGCAGTGCGGCCGCCGCCCTCGCCCAGGTCGCCTCCGGTCGCGCCGACGCCCTGTGGGCGCCCGGGCTGCAGCCGTGGGACTGCGCGGCCGGTGTCCTGCTCGTCCAGCAGGCCGGGGGCACGGTCGGTGACCTGGGCGGTCCCACGCCCGGCACCTGGCCGCACAGCGGCGACGTCCTGGCGGCCCCGCCGGCCCTCTGGAGACCGCTGCGGGCCCTGCTCGGCCGGCACCATGAACCGTGACCCGTCGTCCGGCACCCCGGGGGGTGACGCCGGGACCACCGGGCAGGGGGCCGTCCCGTCGTGGATTAAGGTGACCCGCATGGTTCCACCGTCTCCGGGCACGAGACGCAGCATGGCGCAACACGGCACGCGGTTCGACGTGTCCGCTTTCGACCTTGCCGAAACCGTCGCCGCCGGCACGCACCTGCGGCAGGCGGTCGACGGCGCCGGATCGACGCATGCCGCCGCCCAGCGCCTCGCGGACTTCTTCCGCACCAGCCTCGTCGACCGGCACGGCGAGCCGGCGTGCGCGCAGGCGCGTGTGTTCCTCGCCCGCCCCGCCGACCGGCCCGGCGGCCAGGCCGACCCGGGGTGGCCGTCGACGGGCGACGGGCCGCTCGCGGTGTGGGAGTTCGGGGGCGCCGACGAGGGTCCTCGGACCGCCGGGCCGGCAGCGCCCCATGGTTCCGCGCCGGGCGTCGCCGGGCCGTTCGACTCCTCACTCCTGCTGCGGTCCCTGCGGGACGCCGGGCTGTGGCCCGCCGACGGTGCCGGCGACCCGGCCGGCGAGATCGACGTCGCCCTGCTCGACCCGGACGGGGAGCGGACCGTACAGCGGGACGGGACGTCCGCGGCGGTCGCGTCCTCGGCGCCGTCCGTGCCGGAGGGGGCGGGCCGTCTCCTGGCCTTCGCCGGGCCCGTGCACGCCGGCCACTGGTTCGCGGTGGCCCTCGTCGTCGACCAGGAGCTGCCGGCCCGGATCACCGAGTTCTTCCGCCCCCTCGCGCACAGCGTGCGCCTCGCCCTGCTGTCGGCCGGCGAGCACTCCGCCGAGGCCCGGCTCGAGGCGGCCGGTGCCCTGACCGCGAGCACGGAGGCCCTGGTGACGCGGCGCGCCTCCCAGCTGCAGTCGGCCGTCACGGAACTGCGCTCCACCAGCGCGCAGTTGCGGCGCTCCGAGGACGAGCTGCGGCGCCGCGAGAGCGAACTGCGGGAGGAGGCCGCCGTCGTCGAGCTGCTCCAGGAGGTGGGCAGCGCGCTGGCCGCGGAACTCGACCTCGACACCCTCGTCCAGCACGCCTCCGACGCCGCCACCCGCCTGTCGGGAGCCGCTTTCGGCGCCTTCTTCTACAACGTGCTGGGCGAGACCGGCGAGTCCTACCTGCTGTACGTGATCTCGGGGGTCGACCGCTCGGCGTTCGACAAGTTCCCCATGCCGCGCAACACCCAGGTGTTCGAGTACACGTTCCGCGGCCTGGGGGTCGTACGCTCGGACGACATCACCACCGACCCGCGCTACGGGCACAACGCCCCGCACCACGGGATGCCGGAGGGGCACCTGCCCGTGCGCAGCTACCTCGCCGTGCCCGTCGTCTCCCGCGGCACCGTGCTCGGCGGGTTCTTCTTCGGCCACCCGGAGCCCGGCCGGTTCACCGAGCGGCACGAGCGCCTGGTCACCGGCATCGCGTCGCAGGCCGCCATCGCCCTGCAGAACGCGCAGACGTACCGCCAGGAGCGGGAAGCGGCCATGGAGCTGCAACGGCGCCTGCTGCCGACGCTGCCGAAGGTCGACGGGATCGTCACCACGTCGCGCTACCTGCCCGCGGCCCGCAGCCGCGGCGCCGGCGGCGACTGGATGGACCTCATACCGCTGCCCGACGGCGAGGTGGCCCTGGTCGTCGGTGACGTCATGGGCAAGGGCGTCCGGGCGGCAGCGATCATGGGCCAGATCCGTACCGCCTGCCGGGCCTACGCCCAACTCGGCCTCGCGCCGTCCGAGGTGCTGGAGCAGTTGAGCGTCATCGTCGACGACATCGCACCGGGATGCATCACCACCTGCGCCTACGCGGTGCTGGACAGGCACCGCTCCCGCCTCCGGCTCGCGGTGGCGGGCCACCTCCCGCCGGTCCTGCGCGACGCTCAGGGCAGCGTGCGGTTCCTGGACGAGGAGATCGGCCCGCCCCTCGGGGTAGGGCGCCGCGCCTACCCGGAGCAGGAGGCGCACCTGGCACCGGGGGCGCGGCTGCTGCTGTACACCGACGGTCTGGTCGAGCGCCGGTCCCGGCCGATCGACGAGGGGCTGCGCCAACTGCGCAAGCTGCTGGCCGGCCCGGTCGGCGAGATCGAGGCCGACTGCGACTCCTGGCTGGACACCCTGGCCGGCGGGCAGCACGACGACGACATCGCGATGCTGTACCTGTACCGGCCCGAGGACTCCGCCCACCAGACGCTCGCCGTGGTCCGCGAGTACCCGCCGGTCTCCGGCGCCGTCCCCGACGCCCGTGACCTCGTCTCGCGCACCATGCGTGAATGGGGGCTGGGGCACCTGGCGAACGACCTCATGCTGGTGACCGACGAGATAGTGGCCAACGCCGTGCGCCACGCCCGGACGCCCCTGCGGGTCGAGCTGCGGCGCAGCGCCGACCGTGTCGTCCTGGAGGTCACCGACAGCAGTACGCGCCAGCCCCGTCTCATCGTCTCGCGGCCCGAGGAGTTCGGGCACCGGGGCATCTTCCTGGTGGACGCGATCGCGGCACGGTGGGGCACCCGACTGATCGACGGCGGCAAGGTCGTGTGGGCGGAGGTCAGCACCTCATGAGGACCCGCCCCGGCCGGTGTCCGGCCGCACCACACCGCACACCCCGCCCCCCTCGGACCTCCGGGAGCTGAGCCCCATGACCGTGCCCCACGACCACGAGGCCGCGGAGCCCCGCGGCACCGCTCCGTCCGACGCCGCCCTCCTGCCCACCCCGACCGGTCCGACGCTCTCGCTCGTCTCGCGCCGGGGCGCGCGGCACGCCGTCGTCGTGGTGGAGGGCCCGATCGACTACCACACCACCCCGCAGCTCCTGGGGCACCTCACCACCAAGGAGATGCAGGAAGTCCCGCTGCTCGTGCTCGACCTGAGCAAGGTCGACTTCTGCGATTCGAGCGCCCTGGGGGCCTTCGTCGACCTCCATCGCCGCCGCACGGACGCGGGGCGCGCCTTCGGGCTCGCCGGGACCCAGCCGGAGGTCCACCGCATCCTGGAACTCACCCGGCTGACCACCGTCCTGCCCCTGTACGCCACCACGCAGCAGGCACTCGCCGAGTCGCAGTAGCCGGGGACGTGGCGGCAGCCGTACCCGCAGCGGGCCGGGAACGCCCCGCGTGCCGGCGGCGGGTGGGCCCGTCCGCCCGGGTCAGGACGGGGCGGTGAAGTAGTAGCGGCGGTAGCCCCGCAGCATGCTGTCGTCGGTCAGCGTGAACCAGTCCACGAACTCCAGGTCGCGGGCCGTGCCGTCCGGGCGGGAGGCGGCGGGCGGGGTCAGGCGTCCCGTCACCACCACGCTGTGGCCCTGGGCGACGATCTCCTCGATGTGGTGGGTGCCGGGCGGTACCAGGGCGTCCTGGTGGAGGCTCAGCACCTCCTCCCGGCCGGCCCGCAGCGGCGCGTCGGGGCGCACCACGCGGATGTCGTCGGCGAGGAGCGAGCCGTAGCCGTCGATGTCACCGATGTCCAGGTAGTGGTAGGAGAGCCGCACGTGGTCGATGCCGGCCGCCGTCACGGCGCCGCTGACCGCACCCCCGGTCATGTCGCGCGTCGTCATGCTGCACATCCTTTCCCGGGCCCGGCCGCGAGCCCTGGGCCACCCTCCCGCTCCAGCGCATCGGGAAGCTATCGCGTCACTATCACGCACCGTCACTGCTTCACCGGACCTCCCCCGTCCCCGCTCATGCACCATGCAACAAGTTGCTGTTGAGGGAGGCCCTGGCTCCATGGACAAGGCGCTGTCCGGTCAGTGACACTGTGGTCCGTCGCGGTGACCCGTCGAAGTCGGACATGGGTGCCATGACTGATGTCTGCATACGGCTGCATCCCGCACGGGCCGCGTCTGAGCTGGGAGACACATGATCGATGCGTTGGTCCCGGACCGGTCCGAACTCCAGCGGACGGTGTTCAACATCCTGGGCCCGGTCGAGGTGCGGGGTCCCGGCGGCGATGTGCGGATCCCTCCGGGCCGCCAGGAGATCGTCCTGGCGGCGCTGCTGCTGGAGTCCAACCGCGTCGTCGGGACGGACCAACTGGTCGACCTCATCTGGGGGGACGACCCGCCGGGCACGGCCCGCACCCAGGTGCAGATCTGCGTGTCACGGCTGCGCCGGACCATCACCGACGCCGGGGTCGAGGCCCCCATCACGACGCGTGCGCCCGGCTACGTCCTGAACGCGCCGGACGAGCTGCTGGACGTACGCCTCTTCGGCTCCCGGGTGACCGAGGCGCGCGGCCTGGTGCGTGCGGGCCGCTGCGCCGAGGCCGCCGACCTGTTGCGCTCGGCGGTGTCCCTGTGGCGCGGACCGTGCCTGGACGGGGTGCCCAGCGAGGCGCTGCGCGGTCGCGCGCTGCAGTTGGACGAAGAGCGGCTGACCGCTGTGGAAACGTATCTGCAACTGGAGCTGGACCTCGGCCGGCACCACCAACTGGTGGGTGAGATCAGCCGCCTGGTCCACGAGCACCCGCTGCGCGAGCGGCTGCGCGGTCACCTGATGCTCGCCCTGTACCGGTCGGGGCGGCAGGCCGAGGCGCTCGAGGCGTACCGCACGGCGCGGGCCCTGCTGCTGGAGGAGCTGGGCCTCGAGCCCGGCGAGGAGCTGAAGCGGCTGGAGTCGGCGATCCTCACCGGCGACGCGACGCTCAGCGCGGCCCCCGAGGCGGCCGAGGCCCCGCGAAGACCCGCCGGCTCGTCCCGGCCGGACGGCCGGGAGCAGCAGGAGGAGGCGGAGTCCGGCGCGGACGCCGCCTCCGCCGCTCCCGCCCGCGAGCGCGTCCCGCACCAGCTTCCCGCGGACACCGCCGACTTCGTCGGGGACGAGGGGCTGATCGGGACCGTCACCTCGCTGCTCGCCGAGGGCGGCACCCGCAGCGCCGTCGGGATCGCCGTGATCATCGGCAAGCCCGGCATCGGCAAGAGCACCTTCGCCACGCACGTGGCGCACCGGCTCAGCGCCGCGCACTTCCCGGACGGCCAGCTCTACTGCGACCTGCGGGGCACCGGCCTGGTCCCGGTCTCCGCGCAGGACGTGCTGGGCCGTTTCCTGCGGGCCCTCGGCATCCCCGGCCCGGTGCTGCCCGACTCCCTCGACGAGCGGGCCGAGATGTACCGGACGCTGCTCGCCACCCGCCGGGTGCTGGTGGTCCTCGACGACGCGGCGAGCGAGAGCCAGATCCGCCCGCTGCTGCCCGGCACCAGCACCTGCGCGGTGATCGTGACGAGCCGCACCCGGATCACCGGGGTGCCCGGGGCGCGCCGCATCGAACTCGACGTCCTCGACACCGGCCAGGCGCAGGAACTCCTCGGGCGGATCATCGGGCCCGAGCGGGTCGCGGCCGAGGGCGAGGCGGCGCAGGCGCTGGTGCGCACGGTGGGCGGCCTGCCGCTGGCCCTGCGGATCGTCGCCGCCCGGCTGGCCGCGCGCCCGCACTGGTCGCTGGCCTCGATGCTGCACCGGCTCGCCAACGAGCGGAACCGGCTGGACGAACTCACCCACGGTGAGATGACCATGCGCGCCAGCCTGTCCCTCACCCACGACGGGCTCGGCGCCACCGAGCAGCGCCTGCTGCGCCTGCTCTCCCTCGCCCACGGCCCGGCGCTGCCCGGCTGGCTGGCGGGCGCACTGCTCGACGACAACCGCCCCTACCCGTCCGACCTGCTGGAACCCCTCGTCGACGTGCAGATGCTCGACGTGGTCGGCGTGGAGCACACCGGGGAGTTCCGGTACCGCTTCCACGAGATCATCCGGGTGTTCGCCCGGGACCTGCTCGTCGCGCACGGCGACGAGCAGGAGCGCACGGCCGCCGTCGAACGCATGCTGGGCGGCTGGCTGGCGCTGGCCGAACGCGCGCACAGCAAGATCTACGGCGGCGACTACACGGTGCTGCACGGCCGCGCCCGCCGCTGGCACCCGCCCGCCGCGTACGTCGACGCGCTGCTCGCCGATCCGCTGGAGTGGATGGACCAGGAGCAGGCCAACCTGTGCCACGCCGTGGAGCACGCGGCCCAGGAGGGGCTGGACGAGCTGGCCTGGGACCTGGCGACGACGCTGGTGACCCTGTTCGAGGCCCGCGGCTACCTCGACCAGTGGGAGCGCACGCACACCGTCGCACTGGAGGCGGCGCGCCGCGCGGGCAACCTGCGCGGCACGGCGGCGCTGCTCACCTCGATGGGCACCCTCTACCTGAGCCGCCGTCAGGCCGCGCAGAGTCAGGCCTCGTTGACGTCGGCCCTGGACCTCTTCGACCGGCTGGGGGACGCGAGCGGCCGGGCGCTGTGCCGCCGCGACCTGGCGCTGCTCGCCCGCTTCCAGGGTGACGACGACCAGGCGCTCGACCTGTACGCGCACGCCCTGCGCGACTTCGAGCGCGGCGGCGACGTGGTGGGGCGGGCGATCGTGCTGACCCAGCGGGCCCACATCTGGATGCGCCGGGGCCGCACCGCGGAGGCGCACATGCAACTGGAGGAGGCGCTGGAGGTGTTCCGCTCCGTCGGCTACACCGGCGGACAGGCCCGCGCCTTACGCCGGGTCGGCCAGGTGCTCGTGCAGCGGGGCGAACACGAGCGGGCGGCGCAGACGTTCAGCGAGGTCCTGCACATGGTGCGGGAGAGCGGGGACGTCATCGGCGAGGGGCACCTGCTGCGGGACCTCGGTGACGCACACGTGCGGATGGGACGCCTGCCCCAGGCGCGGGAGCTGCTGGAGCGGGCCCTCGCGGTGCGGGAGCAGATCATGGACGTCGGCGGCGCGGCCGTGGTCCGCCTGGACCTGGCGCGCCTCGGCGACGGCCCGGGCGGTACGGGCGCCACCGCGGACCTGCTTCAGGCGGCCGTGGCGACCTTCCGGGACCGGGGGATGTCCCGCGAACTGCAGGAGGCGGAGGCTCTGTTGGCGCCGGTCGAGCAGGGGGCGGCCGGGGTGCCGGCACCGCGGCACCGGACGGACCTCGCGGCCACCGCGCCGGTCGCGCGCCTCACGCCTCAGGACTTCACGACGCCCGCACCGTCCTTGCCGTTGCCGGCCGGGTCGTACGGTCAGGCGTCCTCGTTGCTTCCGGGGGACGGGCCGGCCTGACAGCAGGGCCGACTGGAGGGCGGCTGACGGGGGGCTTCGGCGACGCCCGGAGGGGCGGCTGGCGGGGGGGTCGGCAGGCCCGGTCGGGGCGGCTGACGGGGGTGATCGGCGACCCCAAGAGGGGAGCCGGCTCACGGGGGCCGGTCGGCGGCTTCCAGAGAGGCGCCTGACGGGGGTCGGTCGGCGGCTCCTAGAGAGGCTCCTGACGGGGGGCGGTCGGCGGCTCCTGCAGGGGCGCCTGATGTGGCCCAGCCCGACGACGTTCGGAGATCGGCCGGGTGGAGGCCTCGGCCCGATCGGGGCGTCTGCTCGAGGGACGCCCGATGGCTGGCTCCTGGCCCGGTGGGGCCCTGTCGAGGGCGGCCAGGAGGCGGTCGGTCGAAGATGGCGGCCCTACGGCCGGGTCAGTCCCAGGGGTTGTTGCCCGTGGTGGCCGTGGGCGAGGGGGTGGCGACGGAGTCGGCGGTGCCCCCGGTGCCCGGGGTGGTGGTGGAGACCCCCGTGTGCGTCGGCGCGGCCGGGTCGTCGGCGTGGGCGATCTGCGCGCCCAGCAGCAGCGTGCCGGCCAGGGCGGTGGTGGCGACGGTGATCCGGAGAGCCTGGGCGATGCGCATGGGAGGTGTCCCTTCATCGGTCCTTCGGGGGCTTCGCAGTTCCGTTCGCTGCGATGACTTCAACTTAGGAAGCAGCGGAATTCCGGCACCGTCCCCGCGCCTATCCCGGCGCTATCACCGGCCGCTATCACGTCTCCCCGCGCTAACTCGGGCCCGTCCGCACGGTGATGTCGGCCGGATAGCGCCCCCCGAATGATGGGTGAGGAGACCGAACGGCCACCGGCACGGCGGTCGTCCGCCGGCCTCGCACGACGAACCAGAGGGGACAGGGACCGAGACATGACCACGAGCGCCGCACCCGGAACCGCCGACGTTCCGCCGCAGTTCGGAAGCCTCATGCGCCGCCACCGCCTGCGGATCGGTCTGACCCAGCGCGAGCTGGCCGACCTGTCGACGATCAGCGTCCGGGCCATCCGGGACCTGGAGCAGGGGCGCGCCACCCGGCCGCGCACGGACACCGTACGGCTGATAGCCGACGGTCTGCGGCTGGGGCCCAAGGCCCGGGCCGACCTGGAGTCCGCGGCGCACCAGGGCCGCCGCTCGGCCGCGTTGCACGAGCGGTTCGTGACCGCGCCGCCCGTGCCCCCGCAGGCGACGCACCCGCTGTTCGGGCGGGACGCCGAGGCGCGGGTGCTCACCGATGAACTCGTCTCCGGCGCCGAACGCCTCGTGACGGTGGTGGGGTTGAGCGGTGTGGGCAAGACGCGGCTGGCCCTGGAGGTCGCGGCCCGGCTGCACGGGGAGGCGGAGCTGCCCGTGCTCTGGCACGCCGTGCCCGGGACCGCCGGCGAGTACCGGTCCGACCCGGACGGGGAGGAGTACGCCGGGCCCGTGCGCGCCCTCGTGGAGCACCTGCTGGCCACGGCGGACGCCGATCCCGCGCCCTTCCTGGAGCTGGTCGGCGACCACCCGACGGTGCTGGTGGTCGACGGCGCCCCCGACCGGCCCCACTCCGACCGGCTCACCCGCCTCCTGCGCCAGTGCCCGCACCTGCGGGTGCTGATCACCTCGGACCGCCCGTCGGAGGCCCCCGGCGAGCGGGTGTTCCTGCTGGCCCCACTCACCACGCCGGACGACGCCGCAGACAGTGCGGCGGCCGACGCCGAGGAGCTGGCGGGCATGCCGGCCGTCCAGCTCTTCGTGGCCCAAGCGCGCCGGGTACAACCGGACTTCGTCCTGGACGCGGGGACCGCGGGCGCGGTCGCCGACATCTGCCGGCACCTCGACGGACTGCCTCTGGCGCTGCGCGCGGCCGCCGACTGGCTGGTCGTCTACGACGTGGAGACCCTGCGCGAGTGCCTGGCGAGCGACCCCGGCGCCCTGCTCGACCACCTCACGGACGCCCGGGAGGGCGCCCGGCTGCGCGCCTGCCTGGAACGGGGCCTGCGGGACCTGGACCCCGGCCGGCGCGACCTGCTGGACGCGGTGTGCGCCGGGGACGGCGAGTTCGGCCTGGAGGACGTGATGGCGCTCACCGGGCGCACGCTGCCCGAGTGCGGGCGCCTGGTGCGCGACCTGCTGCTGAGGGGCGTGGTGCGGCCCGGTCACCGGCCGGGCCGCTCCCGGTTCCAGGTGCTGCAGCTGGTCCGGGCGGTGTGGCGGGACGGGGTCGAGCGGCCCGCCGCCACAGCTGCTCCCGGAGTGCCGGAGGAACTGCCGCTGGGGGCCGCGGCGCCGGTATTCGATGGGCTTCCACGGTCTTCGGCCCACTGACGGCAACGCGTCGGGCCCGGCCGGAAGAACGCCTCAGGCCCAAGGAGGACCCTTGTCCCAAGACATGCGCTCCGGCACGGGCGGCGTCACGGCCGTCATCGCCGGCATCGGAGCCGTCACGGCCGACCGCCTGGTCAAGAACGACGAACTGGCCCGGCGTCTGGACGTCACCCCCGACTGGATCCGCGTCCGCACCGGGATCGAGCAGCGGTACGTGCTGGCCCCCGGCGAAGCCACCTCCGACCTGGCCGTCCGGGCCGGGCGGCGGGCGCTGGCCGCGTGCGGCGACCCGGACGTCGACTTCGTCATCCTGGCGACCTGCACCCCCGACCACACGTTCCCGTCCACCGCCCCGTCGGTGGCGACCCGGCTGGGCCTCGGCACCGTCACCGCCTTCGACCTCAACGCCGCGTGCTCCGGCTTCGTCTACGGCCTGTCGGCGGGCACCGGGCTGATCGCCTCGGGCGCGTTCCGCAGCGGCCTGGTCATCGGTGCCGACGCCATCTCCACCATCGTCGACCACGACGACCCGGTGACGGCCCCGATCTTCGGCGACGGCGCCGGCGCGGTCGTCCTGCGCGCCGGGTCGCCCGACGAACCGGGCGGGCTGCTCGCCCAGACCACCGGCAGCGACGGGTCTCTCCTGGACACGCTGATCACCCCGTCCGGCGGCTCGCGGCAGCGCGCCGCGGGGGTGGCGCCGGACCCGGTCGCGAGCTATCTGCGCATGGAGGGCCGGCTCGTCTTCCGGCACGCGGTGCAACGGATGGCACAGGCCGCCCGGGACGTCGTCGCCCGCACCGGGTGGACCGTGGACGACGTGGACCTGCTGGTGGCGCACCAGGCCAACGAGCGGATCCTCACCGCGACCGCGGGCGAGGTCGGCCTGCCGCCCGAGAAGGCGTTCAGCAACGTCGACCGGGTGGCCAACACCTCGGCCGCTTCCATCCCCCTCGCGCTCGTCGACGCGCTGGAAAGCGGTGCGCTGCGGCCCGGCGCCAAGGTGGTCCTGGCCGGCTTCGGCGGCGGGGCGACCTGGGGCGCCACGACCCTGGTCTGGCCCGACATCGCGGTGGGCACGGAAGCCACCGCCTGAGCCGTCCGCCCGACAACCGACGGCAGCCACGACCTGCGCCGACCACCTGACCACTCACGGAAGCCGCGGCTCGCGCCGACCACCTGACCCCACCTGACCGCTGTCTCACCACCACCTGAACCTCCCGGCCCGCCCGGCAGCCGCTCGTAGGGCCGTCGGACAACCCCGTCCGCGGGACGCCGGGCGAAACCCTTCCGCCCTCGTCCCACAGGCCACCGCACGCAGCGCACCCGCGCCGCGTCGGCGTCCCGCACGCCCCACCCCGTCCACGCACCCCTCCCCCGCCGGGCGACCCCGCCCGGCGAGAACCGACAGGAGAGACCCATGACCACCGCCGAAGCCCCCGCCGCCGACACCTCCGCCGTCCTCGAGCAGATCAGCACGACGATCCAGGAGGCGGTCGCGGAGACCGACGCCCCCATCACCCTGGACGCCGCCCTCGGCGCCGACCTCGGCATCGACTCGATGTCCGTCGTGGAGATCCTCGTGCAGGTCGAGAAGCGCTTCGGCTTCCAGCTGAAGGACGCCGAGGTCACCGGCATCACCACGGTGCGGGACATCCTCGACGCCGTCCTGCGGCGGCAGTGACCCGGGCCCATCCACCGAAGCACAGGGAGAACTCCTATGTCCGCTCCGGCAGCCGGAGTACGACGGCCGCTCAGTCCCGCTCAGGCGGGCGTGTGGTACGCCCAGCGCCTCGACCCCGCCAACCCCGTCTTCAACATGGGCGGTTACCTGGACATCCTGGGTCCCGCCGACCCGGAGCTGCTCCGGGCGACGGTCGCGGCCCTGGTGGCCGAGGACGAGACCACCCGGCTGCGGTTCACCGAGGCCGACGGCGTCCCGCAGCAGTACTTCGCCGCCGAGGCGGACTTCACCCCGCGCCTGTACGACGTCAGCGGGGAGCCCGATCCCGCCGCGGCGGCGATGCGCACGATGCGGGCCGACCTCGCGTCCCCGCCGGACCTCGAACTCGGCCCGCTCTTCACCCACTTGCTCTTCCGCCTCGGCGACGAGCACTTCATCTGGTACCACCGCGTGCACCACCTGGTGCACGACGGGTACAGCGCCTCGATCCAGCGCCGGCGGGCCGCCGAGATCTACACCGCCCTGGCCGCCGGCGGCGACGGGGGCACGCCGTACGGGTCGTTCGCCGTACTGCTGGACGAACAGGCCGCGTACGCCGGTTCGGCGGCCCGGCGCAGGGACCGGGCGTACTGGGCCCGCCTCATGGAGGGTGCCGAACCGCCCGGCGGACCGGCCGCCTCCGCGGCCTCAGCCACGGCGGGCGGCACCGGCGACACTCCGGCGCGGGACTCGGCGTCCGACGGGACCGCCGCGCACGGCCCGGCCTCCGGGATCGTGCGGGACGTCTCCGAGGTCGACCGGCGGCTGCGCGACGCCCTGGACGGCTTCGCGGAGCGGTCCCGGGTGACCTGGCAACAGGCGCTGCTGGCGGTGGCGGTGCTGCACCGCGGGCTGTGGGCGGGCGGCTCCGACGTGCTGCTGGGGCTGCCGGTACCGGGCCGGGTGACGCCGGGCTCGCACCGCACCCCGGGCATGGCGGCCAACACCGTGCCGCTGCGCTGTGGGATCGACCCGCGGGAGACGTGCGAGGACCTGGCCGCCCGGGTGGCCGCACAGAGCCTGCGCGCGCAGTGGCACCAGCGGTACGCCGACACCGACCTGCTGCGTGACCTGGGCTGGCCGGCGCGCGGCCGCAGCCGGTTCGGTCCGGTGGTCAACATCGTGCCGTTGGACGAGCGCACCACGTTCGCCGGTCTGCCCGCGGTGAGCCACCTGCTGTCGACCGGGGGCACGGCGGACGATCTGACGTTGTCCGTGACGATCGGCGACGGCGGAGGTCTGCGCTTCGACTTCACGCTGGACGCCGCGCAGGCCGGGTCCGTGGACCTGGCGGCCTACCGCAGGTCGTTCGTGCACCTGCTGTCGGCCGTGGTGACCGGACCCGCGGGACGGACGGTCGCGGAGCTGGACGTGTGCGACGCGGAGGAGCGGGTGCGGGTGGTGGAACGGTGGAACGACACCGCCGCCC
>NZ_SZPR01000036.1 GCF_005280195.1 Streptomyces galbus | reverse complement strand
GTCAGGGGGTCGCAGGCGGGGGGTCAGGCGTTCGTCGCGGTCAACCTCCGCCCACCCCCGCCTCCCGACACTTGCGCTCCGCCCGGCTGCTCCCACACCCGCCCCAAAGCCGCCTCACGGTCCACCCGCACCAGCAACTCCTCACTGATCTCATCCAGATGCGACACCACATGCCGCACCCCCGCCTCCCGCATCAACTCCCGCTGGAAACTGTGCACAAAATCCGTCGGACACCCGATGAACGCCGCCCCCAACTCCCGCGCCGCCTCCCCCACCCGCGCCACATCATCAATGAACAACGCCTCACCACACCCCACCCCGAACAACCCCGCGATCTCCCGGATCCCCGGCCGGAACCCATCCGTACACACATACCCCGGCCCATCGAACAACCCCGCCAACGGCGACAAATACCGCTCAAAATGCTCCCGACCCAAACCCCCATAACACACCACCCACACCCCCAACCCCCGCAACCGCTCCAACAACCCCCGCGCACCCTCCACCACCCGCACCGGACACTCCACCAAAAACCGCTCCCGCTCCGCAAAATACGCACCCAACACCTCCCCCGCCCCACCCGGACCCCCCAACACCTCAGCCGCCCGCACCTGCGACTGCGACAACAACTCCCGCTCCAACCCAGCCGACCACACCCCACCCCGCCCCACCACAAACCGATAAATCACCGGCGAAAACGAATCACTCAACAACACCCCATCAATATTCACCCCCACCAACCGCACCCGAGACAACACCACCACAACCACCCCCCACACAACACACCGCACGCACCCCACAGCACGCACAGCAACCAACAACGACACAAACCAACCAAACGCCCAGCCGCCAACCAGCCAGCCAACACCGACCGCCAACCGCCGACCGCCAACCACACAACAAACCGCGAGAACCGGCCCACCCACCCGACCACCCCCACACCCCACACAATAAACCGGCCCCCCGGTATCAACAACGGTCCCGTACCACCCTTCTCCTCCCGCGGCACCCCACCACTGTCAGTGGCCACACCTAGGGTGACGATCATGAATCTGACAGCAGTGATGATCACGGTGGACTGTGCCGACCCGCAGCATCTGGCCCAGTGGTGGGCGACCGCGTTGGAAGGGGAGATCGCCCAGGACCACGGTGACTTCGTCATCGTCAGGGCCCAGCCGGTGGCCCTCGGTTTCCAGCGCGTGGCCGAGGAGCGGCTGGGCAAGAACCGTGTGCACATCGACTTCGCTGCCGCGCCCGGCACGGGCATGGCCGAGGAGGTGGAGCGGCTCGTCGCTCTCGGGGCGAGCGTCGTCGGTGAGCACAGCGTTCCCGGTCTGACCTGGACGGTGCTGCAGGACCCGGTCGGCAACGAGTTCTGCGTCCACTGACGAGCTCGGCACCGTGTCCACGCTCGACGCTCCCACCCGTACGGAGCAGCACCGCAGGTCACCGGCCCGCCGGGCGATCCACCCTGGGGTGGTGACCATGTGCTTTCGCAGTGTGGGAGGCTTCGAGACCTGCCTGGACGGCCCTTTTCAGGCGTCGTGGATGTGCAGCTGTGCCGCACCGTCGTGTCGGGTCGGCGCTTCCCGTGAAGCCCATGCGAGCGGGAAGCCGTCCGGACGACGAGGAGTCTGATCGATGACTGACACGGACGTACTGGTGGTCGGCGCGGGTCCGGTGGGCCTGACGCTGGCGGCCGAACTGCGGCGGCACGGTGTGGACTGCCGCATCGTCGATCGGCTCGCCGTTCCCCAGCCCCACGCCAAAGCCATCGGCATCGTGCCCCGCACCCTGGAGGTGTGGGACTCCATGGGGTTGGTGGACCGCGTGCTGGACGAGGCGGTGCCGCACCTGGGTCAGATCGTCTACGTCGACGGCAAGGCACGCCCCCAGGTCGAGCTGAGCCTGCCGCCCGAGGTCCCCTACCCCTTCGCGACCCTGCCGCAGTGCACGACGGAGCGGCTGCTCGCCGAGCACCTCGCGGGCCAGGGGACAGAGGTCGAGCGGCCCGTCGAGCTGCGGGGCGTGGAGGTGCGCCCGGACGCGGTCGAGGCCGTTCTCGCGCACCCCGACGGCCGGACCGAGCGGCTGTCCGCCCGCTACGTCGTGGGCTGCGACGGCGCGCACAGCCTCGTGCGCAAGGCGGCCGGTCTGACCTTCGACGGCGACGCCCTCCCCGAGCTGTACATGATCGGCGACGTCGAACTCGACTGGGAACTGCCGGCCGGCTACAGCATGCGGTCGGTGAACCTGGACGCGAACGGTGAGATGGACGACATGCTCGTCTGTATCCCCATGGGCTCACGGCGGTACTGGCTGTCCATGCTGAGCTCCAACGGCCAGGCAGCGGACGGGAGGAGCACGACGGCGCCGGACGAGAGCGCCCTCGGCTCGGGCAGCGGGAAGGGGCCCGACCTCCAGCAGATCCAGGCTGTGCTCGACCGGTTGTCGCCGGAGGTGACGACCGCCTCCACGATGCGCTGGTCGTCCACCTTCCGGACCAGTCACCGCCTGGTGGACCGCTACCGCAACGGTCGCCTCTTCGTCGCCGGGGACGCCGCGCACATCAACCCGCCGATCGGTGGCCAGGGCCTGAACACCGGTGTGCAGGACGCGCACAACCTCTCCTGGAAGCTGGCGCTGGTCGTTCGCGGCCTGGCATCCGAAGAGCTGCTCGAGACCTACCACGCCGAACGTCACCCGGTCGCGCAGGAGATGGTCAGTCGCACCGTCCAACACGCCCGCAACGTCCGCCAGGTCGGCTCCGGCCCCCTCAACGGCGGCGACCAGGCGCAGATGATGCTGTGGCGTCAGGCCCAGTTGCTGGTCTCCTACCCGGACAGCCCGTTGACCGCGGCGCAGGCCGAGAACCGGGCCGCCGCAGCCGGCCCCGCCCCCGGGCACCGGGCACCGGACTGCCGTGGCCTGGTCAGCGACCTCGCCGCCTACCCGCGGCGGCTGTTCGACCTGTTGCGCACACCGCGGCACGTCCTGCTGCTGTTCGCGGGCCCCGAGCACGCCTCGGGCAGGGGCGCCGAACAGCTCGAGGCGTGCGCCGCCGAAGCGCGGCGCGCCGCCCACGGTCTGCTCGACGCCTACTTCGTCACCGCGGCGGAGGTTCCGCAGGACGCCCGGCCGGTCGGTCTGCGCCCGCCACGCGTGCGCGACGCGGCCGGCGAGTTCCGTGGCGCCTACGCACCGCGGGACGGGGAAGCCATCCTCATCCGGCCCGACGGCTATCTCTCCGGGCGCTTCCACCCCGCCACCCCCGACCATCTGGTGGAGCACCTGCGTCACACCTTCGTCTGACCGGTCCTGGCGGTGGCCTCTCGGTGCACGGCGGGTCACCGGACGCAGGCCATACGGGGGAGGTACCGGCCGCGGCGGGCAGGCCGGGCACGTGGAGGGTTATGCATCACTCGTCCACGTCCCCCGCCGGAGGTCGCAGTGAACCGCAGAAGGGCCCTGGCCGCGCTGGCCGGCGCTGCCGTGTGTGTCGGAGTGCCGGGCACCGCCGGGTGCGAGCGGAGTGCGGCGGACCCGGCCGTACCCGCCGCCCCGGGAACCCCAGCCCGCCCCGCTCCCCCGCGCCCCGTCGTGCGCACCCTGCCGGGCATCGGGCCGGCCATGCTCGGCCGTGTGCCGGCGACCGCCCGGCAGGTGCTGGTGGTCACCGGCCCGGCGACCGACACCAATGAGGCCCGGGTGATGCTCTACCAACTGGACCCGGGCGTGGGCTGGGTCCCCGTCGCGGGTCCGTGGCCCGCCCGCAACGGGCTGCGCGGCTGGACCGACGACCACGACGAGAACGACCTGCGCACCCCGATCGGGGTGTTCCCGCTCAGCGACGCCGGAGGACTGCTGCCCGACCCGGGCACCCGGCTGCCGTACCACCAGGACGAGGGATTCACCGCCTCCGGGACGGGTCATCTCGGCGAACCGCTGGAGGGCGCCTTCGACTACGTCATCGCCATCGACTACAACCGGGTACCGGGCAACAGCCCGTTGGACGAGACCCGGCCGCTGGGTGACGGCGAGGGCGGCGGCGTGTGGCTCCACGTGGACCACGGCGGGCCGACCAACGCGTGCATCGCCCTGCACAAGGCGTACATGCTGGCCCTGCTGCGCGTTCTCGACGCGGACCGGCATCCGGTCGTGGTGATGGGACCCGAGGCCGCACTCAGGGCTTGATCACTGGATCACGGCCCAGGTCACAGATTCCCGGCCCGCCGCAGTTCGCCGAGGCGGTCGTCGACCTCGACGATCTCCTCGCGCGTGAGGGGTCGGGCCGTCGTCCACCGGCGGGCGGTGCCATGGGCGAGGAACTCCTCGGGCAGCGCCACGCCGTAGTGCTCGACGTAGTCTGCGGCGTCCAGTCGCCAGAAGAAGGCGCCGTCGCTCATGAGGGCCGGGCCACCCGAGCAGGTGAACCTGTTGCCCAGGACGTCCTCCGAGCATGCCATCAAGGCGATGATGGGCGTGCCGGAGCGGAGATATCCGGCGATCTTTGCGCGCTCTCCTCTCGGGATCACTCCGGTCTGCCGCCGGAGTTCTTCCGCTTCCTGCGCGAAAGCGGACTGGTCCGCGATCCTGCCGAACACCCCGAGGGGGACGACGTTCCTCACAGTGTGTTCCAGACGGTAGGCGCGCACGGATGGCCGCTCGTCATGCTAGCGGCGTCTACGACGGCGACCTCGCCCGCGCCTCGTCCCGGCTCTCTTGAGCAGCGTGGTACCAACTAGGTACCATCGCGGGTATGCCGTCACTGAACGTGTCCTTCTCCGACGAGGAAATGGAAGGCGTCCGCGCCGCCGCCGCCGCCGAGGGGAAGAGTCTCAAGCAGTACCTGCACGACCTGGGCGTGCGCGAGATGCACCGCAAGCAGTTCGTCGCCGGTGCCTCGGCGTGGGCCGACAGGCTGCGCCAGGAATTCGACGAGGCGTTCCCCGATGAGGTGCCGCCGGCCCGTCGCGGCAGCGGGGCTGCGGCCGCCTGATGGTCCTGCACATCGACGTCTCCTGGCTGCTCGACGTGCAGGAGGCGGCCCTCGGGCACGAGGACGTGAGCGTCACCGACTACTCCGCACTGGTCGCGGCCGTCGCCCGGCACAGGACCCGGATGCCGACGCTGGAGGCGTCCGACCCGGACACCGCCTGGCGCGCTGCCGCGCTCCTGCACACGATCGTCCGCCTGGAGCCGCTCCCCCACCGCAACAGCCTCTTCGCCGCCTTCGTCGCCGCCCAGTACATGGACCAGTCCGGCGAGGGCATCGACCCGCCGTACGGCGCCCTGTCCGACCTCGTCAGGAAGGTCCGCGACACCCGGCTGAGCATCTACGCCGTCGCCGACGCCCTGCGTTCCTGGCGCATCTGATCCGGGCGACGGCCGCATGTCGGGCCTGCGGGGCCCCTGTCACCCGGCACACCGCAGTCCCGGGCCCCACGCCCGCACGCCGGCCCCCGCCGACGGCGACGGCGCCCGCCCGCCTGCTGCGTCTCGCGGCTGGTCTGCGAGGATGTCGGCGGCCGTCCGCACCGGGTCCGCCGCGCTGCGCGGTCCGGGAACGCGCAGGCGGTGTCAGGCGGTCGGCGACGGGTCGAGGGGCCCGGCGGGTGGGAGAGCGGAGTGGTGCGGGACGTGCCGGAGTACCCGGAGTACCTTGCGGCGGCGGTGTTCGCCGTGGGCGGCCTCGTGCATGCCGTGCTGGCACCGCACCGGTTCTCCACCGCTGTCCTGTTCTGCCTCGCGGTGACGTCTGCCGGACTCGGCGTCTTCGCCCGCAGCGCGCAGAGCCACCACACCGTCGCGACCGTGCTCGCCGTCGCCGCCCTGCTCGGGGCGCTCGCGCTCGGCCTGCTCCTGCTGGTCGACGCCGTCCTCCTGGTCCGGCGCTACGGACCGCAGGCGCCGCTGCTCGCCACCGGTGCCGCCGGTTGCGCGGTGCTGGCGGTGCTCGGCCTCGACGTGGTCCTGCACCTGGTGGGCGGCGAGGTGGCGGGGGGTCTCATGGTCGCGGTGAACGCGGCCGCGGGATACCTCAGCCTGCTGTTCCTGGTGTTCACCGGGTACGTGGTGGTCCGGGGCCGCAGCACCTCGCCGCCGGGGACCACCCACGTCGTCGTCCTGGGCGCCGGGCTCGACGGCGACCGGCCCGGCCCGTTGCTCCGGCGCAGGCTCGAACGCGCCCTCGCGGTCGACGCCTCCGACGCGCCGGACACGGATCCCGTGACGTTCGTGGTGTCCGGCGGCCAGGGCGACGACGAGGTGATCTCGGAGGCGGACGCCATGGCCGACTACCTCCGCTCGCGTGGTGTGGCCGCCGACCGGATCGTCCGGGAGGACCGCTCCGTCAACACCGGGCAGAACCTCCGTTTCAGCGGGGCCCTCATGGACCGTGCCGGGCCCGGCCACCGTGCCACGGTGGTCACCAGCGGCTTCCACGTCTACCGCACGACCCTGCTGGCCCGCCGCGCCGGCGTCCCCGTCGACGTCGTGGGCGCGCCCACCTCCCCGGCGTACTGGCTCTCCGCGACCCTGCGCGAGTTCGCCGCCGTGCTGTGGCTGGACCGGCTGCCGCTGATCGGGCTGAGTCTGCTGCTGGCGGTGCCGGTGGCGACGGCGGTCTTCGAGCGCTGAGCCCACCGTCGTACGGGCCGGCCTCCGGCCGCCGCTCAGGGCATCGATCCGTGCAGCCCGACAGCTCGACGACATCCGTCGGCGTGGCGGTGCGATGAGTTCGCCGGTCGTCGGCAGTCTCCCTTGCACGCGCACCTCCGTCGGCCGAGCAGAGCCGCGGAGCCCGGGGCGCGGCGGAGCGAAGGAGTCGAGGATGCGGAGTCCGATTCGGCTGTACATGTCTATGTCGTTGGACGGTTTCATCGCCGGGCCCGACGACCGGCCAGGTCAGGAGCTCGGGCGGGGTGGTGGACGGCTCTTCGACTGGCTCGACGACCGGGAGTCCGACGGGCCGAGCGGCCAGGTCTACCGCGAGGCGCTGGCGACCGGCGCGCTGATCTCCGGCCGGCGGACCTTCGAGCTGGCCCGGCGCTGGCAGGGCGACCACCACGACGGCGTGCCCGTCCTCGTCCTCACCCATCACGTGGACGACGGGGACGAGCCCCCCGGTCACGCGCGGTTCGTCACGGACGTGGACGAATGCGCCCGGCTGGCGCGCGACCTCGCCGGGGACCGGCCCGTCATGGTGCACGGGGCAGGGGCGGCGCAGGCGCTGCTGGGAGCCGGGCAGTTGGACGAGATGGAGATCCACCTGGTGCCGGTCCTCCTCGGTCGCGGCCGACGGCTGTTCGACCACCTCCGTGAGGAGCACATCGAGCTGGAGCTGGTGCGGCGGCTCGAGGGCCGGGACGTCACGCACCTCCGTTACCGGGTGCTCCGGGCCGGGGAGGCGGCGTGAGGACGCTCTTCGTCTCGTACCGCGTCACCGATCTGGAGCGCTCGCTGCGGTTCTGGACCGCTCGGGTACGGCGTGCTGGGCCGGGTGGAGACCGGTGACGGGAGCCGCCTCGTGGTCCTGAAGTTCCCCGAGGAGACCGCGGCTTCGCTGGAGCTGGTCCATCGGCCCGCCGACGGACGGGTGGACGTGGGCAGCGGGGTCGACCACCTCGCGATCCAGGTGGACGGCCTGGCCGGCACCCTGGAGGCGCTGGCCGAGGCCGGTCTGGATCCGGGGCCCGTCCAGTATCCGGGCGGCGCCGCGGGCCCGCGGACCTCGTGGCTGACGGACCCGGACGGGTACCGGATCGAGCTGGTGGAGTGGCCGGCCGGGCACTCCGACGGGATGACGGCGGCGGACTTCTCCTGACCGGGTCCTCACCGGGTGGACGGTCCTCTCCCCCTGCGGCCGACGCGGCCCGCGGTCACCCCCGACCGACCACCGGCGGGTCAGCCCGGTTCCGTCGTCGGGATCACCATCAGCTTGGTCACCTTGCCGTCGTCGTCGACCACGTCGCGCACGTGGCGGAAGCCCAGGCGGCGGCACATGGCCAGGCTGGCGGCGTTGTCGGCGCCGACCATGCCGTAGGCCTCCTTCAGGCCGAGGTTGTCGGCGGCGTGGCGCAGCAGGCCGCGGACCACCTCGGTGCCCAGACCCCGGCCCCAGTAGGGCGGTGCGAGGGCGGCGACCAGTTCGTGTCCGTCGACGTTGCCGGTCTTCTTGACCTCCGCGTGCCCGACGAACTGCTCGTCCTGCCAGAGTCCCCACACGTCGAACAACTGCTGGGGGTAGACGTCGTCGAGGATGGCGCGGAACAGGGTGCGGATGTCCGCCTCGGGCACGCGGTCCTGGCCCATCCAGCGGCAGACCTCCTCGTCGCGCAGGAGCTCCACGAAGTGGTCCTCGTCCTCGGGTCGGTAGGGGCGGAAGGTGAGTCGTTCGGTGTGCAGGACCGGTGTCATGCGGGCTCCTCGGGCAGTGCGGGCAGACGGGCGGCACCGGGCCGGGGCGCGTCGTGCTGGGTGCGCCCCGGCCCGGTCCCGCCGGGTGCGTCAGGCTTCGGCGTTCTCCATGCGCTCCCGCAGGCTGCGCGGGCGCATGTCGGTCCAGACCTCGTCGACGTAGGCGGAGCACTCGGCCTCGGTGCCCTCCTTGCCGACGGGCTGCCAGCCGGCGGGCACCTCGATGTCGGCGGGCCACAGCGAGTACTGGTCCTCGTCGTTGCGCAGCACCTGGTAGCGGGTGTTCTCGTCCATGTCTGTCGGTCTCGCTCTCTGGGTCGTGGCGGGTGGGGCGTTTGCGGTGGGTCACGGGCCGGTGGTGCGGTGCGGTGGTGGGGCGCGGCCCACGGGGCGGGGGGTCACCGGCGCTCGCGGGCGTGGTGGGCGATGTGGCGCAGGGCCCGGGCGAAGTCCTCGGCGACGCGGCGCACGGTGCCGGTGGGGTGCAGGGCGGGCCGGTGGTGCCAGGTGAAGGACAGCCGGCCGCGCTGGACGGCGCCGACGATCTCCAGCGGGTGGGAGCCGCTGTCGCGCGGGTCGTGGTGGCGGCCGAACGAGCCGTGTTCGGCGCGGACCAGGCCGTCCCCGGGGTTCTCCGGGCGGGCGTCCCACTGTCCGAGGTAGTTGAAGACGACCTGTCCGTGGGCGGCGCGTCCCAGGCGTTCGCGCACCTCGGGCGGGCCGAAGGTGCGCAGCGCGCCGAAGCCAAGGCCGTTGCCGGGTACGGCGCGCAGCTGGCGGCGTACGGACTTCACCAGGGTGCGCCAGTCGCGGTCGGGGCCGAGGTCGGCGGGGTCGGGGACCTGGAGGGCGACGGGGTGGACGGTGGTGAACCAGCCGACGGTGCGGGTGAGGTCCACGTCGTCGAGGACGTCCTCGCGGCCGTGTCCCTCCAGGTCCAGGCGGACATCCTCGTGGCCGGTCCAGCGGGCCAGGGCGAGGGCGAGGGCGGCGAGGAGGACGTCGTTGACGCGGGTGCGGTAGGCGGTCGGCGCGGCGCGCAGCAGGGCTTCGGTGTCCGCCTCGTCCAGTTCGACGGTGAGTGTCTCGACGGCGCCCGTGTCGGGGCCGTCCGGTGTCTGGGAGGGCAGGGGTTCGGCGTCCACGGCGCGTTCCCAGTAGGGCAGTTCGTGGTCGAGGGCGCCGGAGGCGACGTGGGCGGCGAGGCCGCGGGCCCAGTCGCGGAAGGAGGTGGTGCGTTCGCCGAGGGCCACGGGTTCGCCCTGGACCGCCTGCCGGTAGGCGGCCTCCAGGTCGTCGCGCAGGATGCGCCAGGAGACGGCGTCCACGACCAGGTGGTGGCCGACCAGGAGGAGGAAGTCGGGCCGGTCGGCGGCGCCGGTGAACAGGGCCGCCCGCAGGAGCGGGCCGCGCGCGAGGTCGAAGCCGGTGTGCAGGTCGTCGGCGGCCTTCTCCATCGCCGTGTCCGCGTCGGTGGCGGTGAGGCCGCCGAGGTCGTGGCGGGTCAGGAGCCCGGCGCGGTCGGTGTCGTCCGCGGGCGGGTTGTACTGGCGCCAGCCGTCCCGGTCGGCGGTGAAGCGCATGCGCAGGGCGTCGTGGTGGTCGAGCAGGGCGTCGAGGGCGGTCTCCAGGGCGGTGGCGTCCACGCCGGGGGCGAGTTCCACCAGGAGGGACTGGTTGAAGTGGGCGTGGCTGGCGCGCTGTCCGGTCAGGAACCACTCCTGGATCGGCGTGAGCGGCACGTCCCCGCTGACCGCCTCCTCCCCGGTGTGCCGGGGGGCGGTGGTGACGACGCCGGCCAGCTCGGCGACGGTCTGGTGGGTGAACAGGTCGCGGGTGGTCACGTGCAGTCCGTCGCGGCGCAGCCGGGAGACGACCTGCATGCTGAGGACGGAGTCGCCGCCGAGGTGGAAGAAGTTGTCGTGCGCCCCGACGTCGGCGACGCCGAGGACGTCGCCCCAGATGCGGGCGACGCGGCGTTCGGTGTCGGTGCGCGGGGGTGTGTGCGGCCCGGTGGCGGAGTGCGCGGGCCCCGGTTCGGGCAGGGCGTTGCGGTCGGTCTTGCCGTTCGGGGTGAGCGGCAACTGGGCGAGCGGCACGAACGCCGTGGGGATCATGTGGGCCGGGAGCAGCCCGGCGAGGTGGTCGCGCAGCTCGGGTACGGGCAGGGTGTCGGGGGCGCCGTCGGCGGGGACGACGTGGGCGACGAGCCGGGCGCCGGAGCGGCCGTCCGGGTCGTTGCCGCCGGCGCGTACGGTGACGACCGCGTCGCGCACGAGCGGGCTGCCGCGCAGCGCGCTCTCGATCTCTCCGGGTTCGATGCGGAAGCCGCGCAGTTTGAGCTGGGCGTCGGCGCGTCCGGCGAAGCGCAGGTCGCCGTTCGCGTCCCAGCGGGCGCGGTCGCCGGTGCGGTACATGCGGTCCCCGGGGGCGCCGAACGGGTCGGCGACGAAGCGGGACGCGGTGAGTCCCGGCCGATGGAGGTAGCCGCGGGCGAGGCCGGGTCCGGAGACGTAGAGGTCGCCGGTGACGCCGGGCGGGACGGGGCGCAGGGCGGCGTCGAGGACGTGGACGCGGGTGGCGCCGGCCGGGCGTCCGATGGGCGGGGCGCCCGCGCCCGGGGTGAGCGGGCCGGTCCAGGTGGCGACGACGGTGGCCTCGGTCGGGCCGTACGAGTTGATCATCCGTCGGCCGGGGGCCCACCGTTCGACGAGGTGGGCGGGGCAGGCCTCGGCGCCGACGATGAGGGTGCGCAGGTGCGGCAGGGTGTCGGCGGTGCCCGGGTCGACCGTCGCGAGGGCGGCCGGCGGGATGAGGGTGTGGCTGACGCGCCGCCCGGCGAGGACCTCGGCGAGGCGTTCGCCGACGAGGGGGCCCTCCTCCCCGGTGAGCAGGGTGGCGCCGCTGAGCAGGGACACGCACAGCTCCAGCACGGAGGCGTCGAAGCTGGGTGAGGCGAACTGCAGGACCCGGTCGCCGGGGCCGGCGTCGTAGCGGTCGGCGGCCGACGCGGCGAAGGCGGCGAGGCCGCGGTGCGTCACGGTGACGCCCTTGGGGGTGCCGGTGGAGCCGGACGTGTAGATCACGTACGCCGGGTGGTCGACGGTCAGCGGGGAGGTGCGGTCGGCGTCCGTGGGCGCGGTGTCCGGGCCGTCGGCGTCCCACACGGCGGCGGGGTCGTCCAGGACGAGCCAGGCTCCGGCGTCGCGGAGCATGAACTCCCGGCGCTGCTCGGGGTAGTCGGGGTCGACGGGCAGGAAGGCGCCGCCGGCCTTGGTGACGGCGAGCTGCGCCACGACCGTCTCGGCGCTGCGGGGCAGGGCCAGCGCCACGATCCGCTCGGGTCCCACGCCCCGGGCGATGAGGCGGTGCGCCAGCCGGTTGGCGGCGCGTTCGACGTGCGTGTACGTCAGCTCCCGGCCGTCGGCGTCGGCCAGGGCGACGGCGTCGGGGGTGCGGGCGGCCTGTCGTTCGAACAGCTCGGGCAGGGTGGCCGCCGGGACCGGGCGGGCGGTGGCGCGGCCCTGGTCGAGCACGGCCTTCAGCGTCTCGTCGGTGGCGAGGGGCAGGGCGCCGAGGGGCCGGTCGGGGTTCTCGGCGACGGCGGTCAGGAGGGTGTCGAGCTGGTCGGCCATGCGTTCGGCGGTGGCCGCGTCGAACAGGTCGGTGTTGTAGGTGAGGACGCCGTGCAGTTCGCCGGTGCCGGTCTCGGCGAACTCCAGGGTGAGGTCGAACGCGGCGTGCCGCAGTTCGGTGTCGACGTCGCTGACCTGGAGGCCGGGCAGGTCGAGGGCGGCGGCCGGGGCGTTCTGCAGGACCACCATGACCTGGAACAGCGGGGTGCGGCTGGTGTCGCGGACCGGCTGGACCTCGTCCACGACCTGCTCGAACGGCGCCTCCTGGTGGGCGAAGGCGTCCAGGACGGTCTCGCGGACCTCGCCGAGGAACTCGGGGAACGGCCGGTCGGGTGCGACGTGGGAGCGCAGCACGAGGGTGTTGACGAAGAACCCGACGAGGTGCTGGACCTCGGCGCGGTCGCGGCCGGAGGTGACGGTGCCGACGGTGATGTCCTCGCCGCCGGTCAGACGGGCCAGGTAGGCCTGGGCGGCGGCGACGAGGGTGGTGAACAGGGTGGCCTGCCGGTCGCGGCCCACCCGGGCGAGGCGGCGGGTCGTCTCGCGGGGCAGGGAGAGCCGTACGGAGGCGCCGTGGTGGGTGCGCACCGCGGGGCGGGGCCGGTCGGTGGGCAGGTCGAGCGTCTCCAGCCCGGCCAGGTGCTCCTTCCAGTACGCGAGGTGGTCGTCGGTGCCGCGCCCGCGCTGCCAGTGGGCGTAGTCGGCGTACTGCACCCGCAGCGGCGGCAACGTGCCGGTCTCCGCGCCGAGTTCGGTGCGGTAGTAGTGGGCGAGGTCGCCGGTGAGCACGCCGGTGGACCAGCCGTCGGTGACGATGTGGTGCAGGGTCAGCGTCAGGACGTGCTCGTCGTCCGCGAGCCGGATCAGGCCCGTGTGCAGGAGGGGGCCGCGCCGCAGGTCGAAGGTGCGGGCGCGTTCGGCGTCGAGCAGCTCCGCGAGCCGGGCGTCGCGTGCGCCGCCGGTGAGCTGCGACAGGTCGTGCAGGGTCAGCGGCACGTCCCCGGCGGGGTGGACGATCTGCACGCCGTGGCCGTCGACCGCGTCGAAGGTGGTGCGCAGCGCCTCGTGCCGCTCGACCAGGGCGCCGAGCGCCGCGGTCAGGGCGGGCACGTCGAGCCGGCCGCGCAGCCGCAGGGCCAGCGCGGTGACGTACTCGCCGCTGCCGGGCGCGAACTCCTCCAGGAACCAGAGGCGTTGCTGGGCGTACGACATCGGGGCGGGCGTGTCGCGGGTGACGGGGGTGATCGTCGCGGGCGGGGTGTCGGCGGGGCGTTCCTCGGTGAGCAGGGCGGCGAGGGCCTCGGGGGTCGGGTGGGTGAACACCGCGCGCGGGGACAGGTCGGTGCCGAACGCCTCGGAGAGGCGGACGGCGAGGCGGATGCTGAGGATGGAGTCGCCGCCGAGCTGGAAGAAGTCGTCCCGCACGCCGGGGCGCGGCACGGACAGGACGTCGGCGAGGACGTCGGTGAAGACCTGCAGCGTGCGGCGCTCGGCGTCGGTGCGCGGCTCGACGGGCGTGTCCTGCGCCGCGCCGGTCGCGGGGTCCGGAGCGGGCAGGGCCGCGCGGTCGACCTTGCCGTTGCGGCTGAGCGGCAGTGCGGGCAGGACGACGAACGCCGACGGCACGAGGTAGTCCGGCAGGGAGGTGCGGGCGAACTCCCGCAGGGAGGCGACGTCTTCGGTGCCGACCACGTAGGCGACCAGGCGGCGGCTGCCGGGCCGGTCCTCGCGGGCCAGCACGGTCACGTCGGTGACGCCGGGGTGTCCGGCGAGGACGGCCTCGACCTCGCCGGGTTCGACGCGGAAGCCGCGGATCTTCACCTGGTCGTCGGCGCGGCCCAGGAACTCGACGGTGCCGTCGGGGCGGCGGCGGGCCAGGTCGCCGGTGCGGTACATGCGGCTGCCGGGCGGGCCCGCCGGGTCGGCCAGGAAGCGGGCCGCGGTGTCGCCGGGGCGGCCCAGGTAGCCGCGGGCCACGCCCTCGCCGGCGAGGTACAGCTCGCCCGGGCAGCCGGGGGGCACGGGCCGCAGCCGGTGGTCGAGGACGTGGACGCGCATCTCGTCGAGCGGGTGGCCGATGGGCACGGTGTCGGGGACGGCGGCCGCGTCGGCGAGCGGGAACGACGTGGCGAACGTCGTCGTCTCGGTGGGGCCGTAGCCGTCCACCACGGTCAGGTCCGGGCAGGCGGCCAGGACGCGGCGCACGGCCGCGGCGGGCACGACGTCGCCGCCGGTCCACACCTGGCGCAGGCCGGTGAAGCAGTCCGGCGCGTCCTGCGCGAGCAGCCGGAACAGGCCGGCGGTCAGCCACAGCGCGCTCAGGCCGGTGTCGCGGACGAGCTGCCGCAGCAGGGCGGCGTCCAGCGGCCGTGAGGGGGCCACGACGACGCAGCCGCCGGTGAGCAGCGGCGCCCACACCTCGAAGGTGGCGGCGTCGAAGGCCACCGGGGAGTGCAGCAGCACCCGGTCGCTCACGCCGCCGGTGAAGCGGCTGTCGGTGGCGAGGGCGGCCACGTCGCGGTGGCGTACGGCGACCGCCTTCGGCTCGCCGGTCGACCCGGAGGTGAACATCACGTAGGCGAGCCGGTCGGGGTCCGCGGGTGCGGCGGGGGGCGCGTCCGGCACGGGGGTGCGCGCGGCGGTGACGTCACCGGCGGACAACCGGACCGTCGCGCCCGCGCGTTCGATCAGGGCGCGGCGCCGGTCCTCGGGGGCGCGGGCGTCCACGGGCACGTAGGCGCCGCCCGCCTTGAGGACGGCGAGCTGGGCGACGACGAGGGCGGCGCAGCGGTCCATCAGCAGGGCCACCCGGTCCTCGGCGCGCAGTCCGCCGGCGAGGAGGCGGGTGGCCACCGCGTCGGACCACTCGTCGAGTTGACGGTACGTCAGGTGGGTGTCGCCGTCGCGCAGCGCGGGTGCCTCTGGCGTGCGGCGGGCCTGCTCGGCGAACAGGGCGACGGGGCTGCTCGGTCCGGTCCGGCGGGCGGTGGTGTTCCACCGTTCGAGCAGGGCGCGGTCGTCCTCGGTCAGCGCGTCCAGGCCGGTCACGTCCGCGTCGGTCTCCAGCGCGTCGGCGAGGGCGCGCAGGACGACGGTGAGGCGGTCGGCGAGGTGGTCGGCGGTGTCCGCGTCGAACAGGCCGGCGTCGTAGGCGAGGTCGAGGCCGAGGCGGTCGCCGAGGTGGGCGCGCAGGCACAGCGGGAAGGTGGGCGCGTCCTCGGCGCGCACCTCCTCGACCTGGACGCCCGTGCGGGCGGTGGCGGACTCGTCGACGGGGTAGTTCTCGAACACCACCATGCTGTCGAACAGCGCCTCGCCGGCCGGGACCTCGCTGAGCGCCTGGATGCGGGGCAGGGCCAGGTGGTCGAAGCGCCGGGTGTCGCTCTGGTGCTCCTGCACCGCGCGCAGCCAGGACGCCGCTCCCCCGCCCTTCACCCGGACGCGGGTGGGCACGGTGTTGATGAACATGCCGATCATCGACTCCACGCCGGGCAGTTCGGCCGGGCGTCCGGAGACGGTGGTGCCGAACACGACGTCGGCGCGGCCGCTGTGGCGGGCCAGGAGCAGCGCCCAGGCGCCCTCGATGACGGTGTTCACCGTGAGCCCGGCGCGGGCGGCGCCCTGCCGCAGCCGTGCCGAGAGGTCCTCGTCCAGGCGGCGGCTGGTGAGGGCGGCGGCGCGGGCGCGGTGCTCCTCGGCCGGTGTGCGGTCGTAGGGCAGCGGGGTGCGGGCGGCGAACCCGGCGAGGGCGTCGGTCCAGTGGGCTTCGGCGGCGGCCTCGTCCTGGTCGTGCAGCCAGCGCAGGAAGTCGGCGAAGGGGCGCCTGACCGGTACGGGGGCGGCCGGGCCGCCGGTGAGGGCGGCGTAGCGCTCGCACACCTCGGTGAGGAGCTGGCCGGTGCTCCAGCCGTCCAGGATCAGGTGGTGGGAGGACCACAGGAGCAGGACCTCGTCGCCGGGCAGTGCGGCCAGGGTGATGCGGGTGAGGGGTGCGGTGGTCAGGTCCATGCCGGTGGCGCGGTCGGCGGCCAGCAGGTCCTCGGTGGCCGCAGCGCGCTCCTCGGGCGTGAGCCGGCGCCAGTCCAGGTGGGTGACGGGCAGCTCCACGTCCCGGTGCACGACCTGCACGGGGTGCGGCAGGCCCTGCCAGTGGACGCTGGTGCGCAGGGCCTCGGTGCGGTCGGCGACCTGCTGCCAGGCGGCGGCGAAGCGCTGCGGGTCGCTCACCCCGGACAGGCGGACGGCCACGCGGTCGGAGTAGGCGCCCGCCGTGTCGACGAGGCCGTGGAAGAGCATGCCGGCCTGCAGCGGGGTCAGCGGCAGGACGTCGGCCACGTGCCGGCCGTCGCCGACGAGGCGGTCCAGTTCCGGCTGGCCGAGCCCGGCCAGCGGGAAGTCGGACGGGGTGCGGCCGCCCGCGTCCGGGGAGGCGCAGTGGGCCGCGATCTCCCGGAGCGCCGCGCACATCTCCTCGGCGAGCGTGCGGACGGTGGCCTCGTCGTAGACGGCCGGCGGATAGGTCCAGCCGAGTTCGAGCCGGCCGTCCTGCACCACGCCGGTGATGTCGAGCAGGTAGGGCCGGGGGGCGTCGGGGTCGGTGTCGGAGCCGGCCGGGGGCAGGGCGGCGGCGTACAGGCCGCTGCCGCCCGCGTCGGCGTCCCACCGGCCGTGGTAGTTGAAGCCGACGCGCGGTGCCGGGGCGCCGGCCAGCGGGCTGTCGGGCAGCAGGTGGCGCAGCGCGCCGTGGCTCAGGCCGTGCAGGGGCACGGCGCGCAGTTGTTCCTTGACCGAGCGGAGGGTGTCGTGCCAGCCGGCGTCGGGGGCGGCGGTCAGCGCGAGCGGGAACTCGGCGGTGAACCAGCCGACCGTGCGGGACAGGTCCAGGTCGTCGAAGAGGTCCTCACGGCCGTGGCCCTCCACGCCGACCAGCACGCTGTCGCGTCCGCACCAGCGGGCCAGGGTGCGGCCGAGGGCGCTGAGCAGGACGTCGTTGACCTGCGTGCGGTAGACCTCGGGGACCTGCCGCAGCAGGGCCTCGGTGGTCTCCGGCTCCAGTTCCACGGTGACCGTGGCGGCGGTGCCGTGGGTGTTGGGGCCGGTGCGGCCCGCGGGCAGGTCGGCGGGGGCCTCGGCGGTGCGCCGCCAGTAGGCGAGGTCGCCGTCCATCGCCCCGGAGCGGGTGTGGGCCTCCAGCCGGGCCGCCCAGTGGCCGTAGGCGGTGGTGGCCGGGGGCAGCTCGACGGGCTGTCCGGCGGCGGCCTGCCGGTGCGCGGTCTCCAGGTCGCCCAGCAGGATGCGCCAGGAGACGCCGTCGACGGCCAGGTGGTGGACGGTGAACAGCAGTTGGGCGGGCGTGTGCGGGCCGCGGTCGAGGAGGAGGACGCGCGCCACCCGGCCCTCGGTGGGGTCGAGGGCGGCGCGGGCCTCGTCCGCGAGGCGGGCCGCCTCGGTCTCCAGGGCGGGGCCGTCGAGGCCGGTCACGTCGTGCCGGGTGACGGTGCCGTCCGGGACGCCGGGCAGGACCTCCTGGCGCCAGCCGTCCTCGGTGCGGCGGAAGCGGGTGCGCAGCGCCGGGTGGTGGCCTACGACGGCGTCGGCGGCGGTGCGCAGGGCCGACAGGTCGGTGCCGGGGGCGAGTTCGAGGCGCTGCGACATGGTGAAGCGCAGCGGGTCGCCGGGGGCGCGGCCGTCGAGGTACCAGCGCTGGATGGGGGTGAGCGGTGCCTCGGCGGGCGCGGTCGTGTCGGTGGTGACCGGCGCCGACTCGGTGACGCGCAGGGCGAGTTCGGCGACGGTCTGGTGGCGGAAGACGTCCTTGGTGGTGAGCGCGAGCCCGGCCTGGCGGGCCCGGGAGACGATCTGGATGCTGAGGATCGAGTCGCCGCCGAGCGCGAAGAAGTTGTCGCGTGTGCCCACCCGTTCGACGTGCAGCACGTCGGCCCAGATCGCGGCCAGCGTCTGTTCGGTGCCGGGGCGGGGCGCCACGTAGGCGGCCGTGGTGTCGGGTTGGACCGGCGGGGCCGGGAGGGCGCGCCGGTCGGTCTTGCCGCTGGTGGTGCGCGGGATCCGGGTCAGCGGCACGAACGCCGCGGGCACCATGTGGTCGGGCAGGGTGCGGCGCAGCGCGAGGCGCAGCTCGTCGGCGGCCGGGGCGGTGTCCCCGGCGGGCACCAGGTAGGCCACGAGCATGAGGCGGCCCGCGTGGTCGCGTGCCGTGACGACGGCGTCGGCGACGTCCGGGTGGGTGAGCAGCGCGGCCTCGATCTCGCCGGGTTCGATGCGGAAGCCGCGGATCTTGATCTGTTCGTCGGCGCGGCCCAGGAACTCCAGCAGCCCCTGCGCGTCGCGGCGGGCGCGGTCGCCGGTGCGGTACATGCGCTCCCCCGGCGCGCCGAACGGGTCGGCGAGGAACCGGGCGGCGGTCAGGCCGGGGCGGCCCAGGTAGCCGCGGGCGACCTGGGCGCCGGCGAGGTACAGCTCGCCGGGGGTGCCGGGCGGTACCGGGCGCAGGGAGCCGTCCAGGACGTAGGCGCGCAGGTTGGCGCCGGGCCGTCCGATGACCGGCCGGTCGGGGCGGTCGGTGACGCGGCCGTAGGTGGCGTCGACGGTGCACTCGGTGGGGCCGTACATGTTGTAGGCGGTGACGCCGAGTTCGGCGGCGGCGCACAGCTCGCGCCAGGTGTCGGGGCCGGTCGCCTCGCCGCCGACGAGCAGGACGCGGGGGTGGTGGCGGCCGGGGGCGAGGAGGCCCGCGGCGAGGAGTTCGCGCAGGAAGGACGGGGTGACGTTGACCAGGTCCAGGTTCCGGTCGGCGATCTGCGCGCAGAACGCCTCGGGGTCCAGGCGCACGTCCTCGTCGATGAGGTGCACCTCCTGGCCGAGGGCGAGCAGCAGCGGGCCCTCCCAGGAGGTGTCGAAGGAGAACGAGGCGCTGAGCGCGGCGCGCAGCCGCCGTCCGTCCGCGGTGTGCGGGGCGACGAGCCCCGCGCGGTGGTCGTGGCAGAGGTTGACCAGGTGGCGGTGTTCCACGACGACGCCCTTGGGGCGGCCGGTGGAGCCGGAGGTGTAGATCATGTAGGCGGCGTGCTGCGGGAGCAGCGGGGCCGGGCGGTCGCGGTCGGTGACGTCGTGGGCGGGCAGCCGGTCCCAGGGGGTGGCGCGCAGCGCGTCGGCGGTGAGCACGACGCGCGGGGCGGCGTCCTGGAGGAGCCCGGCGGCGCGTTCGGCGGGCAGGTCGGGGTCGAGGTGGAGCAGGGTGGCGCCGGCCTTGGCGACGGCGAGGACCGCGACCACCAGCTCGGAGGTGCGCGGCAGCCGGACGGCGACCACCCGCTCGGGTCCGGTGCCCAGGGCCAGCAGGTGGTGGGCGAGCCGGTTCGCGCGGTCGTTGAGGGCGGCGAAGTCGAGGGTGGCGTCGCGGGCGACCAGCGCGGTGGCGTGCGGGGTGCGCGCGGCCTGGGCCTCGAACAGGGCGGGGAAGGTGGTGTGCGGGACGGGGAGGTGCGCGCCCTGCCCGTCGTGCAGCACGCGCCGCCGCTCGTCGGCGGTCATCAGCTCCAGCGCCCGCACGTCGCGGTCCGGGTTCCGCACCGCCGCCTCCAGCAGCAGGCGCAGGCGGGCGGCCAGGCCGCGGACGGTGTCCTCGTCGAACAGGCCGGTGTCGTACTCCAGGTGGCCGGTGACGCCGTCGTCGCCCTCGACGAAGTCGAAGGCCAGGTCGAAGGTGGCGTGCCGGACCGGTGGCAGCAGTGGCTCGGCGTCCAGGCCGGGCAGTTCGGGTGCCTCGGCGCCCAGGTTGTGCAGGGCGACCATGACCTGGAACAGGGGGGTGCGGCTGGTGTCCCGTTCGGGCTGGAGGACGTCCACCAGCCGTTCGAAGGGCACGTCCTGGTGGGCGAAGGCGTCCAGGACGGTGCCGCGCACCTGCTCCAGCAGCGCGCGGAACGACGTGCCGGGCCGGACCTCGGTGCGCAGCACCAGGGTGTTGACGAACATGCCGACGACGTCGTGCAGTTCGGGGCGCTCGCGGCCGGCGGTGACGGTGCCGAGGGCGAAGTCGTCCTGGTCGGCCCAGCGGGACAGCAGGACCGTGCAGCCGGCGAGGAGGGTCATGTAGAGGGTGGCGTCGGCCTCCCGGCCCCGCTCGCGCAGCCGGTCGGTCAGCTCGGCGGGCAGCGTGAAGGTCACGAGCGCGCCGTCGCGGGAGCGGACGGCCGGGCGCGGCCGGTCGGTCGGCAGCTCCAGCGGCGGTACGCCGGCGAGCTGCTCGCGCCAGTGGGCGAGTTGCCGCTCGACCTGGTCGGTGCGGGCGCGCTGCCAGGTGGCGTGGTCGGCGTAGCGCACGGGCAGGCCGGGGAGTTCGGGGCCGCGGCCCTCGTGGGCGGCCGCGTACAGCTCGCCCAGGTCCCGGCCGAGGACGCCGAGGGACCAGCCGTCGGTGACGATGTGGTGGACGGCGAGGGCCAGGACGTGCTCGTCGTCCGCGGTGCGGGCCAGGCGGGCGCGCAGCAGCGGCCCGGCCGCCAGGTCGAACGGCGTGGCGGCCTCGCGCTCCAGCAGGTCCTCCAGCGCGGCCCGCGGGTCGGCGGCGGCGGTCAGGTCGTTGGCGGTCAGGGCGGCCGGGTGGGGCGGGTGCACCACCTGCCGGGGCTGCCCGTCGTGTTCGGCGAAGGTGGTGCGCAGGGACTCGTGGCGGGCGACGAGGCCGTCCAGGGCGGTGCGCAGGGCGCGCTCGTCGAGCGGGCCGCGCAGGCGCAGCACGGACAGCGTCGTGTACTCGGTGCTGCCGGGCTCGAACCGGTCGAGGAACCACAGGCGTTGCTGGGCGTACGACAGCGGCGCCGGGGTCTCGGGGGCGGTCGCCGGGATCGCGTCGGCGGGCGCGGCCGTGGTGTCGCCCACCGGGTCGCCGAGCTCGGCGGCGAGCGCGGACACGGTGCTGTGGGTGAACAGCACGCGCGGGGACACGTCGGGGCCGAACGCGGCGCGCAGCCGGGCGGTGACGCGGACGGCGAGGATGGAGTCGCCGCCGAGCGCGAAGAAGTCGTCGCCGGCGGACACCTCCTCGACGCCGAGGACGTCCGACCAGGCGGCGGCGACGGCCCGTTCGGCGGGGGTGCGCGGTGCGGTGCGGTCGGTGTCGGCGGCGTAGCCGTCCGCCGTCGGGGCGGGCAGGGCGCGCCGGTCGAGCTTGCCGTTGACGGTGAGCGGGAGGGCGTCCATCGGGACGTAGGCGGCGGGCACCATGTGGGCGGGCAGCAGCCGCTCCAGGTGGGCGCGCAGCTCGGCCGCCGGGGGTGTCGCGCCGCCGGTGCCGACGACGTGGGCCACCAGGCGGCGGGTGCCGGAGGTGTCCTCGAACACGCCGACGGCGGTGTCGGCGACACCGGGGTGGGCGTGCAGGGCGGCCTCGATCTCGCCGGGCTCGATGCGGTAGCCGCGGATCTTCACCTGGGCGTCCGCGCGGCCCAGGTACTCCAGGGTGCCGTCGGGCCGCCACTTCGCCCGGTCGCCGGTGCGGTACATGCGGCTGCCGGCCGGGCCGAACGGGTCGGCGAGGAACCGGGTGGCGGTCAGGCCGGGGCGGCCCAGGTAGCCGCGGGCCAGGCCCTCCCCCGCGACGTACAGCTCGCCCGTCGCGCCCGGCGGCAGGGGGGCCAGGTCCGCGTCGAGCACGTACACCCTCAGGTCGGGTATCGCGACGCCGATGGGGCTGGCGGGGCCGTGCGCGGTGGCGGGGTCGAGCGGGGCGTGGGTGACGTGGACGGTGGTCTCGGTGATGCCGTACATGTTGACCAGGCGCGGGGTGTCGGCCGGGTGGCGGGCCCACCAGTCGGTGAGCCGGCCGACGTCGAGGGCCTCGCCGCCGAAGATCACGGTGCGCAGGGCGAGGCGGGCGCCGGTGTCGGGGTGTTCGGCGTCGGCGCGCACGAGCGGGTAGAACGCGGACGGCGTCTGGTTGAGGACGGTGACCCCTTCGTCGGCCAGCAGCCGCAGGAAGTCCTCCGGGGAGCGGGCGGTGTCGTCGGGCACGACGACGAGCCGGCCGCCGTGCAGCAGCGGGCCCCACAGCTCCCACACGGAGAAGTCGAACGCGTAGGAGTGGAACAGCGTCCACACGTCGTCCGGGCGGAAGTCGAACCACGGGCGGGTGCGGGTGAACAGCCGCACCACGTTGGCGTGCGGGATCACCACGCCCTTGGGGCGGCCGGTGGAGCCGGAGGTGTAGATGGCGTAGGCGGGGCTCTCCGGCAGGGGGCGGCGGGTCGGCCCGGGGCCGGTCGCCGGGCGCCGGGCCAGGTCGGCTTCCTCGTCCGGGGCGTCGAGGAGGACGGCGGGCACACCGGTGCCGTCGACGCGGGCCGCGGTGCCGGTGGTGGTCACCAGGGCGACGGGGGTGGCGTCGGCGAGGAGGTGGGCGATGCGTTCGGCGGGCGAGTTCGGGTCGACCGGCAGGTAGGCGGCGCCGGTCTTGAGCACGGCGAGGACGGCGACGACCTGGTCGGTGGAGCGGGGCAGGGCGAGGGCGACGAACTGCTCGGGTCCGGCGCCGAGTTCGGCGAGCCGGTGGGCGAGGCGGCCGGCGCGGGCGTCGAGGGTCGCGTAGTCCAGGTGTTCGCTCCCGCAGGTGACGGCGACGGCACCGGGGGTGCGGGCGGCCTGCGCCTCGAACAGGTCCACCAGGGTCTCGGCGGGGCGGCCGGACGCGGTGCCGTTCCAGTCGGTGAGGATGCGGTGCCGTTCCTCGGCCGTCGTCCAGGCCAGGGCGCGCAGCGGCCGGTCGGTGCCGTCGGCGAGCCCGGTCAGGAGCAGGCAGAGCCGGTCGGCGAGCGCGTGGACGGTGGCCGCGTCGAAGAGGTCCGGGTCGTAGGCGAGGTCGAAGCCGAGGCGTTCGCCGTGGTAGGCGCGCAGTACGAGCGGGTAGTTGGTGGCGTCGCGGGACGAGACGTCGGCGAGGCGGATCCCGGACCCGGCCGTGCGGGCCTCGTCGAAGGGGTAGTTCTCGAAGGCGACCATGCTGTGGAAGAGCGGGCTGCCCGACGGCACGTCACCGAGCTGGGTCAGCTCGGCGAGCGAGGCGGCGGCGAACCGTCTCGACTCGGCCTGGGCGTCCTGGAGTTCGCGCAGCCAGTCCCCGGCGTCGCGGGCCGGGTCGACGCGGACGCGGGTGGGCACGGTGTTGATGAACATGCCGACCATGGACTCGACGCCGGGCAGGTCGTCGGGCCGTCCGGAGACGGTGGTGCCGAACAGCACGTCGTCCTGGGCGGCGTAGCGGGACAGCAGCAGCGCCCAGGCGCCCTGGACGACCGTGTTGAGGGTGAGTCCGGCCTCGCGGGCGGTGCGCGCGAGGCGGGCGGACGCCTCCGTGTCCAGGCCGGCCGTGTGCAGGGCGGCGGAGCGGGCCTGGTGGGCCTCGCGCAGGGGGCGGTCGGCGGGCAGCGGGGTGGGTTCGGCGAAGGCGGCGAGGACGCCCTGCCAGTGGGCGCGGGCGGCGTCGGGGTCCTGGTCGGCGAGCCAGTGCACGTAGTCGCCGAAGGGCCGCCGCAGCGGCGGCCGGGACTCGGTGCCGGCGGTGAGCGCGGCGTACTCCTCGCACACCTCGGTGAGCACCTGGGCGAGGCTCCAGCCGTCCAGGACGATGTGGTGGGAGGTCCACAGCAGGTGCAGGCGGGCGTCGGGGAGGCGGACGAGGGTCAGGCGCATCAGCGGTGCCGCGGCGAGGTCGATGCCCCTGGCCAGGTCGTCGGCGCGCAGCCGGGTCAGGCGCTCGGCGCGTTCCACCTCGTCCAGCTCGCGCCAGTCGAGGTGGGTGACCGGCACCCGTACGTCGCGGCGCACGACCTGGAGGGGGACGGGCACGTCCTCCCAGACGACGCAGGTGCGCAGGGCGGGCGTGCGGTCGGTGACGCGCTGCCAGGCGGCGGCGAAGGCGTGCGGGTCGGCGACGCCGTCGAGGAGCAGGCCGGCCTGGTCGACGTAGACGTCGTCGGGGCCGCCGACCAGCCGGTGGAAGAGCATGCCCTCCTGGAGCGGGGTGAGCGGCAGCACGTCCTCCACGTCGCGGCCGTCGCCGACGAGGCGGTCCAGGCGCTCCTGGTCGAGGCGGGCCAGCGGGAAGTCGGACGGGGTGCGGCCGCCCGCGCCGGGCCGGGCGCAGTGTTCGGTGATCGCGGCGAGCGCGCCGGTCATGCCGTCGGCGAGGGCGCTGACGGTGGCCTCGTCGTGCACCTGGTCGCTGTAGTGCCAGGTGAGGTGGAGCTCGCCGTCGGTGACGACGGCGGAGACGTCCAGCAGATGGTCCAGCGGTGTGTCCGGGGCGATGTCGCGGCCGGGCGCCGCGCCCGCCGGGGCGAAGTCGCCGCCGTCGGCGGCCTCCCACTGGCCGTGGTAGTTGAAGCTGATCTGCGGCAGCGGTACGTCCTTCAGGGCGCGGGCGGCCGGGTCGGGCGAGCCGAGGCGGGCCAGGGCCTCGTACGTCAGGCCGTGCCGGGGCACGGACCGCAGCCGCTCCTTGACCGCCTTGAGGGTGGCGCCCCAGTCGGGCGCGCCGGACGGTCCGGCGGGCGCGAGGGTGACGGGGTACTGGGCGGTGAACCAGCCCACCGTGCGGGACAGGTCCAGGGTGTCGTCCTCGCGGCCGTGGCCCTCGAGCAGGACGGTCACGCGTTCGGCGCCGGTCCAGTCGGCGAGGACCCGGCTCAGCGCGCCGAGCAGCACGTCGTTGACCTGGGTGCGGTACACGGCGGGCACCCGGCGCAGCAGCGCCTCGGTGGTGGCGCGGTCCACGCGGGTGTCGAGGGTGCGGACCGAGCCGGCCCGCGGGGTGCCGGGGCGGTCCACGGGCAGGGGGGTGCGGGGCTCGGCGGCCTCGGCCGTCCAGTGCGGCAGGTCGGCGTCGAGGTCGCCGTCGCGGACCCGGCGTGCGAGGTGCGCGGCCCAGTCGGTGAACGGGGTGGCGACGGGCTCCAGCCGGACCGCCTCTCCCCCGGCCGCCTGCCGGTAGGCCGCGGTGAGGTCGGCGAGCAGGATCCGCCAGGAGACGCTGTCCACCGCCAAGTGGTGGGCGGTGACGAACAGTTGGGGTCGCTCACCGGTGCGCGTGAACAGGGCGGCGCGCAGCAGGGCGCCGGTCTCCGGGTCGAGGGCGGCGCGGGCCGCCTCGGCGGCGCGTTCACGTTCCGCCGCCGGGTCGGCGGCGCCGGAGAGGTCGTGGCGGGTGAGCAGCCCGGTGGCCGGGCCCTCGCCGGGGTGCTGCCGCCAGGTGTCGCCCGAGCGGGCGAACCGGGTGCGCAGCGCCGGGTGGTGGGCGGCCAGTGCCTCCAGCGCGCGCTCCAGCGCCGGGGCGTCGAGGTCGTGCGGCAGGTCCAGCAGCATCGACATGGTGAAGTGCCGCAGCGGTCCGTGGGTGGCGAAGAACCACTCCTGCACGGGGGTCAGTGGTGCCGGACCCTCCTCGGCGGGGCGCCGGGGCGCGGGCACCTGCGCGGTGCGCACGGACGCGGCGGCGGCGAGGTCGGCGACGGTCTGGTGGCGGAAGACGTCGCGTGAGGTCAGGTGCAGCCCGGCCGCGCGGGCGCGGGAGACGGCCTGGATGCTGAGGATGGAGTCGCCGCCCAACTCGAAGAAGTTGTCCGTCACGCCGACCCGGCGCGCGCCCAGCACCTCGGCCCAGATGCGGGCGAGGGTCTCCTCCTCGGGGGTGCGCGGGGCGACGAACTCCCGCTCCTGCTCGGCGCCTTCGAAGTCGGGCGCGGGCAGGGCACGCCGGTCGACCTTGCCGCTGACGGTCATCGGCAGGGCGTCGAGCACGGTGAAGGAGGACGGCACCATGTGGTCGGGCAGCACCTGCCGCAGGGCCGTCCGCACCTCGCCGGGGACGGGCCGGGCGGCGGGACCGGCGGGGACCAGGTAGGCGGCGAGCCGGACGTGGCCGTGCGGGTCGGTGACGGCGACGACCGCGGCGGCGGCGACCTCGGGCAGGTCGGTCAGGGCCGCCTCGACCTCGCCGGGCTCGATGCGGTGGCCGCGCACCTTGACCTGGTCGTCGGCGCGCCCCAGGTAGTCCAGGCGTCCGTCGGCGCTCCAGCGGGCCAGGTCACCGGTGCGGTACATGCGGGTGCCGGGCGGGCCGAACGGGTCGGGCAGGAACCGGGCGGCCGTCAGTCCGGGCCGCCCGCTGTAGCCGCGGGCCAGTTGCACACCGGCCAGGTACAGTTCGCCGCCGACGCCGGGCGGGACGGGCCGCAGCCGGTCGTCGAGGACGTAGGCGCGCACGTTGGGCAGCGGCCGGCCCACGGTCGGCGGGCCGTCGCCGGATATCCGGCAGGCCAGCGCGTCGACGGTGCACTCGGTGGGGCCGTAGAAGTTGTACGCGGCCACGTCCCGCCGCGCCGCCAGCTCCCGCCACAGGGCGGGTCCCACGGCCTCGCCGCCGAGCATGAGGACGCGCGGGTGGTGGCGCGGGTCGGTGAGCAGCCCGGCGGGCAGGAGCTGGCGCAGGTAGGTGGGGGTGAGGTCGAGGAAGTCGATGCGGTGCTCGACGACGTACTCGACCAGGGCGGCGGCGTCCAGCCGGGTCGTCTCGTCGACCAGGTGCAGCGGGTGGCCGTCGGCCATCAGCAGCACGCCCTCCAGCGAGGTGTCGAAGGAGAACGACGCCGTGAGCGCCACCCGCAGCGGTCCGCCGCCCGCCTCGGCGACGAAGCCCTCGCGGTGGCCCGCCAGGAGGTTCGCCAGCGACCGGTGCGCCACCGCGACGCCCTTGGGACGGCCGGTGGAGCCGGAGGTGTAGATGACGTACGCGGTGGTGTCGGGATGCGGAGGCGGCAACGGAACGTCGGCCGAGGCGTCTTGGGCGTCGTACGCCTCCCGCAGCGCGGCCTCGTCGAGGACCAGCGCGGGGCGGGCGTCGTCGAGCAGGAACCGCACCCGGTCCTCGGGCAGCGCCGGGTCCAGCGGCAGGTAGCCGGCGCCGGCCTTCCAGACGGCGAGGATCGCCACGATCATGTCGGCGGTGCGCGGCAGCCGGAGGGCGACCAGGCGTTCGGGGCCCGCGCCGCGCGCCACGAGGTGACGGGCGACGCGGTCGGCGCGCGCGTCGAGCGTCGCGCGGTCCAGGCGGACGTCCCCGGCGACGAGGGCGGTGGCGTCCGGGGTGCGGGCCGCCTGCCGGGCGAACAGCTCGGGCAGGGTCTCCTCGGGGACCGTGAGCGCGGTGGCGTTCCAGTCGTGCGTCACCTGCCGCTCCTGCTCGGGCGAGAGCAGCGGCAGGGCGCCGAGCGGGCGGTCGGGGTCGGCGGCGGCGCCGTCCAGGGTGCGCAGCAACTGGTCCGCCATGCGTGCGGCGGTGGCCGCGTCGAACAGGTCGGTGCGGTACTCCAGCAGGCCGGTCAGCCCGTCGCCGTCGGGCACGAACTCGACGCTCAGGTCGAAGGTGGCGGCCCGCCGGGGCACGGTGACCGCGGAGGCGGACAGGCCGTGCGGGTCGGGTGCGGTGGGCGGTGCCGGGTGCAGCAGGACCATCACGTCGAACAGGGGGTTGCGGCCGGCCTCGCGGGTCGCGCCGACGGCCTCGACGAGCCGCTCGAACGGCGTGTCGCCGTGCGCGAAGGCGTCGTTGACGGTGTCCGCGGCGGCGGTGAGCAGGTCCCGGAAGGAGCCGCCGGTCTCGACGCGGGTGCGCAGCGCGACGGTGTTGACGAAGAACCCGACGGCCCGCTCCAGGTCGGTGCGGCCGCGGCCGGGGGTGAGCGAGCCGACGGTGATGTCGTCCTGCCCGGACCAGCGGGCCAGCAGCGTCTGGCAGGCGGCGACCAGGGCGGTGAACAGGGTGGTGTGCCCGTCGGCCGCGAGCTGCTTCAGCCGGGCGGTGGTGGCGGCCGGGACGGTGAAGGTGTGCACCGCGCCCGCGCCGGACTCCTCGCCGCGGCGGGGCCGGTCCAGCGGCAGTTCGGGGGCGACCGCCCCGGACAGGTGCTCCTTCCAGTACGCCAGGTGGCGTTCCAGCCGGGCCCCGGAGAGCTGCTCGCGCTGCCAGACGGCGAAGTCCGGGTACTGCGTGGCGACCGGCGCCAGGGCCGGGCCCGCGCCCCGGGCGAGGGCGTCGTAGGCGGTGATCAGCTCGTCGAGCACCACGCCCATGGACCAGCCGTCGGTGACGATGTGGTGGGCCGTCAGCAGCAGGACGTGCGCGTCGGGAGCCTCCCGCAGGAGCAGGGCGCGCAGCAGCGGCCCGGCCTCCAGGTCGAAGGGCCGCTCGTACTCGGCGACCAGCGCCGCCTCCAGGCCGGCGCCGGCCGCCGCCGTGAGGTCGTGGACGGGCAGCGGGAGCGGTCCGGCGGGGTGCACCCGCTGCGCGGGGGTGCCGTCGTGCTCCTCGAACGTGGTGCGCAGCGCCTCGTGCCGCGCCACCACGTGCTCCAGCGCGGCGGCCAGGGCGGTGTGGTCGAGGGCGCCGGTCAGGCGCAGCGCGACGGCGCTGTTGTAGCGCGGGTCGCCGGGGCGCAGCCGGTCCAGGAACCACAGGCGCTGCTGGGCGAAGGACAGCGGCAGCGGGCGGGTGCGGTCGGCGCGCGGGATGGCCTGCCGGGCGGTGCCGGGGGCGCCGGCGGCGGCCCGTCCGGCCAGCCGGCGGCGGAGTGCTTCCTGGAGGTCCTGCGGAAGGGCCTCGGCACGGTTTCGCTTCGAAGACGTCATGGTCGTCCGGTCCTCACCGTTCTTCGTGGTCGCTGTCGCCGCGTGCGGCGTCTTCGAGTTCGCTCAGCACCTGTTCCTCCACCAGGTCCGCCAGGGCGGCGACGGTGCGGCCCACCAGGACGTCGCGGGGCGTGAGGTGCACGCCGAAGGTGTCGTTGGCGCGGGAGGCGATGAGCAGGGCGCGCAGGGAGTCGCCGCCCAGGGCGAAGAAGTCGTCCTCGGCGCCCACGGAGGTCTCCAGGGCCTCCTCCCACAGGGCGGCGACGGCCTCCTCGGTGGGGGTGCGGGGCGGTACGTACGCGGCGTCGGGCTGCCGCGTCTGCGGGGCGGGGGCGGGCAGTGCGGACCGGTCGGTCTTGCCGTTCTCCGTGAGCGGGAAGCGGTCCATCGGCACGAACGCCGAGGGCACCATGGGGCCGGGCAGGGTGCGGGCGGCCAGGGCCCGCAGGTCGGCGCCGGCGGGCGGTTCGGCGCCGGGGGCGACGAGCACGTGGGCGACCAGGCGCGGCAGCCCCGGCTCGTCCTCCCGCACGCTCACCACGGCGTCCAGGACGGCCGGGTGGCGCACCAGGGTGGCCTCCACCTCGCCGGCCTCGATGCGGTGGCCGCGCAGTTTGAGCTGGTGGTCGGTGCGGCCCAGGTAGTGCAGTTCGCCGCGGGCGTCGCGGCGGACCAGGTCGCCGGTGCGGTACATGCGGGCGCCGGGCGGTCCGAACGGGTCGGCGGTGAAGCGCGTCGCCGTCAGGCCGGGGCGGTGCAGGTAGCCGCGGGCCAGGGCCGGTCCGGCGAGCCACAGTTCGCCGGGCACTCCGTCGGGGACGGGGCGCAGGCCGGCGTCGAGGACGTACGCGGCGGTGGCGGGCAGGGCGCGGCCGACGGGCGGTGCCTCGCCGTCCGGTGCGAGCGGGTCGGACCAGGTGGCGACGACGGTGGCCTCGGTGGGCCCGTAGGAGTTGATCATCCGGTGGTGGGGTGCCCAGCGGGCGACCAGCTCGGCCCGGCAGGCGTCGGCGCCGACGATCAGGGTGTGCAGGTCGGGCAGGGTGCCGGGGGTGTCCGGCGGGAGGGTGGCGAGCGCGGCGGGCGGCAGCAGGGTGTGCGTGATGCGCGCGTCGCGCAGGACGCCGGCCAGTTCGTCGCCGAGCAGCGGTCCGGGCGGCGGGACGACGAGGGCCGCGCCGTGCGGCAGGGACATGCACAGCTCCAGCACGGAGGCGTCGAAGCTGGGCGTGGCGAACGCCAGCACGCGGTCCCCGGCGCCGACCTGGTAGTGCGCGGCCTCGGCGGCGGCGAACGGGGCGAGGCCCCGGTGGGTGACGACGACACCCTTGGGGGTGCCGGTGGAGCCGGAGGTGTAGATGACGTAGGCCGGGTCGTCGAGGTGCAGCGGGCGGACGCGGTCGGGGTCGGCGGGGCGGTGGTCCGGCGTGCCGTCGGGCGGCGCGGCGAGCAGGTCGGCGACCTCCTCGGCGGTCAGGGTGACGGCGGGCCGCGCGTCGCGCAGCATCAGCGCGACCCGCTCGGCGGGGTAGCCGGGGTCCACCGGCAGGAACGCGGCGCCCGCCTTGGCCACGGCGAGCTGGGCGAGGACCATGTCGGCCGAGCGCGGCAGGACCAGCGCGACGATGTCGCCGGGGCCCGCCCCGCGGGCGATGAGCCGGTGCGCCAGCCGGTTGGCGCGGGCCTCCGCCTGCGCGAAGGTGAGCGTGGACTCCCCGGTGTCCAGGGCGGGTTCGCCGGGCCACCGGTCGACGGCGGCCTCGATCAGCTCGGGCAGCGTCACGGGGGGCGGCGGCGCCTGCTGCGGGCGGGCGGGCGCGTGCAGCAGCCGGTGGCGTTCGGCCGGCGGCAGCACGTCCACCGTCCGCAGCGGCTCCTCGTCGCCGGAGGCCGCCAGGGCGGTCAGGGTGTGCATCAGCCGGGCGGCCAGGGCCTCGGCGGTGGCCTCGTCGAAGTACCGCGGGTCGTGGCCGAGTTCCACGGTCAGCTCGTCACCGGGCGAGATCACCACGGTGAGCGGGTAGTTGGTCGCCTCGCGGGCGTCCAGGCCGTGCACGCGCACGCCGTGCGCGCCGGCGGTGGCGTCGCCGACCGGGTAGTTCTCGAACACCAGCAGGCTGTCGAACAGGGGCGTTCCGGCGGGCACGTCGCTCCACTGGTGGAGGTCCGTCAGCGGGACGTGGTCGAAGCGCCGGTCCTCGGCGCGGGCGGCCTGCAGCTCCCGCAGCCAGGCGGGGCACGCGGTGGACTCGTCCACGGTGACCCGCGCGGGCAGCGTGGTGATGAACAGGCCGGTGATGGTGTCCGCGCCCGCCAGGTCGGCGGGACGGCCGGAGACCGTGGTGCCGAAGCACACGTCCCGCCCGCCGCCGGAGCGCGCCAGCAGCAGCGCCCAGGCGCCCTGGACCAGGGTGTTGAGGGTGAGCCGGTGGCGGCGCGCGAAGTCGGTCAGCCGGGCGGTGCCGGCCGCGTCGAGCCGCTGCGACAGCCAGGTGCCCGACCGGGCGGCGGCGCCCGGGGCGGGCCTGCGGTCGTAGGGCAGCGGGGTCGGCGCGGCGTACCCGGCGAGGACGGCCTTCCAGTGCTCCTCGGCGGCGGCGCCGTCGCGGCCGGCCAGCCAGGCGGCGTAGTCCGCGAAGGGCCGCCGGGCCGGGAGGCGGGGCTCGGTCCCGGCGGCGAGCGCGGCGTGCGCCTGGAGGACGTCCGACAGCACGTGGAAGACGCTCCAGCCGTCCAGCAGGACGTGGTGGAAGGTCCACACCACGCGCACCTCGTCCGGGCCGAGCCGGATCAGGGTGACGCGCAGCAGCGGGGGGCGGCCGAGGTCGATGCCGCGGGCGCGGTCCTCGTCGAGCAGGCGGCGCAGTGCCCCCTCCTGCTCCGCCGGGTCGAGGCCGGTCCAGTCGAGGCGGGTGACGGGCAGGGGCACGTGGCGGTGCACGGTCTGCAGCGGGACCGGCACCCCGGTCAGGGCGACGGCGGTGCGCAGCACGGGCGTGGCGTCCACGACGTGCTGCCAGGCGTCCGCGAGCAGCGCGGGGTCGCGCACGCCGTCGGCGACGAAGGTGATCTGCTCGACGTAGAGGCCCTCGCCGGGCTCGTCCATGCCGTGCACGACCATGCCGGTCTGGGTGGGGGTGAGCGGGTAGACGTCCGTCACGTCGTGGCCGTCGCCGACGAGCCGGTCGACGGCGGCCTGGTCGAGGGGGGCCAGCGGGAAGTCGGACGGGGTGCGGCCGCCCGCGCCGGGCTCGGCGCAGTGCGCGACGATCCGGCGCAGTTCCTCCGCCGTCTCCTCGGCGAGGCGGGCGACGGTTTCCGGCCGGTGCACCCCGCGGGAGTACGACCAGGTGAATTCGAGGCGCTGGTCGGTGACGCGGCCGAGCACGTCGATGAGGTGGGGCCGCTCCGCCGAGCGGTCCATGCCGCCGGTCAGTCCCTCGTGGGGCGCCCCCAGCAGGCCGTCCCCGCCGGCGCTCCGGTCCTGCCGGCCGAGGTAGTTGAAGGCGATCTGCGGGAGGGCGGGAAGGCCGGCTCCCGCCGTCGGGTGCAGGTGGCGCAGCGCGCCGTAGCCCACTCCCCCGCGCGGTACGGCGCGCAGGTTCTCCTTGACGGTCTTCAGCGCGGTGCCGAGGTCGGCGTCGCGGGGCACGTCGAGGCCGACGGGGAACATGGTGGTGAACCAGCCGACGGTGCGGGAGAGGTCGACGCCGTCGAAGAGGTCCTCGCGGCCGTGGCCCTCCAGGGCGACCACCACCCGGTCCTGTTGCGTCCAGCGGGCGAGGACCCGGCCGAGGGCGGTCAGCAGGACGTCGTTGACGCGGGTGCGGTAGGCGTCGGGCACCTCCTTCAGCAGGCGCCGGGTCTCCTCGGCACCGAGGCCCACGGTCACGGTCTCCTCGTCCACGGCGGTGTTGGCGCCGGACAAGTCGGCCGGCAGGCCGGTGGGGTGCAGGGCGCCCCAGTGGGCGACCTCGTCGTCGAAGCCGCCGTCGGCGGTGTGCGCGGCCAGGCGCCGCGCCCAGTCGCGGAACGACGTGGTCTTCGCGCCCAGGTCGGGGGTCCCGCCGGCGCTCAGCGCCCGGTGGGCGGCCTCCAGGTCCTCGAGGATCACCCGCCAGGACACCGCGTCGACGACGAGGTGGTGGGCGGCCAGCAGGAGGACGGACGGCCGGCCGCCGTCCCGGTGGCACAGGGCGGCCTTCAGCAGGGGCCCGCCCGCCAGGTCGAACGCGGAGCACAACCCGGCGGCCACGTCGGCCGGTTCCTGCGGGGCGCGGTGCACCTCCAGGTGGGGTGCGGCGCCGGGCGGGGTGCCCACCTGCCGCCACCGGCCGTCGCCCGAGGGCTCGTAGCGCATGCGCAGCGCGTCGTGCTGTTCCAGGACCGCCGCGAGCGCGGCGCGCAGCAGCGCCTCGTCGGTGTCGGGCGCCACCTCGAAGGAGACGGCCTGGGTGAAGTGCGCCGGGTCACCGGTGACGGTGTCGAACAGCCAGTGCTGTACGGGGGTGAGGGGGACGTCGCCGACGACCGGCCCCTGGTCGGCCGTGGCGGCAGCGGGGCCGGCCGGTGTGGTGTCCACCGCGGCGGCGAGCTCGGCGATCGTCTGGTGGGCGAACAGGTGACGGGGCGTCAGGGACAGTCCGGCGCGGCGGGCCGCGGAGACGATCTGGATGCCGAGGATGGAGTCCCCGCCGAGCGCGAAGTAGTTGTCGGTGGCGCCCACTTCGGGCACGCCGAGGACCTGCGCCCAGATCGCGGCGAGGGTCTGCTCGGTCGCGGTCCTCGGCGGGCGGGTGTCCTGCGCGGTGACGGCGGCGGACCACACCGGTTCCGGCAGGGCGCGCCTGTCCAGCTTGCCGGTGGCGCCCAGCGGCAGCCGCTCCAGGGGCACCACGGCCGCGGGGACCAGGTGGTCGGGCAGGGTGCGGGCGAGGAACGCGCGCAGCTCGGCCGGCGCCGGGAGGTCGCCGGCGCGGGGCACGGCGTAGCCGACGAGACGCTTGTGGCCGTCGTGCTCCACGACGCGGGCGGCGGCCGCGGCGACCTGCGGGTGCCGGGCCAACGCGGCCTCCAGCTCGCCGAGTTCGATGCGGAAGCCGCGCACCTTCACCTGGTCGTCGGAGCGGCCGAGGTACAGCAGGTCACCGTCCGCGCTCCAGCGGACCAGGTCACCGGTGCGGTACATGCGGCTGCCGGGCGGGCCGAAGGGGTCGGCGAGGAAGCGGCCGGCGGTCAGGCCGGGCCGGTTCAGGTAGCCGCGGGCCACGCCGGTCCCGGCGAGGTACAGCTCGCCGGGCGCCCCGACGGGCACGGGCCGCATGCGGGTGTCCAGGACGTAGGCGCGGGCGCCGCCGACGGGCCGGCCGATGGGCGGCACCCGGTCGGGGTCGGCCGGGTCGCAGGTGAAGGCGGTGGCGTAGACGGTGGCCTCGGTGGGGCCGTAGATGTTCATCACCCGGCAGCCGGGGACCGCCGCGCGCACCTGCCGGACGGCGCGGGCGGGCAGGGCCTCGCCGGCCAGGACGACGGTGTCGGCGCCCACGTGCACGGTGTCCTCGGCCAGCAGCCGGCCGAGGGCGGACGGGACGGCGCTGAGCAGCCCGGCCCGCCACGGCTCGGTCCGCTCGGCGAGGGCCAGCAGGTCGCGGACGACCTCCACCCGGCCGCCCGCCAGCAGCGGCGAGAAGATCTCGAACACCGACACGTCGAAGTTGAGCGAGGTCGACGCCACGACGTGGGCGAGCCCGCGGCCGCTGAACTCGGCGGCGGCCCAGTCGGTCAGCGCCACCACGGAGGCGTGCGCGACGACGACGCCCTTGGGCCGGCCGGTGGAGCCGGAGGTGTGGATGACGTAGGCCGGGTGGTCCGGCAGCAGCCTGCCGTGCCGCTCGCCGTCGCCGACGGGCGCGGCGGACGCGGCGGCCAGCCGGGCGGCCCAGTCCGGGTCGTCCAGGGCGATCCGCGTGCAGGGGCCCTGCGGCAGCCGTGCGGAGGTCTCCGCGCTGGTGATGACCGCGTCGGGCCGTACGTCCTCGAAGAGGAACGCGATGCGCTCCGCCGGGTAGCCGGGGTCGACCGGCAGGTAGGCGGCGCCGCTCTTGAGGACCGCGAGGAGCGCCACGATCAGGTCGGCGGTACGGGGCAGGGCCAGGGCGACGAACCGCTCCGGTCCGGCGCCGGCCTCGATCAGCAGGCGGGCGAGCCGGTTGGCGCGCTCGTCGAGCTGACGGTACGTCAACTCATCGGTGCCGTGGAGGACGGCGGGCGCGTCGGGGGTGCGGGCGACCTGGTCCGCGAAGGCGTCCGGGAGGGTGCGCCGCGGCAGCCGCGCCCCGGGTCCGGCGAGGCGGTCCAGCAGGCGGCGTCCGTCGGCCGGTTCGAGGACGGTCAGGTCGGCCAGGCTGCGGTCGGCGCCGGCGGCGAACTGGGCCAGCAGGGTGCGCAGGCTCGCGCCGATCCCCTCGACGGTGGCCGCGTCGAAGGCGACCGGGTCGTAGTCGAGGCTCACGGTGACGTCGTCACCGGGGGCGACGACCACGCTGAGCGCGTAGCTGGTCGGCTCGACGTCGCGTTCCTGCTCGACGGCGAGTCCGTGCCGGGCCAGGGCGCCCGCGTCGAACGGGTAGTTCTCGAAGACGACGATGCTGTCGAACAGACCGGTGCCGCCGGGGACTTCGCTCCAGGACTGGAGCTGGGCGAGGGAGACGAAGTCGTGGCGGCGCGACTCGGACTGCGCGGCCTGCAGGTCGCGCAGCCACTCCAGCAGGGGGCGCCGCCGGTCGACGCGCAGCCGGGTGGGCAGGGTGTTGATGAACAGGCCCACCATCGAGGTGACGCCGGGCAGTTCGGCCGGGCGGCCCGACACGGTCGTGCCGAAGACGACGTCGTCGCCGCCACCGTAGTGGTGCAGCAGCAGGCCCCAGGCGCCCTGGAGCACGGTGTTGACGGTCAGCCCGGCCCGCTGGGCGGTGTCCCTGAGCCGGGCCGACACCTCCTTGCCGAGGGCGACCCGGACCGTGCCCGAGGAGGACGCGCCGTGGGTGTCGGCGGAGCGCCGGTCGCGGGGCAGTTCGGTGGGTACGGCGAACCCGGCGAGGGTGTCCCGCCAGTGCTGTTCGGCGCGGGCGGTGTCCTGGCCGGCCAGCCACTCCAGGTAGCGGGCGAAGCGGGCCCGGTCGGGCACCTGCGGGCGGCGGCCGGCGGTGCGGGCCGCGTACCGCTCGCACACCTCGTCGAACACCTGGGCCGCGCTCCACCCGTCGAGCAGCACGTGGTGGAACGTCCACACCATGCGCACCCGGTCGGGGGCCAGCCGGATCAGGGCGAGCCGCATCAGCGGGGCCGCCCCGAGGTCGATGCCCGCCTCGCGGTCGGCGGCCAGCAGCGCCTCCGTCTCCCGCGCGCACCACTCGGGGGTCCGGCCGGTCCAGTCGTGGTGGGTGACGGGCACGGCGGCCCGCTTCTCGACCACCTGGAGGGGTTCGGCGGTCTCCTGCCACACCAGGCGGGTGCGCAGGATCGCGTTGGCGTCCGCCGTGTCCTGCCACGCCCCGGCGAGGGCGTGCGGGTCGGTGACGCCGTGCAGGACGACCTGCACCTGGTTGACGTAGGTGCGGCCCTGCGGGTCCATCAGGCTGTGGAAGAGCATGCCCGCCTGCATGGGGGTCAGCGGGTACACGTCCTCGACGCCGCGGCCGTCGCCCACGACGCGGTCCACGGCGGCCTGGTCGAGCCGGGCCAGCGGGAAGTCCGAGGGGGTGCGGCCGCCGGCCCGCGGGGCGGCGCAGTGCGCGACGATCTCCTCCAGCGAGCGCAGCATGCCCCCGGCGAGGGAGGCGACGGTCTCCTCGCGGTGGCGGCCGCCGCTGTAGTGCCAGGTGATCTCCAGTTCGTCGTCCTCGACGCGGGCCACCACGTCGAGCAGGTGCGGGCGGGGCGCGCCGGGGTCCTCCGCGCCGTCCAGGCCGCCGGGCACGGCCCGGACCAGCTCGGCGCCGGCGGCGGACCAGTCGAAGCGGCCGAGGTAGTTGAAGCTGATGCCGGGCAGCGGCGCGCCGGCGAGCCGTTCGTCGCCCGCGAGGTGGCGCAGGGCGCCGTAGCCGATCCCCCGGTCGGGTACGGCCCGCAGCTGTTCCTTCACGGCCTTGAGCGCGGCGCCCCAGTCGCCGTCGGGCAGGCGGAGGGCGACCGGGAAGAGGCTGGTGAACCAGCCGACTGTGCGGGACAGGTCGAGGTCGTCGAAGTGCTGGTCCTCGCGGCCGTGTCCCTCCAGCCCCACGGCGACGGTGCTGCGGCCGGTCCAGTCGGCCAGGACGCGGCCGAGGGCGGTCAGCAGGACGTCGTCGACGCGGGTGCGGTACACGCCGGGGACCTTGCGCAGGAGGTCCTCGGTGCGCTGTCGGTCCAGGCGTACGGTCACGGCGCGCAGGTCGGCGGCGGTGTTGCCGCCGTCGAGGTCCACCGGCAGGGGTGCGGCGCAGTGCCGGGAGACGTCGGCCCAGTGGGCGCGCTGCGCGGCGAGGTCCGCCTCGCCGGTGCGGGCGGTGAGCCGCCGCACCCACTCCCGCACGGACGTGGTGCGCTGCGGCAGCCGGACCGGCTCGCCGCTCCTGGCCTGACGGTAGGCGGTCTCCAGGTCCTCCAGGAGGACGCGCCAGGAGACGCCGTCGACGATCAGGTGGTGGGCCGTCAGCAGCAGGCGCGGGGGCCGGCCGCCGCCGGTGAACAGGCGGGCGGCGATCAGCGGCCCGGTGTCCAGCCGGAAGCCGGTGTGCGCCTCGTGGGTGAGGCGGGCCTCGGCCGCCGCGGCGGCGTCGGCGTCCCGGCCGCTCAGGTCGTGCGTGCGCAGCAGCTCCGGTACGTCGGCGTCCGCGGCGGTGTACTCCTGGCCCCAGGTGCCGTCGGCGGCGCGGGCGAAGCGGGCGCGCAGGGCGTCGTGGTGGGTCCACAGCGCGGCGAGTGCGGCCTGCAGGGCGCCGGGATCGACGTCCTCGCCGGTCTCGACGACCACCGACTGGTTGAAGTACTCCGGGCGCGGCGGTTCGGCGTCGAGGAACCAGTGCTGGATCGGGGTGAGGGGCACCTCGCCCGCGACCGTGCCGGTGCCCGCGACGGTCGCGACGGCGCCGGTCGAGGCGGCGGCCAGGGCGGCGAGCGTGGGGTGGCGGAACAGGTCCCGCGGGGTCAGCGCGAGTCCGGCGGTGCGGGCCCGGGAGACCACCTGGATGCTGACGATGGAGTCGCCGCCCAGCATGAAGAAGTGGTCGTCGAGGCCGACGCGTTCCACGCCCAGCAGCTCGGCCCAGATGCCCGCGAGCACCTGCTCCGCCTCGGTGCGCGGCGCGCGGTAGGCGCTGTCGGCCGCGGCCGACCACTCGGGGGCGGGCAGCCGGCGCCGGTCGACCTTGCCGTTCGTGGTCAGGGGCAGCTCGGCGAGGGGCACGAACGCGGCCGGGACCATGTAGTCGGGCAGTTCCGCGGCCACGTGGGCGCGCAGCTCGGCCGTCTGCGGCACGGTGGCGCCGGGGGCCGGCACCAGGTGCGCGACCAGGCGCTTGCGTCCCTCGTGCCGGGACACCGACACCACCGCCTCGGCGACCGCGGGGTGGGCGGTGAGCCGCGCCTCGATCTCGGCGGGCTCGACGCGGAAGCCGCGGATCTTGATCTGGTCGTCGGCACGTCCCACGAAGTGCAGGTCGCCGTCGGCGCTCCAGCGCACGATGTCGCCGGTGCGGTACATCCGTGCGCCGGGCGGTCCGTAGGGGTCGGCCAGGTAGCGGGCCGCGGTGGCGCCGGGGCGGCCGATGTAGCCGCGGGCCAGCCCGGCCCCGGCGAGGTACAACTCCCCCGGTACGCCGGGCGGTTGCGGCTGGAGGGCGCCGTCCAGGACGTAGGCGCGGGTGTCGTCGAGGGGGCGGCCGATGGGGAGGGCCGCAGGCAGGGTGTCGCCGGCGCGGAAGGGCCGGCGGGTGGCGAAGGTGGTGGTCTCGGTGGGGCCGTACACGTCGACGACGGTGAGGTCGGGGCAGGCGTCCAGCACGCGCCGTACGGCGGCGCCGGGCACGGCCTCGCCGCCGGTCCACACCTCGCGGGCGCCGCGCAGGCAGGCGGGGTCCTCCTGGGCGAACAGGCGGAACAGGCCGATCGTCAGGAACACGCTGCTGACGCCCTGTTCGGTGATGGCGTGGCGTACGGCGGCGGCGTCCAGCTCCCCGGGCGGGGCGAGGACGGCCGTGCCGCCGCGCAGCAGGGGCACCCACAGCTCGTAGGTGGACGCGTCGAAGGCGTGCGGGGAGTGCACCAGGACGCGGTCGTGGCTCGCGAAGGAACGGTCGAGGGCGAGCGCGGCGACGTCCCGCTGCCGAGCGGCCACGCCCTTGGGGTTGCCGGTGGAGCCGGAGGTGAACATGAGGTACTGCACGTTGTCCGGGTGCACGCGCGGCACGGTGGCGAGGTCCGCGGTGGGCCCGTCGGTGTCCAGGTCCGGGCGCAGGACGTGTCCCTCGGGGAGCAGGTCCGCGGCCGTCGCGTGCCATTCGGCGTCCGTGAGCAGCAGCTCGGCGCCGGCCTCCGTGAGCATCGTGCGCAGCCGGTCCCCGGGGGCCCGGCCGTCGAGCGGGACGTACACGCCGCCGAGGCGGGCGAGGGCGAGCTGGGTGACGACGAGGGCGGTGGAGCGGTCCATGAGCACGCCGACGGCGACCTCCGGGCGTACCCCGAGCGCGGCGAGCCGGCCGGCCAGGGCACGCGCCCGGGTGTCGAGGTCGCGGTAGGTCAGCCGCTCGTCGCCGGCCAGCAGCGCGACGGCGTCGGGGGTGCGGTCCACCTGGGCGGCGAAGAGGTCCGCGGTGGTGGTGACGGGCGCGTCCGTGGCCGTGTCGTTCCAGGCGTGCAGCACCTGCTCGCGGCGGGCGTCGGTCAGCAGGGACAGCCGGGCGGGGACGGACCGCGGGGCGGCGGCGAAGCCCTCCAGCAGGACGGTGAGGTACTCGGCCATCCGCTCCACGGTGGCGGCGTCGAAGAGGTCCGGGTCGTAGCCGAGGCGCAGGGCGAGCTCCGTGCCGGGGTAGGCGACCAGGCTGAGCGGGTAGTTGGTGGTCTCGATCCCCTCCAGGCCGGTCAGCCGCAGGCCGTGGGCGGCGGCGAGGTCGTCGTCGACCGGGTAGTTCTCGAAGACGACGATGCTGTCGAACAGGGCGGCCCGTTCGGGCAGGTCGGTGTACGCCGTCATCCGGTGCAGCGGCACGTGGTCGTGGCGCCGGTCCTCGCTCTGCTCCTGCTGGAGCCGGGCCAGCCAGGTGAGCAGCGGCTCGTCGCGCGGCACCCGCACGCGGGTGGGCAGGGTGGCGATGAACAGGCCGGTGATGGCGTCGGCGCCGGGGAGCTCCGGCGGCCGTCCGGACACGGTGGTGCCGAACACCACTTCGTCGCGGCCCGCCTGACGGCTCATCAGCACCGCCCAGGCGCCCTGGACGAGGGTGTTGACCGTCAGGCCCGCCGTCCTGGCCACGTCCAGCAGGGACTTGGTGACCGTCTCGGGCAGGGTGACGCGCACCGCCGCCGTGGACTCCGCGCGGTGGCTCTCGCGGGGCTCGCGGTCGAAGGGCAGCGCGGTGGTCTCGGCCAGCCCGTTCAGGCGGGCCCGCCAGTGCCGTTCGCCCTCGGCCGCCTCGGTGTGCTCCCGCAGCCAGGCGACGTAGTCGCGGAACGGGCGGCGCTCGGGCAGCACGAGCGGTGCGGTGCCGGACAGGCCCGAGTGGCAGGCGAACACGTCGGACAGGACCTGGAACAGGCTCCAGCCGTCCAGGATCAGGTGGTCGAAGGACCACACGACGCGCACCGCGGCGTCGGAGACGCGGGCCAGGACCAGGCGCTGGAGCGGGGCGCGGGTCAGGTCGACGCCCCGGGCCCGGTCGCGGTCGAGCAGGTCGCGCAGCCGCTCGTCCTGCTCGGCGGCGGTCAGGCCGCGCCAGTCGGCGGACTCCACGGGTACGGCGGCCCGGCGCTGCACCGCGAGCAGCGGCTCGGGCACGTCCTCCCACACCACCCGTGCGCGCAGCACCGGGGTGCGGTCGGTGACCCGCTGCCAGGCGTCGGCCAGCACCGCCGGGTCGGGCACGCCGTCCAGGACGAACGTCAACTGCTGGAAGTACACGCCGCGGTCGGCCTGGGAGAGGCGGTGGAAGAGCATGCCGGCCTGGGTGGGCGTGAGCGGGTGGACGTCCTCGAGGCCGGCCGGGTCCTCCCCCGCGATCCGGTCGACGTGGCTCTGGTCGAGCCGGGCCAGCGGGAAGTCGGAGGGGGTGCGTCCGGCGGCGCCGGGCCGGGCCGCGTGCCGGGCGAGCCCGGCCAGCGCGCCGGCGTAGCGCTCCGCGAGGTCCGCGACGGTCTCCTCCCGGTGCAGCCGGTCGGAGTAGAACCAGGTGAACTCCAGGCTGTCGCCGTCGAGGCGCCCCACCACCTCCAGGGGGTGCGGGCGCGTCGACGCGGGGTCGGCGTCCAGCTCCAGCGGGCGGGCCAGCCCGCGGAACAGGCCCTCCCCGGAGGTCCCGGACAGGCCGAACCGGCCCAGGTAGTTGAAGCTGATCTGGGCACTGGTCGCCGGGAGCGGTGCGCCGTCGCGGCCCGGCAGGGTCAGCGCGCCGTGGCCGATGCCGTGCCGGGGCACGGCGCGCAGGTGTTCCTTGACCTGCTTGAGCACGCCGTCCCAGTCGTCCTCGGGCGGCACGGCCAGGGCGACGGGGTGGCGGGTGGTGAACCAGCCGACGGTGCGGCTGGTGTCGACGTCGGCGAACAGGTCCTCGCGGCCGTGTCCTTCCACGTCGACCAGGACCCGCTCGTGGCCGCTCCAGCCGCACAGCACCCGGCCGAGCGCGGCGAGCAGGACGTCGTTGGCCCGGGTGCGGTAGGTCTCCGGGAGGGTCCGCAGCAGCAGGTCGGTGTCCTCGGCGCCGATCCGGACCGTCACCGAGCGCTGGGAGGCGTAGGTGTTGGTGCCCTCCCGGTCGGTGGGCAGGGCCGCCGGGACGCCCTCGGTCTGCCGGGACCAGTACGCCTTCTCCGCGGCGAAGCCGCCGGCGGCGGTGTGCGCCGCGAGGCGCTCGGCCCACTGCCGCAGCGGGGAGGACTTGCGGGGCAGCGCGGCCGCGCCGTCCCGGCCCTCGCGGCGGGCGCGGTAGGCGTGTTCGAGGTCTTCCAGGAGCAGGCGCCAGGAGACGCCGTCCACGACGAGGTGGTGGACGGACAGGTGCAGCACGGGCGGCCGTCCGTCGCCCCGGTCGTGCAGGACGGCGCGCAGCAGCGGGCCGTGGTCCAGGTCGTACCGGCCGAGGTGCGGGGTGTCGGTGTCCGGCCCGGTGTGGCGGACGAGGCGGCAGTGTGCGGCCGGGCCGTCGATCAGCCAGCGGACGCCCGATCCGTCGGCGAGGAACCGGGACCGCAGCGCGTCGTGGTGGGCGACCACGTCGTCCAGGGCAGCCTGCAGCGCGCTCTCGTCGACGTCGGCGGGCAGGTCGAGCGACAGCGTCTGGGCGAAGTGCCCGGCCCGCTCGGCGGCGCTGTCGAAGAGCCAGTGCTGGATGGGGGTCAGCGGCGCGGCGCCGGTGGCCTCGACGGGCGCGGCCGGGGCGGTTCGGCGCCGGCTGCCGGCCTCGTCGGCGCGGCGGGCCAGAGCGGCGAGCGTCTGGTGCTGGTAGAGGTCCCGCGAGCTGATCGTCAGGCCCGCCTGCCGGGCCTGGGCCACGACCTGGATGCTGAGGATGGAGTCGCCGCCCAGCGCGAAGAAGTTGTCGTCCGCGCCGACCCGCTCCACCTGCAGGACGCCGGCCCAGATGGCGGCCAGGGTCCGTTCGGTCGCGGTGCGGGGCGCGACGTGGCGGGCGGTGCGTTCGGCGGGCGCCGGGTCGGGGAGCCGGGCGCGGTCCAGTTTGCCGTTGGGGTTGAGCGGCAGGGCGGGCAGCACCACGACGGCCGACGGGACCATGTAGTCGGGCAGGGTGCGGCCGAGGGCGCGGCGGACCGCCTCGGGCTCCACCGTGGCGCCGGGGGCCGGGACGACGTACCCGGCCAGGCGGCGGTGGCCGTCGCCGTCGCGGACCGTGGCGGCGGCCTCGGCAACACCCGCGCAGCCGCGCAGCGCCTCCTCGACCTCGCCGAGCTCTATGCGGAAGCCGCGCACCTTGACCTGCTGGTCGACGCGGCCGAGGTACTCGAGCTGGCCGTCGGAGCTCCAGCGCACCAGGTCGCCCGTGCGGTACATGCGCTGCCCGGGAACGCCGAACGGGTCGGCGACGAAGCGGGCCGCGGTCAGGCCGGGGCGGTGCAGGTACCCGCGCGCGAGTCCGCCGCCGCCGAGGTACAACTCGCCGGTGACGCCCGGCGGCTGGGGGCGCAGCAGGTGGTCCAGGACGTAGGCGCGGGTGCGGGCGACGGGGCGCCCTATGGGCGGGGCCTGGTCGGGCACCGTGCCGCCGGAGAACCAGGCCGTGGCGTAGACCGTGGCCTCGGTGGGGCCGTAGATGTTCGCCACCTCGGCCGCGGGCATGGCGTCGTGGATGTCGCGGACGGTGCGGGCGGGCAGCGCCTCACCGGCCAGGACGACGGTGTCCACCGCCAGGGCGCCCGCGCCGCCGAACACCCGGGACAGCGCGGACGGGACGCCGCTGAGCAGTCCGGCCCGGTACGGGCCCGATCCGTCGGCGGGCGCGGGGAGGTCGGCCAGGGCCGTGAGGTCGGCGACGACTTCGACGCTGCCGCCGGCCAGCAGGGGGCACAGCAGCTCGAAGACGGACACGTCGAAGTTGAGGGAGGTGGAGGCCACGACGTGGGCGAAGCCGCGCGCCCCGAACGTGTCCCGCGCCCAGGCGGCCAGCGCGGCCACGCTGCGGTGGGTGACGACCACGCCCTTGGGCCGGCCGGTGGAGCCGGAGGTGTAGATGACGTAGGCCGGGTGGGACGGGTGGAGCGGCGCCGTGCGGTCGGCGTCGGTGAGGTCGGCGTCGGTGAGGTCGGCGTCCGTGAGGTCGGTGTCCGTGAGGTCGGTGTCGGCACCGGCCAGGTCCGTGGCGTCGGCTGCGGCCTCGGTGAGGAAGGGTGCCACGTCCTCCAGCAGCAGCGGTTCGCAGTCCTCGGGCAGCGCGTGCGCGGTCTCCCGGGTGGCGAGGACGAGGGCGGGGGCCGCGTCGGTGAGCATGAAGCGGATGCGCTCGGCCGGGTAGGCGGGGTCGACCGGCAGGTAGCCGGCGCCCGACTTCAGGACGGCCCACAGCACCGGCAGCAGGCCGGCGGTGCGCGGCAGGCACAGCGCCACCAGGGACTCAGGACCCGCGCCGCGCGCCGCGAGCAGACGGGCGAGACGGTTGGCGCGCCGGTTCAGGCCCGCATAGTCCAGCCGGGCGTCGCCGCAGGTCACAGCGGTACGGCCGGGCGTCCTGGTCACCTGCTCCTCGAACAGCGCGGGGAGCGTGGTGTCGGCGGCCGGGTCCGCGGCCGCCGCGGGCGGGTTCCAGGAGTCCAGAAGCACGCGCCGCTCGTCGTCGGTCAGCAGCGGGAGGTCGGCCAGGGTCCGCTGCGGGCCGTCCGCCATCCCTTCGAGCAGGTGGCGCAGTTGCCGGGCCATGCGGGCCACGGTCGCCGCGTCGAACAGGTCGGTGTTGTACTCGACCGTCAGCTCGTGCCCGCCGTCGGCGCGCGGCGCGAACTCCAGCACCAGGTCGAAGCGGGCGGCCGGGCGGGGCAGCGGGTGGTCCTCGATGCGCAGTCCGGCGGCGACCGGCGGCCGGGCGGGAGCCGCCTGCTGCACCACTAGCGCCTGCACCAGCGGGGTGCGGCTGGGGTCGCGGGGCGGGGCCAGCTCCTCGACCACCCGGTCGAAGGGCACGCCGTCGTGGGCGAACGCGTCCAGCACGGTCGCGCGCATGCTCTGCACGAACCGGTCCACCGTGGCGGCGTCGTCGACCTCGCCGCGCAGGACCACGGTGTTGGCGAAGAAGCCGGTCACGTCCTCGAGTTCGCGGCGGTCCCGCCCGTTGGTGACGGTGCCGAACGCGACGTCCCGCTGTCCCGAGTAGCGGGCGAACAGCACGGCCGCCGCCGCGGCGAACACCGTGAAGACGGTGGTGTCGCGGCCCGCGGCCAGTTGCCGCAGCCGGTCCACCAGGTGGCGCGGTACGTCCTGGCGGTGGGCCGCGCCCGCGGTGGTGCGCACCGCGGGCCGCGGCCGGTCGGTGGGCAGGTCGAGCTGCTGGAGGCCGGCGAGGTGGCGTCTCCAGTAGGCGAGGTCGTCGGCGTGGGCGTCGGCGGTGTGCCGCCGGCGCTCCCACAGTGCGAAGTCCGGGTACTGCACGCCGGGTTCGGGCAGCCCGTCGGGGTCTCCCGCGGCCTCCGCGCGGTAGAGCGCGGCCAGGTCCCGGGTCAGGACGCCGACCGACCAGCCGTCGGTGACGATGTGGTGCTGGGCGAGCAGCAGGACGTGGTCCTCGGCTGCCCGGCGGACGAGCAGCGCCCGGGTCAGGGGCCCGGTCGTCAGGTCGTGGGGCCGGCGCAGCTCCTCGGTCAGCAGGCGCTCGACGGCGCTGTCCCGCCGGTCGGCCGGCACGTGCCCGACGTCGGCGGTGCGCAACGGCAGGTCCGGCTCGGGGGCGACGAGCTGGACGCCCTGTCCGTCGACCGTGGCGAAGGTGGTGCGCAGGGAGTCGTGGCGGGCGGCGAGCCGGTGCAGGGCGCGTTCCAGGGCCGGCGCGTCGAGGGGGCCGCGCAGCCGCAGCGCCACGCCGGTGTTGTACTCGGTGCCGCCGTCGGTGAGGTCGTCGAGGAACCACAGGCGCCGCTGGGCGCTGGAGAGCGGGACGGGCGCGGAGCGCGGGGCGGCGGGGATCGGCTCCGGCGGGGCGGCGGACGGCTCGGCGGTCAGCGGGGCGAGCGCGCCGACGGTCCGCGCGGTGAACACGTCGCGCAGGGTGAGCCGGGCGCCGGACGCCTCCCGGATGCGGGTCAGCACCCGGGCCGCGAGGATCGAGTCGCCGCCCAGGTCGAAGAAGTCGTCGTCGATGCCGACGGTGTCGACGCCGAGGACGTCGGCCCAGATCGCGGCCAGGGTCCGTTCGCCGTCGGTGCGCGGGGCGACGTGCCGTTCGGCCGGCGCCGTGCCGGGGGCGGGCAGTGCCCTGAGGTCGATCTTGTTCTGCGGGGTGAGCGGCAGCGCGTCCAGCACGACGATCGCCGAGGGCACCATGTGCACGGGCAGGGCGGCGGCGAGGGCGGCGCGCAGCCGGGCCGGCTCGGGTCCGCGGGCGGCGTCGGCGGGGGTGACGTAGCCGATGAGCCGGCCGCGGCCGGGCTCCTGGTCGCGGACGACGACGACGGCCTCGCGGACCTGCGGGTCCCGGGTCAGGGCGGCCTCGATCTCACCGGGTTCGATGCGGAAGCCGCGGACCTTGACCTGCCGGTCGGCGCGGCCGAGGAACTCCAGCTCGCCGTCGTCGCGTCGGCGCACCCGGTCGCCGGTGCGGTAGAGCCGGGCGCCGGGCGGTCCGGCGGGGTGGGCGACGAAGCGTGCCGCGGTCAGTCCGGGCCGGTTGAGGTAGCCGCGGGCCAGTCCGTCGCCGCCCACGTACAGTTCGCCCTCGGCGCCGGCCGGCACCGGACGCAACGCCGCGTCCAGGACGTGGGCCTCGGTGCCGGGCAGGGGGCCGCCGATGGTGGGGGTCCCGGTGCCGGCGGCCAGGGGGCCGGTCCAGGTGGCGACGATGGTGGCCTCGGTCGGCCCGTAGGAGTTGATCATGCGGCGGCCGGGGGCCCACCGGTCGACGAGGGCGGCCGGGCACGCCTCGGCCCCGACGATCAGGGTGCGCAGCGACGGCAGGCCACCGAGCTCCGCCGGGTCGGGCAGGGTGGCGAGGGCCGCGGGCGGTATGAGGGTGTGGGTGATGCGGTGTTCGGCCAGGACGGCGGCCAGTTCGTCCCCCAGCCAGGGCCCGTGCGGCGGGACGACCAGGGCGGCGCCGGACAGCACGGAGATGAAGAGCTCCAGTACGGAGGCGTCGAAGCTCGGCGAGGAGAACTGCAGCACGCGGTCGCCGGGGCCCACGGCGTAGCGCTCGGCGGCGGCCGCGGCGAACCCGGCGATGCCCCGGTGGGTGACGGTGACGCCCTTGGGGGTGCCGGTGGAGCCGGAGGTGAAGATGACGTACGCGGCGTGGTCGGGCCGCACCCCGCTCACGTCCGGGCCCGGGTCCGCGTCTGCCGGGTCCGGTTCCCCGCCTTCGCCGTCCAGCAGCGCGCGGACCCGGGCGAGGTCGTCCAGGACGACGGCGGGCGCGGCGTCGGCGAGCATCAACTCCCGTCGTTCGGCGGGGTAGTCGGGGTCTACGGGGAGGAAGGCCGCCCCGGCGAGGGCCACGGCCAGCTCGGCGGCGATCAGTTCGATCGAGCGCGGCAGGACCAGGGCCACGGTCCGCTCCGGCCGGGCGCCGTGCGCGGCGAGGTGGGCGGCGAGCCGGCCGGCCTTGTGGGCGAGTTCCCCGTAGGACCAGGTGCGCCGGCCGTCGGTGACCGCGGGGGCGTCCGGGTCGCGCGTCACCTGCCGGGTGAACAGCTCCCCGAGCGGCACGTGACGGGCGGCGGCGTGAGCGGGGGCCGGCGGGACGGAGCCGGCCGACGGGGGCGTGGCGGGGCGCTGGGCGTGCAGGTCCGTCATCGGGGTGCAGTCCTTCGGGCGGTGGCGGCGCGCGGGCCCGCCGCGCCGCTGGACGGCGGCCCGTGGGCACACCGGAGCGGGGCGGGAGTCCTTGCGTACGGGGCGGGTGCGGGTGCGGGGCGCGACCGGGCCGTGCCGGTCCCGCGCGGCCGGACGGTGCGGGTCCGGACGCGCGGTCGGACGGCGCCGGCCGGCGGTCGGCCGGGGTGCACCGGCGCGCGGCAGGTCGGCGTGGCCGCGCGCACGGCTCGTCGGCGTCGTCCGCGCGCACGGTCAGTCGGCGTCGATCGCGCGCACGGGGGGACGTCGCGGGGGCCGGTCTCCGGCTCGTCGGTGCCGGTCGGCGCGCGGCGGGTCGGCGCGCGGTCGGCCGGTGCCGGTGCGGCGCGCGGTCAGCCGGTGCCTATTCGGCGCGCGGTGCGCCCGGATATCTGCAGGCGGTCGATGGCCCCGGTGACCGGGTCGCGGTGGAAGCGGCCGCCCGGTTCGAGCCGGTCGGTGGACGGGTCGACCAGGTCGCAGGACAGGTCCGCGTAGCACACCAGCGGCAGGGGGTAGTCGCCGTCGACGGACAGGGTCGGCTTGCCGTCCCCGTCGAGCTTGACCTTGTACTCGATGCCCCCGTTGCGGTACGTCCCGGCGCAATCGGTGAGCGTCACGGCGGGTCCGCGGCGGGTGTCGGCGGACGGACCGGTGGGCACGCGGACGCCGGTGACCCGGGTGAGTTCCGCGGCGATGTCGCGCCACAGGGCGGTGGCGGCGCCGGCGTTGCCGGTGAAGGCGACGACGATGCCGCTGTCGGCGTCGGCCCGCAGGTGGCAGGAGGTGCCCTGCGCGTTGCCGTCGTGGCCCCACCACGTGCGGCCGTCCTGCTCGAAGAGGGCGAGGCCCAGGCCCCAGGAGTCCGCCAGCGCACCGGCGTCGGCGGCCGGTTCGGGCCGGCGCATCCGGTCGGCGACGGCGGCCGGCAGTGCGGTCGATCTGCCGATCAGGGCTCTGCCCAGCGTGACCAGGTCCTCGGCGCTCGCCAGCAGGGCTCCGGCCGGGGCCTCCACCGGGGCGAGGTTCTGGTGGGCCGGGCGCACCAGGCCGGTCGCCGTGTTGAGGGCGTGGCCGCTGGCGAGCGGCCGCGCGGGGGCGGCGTCACCGAGGAAGGCGGGGACGATGCCCAGGGGTTCGAGGACGAGCGCCGTCACCGCTTCCTGCCAGGTCATGCCCGTCACTTCGGACAGGATGCGGCCGGCGGCGACGTAACCGGCGTTGGAGTACGAGAACCCGGTGCCCGGTGCGAAGAGGGTGTTCCGGGCGGTCCAGACCGTCGAGAGGTAGCGGGCGGCGGTGGTGCCGACGGCGCTGTCGGAGTCAGGTCCGGTGGGGAGGCCGGCGGTGTGACTCAGCAGATGACGGACCGTCACGTCGGGGAGCTCTCCCGGTAAGTCGGGCAGCAGGTCGCTGACGGGCTCGTCCAGGTCGATGTCGCCGTCGTCGGCGAGGAGCAGGACGGCCGTGGCGGTGGCGACCTTGGTGACGGAGCCCAGGGGGACGGCGGTCCGCGCGGTGAACGGGGTGTTCGCCAGGGCGTCGGCCGTGCCGGTGTGGAGGCTGAGGAGGTGGGTTCCGGTGTGGACGGCGAGTTGGGCGCCGGGCACGCGGTGGATGCGCGCGAGGGAGTCGAGGTGACTGCGCAACTCGTGGTGTGAGGGGGCCGATGGCCGGTCGGTGGCCGGCGCGGCGGTCGAGTAGGGCATGGGGACGTCACTCCTGGTGAGAGCGGGTGCGGGAGAGCGGACGCGCCGGCCCGCGGTGAGCGGTGCGGGGGTGCGCGTCGACGTGCTTTACGGCCTGGTGACGACGATCGGCAGGTGGCGCACGCCGACGATGACGGCCGGGTTCTGGTACGTCACGTCGTCGTACGAGGGCACCGCGATGGTGGGGAAACGATCCATCATCATCTGCAGGGCGATACGGGCTTCCAGCCGGGCCAGGGGGGCGCCGAAACAGAAGTGGATGCCGTGCCCGAAGGTCAGATGCGGGTTGGGATCGCGGGCCGGGTCGAAGACGTCCGGCGAGGTGAAGCGGGAGGGGTCGCGGTTGGCGGCCCCCAGGTGGACCATCAGCAGGGTGTCGGCCGGGATCTCGTGGCCGCCGAGTTCGACGGTGCGGGTGGTGCGCCGGCCCAGCTCGGGGAAGGGCGGGAGCCAGCGCAGGACCTCCTCCACGGCGACGGGCACCCGGGCCGGGTCCTGCCGCAGCGCGGCGAGCGTGCCGGGGTGGCGGTCGAAGGTGACCACGGCGTTGCCGAGCAGCGCGGTGGTGGTGATGTGCCCGGCGACCAGCAGCAGGGCCACGAAGCCGACGATCTCCTGGTCCTCCAGGCGCGTCCCGTCGACCTCGGCGGACAGGAGTCTGCTGGTCAGGTCGTCACCGGGGTCGGCGCGGCGCCGGCGTATGTGGTCCAGCACGTAGCCGTTCATCTCGCGCACGGTCGGGGCGATGGCCTCCAGTGCGCGTTCCAGGTCGGCCATGTCGAGGCTGTCGCCGAGCTGGTCGCCGCCGAAGAGGGTCGCGGCCCACTCCTGGAACAGCCGGTGGTCCTCGGCGGGGACACCGAGGAGTTCGGCGATCACGATGATCGGCAGGGGGTAGGCGAGGGTGTCGACCAGGTCGAAGCGGTCGCGGTCGGCGACACCGTCGAACAGCCGGGCGCAGATGGCCTCGATGCGCGGCGCGAGTCCGTGGACCACGCGCGGGGTGAAGGCCTGGCTCACCAGGGTGCGGAGCTTGCGGTGCTCCGGCGGGTCCATGCCGACGAAGTTGCCCTGGGTGAAGGTCTCGAAGTCCTCCTGGGTCGGGGCGATCGGCGTCATGTCGGAGGAGTACGTCGCCGGGTCCGACAGGATCGCCGCGACGCCCTGGTGGTCCACGACGTGCCACTGCCGCCGCTCTTCGTCGTACGTCACGGGCCCCGCGTCGCGTAAGGACCGCCATCTTCCGGGTAACGCGTCAAGGGGCGATTCGGCCCCGGTCAGTTGTGTGCTTGTCACCGTTTCTCCTTGGGTGAGGACGCGCGGGCCCGGCGGTGGGCCACCGGTGGTGCCGTGTGGTCGGCCGCGGGCAGCGGTGGCCGTCGGGCCGCGGCCGTCGGACGGCGGCCCCGCGGGGTGGTGTCGCTCCGTGCCAGGTGGCCGGTGCGTGCCCCGGCCTGGTCGGCCGGCTGCGGTCGGCGGCCGGTCCGCCGCCCGGATGTGGCCGGTCCGGCCGGTCAGCGGACCTGGGGGCGGAACAGGGACGGCGGGACGGCGGTCGCGAGCGGGCCGGACGCCCGCCGGGCGGCGGACCGACCCGCACGTGCGCAGCCTGGCACCCTGCGGCCAGGACACCTTGCAGACACCACTACGTCCCCCCAGTGATCTCTCACGCGCAGCGGCCCTGCGCGAACTCCCTCGTCCCACGGTGTACGGGTAAAGATTGCGCTTCGACACAGTTCGTCCGGGCCGAGTGCGCTCACAGTTTTCACGTTGGGTCACCGGAAGGCAACCCCCCGAAATCGAAGGGGGTGGCCGTTCAGCAACCCGCCAATGACCGCGTGTATCCCGCCGTTTCACACTCAAACCCGGGGTGTGGAAGAAAAATCGGCGCGCGTCCCGCCACCCCGCGTACCACCCCCGGAGCCGCCGTCCGGGCCGCACGACGGCCGCCGGAGAGCCCATCGACTCGGCCGGATCGAGGAATTGACAGCGGCGCCGTCCGCCGCCACCAGCCCTGCACGGGCAGGTCACGTCCCACCGGAGCGCCGGCTCCGGAGCCTCTCCAGGCGGCACCGGGAGGGGGCGCCGGCCACGGCCCGGACAGCCGCGCACTTCCCAACGAGCCGCTGGGCAGCGGCCCCTGAGGAACCGTCACCGGAAACGGCCGAATCCCCGGACCCACGCGGTTCCCGCCGAACCAGCGGCGCCTCTCCGGCTCATGTCGATACACCTATATCCGTATCCGACGAGATTCGCCCGCTTTCCGGCGCCGCGGAGGTGTCAGCGGACGCGCATTTTTTCCGCCAGATGATGTAGTCGCGGATCATGCCGTCCTGCGGCCGCACTGCTGCGTCACGTCCAACTCCGGGTAGCACAAGGCGCTGACCCGGGGTTCGGTGCGGTGGAGTAGACGCTGCTGGTCGGCCTGGAGACCCACGCGAACGTTGTCAACCACCGCCCGGAAACCGATCCGAAGTGCCGTTCCGCGCGGTCATACGCGATGGAAAGTGGTCGAGGTCGGTCGCGGTTCCCGGGCTCCGCGCGGTAAAGCCTGGGCAAGTGGCGGCGGGAGCCCGAGAACCCGGCCCCGTTCCTCAGAACGCTCGGGCCTCCCGCAGGACACTCTGCGGAAGGTACGGCGACTCGACCCGGACGGCCCAGCCACGGCGGCGGGCGTGGCAGGCCAGACCGAGGATGTCGAGGTTGATGCCCGCGTCGGGATCGTCGGCGCGGTCGGCGACCTGGTAGTAGGCACGGTGGGCTTCGAGGGCGTCGGCGAGGGCCAGGTCGAAGCTCTCCTCGTCGCCCTCCACGAGCTGGGACAGCAGCACGGCCGGCGGCATGGCGAACCCCCAGCCCTTCGCCTTCGCGTCCTGCTCCAGCGCCCGTTGGGCCGCCCGCTCGGGATCGGCGCCCGTCAAGTAGGCGTGCAGGGCCTGCCGGTACGCGGCGAAGGCGGAGCCGTCCGGCCCGGTGAACAGGGGTCCGGTGAGGACCAGGGGCGCCAGGTCCTCGCGCACGCCCGTGATCAGGGCGAGGGACGTGGCCCTGTGCCAGCTGCCGGCACCGGCGGCCTCGCCCCGCCGGGCCCGGTAGCGCAGCGGGCGGCCGTCGAGGGTCACCTCCACCTCGGTCCCGGGCTCGGCGAGGGCGATCCGGAAGACGGCCGACGCCATCCGGGAGGCGAGCCGGAGGTCGGCGAGCACGGCGTCCGTGACGCCGCCGGGGGCGGCCGCACGCCACTTGAACAGGCGCTCCTGATCATCCAGGGCCCACACCAGCGCCGAGAAGGAGGCCGGCTCGTCGCCGGTGGGGGTGAGCGCCTCCCGGAGCTGCTCCTGGTAGAAGGCGACGACCTCCGGATCCAGGGTCCGGTCGTCGTCCGGCCGCTCCACCACGAGGGGGCCGGCGGCGAGCGCGGCGACGGCGTCCGGCCGCCGGTCGCGGCCGAACCCGGCGACCCGGGGGCCCTGGTGCTCGAAGCCGGTGACCCAGGCGTGCGGAAGGTAGTCGGTGCGCACGGCGGGCGCCCAGCCCCGCGTCCGGTACGCCAGCGCCGCCAGGGCGAGGGGGACCAGCGGGAGCAGGCTGCTCGGTGCGGCCGAGGGGCCGCCGTGCAGGCGGGAGTGGGCCAGCAGCACCTCGGCGAGCGCGGCGTCGAAGGCCGGGCGGTCCCCGGCGGCCAGGGCGCGCAGCGTGCGCAGGGCCGCGCTGTCCGGCTGGTCGAGCAGTGGCTCGCCGGTCTCGTCGGCGCGGACACGGATCCGTCGCAGGGCGGCGTCGACGGCGGCGACCTTGGCCGGTGCGGTCGGCGGGTACTCCTCGGTGGTGCCGGTGTCGTCCAGGACCACGGCCGTCAGCCCGGTGGCGAGTTCCCCGGCGGGGGTTCCCCGGACGTCGCCGGCGAACTTCTGACGCGCGAAGTGGAAGGCCTCGCCGTGCCGCTCCACCTGGTCCCGGAGGACGGCCAGGCAGAGCGCGTCGACCCACTTCCGGGGGCTGATGTGCTCCACGGGGGCGTCGTCGCCCGGGTCGTAGCCCGTGCCGAAGTTCACGTACTCCAGGAACACCTGGAACGAGGAGTGCGGGTGGTACGCCGCGTAGGCGACGGCACCGGCCGCCGCCTCGGCCGCGCCGTTGAGCACCGCTCGGGCTTCCGGGGTGTCGAGGTCGGGCGCTTCGACGGAGAGCGCGCCCAGGTGGTCGAGGAACTCGTCGGCGATCGCCTGCCAGGCGGAGGTGCCGATCCGGCCGCTCTGCGACAGGGAACGCACCGTGCGCCCGATCCGGTTCGTGAAGTCCTCACGCGCAGCCGACACGGCTGCTCCGCCCACCTGGTGACGCTCTATCCGCACGGTCCTACTCCTTGATCGACTTCTGGGGACAGCGTAGGTGCCGGTACCGACAGGGAGATCCGCGGGCGGCCGCCCGGTGTCTGCGCCTCACCGCTCCCGGTCCGTGCACCACCCCGGGACACCGCTGTAGGGTTTTTGTGCGAAACGGGGGCTGGGGGCGCATCGGCATGTCAGACCGCAGGGGTATCCGCTTACGGGGAACCGAGTCGTTCGAGGCGGTGGCGTCGGGGTTGTTCGCCCCGCTGCGGGTGACGGAACCCGACCCGCGGGGGTTCGAGGCCGTGGTCGACCACACGGTCGTGGGGCCCGTGGTCGTCGCCCGTGTCCGGGCCACGGCCGGCGTGGTGACGCGGGACAGCCGCAGCATCACCTCCACCGACGTGGAATGGATGCACTTCAACCTGCACCACCGGGGCCCGGTCATGGCGGCCCAGGCCGACCGGACCACCAGGGTGAGGGCCGGAGAACTCTTCGTCTGCGACAACACCCGGCCCTACCGGCTGGTCGGCGCCGACCGCATCGACATGACCGTGGTCTGCGTCCCCCGGGCGAGCCTCGGCGGGTACGCGAGCCCCATCAGCCGCCGCACGGCACGCCCCGTGCCCACGGCGGGATGCATCGGCGCGCTCCTCGGCCACGCGCTGTCCGCGACCGACGAGGACCTCCCCCGACGGGGCGCGGCCGGCACGCACCTGGCCGACGCCCTCACCGCGCTCCTGCTCGCCGCGTTCGCCGACACCTCCCCCGAGCAGGTGCCGGTCGGCAGCGACCTCGTCGACCGCATCCGCGCCTACGTCCTGGCCCACCTCGGCGATCCCCGGCTGAGCGCGGAGCAGGTCGCCCGCCGGCACCACATCTCCGTCCGGCACCTGCACGCGCTCTTCAAGGGCTGTGACCTCACCTTCGCCGCCTGGGTACGGCACGAACGCCTGCTGCGCATCCGCCGGGACCTCCTCGACCCCGCCTCGGCGCACGTCTCGACGGCCGCGATCGCGGCCCGCTGGGGAGTACTGGATCCCAAGCACCTCGGCAGGGCCCTGAAGCGTGAATTCGGCGAGAACGTCGCCGAGTTGCGCCGCGGCTGAGGGGACGCACACCGTCGCTCACCGTGTGCACCCACTCCGTCACGCTATGCTTCGGTCGATCTCGGGGCCACGAACGGAGAGACGCCCGGTGAAGACAGCCCTGCGCCTGACGCTGACGGTCCTCCTCTGCGCGGCCGCCCTGGCGGTCACGGCACCGGTCGCGGCTGCCTCGGCCGCGCCCTCCCCGCCCCTGCGTTACGTCGCCCTGGGCGACTCCTACGCGGCCGAGCCGCTGGTGCCGCCCGCCGACCCGGCCGACCCCGCGTGCCTGCGCTCCCTGGCCGGGTATCCGCACGTCGCCGCCCGGGCGCTCGGCGCCGACCTCACCGACGTGAGCTGCTCGGCCGCGACCACCGGCGACCTGAGCACCTCCCAGCACCCGGGCGTCCCGCCCCAGTACGACGCCCTCTCCCCCGCCACCGACCTCGTCAGCGTCACCATCGGCGCGAACGACGCCCGTCTCTTCTCCGAGGCGCTCAAGTGCGTCAACGTCCTTCCGGAGCCGCTCGGCACCAGTTGCGCGGAGGAGAACACCGCCGGCGGCACCGACCGGCTCGCAGCCCGCATCGACGCGTGGGCGCCGACGTTCGACGCCGTCCTGGACGAGATCGCCCGACGCGCTCCCGCGGCCGAGGTGTTCGTCGTCGGCTACGGCAACTACCTGCGCACGGGCGGCTGCTACCCCGACCAGCCGTTCTGGAGCCGGGACGCCACCTACCTGCAGCAGACGATCGACCGCCTCACCGCAGTTCTGCGGCGGGCCGCCGAGGAGCACCGCGCCACCTTCGTCGACACCTACCGCCCGGGCATCGGCCACGACAGCTGCGCCGCCCCGAGCGACCGCTACATCGAAGGCGTGACGCCCGCCCGCCCGGCCGCGCCCCTGCACCCCAACGCGGCCGGCGCACAAGCCATCGGCGAGGCGCTCACCGCCGCTGTCACCGCGCGACGGGCGTCGTGACGGTCCGCTCCTCGTGATCCGGCCGCGACGACGCGGTCGCGAGCCGCGGCACCGCGTTCTCCGTGCGCACGCGTACGGACCGCAGGGCCGCGTTCGCCACCGTGAGGGGCAGCGCCGTCAGCCAGGCGCCGTACACCAGGGGTAAGGGTGCGATCCCTGACACGACGGGCGTTCCGGCTGCGGGAGGGTGACGCCGGCCGGCCTGTCGGCTCACAGCAGGGCCTGGCCGACGAGGAAGAGGTTCAGGCCGACCACGACGGCGCACACCAGCACGGCGGCGACGGTCGTCGTGCGGCGGTTGACCAACGGGCCCATGACCGAGCGCCGGGCGGTGAAGAGCAGCAGCGGGACCAGCGCGAAGGGGATGCCGAACGACAGCACGACCTGGCTCAGCACGAGCGCTCGGGTGGGGTCCGTCCCGAGGGCGAGCACGGCCAGCGGCGGGGTCATGGTGAGGATCCGCCGCAGGGTGAGCGGGACCTGGCGGCGCAGGAACCCGCGCATGATGACCTGCCCGGCGAACGTGCCGACCCCCGCCGAGGCGAGACCGGAGGCCAGCAGGGCCAGCGCGAAGGCCACGGCCGCTCCCGGCCCCAGCGCGTCGCCCAGCCCCCGGTGGAAGCCGTCGAGGGTCTCGGCCGTCGAGCCGGACCCGTGCAGGGTGGAGGCCGCGAGGACGAGCATCGCCGCGTTGACCAGCCCGGCCAGGCCGAGCGCCATGACGATCGCGGTGCGGTGCGCGCGCAGGGCCCGGCGCTTGCGCTCCAGGGGCCGGTCGGCGGGCACCCGGCTGAGCGAGGAGTGCAGGTAGATGACGTGCGGCATGACGGTCGCGCCGATGATGCCGGTGGTCAGCAGCAGGCTGTCGGTGCCCTGCAGCCGGGGTCGCATCCCCTGCAGGGCGCCGGTCCAGGAACCGGCCGCGAGGGACTGGTAGGCGAAGCCGGCCAGGATCACCAGGAGCAGGACGGCCGTGACCGTCTCGAAGCGGCGGCGCCCCTCGGGGGCCAGCGTGAGCAGCAGCAGTGAACTGCCGGCCACGACGAAGGCCGCCGGCAGCAGCGGCATCCCGAACAGCAGGTGGAGCGCGACCGCCCCGCCGACGAACTCGGCGAGGTCGGTGGCCATGGCGACCAGCTCGGCCTGGACCCACAGGCCGCGGGCGACCGGCCGGGGCACGCGCTCGCGGCACAGCTCGGGCAGGTCCCGGCCGGTGGCGACGCCCAGCTTGCACGCCAGGTACTGCACGAAGACGGCCATGACGTTGGCGAAGCCGATGACCCACAGGAGCAGGGGCCCGTACCGGGTGCCGGCGGTCATGTTCGTGGCGAAGTTGCCCGGGTCCATGTAGGCGACGGACACCACGAGGGAGGGCCCCAGCATCGCCAGGGCGGCGCGCAGCCCGGTCCGCGGGCGGCGCGGCCGCGGGTCCCCCGGGGCCGGCCGGCGGGACGGGGCGGGGGCGGGCAGCGGGTGCGCCGGGGTGTCGGACGTGGGCGGGCGCAGGGTGCCGACGGGGACGGCCCGGTAGGCGCGCGGGTCAAGCATGGCGGCCCGCCCGTGCCGTGCCGGTGCGGGCGGCGGTCGGGGGCGCGCCGAGTCCGACGGTGCGCCACACGGCCAGGCCCAGCAGGGCGAGGGACACCGCGGTGACGCCTGCGCCGTGGCCCAGGGCGAGACCCGTCACGGCGGCCGTCAGGTACAGCAGGGTCAGGGCGTGGCGGACCAGGGTCCAGTGGCCGGGCAGTCGGCGGGCGCTGGGGGGAAGGGGACGTTCCATGATCGCTGCTCCACGGGGGTGAGGAGGGCGGCGCGGCGGCCGGTCGCGGCCGCCGCGCCACGGGAGCCCGGCGGGTGCGGGCAGCGGGTCACTCGTCCGGCGTGAGCGCGTCCTTGATCTTGCCCTTGACGCCGGTCTCGGTACCCAGGACCGGGCCCTTCGGCTTGCCCCGGCTGCCGTCGTAGGTGGCGTAGAGCTTCGGGTCGGGCGGCGGCACGGTGGCCTTGTCGCCGAGCGGCTGCGGGCTGGTCAGCACCGTCAGTTCGTGCTCGCCGTCGGGAGCGGGGCCGCTGGCCCACAGGCCGGCCCCGGACTCGGTGCCGTCGGAGAGGTGCCACAGCTCCTGCGCGTGCCGGCGGTGCTCCTCGTCCTCGAGGCCGCCGGGGACGACGACGCCCTCCAGGCCGTCCTCGCGCAGCTGCTCGATCGCGGCGAGCCACTGGTTCTGGTGGACGGTGTCCCGGGCCAGGTTGAACTTGAGCATGTCCTTCACGCCCGGGTCGTCGGTCATGTTGTACAGGCGCGCGGTCTGCAGCCGGCTCTGCGCCTCGGCGGCGACGTTGGCGTAGAAGTCGGCCAGCAGGTTGCCGCTGGCGATGGCGTAGCGACCGTTCCAGGGGTAGCCGTTGCTGTCGGCGGGGAGGGCCGCGCCGCCCGCGACGATCGCCTGCTGGGGGTCCATCCCGCCGAGCACGGCACCGACTGCGGGGTCGCTGGTGGCCATCTTCGTGGTGGCGGTCGCCGGGGCGCCCTCCAGCAGCCGGGCGACCATCGTGGCCAGCATCTCGACGTGGCCGATCTCCTCGGTCGCGATGTCCATGATCAGGTCCTTGTACTTGCCGGGCATCCGGCAGTTCCAGCCCTGGAACAGGTACTGCATCATCACGGACATCTCGCCGTAGGCGCCGCCGACGAGTTCCTGGAGCTTGCGCGCGTAGGCGGGGTCGGGCTTCTCCGGCTTGGCCTCGAACTGCAGCCGCTGCGTGTGGGTGAACATCGCTGCTCCTCATGCCGATCGTGCGCGGGGCGAGCGGTCGCGGGCCTGCGGATCCGTCGCCGGATGACACGGACGACGCTAGGCACCGCCCGTCGCGGGTCCGTCTCCCGCGGCGTACCGCGACGGTGCCGGCCGATGGGGCGGCGGCCCCGCCGCGGCCCGGGTGAGGGGTACCAGGGGCCCGGCGGGGCCCGTCCCGCTCCCGCCCTGCGGCTGCCGCACGCGGCGCCCGGGGTGAACCGGCCGCGAACGGCCGAGGTGACGCGGCGGAGACGGCGCTTCGGCGAAGGACCGGAGGGCTCGCCGCCGAGGCCGCGGCGGCGGCCGTTTAGGCGCGGCCCAGGCGGTTACTTGGCGGGTCCCGCGGGTTCGGAGAGCAGCCCTGCGCCATCTCACGCACGCGACGGCGGTCGGAGCGATGCACTCATGACGCCTTCTCCTCCCCAGCGGCCGCCGGTGCCGGCGGCGCTTCGGCTCCTCGGCGGCTTCGGCCTGCAGATCGACGCGCGGCCGGTGTACGTCCCGCCGACGGCGCAGAAGGTGCTGGCCTTCCTCGCCCTGCACCGGGAGGGGACGAGCCGGGAGCGGGCCGCCGAACTGCTCTGGCCCGACCTGCCCCGCAACCGGGCGACGGCGGGCCTGCGCTCGGCGCTGTGGCGGCTGTCCCGGCGCAGCGACCGCGGCCTCGTCACGGACCTCGACTTCAGCCGTCTGTCCCTCGCCCCGCACGTGGACATCGACCTGCACGCCGCCGCGACGTACGCGACCGCGCTGGCCGGTGACCGGCACGACACCACTCCGGGACCGGACGTCCCGCCCCAGCTCCGTGAGGAGCTGCTGCCGAGCTGGTACGACGACTGGCTCGTGGACGCCCGCGAGCACTTCCACCAGACGCGGCTGCACGCCCTGGAGGCCGTCAGCCGGCGCCACCGGCGCGCCGGGCGGATGTGCGAGGCGCTGCTGTACGCCATGACGGCCGTGGAGGCCGAGCCGCTCCGGGAGAGCGCGCACCGCGAGGTCACCGCCGTCCACCTCGGTGAGGGGAACGTCGCGGAGGCGCTGCGCCACTTCGACCTCTACCGGCGGCGGCTGCGCCGGGAGCTCGGACTCCCCCCGTCACCCGAGTTCCGCCGTCTGCTCGCCCCCTACCTCGGGCGCCCGGCCGACGCGCCGCCGCCCCGGTGAGAGGGTCAGCGTGGGGCGCTCGGCACGCCCCGCAGGTAGGCGCCGAGACGGGCGATCGCGGACGGGTTGCGCGGGCTCTCGACCAGGTCGGCGTAGTCCAGGGAGACGATCCGCCGGTGCCGGACCGCGGAGACGTCCCGCAGGGGGGCGCTCTCCCAGCCGACCGTGGTCCAGGAGCCGGCCACGTCGTGCATCACGTTGACTCCGCCGGCCCCGGTGATCGCTCCGTGATCCCCACGTCGTTGGTGACGACCCGCTCGGGGACCTTGTCGTAGCTCACCTCGCGGTCGCAGTTGGTGAGGGTGACCGCCGTGGACTTCGCGTCCCGGGACTCCGTCGCGTCGTCCCGACGGGGAGCGCGGGCCGACCGCCGTGCGCTCGGCACCGGTTGGCCTGACCGGGTGGTGAAGGCCACGCGCTCCCCGACACCGCCGCCCCGCCGAGGTGACCCCTGCTAGCTTCACGAGCTGATCATGAGCCTCGTACCGCTGCGGCGCAGGCGGGGCCCGGAGCGTGAGCCAAGGCGAGGACGGCGGGCATGACCGAGGACGCGAAGAGGTCGACCGTGGCGGAGCCCAAGCGCAGGACCCTGTTGGCCGGCGCCGCCGCGGCGGCCGGCGCGTCCGCCGTCGTCGCGGCGCCCGCACCGGCCTCGGCGGGCACCGCGGCACCGGCCGCACCGCGGCTGCCCGGCACCGTGGGCCGCCTGCTGGCCGTTCCCGCGGCCGGCCGTGGGGTCGAGTGGCTCAGGTCCGCCCTCCAGGTCGCCGTGCGGCTGGAGCTGTCCACCATCCCGCCCTACCTGTGCGGCTGGTGGTCCGTCAAGGACCGCCGTTCGGACGCCGCGCGGCTGATCCGGCGCGTCATCGACGACGAGATGTACCACCTCGGGGTGGCCTGCAACCTCCTCGTGGCCGTGGGCGGGCAGCCCCGGATGCGGGCGACGGCACCCGCCTACCCCGGGCCCCTGCCCGGCGGCGTGCACGCGGGTGTCACCGTGTACCTGTCGGGGCTCACCCGGTCCTTCGTGCACGACGTGATGATGGCCATCGAGGCACCCGACGCACCCCTCTCGCACGACGGTGGCACCTCCCCCTCCGTCGGCGACTTCTACACGGCGGTGCTGGAGGCGTTCTGGCTGGTGGCCCCGCAGCTCTCCACCCACCGGCAGCTCGAGACCCGTATCGGCTCGGACGACCTGCGGCCGGTCCGGACGCTCCTCGACGTGGAGCGCGCCATCGACGTCGTCCGGGAGCAGGGCGAGGGCACGAGCAGGTCACCGGCCGACTCCTTCGCCGACGACCACCCCGCCCACTACTACGCGTTCAGCGAGATCTACCACGGCCGGCAGATGCGCGAGACCGACCGGGGCTGGGCCTTCACCGGGCCGCGCGTCCCCTTCCCCGACACCCGCCCCATGGCACGGGTCCCGGCCGGGGGCTGGTCCCGCCCGCCGGCGCCGGTACGGCAGCTCCTCCACCGGTTCGACACCACCTACACCAGCGTGCTGGCCTCCCTCGACGCCGCCTGGGCGGACGGCGGCGCCCGCGCCCTGGGCGCGGCCGTCCACGCCATGCGCGGCATGGAGGAACCCGCCCTGCACCTGATGGAGACACGCATCCCCGGCAGGCGGAGCACGTACGGTCCCCAGTTCCACGTCCTGGCCCAGTGACGGAGGACGGCTACGCGGTCCGGACGCGGCTCCGGGGGACGGTCCGTTCGTAGACGGTCCCGCCGGGTGCGTACCGGCCCGCCTTCTTGCGGACGGCCGGGCTCGGGTCCTGTGCCTGGGACGTCCGCAGAGCGGCGACGGCGCGGTCGTCGGTGTGCGCGAACTTGCCGACGAGTTCGACGGCCATGCTCCTGACGTGCGGGTCCGGGTCCGAGGCCAGATGACGCACCGCGGGGCCGAGGACCCGGTCCGCGCCGGGCGCACACGTGTCGCCCTTGCACCGGTCGCAGGCCAGGGCGTGGAAGGCGGAGACCCTGACCCGGGCGTCGGGGTCGTCGACCATGGTGATGAGCTCGTCCATGGAGTCGGTGTCGACCAGGTGGTCGAGCAGTCGGCAGCAGCCCTCCCGGACTGCTTCGGTCGGGAACCGCCCGGGGGCCGCGGGGGCGGAGTGGCGTCGGAGTGACCCAGGTGACCTATGTGGGGTGCGTGATCTCCGGTCCGTGGGGGATACGCGCTGTATGTCCTCGGTCCAGAACGCCCAGCCGGACACCGCCTCCGGCGCCGGCCTCAAAAGAGCCCTCACCACCCCGCTGCTGTACTTCTTCATCCTCGGCGACGTCCTCGGCGCCGGGGTCTACGTGCTCGTGGGGCAGGTCGCCGCGGACGCCGGCGGGGCCGTGTGGGTGCCGCTGCTCGTCGCCCTCCTGCTCGCCCTGCTCACCGCCTCGTCGTACGCGGAGCTGGCGACGAAGTACCCGAAGGCGGGCGGCGCCTCCCACTACACGACCAAGGCGTTCGGCCCGTTCGCGGGCTTCATCGCCGGTTTCTGCATGCTCGCGGCCGGCGTCGTCTCCGTGGCGGCGCTCGCCCGGGGCTTCGGCGGCGACTACCTGTCGGCGTTCGTCGACCTGCCCGTGGCCGCCGTCGCCGTCGTCTTCCTCGCGCTGCTCGCCGCCCTGAACGCGCGGGGCATCCAGGAGTCGACGCGGGCGAACGTCGTCGCCACCGTGATCGAGGTCAGCGGGCTGCTGATCATCGTGGCCCTGGGCGGATGGCTGCTGCTGCGGGGCGACGGCGACGTCGGACGGCTGACCCAGCTCGGCACGCCCGGCGAGAACGCGGCCGGCGCGGTGCTCAGCGGCTCCGTCCTCGCCTACTACTCCTTCGTCGGGTTCGAGACGTCCGTGAACGTCGCCGAGGAGACCCGCAACCCGCGGCGCTCCTACCCGCGGGCGCTGTTCGGTGCGCTGGCCACCGCCGGGGCCGTGTACGTGCTGGTCGGCATCGCCGCCTCGGCCGCCGTGCCCACCAGCCGTCTCGCCGCGTCCAGCGGGCCCCTGCTCGAGGTCGTCCACGCGGCGGGCGGGGTGCCCCCGCGGCTGTTCAGCGCGATCGCGCTGGTGGCGGTCGCCAACGGCGCGCTGCTCACGGGGATCATGTCCTCGCGCCTCGCCTTCGGCATGGCCCGCGACGGGCTGCTGCCGTCGGTGCTGACGAAGGTGCTCCCCGGCCGCCGTACGCCCTGGCTCGCGATCGCGGTCACCACGGTCCTGTCGATGCTGCTGGCGGTGACCGGGAGCGTGGCCACCCTGGCCTCGACGCTGGTCCTGCTGCTCCTGGTCGTCTTCTTCATGGTCAACATCGCCGTCCTCGTCCTGCGCCGTGACACCGGTACGGCGGACCACTTCCGCACGCCCACCGTCCTGCCGGTCCTGGGAGCGGCCTCCTGCGTGGTGCTCGCCACCCAGGTCGAGGCGGAGGTCTGGTGGCGCGGGCTCGTGGTGCTGGCGGTGGGCGCCGTGCTCGGCGCGATCAGCCACCGCGCGGCCCGGCGCAGGGCCGCGTCGACGGCGTGACGGCTCCCCCGGCCCCGGCGCCGGGGACCCCGCCCCTCCCCGGCCGCGCTTGACGGTGGGAAGTCCGCACTGGTCCACTGCCTGCCAGGATGCGACGTGCGGTCCCCGTGCCCCTGGCGGGAGCGGGGGCCGGAGTGAAGGGGTGCGGCCATGTCAGCCGAAGCGATCGTCCGCCAGTCCGTCGTCGACGTGCTGGAGGAGCGCCTGCGGACGAGCATCCTGGACGGCGCCCTGCAACCCGGCTCCCTGCTCCCGCCCGAGCGGGAGCTCGCCGCTTCCTACGGCGTCACCCGCACCACCCTGAAGCACGCCCTGTCCCGGCTGGAGCAGGCGGGTCTGCTCCGCACCCGGCACGGAGTCGGCACCCGGGTCCTCGACTTCCTCAAGTCCGGCGGCGCCGACCTGCTGCCGCTGCTGGTGGGCCGGGACGGGCGCTGGCTGTCGGACGTGTTCGAGGCCCGGCGGGCGATCGGTGCGGTCATCGCGCGCAAGGCCGCCGCCGAGTGCGACACGGCGCAAGCGGCCCGGCTGCGCGCCGCGGTCGACGCCGTGGCCGGGGCGCCGGACCCGGCCGCCGCGCAGCTCGCCGAGCTCGAGGTGCACCGGGAACTCGCGCGCACCACCGGCAACCGCGTCTACGTGCTGCTCACCAACACGCTGCTGAACGCCTACCTGCCCGTGCGCCACCTCATGACCACGTCCTTCGCGGAGCCCGCGACCGTCGCGGACCGCGTCCGGCAGGTGGTGGAAGCCGTGGCGGACGGCAGGGCCGACGAGGCCGGGCGCGCGGCGGACGACTACTTCCGGCTGACGGCGCAGGAGATGACCACGGATCTCGCCCGCCACGAGCGGCGGAGGTGACGACCGGCCGGCGCACGCCGGTCGGAGGTCTTGACCCGTGGGCCGGGGGCTGCTTCTCTTCCCTCAGTGGATGAGCCACTGAGCCAGTCAGCCACTGGTCTGCTGGTGGGTTCCGTTCGGAGAGGAACGGTGTCGCACGTGGGAGAAGGCCGGACGACGCACTTCGCGGAGACGATGGAGGGCACGCTGCGGCTCGCCCGCGGGGAGGGCCGTGAGCGGGGTCTGCGGCTCGATCTACGGGTCGACACCCACCGCCTGCTCCGGCCCCTCGGCTCGACCACCGCCGACGTCACCGGCCGCGTGCGCGTCAGCGGCTGGGCCGACGACCCGCACGCCACGGGCCGCATGCTCATCGCCCCGCTGGCCCAGGGCCGGATCGACTACCAGGTGCGCTTCACGGCCCAGGACGGCCGCGCCTACGTGCTGGAGGGCCACAAGTCCCCCACGTGGCGTGACCCGTTGCGTTCCATGACCTTCCTGCCGGTCCGTCTGCGGCCCGCGGAGGAGGACGGCACGGGCGGTCCCCCGGTGGCGTCCGGTGGTGAGGGCGTCCTGCGGTTCCGGCTGCGCGGCCTGCCGCGCTTCATGGCGAGCTGGCGTCTTCCGGCACCTCCCGCAGCCGCCGGGTCCTACGACTCGGTGCGCCCGGGCCGGCTCAACGTCTGGTACAGCACCTTCTCCGATCCGGCCACCGGCACCGGCTACTGGTTCCACCACGAACTCGTCCGCCCGGTCGACGGCGCTCCCTACACCCATGGTTGGGCAGCCGTGTACCCGCCGGACGCATCCCCTGTCCTCGAGCGCTTCGGCCCGCACCCTCTGACCGGCGACCCGCTCGCCGGCGTTCCCGGGTTCCGCTGCCCTTCCGCCGTCGCGACCGCCACCCGACTACGGGGACGCGCCGGTCGGTTGGCCTGGGACCTGGAGGTGAGCGCGGGGTCCGCGCCCCTGCACACCTTCCCCCGACTGGCCTGGCGGCGCCGACTGCTGCCCGCCGTGCACGTCGTCCCCCAGGTGCGGGCGCGCTGTTCGGGTTCCGTGCGCCTCGACGGGCAGCCGTTCCCGGTGGCCGACGCCGTCGGCGCCGGCGCCCGCATCGTGGGGCGGGGGAACGCCCACCGCTGGGCCTGGCTGCACGCCGACCTGGACGACGACACCGTCCTCGAAGTGGTGGCCGCCGTCTCCACCCTGCCCCTGCTGCGGCGCCTTCCGCCACTGGTGTTCCTGCGGCTGCGCGGCGCCGGACGCGACTGGCCGCGGGGCGACTGGCGCAGCGCCCTGGGGGTGTGCGGTGCGCGACGGTTCACGGCCCGGCCCGAACTGCCGGCCTGGAGCGTGCGGGGGCGGGCGGGAGGACGCCGTGTCACGGTGCGGGTGCACCTGCCCGAGGAGCACAGGACCGCCGTCGCCTACACCGACCCGGACGGGTCCGGGGCCACCTGTCACAACAGCGAGCGGGCCGACGTCCACGTCCGCCTGGAACGGCGCAGCGCCGGCCGGTGGCGGACCGAACGGGTGTGGGACGTACGGAGCACCGCACACGCCGAGGTGGGGCTCCGATGACCTCGGACCGCGGCCGGGCGCTGGCCGCCGTACTGCTGGACATCGGCGAGGACGTCCACGTCCCGCACTGGGACCGCGACGTGGCGGAACGCCTGTCGGCCTTCGCCTCCGCCCTGCCGGCGCACGTCCGCGCCGGCCTCGACGCCGCGGACCTGGCGCTGGACGCCGTCTCCCTGCTGACCACCGCCCGGCGCGCACACCGGCTGCCGCCGGAGGCACGGGCGCGGCTCCTGCGGCGGCTGCTCCGCCTGCCCGGCTGCGAGACGCTGCTCGACACCGTGAAGGTCCCCGTGCTCCTGGCCGCAGGGGCAAGTCGCCACGGGACGCGCGCCGTTGGGCCCTTCGAGCGGGCCGATCCCCCGCTGGACCTGTGCCCCTCGGCCGACTGGCCGGACAGCCACCGCGCGGACGCGGTGGTGATCGGTTCGGGCGCGGGCGGGGCCGTGGCGGCGCTGACCCTCGCGGCCTCCGGGCGTTCGGTCGTCGTCCTGGAGGAAGGACGGCACTTCTCGACGCGGGAACTCGCCTCCCGGCCGCCCCTGGACCGTTTCGCGGACGCCTACCGCGACGGGGGCGCCACGTTCGCCTGGGGTCTGCCGCCCGTGCTGCTGCCGCTCGGGCGGGCCGTCGGCGGCACCACGCTGGTCAACTCCGGCACGTGCTTCCGCACTCCCGACCCCGTCCTGCGGCGCTGGCACCGCGGGCACGGCGTCGAACTCGCCGACCCCGCGCACTTCGCGCGCCACCTCGACCATGTCGAGGAACTCCTGGGCGTGGCCGCGCCCGACCCGGCCGTGCTCGGCCGCAACGGCGCGCTGGCCCTGCTCGGTGCCGGCCGCCTGGGGTGGTCCGCCGCCGCCCTGCGTCGCAACGCCGCCGGGTGCGGCGGGTGTTGTGAGTGCGTGGCCGGGTGCCCCAGCGGTGCCAAGAAGGCCGTGCACCTGTCCGTGCTGCCCGGGGCCTGCGCGGCGGGGGCGCGCATCGTCACGCGTGCCCGCGCCACCCGGATCGTCACCGAGTACCGTGCGGGCGCCCGCCGGGCCGTCGCGGTGGAGGCGGTACGCCCCGACGGCACGGTGTTCACGCTCGCCACCCGCCTCGTCGTCGTGGCGGCGGGAGCCCTGCACACTCCGGCCCTGCTGCGGCGCTCGGGGCTGGCGGGTCACCCCGGGGTGGGCCGGAACCTGGCGATCCACCCGGCGGTCAGCGTCGCGGGGCGCTTCGACGAACCCGTCACCGGTCCGGGCGCGGGCCCCAACGTCCTGCAGAGCGTCGGTGTCGACCAGTGGCACGCCGACGGGATCCTCGTCGAGGCGACCGCCGCACCGCCGGGGATGACCTCGTTCGTCCTCCCCCACCTGGGGGCGGCGCTCAGGCGCGAGCTGGACGACGCGCCCCGCCTGGCTCTCCTCGGGGCGATGGTCTCGGACCGCCCCTCGGGACGGGTGCGCGGAGCGCGCCGGCCGCACGCCTCGTACGCCCTGCACGCCGAGGACGGGCGCCGCCTGCTGCGGGCCGTCGGCCACATGGGACGCATCCTGTTCGCCGCGGGCGCCCGCGAGGTCCTCACCGGCATTCCGGCGCACCCCGCGGTCACCTCGCCCGGCGCCCTCGACGACGTGGTCGGGCGCACCGGCCACCGGCGCCTGCACCTGTCGGCCTTCCACCCCACGGGCACCGCGGCCCTGGGGGCGGACGGCCGGCACTCCCCCGTGCGCCCCGACGGACGGCTGCGCGGGACGGAAGGGGTCCTGGTCGCCGACGCGTGCCTGCTGCCGTCCTCCCCCGGCGTGAACCCCCAGGTCACCATCATGGCGCTGGCCCACGCCGTGAGCGTGGAAGCCGTCCGCCGCGACGGGGAGTGACCTCAGCAGGCGGCGACGAGGGCGGCGAGCACGCCGGCCGGATCGTGCAGGACGCGGGCGCCGTCGGTGACGACCCGTCGCGTCCCGGGGTCGACGGGGTCCGTCCTCGCCCAGTCCGGGGAGGCGACGGCCAGCTCGACCTCCAGGCCGGAGGCGGTGCGGCAGCGCCGTTCCGTGACGGGTCCCCACCGCCGGGTGCGGACCGTCTCCCCCAGCCGCAGGTCCGCGACCCAGGCGTCCGCCAGCAGGTAGCGGGAGGGGTCCGTGGTGAGCAGGACGAGGTCGACGTCGGAGTCCGGTCGCGCGGCGCCACGGGCGCAGGAACCCACCAGGAGGAGTCCGACGACGTCCTCCCGGTCCCCGCACCACGCGGTGATCCGGTCGATGACGTCGTGGATCTCGGCCGCCCGCTGCGGTGGCAGGGCGGCCGGGGGGTGCGCCGACCGGTCGTCGTGAGGCACGTGTGCGTTCCCTTCCGCGCGGTGATGGTCGCAAGGTTCTCAGGCCGCCCATGATGACGGGCCGGCCGCGGGAGCCTCCCTCCGCGACCGACCCGTCCTGCCCGCCCGACGGCCCCCCTACGCCGTCATGGCGGTGTCCTCCTGGAACAGCGCGTGGAAGCGCCGGGTGTGGTCCACGGGGTGCTCCGGGCCCTCCAGCGTCACCCGCGCCGTGAGCCGGGCGTCGCCGCTGGACGCGGACAGCCGCAGCTCCAGCTCACCCGGCTCGACCACGCGCCGGCCGTCGCGGCCGGTGAACGAGGCGACGTCGGCCGGGACGGTCACCCGCAGCCGGCGGGACTCGCCGGCCCGCAGGGGCACCCGGGTGAATCCCACGAGCCGTTGCACCGGCTGGACCACGGACGCCACCGGGTCGTGCAGGTAGAGCTGGACCACCTCGGTGCCCGGCCGCTCACCGGCGTTGCGGACGGTGAACGCGAGGGTCACCTCGCCGTCCGTACCGGTGGTGTCGGCGTCGACGGCCAGGTCGCTCCACACGAACCGCGTGTAGGACAGGCCGTGCCCGAAGGGGAACGCCGCCGTCGGGTCGACGTTGGAGACCTCGCTGGCCTGCGCGAGCCGCGCGCCGAGGTAGGTGGAGGGCTGGGTGCCGGTGCCGCGGGGCACGCTGACCGGCAGGCGCCCGGACGGGTTGACCCGCCCGCTCAGTACCCCCGCCAGGGCCGGGGTGCCCTCGGCGCCGGGGAAGAACGACTGCACGATGGCGGCCGACTCCGCCACGGCCCGGCCGAGCGCGTAGGGGCGTCCGGCGAGCAGCACGGTCACCACGGGGGTGCCCGAGTCCAGCAGCGCGTCGAGGAGTTGCTGCTGGGCGCCGGGCAGGGCCAGCGACTCCACGTCGCAGCCCTCGCCGCTCGTGCCGCGCCCGAACAGGCCGGCGCGGTCGCCGAGCACGGCCACCACCACGTCGGCGTCGCGCGCCGCCGCCACCGCGTCCGCGAGGGAGGAGGTGTCGCCGTCGTCGACGCCGGTGCCGCGCACCACGGTCAGTTCCGCGCCGGGGAACTCGCGTTCCAGGCTCTCGCGCAGGGTGGGCAGTTCGATGCCGACGGGCTGGTCGGGGTGGTGCACGCCGACGTGCTGCGGGAACGAGTAGCAGCCCAGGACGGCCGTGGCCTCCTCGGCGTTGGGGCCGACCAGGGCGATGCGGCGCGGTGCGGTGAGCGGCAGGACGCCGTCGTTGCTGAGCAGCACCACCGCCTCCTCGGCGACCGTGCGGGCCAGTTCGCGGTTGGCGGGGCTGTCCAGGTCGACCGTGCCGCGCAGTGCGTCGGGGTCGTCCGGGTCGGCTCCGGCCAGGGCCGGCGGCACCGGGCTCCAGTCCGGGTCGAGCAGGCCGAGCCGCGCCTTCTGGGCGAGGACGCGGCGCAGCGCGCGGTCGACGAGGGCCTCGGGGACGCGTCCGGCGCGCACGGCCTCGGTGAGGGGTGCGCCGAAGGTCTTGACGGTGGGCAGTTCCACGTCGACGCCGGCCCGCAGGGCGGTGCCCGCCGCGTCGGCCCAGTCGCCGGCCAGCCCGTGCAGGATCTTGAGGAAGGCGATGCCGAAGTAATCGGCGACGACCGTGCCCTCGAAACCCCAGGTGCCGCGCAGGAGTTCGGTCAGCAGTCCTTCGTCCGCCACGGACGGCAGCCCGTCGGTGTCGGTGTAGGCGTGCATGACGGAGCGGGCACCGCCCTCGCGCAGGGCCATCTCGAACGGCGGCAGCAGCACGTCGGCGCGTTCGCGCGGGCCCGCGCTCACCGGGGCGAGATTGCGTCCGGCGCGGGAGGCGGAGTAGCCGGCGAAGTGCTTGAGGGTGGCGACGATCCCGGCGGACTCCAGGCCCTGGACGTAGGCGGTGCCGATGGTGCCGACCAGGTAGGGGTCCTCGCCGATGGTCTCCTCGACGCGACCCCAGCGGGCGTCGCGCACCACGTCGAGGACGGGTGCGAGGCCCTGGTGGACGCCGACCGCGCGCATGTCGCGGCCGATCGCGGTGGCCATCTCGCGGATCAGTTCGGGGTCGAAGGAGGCGCCCCAGGACAGCGGCACGGGGTAGGCGGTGGCCTGCCAGGTGGCGAAGCCGGCCAGGCACTCCTCGTGGGCCACGGCCGGGATGCCGAAGCGGTTGGCGGCGGTGATCCGCGCCTGGGTGCGCATCAGGGACAGCGCGCCGAGCGCCGGGTCGACGGGCGCAGTGCCGAAGGGACGGGTCAACTGGCCCAGCCCGGCCGGGAGCAGGGCGTCGAGGTCGACGGCGTCGTCCATCTCGTGCTGGTGCGGGGCGACTTCACCGCCCTCGGCGGACGCGCCGACCCACACGCCGTACAACTGGGCGATCTTCTCGTCGAGGGTCATGGCCTCGATCAGCGCCGAGACCCGCGTGTCGATGTCGTGGGCGGGGTCGTTCCACAAGGGAATCTGAGGGGTTTCGGGGGTGGTCTCAACGGCCACGTTGGGGGTCACTTTCCTCCGACGCCCATCAGGCCCTGGACCAGGGCGCGACGGGCGAACAGGTAGACGAGAAGGACGGGCACCATGGACAGCGTCACCGCGCCCAGCAGGCCGGGGATGTCGACGCCGTGTTCGGTCTGGAAGTTGTACAGACCGAGCGTCACGACCTTGGTGGAGTCGGACTGGGTCAGGACGAGGGGGAACAGGAAGCCGTTCCACGCCTGCAGTGCGGAGAACACCACGATGGTGGACAGTCCGCCGCGGGACAGCGGCACCACCAGCTGGAAGAACATCCGCCGCGGGCTCGCCCCGTCCATGGCCATCGCCTCGAACAGCTCGGGGGAGATGTCGCGCATGGCGCCGCTGAGGATCAGTGCCGACATCGGCAGGCAGAAGGCCGCCGTCGGCAGGATCACGCCCAGCAGGTTGTCGTACAGCCCTGCCTCGCTGATCAGGTAGAACATCGGGACGATGACCGCCTGCGCGGGGATCGCGAGGCCGAGCAGGAACAGGCGGAAGATCTGCGAGGTGACCCGGCTGCGGCTGCGCACGATGGCGTACGCCAGCGGCGGCACCAGGGCGAGCACGATGCCGACCACGCACACGGTGACCAGCAGGGTGTTGAAGAAGTACTGCCCGAAGCCCGAGTCGAAGGCGCCGGTGTAGTTGTGCAGGGTGAAGGTGTCCGGCCAGGACACCGGGCCGTTCTTGGCGTAGTCCTCGCGGGTGCGCAGCGTCGCCGCGAGCAGCACGTACAGCGGCAGGCCGACGAAGAGCAGCCAGACCAACGAGCCCGCGCCGGCCAGGTAGTTGGGGCGGCGCCTCATGACACACCCTCCATGTCGCTGCGCATCTTGTCGTAGCCGGACACGCGCACGACGACCAGCGAGATGATGGTGGCCGCCACGACGAGGCAGAGCGCGATCGCCGAGCCGGCGCCGAAGTCGAAGCTCTTGAAGGCCTTCTGGTACATGTAGTAGGCGCTGATCGTGGTGTCGCTGCCCGGCCCGCCCTGGGTCAGGATCAGCACGGTCTCGAAGGTGGTGAGTCCACCGACGATCATCAGGATCATCGAGGTGATCATCGAGTTGCGCAGCTGCGGCAGGGTGATGTGGAAGAACTGCCGGTAGCGCCCGGCGCCGTCGATCTCCGCGGCCTGGTAGAGGACGTCGGGTACGGCACGTGCGGCGCCCTGGTAGATCAGCGTGTGGAAGGGCGTGAACTGCCAGGTGCTCACGAACGCCAGCACGCCGATCGCGGTGGCCTGCTTGCCGAACAGGTTGCCGTCCCCGAACAGCCAGGTGGCGCGGGCGGGGATGCCGAAGTTCGGGTCGAGCAGCGCCCGCCACAGCACGGAGACCGCGGTGGAGGACAGCAGCAGCGGGATGAAGTAGATCGCGGACAGGACGGCGCGGTTGCGCTGGTGGCCGGCGGCCCACACGCCGAGCACGATGCTGAGCGGGGTCTGGATGGCGACGCCGAGCGCGGTCAGCAGGAGGGTGAGCCAGATGCTGTTGATCATGACCGGGTCGTCGAGGATCCGGCTCCAGTTGTCGGTGCCGACCCACTGGGGTGAGCCGAGGCCGTTCCAGCTCATGAAGGACAGCACCGCCACCATGATCAGCGGTGCGATGGCGAAGAGGGCGAAGAACAGGGTGGCGGGCAGCGCCCAGACGAAGCCCGGGCGCCCCACGAGGACGGCGGAGGAGCCCTCCGGCCGCCGCCGGACCTTCTTGGGGGTCTCGGCGGCGGTGGGAGCACTCGTGGTCTGAGTGGTCATGAGTGTCATTCGGTGGGCAGGGCCTGCATGGCCTTGATGAATCCGTCGGCGTCGAGCTGGCCGTTGAAGAACTGCTGCACGGCCTGGTGCATCGGCGTGCTCGCGGCCGGCGGGTACGCCTGGTCCCACGAGAGCTGGAACGACGGGGCGGCGGCCACCAGGTCGTACTGGAAGCGCGAGTACTCGGGGCTCGCCGACGTGGTGAGGAACTTCGGCACGTTGGTCGTGGTGGGCAGGTTGCCGATGGCCATCTGCGCCTTGACGAACTCGTCGGAGTACATGAGCTTCAGGAACTGCGCGACGGCCTCGGGGTGCTTGGTCTTCTTCAGCACCGAGTAGAAGTTGTTGGTGTTGCCGACCACGTTGGACGGGTCGCCCTTGCCGCCGGGCACCGTCGGGAAGGTGGTGTAGCCGAGGCCCTTGGCGGCGAAGTCCTTGGCGTCCGTCTGCTGCTGGGAGTAGTACCAGGAGCCCATCAGCTCGAAGGCCGCCTTGCCGGAGGCGACCAGGGCCGGGGAGGCGCCGTTGGTGTACTTCACCGAGTCGTAGTTGGTGCCGAAGGCGCCGGCGTCCACCAGCTCCTTGATCTTGCCGAGGGCCTTCTTGCTGTCGGGGCTCGCCCAGGCGTCCTTGTCGCCCTCCAGGGCCTTCTGGAACAGCTCCGGACCGGCGACCCGGTCGTAGAGGTACTCGAACCACATCAGCGTCGGCCACTGGTCACCGCCGCCGAGGGCTATCGGGGTGACGTTCTCCTTCTTCAGCGCCTTGACCGCGGCGAGCAGCTCGTCCCAGGTCTTGGGCGGCTGGACGCCCGCCTTGTCGAGGACGTTCTTGTTGTGGAAGAGCATCACCGGCTGGGTGCCGCGCATCGGGATGCCGTAGGACTTGCCGTTGACCACGGCGCTGTTGAACACCGAGGGCAGGAACTTGTCCTTGAGGTTCGGGTCCTTGGCGATGAAGTCGTCCAGCGGCATGAGCAGGTCGGCCTTGACGAAGGGCTGGATGCTGCCGCCGCCCCAGTTGAAGAAGACGTCCGGCGCCTGCGGCGTGCTGATGATCGTCTGCAGCTTCTGCTGGTAGTCGGCACCGGGAATGGTGTCGAGCACGGCCTTGACGTCCGACGTCTTGTTGAACGTCGCGACGATCTGCTTCTCGACCTTGTTGCTGGCGTCGCCGTACACCAGGACGTGGATCTTCCCGTCGTTCGACGATCCGCCGCTGCCGTTCCCCCCGCAGGCCGTCAGGCTCAAGGCCATGGTGAGGGTGGCGCCACAGGCGAGCAGTCCGTGCAACCGCGTGCGTGTCTTCATCGTCCGCCTCTCGAAAGTTTCGGCATCATTGCCGAAAGTCCATGCGGACGGACAGTAGGGGCCGACGTGAGATCTGGTCAATGACCTTGCAAGCACGCGACCAAAGCGTTACCCCGGCCGTGACCCCAGTGACCTATCCTGCGCTGCATGGACGAAGACGACGACGCGACGGACGAGGGACGTGTGACCCTTGCGACCGTGGCCCGAAAGGCCGGGGTTTCACTGCCGACTGTTTCGAAGGTGCTCAACGGGCGTGCGGACGTCTCCCACCAGACGCGCGCCAAGGTGGAGCGCCTGCTCGCGGCCCAGGGCTACCGGCGCCGCCCGCCCGGCCCGACCCGGGCGCCGCTCGTCGAACTGGTCTTCCACGAACTCGAGAGCGTCTGGGCGGTCGAGCTGATCCTCGGCGTCGAGACCGTCGCGAAGGCGAACGGCGCGACGGTCGTCCTCACCGAGAGCGGCACCCGGCACGCGCCCGCCGAGGACTGGGTCGAGGGAGTGCTCCGGCGGCGGCCGCTCGGCGTCGTCCTGGTCTTCTCCACGCTCCCCGAGCCCGTGAAGCGCCGACTGCGCTCCTACGGCATCCCGTTCGTCATCATCGACCCCGCCGGCGACCCCGACCCCGACGTCCCCTCGGTCGGCTCGGCCAACTGGGCGGGCGGCCTCGCCGCCACCCGCCACCTCACCGACCTGGGGCACCGGCGCGTCGCCGTGATCACCGGGCCCGAGGACCTGATGTGCTCCCTGGCCCGCCTCGACGGCTACCGCTCCGCGATGGCCATGGCGGGCCTGGACGTCGACCCCGCCCTCGTGCGGTACGGCGACTTCCACGTCCAGAGCGGCTACCGGCACGCCATGGAGCTGCTCGCGCTGCCCGACCCGCCCACGGCGCTCTTCGCCGGCAGCGACCTGCAGGCCCTCGGTGTCCTGCAGGCGGCCCGGCTACGGGGGTTGAGCGTCCCGCGGGACCTCTCCGTGGTCGGCTACGACGACGTCTCCCTCGCCCAGTGGACGAGCCCGCCCCTCACCACGGTCCACCAGCCCCTGCGCCACATGGCCGAGGAGGCGACCCGCATGCTGCTGGAGCCGGCGGACCCGGACGCCACGGCGCGGCGGATCGAGCTGGCGACGCGGTTGGTGGTGCGCCAGACGACCGCGGGGCCGGTGGCGGGGTGAGGATTGAGGGGCGAACTCCGTTTGTGTGGACGGACATCGGGGCGACGGTCCGGATCGATCACCGGGTGGCCGGGAGGAGACGCAGAGAGCCCCGCCCCGCCCGACGGCCCTCGCAGGAGGCGGGCCGTTCGGGACAGGGCGGGGCGGGAGGCGTGAGCGGTTACCGCGTCGCCGACTTCGCGCGGGCGTGGCCGGAGAGCGCCTTCTGGACCGCGCGGAAGGCCGGCTTCACGCCGTAGTCCTCGTCCAGGAGGTTGGCCGCGCCCTCACCCTCGAACACGCCGGGCACCCAGGAATAGCGGTCGGTGAATCCCCAGACCGTGAACGAGATGCAGTGCCGGGTGCGCAGGCAGGCGTCCAGCAGCAGCCGGTAGCCCTCGGCCTGCGTGGCCAGCTTCTCGTCGTCCGCGGGGAGGACCATGCGGACGTCCGCCTCGGTGACCGCGGTGTCCAGGCCCAGCTTCTCGAAGCGGGCGAAGTTCTCGGGCACTCCGCCGGGCAGCCCGTACTGGATGCCCAAGTGCCCCTGGAAGCCGACCCCGTCGATCGGCACGCCCTCGGCCTTCAGCCTGCCGACCAGGTCGAGCACGGCGTCGCTCTTGGGGCCGGACCACTCGATGTTGTAGTCGTTGTAGAACAGCTTGGCGTGCGGGTCGGCCTCGTGCGCCCAGCGGAACGCGTCGGCGATGTAGCCCGGGCCCAGCTTCTGCAGCCAGATCGAGTTGCGCAGGGTGCCGTCGTCGTTGAACGCCTCGTTGACGACGTCCCACTGCCAGATGCGGCCCTTGAAGTGCCGGACGGTGTCGGTGATGTGCCGGTGCAGGATCTGGCGCAGCTCCTGCGCGGTGAAGTCGCCGGTGGTCAGCCAGGAGGGCAACTGGCTGTGCCAGACCAGCGTGTGGCCCCGCACCTTCTGCCCGTGCCGCGCGGCGAACGCGACGAGCTGGTCGGCCGCGGCGTAGTCGTACACGCCCCGCTGCGGTTCGATCACCTCCCACTTCATGACGTTCTCCGGGGTGACGGTGGAGAACTGCTCACCCGTGATCCGGCGGTAGTCGGGGTCGTCGGCGAGCGCCGCCATGTCGACGGCCGTGCCGATGCGCAGCCGGTCGTCGGCCGCGAGCTGGCGGAGCGTGCGCTCCTTGCCGGCGTGGGCGGGTGCCTGCGCGGCGGTGGCCGAGCCGGCGGTGGCGAGGGGGACGAGAGCGAGGGACGACGTCACGGCGACTGCCAGGACGTAGCGGGGCACCTTCACTGGCACTCCTCCTAGGGAGAGTGGAGTTCCGAATGTTTCGAGGCGCTTTCGGAAGAGCGCGGCGCAACGGTATGGGGCGCCACAAGGGACGTCAACCAGTGCGACGCCCGCATTTGCGCGGACTTCCCTAGGGCTGCGGCTTAGCGACGCGCTGGATCAACTCCTGCCGATAACTGGGCGTGTGATTGACCATCGACTACAGGGGCCGTAAATTCTGGGCAGCCAGTCGGAAAGGGCATCGAAACATTCGAGCCCCGCGAGTCAGCTCATGTCACGTGCTCAGCCGCGGGGCTCGAGCACCTCCAGGGTGCCCGTGTGGGTGTCGTAGCTGCGCAGGGTGGTGAGCAGCAGGGACTCCGGCGGCGTGGGCAGGAGACCGGGGATCCGCCGGTCGGCGAAGGCGCCCGCGCGCCGGGTGCGGCCGAGGGTGACGTGCGGGCTCCACCGTCCGGGCGCGTGCAGGGGGTTGAGGATGTCGGGCGGGCTGTCGGACACCACGGCCTCCCACACCCGGCGGTGCAGGGCGGCCAGCGCCGGGTCCGGGTCGAGCGCCCAGGCGAGCACGGAGGTGGGCCGCTCGAAGCGGATCAGCCCCGTGCAGCGCACCGGCAGCGGCAGGGCGGCGGCCACCTCGGCGAGCTCCCAGCGGATCGGACCGGTCAGCTCCGGGCAGGCGGCCAGGGTCAGGTGCGGGCTGTTGGTCGGTGAGCCGTGCCGCGCCTGACTGGGCAGCCCCGCGTCCGCCAGCCGCCGCCAGGCCTCCCGGACCACTTGGTCCGCCGCGTCATCCAACAGGAGCTCGACCGTACGCACCGACGCAGCCTACCGGCGAGGTGGCACGGGGAACGGTAGGCGGCGGGGGCCGTGCCGTGAGCACGGTCCGAGGCTCGGGACGTGCCGTCGCCATCCCGCCCCTGACACCGCTAGGGTGGCAGGGGCGGTACTCGATGAGCGGCACAGCCGGTCCGCCGATGAGGTCGGCGGTACGAGGTGGTCGAGGGGGAGCTGATGGGTTACCTGCTGGTGCTGATCACGGCCGCGGCGGCGGTCCTGGCCGTCCCGCTGACCGTGCTGGTACGCCGGGAGCGTCGGCGGGCGCCGCTCCATCCCGAAGCGCATCGGATCGAAGCGGTGGCTGCCCGTGGGCTGCGCGAGTCGCGCCGCCTGGCTCACTCCCGCCACCACTTCGCCGATGTCGACGGTGTCAGCGCCCTGCGGGACCGCGACGCCCCGTCACGGTGAGCGGTCGGGGCTGAAGCGACCGCGGAGCGTGGGCGGGTGCGGCAGCAGCGGTGGTGGGGATCCGGTCAGTGTGGGGCGCGGATGCTGTCGATGATGCGTGTCCAGTTGTCACCGCCGTGGCCGGCGTCGATCGCGCGCCGGTAGTGGGACTGCACGGCCAGGGGCAGGGCGAGGTCCAGGCCGAGCGTCCTGCTCGTCTCGACGATGTGGTCGGACGTCGCGCCCATCATGGTGACCGTGCTGAGGTCGCCGGGGTGCCGCCCCTCGTCCAGGGCGGTGCCCGGGTGTTCCTCACCCGCCCTGAGGAGGGCGCCGATGGAGTCGGCGGCCGCGAGCAGTTCCGGCAGGGCTTCACTGGCCTTCATGCCCGCGGTGCCGAGCATCGCGGTGGCGTGCAGGAGGGCGGACAACGTGGTGAGGAACACCGTGAGTTGGGCCTGGTACATCATCTGGGCGAGGCCCGGGTCCTCGCCCAGGTACTTGGGCGTCCCCAGCGCCGTCAGGGTCTCGCGGTGGTCTTCCAGCACCTGGGCGCTGCCGCTGTAGTACACGTAGGCGGACGGGGTGCCTACCATCGGCGCCGGGACCATCACCCCACCGGTGAGGAAGGCGGCGCCGTGGCCGGCCGCCCAGGTGGCCGCCTCGCGGGAACGGTCGGGGGTGTCGGAGCTGAGGTTGACCAGGGTCTTGCCGGTGAGCGCGTCGGTGGCGCCGTCGAGGATGGCGTACATCGCCCGGTAGTCGGTGAGGCTGAGGATCACGAGGTCGGCGCCCTCGATCGCTTCGCGTGCGGTGGCCGCGCGCGTCGCTCCGTCGGCGACGACGCCGTCGGCGCGGTGGGCGGTGCGGTTCCAGACGCTGACGGAACGGCCGGCGGACAGGAGGGTCCGGGTCATCGCCTGGCCCATCGGGCCGAGTCCGATCACGGCGACGGCGCTGGTGGTGTCATGTGGTTGGGTCACGTCTCCATGCTGGGAGAATGCTGTGGCTGTCGGAAGTACCGACTATTTTCTGCGGTACTTACCTTTCTGTGAGGGGGCGGGACGGGATGGCCAAGGCGCCCAGGCGCGGACCGTACATCTGCGGGATCGACGCCGCGCTCGACGTGGTCAGCGGCAAGTGGAAGGGCCTGATCCTCTGGGAGCTGCAGACTCATGGCGTGCGCCGCTTCGCGGAACTGCGCCGCGGTGTGCCGGGAGTGAGCGAGAAGATGCTCACGCAGCACCTGCGGGAGATGGAGCAGGACGGCCTCGTGACCCGGACGGTGTACGCCGAGGTGCCGCCCCGGGTGGAGTACTCCCTGACCGAGGAGGGGCGCACGCTGAATGAGGCCCTCGGCTCGCTCGGGGCCTGGGGAACCGCCCGGATGCGCCGGGAGGGCCTGCGCACGGTGGACGTCGCGGGGACGGCCGAGGTGTGAACCGCGGCAGCACTCCCGGATGACGCACCAGAGCGACAGCCGCTGGGGCAGCGGCAGCAGCAGGGCTCGAAGGGGCTGAAACCCTCGGAGCTCCTGCCGCTGCCGCCGCAGGGACCATCGGGTCCGGTCAGGTCAGGTCAGGCCTGGTCAGCTCCAGGCGATGGAGGACACCTCGTCGTCCAGGGCCCCTCCCGACCAGTCGCCGCTGACACTGGCACCCCGGAAGTAGGAGTGCTCGTAGTAGACCGCCTGGCACTGGCCGTACTGCACCGCGGAACCGATCTCGTCGTTCCAGTCGAAGCCGGAGCCGTCCTTCACGCCGGAGAGGTTGGTGTACGTCCAGTCCACGTCCGGGTCCGTGTCGCAGTCCGAGGCGCGGGTGATGGTCCACGAGTGGCCCCTGCGGTCGGCGTCGTTGTAGAGCGTGCCGATCGCCACCTGGCTCGGCGCGGCGGCGTTGGCCTGACGGAGCTGGGCCAGGTACCGCCCCTCGACCTGGGTCGCCCCGGCCGGCAGCCGCACCGCGCCGCCGGTCGCGTGGGCGATCGCGCCGCTGAAGGTGTCGAAGCAGCTGACCCGGGCCTGTCCGGTCAGGTCCAGCACGCAGTGCCCGCCGTGACCGGCGGACCCGGTGGCGGCCTGGGCGGTCCCGGCGGTGCCCGGCAGGGCGATGAGAGCGAGCGCGGCCACGGCGGTGACGCCGACGAGTCGCACGTTCATGGTGTTCCCCCTTCGTCGTGCGTGCCGGTCCCCCTGACCGGCACGGCACTCACCCTGCCTGCCGGGCGCCGCGTTCTCTACGCGCGTTCCGCTGAGCGGAACCGGTCAGTGGCGCAGCACGGGCGGCAGCGAGACGGAACTCCTGGCTGCCCGGCGGAGGTTGGCGGTGATGGCGGCGCCGGCCCGGGCGGTCTGTTCGGCGACCGTCCGGAGCGGTCGGTGCGGTGGGACCATCGCGGTGATCGCCGCGCACAGCCGCCCGTCGGGGGAACCCACCGGGAGGGCCGCGCAGCACACCCCGTCCATGACCTGCTCGCGTTCCAGGACGGCTGCCTCCGGCCCGCCCGCCACCCGGCGCGGAGGGCCGGCCGTGAGCACCTGGCCCGCGGCCGTGTCCAGGGTGAAGCCCATGCCGTCGCGCACGGGCGCGACCGGTTCGACCTCACCGGGCACGGAGGCGATGGTGAGCGCCAGGTCCTCGTACAGGACGGTGACGACGACGCTCGCGCCGGTGGCGGCGCGCAGCACGTGCAGGGGCTGGCGGGCCGCCAGGCGCAGCCCGGGGTGGGGCTGCCACGCCTGGCCGATCCGGTAGAGCTGGCCGCCCACGCGGTAGCGGCCGCGGTGCCGTTCGACGGCGCCGACCATGAGCAGTTGGTGCAGCAGCCGGTGGGCGCTCGCCTTGGGCAGCCCGCAGGCGTTCGCGATCTGCGTGAGTCCCGCTTCGCCGCCTTGCCGCCGTAACTCGTCCAACAGCGCGAAGGCCCCCTTGAGGACGCCTCGGCCCATCGACGACGTGGACGCGGCGCGGTGCGATGGCTGTGGCATGTGTGTCCCCCCGGAACGCAAGGCGCCGCCGTGTCCCCCGTCGGCACGGCCACCGGGCGCCGGTAAGCAGGATGCCCGGAGGGCCCGCGCGTTGACGAGACGATCGACGGGGACACGCGGGGCCGCGTCGCGACCGGGCCCACCGGGGCGGTGGTCGCCGGCGACCGGGCCCGACGACGCCCCGACGCGCACTGCTCGCGTACGGCGGGCTCCGACGCCCGGCGCCCGATCAGGTCTTCAGGCGCTCCTGGAGCAGAGCCAGCACGGCCGGCTGATGTTCCGTCAGGTAGAAGTGGCCGCCCTCGAACACGTGCAGGTCGAAGTCGTCGTCGGTGTGCTGCCCCCACGCCTCGGCCTCGGCGGGCGTGACCCTGGGATCGGCGTCGCCCACCAGCGCGGTCACCGGGCAGGCGAGTCGGGGTGCCGGACGGTGTTCGTACGTCCCGATGGCCCGGTAGTCGGCGCGCAGGGCAGGCAGGATCACGGCGAGGATGTCCTCGTCGGCGAGCAGTGCCGCGTCCGTCCCGGCGAGCGTCTTCAGCTCGCGGACCAGCGCGGCGTCGTCCAGCAGGTGCACGGTCTCGGTGCGCCGGGTGGTGGGGCCACGTCGGCCGGACACGTACAGCGAGGCCGGGCCCGGACCCGGCAACTCCTGCAGGCGCAGGGCCACTTCGTAGGCGACGACGGCTCCCATGCTGTGTCCGAACAGGTGCAGGGGCCGGTCCCGCCAGGGGGCGAGCGCCTCGGTGACCTGGTCGGCGAGCAGACGGAGGTCCGTGAACGGCTGCTCGCCCATGCGGTCCTGCCGGCCGGGGTACTGCACCGCGAGGACGTCGACGTCCGGGGTGAGAGCGGTGGCCGTGGGCAGGTAGAAGCTGGCGGAACCTCCGGCGTGCGGGAAGCACACCAGTCGGGGCGCCTCCGGCCCGGCCGTACGGTACCGCCGTATCCACGCGCCGCTGCCCACTGGTGTACTCAACCGGCCGCCCCCTCGCTCCGTGCGCTTCCCGACCGTTGCGCCTTCGCGGTGACCCTAGCCAAGAAACGGGTGCGCGGGTAACCCCCGTCGCCCGGGGCGCACCTGATGCGACCGCGACGCGCGATGGCCGGTGGTGCTACGTACACCTCCTTTTCGGGACCGTGCACCACTGCCCTTTTCCGTCGGCCACGGCATCGTTTCCCGTGCCATTTCGAAGCGAGAGGGAGAACCGGTGCAGAACGTATTCACCTCCAGGGTGCGCAAAGGTCTTCTGGCGGTTGCGGCGGCGGGCGTGCTGAGTACCGCCGTGACGAGTGCGGCGGTCGCGGAGCCGCCGCGGAAGGACCCCGCGCTGCAGATGAGTCTCGACTCGCTCGTGAAGGAGGAGAAGTTCCCGGCCGCGTTCGCGTGGACCCGCAAGAACGGCCGGACGACGTCCTTGGTCGCCGGGTCCTCCGAGCTGCACCGGCAGGTGCCGGTCCCCCACGACGGCCAGGTCAGGGCGGGCAGCAACACCAAGAGCTTCACGGCGACGGTGGTGCTCCAGCTCGTGGCCGAGGGAAAGGTCCGGCTCGACGCGCCCATCGAGAACTACCTGCCCGGACTGGTGCGCGGACAGGGCATCGACGGCCGCAGGATCACCGTGCGGCAGCTCCTGCAGCACACCAGCGGACTCCCCAACTACACCGCGTACATAGGGATGGAGAACTTCGAGGGACTGCAGCACAAGTTCTTCCAGCCGCACGACCTGCTGGCCGCCGCATTGGCCCACCCCGCGGAATTCCCGCCCGGCTCGCGGTGGGAGTACAGCAACACCAATTACCTGCTGGCGGGTCTGCTGATCGAGCGGGTCACCGGGCGACCGGTGCAGGAGGAAATAACCAAGCGCGTCATCAGGAAGGCCGGACTGCGGCACACCTACTGGCCGCAGCCCGGTGACCAGACCGTCCGGGGACCGCACCCGCACGGGTACACGACCGGCAACCTGGAGAAGGGCAACGTCGTCGACGCCACCGTGATGGACCCGTCCTGGGGCGGCGCGGCCGGCCAGCTCGTCTCCACCCCGAGCGATCTGGCGGCGTTCGCCCGTGCGCTGCTCGACGGACGGCTGCTGCCGCCCGCCCAGTTGGCGGAGATGCGCAAGACGGTCGACGCGCCGCTGCTTCCCGGGTGGCGCTACGGACTCGGCCTGTTCAGCGTCCCGTTGAGCTGCGGCGGCGTCTACTGGGGGCACGGCGGCGACATCGACGGCTTCGAGACCCGTGGCGGCGCCACGGACGACGGCCGCTCGGTCGGTCTCGCGGTGACCGCCCTGCCGGGAACCTTCGGCGACGCCGACCAGGCGGCGAAGGTCGTCATGGCGGCCGTGGACACCGCGTTCTGCACGTGAGGGCCGCGGCGGTGGGTGGGAGGCTGCGGCCGGACGGCCGCCGGGCCGGCCCGCTCACTCCCGGTGGGCCGCGACGTCGCCGTTGACGGTGCTCAGGGTCATCGTGGGGCCGTCGCCCGTGCTTCGTGTCGGCACGGCGATCCGGGGCCGGCCGTTGCGGGTGGTGGCCGTGACCCGGTAGGCGGGGGCGTCGTCCGGCACCGTGACGTCGACCGAGCCGTTGGTGGTCCTTCCGGTGACGCGGCTAGCGGCCGTGGCGCAGGTGAGGACGACGTCCCCGTTGGACGTCACACCGGACAGGCGGTCCGCGGCGACGGTGGTGGCGCGCACCGAGCCGTTGCGTGTGGTCAGCCGGACGGCCGCGTCGTCCCTCCCTGAACGGGCCACCGTGACGTCGCCGTTGACGGTGGTCACGTCCAGAGCGGCCGCGATGCCGACGACGTCGACACCCGCGTTGCGTGCGGTGACCGTGACCCGTACGTCGTCCGGGACCTCCACCGTGGGCATGCGCGGGCACGGGCGGCCCGCGCGGTCCTGTTCGTCGCAGGAGAGGTCCAGCACCTCCATGTCGTCCCTGTGCGACCAGTGCGCGCCGACATCGCCGTCCACGGAGACACTCCGCCCGTCGGCGGGGCGGAGCCTGACGCCGTTGTCGGTGGTGATGACGACCGTGCTGCCGGAGTCCACGGTGCCGAGCATCCCGTCGGCCCGCAGTCCTCCGGAGCCGCCGTCTCCGCCGTGGCAGGCCACGGCCAGGGGCAGCACCGTCAAGGCAACGGCCAGTCCGCGCAGGCGAGTTCCGGGGTTCGCAGTCATGCACCCCGCTTTCCCCGGCTCGGCTCGGCCATGACCGGCGACGGCTCGCCCGGCGGCTCCGGCGCGGCAGACTGAGGAGATGGATCCCGATCTCTACCCCGACCTGGTCGCTGCCGGAGGCCTGGGCGCGGCCCTCGAACGGCTGGCGGCCGGCCTCGGTGTCGACGTCACCGTCGTCCCGCACGAAGGGGGATCGTCCGGCTCGGCGGGCATCGCCTCCTCGGTCCCGGGACGCAGGCCGCTGTCGGTGTACGTCGCCTCCGAGGAGCGCTTCTTCATCGTCTCCGGCTGGAGCGAAGGCATCGAGAGCGTCACCGGAGGCACACCCGATCCCGCGGAGGTGGTGCGAGCCGGCGCGGCGTGGGGACAGGGCACTCCGCTGGGGGAGTTGGGGGCCCGGTTCCCCTTCCTGCGCGTCGGTGAGCGGGGGAAGGCCGCCGAGCACGGGCCGGCAGCGGTGGTCGCGTTGGAGTGGCGGAGCATGCGGCGACAGGCGTCCGGGGCGCCGGACTTCCCCGAGTTCGGCGAGTTGGTGGAAGCGGCGTACGCCGAACCGCGGCTGAGACAGCTGTACGTGTTCTCCAGCCACCGCACGCTCGGCTTCAGCTCGTGCACCGGCTACCCGTTCCGGACGGAGGTGGCCATCGCCCCGGCGCTCGGAGGCGGTCCGTACCGGGTGATGCGACGCCCGTACCGGGCCACGATCGGGGAGGCCGCCACGGCCGGGGCGGCCGTCGCCCTGGCGGCGTCCCTGCTGCCCGCCGACCTGGGCCCGGCCGTCGCCGGAACCGCTGAGTGAAGCCGAGACGTGCGCCCGCGGGGCGAACCCGGGTCAGGTCACGTCAGGTGCCTGACGAGCATCCACGTCGCCGCGCAGAGGAAGATCACTCCCCCGACCCTGGCCACCGTGTAGCCCGCCTTGGTGGGTTCCGTGGCGTCATAGTTCTTCACGAACGGCCGTTGCAGCGGGCGGTTGGCCTTCCACAGCAACTGCGGCCTGACCACCTGGACGAGTCCCATCACGATGAACACGCACAGCAGCACGACTACCATCTGGTCCCCCTTGTCGGAACTGAGTCGAGGCCCGCTCTCCGGGCCGGTCGGAGCCGGACCCACGCACGCGCGGCGCTTCGGCTGACGTCCGGCCCGGTCATGGCCGTTCCGTCCGCCGGCCCTGCTCGGCCCGCTCGGCCCGGTGGGCCCGGTTGGCGATCAGCAGACCGCAGAAGACGGCCACCATGACCCCCGGGAAGACGGCCTTGCCCGGCTGGCCCTCCGCCACCCGCCACACGAGCAGGAGCAGGTTCAGGCACAGCGCCGCCCAGCACATCCACGCTGTCCAACGAGCCCCCGGACGCGTCCAGTCGGGCACGTCGCGCGCCCCGCGCAATGAAGTCACGAAGACACCTCCCGCCCAACTCTGTGCCCCGACGTGCCTCGGCCAAGCAGGCCGCTGACGACTGCCGCCGGGTGGGCCCCCGTTCGCGCGCGTCAATCCCTGCGCCGCGTCGTTCAGCGTCTACGCCGCCACCAAGGCCAGCCTGCGCTCCCTGACCCAGAGCCGGGCCGCGGAACTCGTCACCCGCGGCATCCGCGTCAACGCCGTCGCGCCCGGACCGGTCGAGACGCCGGGCCTCACCGGTCTGGCCGACAGACCCCGGGCGACCGAGCAACTGTCGGCCGTACGAGGACGGCGCCCCACGTGGTCAGGGCAGAGCGCCGACCTCTCCGGTCGGCCGTACGCGGACGGCGCCCCACGTGGTCAGGGCGGAGCGGCGGGCGCTGCGCCCTGGCGCGGGCCGCCCGTCCGGCTCACCCCGAATGGCGGAGCCGTCCGCCGTCGGTGACCGTGGAGGTATCGGACGGCCCACTCGTCCGTACTTCCCCTCCCCCGCTGAAGGAGCACCGACATGTCCGAACGCAACACCGTCATCCGCAGCCTGCACGACCTGGGCCTGGCTGCCTGGTTCGGCGGATCGCTGATGGGCGCGGTCGGCCTGAACGGCGCGGCCAAGGACGAGGGCGGAACGGATACCACCACCGACCGCATCTCGTCGTCGGGCTGGGCCAAGTGGACCCCGGTCAACGCGGCCGCGATCGGCGCGCACCTGTTCGGCGGGGGCGGGCTGCTCGCGGTGAACGCGCAGCGGGTCGCCAGCCAGCAGGGCGTGGCTGCCTCCACCGCGGCCAAGACCGCCGTCACCGCCGCGGCCCTCGCCGCCACGGCCTACGCGCGCGTCCTCGGCAAGAAGATCGAGCTGGCCTCGTCGACCGACCCGGACGACCTGGAGAAGGCACGGAAGCACCCCGTGGACCTGCCCAAGGCGCGGCGGCAACTGGCCTGGGCACAGTGGGCGGTGCCGGCGCTGACCGGGTGCCTGGTGGTCCTGAACGCCCTGCACGGCGAGCAGCAGCGTCCCAGCGAGCAGGTCCCCGGCATGTGGGAGCGCGCCCTGTCCGCGACCCACATCACGGGATAGGGGCCGACCGCCGCACCGCAGAGCGGCCCCCGGCGTCCCCCAGGCCGTCCGTCCGGTCCCGGCATGCCCAGGACGCCGAGGGGCACTCGCGGACAGCTAGGAACGGGCACCGGGCCCCTCCAGCGCTGCACAGGGAGTCCCATGTCCACGCACGCACGCGCCCCGCACACCACCCGCACGCCCGTCCAGCAGGCCGCCCTGATCGTGGGAGCGGTGTTCCTGCTGGTCGGCGTGCTCGGGTTCGTCCCGGGCATCACCACGCACTACGGCACGATGGAGTTCGCCGCCCACCACTCCGAGGCCAAGCTCCTGGGCATCTTCCAGGTGTCCGTCCTGCACAACCTCGTGCACCTCGCCTTCGGCGTCGCCGGCCTGGCCCTGTCGCGCACGGCGTCCCAGGCACGGCTGTACCTGCTCGCCGGAGGCGCGATCTACCTGGTGCTGTGGCTGTACGGCATGGTCATCGACCGTGACAGCGCGGCGAACTTCGTGCCCATCAACACGGCCGACAACTGGCTCCACTTCCTGCTCGGCCTCGGGATGATCGCGCTGGGCGCGCTGCTCACCCGCGGACGCAGCACGACGCGCGCGGCCGTGTGACCGGGCTCCTGCGGGAGTGACCGGGCTCCTGCGGGCGTTCCGGCGCCGGCACTCAGCCTCGCTCGACCGCCGGCTCGAGCAGGGTCAGCGTCCGCCCGTCGGCGTCCACGTCCGCGCGGACGCCGATGGGCAGCGGCAGGTTCGGTGAGGTGTGTCCGAAGTCGACCTGGGCGAGGACCGGGATGTCACGCGGGCCCAGCACGTCGAGCACCACGTCCCGCAGCTCCGCGTGATCGCCGACGCCGTCGTGGGGCGTGACCTCGGTCGGGATGCCGACCACCATCCCGGCGATCCGGTCCAGCACCCCCGACAGCCTCAGCGCCTGCAGATCGAGCCAGATCCGGGAGACCGGCCGCTGCAGCTCCTCCCAGAACAGGACGGCGCCGTCGAACAGCTCGGCGGGCGGCGCGAACGGCGTCGCCCCGAGCAGGACCAGGCGGTTGAGCAGACCGCCGAACAGGGGGCCCTGGGCGCGGCCCGGCCGCCAGGTCTCCCAGGTCCCGTTCGCCGGCAGCGCGCCCGGCGCCTCGGCCTCGGTGAGGACCCGCGTGTAGAGGTCGACGAGTTCCGACCGGCGGGCCTCGTCGCCCAGCGTGTACCAGTCGCTGCCGAAACCGTGGGTGGCGATGTCCGCGTGGAAGCCGACGAGGCCGGTCTGCGCGTGCAGGGCCATGTGCAGCAGCGAGATGTCGCTGTAGCCGATGATCGGCTTCGGGTCGGCGCGGATCGCGTCCAGGTCGATCAGGTCGAGGTAGCCGATGGTCGCCTGTCCGCCGGTGTGCGCGACGACGGCCCGTACCTCCGGGTCACGGAGCAGGGCGTTGAGCTCGTCGGCCTGCTCCGCGGGCGTTCCCGCCGCCCACCAGCGGTGCCGCGCCGGGTCGACGATCGGGCTGACCCGCACCCGGAACCCCATCCGCTCGAGGATCGCCACACCTCGGGCGAGCAGCGGCTCCTCCCCCGGCTCGAGCTGACCCGAGAGCGCGGTCACGACCACGAGATCGCCGGGACGCAGGGCACGGGGCCGAAGAACCGCAGGCATGACGCCTCCTCCTTGTTGGTGATCATTGGTGATCGTCGGTGATCAACACTGGCGGGCAACACGACCCGCTCCGCCGAAATTCCGTACCCGCGCAATGATCACACCGGCCGGCCCCGAGCGGGGGCGGGCCAGGCCCTCCGTGTCGGTGGCAGCCCGTAGGGTGCGCCCAGCATCTCGGAGGAGGGACTGTCGTGGGATTCTCGGGTCACCTGGTGTTCGCCCGCAGCGGCCGACCGCTGCTGGAGGCTCCCCTGTTCGCCGGCCTGGACGAAGAAGCCAGGGCCGGCGTGGCGACGTGGGAGGCACGACCGGGCGGCTGGCAGACGCTCCAGTTCGCGTACGAGACGTGGGACGACGCGGACCTGCCCGCCTTGGTCGAGTGGAGCGGGGGGCCGGCCTGTGCCGCGCACGTCTCCGACAGCGATCTGGCGCTCGTGACCGGGCTGGACGCCGCCGGCCGGCGCTGGCAGGCGTGGCTCGACCTGGACCTCGCCGCCAGGCTGCTCGCCGAGGAGCCCGAAGACCTCGAGGACCAGCTCCTGTGGCTGGAGACACCGGATTTCCACGACGCGGTCGGGCGGAAGCGGGCGGAACTCGACGCGGAGATCCCCGCCGACGCCCAGGGTGCGGTCGCGTGGGCCTCGACCGCCGGTCTTTCCGTGACGCCACAGCCGGGCCGGATCGAGGAGTTGCTGCGCTCCTCGCACGACGGCCCCGTGGAGGACTTCTTCAGCACCCTGCTCGACGGACTGGGCTTTCCCCGGGCCACCCCACTGCCGACAGCACCGTAGCGACGACGTACGGCTGCCCAGGAGCGACGTACGACGGCGTCGGGGAACGCCGACAGGACGGCGCCATCGGGTCAGCCCTCCACCGCCGCCGACCCGCTACCCCGCAGCAGTTCTTCGACGAGCCGTTCCTTGGCCAGGGCGAGGTGGCGGCGGTAGGTGCCGTAGGGCACGCCCAGGCGGCGGGCGGCGCTCCGGTGGGTGCGGGAGGCCGTGATGTACGTGGCGGTGAGGGCCTCGTGGGCCTTGACGCCCGCGGGGTCGGTCTGGATCGCGTCCAGGGCGGTGAGGACGGCGTCGCGCAGGTCCGCGACCGGGTCGGGCGAACCGGGCGGCACCAGCGGGGAGTTCAGCAGGACGCTGGTGGCGAACGCGCGGGGTGTGTGCCAGGTGCGCAGCGCCTCCAGCACGCCTTCCGTGAACGCCGGGCGCGGCGTCCGGCTGCCGGAGTCACTCGTGGCGGAGGCCGGGGGCCACGTCGTCACGGGCGTGCTCGTGCTGCGGGCGCGGTGTCGGACCCACTGGTCGACCGTCTGCCGTCGCCAGTCCCGGCCGAAGACGTGCTGCCGCCGCCCGCCGACGTCCACGGTCGCGAGCTGCGGCATGCCGGCCTCGGCGAGGTAGCGTCCCCAGCGGTCGGCGTCCTCGAAGACGGTGAAGGTCACCGCGCGTCCCCGGGCGCGCATCTCCTCGCCGATGGTGCGCCGGCTGATGAGCTCCATCAGGGGCGAGGGCCGCTGGTGCCCGACGGACTGCACCGCGAAGCGGCGGATGCCCAGGTGCTCGCCCGGCCCGAAGGGTGCGTCCCTCTCCACGAGGTCCCAGACGGCCGCGATCACCGGGTCCGCGGCGCGGTCCTCGGGACGTGGCGCGTCCAGCCGCAGGACGGCCATGAACGACACGGGCACGCTGGAGCCCGCGTGGCGGTGGACACGGAACGCCTCCGGCTGGCGGACCACCCAGTGCGCGACCGCCGCCGCCGATGCCGGGCCTTCCGCGTCCTCGGCCATGCGCACCAGGCCGGGCACGTCCTCGGGCCGGAGCGGCGTGTCCTCGATGTGGGGGTGGGCGCGGTAGTCGTACAGGTGGTCCGGGCCCCCTCGGCGGCGGAAGAGGAACATCCACTCCGCGACCCGCAGCAGCGCGTCGTCGTCGGTCGCGGCGCGGACGGCCTGCAGGGCGGCGAGCGAGATGCGGACGCGGACCTCGTCGTAGCGCTCGGGGTCCCGCCAGCGCAGGTCGGCGGCGAGGGTCGCCCGCACGGCGTCGTGCGGGTGCAGCCCTTCGGGTGTCACCTCCACGTACGGCTGTTGCCGCAGCCAGGGGAACACCGTCTCGGTGTCCTCGTCGCCGAGGACCGCGCGCAGCAGGGGCTCCCGCGTGACGTAGGCCTGGGCGACGACCTCGAGGGCACGGCGGTGGACGGCGCTGGGCAGGTCGCCCACCAGCCGTTCGACCAGGGTCGTCAGCACGTCGCCGGTCGGCTCCCACGGGGCGCCGGGCGCCGCGGCGGGCACGGAGGCGGCCAGCGAGAGGGCGAGCGGACTGCCTCCGGCGAACGCGACGAAGGCGCCGCGCTGCTCGGCGGGGACACCCCGGGCGGCCAGCAGCGCGTGGGACCCGCCGGCGTCGAGCGGCCGTACGGCCGACGCGGTGAACAGGTGCGCCCAAGCGGGGTCGAGCGTCCACTCGGCGTCGGGGGCGCCCCGGCCGGCCAGGATCACGAGCGCGTGGTCGGCGAGCCGCGGCAGAAACGTCTCGCGCAGCCACGCCTCCAGGGGCCGGCACTGCTCGAAGGTGTCGATGAGCAGCACCGTTCCGGGTTCGGCGCACGCCGGAGCCGCGGCCTCCGCCAGCCGACGCGGATCACCGTCGAGGAACCGGCCGTCCACGTGCACCACGCGGCGGCCGGTGCGTGCGGCCTGCCACGCCGCGTAGCGCAGCAGCGCGGACTTGCCGATGCCGCCGGGGCCGTGCAGGTAGGCCACGAGCGGTGCGTCCGCCGCGCCCGTCAGCATCCGGTCGAGCAGCGCCCGCTCGGGCTCCCGTCCCACCAGCGCACCGGCGCGCGCCGCGGCCAGCCGGGCGGCCAGTCCCACCGCTGCCGATCGGCTCTCCCCGGACAGGGCCACGGCAGGGCTGCCGGTCGTGCCGGCCCCGCGGGCTACAGGAACTCGCTTCGGTAGGTGGAGGCCAACTCGGCCGCGCGGCGGCGGCGTTCGGCGAGCTCCTCGTCCGACAGCCGCGGCGGCGGCGCGTCCTTGCCCTCGACGACGTCGCCGATGCGCAGGAAGTACTCGTCCTGCCCCGCGGGGGTGCACATGCACAGCATGCGGGCCGGCGCACCGGAGACGTTGCGGAAGTGGTGCGGGGCGTTGGCCGGGACGTTGATCGTGGACCCGGCCCGCACCGTGTGCTTCTCGCCGCGGAAGGTGAACTCGATCTCGCCCTCGAGGATCGTGAACATCTCCTCGAAGTCGTGCCGGTGCGGCGGCGGCCCGCCCCCGTCGGGCACACGCATGTCGATCAGGCAGTACCGGCCGTTGGTCTGCTCACCGGTGACCAGCATGGCGTACGTGTTGCCCACGAGTGAGACGTACGTCGTGCCGGGGTCGTCGGGGTCGGCCACGGTCAGCGATCGGGACAGGTCGTCGTCGGGAAGCATCGCGGTCCTCGTCTCAGGCGGCGGTAGATCATTTACGTCGCGGTACGCCAAGGGTAGGAACGGCCCCACGGAGAAAGCATGTACGTTGGCGACACCAGATGGGACACCGGCGACACGTTCACCGGCGCGGAGGACACATGAGCAGCAGACCGCGATTCCTGGGTCCGGGCGGCCGAGTGGGTACGTTCACCGTCGACGCCGACTCCACGGGCAGCGGCCGCGAGACGTGGGAGTCGTTCACCGACACCTGGACCGACCGCATGGGGGACCTGTACCCGCTGCCGGAGTTCAGCGCCGCCACGGTCGAGGGCTTCCGGGGGACGATGCGCTCGGTGACCCTGGAGGACACCGCGGTCAACGAGTTCCAGGGCTCCTCGTCCTTGAGCACCCGGGCCGTCGGTACGCACGAGCACGACCACATCAGGCTCTACGTCGGGCTGCGCGGCGCGTTGACCCTGGAGGACCCGCACGACCAGGGCGGCGACGCCCACGTGCCGGCCGGCACCTACTTCATGCACCACGTCGTGCAGGAGAACCACTTCCACTCCACGCCCGACAGCGCCAACCGCATCTTCATCTTTCCCGGCGACGCCCTGCGCTCCCTGGTCTCCGGCAGACCCCGCGCGGGGCAGGCCGATTCGCCCGCGGCGCAGGTCCTCATGGCGCACACCACCATGGTCCAGCGGACCGTGGGCCACCTCGGCCCGGCCGCAGCGCACGCGTCCCGCAACGCCCTGATCGAACTGGCCAGGGGGCTGGTCCTCGACCACTTCGACGACCGTGAGCCCGCCTTCACTCCGGCGCTGGCCCAGGCGGCCAGGGACCTGGCCGACGCCCGCCTCGCCGACGCCGACCTCTCCCCCGCCACGGTCGCCGCCCACCTGCACGTCTCCCTGCGCACCCTCCAACGGGCCTTTGCGCGCGGAGAGGAGTCGTTCAGCACCTACATCCGCCGTCGGCGCCTGGAGGAGGCAGCCGCGGCGCTGACCGCTCGCGGAGCACGCCTCACCGTCTCCGAGGCCGCCGCGCGCTGGCACTTCACCGACAGCAGCCACTTCATCCGCGCGTTCAGAAGGCAGTACGGGGAGACACCGGCGCACTTCGCACGCCGACAGAGCTGACAGGGCCGACAGGGTCGGCAGGTCGACAGGGCTAGTAGGGCCCTACTGGGCCGACAGGGGCCTCCCGGACCGCCGCCGCCCCCGTGGCCCGCCCTGCGCTTCGCGCCCCGCGCCCGCCGCGCCTATGCCCCACCCTTGCGGCGGCGCGACGCGGCCGAGCGGGGCGGCGTCGCGCGCATGTGCTCGCGTACCGGCGCCAGCAGGCCGGCGAGGGCGCTGACCTCGTCGTGCGAGAGCGGCGCGAACAGGAGGCCGCTGACCACCTCGACATGCCCGGGCAGCACCTTCGCGAGCAGCTCACGCCCGGCGTCGGTGAGGGTGACGGTGACGCTCCGCTCGTCGTCCGGCGAGGGAGCGCGGACGACGAGTCCCTCCTTCTCGAGCAGGCCCACCTGGTACGTCAGTCCGCTGCGGCTGTAGACCACCCCGTCGGCGAGGTCGGTCATGCGGTGGCTGCCCGTCGGCGAGTCCCCGAGGCGGGCCAGGAGCTGGAACTGCACGTAGCTCAGGTCGCCGCTCTCGCGGAGTTGCTGCTCGACGGCGTGCCGGAGCAGGCTGGTCACCTCGATGAGGTCGAAGTAGGCACCGAGCTGCACGGGATCGAGGGACGGCGGCGCATGAGACATGCCCGGATTCTACTGCTTCGAATTCGAAGAGACGTAGGGTCCCGGGCGTCCTGGGTGAGCAGCGTTGAGCCCTACTGAGCACCGCGGCGCATGGAGACCGGGCAGCGCTGCGACGCAGGGTGGGGGGAAGAAGGACGGCGCCGCCGCCCGCACATCCCGAGGACCTGCCATGGGCATCCCCCGCCTCGCGCACCGTGAGGACCAGCAGCAGCACAAGTGGTCCGGCGGCGCCCCGCCCGACGCCGGGGCGGCCGGTGGGCGCGGCGTGACCCCGGGACCGGGGTGAGCACCGCCGCGTGGAGCCCGGTGGCCCTGGCCGTCGTGAGCGCCGGTGTCGGCCGTCCGGGGCCGACGCGCCTGCTCGCGGACCGCGTCGCGGAGGCCGTGTGCCGGGCGCTGGCGGCCGGCGGCGCGCGGGCCGACGTGGAAGTGGTGGAGCTGCACCGGCTCGCGGTCGACCTCGCCCACCACACCACCCACGGCCGCGTCGGCCTCGACCTGCGCGAGGCGATCGCCGCGGTCGTGGCGGCCGACGGACTGGTGGTGGCGACCCCGGTGGTGGCCGCGTCGCCGAGCGAGGTGTTCGACGCGTTCTTCGCCGTCCTCGGGGACGGGGTCCTCTCGGGCATGCCGGTGCTCCTCGCGCTCAGCAGCAGCTCGTGGCGCCGGCCGCCCGGCCTCGTACGGGTCGTGCGTGGACGGCTGACCGACGTGCACACGCGCCCGGTGCCCACGACCGTCTTCGCCGGCCCCGCCGACCCCTCCGTCCCCACCGACCCAGCCGGCCCCGCCGACCCCTCCGTCCCCACCGATCCCTCCGACCGGCAGCCCACGGCTCCCGGCGACGGGGACGAGAGCGGGGACGGGGACGGCCTGCACGCCCGCATCGACCGAGCCGCCTCCGAACTGGCGGCGGCGATGCGCGCGCACCGGCGATGACCGACCCCACTTGCTTCGAATTCGAAGCAGAGGTAGTCTCCTCATCAGTTGCTTCGAATTCGAAGTAACCGGGCCGCTGCAGCACGCAGCACCCCCGGCCCCCGCTCCACCTCCAACCTCCAGCTCCAACTCCAACCGCAGTGAAGGTGTGAACCGACATGAAGGCAGTGCGTTTCCACGAGTACGGCGACCCCGGCGTCCTGCGTCACGAGGACGTGGAACAACCCGTCCCCGGCCCCGGCGAGGTCCGCGTCCGCGTCGCGGCGACCTCGTTCAACCCCGTCGACGCCAACATCCGCGGCGGCTTCATGCAGGGCCCCATCCCGGTGGCGCTGCCCCACACCCCCGGTATCGACGTCGCGGGCACGGTCGACGCGCTCGGTGAGGGCGTCGAGGGCGTGGCGATCGGCGACGACGTCGTCGGCTTCCTGCCGATGAACGGCCCGGGGGCCGCCGCCGAGTACGTCCTCGCGCCGGCCGAGGTGCTGACGGCGGCGCCCAAGAGCGTCCCCCTGGCCGACGCCGCCGCGCTGCCCCTGGTGGGCCTGACCGCGTACCAGGCACTGTTCGAGCACGGCGGGCTGGCGGCCGGGCAGCGCGTGCTGGTCAACGGCGCCGGCGGCGCGGTGGGCGGCTACGCCGTCCAGCTGGCCAAGAGCGCCGGTGCCCATGTCATCGCCACGGCCAGCCCCCGCAGCGGCGAAGCGGTCAGGGCCGCCGGCGCCGACGAGGTCGTCGACCACACCACCACCGGCCTGACCGCGGCGGTGACCGAGCCGGTCGACCTCGCGCTCAACCTGGCCCCGGTCGACCCGGCCGAACTGGCCGCGCTGCTCACCCTGGTCAAGCCCGGCGGCGTCCTCGTGAACACCACGGTGTGGATGCCCGCCCCGAGCGACGAGGAGCGCGGGGTGCGCGGCATCGACCTGTTCGTCCGCAGCGACGCCGGCCAACTGGCCGAGCTCGTGGCGTCGGTCGACCGTGACGAGCTGCGCGTCGACGTCGCCGAGCGCCTGCCGCTCGCCGAGCTGCCCGCGCTGCACGCCCGGGCCGCCGAGGGCGGCGTGCACGGCAAGGTCGTCGTCGTCCCGTCCGCCGTCTGACACCTCCACCGAAAGGACAGGGCCATGGCACTCAGCCTGGACCTCGAGATCGCCGCGGCGCTGGCCCCGATGGCCGGTGCGATGGCGGCGGCCACCCCACCGGCGGTGGGCGACGTCGCGGCCCGCCGCGCCCTGTGGGAGCCGATCATCGGCGCCGCGGGGACGGCGCAGCCGATCCCGGCCGACGTCGTGACCAGCGAGCACCACGCGACCGCGGACGACGGCGCCCGGATCAGGATGCGCTGGTACGCCAAGGAAGGCGCGGACGTGGGCGCCGCCGTGCTGTTCTTCCACGGCGGCGGGTACATCTTCGGCCACATCGACCTGTTCGACGGGCCCGTCGCCCGCTACGTCTCCGCCAGCGGCGTGCCGATGCTGTCGGTCGAGTACCGCCGGGCCCCCGAACACCCCTTTCCCACTCCGCTGGAGGACGCCTACGCGGCGCTGCGCTGGCTGCACGGGCACGCCGCCGAACTCGGCGTCGACCCGCGACGGATCGGGGTGATGGGCGACAGCGCCGGGGGTGGCATGGCGGCGGCGCTGACGATCCTCGCCCGTGAACGCGGCGGCCCGGGGATCGCGCGCCAGATCCTGCTCATGCCGATGCTCGACGACCGCACCGGCACCCCCGACCCGCACATCGCGCCCTACCTGCTGTGGTCCTACGACGACAGCCGCACCGCCTGGCCGGCGCTGCTCGGTGAGGCCGCGGGCGGGCCCGACGTCCCGGCGACGGCGGCCCCGGCCCGGCTCGAGGACGCCACCGGTCTGCCGCCCGCCTACATCGAGGTCGGTCAACTGGACGTGTTCCGCGACGAGGACACGGCCTACGCCATGAAACTCGGCCGGGCCGGGGTGCCGGTGGAGTTCCACCTGCACCCCGGCGCCCCGCACGAGTTCGACTCCATCGCCTACGACTCGGACGTCGCCCGGCGCGCCCTCGCCGACCGAGTCCGGGTCCTCAGGTCGATCTGACCTCAGGTCGATCGGGCCTCAGGTCGATCCGACCCCAGGTCGGTCCGACCTCGGGGCGGGGGGCGGTGCGGGTCACGGGTATCCACAACTGCGCGTCGGACCGGGCCGGGTCGTCCCGGCACGGCCGGGTGCGCAGGATCTCCGGACCCGGCCGGTACTCGTAGGGGTTGGACGGGACCCAGTGGGCGGCCACGTCGGCCCACATCTGCTGCAGTGCCTGCGGGAAGGGTCCGGTGTTCTCGAACACGGCCCAGGTGCCGGCCGGGCAGTCCAGTACGTCGAGGTCCGCGGGCACGTCGGCCGCCCCCGTCACCACAGCGTGGTAGTGGTCGAGTGCGCCGCCCTCCTCGAAGTCGTCCGACAGTCGTACGGTCGCCGACACCAGCCCCTCGGGGTCCTGGTCGGAGAGGCCGGTGATCCGCCGCGTCGTCTCCGGCGGGATGCCGCGGAGGAACTCGGCGATGTGCGGGTTGACCCCCTCGTACACCAGCGGGACCCGGGCCTTCTTGCCGACGACCCGGAAGGCTTCCTTCGTCACGATGCGGTAGCGCATGGAGCTGTTCCCTTCGACGGTGAGGCGGAAGGACAGCCGGGGTTGCGAGTTCACCGCGGCACCGGTCCGCCGCGCCTCCCCCGGGCCGACACCGTGGACGGCGCGGAACGCCCGGGCGAACGCCTCCGCCGAGCCGTAGCCGTGGCGGAGCGCGACCTCCAGCAGGGTCCCGTCGCCGTCCAGCACGTCCGCCGCCGCGACGGTGAGCCGGCGCCGGCGGACGTACTCCGAGAGCGGCATCCCGGCCAGTGACGAGAACAGTCGCCTGAAGTGGTACTCCGACGTGAGCGTGATCCGCGCCAGCGCCGACACGTCGACGTCCCCGCCGAGGTGACGCTCGATGTGCTCCATGGCCTCGTTCAGCCGTTCCAGCACCCCTGACCTCCTCTTTCCCCTCACCTTAGGAGGGGCCGAGGCGGCCGCACCCGACATCCTGTGCCCGCTCCGGTCGGGTGACGCGTTCACCGCGGACCGGGTCCCGACCTGGGCGTTCCCACCGGTACCCGGAAGCACGCCGGTCGGCGGCAGTGCCGTCAGTCGTACCCGTACGGGCACCGCGCGCCAGGACCGGCGACGCGGGCGGAACGGTCAACGCCCTGGACAGGCACGACATCACCCGCTCTACAACGTTGGAAACCGGTACGGGCCTCATGACAGCACGCCCGGTGTGGCCGTGTCCAGATCTGTGCGGTCCCCGCCCCCCTCAGGGGACTAAACACCCCGCGAAGTGCCACCAACTTGTCCGTGCACAGGGTCTGGACAGGTTCCCGGGCCCCTGCTTTCATGCTGCCCGCGCCGATTTTTCCAACGTTATACAAGCCAGCTCCCGGTGCTCCCGGCGGTCCTGTCTGCTGCGGAGCGTCGTCCGGCGCACCAGGTTCAGGCGTGAGCGTTTCCCGTCGCGGAAAGGGTGAGCATGAGCCCAGGCAGAACCCGAATACCCCTCCTAGGTCGTGTCCGCGGCCGACTCGTCGTGCTGCTGCCGCTGTTGCTGGGAGCCGCGTTGCTGACGCCGGCCCCGGCCGGTGCCGCGCCGACGGCGGCTTCCCCGGCCCCGGCCGCCGCCGACGGCCTCGGCCTGCGCGGCGACTACTACCGGATGTCCAGCGCCACGGCACTGGACTTCGCGTCGTACACCGGCACCCGCATCGACAACTCCCTCCACGTCGACGACCTGTTGCCCACCCTGCGCACGTACGCCGGCACCACCGACAACGTCGCCGTGCGCTGGACCGGCCGGCTGGAGGTGCCCGCGGACGGCGCCTACACCTTCTACATCAAGGGCGACAACGGCTTCCGGATGTCCCTCGACGGGACCAGTGTGATCAACCACTGGACCACCGACTGGGACGTCCAGACCACCTCCGAGGCGATCACCCTGACCGCCGGACTGCACGACCTGGTGGTCGACTACAACCAGGGCAACGGCGGCGCCTACCTGCACACCGAGTGGTCGGGCCCCGGCTTCGCCCGCCGGCCGCTGCCGGACTCGGCACTGCACCTGCCGGCCGGCTTCGCCCCGGCCGACGCCAAGGCCACGGTCGGCAGGACCGGGCGGACCGCCACCGTCGAGCTCCCCTCCGCCCTGGCGTCCGTGCCCGCCGACGCGGCCGCGCACCTCGCCGTGGTCTCCGGGGGCACCCTGTGGCACCCCACGGTGGCCAAGGACCCCAAGAACCCCGCGGCCCTCGTGGTCACCGCCGGCAAGGACGACACCCCCGTCTCCCTGAACGCCGACGTGCGGGTCAGCTACGACGGCAAGGGCGGCATCACCACCGCGCAGGGCGGCCTCGGCCCGTTCTCCGTCGTCGCGCAGAACGACTCCACCTGGTACTTCGCCACCCCGTGGGCCAAGGACGTCTCCGCCGACAACGCGCTGCCCGAGTACCCGCGGCCGCAGCTCACCCGCAAGAACTGGCAGAACCTGAACGGCACCTGGCAGTTCCAGGCGACCGCGCAGGACGCCGCGCTCCCCACCGGGAAGCTCACCGGGAAGATCCTGGTGCCGTACCCGATGGAGTCGGGTCTGTCCGGTGTGGCCCGGCACCACGACTGGTCGCTGTACCAGCGCACCTTCACCGTGCCGCACGGCTGGAAGGTGGGATCGGGCAACCGGCTGCGGCTCAACTTCGGTGCCGTGGACCACGAGACGTGGATCTACGTCAACGGCAAGCAGGTCGCCCACCACGTCGGCGGCTACGAGGAGTTCAGCGCCGACATCACCGACGCCCTGTCCCGGCGCGGGCAGCAGACGCTGCTGGTGAAGGTGAAGGACACCACGGACGACAAGTACGCCGTGGGCAAGCAGTCGGCCGCTCCGAGCGGCATCTGGTACACACCGACCAGCGGCATCTGGCAGACCGTCTGGATGGAGCCGGTCCCCGAGGCGGCCGTCGACTCCCTGGTCCTCACCCCGGACCTGAAGGACGACTCGCTCTCCGTGACCGTCCGCCCCACCGCGACCACTCCCGGGACCGCGAAGGTCACCGCCACCGCCTACGCCGGGAAGCGGCCCGTGGGCTCGGTCACCGGCCGGGTCGGCACCGCGCTGCGCGTCCCGGTCAAGAAGCCGCACCTGTGGAGCCCGGACGACCCCTACCTGTACGACCTGAAGGTGACCGTCGACGGCGGACGCTCCGGCAAGGACCGGGTCGCTTCCTACTTCGGCATGAGGTCGATCGAGGTCGCGCCGGTCGGCGGCGTGAACAAGATCCTCCTCAACGGCAGGCCCACCTTCGTGATGTCCACCCTGGACCAGGGGTTCTGGCCGGACGGCCTGTACACCGCGCCCACCGACGAGGCCCTGAAGTCCGACCTGGTGGAGCACAAGAAGCTCGGCTTCAACGCGGTGCGCAAGCACATCAAGGTGGAGCCCGCACGCTGGTACTACTGGGCCGACCGGCTCGGCCTGATGGTGTGGCAGGACATGCCGAGCCGCATGACGGCCGCGGCGGGCACACCGGAGACGCAGACCTGGATCGACCAGGCCCACGAGATCGTCGACCAGCACCTCAGCACCCCGTCGATCGTCATGTGGACGATCATGAACGAGGGCTGGGGCGAATGGAGCAAGTCCGCCACCGGTGAGCTGGCCGACGCGGTGAAGAAGCAGGACCCGTCCCGTCTGGTGGACGCCCACTCGGGAGTCAACTGCTGTGCCTCCAAGGGCGATTCCGGCCGCGGTGACGTCATCGACTGGCACGACTACCACGGTCCGGCCAACCCGGCTCCCGACGCCGCCCGCGCCGCGGTCGACGGGGAGCACGGCGGCTACTCGTACGTCGTTCCCGGCCACATCCTCGGCACCGCCGGCGGCCAGGACTACGGCGACGCCGCCACCAGCACCGAGGAGCTGACCAAGGCGTACGTGGAGAACACCAGGAAGCTGATCCAGCGCGCCTCCTGCGGGCTCTCCGGTTCGGTCTACACCCAGATCACCGACGTGGAGGGCGAGCTGAACGGCCTGCTCACCTACGACCGCAAGGTGGTCAAGGTCCTGCCCGGCCCGGTCCGGGACATCAACCGGCAGGTGATCGCCGCCGGTGCCGCGTCGGGCGGGACCGACGTCCCGCCGGGCACCCCGGGCCTGTCCGGAGTGTCCTGGTGGCCGCTGCACCAGCAGTCCGGCACGGTCGCCGACGACGTCGCGGGTGGCCACGACGGCACCCTCAAGGGCGGCGCGACCTGGACCGCCGGCCCCCACGGCGGCGCGGTCCAGCTCGACGGCAGCACCGGCTACGTCGACGCCGGCGCGCCCGTCCTGGACACCGAGAAGGGCGACTACTCGGTGGCCGCGTGGGTCCGGCTCGACGACAAGGGCCACTTCAGCACCGCGGTGTCCCTCGACGGCGACCGGAACAGCGTCTTCTACCTGCAGTACGCGCAGGCCGACAAGCGGTTCGCGTTCAGCTTCGCGGGCAGCCGCGCGCTGGCGAACACCATCGGTGAGCCGCAGACCGGCAAGTGGTACCACCTGGTGGGCAGTTACAGCCACCGCGACGGCACCCTGCGGGTCTACGTGGACGGCACCGAGGCGGGCTCCACCCGCGCCTGCAACGCGGAGGTGCCCGCCGGGAACCTGGTGATCGGGCGCGGCAAGTACAACGGCGCCCCGGTCGACCACTGGGCCGGCGCGCTCGCCGACGTCCACGCCTACGACCGTGCCCTGAGCGCGGCCGAGGTGGCCTCCCTGGCCGCCCGCGAACCCACCGCACCCACCGGGCGGTGACCCCGTGAGGGAGGTCCCCGGCCCGCTCCGGGGACCTCCCCCTCCGCCCCGCCCCCTCAGCAGCCCAGCACGCCGCGTCCCGCACCGCGGCACCCGCGGCCGGCCGTACGACGTCGCCACGCTGTCGCCGCGTCGTCGGCCCCGCCGCCCCACAGACGCCCCACCACGCAAGGAGCCGCACCACCATGACCACCTCGCGCAGATCCCGTCTCGTCACCGCCGCCTGCCTCGCCGCCACCGTCGTCCTCGCCGCCGGCTGCGCCAAGGAGGAGGGCGACGACAAGGCCTCCTCCGACACCGGCCAGGGCGCCCAGGTCGTGCAGACCCCGTCCGCCGACCCGGGCACCGGCTGCACCCTCAAGACGTACGGCGCCACCAAGATCGACCTGAAGAACGCGGTCGTCGGCTTCTCGCAGTCCGAGAAGGAGGCCAACCCCTTCCGTATCGCCGAGACGCAGTCCATCAAGGACGAGGCCGCCAAGCTGGGCGTCAAGAAGCTGCTCACCACCAACGCCCAGTCCCAGCTGCCCAAGCAGATCAGCGACATCCAGGACATGCTGGCCCAGGGCGCGCAACTGCTCATCGTGGCGCCGCTGAACTCCGACGGCCTGGAGCCCGCGCTGCAGGCGGCCGCGGCCAAGCATGTGCCCGTGATCACCATCGACCGCAAGCTCAACGCCACCGCCTGCAAGGACTACGTGGCCTTCCTGGGCTCCGACTTCGTCGAACAGGGCAAGCGCGCGGCGGACGCGATGATCAAGGTGACCGGCGGCAAGGGCAAGGTCGCGATCCTGCTCGGCTCCTCGGGCAACAACGTCACCACCGACCGCACCAAGGGATTCGTCGACCAGCTCAAGGCCAAGGCCCCCGGCCTGCAGATCGTGGCCCAGCAGACCGGCGAGTTCGCCCGGGACAAGGGCCAGCAGGTGATGGAGCAGCTCATCCAGTCCAAGCCGGACATCACCGCCGTGTACGCGGAGAACGACGAGATGGGCCTGGGCGCCGTCACGGCCCTCAAGGGCGCCGGCAAGCAGCCCGGCAAGGACGTCAAGATCATCTCCATCGACGGGACCCGCAACGCCGTCCAGGCGCTGGCCAACGGGCAGTACAACGGGGTGATCGAGTCCAACCCGCGGTTCGGGCCGCTGGCCTTCGCCACCGCGCAGAAGTTCTTCGACGGCGGGGCCATCCCGGAGAACGTCATCATCTCCGACCGCGCCTACGACGCGTCCAACGCCAAGAGCTCGCTGTCCGGAGCGTACTGACGGACCCTCAGGCTGCCGGGCCGCTCACGACCGGGGCGGCCCGCTCCCCGCTGACCCACCGAGGGAAGGTCGAACCCATGGCACCATCCGAAGCGGCCATCGCCACACCGCACCCGGGCGCCGACGGCGCCGCGCCACCCGCCGTCCTCGAGGCCGTCGGCGTGGGCAAGCGCTTCGCGGGCGTGGTCGCGCTCGACGACGTCTCCCTGACCCTGCGCCGCGGCGAGATCCACGCCCTGGTGGGCGAGAACGGCGCCGGCAAGTCCACCCTGATCAAGGTCCTCACCGGCGTGCACCGCCCCGACAGCGGCGAGCTGCGCCTGGGCGGGGAGCCGGTGTCGTTCGCCCGGCCGCACGAGGCGCAGCAGGCGGGCGTGTCCACGATCTACCAGGAAGTCAACCTCGTCCCGATGATGAGCGTGGCGCGGAACATCTTCCTGGGCCGCGAGCCCAGGAACCGGCTGCGCCTGATCGACTTCCCCCGTATGCACCGGGAGGCGGCCGACCTGCTGGCCGACTTCGGCGTGACGGCGGACGTCCGCCGCCCTCTGAACACCCTGGGCGTGGGCACCCAGCAGATGGTGGCCCTGGCCCGGGCGGTCTCGGTGCAGGCCCGGGTGGTGGTGATGGACGAACCGACCTCCGCGCTCGAACCGCGCGAGGTGGAGACCCTGTTCCGGGTCATCGAGGACCTGCACAGCCGGGACATCGCCATCCTCTACGTCAGCCACCGCATGGACGAGCTGTACCGGATCTGCGAGCGGGTCACCGTGCTGCGCGACGGGCGGCTGGTGCACACCGGCGACCTCGCCGGGCTCGACCGCACGCAGCTCGTCTCGATGATGCTCGGGCGCGAGGTGTCCGAGGTGCGGCGGCACGGCGTCACCCGGTTCGGTGGCGCGCACGACGCCGCCCGCGAACCGGTCCTCACCGCGGAAGGACTGAGTCGCCGTCACCTCCTGGACGAGGTGTCGCTGCACCTGAGGCCGGGTGAAGTCCTCGGTCTGGGCGGCCTGTTGGGGTCCGGGCGCACGGAGACCGCCAAGGCCCTGGCGGGTGCCCTGCCGCTGGACTCCGGCACGGTGTCGGTGGGGGGCCGGGAGCTGCGCCGCCTGTCGCCCGCCGCGGCGATCCGCGCCGGTATCAGCCTGCTGAGCGAGGACCGCAAGGCCGAGGGCATCGTGCCGGGCCTGTCGGTGCGGGAGAACATCGTGCTGGCCGCGATGCCCCGCCTGTCCCGGTCCGGGATCGTCTCCCGCAAGCAGCAGGACCGCATCGTGGAGATCTTCATGGAGCGGCTGCGGATCAAGGCGTCAGGTCCCGAGCAGAAGGTGGAGGAGCTGTCCGGCGGCAACCAGCAGAAGGTGCTGCTGGCCCGGTGGCTGTGCCTGGAGCCCAAGGTGCTCCTGCTGGACGAGCCCACCCGTGGCATCGACGTCGGCGCCAAGGCGGAGGTGCAGGCCCTCATCGACGAACTCGCGCAGGAGGGGCTCGCCGTGCTGCTGATCTCCTCGGACGTCGAGGAGCTGGTGGAGGGCGCCGACCGGCTGGTGGTGCTGCGGGGCGGCGCGGTGGCCGGTGAGCTGGCCGGCGACCTCGTCAACGAGGCCGACCTGCTCGACGCCCTGGCCGCCCACACCCCCGAGCCCTCCGCCCCCGCCTCCGAGCCGGCCGCGTCCGGACCGCCCGCGTCCGGACCGCCGACGTCCGGGCCGTCCGCCCCCGGGCCGTCCGCCTCCGAGCCACGCGTCGACGCGCCGCCGTCGGCGCCGCACACAGACAAGGAGCAGCCATGACCCAGTTGTCCCCGGCCCTGGGACGTCGTGCGGTCCGGCTCGCCGCACCGGCCTGGTTCCAGAAGTACGGCGTCTACACCGCGGTGGCCGCGCTGCTCGTCTACAACGCCGCGTTCACCGACCACTTCCTGACCGCCGCGAACCTGCGCACCCAGTTGGTGCAGGTCGCCCCGGTCGTCATCGTGGCGCTCGGCATGGCCCTGGTCATCGGCACCGAGGGCGTGGACCTCTCGGTGGGCTCCACGATGGCGCTGGCCACGGCACTGCTGCCGCTCTACCTCGGCTACGGCATCGTCCCGGCCCTGCTCGTGGCGCTGGTGGCCGGTGTCGTGGTCGGCGCGGTCAACGGCACCCTGGTCGCGGTGGTGGGCCTGCAGCCCATCGTGGCGACCCTGGCGCTGTTCGTCGGCGGCCGGGGGCTCGCCCTGGTGATGGCCGACGGACAGCTCAAGCAGATCGAGAACGCGGACCTGCTGGCGCTGGGCAGCGGAGAGGTGCTGGGCATCCCCGACGTCGTGCTGATCGCCGGTGTGCTCGCCCTGGTGGTGGCCGGGGTCGTCCACCGCACCACCTTCGGCCGGCAACTGGTCGCGGTGGGCGGCAACCGGGCCGCCGCCCGGCTCGCCGGGCTGCCCGTCACCCGCGTCCTGATCGGCGTGTACGTCCTGTGCGGCGTCCTCGCGGCCCTCGCCGGCGTGCTGGCCACCGCCCGGCTCACCGCGAGCGACCCCTCCGCGCTCGGCAATCTCATGGAGCTGTCCGCGATCACCGCGGTGGTGGTCGGCGGCACCCCGCTGACCGGCGGCTCGGTACGGGTGCTGGGCACCGTCACCGGAGCGCTTCTGATGCAGTTGCTGCGGGCCACGCTGGTCAAGCACGACCTGCCGGACTCCACCGCCCAGATGGCCCAGGCGGCCATCATCCTCGTCGCCGTCTACGTCGCCCGGGAGCGTCGGTCCCGATGAAGTCACTCACCACTGCCCCGAACCTGCCGGCACCGCCCCGCCCGACGCAGGCCACCGCCCCCTCCGCCACCGGCCGGGAGCGGTTCGCCTCGCTGCTGCAACGGCACGGCGCGTTCGCCGTGCTGGTGGCCCTCGTCCTGGTCTCCACGTTCGTCTTCCCGTCCTTCGGCACCCTCGACAACGCCCAGAACGTCGCCGTCCAGGCGTCCTTCATCGCCGTCGTCGCGCTGGGCATGACGCTGGTCATCATCACCGGCGGCATCGACCTGTCGGTCGGTTCGGTGTTCGCGCTCGGCGGCGTCCTGGCCGCCTGGGCCTCGCAGTACGGCTTCTGGGCCGCGCTGCTGCTGCCGCTGGTCGTCTGCGGCGCCATCGGCACCCTGAACGGCCTGCTGATCGCCCGCGCCGGCATGGCCCCGTTCATCGTCACCCTGGCCACCCTGCTGGGCGCCCGGGGCCTGCTGCTCGCCCTCACCCACGAGGGCGCCACCACCTACCTGGTGCCGCGCGACTCGGCTTTCGCCGAGCTGGGCCAGGGCACGGTCGGCGGCTTCGGGTACCCGGTGCTCGTCGCGCTGGCGCTGTTCGCCGTGGGCGGGGTGGTGTTGCAGCGCACCTCGTTCGGGCAGTCGCTGTTCGCGGTGGGCGGCAGCGCCGACGCGGCGACCCTGATGGGCCTGCCGGTGGCCCGCACCCGGGTCCTGGTCTACCTGGTCAGCGGCCTGCTGGCGGGCTTCGCCGGCGCCCTGAACGCCGCCCGGCTCTCCTCGGGGGTGACGATCATCGGCTCGGGCATGGAGCTGGACGCGATCGCCGCGGTCGTCATCGGCGGCACGCTGCTGACCGGCGGGGCCGGCTCGGTCAGCGGCACCCTGTGGGGTGTGCTGCTGCTCGCGGTCATCCAGAACCTGATCAACCAGATAGGCTCGCTCAACTCGTCCTACCAGTCCGTGGTCAGCGGCGGCTTCCTCATCGTGGTGGTCGTGGCCCAGCGGTACCTTGCCCGGGCACGCCGCACCTGATGACACACGCCGCAGCGCGGGACCCGTCGCGGACCTGCGCCCGGCCCGACAAGGAGGGAACGCCGTGGGCGTCAGCCTCAAAGACGTCGCGCAACGAGCGGGAGTCTCGGTCAAGACCGTCTCGAACGTCGTCAACGACTATCCGCACGTCACCCCCGCCATGCGGGCCCGCGTCCAACAGGCGATCGACGAGCTCGGCTATCGCCCCAACCTGACCGCGCGCCACCTGCGCAAGGGCCGGACCGGGATCATCGCGCTGGCCGTGCCCGAGCTCGGCAACCCCTACTTCGCCGAGCTGGCCAGCGCGGTCATCGACGCGGCGGCCCGCCACCACTACACGGTGCTGCTCGACCACACCGCCGGTATGCGGGAGAAGGAGATGCTCGTCTGCCAGGGCTTCCAGACCCATGTGATCGACGGCCTGATCCTGTCCCCGATCGAGCTGGAGAACCAGGACCTGCACGGCCGCACGGACACCTCACCGCTCGTCCTGCTCGGGGAGCGCGAGTACGACGCACCCTACGACCACATCGCGATCGACAACGTGGCCGCGGCGCGCAGCGCGGTGCGCCACCTGATCGCCATCGGGCGCCAGCGGATCGCGTTCCTCGGCGCCCGCGCGGAGAGCGCCCGCCAGCCGGCCCACCTGCGCCTGCGGGGCTGGCGCGAGGAGCTGTCCGCGGCCGGACTGCCGCACGACGACTCGCTGGTGGCCCCCACCGACGGCTACGGCCGGGCGGACGGCGCCCAGGCCATGGCCACGCTCCTCGACCGCGGCGTACGGCCCGACGCGGTCTTCGCCTACAACGACCTCCAGGCGATCGGCGCCATGCGGGTCCTCGGCGAACGCGGGCTGCGTGTCCCGCAGGACGTCGCGGTGGTGGGGTTCGACGACATCGAGGAGAGCCGTTTCGGGGCCATCACCCTGACCACGGTCGCCCCCGACAAGCAGGCCATCGCCCGCCAGGCCGTCAACTGCGTCATCTCCCGCCTGACGGACTCGGCCGAGGCCGGGCCACGACGCCTGCGGCCGGGCCACGACCTGGTCGTGCGCGAGTCGACCTTGGGCCGCCACCGGTAGCCGTGGCCTTCCGCCCGGTCACTCGGGCGCCGGGACGGGCCGGGGGGCCGGGCCGGTCCGGGTGCGGAAGGTGCGGCGGTAGGTGTCCGGGGGGACGCCGACGACGCGGTTGAAGTGGCGGCGCAGCGTGGTCGCGGTCCCCATGCCCGTGGCGGCGGCGATGCCGTCGATGCCGTCGTCGGTCTTCTCCAGCAGCTCCTGCGCGTGGCGGATGCGCTGGGCGAGCAGCCACTGCAGGGGGGTGGTGCCGGTGGCCGCCCGGAAGTGGCGGGTGAGGTGGCGCGAGCTCATGCCGGCCCGGCGGGCCAGGTCCTCCACCGTCAGCGGCTGGTCGAGGCGCTCGACGACCCACGGGATCAGCGCGGTGAGCGGGTGGGTGTCGTGGTCGGGCACGGGCCGGGTGACGAACTGCGCCTGCCCGCCGGACCGGTGCGGCGGGACGACCAGGTTGCGGGCGACCGTGTTCGCCACGGCGGATCCGTGGTCGAGGCGGACCAGGTGCAGGCACAGGTCGAGCGACGCCGCCTTGCCCGCCGAGGTGAGGACGGTGCCGCCGTCCACGTACAGGACGTCCGGGTCGACCTCCACCCGGGGGTGGCGGGCCGCCAGGACGTCGGTGTGGGCCCAGTGGGTGGTGGCGCGCCTGCCGTCCAGCAGGCCCGCCGCGGCCAGCACGAACGCACCGGTGCACAGGGAGACCACGCGGGAACCGGCGTCGTGGGCCGCGCGCACCGCGTCGACCAGGTCGCCGGGCGGGTCGACGTCGACGTCCGCCCACCCGGGGACGATGACCGTGTCCGCCGCCGGGAGCGCGTCGAGACCGCGGTCGGGCTCCACGAGGTAACGCCCCACGCGCACCGGGCGCGGGCCGCAGACCACGACGTCGTACCAGGGTCCGGTCACCGCGGCCGGGGCCGGGCCGAACACCTCCTGCGCCACGCCCAGTTCGAAGTGCAGCATCCCGTCCGTGACGGCCAGTGCCACCGATGTCATGTCCGTAATTGTACGGGGCGTGTCGTTCCTGACACTCACGGCCGACGCACGCCCGCCACCAGGATGGATCCCGTTGATCGGCGCGAGGTGCGGGAGCGGACATGGCAGCGGGACAGACGGTGACGGTGTACGGCGCGTACGGGCACACCGGCCGGTTCGTGGTGGGGCACCTGCGCGAGCGGGGGTTCGTGCCGGTCCTCGCCGGACGTGACGCGGGCCGGCTGAAATCCCTGGCGGACGGGCACCCCGGGCCGGAGGTCCGTCCCGCAGCGGTCGACGACCCGTCCTCCCTGGACGCGGCGCTCGCCGGTGCGGCGGCCGTGGTCAACTGTGCGGGCCCGTTCGCCACCACGGCGGGCCCGGTGGTCGAGGCCGCCCTGCGGGCACGGATCCCGTACGTCGACGTGGCGGCGGAGATCGAGGCGAACGACGACACGTTCACCCGGTTCTCCGAGCGGGCCCGCCGGGAGGGAGTGGTCGTCGTACCCGCGATGGCCTTCTACGGCGGGCTCGGTGACCTCCTGGCGACCGCCGCGGCGGGCGACTGGACCACGGCCGACGAGGCGCACATCGCGTACGGCCTCAGCGGCTGGGAGCCGACGCGGGGCACGCGCCTGGCGGGCAGGGTCTCCGCCGAGCGGCGCGGTGGCCGCCGGGTGCGCTTCACGGGCGGACGGCTGCGGTACCACGACGACGAACTGTCCACGGTGACATGGCCGTTCCCCGAGCCCCTGGGCTCGCGGCCCGTCGTCAGCGAGTTCACCATGGCGGACGTCGTGACGCTGCCCAGCCACCTGGCCGTTCCCGAGGTACGCACGTACATGTCGACCGAAGCGGCCGCCGGCGTGACGAGCCCGGACACCCCGGCCCCGACCCCGGTCGACGGACGCGGCCGCTCCGCCCAGACGTTCGTCGTCGACGTCGTCGTGCGGCGGGGCACCGAGGAACGCCGCGCCGTCGCCCGCGGCCAGGACATCTACGCCGTCACCGCGCCGCTCGCCGCGGAAGCCGTCGACCGCGTCCTCACCGGCCGTATCCGCACGACCGGTGTCGCCTCCGCCGGCGCTCTCTTCGACGCTCCCGGCTTCCTCGACGCACTGGCGCCGCACATCGTGTGGGAGCGGCTCCCGGGCGCCGGGTCCCCCGCGTAGCGGGGGCGTCCCGCACGGCGAAAGGGTGCCCCGGCCCGGCAGTCCGGACCGGGGCACCCCGCCCCTCGAGGGCCTGACTAGCGGTACATGACCGTCGTCGCCTTGCGGACGCTGCGCGCGGGCAGCGTCACGCTGAGGGTGTGCGTGTCGGCGTCGTACTGCCAGGCGCTCGCCGCCGTCGCGCCACCGTTCAGGGTCACGCGGCTCGGCTCGGCGTCCACGCCGCGGAAGGACACCGTCCACGCCCGCCGGCTCACCTGGCCCTTGAAGGACCCCCTGGCGGGGTCGATCGTCAGCAGGTGGGTGCCGTGGTGCTCGGTGTACCGCAGCCGCGTGGTCACCGCCCGCTCGGACACGGGGCTGACGCCGTCGTCCTCGTAGAGCGAGAAGGAGCCGGAGGCTCCCGCCGTGACGGTGACGGCGGCCTTGTCGAGCGGGTGCTGCGCGTCACTGGTCACGTTCTCGGCGCGGGTGGTGACGACGGAGCCCGCGCGGACGAAGACCGGCATGGTGTCCAGGGTCGTGGTGACGTCGTGACTGGCGCCGCCCGCGGGCGCGGTGTACGTGCGTCCGGTGAAGTAGTCGGTCCACTGCCCCGGCGGGAACCAGACCGACGTGGTCGTGCTGGTGCCGGGCGTGGTGACCGGCGCGACCAGCATGTCGGGACCGTACAGGTACTCGGTGCCCGCCTTGCTGTAGGCGTTCTCCTCCTCCGGGTACTGCAGGTACAGCGGCCGCACGATCGGGACGCCGGTGACGGCGGCCTGCTGGGCGAGGGTGTAGGTGTACGGCACCAGCGACTCCCGGAGCCGCAGGAACTTCTCGGCGGACGCCTTCGCCTCGGGGCCGTACTGCCAGGGCAGCCGGTCGCTGTGGTTGCTGTGCAGGCGGTCGACGGGCTGGAACGTGCCAAACTGCACCCAGCGTGCGTACAGGTCGTCGGGCAGCTTGGTGGTGCGGTGGGTCTGGCCGCCGGAGGTGTACGTCTCCGCCCCCGGGATGCCGTAGCCGTCGTTGTGGCCGCCGATGTCGTGGCTGACGGCGGCCATGCCGGTGGCGGCGGACTCACCCGGCGTGTAGCCGACCTCGGCGCGCAGGGTGCCCCAGTTGGAGGTGGTGTCGCCCGTGAAGTGCAGCGTGGTCCGCTTGTCGGCCCAGGGCCCGGTGGGCAGGCCCACTCCCCCGCTGTAGCCGCCGGCCTGGAGGGAGCCGTAGGCGCGGGAGAGGACGAAGCCCCGCTCGCTGGTCTCGGCGGTGAGGTCGGCGTACTGCTGGTTGATCCACGCGTCCGGGGTGACACCGGCCTGCGAGGACCTTGAGGTGTCGCAGCACCAGTCCAGCCACCAGAAGTCGTTGCCCGCCCGGTCCATCGGCCGGTGCAGGTCGAGGTAGGCCGCGAGCTGGTCGGGGTCGCCGAAGTCGAAGGTGTAGCAGTCCGCGCCGCCCGCCGATCCGCAGCCGCCCTTGCGCAGCTTGCCCTTGGCCGTGGCCTGCGCCTTCGCGAACTGCGGGTCGTCGCCCAGGATGCTGGGGTGGACGTTCAGGGTGTTGTGCAGGCCCTGTCCGGCGGACCAGTCGAAGAACCCCTTCGGGTCGGGGTACTTGGCCGGGTCGAAGTTCCAGCCGGACCAGGTGTTGGGCGCCTTGAAGTCGGTGTCGGTGACGAGGACGTCGAGGGGCACGCCCGCCGCGCGGAACGCGGGCAGGACGGTGTTCTCGTAGTCGCTCGCCGTGCGGTCGATGTACTCGGAGTACCAGACGCCGTACGCCCACCGCGGCAGCAGCTGCGGCGGACCGGTCAGCGTGGCCAGGTCGGACAGGCCCCGCTGGTAGTCGTGGCCGTAGCCGAAGAGGTAGCCGTCCTGGTAGGGCTGTCCGCCGTGGGCCGGGCGGGCGGACGTCTTCCGGGTGGCCGGGTCGTGGACGGCCGACGCCGTGTCGTCGAGCAGGTACCAGCCGTCGCGGTGCAGCAGCCCCGGGGTGGTCCAGGGGACGGGCTCGCTGTCGCCGTTGAGGCCGTCGAGGCTCCGCCGGTAGCCGCCGAGGGCGAGGTGGGGCGCGGGGGCGGGCGCCTGCAGGCCGGCGAGCGCCAGGCTGTCGACGTTCACGTGGCAGCTCGTGGTGTCGGGGCAGCCGAGGGTGACGCTGTCCGTGCCCGCCTTCAGCCGCACGGGCAGCGAAGCCGTCGCCCAGGAGTCCCAGGTGTCCGTCGGGGGCAGGGAGAGGCTGGCGTCGGTGCCGCCCGGGGTGGTGACCCGCACGGTGCGTGCCTGGTGCAGGCCGTCGCCGCCGGTGCCGTTGGCGTAGCGCACGTGCAGCAGGTAGGTGCCGTCCTCGGGGACGCCCGCGACGCGGTCGGTGAGGCCGGCCCCCTGGTTGAGCTCGGCGGTGAAGCCGTAGCCCGCGTGGCCCTTGTGGTCGGTGGCGACGACCGCGGAGCCCGACAGGAGGGCGTCCTCGGCCTCGCAGCTCGTGCCGAAGCGGCAGCCGGGCAGGGCGCTGTCGGCCCGGGAGGGGTAGGCGGCCCCGGGTGCGAGGAGAGCCACGCTGTCGACGTTGACGCTGCCGGAGTCGGCCGCCGTGCGGTGCAGGGTGACCGTGTGGGGACCGGCTCCGAGGGACAGCGGCAGCCGGGCCACTCCCCAGGTGTTCCAGTCCTTCGTCTCGGGGAGGCTGAACGTGCGGTCGGCGCCGCCGTCCACGCTCAGGCTGAGCGTCCGGGTCTCGTGGCGGCCGTCGCTGCCGCCGGAGTTGGCGTAGCGCACGGCGAAGTCGTACGTGCCGGCGGCCGTCGTCCGCACGTCGGCGGACAGGGAGTTGTTGTCTGCCTCGAACCCGGCCAGGAAGCCCTTGCCGGTGAACCCGCCGTGGTCGGTGGCGAGTCCGGGCCCGTCGTAGCGCTGGTCCTCCGCCTCGCACAGGGCGCCGGGCGCGCAGACGCGGTGCTGCCAGGGAGCCGCCTGCACCGGCTGCTGCCCCGCCTTGAGGCTCACGGTCAGGTTGTCCGCGGTGAAGGGACCGGAGCCGACCCGGTACCGCAGGGTCACCGCGCTGGTGGTGAGGGTGAGGACGCCGTCGCGGACCGACGAGGTGTAGGGGGGCGGCGTGAAGGAGCCCCGGCCGATCGCGTTGAAGGTGGAACGGTCCTCGAAGCGGCCGTCACCCGCGTACTCGGTGCGGATCAGGGTCGGTGACAGGACCTGGAACCGGGCGTCCGACACGGACACCGTCCCCGTGCGCTTCGGCGCGCCGGCACTGTCCGCGGCCGCGACACTGGGGACGGTCAGCAGGAGTCCCGCCGAGAGTCCGGCCGCCAGGGGGCCGATCAGAGGGGGGCGCCAGTTCCGGGGCCATCTCGAAGGCGTTGGTCGCACAGCATGCTCCCTTGGGCCATTTACAACGTTGTCATGACGGTCCGAGCGCATGAGATCACGCGCGTTTCCCGCTGTCCACACCTTCAACGGGCTTCGTTGCACCGGGAGATGCTTGACCGCCGGTCAGGGGGCCGTGGCGGCCGTCGCGTCGTCTGCGACGGCCCCGAAGCACTCCTTCGCACCGCCCGCCGCCGGGGTGAAGCAGGCTTGCAACGATGTACGGGGGTCCACCACGCTCATGAGGGTGTGGACGTAGGTGTCCGCTTCGGTGCGGGTGGTGACCCGGGCCCCGTGGACCGGGCCGTCGGCGCCGCCCGCCCGGATCTCGACCCGGTCACCCAGGGCCGCGCCCCACATCCGGGCCCAACCCGTCCCGCAGACGGGGCTGTACCGGATCTGGATCCAGGCGCCCGTGGCGGTCTCGTGCTCGGCGAGCGTCTGCGGTTCGGCGCCGCAGCGCGTCGTGAGCGGGTCCTTGTCCTGGCAGGAGCGGTGCCGGCAGAGCGGGCCGGTGGTGGAGGAGGCGGCCGCGGGGGGCGGTTGCCCCTGCTCGCGGTGCGGTGGGAGGAGGTGGACGAGGACGAGCGCGCCCAGGGCCAGGGCGAGCAGCGCGGCGAGGACGGTGACGAGGGCGCCGCGATGATGGGGGGCTGCGGCGGGGTGGGTGGGGGCCGTGTCGGCCGGGACCGGAGCCGGGTGCGGGGTCGGCGCTTCCTCCCGGGTGCCGGTGTGCTGCTGGCGCGGAGGGGCCGGGGGGACCGGCGGCTCGCCCACCGGGGGCTCGGCGTCGTGGGAAGCGGTCCGGTCCGTACGGGCGATGTCCAGGAGCGCCAGTGGGTGGTCCGCGGGTTCGCCCGCGAGACGGCACAGCTCGACGACGGCGCTGCGCGGCGGCAGGCTTCCGCCGTTCAGATAGCGCTGCCAGGACGACTTGCTGAAGGTGGTCGCCTCGGCGAGCTGCGCCAGGCTCAGGCCGGTACGCGCCTTCGACTCCCGGAGGGCGGCGGCCAGTCGGGCACCTGGTGGCGAGGGTGTGCCCTGCGTCATCCGCGCAGCGCCTGCCACGAGCGCGGCCCGACCATGCCGTCGGCGACCAGGCCCGCCCGCGTCTGGAACGTCTTGACCGCGCGCAGCGTCAACGGGCCGAACATGCCGTCGATGCCGCCGGGTGAGATGCCCGCCCGGCGCAGCAGGCACTGCGCCTCGGCGACGTCGGCTCCCGTGGCGCCGTAACCGATCTCGGTGTCGCGGCCGTGGTTGATGCCGGCCGCCCACCGGCCGTCGACGCGCGTGAGGTGGCAGGTGTAGGCGGGTGGCGGGGAGGCCGTGGCGCTGGCGGGCGTGGGGGCGACGTGCGCGGGAGCGGCGTCGTCGTGGCGCAGCACCAGCAGCAACGCGGTTCCGAGGGCGACGACCAGGACGGCCAGGACCGTCGTGAGGACCAGGTGCGGGAAGCGGGCGGGCGTGACGGGACGAGGTGCCGTGGGCCGGCCCGGTGGTTCCGGTTCCCCTCCCCGCGTCTCCTCCGCCGCGTCGGCTTCCTCCGGTTCTCCCGCTTCACCCACCGCGTCCTGCTCCCTGAGCCGCGTTTCCTCCGCGGCCCGGGTCCGGCGGCTGTCCCAGGAGTCGGCGGCGATCTCCCGCAGCGCGAGCAGGGGGGCCGGGTCGGTGCCCGTGATCCGGGCCAGGGCCTCCACGGCCTCACGGGGCGGCAGGGACGTACCGCCGAGGTAGCGCTCCCAGGACTTGGCGCTGTAGCCGGTCTTGGCCGCGAGGTGCCGCAGGGTCAGCTCGTCGCGGTCCTTCAGCCGGCGTAAGCGGGTCACCAACTGCCGGGCGTGAGGGTCCAGTTCGTCGGGCAGCGCCTTGGAGCGCGGCATGTTTCCCCCAGAGCGGTCACGAGCGTGGTCGGCGGCCCCCCTTCCGCTGCTGCGCATTCTGCATGACCCCGACACATCTGTCACAGCGGGCCCACACGCCGTCCCGCCGAGCCGTCCCGCCATGCCGTCCCGCCGCACCGCATCGCCGCAGGTCAGCCTTGGGGTCGTCCCGCGTGGCCGTCATGTGTCGCGGAGCTGTGGCCCCCGGGGCCGCCCACCCTGCACCTTTGGTCTCGCCGCCACTCCCGCCGGGCGGGAGAGACGGGAGCGGCGCGCACACCCCCCGACCGAAAGAGGAACGCATGCGACCGAACGCTCTGGGCACGACCATCGCCGGCCTCGTGGCCGTTGCCGGGCTCGCCGCCGGCAGTGTGGCGACCGCGGGCACCAGCTTCGCGGCGACCGCGCCCACCGCGCAGACGGCGACGGCAGCGCAGGCCGCCGCCCTGGCCGGGACGCAGAACTTCGGCCTGACCACGGCCGAGGCCAAGAACGTCCAGGAGTTCCTCGCGGACTACTGGGGCTACACGGGCGCCATCGACGGGCAGCTGGGCACCAACAGCTGGAAGGCCTTCCAGCGGTGCCTCGCCAAGTACTGGGGCTACACCGGCGACATCGACGGGGACCCCGGTCCCAACACCATCAAGGCCCTGCAGCGGCTGCTGAAGGCCGACTACGGCTACACCGGTGACATCGACGGCATCGCCGGCTCGGGCACCCGGGCGGCGTTCAAGCGCTTCGCCGCCTGACCCCGTCACCGAGCGTCCGACCGCGGCCCGTCCTTGACCTGCAAGGACGGGCCGCGGCGCGCTTGTCCCCACGCAGCCCGCAACCGAAGGAGAACCACGCCGTCATGGGAAGACTCGCCCCCCTCGCCCGCGCCGAGGACGGACCCCCGTCCCCACGGCACACGCGCCGGACCGCGGCCGGCTGGCGGATCCGCGTCGGGACCTTCGCGGCCACCGCGGCCATGGTCGCGGCCGGGCTCGTGCTCGGCGCCCACCCGGCGGCGGCCGCTCCGGCACCGGTCAGGCTGACCTCAGCGTCCTGCCCGAACGAGATCGTGCAGGGCCAGACCAGCGGCTGCGTCACCGAGTTGCAGAACCTGCTCAACGCGCACGGCGCCGGGCTGACGGTCGACGGGCAGTTCGGAGCGGCCACGCTGTACGCCGTCCGTGAGTACCAGGCCGCCACCGCCATCGCCGTGGACGGCCGGGTGGGCCCCGCGACGAAGAGCAAGCTGTACGCGACCGGCGGCTCGGCGCCCGCCCCCGTCGACCTCACCTCCTCGTCCTGCCCGGCGAACATCGTCCAGGGCGCCAAGGGCGGTTGCGTCACCGAGCTCCAGCGGCTGCTCGTCCACCACGGCTACGCGGTCGACGTGGACGGTGACTTCGGCGCCGGGACGGCGAGCGCCGTCCGCAGCTTCCAGTCCGCCCACGGGCTCACGGCCGACGGCCAGGTCGGCACGAACACGAAGCGGGCGCTGTACGACACCGACGAGTCGCCGTCCACGGGGCTGGACCTGAGGTCGGCGTCCTGCCCGCAGAACATCGTGGAGGGGCAGAGCGGAGGGTGTGTCGCCACCCTGCAGTCCCTGCTGAACGGCAAGGGCCAGAGCGTCGACGTCGACGGCAGCTTCGGCCCGCAGACCCTGGCGGCCGTGAAGGCCTTCCAGGCGGCGAGCGGCCTGTCCGCCGACGGCCAGGTCGGTCCGAACACCAAGGCCGCCCTGTACGCGAACATCGGCGGGGGCGGCGGCAACGGTGCCCCGGCCCCGGTCAACCTCACCTCCGCCTCCTGCCCGAACGAGATCGTGCAGGGCCAGCGCAGCGGCTGTGTCACGGAGTTGCAGAGCCTGCTCAACCACCACGGCGCCGATCTCGCCGTCGACGGTGACTTTGGCCCGCTGACCGGCAGCGCCGTCCGGGACTTCCAGGCCGAGAAGGGCCTCGCGGTCGACGGCCACGTGGGGCCCGACACGAAGGCCGCCCTGTACGGAGCGGTCACCCCGCCGTCGTCGCCCGCCCCGGGCGGCGGCTACGCCAAGATCCTCGACGTGGCCGAGGCCGAGGTCGGCACCGTGGAGGGCAGCGCCCGCGCGAACAGCTACGGGGCGGCCGTGGGCCTGTCGCTGTCCACGAGCAACTACGCCTGGTGCGCGACGTTCGTGAGCTGGGTGGCCAAGCAGACGGGTGCCAGCTCCTACCGGAACTCCTACGTCTCGGGCTGGGTCAAGCAGGCCCGGGCCGGCAACTACCACCTGTCGGTGACCACCAATCCCCAGCCCGGGGACATCGTCGCCTTCGACTGGGACGGCGGGAGCGACTTCACCGGCGGCAACGAGCACATAGGCATCGTCCGCACGGTGTCCGGCGGCTCGTCCTTCACCACCGTCGAGGGCAACACCAGCAACCCCAACGGCGGCAGCGACGGCGTCTACGTCAAGACCCGCTCCACCGACAGCGGTTACGACGTGGTCTTCATCCGGGTCCGCTGAACGACCCGCCGGAGGTCACGCCAGGAGCGCGGCGACGGCGTCCGGGGCCTCCCGCATCGCGTCGTGGCCGGTGGGCACCTCGCTCACCCGCCAGCGCGGGTCGGCGCGGTCGGCCGCGGCGGAGATCACCATGCCGCCGTAGCTGTGGCCGACCAGCGTCACGCCGGTGAGGCGCACCTCGTCGAGCAGGCGCAGACCGTCGTCGGCGTGCCTGTCGAGGTTGGCGGCCGCCACCACCGACCGTCCACGAGCCCCGTCTCAGCGGAACTCGTGGACCACCTGGATGTCACCGACGATGTGGGCGTTGAACTCGTCCAGCTCCTCGGCCGGCACCCAGAGCTCCAGGATCGTCCGCCCGCCGACCTGCTGCACGGGGTACCGGCTCAGGTACTCCGACTCGACGTCGAAACGCGTGACGTACCCGACGCCGTCGTGCTTCACGTTCCAGTCCCGCGCGATCCTGACCGCGTAGTCCTCGTTGAGGACCGGGTAGAAGATCGGCTGCTCGGGCAGCCTGGGCGGCCAGGCGCGCCAGTTCGACTCCCGCACCAGCTCGAGCTCCTGGGGGCCGGTGGGGCGCCACAAGGTCGTCGTCGCTCGCTGGCTGGTCATGGGCGTCACTCTCTTGGCGTGGTCGCCACAGGTGACGGCGGGGAAGTCGGGAGAGTGGACGATACAGGGGGACGACCCCGCACGTCGTCGGGTTTTCCGGGTGACGCGGCGTACCGCGCCGCCCCGTCGATCCGTCCGGTCGTCGGAGCCGTCCGCCACCCTGCGGCAGTGCCTGGGTGACGGACGGTCTCCCGCGTACGGTCGGCTGCTCGTCGGCTACTTGAGGACCACCGCGTCACCGGCCGACACGATCCGGGCCGTTGTCGTCGTGCCCGGGAAGTACCACCGCCAACTGCCCGCGGAGGTGACGGTCACCTTGGTGCTGAGCTTCCCGGCAGCGCCCGTCCGCACGGTCTTGACCGTGCTGTAGTGGGCGGCTCCGGCCTTGCGGTACTGGAGCTTCACGTCCTGCCCGGCGAAGCCCTGGTAGGTGAGCGTCTCCCAGTTGGCGCGGGACAGCTTGCCGGTGATCGTGAGCTTCCCGCCCTTGGCGACCGGCTCAGGAGTCGCGTCCGTCGTCAGCCGGGAGGCCCGCTTGACCTTGTAGTCGGCGAGGGAGTCGGAGATCCAGTAGTCGCCGTCGTTCGCGTTCACGGTGGCGTTCACCATCCAGGTCCCGGCGACCCTGTTGCTGTCGATGTCGTCACTGGCCGCGATCCAGGCCGGGTCGACCGACATGATCGCGGTGCACACCGACGTCGTCGACGACTTCTTCCGGCATGTCGTGCCGGTCCAGTCGAAGAAGCCGTACCCGTTGGAGCGGTTGAAGGTGCTGACGCGCGAGAGCCCCTTGACGCCGGAGTCGTCCTTGACGGTGATGGCGATCGGGAACGCGACCTTGTGCGTCGTGCCGATCGTGACGTTGGCCCCGCCGTTGACGACGGTCGACACCACCCGTACGTCACCCCGGCCCTCGGCGTGGGCTCCGGTCGCCGTCAGGAGCAGCACGGCGACTGCCCCTCCACCCACTGCCCAGCCGGTTCTTCGTCTGAAACCGCTGATCCTCTTCATGGTCCTCCCCTGGTGAGCCGATCGCGAAGTCGATCAGTGCTCGCACGAGGCTACACACGGCTGGGTTCTGCGCCGTAGGGCGTCACACGACGCTCACCGGATGTCGGACCACCGCGTCGAACAGGTAGCCCTGGGTGTTGGGTACGGCGACGTCCGGCTGCGTGCGGCCGGCTGTGTCCGTGGCGCGGGCCAGGAGGTGGGTGGCGCCCGGTGCGGCGGGCCGCCAGTCGAGGGACCAGCGGGTCCAGGTGCCGGCGCGCGGCTGATCGTGCAGCCGGGCGGGCCGCCACGTCGCTCCGCCGTCCGTGCTCACCTCGACGTGGGCGACGGCGCCCGCGCCCGACCACGACCGCCCGTGCAGGACGTACCCGCGCCCCGCCGCGAACGTCGCCCCGCTCGCCAGCTCGAAGGCGCTCTTCACGGTCTGCCGGCTCAGCGGCGCGCTGCCGCCCTCGGGGTGGGCGGGGCCGAACAACCGGTAGAAGGTGGTGTTCCAGGGCGAGAACAGCGGCTGCGCGGACACCTCGATGTCGCCCACCCACTTGATCGACGCGATCCCCACCCAGGACGGCACCACCACCCGCACGGGATACCCGTGGTCGTGCGGCAGCCGCTCACCGTTCATCTCGTAGGCCAGCAGTACGTCGTCGAGCGCCTTCGCCAGCGGCAGCGGCCGACGGACCCGCCCCAGGCTCTCGCCCCCGCTGACGTATTCGGCGTCCAGCCCGCGCGGCTGCACGTCGACGGCGTGGTACGTCAGCCCGGCCCTGCGCAGGACGTCGGACAGGCGCACGCCGCGCCAGCGCGCCACCCCGATCGCCCCCAGCGTCCACGCGGTCCCCGTGACGGTCTCGCCCTGCTGCGTCGAGTAGAAGGAGCGCCCGTTGCCCGCGCACTCGACGAACGCGGTGCGGGTGACGGCCGGCAGGGCTCGCAGGTCGTCGTACCCGAACTCCACCGGGCGGTCCTCACCGGGCGCCCCGCGCAGCCCGCTCCCCCACAGCCGCAGCCGCCAGTCGTCGGCGTCGAGCACCGGCGTGGCCGTGTGGTTGCGGACGAAGAACAGCTCGTTGGGGGTGTGGTGGCCGGTCCCGCGCAGCGCTTCCCAGCGGGTCTCGGCGTTGGTGCCGCGCTCGATGAACCACTCGGGCGGCAGGGGCTTGAGGATCGGCCGGTCGGCGACGGCGTCTGCCGTGGTCCGCGCGGCGGACGCGGACGCGGGGGTGGTGAGCGCCGTCCCCGCGGCGGTGGCCGTGGCGGTCGCCGCGAGCAGGGTGAGCAGCCGACGGCGGGACACGCCGTCGGCCTTGGCCTCCCCCGCGAGCCACTGGCGCAGCCTGCGGCGGTCGTAGGCGGTCTCGTGACGGTCACCGGGGCGTGCGGAAGAGGGCATGGAGGTTCCTCGGCATGGGGGCGGAAGGGTGGTGGGGCAGGGCCTGGCAGCGGGCGGGGCGGGCAGCCGTCAGCACCGGGCGAGATCACTCCAACGCGCGCTGGTGGCGCAGTCGTTGGCCGGGAGGTCCGTCAGTGCGCGCGGTCAGCCGTTCGCCCGACACAGCGCGGCGGCCACGCGGACGAGGTCCACGGCTCGGCGGCGCGTCAGAGGGGTCGGGAACGACATGGCGGGATGCAAGCACGCGGGGGGCGGGGTGTCAACGGAGAGAAGGCGGCGGAAGCTTGGCCGTGCGGGAGGGATCAGTGCGGCGGACCAAACCCTCTGGCAGACAGCCGTACGCCGTGAGATCGTCCCTCGGTGATCGACTCCGCTGCCGCAGGAGCGACCCGAGGGCCCGTGGACGGGCATTGGGCGCTCGCGGCACACCCGGGACGTCGATCCAGACGACCGGCCTTGTCGACCAGACCTGGGAGTTACGAAGGTGAGATCCACTCTGCGTATCAGAATGCTGAGCGCGGCCACAGCGACAGCGTTCGGTGCGCTCTCCCTCTGCGGTGCGGTGACCAGCGCCCACGCCGACACCGCACCTGACGACCCCACCCGCCCCGGGCCGGTCATCACCGACGCCTCCGGGTCCGCCTGCGGTGACGACGCGAGCCCTGCCTCGTACCGGACCGGCACGGCGGCGGGTTCCCCCGTGTCGGCCGACGGGGCCGTCGACGGCAGGACGGACTGCCGATTGTTCGCCGACCCGCCGCCCACGGCCTCCGACGGGGACCTCACCGGCGACGATCTGCCCGACCTCGCCGTCGTCGGCGCGCAGGCGGGTCTGCCCAGCGGGCTGTGGCTGGCCAGGGGCACCGCCGACGGTCAGATCGACCCCGACGTGACCGACGTGGGAGAGCAAGGAACAGGTGCCGCCAGCCCGGGCTCCCCGTCCGACTGGGACGGGATCCAGGCGATCACCGGCCACTTCCAGACCGGCGCGGGCTTCAACGACGTCCTCGCTTACAGGCCGGCCACCGGAACCGGAACGATCCTGTTCGGCAACGGCGACGGCTCGGCGCTCAGCCCGTACAGCGGTCACGAGGTGAACGTGAATTCGCTGGTCTTCACCGACTCCAGCGGTGTCACCGGCGCTCCTGGCAGCAAGGCCACCAGCATCGCCGGCGGTGGCGACCTGTACCGCACGGTCAACGACATGCCCCGCGCCGGGTTCCCCGACCTGCTCATGGTCGTGAACGGCCAACTCTGGGACGAGCCGGGCATGATGACCCCCGGAGCGTTCATCGGCCTCGACAACGCCCTGCCCCTGACCGGTACCGACCCCACGGGCTCCGGAGACTGGACCGGCTGGAGCCTGACCAGCAGCCTCGTCGACGGGCTGCCTGCCCTGTTCGCCCGCAACGAGGCGACCGGAGCCCTTTACTACTACACCCCGCAGCAACTGCAGGACCTCGCCTACGGCACCCCCGTCACACCCCTGCACCTCGCCGACAGCGGCTACGACTCGGCGGCCCTGCCCGTTCTGCAGGCCGCCGATCTGAACAGCGACGGCACACCGGACCTGCGCACGGTGTCCGCCACCGGCGTCAGCACGGCATGGATCCTCGATCCCGCCACCGGAACTCTCACCGCACGGCCGGCGCAGAGCCTCGACATCCCCGACGGAACCGCGTAGCGGACCGAGGGGCCGTCCGCTCGAAGTGGACGGCCCCTCCTCCGGCTCACGTCGTCGGCTCGGCCGGTGAGCCACCTGGCGGGGAGCCGACGGTGAGACGGCCGCCGTCCCCTCGCCCGACCGGCTCTCAGGCGCCCGCGCCCCCGTCCACCGGCAGGATCGCGCCGGTCACCATCGAGGCGCGGTCGCTGAGCAGCCACGCCGCCGCCTCGGCCACCTCGCGGGGCTCGGCCATGCGGCCGAGCGGGGTGGCCGCCGTGTTGCGCGCGATGATGCCCGGGGACGCCGCTTCCCACTCGTCGATCATCGCCGTGGCGGTCCCGCCGGGTGTGATGCCGTTCACCCGGATACCGTCGCGGCCCCAGGTCACGGCGGCGGTCTCGGTGATGCTGTTCAGCGCGCGCTTCATCGCGCCGTAGGCGGGCAGGGCGGGGTTCGCGCGGCGGCTGCCGATGCTGGAGGTGTTGACGATCGCTCCGCCGCCGTTGCGTCGCATGAGGGCGGCCTCGGCGGTCATGGCGGTCCAGTGCGAGCGGAAGTTCACGGCGAACTGCGTGTCGATGTCCTCGTCGCTCGTGGTGTCGAGCGGACCGGGCTCCTGGATGGCCGCGCCGTTGTTGAAGGCGCCGTCGAGCCGCCCGTGCAGCTCCTCGACCCGGTCGACGGCCGCGCGGATGCCCGCCTGGTCGGCCAGGTCCAGGGTCACGGCGTCGGCGGTGCCGCCGTCGGCGCGGATCTCGCCGACGAGCCGGTCGAGGGCCTCGGCGCTGCGGGCCGCGAGCACGACGGCCGCGCCCTCGGCGGCGAAGAGCCGGGCGGCGGCCTCCCCGATGCCGCGGCTGGCGCCGGTGATGAAGACGACCTTGCCGGTGAGCAGGCCGATGGATGCGATGGGGGTGGTGTGCGTCATGACCCCAGTGTGGGATCGGCCGCCGGGCCGGATGGAGGCACAGGCTGTACCAGGATCCGCGGCCGGACGGCGTGCAGACTGGGGGTATGGACAAGCAGGAGCTCGGCGCGTTCCTCCGCAGCCGTCGTGAGCGGCTGCGGCCGGAGGACGTGGGCCTGCCCTCCGGGCCGCGCCGGCGAACGCCGGGGCTGCGGCGCGAGGAGGCCGCGGTGCTCGCGCACATCTCCACCGAGTACTACGTGCGGCTGGAGCAGGGCAGGGCACCCAGGCCGTCGGGCGAGGTCCTCGCCGGGATCGCGGGCGCGCTGCGGCTCACCGAGGCCGAGACCGACCACCTCCACGTCCTCGCGGGGACCGCGCCCACCCGGGCCCGGCGCCACCGGCGCGACGTCCGCCCGAGCATCCTCGCGCTGCTCGAGCGGCTGCCGCACACGGCCGCCTTCGTGACGTCGGCCGTGTTCGAGGTGCTCGCCTGGAACGACCTGGCGGCCGCGCTCATGGAGGACTTCGCCCCCCTCGCGCCGGCGGACCGCAATCTCGCGCGCCGGGTCTTCCTCGGCCCGCGGACCGACGACGCGCCGCTCTACGGCATCTCCGACGCGGCCGAGTTCCGCCACCACGCCGTCACGCAGTTGCGCACCACCCTCGCCCGCTACCCGGCGGACCCCGACGTGACCGGTCTCATCGAGGAACTGTGCGACGGGAGCCGGGAGTTCGCCCGGCTGTGGGAGCGGCACGACGTGCAGGCCGCGCCGATGCTCACGAAGACCTTCCGTCACCCGGCCGTCGGTGAGATCACGGTGGACTGCGACACGCTCGCCCTCACCGAACGCGACCAGCACCTCGTGCTCTACAGCGCCCCGTCCGGGTCCCCCAGCGCCGAGTCCCTGGCCCTGCTCAACGTGCTGGGTACCCGGGCCGGTGACTACCGACAACGCTGAGCGTCCCTCCCCAACTCCGCGCGCCCCCAGCGATATTCGGTGGACACCCGACACGTCGGCACCGAGCGTTGACGGCATGGATGCCATGAATGCCACGAACGACAAGAATGACGTGGAGGGCATGGACGAGGAGAACATCTGGGACGCCGACACCGCCCAGCGCTACGACACACCCGGCTCCGGCATGTTCGCGCCCGAGGTGCTGGGTCCGACGGTGGAGCGGCTCGCCCAGCTCGCCGAGGGCGGAGCGGCACTGGAGTTCGCCGTCGGGACCGGCCGGGTGGCCGTCCCCCTGGCCGAGCGCGGAGTGCCCGTCACCGGCATCGAGTTGTCACAGCCGATGGTGGAGCGACTGCGCACCAAGGCGGACGAGGCGACGGTCCCGGTCGTCGTCGGTGACATGACGACCGCCACCGCTCCCGGCACGTACAGCCTGGTCTACCTCGTCTACAACACCATCTCCAACCTGCTCAGCCAGTCCGCCCAGGTGGACTGCTTCCGCAACGCGGCCCGGCATCTCGGGCCCGGTGGCCGGTTCGTGATCGAGCTCTGGGTGCCGGAGCTGCGCAAGCTGCCGCCGGGGCAGGCCGCCACCGTATGGGCGTGCGAGCCCGGGTACATCGGCCTGGACACCTACGACGTGCTGAACCAGCTCGTCGTGTCGCACCACTTCCGGTTCGACGGGACGCGCAACGCCGAGCTGGCGCGCAGCCCCCACCGCTACGTCTGGCCCGCCGAACTGGACCTGATGGCCCGGCTCGCCGGGTTCGAGCTGGAGGCCAGGCACGCGGACTGGGCCGGCTCGCCGTTCACCGCCGACTCGCGTTCCCACGTCTCCGTCTACCGGCTCCCACCCACCCGCTGACCGGGCGCACGCCGCTCCTCACCGGCCGGCGACACCACCGGTCCGCCGCCCGTGAGGCCGCCCGCCTCTTGCACGGAAGGGTGACGTCATGCCTGTCGGGTCGGCGGCCGGGTACACGGTGCGCGTGCAAGCGTTGGCCGGTGGCCGAAGGAGAGGGAGTCGGACAGTGGCAGTTAAGGCGAAGGGCTGGGCGCATTCGTTCCCCATGTCCCAGGGAGTGCGGGCCGGCCGGGAGTGGACACGCGGACGACTGGAGTCCCTGCCGTGGACGGCCGGCGAGCCGGACACGGTGGACGCCATCGTGCTGGCGGTGTCCGAGCTGATCACGAACGCGCACATCCATGCGCACAGTGACGCCCAGTTGGTCCTCACCTGGGACGGCGACTGCCTCCAGGTCAGCGTCCACGACGAGGACCCGTCGCTGCCGCGCCCGCGCGAGCCGGAGCCGGGCGCGGTCTCCGGACGCGGGGTGGCCATCGTGCGCGAACTCGCCGACGAGTGGGGAACGAAGTGCCAGCGGCACGGCAAGACGGTGACGGCGTGCTTCCGTCCCGCCGACCCCGCTGCCGCCGCCGCGGCCCAGGCACACAGCAGTTGAGCGTTCCACGCACCGTGAAGCCCCCTGGGGAGGACAGGCGTCATGCTTCTGGCTCGAGGCTCGGGTGACGACCCCGACGGCTGGCTCTGGGCCCTGGCCGCCGTCGCGCTGTACGCGGTGATCACCTACGGTCTGACGTACCGCGCCCGGGTGCGCCGTGGCTCGGCGCACCCGGCCCGTGACGCCGTGCACGACCTCAAGGACCGCGAGGACTCCCAGCCGGCCCGGCAGCGCCACATGAGCCGCCTGATCATGCTGGGCGGCGCGCTGGTCGTCGGTTTGACCGCCCTGCTGACCAGCGGGCCCCTGCGGATCGTCGTGGCCGGGCTCGCGGGTGCCGCGACGGTCGTCGCGTGGGCGTCCTACGACTTCCGCACGGCGAGGCGGACGCCTGCGCCGCAGTAGCCCCGGCGATCGTCGTCGGAGGCGGCGCCGCAGCCGGCCCCAGCGGTCGCCCTGCGCTCTCAGCGGCCGATCTTGTCCAGCTCGGTCAACGCGTCGTCGGGAAGTACCAGTCCCGCCCCCGTGATGTTCTCCCGCAGGTGCGACACCGACGAAGTCCCGGGAATCAGCAGGATGTTGGGCGAGCGCTGGAGGAGCCAGGCCAGGGCCACCGACATCGGCGTCGCGTCCAGCCGGTCGGCCACGGCGGACAGCGCCGTGGACTGCAGGGGGCTGAAACCGCCGAGCGGGAAGAACGGCACGTAGGCGATGTTGTTCGCGGCGAGGTCGTCGATCAGGTCGTCGTCCTGGCGGTAGGCCAGGTTGTACATGTTCTGCACACAGACGATCGGCGCGATGCGCTGCGCCTCCTCGACCTGGTCCGCGGTCGCGTTGCTCACTCCGAGGTGACGGATCAGGCCCCGCTGCTGGAGGTCGACGAGGGCCTCGAAGGGTTCGGCGAGGGATCCGGGCAGGGGGCCGAGGGCGTTGCCCATCCGCAGGTTGACCACGTCGAGCGCGTCGAGGCCGAGGTCCTCCAGGTTCTCCTCGACGGCGCGGCGCAGGTCCTCGGGGCGCCGGGCGGGGGGCCAGCCGCCCTGCTCGTCGCGGACGGCGCCGACCTTGGTCACGATGTGCAGGGCGCCGGGGTACGGGTGGAGCGCTTCCCGGATCAGCCGGTTGGTGACGCGCGGCCCGTACGCGCCGGCGGTGTCGATGTGGGTGATCCCGAGGCGGACGGCCTCGCGCAGGACGGCGAGCGCGCCGTCGTGGTCGGCGGGCGGTCCCATGACCCCGGGGCCGGCGAGCTGCATGGCGCCGTAGCCGAAGCGGCTGACGGTCAGGTCGCCGAGGGCCCAGGTGCCGCCGGGCAGTGAGGTGGAGGGCGTGTTCATGGTGAGTCTGCGTCCTTCTGTGGGCGAGGCATGCTCAGAGGTCGGGCGGGCGGTGCGCGGTGGGCACGGGAGCCGGCCGTACGCGTGGACCGGCGCTGGCGCGCCGCAGCGCGCTGACCGGCGCGGATGCGGCCCCGTCCCTGCCGTCGATGGTCGCCCGCGGGTGCCGGGCGCATCCAATACCGGCCCGGTGGCCTGTGATACCCGGGCGGTATCACGGACGTACGCTGGTGCTGTGGACACCCTGGAGACGCGTGAGCTGAGGTACTTCGTCGCCGTGGCGGAGGAGCTGCACTTCGGCCGTGCCGCCGTACGTCTCGGGATGGCCCAGCCGCCCCTGTCGCGGGCGATCCAGCAGCTCGAACGGCGTCTCGGGGTGCGTCTGCTGGAGCGGGACCGCCGCGGGGTCACCCTGACCGGCGCCGGGGAGATGCTGCTCCACGAGGGCCGCGCGGCACTGGAGGCGGCCACCGCCGCCGTCCGCCGCACCCGCCGGGCCGGCGGCGCGGACGGAACCGGGGCTTCCCGCAACCGGCTGGTGCTCGCGGTGAAGGCCGGCTCCTCGCACGAGTTGCTGCACAAGCTGCTGGACGCCTACGCCGCCGCACCCGACGCCGCCGAGGTCGAGGTGGTGCCCAGCGGCACGTGCGAGCAGGGCGAGATGCTGCGCGACGGCCGGGCCGACGTCGCGCTCATGCACGCGCCGTTCAACTCGCTCGTCGGGTTCGACAGCGAGGAGCTGATGACCGAGGGGCAGATCGCGATCCTGCCGTCCGGCCACCCCCTCGCCGCGCGTGGGTCACTGACCGTGGCCGAGGTCACCGACGTTCCCGACCTGCCGCTCGCCCGCTGGGCCAGGGACGGCGTCTACCCGCCCGGCCCCGGCCCGGAGATCCGGGACCAGACGCAGCTTGCCCAGCTCATCGCCCTCGGCCGTACCGTGGCCGTCTTCCCCGAGTCCGCCCGCGCCTGGCTGTGGGCCGAGCACACCGCCGTCCCGCTGACGGACGCGCCGCCCGTGGTCACCCACATCGCCTGGCCGGCGCACAGCCGTTCCCTCGCGCTGGCGAGCCTGGTCCGCACGGCCACCCGGCTGTGAGCCGGTCCTCGCACACGCGGTGACTCCCGGCTCGCGCGGGTGGGCTACTCCTCGTCCGCCGCGCCGGGATGCTTCGGCTGGTGATGCTCGGTCAGGATGCCGAGCAGGGACACGAGTTGCCTCCCCTGCTCCGATGTGAGCGGGGCGAGGAGTTCTCGCTGGGCGTCGGTGATGAGCGCGTCGAGGCGGTCCAGGCGGCGCTGTCCGGCCGGGGTGAGGGTGATGACGTTGCGGCGCCGGTCGGCGGGGTCGGGGTCGCGGCGGATGCATCCGGTGCCGGAGAGCTGGTTGAGCACCGCCACCATGTCGCTGCGGTAGATGCCGGTGCGGCGGCTCAGGTCCGCCTGACTGGCGGGGCCCGCCTCGTCGAGGGCGACCAGTACCGCGAAGTGCCACTTGTGAGCGCCCTCGGCGGCCAGGCGCTCCCCGACGAGCCGCTCGGCGACGGTCGCGGTCCGGGCGAGCAGGCGGCTGGGGATGGCGCGCAGCCGGGCCGGGGTGGCTTCGGGGGTCGGGCTCATGGGGCGGTCCTCCGCGTCTGACGCCTCTTGTGTTAGTGCCACTAACAGTCTACCCTCGTTAGTGCGACGAACGTTTATCTGACGAACAATCCCGTCGCCCACGACAGGGAGCGCACTCATGATCAAGCCGTTCCGCATCGACATCCCGGAGGCCGACCTCGACGACCTGGCCGACCGCCTCTCGCGCACCCGGTGGCCCGATGAGGTCGCCGACGCCGGGTGGGACTACGGCTTCCCGCTCGCGCGGCTGAGGCAACTCGCCGAGCACTGGCGCACCGGGTACGACTGGCGCGCCCACGAGGCCCGGCTCAACGAACTGCCGCACTTCATCACCGAGATCGACGGCCAGACCGTCCACTTCGTCCACGTACGGTCCGCCAGGCCGGACGCGCCGGCGCTGGTCCTCACGCACGGCTGGCCCGGTTCCTTCGTCGAATTCCTGGACGTGATCGAGCCGTTGTCGCGCGACTTCCACCTGGTGATCCCGTCGATCCCCGGCTTCGGCTTCTCCGGGCCGACCCACGAGCGGGGCTGGGACGTCGTGCGGGTCGCGCGGGCGTGGGCGGAGTTGATGCGCCGTCTCGGGTACGAGCGTTACGGCGCCCAGGGAGGCGACTTCGGCTCGGGCATCTCCCTGGCGCTCGGCGCGGTGGCACCCCATCAGGTGGTCGGCGTGCACGTCAACTACCTGCCGACCAGGCCGGATCCGGGCGCCGACGTCGTCCTGTCCGCCACGGACGAGGCCCGGCTGGACAAGGTCAGGGAGCTTATGGCCCACCGGCCGCCGTACCAGGCCCTGCAGGCCACCACCCCGCAGACCCTCGGCTACGCCCTGACCGACTCGCCGGTCGGCCAACTGGCCTGGATAGCCGAGCGGTTCGCCCAGTGGACCGATCCTCGCACGCCGGTCGACGACGAGCGGATGCTCACCGACGTCTCCCTGTACTGGCTGACCGCCACCGCGGCCTCCTCCGCGCGACTGGGCCGCGAGTCGCAGCGCCAGGCCCCGTCCTGCCCGGTGCCGGTCGGCGTGGCCGTGTTCGCGCACGACATCACCCAGTCGGTACGACCGCTCGCCGAGCGGCTGTACGACATCAGGCACTGGTCGGAGTTCGACCGCGGGGGCCACTTCGCCGCGATGGAGGTGCCCGAGCTGTTCGCGGCGGACGTGCGGGACTTCTTCCTGACGGCGCCCCGCCTCACGCAGGACTAGGTTCCGCCGTCCGGATCTCCCGGCGTCCCGGTACAGCTCCGCCAGCGCCCCGGCCATCCCCGAGACCAGAAAACGGGTGTTCACCGTGTCCCGTCCGGCGCGCGCGAGGCGTGTGCGGCGCGGCTCGGGCAGCGCGACCAGCCGCGCCAGGTCCTCGGCCAGGGTGGCCGCGGACGCGGTGTCCAGGAGGACCCCGTTGACGCCGTCGTGCAGGTAGTGCACGACTCCCCCGCGACGCGGGCCGGCGGCCGGCAGGCCCGCCTCCATGGCGTCGAGGACGACGAGGGGTGGGCCACAGGCCGGCGGTGAGCCAGGCGCGCAGCAGCACGTCCTGCTGCTTGACGAGGTGCAGCCGTCCGACGCACCGGTCGGCGGGCGGGTGCTGTCGGCCCGGAGATCTCCCGTCAGCGGTCGGCGGGGCGAGCTCCCCGTCTCCGTCGAGGGAGGTCGTGAGACGGGGAACTCGTCCTGTCTTCCGCCCGGGCGGGGCTCCCGGATGCGGCGCTGGACCCCGCGTTTCGCTGCGTGCGCGAGTATTCGATGCACGATCGGTGCGAGTTGTCCCGCAAAGCATCGGTGCCGAGGCTGGACGCACGGTCCTCGGGTGTGCGTGAGGACAGCGATCCCACAGCCGTGGGACCCGCACAGCCTCGGAAACGGGAGTGGTCGATCATGACAGCCACACGGACGAGTTCCCCGACGGCCCCCTCCGTGCACCACGACGGGTCCGACCTCGCCGCCCGGTTCGCCGCCGGCGACGAGTCCGCGCTCGCCGAGGCGTACCGGACCTGGGGCGTCATGGTGCAGGGCATGTGCCGCCGCACGCTGGGCGACGTGCACGAGGCCGAGGACGTGACGCAGACGGTCTTCCTCGCGGCCTGGCGCGGCCGCGCCGGGTTCCGACCCGAACGCGGCGCGTTCTCCGCCTGGCTGGTGGGCATCACCCGCCGCAAGATCGCCGACGCCCTGGAGGCGCGCAGCCGCCGCGCCACCCTGGTGGCCACCGCCGGCTCCCTGCTCGCGGTCGGCGAGGGGCAGACCGGCGCGGACCCGCAGTCGGTACTCGACCGCGTCCTGATCAGCCAGTCCCTGGCCGAGCTGAGCGTGCAGCAGCGCACGGTGATCGAGCTGGCGTTCTTCGAGGACCTCACGCAGACGCAGATCGCCCAGGTCACCGGCTGGCCCCTGGGCACCGTCAAGAGCCACGCGCGACGCGGGCTGCGGCGACTCGGCGACTGCCTGAGCCACCGCTGAGGTGCGACTCGCGGCCGGGCCCGCGTCCGACAGCACATCGATGCGCCAACGATGCAACCCCGGTCGAGGTCGTATGTGGTCGTACGTCCCTCCCCGCACGCCTCTCGTCCGCCGCACGCCTCCCGCCCGCCGACGCGCCCGTCTGCCGGACGCTGCCGCCCGCCCGCATCCGCGCGTCCCCCCGGGCCGGAAGAGCGGGCATGGCGATCTCCCAGCATGACGACGTGCCCGTCGCGGGTCTGACCACCGGACAGCTCGCCCGTCTGCTCGGTGTTTCCCCGACGACCCTGCGGTCGTGGGACCGCCGCTACGGCTTCGGACCGGCGGCCAGGGCCGACGGACGCCACCGGCGCTGGTCACCCGACGACGTGGCCATGGCGCAGGAGATGTGCCGGCTCACCGCGACGGGCACTCCCCCGGCCGAGGCCGCGCGCACCGCGCGGCTCCGCGCGCGTGGCTCTGGGCACGGACACGGTCCGGACGGGCCCTCCCTCGAGCCGTCGGCCGGGACCGACGGCATCCCGGGGCGTGCGGGTAGCGGGCTGCCGCTCGGACGGGTCCGGCCCGAGTGCCGGGGGCTCGCCCGTGCCGCGGTACGCCTCGACGCGGAAGAGGTGCGGGAGCTGTTGCGGCAGGCCGTCACCCACCACGGGCCCGCGGTGGCGTGGGAGGAAGTGATGTCCCCCGCGCTGCAGGCGGTCGGACGCAAGTGGCAGTCCTCGGGCGACCAGTACGTCGAGGTGGAGCACCTGCTGTCCTGGCACATCTCCGCCGCCCTGCGCCACTACTACCTCGACGCCGCCCGCACCCGCCGGACCGCCACCGGACTCCCCGTACTGCTGTCCTGTCTCCCCGGGGAGCAGCACACGCTCCCGCTCGACGTGCTCACCGCCGTCCTCGGCGACGAAGGGCTGACGGTCCTCATGCTGGGCGGATCGGTACCGGCCGACGCGCTGATCACCGCCGTACGACGTGTCGCGTCCCTCGCTGTCGTCCTGTGGGCCCAGACCGGTGACACGGCGGACCTGGGTCTCGCCGGACGTGTCGCCGAGGCGCGGTGGGGTGTCCGGGGCGCGCGGACGCGGACGCCGGTGCTGTTGTGCGGCCCCGGTTGGCACCCGGTCACGGACGACGCGGGACCGCTCGGGCTGACCCACGTGACGAGCCTGCGCGACGCCGTACGCAGGCTCACCGGGCTGCGGCAGGCGCCGCCCTCCCGGTGACCGCGGGCAGGGGGTGGACGCCTTGCCGTGAAGGCGCGTCGGGCTGCGTCTCCGGCGTCACGCGTAGGGGCTGTCGGCGCCCGCGGCGGCGGGCCGGGCGGCACGGGCGGGGCAGCAGCCGACGGGACAGACCTGGTGGCTGGGCCCCAGAGCGCCCAGGGCGCAGGGGGTGGCGTCCTGGCCGCGTTCGACGGCCGAGCGCTCCACGACCAGGTCCCGGACCGCGGCGGCGAAACGCGGGTCGGCACCCACCGTGGCCGAACGGCGCACCGGCA
>NZ_SZPR01000035.1 GCF_005280195.1 Streptomyces galbus | reverse complement strand
CGAACCAGCGGAAGTCCTCCAGCGTGCCCAGCCGCGGGTGCACCGCGTCGTGGCCGCCCTCCGGCGACCCGATCGCCCACGGCACCCCCACGTCGTCGGGTGTGGCGCTCAACGCGTTGTTGGGTCCCTTGCGGAAGGTGGTGCCGATGGGGTGGATCGGCGGCAGGTAGACGACGTCGAAGCCCATCTCCGCGATCGCCGGCAGCCGGCGCGCGGCCGTGCGGAACGTGCCGTGCGGCTCCTCGGCCGTGCCCTCCGAGCGCGGGAAGAACTCGTACCAGGACCCGAACAGCGCCCGCTCCCGCTCCACCAGCAGCGGCAGCGGCGCCGACGTGGTGACGAACTCGCGCAGCGGGTGCCGGGACAGCACCTCGGCCACCTCGGGCACCAGCGCCCCGGCCAGCCGGGCGGCGACGGGCCGTTCGTCGTCCCGCAGGGCCTCGGCCGCCTCGAGGACCGTGGCGCGGTCCGGTCCCTCGGGGACCCCGGCCGCCGCCCGCTCGTACAGGTCGGCGCCCTCCTCCAGGACCAGTCCGGTGTCGATGCCGGCGGGGATCTTGACGCAGGCGGTGTGCCGCCAGGTGGCGACCGGGTCGCTCCAGGCCTCCACCCGGTAGGTCCAGCGTCCCTCGGCGTCCGGGGTCACCTCGGCGCCCCAGCGGTCCGAGCCGGGGGCGAGCTCGCGCAGGGGCGTGAAGGGGCCGTGGTGCCCGTCGGGGCCGGTCAGCACGACGTTGGCGGCGACGGCGTCATGGCCTTCCCGGAACACCGTCGCGGTGACCTGGAACGTTTCTCCGACGACCGCCTTCGCGGGGCGCCTGCCGCACTCCACCGCGGGCCGGACGTCCCGGACGGGAATGCGGCCGATGGCCGGGGTCGAACTCATGGGTCTCTCACCTCCGCCGCTCGCGTTCGGGTCCGGGACTGGCCCGGGTGGGGTCCTGCACCGGACGGGGCCTCAAGGCTCCGTACGGGTGTCCGGCGAACGCCTGGTCGGCGGACGGCCGGGCCGGGTCAATGGACGGCCGTGTCCACGAGGGCCGGCTCCTGGGGGAGAGCAGCCGTCCCGAGCGGGCCGAGGAAGTGCTCGGCGGCGTCCGCGGCCTCGCGTGCGCACCGCTTGCCCATCAGCACGCACAGGGTGTAGCCGGAGTCCTCGAACGCCGTGCGCACGGCCCGGTCGGCGGGGGACGCGAGCATCATCCGCTCCCACGTCCGGTACCGCCGCAACTGCCGGGTGACTTCGGCCTTCGAGGGCAGCAGCATGACGCCGCCGTCCGCCTGGCGAGGCTCGCGAGGTTCCATGGCTACTCATGGTGCACGGACCATGACGCCGCGTCTTGTTGGTTCTTCAACCACCTCGTTCGCCCCAGTGGCGTGCTCGTGTTGCACGAATGGAGCAAGACCCCCACTGTGGAGGTGACTCAGAAGCGAACAGTGCTCACGCTCCGTGTGAAACCCTCCGCCCACCCGGGCGTTCCCGGATCGAGAGCCTCGCGGTGAGGAGCCACAGAGATGAAGACCGCAGTGCCCTGCTACTACCACCTCGACGTGGAAGTCAGCCCCGAACGGGTCGGACAGGTCAGGCGCATCCTGGCCGCTCACCTCCGGTTCTGGGACCTCGACACGTTGGTGGAGCCCGTCTGCAACGGCGCCGAGATGCTGCTGCAGGCCATCGACGAGCACGCCACCGACAAGCACACGTCGATCGAGATGTGGTGGAACGGCCAGCACCTCATCACGGCCGTCGGGGACCACGACAGCGACCTGCGCCCGGACCAGGACCTGCGCTCCTGCCTGGAGCACATCGCCGAGATGAGCGACGGCTGGGGGTGCTGCGCCACCGTCGGCGGCGGGAACGTCATCTGGTTCTCGCAGCGGGCCCGCGCCGGGGAGCGCGTCCCGCTGGTGCCGGTCGCGCCCTCGCCCAGCCTCCGCGAGGGGCTCCAGGTGCCCCGGGCGGTCCCGGTGGCCGTGCTGGCCGCTCCCGCGGCGGCGGGGGAGGCGCGGTGACGCGCAGGCGCGCACGCAACGCAGGGGTGCCCGTGTGGAGCGGGCACCCCTACCCGCTGGGGGCCGAGTTCGACGGCGACGGCACCAACTTCGCGCTGTTCAGCGAGGTCGCCGAGCGCGTCGAGCTGGTCCTCGTGGACGACTCCGGCCCGGCCCGGACCGTACCGCTGACCGAGGTCGACGGCTTCGTCTGGCACGGCTACGTGCCCGGCGTCGGCCCCGGCCAGCGCTACGGCTACCGGGTGCACGGCCCCTGGGCCCCGTCGGCGGGCAACCGCTGCAACCCGGCGAAGCTGCTGCTCGACCCGTACGCCCGGGCGGTGGACGGGCAGGTCGACAACCACCCGTCGCTCTTCGAGCGGGCCGGCGACCGCCCCGACCCGGCCGACAGCGCCGGGCACACCCTCCTCGGCGTGGTCACCGACCCCGCGTTCGACTGGGGCGACGACCGGCCGCCGCGGCACCCCTACGCCGACACGGTCATCTACGAGGCGCACGTGCGCGGGCTGACCCGCACCCACCCGGACGTCCCGCCCGAACTGCGCGGCACGTACGCCGGCCTGGCGCACCCGGCGGTGATCGGGCACCTGACCTCGCTGGGCGTCACCGCGGTCGAACTGATGCCGGTCCACCAGTACGTCCAGGACGGTGTGCTCCTCGACCGGGGCCTGTCCAACTACTGGGGCTACAACACGATCGGCTTCTTCGCCCCGCACAACGCCTACGCCGCCCACGGCGCCCGCGGCGGGCAGGTCGACGAGTTCAAGGCGATGGTCAAGGCGCTGCACGAGGCCGGCCTCGAGGTGATCCTCGACGTGGTCTACAACCACACGGCCGAGGGCAACGAGAGGGGTCCCACGCTGTCCTTCCGGGGCATCGACAACGCCTCGTACTACCGCCTGGTGGACGGCGACTGGTCCCATTACTACGACACCACCGGCACCGGCAACAGCCTGCTGATGCGCCACCCGTACGTGCTCCAGCTCATCATGGACTCGCTGCGGTACTGGGTGACCGAGATGCACGTCGACGGCTTCCGCTTCGACCTCGCGGCCACCCTGGCCCGGCAGTTCCACGAGGTGGACCGGCTGTCGGCGTTCTTCGACCTCATCCAGCAGGACCCGGTGATCAGCCGCGTCAAGCTGATCGCCGAGCCCTGGGACGTGGGCGAGGGCGGCTACCAGGTGGGCAACTTCCCGCCCCTGTGGTCGGAGTGGAACGGCCCCTACCGGGACGCCGTACGGGACTTCTGGCGCGGGGAGCCGGGCGCGCTCGGCGAGTTCGCCTCGCGCCTGACCGGTTCCTCCGACCTCTACCAGCACAGCCGGCGCCGGCCGCGCGCCAGCGTCAACTTCGTCACCGCGCACGACGGGTTCACGCTGCGCGACCTCGTCTCGTACAACGACAAGCACAACGAGGCCAACGGCGAGGACAACCAGGACGGCGAGAGCCACAACCGGTCCTGGAACTGCGGCGTGGAGGGTGAGACCGACGACCCGGCCGTGCTCGGCCTGCGTGCCCGCCAGCAGCGCAACTTCCTCGCCACGCTGCTGCTGTCGCAGGGCATCCCGATGCTCTGCCACGGCGACGAGCTCGGCCGCACCCAGCACGGCAACAACAACGCCTACTGCCAGGACAACGAGGTCTCCTGGATCGACTGGGCGCTGACCGACGAGCAGCGGGGCCTCGCCGACTTCACCCGCCGGCTGCTCGCGCTGCGCTCCGCCCACCCGGTGCTGCGCCGGCGCCGGTTCTTCCTCGGCGAGACGGTCCTGGACGCCGACCAGCGCCTGCCCGACCTGGTGTGGCTGCTGCCCGACGGGCGCGAGATGAGCGAGGTCGACTGGCAGGAGCCGGACGCGCACTGCCTGGCCGCCTTCCTCAACGGCGACGCCATCGCCGAGCTGGACCGGCGCGGCCGGCCGGTCGTCGACGACTCCTTCCTGCTGCTGATCAACGGCTTCTGGGAGCCGGTGACGTTCCGGCTGCCGGGGGCCGCGTACGGGGAGCGCTGGACGGTGTGCGTCGACACCGCGGAGCCGGACGGCGGCCCGGACGAGGTCGAGTACAAGGCCGACGCCCGGGTGCGGGTGACGGACCGCAGCCTGATGGTGCTGTCCCGGCCCGCCCGGAAGGCGCGATCCCCGAAGGGGGAGTGACGCCCGGACGGGCGGACGCACCAGGACGGCCGGCCGGGACCTGCCCGGCCGGCCGTCCTCGCGCCGCGTCCGTGCGGGCGGGGTTCAGCGCCGCGAACCCGACGTCACCGTGAACTGGGCCCCGTCGGGGTCCCGCAGTACCGCCTCGTCCGCGGTGAGGTCCAGCACGCTGCCGCCGTGCCGCTCCGCCGTCCGCGCGCAGGCGGTCACGTCGGACACGGCGAAGTGCACCTGCCAGTGCGGCCGCACCCTCGGATCGGGGGCCGCCTCCAGGGCGCCGGACACGATCCGGGCGACCACGTCACCGTTGCTGCGCAGCACCACCTCGTCGCCCTCGTAGTGCACCTCGCAGCAGCCGGGCACGTCCGACGCCCAGTCGAGGATCTGCCCGTAGAAGATCGCGGAGGCGAAGGCGTCACGGCTGCGCAGCCGGACGAAGGCGGGCGCCGCGCGCCGCCAGGACTCCCAGTTGCTGATCAGCGGGCCCTCCCACACCCCGAAGGCCGCGCCGTCCGGGTCGGCCAGCAGCGCCGCCCGGCCCGGCGGCAGGGAGATCGGCCCCACCGCCGTGGTGCCGCCCCGCTCGCGCACCCGCGACGCCGCGTCGTCCGCGCTCGGCACCGCGAAGTACGGCGTCCAGGCGACCGCCACCTGCCACATCGTGGCGACGGCGGCGATGCCCGCCACGGGCACGTCGTCCACGAGCGCGATGCGGAACCGCTCGCCGAGCTGCGCCTGGCGCCACCGCCAGCCGAGCACGGCGCCGTAGAAGTCCTGCGTCGCCTCCAGGTCGCGGCTGGTCAGGCTCACCCAGCAGGGGGCGCCGAAGACGGAGTGCGTGGAGACGACCCCGGCGCTGCCGGGGGCTGTGGTGGAGTGGTCGTTCATCGCCCTCGCGTCCTGATCTGTCGCCGCAACGGGGAACTCTTCCAGTGTCGGGCGCGATCCGCCCGGAGCGCCCGCCGAGAGGGCCGACGGCACCAAAGGGACAGGCAACGGCACCCAGCGTCCGCCGCGCGGGTGATCCGACCCGACGCGCCTGCGGGACTGCAACAGTTGCGGCGGCTGAACCCGGACGCGCCGACCCGCCCCGCGTCACCGCTTGTCGGCGAGCACGTCCTGCCGCACCTGGGCGAAGCAGCCGCTCAGCAGCCGCGAGACGTGCATCTGCGAGATACCCAGTTGCTCCGCGATCCGGCTCTGGGTCATCCCGCCGAAGAAGCGCAGGTAGAGGATGGTCCGTTCGCGCTCCGGCAGGGAGCGCAGGCACGGTGCGACGGCCACCCGGTCCACGACCGTGTCGTAGCCCGGGTCGCGCTCGCCGAGCGCGTCCTCCAGGGCGTACCCGTCGGTGCCCGGCAGCTCGGCCTCCAGCGACAGGGTGGAGAAGCACTCCAGCGCCTCCATGCCGGTGCGCACCTCGTCCTCACTGAGCTGGGCGTACGCGGCGATCTCCGCCACGGTGGGCGCGCGGCCCGGCGTGGTGGCGGAGAGGTCCTTGAGGGCGTGCCGGACGCGGTTGCGCAGGTCCTGGACCCGACGGGGCACGTGCAGGGTCCACATGTGGTCACGGAAGTGGCGCTTGATCTCGCCGGTGATCGTGGGCACGGCGTACGCCTCGAAGGCGCGGCCGCGCCCGGGGTCGTAGTGGTCGACGGCCTTGACCAGGCCCAGCGCGGCCACCTGGTAGAGGTCCTCGGTGCTCTCGCCGCGGCCACGGAAGCGGACGGCGATGCGCTCGGCCATCGGCAGCCACGCCCGAACGAGGTCGTCCCGCAGCGCCTTGCGCTCGGGGCCGTCGGGCAGGCGGGACAGGCGGAGGAAGTCGGCGCCCGTGTCGGGGGCGTCGTCGTGCGGGTGCTGACGGGTCCTGACGGTGGTACGCATGCGCGTCCCTCCCTCAGCGAAGTGCCGGGTGGACGGACCATCGCGGGTCCGGAGGGGTCCCGCGCATGTGCCTCCTGTCCGAAGCACTGCGGTCATCATTCCCCCATCGGGGTGATATGAAACCAAATGCCGGTATTGCTCCACCGGGGTGACGGGGCCCGTGCCGGCTGCCGCCGGGCGCTCGTCGGGCCCCGGTCGGTCCTCCGCGACGGCTCTCTTTGACGTTCCCTTGGTGGTCGTCATCTCTGCTGCAGAGCTAATCCGCGCCCGTGGACCAGGAGACCTTCCCCGAAGAGCTCGCCGACGCCCTCGTCGGCGTCCAGCGACTGCTCCGGCGCCGGCTGCGCGCCGGGCTGACCGCGCCCCGCCTGCGCGGCGCCGAGGTCGAACTGCTGCGGCTGGTCGAGAACCGGCCCGGCATCGGCGTGTCGGACGCCGCCAAGGAGCTGTTCCTCGCCGGGAACTCGGTGTCCACGCTCGTCAACCAGCTCGTCCGCGGCGGCTACCTGGTGCGCGAGACGGACCCGGCCGACCGGCGCGCCGCCCGGCTGCGGCTCACCGAGGCCGCGCAGGCCCGGCTGCACGCCTGGCAGGAGCGGCGCGCCGCGCTCGTCGCCCGCCACGTCGCCCGGCTCGACGCCGCGGACCGGGACGCCCTGCGCGCCGCCCTGCCCGCGCTGCGCTCCCTCGCCGTCAGCCTGCACGAGGAGCCCCTGGAGCCCGACGGGACCGGGGACGCCGGGGAGCCGGGGGAGGGGGCATGACCCGGGGCACCCAGCACGGCCACGGCAGCCGGCGCACACCCGACGCGGTCCGCTGCGACCGCCTCACCTACGCCTTCGGTGACAGCCGCGCCGTCGACGGACTCGACCTGGCCGTCCGCGACGGCGAGGTCTTCGGACTCCTCGGCCCGAACGGCGCGGGCAGGACCACCGCCATCCGCTGCATCACCACCCTGCTGCCGGTCCCCGCCGGCCGGGTCGCCGTCTTCGGCCACGACGCCGCCCACGACCGCATGGCCGCGCGCCGCCTGCTCGGCTACGTCCCGCAGCAGCTCTCCGCGGACGCCCACCTCACCGGCCGGGAGAACGTCACCCTGTTCGCCCGCGTCTTCGACGTGCCCCGCCGCGAACGCGCCGAACGGGTCGCCCTCATGCACCGCGGCCGGGTACGTGCCCTCGGCACCCCCGCCGCGCTGCGCCGCGGCCTCGCCGAACGCCACGGCAACGACGCCCTGCCCACCCTGGAGGACGTCTTCCGGGACGTCGCCGGCAGCGGCCTCGACGACCAGTCAGGAGACTTCCGCGATGTCCGAAGCACCCGCCGCACCGCCCGGCGCCTCGGCTGACCCCGCCCACGGCGCGCGGGACCGCGCCGACGACCACGGCATCGGCCTGCTCCTGCGGCCGCCCGAGCCGCGCTCCGGCCGGCGGCTGGTGCCGGCCCGCATCGCCGCGATGTGCGCCGTCGAACTGCAGAAGCTGCGCCACGACCGCACCGAGCTGTACACCCGCGCCGTCCAGCCCGCCCTGTGGCTGCTGGTCTTCGGCCAGACCTTCACCCGCATCCGGGCCATCCCCACCGGCGGCATCCCCTACATCGACTACCTGGCGCCCGGGATCATCGCCCAGTCCGCGATGTTCATCGCCATCTTCTACGGCATCCACATCATCGGGGAGCGGGACGCCGGCGTCCTCGACAAGCTGCTGGTGACGCCGACCCCGCGCTCGGCGCTCATCACCGGCAAGGCGTTCGCGGCCGGGGTGAAGTCTGTGATCCAGGCCGTGGTGGTCGTCGTCATCGCGGCCGTGCTCGGCGTCGCGCTCACCTGGAACCCGCTGAAGCTGCTCGGTGTCGCCGCGATCGTCGTCCTCGGCTCGGCCTTCTTCTCCTGCCTGTCGATGACCATCGCCGGCATCGTCCTCAGCCGCGACCGGCTGATGGGCTTCGGACAGGCCATCACCATGCCGCTGTTCTTCGCCTCCAACGCCCTCTACCCGGTCTCCGTCATGCCGGGCTGGCTCCAGGCCGTCAGCAGGGTCAACCCGCTCAGCTACGAAGTGGAGGCCCTGCGCGGGCTCCTGCTCGGCACGCCCGCGCGCCTCCCGCTCGACTCGGGCGTCCTCGTCGTGGCCGCCGCGCTCGGCATCGCCGCGGCCTCCTCCCTCCTCGGCCGGCTCGCCCGCTGATCTTGGCCTGGCGACGTGATGTGCGGCACGCCCGCGCACGCCCCTCGGCGCGGCGCGGGCGAGTTCCTCCAGCGCACGGCTTGATCAGCGATCAAACGGGTCGATTGCCCAGGCCACAGCGCATTCTGCTCATTTGACAGTCCGCTCGGCCCACGGATAGGAAGCAGCCGACGGACGTCGAGAGGTGGATTGTGTACGAGCCGAACGTGGTCGGGGACTGGCAGGAGTACGACGAGCATGCCGGTCTGCGTCTGCGCGTCCACGGACTCGAGCGGGCCGAGCCCCCGCGCGGACGCGACGACGCCGCCGAGGGACTGACGTACTTCCGGCTGCGGATCACCGTCGAGAACCGCGGCGAACGGCGCTTCACCGTCCACCTCGAGGACGGGCAGATCGACGTGCGGGTCGGCACCGAGGGGGAGAGCGCGTTCGTCGACTGGCGCAACAGCCAGTTCATCGAGGGCTTCGACGTCTACCCGCTGCGCCGCGTCACCGCGGTGCTGTTCGCCGCCGGGCCGGAGGGCGCGCTCGGCCAGGTGGACGTGCAGGTCCAGGTGCGCGTCGACGACGACTGGGCCGACCGCCGGCTGTGGACCGGTGGGCTCGGCCTGTGCGACGAGGGTGCCTGGGCCCCCGCCGGCGCCACCACGCACGAGGTCCTGGCCCACCAGGTGAGCAGCTTCCTGCGCCGGCAGGCCGAGGAGGGCACCGCCTGAACAGGCCGGTGGCCGCGGCCGTCAGTGCGGGATGCCGTCGATGATGTGCCGGGCGCCCTGCCGCAGCAGCGCCACCGCGACCGACGTGCCCAGCGTGGCCGGGTCCAGCGCGCCGGCCCATTCGTGGGCGTTCAGCCGGGTCTTGCCGTCGGGGGTGAACACGCAGGCGCGCAGGGACAGTTCGCCGGTGCGGTCCACGCGCGCGTAACCCGCGATCGGGCTGTTGCAGTGGCCCTGGAGGACGTGCAGGAACATGCGCTCCGCGGCCGCCTCCCGGTGGGTCGCGCGATCGCCGAGCGCGCTGACCGCGTCGATCAGGTCGCTGTCGCCCTCCCGGCACTGCAGGGCCAGGATGCCCGCGCCGATCGGCGGCATCATCGCCTCCGGCGACAGCACCTCGCTGATCACGTCGGTGCGGCCGATGCGCTCCAGTCCCGACACGGCCAGCAGCAGCGCGTCCGCCTCCCCGGCCGCCAGCTTCTCCAGCCGCCGGTTGGCGTTGCCGCGGAACGGCACGCAGTCCAGGTGCGGGTGCGTGGCCGCGAGCTGGGCCACCCGGCGCACCGAGGAGGTGCCCACGCGGGTGCCGGCCGGCAGCTCGTCCAGGGTCAGTCCGCCCGGGTGGACCAGCGCGTCGCGGATGTCGTCGCGCTTGAGGAACGCGGCGAACACCGTGCCCGCGGGCAGCGGCCGGTCCGCCGGCACGTCCTTGACGCAGTGCACCGCGAGGTCCGCCTCACCGGCCAGCAGCGCGGCGTCGACCTCCTTGGTGAAGGCGCCCTTGCCCTCCACCTGGGACAGGTCGCCCAGCCACTTGTCGCCGGTCGTCCGCACAGGCACGACCTCGGTGCGCACGGACGGGTACAGGGCGGCCAACTCCGTACGCACCCGCTCCACTTGGGCCAGTGCCATGGGTGAGTCGCGGGAGACGATCCGGATCACTTCGGGAACGGACATGCGGGACACGATAGACCCTCGCGGGACCTGTGGGTGACACGTCCCGCGAGGGGCGCCCGGGTCAGGCGTTCGGATCGAAGGGGATCCCCGACGGCTTCGCCGACGACAGGTGCGAGGCGAAGCTCGCGTCCTTCAGGCCGAAGTTGGCGCTGCCGAAGTCGTAGGAGCTCAACTTGTCGCGCAGGCCCGCCGGGTAGCCGTTCCAGCCGACCAGCGGCGGGTACTGCCAGGTGTGCTTGTGGTTCTCCGGCGGCTCGTCGTTGGAGTTCGCCAGGCGGAAGCAGTGGGTGCTGATGCCGTCCTTGTGGTAGACGATCTTCGCGTGCGTGCCCTCGAAGCGGACCGTGGAGGCGTCGTGCACGGTGAACGACCCGTGGTTGGACGTCGAGACGTACTTCACCTGGCCGCTCTGCACCCACACCACGACGTGCTCCCAGTCGTGCCGGTGCCCGCCGATGCTGGTGCCCGCGAGCGCCTGGTCCTTCTCGAAGTACAGGCCGTACAGGTAGGCGCACCAGCCGTTGTTGCACTTGTAGCGCGAGTAGCTGTTGGTGTTGTCCAGGTCGGAGGCGTCCCGGCAGTTGCCGTTGAGCGCGCCGGTCGGGTTCAGGCCGCCGTTGACCGTGCCGTCGGGGCCGATGGCCGGTGTGGAGTAGCAGCCGTCGGTGTCGTAGTCGAACGCCGGCTGGTACGTCAGTTCGGCCGCCTCGGCGTTGGACGGCAGGGCCGGCGGCGGTGCGGCCCAGGCGACGGTGGGGACGGCCAGCACGAGCGCGGCGGCACCGGCGAGTCCGGTGAGCCACCTCCTGCGGTGTGCCGTGAACGACGGTGACGCCACTGCGTCCTCCTCGAGTCCGGGCGCAGCCCAACGGCTGTGGGGGGAAGGGAAGTTCGGCAGTTCAGCTTCCCGGCGTTTCCCATCGGTGCCAAGGGGTCGCAGGCGTATCGGCGGTGAAGCGCAGCCCAATATTTCCCGCGCGGCCCGCCTGCCCAGAGGTCTGACGTCGCGTCAGGCGAACTCCTCCGGCAGGTCCGCCGCCGACTCCTCCGGGGCGAGGTCCGGGCGCAGCCGCAGCCACGACGGCTGGCGCAGCATGCCCGCCCGGGTACGGGTGCTGTGCCGGACCTCGCCGACCAGCCGGGGCACCACCCAGTGCGCGCCCGGCGCCGGCGGGACCGGGTCGAAGGGGCAGGTGTCCGTCGCCAGGTCCCGCAGCAGCCCGGCCGTGCGGGCGCGCTCGGCCTCGCTCCAGCCGGTGCCGACGCTGCCGACGTAGCGCAGGGCCGTCCCGGCGCGCTGTCCGACCAGCAGGGCGCCGAACGTCCCGGTCAGCCGGCCCCGGCCGAGGGACCAGCCGCCGACCAGGACGTCCACCCCGCGCATGTTGCGGATCTTGATCCAGTTGCGGGAGCGCACACCCGGCTCGTACACCGAGTCCAGCCGCTTGCACACCAGCCCCTCCACGCCGTGCGCACGCGTGGCCTCCAGGGCCTCTCGGCCGTGCCCGACGAGCGCGGCGGGGGTCGACCACAGGGGGCCGTCCAGGCCCAGCGCGAGCAGCTCCGCCCGGCGCCGGACGTAGGGCAGCCGCAGCAGCGAGCGGCCGCCCAGGTGCAGGGCGTCGAACAGCACCAGGTGCACCGGCGCACGCGCCGCGAGCCGGGCCGCGCGGGCGGGCGCGTGGGCGAGCCCCATCCTGGACTGGAGGAGCTGGAAGTCGGCCCGCCCCTGCGCGTCCAGCGCCAGCACCTCACCGTCCAGCACGGCGGCCGTCCGGCCGAGCGCGGCCCCCAGCGGCCCCAGCTCCGGATAGGCGCCGGTGATGTCGTCCCCCGAACGGGACCGCAGCACCAGCCCGCCGTCCCCGGTCAGGTACACCACGGCCCGCTGACCGTCCTGTTTGGTCTCGTAGGCCCACCGCTCGTCCTGACCGGGCGGCGGCAGCGTGCCGGGGGTGGCGAGCATGGGGGCGATCAGCGGCAGGTCCACGGCTCACATGTCGACACCCCCACGCCCCGCCACGCCCGCCGCGGGACGGTTTCCCCTGAACGGGCGTCAGTCGCCCGAGGACCCGAACACCCCCAGGTGGGTGGGCCGGCCGTCGGTGAAGAGCACCACGTACCGGCCGGTCCACCGCATGGCGCACTCGTCCTGGAGCGTGGGCTCCGGCCGTGGCCACGGGGCGGACCAGCCGCGCGCGAACACCTCCTGGTACTGCTCGCGCGTCGGCCGCTCGGTGCCGAAGTGGTGGAGCACGCGGTCCCGGCCGAGCGGGCGCAGGGTGAAGTAGTCCTCCGAGCGGTGGTCCGCCGGCGGCTCGGCGGTGGCGACGACCGTCCGGATGTCGAGGATCGAGTGGGTGCCCTCGTTGCCCATGAACTCGTCGTCCGCCCACAGGTCCTCGATGCTGGCGTACGCGTCGTCGCCGCCGTACTGCCGGGCGAACTCCTCGGCGTGCAGGGCCCGCAGGGAGTCCTCCACGCTGCCCGCGCAGGGGACCACGTAGTCCCAGTCGCTCGCGCCCATCGCGCCATCCTTCCGCCCTTGATCGACGAAGCGGGCTCACCGTAGGCGACGCCACTGACAACGCCCCGCGTCACCGCCCCACGTACGCCGCCAGGTGTTCTCCTGTCAGGGTCGTGCGGGAGGCCACCAGGTCCGTCGGGGTGCCCTCGAAGACGATGCGGCCGCCGTCGTGGCCGGCGCCGGGGCCGAGGTCGACGATCCAGTCGGCGTGGGCCATCACCGCCTGGTGGTGCTCCACGACGATGACGGACTTGCCCGCGTCCACGAGCCGGTCGAGCAGGCCCAGCAGTTGCTCGACGTCGGCGAGGTGCAGACCCGCGGTCGGCTCGTCGAGGACGTAGACGCCGCCCTTGTCGGCCATGTGCGTGGCCAGCTTCAGGCGCTGCCGCTCGCCGCCCGACAGGGTGGTCAGGGGCTGGCCGAGGGTGAGGTAGCCGAGGCCGACGTCGACGAGCCGGCCGAGGACCGCGTGCGCGGCCGGGGTGCGCGCCTCGCCGCTGCCGAAGAACTCCTCCGCCTCGGTCACCGACATCGCGAGCACCTCGCTGATGTCCCGGCCACCGAGGTGGTACTCCAGCACCGACGCGTCGAACCGCTTGCCCTCGCACTCCTCGCAGGTGGTGGAGACGCCCGCCATCATCGCCAGGTCGGTGTAGATGACGCCGGCCCCGTTGCAGGTGGGGCAGGCGCCCTCGGAGTTGGCGCTGAACAGGGCCGGCTTGACGCCGTTGGCCTTGGCGAACGCCTTGCGGATCGGTTCGAGCAGCCCGGTGTACGTGGCCGGGTTGCTGCGCCGCGAGCCGCGGATCGGCGTCTGGTCCACGTGGACCACGCCCTGCGCAGCGGGGATCGAGCCGCGCACGAGCGAGCTCTTGCCGGAGCCCGCCACGCCGGTGATCACGCAGAGCACGCCGAGCGGCAGGTCGACGTCGACGTCGCGCAGGTTGTGGGCGTTCGCGCCGCGGATCTCCAGCGTCCCGGTGGGCTCGCGCACGGTGTCCTTCAGCGCGGCCCGGTCGTCGAAGTGGCGGCCGGTGACCGTGCCGCTGCCGCGCAGCCCCTCGACGGTGCCCTCGAAGCAGACGGTGCCGCCCGCCGTGCCCGCGCCCGGGCCCAGGTCGACCACGTGGTCGGCGATCGCGACGACCTCCGGCTTGTGCTCCACCACGAGCACGGTGTTGCCCTTGTCGCGCAGCCGCAGCAGCAGGTCGTTCATGCGCTGGATGTCGTGCGGGTGCAGCCCGGTGGTCGGCTCGTCGAAGACGTACGTGACGTCGGTGAGCGAGGAGCCCAGGTGCCGGATCATCTTCGTGCGCTGCGCCTCGCCGCCGGACAGCGTGCCCGCGGGACGGTCCAGCGAGAGGTAGCCGAGGCCGATCTCCACGAACGAGTCCAGGGTCTGCCCCAGCGCGGTCAGCAGCGGCGCCACCGACGGCTCGTCGAGCCCGCGCACCCAGGCGGCCAGGTCGCTGATCTGCATCGCGCAGGCGTCGGCGATGCTGACGCCCCCGATCTTCGAGGAACGGGCCGCCGCGGTGAGCCGGGTGCCCTCGCAGTCCGGGCAGGTGGTGAAGGTGACCGCGCGGTCCACGAACTCGCGGATGTGCGGCTGCATCGCCTCCTTGTCCTTGGCGAGCATCGACTTCTGGATGCGCGGGACCAGCCCCTCGTACGTCATGTTGATGCCCGCGATCTTCATGCGGGTCGGCTCGCGGTACAGGAAGTCCTGCAGCTCCCGCTTGGTGTACGCGCGGATCGGCTTGTCCGGGTCGACCAGGCCCGACTCGGTGTACAGCCGGTAGTTCCAGCCGCCCGATTTGTAGCCGGGCACCGTCAGCGCGCCCTCGTTCAGCGACTTGGAGTCGTCGTAGAGCTGGGCGAGGTCCAGGTCGGTGACGGCGCCCCGGCCCTCGCAGCGCGGACACATCCCGCCGGTGATGCTGAAGCTGCGCCGCTCCTTCACCTTCTGCCCGCCGCGCTCGACGGTGACGGCGCCGGCCCCGCTGATCGACGCCACGTTGAACGAGAACGCCTTCGGCCCGCCGATGTGCGGCCGCCCGAGCCGGCTGAACAGGATCCGCAGCATCGCGTTGGCGTCGGTGGCGGTGCCCACCGTCGAGCGGGGGTCGGCGCCCATCCGCTGCTGGTCCACGGTGATCACCGTGGTGAGCCCGTCCAGCACGTCGACCTCGGGCCGCGCCAGCGTCGGCATGAAGCCCTGGACGAAGGCGCTGTACGTCTCGTTGATCAGCCGCTGGGACTCGGCGGCGATGGTGTCGAAGACCAGCGAGCTCTTCCCGGACCCGGAGACCCCGGTGAACACGGTCAGCCGGCGTTTGGGGATCTCCACGCTGACGTCCCTGAGGTTGTTCTCGCGCGCGCCGTGCACCCGGATCAGGTCGTGGCTGTCGGCCACGTGCGCCGCGGACGGCCCGGCCGTGGCCCCCGCGGCCCGCGGGCCCTTCGCCGCCCGCCCGGCCCCCGTGGTCCCGGCGCTCCTCTTGGTCCCCGTCGTCCTCGCGGTCGTGCTCATCGTGTGTCTCCCTCCGTGGGCGGGGCCGCCCCCGCGCTCCGTCCGGCGTCGCCGCGCCCGATCCGATCAGCTTGTCGAGCAGTATGGCCAGTGCTCATCCGGGCAGCAGGTCGATGCACGGGGTGTCGACGCCGAGCTCGGTGATGCGGACGAGGTTGCCCGCGGGGTCGCGGAACGCGCAGTCCCGGACGCCGTACGGCTGCTCGGCCGGCTCCCGGACCACCTCGGCGCCGCGGGCCCGGAGCCGGCGGAAGGCGGCGTCCAGGTCGTCGGTGGCCAGGGTGATCCGGGCGTAGGTGCCCTTGGCCATCATCTCGGCGATGGTGCGGCGCTCCTCGTCGGTGACGCCGTGCGTGGCGCCCGGCGGCTCCAGCACGATCGCCGTTCCGCCGCCCCCCGGGGGACCGACCGTGATCCGGCGCCGCGCACCGCTGCCGACGTCGGCGCGCACCTCGAAGCCGAGGGCGTCGCGGTAGAAGGCCAGCGCGTCGTCGGGGTCGTCGTGGGGGAGGAAGGTCCACTGCACGATGAACTCCATGCCGACCACGCTAGGAGCGCCGCCGCGGCCGGCGCTTCTCCGTTCCTGACCGGTCCGGCCGGATCGGGCCGCGCGGCGGGTCCCGCCGGCGGCGCCGTGGGAGACTCGGGGGGTGAAACGGCAGAGCCTCGACGACCTCGTCCGGCTGCGGCGGGCCCGCGACCGGATGGACCGCGACTACGAGCAGCCGCTCGACGTCGCGGCGCTCGCGCGCGAGGCGCTGATGTCCCCGGGCCACTTCTCCCGCAGCTTCCGCACCGCCTACGGCGAGACGCCGTACAGCTATCTCATGACCCGCCGCATCGAGCGGGCCAAGGCCCTCCTGCGGCGCGGCGACCTGACGGTGACCGAGGTCTGCTTCGCGGTGGGCTGTACGTCGCTGGGGTCGTTCAGCTCGCGGTTCACCGAGCTGGTCGGCGAGAGCCCGAGCGCCTACCGGGCCCGCGACCACGAGGTGGGCGCCGCCATCCCCGCGTGCATCGCCAAGATCCACACGCGTCCGGTCAGGAACGGAGAAGCACACCGGCCCGCCGCGCCGTAGCGTGAGCGGCATGGACATCAAGCTTTCCCAGTGCTTCATCGCCGTCGACGACCCCGACGCGGCCATCGCCTTCTACCGGGACGTGCTCGGTCTCGAGGTGCGCAACGACGTCGGGTTCGAGGGCATGCGCTGGGTGACCGTCGGGTCGCCCGAGCAGCCGGACGTGAACATCGTCCTGGAGCCGCCCCTCGCCGATCCCAACGCCTCGCCTGACGACCGGCGCACGATGGCCGAGCTGATGGCCAAGGGGCTGCTGCGGGGCGTCATCTTCACCACGCACGACTGCGACGCGACCTTCGAGCGCATCAGCGGCGCGGGCGCCGAGGTGCTGCAGGAGCCGATGGACCAGCCCTACGGCATGCGCGACTGCGCGTTCCGCGACCCGGCGGGCAACCTGCTGCGCTTCACCCAGCCGCTGCAGTAGGCCCCGGCACCGGACGTGACACGGTGGCCGGGCACCTCCCGTGCCTCACCGGACGGTCGACGAGGTCCGCTGAGCCGGCGGCAGGGGGCCGACGCCCACGGCGTGCGTACCGTCCAGTAATATCGCGCGCCTGGTCGTCCGAGGAGGAACCGTGTCACGGTCCGAACGCTCACCCCTGCTGCTCGCCGGCCTGCTGGCCGTCGCCGGCGCCGCCCACTTCGCCTCCCCCCGCCCGTTCGACGCGATCGTGCCGAAGGCCCTGCCGGGCACGCCCCGCGCCTGGACCTACGCCAGCGGCGCCGCCGAGCTGGCGCTGGCGGCCGGTCTCGCGCTGCCGCGCACCCGGCGCGGTGCGGCGCTGGCCACCGCGGCGTTCTTCGCCGGGGTGTTCCCGGCCAACGTGAAGATGGCGCTGGACTGGCGCGACCGCCCCACCCCGCAGAAGGCCGCCGCGTTCGGGCGGCTGCCGCTGCAGGTGCCGCTCGTGCTGTGGGCGCGGGGCGTCGCGGCGGGCGCGGAGCGCCGGTCGTGACCCGGGCGCCGCGGGTGGGCGACCGCGTCGAGGACTTCGCCCTGCCCGACGAGACGGGCACCGTGCGCACGCTGTCCGAGCTGCTCGCCGACGGGCCGGTGGTGCTGTTCTTCTACCCGGCCGCGCTCACCCCGGGCTGCACCGCCGAGGCCTGCCACTTCCGTGACCTGGCCGCCGAGTTCGCCGAGGCGGGCGCGCGCCCGGTCGGCATCAGCGGGGACCGCGTCGACCGCCAGCAGGAGTTCGCCGGTCTCCACGCCCTCGGCATGCCGCTGCTGTCCGACGAGGACGGCGCGGTCCGGGAGCGGTTCGGTGTGAAGCGGGGCTTCTCCCTGGCGCCCACCAAGCGGGTCACCTTCGTGATCGGGCCGGACCGCACCGTCCTGGAGGTGGTGCGCAGCGAGCTGCGCATGAACACCCACGCGGACCGCGCACTGGCCGCGGTGCGGGCCCACCGCGCCTGAGGGCGGCGACCGGTCCGGGGCCCGTGGCGTCGGTCAGAACTCCTCGTGGGTCTCGGGGTCCCCGCCCAGCCGCCGGTGGGCGCGCCCGCCGATCGCCGCCATCTGGTCGGCGTCCAGCTCGAAGGCGAACACGTCCAGGTTGGCCCGCTGCCGCCCGGGGTCGGCCGACTTCGGGATGGGCAGGGCGCCGAGCTGGACGTGCCAGCGCAGGACCGCCTGGGCCGGCGTCACGCCGTGCGCCTCGGCGACGGACACGACCGCCGGGTCCTCCAGCAGTTCCGAGCCCCGGCCCAGCGGGCTCCAGCTCTCGGTGACGATGCCCTTGGCGGCGTGGAAGGCGCGCAGCGCGTCCTGCGGGAAGAGCGGGTGCAGCTCGATCTGGTTGACCGAGGGCAGCACACCGGTCTCCTTCTCCAGCCGCTCGATGTGCCCGGGGGTGAAGTTGGAGACGCCGATGGAGCGGACCAGGCCCTCCTCGCGCAGCTTGATCATGGCCCGCCAGGAGTCGACGTACCGGTCGACCCGGGGGAGCGGCCAGTGGATCAGGTACAGGTCGACGTGGTCGACGCCGAGGCGACGGCGCGACTCCTCGAAGGAGGCGAGGGTCTCCTCGTAGCCGTGGTGGCGGCCCGGGAGCTTGGTCGTCACGACGATCTCCTCGCGGTCCACGCCCGCGTGCGCGAGGCCGCGTCCCACCCCGGTCTCGTTGCGGTAGTTCGTCGCCGTGTCCACCAGGCGGTAGCCCAGGCCGAGCGCCTCGGCGACCGCCCGTTCCGCCTCGGCGTCGTCCATCGGCCAGGTGCCGAGGCCCACGGCCGGGATCGTCGTGCCGTCGTCGAGCGTGTGCGTGGGGATGCTGATCACGAGCGGCCTTCCCTTGACGGTGTCGTACGCCCCCAGCCTCCGTGACGCGGGCGGGACCGATCAACCGGGCACCGGACCCGGGCGGTGACGCCCGGGGCTCCGCCGCCTCCCCGGCGGACCGAGCAGACCGTCCTCCGTCCCCCCTGCCCGGGCTGCCGGCCCGCGGCCGCGTCACCCATTCGGCGGACTCGCCGCGCGGGCGCCCGGTGGCGCTCGTAGCGTCGGGCCCGGACGGAACGCCGGACACCTGGGAGAAGCCCATGACGGACGAGTCGCTGGAGGAACTGGCCACGGAGGCCTGGATCTACGGGTACCCGCTGGTCACCGCGGCCCTGACGAAGGCGGCCATGACGGCGGTCCCGGCCCGGGACGACGGGCGCCGCAAGGCCCCGGTCAACCAGTTCTGCTACATGCGCACCACACCGGACGCCGACTTCACCGAGGTCGTCTCGCCGAACGCCGACACCCTGTACTCCAGTGCCTGGCTCGACCTGTCCGACCAGCCCCTGGTGCTGACCCTGCCCGAGTTCGGCGACCGCTTCTGGATGGTCCCGATCCTGGACGCCTGGTCCGACGTCTGCGCCGTCGTGGGCCGGCGCACCCACGGCGCGTCCGCCGGCCCGTTCCTGATCGCCGGGCCGTCCTGGTCGCAGCCGACCCCGCCCGGCCTGACCCTGCTCCGGTCGACCACCGCGGTGAACTGGATCATCGCCCGGTACGCGACCAGCGGCCCGTCGGACTTCCCGGCCGTCAACCGGCTCCAGGACGCCACGCGCCTGATCCCCCTGTCGGAGTGGACCGGCGACCCCGACGCCTACTCCCCTCCCACCGACGTGCCCGTCCCGGCCGGGGCCGACGCCACGACGCCGCCGGTCGACCAGGTCCACGCCCTCGGCGGCCGCGACTACTTCACGCTGCTGAACCGGTCGATGGTCGACAACCCTCCCGACCCCGCCGACGCGACCGTCCTGGGCCGCCTCGCGAAACTCGGCATCGCGCCCGGCGCGAGCCTGGACGACCTGTCCGCCGAGGAGCTCGCCGCCCTCGACGCGGGCGCGCGGCGCGGCCCGGAGACCCTGCGCGACCTGCTCGCCCGGGCGGAGTCCGCCAACGCGGGCGGCTGGACCGTGCACCGGGGCCTCGGGGACTACGGCACCGACTACGCCAAGCGCGCGGTCATCACCCGGTTCGGGTACGGGGCCAACCTGGACGCCGACGCCCTCTACCCGCACGCCACCACCGACGCCGACGGCCGGCCCCTGGACGGCGCCCACCCCTACGTCCTGCACTTCGACGCCGGGACGACCCCGCCCGTCGACGGCTTCTGGTCCCTGACCATGATGAACGACCGCCAGCTCTTCGCCGCCAACCCCCTGGACCGGTACGCGATCGGGGACCGCAGCGGGATGCGCACCAACCCCGACGGCTCCCTGGACATCTACGTCCAGCACGACAACCCGGGGCCGGACCGCGAGAGCAACTGGCTCCCGGCGCCCGCGGGCAGCTTCAACGTCTTCCTGCGCCTGTACTGGCCCCGGCAGGCCGCCCTCACCGGCGACTGGACCCCGCCGCCGCTGCGCCGCACCGACGTCAGCTGACCAGCTCGAAGATGCTCGCGCCGGTCAGCCACAGGCCGGCGAGGAGGCAGAGGGTGACGACGAGCTGCTCCTGGTGCCGGGCGAGCCAGGCCCGCAGGGCGTCCAGCCGGGCCCCCGCGGCCGCGGGCGCCCAGACCGCGTACATCTCCATGACGATGAGGCTGAGGGTGGCCAGCAGGCAGTACCCGGTCAGCGAGAGCCAGTCGCCCGCGGTGGACAGGTGCGCCTCCAGCACCGTGGCGGCGCCGGCGCCGACCAGTGCCCAGGGCTGCAGCAGCCAGGCCAGGCCGGCTGCCGAGACCCAGGAGGCGTTGTCGATCCGGGCGGACCAGCGCGGTGGGCCGTGCGGGCGGGGCGGGCGGCGCCGCCGGTGCGCGCCGTACAGCACCAGCGCCAGACCGATGGCGAGTTTCGCGGCGACCCCGGCGGTCGAGGGCGCGCTGTGCCGGGCCGGGGGCTGACCGCCGGTCAGCAGCACCACGACGGCGACCACGGCGACCAGGTTGGCCAGCCACGACAACAGGAACGCCAGGCCCAGCCGGACGCCGCGCCGCGCGGAGAGCAGCAGGATGAAGGCGCTGTTGTGCAGGGGTCCCAAGGTGATGGCCGTACCGATCACCAGCAGGTCGAGGACCATCGGACCAGCCACTCCTGGGGGTCGGGGCCGTCCACGCCCCAGGTCGGGGGGCCGGCGGCAACGGGAGGCGGGCCGTCACGCTCCCGCGTGCCGACTGTGCAAGGGGCGGCCCGGCGGGTCAAGCAGGCCACGCGCGTGCCGCCCGCCCCATGACACGGATGCTCCGCGACTGGGCCGTGTCTTTCGGATCACCCCGGGGTCGCAAGGCGCCGTCGGTCCGTATCGGGCTGATCCGAACGACACGGCCTAGCCGTCCGCCGGCTTCCAGCCCAGGGCCGGGCCCAGCACCGTGGCCATGTCGGTGAGGATCTGCACGTAGTCCTCGTGCTCGAAGGTGAACGGCAGGGCGAAGGCGACCTCGTCGATCTCGCGGAACGCCGCGTGGGCGTGGAGCCGTTCGGCGATCTGCGCGGAGGGGCCCACCAGGTCCGGTGCGAACAGCAGCCGCCCCGGGCCCTGCGGGGCGGTCGTCCTCGGCAGGCGCCGGGCGGCGTACTCCTCGTACTTGGCGCGCTGTGCGGGCGTGGCCGAGTCGGTCGGGATGACCACCAGCCCCTGCGACACCCGGGCCGCCTCGCCGTCGGGGTGGGCGGCCCGGAAGGCGCGCACCAGGGAGAGCTGGATCTCGGCGAAGTCCCAGGGACCGTCCGGGGCCTCGGCCTTGACGACGCTGCTCGTCAGGAGGTTCATGCCGTGCTCGCCCGCCCAGCGCGCGGAGCCGAGGCTGCCGCCGCCGTACCAGATCCGCCCGCCCAGGCCCGGCGCGTGCGGCTGGACCCGGTCGGAGAACACCTCGAAGCCCTCGGTCCCGCGGAACGCGCTGGCGGGCTCGCCGCGCACGAACGCCAGCAGCCGCCGCACCCGCTCGTAGGAGAAGTCCTCGGCGTCGGCGGTTTCCGGGTACAGCGCGTCCCGGACCCGGTCGTAGTGCATCGGCGGGCCCACGCTGACGCCCGGGTTGAGACGGCCGCCGGACAGGATGTCGACGGTGGCCAGGTCCTCCGCGAGCCGCAGCGGGTTCTCCCAGCCGAGCGGCGTCACCGCGGTGCCCAGCTCGATGCGCCGGGTGCGCTGCGAGGCCGCCGCGAGGACGGCCACCGGTGAGGAGATGCCGTACTGCAGGTGCCGGTGGCGCAGCCAGGCGCTGTCGAAGCCGAGCCGCTCGCCGAGCTCGATGATCTCCAGCGTGGTCTCGTGCCCGCGGCGCGGGTCGGCCTCGTCGAACAGGCCGATGGTCAGGAAGCCCAGCTTGCGCAGCGGGCGGGGGGTGGACGGCACGGGCTCCTCCATCGTCCACGGCACAGGCGCGCGTGCCGTTCAGGTCGTTCGCCGTCGATCGTACGGTCCGATCATGACGGCGGTGTGAAGCGCGCGGGCGGGCCCGCCGGGCCCGGGGCCGCACGTGCGGCGGCAGCGCCCGGGACACGGCCGTCAGGCCAGCGGTATGAGCACCTCGTCCTCCACCGGCGGTTCGGTCTCCTGGGCGCGGTTGCCCGTCGCGGCGTGGCAGCGCAGCCGCACCGCCTCGGGGGAGACGTCCAGGCGCAGGAAGCACTTGAAGAACGGCGGGCTGAACGTGGCCGAGCCGGGGGAGAAGACCTGCGTGTAGATCTTGCGCACCGGCAGCCGGAACCGGGCCCCGCGGTCGGGGCGCCGGCCCGCGCCCAGCAGGCTCGCCACCAGCCGGGTCCGCCGGGTGACCCGGGTCCCGGGAGCCGGGGCGCGGGCGGGTTCGACGCCCAGCCGCCGCGCGATCACCGCGGCGGCCTCGTCCTCGGTGAGCGTGAAGAAGCCGCGCAGGCGCAGCCGGCGGCCGTAGAGGCGGCTGTAGAACGCCAGGGAGTCGCCGCGCAGCGGATAGCAGCGGAAGTCGTCCTCGCCGACCCCGCCGACGTCGACCCGGGGAATGGTGTGCGTGGCGTGGGTGAACGCGCCGCCGCCGCCCGCGACGACGTACTGGAGCGTGCGGCCGTCGGCCAACCGCACGGGGTAGCGCTGGTAGTTGTGGATGTCGCCGCCGATGGCGAGCACGTAGCGGTGCGCCGGGTCGCGGACGATCTCGTCGACGGTGCCGCCGCCCTCGATCGCGCAGGGGTGGTGCTCGCCGTCCACGTACAGGGGTGAGCCGGTGACGAGGATCTTCGGCCGCGGGCCGAGGGACACCTCGCGCAGCCAGGCGCCCTGCGCGGCGTCGAGGGTGCCGAGGAGGCCGGTGTCGATGCCCACGATGCGCACGGGGCCCGCGTCGATCGCCCAGTACGGCCCCGGCTGCACGGCCCGTTGGCCGGGCGCGGAACGCTGCGCGCGGGCCGCGTCGAGGTGCCGGCCGTCGCCGGGGCGGGGCCGGTGCCACAGCAGGGAGCGCAGCCACGCCCGGCCGGGGGCGCGCGGCGCGGGCTCGGCGGGCAGGGGCGGGGCGTCGTCGCAGAACACCCGCATGAAGGCGCCGAGGTCCTCGTACCAGTCGTGGTTGCCGGGGACGGCGTAGATCGGCGCGGGGTAGTCCCGGTACGGCCGGAAGAACTTGGTGTCGTAGTCGTCGGCGCTGCCCACCGGGTAGATCACGTCGCTGGCGACGACCGCGAACGCCGTTCCCTGACCTACCGTCAGGAAGCCGGGCACGACGGCGTACTGGGGCTCGTCGCCCTCGCCCGTGTCGCCGAGCACCATGAAGGAGAAGCGGTCGGGGTCGTCGCGCAGGATCACCTTGTCGGCGGGCGCCCCGGCCGCGGCGCGCTGCGCCACCCACCGGTCGCGGGTGCGGCCCGTGGGATCGCCGAACCAGGAGGCCAGCACGCCGTTGCGGGCGGCCCACAGCAGCCGCGGATTCAGCCAGGAGATCTTCTCGACCCGCTCCGGCACCAGGTGCCGGTAGGCGCCCCGTTCGGCGTCGCCCCAGCCGGCACCCGCCGCGGTATCGCGTGAGGAATCGGACACCGGTGCACGGTAACAACGATCACCGGGGCGCGGAACGGCGGGGCGGGGAGCGGGAGTCGGCGACACGGCGGCACGGGAGGCGTGCGCACAGCGAACTCAGAGCTTCCGCAGAGGGGACGCAGAGCCATCCCCTCGGTATGGGGGCCCGCGCAGAGGGATAACCCTTGATGCGGCGGCGTCGGACTGACATGGAACTGTCAAGACTGTCATCCTCCCTCCCAACTGCCGCACCGCGCGGCGCGTTCCCTGCACCCAGGGACGGACCCGCACAGGTCAGCTCGTCCCGGACAGCACACCCGGCTGCCCGGTCTGTCACCGGCCGCGCCCCGCGGCCGCCGCAGTAGGAGTACGAGTGAGACGCATTCCCCGCAAGCGGACCGCGGTCGGAGCAGCCCTGCTCTCCACCGCAGCTCTCCTCGCCGTGGGCCTCCAGTCGGCCCCGGCGTCCGCCCAGCCCGCGGCCCCCCACCCCAGCCCCCTGCGCACCGGCGGCCTGCCCGCCGACCTCACCCCCGCCCAGCACACGGCGCTCGTCAGGAGCGCCCAGGCGGACACGGCGAGCACCGCACGGAGCCTCGGCCTCGGCGCTCAGGAGAAGCTCGTCGTCAAGGACGTCGTCAAGGACAACGACGGCACCGTCCACACCCGCTACGAGCGCACCTATGCAGGGCTGCCGGTCCTCGGCGGCGACCTCGTCGTGCACACGCCCCCGGCCTCCCAGGCCACCGGCACGGTCACCACGACCTTCAACAACAACCGCCGCACGGTCAAGGTCGCCTCCACCACGGCCACGTACTCCAAGTCCGCGGCCGAGGCGAAGGCCCTCACGACCGCGCGCTCGCTCGACGCGAAGCAGCCCGCCGCCGACAGCGCCCGCAAGGTGATCTGGGCCGGCGACGGCACCCCCCGGCTCGCCTGGGAGACGGTCGTCACCGGCGTCCAGGACGACGGCACGCCGAGCCGCCTGCACGTCGTGACCGACGCGACCACCGGCGCGGAACTGTTCCGCTTCCAGGACGTCAAGACCGGCACCGGCAACACCCAGTACAGCGGCTCCGTCACCCTGAACACGACCCTGTCGGGTTCGACGTACCAGCTCTACGACACCACGCGCGGCGGCCACAAGACCTACTCGCTCAACGGCGGCACGTCCGGCACCGGCACGCTGATGACCGACGCCGACGACGTCTGGGGCAACGGGTCCGGCTCCAACACCCAGACCGCGGGCGCGGACGCGGCCTACGGGGCCCAGGAGACCTGGGACTTCTACAAGAACACCTTCGGGCGCAGCGGCATCCGCAACGACGGCGTCGCCGCGTACTCGCGCGTCCACTACAGCAGCGGCTACGTCAACGCGTTCTGGGACGACAGCTGCTTCTGCATGACCTACGGCGACGGCTCGGGCAACACCCACGCCCTGACCTCGCTGGACGTGGCCGGCCACGAGATGAGCCACGGTGTCACGTCCAACACCGCGGGCCTCGACTACAGCGGTGAGTCGGGCGGCCTGAACGAGGCCACCTCGGACATCTTCGGCACCGGCGTGGAGTTCTACGCCAACAACTCCTCCGACGTCGGCGACTACCTCATCGGCGAGAAGATCAACATCAACGGCGACGGCTCGCCGCTGCGCTACATGGACAAGCCCAGCAAGGACGGCGGCTCCGCCGACAGCTGGTACTCGGGCGTCGGCAACCTCGACGTGCACTACTCCTCGGGCCCGGCGAACCACATGTTCTACCTGCTGTCCGAGGGCAGCGGCACCAAGACCATCAACGGCGTCACGTACAACAGCCCCACCTCCGACGGCGTCGCCGTCACCGGCATCGGCCGGGCCGCGGCCCTGCAGATCTGGTACAAGGCGCTGACCACGTACATGACGTCGAGCACCAACTACGCGGGCGCCCGCACCGCCGCGCTCAACGCGGCCGCCGCGCTGTACGGCACGGGCTCCACCCAGTACGCCGGGGTCGGCAACGCCTTCGCCGGCATCAACGTGGGCGGCCACATCACCCCGCCCAGCAGCGGCGTCACGGTGACCAACCCGGGCAACCAGTCCTCGACCGTCGGCACCGCGGTCAGCCTGAAGATCACGGCCAGCAGCACCAACGGCGGCTCGCTCACCTACGCCGCGAGCGGCCTGCCCGCGGGCCTGTCGATCAACAGCTCCACGGGTGTCGTCTCCGGCACCCCGACCACGGCCGGCACCTACAGCACCACCGTCACGGTGACCGACTCCACCGGCGCCAGCGGCACCGCGTCCTTCACCTGGACGGTCGGCACCGGCGGGGGCGGCGGCACCTGCACCTCCGCCCAGCTCCTCGGCAACCCCGGCTTCGAGTCGGGCAACACCACCTGGACGGCCAGCAGCGGGGTCATCACCAACGACACGGGTGAGGCGGCGCACGGCGGTTCGTACAAGGCGTGGCTCGACGGCTACGGCTCGACGCACACCGACACGCTGTCCCAGTCGGTCGCTGTCCCGGCCGGCTGCAAGGCGACGCTGACCTTCTACCTGCACATCGACAGCGCGGAGACCACCACCAGCACCGCGTACGACAAGCTGACGGTGACCGCCGGTTCGACCACCCTGGCGACCTACTCCAACCTCAACAAGGCCACCGGTTACACCCTGAGGACCCTGGACCTGTCCTCCTTCGCGGGCTCCACGGTCACCCTGAAGTTCACGGGTGCCGAGGACTCCTCGCTGCAGACCAGCTTCGTCGTGGACGACACCGCCGTCACCACGAGCTGACCGGTCCCGCACGGCACGGAGCCCCACCCCGCGCGGCTGCGGGGTGGGGCTCCGTCATGTCCGCCGCCGCGGACGTCAGTTGAGCGGGTCCAGTGTCAGGTACGCCTGTTGCGGCGCCCCGTCGTGGACCAGCGACTCCTGGTTGCCCACGTCGTCGAAGGCGAAGGCGTACGCCTTGCCGTCGGCCATCTGCGCGTGGATCTTGCGCGCGTAGTGGTTGGTCACCGCGTCCTGGTAGAAGTTCGCGGTCGTGGTGTCGGGCTGGTTGGGGTTGACCAGCAGTGTGGAGCGGTTGAAGCCCGCGCACAGGGTGCGGGAGATCGGGCCGCGCACCTGGTCGTTGGGGGCGTCCAGCAGCTTGTGACAGCCGAACACGCTGTCCGCGTCGGGCTTCTGGAAGCTCGTGACGACCGCGCCCGAGGCGTTGGTGAAGTTCATGACCCCGCCCGAGACCCGGCCGTAGTACTTGGTGCCCGGCTGGTCGCCGAACGGGGTCACCGTCAGCGTGGAGGTCGCGTACTTCTGCCAGACGCGGTTGATGTAGTCGTCCATCACGGACGCCGGCAGCGCACCGGTCTCCAGACCGTGGCCGGGGGAGAGGGCCCGCAGCACGGTGCCGTCGGAGCGGGTCTGGATCAGGTTGGCCCAGCCGCCGGGCTGGCCGCGCAGCGCGCTGTAGAAGCCGTTGTACCCGCCCGGCTTGAGGTGGCCGGTGTTCACGGTGCTGCCGTCGGAGCGCTGCACGCCGACCGCGTAGGGCACCGAGAACATGTCGACCTGGGTGCTGTTGATCCACAGCCCGTCGTTGTTGAGCGTGTACTCCGACCAGTTGAACAGGATGTTGCGGTTGGGGTCGCTGGGGTTCTGCACGGCCGGCTGCACCAGCCCGCCCGTGGCGAGCTGGAACACCAGTTTCTGCCCGTAGGAGAAGTAGATCCGGCCGGAGAACTTGGGGATGCGGATCGTCTTGGACTGGCCCGCGGCCGGTCCGGGGATGGACGCGTCCGGCGCCGGCACGGGCGGTACGCTGCCCGCCGGCCACGGGTGGAACGTGCCGTTGGCGTCCGCCCAGCCCTGCTGGCCCGTGCTGAGCAGGGTGCCGAGGGTGTAGACGTACACGGCGTCGCCGCGGCCCGAGTTGTTGGTGATCTTCAAGGGAATGGTGTCCGGGACCGCGGCCTGGGCCGGGTGTCCCAGCGAGAGCAGTGCGCCGACCAGAGCCGTTGCTCCGGCCACCGCCGCGAGTCGGTGCCTGAGACCTCTGAGCACTCTCCACCTCCGTGCGGGAGACCTGTGGGGTTGGTCCGAAGGGCGGACCGCTGGGGGCTGGTCCGTACCTGTTCTGAGAGCGCTCTCAGATTCCCGCCCAGTTGTGGTCATGTCAATGTTGAAGACGTGAAGAAGCGCTCGCGGCACGTGTGCCGCGAGCGCTCGTGGGGCGGGTTCCCTCAGAAGGTGCGGGCGAGCAGGTCCAGCAGGGCCGTCCAGTGCCGGTCGTCGCCGTCCTTGTCGTACGCCGAGGTGTCGGCCTGGGTGTAGCCGTGGTGCGCCCCGGGATACACCTCGCACCGGTGGCGGACGCCGGCCGCGGTCAGCGCCTCCTCCAGTCGCCGCTGCTGCTCGGGCGGCATGGAGGCGTCGGCGTCCGCGTGGCCGAAGTACACCTCTGCGGTGACCCGGTCGGCGACCAGGTGCGGGCTGTCCGGCGCGTCCGTCGCGAGCCGCCCGCCGTGGAACCCGGCCATCGCCGCGACCCGGCCGGGGTGGGCGCCCGCCGTGTACAGGGCCAGCCGGGCGCCCATGCAGTACCCCGTCACGGCCACCGGACCGTCGGTGACCAGCGGGTCCTCCTCCAGCCGGCGCAGGTAGGCGTCCGCGTCCCGCACGGCGAGCTCCGGCGTCAGCGCCTGCATGACCGGACCGATCGCCTGCCAGATCTCCGGACGGGCCTCCGGGTCGATGAACGCGGGCAGGTCGAAGACGGGGGTGCGCCCGTGCCGGTAGAACACGTTCGGCACCAGCACGGCGTAGCCCTCACCGGCGAGCCGGTCGGCCATCGACCTCAGGTGCGGGCGCAGCCCGAACGCGTCCTGGTACAGCAGCACGCCCGGGTACGGACCCGGCCCGTCGGGGTGCACGAAGTACGCGTCGGCGACGCCGTCCTCGGTGCGGACGTCGACATCGGTTCCCTGGATGGAGGTCATGGGGGCGCCTCTCTGCGGTGTTCACGGTGAGCCGGGCACCCGCCCGGCACGGACGGGGCCGCCCCGACATGGTTGCACGCACCACCCATCGGCCCGCGCGGCCCCCGCTGGAGCTCACTCGAACCGCGAGGGGTCCCCCGCCCCGCGGCGCACGATCTCGGCCTCCCCGCTGGAGAAGTCGACGACGGTCGTCGGCTCGGTGCCGCACTCGCCGGAGTCCAGCACGCCGTCGACCACGTGGTCGAGCCGGTCCTTGATCTCCCAGCCCTGGGTCATCGGCTCCTCCTCGCCGGGCAGCAGCAGCGTGCTGGACAGCAGCGGCTCGCCCAGCTCCGCCAGCAGGGCCTGGGTGACGACGTGGTCCGGGATGCGCACGCCCACGGTCTTCTTCTTCGGGTGCTGGAGCATCCGCGGCACCTCCTTCGTCGCCGGGAGGATGAAGGTGTAACTGCCGGGCGTGGACGCCTTGACGGCCCGGAACACGTCGTTGTCGATCCGCACGAACTGACCTAGCTGCGCGAAGTCCTGGCAGACCAGCGTGAAGTGGTGCCGGTCGTCGAGGTGGCGGATGGTCCGGATCCGCTCGATCCCGTCCCGGCTGCCCAGCCGGCAGCCCAGTGCGTAGCAGGAGTCCGTCGGGTACGCGATGAGCGCGCCGTCCCGGATGGCGGCCGCGACCTGGGAGATGGTGCGCGGCTGGGGGTTGTCGGGGTGCACGTCGTAGTACTTCGCCATCCGCCGAGCTTATGCCGTCACCCTCGCCCGAGGCGCGCGGGCACCCCGGCACCGGCGCCCGCGCCCCGCCCCGGGGCGACCTCGCCGGCCGGTCACGAGGTGGCTGGGGGTGCCTGTGAGGGGCAGGTGGCGGCGATGACGTGATCGACGACGTCGTGGAGGCTGGCGCGGTGGCGGTAGGCGGCACGCTGCCGGTCGGCTCCGCTGCCCCGGGTGCGCAGGCGTTCCCAGTGGCCGCGCACGAGATCGAGGTCACCGCTGCGACGCAGGGCGGGGGACAGGGCACGCAGCATGCGCTCGACCTGCGCGACCGCGGGGACCAGACGCCGGGTGAGCGGGTCGAGGGCGTGTCCGGCGAGTCCGTCGCGTGCCGCCCGCCAGGAGGCCGCGCGCAGGATCTCGGGACCCGGGCGGGGGGCCGGTCCGCCGGCGCGGATCGCCTCCAGGGCGGTGCCGACCAGCGCACGGACGACGGCGGCGAGCAGGACGGTGTCCTCGGGGGTGAGTGCCGCGTCCGCGACGCGCACTTCGACGGTGGGCAGGTGGTGGGAGGGGCGGACGTCCCAGTACACGCCGCCGCGGTCCAGGACGGTCCGGGTGAGGACGAGTTCCTCGACGAGTTCCTCGAAGTGGGCGGGGGAGTGGAAGTAGGGCGGCGGGCCGGCCACCGGCCACCGCCCCCAGGCGATGGTGCGCCAGCTCGCGTAGCCGGTGTCGCGGCCGTCCCAGTACGGGGAGTTCGCGGTCAGCGCGGTCAGCGTCGGCAGCCAGGGCCGCAGGTGGTTGCTCACCTCGACCGCTTCCCGCGGGTCGGCCACGCCGACGTGCACGTGGCACGCGCAGGCGCTCTGCTCGTCGTCCAGCGCGCGGAAGAGGGACAGGCTCTCGGCGTACCGCGGGCCCGGCGTGAGGGGCACGGGCGCGACCAGGCCGGTGACCGGGGAACCGCTGGCGGCGATGCGCAGCCCCCGCCCGGCCGCGGCCCGCGCCAACGCCGCGCGCATGGAGCGCAGTTGCGTGAACGTCTCGCCCAGCTGCGTGTGGGGATCGGTGCGGCTCTCGATCTGATAGCGGGTCAGTTCGGTGTCGACGTGCCGGCCGAGCTCACCGGCGGCCGCCGCGGCCACCTGTGGACCCTCGGGCCGCACGGATCTGCTGACGGGGTCGACGAGGAGGAACTCCTCCTCGACCCCCACCGACAACGGGGTCGGCGCCCCGCCGGGAGGACCGGGACGGGTGGCCGGGGCATCGTCGGGGGGTAACTGCTGCTTCGGCTGACTGGTCACGCTGCCCGACTCTGACAGAAGGGACTGCCACGGGGACGGCAGAACACGTAACACGTCCGGTTCCCGGCAGGTCGTCAGGGCGGGCACGGCGGTGGGGCCGGGCGTGAGCGATGGATCGGCTCCGCCCGGCCTTCGCGCCTTCGGGCCTTCGGGCCTTCGCGCCTTCGCCCCGGGATCAGGAGGCGACGAAGCGGGCGATCGCGCCCAGCACGACCGTGTCCGTCAGGTAGCCGATGTGGGTCTGGCACGGCACGTTGTTGTTCACGGCGCCCTCGAGACGGGTGCTGGTGTACGGCAGGATGATGCCGTCGCACGCCGAGTACCAGGTGGCGTACCTGGTGTCGCCGGGTGTCTCGTCGCCCGCCGTGATCTGGGCGATGAAGGACGAGCCCGGGTACATCTGCTGGCAGGTCGTGTAGATCAGGCAGGCGCCGGCGTAGGTGGTGCCGTGGTTGGCGCCGGCGATGGAGGCCAGGTGGCTGACGCTGGCGTTGCCGCCCAGCACCTTCAGGTAGTACTGGCTGACCAGGCCGCCCATGGAGTGGTTGACGATGGCCACCTTGTTCGCGCCGGTCCGCGCCTTGACGTTGTTGACGAAGGCGGCCAGGCCCTGGGCGTTGGTGACGTTGTTGCCGTAGGAGTCGTACTCGTAGGCGAACAGGTTGGAGCTGGACCAGCCGCCGGCCCGGAACACGCTCATGGCGGTGACCCAGTTGGAGGCGTTGCCGGTGTAGCCGTGGACGAAGACGACCGGTGTGCTCGTGGCGAGCGTCCGGGCGGTCGCGCCGGCGGTCCGGGCGGCCGGAGCGGGGGCGGGATCGGCGGCGGCGACCGGCGCCGAGGAGAAGAGGGTGAGCGCGACGGTGGAGGCGGCGAGAAGGCCGAGAAGCCGGCGCGGGGGACGACGACGCATGGGTGCTCCTGAGGGGAGAGAGGCGTGGGGTGCCTGTCTCGCCCAGCGTCGTGGCGGGGAGCGCGGTCGCCATCGGCAGAATCACCAGTGTCCGCGGGGGCAGCGGGAGCAGCGGATCGGGGGACCGGTCGGCCCCCCGTCGCCCGACCGGTTCAGCCGCGCAGCCGGACCGGGATCTCCTGCCAGCCGAACGCGATGAACGACGGCACCTGCGTCAGCTCCCCGGTGGCGAGGTCCAGGTCGGGGAACCGCTCGAACAGGGCGGGCAGCGCGGTGAGCGCCTCCATCCGGGCCAGCGGCGCGCCGATGCAGCGGTGCACGCCGATCCCGAACGCCAGGTGGTCGTCGGCGCCCCGCGCCGCGTCGAAGACGTCCGCGTCCGGGCCGTAGTGGGCCGGGTCCAGGCCCGCAGCGGCGTACGTGGTGATGATCGCGTCGCCGGCGGGGACCGTCACGTCGCCCACCGTCAGGTCGGTGACGGCGAACCGCAGCGGCAGCGAGGCGATCGACGGGTGCGCCCGCAGCGTCTCGTCCACGACCGCGTCCCAGCCGATCGCGCCGCTGCGGACCGCCGCGAGCTGCTCGGGCCGGCGCAGCAGCGCCACCACGGCGTTGCCGATGAGGTTGACGGTCGTCTCGAACCCGGCGCCGATGACCAGCAGCAGCGTGTGGACCAGTTCCTCGGCGCTCAGCCGGTCGCCGTCCTCGTCGCGCACCCGGATCAGCTCGGTCGTCATGTCGTCGCCGGGACGAGCCTGCTTGTGCGCGACCAGGCCGCCCAGCACCGTGCCGATCTGCTCCTGCACGAACGCCGCGTGCTCCGGACCCGGGTCGGAGGTGTCCATGATGGCGGCGATGAGCCGCGCGGTGGCGTCCCGCATCCCCTCGGGCACCCCGAACAGTTCGCAGATGATCCGCATCGGCAGCGGGTGCGCGAAGGCGGCCTTCAGGTCGGCCTCGTCCCCGCCCGCCGCGAGCCCGTCCAGCAGCTCCGCGGTGATCACCTCGACCCGCTCGCGCAGCGCCTCGGTGCGCCGGTGCGTGAAGCTCGGCGCGACCAGCTTGCGCAGCCGCGCGTGGTCGGTGCCGTACGTGGAGAGCATGTTCACCACGCCCACCCAGCCGAGGATCCAGGCCCAGGACGGGTGGTCGCCGATCTCGGGCCACAGCCGCCAGTGCCGGCGCGGGTCCTTGCTGACCCGCGGGTCGAGGATCAGCTCCTTGAGGACGGCGTGGCCGGTCGGTGCCCACGCCGGGATGCCGCCGGGCAGCTCCACGGGGACGATCGGGCCGAGCGCCCGTAACCGGGCGCTCTCGGCGGGGATGTCGGCCCCGAACGGGTCGAGGGCGATGCGGTCGGTGACGGTCACGACTCAACTCCAGGGTGGTCGGGGGAGCGGGCGGTGAAGCGGACAGGCAGGGCGGTCAGCGACCGGTGGAACGGACCGGGCCGCCAGCCCAGGCGCTCGCGCGGCAGCACCGGGTCCAGGTCGGGCAGCCACTGGGTGAGCTGCTCGATCGCCTCGGTGACGATGAGCAGCGTGTGCTGCCTGACGGGACAGGCGTGCGGGCCCGCGCCCCACGACAGGTGGGAGACGTCGCCCGGGTGCCGCCCGCCGGTGTCCTCCTGCTCGGCGAAGGAGGTGAGCGCGCCGAACGACACCACCACCGGCACCGCGTCGCGCAGCCACACCCCGTGGCAGGCCACGGGCTCGCGGGCGTAGTAGATGCCGTAGTTGGTCAGCGGCGTCTCGTGGTGCAGCACCTCCACCACCGCGTCCGTGACCGGCCGGGCCCCGCTGGTCAGGGTCGAGTAGTAGACCGGGTTGCCGAGGATGCGCGACAGCGTGTTGGACACCAGGTTGGCCGTCGGCTCGTAGCCCGCGCCGAGGGTGAGGAACACCTGCCAGGTGACCTCCTCGGGGGTCAGCCCGGCCGGGTGGTCGAGGAGGCGGCTGGGCAGGTCGTCGCCGCGCCGCTCGGCCTTGGCGGCGATCAGGTCCAGCACGTACCGGGCGTACTCCGCCTCGCCCTCGGCGGCCCCCGCGCCGCCCTCCATCATCCGGCCGAGACTCGCGTCGAGCCGGTCGCCCGCGCTCACCGGCATCCCGAACAGGTCGTTGAAGACCAGCGCCATCAGCGGCCGGGAGAAGTCCGCGACCAGGTCCGCCTCGCCGCGCGGCCCGATCCGGTCCACCAGCAGCCGCACCGCCCGGTGCACCCGCGCCCGCAGGTCGTGCGGCTCGAGCAGGTCGAACACGTCGAGGAGCGCGGTGCGGTAGCGCACGTGCGCGCCGCCGTCGGCGAACAGGGCGTTGGGCCGCCACCGCATCATGCCCAGCACCGGCGAGTCGGCCGGCACCGTCTCCTCCCAGGCGCGCGGGTCGTGCGAGAACCGCTCGGTGTCGCGCAGGACCTCCAGCGCGGCCCGCCGCTCGGTCACGACGTACGCCGGGACGCCGGGCGCCAGTTCCGCCCAGCCGATCGGGCCCTGGGCGCGCAGGGCCGCGTAGTAGCGGTGCGGGTCCGCGGCGAACCCGTCCTCCCACAGCCGTACGGGGGCCGAGCGGGAGAAGTCGTGCCGGTCCGGGGGGTACGCGGTCACGGGGACACCGCCTCCTGCGTGGCGATCAGATGGTCCACCAGGGCGAGCAGCGCGTCGACGGAGGAGTTCGTGTCCCGCGCGTCGCACGTCACCATCGGGGTGCCCGGCTCCAGGTCCAGCGCCCGGCGGAGCTGCGCCTCGCCGTAGTGGCGGGGCGCGTCGGGGAAGGCGTTGAACGCCACCGCGTACGGCAGTCCGCTCTCCTCGACCAGTCCCAGCACGTCGAACGACGCGTCGATCCGGCGGCTGTCGACCAGCACCAGCGCGCCGAGCGCGCCGTAGGCGATGTCGTCCCACAGCGACCGGAACCGCTCCTGGCCCGGCGTGCCGAACAGGTACAGCACCACGCCGCCCGCCAGGCTCACCCGGCCGAAGTCGATCGCGACCGTCGTGGTCGTCTTGTCCCGCACCCCGGCCAGGTCGTCCACGCCCGCGGACGCCTCGCTGAGGTGCTCCTCGGTGTGCAGCGGCCGGATCTCCGACACCGAGTCGATCAGGGTCGTCTTGCCCACCCCGAACGGCCCCGCGACCAGGATCTTCACCAGGTCGCGGGCCGTGTCGGGCAGGTGGATGCCGTCGGCGGGGGAGGCGCTAGTGCTTGAGGGCGCGGAGGCCATCGGCCACTCTCTTCAGCAGGTCGGGTTCGAAGCGGTCGGCGGGCGGGATCGGCGCCCGGGCGAGGACCAGGTCCCGGTCGGCGAGGTCGGCGGCGAGGACCCGGACCGCGGACACCGGCAGCCGCAGCAGGGCCGCCGCCTCCACGAGGGCCAGCGCGCCGCCCGCCAGGACGTCCAGCAGGGCGAGTGCGGCGGCGGGCAGCCCGGCGGGCACCGGCGCGTCACCGCGGGTGAGCACCGACAGCCGCTCCAGCTGGGGGCGGCTCGGCCGGGCGACCCCGCCGGTCGACAGGTACGCGGGGACCAGGGGGCGTCCGGCCGGGCGGCCGGTCATGCCGTCGCGTCGTCGTCGGCTCCCCGGACCGCGGCCGCCATGGCCTTCTCGCCGAGCCGCGCCACCTGCGAGTGCACCCGGTGCGCGAGCAGGTCGAGGCGGACCTCGCCGTCGCCGTACGCGGCCACGCAGGTGCCGTGGTCGGTGGGCACGATCAGCACATAGCCGTGGTCGGACTCGACGACCACCTGCCGCACCTCGGCCCGCTCGGCGTCGGCGAACGCGGCCGCTGCGGTGCGGCACGCGCCCTGCACGGTGCTGGTGATCGCGGCCACCCGCTCGGCCGACGCCCGCGACAGCGCGTCGGTGTGGCCGGTCACGAGCCCGTCGCGGGTCAGCATGACGGCGGCCAGGACGTGCGGCACCTGGAGGATCGGCTCCAGGACCCAGGCCGTGTCACCCGTGTTGCGGCTGGTCATCGAGCCGCTCCCCCTTCGTGGTCGGTCGGTTCGTGCGGTGCGCTGCGGTCGGTGCGGTGCTCGTGGCCGGCGGGTGCGGCGGGTGCGGCGGGCCTGGTGGGTCCGGCGCCCCTGCCGTTCCCGTCGGTCGTCCCGCCGTCGGTCCTCCCGCCGTCGGTCGTCCCGTCGTCGTGCTGCCCGCCGGTGTGGGGCGCGGCGGACCGGGCGGCCGCGGTGCCCGCCTGGAGCGCGCCGAGCGCGGCCGCGGCCTCCTCCGGGCGGCGCGCCGGACGGTCCGCGGCGGGAGCGGGCCGGGGCGCGGCCGCCGCGGTACGGCGACGGCGCCGGGGCAGGCCGTCCTCCGCGGCGGGCGCCTGGTGTCCGGCGGCCTCCGACTCGGTGCGCTCGGCGCCGTAGCCGTGGGCCGGAGCCGGAGCCGGAGCCGGAGCTGTCGCTGGAGCCGCGGCTGTCGCCTGAGCCGAGGCCGGTGCGGGCGGGCGCGCCGGGGCGGGACGTCGGGTGGTGCGCGGGGCGCTCGCCGCGGGCGGCTTCTCGTCCGGGTCGAGGTGGCTGAGGAGGTGGCTGTCGACCCGCAGCACCGCCCGGACGCCGCCGTACGGGGAGGCGGAGGAGACGTCGACCCGCAGGTCGAACTGCCGGGTCAGCCGGCCGATCGCGGCCAGCCCCATGCGCGGCGGGTCGCCCAGGTCGGTGAGCAGGATCGGGTCGTCGCCGGCCACCAGGCGCTGGGCGCGCCGGCGTTCGTCCTCGGTCATGCCGAGACCCGCGTCGTCGATGGTCACGCACACGCCGTGGTGGACGTGCTCCAGGCTGACCACCACGTCGGTGTCCGGGGCGGAGTGCCGCAGCGCGTTGTCCAGCAGCTCGGCGACGATGATCGCGACCGGTTCCACGGCGTGCGAGACGAGGGCCGTGCCGGGTTCGAGGTGGTTGTGCACGGCGACCCGGTGGTAGCCCGCGAGCCGGGCCTGGCCGCCGGTGACCGCGTCGACCAGGTGGGACTCCTCACGGGCGAGGCCTACCCAGGCCCCGCACACCACGGCGGCGACCTGCGCGCGACGCAGGGACTGCTCGTTCTCGTGGTCGAGGGCGAACAGGGTCTGCGCCAACTCGGGGTCGTCGTAGCGCTGTTGCAGTTGGCGCAGGGCGTCCTGGAGCCGGTACAGCGCCGCCTGGATCTCCCGGGTGGCCCCGCGCATGCCCGCCTGGGCGGCGGCGTCGACCCGGGTGCGCTGGGCGGCGACCTCGCCCTGCACGGCCACCAGGACGTCGTCGAGCGCCCGTCCCAGCGGGGTGCCGGCCGTCAACGGCTGCAGCGGGCCCGGCACGTCGAGATGGGGGTGGGTCACCTGCCGGGCCGCGGCCGGCACCCGGCGGGCGGCCAGGTGCTCGACCTCGGAGGTGAACGCCCGCACGGAGCCGTCGAGTTGAGTACGCAGTGCCGCGATCTCGGCGCGTCGGCGGGCGTCCCGGCGCCGCAGTCGCAGCAGCCCGCCCCCGAGGGCGAACGCGGACAGGGTGCCGAGGGCGAGGCCGCCGGCGGCCAGATCCGGTAGTGCGGTCATCGATGCGGTTCCAGGGGGGATCGGGGCGGTCGGCGTTCCGGTCGGGAAGCGGGCAGGCGGAGATCCGGGGCCCGCCGGGCGGGCGCTCCGGAGCACAGTACACACCGTCATCGACCGGTCTCGCACGGTCGCCCGGCACTTCGCTCCGAAACCGCCCGTCTTCTGTTCGCTTCTGCGTCGACTGTCGGAATTGCCGTACAGCGCAGGCGAGTTGAGGTGTCCGGATTGCGCCGCCCCCCGGCTGTCAGCCGTTCGGCAGGATCACCGCGCGGCCGTCGACCTTGGGCGGGCTCGCTGTCCAGCAGCGCCAGCAGCCGGCGCATCAGGCGGTCGCCCGCCCGCTGACGCTGCTCCAACTCTCCTGATACTCGGCGGGATTGGGTGCTCGGGCCGGTGGATTCTGAGTACGCGTACTCAGGGATCAGGGGCCTCCGGGAGGCGATCGTGGAGCCACACCGAACGAACGAACGACTGGAGAAGACCATGCGTACGTCCCGCCGCGCGCCCGGCACCGCCGCCGCTCCTCGTACCGGCACGGTCCGTGCCGTCGCCGCCGTCCTCGCGAGCGCGGCGGCCCTGGTGGCGCTGACCGGCTGCGCCGGGTTCGAGTACCGGGAGCACATCTGCTCCGACGGTGAGTACCCCGCCCTGAACGTGGGCACGACCGGTTCCACCTGCGTCCCCGAGGAGGAGGCGCCCCCGGCGGGGTACGTGAAGTACCCGCGGGGCAAGGTGCCGCAGGAGGTCGACGACAAGTGGGACAAGTACTGGCGCACCCACACCCTCGACGAGAACGGCCGAGTCGTCGACGCCCCCGCGAACTGACCCGCACGACCCGGCGACCCGCACGACCCGCCGGACCCGCACGACCCGCCCGTGGCGTCACCCCGTCCCCGTCACGTCCCGGGCTGCGGGAGCTCCGCCTCGGGCCGGGAGGAGGGCGTCCACACCGCGAGGGTGCCGTTGGCCTGGCGGAGCGCCAGTTCCAGCGTCGCGGGCCGGTGCAGCGCCCCGCTCCCGTCCGGCGGCACGAGCCACTCCAGGGAGCGGGCCGGACGGTACGGCGGCGGCACGGCGACCCAGGCACCCCGGCGCGCGTGCCGTACCCCCGCCCCGATCCACCGGCTGCCCGGGTCGGGCGGCAGGAAGAACCCCACCCGGTGCGCGGCGGTGTCGACGAGCGTGGGGCCCGGCACCGGCAGCGAGGGCTGCCACAGCAGGTCCAGGGCGAGCAGCCCCAGCCGGCCGGGCACGCTCAGAACGTCCCAATAGCGGCCCGCCTGCAGCAGGGCGACCCCGGTCCCCTGGTCCCAGTCGCGCTTGCAGGCCCGGGGGTCCGTCGCCGCGGCCGCCAGCCACTCCACGCCGCGCATCCACCCTGCATCGCTCATGTCCGGCTCCGTGTGGGGTCCGTGCGGCGCGGCCGTGCGCGGCCGTGGAACGAGCGCCGGGTACGGGAGTCCGGCCGCCCGGCGACCCGGCATATGCATGCTGGTGGATATCTCTACGTGGCGGAAGGGGTGGCGCGGCCTGGCGTTTCGCCCTGTTCCGTTCGGTTCCCGCGCCCCCGTTCGAAGGCCGTCACCCGTGCGGGGGGACGCTCGGCGCGCCGGCCGGGGTCTTCCCGCGCGCCCGGTGCCGATCGCGTCCGGCGCTCCGTGCCGATCGCGTCCGGCGCGCGGCGTGCCGATGGTGCCCGGCACTCCCTGCCGATCATGCCCCCGCACTCCGCGCACGCTGTGCCCCCACACTCCATGCCGGTTGCGTCGGGCGCGCCCGGCGGGCAGGGTTCCGTGGCGTGGCCACCTTGCTGATCGTCCATCACACGCCGTCGCCGAACTGCCAGGCACTGTTCGAGGCGGTGGTCTCCGGCGCGACCGCACCGGAGATCGACGGCGTGCGCGTCGAGCGGCGCGCGGCCCTCGCGGCCACCGCGTCCGACGTCCTGGCCGCCGACGGGTACCTGCTCGGCACCCCGGCGAACCTCGGCTACATGGCCGGCGCGCTCAAGCACTTCTTCGACCAGGTCTACTACCCGTGCCTGGACGCCACCCGGGGCCGCCCCTTCGGCTACTGGGTGCACGGCGGCAACGACGTCACCGGCGCCGTGCGCGGCATCGAGACGATCACCACCGGCCTGGCCTGGCGGCGCGCCGCCGAACCGGTCACCGTCACGGGAGAGCCGGGCAGAGGCGACACCGAGGCGTGCTGGGAGCTGGGCGCGACCCTGGCCGCGGGCCTGATGGACTGACGGTCCCCGTGCCGGCCGCTCCCCTCCCGGCCGCTTCCTCGTGCCGGGTCAGTTCCAGAGCGTGTACGTCATCACCGTCCGGTACCCCGCGGGCCGCCCGTCGGGGTAGACCAGGGTCAGCCGCGTGTAGTGCGGCACCCCGGGGTGCTTCGTCCAGGAGGCGGCGCGGTCCAGGCGCACCTTCACCGCGTGCGAGCGGAAGGTGCCCGCCGCGCAGTACGGCTTGCAGTCGTTGACGACGTTCACGCCCTGGCCCACCGCCTTGCGCGCGTTCCACTGCGACCAGTGCAGCGAGACCAGGCGGCTGTTGCCGTCGCCGCAGGCCAGGACGAAGTCCGCCGGACGCACCCGGGCCTTCTCGAAGCAGTCGACGAGGACGGGCAGCGGCGCCTTGCGCGCCACGGCGACCGTCCGCTCCCCGGCCGCGGCGTTGCCCGGCGGGGCGGTGGCGGCGCCCGCGAGAGCCGCCAGCGAGAGTGCGGCGCAGGCCGCCAGGGTCGTCCTCGTCCTGTGTCCAGCCATGTCAGCTCCCGGTTTCCGCGAACGCGTCCTCGCGTGGCTCCCCCTCCGACGCTACGACCGCCACCCGGCGCGCACCACTCGCACGGCCCAACGCCCCCCACCGGTGCTCGGGCGCCCGCCCGGACCAGCGGCGCCCCGCCGCCGTCCTCAGCCGCCCAAGGGCACGAGCTGGTCCGCGAGGCGACGCGCCTGCGCCAGCAGCGAACCGTAGGACGCGACGTCCTCGGGGTCGTCGGTCAGCGCCCCCGGCAACCGCACCCGCAGCTCCTCCAGCGTCCGGCGCAGCTCCTCCACGACCTGCTCCAGCCGCTCCTCGTCGCCCTGCCCGAACCGGGTCGCGCTGTACAGCCGCAGCGCCTCGGCGGTGCGCCGCAGGAACGCGGCGTAGTGTCCGGCGACCGCCCGCCGGGGCCACTCCTCGCGGTGCTCGCGCTCGGTCGCCTCCAGGACGGTCCGGGTGACCCCGGCGGTGTGCACGGCGGCGTAGTCGAGGACCACCAGCGCGTCGTCGTACCCGTCGCCCTGCGCGGCGACCGTGCGGCGCCGCGGGTTGACCCGGGCGCTCTCCCGGCCGTGGCCGATCGCGGCGCGGGCCTGCTCGACCAGACGCCCCAGCCGCAGCGCCCGGTCGTGCCACTCGTGGGCGTCGTCGGCGCTCCACTCGCCGCGCTCCATGCCGTCGGCGACCGCGGCGAGGATGTCGTGCGCCTCGTCGGTCGCGTCCCGCAGCGAGGCGTGCGCGTCCCGCAGGTACAGCGGGGGACGCACCAGCGCGTTCACCGCGATCCCCACCAGCGCCCCGAACGCCGCCTCGCCGATCCGGGCCGCCGAGGTGGTCACGCCCACCGGGCCGCCGGTCAGCACGAACAGCGCGCCCGTCGCCGCGTAGATGCCCTGGCTCCCCAGGCGCCGCCAGCTCCCCAGCAGCACGGCGACCGGCAGGACGAGCGCCAGCGCGACCGTCGGCGGCAGCACCAGGCCCACCAGGGTGGCCGCGACGGTGCCCACGGCGATCGCGCCGAGCTGCTGGAGCCCGTGCGCGATCGAGCGGTACACCGTCGACTCGACCAGCACGACCGCCACCCACGGCGCCACGAACGCCACCGGCGCCTGCAGCCACCAGCCCGCGACCGCCCAGGCCACCCACGCGGCCAGCGCCGCCTTGAGCGACTGCACCACCAGGTCCCGCTCGCGCCCGGGCCCCGCCCAGGCCCGCCGCAGCGGCCCGAGGCCCACTTCCACACGCCGTACCGTCCCGTGCGCCGCCTTCCGCGCTTTCGTCATCCAGCCCATCCCGACCAAGTGCCACAGGACGGCCGGCGGATTCCTGTGCGGTCGGTCTCGCTGTGCTGGGGACTGAGCCAGGCACGTGGAGGAGAACGAATCCCAGCGCTCCTCATTCCGCGCGGGAGGCGCTCGCACCCCGCGCGGCTACCCACAGTTTCGCCTTCTTCCAGATCCTCCACATCAGGGTGATGGTGAAGAGAGCGAAGACGAGCAGCCGGAACGCTTCATAGGCGGATACCCGGCTGGGGTGGTCGACGAGCTTCACGCCGATCACCAGCCAATGCCAGAAATGGGCGAAGGTCCCTATCATCCGAGGCGGACGCTCCTTTGATCCTGACGGGTCGTATTCTCCGGGCGGCAGGGACAATACCCCGGGGTCTGCAGGTTCCAGAGGCGCGCTGGTCGTCCCATGACCGCCCAGCGGATCGACGCACAACTCCACTGCAATGAGTAGCCGGGAGCTCGACCGATCTCCGGGTCCGCGCGCGTGAACGGCTTTCCCGGTCGGGCGTGCCGACGGCGTGATCACCGCCACGCGCGCACCCTCGCACGCCGGGGCCCCGCCGGGGAAGATGAGGGGCAGAGCAGGCACCACCACGGCACCACCGAAGCGGAGGACGCACCCATGCAGCACGAGCGAGCGGGCAGCCCGGCCGGCCCCGGGGACCTCGTCGACGTCTCCCGGCTGGTCACCGCGTACTACGCGCTGCACCCCGACCCCGCCGACCCCGGTCAGCGGGTCGCCTTCGGCACGTCGGGACACCGGGGCTCGTCCCTGGCGGGCGCGTTCAACGAGGACCACATCGCCGCCACCAGCCAGGCCATCTGCGAGTACCGGGCGCAGCAGGGCACCGACGGCCCCCTCTTCCTCGGCGCCGACACCCACGCCCTGTCGGAGCCGGCCCGGGTCACCGCGCTGGAGGTGTTCGCCGCCAACGGCGTGACCGTCCTCATCGACGACGCCGACGGCTACACCCCCACCCCGGCCGTGTCGCACGCCATCCTGACCCACAACCGCGGGCGGGCCTCGGGCCTCGCCGACGGCGTCGTCGTCACGCCGTCGCACAACCCGCCCGCCGACGGCGGCTTCAAGTACAACCCGCCCAGCGGCGGCCCCGCCGCCTCGGACGCCACCTCCTGGATCCAGGACCGCGCCAACCAGATCATCGAGGGCGGCCTGAAGGACGTACGGCGCCTGCCCTACGCCCGGGCGCTCGCCGCCCCCACCACCGCCCGCTACGACTTCCTCGGCACCTACGTCGCCGACCTGCCCGCGGTGCTCGACCTGGACGCGGTGCGCGCCGCCGGCGTGCGCATCGGCGCCGACCCGCTGGGCGGGGCGTCGGTCGCCTACTGGGGCCGCATCGCCGAGCAGCACGGCCTCGACCTCACCGTGGTGAACCCGTACACCGACCCGACCTGGCGGTTCATGACGCTGGACTGGGACGGCAAGATCCGCATGGACTGCTCCTCGCCGTACGCCATGGCCTCGCTCATCGAGCAGCGCGACCGCTTCCAGATCTCCACCGGCAACGACGCCGACGCCGACCGGCACGGCATCGTCACCCCGGACGCGGGGCTGATGAACCCCAACCACTACCTCGCTGTCGCGATCCAGTACCTGTACCACCACCGCGACCAGTGGCCGGCCGGCACCGGTGTCGGCAAGACGCTGGTCTCCTCCGCGATGATCGACCGGGTGGCCGCCGACCTGGGCCGGCCCCTCGTCGAGGTGCCCGTCGGGTTCAAGTGGTTCGTGGACGGGCTCGTCTCGGGCACGATCGGGTTCGGCGGCGAGGAGTCGGCCGGCGCGTCCTTCCTGCGCCGCGACGGTTCGGTGTGGACCACCGACAAGGACGGCATCCTGCTCGCCCTGCTCGCCTCGGAGATCACCGCGGTCACCGGCCGCACGCCCTCCGAGCACTACGCCGAGCTCACCTCCCGCTTCGGGGAGCCGGCGTACGCCCGCATCGACGCCCCGGCCACCCGCGAGGAGAAGGCCCTGCTCGCCAAGCTCTCGCCCGCGCAGGTCACGGCCACCTCGCTGGCCGGCGACGAGGTCACCTCGGTGCTCACCGAGGCCCCCGGCAACGGCGCCTCCATCGGCGGCATCAAGGTCTCGACCGCCAACGCCTGGTTCGCGGCCCGTCCCTCCGGCACGGAGGACGTGTACAAGATCTACGCCGAGTCCTTCCTCGGCCCCGACCACCTGGCGCGGGTGCAGGAGGAGGCCAAGGGCGTGGTCCTGGCGGCGCTGAGCGGCTGACCGACGCCTCCGTCCGCCCCCTCGGCGCGGTGTCACGGCCCGACCGCCGGGTACCCGGGTCCCTGTCCAGGCCGGTGCGACCGCCCGGCCTAACCGGCAGAAAGCGGAGGGGTCATGGCGCAGCGCGCTGAGGGGGCGGAACTGCCCCGGGGATCTACGGCACCGGGACTGCGCCTGGCCACGGACGATCCGGAACCGGTGCCGCCCACCGGCCCCGGACCCACGCCGCAGGAGCTGCCGCCCGACCGCACCCAGGCCATCCTGGAGGCGGCCAAGCAGATCGGCAGCCTCCTCAAGCGCGGCGGACACCGGTTCGCCCTGGCCGGCAGCGTGGCCGTGCACGCCCTGGGCGGCCAGCGCAGGCTCCAGCACGACGCCGACTTCTGCGTCCTGCGCGAGGACGCCGACGCGGTCGCGCAGACGCTGCGCGAGGCGGGCCTGGTGGTGCGCGAACCCCCGGAGGACTGGCTGGTGAAGACCACCTGCTTCGGCCAGGACGTCGACATCATCTTCGAGCTGGCGCACCGCCCGGTCACCCCCGACCTGCTCGCCCGGGCGCACGAGCTCCCGGTGGACTCGGTGCGGATGCCGGTGCTGGCGCCGACCGACCTGATGTGGAGCCTGCTCGCCGCGTTCGGCGAGCACCACTGCGACTTCGGCGCGGTGCTCCCGGTCGCCCGGGTGCTGCGCGAGAAGGTCGACTGGGACGACGTACGGGAGCGGTGCGGGCAGGAGCCGATGGCGGACGCGTTCCTGTTCCTGCTCGAACGGCTCGACATCATCGACGCGCGGAGGGAGTCCCGATGAGCGCCCACGACGCACCCGCCGAACCGCTCGACTACCGGGTCGCGCGGCTCGGCGAGACCCTCGCCGGCGGCCCGCTCGGCGAGCTGGGCGTGCGGCTCGAGGTACGCGGCGGAGCCGTCCTCGTCGAGGGCACGGTGCCCTCCGCGCGCTGCCGCGACGACGTGTGCGGCCTGGTCCGCGGCGAACTCGCGGACGTACCGGTGCACTGCGACATCCTCGTCGCTGACGCCTCCGCCCCCGACCACGCCGAGGAGGTCTCGTGATCCGCGTCGCTGCCGTCGGTGACATCCACCTGGGCCCCGACAGCAGGGGCACGCTGCGGCCGTCGTTCGAGACGCTGCCCGACTGCGCCGACCTGCTGCTGCTGGCCGGTGACCTGACCCGGCACGGTACGCCGGAGGAGGCCGAGGTGGTCGCCGCGGAGATCAAGGACCTGGGTGTCCCGGTCGTCGCCGTGCTCGGCAACCACGACCACCACGACGACCACCCCGACGAGGTCACCGCGATCCTGCGGGAGGCGGGCGCCCACGTCCTGGAGGGCGAGAGCGTGGTGCTGACCTGCGGGGACACCAAGGTCGGGGTGGCCGGGACCAAGGGCTTCGGCGGGGGCTTCGTGGGCCGCTGCGCCGGTGAGTTCGGCGAGCCGGTGATGAAGGAGTTCGTGGCCTACTCCCGGCGCCGCGCCGACGGCCTGCGGGAAGCGCTGCAGGAGCTGGCCGGGCAGGACTGCGACGTCCGCGTGGCGCTCACCCACTTCTCGCCCGTGCCGGACACCCTCGCCGGTGAACCGCTGGAGATCTACCCCTTCCTCGGCAGCTACCTGCTGGCGGAGGCGATCGACACGGCCGGCGCCGACCTCGCCGTGCACGGCCACGCCCACGCGGGCACCGAACACGGCATGACCACCGGCGGGGTGAAGGTGCGCAACGTGGCCCAGCCGGTGATCGGGCGGGCCTTCCACGTGTACCACCTGCGTCCGCAGGAGGGGGCCGGCTCGGCGGCCGGGGCGGCGTCGGCGTCGTTCCCGGCGGGCTGAGCCGGGCCGTCGGCGGGCCGCGGATCAACACGTGTGACCAGCGGCTCACGCGGTACTCGCGGGGCGCACGGGACACCACGTCCCACCACGTCCCGAAGGAGTGCCGAGATGACCGTCCCCGAGGAGAACCGGCCCAAGACCGAGTCGACCGACGAGGTGCTGACGTCGGCCGAGGAGACCGAGGAGCAGGGCTCGCCGGCCGAGGGCGCCTCGGGCCGCACGATGCGTGAGGCGCTCCAGGAGGCGGGGGTCGAGCCCGAGGACTTCGAGGAGCGCTGACCCCGCGCCCCGCACGCGGCCACGGCCCGGCGGACGGCTGACCCCGCGGTCAGTCGCCGGCCGGGCCGTCGTCGTCGGCGGGTACGACGCGGAAGGTCGCCTCGCCCACCGTGAGGATGCCGTCCGACAGCGGGGTGCAGCGCACTCCGCCCTTGCCGCGCAGGGCGCGCTGGGCGCCGGGTCCGATCGTGGTGTCCATCCAGGCGCAGGGGCGGGCCGGGCGGTTCACGGCGAACCGCACCGGGCCCCGGCCGCAGTCGAGTTCGACGGTGGCGCCGACCAGCGCGTCGATGTCCACGCTCCGCAGCAGGACGTTGCGGCGGGTGTGCCGCAGGTCCGCCGTGGGGGCGATGTGGCGCGGCAGGTTCTCCTCGGCCATGAGGGTCACCGACGCGTCGCGGTGCGCGGGCCGCGCGTAGTAGCGGTCGCCGACCAGCCCGAGCCGGCGCCGCACCTCCACCGACCGCACGCGCTCGTCGTCCGGCCCGGCCGAGGGCCCGTCGGCCGGACGCCCGGCGTACCGGTGCGCCGGCGAGACCAGCAGCTCCACGACTTCGACCCGAATCACGAGCCCAGCCTAGGGGGTGTCCGGACGGGGGAGCGGGGGCTCAGCCCTCGCCCGCGGGGGTGCGCTCCGGTCCCGTCACCTGCGTCAGGGGCGTCCCGCCCGCCCACAGCCGTAATCGGGCCCCGTCGACGAGGTAGGTGTGGCCCTGCCGCGAGGCCCACACGACGTCCCGGTGGGAGAACGTGCCGCGGTGGACGACGAGCCGCAGCCACGGCCCGGTCCGCCGCCGGGCCGAGAGCCGCGCGCGGCAGGCGCAGGACGTCTCCTCGTCGGGCAGGGGCTCGGCGACCGGGCGGAACACCACGTCGAGCAGCCGGCCGCGCCGGTCGCGGGCGGCGAGGTGCGGCACGGTGTGCTCCGACGGCGGCAGCACCCGCCAGCCGTCCGGGCGCAGCATCCGGGCCACCGCCACGACCAGCGCGGGCACGTCCAGTTCGGCCAGCTCGCGCGCGGTGTAGTAGCCCGCGCTGCGCCGCACGCGCGTGCGGAAACGGCGGCCCGCCACGACGGCCGTCACCGTGACCGCGGCGAGGACGGACACCGCCGCGGGCGGGCCGACCGCGCGCCAGACCAGCGCGAGACCCGCCGTCCCGGCGCACACGGCGGCCACCAGGCCGGTCAGCGCGGGCAGCACCTGCCGCAGCCGGGGCCCGTCCCGCCCCGCCGCACGCGTCGGTCCGCCCTCCGGTCCCCGTCCGTCGCACCCCGCCATCGGCGTCGCCCCCCGCCCCCGGACACGCCCTCGTGTGAGGACGAGATACCCACCGGCACGACGCGGCGCCCCGGGCCGGCGCAATCAGGCCAAGGGTTGGCCGAAGTGAGCCGGCCCACGGCGGGCCCACGTCGGGGCCGTCCGCCTGGGCCGTCCGCCGGGGTCGCCGGCCGGGCCGTTGTCAGTGGCGCGTGCGAGGCTGCTGGTCATGGACGAGACGGAGTTCATGCGCGGCCGTGTGTACGGCGCCGACCACGACGACGCGAGCCCCCGCCCCGGCCGCGTCTACGCCGAACTCGTCGGCGGCCCGCTGGACGGCCTGCTGCTCGACGTCACCGGCCGCCCCGACGACGCGCCCCGCGAGGTCGCGCTGACGACGGAGATAGGCCGCTACGGACCGGGCGGACGTGCCGTGTACCGGCGGCGCCCGGCCGACGCCCACCGCTTCGACTGGGTGGAGGACACGCCGGGCGCGCCCTGACGGGTCCGCACGGCCGCCCGGCTCGACCGCTCCCCGGCTTGTCCGATCGTACGAACCTGTGCGTGAGGGGGTGCCGCGTGTACACGTCAGTCTGATAGGAAACCTTCCTGTCAGTTCGGCGCGGTTCCGCCGCCGGTCCTCCGGTGCGGCGCCGTCCGGCGCTGACGTGGCTCCACCCCCTCCAACCCCCCACCACCCCTGGAGAACCCGTGGTGCGCACACCCGACGACACAGCAGGACCCGCCGGCACCTCCCGTCGCACGGTCATCGCCCTCATGGGCGCCCTGGCCGCGACCCCGCTGCTCGCCTCACCGGGCGAGGCGGCGACCCGGCCGCTCGCCGCGGTCGGCCTCGACGACCCGGCGAAGAAGGAGATCGCCATGAAGCTCGTGTCGAGTGCGGAGAACTCCTCGCTCGACTGGAAGGCGCAGTACCAGTACATCGAGGACATCGGCGACGGCCGCGGCTACACCGCCGGGATCATCGGCTTCTGTTCCGGCACCGGCGACATGCTCGACCTGGTGCAGCTCTACACCGACCGCAAGCCCGGCAACGTCCTCGCGGGCTACCTGCCCGCGCTGCGCCGGGTCAACGGCACCGACTCCCACTCCGGTCTGGACCCGAACTTCCCGCGCGACTGGCGCAGGGCCGCCCAGGACACCGCGTTCCAGCAGGCGCAGAACGACGAGCGCGACCGCGTCTACTTCAACCCGGCCGTCCGCCAGGGCAAGACCGACGGGCTGCGCGCGCTCGGCCAGTTCGCCTACTACGACGCGATCGTCATGCACGGCGACGGCGACGACCCGACCAGCTTCCGCAACATCCGCAAGCGGGCGCTGCGCAGCGCCAAGCCGCCGGCGCAGGGCGGCAACGAGACGACGTACCTCAACGCCTTCCTCGACGCCCGGGTGTGGGCGATGAAGCAGGAGGAGGCGCACAGCGACACCAGCCGCGTCGACACGGCGCAGCGGGTCTTCCTGCGCAACGGCAACCTGGACCTGAACCCGCCGCTGGACTGGAAGGTCTACGGCGACAGCTACCACATCGGCTGACCCTCCGACGCGGGGGCGGGGCCGCCGGGACACCTCACCCGGCGGCCCCGCCGCACGTCACGGCATGCGTCCCTCAGGGCCGCAGCGGCAGCGACGCGCAGTTCGAGCCGGCCCGCTCGCCCTCGAGGCGGTCGGTGAGCCAGGAGATGGCGGCCCCCTGGTCGGTGAGCAGCGGCGTGACGTGGTTGATGATCGACCGGCCCAGGTCCGGCAGCACCACCGGCTTGTACGTCACGTCGGCGCCCTTGGCGCACCAGGCGACGGCCAGGTCGCGGGCCTGCCGGTGCGGGACCAGGTCGTCGGCGGTGCCGGTGGCCACCCGCACGGGTGAGGCCGGCTTGAGGGCGCCGATGCGCTGGTCGGCGAGGAACGCCTTCAGCCTCGGCTCGGCGGCGATGATCTCGCTCAGGGACCGCCCGTCGGTGGTCCAGGCGGTGCTGCGCGCGGAGTTGTAGGCGAGCAGGGCGTCGCCCACGCACAGGGTGGACAGGTCCTTCAGCGCCGCCTTCCCGGTCGCGTTGAGGTGGGACTCGGCGATGGGCCTGAGCTCCGGGTCGGACTGCAGGAAGCCGTTGACCGACCAGCCCAGGGCGCCGGCCAGGTCGCTGCCGTCGATGGCCTTGGTGACCTCCACCAGGTCGGCCGGGGGAGCGCCGGCGTAGGTGCCGGCCAGGCGCACGTCGGGGGCGTAGGACGGCTGGAGCTCGGCGGCGGCCGCGGTGGCCCCGCCGCCCTGGCTGTAGCCGTACAGGGCCACCCGGGAGGCGGCGCTGACGGAGCTTCCCGGCAGGGCGCGGGCCGCGCGGGCGGCGTCGAGGACGGCGTGCGCCTCGTCGACCCGGTTGACGTAGGTGTGCAGCCGGTCCGTGGTGCCGAGGCCCGCGTAGTCGGTGACGACGACCGCGATGCCGCGCGCGAGGAGGCGGTAGGCGGCCAGGTCCTCGTAGCCGACGGAGAGAGTTCCCGCGCCGATGACCAGCGGGTGTTCCAGGCCCAGGGAGGCGGCGCACTGGTCGCCCTGGCCCATGGTCCCGGGGGCGAGCACGACGAGCGGGCGCGGGCCTCCGCCGCGCCAGGCGGCGGACGGCTCCACGTAGGCGCCGGTGACGGCGACGGGCGCGCCGTTGGAGTCGGTGGACTTGTACATCAGCCGGGTCGCCGTGCCCGGGAGGGGGCCGTCCAGGCCCGGCAGGCTCAGCGCCAGGTGCAGGGGCTCGCTGCGCACCAGCGCGCCGTCGGCCGAGGGCAGGGTGTCCGGCGGGGTGTAGAAGGCCGGGATGGTGACACCGCGTGAGACGACGGCGCCGTTCTGGCCCGCGGCGGCGGGGAGGGCGGTGGCGCCCAGGCAGGCGGCGGTGGTGACGGCCGCGGCCAGGATGCGGGCAGGGGTGGGCATGGCGGGACCTCCGGAACGTGGGGAGGCCGAGCCAGCGTCTGCGGCTCGGTGACACAACGACCCGGTGGGGCGGGGTCGTTCGCCGGTCCCGTGGGGCGGGGCCGGCGACGGCGCGCGGCAGCGGGCGTCCCGGCCCGTGCCGCGCACCGTTCTTGGACGGAGTGTCAGGACGGTAACGGGACCGGGGTTACCGGCGGTACTGGTCGGTAGGTTACGGTTCGGTAATGTAACCGTGCGTGAACACCGCGCCGCGCACGGCCGTACCCGCGGACGAGGGACCCGGCGCGGTGAGTGGCCCGGCTCACATGGCACCGACCGGGCGACACCGACACGATGGTCCCGTCACCGGCAGGCTGAAGGGATCCGCATGTTCCGCAAGGTGCTGGTCGCCAACCGAGGCGAGATCGCGATCCGGGCGTTCCGCGCCGGCTACGAGCTGGGAGCGCGCACCGTCGCGGTCTTCCCCCACGAGGACCGCAACTCGCTGCACCGGCTCAAGGCCGACGAGGCCTACGAGATCGGCGAGCCCGGACACCCGGTGCGCGCCTACCTCTCCGTCGAGGAGATCGTCGGAGCCGCGCGCCGCGCGGGCGCGGACGCCGTCTACCCGGGCTACGGGTTCCTGTCCGAGAACCCGGAACTGGCCCGCGCCTGCGCCGAGGCGGGCATCACCTTCGTCGGCCCCGACGCCGACACCCTGGAACTCACCGGCAACAAGGCCCGCGCCGTGGCCGCCGCCCGCGCGGCCGGCGTGCCCGTGCTCGGCTCCTCGCAGCCCTCCACCGACGTCGAGGAACTGGTGCGGGCCGCGGACGACGTCGGCTTCCCCGTCTTCGTCAAGGCGGTCGCGGGCGGCGGCGGGCGCGGCATGCGCCGCGTCGACCGGCCCGAGCAGCTGCGCGAGTCCATCGAGGCCGCGGCCCGCGAGGCGGCCTCCGCCTTCGGCGACCCCACCGTCTTCCTGGAGAAGGCCGTCGTCGAACCCCGCCACATCGAGGTCCAGATCCTCGCCGACGGCGAGGGGAACGTCATCCACCTCTACGAACGCGACTGCTCCCTCCAGCGCCGCCACCAGAAGGTCATCGAACTGGCGCCCGCCCCCGACCTGGACCCGGCGCTGCGCGACCGGATCTGCGCCGACGCCGTGCGCTTCGCCCGCGAGATCGGCTACCGCAACGCCGGCACCGTGGAGTTCCTCCTCGACCGCGACGGCAACCACGTCTTCATCGAGATGAACCCCCGCATCCAGGTCGAGCACACGGTCACCGAGGAGGTCACCGACGTCGACCTGGTCCAGGCCCAGCTCCGCATCGCCTCCGGTGAGACCCTCGCCGACCTCGGCCTGTCCCAGGACACCGTCACCCTGCGCGGCGCGGCCCTGCAGTGCCGCATCACCACCGAGGACCCCGCCAACGGCTTCCGCCCCGACACCGGCCGCATCAGCGCCTACCGCTCCCCGGGCGGCTCGGGCATCCGCCTCGACGGCGGAACCACCCACGCCGGCACGGAGATCAGCGCCCACTTCGACTCGATGCTGGTCAAACTCACCTGCCGGGGCCGCGACTTCCAGGCCGCGATCGGCCGCGCCCGGCGCGCCGTGGCCGAGTTCCGCATCCGCGGCGTCGCCACCAACATCCCGTTCCTCCAGGCGGTCCTGGACGACCCCGACTTCCGGGCTGGACGGGTCACGACCTCCTTCATCGAGCAGCGCCCGCACCTGCTCACCGCCCGCTCCTCCGCCGACCGCGGCACCAAGCTGCTCACCTACCTGGCCGACGTCACCGTCAACAAGCCGCACGGCGAACGCCCCGACCTGCTCGACCCGCTGGTCAAGCTGCCCGCGCTGCCCGAGGGCGAGCCGCCCGCCGGGTCCCGGCAGCGCCTGGTCGACCTCGGCCCCGAGGGCTTCGCCCGCCGGCTGCGCGAGTCGCCCACCATCGGCGTCACCGACACCACCTTCCGCGACGCCCACCAGTCCCTGCTCGCCACCCGCGTGCGCACCAAGGACCTCCTCGCGGTGGCCCCCGTCGTCGCCCGCACGCTGCCCGGACTGCTGTCCCTGGAGTGCTGGGGCGGCGCCACCTACGACGTCGCCCTGCGGTTCCTCGCCGAGGACCCCTGGGAGCGCCTGGCCGCCCTGCGCGAGGCGGTGCCCAACCTCTGCCTGCAGATGCTGCTGCGCGGCCGCAACACCGTCGGCTACACCCCGTACCCGACCGAGGTGACCGACGCCTTCGTGCAGGAGGCCGCCGCCACCGGCATCGACATCTTCCGCATCTTCGACGCCCTCAACGACGTCGACCAGATGCGCCCCGCCATCGACGCCGTCCGCGCCACCGGCACCGCCGTCGCCGAGGTCGCCCTGTGCTACACCGCCGACCTGTCCGACCCGGGGGAGCGGCTCTACACCCTCGACTACTACCTGCGCCTCGCCGAGCGGATCGTCGAGGCCGGCGCCCACGTCCTGGCCGTCAAGGACATGGCGGGCCTGCTGCGCGCCCCGGCCGCCGCGACCCTCGTCTCCGCGCTGCGCCGCGAGTTCGACCTGCCGGTGCACCTGCACACCCACGACACCGCGGGCGGCCAGCTCGCCACCTACCTGGCCGCCATCGAGGCAGGCGCCGACGCCGTGGACGGCGCGGTGGCCTCCATGGCCGGCACCACCTCCCAGCCGTCGCTGTCGGCGATCGTCGCCGCAACCGACCACTCGCCCCGCCCCACCGGCCTGGACCTGCGCGCCGTCGGCGACCTGGAGCCGTACTGGGAGAGCGTCCGCAAGATCTACGCCCCCTTCGAGGCGGGCCTCGCCTCGCCCACCGGCCGCGTCTACCACCACGAGATCCCCGGCGGTCAGCTCTCCAACCTGCGCACCCAGGCGGTCGCGCTCGGCCTCGGCGACCGCTTCGAGGACATCGAGACCATGTACGCCGCCGCCGACCGCATCCTCGGCCGGCTGGTGAAGGTCACCCCGTCCTCGAAGGTCGTCGGCGACCTGGCCCTGCACCTGGTGGGCGCGGGCGTCAGCCCCGAGGACTTCGAGGCGACCCCCGAGCGGTTCGACATCCCTGACTCGGTCATCGGCTTCCTGCGCGGCGAACTCGGCACCCCGCCCGGCGGCTGGCCCGAGCCGTTCCGCACCCGCGCGCTGCAGGGCCGCCCCGCGGCCAAGCCCGTCCAGGAGCTGGGCGCACAGGACCGCCAGGGCTTGGAGAAGGACCGCCGGGCCACCCTCAACCGGCTGCTGTTCCCCGCCCCGACACGGGAGTTCGAGACGCACCGCCACACCTACGGCGACACCGGCGTGCTGGACAGCAAGGCTTTCTTCTACGGCCTGCGCCCCGCCAAGGAGTACGCCGTCGACCTGGAGCCCGGCGTGCGGCTGCTGATCGAGCTGCAGGCCGTGGGCGAGGCCGACGAACGCGGCATGCGCACCGTGATGGCCACCCTCAACGGGCAGTTGCGGCCCATCCAGGTGCGCGACCGGGCCGCCGCCTCCGACGTGCCCGCCACCGAGAAGGCCGACCGCGCCGACCCCGGCCACGTGGCGGCGCCGTTCGCCGGCGTGGTGACCCTCTCGGTCGCCGAGGGCGACGAGGTGGAGGCCGGCGCGACCATCGCCACCATCGAGGCGATGAAGATGGAGGCCGCCATCACCGCCCCGAGGGCGGGCCGGGTCGGCCGCCTGGCCATCACCCGCATCCAGCAGGTGGAGGGCGGCGACCTGCTCGTCGAACTGGCCTGACCGAAGCGGCCGTTCGGCGGCCGGACAGGCGAAGGGGGCGCGGGCCGAAGCCCGCGCCCCCACCCGGTCGGGGACCGGGGCCTACGGGAAGGACGTCACCTTCGACGGCACGGTGTCCGTGCCCGAGGTGGGTGCGCCCGTGTCGTTGATCACGTGCGCGTACTGGCCCTTGCCGCCGAGCGAGATCACCAGCAGGTCGTGCATCTTGATGCCGGACTTCACCGGCACCTGGAAGCCGTGGTGCTGGACGATCGACGGATCGCTCGTGTAGTTGCAGTAGCTGCCGAGCCCCCACGCCTCGTGCGTGTTGACGGTGTCGGCCACCTTGTAGGCGGCGTAGCCGACGATGCCGTCGTGGGTGATGGCGGCGGCGTTGGGCGCGTCGTACGCCTTCTCGTTCTGGAAGAAGATCGTCCGGCCGCGCTCACCGGCCCAGTACACGTCGTACTTGTTGAAGTGCTCGACGAACAGGCCGGTCGCGAGCACGTCGTCGCCGTTGACCCGCAGGCCGTAGTCGGCTCGGTTGGTGTCCCAGCCGACGCCGTCGCCGTGGTCCGCGCGCCACAGCCAGGTGTGGTCGATGATCACGTCGTCGCTGTTGACCACGACCGAGTTGGTGGCCTTGCCGGCGCCCGCGCCGCCGACGCGCACGAACACGTCCTGCATGGTGGTCGGGTTGGCCGCGTGGTCGGCGCTCGCGTCGGCCGGGCCGATCCGCAGCAGGGTGTCGGAGTTGACCGTGCCCGCGTCGATCAGGAAGCCGGCCAGGCGCACGCCGTCCACGTCCGCCACGTGCATCGCGTCCACGCCGCCGTCCGGCACCAGCGTGGCCAGGCCGAGGCCCAGGACCACGGTGTTGGCGCGGGTGACCTCGATGGCCCGGTCCAGGTGGTACACGCCGGGGGTGAACAGCAGGTTCAGGCCCTGGGCGAGTGCCGCGTTGATGGTGCTCGCCGTCGCGCCGGGCTTGACGACGTAGAACTGGCTGAGCGGCAGCGACGTGCCGCCGCTGTTGGCGGGCCAGGACACACCGCGCGCGTTGGTGCGCTTGGCGGGCACGAACACCTTGTACTCGCTGCCGTCCAGGTACAGGAACGGCTTCTCGCGCGAGACGGGGGTGGTGTCCAGCGTGGTGTACGGGCCGCTGTCGAAGTTCGTCGCCGGGGCGCCCTGCACACCGGTGAAGGTCATGTTCCACACGCCGTTGGTCCAGCCGCCGACCGAGCTGTCGCGGGTGTACCACTGCTGCTGCGAGTACGGTCCGACGGTGCCGTCGATCTTGGAGTCGGCGATGTAGCCGCCGGAGGCCCAGCCGTAGCCGTTCGGGGCGAGGTTGAGGCCGCCCTGGACGTGGATGCGGCGGAACGGCGCGGCCTGGGCGACCGCCCAGCGGTCGGTGCCGCTCACGGGCCGCAGGGCGAGGTTCTCCGCCGAACGCCAGAAGTTCTGGGTGGCGTTGCCGTTGAACCAACCGGCGTCGACGGTGATGTCACCGTTGATCTGCGTGTCGTCCGGGTTCAGGCCGAGGCCCGAGATGGAGGTGTAGAACCCGAGCTGGGCGTTGATGCCGTTGTAGGTGCCCGGCTTCAGCAGGAACTGGTAGCGGCCGCTGCCGAACTGGGCCGACTCCTGCTGGGCGAAGACCTGGTCGAACTTCTGCTGGAGGTTGGGCGTCGAGGGGTCGACGACGATGACGTTGGGGCCGAGGTCGCCGCCGCCCTGGATCGGGCCGCCGCCGTTGCCCGAGGAGCCGGTGTGCACGCCGACCTCCCACAGGGAGTAGCCGTACCCGGTGCCCCGCGCGGTGCCGTTGATCCGCACGTACCGGCCCGAGCCGCTGACGTCGTAGGAAGCCTGGCCGCCGGTCGCGCCCGTCACGCTCTTGAGGGTGGTCCAGCTCTGGCCGTCGGCGGACGCCTGGATCTGGAAGTCCTTGGCGTACGCGGCCTCCCAGTTCAGGTCGACCTTGCACACGTCCTGCACCGAGCCCAGGTCCACCTGCACCCACTGCGGGTCGGTGGGCTGGCTGGACCAGCGGGTAGCGGTGTTGCCGTCGAAGGCGGCGGAGGCGGGGGTGCCGGCGTTCTCCGTCGAGGACGCGGTGGCGGGCTTGCCCTGGGCCGCGTTGGCCGTGCCGCAGGACGTCGTGGAGCCGCCTCCCGACGCTCCGTACACCTGGAACTCCCAGAGGGAGTAGCCGTACGGGGTGGCGCGGTGCACGCCCTGCATACGGACGTAGCGGCCCTGCCCGGAGACGGTCACGGAGTCGGTGCCGCCGTCGCCGCCGGTGACGGACTTCAGGTCGGACCAGTTCTGGCCGTCGGCCGAGATCTGGAGGATGTAGTCCTTGCCGTAGGCGGCCTCCCAGTTCAGGTCGACCCGGCTGACCGAGGCGCTCGCGCCCAGGTCCACCTGCAGCCACTGGTTGTCGGTCGCGGCCGACGACCAGCGGGTCGTGGTCGAGCCGTCCACGGCGTAGGCGGCGGGCGTGCCGGCGTTCTCGGTGGAGGAGGCCGTGGCGGTACGGCCCTGCGAGAGCAGGGCGTCGGCGGCCACGGCCGAGGGGTGGCTGGTCGGGAGGGAGATCAGCGCTGCCGTGGCGGCCAGCGCGACGACCAGGGATCTCTTTTTCAGTCTCATACGGTGTCCCTGCGGATGCGACGAATGCGACAAGTGCGGCGAACTGGGGTGAGACAAACGTGACGAACGGGGATCACCAGCCGGATCGGGCGGCCCCACGGCTTAGTTCACGGCTTGATTTAACTGATGACCCGAGTGTTACGGCAAGACGTCGGCAGCAGGAATCTTTGAAACGTTGACCACGGGTCCCGCGCGGCGGCGGCACCCGTGTTCAACACGTGGAGGTGTCGGCCCAACGCGCGACCCCCGCACGGGCGTCGGCGGCCCGGCCCCCGCTCAGGTCTGGGTCAGCGGCGCGTACACCGACGCGTCCAGGCCGAACGTCCAGGCCACGCCCTCCCGGGCGGTCCGGGTCGCCGGCGGCACCCGCAGCCAGTACGTGCGCCGCGAACCGTCCGGCTCCGGAGTGGAGTTGAGCACCTCCACCATCACCACCGGCTCGTCCCCGGCCAGGTCGATCCGCCACAGCGTGCCCGTCTCGTCCGTGTGCAGCGGGCGGGCCCCGGAATCGGCCAGGTAGCGCTCGTAGCCGTAGAACTCCAGCATCACCCGGCGCAGTTCGGCGTTCTCCTCGGCGCGGATGCGCTGCGGCGTCAGCGTCCGCAGCTCCTCGAGGAACGCCGCCGGGACCGGCATGCCGCGCCAGGCGTGCAACGCGAAGCCGTCGGGATAGGCCAGCGCCGGCCCGTCGCCGCGGTCCAGCCGCCCGGCCTCGTCCCGGTGCAGGGCCACGGGGCGCTCGCACAGGACGGCCACCTCGGCATACGGCCACCACCATCCCGCCGCGCGGCACACCTCGGCCAGTCCGTCGAGCGGACCCTCCCGCGTGGCGAACGCCGCGAGCCACGGCGCGTCGTGCTGCCCCAGCACCGCGTCCAGCAGCACCAGGCGGGTCTCGGCGCCGTCGCCGAGCTCGTCCAGCACGCCCGCGCGGATCCGGTCGACCAGGGCCTGCGTGAAGTCCCACAGCCGGCCGCCGGTCGCCGACCAGTGCGCTGCCCAGCCCTGCGGACCCAACTCGCCGTGGAGCCGCGCCCGTTCCCGTGCCCACGGGGCGCTGCGCACCGCCTCACGCACACTCGGGCCCGGGTCGCGCAACGCTCGCACCAGCGTCACCGCCTCACGCGGGGACGCCGCCCACACCACCCGCTCCGGCTCGGCGAGACCGGCGCGCCGGTACGCCAGCCGGACCCCGGCCTCGGCCCGGGCCCGATCGGCCGGCGCCGTCGAGGCCGCCCACGCACGCCAGTCCGCGACCGCGTCCAGGTCCACCGCCGGGCCGCTGCCCGGCGCCGCGTCGACACCGCTCACGCCCGCCACCGCCTCCGCCGTCTCCGCCCCCGCCGCCGTCCGCCCACCCGTCATCGCCGCCACCGTCTCCCCGGCCTCCGTCTCCCCGCCGTTCACCGACACCCGCGTCACCGTCCGCCGCTCCCGCCTCAGTCCGCCACGATCCGCACGGACCCCGGCACGTACTCCCGCTGCCGGATCACCCGGTACCAGCCCTTCGGCAGGGCGATCGCCGCGTGCTCCTCGTGCACCACCCGACCGCCCTTGGGCAGGTGCAGCAGCATCGGCCCGAACGGCCCCGGCTCCCGCACCAGTTCGCCCGGGCCGACCACCGCGTGGGCGTGGCCCGTCACCTCGCCCAGCGCCAGCACCAGCCGGCCCCGGCCGTCCCTCGGCTCCCGCGGCGCGCCCACCGCATGGGGCGGAACCGCCTCCTCGGCCACGGACACGAGCAGGACGTCTCCCTGCCGGTACATGCGTGCTCCCCTCCGGCGGCGCCCCGTGCGCCGCCCCTCACGACCGCGACAGTAGGGGCCCCCACTGACAACGCCCCCGAAGCCCGCCCCGGCCCGGGTGCTGTCAGTGCCTGTTGGTAGAACTGCGACCACACAGACCGCATCCGTCCGTTCCCGGGAGCAGCCGCATGACCATCGGTGACCACCTGCACGCCTTCCACGGGCTGCCCGCGTTCACCTTCCCCGGCCCCGAGGCGAAGGCGGACCTGCCCGCCCCCGACTCGGTCGCCTGGCGCGTCACCAGCGACGTGTACGACGCGGACGAGGAGTGGGAGAGCGCCTTCGCCCGCTTCCTCGACGCGGTCGACACCACCGCGGTCCGCGCGCTGATCGTCGGTGCCTGGCAGGAGGCGTACGACACCGAACCCTCCGGCGTCGTCGAGGCCCTGGTCGCGGCGCGGGACCGGCTGCCCGCCCTGCGCGCGCTGTTCGTCGGCGACATGGTGGGGGAGGAGTGCGAGATCTCCTGGATCCACCAGACCGACGTCACCCCGCTGCTGGCCGCCTTCCCCGCGCTGGAGGAACTCGGCGTGCGCGGCGGCACGCAACTGCGCTTCCCGGCGGTCCGCCACGAGGCGCTGCGCAGGCTGACGATGCAGACCGGCGGCCTGCCCGCCGACGTCGTGCGGGGCGTCGGCGCCAGCGACCTGCCCGCCCTCGAACACCTCGACCTGTGGCTCGGCACCCCGGACTACGGCGGCGACAGCGAGGCGTCCGACCTGGAGCCGATCCTGTCCGGCGCCCGCCTGCCCCGCCTGCGCCACCTGGCCCTGCGCAACAGCGAGATGCAGGACGCCGTCGCCGCCGCCGTGGCCTCCGCGCCCGTCGTCGCCCGGCTGGAGACGCTGGACCTGTCCATGGGCGTCCTGACCGACGAGGGTGCCGCCGCGCTGCTCGGCGGCCAGCCCCTCACCCACCTGAAGACGCTCGACCTGCACCACCACTACATCGGCGAGCCCCTGCTGGAGCGGCTGAGCCAGACCCTCGAACCGGCGGGGGTCCACCTGTACGTGGACCGCGGCGACGCCGAGGAGGACCAGGACGGCGACGGCACGGTCTGGCGCTACGTCGCCGTGGGCGAATGACCCCCGGCAGGCCGGCCGCGGCACGCTTCGCGGTGGTGGGCAACCCCGACAACCGCCGGGTCACGCTCTTCGCCGACGCGGTGCGCGCGGCCGGCCTGCCCGGTCCCCGCCTCGTCCCGTGGGCGGACGTCCTGCGCGACGGCGGCGCGGACTTCGCGCCCGACGAGATCGTCCGCCTCGACTCGCCGGGGGAGGACGCCCACGTCGACCGGCTGCTGCGCGGCACCGACGACCCGACCCGCGTCGAGGGCTCGGCCCGCTGGTACACCGCCTTCACGTCCGCCGTGCGCGGGCTGCGCGGCGGCCTGCGCCTGGACGACCCGGACGACCTCGCGGTCCTCTTCGACAAGCGCCGCTGCCACGCCGTGCTGGCCGCCGCCGGGGTGCCCGTCCCCGCCTCGCCCACCTCCGGTCCCGGCGCCCCGCCGGTGCGCGGCTGGGACGACGCACGGGCGCTGATGCGCGAACACCGCATGGCACGGCTGTTCGTGAAGCTCGCCCACGGGTCGTCCGCCTCCGGGGTGCTCGCCGTGGAGTCGGCGGGCGGCGGCCGCATCCGGGCCACCACCTCCGTCGAACTCGCCCCGGACGGGCGGCTGTTCAACTCGCTGCGGATACGCCGCTACACCGACGAGCGGCAGATCGCGGCCGTCGTGGACGCCCTGGCCCCGGACGGCCTCCACCTGGAGCGCTGGCTGCCCAAGGCGTCCCAGCGGGGCCGCGCCGCGGACCTGCGGGTCGTCGTGGTCGACGGCCGGGCGACGCACGCGGTGGTGCGCACCAGCGCCTCACCGCTGACCAACCTCCACCTCGGCGGGCGCCGCGGGGACCTCGACGAGGCCCGCGCCGCCGTGGAGTCGGCGGGCGCCCGCTGGACGGACGTCCTCGCCGTGTGCGAGCGGGCCGCGGCCTGCTTCCCGCGCACGCTGTGCGTCGGCGTCGACCTCCTGCCGGCCGTCGGCTGGCGCCGCGTCGCCGTCGGCGAGGTCAACGCCTTCGGCGACCTGCTGCCCCGCCTCACAGGCCTCCCCGGCAGCGGCGCCGAGGGCCGGGACACGTACGCGGCCCAGGTCGCCGCGGCCCTGCGCCGTCACGGCCCCAGGAGTACACCCGGCTCGCCGGACCCGCAGGACGTCGACGACCCGGGCGACCCGCACGGCAAGCACCACCCGCTCCACCCGCACCCGCACGACACCAGAACGGGATCCGCTCATGCGATCGCCTGACCCGACGTCCCCGCACCACCCGCCGAGCGTCCCGCCCCCGCCGCCGCACCCGGACATGAACCGGATCGTCGGCAGCCACGACCTGCTGCTCGTCACCCTCGACACCCTGCGCCACGACGTCGCCGCCGAACTGGCCGCCGCGGGCCGCCTGCCGAACCTCGCCCGTCACCTCCCCGGCGGCCGCTGGGAGGAGCGGCACGCCCCGGGCAGCTTCACCTACGCCTCCCACCAGGCGATCTTCGCCGGCTTCCTGCCCACCCCGGCGGCCCCCGGCCCGCACCCGCGCCTGTTCGCGGCCCGCTTCGCCGGCAGCGAGACCACGGCGCACGGCACGTACGTGTACGACACCCCCGACCTGGTGCGCGGTCTCGCCCAGGCCGGCTACCACACGGTCTGCGTCGGGGGAGTGGGCTTCTTCAACCGGCAGGGCCCGCTCGGCTCGGTGCTCCCGGGCCTGTTCCAGGAGGCCCACTGGGAACCGGAGTTCGGCGTCGCCTCACCCACCTCCTTCGAGGCCCAGGTGGCCTGTGCCGAGCGCGTCGTGCGCCGACTGCCCGCCGACCGGCGCCTGTTCCTCTTCGTGAACGTCTCGGCGCTGCACCAGCCCAACTGGTTCCACCTGCCCGGCGCCACCCGCGAGGCCGGCGACACCCGCGCCACGCACGCCGCCGCGCTGGAGTACGTCGACCGGCACATCGGCCGCCTGTTCGCCGCGGCGAGCAGCAGGCGCCGCTGTTTCGCCATCGTCTGCTCCGACCACGGCACCGCCTACGGCGACGACGGCTACACCGGCCACCGCCTCGGCCATCCGTCGGTCTGGACCGTGCCGTACGCCCACTTCTTCCTCGACGGGGAGGCGACCACCCCATGACCGCGACGGTGACCCCGACCCCGGCGACGACCACCACGGCGTCCCCCTACCAGAGTTACGTCTACGCCTACCCGCACAAGACCGCCTACCGCCCGCTGTCCGACCGCCCGGCGCTGCGCACCCTGTGGGCGGACGAGCCCAAGGACGCGCTCTCGCTCTACCTGCACGTCCCGTTCTGCGAGGTCCGCTGCGGCTTCTGCAACCTCTTCACCCGGATCGGCGCCCCGGACGGCCTGACCACCGCCTACCTGGACGCGCTGGACCGCCAGGCGGGCGCCGTCCGCGACGCCCTGGAGGACGGCGCGCAGGGTCAGGACGGCGCGGGCGGCCGAGGGGTCCGCTTCGCGACGGCCGCCTTCGGCGGGGGCACGCCCACCTTCCTGACCGCCGCGGAGCTGACCCGGCTGTGCGACATCGCCGAGCACCGCATGGGCGCCGACCTGCGGGCCGTGCCGCTGTCCGTGGAGGCCTCGCCCGCCACGGCCACCGCCGACCGCCTCGCCGTCCTGGCCGAGCGCGGCGCCACCCGGCTCAGCCTCGGCGTGCAGAGCTTCGTCGACTCCGAGGCACGCGCCGCCGTACGGCCCCAGCGTCGGGCGGACGTCGAGGCGGCCCTCGCCCGCGTCCGCGAGGCCCGCATACCGGTACTGAACATCGACCTCATCTACGGCATCGACGGCCAGACGGACGCCACCTGGCTGCACTCACTGGACGCGGCCCTGGCCTGGCGCCCGGAGGAGCTGTACCTCTACCCCCTCTACGTCCGTCCCCTCACCGGCCTCGACCGCCGCCGCGGCGGACCCGACCCGGCCTGGGACGCGCAGCGGCTGCACCTGTACCGCCTCGGCCGCGACCACCTCCTCGCGCACGGCTACACCCAGCAGTCCATGCGCATGTTCCGCCGCGCCGACGCACCGCCCCAGGGCGCGGACGACTACGCCTGCCAGACCGACGGCATGATCGGCCTGGGCTGTGGCGCCCGCTCGTACACGGCCGGGCTGCACTACTCGTTCGACTACGCCGTCGGCATGCACGAGATCCGCGGCATCATCGACGACTACGTGTCCCGCCCGGCTGCCGACTTCACCCGCGCCGAGCACGGCCGGCGGATGACCCCGGACGAGGCGCGCCGCCGCCACCTGCTGCAGTCCCTGCTGCAGGCCGAGGGCCTGGACACCGGCGACTACCGCGCCCGCTTCGGCGCCGACCCCGCCGACCACTTCGGCCCCGAGCTGGACCGGTTCGCCGAGCGCGGCTGGCTGGCGGACGGTGGCCCGCGCCCCACGCGGCTGCGGCTCACCCCCGAGGGACTCGCCCACTCCGACGCGATCGGCCCGGAGCTGTTCTCACCGGCGGTACGGGCCGCGATGGCCGCGTACGAACGGAAGTAGCGCCACCCATGGACCTGACGCTCCTGTACCGCGGGCCGCTGGCCTCGTGCGACTACGACTGCCCGTACTGCCCGTTCGCCAAGCGGCGCGACAGCACCGAGCAGTTGCGCGCGGACCGGGCCTGCCTGGACCGCTTCACCGATTGGGCGGCCGCTCAGACCGGCGACCGCCTGTCGATCCTGTTCACCCCGTGGGGCGAGGGCCTGGTGCGCTCCTGGTACCGGCGCGCCCTGGTCGACCTGTCACGGCTGCCGCACGTGCGGCGCGTCGCCATCCAGACCAACCTGAGCTGCCGTACCGACTGGCTCGCGGAAGCCGACCCCGACACCGTGGCCCTCTGGTGCACCTACCACCCGGGCCAGACCCCCTACGACCGCTTCGTCGCCAAGTGCCGTGACCTCGCGGACCGGGGCATCCGCCACAGCGTGGGCATCGTCGGCCTGCCCGAGCACCTCGACGCGGCCCGCCGCCTGCGCGCCGACCTGCCCGCGCACGTCTACCTCTGGGTGAACGCGGCCGAAGGCCACACCTACGACGACGCCGAGGCCGACCGGTGGACGGCCCTCGACCCGCTCTTCCCCTACAGCCGCCACCCGCACGCCAGCGCCGGACTGCCCTGCCGCACCGGCGAGTCGGTCGTCTCCGTGGACGGCGAGGGCACGGTCCGCCGCTGCCACTTCGTGCGCGACGAGCTGGGCAACCTCTACGACGGCTCCTACCGCGCGGCCCTGCGCCCGCGCCCCTGCCCCCTGGCCGTGTGCGACTGCCACATCGGCTACGTCCATCTCGAAACCCTGCCGCTGTACGACGAGTTCGCGGGCGGCGTCCTCGAACGCATCCCCGCGCGGACGGCCCACGGACCCACGTTTGCCGCGCCTCGCGGGGGTATGCGACTACCATGAGTGAAACCAACAACGACACGAGCAAGCAGTCCGCCACCCGGCAGACGGCGTCCAAGGCCCGCCGCACGGCGGGCAAGGCGACCGCCCCGGCCGCCCAGACGGCGAAGAAGACCACCGACGCCGCCGGTGACGCGGCGTCAACGGCCAAGGGCGGCGCGACGCGTGCCGCGGACGCCACGAGCGGTGTCGCCCACTCGGCCGCCGACGCCGTGGCCACCGGCCGCAAGGCCGTCGTCACCGCCTCCGGGCACGTGGCGGCGACCGCCAAGACGGCCTGGACGGTGATCGCCCACCGCAAGCTGGTCGCCGCGGGCGTCGGCGCCGGCATCACCGCGCTGAGCGCCGCGTCGTACGCGCTGGGCCGCCGCTCCGGCCACCAGCCGCAGGGGCCGCTCACGCGCCTCACCAACGGCCGGATCTGACGTTCCGTCAGCGACCCTGGCGCGCGGGCAGCGCACCGACGCCCGCGCCCGTCCGGCCCGCCGACGCGTCCTTCCCCCACGGGGGTGCCCCCGAGGCGGGGGAGGGCGCGGCGGAGCCGACAGGCGGCTGACGGTTCGTCAACATTTGTCGACTTCGGCCGATCGTTGTTCGCCCTCCTCACGATCGGCAGGGCAGGGTGACCTCCCACGTGTCGACCGCGTAGTGCACGGACATCCCGTGGCGGGCGTAGAGCGCCGGTGCCCCGGTGGTATTGGCGGTGTCCACGCCCAGCCCCACGGTGTCCCGCCCCCGCGCGGCGAACGCGGCGAACGCCTGGCGCAGCAGCAGCCCTCCGAGGCCGCGCCCCCGTGCCTCGCGCAGCACGCCGACGCTGCGGATCCAGCCCATCGCGGCACGGTCGTCACGGGCGATCAGGAAGCCCGCGTCACCCAGGTCGTCGGTGGCGACGATCCACACGAGGGACCAGTCGAGCCCGCCCGCGTCGATGTCGTGCAGCCAGGAGGCCAGTTCGCGCGGCTGGAAGTCGAAGTGCTCGGCGAACGCGGCCTGGTACAGCGCGTGCACGCGCGCCCGGTCGTCCGGCGCGGTGCAGGCCCGTACCCGCACGCCCGGGGGCAGCGGCACCGGTCGGTCCCCGGCGGGGTCCAGCGACCGCCGCAGCACGTGGTACCGCCGTACGACGTCCCAGCCCCGCTCCCGGAGCAGCCGGACGTCGAGCGTGGGCCGGACGTTGAGGTGCAGGTGCACCACCGCCCGCCCCGCACCGTTCTCCCGCGCCCTCTCCCGGGCCCGCGTGTGGAGCGCGTCCAGCACGAGTTCCCCGGCCCGCTGGTGGCCGGGCAGCACGTAGTGGTCCACGTCGATGCGCTCGCCACCCGACTCGTCCCACAACAGCCCGTAGGCCACGAGCCGTTCCCTGTCGAAGGCGAGCCACGAGTCCCGCGCCAGGTCGACCTCGGGATGCTTCAGGTCGGCCTCGACCGTGTGCAGGTCCGTCTCCGGCCGCCCGATCTCGAGCACGTCGACGGCGTTCAACAGCTCGGTCACGGCCGGGGCGTCGTCGAGGACGGCGGGGCGCAGGGCGTAGGACATGCGGCCAGGGTCGGCCGCACGCCCCTCGCCCGCAACGCAATTTCCCCCGTGTCCGGGCCCGCTCGGCTCCGACCGGGGGCCCGGGCTCAGCCGGTCGGCGCGCCGAACCACCGCGTCAGGGACTCCCGCAGGCCCTCCTTGTCCTCGCCCAGCCACGCCACGTAGCCGTCCGGGCGGAGGAGCACCGCCGGGGTGTCCAACTCCTCGCTGACGTCGGTCACCTGGTCGACGCGGTCGGCCCAGCCGTCCACCGACAGGCGGCCGGTCTGGTCGAGGAGCAGGCCGCGCCCGCTGTGCATCTGCGCGTACAGGCGGCCCCGCTTGAGCTGGACGTCCCGCAGCCGCCGGCCGAGCAGGTCGGGGCCCTCGCCGAAGTCGTAGCGGATGGTGAGGGCCGCGATCTTCGCGATCAGGTAGCGGTTGACCTCCTCGAAGTCCATCAGCTCGGACACCAGCCGGCGCACGGCCTGGGGACCCGGCTCGGTGGACATCAGGTGCAGTTGCGCCCGGCTGTGGTCCAGCACCGCGGTGGCCACCGGGTGGCGTTCGTCCTGGTAGGTGTCCAGCAGGCCCTCCGGCGCCCACCCGGCCACCTCGGCGGCCAGCTTCCAGCCGAGGTTGAACGCGTCCTGGATGCCGAGATTGAGGCCCTGCCCGCCGGTCGGCGGGTGGATGTGGGCGGCGTCGCCGGCCAGCAGCACCCGGCCCACGCGGTAGCGCTCGGCCTGCCGGGTGGCGTCCCCGAAGCGGGACAGCCAGCGTGGGGAGTGCACCCCGAAGTCCGTGCCGGCGACCGCGCGCAACTGCTGCTGGAAATCCTCCAGGGTCGGCGGGACCGTACGGTCCTCGGCCACCCCCGCGGCGGGCACCACGACCCGGTAGAAGCCGTCCCCGAGGTGCCCGAGGCCGAAGCGCTTCTGGGTCTTGCGCACCTCGGTCATCACGCGGGTGAGCGTCTCCTGGTCCACCCCCACCTGCATCTCGCCCAGCAGCGTCTCGACCCGGGTGGGCTCCCCGGGGAAGTCCACGCCGATCAGCTTGCGCACCGTGCTGCGCCCGCCGTCGCAGCCGACCAGGTACCGCGCCCGCAGCCGAGAGCCGTCCGCCAGCTCGGCGGTCACGCCCTCGTCGTCCTGCTCCAGCCCGACCAGCGCGCACCCGCGCCGGACCTCCGCGCCCAGCTCGACGGCGTGCTCGGCCAGCAGGCGGTCGGTGACGGTCTGCGGGATCCCCAGGACGTACCCGTGCGCGGTGTCCAGCCGCTCCGGCCAGGGCTTGTCGATGCCGGCGACGAACCCGCCGACCCGGTACTGCTTGCCGTGCGCGAGGAACCGGTCGAGCAGCCCGCGCTGGTCCATCACCTCGATGCTGCGCACGTGCAGCCCCAGCGCGCGGACCACCGGGGTCGGCTCCGCCTCCTTCTCCAGCACCAGCACCCGCACACCGTGCAGGCGCAGCTCCGCGGCCAGCATCAGTCCCGTCGGTCCGGCACCGGCCACCATCACATCGATCATCACAAACCCCGCCATGTCCGCAGTTCCCGGTTCAGGCCGGTGATTCTGCGGCATGACGGGGCCCTTGCCGCAAGCCCCCCTGTGCGCTATAACTTGAGAGTGGCAAGGAGTCCGTGAACTCCTTGCCTTTGTCATTTCCGCCGGATCAGACCGCCGGACGGCACCGCCGGGTGCGGTGCGCGGATCACTCCGCCGGGCGCAGCTGCTCGGGGAGCGTCTCGTCCAGGCGCCGCCGGTCCTGCTCGTCCCAGGTCCGCGTGTCCCGCGGCTCGGTGTACGGCTCCGCGTCGGGCGGGAACCCCCCGGCGACGGCCCGCTGACGGGCGGTCTCGGCGTCGAACTCCAGGCCCAGCAGGATCGCCAGATTGCTGATCCACAGCCAGACCAGGAAGACGATGACGCCGGCCATCGTGCCGTAGGTCTTGTTGTACGAGGCGAAGTTGGCGACGTAGAACGCGAACCCGGCCGAGGCGATCAACCACACCAGCAACGCCAGGAAGCTGCCCGGGGTGATCCACTTGAAGCCCTTGACCTTGGCGTTCGGGCTCGCCCAGTACAGGATCGCGATCATGGCGGTGACCAGGACGACCAGCACGGGCCACTTGGCGATCGACCACACGGTGAGCGCCGTGTCGCCGATGCCGAGCGCGGTGCCGGCCTGGTGGGCGATGCCGCCCGTGAACACCACGATCAGCGCACTGACCACCGCCAGCACCATCAGGACCACCGTCAGGGCCACCCGGATCGGCAGGATCTTCCACACCGGCCGTCCCTCGGGCATGTCGTAGACGGCGTTGGCGCAGCGGATGAACGCGGCGACGTAGCCGGACGCCGACCACACCGCCAGCACCAGGCCGACGATCGCCATGACGGAGCCGGTCCCCGCGTTGCCCTGCAACTGCTCCACGGCACGGGTGACGATGTCCCGGGCGGAACCCGGCGTGAGCTGGCGGAGGTTGTCCAGCACCTTGTCGGTGGCCGACTTGCCCGTGATGCCGAGCACCGACACGAGCACCAGCAGCGCCGGGAACAGCGACAGCACGCCGTAGTAGGTCAACGAGGCGGCGCGGTCGGTCAGTTCGTCGTCCTTGAACTCCCGCAGCGTGCCCTTGAGGACTCGGCCCCAGGAGTGGCGGGGCAGGGCGGCGGGGCTGTCCGGCGCGGCCTGCTCCACCTCCTCGTCGGGCCCGTAGCGCTCGTCGTCGGTGGCGCCGTCGCGCTGCTCCTCGTTCCGGGAGCGCTGCGGGGACTCCCGTTCCGCGGCAGCTCGGGGCCCGGCCGTGGGATCGGGCGTCTCGTGCGTGTCTCTGTGTCCAAGCCTGGGGAAGCGAGCCATGCCCTGCGGGTAACCCGCGTCCGGCGGTCCACTCCCCACCGGCCGCCCACGGTGCGTCCGTTGCCCCTCAGCGGTCGCCGACGCGGGCCAGGACGTCGCTGACGTGGGCACGGACCGCGTCCCGGGCGCCGGCGGGCAGGGCGGCGAGGTCGGAGTGTTCCAGCGCGTCGAGGACCGCGTCCGCGCCGGTGCCGCAGGGCACGGTCGCGCGCAGCACGTCGTAGCCGTCGCGGACGGCGACGCGCAGGTGCGGTCCGCCGCCCTCGGCGTGCACCGCGCTCGCGACCACCAGGGGCGGTGGCCCGCCCGCCGCTGCGGGCGCCTTGTGGTACCCGCTGACGAGGGGCACGCGCCAGCGGATGCTCAGCAGGAGCTGACGCTTCTCCACCACCTCGGCCAGGTCGGTCTCGTAGACGCCCGCCTGCTCCAGCAGGGTGGCACGGGCGTCCAGGACGAGGGCCGCGGGCAGCAGGCAGCGCAGGGTGCTGCCGACGAGGTTCCCGCCGACGGTCGCCGTCCGGCGTACGGCCCCCGTGCCCACGGTGGCCGCCGCGGCGCGCAGCACCTCGGGCACCCGGTCGTCGATCTGGTGCAGTCGTACGGCCGACCCCAGCGCGTCGGGCTCGATCGCCGTGGCCTCCGGCAGGTGCCGCAGCGACACGGCCTGCTCGGGGAAGCCGTCGCGCTGGAAGGTGGCCCACACGAGGGTGGCCCCGCCGATCGGGACGGCTCCCTCGGCGACGCACTCCCGCGCTTCGGACAGGGACGTGGGCAGACGCAACAACACAGCGGCAGACCTGCCTTCCCGGGGCCTACGGCGGCACGGCGCGCCCCCGCGACCCCGTGATCACCGGTGACCGGCATTGTCCCGGTCGGGACCGGGGCGCATCCAGGGTTCACGCCCCGGCGCCGTGCGCCCCCCCAGGGTCGCGCGGCCCACGCCGAACCCCTCGCCCGTCCGCGCAGTGAGCCGTCCCCGGCCCCGCCGCCGGTCACGTGTCACGTGAGCCCCCGGCTCCGCCGCTGCCGGTCATGTCGCTCCACGCGCGCGTCGGAACCCGCACCGGCTGTCGCCCCCGCCCCGCGCCTCCCGACCCCCACCCACCGTGGGTATCGTGACCGCGACCCCCTTCCACCGGTGCCCGCCAGTTTCCCCTCGGGCGCGTGAGGAGTGACGTGAGCCAGGCCGACGTCGTCGCCGCCCCCCGTCCGTTGTCGCTGGACGACGGCACCCCGGCCGCCCGGGCGTGGACCCTCGACCCCGGGATGCTGCACCTGAACCACGGCTCCTTCGGTGCCGTGCCCCGGGTGGCGCAGGAGCGCCAGAACGAACTGCGGGCCGAGATGGAGCGCGCCCCGGTCGCGTGGTTCCCGGCCCTGCCCGGCCGGATCGCCGCCACGCGGGCCCGGATCGCCGACTTCCTGCGGACCGACGCCGGGGACCTGGCCCTGGTGCCCAACGCCAGCGCCGGGGCGAGCGTCGTCCACGCCGCCCTGGCCGCGCGCCCCGGCGGCGACGTGGTGGTCACCGACCACGGCTACGGCGCCGTCACGATGGGCGCGGAGCGGCTGGCCCGGCGGTGGGGCGGCCGGGTGCGCACGGCCCACGTACCTCTGGACGCCGATGCCCGCCAGGCGGCGGAGGCGGTGCTGGCAGAGGTGGACGAAGGGGTCGCGCTCGTCGTGCTCGACCAGATCACCTCGGCGACCGCGCGCCGCCTGCCGGTCGAGGCGGTGGGCGCGGAGGCGGCTCGGCTCGGCGTGCCGTTCCTGGTCGACGGGGCCCACGCGCCCGGACTGCTCGCCGCGCCGTTGGACGGGCTGGTCTGCGACGCCTGGGTGGGCAACCTGCACAAGTGGGGCTGCGCGCCGCGCGGCACGGCGGCCCTCGTCGCGCGCGGCCCGCTGCGCGAGGAGCTGTACCCGCTGATCGACTCCTGGGGCGCGGCCGAGCCCTACCCGGACCGCTTCGACCACCAGGGCACCCTGGACGCCACCGGCTGCCTCGCCGCGCCGGCGGCCCTGGACTTCGTGGAGCGCACCTGGAGATGGGACACCGCCCGGCGCTACTTGGACGAACTGGCCGAGTACGGCGCGCGGGTGGTGGCGGCGGCCTTCGAGGGAACCGGCGCCGAGGCCGTCGACGTCGGGATGCCCGTGCCCGGCATGCGGCTCGTCCGGCTCCCGGAGGGACTGGCCGCCACCCGCGTCGAGGCCGACGCGCTGCGCGACCGGGCGACCGCCGAGCTGGGCGCGGAGGCCGCGTTCACCAGCTTCGCGGGCGTCGGCTACCTGCGGCTGTCCGCGCACGTCTACAACACCCCGGACGACTACGAGCGGTTCGCCGAGCGGTGCGTGCCGGTGGTCCGGCGCTGGGCGCGTGAGGCGCCGACCGGGCTGTAACCCCTCGTAACACCCAACTGCGGCGCGGCTCTTGACGGGGGAGCGGGCCAGTGGTGATCCTGCGTCAGCAACGTTGCGCTGGTCATGACAATCCTGGGGGTCGACCGCGCCGACCCGCCGACCGAGGGACGTGGACCGTGACAGACGCCCGACGCCCGCACACCGTGGTCTTCGCACTGCTGCTCCTCGTCCTCGCCGTCACCTTCGGCCCGGCACCGGCCACCGCCGCCGGAGCCGACGACGCCTGGTGGCTGCCCACCGCACGCCCCGCCCCGGACTCGCAGATCGGCGTCACCGGTGAGCCCTTCCGGGGCACCACGCCGGACGGCCGGGTGCGGGGATTCGTCGACGCGCACGACCACCTGTTCTCCAACGAGGCGTTCGGCGGGCGGCTGATCTGCGGCAAGGTGTTCTCCGAGGCGGGCGTCGCCGACGCCCTGAAGGACTGCCCGGAGCACTACCCCGACGGCACGCTCGCGGTGTTCGACTACATCACCCACGGCGGCGACGGCCGGCACGACCCGGTCGGCTGGCCGACGTTCAAGGACTGGCCGGCCTACGACTCGATGACCCACCAGGCCAACTACTACGCGTGGGTCGAGCGGGCCTGGCGCGGCGGCCAGCGCGTCCTCGTCAACGACCTCGTGACCAACGGCGTGATCTGCTCGGTCTACTTCTTCAAGGACCGCAGCTGCGACGAGATGACCTCGATCCGGCTCCAGGCGAAGCTGACGTACGACCTGCAGGCGTACGTCGACCGGATGTACGGCGGCACCGGCAAGGGCTGGTTCCGCGTCGTCACCGACGCCGCGCAGGCCCGCCAGGTGATCGAACAGGGCAAACTCGCGGTGATCCTGGGCGTGGAGACGTCCGAACCGTTCGGCTGCAAGCAGGTGCTGGACGTTCCGCAGTGCAGCAGGGCGGACATCGACAAGGGCCTGGACGAGCTGTACGCGCTGGGCGTGCGCAGCATGTTCCTGTGCCACAAGTTCGACAACGCGCTGTGCGGCGTCCGCTTCGACGAGGGCGGCCTCGGAACGGCCATCAACGTCGGGCAGTTCCTGTCGACCGGCACCTTCTGGAAGACGGAGAAGTGCACCGGCCCGCAGCACGACAACCCCATCGGCACCCAGCCGTCCGCCGCGGAGGCCGACCTGCCGGCGGGTACCGCGGTCCCGCGGTACGACAGTGACGCGCAGTGCAACACCCGCGGGCTCACCGCCCTCGGCGAGTACGCGGTGCGCGGCATGATGCAGCGCAAGATGATGCTGGAGATCGACCACATGAGCGTCAAGGCCGTCGGCCGCGCGCTCGACATCTTCGAGTCCGCGCGCTACCCCGGCGTGCTCTCCTCGCACAGCTGGATGGACCTGGACTGGACCGAGCGGGTGTACCGGCTCGGCGGCTTCGTCGCCCAGTACATGCACGGCTCGGAGGGCTTCGTCGCCGAGGCCGCCCGCACCAAGGCGCTGCGCGACCGGTACGGCGTCGGCTACGGCTACGGCACCGACTTCAACGGCGTCGGCTCCCACCCCGCGCCGCGCGGCGCGGACGCCCCGCACCCGGTGACGTACCCCTTCCGCAGCGTCGACGGAGGCTCGGTCCTCGACCGGCAGGTCACCGGTGAACGCACCTGGGACATCAACACCGACGGCGGCGCCCACGCCGGCCTCATCCCCGACTGGATCGAGGACATCCGCCAGGTCGGCGGCCAGGACGTGGTCGGCGACCTCTTCCGTGGCGCCGAGTCCTACCTGGGCACCTGGGGGGCCACGGAGCAGCACCAGGCGGCCGTGAACCTCGCCGACGGCGCGACGGCGACCGCGAGTTCGACCGAGTGGAACCCGTTCACCGGCTACGCGCCGGGCCGGGCCGTCGACGGCGACCGGGACACCCGCTGGGCCTCCGGCTGGAGCGACGACCAGTGGCTGACCGCCGACCTCGGCACCACCCACCGGGTGGGCCGGGTCACCCTCGACTGGGAGCGGGCGTACGCCAGGTCGTACCGCATCGAGCTGTCCACGGACGGCACCACCTGGCGGACCGCCTGGTCCACCACCACCGGCGACGGCGGCCTGGACACGGCCACCTTCGCCGGCACCCCGGCACGCTGGGTACGCGTCCACGGGGTGCAGCGCGGCACGAACTGGGGTTACTCGCTGTACGAGATGACGGTCCACAGCGACTGAACGGCCCGTCCGGCCACCGGGCGACGCACGCGGTGTTCGACCCGGTGGCACGGGCGGCGGCCGACGCCACGGCCTCAGCCGCCGCCCGGCCCGGCCGTCTCCCGGCCCGGCCCGGCGCGCTCCCCGTCCGGCCCGGCGTCGGCCGTCAGCACCGGTTGGAAGAACCCGGTCTCCTCCGGCGCCCGCCACCGGAGCCGTACGAATCCGGCCTCGCCGGCCAGAGCGGCGAGTCGGTCCGCAGCGAGAGCCCAGTACGGGGCCCGGCGGACGGTGACGCGCCAGTCCCCGTCCGCCGGACGGAGCTGGAAGTGCTCCAGGTCGTAGTGCTCGCCGTCCTCGTGCCAGTGCCAGAGCTGGAAGGTGACCGTGCGCCCGTCGGCACCGGGGGAGGGGCGCACCTGCGGGGGAGTCGCCTCGGGACGGGCCCGCAGGAGGTCGTCGTACGGGCGGGTGCTGACCAGCAGTCGGCCCGACGGGCGCAGCACGCGGCGCATCTCCGCGAGGGCGGCCAGCACGTCCCGTTCCGTCAGCAGGTGCGGCAAGGAGTTGTCGGCGCAGACCACCACGTCGAAGCTGCCGTCGGGGAACGGCAGGCGGCGCATGTCGGCCGCGGCCGTCGGCAGGGCCAGGCCACGCCGCGCCGCCTCGCGGCCCGCCCGGGCCGCGGCGCGGACGCTCAGGTCGGTGCCCGTGACCCGGTGCCCGCACAGCGCCAGGCCGATCGCCTGGGTGCCGATACCGCAGGAGCAGTCCAGCACCGCCGCCCCCGCGCGGCCGATCAGGGCGTCCAGTGCGGCGCCCTGCCGGCGCACGCTGGTCTCCCAGTCGGGGTAGATCAGGTGGTAGTCGTCGGCGAGGGCGTCGTAGAAGCGGCGGACCGCGGACGGGTCGCCGGCCGGCTCGGACATGCACGGAGGCTACCGGGCGCTCGCCGACGGGGCCACGCTCCGGCCGTCGGCCCCCACCGTCAGCGATCACCGGCCGGTGACCGCTCCACCGCGAGCGATCGCCGGCCGGCGACCGGTCCACCGCGGGCGGTCAGCCGTTCTTCGGTGCCGCCTGCTGGACCACCTCGAAGGACCAGACGGAGGAGTCCGAGGCGGCCGGGCGCGGGCGCTCGCCGCCCTCGCCGCCGCCGCGGTGCGCCGCCTGCATCGGGCCGGACATCCAGTTCTGGAAGTCCTCCTCGCTGCGCCAGCGGGTGTACACCAGGTACTGGTCCGTGCCCGCCACCGGCCGCAGCAGCTCGAACCACTCGAACCCGTCCTGCGACTCCACGACGCCGGCCCGGGACGCGAACCGCTTCTCCAGCACCTCGCGCTGCTCCTCCGGAACCGTCAGCACATTGATCTTCACGACGGACACGTCGACACCTCTCGCCGGTCGGGGCCCGGCCCGTACGTCCTGCCGCCGGGCCGCATGCGATCAGTCTGCTACACGACCGGGCGCGCACCGCGGGCGGACGGCACCGGACGCGCGTCCACCCGTCGGCCGCGCCCCGGTGATCCGGCGATACCGCGCGGGCAGAGATGAACGGCGACGTGACGGGCACCCGCGCACCGACACGACGAGCGGCCCGGGAGGCAGTGGTGGCAGTGAACAGGCTCGGACTGGTCGTGCACGGCGGACGGCCGGAGGCCGTGCAGGCGGCCGACGTGGTGCGCGCTTGGTGCGCGCGGTACGCCGTGCAGTGCACCGACATCGACGTGTGGCACGACGGCGGGCGGCGCAGCGCCCGCGAGGAGGTCGCCGCCGCGGGCGACCCCGACCTCGTCGTCACCCTGGGCGGCGACGGCACGTTCCTGCGCGGCGCGCGGCTGGCCGCCGAGAACGACGCGCTGGTCCTCGGGGTCGACCTGGGCCGGGTGGGGTTCCTCACCGAGGTGTCGGCCTCGGCGGTGCGCGAGGCGCTGGACGCCGTGCGCGAGGACCGGTTCGAGCCGGACAGCCGGATGCTGCTCACGCTGCGCGCCTCACGCCGCCTGGAGCTGCCGCCGGACGTGGAGTCGCTGATGAGCTACGGGCGCGGCCCGCTGCTGCCGCCGCCCGCCGTGCGCACCGACTGCGTGGTGGACGACGAGTGGGGCATCCCGCTGCACGTCACCGCGCTCAACGACATCGTCCTGGAGAAGCTGGCCCGCGACCGTCAGGTGTCGGTCGGGGTCTACGTCTCCGGCAGGCTGCTCGCCTCGTACTCCGCCGACGCGCTGCTGGTGGCCACGCCGACCGGCTCCACCGCCTACAGCTTCGCCGCCGGCGGCCCCGTCGTCTCCCCGCGGGCGGAGGCGCTCGTCTTCACCCCGGTCGCCGCGCACATGACGTTCAACCGGTCGGTGGTCACCGCCCCCGACGAGCCGGTCGGCCTGCGCGTCCTCGAACGCTCCGGCCGGGCCGCCGTCAGCATCGACGGCCAGGTGCGGGGCGTCCTGGAGCCGGGCGACTGGATCGGCGTCTACGCCGCCCAGCGCCGGCTGCGGGCGGTGCGCCTCGGCCCCATGGACTTCTACGGGCGCCTGCGCGACCGCATGAACCTCACGGACGCCCCGGCGGCGGTCGCCGACGGCACCCCCACGCCCTTCTGGTCGGTGACCACGCCGCCGCCCGGCGACATGGCCCACCTGAGCCTGGTCACGGCACCGGACGGCGCGCAGGGCTGACCACGGAAGGCGGCACGGGGCGCCCCCAAAGCGAGGGGCGCCCCCAAGGCGTCAGCGCGTCAGCCCGTCAGCCCGTCAGCCGAGGTTGCCCAGCCGCGCGTCGCGCCACAGGTCGACGCCGCCGTCGGTGGCGTGCTGGTCGATCTCGGCCAGCTCCTCGGCGGTGAAGTCGAGGCGGTCCAGGGCGGCCACGTTCTGCTCGAGCTGCTCGGTCCGCGACGCGCCGATGACCAGGGAGGTCACGCGCGGGTCGCGCAGCGCCCAGGCCAGCGCCATCTGGGCCAGGGTCTGGCCCCGGCGGCCGGCGATGTCGTTCAGGGCGTTCAGCCGGGCGCGCATCTCGTCGGTCAGCCACGCCGGGTCGAGGGACGTTCCCCGCGCGGCCCGCGAGCCCTCCGGGACGCCGTCGAGGTAGCGGCCGGTCAGCAGGCCCTGGGCCAGCGCGGTGAAGCCGATGACGCCGAAGCCCTCCTCCTGGGCGACGTCGAGCAGCCCCTCGGTCTCGATCCAGCGGTTGAGCATGCTGTACGACGGCTGGTGGATGAGCAGGGGCGTGCCGAGGTCCCGGAGGATCGCGGCGGCCTCCCGCGTCCGCTCGGCGTCGTAGGAGGAGATGCCCACGTACAGGGCCTTGCCCTGGCGGACCGCGGTGTCGAGCGCGCCCATCGTCTCCTCCAGCGGCGTGCTCGCGTCGAGCCGGTGGGAGTAGAAGATGTCGACGTAGTCGAGGCCCGTCCGGCGCAGTGACTGGTCCAGCGAGGCGAGCAGGTACTTGCGGGAGCCGCCGCCCTGCCCGTACGGCCCGGGCCACATGTCCCAGCCGGCCTTCGTGGAGATCACCAGCTCGTCCCGGTACGGCGCCAGGTCCCGCCGGAGCAGACGGCCGAAGTTGCTCTCGGCGGCGCCGTAGGGCGGCCCGTAGTTGTTCGCGAGGTCGTGGTGGGTGATCCCGAGGTCGAAGGCGCGCAGGGCGATCTCGCGCTGGGTCTCGAAGGCGCGGTCGTCGCCGAAGTTGTGCCAGTAGCCGAGGGACAGGACGGGCAGGTCGAGCCCTGAGCGTCCGGTGCGCCGGTAACGCATGGGCCCGTCGTAGCGCTCGGGGTTCGCCACGTGGTTCATCGGGAGGTCTCCGGGTGGTGCGGGGGCGGGATGCCCACCTTGCTCCGACATGATCAGGAAGTCCAACCCTTCCTGCGCATCGCATTCAGCGGTGTCGCTTCTGAATGGGAAGGAGTCATTTTCCCGGAATGAGCTTCGAAACATTCGGCGTTTAGATGAGCCTCCATGATTCGGTCCGGAGTGCGCCCTTGAATCATTACCGCGACGGCGGGTCCTGCGCACCTTCTGAACTGGGCATTTGCTCCCCCTGAAGGTGTCCATAGGTTGGCGAATCTTTCGAAACAATTACCGAAAGTGTTGACAGTTGTCAGGGGCAGACCAACACTGTTCGCCGTCAAGGCCCCGCACGCCTTCACCTGGAAGGACCACGTCCATGCGCCTACTCCTGATGTTCAGGAGCGCTTGCGTCATGGTGCTCGCGGCTGTCGTGGCGTTCGTCGCGCCGGGTACCGCCGGCGCCGACACCGTCATCACGACGAACCAGACGGGCACGAACAACGGCTACTACTACTCGTTCTGGACCGACGGCGGCGGCCGCGTCTCCATGAACCTCGGCTCCGGGGGCAACTACAGCACCTCCTGGAGCAACAGCGGCAACTTCGTCGCCGGCAAGGGCTGGAGCAACGGCGGCCGTCGCGCGGTCACCTACTCGGGCACCTTCAACCCGTCCGGCAACGCCTACCTGGCGCTGTACGGATGGACCTCGAACCCGCTCGTCGAGTACTACATCGTCGACAACTGGGGCACCTACCGGCCCACCGGCACGTTCATGGGCACCGTCACCAGCGACGGCGGGACGTACGACATCTACAAGACCACCCGGTACAACGCCCCGTCCGTCGAGGGCACCCGCACCTTCGACCAGTACTGGAGCGTCCGGCAGACCCGGCGTACCGGCGGGACCATCACCACGGGCAACCACTTCGACGCCTGGGCCCGCGCCGGCATGAACCTCGGGAGCTTCAACTACTACATGATCCTCGCGACGAAGGGCTACCAGAGCAGCGGCAGCTCCGACATCACGGTCGGCGGCACCGATTCCGGCGGTGGCGGTGGCGGTGGCGGTGGTGGCGGCGGTGGCGGTGGCACCGGCACCTGCTCGGCGACCCTGTCGGCGGGGCAGCAGTGGAGCGACCGGTACAACCTCAACGTCGCGGTGTCGGGCTCCAGCAACTGGACCGTGACGATGAACGTCCCCTCCCCGGCGAAGGTGTTGTCCACCTGGAACGTCAGCGCCAGCTTCCCGAGCAGTCAGCAACTGGTCGCCAGACCCAATGGCAGCGGCAACACCTGGGGCGTGACGATCCAGCACAACGGCAACTGGACCTGGCCCACCGTCTCCTGCAGCGCGAGCTGACCCCCCACCCCCGGCAGGAGGAACCCTCCCCATGGCACGCACACAGCGCACCGCGCTGCGCACCCTGCTCTCCACGCTCGCCGCGGCCGCCCTGGCCGCCGTGAGCACCCTCACCGTCGGCGCGGCCCCGTCGCAGGCCGCCACCTGCAACGGCTACGTCGGCCTCACCTTCGACGACGGCCCGTCCAGCACCACCCAGTCCCTGCTGAACGCGCTCAAGCAGAACGGCCTGCGGGCCACCATGTTCAACGAGGGGCAGTACGCCGCCGCCAACCCGTCCCTGGTACGGGCCCAGGTCGACGCCGGCATGTGGGTGGGCAACCACAGCTACACCCATCCGCACCTGACCCAACTGGGCCAGGCGCAGATCGACTCCGAGATCTCCCGGACCCAGCAGGCCATCGCGAACGCGGGCGGCGGCACGCCGAAGCTGTTCCGCCCGCCGTACGGCGAGACCAACGCGACGCTGAAGTCCGTCGAGGCCAAGTACGGTCTGACCGAGATCATCTGGGACGTCGACTCGCAGGACTGGAACGGCGCCAGCACCGACGCCATCGTGCAGGCCGCCGGCCGGCTCACCAACGGCCAGGTCATCCTCATGCACGACTGGCCGGCCAACACCATCGCCGCCATCCCGCGCATCGCCCAGACACTGGCCGCCCGCGGCCTGTGCGCCGGGATGATCTCCCCGCAGAGCGGCCGTGCGGTGGCCCCCGACGGCGGTTCGGGCGGCGGCGGTGGCGGTGGCGGTGGCGGTACCGGCACGTGCACGGCGACCCTGTCGGCGGGGCAGCAGTGGAGCGACCGGTACAACCTCAACGTCGCGGTGTCGGGCTCCGGCAACTGGACCGTGACGATGAACGTCCCCTCCCCGGCGAAGGTGTTGTCCACCTGGAACGTCAGCGCCAGCTTCCCGAGCAGTCAGCAACTGGTCGCCAGACCCAACGGCAGCGGCAACACCTGGGGCGTGACGATCCAGCACAACGGCAACTGGACCTGGCCCACCGTCTCCTGCAGCGCTGGTTGACCGGCCGGTGCGGCGTGGACGGACGGTCCGCGCCGCACCGCCCGCGTGTTCAACGGCCCTGTTCGGACGGGGGTGCTGCCCGGAGCACCCGCGCGGCGGGCTCCCCGAGCGCCGCGGCGGCCGTACGCCAGGCCTCCGTGACCGCGGCCCGCGCCTGCGCCGTGCGCGTCCGCCGGTCGCCGGCCAGAACGACCGGCCGGCCCGCGTGGACGTGCAGCCGCGGCCGGCGCAGCGGCGCGGTGACCAGCCCCGCCACCTGCTTGGTCCGCCCGCCGGACGTGATGCGGCGGGCGCCCGCCTGTCCGACCGGGACCACCGGCGCCCCCGTGTGCTCGGTGAGCCGGGCCAGTCCGCTGCGGAAGGCGCGCGGCGCCTCCTCGGCGGCGTCCCCGCGGACGGGCAGGCCGCCCTCGGCGTAGATCAGGACCAGCCGGCCCCGTTCCAGCGCCCCGGCGGCCAGGTCGAGGGCGGTCGCGGCGCGGCGGTCGCGGCGGTGGACGGGGATGTGCTCCTCCCGGGACAGCAGCCGGCCCAGCACGGGCACCCGCCACAGCCCGGCCGTCGCCATCACGACGGGCCGCACGTCCAGCCGGTGCAGAGCCGCGAGCACCACCGCCGGGTCGGCGAGCGAGGTGTGGTTGGCGACGACGACGCTGCCCGGCGCGAACACGGCGCCGGCGTCCGCCGTGACGGTCAGGCGTCCGGCGGCCGGGGTGAGCGCGTCGGCGAGACGGCTGAGCATGTGGTTCTCCCGTTCCCTGTCCTGGTGCCCCCATCGTCGCCGGTGCGGGCCGGGCGGGCCTGAGTACCCGTACTCAACGGGCCCCTGGCACGCGGGAGATCACGAGCCGGGCGCGGTCAGTCGTGGCCGGCCGCCCCCGCGCACAGCGCGTGGTCGACGAGGGCGCCGGTCGCCCGGTTGAGCGTGGGCAGGTCGGGCAGGGCCGACCTGGTGGTGATCGACACGGTGACGGCCCGCCGTCCGTCCTCGGTCACGGCCGGACGGGTGTACACGCCGAGGCCGTCGCCCTCGTGCGTGTAGTACGAGCCGCCGCAGGACAGGGGGATCTTCCGCAGGCCCAGGCCGTAGGTCCCGGTGGGCTGCTCCTCCACGTCCGCCGGGTCGTCCGTGCGCGTGACCGTCGCGCGCATCTGCCGCCACTGCTCGGCCGGCAGCACCCGGCCCGCGGCCAGCGCGCGGAAGAAGGTGTCGAGGTCGGCGGCGGTACTGACCACGCCCGAGTCGGCGGTGTGCTGCAGGCTGTGGTCGGTGAGGTCGAGGCGGGTGCCGTCCGGGCCGCTCAGGTACACCGAGGCGTGCGGCCCGGTGAGGAACGGGTCGAGCCCGGGCACGTCGGTGCCGCGCAGGCCCAGGCGGGCCACGAGCCGGTGCTCCACGAGCTCGCGCCAGCCCGTACCGCTCGCCTTCTCCGCGATCGACTGGGCCAGCAGGTAGTTGGTGTTGGAGTACGCCCACCGCACGGGCCCGTCCGTGGCCGGCACGAACAGCGGGGGGTGGCGCAGGGCCACGGCGACCAGGTCGGCGGCCGGGGTCGCGTCGTAGCGGATCTCCTCGAAGTGCCCGGCGAGCCTCTCCTGGAACTCGGGGTCGTCGACGTAGTCGAACAGGCCGCTGGTCTGCCGCAACAGGTCGCGCACGGTGATGCGGCGGCCGTCGTTGCCGTGGCCGGAGACCAGCCCGGGCAGCCAGTGCTCCACGGTGTCGTCGAGCGACAGGCGCCGCTCGGCGGCCAGTTGGAGGACGACCACCGAGGTGAAGGTCTTGGTCGTGCTGGCGACCCGGAACCGGGCGTCCCACGGCACGGGTGCCGCCGACCCGGCCGTCGCGGTGCCGATCCGGGCCCGGACGACCCGGCCGCCGGGGGCGTCCACGCGGGCCAGCACGGTGGCGTCGCCGCCGGCCACGCGCCGTACGGCCGCGAGGTCGTGGCGCAGGTCGGCCGTGCCGTAGCCGCCGCCCCGCGAGGCGTGGGCGGCACCCGGGGCGCACAGGGCCGCAGCGGTGACGCCCCCCAGTGCCAGGGCCGTCGCGGCGGCCCGGCCCCTGCGGCTCGCGCGTCTCATCGGTCCTCCTCCGTGTGGGTGACCGCACCAGTCAAGCGGCGGCCGTACGAGCGGGCCAGGGGAGCAGCCCCCGGGCGGGCCCTCCGGCTGGCCCCATGGCGGGCGGGCCACCGGCCCCTCCGGCCGTCTGTTCGGGCGGGGCCGCAGACCGGGGCGGACAGACCGTGACGACACCTGCCGGGCGGCCGTTGAACGACGCATGAGCACAGCCCGACACACGGTCGCCGCCCCGCCGCTGCCCGCCCTGCGGCCCCGTCCCAGACAGCACCACGGACCCGGCGCCGGGCCGGAGCGCCCGGCGGACGCGCAGGAGCACTGGCTGGAGTACGAGGGCTTCCGCTACGTCTGCCGCGTCGCGCCGTCCCCCACGGCCGTCACCGAGCCACTGGTGGTGATCGGCGGCATGATGCAGGACCGCAACTCCTGGACCTCGCACGAGCGGGCGCTGCGCGCGCACGCCTCCGTCCTCACGGTCGAACTGCCCGGCTTCGGCGCGGCCGACCCGCTCCCCGCCGAGTACGGCTACGACTTCCTCGCCGCGGCCCTCGGCCACCTGCTGGCCGAGCTGGACACCGGCCCGGTCAACCTGCTCGGCACCTGCTACGGCGGCGCGGTCGCGCTGCGCTGCGCCCAGCGGCACCCGGAGCACGTGGCGCGGTTGATGCTGGGGGCGATGACGGGCGAACTGCCCACGTCCTACCTGGAGATGATCCCCGAGTGGCGCAGGCTGGTCGCCGAGGACCGGCGCGCCGAACTCGCCGACAGCCTCCTGTCCACGTTCGTCGTGGCGCCCGACAGCCGCATCCACCGCCACGCGGTCGTGTGGCGGCTGCTGAACCACCAGTTCCGCACGCAGACCCCGGACGACCTGGCCAAGGCCTGCGAGCACAACGCCCGTATGGAGCGGCACGCCTGGCGCCGCCCCGAGGTCCCCGAGGTGCCGACCCTGGTGTACACGGGCGAGCACGACCACCTGACGACGCCCGCCCAGGGGCGCCGGCTCGCCCGTGAACTGGGCGCGCCGTTCGCGACCCTGCGCGACGCGGACCACATGTTCCCGCTGGAGCAGGTCGCCGCGCACGTCGACCTCATCCGCAGCTTCTGCACCGATCACCCCCTGACCGGGCTGCCGTACCTCGGCGCGCTGGAGTACCCCGCGGGAACGGACCGCGGCTGACACGCCGGAGAACGCCCCTCGCCCGGCGACGAGGCGCCCCGCCGGGCCGGGACAGCGCGACGCCCCCCGTGCCACGGGTGGGCGCGGGGGGCGTCGGGACGTCGGGCCCGGGGCCGCGGGTCAGGGCTTGCGGGCGAGGCCGCCGTGCTCGGCGACGACCTCCGCGGGGGAGCCGGGGTCCGGGCGCCACTGGGTGACCGGGACCACGCCCGGCTCGACCAGCTCCAGACCGTCGAAGAACGAGGCGATCTGCTCGACCGTGCGCAGGTTGTACGGCACCGCGCCGCTCCGGTTGTAGCCCTCCTGGGCCTCCTCGAAGACCGGGTCGATGCCCAGGGAGCCGTCGTTGACCATGAGGTAGCTGCCCGACGGGAGGGCGCCCACCAGCCGGTCGACGATCGAGCGCGCCTGCTCGTACTCGGCGACGTGGCCCAGGATGTTGCTGAGGATCAGCGCCGTGGGACGGCTGAGGTCCAGCGTCTTCGCGGCGGACTCCAGGATGACGTCCGGCTCGGTCACGTTCGCGTCGATGTACGCGGTCGCGCCCTCCTTGGAGGAGTACAGCAGGGCGCGCGCGTGTGCCAGGACCATCGGGTCGTTGTCGACGTAGACGATCCGTGCCTCGGGGGCGAGCCCCTGGGCGACCTCGTGGGTGTTCTCGGCGGTCGGCAGCCCCGTGCCGACGTCGAGGAACTGACGGATGCCCGCCTCGTTGACCAGGTAGGTGATGGTGCGACGCAGGAAGGCCCGGCTGCTGCGCGCGATGGTGACGATGCCGGGGAAGACCGCGGTGTACGCGTCGCCGGCCTCCTCGTCCACCGGGTAGTTGTCCTTCCCGCCCAGCCAGTAGTTCCAGATCCGGGCGGAGTGCGGCACCGACGTGTCGATCTTCTGGTGCGTCGAGGGGTCGGGCGTCGTCGCGGGGTCGGTCATGAGTCGTGTCCGTCTTTCGGCCGAGGCTGGATCTTTGCGTGCCCAACCTACTGGCGAACACCGCGGTCCCACACATCAGTTCGCGTTTCCGGCGGGTCGGCGGGGGTCTGTCCGGGGCTGACGTGCCGGGCCCGCGGGGCCGGGCGGTAGCCTTGCGGGGCAGTCGCGTTGACAGTCCACCAGGTCCGACGGCTCCCGCGGTGCCCCGCGGGTGCCGCCCCGGTCCCCGTCCCTACCGAAGGCCCGTCACCCTTGTTCACGCAGACCCCGATCTACGACCGTCTCGTCACCGAACGCGGTGACATCCCCACCCAGGTCCGCGCCGAGGCGGAACGGATCCAGCGGGAGCTCGGCCGCATCATGGCCGCCCCGCTGTCGGCCGGCCTGCCCGCGCAGCAGTCGCTGCCGCCCGCCCCGCGCGGCTTCCTCCCGTTCGGCACCCTGTAGGGGTGTCCCGTGCCCCGGGTCACGGCCGGGGCGGCCGCCACTCGACCATGACGATCGTCGCGTCGTCGCGCAGTCGGCTGGTCTCCACGTCGAGGATCGAGTGGATCAGCCGCCGCAGCGTCTCGGACGCCAACTCCCCGGCCGCGGTCGCCCGGATGACGTAGTCGGCGAACCGCTGGAGGCCGAACAGTTCGCCGTCGCGGGTACGGGCCTCGGTGACGCCGTCGGTGTAGAACAGCACCCGGTCACCGGGCTGCAGCGGCGTCTCGTGGACCTGCCGCGGGCGGTCCGTCAGCAGGGACGGCAGACCCAGCGGAGGGTCCGCGTCCCGTTCCAGCGCGTCCACGACCAGCCGCTGGTCGCGGATCAGCAGCGGCGCCGGATGCCCGCAGTTGCTCCACCGCAGCACCCCCGTGGCGAGGTCGATCTCGGCCAGTACGGCGGTGCAGAACTGGTCCGGCAGCCACTCCGCCAGCGCCTCGTCGACGCTGGACACCAGCTCCGGCAGGTCGGTGCCGCACCGCCGCGCGTTGCGGCAGGCCGCCAGCGACACGGCGCTGGTCAGCCCCGAGGCCAGGTTGTGGCCCATGGCGTCCAGGACGGTGGCGTGCAGGGTCGTCTCGGTCAGCGCGTGGTCGAAGGCGTCCCCGCCGAGCTCGTACGCCGGCTCCAGCACCGCCGTCGACACCACCGTGCCGTCGCCGATGGTGCGCGGCGGCAGGAACGCGCGCAGCATCTCGGCGGGCAGCCGCATCGGTTCGGTGCGGGTGCGCCGTACGTAGGTGTCCTTGAACGAGCGCCGTGAGGTGACCATCATCGCCACCAGGGTGGCCAGGGCCCGGCCGCGGCTCAGCGCGGCCGCCGTGAGGGTGGGGGTGTGCACCGCGAGCACCCCGAGCCGCTCCGCCCCGTCCACCAGCGGGAACCAGGCGGTCAGCGCGCCCGCCTCGGACGACTCCACCCGCAGCGACTGCGTGCGGTACGCCCACCCCGCCAGCGACTCGTCGACGGGCAGCGAGGACGCCACGTCCGTGAGCGGCACCAGGTGGCGCTGCTGGATGTCGACCAGGTAGGCCACGGCGTGCGGCAGTCCGAGGGCCCGGGTGCAGCGGGCCAGGGCGGTGGCGAGGTCGACGGTGCGGTTGGCGGGGTCGGCCAGGAACTCCTGCAGCAGGTTGTCACCGGTCTCCGGCATCACCACACGGACCCGCCTCCTCGGCAGCACGCGCCACGACGATCAGGGGACTGCTGGGCAGCAGTCTCACACCGGGCCGCGGCCGCCGCAGTGCGGACACCACCCGGCCGGGCGGTCCCGCGCCCGCGCCACCGGTGGCGGTCCCACCTGGTCGGGGCGGCCGGCCGGTGCGAGGCTGGAGGGACAAGGGCCCCAGGAGGAGCCGGGAGAGCCGATGGGACGAGACGTCCCGGCGCTGGTCTTCACCCGTGAGGACCGCCGCCGGTACCGCATCAAGATGCAGGAGTGCCTCGACGCCTTCGCGCAGATGCTGCGCGAGGCACGCTTCGACGCGGAACGCCCCCAGGTGGGCCTGGAGATCGAGCTGAACCTGGTCGACGACCGCAGCGAGCCCGCGATGCGCAACGTCGACGTGCTGGAGGCGATCGCCGACCCCGCCTGGTCCACCGAGCTGGGCCGGTTCAACCTGGAGATCAACGTCCCGCCCCGCCGGCTGATCGCCGGCGGCCCCGACGCCTGGGAGTCGGAGATCCGCGCCGCGCTCAACCACGCCGACGAGCGCGCCCGGTCGGTCGGCAGCCACCTGATCATGATCGGCATCCTCCCGACGCTGCGCCAGCAGGACGTCGGCGAGGGGGCGCTGTCGGAGAACGCCCGCTACCGCCTGCTCAACGACCAGGTGTTCGCGGCCCGTGGCGAGGACCTGCTGATCGAGGTGGACGGGGAGGACCGGCTGCGCACCTACGCGGACACCATCACCCCCGAGGCGGCGTGCACCAGCACCCAGTTCCACCTCCAGGTCTCCCCGCAGGAGTTCGCCCCCTACTGGAACGCCGCCCAGGCGATCGCCGGGGTGCAGGTGGCGCTCGCCGCCAACGCGCCGTTCCTGTTCGGCAAGGAGCTGTGGCACGAGACCCGGATCCCGCTCTTCGAACAGGCCACCGACACCCGGCCGCAGGAGATCAAGGTGCAGGGCGTGCGGCCCCGGGTGTGGTTCGGCGAACGCTGGATCAACAGCGTCTTCGACCTCTTCGAGGAGAACGTGCGGTACTTCCCCGCGCTGCTGCCGCTGTGCGACGACCAGCACCCCGGGGAGACCCTGGAGCGCGGGGACGTCCCGGAGCTGTCCGAGCTGACCCTGCACAACGGCACCATCTACCGCTGGAACCGGCCGGTCTACGCGATCGCCCACGACAAGCCCCACGTGCGGGTGGAGAACCGGGTGCTGCCGGCCGGGCCCACCGTCGCCGACACCCTCGCCAACGGCGCCTTCTACTACGGCCTGACCCGCGCGCTCGTCGAGGAGGACCGCCCGGTGTGGTCCCGGATGTCCTTCTCCGCGGCCGAGGACAACCTGCACGCGGCCGCCCGGCACGGCATCGACGCCCGCCTGTACTGGCCCGGCACCGGCGAGGTCCCGGCGAACGAGCTGGTGCTGCGCCGCCTGCTGCCGCTCGCCCACCAGGGCCTGGAGCGCTCCGGCATGGACGAGGCCTGGCGCGAGCCGCTGCTCGGCATCATCGAGCAGCGGTGCGTGACCGCGCGCAACGGCGCGGTGTGGCAGAAGGAGATGGTCCACCACATCGAGTCCCGCGCCCACTGCGGCCGCCACGAGGCGCTGCGCCGCATGACCGAGCAGTACATCGCCTACATGCACCTCAACGCCCCGGTGCACACCTGGCCCGTCGAGTGACGCCGCGCGGCGTGCCCGCGCCGGGTCAGGTGCCGCTGCCGAGCGTCTGCGTGGTGTAGGCGCACTCCGTGTAGACGTAGCCCGGGGACAGCTTCGCCGTGTCGGACGCGGGCGTGGCGGAGCTGTTCCCGTTCGGCTTGTGCAGGAAGTAGACGGTGCCGGCCGGCAGGCTGATCGTGCGCTGCGGGTAGGAGCGGCCGCCGTGGCACGGCCTGAATCCCGGCGAGAGGGTGCTGACCAGGGAGTACGCGGTGCAGCCGGAGCAGCCCTTCAGGGTGAAGCTGCCGGTGACGGGGCCGGTGTAGAGGACGGTGACCGGGTCGGGGCTGTCGTTGCGGACGGTGACCGCGATGCCGCCGCCGCTGCGTGTGGTGGGCAGCCGCTTCCCGGCGGCCGGCACGGTCTGCGCGATCTCGGCGGCGATCGCGATCTTCTGGGCCAGGGACCGGTTCCTGTGCTTCGGATTGGCCTTCACGAAGTCGTCCATCGTGCGCTGCGCGGCCGCGAAGTCACCGTCGCGGTACTGGTCGACGCCGCACGCGTACGTCCCCGCGTCCGCGGAAGCCGTCGCCCGCCGGGCCTCCGCGCCGAGCGCGTCGCCGGCGCCCGTGCCGCCCGCCTGGATGCCCTCGATGTCCGTCCCGAGCGCGCGCAGCCGGTCGATCGCCCCGCACGGGTCGGTGCCGCCGAGGCCGGCGGCGGCCCGGGTGACCGCGGACGCGACGGCCGGCCGCACCTGGGCGGCCTGCTGCGACTGCGGGAACGTGGTGAGCAGTTGCCCGAACTGCTGCGGCCAGGTGGACTGCCCGCCGGCCAGCCCGCTCGACGCGCACGCGTACAGCGACGCGGCCAGCCGGTCGTCGGGCCAGGACGCCAGCTCGCCCAGGCGGGTCCTCGGCATGTGCCCGGGCACCGTGCGCAGGTAGGTGAGCGGCGCGATCGCGTCGCAGTACTGCCCCTGGGCGTAGGGGGCGCCGACGGTCGTGTAGTACGTCCGCATCCGGGCGGGCACCCGGCGAGCGGCGCGGGAGCCGGGGTGCGCGGCGCTGAGGTCCTCGTAGGCCGCGAGGGCCCGCCGGTAGTCGGACTCGCCACTGCCGAACGGCTTCCCGCCGGCCGTGGCGACGAGCCGGTCGGCCCGCTCCAGCCGGTCCAGCAGCATCTGCTGGACGGCCTCGTCGCGGGCGCTGTCGTACCAGACCACGCCCCCGGCGGGAACGGCGAGCAGCACCAGGCCCAGGGCGAGCGCGAGCGGCGCCGGGCCGGGGCCGGACAGCCGGGTGCGCAGGCCCACGCGCGCGCCGTGCGCGGCGACCGCGAGCAGGAACAGGGCGTACAGCACCAGCGCGGCCACCGGGACGCCGCCCGGGTCGGCGGGCAGCGCCACGAACAGCAGGATGCCGGTGGCGAGCCAGCACAGCGCCACGAGCGCCCAGCGCCGCACCACCGCGTACCCGAGGCCCAGGCCGCCGAGGTTGAGCACCGCGACGGCGAGGGCCCGGACGGGGTCGGCCGGCGCCGGGGGCGGTGCCGAGGGCATCGGCGGGACGAAAGGCTGACCGTACGTGCCGTCGTACATGCCGGACCGACCCTCGGACATGGCTGGCTCCCCCCGTAACTACGCCCGCACGCCGCAGACTTGGCAGTGTACGGGCGCCGTCGCGCGGGCGACAGGGAGCCCGGAGCGCACGTGGGCGCAAGGGGGGGGCGCGCCGCCGTGCGGCCGGTGGTGCGGTCAGCCCGGCAGCTTGGCGCGGACCGCACCGACGGCAGCGGCGGGGCGCGCGGTGGCCCGCACCGACCGCCGGACCAGCCGCGCCTCGCGCCGCACGCCCCGTGCGGCGTGCCGGCCGCGCCACGCCAGGGACGGGCTGCCGCCCGTGTCCGCGGCCGTGATGAGCAGACCGCCCAGCATGGAGAGGTTCTTCAGGAAGTGCAGGCGCTGCTGGGTCCGCTCCTCGGCGTCCTCCGCCTCCCAGAACCGGTGGGCCGCCCAGGTGGTGGGCACCAGGGTCGCGGCCAGGGCCAGGGCGGCCACCCGCGGGACCCGGCCCGTCGCCAGCAGCAGCCCGCCCGCGACCTGCACGGCCCCGGTCAGCCGTACGACGTCCTCGGTCCGGTCGGGCAGCGCCGTCACCTGGTCGGTGACGGGGCGGACGACGGGCTCGGCGACCGGCGAGACCTGCTCGGGGGCGCGCAGGGACTGCAGGCCGCCGGAGACGAACATCGAGGCCAGCAGAGGACGACCGACCAGGCGCAACAAAGTCATGGACCTTCTCCAGAGGGTTGACCGGATGGGTGGTGGAGCGTGGCCACCGGGTTCCCCGTCCGGGAAGGGGCCAATCGGCGCCGCGGCCGGCACCGCCCGTCCGGGCCGCGCGGTGCCCTCGTACGGACCGCCCGGTGAGTGGCGGTGACGATGCGGGGCACGTGTGTGCCAGCGGGCACGGGAGTGCGCAGTGACGACGTGGACGGGAGTGGGGGGCGTGGCCGACGCCGATGCCGATGCGTTCATGCACCGGCTGGATCCGGAGATGTGCGTGGTCACCGCGGCGGTGGGGGAGGAGCGGTCGGGGTGCCTGGTGGGCTTCTCCTCGCAGTGCTCCCTGCGGCCGGTGCGGTTCGCGGTGTGGCTGTCCAAGGCGAACCACACCTTCGGGGTGGCCCGGGACGCCGACTGCCTCGCCGTCCACCTGCTCGGCCGTGACCAGCACGAGCTGGCCGAGCTGTTCGGCGGGGAGACGGGCGACGAGGTGGACAAGTTCGCCCGTGTGCGGTGGACCACGGGGCACGGCGGCGCGGTCGTCCTGCCGGACGCGGCAGCGTGGTTCGTCGGCACCGTCGTGCAGCGCGTCGACGGCGGCGATCACATGGGGTTCGTGCTCGACCCGGTGCAGTGGGACGCCGGCGACCGGGCGGCCGGACCGCTGCTGCGCCTGGGCGACGCCCACGACATCGACCCCGGGCACCCCGCGGAGTGACGGGACGCCCGGGGTCGTGGGCCGATCGGGTCAGGCGGTGTGGAGCGCGCGGCGCAGGACGGTGACGGCCTGGGTGATCGCGGCGTCGGCGGCGTGGGTCTCGCGCAGGGCGTTGAGCATCACGAAGTCGTGGATGACGCCCTGGTAGCGGACGGCGGTGACGGGGACACCGGCCTGCCGGAGCTTGTTGGCGTACGCCTCGCCCTCGTCCCGCAGCACGTCGGCCTCGCCGGTGATGACCAGGGCCGGGGGCAGGCCGGTGAGCTGCTCGACGGTGGCGCGCAGCGGGGAGGCGGTGATCCGGGCGCGCTCGGCCTCGTCGGTCGTGTACTGGTCCCAGAACCACTGCATGGCGTCGCGGCGCAGGAAGTAGCCGGTGGCGAACTGGTGGTAGGACGGGGTGTCGAAGCTCGCGTCGGTGACCGGGTAGAACAGCACCTGCTGGACCAGCGGCACGTCGCCGCGCTCCTTGGCCATGAGGGTGAGGGCGGCGGTCATGTTGCCGCCGACGGAGTCACCGGCGACCGCCAGCCGGGTGGCGTCCAGGCCCTTGCCGGCCCCTTCGCGCACGATCCACTGGGCCACGGCGTAGTTCTGCTCGATGGCCACCGGGTAGCGGGCCTCGGGGGAGAGGTCGTACTCGGGGAAGACCACGGCGGCGTTCGCCCCGACGGCGAGCTCGCGGACCAGGCGGTCGTGGGTGTGGGCGTTGCCGAAGACCCAGCCGGCGCCGTGGATGTAGAGGACGACGGGGAGGGTGCCGGTCGCTCCGGCGGGCTTGACGACGCGGGCGCGCACGCTGCCGGTGGGGCCGCCGGTGACGGTGATCCACTCCTCGTCGACCTCGGGCTTGGCGATGTCGCCGGACTGCACCTCGTCGACCGCCTTGCGGCCCTCGACGGGACCCAGGTCGAACAGGTACGGGGGGTTCGCGGTCGCCTCGGCGAACGCCTGGGCGGCGGGTTCGAGCACGGGGCGGGGGGCGGTGCTGTCGGTCATGGCGATCTCCTCGGATCGGTGCCGCGGGCGAGCTCGGCCGACGGGGGTCCCGGCGGGAGCGGCGACAGCAATAAAGTAGCGCGCGATTAGATCGTGCGCAACTAAAGTCCGGGCGATAGAATCGAGAACGCTCCGGCGCCGGAGAGAACGGCGCGGCGACCGGCGCCACGACGCCGATGACCTCCAATGACACCCGATGACCGCCAATGACCCCCATGGACAGGAGCCGGCCATGAACCCAGTGCCGTCCGACCCGGCCGAGGGCTCGCTGCTCCTGGACGACCAGCTCTGCTTCGCCCTGTACGCGGCCTCCCGGGCCGTCATTGCCCGCTACCGCCCCCTGCTCGACGAACTGGGGCTGACCTACCCGCAGTACCTGGTGCTGCTGGTGCTCTGGGAGCAGGACGAGATCTCCGTGCGGGAGCTGGGCGCCGCCCTCCAACTGGAGTCCAGCACGCTCTCCCCGCTGCTCAAGCGCCTCGAGGCACACGGTCTGCTGCGCCGGGAGCGCCGCAGCGACGACGAGCGGTCCGTCGCCATCCGGCTCACCGACACCGGCGCCGCACTGCGCGAGCGGGCCCGGGCCGTGCCGCTCGCCATCGGCGACGCCATGGGCCTGACCCGCGAACAGGACGCCCTGGCCAAGCAGTTGCTGCGCCTGCTCACCGAGAACGTCACCACCCGCTGACCCGCCCGATGCCCGCGCCGTCCCCCCGCCTCCGCCGCGTCGCCGTCCTCGTCCTCGAGGGCGCCAAACCCCTCGACGTCGGCATCCCCGCCCAGGTGTTCACCACCCGCGCGAGCATGCCGTACGAGGTCCGCGTCTGCGGCGCCGCGCCCGGGCTCGTGACCGGCGGCGACGGGCTCGCCTACCACGTGGCCCACGGCCTGGACGCGCTCGCCTGGGCCGACGTCGTCTTCATCCCCGGCCACCGCTTCCCCGACCGCGACGACCCGTCGCCCGCCGTCGTCGAAGCCCTGCGCGCCGCCCACCGGCGGGGCGCACGCCTCGCCGCCATCTCCACCGGCGCCTTCACCCTCGCCGCCACCGGCCTCCTCGACGGCCGGCGCGCCACCACCCACTGGCACTACACCCGCGCCCTCGCCGCGAAGCACCCGCGCGTGCGGGTCGACGAGAACGTGCTGTTCGTCGACGAGGGCAGCGTGCTGACGTCGGCCGGCGCCGCCTCGGGCATCGACCTGTGCCTGCACATCCTGCGCGGCGACCTGGGAGTCGCCGCCTCCAACCACGCCGCCCGGCGCCTGGTCGCCGCCCCCTACCGCAGCGGCGGCCAGGCGCAGTACGTGCCGCGCAGCGTGCCGGAACCCCTCGGCGAGCGGTTCGCCGCGACCCGCGAGTGGGCCCTGCGCCGCCTCGGCGAACCCCTCACGCTGGAGGCGCTGGCCGAGCACGCGGCGGTCTCACCGCGCACGTTCTCCCGGCGCTTCGTGGAGGACACCGGCTACACGCCCATGCAGTGGGTGATGCGCGCCCGCATCGACGCGGCCCGCGAACTGCTGGAGCGCTCCCAGCTCAGCGTCGAGCAGATCGCCACCGACGTCGGCCTCGGCACCGGAGCGAACCTGCGCCTGCACTTCCGGCGCATCCTCGGCACGACACCCAGCGAGTACCGCAGCACCTTCACCCGGGGCGAGTAGGCCCCGCCCCGACGGCTCCGACCAGTACGTCCCATCCGCGCAGGACACCGGCCGGCCCACCCGTCGGCACCCGCGCCGCCGCCCGCCCGCCACCCCTGGCGCGATCCTTGCGAACCATGGCGATCGCGCCGCTGGCCCGCCCCCGGAGCCCGCGCGAACCTGGTGGGGAACCGAAGGGACATCACACTCATGACGCGTATCGCCATCAACGGATTCGGCCGCATCGGACGCAACGTGCTGCGCGCCCTGCTGGAGCGCGACAGCGCCCTGGAGGTCGTCGCGGTCAACGACCTCACCGAGCCCACCGCCCTCGCCCGGCTGCTGGCCTTCGACTCCACCGCCGGCCGCCTGGGCCGCCCGGTGACCGTGGACGGGGACACCCTGGTCGTCGACGGCCGCCGCATCCGCGTCCTCGCCGAGCGCGAGCCGGCCCAGCTCCCGTGGGCCGAGCTGGAGGTCGACCTCGTGCTGGAGGCGACCGGCCGCTTCACCGCCGCCAAGGCCGCGCGCGCCCACCTCGACGCCGGTGCGCGCAAGGTTCTCGTCAGCGCCCCCTCGGACGGCGCCGACGTCACGCTCGCGTACGGCGTGAACACCGACGCCTACGACCCGGACGTGCACACCGTCGTCTCCAACGCCTCCTGCACCACCAACGCGCTGGCCCCGCTCGCCTCCGTGCTCGACGAACTCGCGGGCATCGAGCACGGGTTCATGACGACGGTGCACGCCTACACCCAGGAGCAGAACCTCCAGGACGGCCCGCACCGCGACCCCCGCCGCGCCCGCGCCGCCGGCGTCAACATCGTGCCGACCACGACCGGCGCCGCCAAGGCGATCGGCCTGGTGCTGCCGAACCTCGACGGCAAGCTGTCCGGCGACTCGATCCGCGTGCCGGTCCCGGTCGGCTCGATCGTCGAGCTCAACACGACCGTCTCGCGCGACGTGACCCGCGAGGACGTGCTGGCGGCCTACCGCGCCGCGGCCGAGGGGCCCCTGGCCGGCGTCCTGGAGTACTCCGAGGACCCGCTGGTGTCCTCCGACATCACCGGCAACCCCGCCTCCTCCATCTTCGACTCGGCCCTCACCCGGGTCGACGGCCGCCACGTCAAGGTCGTCGCCTGGTACGACAACGAGTGGGGCTTCTCCAACCGTGTGATCGACACGCTGGAGCTGCTCGCCGCCCGCTGAGCGACCGGGGCGGCCGCGCGCCGCCCGAGACGTGACCACGGCTCCGTTCCCCCGTCCGGGGAGCGGAGCCGTGCCGCGTCCGCCGCCGCTCCCGCCCGCCGTCGTCTCCGCGGGCCGGACACCACCGTCGTACGGGCATACCGGCGCGCCCGGCCGACCGTCCCGTCGGTGAACGGCCGCCGGGCCGGTCCGGGCGGCCGACCGCCCGGCACCCCGGCGGCGAGTCGGCCCGGTCGGGCGGGGATGACCGACCCGCCCCCGGGGACACGGGGAGCGAGGCTTGCGAGTGACAGGACACGAACGGGGATCACGGGGACGGCGCGCGGGACGGCCGGAGCGCGCACTGGACCCCCAGGCCGGGCCGGTGGCCCGGTTCGCGTGGGAGCTGCGGCAGTTGCGCACCCACGCGGGCGCGCCCAGCTACCGGGTACTGGCCCAGCGCGCCCACTACGCCGCCAGCACCCTGGCCGAGGCGACGAAGGGCAGCCGGCTGCCGACCCTCGACGTCGCGGTGGCCCTCGCGGAGGCGTGCGGCGGCGACCGCGAGGAGTGGGCGGCCCGCTGGCACGCGGCGGCGGCCCGCGGGCGGGCCGAGGCCCGGCACGCCCGGGGAATGCCGCAACCGGCCGGGCCGACGGCGCGGCGGTGCCCGTACCCGGGGCCGCGGCCCTTCACCGGGGACGACGCGCCGTACTTCTTCGGCCGGGAGGAGCCGGTACGCCGGCTGGTGCGGCTGGTGACCGCGGGGGAGACGCCCGGCCCGGTGCTGCTGACCGGCCCCTCGGGCAGCGGCAAGACCTCCCTGCTGCACGCAGGCCTGCCGCCCGCCCTCGGCGCGGACTGGCACCACCTCGCCCTCACCCCGTCACGCGACCCGCTCGCCGAACTCGCCCGGCAGATCGGAGCGTTGAGGAGCGACGTCCAACCTCAGGCGCTGCGCGAGGAGTTCACCCGGACCCCCGGGGCGCTGCACCGAACGCTCAGCGCGCTGCTGCCGTGCCGGTCGTCGCGCACGCGGGTGCTCGTGACCGTCGATGCACTCGACGACGCCTTCTTCCGAAGCGTTCCCGCCGCCGAGCGGGACGCCTTCCTGGACCAACTCGCCCGTGTCGCGCGGGCCGGTGACGACCGCCTGCGCGTCGTCCTGGCGCTGCGGTCCGACGCCCCCCTGCCGGGGCTGCCGGCAGAGGGTGCGGCCCGGGTGCGGCTGGAGCCGCTGCGCGCCGAGGAGGTGCGCCGGGCCGTCCTGGGCCCCGCCGAGGCGGCCGGACTCGCGGTCGAACCCGCCCTGCTGGACGCCCTCCTGACGGATCTGGCCGGCCGGCCCGGCGCACCCGCGCTCCTGTCGGACGCCCTGCACCACACGTGGACGCGGCGCACCGGTGACGTCCTCCGGCTGTCCGACCACCTGTCCGCGGGAGACGTCGGCGCGAGGGTGGCGGAGGGAGCCGAGCGGGCGTACGCCGCCGCCACGCCGGACGAACGACGGCTGCTGCGCGCCCTGTTCCTGCGCCTCACCGCCCTGGGCGACGGCACCGACGACACCCCGCGCCGTGTCGACCGGGGCGAACTGGTCGGCCTGGCACCGCGCGACGACCTCGACCGGCTCCTCGGCGAGCTGGCCGACGCCCGCCTCGTCGTCCTCGACGCGTCCACGGCCGAACCCGCGCACCCGGCCCTGGTCACCGCCTGGCCGAGGCTGCGCCACTGGCTGGCCGACGACCGCGAGGGCCTGCGTACCCACCGCCGCCTGACCCTGGCCTCCGCCCACTGGCACACGTCGGGCCGTCACCCCGGCGCGCTGGACCGCGGCGCGCGACTGGCCACCGCCCGGTCCTGGGCGCGGCGGCAGCCGGACGACCTCAGCACCCGCGAGCGCGCCTTCCTGACCGCCTCGCGCGCGGCCGAGCGGCGCCGCCGGTGGGCCGTGGTGCTGCTCGTGGCCCTGGCGACCGTACTCGCCGCACTGGCCGGCGCACTCGCGCTGCACGCGCTCCTCGCCGACCCCGACGCCCCCGCCGACCGGCGGGGCGGCTCCCACGCCGTGACCCACGCGATCGGCGCCCGCCTCGTCGACGCGGCGCCCGCCCAGCCCGCCCCGGACGACAGCCCCACCGACCCGCGACAAACCGCCTGACCTGCGCCGACGCATTGTCGGGTTGTCCAGACCCCGCCGACGAGGCTTTCGGACAACTCCCCGGTGCCCTTCGCTGGATCCACCGCACCCCGGCCGGCCGGTCCCGCCGCCGGCCGGGGCGCGGCGAGCGCCGTACACCTACGCCTCCGACGCACGCCTCCCACGTACCCCTGCGACACCCCACCCGCGTCACGACACCCGCGAAGGAGCACCGCACCATGGGCCGCACCAAACGCGCGCTGGGCACCACGGCCGTCACGGCGGCCGTCCTGCTGCTGGGCGCCTGCGACGCCACTTCGCCCGGGCCCGCCGACCCCGCCCCCGCGGGAGCCCCCCTGTCGGCCGCCCAGAAGGCGACCCTGCACCGCGCGGAGGAACGCCTGGTCCACCGCTGCATGCACGACCGGGGCTGGGCCTACCGGGAGACGCCCCCCGACGACCCGTCCGCCCGCGACCGGGGCCCCGGGCGCAGCTTCCCGTACCTCGTGACCGACGTCGCGTGGGCCGAGACGTACGGCTACGGCGACGCGTTCACCCCGGCCGCCGGCGCCGCCCCGGACGCGCGCCGCGCCGCACCCGCCCGCACGGGGCAGGCCGCCCCGGCGCGCCCCTCGGCGGACTGGGCACGCGCCCTCTACGGCACGGGCCGCCAGGTGTCGGTGGAGCTGCCCGGCGGCGGCCGGCTCAGCACCAGCGACCGCGGCTGCCTCGCCTCCGCCCGCAAGACCCTCTACGGGGACCTCGGACGCTGGTTCCCGGCCCGAAGGCTCTCGGACAACATCGACGTCTTCGTCCGCCAGCGCGTCCGCGACGACGACGACTTCAAGGACGGCGTCGCCGCCTGGAGCCGGTGCGCCCGCACCCGCGGGCACGACGTCGCCTCGCCCGGGCAACTGCGCGCGGAACTCGACCGGCGCACCCCGGGCAGCACACCGGCCGAGGCCCACGCACGGGAGGTCCGCACGGCCGTCGTCGAGGCGACCTGTGCCCGGTCCTCCGGCCTGGCCCGCACCCTGCGGCAGCGGGAGGCGTACTGGCGCCCCCGCGTCCGCGACCGGTTCCGCGAGGAACTCGACGAGCTGGTCCGCCTGGAGCGGGCGGCGCTGCCGGAGGCGGCCACCGTCCTCCGCACGCCCGCCCCGAACCCCTGACGGACCTGGCACCACCCGCACCGCACACCCTCACGAAGGAGAACGACCATGCGACGAGCCCTTCTCGGAACGGCCCTGGCGGCGGCACTGGCGGCGGCCGGCGTGCTGCTGCCCGCCGCCACCGCGTCCGCCGCCCTCGGCGACTGCCCCCAGGGCCAGTTCTGCGTCTGGGACGACGACGACTACTCCGGCGCCCGGATGGGGTGGACCGGCAGCGACCCCAACTGGCACGACAACGGCTGGGGCGACCGGGCCGACTCCCTCTACAACAACGGCACGCCGGCCACGTACGACGACGTCCGCGTGTACATGGACGTCAACTACGTCAACGAGGACCTCTGCGTCGTCCGCGGCGACTACTACGACTGGGGCATGAACGACAACGACTACTCCTCGCACCAGTGGACCGCCTCCTGCTGACCGGCTGACCCTCGCGGCACGCAGGCGACCCGGGCCGCCGGGCACCCGTTCCGGCGGCCCGCTCGGCCGTGCGCGGCGCCGCCCGCGCGGCCCGCGCAGCACACTCCCGCGCGAACTACTGCACATGCCCGCCCGGCGTACCCCGAAGGAACCAAAACGGCGCGCGCCCCGTCATCGCACGCTCCCGCGTGGCTAGGCCTGTGGCCTGACGAACCGCTCACCGCACCCCAAGGAGGTACGCCGAATGGCAGGCAGACGTCGTGCGGTCGCCCACAGAGCCGCCCTGGCGGCACTCGGTACGCTCGCGCTCACCGCGCTCCACCCTTCCGCGTCGGCCGAGCCGGCCGCACCGCCGCACGACCGCGGCCCCCTGCCCACCGCCGCCCGGACCGTCGGCGCCGACACCCCGTCGGCCGAGGTGCTGCGCGCCCTGCAGCGCGACCTGCGCCTGACGCCCCGCCAGGCGAGCGACCGCCTGGCCAACGAGGCCGAGGCCGGCACCCGGGCCGGTGTCCTGCACAACGCCCTGGGCAAGCGGTTCGCCGGCGCCTGGGTCAAGGGCGCGACGTCGGCCGACCTCACCGTGGCGACCACCGACCGCGCGGACGTGCCCGCCATCGAGGCGCAGGGCGCGAAGGCCGTGGTCGTCCGCTGGAACCTGGACGAACTGCGCGCGGTCCAGCACAAGCTCGACGCCGCCGCCCAGCGCGTCGACGCCGCCGCCACGCCCGTCTGGTACGTCGACGTCCGCTCCAACCGCGTCGTCGTCCAGGCCACCACCCGTGCGGCCGCCGCCGCGTTCGTCAAGGCGGCCGACGCCCCCGGCGACCACACGGCCGTCCGCGTGTCCGCCCAGCGCCCCCGCCTGTTCGCGGACATCGTCGGCGGTGACGCCTACTACATCGACGACGTGGCGCGGTGCTCCATCGGCTTCTCCATCACCAAGGCCGACCAGCAGGGTTTCGTCAGCGCCGGGCACTGCGGACAGGCCGGTTCCACGACGAAGGGCGCCGACCAGACCGACCAGGGCGTGTTCCAGGCCTCCACGTTCCCCGGCGAGGACATGTCCTGGATCGCCACGAACGCCGACTGGACCGCCACGCCGAACGTGAAGGGCGACGGCGGGGCACTGGTGCCGGTCGCCGGCTCCGTCGAGGCGGTCGTCGGCGCGGCGGTGTGCCGCTCCGGCTCCACCACCGGCTGGCACTGCGGCACCATCCAGCAGCGCGACACGACCGTCGACTACGCCGAGGGCACCGTCAACGGGCTCACCCAGACCGACGTGTGCGCCGAACCCGGCGACTCCGGCGGCTCCTACATCAGCGGGTCCCAGGCGCAGGGCGTGACCTCGGGCGGCTCCGGCGACTGCACGGCCGGCGGCACCACGTTCTTCCAGCCGGTCAACCCGATCCTCGACGCGTTCGGCCTCACCCTGAAGACCACCGGGGAGACGACCGCCGTCCCGGCCGACAACAGCGGCGCGGCCGACGGCTGGAGCTCCGGCCGGGTGTACCAGGTGGGCACCACGGTCACCCACGGCCAGGTCCGCTACCGCTGCCTGCAGACCCACCAGGCGCAGAACTCCTGGGCGCCGGACGTCACCCCGGCCCTGTGGCAGCGTCTCTGAGGAGACGCCGGCCCGGCCGTCGCACGGCCCGGGCGCGCGGTGACACCACCTGCGCGCCCGGGCGCACCGGCGTGTCAGCGGGCCGTTCGGGGGCCGGCCGGCGGGCGCTTCGCCGCACAGAACCGTGCGCAGGTCCGCTCACGGGTCCGCTCACAGGTCCGCGAGCAGCCCGTACGCCGTGGCGACGAACGGATCGCGGGCGCGGAACCGGCGCGTGCACACCGCCACCAGGGCCGTCCCGAGGTCCGGCCGGAAGCCCAGGAACGCCTGCTGGCCGAGGGTCGCGCCGCTGTGGAAATACATCGCCCCGCCCCCGACCCGGTGCCGGAACCAGCTCACCGTGTGCTCCTCCAGGAGCCCCCGGCCGCGCCGCAGCACCGGCCGGCGCACCGACCGCAGCGCGCCCGCCAACGGCGTGTCGCCGGGCCGCAGGTGGGCCTCCAGGAACGTGAGCAGGTCGTGCGGGGTGGCCCGGACCGCGCCGGCCGCCTGGAAGCCGCCCGGGTCGAAGGACGGCGTGGGCGTCACCCCGTCCTTGCGCCGGCCGGTCGCGTCGAGGTCCGTGTCCCCGGGGCGCAGCGAGGTGCCGCTCAGCCCCAGCGGGCCGAGGAGGTGCTCGGCGACCAGGTCCTCCCAGGGCACCCCGGTGGCCGCGCCCAGGACGTGGCCGAGGACGGCGAACCCGAAGTTGGAGTAGTGCCAGTGCGTCCCGGGCTCGCGTCGGGGGCGGTACCGCAGGAACGCCTCGACGACCCGCTCGGACGGGTAGCGCGTGAACGGGGCGGTGGACCAGGCGGGCAGGGCCCTGCGGTAGAAATCCCCGGGCAGTCCGGGCAGTCCGGCGGTGTGCGTCACGAGGTGCGCCGGCGTGGCGCGGGACGCGTGCGGGACGTTCTCCGGCGACAGCAGGACGGCGGCCCGCTCGCCGCCGGTGAGGACCCCGCGCCGGATCAGCTCGGTCAGCAGCAGCCCGGTGAACGACTTGGTGGCCGACCCGATCTCGTAGCGCAGGTCCTGCCGGGGCAGCGCCGGGGGAGGGGCGGTGCCGCCGCACCGCACGAGTCGTCGCCCGTGCCGGGACAGCGCGAAGACGACGTCGGGGGCGTCGGCCGTGTCCACGGCCTCCGTCAGCAGCTCGGCGAGGGTTCCCTCGTCGGGTGCGTCCTCCCGTTCGCCCGGCGCCGGGACGGGATCCGGATCGCGGTCCTGGCCCGGCCAGAGGACCGTCCGGCCGCTCATGACGCCCGGGCCAGTGCGCTGAGGGACCGGGACGTGGCCAGCGTGGAGGCGAAGGCGGCGACCAGCGTCGGGTGGTACACGACGTCGAACAGGTCCTGGGGGTCGTCCACCGCGGGCAGGTCGCCCACCGCGGGCACGGCGCCGTCCGGCTGCTGCGCCCCGGCGAACGCCGTCCAGGCCGCTTCGTCGAGGGTCGGCCGGGGCAGGCAGGCGTCGACGACGAGGAGTTCGCCCAGCAGGTCCCACCGGCGCAGGTCGCGCCAGTCGTCGAGCCACACGGGCAGCCAGGCGGCGAGGTAGTCGGCCAGGCGCGGCGGCAGCCCGTCCGGGTCCTCGCCCCAGCGGGTCAGGTGGAAGACGGTGTGCGTCACGTCGTAGGCGATGTGCCCCTCCACCGTCCACGGCTCGGGTGTGCGCGCCAGCCAGGTCGACGGCAGCACCTCGTGCTCCTGGGGGCGCGGAGTCAGGCCGAAGCGCCGCTGGAACGCGGACAGTCCGAGCCGCCGGTTGGGTTTCGTCTCGCAGGCGGTCGAGCTGGCCAGACGGTGGTTGAGCAGCACGTACCGCTCGAGGTCGGGCATGCGGTGTCCCAGCTCCCTGAACGGCAGGTACACCTCGCCGGGGATCGGTGAGAGCGGCTCGATGCGCTGGCCGCGGACCAGCATCCGGCCGCCGTCCAGGGTCTCTCGCCAGGCGTGGTCCAGCAGGCCGCGTGCCAGTTCGGCCTGCCGCGACCCGGCGACGCCCTCGCGGAACAGCACGGCACAGATCTGGGCGAGTTCTCCCACCGGCTTGAACCGCTCCAGGAAGCCGATCTCGGGGTCCACGCCGGACTCCAGCCGGAAGCCGTCCCGGTGGGCCCACAGCCATTCCAGGGCGCGCACGCCCACCGTGTGCAGGAGACGCGTGTCGGTCATCCGGGGACTCCTGTCGTCATCCACGACGGCGAGGGCTCGTCGCACACGCCGTCCCACCGGGCGAGCGTCAGCCCGGCGGCGAAAGCGGCCATGAGAGTGGAGTGGTAACAGGTGCGGAAGCCGTGCCCGTCCGGCCCCGGGGCGCCCTCGTCCCGGGGGACGGCCTCCTGGGACGGGGCCGCCTGCGGCATCCGGGTGTCGACTTCGCACAGGGCTCCCGACGTGTACTGCGCCCTCGCGATCCGGGGCCAGGTCTCGCCCAGCGCCGCCTCGAAGGCGGCATCGGTCCTGGCCGTGGGCACGAGCGCCGCCACGGCGGCCACCTCACAGGCGAGGTCCCACAGGCCGGCCTCCAGACACGTCACCAGCCAGGCGGGCGACCAGTGCGCCAGGTGGTCGGCCACCGCCGCGGGCAGGCCCGGTCCGCCGCGGCCCCAGTCGGTCAGGTGGAACACGACGTGGGTGAGGGCGTAGCCGGAGGCCCGCTCGAACGTCCAGGGCTCCGGCAGCCCGCCCAGCCAGGTCCGTGCGAGCAGCTCGGACTCGTGGTCGTCCCGGTGGAGCCCGATCTGCCGTTCGGCGCACAGCACGCCCAGTCGGCGGGTCGGGTGCTGTTCGGTCAGCCGCCAGCCGCGGGTCGCGGCGACGGTGGCCGCGGCCCGTTCGTAGCCGGGGTGGCGCAACCCGGCCGAGGCGAAGGCCGCGTACACCTCCAGCGGGTACGTGGCGAACGGTTCGCCCCGCTGCAGAGGGAGGAACAGCGCCCCCTCCCCGGTCTCCCGCCAGGCGAAGGCCAGCAGCTCGCGCGCGCACGAGTGGACCGGGTCCGACGGGGGCGTGCGGGCGCACAGGGTCGAGCAGACCTGGGCCAGTTCGCCGAGCGGCTTCCAACTGTCGTTCACCCGGCCGTCCGGCGCGAGGGCGCCGTCGCCGAGCAGGAAGTGCGCCCGGTTGCGGGAGAGCCAGCGCAGCGCCGCCTCCTGAACCGCCCGCGCCGTCCGCCGCAGGTCCGACCCGGCCACCTGCCGCACGTCGGCCGCGCTCACACGGACACCCCGCTGCCGATCAGCCGCGCGGCCCGCACCTGGAGCAGCACGCGGGCGTCCCCGCCGCCCATGAGTTCGACGAAGTCCAGTCCGCTCGGCAGGCCCAGGGTGTGCGGCACATCGGGCAGCACCGCCAGCCAGCGGCCGGCGCCGGCCGCCTGGTACCAGTCGCGGCGGCGGATCGCGCGCACGAACCCCCGGGCGACGTCCAGCGTGCGGCCCCGGGCGAGGCGGGCGACCGCGCAGTCCTGCCCGGGCAGCGCCAGCGGGGCGAGCACCGCGAGGTGGTGGGTGAGCGAGGGCCACGGTGCGCCGGTCAGCCAGGAGGCGTCGGGTTCCGGGCCCGGCTCCGGGACGGGCCCGGAGGGTGCGCCGACCCGGCGCAGGGTGTGGCCCAGGGCCCAGTGGCTCCACGCCACGGTGGGCGCCGCCGTGACCGGCGGCGGGTAGGCGTCGAAGGCCCGGCGCGCCAGGTCCACCTCGGGGCCGGTGGGCGCGGTGCCGTCCAGGACGGCCGGCAGGAGCAGGTCGGCTCCGAGGACCCGGGCCGCCGCGAGGTCGAGATCGCTCGTCGACCGGACCGTTGCGTGCAGGTCCTCCCGCGAGGTGCGGCCCCCGCCCCGAAGGGCGGAGGCCACACCCGAAGCGAGGTCCTGCACAGCGCCCTGCAAGAGGGCGGAAGCGCCTGACTGCTTCATGGGGAACGTTCCCGTCAGCCGGTCAGCGCTTCTTCGGGCGCGGAGTCGGCGGCGAGAGGAGCAGGCTGCCCTCACCCTGGATCAGCGCGAGCGCGGCGCATTCCCTGCTGTCCCGGAAGACGCCGTCCGCCTCGGCGGGGTCGAGCACCGCCTCGAGGTCGACGTCGCGGATGCGGACTTCTTCGACGGTCTTCTCTACGGAAGCCATACCAACCATCTCCCTGTGATTGAGCTGCGGTTGGGCTCACCCCTTTTAGTGTCCGATTGCGTCCGAATAATGCAGAAAAATATCAATCGGCGGAAATTACTTGTTCAATGTCCGCACGGTGTAATTGCTGCTCGCCGCTATTGCTGCGCGATGCGGAAATGGACGTGCCGAATCAGCGCCGTGACCCCGGCGGGGTTCCCCGGGCGACGACGGTGTGCCCGCGCCCCCGCACAGGCGTAGCGTCGCCCTATGGACGGTGCCGGGTACGGCGGAGCAGCGGTGCGCGACCGCGGGCGGTGCCGTGCGGCCGCCGGCCGTCCCGCGGGAGGTGTCCCGTGACCGGCCCGGCCGATCGGGCCGACGGGACCCCACAGCGGGACGCCGCGCTCGCGGAGACGGTCCGCCGTACCGGCGCGTCCATCGGCGCCCTGTACCTGCTCGCGCCGGACCAGCAGATGCTGTGCATCGACGCCCTGTGCGGAGCCCCGGCCGAGTTCGCCCTGCCCTGGGCGCGGGTGCGCCTCAATTCCCCCGCCCCCGTGGCCCACGCGGCCCGGGAGGACCGCCTGATCTGGCTGGGCGACCAGGAGGAGCTGGCGCGCCTGTACCCGCGGACCGCGCTGGCCCTGCCGTACCCGCTCGCCATGGCGGCCGCCCCGGTCACCGGCGTACGGCGCTGGGGGACGCTGCTGCTGATGTGGCCGGCCACCCGTCCGCCGTACATGACGGCCCGCGAGCGCGGCAACATCGCGTCGAGCTGCCACCGCCTGGCCCGGCTGCTGGAGGAGACCTCCGAGCACGGCGGCCCCGTGGTGTGTGACGGCGGGCCGCGCGTCGTCCCCGTCACCGACGAGCGGCGGTCGGTGAGCCCGGCCCTGGCCGCGGCCGACTTCGCCGAACGGCTGCCCGGCGGCAGCGTCGCCCTCGACCTGGAGGGCCGCTTCACCTACGTCAGCTCGGGCGCCGCGGACCTCCTGGGCCTCGGGGCCGAACAGTTGCTGGGCACGCTGCCCTGGCAGTCCCTGCGCTGGCTCGACGACCCCACCTACGAGGACCGCTACCGGGCGGCGGTGCTCAGCCGGGAGCCCGTGTCGTTCACCGCCTGCCGCCCACCGGGCCAGTGGCTGGACTTCCACCTCTACCCGGACGCCAGCGGCATCAGCGTCCGGATCGTGGACAGCGGCGCCCCGCTGCCCGCCGCGCCGGCGCCCCGCCGGTCCGGCCGTACGGTGACCCCGGCCCGCGCGGGCCGGCTCTACCAGCTCACGCACCTGGCCGCCGCGCTGACCGAGGTGGTCAGCGTCCAGGACGTCATCGACCTGGTCGCCGACCAGATCATGCCCGCGTTCGACGCCCAGGGCCTGGTGCTGTCCTCCGCGGACGCCGGCCGGCTGCGCATCATGGGGCACCGCGGCTACAGCCGGTTCTCCGTCGAACGGCTCGACGGACTGCCCCTGGACACCAGCTTCACCCCGGCCGGCCGCGCCCTCGCCAGCGGCATCCCCGCCTTCTTCCACGACGCGGAGGAGATGCGGCGCATCTACCCCGACGCCCCCCAGGTCAGCGGCAAGCAGGCCTGGGCCTTCCTGCCGCTGATCATCTCCGGCCGGCCCGTCGGCATCTGCGTGCTCTCCTACGACCGGCCGCACGACTTCCCGGCCGAGGAGCGCGCCGTCATGACCTCGCTGGCGGGCCTGGTCGCCCAGGCGCTGGACCGGGCCCGCCTGTACGACACCAAGCACGCGCTCGCCCACGGCCTGCAGCAGGCGCTCCTGCCCCGGGCCCTGCCGCGGTTCAGCGGCCTGCGGGTCGCCGCCCGCTACCTGCCCGCCACCCGCGGCATGGACATCGGCGGCGACTTCTACGACCTGATCCGGCTCGCCGACGGCGCGGCCGCCGCCGTGATCGGCGACGTGCAGGGCCACAACGTCGCCGCCGCCGCGCTGATGGGCCAGGTCCGCACCGCCGTCCACGCGCACGCTGCCGCCGGCACCACCCCCGACCAGGTGCTCTTCCGTACCAACCGGCTGCTCACCGACCTCGGCTCCGACCTGTTCACGAGCTGCCTCTACGCCCACGTCGACGTGGCCCGCGGACGCCTCGGGCTCGCCGGCGCCGGCCACCCGCCGCCCGTGCTGCGCCTTCCCGACGGCACCGCACGCCCCGTGCCCCTGCGGCCGGGACCGCTGCTGGGCATCGACCCGGTCGCGGAGTTCCCCGTCACCGACCTCCCGCTCGTCCCCGGCGCGACCCTGGTCTTCTACACCGACGGCCTGGTCGAGACCCCCGGCACCGACCTGGGGGACTCCATCACCGCGCTCGCCCGGCACCTCGCCGACGCCGACGACGGGGACCTGGACCGCCTCGTCGACGTCCTCCTGAGCCGGACCAGCACCACCGCCCAGCGCACCGACGACATCGCGCTCCTGCTGCTGCACCGGGAGCGCTGAGCGGCGTACCGGTCACCGGGTCAGGGCCGGGGGTTCGTCCGGTGCCAGACCGGCCGTGCGTCGCTCCCGCGGCGCCCCGCGACGGAGGCGCACCGCGGGCACTGGCGCTGCACCCGGTCCGCCGCGCCGCCCGACTCGGGGAAGGTGTCCGTCCAGGTGACGCCCGCGAAGCGGATCAGCCGCGAGCGGCTGAGCGACAGCCCGCACACCGTCTCGTTGCGTCCCGGCTCCCACGCGTGCACCTCCCCGGCCGGCAGCCGGCGGCGGCCCTCCTCCTCGTCCGTCCACTGCCCGGAGGCGGCGACGGCGTACGACTTGCCGCGTCCCTTGCCGCGCATGATCCGCACCTCACCCGGCCGCGTTGTCGACGCGCAGCCGCACCTGTTCCTCCAGGCGCCGCAGGCTGCTGTCCAGGGCGTCCCGCACGGCGTCCTCGCCCGGGTCGTGGGCCTCGTCGAAGAACGACAGGTGCACGATCACCTCGCTGGCGCCGCTGTCCACCCCGGCGACCTGCAGCCACCCGGTGTAACCGCCGCGTTCGCGGGTGCCCCACTCGATCCGCATCTGGTCGGGCCGCGCCCGCAGGGTCGCGGAGGTGTCCTCGTCCGTGCGGTCCTCGTGCACCGTGACGGACGGCGGCTCCTCCGCCCGCACGTGCAGCGCGTCGGGCAGCCAGGTGTCCATCTGCTCGACCTGGGCCGCCTGGTCGAACACCTGCTCGGGCTGGGCGGGCATCGTGCGGGAGCGCTCGTACTCGCTCATCGCGTCACCGTCCTCGGATCGGGGAGACGTACAGCGGACGCGTGCCCGAGCTGACCGGACGCAATCGTCCTTCCGCACCCCGCCGCCCCGGCGCGAGGTGTCGCGTCGGGGCAGCGGGGCAGACGTGAGGACGGGGGAACCGGGGGACATCCGCGGGAGAAGGAGGCCGGAGCGCTCATGAATCTCCTTCCGCCGGGCGCGTCGACGGTGCGCGACCGGATCGGTGCCGCGATCTTCGCCCGGGTGGCCGGTCCGGACGGCCCCCGCAACCGCGCCGCGATCCACGGCACCCCCGGCCCGCGCTGGTTCGGCCCCGACCGTCCCGTCCGGCGCGTCCACGGGGACGCGTCCATGTTCATCGGCGGCCTGTCCGCGCTGCTCCTCCAGTCGCTGCACCCCCTCGCCATGGCGGCGGTCGCCGCCCACTCCGGCTTCCGCGGCGACCCCTGGGGACGGCTGCAGCGCACCAGCACCTTCCTCGCCGTCACGACGTACGGCACCGCCGACAGCGCACGGGCCGCCTGCGAGCGGGTCAGCGCGGTGCACGAGACGGTCCGAGGCACCACCGCCGACGGCCTGCCGTACGCCGCGTCCGACCCGCACCTGCTGTGCTGGGTCCACGTCGCCGAGGTCGACACCTTCCTGCGCGCCCACCAGCGCTACGGTGCGCACCCCCTGGACGACGAGGGCTGCGACGGCTACGTCGCCGACATGGCGCGCATCGCCCGTGAGCTCGGCATCCCGGACCCGCCGGCCGACCGGGCCGAACTCGCCGAGCGCCTGGCCGCCTACCGCGGCGAACTGCGGGCGACGGCCGAGGCGCGCAGCACCGCCCGTTACCTCCTCCTCAACCCGCCGGTGCCCCTGGTCGCCCGCCTGCCCTACGGCGCCCTCGCCGCCGGCGCGGTCTCCCTGCTGCCCGGCTGGGCCTCCCGCGAGCTGCGGCTGCCCCGGCTGCCCGTCGCGGAGGACCTGTGCGTCCGCCCCCTCGGCACGGCCGTGACCGCGGGCCTGCGCTGGGTGCTGTCGCCGACGCGCGCGGCCGCGGGGGAGACGACGGGCTAGAGACTGAGGGCGTCCTCCGCGTTGTCCACCCAGGGGGTCACGGAGTTGACGGTGGGGGAGACGTACAGACCCGGCGTCGAGGCGGTCAGGGGCTTCTGCTCCAGGTCGGACTCGGTGTCCATGGTCAGCGCGATCGAGTCCACCGTGCTGCCCGTGCCGTCGTGGGTGCCGCCCAGGAGGCCGGCGTAGGCCGACTCGCCCGGCTCGAGCCGCAGCGCGTCCTCGATGCCGGGGGCCCCGCCGCGCTGCGTGGCCTGCCCGTCCAGGTCGCCGAACGTCACGACGGGGTGGCCGAGGGCCCGGCACGCCTTGCCGCTGCTGTTGGTGATCTTCAGCAGGTAGCTGCTGGTCGTCGGCTCCGCCAGGTGCGCGGTGAACGTCACGTCGTACGTGCTGCACGGGAAGACGTCGAAGTCGGCATCCGTCGCGGACGACGACGCGGAAGGAGCCGGAGGGGTGGCGGAGGCCGACGGGGCCTTCGGCGCGGCGGAGGGCTTCGACGGCGCCCCGGACGGGGTAGTGCCGGCGGACGGTGCCGTGCTCCCCGCGTCCGAGGCGCCGTCCTCGGACGGACCGCACGCGGACAGTGCGAGCGCGGACACGGCGGCGAGGACGACGGCGGCGGTGCGAACGGTGTTCATGGTGTGCTTCCCCCGAGTGAGCGGCGCCGGTGCGCGCCGGACTGGGCACCAGCATCCCTCGGGTTCTTCACAGCCCGGTGACGGAATCTCGCCGACTCGACCACCGTCGCGCACCCCCGGCCGCCGCCGTCGTCACCGGCCGCGGCAGCCGGCGGTCAGCAGCCGCCGCAGTTGTAGTACAGGACGTCCCAATGGTTGCCCTCGTCGGCGTAGACGTTGCCCGAGCCCGACTGGTACTGCGGGGCGCCGTCCCCGCGCACCCCGATGTAGGTGAAGGTGTTCTTGATGTAGCTCGTGAGGCAGGTGGACTTGGCGTAGTCGAGCTTGTAGCCGTTCCAGTGCGAGTACGTCCCCGAGGCGTGGCCGGTCTCGGTCCCGCCGGTGATGTTCAGGGCGCACCCGGTGGCCCGCTTCAGGGTCTGGGCGCCCTGGGCGGTGGCGAGGTTGAGCTGCTCGAACGACGTACAGGTGGAGTTGTAGCGGTCCGAGCAGTTGCCGGACGACGACCAGGTGATGCCGACCTCGCGGAACATCGAGGTGGCGGTGGCGTGGCTGATCTTGGTGACGGCGAACGCCTCGCCGGCTCCGCCGATCACTACGGCACCGGGGGCGACGACGAGGGCGAGAGCGGTCAGGACCGATCGGATCCGGACGCTGCGCAAGACCTTCATGAGGGTCTTCACGGGTGATCCTCCCTGCGGTGAGTCAGGCGACCTGTGGGGCGACCGTGCAGGTGGTGCGCGACGATGATGCCCGAGTTCTACGCGCGTCCGCCATAGGCCGGCACGCAGCGGTGCGCGCGCTGGCCGCGGGGAATCCCGACGACGCCCTCAATCCCCCGAAATGCCCTCCCGCACGCCTCAGAAGACACCCTGACCCGGCGTCAGCATGCCGTGCGGGTCGTACGTCCGCTGGGCGGCGGCCAGTTGCGGCCACGCGGCCCCGAACTGGGTGTGCCAGTCCGCCCGTCGAAGGGGACGCGGCCCACCGGGTACTGCGTGCCGGCCGCGGCGGCCGCGGCTTCGTAGGCGGCACGGTTCGCGGCCAGGGTGCGCCGCACGGCCGCGGTGTCGTCGGGCGGGGACGGCGCCGAGGACCGAAGAGGTACGGCGCCGGGTCGTCGGGCGTGCGGAACAGCGGCCTCGTGAGACGGTCGCGCCGGATCGGGTAGAGCTGGTATGCCGCCGACCGACAGCGTGCCGCCGACGGAGAGTTCGAGGTAGTCGGTGAAGACCGGCGGGGTCAGGCTGTGCGCCAGGGTCCCCCTGGCGACGTCGCTCCACTTTGCGCCCGCGCCGACGGTGACGGTGGCGCTGTCGGGGCCGAGCGCGCCGATCGCGGCCAGCGGGGCCGTCTCGACGACCAGTCCGCCCCGGACCTGTGCCTGCCCGCTCGGCGCATGCCCCTGGCCGCGTGCGGCGACCGGGGTGCGGTGCCGCGCGCAGAAGCGGACCATGGCGGCGACGTCGCGGACGGAGCCCGGCCGCAGCACGGCGAGCGGGCGCCGGTGCACGAGTCTCGACGACCAGTCCGCCCCGGACCTGTGCCTGCCCGCTCGGCGCATGCCCCTGGCCGCGTGCGGCGACCGGGATGCGGTGCCGCGCACAGACGTCGCCAGGGCGACCCTGGCGCACAGCCTTACCCCGCCGGTCTTCACCGACTACCTCGAACTCTCCGTCGGCGGCACGCTGTCGGTCGGGTTCTACACCGCGTTGCACTCGGCCGTCGAGCAGGGCCGGCAGCCCATGACGATCGTGGTGACGGCCGGACAGCGAATCGGGAGACTCACAGCAGTCGCGATGACGGGCACAGCTGCCCGCACTGCCGCTCCATCGCGATGACCGGCGTGTCACGGTCTGAGGCGGGCGGTCGCGCCGCACGCCGTGGCCGTTTCCGTGGGCATCCTGGCCATCGGGGCGTGACCCCGGGATGGCTGGTGAGGGGAGGGTGGAGGCCCGGAAGGCAGCCGTTCAACTCCCTTGAGGAGGACGCTGTGGCGAAGGATCGCCGGTGTGGCCGTTTCCGGACAGTGCGTGAAAACAGATCATGCTGGTTTCTGCGAGAGGTAGCCCTGTGCCTGACAAGCCTGCGATCGTCCTGGTTCACGGATTCTGGGGCGGCGCTGCCCACTGGGGCAAAGTCATCACCGAGCTTCGCCGCCGCGGGTTCACCTCGCTGCACGCGGTGGAGAATCCGTTGACCTCCCTGGCCGACGATGCCGAGCGCACGCGCAGGATGGTCCGTCAGATCGACGGCCCCGTGGTGCTGGTCGGCCACTCGTACGGAGGAGCGGTCATCACCGAGGCCGGAGACCTGCCCCAGGTCACCGGACTGGTCTATGTGGCTGCGTTCGCGCCGGACGCTGGGGAAAGCCCTGGTCGGATAAGCCAGGAGGCGCCCCCTGCGGCCATTGAGAACATCACGGCCGACTCCGATGGATACCTGTGGGTAAAACAGGACAAGTTCCACGAGAGCTTCGCCCAGGACTTGTCGGACGAGGAGGCGCTGATCATGGCGGTGACGCAGAAGGCGCCGCTGGGATCGACGTTCGGAGATGCCGTCACGGCGCCGGCCTGGCGCGTGAAGCCGACTTGGTACCAGGTCTCCACCAGCGACCGCATGATCCACCCGGACAACGAGCGCCGCATGGCCCAGCGCATGAACCCGCGCAAGACGATCGAGCTGGATGCCAGCCACGCATCCCTCGCCTCCCAGCCGGGCCCCGTCACCGACCTCATCGAGGAAGCCGCAGGCGCCGGCGCCTGAGCCCGGGACTGATGGGCAGGGCTTGCACGTTCGTCCCGTGTTTTCTGTTCTTTGCCGGAATGGGTGGGCGGGCCGCAGTGATGCGGTCTATGGACAGCGAAGGGCAGACAAGCCCATGGAGCCTGCAATGACAGGGGGCGCCCCAGCCGCCAGGTCAAAAAGAGAGCTTACTGCGTCGTAGCCGTCGACCAGGCTTCACTCAGGCAATATGCGTAATCCATGCCGCACATGGCACGAAACCAAAATGATTCGAAGGAGACCGTCATGAGCATTCGGACTGAGAAGGTCGCAGTCATTACGGGTGCGTCACAGGGTATCGGAGCCGGGCTGGTCGTCGCCTACCGCAAGCTCGGGTACAACGTTGTCGCCACGTCTCGGAACATCGCTCCTTCCGAGGACTCAGGCGTACTGACCGTTCCGGGTGACATCGGCGATCCGACCACCGCCGAGCGCGTTGTCGAAGCCGGTATCGAGAAGTTCGGGCGCATCGACACTCTGGTGAACAACGCCGGAATCTTCATCGGCAAGCCCTTCACCGAGTTCACCGAGGACGACTTCGCCAGGGTGCTCTCAGTGAATGTGCATGGCTTCTTTCACATCACGCAGCAGAGTGTTCCTCACATCCTCGCCCAGGGCGGCGGGCACATCGTCCAGATCACGGCCAGTACCGCCCAGCACGCGATTGGCGCGTCCAAAGCCACTCTGGCCGCGCTGACCAAGGGAGGTCTGAATTCCGTCACCAAGGCCCTCGCCACCGAGTACGCCGAGCAGGGCATCCGCAGCAATGCCGTCGCCCTCGGCGTCATCAAGACTCCCATGCATGACGTCGAGACGCATGAGTCCCGCGGCACTGTGAATCCCCTGGGCCGCATGGGCGAAGTCGACGATGTCGTCGATGCTGTGATCTACCTTGAGAACGCTCCGTTCGTGACTGGCGTCATCCTTCCCGTAGACGGTGGCCAAGGCGCCGGCCACTGAGCCTGGTGGGGAAGTCGCGGTGGTCCCGGACCACACGACCGCCGCGGCCTTGTACGACTCGAACAACGAGGCCATTGCCGCTACACGCCAACCACGCCGCCTGCCTCCGCAGTCTCTTCGAGGACCTCGCGCACATCATGCCCACTCAGGCGGAATAGCCGAGGGCGGAGGCGAGTGTCATCGGTTGGATCGCCGTCGCCGCGGTCGGTCAGACTGAGTGCCCTTGCGACCGTAGCCAGCGGTGCACGGTGTCCTTGTCCGCCGGGGTGATCCGCACGTCGCTTTCGACGTGCGGGCCCTCGTCTTCATTGAATGCCGTGTCCGTGACGCGTGCGGTGACCCACGTGGCCAGGTCCTGTGCAGCCGGTTCAGGAAGGGAGCCTTGTTCCCAGCCGGCACGGGCCGCGCCGGCGGCGTCATGGTCGTGCTGTTCGGTCTCGGACAGCCAGGCCCTCACCAGCCGCTCCACTGTCCCGCGCTGCTGGTCGCCGATCTTCTGCCTGTCGTTGTCGTCCATGCTGTCCCGAGTGCCCGCCCCCGCTGCCGCCTCCCCTCTGCACGCCGGATGTTCCCCGACGCGGCATACCGCCTGGCCGCCATCAGATCCATGCACGGGGCACGCAGCGGTGACGGTTGCTGGTCGGGGTGTACGGCTTGGACGCCGGTTCCGGCGTCTGCCTTGGAGGTCAGGGTGAGCAGGGAGCGTCCGGCGGGGTGGGCGGGGGAGGGGCGAGCGGCGTGGACGGCTCGGCGCTCCCTGACCTGCCGGGGCAGGACAGTGTTCGGCAGGTGCGCCCTGCGCGGGCCGGACATGGCACTTGGTCACCGGACAGCGTCCTGGGTGCGGCTTTGGCCTACCGAAAGCCGAGGTGCGCATCGGTGCCGGCCAGCTCAGCGCTGGCGGCCCAAAGGCGAGCGGCGACGGCTGGGTCGGCCATGTGAGAGGGGACGGGCTCACGCCGTGGTTTGCCGCGCAGGCCGAAGACCCTCGGCCCCCACAGCTGTCCTCCCTGCACCTCCGGGTCGAGGACGGCACGGACGACGGGCCATGCTCCGGCGTCCTTGCCCTGCACTACGAGCCCGGTGGGCAGGGCTCGCAGCCGCTCACCGGGGGCTGTCGCGTGGAGCGGGGGGCGGGACGGGGTGAGGGAGTCCAGTGCGCCTCCGGGGTGGGCCACGACGCTGAGCACCGTGCTGCCGGCAGCACGCAGGCGGCGGTCGAGTTCGAAACCGAAGCACATCTGCGCCAGCTTCGATCGTCCGTAGGTGCGCTTGGGCCGATAGTCCTGGGTCGACTGCAGGTCGCCCAGGTCCAGTCGCTCGGACCGCGCCGCGAAGCTTCCGACCGTCACGATGCGGCCCGCCGACGCCGCGGACAGCAGGGGGGCCAGCCACTGGGTGAGCACGAAGTGGCCGAGGTGGTTGGTGCCGAACATCAGCTCGTGGCCGTCCTTGGTCTCTCGGCGCGGCAGGTCGTCGAGCGCGACCCCTGCGTTGTAGACCACCGCGTCGAGTTGATCGAGGTCCAGCCTGTCCACGGCGGTCTTCAGGGACGACAGGTCGGCGAGGTCCAGTTGCAGGTGCCGCACGTGCGCGCCGCGGACGTGCGAGCGGATCGAGGCGATGGCGGCCTTGGCCTTCGTGGCGTCCCGGCTGCCGAGTATGACGACGGCGCCGGTGGCGGCGAGCTGCTCCGCGGCGAAGTAGCCGATCCCGGCGTTACCCCCAGTGATCAGGAAGATCCTGCCCTCGGCACACGGCAGCCGGTGAACGTCCCACGGTCGACTCTGGGATGCGGAAGACACGATGACAGGCTCCTAGCGGTCTGGGGCAGCGTGCTCTTGGGAAGCACCAACCCGCCCAGGGTCGCAACCTCCACCGATATACCGCCGACAGATCACGGACACTGCTGACAGACTTCCGACACCCCTGGACCTCCGGGCTGTTCGCGACGGGCTCGCCGCTGGCGCCGTAGCCGTGCAGGTCGGGACAGACGACGGTGTGGTCGGCGGGCGCCGTTGATCGGAGTTGGTTGCGGCGCCCCTGAAGGGGCCGGCGGCCGGCAGCGGGCCACCGCCGCTTGACGCCGCTCGGTCGTCTCCGGCTCAGCGACCAGATGCCAGTTGTGCGGGGGGTGTGGGCCTTGCTTGAAGAGATCGGGGCGGGGTGCGAGCCGGGGCCGATCCGCGCGCCGGACCCGGCGTGCGGGGCGCGCGTCGCTGCGCGCATCGATTCCGCGCGTCACGCCGCCCGCAGGCCGTCATCCGGCGCGGCCGCGCCAGGCGGCGGCGAACACCTGCCGGGTCACGTCCTCCGCGTCCCGCGGGTCCCCGAGGGCCTGCCGGGCCGGTCCGTACACGAGCCCCGCCCACCGCCGGTGCAGCACCGCCCAGTCGTCGGTCACACGGTCCACGTCGATGCGTCGTCCCCGGACCACCGCGAGGCCGCTGCTCCCGGTGTGCCGTCCAGCCTGGGCTCCGCAGGACCGTGCGGCAACAACTTGCACCGATTGTGCATCGGATAGGCTGGAGGGAGCACGAGGACTCAGGAGGGAGACCGCGATGGCCGTCATGAGCGAGCCCGAGCCCGAGCCCGAGCCCGAGGCCCCGGCCGACGCGGCGGGGCTGACCACGGGCGCGGTCGCCCGGCGGCTCGGCGTGTCGCCGACCACCCTGCGCTCCTGGGACCGCCGCTACGGCCTCGGACCCGCGGTGCGCGCGGAGGGCCGGCACCGCCGCTGGAGCCCCACCGACATCGCCATGGTGGAGGAGATGTGCCGCCTGACCTCGGCCGGGGCGCCCCCCGCCGAGGCGGCCCGGGTGGCCCGCCTGCGCCACCTCACGCCCGACCCGCCCGCAGCCCCTGGGGCCGTGCCGCCCCCCGCGCCCCCCACTGCCGAGCCCCGTGACCCGGCCGACGCCGACGCCCTCACCGACGCCGGTACGGCGACGGATGCGGATACCGGTGCGGCAGCCGCCGGTCCCGAAGCCGAAGCCGAAGTCGAAGCCGATGCCGAAACCCGGCCCGGCCCCCCGGGCCCCGGCCGGCGCGGCGGTGCCGGCGGCGGGCTGCCGCTGGGCGGCGACGTCCGGCAGGAGTGCCGGGGCCTGGCCCGGGCCGCGGTGCGCCTCGACGCGCCGGAGCTGGAGCAGCGCCTGCTCGACGCGGTCGACCGGCACGGCCTGGTCGTCGCCTGGGAGGAGGTGATGGTGCCGACGCTGCGCGCGGTCGGCCGCAAGTGGGAGTCGTCCGGTGACCGGTACGTGGAGGTCGAGCACCTGCTGTCCTGGCACATCTCCAGCACCCTGCGCGGCGTGCCCTTCCTCTTCCCGCGCCGTGAACCCGTGGCGGGGGCGTCCCCGGTCGTGCTGGCCTGCACGCCGGGCGAGCAGCACTCGCTGCCGCTGGAGGTGCTGACCGCGGCGCTGGCCGAGCGGGGCCTGCCGACGCGGACCCTGGGTGCCGCGGTGCCGACGGAGGCACTGCTGGCGTGCGTGCGGCGGACCGGACCGGCCGCCGTGGTGCTGTGGGCGCAGACCCGCTCCACCGCGTCCCTGCCCCTGGCCCGGCACGTCGCCGGCCTGCAGTGGGGCACCGCGGGCGCCCGCAGGCGCCCCGCGGTGCTGCCCGCCGGCCCCGGCTGGGACCGGCGGGCGTCGGCCGGCTTCCCGCGCTGCTCGGGGCTGCGCGAGGCGGTGGACACGCTGAGCCGGCTCTGCGGCGACGACGCCAGGACTCCGGCCCGCGGCCACTGAGCGGGGCCCGCCGCGCTCAGCCCGGGAAGCGTCCGGTGGAGCGCAGCTCCCAGCGCCGCTCCGCGTACGCCAGGTCGTCCCGCCACAGCCGGGCCGCGGCCGTGCGGACCAGGGGCCGCAGCACCGGCGCCGCCCGCCGGGCCGCCGCGAAGCCGCGCCGCCCGGAGCCGGCGACCACGGCCTCCACCACCGCCGTGCGCGGCCGGCCCAGGGCGTCCCGGCCGAGCGGGGTGGCGTGGGTTTCCACGACCGAGCCCACGCCCTCGCCCTCGGTGATCCGCATCAGCACCGTGCGCGGACCCGGCGCGGTGAACTCGGCGCGCACGGGCACGACGAGCCGGCCGGCGACCTTGAACGACACGTCCACCGTGAAGGAGTCGTCCTCGTCGGCGCGGCCCGGCGCCCGCACCACCGTCAGGTCGACGAACGAGTACGGGTGGAACCAGGCGCCGTGCCACGGGTCGAGCCGGTTGGCCACCACGTCCTCCGGCTCGCACACGCCCACCGTGGTGTACACGGCGGACAGCGCCCCGGCCTCCGCCGGGCGGGTCGGCACCCGGGGGACGTCGGTCGGTTCCTCACCGCCGCTCCCGTCGAGCCGCACCCACAGCAGCACGCCGTCGTCGTGGACCGGCCAGGGCTCCCACCCGGCGGACGGGCTCCCGTCCAGGGCCAGTCCGTGCCAGTGGCACACCAGGGTGCCGCAGCGCACCGGGCTGTCCCGCAGCGGCGCCCCCAGGTGCGGGCAGGCGCCGGGCCCCGCCACGGGCCGCCCCTCGGCGTCCCGCCACAGCACCAGCTCCCGCCCGGCGACCGTGCGCCCGAGCGGCCGGTCCGCGCGCAGGTCGCGGGAGGCGCCGACGACGTACCAGTTGCCGGTGGGCCGGGCCTGCGCCCGCTTCAGGGCCTCCGCGATCAGCGCGGGCCTGGCGTCGCGCCAGGTCGGCCGCTGCCGCTCCCAGCGCACCGGCGAGCGCCGCAGCCGCAGCGGCGGCCGGTACCGTCCGGGCCGGGGACTCATGCCACCTCCTGGTACGAACGGTCCGCCGGGGCCGCCTCGACCGGGGCACCGGGGGAGCGGCGCCGATCCGTCAGGCGGGCCGCGGCCACCCGGACCAGTCCGTCGGCCGCGACCAGGGCCCGGCGCCGGCGCGGCACCACCGAGCGCCGGTGCAGGACGGCGTACCCGTCGGCGGCGACGGCGTCGAGGATGCCCCCGTACAGGACGAACGCCGTGCGGATGCACGGCCGCGACACGGGGCTGAGCATCGCGATGCCGGGCGCGGCCCGCCGGTACGCGGCCCGGGTCAGGGACGCGAACTCCCGCAGCGCCGCGGTGACCCGGCCGTCGGTGCGGCCGGTGTCGCGGCAGTGCCGCAGCAGCGCGCGGTCCACGCCGTGCGCGGCCAGCAGGTCCCCGGGCACGTAGACGCGGCCGCGGTCGAGGTCCTCGCCCACGTCCCGCAGGAAGTTGGTGAGCTGGAAGGCGACGCCGAGCTCGGCCGCGTGGGGCGCGGCCTCCTCCCGGGGCGTGACCGTCCCGAGCACCGGCAGCATCTGCAGGCCGATCACCGCCGCGGAGCCGTGCATGTAGCCCCGCAGGTCGTCGTACGTGGCGTACGAGGTGACCGTCAGGTCGCTGCGCATGGAGGCGAGGAAGTCGGTGAACAGATCGTGGGCGATCGCGTGGCGGCGGGCGGTGTCGGCCAGCGCGCGGGCCACCGGGTGGGCCTCGCGCGCGCCCGGCCCGTCGTCGTGGGCGAGGGTGCGGGCCAAGTCGTCGCCCAGCCGGTCCAGGGCGCGGGCGCGCTCGTCGTCGGGTGCTCCGTCGAGCGCGTCGACGATGTCGTCGGCCCAGCGGGCGAAGCCGTACAGCGCGTGCACGGCGGGGCGCCGGTCCGGGGTGAGCAGGCGGGTGGCGAGGAAGTAGGTGCGCCCGTGGCGGGCGTTGAGCTCCCGGCTGCGCAGGTAGGCGGCGCGCAGCCCGGGGTCGGTGACGCCCGCGGCGTCCAGTTCTCGGGTCGTCACGACCGGGCTCCTTCGGCGAGGGGAATCGTGCGTGGGCGCCGGGCCGCGGCCGTGCGGCCCGCCCCGGTGATGCGGGTGGCGGCCAGCTTCCCGGACCACAGGACCGGCGGTACGCCGACGCCCGGGGTGGTGCCGCAGCCGGCCAGGACGGCGTTCGCGGTGCCGCGCACGAGGTTGCGCGGGCGGAACGGGCCGGTCTGGGCGAACGTGTGGGCGGCGGAGAACGGCGTCCCCGCCGCGAGGCCCTGCCCCGTCCAGTCGGCGGGGGTCACCAGGCACTCCTCCTCGATGGACTCGGCGATGCCGGTCAGCCCGCGGCCGTCCAGCTCGCGCAGCAGGCTGTCCCGGTAGCGCGGCCCCAGGTCCTGCCACTGGGCCGCGTCCGGACCGATCCCGGTGTGCGGGCACGGCGCGAGGACGTAGTGCAGGTGCCGGCCGGGCGGGGCCAGGGACGGGTCGGTGGCGGTGGGCCGGGTGATCAGCAGCGAGGGGTCGCTCATCAGCTCCCCGGTACGGGTCAGCTCGTCGAAGGTGCGCCGCCACTCGTGCCCGAACGAGATCGTGTGGTGGGCCAGTTCGGGCCAGGTGCGGTCGCAGCCGGCGTGCAGGACCACCGCCGACGGCGCGTGCCGCAGCCCCAGCGGGCGGCGCGGGCTGCGGCCCAGGAGCCGGTAGGTCACCGGCAGGTCGGGCGTGAGCACCACGGCGTCGCACGGGATGCGCTGGTCCTCGGTGACCACGGCGGTGATCCGCCCGCCCGAGCGCTCCAGCCGGGTCACCGTCTGCCCGTGGTGGAACGTCGCGCCCGCCGCGGCCGCCACGTCGGCCATCGCCTGCGGCAGGGCGTGCATCCCGCCGCGCGGGAAGTACACCCCGGCGACGGTGTCCATGTAGGCGATCACCATGTACGCGGCCAATGCGCGCTCGGGAGGCACGCCCGCGTACAGCGCCTGGAAGGTGAAGACGCGGCGCAGCCGCTCGTCCTTCAGGTACCTGCCGACCCCGGCCTCCCAGCGGCCGAAGCCGCCGAGCGCGGCCAGCCGGGCGAGGTCCGGGGTGAGGAGCTGCCACGGCGAGTCGAAGTCCGCGTCGAGGAAACGGCCGCGCTCCGCCCGGTACAGGCGGGTGAGCCGCTCGCGCAGCGCGCGGTAGCCGGCCGCCTCGGCGGGCCCGGCGAACCGGGTCACCTCCTCGGCCATGGCGTCGCCGTCGGTGTGCACGTCGAGCCACGTCCCGTCGGCGAACCGGGCCCGGTAGGCCGGGTCGAGCGGGATCAGGTCGACGTGGTCGCGCAGCGCGGTGCCGACCGCGGCGAACGCCTCGTCGGCGATCTCCGGCATGGTCAGCACGGTCGGCCCGGTGTCGATGGAGTAGCCGCCGCGCACGAGCCGGCCGGCCCGGCCGCCGGGCAGCGGGTCGCGTTCCACGACGGTCACCCGGCGGCCCGCGCCGAGCAGGTGCAGGGCGGCCGACAGCCCGGCCAGACCCGCGCCGACGACCACGACGTGATCGGTGGGGCCCTGGACGGTGCGGGTCATCGCGCCACCTCCGGCACGGCGACAGGCAGGGCGTCGGCGGCCGCGACTGCCACCGGTGGTGACGGCGCGGGCGCCGGGCGGTGTCCCGGTGCCGCCGCGCCGTCCCGCGGCCCGCTGATCCCGGCCAGCAGCTCGCGCAGGGCGGCCGCCGCCCGCGGCTGCGGCAGCTCGGCCAGGGCGACGTGCCGCAGGGCGCGCCGCGACAGCCGCGCGATCCGCGTCTCGACGGCGTCCCGCGCCCCGGTGGCGACCACCACCTCCCGCACCCGGTCGAGCCCGGCCCCGGTCAGGTCCGCCCGGCCCACGGCGGTGTCCAGCACCTCCAGCGCGGGCCGGTCCCCGGTGCCGACGGCCCGGGCCCGGGTGAGGGCCATCAGGTACGTCGGCTTGCCCTCCCGCACGTCGCCGCCGGACGGCTTGCCGGTCACGCCCGGGTCGGTGAACAGGTCGTCCAGGTCGTCCCGGAGCTGGAAGGCGAGCCCGGCGCAGCGCCCGGCCCGGCACAGCGCCCGCACCACGGACGTCTCGGCGCCGGCGAGGACGGCGCCCAGCTCCAGGGGCCGCTCGACCGTGTACAGCGCGCTCTTGAGGCAGGCGGCGCGGACCGCGCGGGCGACGGTGTGCCGGGCGGTCGCCTGCCCCTGCACGTCCAGGTACTGCCCGGCGACCATCTCGGTGCGCGTCGTGCGCCACACCTCGTGCACGCGCCGCGCGGCACCCGGCGGCAGGTCCGCGCCGTCCGTCAGCAGCTCCGTCATCGTGTCGTCGGCCCAGGCCAGGGCCAGGTCGCCGGCCAGCACGGCGGCGGACTCCCCGAGCCGCCGCGCGGTGGCGGGCGCGCTGTCGCCGTACTGCGCGGCGACGGCCGTGTGCAGCGCGGGCCTGCCCCGCCGGGTGGCCGCCGCGTCCATCACGTCGTCGTGGACGAGGGCGCACGTCTGGAGCAGTTCGAGGGCCGCCGCGGCGCGCAGGGCCGCCCGGACCTGCGCCCCGTCCCCGCCGCCGCAGGCGCGCAGCGACCACCACAGCAGCCGGGGCCGCAGCCGGCGACCGCCGCGCAGGGTGAAGTCCGCGACGCGCTCGGCGACGTCCCGGGCGAACAGCGGGTCCAGCACCCGGGTGTCGTCCACCCGGGTGGCGAGGAGCCGGGCGAGACGCGCGCCGACCGCGCCGGCCACGTCCGCGTCCACCGCCCCGGGGTCGTCGTACAGCGGGCCGTCGAAGGACCCGCCCGCGCCGGCCGGCGCGGCGAACCCGGGGGACGGGTGCGCGGGCTGGCGGGTCTGCTGCGGAGCGGCTCCGGCGCCGGGCGGTTCGTCCGGCCGGGCCGTGTGCCGGACGGTCGCCTGGGTGAAACGCATCGCGGATCCTCTCGCCCGTGGTGGGTGTGTCCGTGGTCCGGGTACGGCTGTCGGGTCCGTGCGGGCCGCACGCCGTGTCGTACGAGTCATTCCGCGCGGAAGGCATGAGCGGATGCGCCGTTCGGGCACATGCGGTGCTGTCGGGCGGGCCGGTCACCCGCCGGACGGACCGGACGACACGCCCCGCGGTGCATCCGCGCGGCACGGTCGGCCGGAAACACTGGACGGCACGACGCCCCCGCACGGGACGGCGCCGGTCGAAGAGCCGTATTCCGGGAAGCCCGCCGTCGGCGGGGGCGAGAGCTGGGCGAGGGAGCTGCGGGCGTGGATCTGGAGACCGACGTCGCCGTGGTCGGGGCGGGCGCCGCGGGACTGTCGCTGGTGCTCGGCCTGGCGCGGCCACCGGCGGGGGCGCGGCCCCTGGACACGGTGCTGCTGGCCGCCCCGCCCGGCCCGGCGCGCGCCGCGCCGCGCACCTGGTGCTTCTGGGAGCGGGGTGCGGGCCCCTACGACGAGGCGCTGACGGCGCGCTGGCAGCACCTGCGCGTGCGCACCCCGGACGGCACGGCCGTCACCCGCCGGATCGCGCCGCTGACGTACAAGATGCTGTCGTCCGACGCGTTCGAGAGCCTGGTCGCCGACGAGATCGCGGTCGGCGGCCGCGCGCGGCGCGTGGAGGCGGCCGTCGAGCGGATCGAGCCGGTGCCGGACGGCGCCCGGGTGCACGGACGGCTGCCCGACGGCGGGCGCGTCACGGTCCGCGCCCGCTGGGTCTTCGACTCCCGCCCGCTGCCGTCCCTGCCACCCGCGCGCACCACCTTGCTGCAGCACTTCCGCGGCTGGTTCGTACGGACCCGGACGCCCGTCTTCGACCCGCACGCCGTGGAACTGATGGACTTCCGCACCCCGCAGCCCGCGCACGGGCTGTCCTTCGGGTACGTGCTGCCGGTCGGCCCGTGCGAGGCGCTGGTCGAGTACACGGAGTTCTCCCGGCAGGTCCTGCCCGGCGGGCAGTACGACCGCCTCCTGCGCCGGTACGTCGACGACGTGATCGGCCTGGACGACTACCGGGTGAGCGCCACCGAGCACGGCGTGATCCCCATGACGGACGCCGACTTCCCCCGGCAGTGCGCACCCCACGTCTTCCGGATCGGCGCCTCGGCCGGGGCCACCCGGCCCTCGACCGGCTACACCTTCAGCGCCGTGCAGCGGCAGACCCGCGCCGTGGCCGCCGCCCTGCACGCCGGCCGCCGGCCACTGCCGCCCCGCCCGCACTCCGCGCGGGCCCGGCTGATGGACGCCGTCCTGCTGCACGCCCTGGACAGCGGGCGGGTCGACGGCCCCGCTTTCTTCGGCCGGCTGTTCGCGCGCGTGCCGCCCGTGCGGCTGCTGCGCTTCCTCGACGGCGCCACCAGCCTGCCCGAGGACCTCGCCGTCGGCGCGCACGTGCCCACCGCCGCGATGCTCAGCTCCGCCCTCCGCCTGCCCTTCACCCCGCGCCGGACCCGTCCGGCCGCCTGACCCCGGAGCCCGAACCCATGCCGCTCCTGCGCGACGCCCGTCTCGCCGACGCCTTCGACCACGCCGCCCGCGGCTACGACATCCTCGTGGCGGCCAACCCCGGCTACCACGCCCACCTGCGCCGCTCCGTCCGGCGGCTCGGCCTGCCGCGGCACGGCACCAAGCTGCGCGTCCTCGACCTGGGCTGCGGCACCGGGGCGTCCACCGCCGCCCTGGCCGCCGTCCTGCCCGCCGCGCGGATCACTGCGGTCGACGCCAGCGAGGGCATGCTGCGCCGTGCCGCGCTCCGCCCTTGGTCGGCGTCGGTGCGCTTCGTCCACGCCCCCGTGGAGCGCCTGGCGGAGGCGGGGGTCAGCGGCCCCTTCGACGCCGTCTTCGCCGCGTACCTGCTGCGCAACACCGCCGACCCGGACGCCGTGCTGGCCGCCGCCCACCGCCTGCTCGCCCCGCACGGGCGGCTCGCCCTGCACGAGTACGCGCTCAGCGGGCACCCCGCGCACCGGGCCGTGTGGAACGCGGTGTGCGGCGGGATGGTCCTGCCCGTCGCCACGTTGCTCGGCGACGGCCCCCTCTACCGGCACCTGTGGCACAGCGTGCTCGCCTTCGACACCGCCGGCGCCCTCGCCCGCCGGGTGACGGAGGCCGGGTTCGAACGGGTGCGCGTGCTGCCCCTGCCGGGCTGGCAGACCGGGATCACCCACACCATGGTGGCCCGCCGCGCGGACGGCACCCGCCGGACGGGAGCCGGCCGGCGATGACCTCCCACCCCGAGCCCTCGCGGCCCGCCCCCTCCCGCCCCGGCCGCGACCGGCTGGCCCGGCTGCTGCCCGCCGCACCCGGCGCCGACCGCGCCGACCCGCTCACCGCCCCGGACGTCGCCGTCGTCGGCGGCGGCATCGCCGGGCTGACGGCCGCCACCGCGCTGGCCGAGCGCGGCGTGCGCGTCACGCTGTACGAGAGCGAGGCGGTGCTCGGCGGGCGGCTGGCCGGCTGGCCCACCCGGCTCGCCGACGGCAGCACGGCGACCATGAGCCGCGGCTTCCACGCGTTCTTCCGGCAGTACTACAACCTGCGCGCCCTGCTGCGCCGCACCGACCCCGGCCTCTCCCGCCTGACCGGCCTGCCCGACTACCCGCTGCGGCACTCCGCCGGCGGACAGGACAGCTTCCGGCACGTGCCCCGCACGCCACCGCTGAGCGCCCTCGGCTTCGTCGCGCTGAGCCCGTCGTTCGGGCTGCGCGACCTGACCCGGATGAACGCCCGCGCGGCGCTGCCCCTGCTCGACGTGCGCGTGCCCGGCGTGTACGAACGGCTGGACGCCACCAGCGCCCACGACTTCCTGGAGGCGATCCGCTTCCCCCCGGCGGCACGGCACCTGGCGTTCGAGGTCTTCTCGCGCAGCTTCTTCGCCGACCCGCGCCTGCTGTCGGCCGCCGAGATGGCGCTGATGTTCCACATCTACTTCCTCGGCTCGGCCGAGGGCCTGCTGTTCGACGTGCCGTCCGAGCCCTTCCCGCAGGCCCTGTGGGACCCGCTGGCCGCCCACCTGACCGGCCTCGGGGCGCGCCTGCTGACGTCGGCCCCGGTCGAGGCCGTCACACCGGACCGCCCCGGAGCCGGGTCCGCGGGTTTCACCGTGGCCACCGCCACCACCGAGCACCACCACGACGCCGTCGTCCTCGCCCTGGACCCGGGCGCCCTGCGCGACCTCGTGCACCGCTCCGCCGGCCTCGGCGACCCGGCGTGGCGCGAGCGCCTGGCCCGGCTGCGCACCGCGCCGCCGTTCCTCGTCACCCGCCTGTGGCTGGACCGGCCGGTCCGCGCCGACCGGCCCGGCTTCCTCGGCACCAGTGGCTACGGCCCCCTGGACAACGTCAGCGTCCTGGACCGCTGGGAGGGCGAGGCCGCCCGCTGGGCCGCCCGCACCGGCGGCTCGGTCCTCGAACTGCACGCCTACGCCCTGCCCGACTCCGGCGACCGGGAGACCTGGCAGAAGGAGCTCGTCGCCGAACTGCACCGCGTCTACCCCGAGACCGGGCCCGCCCGGGTGGTGGACGTCCGCCACGAGTGGCGCGCGGACTGCCCGCTGTTCCCCGTCGGCGGCTACGAGGATCGGCCCGCCGTGCGCACCCCGACCCCCGGCCTCGTCCTCGCCGGTGACGCCGTCCGCACCGGACTGCCCGTGGCCCTCATGGAACGGGCGGCCACCAGTGGCTTCCTCGCCGCCAACGCCCTCCTGAACGGCTGGGGCCTGCGCGGGCACCCGCTGTGGACCGTGCCGGACGGCGGCCGTACGGCACTGCTGCGGTGGGCGGCCGGCGCGGCGGGAGGCGCCTGAGAAGGCCGCGGAGGCCGGGCGTCCGAGCGGCACCCGGCCTCCGGCACCCGCCTCCCGGCCCCCGTCAGGAGCGCCTCAGCGGGCCCGCTCGCGGGCCTGCCGGAACCGGTACAGTCCCGCCGACAGCTCCACCACCGGGTCCGGGTAGTCCAGCGCCGCCCGGTCCGGGCCGGGCAGCTTCCACGGCTCGTGGACGGCCGGCGCGCCGACCCCGGCCAGCTCCGGCACCCACCGGCGCACGTACGCGCCGTCGGGGTCGTACCGCTTGGCCTGGGTGACCGGGTTGAGGACCCGGTTGGGCCGGGTGTCGGTGCCCGTGCCGGCCACCCACTGCCAGTTGAGCTGGTTGTTCGCCACGTCCCCGTCGACCAGCCAGTGCAGGAAGTGGGCGGCGCCGATGCGCCAGTCGACGTACAGGGTCTTGGCGAGGAAGCTCGCGGTGAGCAGCCGGGCCCGGTTGTGCATCCAGCCCTCGTGGCGGAGCTGCCGCATCGCGGCGTCGATCACCGGATAGCCGGTCCGGCCCGTCTCCCACGCCTCGATGTCGGCCGCGGCGGTGCGCCGCGTGCGCCAGCAGTCCCGTTTGGTGCGGTAGTCCGCGCGTGCCGCACCGGGGCGGGCGGCCAGGACCTGGCGGTGGAAGTCGCGCCAGGCGAGCTGCCGGACGAGGGCGTCGGCGCCCGGGCCGCCCTGCCGGCGGGCCCGGTGGACCAGCTCCACCGGGGACAGCGTGCCGAAGTGCAGGTGCGGGGAGAACCGCGAGGTGGCGTCGGCGGCCAGGGCGTCGCGCGTGTCGTCGTAGGCGTCCAGCCCCCTGCGCCAGTAGGCCGCCACCCGCCTGCGGGCCGCGCCCTCCCCGCCGGCCGCGAGGGCGGGCGAGACACCGGTGACGTCACCGCGGGCGGGCAGCGCCTCGCCCGCCACGTGCTCGGAGACCCGCACCCGGCGCGGCGCCGGGGCCACCGGGCGCAGCACCAGCCGGTCCCATTGGCGGAAGTAGGGCGTGAACACGGCGAAGTGGTCCGCGGAGGCGGGCGTCACCGTGCCCGGCGGCACCGCCACGGTGACGGTGTCGTGCACGAACAGACGGCGGCCGTCCGCCTCCAGCGCGCGCCGCAGCCGCTCCTCGCGGCGGGCGGCGAAGGCGGTCTGCCCGGCGGCCATGTGGATCTCGTCGGCGTCCGCCTCGGTCACCACCCGGCACACCTCCTCGACCAGGTCGCCCGAGCGCACCACGAGCCGACCGCCGCGCTCGCGCAGCGAGGCGTCGAGGTCGGCCAGGCAGTCGGCGAGGAACGCGCGCCGGTTGGGCGGGTCGAAGCCGGCCGCCGTCACGGCGCGGTCGCGCACGAAGAACGGCACCACCGCGTCCGAGGCGTCCAGCGCGGCCCGCAGCGGCGGATGGTCGTGCAGCCGCAGATCGGCGGTGAACAGGACGACCGAGACGTGCATGGCTTCGACTCTCCTCCGGGTGACGGCGCTGTCCGGTGAGGACGGCGGATACTTCCCCCGTCACGCCGCGCACGGATGCGGCCGCCCCGAACGGGCCCCTCACGTCACCCGGACGGTCACTCGTCGGCGACCGCGTCGTACCGTTCCCGGGCAGCGTGGACCTCGTCGAAATGGGTCTCCGCCCAGTCCTTCACCGCCGTCAGCAGGTGGGCCAGGCTGTGGCCGAGGCGGGTCAGCTCGTAGTCGACGCGCACGGGGACGGACGGCGTCACCGTCCGCGTCAGGAGCCCGTCCCGCTCCAGGGAGCGCAGCGTCTGGGTGAGCATCTTGGGGCTGACCCCGGCGATCTTGCGGGCGAGGTCGCTGTAGCGCATGGGGCCGCCGGCGAGCGCGGAGACCACGAGGCTGACCCACTTGTCGCTGATGCGGTCCAGGAGCTGGTTGGTGGGACAGCTCCGGATGAAGGCGTCGTACTCGACGCGGGCCCGCTCGCGCCTCTGGGCCGCGGTCAGGGTGGCCATGGCACTCACCTCCGGGGGACGTACGCACCTTCGGGTAACTACTTACCCGCAGATAGTACGTCTTCGTAGGGTCGTGAGCAGTCCGGGACGGCCGCCGCAGGAGCGGCCGTCGCCCCGAATCCCCTATGTCTCAGAGGAGTTGTGATGCGTGCTGCCGTGGTGCGGTCCTTCGGCGGACCGGAGTCGGTGGAGGTCGTGGAGAGCGAGCTGCCCGAGCCGGGCGCCCGCCAGGTGCGGATCAAGGTGGCCGCGGCGGCGCTCAACCCGGTCGACGCCGGGGTGCGCACCGGGGCGTTCGGCGGTGCGGGCAAGCAGATCGGGCTCGGCTGGGACGTCGCCGGAACCGTGGACGCGACCGGCGTGGCCACCGCGTGGAGCCCGGGCGACCGGGTCGTGGCGCTCGACCACGGCATGGTGAAGGCCCTGGGCACGCACGCGGAGTACGCCGTGGTCGACGCCGACGCGGTCGCGCTGGCGCCGACGACGGTGGACGCCGTGCACGCGGCCACGCTCCCGCTGAACGCGCTGACCGCCGCCCAGGCCCTCGACCTGCTGGAGCTGGAGGAGGGCCGGTCACTGCTGGTCACGGGCGCGGCGGGGGCGGTCGGCGGTTTCGCCGCCGAGCTCGCCGCCCGGCGCGGGGTGGCCGTGACGGGCCTGGCCCGGGCGGCCGACGAGGAGTTCGTACGCTCCCTGGGCGCCACGCCGGCCGCAGGTGAGCCGCCGACGGGCGGCTTCGACGCCGTGCTGGACGCGGCCGTGCTCGGCGAGCGGGCCCTGCGGTGGGTGCGGGACGGCGGCGCGTACGCCGGTGTCATCCCGCAGGCCCAGCCCGCCCCGGCCCGCGGGGTGCGCACCTCGGCGGTCGAGGTCGCCGCGGACGGGGCCCGGCTGGCGGAGCTGGTCCGGCTGGTGGACGAGGGCGCGCTGACCCTGCGGGTCGCCGGGACGTACGCCCTCGACGACGCGGCCGAGGCCCACGCACGCCTCGCCGCGGGAGGGGTGCGCGGACGGATCGTGCTGGTGCCCTGAGGGGGCGCCGGGCTCCCGGGCCGCCCGCGCGGGTCACAGGAGCAGGTAGAGACCGGTCACCGTGGTCACGCCGGCGCAGATCGCCAGCACCCACCCCACACAGCGCCGGCGCAGCCTGCGGTACCGGTGCTCGTACTCGGCGCGCAGCGAGTGGCACCGGGCCACGATGCGCTCCAGGTCGTCCCGGGCCCGGTGGAGGCTGTCGGTGACGTAGTGCTGCTCGACCTGCTCGCGTTGTCCCGTCGTCAGCCAGTCGAGCTCCTCGGCGAAGGCCCGCGCGCGTGCCTCGGCCTCCGCCACCCGGGCCTGCCACAGGAGGTACCCCTCGACCTCGTTGGCGAGGTCGCCCGGCTGGCTGTCGGCCGCCTGTCCCGGCAGGCCGTTCACTGTGCCCTCGTGTCGGCCTGCCGGGGTCCGTGCGCCGCGGCCTCGGCCATCGCGATGTCGGGGTGGTGCAGGTCGAACGCCGGGGATTCACTGCGGATGCGCGGCAGGGTGAGGAAGTTGTGCCGCGGCGGCGGGCAGGAGGTCGCCCACTCCAGCGAACGGCCGTAGCCCCACGGGTCGTCGACGCCGACCGGCTTGCCGTACTTGGCCGTCTTCCACACGTTGTAGAGGAAGGGGA
>NZ_SZPR01000034.1 GCF_005280195.1 Streptomyces galbus | reverse complement strand
GACACCCCCACCCGGCCCTGGACCCGTGACCTGGGTGCCCTCGCCGATCAGCTGGCCGGAGCGCGGCCCGACCGGCTGCGTGTGACCGGCGTGCCCCACGGGCGCATCGCGGCCGACCTGGCCGCACAGCGCGCCCTCGAGTCCGGGAGGGCGCCGGACGCCGGGGACACGCCCCGCGTCGACCCGGAGGACTTGCACCGCCTGGGCGAGAAACACGGCTACTGGACGGCGATCAGCTGGAACGGCCACGACCCGGCCGCCCTGGATGTCACGTACGTCAAGCGCGAACTGCTCGACGAGGGCGTACCCGTCGGTTCCTACGTGCCCACGGGCGCGGCCGACCCCGGGACGCCGCTCTCCTCCTGGACCACCACACCGGCCACCGGCCGCAGCACCGGCACCCTGCTCACAGCCGTACGGGAGCACCTGCGCCGACAGCTGCCCGAGTACATGCGTCCCGCCGCCGTCGTTCCGCTCGACCGGCTGCCGCTCACCTCCAACGGCAAGCTCGACCGTGCCGCGCTGCCGGCGCTCGAACCGGAGCAGGCCGACATCGGGCGGCCGCCCGCCACCCCGCAGGAGCAGGTGGTGTGCGAGCTGTTCGCGGAGGTCCTCGGCCGACCGGTGGTCGGGGTGAGCGAAGACTTCTTCGACCTGGGCGGCCACTCGCTGCTGGCCACCCGGCTGATGGCGCGGCTGCGCGCGGCCTTCGGCGTCGAGCTGGGCGTGCGAAGTCTCTTCGAGGCACCGACGCCGGAGGGCATCGCGGCCCGGCTCGACGTCGACGACGCGGACGGCTCGTACGAAGTGATGCTGCCGCTGCGCACCGCGGGCAGCAGGCCCCCGCTGTTCTGCGTCCATCCGGGCGGAGGCATCAGCTGGTCGTACAGCGCGCTCATCAAGCACCTGGGGCCGGAGTACCCGCTGTACGGCATACAGGCGCGCAGCCTGGCCCGGGCGGAACCCCGTCCCGCCAGCATCGAGGAGATGGCGGTGGACTACGCCGACCAGATCCAGAAGGTGCAGCCGCACGGACCGTACCACCTGGCCGGCTGGTCCTTCGGCGGGCTGTGCGCGCACGCCCTGGCCGCGGAGTTCCAGCGGCGCGGCGAACCGGTGGCGCTGGTCGCGGTCCTCGACGTGATCCCCGACTGGCAGGGCCTCACCCACGCCGACGTGCCCGCCCCGGACGACCGGGTGATGCTGCTGTACCACGTCGGTCTCGTCGACGACGGCAGTCACCCCGACGACGAGGAGATGACCTTCGCCAAGGCACGGGAGATCCTCCGCCGCCAGGGCAGTGTGCTGGCCAATCTGGAGGAGGACCGGCTCACGACGATCACCGAGATCTCCGCGAACAACACCCATCTGACCGTCGACTACCGGCCCGGCCCGATCGACGGAGACCTGCTGCTGATCGCCTGCTCGGAGGAGCAGGACCCGCCGGTGACAGCCGCGGCTTGGCAGCCGTACGTGCGCGGGTCGGTCGAGGCCCACGTGGTGCCCGGTGACCACGGATCGATGCTGACCCGCCCGGACACACTGGCCGAGATCGGTCGCATCCTCTCGACCAAGCTCCACGACATCACCGGCGAGGAGTGACCTCCGCGCGGGCCGCCCACCACGGAACCGCCGTCCGCTGTCCGCGAGGACCGACACCCGAGGACTCACACTGATGCTGACCGACGTGCTTGCCGTCGACGTGGCCAAGGCCCTGGCCGCAGTGGACGAATGGCTGAGTGAGTACATCCGCCGACCGCACGGCGAGCTCGGACGCACCGGTCCGGTGTGCCCGTTCGTCGAACCCGCCCAGCGCGCCGACGCGTTGGAGATCCGCGTCAGACTGGTCGGCCCCACCCCGAGCCAGACCCTGATCGACGAGACAGTCCGGTGCGGCCTCGACGAGTTCAGCGAGGTCGAGTGGAAGTCCGGCAACCCCAATCTACGCTCGCTGCTTCTCGTCCTGCCGGACCTGCCGGCCGAGCACCTGCACCTGCTGGACGCGGCGCACACGGCACTGAAGCCGGAAAGCGTGCGGCGGGGACTGATGATCGCGCAGTTCCACCAGAAGTGCGAGGAGAAGGCCGTACGCAACCCGGCGTTCGAGGTGAGTCACGCGCCGGTCCCGATGATGGCGGTGCGATCGATGGCGATCCACGACGTACTGTTCCTGGCCGACCGGCGGGAGTGGTTCGAGGAGTACACGAAACGTTTCGGATCCCGCTACCGCAGCGGGTCGCACGGCATCGACCCGCTGCTGACCCAGGTCTACGAACGCGCCCGTGCCGTCCACGCCGCCGGGAGCTGAGCGCGTGCGCGACGTACCGCCGCCCGGAGCCGCCGTGTACCGGGGCATGGATCAGACCACGCTGGACCGGCAGTACTCGCCGAGTTCCCGTGTGGCGAGCCTGGACGCCTACCTGCGCGCGTACGAACGGCTGAGCGAGGCCGCCCGCCGCGCCCATCCTGCGCGGGCATCCCTCGCCTACGGCCCGCACCCGGCGGAGAGACTCGACTACTTCCCCGGGCCGCGTGCCGGACGGGCACCGCTCCTGGTGTTCGTGCACGGCGGGAACTGGCAAGCACTCGGCCGCGCCGAATCGGCCTTCCCCGTACCGCCGTTGCTGGCCGCCGGAGCGGCAGTCGCGGTGATCGAGTACGGGCTGGCACCGGACGTCGGGCTGGACGCCATGGCGGGCATGGTGCGCCGGGCGGTGGACTGGCTGCTGCGGCAGGCGGACGACCTCGGGTTCGACCCGGACCGCCTCCATCTGTGCGGCACCTCGGCCGGAGCGCACCTGGCCGCCATGGCCCTGCTGCCCGGTGTGCCGGCCGGCCCGGACGTGTCCGACCGGATCGCAGGGGCGGTGCTGCTCAGCGGCATGTACGACCTCGAGCCGGTCCGTCTGTCCTACGTCAACGACGTGCTGCGACTCGACGAGGCCGCGGCTCGCCGCAACAGCCCGATCCTGCGGCTGCCGGATCGGCTGCCCGAGACGGTGATCGCCCGCGGTGGCAACGAGACCGACGAGTACGTCCGTCAGCACGACCGGATGGTGGCGGCGCTGCGCCCCCGAGCGGCGGTGACCGAAGTCGTCGCCGACCGGCGCGACCACTTCGACCTCCCCTACGACCTGGGCGTGCCGGGCACCGCACTGGGCGACGCGGTGCTCGCGCAGATGGGACTGGAGGAAGCGACCGCATGACCACCGAACGGACCCCCCAGGGCGCCGCGTGCCCGCTGTCCGCCGCATCCCCCTCGGACACCACCCCGTACGCCCACTACGCCCGGATGGATGAGCTGCTGACGTTGCAGCATCCGCTCAGCTCGGCCCGTACCGAGCCGGGGTTCATCATCATGAGCCAGGTCAAGGAGTTGCTGTTCAAGCTGCTGCACACGGAATTCAGCACAGCACGCGACCAGTTGGCGGACGACCTGCTCGACGACGCACTGTGGACGCTGCGCCGCGCCGCGCGGGTGCAGCAGGTGTTGCTGGTCTCGTGGGAGACGTTCTCCGTGCTGTCCCCGGTGGAGTTCGCCGAGTTCCGGGACGTCTTGGGCTCGGCCTCCGGCTTCCAGTCAGCCGGCTACCGGCGCTTGGAGTTCCTGCTCGGCAACAAGAACCCCGCGATGGTCGCCCCGCACCGGAACACAGCGGGATACGAAGCAGTGCTCGGCCAGCTGCGCGAGCCGAGCCTGTATGACGCCGCGCTCGACCTGCTGGCACGCCGCGGACTGCTCGCGCCCGACGACTCCGCGGACCGGGACGTCGCCCGGCCGTACCGAGGCGGCGCCGAGGTCGAGGAGGCCTGGCGGTCGGTCTACCGGGATCCCGTCCGCCATCGAGACCTGCATCTGCTCGCCGAGGCGCTGATGGATACCGCCGACCAGTTCGCGCGCTGGCGCTACACCCACCTGGTGACCGTGCAGCGCATGCTGGGCGCCAAGGCCGGGACGGGCGGCACCGAGGGCGTGGCCTGGCTCGCACGCATCAGTGAGCACCGCTTCTTCCCGGAACTGTGGTCGGTGCGCTCGACCCTGTGACCCGGCGTCACCGAGCCCCCGGCGGGCAGCGGGGGACACGCGGACACGGACGACACGAGAAAGAAGGAGGGCCGATGGTGAGCGGTATCCCGCGCACGGTGGCCGAGGAACTGGACGCGGCCGATCCACTCGCCGCTTTCCGCGACCGGTTCGTCAGTGCCGATCCGGAGCTGATCTACCTGGACGGCAACTCGCTGGGCCGCCTGCCCACGGCCACGCCCGCGGTGCTGCGGAACGTGGTCGAGGACGGCTGGGGCGCGGGACTGGTGCGGTCGTGGCAGGGCTGGATCGACTGGGGCGCCCAGCTCGGCGACCGCATCGCCGCGCACGTACTCGGCGCCGCACCCGGCGAGGTGGTCATCTCCGACTCCACGTCGGTCAACCTCTACAAGCTGGCCGTCGCCGCCCTGGACGCGGCACCAGGCCGAGGCACCGTCCTGATGGACGCCGAGGACTTCCCCACCAACCGGTACATCGTCCAGGGCCTGGCCGAACAGCGCGGGCTGCGGCTGGTGCGGTTGCCGTCCGACCTCGACGGCGGCCTCGATCTCGACGCCCTGCGCTCGGCGCTCGACGATGACGTCGCGCTCGTGGTGCTGTCCCTGGTGTCCTACCGGAGCGGCGCGCTGCTGGACATGGCGCAGGTGAACGACTTGGTCCACGCGGCCGGCGCGCGGGTGCTGTGGGACGTGTCGCACGCCGCCGGGGCCGTTCCCGTCGATCTGGCCGGTACCGGTGCCGAACTTGCCGTCGGCTGCACCTACAAGTACCTCAACGGTGGCCCGGGCTCACCCGCCTTTCTCTATGTGCGGCGTGACCTGCAGTCGCGGTTGCGGCAGCCGGTGTGGGGCTGGTTCGGGCAGCGCGAGCAGTTCGAGATGGGCCCCGACTACGACCCGGTGCCCACCATCGAGCGGTTCCTGGTGAGTACCCCGCCGCTGGTGTCGCTCGCGGCGATCGATCCCGCACTCGACCTGGTCGAGGAGGCGGGCCTGGCACGGATCCGGGCCAAGGGGCTGCGGCTGGGCCGGCTGGCCGACGACCTGGCGGACGCCTGGCTCGCTCCGCTGGGCTTCCGGCCCGCCTCGCCCGCGCCGGAGCGGCGCGGTTCGCATCTGTCCCTGTACCACCCGGACGCCTGGCGCGTCTGCCAGGCGCTGGCCGCCGACGCGAAGGTGGTGTGCGACTACCGGGTCCCGGACCGGCTGCGCATCGGCCTGTCCCCCCTGACCACCCGGTTCACCGACGTCTGGGACGCGTTGGCCCGCACGCGCGACCTCGTGGCCGACGGCGCCTACGCCTCCCGGCCCGCCGGCCTGACCCGGGTGACCTGATCTCCGCCTTCCGCACACCACCCTGTCCACTTCAGCCGATTCGGAGTGCCCATGGCTCACGCATCCCCGCTCACCACCGACGGACTGGTACAGATCCTGTTCGGCTCCTCGGCCTTCCAGATGCTGCGCGCGGGCAGCGACCTGGGCCTGTTCACCCTGCTGCACCGGCGACCCGGCCTGACCTCGACGGACATCGGCCGGGAACTCGGGCTTGAGGAGCGACCCGTGCAGATCCTGCTGCTCGGCACCACCGCACTCGGACTGACAGTGCGTCAGGGCGAGAGCTACGAGAACGCCGACGTGCTGAACGGTCTCATCGCGGAGGGCAACTGGGAGATCATCGAGGACCTCGTCGAGTACGAGGAGCGGATCGTCCGGCCCGCCGAGACGGACTTCGTCGCGTCGCTGCGCGAGAACACCAACGTCGGCCTGCGACGGATCAAGGGCACGGGGGAGGACCTCTACCACCGGCTGTCCGCGGACCCCGAGCTGGAGCAGCTGTTCTACCGCTGCATGCGGTCCTGGTCCCGGCTGTCCAACCCGGTGCTGATCGAGAAGGCCGACCTCACAGGCGTGCGCCGCGTGCTCGATGTGGGCGGCGGGGACGGTGTCAACGCCATGGCCCTCGCGCAGGCCAACCCCGGCGTGAAGTTCACCGTCCTGGACCTGCCCGGCACGGTGGAGATCGCCCGCAGGAAGATCGCCGAGCACGGGCTGTCCGACCGGATCGCCGTGCAAGCCGCGGACATCTTCGCCGACACCTACCCCACGGGCCACGACTGCGTGCTCTTCGCCAACCAGCTGGTGATCTGGTCGCCGCAGGAGAACGTACGGCTGCTGCGCAAGGCGTACGCGGCGCTTCCGGACGGCGGGCGGGTGCTCGTGTTCAACGCCATGTCCGACGACAGCGGGGACGGCCCGCTGTACGCCGCCCTGGACAACGTGTACTTCGCGACGCTGCCGGCTGCGAGCAGCACGATCTACCGGTGGGGCCAGTACGAGGAGTGGTTCGCCGCGGCCGGGTTCGTGAAACCCGAGCGACTGCCCGGCGGCCAGTGGACGCCGCACGGCGTGATCAGCGCGGTCAAGTGACGCCCCAGCGAGTACCGGAGCCGACCATGTCTTCCACGTTCCAGGACGTCCCGCCGGCCGGCGGGGGAGCGGCGTGCCCCGCCGGCCCGCACATGATGGACCCCGACCTGCTGGCCGACCCCTTCGGCGGTTACGGCCGGCTGCGCGAGCAGGGCCCGGTCGTCCGCGGCCGGTTCGTCGACGGCACCCCGGTGTGGTTCGTGACCCGCTACGACGACGTCCGCGCCGTGCTGCGCGACCCGCGGTTCGTCAACACCCCGTCTCACGTGCCCGGAGCCCAAGGCGCGGATCCACGTGAGGGGATGATGGAACTGCTCAAGGTGCCCGAGCACTTACGGATCTACCTCCTGGGATCCATCCTCGACAGCGACCCGCCGGACCATCCGCGGCTGCGTCGCCTGGTGACCCGGGCGTTCACGGCCCGCCGTATCCTCGATCTGCGTCCCGCCATCGAAGAGATCGCCGACCGGCTGCTCGCCGAACTGCCTGACCGGGCGCAGGACGGCACGGTGGACCTGCTCGAGCACTACGCCTACCCCCTGTCGATCAGGGTGATCTGCCGGCTCGTCGGGATTCCCGAGGCCGACCTCGATCGCTGGCGGGAGTGGGGCGGGGACCTCGTGTCGATGCGGCCCGAACGCCTGCAGCACTCGTTTCCCGTGATGATCGACTACTGCCATCGACTGATCGAACACCGTCGTGCCGCGCTCACGGACGATCTGCTCAGCGAACTGATCCGGGCACAGGACGACGACGGCGGGCGGCTCAGCGACACGGAGATGGTCACCATGGTGCTCACCCTGGTGCTGGCCGGACATGAGACGAGCACGCATCTGATCGGCAACGGCACCGCGGCCCTGCTCACCCATCCCGACCAGCTGGCACGGCTCAGGCAGGACCCGGCGTTGCTCCCGACGGCGGTGCACGAGCTGATGCGCTGGTGCGGGTCGGTGCAGGTGGCCCGACTGCGCTATGCGGCGGAAGACCTGGAGATAGCCGGCACGCGGATCGCCCGCGGTGAGGCGGTCCAACCGGTGCTCGTGTCCGCCAACTTCGACCCGCGGCACTACACGGATCCGGATCGCCTGCACCTGACCCGTCAGCCGGACGGGCAGGCCGAGAACCACGTGGGTTTCGGCCATGGCATCCACTACTGCTTGGGTGCCACGCTGGCCCGGCAGGAGGGCGAGGTGGCGCTCGCCCGGTTGCTGGCCCGCTACCCGGACCTCGCGCTCGCTGCCGGCGATCCGGAGCACGACCGTGCCCGGCTGCCCGGCAGTTGGCGGCTGAACGCGCTGCGTCTGCGGCTCGGAACGTGATCCGACCGCAGGGCCGAGGGCCCCGCGATCCGTGGTGCGGGGCCCTCGGGCACTCAGGGGCGGAAGCCTGTGCCGTCAGGCGTCAGGTAAGCCGTCCTTCACCGCGATGGCCTGGACGGGACAGGACAGCGCGGCCTGGGTGACCTGCCGCAGGGTCGCTGTCCGCGCCCCGTCGGACACGAGCGCGGCGTACCCGTCGTCGTCCTGTGTGAACACGGTGGGTGCCGTCAGGGTGCACTGCCCGGACCCGATACAGGTGCGGTGGTCGATGCTGATCTTCATTGGTGGCCGTCTCCGGTGGTCTGGGCGGGGTGTCAGTGACCGAGCTCGTGCGCGGTGGCACGGTCGAGCGTCAGCAGGACCCATTCCTCGAAGTCCCGGTCTCCCCTCGAGGCGGCCTCCCGCCAGCGCTGGACCCGGTCACAGGGGGCGCTTATCCGGAGTTGGCTGGCCTGTACGGGACCGGCCGGCCGGCCCCCTCCGCGGCTCTCCCTCAGCCGCAGTCGGAGCTGGTTGCGCGACCAGCCGTGCTGCTCCGCCTGGTCGAGCCAGCTGTCGGCCTCGGCCGACGGCAGGGAGGCGACCTCGGCGTGGTGGCCGAAGCTCAGCGTCTCGCGCCGACGCCAGAGCTCGAAGTGGCGCGCCACCCACGCGTAGTTGCGCAGCGTCTGGTAGTCCAGTCCCGCGGCCTGCACGCCGGTCTGGTAGCGGTCGGCGTAACGGTCCTGGCCGTAGACGAGCCAGTCGCCGAGGCACCAGGCGGAGGAGTCGGCGATCTGGAAGATGTGCTGCCCAGCCCTCTCCCACCGGTCGTACGGGAGGCTGGTCGGTATCTTCAGGCCGACCCGAGTGGTGAGGATTCGTTCCTGCTCGCCGGGTCTGCGAGAGCGGGACGCCTCGGTGGCCCGGCGGCCGACTGGTTGGCGGTTGCTCCGGTTGTACTTGGCGATATGCTGCACCGGCTTTCTCCTAAAATCGGGGGGTGCATCTCACCATTCAGCGCGCCCCTCAAGCCAACAAAGTCGCAAGCCCCAAAAACGGTAGTCACCGTCCGAGATAGCGTCAATGAATGTTTCCGGCCGGAGATGGCTGATTGGGATGCATTCCGCTTCGAAACCGGTCGCTTCAGTGTGGAGCGCGTGCCGAATCGCGCGGCCCCGGCGGCACCGTCAGGGGGTGCCGGCCGACACGTGGAGCGTGCCGTCGGAGTCCGCCTGCGCCGCCGCCTCGACTCCGTCGAGGATCAGGTCCAGGCCCACCCGGTACGCCTCCCTCGCCTCCCGCTCCATGTGTGACGCCGCGTCGCCCGCCTCGGTCATGGCCGCCAGGCTCGCCGTCGACTCCAGGGCCGCGAGGGCGGGGTAGCGCTCGGTGAAGTCCGGCGCGAACTCGGTCATCAGCGCGGACCGCTGAGCCCACCACTGCTCATCGGGCACCCCGGTCTCCGACGCTGCCTGCCGGTGCTCTGTCGCGACCAGGGCCATTCCCCGCACGAACTGGAACAACACCGAGATGACCCGCCGGACGCGCAGGGGTTCCAGGCCGGTCGCCCCCAGGATCCGCACCACCGTCTCCAGGCGTGCGTACTCGTTCGGCCCGAGTACGGGGCGGGCTTGCGAGACCTGGAGCACCCAGGGGTGGTCCAGGTAGAACGCCCAGGCGTCGTCGGCCCAGGCGGTGAGCGCCGGGCGCCATCCCGCGCTGATGTCGTACTGCGTGGGGAGTTCGGCCAGCACCCTGTCGTGCATGAGGTCGACCAGTTCGTTCTTGCTCGGCACGTACGTGTAGAGCGCCATCGCGGTGCGCCCGAGCCGGGTTCCGACCGCCCGCATGGACAGGGCCGCCATCCCCTCCTCGTCCGCCACCGCGATACCCGTTGCCACGATCGTCTCCACATCGAGTCCGGGTTTGGGGCCGGGTTTGGGCGCAGGCCCGCCTGATGCGGCCGTTCGCCAAAGCAGGGACATGGATCGGCGAGCATCGCCCTGTCCGGCGAAAATAACCACCTTGCAACTCCTTACTGCATAAAGTAACGTCGTCCGCGCATCTCCTTACGGTGTAAGGATACCAGCTGGGCGGCCACCCGCCCTGGTATGCCCGTACGTTCGTGGAAGGTTTTCGATGGCAGAGCTCCCCGTCACGTCCATCCAGGTCACCGACATCACACGCATCACACCGCGGATGGCCCGGGTGACGTTCGAGGCCGACCATCTCGACGACTCCGTCGGCCTGAGCCCGGACCAGCAGCTCAAGCTCTGCTTCCCCCGGCCCGGCCAGGAGCGCCCCCTCCTGCCGCAGCAGAGCGACGACGCAACGGGCTGGTATCAGGCGTTTCTGGCCATTCCGGAGGACGAGCGGCCCTGGATGCGCAGCTTCACCCTCCGCCGGCGTGTGCCCGGTACCCGCACCGTCGAGGTCGACTTCGTCCTGCACGGCGACAACGGCCCGGCCAGCGCCTGGGCCGGCTCGGCCCGCCCGGGCGACCGGCTCGGCATGGTCGGTCCCTCCGCGCTCTACGCCGGACCGGTCTCCCTGACGGACTCGATCACCTCCGCCGACTGGCTGCTGATCGTCGGCGACGAGACCGCACTGCCCGCCATCGGCACCCTGCTGGAGGCCCTGCCCGAGCGGACCCCGGCCCACGTCTACGTCGAGGTCGCCGACCACGCGGAGCAGCAGACCTTCCGGACAGCGGGTGACGTCGGCCTGCACTGGCTGTACCGCGACGGAGTCCAGGCCGGCCACAGCGACGTCCTGCTCAACGCCGTCCGCGGTGCCGCGTTCCCGCCCGGTCGCCCCTTCGCCTGGCTGGCCGGAGAGGCGGGCGTCGTCCGGACCCTGCGGCGCCACCTGGTCGACGACAGGGGGTTCGACAAGCGCGCGATCGACTTCAGCGGCTACTGGCGCCTCAAGCTCACCCAGGACGACGCACCGACCGCCGACGACATGGCCGAGGCACAGGAGCGCCTCGCCGAGTACCAGGCGGCGGCCGATGGCCAGTCCTGACGAGCCTCGCGCCGCGGTCGGCATCCCGGCCGGACGCCGCGAGTCGACCGGACGACTGCCGGGCCGGGAGAAGGAATCCATGATCACAGTGCGAGGGCTGGCCCGCCGGTTCACCGCGCGCGGCCACAGTGTCGAAGCGGTCAAGGGGATCGACTTCGACGTGGCGCCCGGGGAGGTGGTCGGGTTCCTCGGCCCCAACGGAGCGGGCAAGACCACGACCTTACGGATGCTCACCACCCTGCTGCGCCCCACCGGCGGGACGGGAACCGTGGCCGGCTGCGACTTGTTGACCGACCCCCAGGGCGTCCGCCGCAGGATCGGCTGCGTCCAGCAGGGCGGCGCCGGCTGGCCCGAGTCCAGGGTCGCCGAGGAGATCGAACTCCAGGCCCGGCTCTACGGCCTGTCCCGGTCCGAGGCCAGGCGGCGCGGGGCCCTGCTCACGGAGCGGCTCGACCTCGCCGACCTGGACCAGCGCGCGGTCAAGACGCTTTCCGGCGGTCAGCGCCGCCGGCTCGACATCGCACTCGGACTGGTCCACGAACCGATGCTCGTCTTCCTCGACGAGCCCACCACCGGACTCGACCCGCAGAGCCGGGCCAACCTCTGGGATCACGTCCGCCGCCTGCGCTCCGAGCAGGGCACGACCGTCTTCCTGACCACGCACTACCTCGACGAGGCGGATGCGCTGTGCGACCGCATCCTCGTCACCGACCACGGCACGATCGTCGCCGAAGGCACCCCCGACGCGCTCAAGGCCCGGGTCGCCGGCGACGCGGTGACCATCGAGGTGACCGACCGCGCCGCAGAGGCGGCCGACGTCGCCGGGCGGCTGGCCGGAGCCACCGAGGTGAGCGTCGACGGCGACACGGTGCGCTTCCGGGTGCCCCGCGGTGACGCCGCCTTGCCGGAACTGCTGCGCACCCTCGACAGCCGCGGCATCACCATGGCCTCCATCAAGATCAACCGACCCACCCTCGACGACGTGTTCCTCAGTCTGACCGGACGCTCGCTGCGGGACGGCGACCCCGCACCCCGGACCGGGGAGGCCGCCCATGCTGCGTGACACCCGGCTGATCTTCGTGCGGGACATGAAGCTCGCGCTGCGCAGCCCGACCTGGCTGCTCATCGGGATCATGCAGCCGCTGCTGTACCTGTTCCTCTTCGGGCCCCTCATGGTGTCCGTGGTCGACCACACCCCCGGTTTCCCGCCCGGCGGCGCCTGGGAGGTCCTCACTCCGGCCCTCATCGTCCAGACCGCACTGTTCAGCGGCTCCTTCGCCGGGGTGGGACTGCTCACCGAGTACCGGGTCGGCGTCGTCGACCGCTTCCGCGGCACGCCCGCGAGCAGGGCCGCCCTGCTGTTCGGAAAGGTACTGGCCCAGGCCGTGCAGGCCACCGCGCAGTCCCTACTGATCGTGCTGGTCACGCTGCTCGTCTTCGACCTCGACGCCTCACCCGGCGGACTGCTGCTGAGCCTTGTGATCGCCGCGGTCCTGGCCATCACGCTGTCCTCGGGATCGTACGCACTGGCGCTGGTCCTCAAGAGCGAGGCTGCATTCCCCGCGCTGATGAACGCCGTGCTCCTGCCGCTCCTGCTGCTGTCCGGGGTGCTGCTGCCGGTCTCCGAACAACTGGCGCCCGGCTGGCTGTACCACCTGGCCCGGATCAATCCCCTGACCCACGTGGTCGACGCCGAACGCGCGGCGTTCCGGGGGGACATGAGCGCCACGGAGCTGCTGACCGGCTCGCTCCTGTTGATGGTCATGGCCGCCCTCGCCCTGCTGTGGGGCACGCAGACCTTCCGCAAGGAGAACGCCTGACGGCACCGCCCGCAGGCCCACCCAGACCGGGCTCCCCCTTACATCCCCCGGAGGGGGAGCCCGCCCGCACCAGCAAGGAGCACGTGTGAGGACCGACGCCATCGAGGTGACCGGTGCCAGGGAGAACAACCTCAAGAACGTCTCGCTCCGGATCCCGAGACGGCACTTGACCGTCTTCACCGGTGTCTCCGGCTCGGGCAAGTCGTCCCTGGTGTTCGACACCCTCGCGGCCGAGGCCCAGCGACAGCTCAACGAGACCTTCAGCGCCTTCGTCCGGACCTTCCTGCCCGACCACGGGCGGCCGGACATGGACGCCATCGAGAACATCTCCGCGGCCGTCGTCATCGACCAGAAGCGCCTGGGCGGCAACCCGCGCTCCACCGTCGGCACGATCACCGACATCAACCCGCTGCTGCGTCTGCTGTTCTCCCGGGCCGGCGATCCCGCGGGCCTGCCGCCGAGCGCGTTCTCCTTCAACGACCCCCAGGGGATGTGCCCCACCTGCGAGGGCCTCGGCACGACCGTCCGCCTCGACCTCGACGCGTTCCTCGACCGCACCAGATCCCTCAACCAGGGCGCGCTGCTGCACCCGGACTTCTCCACCGACAGCTGGTACTGGCTGAGCTACGCGGAGTCAGGCCTGTTCGACAACGACAAGCCCCTGGCCGACTTCACCGAGCGGGAATGGCAACTGCTGCTGCACGGTGAACTGCCGGACAAGCTCCGCCTGCTGTGGCAGGGCAACACGCTCAACGTCCGTTACGAGGGCCTCGTCGACAAGTTCAACCGGCTCTACGTCAAGAAGGAGGACATGTCCGAGCGCGGCCGCCGGGTGTTCCAGCGGTTCGCCCGCACCGCCTCCTGCCCCGACTGCGGCGGCACCCGTCTCGCGCCCGCCGCGCGGGCCACCCGGATCGGCGGCCACCACATCGCGGACCTCACCGCGATGGAGGCCCAGCACCTCGCCGGCTTCCTGGCGGACTTGGACCTGCCGCGGGTGAAACCGGTCCTGAACGACGTCGTCCTCCGTCTGCACCACCTGCTCGACATCGGACTCGGCTACCTGAGCCTGGACCGGGAGACCCGCACGCTCTCAGGCGGCGAGTCCCAGCGGATCAAGATGGTGCGGCATCTGTCCAGCAGCCTCACCGAGATGCTCTACGTGTTCGACGAGCCGAGCGTCGGCCTGCACCCCCGGGACGTGCACCGGCTCAAGGAGCTCCTCATCGCACTGCGGGACAAGGGCAACACCGTGCTGGTGGTCGAGCACGACCCCGACGTCATGGCCATCGCCGACCATGTGGTCGACATGGGCCCGAAAGCAGGGACGCTCGGCGGCGAAGTGGTCTTCGAAGGCAGCTTCGACGGACTGACCCGGGCCGACACCCTCACCGGACGCCACCTGCGGCACCGGCTGCCCCTCAAGACCGCGGCGCGGCGCGCCACCGGGACACTCATGGTCACCGACGCGACGAGCCACAACCTCAAGAACGTGACGGTCGGCTTTCCCACCGGCGTCCTGACGATCGTCACCGGCGTGGCCGGATCGGGCAAGAGCACGCTGGTCAACGACGAGTTCGTCAGGCGGTACCCGGACGCGATCGTCATCGACCAGTCGGCCGTGACCACCAGCCGACGCTCCAACACCGCCACCTACACGGGCCTGATGGACCCGGTCCGCAAACTGTTCGCCAGCGCCAACAAGGTGAGCCCGTCCCTGTTCAGCGCCAACTCCAAGGGCGCGTGCCCCCACTGCCAAGGGCTCGGCGTCCTCTACACCGACCTGGCGTTCATGGACACGCTGAAGTCGGTGTGCGACGTCTGCCGGGGCCGCCGCTTCTCCGAGGACGTTCTCGGCCACCGCCTGCGGGGCAAGTCCATCAGCGACGTCCTGGAGATGACGACGGCCGAGGCGGCGGAGTTCTTCACGGAGCCCAAGCTCCGCCCCGTCCTGAACGCGCTGAACGAGGTGGGTCTGGACTACCTCCGTCTCGGACAGCCGCTGAGCACCCTGTCCGGCGGCGAGTGCCAGCGCCTCAAGCTCGCGGCCGACCTGCACCGTGTGGGAGGCGTCTACGTCATGGACGAACCCACCACCGGTTTGCACATGTCAGACGTCCACCGCCTCCTCGGCATCATCGAGCGCCTCGTCGACCAGGGCAACACCGTCATCGTCATCGAGCACAACCTCGACGTCGTCAGGAGTGCCGACTGGATCATCGACCTCGGTCCCGAAGGGGGCAGCGGGGGCGGGCGCATCCTGTTCGAAGGAACTCCGGCCGATTTCCTGAAGAACACCGACTCCCACACCGCCGCGCACCTCCGCCAGGACCTCTCGCACGCGGGGAGCATCTGATCGGGCCGCCCGGGCCGACGGGGCGATCTTCCGATCTCGTAGAGGAGTGGCGCCACAGCCGAGCACGCAGTCAGGCACGTTCTCCCCGTGCGGTCGACAGGCTCAGAGCGTCGGCGGGAATCAGGCCCGGCCACTGCAGGACGAGTCGTGCGCCGGGCTTGTCGAGCACGTCACCGGGCGGCGACTGGCCGTCCGGCGTTGCGGCCGGGTGGACGGTCATCGGCGGGTAGTCACTCGCACCCGGCTGCCCGCCCCGATCCGGCTGCCCTGAGCCCGTGACGGGCGTGGCGTACGCGTACGTCTACGCGTGCGCGGTGACGGGCTCGGGGTGCCGCGAAGCCTTACGAACCCCTGACACGTCCGTCCTCACCACCCTGCGGGACCGGGCCCGGCCCTACCGTCGATGCCATGTCGATCCTGGTCACCGGAGGCGCGGGCTTCATCGGCTCGCACCTCGTCACCGCCCTCCTCGGCGCGGGGCTCGAGACGCGCGTGCTCGACGCCCTGCTGCCCGCCGCCCACCGCACGGCCCCACCGGTCCCCGACGGGGCGGACTGGCGCCACGCCGACGTCCGCGACGCGGAGGCCGTCGCGGACGCGCTGCGGGGCGTGGACGTGGTCTGCCACCAGGCCGCGATGGTCGGCCTGGGCAAGGACTTCGCCGACGCTCCCGACTACGTGGGCTGCAACGACCTCGGAACCGCCGTGCTGCTGGCCGCGATGGCCCGGGCCGGGGTGCGGCGCCTGGTGCTGGCCGGCTCGATGGTCGTCTACGGCGAGGGCCGGTACGCGTGCGACCGCCACGGAGTCGTACGGCCCGGACCGCGCCGGCCGGCCGACCTCGACGCCGGACGCTTCGAGCCGCCGTGCCCGCACTGCGGCGCACCGCTGACGGCCGGTCCGGTCGGCGAGGACGCCCCCGCCGACCCGCGCAACGTGTACGCGGCCACCAAGCTGGCCCAGGAACACCTGGCTGCCGCGTGGGCCCGGGCCACCGGCGGACGCGTCGCCGCCCTGCGCTACCACAACGTCTACGGCCCGGGCATGCCACGGGACACCCCCTACGCGGGCGTCGCCTCCCTGTTCCGGTCGGCGCTCGCCCGGGGCGAGGCCCCGCGGGTCTTCGAGGACGGCGGCCAGCGACGGGACTTCGTGCACGTCCGCGACGTCGCCGAGGCCAACCTCGCGGCGCTGCACGGCACGGACGCCCTGCCCGAGGGCACGCTGCGCGCCTTCAACGTCGGCAGCGGAGAACCCCACACCGTGGGGGAGGCGGCGGCCGCCCTGGCGCGGGCCCACGGAGGACCCGCGCCGGTCGTCACGGGGGAGTACCGGCTGGGCGACGTCCGCCACATCACCGCCTCCTCGCAGCGCCTGCGCGACGAACTGGGCTGGAAGCCGCGGGTGGCCTTCGCGGACGGCATGACGGAGTTCGCCGCGGCGCCCCTGCGGGCGGGATGACGCGAGGACGGCGTTGTCAGTGGGTCCGTGCATGATCGGTCCGTCGGTCACTTCCAGAGGACGAAGGCGGGGCGGATCATGGCGATCACCAACCAGCAGGTGGCGGAGCGTACGTTTCTGCGGCAGCTCTACGCGGACTCGTACTACCCCGACCACGTCGTGGACCAGGGTCGGGCGGTTCTGCTGCGCCTGTGCGAGCGGATCGAGGCGGAGCAGCCGTCGGACCTCGCGTCCCTGTACGCGCTGACCCACGCGGCGACCGAGGAGTTCAACTCCCTGGAGGACGACTTCGAGGCAGCGGGGAGCCAGATCGAGACGGTGGCCCGCGAGGAGATAGCCGAGGACTTCTGGTTCGTCGCGTCGGCCTACGGCTTCCCGGAGGCGGACGTGGAGGAGCTGATCGCCCCGCGGGAGTGGTGAGCGACAGGACGGCCGGGGGCGGCGAAGCGACCCCGGCCGTCCCGACGGCATTGCCCTACACCCGGTCGGCCGCGATCAGGACGTACTGGAACGAGCCGTCCCGGTAGGACTCGATGAACGCTTCCTCGATCCCGGTGACCAGGGACGACGTGGCGCGCAGCTCCCAGTAGGGGAGGGTCTCCGGGGTGAGGTCGATGACCGTCTGCGGCACGAGCCGGTTGTCGGCCATCGCCCGCAGGTACTCCCTGCGGGAGTGGATGTTGCACTCGAAGTGGGCGTTGATCTGCGACACCCACTTCGACGGCTGGCCGTAACGCGGGTTCCAGCAGCCGGTGATCGTCACGTACCGGCCGCCCACGCGCAGGAACCGGGAGTGCTCGGCGAACAGGTCGTGCAGGTCGACGTACATGCTCGACTCGTTGTTCCAGGAGGCGGCGACGCTGCCCTTCTCGAAGGGCGTGTCGAGCATGTTGCACACCCGGGAGCGGACGTGGTCGTCGATGCGCAGCTCCCGTGCGCGCCGGTTGGCGAACTCCGCCTGCGCGGCGGACAGGGTGACGCCCTCGACCCGGCACCCGAACCGCTGGTGGGCCATGACCATGGACCCGCCGCGCCCGCACCCGGCGTCGACGAGCGTGTCACCGGGTCCGATCGGCCCGAGGTGGTCCAGGAGGAACTCCGCCTGGGCCGACTCCAGCCGGTGCAGCTCCGCGATGAGCCTCGCCTCGTACTCACCGTCCCCCGGGTCGCCGAGCGCGTCGTGGTCCACGGCACCGATGCCGTAGTGGTGGTGGTACAGCCCGTCCACGTCCCCGAGGCGGAGGTTGACCGGCCGCGCCTCGTTGTTCCAGTAGCGGGCGATGTCCTCCTGGTACGGCGTCGCCGGGGCCGGGATCCTCGCCGGAGCGGACGGGGACGCGCCCTCGGAGGCCGAGGAAGAAGCGGAGGCGGCGGCCATGGCCTTGAAGGTCGTTTCAGTGGTCACAGAAGAGTTCCGTTCCTTACCAGAAGTCGGGCAGGCTGTAGCGGTAGGTGTTGGTGCGGTGCCAGTCGTGGTTGCCGTCGGCCCAGGCGGCCACGCCCCTGAGGAAGCGCAGCACGGACGGCACGGGACAGCGCGCCGCGAGGTCGGCCGCGGCGGCCTCGAAGGCGTGCATGAGCTCGTTGTGGACCTCGACCGCCTTGAGGTAGGCGTCCCGGTCGGAGAGGTGCTCGCGCTCGGCGATCACCACCGGCAGGTTCAGGTGCCGGCCCGGGCTGTTCAGCTCCTTGGTGTACGAGTAGAGGTCGTTGACGATGGTGGTCGCGTTGCCGGCGAGGGCGATGACCCGCTGCATGTCCGGGAGGGCGTGCAGGTCGGCGGGCAGCTCGTAGCCGCCCACCGTGTCCGTGATCGTGGGGCAGGGGCGGAAGTTGTTGAACTGGCGCATCGCCAGGTACTCCCACACCTCCGGCACGTGACCGGTCTGCGCCCAGGCCGCCTCGGCGAGGTAGCCCATGTGCAGCCGCGCCATGTCGTGCCGGTACCGGTCGGCCTGGGAGGGCGTGGCCGCGCGCACGAAGTGGTCCATGGCGCTGCGGTACGCCCGGCGCGGGGCGTCCGACTCGAGCGACTCCCGCCACGCCGGCGCGTACTCCGCGGTGGTGTGGAGGTGGTCGAGCGCGGTGTGCGCGAGCAGCAGGCGACCGCCGAGGCCGACGGGCGAGCCGCCGTGGTCCTCGCAGTAGCAGTCGTCCACCGCGTTCTCCGCGACCATCAGCCGCGTGGCGAGCATCAGGTGGTCGACCGTCGGGGCGTCCGGGTGGCAGGCGACCATGTAGCGGCCCACGGAGAAGCCGTCGAACTGTTTCTCCCACTCCTCCGGATAGAGCTGGACCTCGTCCTCGGCCCACCGCTTGATCCGCCGGCTCACCTCCGCCACCCGGACGGGGTCGGGCTCCGGGATCGGGTGGTGGTAGAGGCCGGGCACGACCGGACCCTCGGCGGACGGCCCGCAGGGCGCGGGCCCGGTGTCGGGCGGCACGGCACCCTGCCTGCGGGCCAGCGACAGCGCCGTCGTGCCCAGTCCCGTCGGCCCGCTCAACACGCGCCGGATGACGGAGTCGGACGCCGTCGCGGCGGCGGACGTGCCGGGTACGGCGGTGAGGTCGGGTGCGTCCCTCGCGGCGGTGAGGTCCGGCGCGTCCCGCACCGTGCCGTCGGTCACCGGCGGCGAAGCCGGGGGGAGCGACGGGGCGGGAGCCAAGGAGGGTGGAGGCGGTGACGGCCTTGCCGAGGACGCGGGGGGCACCGACGGCGAGGGCGGTGACGACGGCGTGGTGACCGGCGGGTGCAGCCCGGCCAGGAAGTGCGCGGCGGACGAGGTGACCGGACGGTCCGGGACCGTCGCGGCGGGCGCGTCCGGCGCGGTGGCGGGCGGCGCCGACGGCTGCTCGGGGAGCGAGGTCGGTGGTCCGAGGGACCCGGAGTCGGGCATCGGCGGCTCCTTGCTGCGGTGGGGTGGGCGCTCCGTCCTGGGCGACGGCGGCAGGCGCGGGCCTGCCGGGCGGTGCGGGCGGTCAGCGCGGCCTGGGGGCGATCTGCACGTTCTCCAGCACGCCGAGCGCGTCGGGTACGAGCACCGCTGCGGAGTAGTAGGTGCTGACGAGATAGGAGATGACGGCCTGGTCGTTGATGCCCATGAACCGCACGTTCAGGCCCGGTTCGTACTCGTCGGGCAGGCCGGTCTGGCGCAGCCCGATGACGCCCTGGTTGTCCTCGCCGAGACGCATCGCGATGACGGAGCTGGTCTGCTCCTTGCTGATCGGGATCTTGTTGCAGGGCAGAATGGGCACCCCGCGCCAGGCGGGGACGGACTGTCCGCCGAGGTCGACGTGGTCGGGGTACAGGCCGCTGGCGCTGAAGCCCCGCCCGATGGCGGCGATGGTCCGCGGGTGGGCGAGGAACAGCTTGGTGCCGCGCCGCCGGCACAGCAGCTCGTCCATGTCGTCCGGCGTCGGCGGACCGGAGTGGGGCTGGATGCGCTGCTTGAAGTCGGCGTTGTGCAGGAGCCCGAACTCACGGTTGTTGATCAGCTCGTGCTCCTGGCGCTCGCGCAACGCCTCGATGGTGAGCCGCAGTTGTTCCTCGGTCTGGTTCATCGGGCCGTTGTAGAGGTCGGCGACCCGGCTGTGGACCCTGAGGACGGTCTGCGCGACGGACAGCTCGTACTCGCGCGGGTTGAGCTCGTAGTCGACGAAGGTGCGCGGCAGTTCGGCCTCGCCGACGTGACCGGCGGACAGGGCGATCTCGGCTTCGCCGTGCTTGTTCTGCCGCTGCCGGGTGTGGGAGCGGAAGTCTCGAGGTGGGCCTGCAGGCCGGGCGCGGAGTCCTGGACGGCGGCGAAGTCGGCGCGGGTGAGGGTGAGCAGGGTGCCGGAGGTCTCGGCGGTGACCGTGGAGTCGTGGCGGGCGTCGGGGTCCAGCAGGGCGTCCTCACCGAAGTGGTCGCCGTCGGCGAGGACCGCGAGGGCGATCTCCCCGCCGTACGCGCCCTCGGCGGTACGGCTGAGCCGGCCGTGGGCGACGAGGTGGATCCGGTCCGCGGGGCTGCCGCGTTCGACGATGACCTCGCCGGCCGAGAAGTCGCGCTGGACGCAGCGGTCCGCGAGGGCGGCGAGGACGTCGGTGTCCTCGAAGCCGCGCAGCAGGGCCAGTTCGCCGAGTTCCCGGGGGATCACCCGGACCGCGGCGCCCTCCTGGACGAACTCGACACGCCCGTCGCCGACGGTGTGCCGCAGGCGCCGGTTGACCCGGTAGGCGCCGCCGTTCGCCTCGACCCACGGCAGCATCCGCAGCAGCCAGCGGGAGGTGATCTCCTGCATCTGCGGGGCGGACTTGGTCGTGTGGGTGAGGTTGCGGGCGGCGGCGGTGCTGAGCGACTGCCGGGGTGTGTCGCGGGTGGTCTGCGCCTCCGGGACGCTGTCGACGGTCATCGCGGGAAGGATCTCCTTGCACGGCGGGGTGTCCGACGTGCGCGGGCGCGCCGGACGGGAGCCTGGGAGGGTGGGCAGTGCGGGGGAGGATCACCGGGATCCGCCCGCCTGCAGGAAAGCTAGCCCCTGCCGGGCCCGGAACCGCCGGGGAGACGAAGCGCTTACCCCGAAGCAGTGACAATCAGTTGAATGCGGTTTATATGCCCGTGGGACGACATCGCGCCACCCGTGGCCGGTGCGTGACGGTGCAGGGGCCCGGCGCGGTCCGGTGCGCGGCGTGCACCTGACCCGGTGCCTGCCCGGGCCGCTTTCCTGGTGCCGGGCGGCGATGAGTTCGGGAGGTGCGCACGGTCACCCCTGTACGTGCGGACCGGGAGGGTCCGTGGGCCACGGCGGTGGCGAGCCGCCATGAGGAGGGTCGGGGCATGACCTCACGTGCCGGGAAAGTGACCTGTGACCTGTCGGTCTCCCTGGACGGGTACGCGGCCGGGCCGCACCGGAGCGAGGAGCGTCCGTTCGGGGACGACGGCGGCGACGGCTGGGGCGGCAGGCTGCACGGCTGGATGTTCGACCACCGGGACGAGAACCGGGCCGAGGTCGAGCGGGCCACGGAGGCCGGGGCGTACATCATGGGCCGCAACATGTTCGGGCCCGTGCGCGGCGCCTGGGACCGGGAGTGGACCGGCTGGTGGGGTGAGAACCCGCCGTTCCACGCCCCGGTGTTCGTCCTCACCCACCATCCGCGCGAGCCCGTGCCGATGGACGGCGGCACCACGTTCCACTTCGTCACCGACGGCGTCGGGTCCGCGCTGGACCGGGCCCGTGAGGCCGCCGGGGGCGGCACGGTCTCCGTCCAGGGCGGCGCGACCACCGTGAACCAGTACCTTGCCGCGGGACTCGTCGACGAGCTGCGGCTGCACGTCGTCCCCTTCACGCTCGGGGCGGGCACCCGGCTGTTCGACGGGGTGCCCCCGCTGGACCTGGAGCAGGTGGCGTCACGCGCGGCGACCTCGGTCACCCACCTCACCTACCGTGTGGGGTCCTCGCGCCGCTGAAGCAGGTACGCCGCGGTCAGGGCCACCGCTCGGTCCTCGTCCGCGGACAGCTCCACCAGGGCGGCGGACGCCCGCGCGCCCGGGATGTCGGCGAGGGCCTGGGTGAGGCGTCCGCGGGCGGGTGCCGCCGTGGTGGTGCGGGCGAGGCGTTCGACGATGCCCTCGGCGACCTGGTCCGCCGTCGCGGGGTCCGCCGCCAGCACGCTCAGCGCGTCGGCCGCGTCGGTGTCGTTCCTCCCTTCCACCACCATGTCCAGGAGTGTCGGGACCGCCTCGGAGGCGCCACGGGCCCCCAGCGCGAGGGCCGTGCAGCCGCGGACCACCGGGTCGGTGTGCGTGAGGGCGTCCCGCAGGTGTGCCTCGGCCTCGGCGCCGGGCAACTCGACCAGGCACCGGACGGCACGCTCGCGTACGGCGGCCACGGGGGAGGCGAGGCCCCGCGCGAGCAGGGCCGCGCCCCCGTCGCCCGCCCGGGCCAGCGCCCAGCGCAGGGCGCCGGCGACGTTCGGGTCCGTCTCGCCGAGCGCCGCCTCGGCCAGCGCCTCCGCCGGGACCTCGTCGGCCGAGGACAGGGCCGCGCGCTGACGGGCGGCGGGACTCGCCGACTGCAGCGCCTGCAACAGCGCGACGACCTGGAGGACGTCCTCCCACCCGGACGGGCCTGCGGCGTCGATACGGCGCAGCCGCGTGAGCAACTCGGTCTCCGCCGCGATGCGTTCGCGCGTCCGGTGGACGAGGTCGCCGACGAGCGCCGAGGGCGTGAACCCGGGATCGTCCAGCGCCCGCCCGATCTCCCGCAGCGACAGCCCGAGCGACCGCAGGCTCTCGATGTGGAAGATCCGCCGGATGTCCTCCCCGGAGTACTCCCGGTAGCCCGAGCCGGTGCGCCCCGAGGGCCGCACCAGGCCGAGCGACTCGTAGTGCCGGAGCATGCGGGCACTCACCCCGGACCGCCGCGCCACCTCACCGATCAGCACGCCCTATTGTCCCTCACGCTCCGACACGTCGCCGGGCCCCTGCCCCGGCCCGCCGTTAGGCCCCTGTCCCGGCTCGATGTCCGGCGCCTGTTCCGATCCGCCGTCCGGCGGCTGCCTCGGCCCGCCGTCCGGCGGCTGCTCCGGCCCGCTCCCGGGCGCCCGGCCCGGCCCGCCGCCCAGCGCCACCACGCGCTTGGCCTCCTCGACGGCGGACTCGAAGCCGGTGTCCGGGTCCCGCAGCAGGCGCTGCGTGGCGAGCGCGTGCGCGCGCACCTGCGGATCGGGTGCCGCCGCCGCTCCCCTCAGCGCCGGCTTCGCCGCCTCGCCCAGGGCGACCAGGGCGCGGCTGAGGCTGAGCTGCGTCTCCCGCCCGCCGCGGCCGAGCAGGCCCGCCAGGGCCGTCGCCAGCGCGGCCTCCTCGCCCTCCGGTACGAGCAGGACCGCGGTCCGCCAGGCGCTGCGCGCCACCTCGTCGTCCGGGTCGGCCAGGAGCCGCGGTGTGATCGCCGGCCACGCCCGCCGGTCACCGATCTTGGACAGCGTGTGCAGCGCCTGACTGCGGGCCTGGGCCCGCTCCGAGCGGACCTCGCGGAGCAGCGCGGGAAGCGTCACCGACACGGGGTGCCGGGTCAGCGCCCAGGTCAGCATGTCGCGGACGAAGAACTCCGGCTCGACCGCGCACCGCTCGACCAGCGTGCCGACGTACCGCGGGTCCGGCGCCGTACCGACCGCGAGGGCCGCCCGCAGCCGCACCGACGGGCGACCGTCGTCCAGCGCCTCGTGCGCTCCTCGCGCGTCCGTGTCCTGCCCCGTGACCGTCATGGGGGACCACCTCCTCGCGAGCAGTGAAGGCCTTGTCACCGTGTCAAGGTCAAGGCCGTGGCCGACTAGGGGCGAGTGGCACCCGCGCGGGACGAGGGGGAAAGATGACCGTCCATGAGCAAGCCACCTGCACGGGTCCGACTGGCCGACGCCGCGTTCGCCCTCTTCGACGAGCGCGGTTACGAGCAGACGACCGTCGACGACATCGCCGAGCGGGCAGGGGTCGGACGGACGACGTTCTTCCGGCACTACCGGTCCAAGGAAGACGTGATCTTCCCCGACCACGACCGGCTCCTGGAGCTGATCGACCACCGGCTGGCCACCTCGAGCCACAGCACCGCCCTGGTCGCGGTGTCCGACGCGGTACGGCTGGTGCTGCTGCACTACCTGGACGAGGGCGACCTGGCGCGGCGGCGGTACGCGCTCACCAGCAAGGTGGCCGCCCTGCGGGACCGTGAGATCGCCAGCGTGGCCCGCTACCAGCGGCTGTTCCGCGAGTTCATCGCCGCCTGGATGGGGGACCCCACGAAGTCGGCGTCGCTGCGGGCCGAGCTGATGGCCGCGGCGGTGGTCTCCGCCCACAACCACGTGCTGCGGCGCTGGCTGCGCGGCGAGTCGGCCGACCCGGTCGCCGAGGTGGACGAGGCGATGCGCGAGGTCCTCGCCCTCTTCCCCGCGCGCCCCGCCCCGGCGGGCACCGGGGGCACGACCGTCGTCGCGTTCCGCAGCGGACAGGACCTCGACGCGCTGCTCCCCGAGCTGCGCCGCCTGATGGAGGTCGCGCCGGAACGGTGAGCCGCCCGACCTCCGTCCGGCACGCTCCCCCGCGGACGCGACCTCCCTCGGACGCCCGACGTCGTACGTCCCTCAGGTCACCGGGCCCGTCACCCGGGGCGCCGGGTCGTAGGCGCCCTCGGCCACGAGGTCCCGCAGGCGGCGTGCCGCGGTGAGCAGGTCGCCGTGGGTCGTGTAGAGCGCGTGGACGCCGAAGCGCAGCAGGTCGGGGGCGCGCATGTCGGCGATCACGCCCCGCTCGGCCAGCGCGCGCGTCAGGGCGTGGGCGTGCGGGTGGCGCAGGGAGACCTGGCTGCCGCGGCGGTCCGGGTCGGCCGGGGTGACGGAGCTGAAGCCGAACGGGGCGAGCAACTCGTCGGCGCAGCGCAGGAAGAACCCGGTCAGCGACAGGCTCTTGGCACGGACGTCCGCCAGGTCCACCCCGTCGTAGGCGGTCAGGGCCGCTTCGAGGGCGAGCAGGGACAGGATCGGGGGCGTGCCGATCCGGGCCCGGGCGATGCCGGGAGCGGGTGTGTAGTCCCTGCTGAGGCCGAAGGGGTCGGCGTGGCCGGTCCAGCCGGGCAGCGGGGTGCGCAGCTCGGCGTGGTGGCGGCGGGCCGCGTACAGGTACGCGGGGGCGCCGGGGCCGCCGGAGAGGAACTTGTAGCCGCAGCCGACCGCGAAGTCGACGCCGAGGGCGTCCAGGTCGACGGGCAGGGCACCGGCCGCGTGGCACAGGTCCCACACGGCGGTCGCGCCGGCGTCGTGCGCGGCCCGGGTCAGGGCCCCCATGTCGAACAGCTCGCCGGTGCGGAAGTCGACGGGCGAGTAGCTGATCACGGCCACCCGCTCGCCCTCGGCCCGCAGGACGTCGGGCAGGCCGGCCGGTGGCACCCGCCGCAGCTCCAGTCCCCGGCGCTCGGCGACCGCGGCGGCCACGTAGCGGTCGGTGGGGAAGTGCCCGGGGTCGGTGACGAGCAGGGTGCGGCCCGGCCGGAGCGAGACGGCCGCGTCCAGCGCGGTGTACAGCTGCACGCTGGTCGAGTCGCCCGCGACGGTCTGGCCCGGTGCGGCGCCGAGGAGCGCGCCGATCGCGTCGCCCACCCGCAGCGGCGCCTCCCACCAGCCGTTGTCGTTCCAGGAGCCGATCAGGTCGGTGCCCCACTGCCGCGTCACGACGTCGGTGAGGACCGGCGGGACGGCGGCGGGCAGCGGACCGAGGGAGTTGCCGTCGAGGTAGACGACGCCCGGCGGGAGCAGGAAGCGGTCGCGCGCGTGCGCCAGCGGGTCGTCGGCGTCGAGGCGCGCGGCGGCCTCGGCGAGGCGGGACTCGGCCGGGGCGGCCGCCGGCGTGGTGTTCGTCGAAGTACCGGTCGTCGAGGCACTGGTCGTCGGTGGAGTGGTCATCGGTGCGCGGTCTCCTCGTGGGCCGGTTCCGGCCGGCGGTCCGGGAAGGCGGCCGCCATCTCGCGGAGGGTGTCGGCGACGGCCCGGGCGCCGGGCGCGCCCGGCTCGATGAGGGTGTAGTGCCCGGTGCCGGGCAGGACGACGGTGCGCAGGTCGCGGTGGACGGCCGCGTAGTCGGCGAACTGGGTGAGCGGCACCTCCTCGTCGACGGCACCGTGCAGCAGCACGGTCGGCACGCCGGTCGTACCCGCGCCGCGCAGCAGGGTCAGCGGGTCGACCTCGGGCAGGCGCTCAGCGAAGTGCTCCGGTCCGCCGAGGAGTTGCAGGGCCGCGCCGTTGCTGAGGTCGTCGTCGCGGGTGGCGGCGAGGTCGGTGAGCGGCGCCAGGGCGAGCACGCTCGTCGGCAGGGCGCGGGTGTGCCAGCGCGAGCCGGCCGGCAGCAGTCCGCGCGCGGCGCACCACAGGGCCAGGTGCCCGCCCGAGCAGTGCCCCGCCAGGACGTACGGCCGCCCGTCGGGGAGCGTGTCGACGATGCGGGCGACGTCGTCGAAGGTCTCCGGGTAACCGCCCGCTCCGCCCGAGCGGCGGAAGCCGGGCAGCAGGACGTCGAAGCCCTGCTCGGCCAGGTAGGCGGCGAACGGGGTCAGGTGCATGCGGTCGTAGCGCCAGTAGCCGCCGTGCAGCAGGATCACCCGCGGCGCGTCGGGGTCGTCCGCGGGCCAGGCGTCGTACACCTGGTGGGGGTGGTCGCCGTAGCGGCCGTGCACCGGTGCCAGGACCGGCCTCAGGCTCAGGACACGCTGCTCCTCCTCGGCGGCGAAGGCGGAGATGACCCTAGACGTCACCGCGCACCTCCCACAGCTCGGGGAAGACCGGGCGGGCCGCGCGCTGCTCCAGCCACGCCAGGCCCGAGGAGCCGGCGCTGCCCGGCTTGGAACCCATGGCGCGGCGCACCACGAGGACGTGCTCGAAGCGCCAGCGGGTGACCAGTTCGGCGATGTCGGTGAGCAACTCGCCCAGCGCCAGGTGCGGGTGGTGCTGCGGGCCGGCGTAGATCTCCCGCCACACGTCCACCACCCCGGGGTCGGAGGCGTACGGCTCGGTCACGTCCCGCTCGCGGACGCGCATCGGCACGTGCAGGCCCTGGCGGTGCAGGAAGCCCAGCACCTCGTCGTACAGGGACGGTTCGCGGTAGGTCTCGCCGAGCGCCTCGTGGACGGCCGGGTCACCCCGGTGGGAGCGCAGCAGGCCGGCGGACTTGTCGCCGAGGAGGAACTCCAGGTGCCGGTACATCGCCGACTGGAAGCCGGACGCCTTGCCGAACGCGGCGCGGAAGCCGTTGAACTGAGCGGGCGTCAGCGCGGCGATCGGCGCCCAGGAGCCGTTGAGCGCGGTCAGCGCGCGACGGCTGCGGGTCAGGGCGTCCATGGCCGCCGGCAGGTCGTCCTTGGCGAAGGCCACGCGCGCGGTGCGCCACTCGTGGACGATCAGGGTGAACCAGAGCTCCATCACCTGGGTGGTGACGAGGAAGCCCATCTCGTCCGGCGCGTCGGTGAGCGGCTGCTGCATCGAGTTGAGCGCGGAGGCGTGCACGTAGGTGTCGTAGGGGCTGGCGCCGGTGAAGGGCCGGGTCAGGGCGTCGTCCGCGATCGGGTCGGCGAGCGCGGTGGTGCGGTCGTTCATCGCATCTCCTGGTGCTGCGGCCGTGCGGACGACGGCCGCGTGAGGGTGCGGCGGATGTGGGGCCGGCGGGGCAGGTGGTCAGACGCCGAGGTGGGCCCCGCCGGAGGCGTCGATCCACTGGCCGGTCACCCAGCGGGCGTCGTCGCTCGCGACGAAGGCGACCACGTCGGCGATGTCCGTGGGCTGTCCGAGCCGGTTGAAGGCGGACGCCTCGGAGTAGCGGCGACGGATCTCCGGGATCGCCAGCGTGGGGTTGATCTCGGTCTCGGTGTAGCCGGGGGCCACCGCGTTGACGGTGATGCCCCGCGGGCCCAGCTCCTGGGCGAGGGTCAGGGTGAGGTAGTCGAGGGCGGCCTTGGTCATGGTGTACGAGACGATCGCGGGGAACGCGACCCGGGTGGCCACGGAGGAGACGTTGATGATCCGGCCGCCGTCGCGCAGCCGGGCCAGGCCGCGCTGGATGATGAAGAACGGCGCCTTGGTGTTGATCGCGAACACCCGGTCGTAGTCGGCCTCGGTGACGTCGGCGAGGGGGCGCGGGACGGTGATGCCCGCGTTGTTGACCAGGATGTCCAGGGCGCCGTCCGCGCCCCGGTCGGCGAGCGCCCCGTCGAAGGCGGACCACAGGGTGTCGGCGTCGCCGGGCACGCCCAGTTCGGCGTGGACGGCGAACGCCCGGCCGCCGTCGGCCTCGATCTCCTTGACGGTCCGCTCGGCGGCGCCCAGGTCGTGGCCGTAGTGCACGGCCACCAGCGCGCCCTCGTGGGCGAGGCGACGGCTGATGGCCCGGCCGATTCCCCGGCTGCCGCCGGTGACCAGGGCGGTCTTGCCTGCAAGGCGGGCGGTGCTGCTCAACGTACGTCTCCTTCGCTGGGTGCGGGCGGGGGCGGCGGTGCGGGGGTGCGCAGTGGCCGGAGAGCGCCGTGCTCGGCGGCGGTCAGGCGGTCGGGTGTCATGCGTCGAAGTCCAGGACGACCTCGGGGGTCTCCGGCCGGGCCCGGCACACGAGCGTGTAGCCCGCGGCGCGGTCGCGGTCGTCCAGGGCGTGCTGCCGGTCGGCCCGCACCCGTCCGGACAGCACCTTGGCGCGGCAGCTCCCGCACACGCCCTCACGGCAGGCGTACGGCACGTCCGGGTGCCCGCGCAGCAGGGCGTCGAGGATCACCCCGTCCCGCGGCCCGACGGTGGTGTGCCGGCGGTGTCCGTCGAGCAGGGCGGTGACGTGGCTGGTCCCGGCGGCCGGGGGCGGTGCCGCGGTGCCGGGGGCGGGGGTGGCCGGTGCGGGGACCGCGGGTGCGGTGTCGGAGGTGAACAACTCCCAGCGGACGAGCGCCGGTTCCGCGCCCCAGCCGTCCAGGAACCGTCGTACGGTGTCGATCAGGCCCGGGGGCCCGCACAGCGCGAACGTGGTGTCCGCGGAGGGCCGGGCGTCGAGGACGGTGAGCAGGCGCGACAGCACATCGGCGTCGATCCGGCCGCGGAACGTGCCGCCCCCGGCGGTCCCCTCGTCGCGGGTGAGGACGTACTGGACGGTGAAGCGGTCGAGGAACGCGTCCTTGAGGGCGGCCAGTTCGTCCGAGAGCAGGGCGTACGCGGCGGTCGGCACGGAGTGGACGAGGGACACCCGGCAGGCGGGGTCCCGGCGCAGGGCGTCGGCGGCCAGTGCGGCCAGCGGGGTGATGCCGGAGCCGCCCGCGATCAGGACGTGGTGGGCGCCGGGCCGGTCCGGCAGGGCGAAGTGACCGGTGGGGGAGGACAGGTCGAGGCGGTCGCCGGGGACCAGCCGGGCGGCTAGGGCGCCGAAGCCGTCCGGCGACCCGCGCTTGATCACCAGGCGCAGGGCCGCGGGGTCGTCCGGCGGGGGGCACAGCGAGTAGGTGCGGCGCAGTTCGCCGTCGGGGCGCCGGTGGCGGACGACGACGTGCCGGCCGGGCCGGCGGGCGAAGACCTCGCGCAGCGCGGCGGGTGCCTCCAGGGTGACGGCCACGGCGTCCGGGGTGAGGGGGCGCACCTCGGCGACCGTCACGGGGTGCCAGCGGGCGCGCGTGTCCCCGGGCCCGGACGGCCGGTCGGCGGACGTCCCGGGCCGCAGGACGGCCGGTGGGGTGGCGGCGGTGTTCACGGTGTGCCTCACAGCGCGGTCAGGTGGGGGAAGGGTTCGCGGCACGCCGTGCACCACAGCACCGACTGGCAGCGGGACGGCCCGAAGGGGCTGTGCGGCCGGGTGGCGCGCGAACCGCAGTGCGGGCAGGCGACCGCGCCCAGCTCCACGGCGACCGGGCCGCCGGGCGTGGCGGGCAGCGGCGGGGCGATGCCGTGGGCGGCGAGCCTGCGCCGCCCCTCGGGGGTGATGCGGTCGGTGGTCCACGGCGGGGACAGCACCTGCCGCACCCGGCCGTGGGGGTGGCCGCAGACGGCCAGGACCTCACGGACGGCGGCGGTGATCGCGGGCAGCGCCGGGCAGCCCAGGTAGGTGGGGGTGATCTCCACCTCCAGGACCCCGTCCGGCCCGGGGCCGACGGCGCCCACCACCCCCAGGTCGCCGAGGCTGAGGAAGGGCAGCTCGGGATCGGGCAGGGCTTCCACGCGTCCGCGTACCTCGGCGACACCGAGGGACGTACCGGTGCGGCCGGCGGCGCTCCCCGCCGCTGCCCCGTCGCTTCCCACGGCGCCCGCCACGTGCATCCCCGCGGCGTTCACCAGGTCCCCCCGGGAAACTGCCGGTGCACCGACTGCAGTTCACCGACCAGGTCGGTGAACTCCTCGGTGTGCAGCCCCGAACGGCCGCCCCGCGCCTGCCAGGACGGCGTCGGCACGGTGAGCCCCGCCCCGGTGACCACCTCGGTGACGCGCCGCTCCCACTCGGGGCGCAGCGGCGCCGGGGAAGGCACGGTACCGGCGGCGGCGAGGCGCCGTACGACGTCGTCCTCGTCGAAGAGTTCGGCCGTGTAGGGCCACACCCGTTCCAGGCCCTGCTGCATCCGGTGCGCGCTCTCCGGCGTGCCGAGGCCCAGTTGGCGCACCCAGCGGTCGGCGTGCAGCCGGTGGAAGGCGACCTCCTTGGCCGCCCGCGCACCGAACGCCGCGAGTTCGGGGTCCGGGCAGCCGGCCAGGGCCTCGTAGAGCAGCGCCGCGTAGTGGGTGTGGACGAGCTGGCGGGCGACGGTCACCGCGAAGTCGCCGTTGGGCAGCTCCGTCAGCAGGGCGTTGGTGAACTCGCGTTCGCGGCGCGTGAAGGCGAGGTCGTCCTCGGTGCGGCCGGTGCCGTCGAGCCGCCCGGCGAGGGTGAGCAGCGTCCGCGCGTGGCCGACGAGGTCGAGGGCGATGTTGGACAGGGCCAGGTCTTCCTCGATGAGCGGTGCCCGCGTGATCCACGCGCACAGCCGCTGCCCGAGCACGAGCGCGTCGTCGCCCAGGCGCAGCAGATAGGTCGCGAGGTCGGCACCGGCGGAGGGGACGCCGGGGACGTCCACCGGGGTCTCACTGGTCGTGGTCACCTTCGGGCCCCTTCTCGGTGAGCGGCGGGAAGTGCTCGGGGTAGCGGTAGGGCTTGTGCCGGGCGCCCGCGAAGTACGGGTCGCGTTCGTCCGGGGACGCCGCGTGCACGGCGTCCGAGCGCACCACCCACAGCGACAGCGGGTCGCCGCGACGCGTGTACAGGTCGCGGGCGACGGCCAGTGCCGCGTCGGGGCCGACCGCCCGCACCGAGCCCACGTGCTGGTGGGCGAGTCCGCGGCGGGCCCGCAGGAAGACCTCCCAGGACGCGGGCGTCCCCTCGTCGTCGCGGTTCATGCGCGCTCCTCCTGCGCCTGCCGGGGGACGCCCGTGCCGGCGCCGGCGGGTGACCCGGCGGCCTCCTCGCGGGCCGCGTACGCGGCGGCTGCCTCCCGCACCCAGGCGCCGTCCTCGTGGGCCGCCCTGCGGTGGTCGATGCGCCGGCGCGCCCAGTGGGTGTCCTCGCCCAGGGCCGTGCGGTAGGTGTCCCAGTCGATCGGGGTGAAGTCGTAGTGCCCGCGCTCCTCGTTCCAGCGGATCGCCGGGTCGGGCAGGGTCAGGCCGAGCCGCTCGGCCTGCGGGACGCACGTGTCGACGAAGCGCTGGCGCAGTTCGTCGTTGGTGTGCCGCTTGATGCCCCAGGCCATCGCGCGGCGCGAGACGGCGGCGCCGAGCGCGGCGGTGCGGGCGTCGGAGCCGCCCGCCTCGGTGTCGGGCGGCCCGAACATCAGCGCCACGGCCGGCAGCCACCAGCGGTCCACCGCGTCCTGCGCCATCGCCTTCTGCTCCGGTGTGCCCTCGCACAGGGCGCGCATCAGGTCGTACCCCTGGCGCACGTGGAAGGCCTCCTCCTGGCAGACGCGGCGCATGGCCCGCGCGTACGGCCCGTACGACGTGCGGCACAGCGGGGCCTGGTTGATGACGGCGGCGCCGTCCGTCAGCCAGGCGATGGCGCCGGTGTCCGCCCAGGTCAGCGCCGGGTGGTTGAAGGTGGCGGAGGCGCGCTGGCGGCCGTGGTGCAGGGCGTCGAGCAGGTCGGCGCGGTCCACGCCCAGTGTCTCGGCGGCGGAGTACAGGTACAGGCCGTGACCGGCCTCGTCCTGGACCTTGGCGATGAGCACCGACTTGCGGTGCAGGGACGGGGCACGGGTGAGCCAGGCGCCCTCGGGCTGCATGCCGATGATCTCGGAGTGGGCGTGCTGGGCGATCTGGCGCGTCAGCATGCGGCGGTAGCCGTCGGGCATCCAGTCGCGGGGCTCGATCGTCTCGCCCTCGGCGATCAACGCGTCGAAGTGGGCGAGGAGTTCGTCCTCCGTGGCGCCCGGGGCCCGCCCGGTGCCGTCGGCGACGGCGGTCGGCGCGGTCACGCGGCACCGCCCACGCGGACGGGGCCCGCCGCGACGGCGGCGCGCACGGGGGGCTCGGGACGCACGGGCCGTCCTGCCGTGGACCGGACCCGTACCGGCTGCCTGGGCACGCGCATCACTCCCTGATTCGGGGCCCGCCCGCCTCCCGCGGTGCGGGACGGACCGGACGGAGCAGGTGTCTTCGTTCCGGTACAGAGGCCGGGCGGACGCCCCGGCTATCCCCGCCGGCCGCGGTTCGGGCGCGTGACAAAGGTCACGGGCGGGCCGGGGGAGTGCGCACGGCCCCGGCCGCCTCTTGAGGGGGTGACAGTCCAGGCCCGCACGGCGGCCGGCGTGCCGCGGCGAAAGGGGAAACCATGAGCACCATCAGGGAGTTGCTGGTCGAACTGACCGGCACCGCCGAGTACGCGGACCAGGTCGGCGACGACGTCGACCTCGCCGCCAGCGGCATCGACTCCGGCGACCTGGTGCGCCTGGTGCTGCTCGTGGAGCAGCGGCTCGGCGTGGAGATCACCGCCGAGGACATGGAGGAGCTGCACACGATCGCCGACTACGAGCGGTTCGTCGCCGAGCGCTCCGTCGCAGGCGCCGCCGGCGGTGCGTGATGTGGCTGACCCAGCTGCTGGAGCGCAACCGGCAGTGCTGGCCCGACCGGATCGCGCTCGTCGACGAGCAACGCAGCGTCACGTGGGCCGAGTTCCACGACCGGACCGTGGAACTCGCCCGCGGTCTCGCGGAGCTGGGCATCGAGCGCGGTGAGCGGGTCGCCGTTCTGTCCAAGGACCGCATCGAGGTCCTGGAGAGCTACTTCGCCCTCGCCCGCCTCGGCGCGCTGTTCGTGCCGCTGAACCACAGCCTGGCCGAGCCCGAGGTCCTGGGCATCGTCGAGCGCGTCGGCGCGGCGGCCGTGCTCGGCGAGGCGGAGCTGCTGGACCGCCACCCCCGGCTGCCGGAGTCGGTGCGGGTCCGGCTGGCGCTGGACAAGCCCGTCTTCGCGAGCCTGGGCAGCCTGGCGCCCGAGCGGGACCTGCCCGTGGTCGCCGACACGGACCCGATCGCCGTGCTGCACACCTCGGCGACCACCGGTCAGGCCAAGGGCGTCACCGTCGACGGCGCGTCCTTCCGGGCGATCGCGCTGGGCTGGCTGGTCATGGCCCGGCCCACCGACGACATCGTCATGGTCAACTGCTGCCCGCTGTACCACGGCAGCATGGTCGTCTCGCTCACGTACATGGCGGCCGGCGCCACCGTCGTGCTGATGCCCGGCTTCACCCCGCAGCGGGCGCTGACCGCGGTGGAGCGCCACCGGGCCACGCACATGTGGATGGTGCCGCAGATGCTGCGGTTCATGCTCCAGGCCAAGTCCGCGCGGCGCACCGACTTCAGCTCCCTGCGGGAGGTCCTCTACGGCGCCGCGCCGATGCCGCTCGACGTGTACGCGGAGGCGGTGGAGCGGCTGGGCTGCGGCTTCCGCCAGGTGTACGGCATGACCGAGGTCGGCGGCCCGTTCGTCACCCTCGGCCCCGACGAGCACCCCGCCCCGGGCGACGTCACCGCGCGCATCCCGTGCGGACGGGTCGTGCCGGGCATGTCGGCGCGCGCCGTCGACCGGGAGGGACGGGAGGTGCCGCGCGGCGAGATCGGCGAGATCGTGGTGCGCGGGCCCGGCGTCATGCAGGGCTACTGGAACGACCCCGAGGCCACCCGCGAGATCACCCTCGACGGCTGGACGAGGACGGGCGACCTGGGCTTCGTCGACGACGCCGGCCGCATCAGCCTGGTCGACCGGACCAAGGACGTCATCATCCGCGCCGGCCAGAACGTGTACCCCTCGGAGATCGAGCGCGCCCTGATGACCCACCCGGCGGTCCACGACGCGGCGGTCGTCGGCACGCCCGACGAGGACTACGGCGAGGTGCCGCTGGCCTACGTCGCCCTGGAGCCGGACGCGGACGCGAGCGCGGCGGAACTGCTGGGCCACGTCGCCCGGTTGCTCGCGCCGTACAAGCGCCCGCGCAGCGTGGAGTTCATCGAGCAGGTGCCCCGCAACCCCGCCGGGAAGATCATCAAGAAGCTGCTGCGGGTCTGAGGGTGAGGGGAGCGGACCTCGCTGGCGGCTCCGCGGGGACGGGCCCGGACGCGCGGACCGCCGGGGACGAGGGGACGCCCCCGGCGCCGGTGGCCGTCACCGCGCTCGGGCGGCTGCGTCCCCGCCTGGCCGCCGCCGGGCTCGGCCTCGGCCTCGCGCACACCGGCGAGCCCGGGCTCGGCCCGGCCGGCCCAGCGGAGGCGTCCGCGGCGGCGGCCATGGCACCGGGCCGCCGCCGCGAGTTCCTCGCCGGGCGCGAGGCCGCCCGCCGGGCCCTGCGCGCGGTGGGCGTGGACTGCGGCGATGTCCCCCGCGCGGGCCGGCTGCCGGTGTTCGCGCCCGGCCGGGCGGCGTCGATCTCGCACAGCGCCGGGGTCGCCGTCGCCGTGGCCCGCGCACCGGGCGACGACGCCCCGCTCGGCTGCGACCTGGAACTGCGGCCCCTGCCCCGCGACGCGGCCCGGCTGGTGCTCGGCCCGGACGAGGAGCCGCTGCTCGGCACCGCAGCGGGTGCGCGGGGCGAACCCTGGTCGCTGACGGCCCTGTTCTCCGCCAAGGAGGCCGCCTGGAAGGCGCTGCACCTCGCACCGGGTCGGGTGGGGGCCGCGCCGGTGCGGACGCTGCGCGACCTGCGGGCCGAGCCCTGCGGCGACGCGCTGCGCATCGGACCGCGCAGCCGTCCGCGCGGCGGTGCGTGTGCCGGGCAGCCGTACGGTGTCCGGGTGCGGGTGCTGCCGGTCGGCGCGGGCGTATTCAGCTACGCGCCGGCCTGGGCCGACACCGACGGCAGGTCGACGCCCGCGCCGACGGCGAGGCGGTCGTAGGGGGCGCCGGTGCCGGGGCCGCCCGCGCCGAGGAGACCGCCGACCATGGCGAGACCGGTGTCGTTGAGGGCGCCGTCGTGGATGGCGTAGGCGTGTCGGGGCGCGACCTCGCGGACGTAGTCGATCAGTCGGCCGGTGGTGGACCAGGGGCCGTGGACCGGCAGCAGCAGGGTGTCCACCCGGGTCTCCGGGACGGTCAGGGCGTCGCCGGGGTGGAAGAGCGTGCCGTCGACGAGGAAGCCGACGTTGCCCACCCGCGGGATGTCCGGGTGGAGGAGCTCGTGCCAGGTGCCGTGCACCTCGACGCCGAAGCCGGCGGCCTCGAACGCCTCGCCGTGGCCGACCGCCGTCACCCGCCCGCCCAGCCCTTCGAGCCGGCCCGCCACGGACGTGTCGGTCCAGATCCGCAGGCCGGGGTTCGCCTCCGCGGCCCGGCGCAGGTGCTCCTCGGAGAAGTGGTCGAAGTGCTCGTGGGTGACCAGGACCGCGTCCGCCCCGTCGAGCACCCGCGGGTCGGTCAGCCCGCCCGGGTCGAGGACCAGGCGCCGGCCGTCCTTCTCTACGCCGACGCAGGCGTGACCGTGCTTGATGAGCCGCATGGCGGGCTCCTCCCTCGAACTGTGCAATCAAGTTGTACAACTGAACTGTACAACAAGGCTGTGGGGAGGTCGGTAGGATGAGCCTCATGGACGACACCCTCGCCGAGGACCTGCGGCGCGCCGTCGGGGAACTGGTGCGTGCCGCGCGCACCGTCGACACGATGCCCGCGGGGGAGGCGGCCGTCCTGGGCCACCTCGACCGCGGCGGGCCGTACACGACCGCCGACCTCGCCCAGCTCCGCGGCGTGACGCACCAGTCGGCCGCCAAGACCGTCAAGGACCTGCAGCGCGCCGGGCTGGTGCGCGCCGAACCGCACCCCTCCGACGGCCGCAAGCTGCTGCTGCACATCACCGGCACCGGACGCGAGCGGCTGAGCGGCGAGCGCGCCCGGCGGGCCGACCGGCTCACCGCCGCCGTCGAGGACACCCTCAGCCCCCGGGAGCAGGAGCACCTGCGCCGGTGCGTCCCGCTGATCGCCCGGCTGGCCGGGCGCCTGAACGAGCGCTGAGCACGGCCGGGAACCGGAAGGCCCCGCACCCGGGCGGTGACACCGGGGCGCGGGTCCCTCGTGGCCGGGCGGGCGGCCGGGCCGGCGGGCTGTGCTCGGGCGGGCGGCCGCCGGGGCCCCGTCGGCCCACGGCGGCGCGTGCGGTGTGCCTGCCGGGCTCCCGGCCGCCCCGAGGTCAGTCGCCGAGCGCGCGCAGCGCCTTGGCGACCGTCTCGCCGATCCGGGCGATCGGCTCCGGCTCGGTCATCTCGTAGTGCCCGCAGGGGACTCGGTGGTCGTGCAGGGTGCCGTCGACGTACGGGCGCCAGGCGTCGGCCTTGCCCGGCTGGACGGCGAGGTCCCCGGCGGACCCCGTGGCCGGCTCCTCGGCCGCGCTGAAGAACAGCACGTCCCCGCGGAAGCGGCCGGGCGCGAACTGGGGTGCGATGCGCAGGTTGTTGCGCATGACCGTGGCGATCGCGGCGCCCTCGGCCCGGGTGATCGGCGCACTCTGCGCGTCGGCCTCGATGGCGTCCAGCACGCGCTCCACGTCCGCCGCCCCGGCCCCCGGTGCGACCGGCAGGCCGGCCACCCGGGACAGCAGGGCCGCGACCTGGCGCTCGGCCGTCTCCGGGTCGTGGGCGGACCCGTGCGGCTGGGGCGCGTCGAGCATCGCCAGCAGTTCCACCCGCTCCCCGGCCTCCTGCAGCGCGCAGGCCATCGCGTGGGCCACGAACCCGCCGTAGGACCAGCCGAGGAGCCGGTACGGGCCGTGCGGCTGCACCCGGCGCACCACGTCGAGGTACGCCTCGACCATCGCGGCGGCGTCCGGCGCGGGCGGCCGGGTGCCGTCCAGACCGAGCGCCTGCACGCCGTAGACGGGCTGGTCGCCGCCGAGGTGGGGGAGCAGGCCGGTGTAGCGCCAGGACACACCCGCCCCGGGGTGCAGGCAGAACAGCGGGAGGGCGGTGCCCTCCGCGCGCAGCGGCAGCAGCGGGCCCAGCGCGGTGGCCGGCGCGCCGTCGGACGGGGTGCCCTCCGGCTCCTCGGCGAGGAGCCCGGCGACGGTGGGCGCGGCCAGCACTTTCGCGGCGGGCACGTCCAGGACGCCCGCCTGGCGCAGCCGTCCCGCCAGGAGCACGGCGCGCATGGAGTCGCCGCCCAGGTCGAAGAAGTTGTCGTGCACGCCGATGCCGCCGATGCCGAGGATCTCCTCCCACAGCCGGGTGACCGCCTCCTCGCGGTCGGTGCTCGGCGGGACGTGACGCGTCGTCAGGCGGGGTCGCGGTGCGAGGCCGTCGCCCGCCGCGGCCTGCTCGGGTCCTTCGTCCGCGGTGGTGTCCGTGCGGGCGCCGGGCGCGTCGATCCAGTGCCGGTGGCGTTCGAAGGCGTACGGCGGCAGCGGCACGCGCCGGGCGGTGTCCGGCGCCGGGGGCAGGGCGGCGTCGACGCCCGCGCTCCACAGCCGGCCGAGGGCCTCGGCGAGCAGGAACCCGTCGGCGGCCTCGGCCTTGGCGTGCCGCATGGTGGTCACCGTGACCGGCGCCCGGTCGGCGAGCCGGTTGCCGGCCAGCTTGGTGAGGGTGTCGCCGGGGCCGATCTCCACCAGCACCGGCCGCAGGCGGTCGTACAGCGCGGCGATGCCGTCGGCGAACCGCACGGTGTGCCGGGTGTGGTCCAGCCAGTGCTGCACGGAGGTGGCCCGGTCGTCGGTGATCCAGTCGCCGGTGACGTTGGTGACGTAGGGGATGCGCGGCGGGCGCAGGGTCACCCGGCGCAGGTGCTGCTCGAAGACGGGCAGGACCGGGTCCAGAACGTGGGAGTGGGCGGCCACGGGGATCCGCAGCCGGCGGAACGGGACGTTGCGGCGGGTGAGTTCGGCCTCGAAGCGGGTGACGGCGTCCAGGTGCCCGGCGACGGTGCACGCGGTGGGGCCGTTGACCGCCGTCAACGACAACTGCTCGTCGAGCAGCGGCAGGACGTCCTCCACGGGGGCGGCGACCCCGGTGGTGGCGCCGCCCGCCGAGCTGATCAGCCGGATGCGCTCGGTGACCAGCGGCAGCATCTCCTCGAGGTCGATCACCCCGGCCAGGCAGGCAGCCGTGTACTCGCCGAGCGAGTGGCCGATGAGGGCGTCCGGGCGGACGCCCGCCTCCATCAGGGTGCGGGCCAGCGCGTACTCGGTGACCACCAGACCGAGGAAGGCGTCCGTGTCGTCGCCCGGGCCGCGCTCGACGAGCGTGGCGCGCAGGTCGCCGCCGAGGACGGGCCGCAGGATGCGCGCGCACTCGTCGACGGTGTCCCGGTACACGGCGTTCTCGCGGTACAGCTCCGCGCCCATCCCGGGGTACTGGGTGCCGCCGCCCGGCAGCAGGAACGCCACCCGGGCCGGGTCGTCGCCCACGGGCGGGGTGACCGGCGCGGCGCAGCGCAGGGCGTCGACGGCCTCCTCGGGGGAGGAGGCGGTGACGGTCAGGCGGTGGCGCAGGGCGGGCCGTTCGGTGCGCAGGCTGTGTGCGACGTCGTCCAGACGCAGGCCGGGACGGCGTTCCAGGTGCCGGGCGAGGGCGTCGGCCTGGCCGCGCAGGGCACCGGCGGTGCGGGCGGACAGGGGCAGCACCAGGCGCCGGCCGTCCTCGGGCGGGCGCGGCGCGGCCGGGGCGGTGGCCGGGGCCTCCTCCAGGATCACGTGGGCGTTGGTGCCGCCGATGCCGAACGCGGAGACGGCGGCCCGGCGCGGATGGTCGCCCTCCGGCCAGTCCTCCAGGGCGGTCGGCACCCGGAACGGGCCCGACGCGAAGTCGATCAGCGGGTTCGGCCGGTCGAAGTGCAGGCTCGGCGGGATCTGCCGGTGCTCCAGGGCCAGCACGGCCTTGATGAGCCCGGCGATGCCGGCGGCCGCCCCCAGGTGGCCGATGTTGGTCTTCACCGAGCCCAGGGCGCAGAAGCCGCGGGCGTCGGTGCTGTGCCGGAACGCCTCGGTGAGCGCCGCCACTTCGATGGGGTCGCCCAGCTTGGTCGCGGTGCCGTGCGCCTCGACCAGCCCGATGGTGCCCGCGTCGACCATCGCCTGCGCCTGCGCCGCGAGGATGACCTCGGTCTGCCCGGCCGCGCTCGGCGCGCTGAAACCGACCTTGCGGCGCCCGTCGTTGTTCACGGCGCTGCCGCGGATGACCGCGCGGATGCGGTCGCCGTCGGCGAGGGCGTCCTCCAGGCGCTTCAGGACGACGGCCCCCACGCCGTCGCCGGAGGAGGTGCCCGCGGCGTCGGCGGCGAAGGCGCGGCAGTGGCCGTCGGGGGAGAACGGCCCGTCGGGCACGTGCCGGTAGCCCAGCGCGGCCGACGGGTTGAGGGAGACGGCCGCCGCCAGCGCGGTGTCGCACCGGTAGTCCAGCAGGTCCTGGCAGGCGGTGTGCACGGCGACCAGCGCGGTGGAGCAGGCCGTCTGCAGCGACACGCTCGGCCCGGTCAGGCCCAGTTCGTAGGAGACGCGGGTGGCGAGCGTGCCCAGGGAGTTGGCGGTGGCCGCGTGCACCAGGGCCACCGAGCCGGGCTGTCCGGCGAAGCGCGGGTATACGTGGGCCGGGTAGTAGCGGCTGTCGCCGCTGCCCGCGTACACCCCGAACGCCCCGGTGTCACGCCCCTCGCCCAGGCAGCCGGCGTCCTCCAGCGCGTGGTAGGCGGTCTCCAGCAGCAGCCGCTGCTGCGGGTCGACGACGGCGGCCTCGGCGGGGCTGTAGCCGAAGAAGCCGGAGTCGAAGCGGTCGATGCCCTCCACGGTGGAGACCACGCGCACCAGGGAGGGGTCGTCCAGGTCGCCGGGGCTGCCGCCGGCGGCGAGGAACTCCTCGTCGCCGACGGGGCGCACCGACTCCCGGCCGGCGGCCAGGTTGTCCCAGAAGGCGTCCAGGTCGTCGGCGCCGGGGAAGCGGCCCGCCATGCCGATGACGGCGACGGCGGGGACCTCCTCCTCGGCCGCCTCGGCGTGCGCTGCGGGGGTGTCATGCATGGCCGCGGTCCTTTCCGTGGCGTGCGGTGCGGCGGGCGCGGGCCGCTCGTTGCCGTTGTGCTTGTTCCTTGGCGCGGTCCAGCCCGCTGGGCGCGGGACCGGCGGACCGGTGCCCGGCCGGGTCGTCCGCCCGGGCGCCGGGACCGTCCGGCCCCGGTGACGGCCGGGCGGCGGCGGGCCGGGCGGTGGCCGCCAGGTGGCGGGCCAGGGCGCGGACGGTGGGGTGGGCGAACAGGTCGACCACCGACACGTCGGCGTCGAAGGCGCTGTTGACGGCGGACTGCGCGGTGACCAGCAGCAGCGAGTTGCCGCCCAGGTCGAAGAAGTTCTCGTCCAGGCCCACCCGGTCGCGGCCCAGCACCGTGCACCACACCTCGGCGAGCCGGCCCTCCAGCCGGCGGGCGTCCTCACCCGGGCCGGGCTGTCCGGAGCGGTCGCCGGTGGTGCCCGCCGAGCGCAGCACCCAGTCGTCCGCCAGGCCCGCCGCCCGGGCGGCGTCCGCCGCCGCGCGGTACAGGGCGCCCAGGTCGGCGCCGTCCGCCAGGCCGACGCGGGCGGCCGGGCGCCGCACCGGCCGTACCGGAGCCGTCACGTGGCTGCGCACCCAGGGGGCGGTGCGGTCGGCGCCGATCAGCAGGTGCGGGACGTCCAGCGAGCGCGCCAGGTCGAAGGAGCGCAGCGCGGCCGGGCCGTCCAGCAGCCGGTAGCCGCGGGCCTCGGTGAGCGCGGCGAGCCGGTAGCCGCGGCTGACGCCCCGCTCGCGCCACATGCTCCAGGCCAGGGACTGCGCGGGCAGCCCGAGGCTCCGCCGGTGCAGGGCGAGGGCGTCCAGCGCGGCGTTGGCCGCGGCGTAGGCGGCGTTCATCGCCCCGCCGAAGAAGCCGTTGACGGAGGAGAACGTGACGAAGGAGGAGACGGGGTGGTCGGCGGTCAGCCGGTGCAGCGTCCACGCGCCGCCCGCCTTCGCCGCGACCGCCTGCCGCCACGCGGCCTCGTCCAGCTCGCCCACCGGGCGTTCGACGAGCGTCCCGGCCAGGTGCAGCACCGAGGTCAGGGGCACTCCCCACGCCTCGGCGGCCGCGTCCACCGCGGCGCGCACCTGGGACTCGTCGGTGACGTCGGCGCGGGCGTAGCGGACCTCGCCCAGCTCGCGCAGCCGCCGCAGCACCTCCCCGCGCCGCACTCCCTCCGTGGAGTCGTCCGGGGCGTCCAGGGCGTCCTCCGGGGTGCGGCCCAGGAGCAGCAGCCGGGTGCCGGGCGTGCCCAGCAGGTGCGCGGCGACCTCGCCGCCGACGCCGCCGAGACCACCGGTGACCAGGGTGAAGCCCTCGGCGGCGGCCGGCCGGGGGCGCGGCGGGGTGTCCGGCAGCGGGGCGAGGCGGCGCACGTGGCGGTGGCCGTCGCGGTACGCCACCTCGGCGGCGTCGGGGGCGACGCGCGCCTCGGCGAGCAGCAGCTCCGCCGCGTCCTCACCGGCGTCGGCCGGCAGGTCGACGTGCGTGCCGCGCAGCCGACCCAGCTCCTCCGTCAGCGACTTGAGCAGGGCGCCCGCCATGGCGTGCCCGGGGTCGGGCCGGTCCTCGGCGCGCACCGCCTGGGCGCCCGCGGTGGCGTACACCAGGTCGACGGGGTCCTGCCGTCCGGTGCGGGAGACGAGCGTGCGGGCGAGGGCGAGCAGGGACAGCGTGCCGGGCTCGTCGTACGGGGCGGCCGACGGGGTGTCCCGGTCGCGCAGGCCACCGAGGTGGATCACGGCGTCGACCGGCCGCTGGTCGCGCTCCAACCGGTCCAGCAGAGCGGCGAAGTCGCTCTGTTCGCCGGGCCGGACCCGGTAGCGGGCGGCGTCGAGGCGGGCGTAGGACGGGCCGTCGGAGGCGATGGTGCAGCGCTCGCCCGTGGCGCGCAGGGTGCCGGCGATCCGCTCGGCGATCCGCAGGGAGCGGGCGTCGTCGCCCGCGAGGACGAGGGTGTGCCGGCCGGGCGCGGCCTCGCGCGGGGCGTGGCGCCGTGCGCGCTCCCAGACCGGCCGCAGGAACCAGTCGGGCACGGTCGCGGCGGTGCCGAGGAGCACCTGGGTCGCGCGCACCTGCTCGTCGAACGCGCCGGCCTCGAAGCTCTTGCGCAGCTTGGTGCGCTGGATCTTGCCGATCTCCGTCTTGGGGACGGCGTCCTGCGCGACCGGCACGAGGAAGGCGGGGCTGACGCCGATCTCACGGGTCACCTTGCCGGCGATCTCCCGCAGGGCGGCGGCGGTGTCCCCGGCCGCGGCCTGGGGGGAGAGGTGGAGGAACAGGGCGAGTTCGTCGGTGGGCGCCGAGGGGTCGGAGCGCACGGCGACGGCGGCGGTGAAGCTGCGCACCACGTGCGGCAGTTCCTCGACGCACGCCTCGATCTCGTGGCTGTAGTGGTTGACGCCGTTGACGATGATGACGTCCTTGGCGCGCCCGGTGATGTACAGCTCACCGCCGCGCAGGAACGCCAGGTCGCCGGTGTCGAACCAGCCGTCCTCGGTGAACGCCTCCGCGTTCGCACCGGGGTTGTCGTGGTAGCCGCCGGTCACGGAGGTGCCGCGGACCTGCAGGCGGCCGGCGTCGCCCTCGGCGAGCACCGTGCCCGAGTCGTCGACGACGCGCATCGCGAACCCGGGGTACGGCAGTCCGCAGCTCACGAACGTCCCCTCGCCGGGCACGGGGTGGGGGGCCAGGGAGACGTCGGTGACCACCGAGCAGGTCTCGGACATGCCCCAGCCGGGGTGCATCACGTCCTGCGGCAGGCCGAACGGCTCCAGGACGTGCAGGAAGCGGCGGGCCGCGGCGGCGACGACGACCTCACCGGCGTTCATCACCAGCCGCATCGGCGACAGGTCCCAGGTGCGGCCGGCGAACCGGTCGGCCTGCTCGGCGAGGAGGCCGAACGCGAAGTTCGGCGCCCACGTGACGCTGACCCGGTGCCGGTCGGCGAGGTCCATCCAGCGCAGCGGGTCCTGCAGGACCCAGGAGGTGGGCGCGTGGATCTGGCGGCAGCCGAGGTACACGTCCCGCAGGTGGAACATCACCACGCCGGTGACGTGGTCGAGCGGGATCCAGTTCAGGGAGACGTCCGAGGCGTCGAGCCCGTTCATCTGCTCGGTGGCGGCCGAGCGGGTGAGCACGTTGCGGTGGGTGAGCCGCACGGCCTTGGGCAGACCGGTGCTGCCGGACGTCATCAGCATCAGGATGAGGTCGTCGGGCCGGGCCTCGTACCAGTCGTGGTCCTCCGGTGCCTCGCGCAGCTCGTCGGCCGTGGCCAGGCGCAGGCCGGGCCAGTTCCGGCGGGCGGCCAGGCCCCGCAGGCCGCTCTCGCGGTCGGCGGAGCACACGACCCAGGGCCGGCCCAGCATCCGCCAGATGCCCTCCAGCTTCGTCAGCGCCGCCGACGGCGTGTCGTAGGAGGCGGGGACGGTCAGCGGGACGGCGACGAATCCGCCGAGGATGCAGCCCCACAGCACGGCCAGGAAGTCCTCGGTGGCGTCGCACTGGAGGATCACCTGGTCGCCGGGGCGCAGTCCGGCCCGGCGCAGTCCGGCCAGCACCCGGGACGCCTCGGGGATGAGGGAGGCGTAGCTGCGCCGGTGCTCACTGCCGTCGGCGTGCACGTGGACGATGTCGCCCTTCCCCCGCTCGGCGGCGCGGCGCAGGGCCTGTGCCCAGCCGGGGACCGACGGTTCGACGAGCGCCGGGCCCTCGCTGAGCGCCGGTACGGCGGACGCCGGGCTGGCGGCCGAGACGGGCTCGGCGCCGGCGGTGCCCGGGGCGCGGTCGGCGGGTCCGGCGTGGCGGCGGCCCAGCTCCTCCGGGGTGTCCTCGACGGTCACCTCGGCGTGGGTCACCCCGGGGACCCGGGCCAGGCGCTCGCGCCAGGCGGCGGCCGCGGTGCGGTCGACGGCGGGCAGGGCGGTCAGCGCGGCCGTGTCGAGGAGTCCCTCCTCGTCGTGGGGCAGGGCGTTGACGGCGGTCACCCGGACGGCGGTGTGACCCGCCCGGTCCAGGACCTCCTCGACACGTTCCGCCGCGTCGGCCCGCCCCGGCACCACGTACAGGTGCGGCGCGCGGCCGTCGGTGCCGGTCAGGGCGCGGGCGGCGCGGATGCCCGGCACGGACAGCGCGGCCGCCTCCAGCTCCCCGGCGGGGGGGCCGGCCGGGACCGGCGTGCGCTCGGGAACGGCGGGCAACTGCCCGACGCGCACGGCGGGATCGGCGCTCACCGCGCGCAGGACCTCGTGCAGGGCGCGGGCGAACGCCTCGGCGGTGGAGGCGTCGTAGAGGTCGGTGGCGTACTCGACGTGCAGGGTCAGGCCGTCGGGAGCGCCCTCGGGGGTGTGCCGTTCCAGGACGTCGACGAAGAGGTCGAACTTGGCGGTGCCGGTGGCGGTCGGCCGCAACCGGGCGCGGTGCCCGTCCAGTTCGAGGACGGCCGGGTCGTTGTTCTGCAGGGCCAGCATCACCTGGAACACGGGGTGCCGGCCGGGGTGGCGGGGCGGGTTGAGCTCGTCGACGAGCCGGTCGAACGGCAGGTCCTGGTGGTCCAGGGCGGCCAGGTCCGCGGAGCGCAGCCGGGCCAGCAGGTCGCGGAAGGCCGGGTCGCCGGAGGTGTCGGCACGCAGCACCAGCGTGTTGGTGATGAGCCCGATCAGCGGGTCGAGGGCGGGCTCGGTGCGGCCGGCCACCGGGGTGCCCAGGACGACGTCCTCACCGGCGCCGCAGCGGGTGAGCAGGGCGCTGAGGGCGGCGTGCAGGACCATGAACAGGCTCGCGCCCTCGCGGTCGGCCAGGGCCAGCAGGTCGCGGTGCAGGGCGGCGTCCACGACCGTCTCCAGGTGGGCGCCGGTGCCGCGCGGCGTCTCGGGGCGCGGCCGGTCACCGGGCAGGCCGCACTCCTCGGGCAGCCCCGCCAGGGCCGTGCGCCAGTGCGCGGTCAGCCGCTCCAGCCGGCCCGTGCCGTCGGGCTCCGGCGCCAGCAGGGCGCGCTGCCACAGGGCGTAGTCGGCGTACTGCACCTCCAGCGGCGGCCACGCGGGGGCGCGGCCGCCGCGGCGCGCCGCGTAGGCCGCGCCCAGGTCCTCGGCGAAGGGCCGCAGCGACCAGCCGTCGGCGGCGCTGTGGTGCAGCAGGAGCACCAGCGTGCGCGCGTCGGCCGGGCCCAGCAGCCAGGCGGCCAGGGGGCTCTCCGCGCCCAGGTCGAAGCGGTGGCGCAGGGCGGCGTCGACGTGGGCGGCGCTCTCCGCGGCCGGGCAGTCGACCCGGTGCAGCCGTGGGCGCAGCGCGCCGGGCGGCAGGACGCGCTGGTAGGGGGTGCCGTCGTGCTCGGCGACCACGGTGCGCAGGCTCTCGTGGCGGTCGGCCAGGTCACCGAGGGCGGCCTCCAGCGCGTCGGCGTCGAGGGCGGCGGGCGCGGTCACCACGAGCGGGATGTTGTAGGTGGCGGCCCGGTCGCCGAGCCGGTGCAGGAACCACATGCGCTCCTGCGCGTACGACAGCGGCACCCGCTCCGGACGGGCGGCGGCCCCGAGGGCGGGCCGGGGCAGCGCGTCGGAGGGGTCGGCCGAGTCGGCGGCGAGCCGGGCCGCGAGCGCGGCCGGGGTGGGGGTCTCGAACAGGGCGGTGATGGGGATCTCCGCGCCGGTGTCGTGCCGCAGCCGGGCCAGCAGACGGGTGGCGAGCAGCGAGTCGCCGCCCAGGTCGAAGAAGTTGACGTCGACGCCGACGCTGTCGCGGGGCAGCTTCAGCACGTCCTCGAACAGGGCGCACACCAGGGCCTGTTGCGGGGTCACGGGGCGGGTGCCGGAGGCGGCGGCGGTGAAGTCCGGTGCGGGCAGGGCCCGTACGTCGAGCTTGCCGTTGGCGGTCAGCGGCAGGGCGTCCACGGCGACACAGGCAGCCGGGACCATGTGCTCGGGCAGGCGGGCGGCGGCGTGGGCGCGCAGCTCGGCCGGGTCGGCGGGCATGTCGCCGGCGGTGACGAAGTAGGCGACGAGGTGCTGGGCGCCGTTGTCGGCGCGGCGGGCGACGACGGCGGCCCGGGCCACCCGCGGGTGGGCGGCGAGAACGGCCTCGATCTCGCCCGGCTCCACGCGGAAGCCGCGGATCTGCACCTGGGCGTCGGCACGGCCCAGGTAGTCGAGGGTGCCGTCGGGCCGGCGCCGCGCCAGGTCGCCGGAGCGGTACATCCGGGTGCCGGGCGGCCCGAACGGGTCGTCGAGGAACCGCTCGGCGGTCAGCTCGGGCCGGTGCAGGTACCCGGCCGCGACCCCGGCGCCGGAGACGTACATCTCGCCGCTCGCGCCGGGCGGCACGGGCCGTCCCTCGCCGTCCAGGAGGTGGACGCGCAGGTCGGACAGGGGCCGGCCGATGACGCTGCCGCGCCGCGGGTCGTCCAGGTCGGCCCGGGTCAGGCGGTGGTGGGTGACGTGCACGGTGGTCTCGGTGATGCCGTACATGTTCACCAGCTCGGGGCGGTCCAGGCCGTGCCGGTCGGCCCAGGGCCGCAGCCGCGCCGGGCGCAGGGCCTCACCGCCGAAGACGACGTAACGCAACGCCCCGCTGTCCCCGCCGCGTTCGAGGTCGGCGTCGGCCAGCTGCTCGAAGGCGGACGGCGTCTGGCTGAGGACGGTGACGCCCTCGCGGTGCAGCAGGTCCAGGAAGTCACGCGGGGAGCGGCTGACGGCGTAGGGGACGACGACGAGACGCCCGCCGTGCAGCAGCGCGCCCCACATCTCCCACACCGAGAAGTCGAACGCGTAGGAGTGGAACAGCGTCCACACGTCGTCCGGGCCGAAGGCGAAGTGCTCGGCGGCGGCCGCGAACAGGCGCACCACGTTGGCGTGCGGCACCGGGACGCCCTTGGGCCGGCCGGTGGAGCCCGAGGTGTGGATGATGTACGCGGTGTCGGCGGGGCTCGTCGGCCCCCGCCGGTCGGCGTCGGTCAGGTCGCCGGCGGGACGTGCGGCGAGGTCCGCGGTGACCCGCGGGTCGTCGAGCAGCACGGTGGGCACCGACGCCCCGCCCAGGTGGGCGTGGGCGCGCTCGGTGACCAGGGAGACGGGCGCGGCGTCCTCGACGACCAGGCGCAGCCGCTCAGCCGGGTGGCCGGGGTCCAGGGGGAGGTAGGCGGCGCCGGTCTTGAGGACGGCGAGCAGCGCGGGCAGCAGCCGCGCCCCCCGCTCCAGCGCCAGCGCCACCACCCGGCCGGGACCGGCGCCGCGCTCGGTCAGCAGCCGGGCCAGCCGGTTGGCCTCGGCGTTGAGTTCCGCGTACGTCAGCCCGGTGCCGTCGCAGGTGACGGCGGTCCGCCCGGGGACGGCGGCCGCCTGCTCCTCGAACAGCTCGGTCAGGGTGCGCTCCACCGGATGGGTGCGCACGGGCGTGTCGCGCGGGTGCTCGCCCGGCAGCAGGAGGTCCAGCTCGGCCGGCGCGGTCGTCGGTCCGGCCTCCGCCAGCCGGCGCAGGACCGTGAGGAACCGCTCGCGGTGCAGGGCGAGTTCGTCCTCCTCGTACAGGGCGGGGTTGGCGTCGAACGCCAGCCACAGTCCCCCGGCGTCGGCGCCGGGCCGTACCGAGATCTGCAGGTCGTCCACGGCGCCGCCGGACAGGTGGTGCCAGGTGGTGGGGTGGCCGTCGAACACGGGCGACTCGTCGAAGGGGACGATGTTCAGCACCGGCCCGTACAGCCGGCGCCCGGTGCCCAGCAGCCCGAGGTCGCGGCGCAGGTACTCGCCCCGGTACGCCTGGTGGCGGCGCAGCGCCCGCAGCTCCTCGGCGACGCCCCGCGCGATCTCCTCGAGCGGCGTCCCCGGGGTGGCGCGCACCCGCAGCGGCAGTACGTCGGAGGCCGTGCCCGGGGTGCGCAGCGCGGCGCTGCCGAGCCGGCTCATCGTGGCCAGGCCCAGCACCAGGTCCTCGGCGCCGGTCATGCGGTGCAGGTACAGGGCGGTGGCCGTGGCCAGCAGGTCGGCCCGGGCGACGCCCAGGCGCGCGGCCGCCGCGTCCAGGGCGGCCACCTCGGCCGGGGTCAGCTCGGCGGTGCGGCGCAGGAAGGGAGCGGCCGGGGCGGCCGTACGGGAGGTCAGGCGCGGCGGTTCGGGCAGCCCGGCCAGGCGATCGGCCCAGTGGGCGCGGTCACGGGTGTGGCGGTCGCCCGCGCGGTAGGCGGCCTCCTCCTCCTGGAGCCGGCCCGCCGGCGCGAACCCGGAGGGGTCCGGTTCGCGCCCGGCGGCGAGCGCGTTGTACACCTCGGCCAGCCGCCGGCCCAGCAGCTTGTAGCTGTAGCCGTCGAGCAGGATGTGGTGGGCCCTCAGCAGCCAGATGTACCGGTCGGGCGCCAGCGCCAGCAGGGCGTGCGAGAACAGCGGGCCCTTCTCCAGGTCGACCGGGGTGGCCAGGTCGGCGCGGATCCAGTCCCAGGCGGCCTCCTGGGGGTCGTCGGCGTCGCGGACGTCGACGTGGTGCAGGGGCCAGTCGTCCGGGTCGGCGGCGCGGTGGCAGCGCGGCCCGTCCTCGGTGTCGACGAACCGCAGCGCGAAGGTGTCCGCCTCGGCGACCGTGCGGCGCAGCGCGGTCTCGAACAGGCCCGGGTCGAGCGGCCCGTGGATCTCCACCGCCTCGCCGGTGTTGTACGCGGCGCTGTCCGACGCGAGCCGCCCGGCGTACCAGAGGCCCTCCTGGGCCCCGGACAGCGGACGCCGCTCGTCCTGCTGGAGTGACATAGCACAACCCTCACGTGGCAACCGAAATGTCCCGGCCGGCGACGGCACGACCGGATCGGACCGGACAGCAGCGGTGCGGCCACCGCCCCGTGCCGCCCTCGCGTGTGACTGCGCGCCGGACCGGTCCACGAAGCGGAAAGGGAGGTCGCACGCCGGGAACCCGGTGAACACCCGTCGTCCCGGCCCCGGTTCTACGGCACATCACGGTGCGTCTTCGCGCTCCGGCCGGTCAAGGCGGCACCGGCCCCCGCGCGGCAATTCAGGGAATTCCCCAAAGAACGCCGGACGGGGGAGTGTGCATACGGCACGAACTTCTAGGGAAATCACGCGACTCGGCGTTCCGGCGGCCTCCCGGCTGGAATCCGCGGCGGCGCGCGGTGCACTCTCGGACGCGAATCCCGACGCCCTCGGGGGTGTCTCGTCGATCAGGCCGGGCTCGCGGCGTCCGGCACGCGCCTTGCCGCGTCGTCGTCGGTTGCCGATGCTCCGCATCGCCGCCCTCCACCGCCTTGCGATGCACGGCACCGGGCGCCGCTCCCTGATCCGGCCCGATCGACGGGACACCCCCGGACCGCGCTGCCGGCGACAGGCCGGCCGCGCCCAGGGCCACCCCGTCGAACATCGAGAAGGGCTGCTGTCATGCACCGTCCGCTGTGTCCGGTCGAGACGCTCTACGTGGGCCAGCGCAGCAGGGCCGTGCTGTCCTGCACCCTGCGCGGCCACGTCGACGTCGAGGCGCTGGCCGCCGCGTTCCACGCCGTGACGCAGGCCCACCCGACCCTGCGCTCCCGCATCGTCACGGACGGCGCCGGCCCCGCCCTGGCGCTGCTGGACGAGTCCGAGCGGCCCCGGCTGCAGACGCGCACCGGAGACCTGGACGAGGCGTACGCCACGGAGCTGAACCGGCCCCTGCGGGTCGGCGGGCCGCTGTCGCACGCGGTCCTGGTCAGCGCACCGGACGGCGAGGAGCACCTGTTCGTCCTGCTGGTGGACCACACCGTGACCGACGGCCACAGCAGCATCGCCCTCCACAACACCCTGTGGGACCACTACCGCGCCCTCGTCACCGGCGAACGCCCGCGTCCCGGGGACCCCGGTGCGGACCTGCCGGACACCCCGGACTGGCCGCAACCCGTGAGCGCGCTGCTGCCGCCCGCCGACGAGGCCGACACCGCCGCCTACCTGGACGCGCGCACCGCGCACGCCAAGGAGAACCCGGTCGACCTGGTCCGCTACGACGTGACGCCGGCCGGCGCGCCGGGGGAGGGCACCGGCGAGGGACACATCGAGGTGCGCCGGCTGACCCTGGACGCCGACCGGACCGCGCGCCTGCGCGAGCGGGCCCGGCAGGCGGGCGTGTCCGTGCACGCACTCGTCGCCGCCGCCCTGCTCACCACCGCCCGCCGGCGGCTCGGGGGCGACGGCCCGCGCACCCTGGGCTGTCTGTCACCCGTCGACCTGCGCTCCCGGCTGTCGCCGCCGCTGGAGCCGGCCGTGCTGGTGCCGGCGGTCACCACGCACCTGCAGACCCTGGAGGTGTCCGGGACGCCCGACCCGCTGGGCCTGGCGCGCACCGTCCACGCACGGCTCACCGACTTCATCGCCGGGGGCGGCCACTTCCACGAGATGCGCATCACCCCGGAGATCCCCCGCAACCCCGCCCTCCAGCTCGCCACGGTGATCGTCACCAACATGGGCGTCGTGCCCGGGCCCCGCCTGCCCGACGGCCTGAGCGCCGTCGACGTCCGCCTGGTACCGGGCCGCGAGAACTACTTCCCGCAGGCCGGGCGCAGCCCCGTCATGGCGTGCGTGGTCTCCTTCGAGGGCCGCCTGTCCATCGAGTTCCCGCACTACACCGCCTGCTTCACCCCGTCCTTCATGCGGGCCTTCCGCGACGAGGTGCTCGACGGCCTCCTCGCCTTCGCGTCCCAGGCCGCCCCCGCCCACGCCTCCCGGTTGCCGTAAGGAGTGCTGCTCCGACATGTCCACCGTCACCGAACTCCCGTCGCCGCTCACACTGGTGCCGCGCGCCCAGGCGGGCGACGAGCAGGCGATGAACCACCTGCTGAACCACATCACGCCCTACGTCAGCCGCATCTGCCGCTCCATCACCCGCGACGACGCCGCCGACGCCACCCAGGAGGCCCTGCTCGCCATCTACCGCGGGCTGGGCACCCTGCGCGAACCGGTCGCCTTCTACGGGTGGGTGCGCGCGGTGACGGTCCGCGAGGCCGTGCGCACCGCCCGGCGCTTCGGCGAGGAACAGACCTGCTCCGAGGTCGAGTCGCAGCACCAGGCCAACCCCCTGGACGCCGTGCACATCACCGACGTGCTCGACCGTCTCTCGCGGCCGCACCGGCAGGTGCTGACCCTGCGCGCCTACGGCCTCAACGAGGAGGAGATGGCGGAGGTGCTCGCACTGCCCGTGGGCACCGTCCGCTCCCGCCTCTTCCGCGCCCGCCGCCGCTTCCAGGAGGCGTGGCAGCCGTCGGCCGCCTGAGGCAGACGGCCGTGCTGCGGGCGTACGACGAGACACCCCTTGGGGCCGTGACCGTCGTCCCCGACGGTCACGGCCCTCGACGGACACCGCCTGCTGCGGTCGCCCGCCGCTACGGCTTGACGTGCTCCGGCAGGACGCGCGGCGGCCACTGACCGGCGGCGAACATGCCCAGCGCGTGCGCGCGGGAGACCAGCGCGGGCCGGTTGGGGGTGTCGAACCGGCGCAGCATCTGACCGATGCGGTACTCGATGCCCTGGCGGCTGAGGTAGAGGCGCGAGGCGAGCTGCACCGTCGACTCGCCGCGCGCCACGCCCTCCAGCACCTGCGCGTCGAGGGCGCTCAGGAGCGGTCCGGCGTGCGCGACCGCCGACCGGGTGACCGGTGGCGTCGCCGCGGGGACGGCCGCTGCGGGTGCCGGGAGGTGCAGGAGGACGACGGCGCCGGAGGTCCCGCCCGCGAGCCCTCGCACGGCGATGGCGGTCATGTCCGCGTGGAAGAGGGCCCCGGCGCTGTCCTTTCCGGTGACCCGCTCGGTGAACCGGGGCTGACGGCCCGAGGCGAGGGCGACGAATTGCTCCCGGAGGCGGTCGGGCACGGCCGAGTGCAGGAGGTCGAGGAGCCCGTAACCGCATATCTCGCCGCTGCTGAGGCCGAACGGCCGGGCGAACTCCGGTTCCGCGGCCGTGATGACGAGGTTGTCGGGAAAGGAGCGGACCGTGCAGACGGCTCTGGAGGCGGAAGGGGGACGTGGGGTGTTGCCGAGGGGGGCGGGGAGCGCGGGGGGAGCCGGCCGGGCCTTCCGGTGGTGCTTGCGGGGCGAGGCGTCGGGGAAACTCGTGGTCGCCACGGACGTACCGTCCTTTTGGTGCGCATGGGGGGTGGTGGGTGGTGGGTGGTGGGGGTACGGACCGGACTGGTGTGTCGGTGCCGGGGTGCCGGCGGCGGTCCGGTCCACGGGCGTGCCGCCGGATCGGCGGCCGCCGGCTGTCATGCCGTCAGGGGTCAGGGCAGCGCGGGCGCGTACGGCGGGCCCGGGGCCGCCGTACGCGGGGAACGGATGCACCGAGCAGGGCTCGGCCGTAGGCCGGATAACGTTGTCAAGGCCATCGGGGTGCGCCGCTCGGTTCGCAGAACGGGCTCGGCCCCCGGCAGGCAGGGTGGGGCACGGAAACCTCCATGAGACGAAATGGGGGAGTCGCGTCAGGGCGGTGCCTTCGAGGCTAAAGTGCGGCAACCCCCTTGGCAAGGGTTTGCCAGGTGACCTTGGCAACGTGTCAACTCGCCTTTATCAAGCGCGGATTGAGCCACTCTCGAGCGGGCCGGAAGTCGTCTCCGGTAACGCAACACGCGTCGTGAACTGGGGACTTGACGATCACTATTCACCTTGCGACCCCTTTCCCGGGCTTCGTAAAGTGTTGACAACTTCAGGTCTCCGGTCGAACGGGCCGTGGGTGTGTCGTCAGAACGGAGGTCATGGCGCGTCATGGGAGCGAAGGTGGGGAGATGCTCGAGCAACCGCACTTCGGCCGCCGGCTCAAGCGGCTCCGGCTGGAGCGGGGGCTGAGCCAGGCAGGACTGGTCGGCGAGGGCATGTCGACCGGGTACCTGTCGCGCCTCGAGTCGGGGGACCGCCGGCCCACGGAGCGGGCGACGGCGTACCTCGCCGAACGGCTGGGGGTCGACGCCTCCGTGCTGACCGAACCGCCGCCGCAGCGGCCCCTGGCGTACGAAGTGGCGGTCGCGTTGTCGGCGCCGTGCGGCACGTGCGACGTCGGCGCCCTCGGCCGGGTGGTCGACGAGGACGCGGGGGACGATCCCGCCGCCCGCTGGCAGGCCCTGTGGCTGCTGAGCCGCGCCGCCGGGTGCGCCGGCGACTACGCGGAGGAGCGCGAGCGCCTGGACCGGCTCGTGGAGCTGAGCGGGACGCTGGAGGTGCCCGAACTGCGGGTGCGCTCACTGGTGGCGTACGCCCGCTGCACCCGGGCCCTGGGTGACATGCACACGGCAGAACCGGCGGCCGCGGAGGCGTTCCGGCTCGCGCGCTCGGAGGACCTGTCCGTGTCCGACACCCTGGCCGCCCTGACGGCACTGGTCGACATCGAGGCCGAGCTGGGCCGGCTCGACGCGGCCGCACGGCACGCCGGCGACCTCGAACGGGAGTTGCTGCCCGCGGCCGCGCCGGCGCAGGCGGCGGAGGGCTGGTGGACCGCCGCCACGGTGTGCAGCCGCCAGGGCGACCACGCCGCGGCCCGGGCCAGACTCGACACGGCCCTCCGGCTCCTCAGGAGCACGGACGACCTGCCCCTGTGGACCCGGTTGCGGCTCGCCGCCGCCGCGGCCGCCCTCGAGATGACACCGCCCGAGGTGAGCGCCGCCGAGTGCTGGCTGGCCGAGGCCGCGTCCGTGGTGGAGCTGATCGGCACCTCCGTGCAGGCCCAGGAACTGCGCGCCTTGCAGGCCCACTTGGCCTTCCACCGGGACCGGCCGGACGAGGCCCGCGCGATCAGCGCCGCGCTGCTGGCCGAGGACGACCTGCGGCTGCCGTACCGGGACCGGGTGCGGCTGTCGGTCCTCGACGGCCGGCTCACGATTCTGTCCGGACGGGTCGAGGAGGGCATCGCCGTCCTGCAGGGGCTGGGCCGTCAGGCCGCGGAGTCCCGCAACCTGGACCTGGCCGCCCACGTCTGGCAGGCCCTGGCGCAGACCCTGGCGGACCTGCGCCTCCCGCACAGGGCGAACGCCGCCGACGGCGCACCGCGCGCGGCGCGTTGAGGGACGCGGTGCGCGTCAGGGCCTGAGGTGCTCGAGGGTGAATGCGGGCTCGGCATACGGGCCGGCCCGGACCGCGGCCGGATCGTCCGGGAGGTCCCCCTCCCGCCTGTACACGGCGTGACCCGTCCCGCGTCGGGCGTTCCGGCGCCCAACGGGGCCCGTTCAGGCGGCGTTCACACGGTTTCCAGATCGTGTCATCAGAGTTCGGCGTCGTGCCTACCTCATCTCCGCGCGCCGGTGTCGCGACCGCGTGCGCCGCGGCCCTGACGCTCTCCGCACTGCTCACCGGAACGGCCGCGGCCCAGCCCGCGGCCGCAGCGGCCCCCGCCGGCTACCAGAACGTCCGGATCAACGAGGTCACCTCGTCCGGCAACGACACGGTGGAGCTCTACAACGCCGGCTCCACCGCGGTGAGCCTCAGCGGCTGGAAGGCGTCCGACGACAGCTTCGCACCGCAGGGCTTCACCCCGTCCGCGCCCACCGTCCCGGCGGGCGGCTTCGTCACGTTCGACTCGCCCAAGGGGCTGGGCGACTCGGACAAACTGGTGCTCTACACCTCCGACGGGACGGTGGTCGACCGCGTCGAGTGGGCCACCGACGCGGCGAAGCCGGCCATGGCGCGGTGCGGCGGGGACGGCACCGGGGCGTGGGTGACCACCACCGCGGCGACCACCTTCGGCGCCCCCGACGCCCCCGGCTGCCCGTCGTCGCCCCCGGCGTCGAGCCGGGTGCGGATCAACGAGGTCACCTCGGACGGCGCCGACACCGTGGAGCTGTACAACGGCGGCACGAGCGCGGTCGCTCTCGGGTCGTGGAAGTACGTCGACGGCGACACCGGCCACACCCCGGTGCCGCTCTCGTCCTCCGCGCCGAGCGCGACCAGCATCCCCGCGGGCGGACACGTCACCTTCACCTCCGCTCCGGGCCTGGGCGACGACGACTCGCTCTTCCTCCTCGACGGCAACGGGACCAGCGTCGACTCGGTGACCTGGGCGACCGGCGGCGCCAAGCCGTCGGACGAGCGGTGCGCCGACGGCACCGGGTGGTTCCGCACGGCGACGACCGCCACACTCGGCGGCTCCAACTCCTGCTCGGGCAGCGGCGGGGGCGGCGCAGGGGGCCAGACCGGCCGGCTGCTGGGCGGTGGCGGCGCGCTCACCAGCGGCTGCGCCCCGGAGGCACCCTCGGGAACGGGCTCCGCCCCCGCGGGCACCCTGGCCTGGCCCGGCGGTCCCGACGTCAGGATCGCGGACACCGTCTGCGCGTTCACCACCTCCACCGGCCCCGAGGGCCGCGACCTCAGCGGCCTCGCGTTCGACCCGGCGAACCCGTCGGTGCTGTGGGCCGTGAAGAACAAGAACTGGCTGTACAAGCTGGTCAAGAGCAACGGCGCGTGGGTCCCGGACGCCACGTGGAGCGCGTCCGGCAAGCAGATCCGCTTCGCCGGCGGCACCGGCCGGCCCGACTCCGAGGGCCTGACCGTGGGCGGCAACGGCCACCTCTACGTCACCTCCGAGCGCGACAACACCAGCAACACCGTGCCCAAGGACACGATCATGGAGTTCGACCCGGCGGCCACCGGAGGGACGCTCACGCCCCTGCGCCAGTGGGACATGACCGCCCAGTTCCCGCAGCTCGACACGGGCAGCAAGGACGACGCCAACCTCGGCTTCGAGGGCGTGGGCTACGTGCCGGACGGCTGGCTGACCGCGAACGGCTGGGCCGACCCCCTTACCGGTTCCGCCTACGACCCGGCCCGCTACCCGCTGCACGGCTCGGGCCTGTTCTTCGCCGGCCTGGAGTGGGACGGCACGCTCCACGTCTACGCCCTCAATTCCGACGGCACGTACACGACGCTCGGCACGGTCGCCACCGGCGAGGGCTCGGTGATGGACGTGCTGTTCGACGCCGGCACCCAGCGCCTCGTCGCCACCTGCGACAACACCTGCGGTGAGACGCACACCTTCCTGAAGGTCGGCGCCGGCGGCGCGATCGTCCCGGACGTCACCTACACGAACCCGGCCGTCATGCCCACCGACAACCTGGAGGGTTTCGCGCTCGCACCGGTCTCCACCTGCGTCGACGGCGCCCGGGAAGCGGTCTGGAGCGACGACGGCAGCTACGGCTTCGGCGCCGGCACCTCCTCCTTCGGCCACGCCCTGTACAGCGGCACCTTCCCCTGCTGACCCGACGCACCGAGCAGGGCGGTCCCCGACCGCGGGCGACGCACGGCGCCGGGGCCCGCCCGGCCGCGGCGTCAGGTCGCCAGGCCGTGGCGGTAGGCGTAGACCACGGCCTGGACGCGGTCCCGCAACTGGAGCTTGGCCAGGATGCGGGAGACGAAGGTCTTGACGGTCTCCGGGCTGATGACCAGGACCGCGGCGATCTCGCTGTTGGAGAGACCGTCCGCGAGGAGCCGCAGCACCTCCAGCTCCCGGGGGGTGAGCGGGGCGTGGCGGGAGGTGTCCTCGGCGGGCCTGATCCGGGTGGCGTACCGGCCGACGAGCTGGCGCGTGACCTCGGGATCGAGGAGGGCCGCGCCACTGGCCACGGTGCGGATGCCCTGCAGCAGCCGGTCCGGGGGCGCGTCCTTCAGGAGGAAGCCGGAGGCCCCGGCGCGCAGGGCCTCGTAGACGTACTCGTCGAGGTTGAACGTGGTCAGCACGAGGACCTTGACCGGGTGCGGCACCCCCGCGCCGGCCAGCAGGCGGGTGGCCTCCAGGCCGTCGAGGACCGGCATCCGGATGTCCATCAGGACGACGTCCGGCCCCACCTCGCCCGCGAGTCGCACCGCGGTCCGTCCGTCGCCGCACTCGCCCGCCACCTCCATGTCGGGCTGGGCGCCGACGATGGTCACCAGGGCGGTGCGGATCAGCGTCTGGTCGTCGCAGACCAGGACCCTGATCGGTGCGCTCATGCGGGGCTGCCGGGGATACGGGCCCGTACGGTGAAGCCGCCGTCCGTGCTGTGCCCGGCGCTGAAGTCGCCGCCCAGGACGTGGACGCGTTCGCGCAGGCCGGCCAGGCCCCGTCCGCCGCCGACCGCGGCGGCACTGCGCGACCCGGAGCCCTCCGTGCTGACCTCCACGGTGATCTCCCCCTCGCCGTGCCGCACCTGGACGGAAGTCCGGCTGCCGTGAGCGTACTTGAGGGCGTTGGTCAGCGCCTCCTGCACCACCCGGTAGGCGACGAGGTCGGCGCTGCCGGTCGACACCGCGGGGATTCCCCGCTCGCTGAAGTCCACCGGCTGCCCGGCACGGCGGGTCTGCTCGACGAGGGTGAGGACCCGGCCTGCGGCGGGACTCCTGGGTTGCGCGGTGCCCGCCGCGTCGGCTTCGGCGTCGTGGTCAGCGCCGTAGTCGGGGTTCAGCAGGTCGAGCAGGTGGCGCAGGTCGGCGATCGCGCGGCGGCCGGTGTCGCTGACGGCGGCCAGGGACCGGTCGAGCCGCTCGGGGGCGCCGGTCAGGTAGCGGGCGGCCTCGGCCTGGACGACCATGGCCGTCACGTGGTGGGTCACCACGTCGTGCAACTCCCGCGCGATCTGGGCGCGTTCGGCCGCCCTGGTCTGGACGGCGAGCCGTTCGCGGCGCTCGGTCTCGGCGATCCGGCTGGACCGTAGCCACGCCCCGGCTCCCCAGGCCAGCGCCAGCACCAGGTAGAACGTCACGAACTCCTCCGGCGTCTCACCGCCCGACCCGAGGCGGGAGAGCGCGACGGCGAGGGGCGCGTACGCCACGGAGAGCAGGACCACGGCGGTGCGGCGGTGGCGCTCCAGATGGCAACCCGCGCTGATCAGGACGAGGGGCAGCGCGCTGCCCGCAGCCGAGTGGTAACCCCGCAGCTGGTCGAGGGCGAAGCCGCAGCCCACCAGGGCGAGACACCCGAGCGGCCACCGGCGCCGCACCGCCAGCGGCAGGCATTCGAGGGCGAGCGCGACGACGGCGAGGGCGTCGAACGGGCGGCTCGGCAGGTCCCCGACCTGTGTCCCCTGACCGCGCAGTCCCGGCAGGAACGACGCGACCAGGAACAGCAGCCCGAGGGGGAGGTCGCGGACGGTGACGTCCAGCCGGCGCTACCGCCGGCGGACCGTCTCGGGGCTCATCACCGGGGGAGTGCAGCCAGCGTGTCGGCGCGCCCGCCGCGACGCCGCGGGACCACGGTGCCCCGGCGCCGGGCCAGCCGCAGGAAGGCGATCGTCAGCAGCCCGCCGAAGAGCATCGCGTAGATGCTGGCCTCCGGCCCGAACGCACCGCCCGTGACCAGGGTGGCGCCCGAGGTCGAGCTGTCCAGCAGGCCGTGCGTGTCGCCGTTGCCGGAGACCTCGGTGCCGAAGATCCCCGCCTCGGCGAAGTTCCAGCCGAAGTGCAGGCCGATCGGCAGCCACAGGGAGCGGGCGGCGGCGTACGCGGCTGCGAGCATCCCACCGGCCTCGATCGCGATGGCGACGGCGCCCAGCAGGGTGGCGTCCTCGTTGAGCAGATGGGCCGCGCCGAACAGCACACTGGACAGCACGAGCGCGGCGTACGTGCCCAGACGCCGCTCCACGAGCCGGAAGAGCAGGCCCCGGAACATCAGCTCCTCCGTGACCGCGGCACCGGCCATGAAGCCGACCAGCGCGAGCGCCCCGCCCACCGAACCGAAGCCGTGCACGTCGTAGTCGCCGAGGAAGGCGATGTTCGCGATGACGCAGACGAACATCGCGGCACCGATCAACATCCCCCGCGCAACCGCGCCTCGGGCGCCCTCCCGGGCCAGCTCCGTGACCGGGCGCCGCTCGGTGCGCCCGACCACCCACCGGTAGACGACCACCGAGAGCACGACCGTCACCGCGCCCAGGAGGAGCGAGAGCCACGGGTCGTCGTGCACGGCGCCGACGGCCTGCCCCCCGACCGCTGCGACCGCGACCACGGCCGGCACCTGCCACACCAGCTTCACGACGACTCCCTCCCGGCCCCGTTCCCGGTTCCGTGTCCGTCCGCGGCGGGTCCGCCCCGGCTGACCGTAACGCTAGGGAAACGCCGGTCGGGAATCGTCACCTCACGGAGGACACCTTCCCGTAGTCCTCACGGGGGACGGCCTCAGTCGCGCACGGCGGCGCCACCGGGGCGCCCCGCGTCCGCGTGCAGGCCGGCGAGGAGGCGCAGCCTCTCGTCGCTCTCGCTGCCGCGGTCGGGGTAGTACACGACGAGGAGGATGTCGTCCACGGGCAGCTTGTCGCGGTGCAGGCGCAGTTCGCCGACGACGGGGTGGCGGACGGTGGTGGTGCCGCCGTCGAGGGCGCGGACGTCGTGGCGGGCCCACAGGGACCGGAACCGCGCGCTGGACAACGCGAGTTCCCCGACCAGCTCCACGAAGCGCGGGTCGTCGGTGTCGTCCCCGACGCTGGTGCGCAGGGCCGCGACGAAGCCGGCCGCGGCCTTCTCCCAGTCGCCCTGGAACTCCTGCTCCTCGGGGTCGAGGAAGAAGGACCGCAGCCGGTTGTGGCCGGGGCTCAACCGGGGCGAGAGGGCGACGGCGAGGGGGTTGGAGGCCAGGACGTCGAAGGCGCGTCCCTCGACGAACGCCGGGACCTGGAGCTGGGCCAGCAGCTCGTGCAGCCGGTCCGGGACGCGTTCGGGGCGCCTGCGGCGCGCTGCCCGGGGCCGTGCCGCGGACAACCCCAGCAGGTACGTCCGCTCGGTGTCGTCCAGGCGCAGGACACGTGCCAGCGCCTCCAGCACCTGGGGTGAGGGGTTCGTGTCGCGGCCGCGCTCCAGGCGCAGGTAGTAGTCGGGGCTGATCCCGGCGAGCAGGGCGACCTCCTCGCGCCGCAGCCCGGGAACGCGACGGTTGCCGCCGGGCGGGATGCCCGCCTGCGCGGGAGAGACCAGCTCGCGCCGGGCGCGCAGATAGCTGCCGAGCCGGTTGCCGGGTTCCTCGTGCTCCATGCCGCCACCGTAGTCCCGCCCGGCCGCCCGAAGGGGGGCCCTGTCAGGACCAGGGAGCAGCCGGGCCCTGCCGCGTCCGCCCGCGTCATCCGAGACTGGCTCCCGCACTGCCGCCGAGGACGGTGTCCGCGCGGGCCGGGCGGCCCGCGGCGGGCGCCGTGAACGATCGAAGGGGAAATCTCCGTGAACCTGTCCCACCGCACCGTTCTCGTCGTCGGCGGAACCTCCGGCATCGGCCGGGAGCTGGCGCGCCGGTTCGCCGCGGCCGGCAGCACCGTCGCCGTCGGCGGACGCAGCGCCGAGAGGCTCGGCGACCTGTCCGCCGAAGGGTTCGCCACCTTCGCCGTCGACGTCACCGACGGCGCATCCGTGGCACGCGCCCGGGACGCCGTCCTCGCCCGGTACCCGGAGCTGGACACCGTGGTGATCGCAGCGGGCGTCATGCTCCTGGAGGACCTGCGCGACCCCGCGCACTTCGAGGCGGCGCGGACCACGGTCGACACCAACCTGCTCGGCACCATCCGCGTCGCCGACGCCTTCACCCCGCACCTCGTCGGACGCGGCGCCGGGACCCTCGTCACCGTCACCTCCGGCATCGCCTTCCTGCCGTTCCCGCTCATGCCCGCCTACGCCGCCTCCAAGGCCGCCGTGCACGCCTACTCCGAGGCCCTGCGCGCCCAGCTCGACGGAACCGGTGTGGGCGTCGTCGAACTGGTCCCGCCCGCGGTCGCCACGGCGGGACAGGAGAAGGTGAACCCGGACGCGCTGCCGCTCGACGTGTTCGCCACCGAGGTCATGGGGCTGCTCGGACAGGAGCCCACCCCGCACGAGATCCTGGTCGAGCGGGTCCTGGCGCACCGCTGGGCGGAGCGCGACGGCACCTACGACGACCTCGTCGCCCGGCGCTCCCGCGCCCTGGCGATGCTCCCCGGCCGCCAGGGCTGACCCGGTCCGCGCGCCGTGACCACGGCCGTCGCCGCCGTCCACCGGGGCGCCGCCACATGGACCAGGTCGGACGGGGCACTCGGGTGTCCCTCCGACCGACCGCGAGAGCCGAACGGAACGCCAGTTGATGAACGCCGAAGACGCCGAGAAGCTGCTGGACGGACTCACCGTGGACGCCAGTCGGCGTGAGCAGCCGATCGTGCTGGACGCCGAAGGGCGCCCCATCCAGACCTGGAAGGAGAACTACCCGTACGACCACAAGGTGTCACGCAAGGAGTACGAGCGCGCCAAGCGTGTCCTGCAGATAGAGCTGCTGAAGCTCCAGCGCTGGGTCAAGGAAACCGGCTCGCGCGTCGTCCTGGTGTGCGAGGGGCGGGACGCGGCGGGCAAGGGCGGCACGATCCAACGGCTCACCGAGCGCCTCAACCCGCGGGGCGCCCGCGTGGTCGCCCTGGACAAGCCCACCGAACGCGAGGCCGGGCAGTGGTACTTCCAGCGGTACGTCGCACAACTGCCGACGGCCGGGGAGATCGTCTTCTTCGACCGCTCCTGGTACAACCGGGCCGGTGTGGAGCGGGTGATGGGCTTCTGCTCGCAGGAGGAGTACGAGCTGTTCCTCGACCAGTGCCCCACCTTCGAGCGGATGCTGGTCGACAGCGGCATCCTGCTGGTGAAGTTCTGGTTCTCGGTGTCCCGCTCGGAGCAGCGCACGCGCTTCGCGATCCGGCAGGTCGACCCGGTGCGCCAGTGGAAGCTCTCGCCGACCGACCTGGCGTCCCTGGACCTCTGGGACGCCTACACCGAGGCGAAGGTCGACATGTTCCGCGCCACGGACACCCCGCACGCCCCCTGGACCGTGGTCAAGAGCAACGACAAGCGGCGCGCCCGGCTGGAGACGATGCGCAGCCTGCTGGCGCGCATCGACTACGCGAGCAAGGACGAGGAGGCGGTGGGCACGCCGGACCCCCTCGTCGTCGGCGCCGCCGACACCCTCCTGGAGCCCGGTGAGGAGGACACGCAGCTCTCCCCGACACCGCTGTCACCCGGCGTCGGCGTCCCCGGCAAACACCCCGGCAACGACTGACCCCCGCACGGCGGGGCCCACCCTGCGGGGCGGGCCCCGCCGCACGTCGGCGTCCGGCCGGGCGGCGCCGCTCACATGCGGTCGGTGAGCTCCTCGGCGAACACCTGCGCCAGGGGCTGCGGTCCCACGTACTGCTGGCAGTTGCACCGGCCGGCCTCGTAGCGCAGCGGCTTCTTGTTCTCGTCCCAGGTCGTCGGCACTTCGACGCGCTCGTGGCACCGGCCCTGCTTGTCGTGCTTGGCGAGGTGGTGCGTGCACCCGCAGACCGGCTCGGGGGGCTTGTTCGCCGCCTCGACGGCCAGGCGCTCCTCCCTGGCCGCCTCGAGCAGCTGCAGCTTCCGCTTGTGCCGGGTGCGCAGCGCGGTGCGGACCGTGTCCGCGGCCCAGGCGAACCCGCCCGTCCAGAACGCGATGAGAACCCACCAGATCCAGTTCACAGGCCATCCCCCCAGTCGCCCTGAAGGGCTAGCGTAGACACCTTTCAGGAGGTTGACGCCCCCTGCGCACCCTCTTCGCCCGGAAACCCGTGCTGCTGACCCCACGCACGGGACGGGCCTGCCACGGCCCGCTCGGCGCGGACCGACCGGGCCGCCGAGCGGTGTTACGAGGTCAGCCGTGGCACGGACAGCCGGAGACCCGCAGCAGGCCGGCGTGACAACGCGGGAACAGCACGAGGGTGGTCACCACGTCGTCCTCCCGGGTTCGTCGGCCGACCGCGCGGCCGATGCCGACGCGCGTGCGGAAAAGCGGACAAGGGGCTCGTCGGCTGATCGCCCGGCCCTTGGTTCGCGCCGACCGTGGATCGGCGGTTCTCGCGGAGTCAAGGGCGTCCGTCGTCACCGGCCCGGCAACACCACGGCCTGCGCGGACAGTTGGCCGGAAGCTTCATGTGCCTGCAATGATCCGCCGCGGTTCTGCCTGGTAGACATGGTGATGCGTGGTCGTGGAACGGCCGGAAGCCGCCCGGCGCTCACGAGGCGCACCTCCGCGACCCCACCGCGCACGCACCCGATCCCCCCACGCCGCCCTTCTTCCCTCAGCGACAAGGAACGGCCATGCCTACCCACTCCTCCTCCAGACCCCGTCTGCTCCGCGGCCTCACCGCGGCCACCGTCCTCGCGACGCTCACCGCCGGGCTGGCCGCCTGCGGCGGTGACAGTGACGCCGCCACCGGGACGGGCGACGCCGCTTCCGGGAGGGTGACGATCGGCCGGCTCTCGAACGGCGCCGCCACGGAGACCACCCTCGAGGTGTCCGAGGTGAAGTCGATCAGCGCCCAGCTGCCCGCCGACGTCAAGAAGAGCGGCAAGCTGGTGATCGGCCACGGCGTCCTGCCGTCCGGCTCCGCCCCGCTGGAGTTCATCGGCGAGGACCAGAAGACCCTCACCGGGTCCGAGGCCGACATCGGCCGCCTGGTCGCCGCGGTCCTCGGACTGGAGCCGGTGAGCCGCAACTTCACCTGGGACAACCTGTTCGTCGGCATCGACAGCGGCAAGGTGGACGTGGGCTTCTCCAACATCACCGACACCGAGGAGCGCAAGCGCAAGTACGAGTTCGCCTCCTACCGGCAGGACAACCTCGCCTTCGAGGTGCTGAAGTCGAACCCCTGGAAGTTCGACGGCGACTACGAGAACCTGGCCGGCAGGACCGTCGAGGTCGGCTCCGGCACCAACCAGGAGCGCATCCTCCTGGAGTGGCAGAAGAAGCTGAAGAGCGAGGGCAAGAAGCTCACCATCAAGCACTACCCGGACAACAACGCCGTCCACCTGGCGCTCAGCAGCGGTGAGATCGACGCCCACTTCGGCCCCAACCCGACCATCTCGTACCACATCACGCAGACGGCGACGTCGCCCAAGCCCACGGCCAACGCGGGCACCTTCTCCGGCGCCGGTGACTCGCTGCAGGGCCTGATCGCGGCCACCGCCAAGAAGGGCAGCGGCCTGGCCGAGCCGGTCGCCGCCGCGATCAACTACCTGATCCAGAACGGGCAGTACGCCAAGTGGCTGGCGGCCTGGCACCTCTCCAACGAGGCCGTCACCAAGGCCGAGGTCAACCCGCCCGGGCTGCCGCTCGACAACGCCTGACCCGCCCCCGATGACCCGGCCGCCGGACGCCTCCACCACGACCGGCCTCCGCCCGGCGCCCCCCGCCGGCCGGAGGCGGGTCGCGGTGGCCGGCGCCCTGATCGCCGCGTTCGGCGGCTTCGCGAGCTTCAACCTGACGCTCTCCGCGCTGCCCGCGTACGCCGTCCGCTCCGGCGCCGGACCGGCGGGCGCCGGAGCGCTCACCGCGACCCTCATGGCGGCCACCCTCGTCGTCCAGCCGGTCACCCCGTGGCTCTTCGCCCGGATCGGACGGCGCCAGTCCCTCGCGCTGAGCGGCGTGCTCTTCGGGCTGCCCTGCCCGGTCCTGCCGGCGGTGTCCGCACTGCCGGCACTGACCGCACTGGCGGCCGTGCGCGGGCTGGGCTTCGGCGTCTTCGTCGTCGCCGGGGTCACCTTCACCGCCGAACTGTTCCCGCCGGGCGCCCGGGGCAGGGCCATCGGCTGGTACGGCGCGGTGGTCGGGGTCTCCGGCGTGCTGGGGGCCCCCGCGGGTATCGCCCTGGCCCGGGAGCGGGCCTATCCGCTGGTCTTCGCCCTGGCCACGGCCACCGCCGCGCTGGTCGTGGCCGGCGCGTTCTGCTTCCCGCGCGCGGCAGCACCCGCCCCCGCGCCGGAACCCGGCCACCGGCGGACCCTGCGCGCGACGGGCCGGGCCCTGCGCCCCATGACCGGCCCCCTGCTGGTGGAGGCCGCCTCCACCACGGCGTACGGCGTCGTCTTCACTTTCCTGCCGCTGACGGCCTCGGCTGCCCCCGGTGCCCTGCTGGCCGCGCAAGTCTCCACCGTGCTCTCCCGCCTCGGCGCCGGGTGGCTCATCGACCGGTACGGCGCCCGCCGGGTACTGCCCCCCGCCGTGCTGCTCACGGCACTCGGCACCGCCGCGGGGGCCGCGCCGCACGAACCGGTCCTGCTGCTCGCCGGAACCGCGCTGTTCGGGGCCAGCTTCGGGGCGGTGCAGAGTGCCACGCTGGTGCTCGCGCTGCAGGCCGCCGGCGACCACCCCGCCGGCCTCGCGGTGGCCGGGGTCGCCTGGAACGTCGCCTTCGACGGCGGTACCGGCGTCGGATCGCTCGCGGGCGGCCCCGTGCTCTCCCACGGCGGCCCGGCCGCCCTCTTCCCGGCCGCGGCGGCGGTCCTGGCCGTGTTCCTCCTCTTCGACCGGTGGGTGACACGACGGCCGGATACCGGGAAATGCACGTCGCCACCCGGCGACTGACCGCCATTGCTTTTCCGTGGATTCCGCCGCCATAACCCTCGCGGACAACTGCACGTCGCCGCCGCGCAGTTGCTAGTGTGGGGCCATGCGGATAGGCGTGAATGTTCCCAACTTCGGTCCGGGTGCCACCCCGGACAACCTGGCCCGCTGGGCCAAGACCTCGGAGGGGCTCGGTTTCGACCTGTTGATGCTCTCCGATCATGTGGCGATCACGTCGGATGTGGCGAAACAATATCCGGCGCCTTTTTACGAACCCGTCACCACGCTGGCCTGGCTGGCGGGGATCACGACCAGGATCCACCTGGGCACGACGGTCCTCATCGCGCCCTACCGGCACCCCCTGCTGGTCGCTCGCATGGCCGCCAACCTGCAGCAACTCAGCGGTGGACGGCTGGTTCTCGGCGTCGGGGTCGGCTGGGCGCGCGAGGAGTTCGCGGCGCTGGACGTCGAGTTCCGGCGCCGCGGCGCGCTGACCGACGAACTCCTGCGGACCCTGCGCTCCGCGTGGGCCGACGAGGCCGACTACGGCAGCGGGCAGATTCCGATCTGGGTCGGCGGAAACAGCGACGCCGCAATACGGCGGGCCGTCCGTTTCGGTTCTCCCTGGCATCCCCTGCGGTTCACGATGTCCTGGTTCCGGGAGGCCCTGCCGCGCGTGCGGAATATCGCGGACGAACTCGAACTGCCGGTTCCCGAGTTGGCCCCGCGCATCTATCTTCAGCTCACCGAAAAGCCGATCGACGACCCTGACCGGCGGGCCGGTGAAGGAACCCTCGAGCAGATTCTCGAGGACATCGAGGAACTCCGCCGGGCCGGTGCGGAAACCGTGCTGCTCGACCCGTACCACGGTGACCCGGACGAGACCCTGCGACCCGAGCCGGCATGGCAGGCACTGGCCACCCTGGCCGCGCACCGGCCGTAGCCGCCCCCCACAGAGACGGAGTGACAGTGGCCCCCAACGACCACGACCTTTCCCAGCACGGCACCGGCACCGTCGACGAGGCCGAACTGCCCTACCTGCGCCGCTGCATCGAGCTGGCCGCCGAGGCGGTCGACGCCGGCGACTGGCCGTTCGGCTCGGTGCTCGTCGACGCGGACGGCAAGATCCTCGCCGAGGACCGCAACCGCGAGTCCACCACGGGCGACCCGACCCGGCACCCCGAGTTCGAGCTGGTCCGGTGGGCCGTGACCCACCTGAGCCCCGAGGAGCGGGCCGCGGCGACCGTGTACACCTCGGGCGAGCACTGCCCGATGTGCGCGGCCGCCCACGGCTGGGCCGGGCTGGGCCGCATCGTCTACGCCAGCTCGTCCCGGCAGGCCCGGGACTGGAAGGCCGAGTGGGGCGTCCCCGTCACCTCGCCGCTGGCCCCGCTGTCCGTCCAGGACGTCGTGCCCGGCCAGGAGGTGGCGGGTCCGGTTCCGGAACTCGCCGAGCAGGTGCGGGAGTTGCAGTGGCGCTTCCGGCTGCGGAACAGCGCGGGCGACTGACGGTGACACGCAGACCGGGGCCTGGCGGCGCGATCGCTGCCAGGCCCCGTGCGTTGCCGCCGGCCGACGGCTCGGACCGCGCCGCCGGTCGGCGGGTCAGACCATGAACTGGTCGTACTTCGCCATGTGCTCCTGCAGCTCCTCCAGGGAGGGGTTGCGCCCGTTGGCCGTGAGGCGCCCCAGGCCGCGGAAGTAGTCCTCGCGGTTGTAGATCGGGTAGAACATGATCAGGAGCGTGGCGTCCTCGTTGCCCCGGTTGGTGAAGCCGTGCGGCTCGCCCTTGGGGACGTAGGCGAACGCACCCGGCTCACCCACCACCTTGCGGTCGCCGATGGTGAACTCGATCTCGCCCTTCACCACGTAGAACATCTCGGTGGACTGCTTGTGGATGTGCGGGCTCGCACCGCTCGCCTCCGGCGCCATGTGGTGCTCGAAGAAGCCGAACTCGCCGTCGGAGTCCGCCGTGGTGAGCTTGAGGTACGTCCTCTTGGTGTCGCGGATGTTGACGAACTCGCCTTCGCCCGACGGAACGTACAGCGGAACGGACATGTCTCTCCTCAGATGGTTGATCACACAGTGCCGACACGGTCGAGCGGCCGGCGGTTCAGGGGTGGTTACGTGGCCTCGGCCAGGGTCGGGTCCGGCTGGGGCCTGCTGTCGGCCCGGGCCTGGGCCCAGCGGCCGATGGGCGGCGCGGCGAGACCGCAGACGGCGAACAGCGCCGCCAGGACGACCCAGCCCGAGGTGCCGGTCGTGACGACCAGGCTGACCAGGACCGGCGCCGCGATCTGCTGGATGGCCACGCCGAGCCAGAAGACCGAGAGGTAGACGCCCTCCTGGCCGGGCGCGGCGAGCAGGTAGGAGCCGCCCCAGCCGCCGGCGGACTGGAACAGTTCACCGCCGGTCAGCGCGACCATCGCCAGCAGCAGCACGCCGACGGCGAGGACCACCGGCAGTTTCGGCGCGGCGACGAGCAGCAGGCAGCACAGCGCGAGCGAGACGCCGGCCCACACCAGGGCCCGCGCGGCACCCGCGATCGTGTCGGTCCCGCGGCTGGCCCGCACCTGCAGGGCGACCGCCAGCACGGTGTTGACCGCCACCAGCGGTGAGATCAGCGCCGAGGAGACGTCGGTGTGCTTGACGATCCACAGCGGGATACCGATGCTCAGCAGCGTCATGTGCATCGTGAGCACGGCGTTGATCCCGGTGAACGACAGGAACGACCCGTCCCGCAGCACGCTGACCGAGAAGCGCCGGCGCAGGCTCTTCGCCGGGGCGCTGAGCACCGGCAGCCGCGCGGCCAGGCTCGCGAGCACCGCGAACGAGGCGGCGTTGACCAGCAGGATCGCGGTGTACCCGGCGCGGGTGTCGATCAGCAGCCCGATCCCGCCGAGCAGCGCGCCCACGGTGAAGCCGACGTTGCGCAGCGACCGGAGGATCGCGACGACCCTGACCCGGTCCTCGGTCGCCGTGGCCTGCCCGACCAGGGCCTGCTCCATCGGTGCGGCCGCCTTGTCGACCAGGCCGAGCAGGCACACCACGGTCAGGAACTGCCACAGGTTCTGCACCAGCGGGTAGACCACGAAGCAGGCGCAGCGCCACAGGCTGACCCCGACCAGCACCTTCTTCGGGCCGATCCGGTCCGCGAGGACGCCGATCGGGATGGCCGTGGCGAGGGCGACGGCGGCGGACAGGGTCAGGCCGAGGCCGAGGTTGCCCTCCGACAGGTGGACCGACCGCGTGATGAACGGCACGGACACGGCGAGGAAGGCACCCGTGCCGACGGCGTCGATCATCGCCATCACGGCCAGCCGCAGGCCGACCGAGCCTCCGGGCATGGAGCCGCGCCACCCGCGGACGCGTTGCCACACAGCAGACATGTCGTTCCTCAATCGGTAGCGATGCGGATGGCGGCGTCCGCGTCCAGGACGCGCCGGCGGGTGGTGTCCGCGTCGGGTCCGGTCGCGATGACGTGTCCGGCCCGGTCCCAGGACGACGCCCAGGCACGCACCTGCTGACCGGCCTCGACGTCCACCTCCGCGACGTGCACACCGGGCAGCCGCTGCGCCTCGTCCAGCCCGGTGACCGCGGTGACCGTGCCCGGCTCGGCTGCCAGGAACCGGATCGCCGAGGTCCGCTCGGCGGAGCGGGGCAGCGTGACGGGACGGCCGGCGAGCAGGTCGATGAGCGTCAGCCTGACGCGGGTCCCGTAGGCCAGGTCGATGAGGTCGACCAGGTAGTCACCGGGGCAGCGGCCGGCGCACTCCACCAGCGTCGGACCGTCCTCGGTCAGGATCCACTCGGCGTGCAGGATGCCCGTCCCGAAGCCGGTGGCGGCGACCAGCTTGCGGATCGCCGTGCCGAACGCCTCCTGGGTGCCGGGGTCGAGCGGAGCCGGCAGCAGGTGGCCCTGCTCCACCGGGTAGGGCCCCGGGACGACGGTCTTGGCCGTGACGTTCTCGAAGACCACCTCGCCCTCGCGCACCAGCGCCTCGACGCTGAACTCCGGTCCGCGCAGCCGTTCTTCGGCCAGGAAGCGCCACGCCAGCTCCCGGTCGGGCACCTGCTCGTACTCGGCGGCGGACGAGGTCCGCTCCCACGCCTCGGCCGCGGTGGCCTCGTCGACCGAGTCCAGCAGCTGCACGCCCACGCTCGCCTGCCGGTTCGCCGGCTTGACCACCACCGGACCGCCGTCGGCGAACTCCAGGATGTCCGCGGGCCCGTGCACCTCGCGCCAGCGCGGGTTGCGCACGCCGCCGGCCCCGGACACCTCGCGCAGCCGCACCTTGTCGCGCAGCGCCTGCGCGGCCGCCTCGGTCGCCCCCGGCAGCCCCAGCTTCTCGGCGAGCGCGGCCGTGGCGGGCACCGCGTACTCCAGACCGGGGACGACGGCGGCCACCGGGCGGGTGGCCGTCAGCTCGGCGGCCAGGTCCAGGGCCCCGGCCGACTGCTGGTAGCTCGCCGGGACGATCCGGTCCAGGCAGTCGAACCGGCTGGCGGCGTCGTGCAGTTCGCGCTTGCGGATGATGTCGGGTTCCTCGATCACCACGACGGACCCGCTGGGGACGCTCCCGTCGATGGCGCGCAGGTAGGCCGCGTTGTAGCCGACGAACACCACCTGTGCGTCGCTGGCGGGGCTGGTCATGGCGACCTCCTGGGGGATGGGGACCACTGCATGGTCACTGCCTTTCTTCGAACGTGGGGGGACTCGTGACCGACGGCGTTCATACGGGCGTCCCGAGCACCGAGGTGCGGCCGTCCGCGCGGACGGGCGTGCCGTCGATGACGACCTCGAGCGCGGCGAGCACCTCCGCGGAGCGGGCCCGGGCCTCCTCGGCGGTGGCACCCGAGACGATGACGTGGCCGTGCCGGCTCTTGGAGTCGCGGACCTCCGGCACCGTGCCGCCCGGGCTCAGCTTGAGGCTCAGCTCGTCGACGTAGGGGAGGCCGGCGACCGTCTCCAGGCCCCGGATCTCGCTGATACGGCCGGGCGGGAAGGTGAAGAACCGCACGATCGCCGTCGCCGTCGCCTCGGGCAGAGCCACGGGACGGTCCGCGAGGGCGGTGAAGATCGCCTGCTCGATGTCCAGTCCGGTGGCGAGTTCGACGAGCCGCGGGATGCGGTCACCGCCGAGCCGGGCCTGCGACTCCACGATCCGCGGGCCGCGTTCGGTCCAGATGACCTCGGTGTGGGCCGGCCCGAACCGGTAGCCGCACGCCGTGAGGAGCTCGGTGGTGAGGTCCTCGACGGCCCGCCTGCGGTCCTCGGGGAGCGGCGCCGGGTGGACGTGCCCCACCTCCACGAACAGCGGCGGTGGCCCCAGCAGCTTCTCGGTGATGCCGACGACCTGGTGGCGGCCGTCCCGGCTCAGCGTCTCCACGCTGTACTCCGGACCCCGCAGGTACTCCTCGACCAGGAACGGCCCGTCGTAGCCGTACGCGTCGACCAGTGCCGTCCAGGCCGCCCGGTCCTGCGGCTCCTGCCACAGGAACACGCCCCGGCTGCCGGCGAGCGCGGCCGGTTTGACGACGGCCGGGCAGCCGATCCGCTCGACCGCGCCGGGCACCTCCCGCCGGGTCGGCGCCGCCTCGAAGGACACCGGGGACAGCCCGTGCCGGGCGAGCAGGTCGCGCATGGCGTGCTTGTCGGCGAGGAAGCGGATCGCCGCGGCCGGGTTGAGCTCGGCGTGCAGTTCCTCGGCCACCTCGTGGGCGGTGACCATCGTTTCCTCCCGGCCGATGTGGTAGATCACCGTGGCCCCGTGCTCGCGGGCCGCCTCGCGCAGGGTGCGGCGCAGCAGCTCCGGGTCCTGGAAGTCGGTCTCCAGGTACAGGTCGGCCAGGGCGCGGACGTCGTCGAGGTACGCGGGCGACTCCAGCCGGGGGTCCCAGACGGCGCCGACCCAGAAGCCCTCGGCCTGCGCCTTGCGCACGAACTGGCGGTAGGGCATCACCATCAGCAGGCGGGGCCGGCCGTCGGCGGGTGCGGGCGTCGTCACCGGGCACCGCCCGCCTCGGCGACGACGGCGCCGGCCGGCACGGCCTCGGCCTCGCGGCCCAGCAGGCTGAGGTAGCGCTCGCCGGTGTCGGGCAGCAGGGTCACGATGCGCCGGCCCCGGTACTCCGGGCGGGCCGCCAGGACGCCGGCCGCGTGGACGACGGCACCCGCCGAGACCCCGACCAGCAGACCTGCGCGCGCCGCGAGCCGCCGGGTGGTGTCCAGGGCGTCCGCGTCGGAGACCGCGATCACCTCGTCGATGAGGTGGCGTTCGGTGGTGGGCGCGATGAAGCCGCCGTTGAAGCCCGGGATGGAGTGCGTGCCGGGCTCGCCGCCGGACAGCAGCGGCGAGCCGGCCGGCTCCACCGCCACGATCCGCACCGCGGGGTGGGCCTCGCGCAGGTAGCGTCCGGCGCCGCTGAGCGTCCCGCCGGTGCCCACCCCGGCCACGAACACGTCGATCCGCCCGTCGGCGTCGCTCCAGATCTCCGGGCCGGTCGTCTCGTAGTGGGCGCGGGTGTTGTCCGGGTTGTCGTGCTGGCAGCAGAACCAGGACCCGGGGGTCTGCCGGTGCAGCTCCTCCGCCTTGTCGACGGCCGCCTGGTAGCCGCCCGTGTGCGGGGTCCGTACGACCTCGGCGCCGAGCGAGCGCAGGATGGCCACCCGCTCCTGGGTGGCGTTGTCCGGCAGCACGATGACGCACCGGTAGCCGCGGGCCGCGGCCAGTGCGGCCAGCGAGATGCCGGTGTTGCCCGAGGTCGCCTCGATCACGGTGCCGTCGCCCGGGGTGAGCAGCCCGCGCTCCTCGGCGCCGCGCAGCATCGACAGCGCGGCCCGGTCCTTGCTGCTGGACCAGGGGTTGAACAGCTCCAGCTTGGCCAGCACCTCGGCGTCGTCCGGTGCCCCGTCCACGACCCGGTGGACGGGCAGCCTCAGCAGCGGGGTGCCCCCGATCAGGTCGACCAGGGAGTCCGCGACGGGGCGCCGTAGGACGGGCTCGGTGCGGATGCTGATCTCCTGCGCGGCGGCCTCCGCGGTGCGCGCCGCGAGCTCCGCGGTGTCGGCCACCACGAGGACGTGTCCGGCGCGGTCGCCGTTGCGGCGCAACTCCCGTATGACGGAGCCCGGCTTCGGCTTGACGACCACTTCCTCGACGCCGGGCAGCGCGGCGGCCCGCTCGAGGCCGCCGACCGACACGACCCGGCCGGGCTGCGCGGTCAGGTAGCGGATGGCGGCGCCGCCGACCGGCTGCTCGGGCAGCACGCGGGCGGGCAGGGGCTGTCCCAGGTACTGCCGGGCCACCAGCTCCAGGGACTTGATGCCGAGGGCGCGGTCGACGAGGTAGGTGATCTTGCCGCCGGCGGGCCGGGGGTTGATCTCGATGAGCTTGGGTCCGGCCGGGGTCACCTTGATCTCGACGTGCGCCATCCCCAGGTCGAACCCGACCGCGCGCAGCGCCTCGACGGCCAGGTCGCCGCAGGCGCGGACCACCGGCTCGGGCAGGCTGGAGGGGAAGGTGTGGGCCAGCTCGACGAAGTAGCCCTGGCCGACGACCGACTTGTCGGTGACGCCGAAGACCTCGTAGCGGTCGCCGTCGGCCAGCACCTCCACGCTGACCTCGGGGCCGCTCAGGTACTCCTCGACCATCAGCTCGTGGTAGCGGGCCTGGCCGCGGGTGTTCTCCCTGCGGGACCGGATCAGCGCGACGTGCTCGGCGGCCTGCGCGGCGGTGTCGACCAGCCGTACGTCCGCGCTGCTGGTCTCGTCGGCCGGCTTGACCACGCAGGGCAGGCCGATCTCGGCCGCGGCCGCCTCCGCCTCGGCGGGGTCGCGCACGGTGCGGAACGCCGGTATCGCGACGCCGAGTTCGGCGCAGCGCCGGCGCATCAGCGCCTTGTTGCGCGCGGTGGCCACGCCGTCGACGCTGACCGTGGGCAGGCCGAGGTGGACCGCCACCTGGGCGGCCACGACCACGTCGTACTCGGCGAGGGTGAGGAACGCGTCGAAGGGGTGCTTCTCCCCGGCCGCGTGCACGTGCGGCAGGAGTTCCTCGTAGATGTTCGTCTCGCAGTGGACGATCTCGTCGACGTACTGCTCGAAGTAGGCCGGTCCGCCCGGCACGGCCAGGTAGCGGTCCAGGTCGCGGGTGAAGAAGGTGACGCGGCAGTCGAGTTCCTTGATGATCTGCAGGCCCTCGAAGCCGGATCCGGAGAGATTGCTCTCCACGACACCGACGTGAATCATGTGTGCCTCCGATGGCTGCCGACGCGTGGTCGGGGGGCGGGGAACGGCGGGCGACGTGCGGGGACGGGGACGGGGCGGGCGGTCACCAGCACCCGGAGGTGGCCAGCGCGCGCAGCAGTTCGTCCGCCTCCTCGCGGTCCGCGGCCGACAGGCGCGGCGTCACCTCGCCCAGCGGGGCCATCACCCGGGCGCCCGCCGGTACGTCGCCGAGGACGAGCGACCCCGCGCCGATCAGCGCGTCGTCGCCGACGCTGACCGGGCCCAGCACGATCGCGTTGGTGCCGAGCACCACCCGGTCGCCGACGACCGGGTGGCGGCGCGCACCGGCCGCCCGGCGCCCGTCCCGCCACCAGCCGACCGAGCCCAGCGTGACCTGGTGGAAGATCGTGACGTCGTCGCCGACCTCGGCCGTCTCCCCGATGACCACGGCGGCGCCGTGGTCGATGAACACGCGCCGGCCGAGCCTCGCGCCCGGGTGGATCTCGATGCCGCCGGTCACCGCGCGGGCCAGGTAGGCGAGGAGCCGGGCGAGTTGACGGTGCCCGCGGGTGTAGAGGGCGTGCGCCAGCCGGTGGGTCCACAGCGCCGGCAGGGCGGGGTGCAGCAGCGCCTCCGCGCGGGTGCGGACCGACGGGTCCCGCGCGACGATCACGGAGAGGTCCTCCCTCGCCCTGACGATCAGCCTACGCATGCGATGCTCCGTAATGTCATGTCTGGTCTTTCCCGGGGGCACGTCGAACTCCGCGGCGGACGTCAGTAGTTGGGGGCCTTCACCAGGTTCGCCGTGCCGTGGACGATCTCGGGTATGTACACCCGCTCGGTCCACGCCTCCTGGGTGACCGGTTCCAGGGCGATGGACACGGCGCCCTCGTCGACCGAGAAGGCGGTCCGCACGGCGCTGGTGATCGCGTCGACGAGTGCGGAGATCTGGTCGGCCGCGAGGTTGTTGGGGAAGTGTTTGATGCTGACGTGGGGCACTCCGATGGCCTTTCCGGTGAGGCGCGCGGCGTGCAGGGCGGAGACGAGTTCGTCCATCCCCCGCGCGCGCAGCAGTTCGTAGTGGTCCGCCCGGAGTTCGCTGATCCGCAGCGACGTCCGCGACAGCGCGGGGGCGGAGTCGATGAAGGAGTCCTGGTCGCCCCGGGCCCGCAGCACGGTGATCGGCGCCGTGAGACCACGCCGGGCCAGCTCGTCGGGGGCGTACTCGAACGGGAAGGTCGTCCGCACCACGCCGACGATGCGGCGCACCAGGTCACGGTCCAGGTGCTCGAACCGGCCGCAGACGAAGTCGACGAAGGAGTCCTCGTCCCGGGTCGCGGCCAGGCACGCCTGCACCGCCGACCGCTCCAGGTTCCCGGCGAACACCGAGTACAGGATCGAGACGAAGGTGGGGTCCGCGTAGCCGGCCGGCGCCTCCGCCGGCCGCTCGGCGCCGGCCTCCACGGGCGGCTTGCCCGGCGCGATCAGGATCAGCTCGTCGACCTGCTCGCCCGCGCGTTCGAGCTGGTGGGCCACCTCGAAGGCGACCCGGGCCCCGAAGGAGTACCCCCACAGGGTGTACGGGCCGCCCGGCTGGACCCGGCGGACGAGTTCGATGTCCTGGGCGACCATCTCCTCGAACGTCGGGTACGGCACCTCGCCCTCGTTGATGCCGTGGGCCTGCACCCCGAGGAACGGCCGGTCCAGCTCCAGCCGGCCGGCCAGCAGCCGCAGGCTCATCGGGTACCCGCCCAGCCCGGGCCAGCAGAACACCGGCCGGGCACCGTCCCCGGCGCGCAGCCGCACCAGCCGGGTGAGCGCGGTCGCGGGCTCCCGGTCGACGCGCCGGGCCAGCTCGGCGATGGTCGGCGCGTCGAACAGCACCTGGAGCGGCAGGGAGCTGCCGAGTTCGCGGTTGATTCGCCCGACCAGGTTCACCGCGGTCAGCGAATGCCCTCCGGCGGCGAAGAAGTTGTCCCGGATCGAGACGCGCTCCTGCCGGAGCACCGCGCCCCAGAGCGCGGCGATGGCCTCCTCGGTGGGTGTGCGGGGCGGCACGACCGGCGTCTCGGTGTGGTCGACGGCCGCCTTGTCCAGCTCGCGCAGTGCCTGGTGGTCGATCTTGCCGTTCGGGGTGAGCGGGAAGGCGTCCAGCACGGTGACCCGGTTGGGCACCATGTACGGGGGCAGGGTCTCGGCGAGGTTGTCCTTGACGATCTCGGCCGGCCCCCGCATGTGGACGGAGTCCTCCTTCATGCCCTCGCTGAGGCGCTGTTCGGCGCTGATGCGGCCGCCGACGGCGAAATAGGAGGCCGTGCCGGTGCCCAGGTCGACGATGTCCGCGATGCGCCGGGCGGACGGCAGGGGATTGCCGGTCTCGGAGCTGTAGCCCGACGACATCAGCCCCACGTCGAGGTTGTTCATCTGCAGGCGCTGCAGCTCCCGGCCGAGGTCGACGTAGCGCTGCCAGGGCTCCGGGGCGCGGCCGATCAGGCTGACGCCGAAGCTCGCCCGGTCGTACACCTCCTGGTTGATGGCGATGACGTCCTGCTTGCGGACCAGGTCGTCGGACACGTGGACCAGGTCCGCACCGTCGAACCGGTACTGGCCGCCGTGCAGGTCCGTGACGCGGTCGGGGTGGGCCTGCACGTACAGCTCGACGGCGCCGGGGACCGCCGGCGCCCCGGCCGACTCCACGTCGTACGTCGCGAGGTAGTAGTCCTCCTCGGGGCAGCGCAGGACGTCCTTGACCTCGGGCGTGACCGGGCCGGGGTTGATGCGCAGCCCGAACTCGGGGAGGACGTGGTCGAACAGGCCCAGCATGTGCCCGGCTTCGAACTGCAGGACCTCCTGGATGTTGTTGCGGTAGACGGGCTCGATGGCGGACCGGCGTCCGATGAAGTGGACCCGCAGCCTGGGCTCGCCGGTCGCGGCCGGGCCGATCAGCACCAGCCGGTGCTCGACCGGGTGGTAGTAGTAGAAGCCCGCGTCCAGGCCCGCGACGCCGGACAGCTCCAGGTGGAGCTGCGTGGCGTACAACGAGCCGGGGGAGGCGTACCCGTACTTGGGCAGCAGCCGTTCGCCGCTCGGGAACTGCCCGAACCAGCGCAGCAGCGTGCCCAGTTCGGCCAGGCTCAGGGTGGCCGGGTCCCGGTGTGCGGCCGGTTGCCCGGCCGGCCGGGCGAGCAGCGCCAGGAGGTCGGCGCGGCTGACCTCGCCGCCCTCGTAGAACCGGTACGTCTTGCGGGCGAACACCGTGCGCCGCTGGTCCGCCGTGGCCGCACGGCCGGGCAGCTCGACGACGGCCGCGCCGTCGTCCTCGCGGACCCCCAGGTTGGCGAGCTGGGCCTTGAGCTGGAGCCTGCTCTGCTTGGACTGGTGGTGGCTGCCGTGGTTGCCCTGGTCCATCAGCGCGGCGCGCTGCGGGTCGAGCTCGATGAAGGCGATGAGGTTGGCGCCGACCCTCGTGTCGTCCCGGACCAGGACGGCGGCCCGCTTCACCCACTCGTGCTTCTCGATGGACACCTTGATCTCGTCCAGCTCGACCCGGAAGCCGCGCAGCTTGACCTGGCTGTCGGTCCGGCCGAGGAACTGCACCGTGCCGTCGTCGTTCCAGCGGGCCAGGTCGCCGGTGCGGTAGAGGCGCGCGGACGCCGGGTCGGAGGAGAACGGGTTGGGGATGAACCGCTGCGCCGTCAGCTCGGGATTGTTGAGGTACCCACGGGCCAACTGGTGGCCCGCGATGTGCAGTTCACCCGAATCTCCCGGCGCCACGGGCCGACGGGCCGCGTCGAGGATGTGGAAGCTCATGCCCGGGACCGGCCGGCCGATGCTGACGTGGTCGGGGCCCTCGTGGACGGTGCCGCGGTCCACCGTGTGGGCCGACGCGTTGATGGTGCACTCGCTGGGGCCGTACAGGTTCACCAGGTCGATGTGCGGTAAAGCGTCGAGCAGTTCGACCGCCAGGGTCCGGGTCAGCGCCTCGCCTCCGCTGAACACGTGGGTGAGCGAGGTGCAGTCGGACAGCCGGCCGGTGTCGACGAGCGCCTGCAGCAGCGTCGGCACGCCCTGCAGGGTGGTGACCCGGTGCGCCACGATCAGGTCGATGAGCCCGCCGGGATCGGCGTAGATCCCGGGCTCGCTCATCACCACGCTGCTGCCGCAGGCCGGGGCGAGGATCTCCCACTGGGCCGCGTCGAAGCTCAGCGGCGTCTTCTGCAGCACCGTCCTGCGCTCGTGCAGGCCCTGCTCCTCGGCGAGCCACCGCATCTGGCTGACGATGCTGTGGTGTTCGATGCCGATGCCCTTCGGGTTGCCGGTGCTCCCCGAGGTGTAGATGACGTACGCGAGGGAGTCGCCCCGCGCGGGCGGCAGCGCCGTCGGCACGGCGGTCACGCCGTCGGCGGGCCACTCCGTGCGGACCTGGCTGTCGGCGACGGTGACGATCCGCGTCCCCGGCGGTGTCATCGCGGCCAGCCGGGGCACCAGGGACTCCTCGGTCAGGACGACCTCGGTCCGCGAGTCCGCGACCATGTAGCGCACCCGCTCGTCCGGGTACTCCGGCGACAGCGGCAGGTACGCGGCGCCCGAGTGCAGGACGCCCCAGACGCTCACCATGAGGTCGACGGACGGCTCCATGAAGATGCCGACGGGGTCGTTCGCCGCCACACCGAGCTGTCGCAGGTGGGCGGCCATGCGCTCGCTGCTCTCACTGAGCTGCTGAAAGGAGAGCCGCTCCGTGCCACAGGAGACGGCAGTCCGGTCGGGCTGGGCGGCGGTGGCCGCGCGCAGCATTTCTGACAGGGACAATTCTCCGGACCCCGCTGGTTTCGCCATCATCCTTCGAACCTGGAATTCGTGAAGTTGGAGCCTTGAATTAGGGCAGGTGGAGTCGACGCGCGTAACACGGCCACGGCATCGGGGCATGCAAAAGACGCGTAGCGTGGTGGGCTTCGGCCGCGGCCGGGCAGCCGTGAAAAGATTGGAACGGCGCTCGTTCAGTGAATCGGTCGCCGGAAGGAACCGCTGGGGCCGTGCGGTGCGGAGTCGGCCCTCAGAACGTCGTCGGCGCCGCCGTACATCGGACACAGGGATTCTGCACGTACTCAGGACATGGTGCAGACATGCGTGTACGCCTCCCCCTGTCGAACCGGTGTGCCTGCGCCAACCGTACAACTCCCGTTGGAGGGCGTCGTTCAGGCCAGAACAGGTCAGTCCTTTGCGTGATCGATCGGAACGTACACGAAGGCGGTGGCCGACGCGAGACCACACAACTGCCCGGCACGTCCCGTTTGTTCCTCTTGTCGTCAGTCTTCCGTCGGGCGAGCCGTACAGGTGTGAGCATTTCTGGCTGCAAAGTGAGCGACTTTGCTCCGGTTCTCTTCACCCGCACGACAGGTGCGGGATTTCCTGCGGACCGCGCCATGACGCGCGTCACCAGGGCAAGCGGTGCGAGTCGGCCCGAGGATCTGTCGCACCCGCACACCGGTGACTCTCTGCTGCCGTGAATTTCCGGCGTGCGGTATTCCGGGGGCCGCCGGTCGGTCCGGCCCGCCTTGTAAGGCAGCGTTCATGGAGCCGCAACAGAGGGAGCCGGTCGGATTTCTTGGTTCCGCTCAGGCGGCCGGTGCGACGATGCAATCGAGCCTTTGTCACCGACCGCCATGCGGGCCGAGAACCGTACGGCATGCGCCATTCTTTGCCTGATCCTGGGAATCGGACCCCCCGTCCCCCGCCGACGTCGTGGTCGGCCGGCGCCCCTTCCCGGCGGCCGTCGCCGAGGGTGCCGATCGGCACCGGGACGCGGCGCGGCTCGCCCTGGCGGCCCCGGCCCACGACATCGCCCGGGCGGCCCGTGGACCGGGGCTGCGGCGAGCGGTCACCCCCTTCGCTTCAAGGCTTGAAACAAGGTCGAAGAAAAACCTGTCCACCTTCTTGACCGCCTTGTGGCCGCGCGGCATGGTCGGAGAGCGCTCTCCCGCATGGCGTTCCGAGAGCTGACGCCGCACACCGCCCCGCCCGCCGCCACCCCCACCCGCCTCTCCCCGCACGGCGAACGAACCAGGAGCACGCGTGTCCAGAGCCTCCCTCACCGACCCACCAGCCCGCCGCCGCACCGGCGGAGCCCTCCTCGCGGCCGGGCTCCTCCTCGCCTCCTCGCTCACCACCCTGGCGCTCGCCCCCGCCGCGCACGCCGCCGACACCCTGCTGTCCCAGGGCCGGCCCGCCACCGCCTCCTCGCAGGAGGGCGACGGCTACGCGCCCGCCGCGGCGGTGGACGGCAACCTCACCGGCACCCGCTGGGCCAGCCAGTGGAGCGACCAGCAGTGGATCCAGGTCGACCTCGGCCAACAGGCCACGCTCAGCAGGGTCGTGCTGACCTGGGAGGCCGCCTACGGCAAGGACTACGCGATCCAGGCGTCCGGCAACGGCACCGACTGGCGCACCCTGAAGACGGTGACCGGCGGCGACGGCGGCACCGACGACCTCGCCCTCTCCGGCACCGGACGCTACGTGCGGATGCAGGGCATCGCCCGGGCCGGCGGCTACGGGTACTCGCTGTGGGAGTTCCAGGTCTATGGCTCCACCGGGAGCGGCGGCACCACTCAGCCGCCGCCCGGCGGCGCCGTCAAGGTCGAGGGGACCCAGGGCGACTGGCGCCTCACCGTGGGCGGACAGCCCTACACCGTCAAGGGCGTGACCTGGGGCCCGGCCCCCTCCGCCGCGCCGACCTACCTGCCCGACGTGAAGGCCATGGGCGCCAACACGATCCGCACCTGGGGCACCGACGCCTCCACCAAGCCGCTGCTGGACAGCGCCGCCGCCAACGGCATCCGCGTCATCAACGGCTTCTGGCTCCAGCCGGGCGGCGGCCCGGGCGCCGGTGGCTGCGTCGACTACGTCACGGACACCACGTACAAGACCAACGCGCTCAACGAGTTCGCCAAGTGGGTGGACACCTACAAGAGCCACCCGGCGACCCTGATGTGGAACGTCGGCAACGAGTCGGTCCTCGGACTCCAGAACTGTTACAGCGGAACCCAGTTGGAAGCGGAGCGCAACGCCTACACCAGCTTCGTCAACGACGTCGCCAAAAAGATCCACAGTATCGACCCCGACCACCCGGTGACCTCCACCGACGCGTGGACCGGCGCCTGGCCGTACTACAAGCGCAACGCGCCCGACCTGGACCTGTACGCGATGAACTCGTACAGCAACGTCTGCAAGGTCCGCCAGGACTGGATCGACGGCGGCTACACCAAGCCGTACATCATCACCGAGACCGGCCCGGCGGGGGAGTGGGAGGTCCCGAACGACGTCAACGGCGTCCCCGACGAGCCGACCGACGTGCAGAAGGCCGACGGCTACACCAAGGCGTGGAACTGCGTCACCGGCCACCAGGGCGTGGCCCTGGGCGCCACCCTCTTCCACTACGGCACCGAACACGACTTCGGCGGCGTCTGGTTCAACCTTGTGCCCGACGGACTGAAGCGGCTGTCCTACTACGCCGTGAAGCGCGCGTACACCGGCACGACCGCCGTCGGCAACACACCCCCGGTCCTCGGCAACATGACCGTCAGCCCCGCGACCTCCGCCCCGGCCGGCGGCGAGTTCACCGTGCACGCCGACGTGCGCGACCCCGACGGCGACCCGGTGACCTACAAGATCTTCCTCAGCGGGAACTACGCCAGCGGCGACAAGGGCCTCGTGGCCGCGCAGTGGCGGTCCACCGGCAACGGCACGTTCGCCGTCACCGCCCCGCAGAAGCTCGGTGTGTGGAAGGTGTACGTCCAGGCCGAGGACGGCCACGGCAACGCCGGCATCGAGACCAAGTCCGTGCGGGTGGTGGCCCCGCCGGTCAGCGGCACCAACGTCGCACTGAACCGCCCGGCCACCGCCTCCTCCTCCCAGCAGTCCTACGGCGACTGCCCCTGCACCCCCCAACTGGCCGTGGACGGACGCGCCGACACCCGCTGGGCCAGCGACTGGAGCGACCCCCAGTGGATCCAGGTCGACCTCGGCGCGGCCAAGGCGCTGCGCACCCTCCAACTGGTCTGGGACCCGGCCTACGGCAAGGCCTACACGGTGCAGCTCTCGGACGACGGCACCACCTGGCGCTCCGCGTACTCCACCACCACCGGGGACGGCGACGTGGACACCATCCCCCTCGCGGCCACGGCCCGCTACGTCCGCCTGCAGCTCACGGCCCGCGGCACCGGCTGGGGCTACTCCCTGCACGAGATCGGCATCTACGGCTGACGGCCCCGTCCGGTGGCGGCGGTTGCCTCACCCGGCCCGGCGCCACCGGACCCGCTCCTGACCGCCGCACGGCGCCCGGGCGCCCCGCGGTGCTCACCCCCTTTCCCACCCCACCTCACGGGCAGGAGATCCCATGAGATCGAGTCCACGCCGGCTCCCCGCACTCCTCCTCGGCACCGCGCTCGTCGCCACCGTCCTCGGCGTCGGCACCATCGCCTCGGCCACCGACACGCACACCGGCCGGGACGCCACCGCGGCCACCTCCGCCGCCCACCTCGGGCACACCATGGCGGTGTCCACCCAGGCGTCCGGCGACGACCCCGACGGCGACGGCTACATCCCGGCGGTCCCGCAGGTCACCGGCGTCACCCCGTCGACGGCGACCCCGCCGACCCGCTACTTCCACGAGTTCCAGGCCAACTGCTCGGTCACCCACACCGCGCCCGACGACCCGATCGTCTACCCCGGCCAGCCCGGCAAGTCCCACGACCACACCTTCATGGGCAACACCTCGACCGACGCCAACAGCACCACCGCCTCCCTCAGCGGCGGCGCCACCACCTGCAAGGCGCCCGCCGACGCCTCCGGCTACTGGATGCCCTCGCTGTACAACGGTGACCGCAAGATCCTGCCCGTCGGCCCGCAGACCATCTACTACAAGGCCGGCGTCACCGACTACACCAGCGTGCGCCCGTTCCCCAAGGGCCTGCGCTTCGTGGTGGGCAACCCGATGCAGAGCGCCGACGAGTTCCGCCACCACCGCGGCTTCGTCGAGGGCTGGGAGTGCGGCGACAGCTACTTCAACGTCGACTTCCCGGCGAGCTGTCCCAGCCGCCCCGACGTCCAGCTCAACATCCGGTTCCAGGCACCGAGTTGCTGGGACGGGAAGTACCTCGACACCCCGGACCACAAGAGCCACATGGCGTACCCGGTGGTCAAGCCCGGCACCAACGACAACATGTGCCCCGCCGACCACCCGGTCGCCCTGCCGATGATCGAGTTCAAGATGGCCTTCCCGGTCAACGGCGACATGTCCCAGGTCCGCCTGGCCAGCGGCCGCGGCTACTCCTTCCACTACGACTTCTTCAACGCCTGGGAGGAGCGCACCCTCAAGGCGCTGGTCGACCACTGCATCGTGGGCGGCCTGCAGTGCGACGCACGCGGCTACGACCAGACGCACCCGGAGGCGGGCGCCACGCTCAACAGCGACTACCGGCTGCCCTGAGCAGCTCCGGATGCCGCAACGGCCCGGTCCCCCCTGCCGCCCGGCGGCGGGGGCGACCGGGCCCTCCGTCGTCGGACCGTCGGACAAGGGGTGGGGACATGGGGATGAACGACGAACAACTCGACCGGATGACCGACAAGCTGAGCCTCGCCCAGAAGGTGCGCCTGCTCACCGGCGCCACCACCTGGCGCACGGCCGCCGAACCGGACCTGGGACTGCGGGCGATGGTCTGCTCCGACGGGCCCGCCGGGGTGCGCGGGGAGTCCTGGGACGAGCGGCGCACCTCCGCGCTGCTGCCCTCGGCCTCCGCCCTCGGCGCCCTGTGGGACGAGGAACTCCTCACCGGACTGGGCCGCCTCCTCGCGGCCGAGGCGGTCCGCAAGGGGGTGCACGTCGTCCTCGCACCCACCCTCAACCTGCACCGCAGCCCGCTCGGCGGCCGGCACTTCGAGTGCTTCTCCGAGGACCCGGAACTGACCGGCCGCACCGGCGCCGCGCTGATCCGCGGCATCCAGTCCCAGGGCGTCGCGGCCACGGCCAAGCACTTCGTCGCCAACGACTCCGAGACCGACCGCCTCACGGTCGACGTCCGGGTCGCGGACCGCGTCCTGCGCGAGGTGTACCTGGCGCCGTTCGAGCGGGCCGTGGAGGCGGGCGTATGGCTCGTCATGGCCGCGTACAACAGTGTCAACGGCACCACCATGACCGCCAGTCCGCTCCTCGGGGAGGTCCTCAAGGAGCACTGGGGCTTCGACGGGGTCGTCGTCTCCGACTGGGCCGCCGTGCGCACCACGCGGGACACCGCCCGCGCCGCACTGGACCTGGCCATGCCCGGCCCGGACAGTCCCTGGGCCACCGACCTGGCCGACGCGGTGCGCGCGGGCGAGGTCCCCGAGCACGCCGTCGACGACAAGGTACGGCGCCTGCTGCGGCTGGCCGCCCGGGTGGGCGCCCTCGGCCCCTACCGCGCCCCCGCCGCCCGCGCCCGACGGCACCGCGGCAACCGGGAGCTGCTGCGCCGCGCCGTCGCCGCGGCGAGCGTCCTGGTCCGCAACCACGACGACGTCCTGCCCCTGGACCCCGCGGCCCTGTCCACCGTCGCCGTCATCGGCGCCCACGCGGCCGCGCCCCGCACCCAGGGGGGCGGCAGCGCCGAGGTGCACCCGACCGGAACGGTCACCCCGCTGGACGCCCTGCGCAGCGCGCTGCGCGGCCGGGCGCGCGTCGTCCACGCCGCCGGCCCCGCCCTCGACGTACCGCCCGCCCCGGTCACCCCCGACCACTGCACCGATCCGCGCTCGGGCGCCCCGGGCGTACTCGTCCGGCTGCTGGACGGCGACGGGCGCGAACTGCACGCGGAACGACGGCTGTCCGGCCGCCAGCCGGAACCGGCCCTGGTGGCGGGCGCGCACACCGTGGAGATCAGCGCCCTGCTGCGCCCGCACACCACCGGCACCTGGACGTTCGGCGTCGGCGGGTTCGGCCGGATGAGCCTCAGGGTCGACGACCGGACCCTGCTCGACGGCGCGTTCCCCCGGCAGACCGACGACCCGGCGATCGTGCACGTCACCCCACCGCTGCGGACGGCCCGTACGTCCCTCACCGCGCTGCGGCCCGTACACGTCGTCGCACGACGGGAGTTGCTCCCCGGCGACGGACGCGCCACCGTCCTCGCGGCCGCCCCGCCCGCACCGGACACCCGGACCGCACTGGCCGAGGCGGTGGCCGCGGCCGGGTCCGCCGACGCCGCGGTCGTCTTCGTCGGCACCACCGGACACAGCGAGACCGAGGGCCACGACCGCACCTCGCTGGCCCTCGGCGGCGCCTGCGACGACCTGGTGCGGGCCGTGGCGGCGGCCAACCCCCGCACCATCGCCGTCGTCAACAGCGGCGGCCCCGTCGAACTGCCCTGGCGCGACCGGGTCGCCGCCCTGCTGCTCACCTGGTTCCCCGGCCAGGAGGCCGGCGCCGGCGTCGCCGACGTCCTCCTCGGCCGCGCCGAACCGGGGGGCCGCCTGCCCACGACCTGGGCGGCCCGCCTCGCCGACGCACTCGTCACCGAAACCCGCCCGACCGGCGGGCGGTTGCCGTACGACGAGGGCCTGCACATCGGCTACCGCGCCTGGCTGCGGGCGGGCCGGGAACCGGCCTACTGGTTCGGCCACGGACTGGGGTACACCCGGTGGGACTACGAGTCCGTGGACGTCCCGCCCCAGGTGACGGAGGGGGCCCCGATCGCGCTCCGGGTGCACCTGCGCAACGCGGGCCCCCGGGCGGGACGCGAGGTCGTCCAGGTGTACCTGGCGCGCCCCGGCTCCGCGGTGGAACGACCGGAACGCTGGCTCGCCGGGTACGCGGCGGTCCGCGCGGAGGCGGGACAGCGGGTGACCGCGGAGGTGGTGGTGGAACCCCGCGCCCTGCGGCACTGGTCGACGCCGGACCAGGCGTGGCGGACCGAGCCGGGGACGTACCGGCTGCTGGTGGGACGCTCGGCGGGCGACATCCGGTGCGAGCGCCCGGTGACGGTCACGGTCACCGGCGGGCGGTGAGCGGAGGGCCGGATCGGCCGCGCCCCCGCGCCGCGCTCACGCGGACGCGCGTACGACGAGCTCGGGGTCGAAGACGACACCGGTCGGCGCCTGCGACTCCCCGCGCACCTGGCTGTCGAGGAGCCGGGCCATCTCCTCGGCCATCCGTTCCACCGGCTGGCGCACCGAGGTGAGCGGGGGCTCGCACGTCACGGCCACCCCGCTGTCGTCGAAGCCGACCACGGCGACGTCGTCCGGGACCCGCCTGCCGCGCTCGCGCAGCAGCCGGCAAGCACCCTGCGCCATCAGGTCGTTGGCCGCGAAGACGCCGTCCACGTCGGGATGCCGGGTGAGCAGGTCGGCCATGCCCTCGATGCCGCTCGCGAGCGTGAACCCGCCTTCGGCGAGCGGCACGTCCGTCACCCCGCCGTCCGCGAGGGCCTCGCGGAAGCCGGCCAGCCGCTCGCGGCTCGCCCGCACGTCGAGCGGCCCGCTGACCGTGGCCGGTCTGCGGCACCCGCGCGCCAGCAGGTGCCGTGCGGCCAGCGCGCCGCCGGCCCGGTGGTCCAGGTCGACGTAGGTCAGCGGCACGGCCCGGGAGGGACGGGCGAAGAGCACGGCGGGCAGCTTCGCCCCGGCGAGCAGGGCGGGCAGCGGGTCGTCCGGATGCGTGGAGACGACCAGGGCGCCGTCGGCCCGCCCCTGCCGCAGGAAGGAGACCACCTCCTGGCGGTCGGCGTCGGACTCGGCGAGCATCAGCACCGGATGCATCGAGCGCGGCCGCAGGAAGCTCATCACGCCGCCGACGACCCGCCCGAAGAACGGATCGGTGAACACGCGCGTGGCGAACACCTCGCGGGCCTCGTCGTCCGCCGCGCCGCCCACGCCGGAGACGACCAGGGCGACCGTCTCGGCACGCCGGATGACCAGGGAGCGGGCAGCGCGGTTCGGGGCGTACCCCGTCAGTTCGATCGCACGGAAGACGATCTCCTGCAGGGCGGGGTCGACGTTGCGCACGCCGTTCACGACCCGGGAAACGGTTGCCCGCGACACCCCCGCTGCCCGAGCGACGTCCTCCAGGGTCGGTGGCTGCCTACTCACGCGTGCACTGTAACGGCACGGCGAAAAGGCTGGGTAGATCGCCGGGGGAGCAGGGGCCGTGGGCGGGGGCCGTCACGGGGGCCGCGTTCAGTGCGTCCACACGTCCGGGCCGCCGCCCCGCCACTCGATCCACGCGGCCTGCGTCACCTCGGCCGGCTCGATCTCGAGGCCGGCCCGGCGGAGGAACTCGGCCACGTCGCGCAGGCCGTACGCCATCCCGGAGATCTCGCTGTCGATGCGCACCCGGCGGCCACCCCGCTCGTCGGGCGGGTAGACGACCACTGGCGGCACGGAGGGCATGCCACCAGGGTGCGCCGTGTCCGGGCAGGTCGCATGCGGGGCGCCGCTGCACGCTCCCCGCAGCGGCCGTACGGGTGTCTTCGCCGCCCGCACGGCTCGCCGGTCTCCCACCTGATGAGACGAGACGGGACCAGGCCGTGCGTTCGTTGGCCAGGGGTTCTAGGCTTTCGGACCATGAGCGAGATCGAGACCCCGACGCCCCAGGAAGCCTTCGAGCTGCTGCTGGCCGGCAACCAGCGCTTCGTCGCCGGTACGCCCGAGCACCCGAACCAGGACGCCGCCCGCCGCGCGGAGATCGCGCCGGGCCAACAGCCCTTCGCCGTGCTGTTCGGGTGTTCCGACTCCCGGCTGGCCGCCGAGATCATCTTCGATCGCGGACTGGGCGACCTGTTCGTGGTGCGCACCGCGGGCCACGTGGCCGGCGGCGAGGTGCTGGGCAGCGTCGAGTACGGCGTCGAGGTGCTGAACTGCCCGCTGGTCGTGGTACTGGGCCACGACTCCTGCGGCGCCGTCGCCGCCGCCTGCGCCGCGGTGGAGAACGGTCTGACGCCGGGCGGCTACGTCGGGGACGTCGTCGAGCGCGTGACCCCGAGCGTGCTGGCGGCGCGGGCCGCCGGACAGACCGACCCCGACGACATCCTCGCCGAGCACGTGCGCCGCACCGTCGACCAGCTCCTCGAGCGCTCCCGGTCCCTCGCCGAGAAGGTCGCCGCCGGGCGGACCGCGGTGGTGGGCCTGCGCTACCGCCTGGCCGACGGCACCGCCCAGGTCGTCGCGACCCGCGGCCTGGACACACCGGTCCCCGCAGCCTCCTGACCGCCCCGACGGCGGCTGCCCACCCCGGGACGCGCAGAACGCGCCTGAGGGTCCGGGCAGCCGCCGTCGCCTTGCCCTGGTTCGGTCGGTTCGTGTACCCGGGGAAGGCGACCACCGGCGGCGCCCGGAGAGGCATCAACAGAAGGGCGCTCCTGGCGCGTTGGCCCAGAAGGACAGGAACGACCAGGTCTGGGCTCCGATGATGCCGTCGACCACGATGTCGGCACAGCGCTGGAAGTCCTTCGTGGCGGCCTGGGTGACCCGGCCGAAGTCCCCGTCCTCGTCCAGGTCGGCGCCTATGGCCTGGTTGAGGTAACACTGAGCCTGACGGACGGCCGATCCCGACGAGCCCACGTGCAGGGTGGGACGGCTGTCGGTGTAGTTGCAGACGTCGTCGGGACCGACCGTCATGACACTGGTGGGCGGCGTGACCACTTCATAGGTTGCTGCCACAGCCGGTGCTCCCACGAAAGCAAGAGGCAGTGCAAGGGCCGCTGCGGCGGTGAGCATGCGTCGCATGCTGATCACCTCCAGAAGGGATTGCCCTTCTTCCATCCTCTCCTTCCCGCACGAGGGGTGCATCTCAGGGCGAGGACGTCAGGAGGAGCCGTGAGCGGCTTGCCGTACGACGGCGCGGCCCTTCGCCGACTACCGCGCGCTGTCCGCCAGTGGGGGCACCTTCAAGTGCCGGTCCAGGAACCGGCACCCGTCCTCCAGCTCGAACCACGGGGTGCCCGTGTGGCCGCCCAGGTTGGCGTGGAGCGTCTTCTCCTTGCTGCCGAAGGCGTCGAAGAGGTCCAGAGCCCGGCGGCGCGGGTTGCCCTGGTCGTCCCACTGCAGCAGGAACAGCAGCGGGACGGTGACCAGGCGGGCCTCCTCGCGCTGGGCGCGGGGTACGTAGCCCCCCGCGAAGAAGCCGGCGGCCACGATGCGGGGTTCGGCCACCGCGAGCCGGATGCCGAGGGCGGCCCACCCCCCGGAGTACCCCACCGGCCCGCCGATGTCGGGGAGTCGGAGGAGGGCGTCCAGGGTCGCCTGCCATTCCGGCACCGCCTGGGCGACCAGCGGGCCGACGAGGGACTCGAAGAGCTCGTCGAGCTCGTCGGCCGGTCGGCCGGCCTGCACGGCCTGCCGGAGTTCGGCGCGGATCTGCTCGGCGGCGGCGGACCGCGGACGGTCACCGCACCCCGCCGCGTCGATGGTGGCCACCGCGTAGCCGCGCGCCGCGGTGTAGCGGGCCCGGGCCACCAGCCGGGAATCGGCCTTGGGCAGGCCGTTGTTGTGGGCCATCAGGACCAGCGGGACGGGGGCCGCGGAGCCGGGCGTCCACAGGGTGCCGGGGATCTCGCCCAGGGTGAACTCGCGGGCGAGGACGCCGTCGTCGAGACGCTGTTCGGAAGTGAACTGCAAGTGCACGGTCGTGCCTTTCGGGAGTGCGCGTGTACGGCGCTCCCGGACGATCTATCGCCCGACCGTGACCCCGGAGGGGAGCACCCATGTCGATACGGTCACGGGTACCACCTCCTCGTTCTCTCGCACGGCCTCCGGAAAGGTAGCAGCGGCCACCACGGCCCGCCACCGCATTTCCGGGCCCCCTGCCCACGGCGCCCTTCGCGGCACCGGGAAGGGCCGTCAGCCCGTCGCGTCGATGTCGTCCATGTGGTCCTCGACCCAGGTCCGCAGCCGGGCCAGCGGGTCGGCCACGCTGCGGCCGAGTGCGGTGAGCGCGTACTCGACGTGCAGGGGGACCGCCGGGTAGACGGTCCGCTCCACGAATCCCTTGTCCTCGAGCCGGCGCAGCGTGGCGGTGAGGACCTTGGGGCTGACGCCCTCCAGCCGCCGCTGCAGCGCACCGAACCGCTGGGGGCCCTCCTCCATCGCGCCGATGGCGAGCGCCGACCACTTGTTGGCCAGCAGGTCGAGCACGTCGCGGCAGGGGCACTGGGCGGCGTACACGTCGTGATGGTCGTGCCGCTCGTTCGTGCAGGGCGTCCCCATGAGCTGTTTCCCCTCTCCTTCGCGGCTCCGACCAGCATACTTCCCTTGGGGAAGTAGGTGCCCTTGCGGGTTACCACCGCCCGGGACCTACGGTGCTCACCGAGCGGTCGGACGGACGCCGTGGGCGCACCGGCCGCCGGAGTGTGACGACGAGGAGATGCGCAGAGATGAGCCCGATCCCGCAGACCATGCCCGCCGTGGCCTACCGCAAGAGCCTGCCCGTGGACGACGCGGAGAGCCTGCTCGACGTGACCCTGCCGGTGCCGCAGCCGGGACCGCGTGACCTGCTCGTGCGGGTCGAGGCCGTCGCGGTCAACCCGGTCGACCACAAGGTGCGCCAGAACAACGACCCGCACGGCGAACCCAAGGTCCTCGGCTGGGACGCCGCCGGCACGGTCGTCGCCGTCGGCGAGGAGGTGACGTCGTTCCGCGTGGGCGACGATGTCTTCTACGCCGGGGCCCTCGACCGGCCGGGCAGCAACTCCCGCTATCACGCCGTGGACGAGCGCCTCGTCGGCCGCAAGCCGGCCACGCTGTCGTTCTCCGAGGCGGCCGCCCTGCCGCTGACGTCGCTCACCGCCTGGGAGGGCCTGTTCGAGCACCTCGGGCTGCACGACGGCGCCCTGCGGCAGACCGGGACGCTGTTGGTCACGGCCGCCGCCGGTGGTGTCGGCGCGATGGTGTCCCAGCTCGCCCGCGCGCTGACCAGCCTCACCGTGATCGGTACGGCCTCGCGCCCGGAGACCACCGAGTTCGCCCGCCGCATGGGCGCCTCGCACATCGTCGACCACCACCGGCCGCTCCCGCCCCAGGTGGCCGAAGTTGCCCCGCACGGCGTCGACTTCGTCTTCAGCACGGCCGGCACGGACCGCAACCTGGCCGCCTACGTCGACGTCCTCGAGCCGTTCGGCCGGATCGTCGCCATCGACGACTTCGGCCCGGTCGAGATCGGGCTGCTGAAGTCCAAGAGCATCGCCTTCCACTGGGAGTTCATGTTCACGCGCTCGCTGCACCGGACGGCCGACCAGGCGCAACAGGGCCGCATCCTGAACCAGGTGTCCCGGCTGGTGGACGCCGGCATCCTCACCACGACGGCGACCACCGACCTCGGCACGGTCGACGCCGCGCACCTGCGCGAGGCGCACCGCGTCCTGGAGTCGGGCAAGGCCATCGGCAAGATCACGCTGACCGGTTTCTCGGGGGCCTGAGGGGCGGGCCACCCGACCGGAACGCGCTGCAGGGAACGGTCCGGGCGCGGGGCGGGCAGCGCCCGGACTAGGCTCATGGCCGATCACGCGCAGGACGAGGGGGTCTCGGTCATGACCGGAGTAGTCACCGCAGTCAGCAGCAACGGCGAGTACGCGTTCACCAAGCCGAACCGGGACAGCATCACGGTGCTGGCCGGGCTCGGTGTGGAGGGGGACGTCCACGCGGGGGTGACGGTCAAGCACCGCTCCCGCATGGCGCAGGACCCCACCCAGCCGAACCTGCGCCAGGTGCATCTCATCCACGAGGAGCTGTTCGCCGAGGTCGGCGAGGACGGCTTCCAGGTGGCGCCGGGCGAGCTGGGCGAGAACATCACCACGCGCGGCCTCGACCTGCTCGGCCTGCCGGTGGGCACCCTCCTGCACATCGGCGACTCCGCGGTCCTGGAGGTCACCGGCCTGCGCAACCCCTGCCTGCAGATCGACCGTTTCCAGGACGGGCTCCTGAAGCAGGTCGTCGGCCGCGACGAGCAGGGCAACATCGTGCGCAAGGCCGGGATCATGAGCGTGGTGAAGGAGGGCGGTGTGGTGCGCCCGGGCGACCCGATCGACGTCCGCCTCCCGGAAGGCCCGCACCGCCCCCTGGACCGGGTCTGACCCGGCCGGGAGGCCCGCACGAGGCGGGAGGCGACGACCGAGCCGTCGCCCCCGCAGCGGTGCACGGCCTGCACCCCCTATGATCATCCCGCCTCGGTGTCCGCCGCGGCCGCGCAGACCTCCCGGACAGGGCCGAGGCCGATGACGAGTACCGCCCGGAACGCCCCATGGATGCTCGCCCGTTGCGCACAGGCGGCGACAGCGGTGGCCGCGGTGGCGGACGTGTTCCGTGCCGCGGCGGTCCGCGACCACTACCTGCATGCCACCGAGGCGTCCCGGCACCGGTCGGGTCTCGTCTCCATGGCCTTCGTCTACCTGATGACCCTCGCGGTCGTGCTGTTCCTCGTGTGGCTCGCCCGGTCCCGGCGCAACGCCCAGGAGTTGTCCCCGCGGGCCCCGTTGCCGGGTGCGGCCTGGACGGTGGGGGCGTGGTTCGTCCCGGTGGTCAACTTCTTCGTTCCGCGCCGGTTCGTCCTGGACATCGGGCGGGCGAGCTCCCTGGCCTGGCGGGAGACGCGGGACACGATGCTGGTGAACCTGTGGTGGGCCGCCTGGGTCGCGCACGCGCTGGTGCTCGCGGTGGCGAACCGGGCCGACCCGGGCTCGATGCTTCTGCTCGTGTCGGCGGAGGCGCTGATGATCACCGCGGCCGTGCTGCTCGGCCTGGTCATCGAGCGCGTCACGACGCTCCAGGCCGTCGCACTCAGCGACACCCTGCCCGCCGCACGCCTCGAGCCAGGTGTCAGCCCCTGAACCCCTGAGCTCCTGAACTCCGAGAGGCCGCGGGGGGAGCGGCCTCGGCTCCGGACCCCCGATCCTGCCCGTGCCCCGGCCACGCCCCGTCCGGGCGGCGGCACTTGACGCGAGCCCGCTCGCGGAACGGGGCATGAACGGCCGCGCTCGGGACACCCCATAAGGCAAGCGCATGCCTGGTCTGGAGAGTCGGGGAGTGTCATGCAGGTCATCTCGTCGCGCGAGGTACTGGCCATCACCGCTGCGGCAGCCGCCGGGGCGGCCTGCGCCGCACGCTGGTGGGCCAACCGTGGCGCGGGGTCCGCGTCGCGTACCGCCGAGACGGTGGGGGACCGCGTCGAAGAGCTGCACCTGGCCTTCCGCGACCGGACGGGACCGTCCCCGCAGACGCCGGAGGAGGTCCTGCGCCTGTACTGGAGCCAGCTCCACCCGCTGGAGCTCGACTCCCCGGCCGGGACCAGGCCGGTGGCTCCCACCGCTTGACCGCGTACGGGCCGGCGGTCAGCCCTTTTTCAGCTCCTCGGCGAGCATGACCAGGATGCCGCTGGGACCGCGGAGGTACGTCAGCTTGTAGACGTCCCCGTACGTCGCCACACCGCGCAGCGGACGGCAGCCGTGCCTCGCGGCCGTCGCGAGCGCCTCGTCGATGTCGTCGACCGAGAAGGCGACGCGGTGCATGCCGATCTCGTTCGGGCGCGTGGGCTTCGTCTCGATCGCCTCGGGATGGAGGTACTCGAAGAGCTCCAGGCAGCCGTGGCCGTCCGGCGTCCGGAGCATCGCGATCCTGGCGTGGTTGCCGTCCAGGCCGACGGCGGTGTCGGTCCACTCACCGCTGACCGTGTCCCGGCCGACGACCGTGAGGCCGAGGTCGGTGAAGAAGGAGATCGCGGCTTCGAGGTCCCGCACGGCGATGCCGACGTTCTCGAGTCTGATGGCCATGCGCGGGATGCTACCCAGCGGGCCTTCCGCGTCACCCCTCCATCCGCGGCGGGTCAGTCGAAGAGCGCAACCAGTCCGTTGACCCAGATCGCGAGGAACGCCAGCACCGCCAGCAGGCACCCCGCCCCGGCCAGGGAGTCGGCGACGGCGCTGTTCCTGCCGTCCGCTCGCTCGGCCGAGGGCACCGAGTCCCAGTCGACGGGGCGTCCCATGGCGTCGGAACACTCCGCCCGGACCGCCGCGAGGCGCTCCCTGGCGAAGGCCGTGGCGGCGCGCGACTCCGGACCCTGCCAGGCCAGCGCCCGCATGCGCTGCGGCGCCGTACGGTACCTCGCCTCGAAGGCGGACGTCTCCGCCGCGTCCCGGTCCTCCTCGAGGTACATCCAGCGGCCCGCCTCCGCGGGGTCGCCGTAGAGGCGGTACACCTCACCCAGGCGCCGGCGCACCGTCAGGTCGTCGGGGAAGGACGACACCAGTCCGCGCAGACGCTGGCGCGCGACGGGGACCCGGCCGACGGCGAGGTCCGCGTCGACCCGGGCGAGTGTCTCTGTCAAGGGCATGATCACATGATCGGGCACCGCGGCGATCACCGTCGACCCGGTTTCCCGCGCCGCGCCCCGTCCGGCCTCCGGCGGCCCGCGTGCGCGTGTCCTACCCCTCCCTTGCTCACAGCCAACCGTTGCGGCGGAAGGCCCGGTACAGGAAGCCCGCGCCGAACGCCATCACGGCGAGCGCGCAGGGATAGCCGTAGCGCCAGTCGAGTTCGGGCATGTGGGCGAAGTTCATGCCGTAGATGCCGGCGACCATGGTGGGCACGGCGAAGATCGCCGCCCAGGCGCTGATGCGCCGCATGTCGTCGTTCTGCCAGGTGCTCACCTTCGCCAGGTGGGCGTCGAGGACGGAGGAGAGCAGGTCGTCCATGGCGCGGACCTCGGCGTCGGCGCGGGTGAGGTGGTCCGCGACGTCCCGGAAGTACGGCACGACCTCGTGCGGCCAGTCGTCCCGCGCCGTCGCGAAGGGCTGCAGGACCGGCACCAGCGGCTGGATGGCGTCGCGGAACTCCACCACCTCCCGCTTGAGGGAGTAGATCTGCTCGGTGAGGTCCTCGCGGGCGGGGGAGAACACGCACCGCTCCAACTGCGTGAGGTCCGTGCGCACTTGGGCGGCGGCCTGCGTGTAGGCGTCGACGACGACGTCGGTCACCGCGTGCAGCACGCTCACCGGGCCGAGCCGCGCGAGGTCGGGCTGTTCGGCGAGCCGTCGCGTGGCCTCGGCGGCGGGGTCGGCCGCGCCGTGCCGGACGGTGAGGGCGAAGGACGGGCCGAGGAAGATCATCACCTCGCCCGTCTCCACGTCCGCGGTCCGCTCGACGAACCAGAGGGTCTTGACCGCCACCGCCAGCACGTCGCCGTAGCGCTCCTGCTTCGGCCGCTGGTGGGCGTGGACCGCGTCCTCCACGGCGAGCTGGTGCAGCCCCAGGTGCTCACCGAGCTGCTGCAGCTCCTCCTCGCCGGGTTCGTCCATGCGGATCCAGGCGAACTCGCCGGGCCTCAGGTCCGCCAGCCGGGCCAGGGTGGCCTTGCACCCGCCGTCCGCCTGCCGGCAGTCGACCTGTTCCCACTCATCCGTCTGCTCCTGATAGATCGCGCACTCCATGCCCCTCCGGGTGCTTCCGCCCGGGCATTTCATGCCTGGCGGGACCGCTCCGGGCGGACTCGCACCGTCAGGGGCGAGCGAACTTCGCGACGGCTGCCGGGGTGACCGGCGTGAAGAAGTTGACGAGGTTGCCGTCGGGGTCGCGGACCAGGAGCGAACGGTTGCCCCAGGGCATGGTGGTGGGTCCGCTGACGAAGTCGGTCACGAAACCGGCCAGGTCCCGATGGACACGGTCCACGTCGTCCACGAGGAACTCCGTGATCACGCTGTGGTTGTCCGCCGGACGGGCGGCGCCCGGAGCGAACAGGGGCACGGTGCGGGTGCCGGCGATCGCCAGGGTGGCCCCCTCGGTCCTCAGTTCGGCGAAGTCCTCGGTGGCCCACGCGGCCCGCACTCCGGTGGCGCGCTCGTAGAAGCCGACGAGGCGGGCCACGTCACCGGTGATGACGCGGATGGAGGTGAACTGCATGGGGTGCTCCTTGGCTCGCTGTACGGGAGGGTGCGCGTCGCAGCCTAGGAGCGCTGTAGGACGGATGCGGTCCTATATGCCGGCGTGCTGGGCAGGACCGGTCCCGTCGAGGAGTACACCGCGGCCGACATGAGCGCCCGTGCTGGACGTGAACGTCGTGGGGATCGTGCGGGTCACCCGCGCCTTCCTGCCGCTGCTGCGCAGGTCGCCGCACCCCGTCATCGTCAACGTGTCCAGCGGGATGGGCTCGTTCGGCATGACCCACGACCCGGAGCGGGTCGAGTCGCAGTACGCCGGGGAACTGAAGGACGTGGAGGTCAACGCGGCCGACCCCGGGCAGACCGCGACCGACTCCACCGGCGGCCTCGGACACGGCGTCACCGACGGCGCGGACCCGATCGTGGCCCTCGCCACGACCGGTCCGGACGGACCGACGGGGCAGTTCGTCGGCCGGTCCGGACCCCTTCCCTGGTGACCAGGGGCCGGGGAGAGAGGCCTCAGGCCGCCAGCAGCGCGGCCAGCGCGCGGTCCATCGCCGCGGCGAAGTCCTCCGGCGCCAGGGGCAGGCGGGACTTGACGTCACGGCTCCACTGGTCGGCCAGGACCTCCGCGGCGCCGGCCTCCACACCGTCGAGCGCCGCGTCGGCCAGGTCCGAGGGAGCGATCTTGGCCACGGGCCAGCCCGCGGCCATGTCGGTGTCGGCCAGGCCGAGGTGGACCGCCGTGACGAGCGTGCCCTGCTCGGCGAGCTCCAGGCGGACGCCGTTGGTCATGGCCCAGGCGGCGGCCTTGGACAGGTGGTAGGCCCCGGCGCCCTTGCCCCCGAACCACGACATGGCGGACAGGACGTTGACGATCGCGCCCCCGCCGTTCCCGGCGAGCACCGGCGCGAACGCCCGGATCACCTCCAGGTGGCCGAACATGTTGGTCTCCAGCTCGTGCCGCACCGCCTCCAGCGGGCCGGTCACGAGATCGGTCCCCGTGCTGACCCCCGCGTTGTTGACGAGCAGCGAGACGTCCGGGGCGGCGTCGGCGGCGGCCCGCACGGATGCGGGATCGGTGATGTCGAGGGGCAGCACCTCGACCCCGGGCAGGTCCACGGCCTCCGGCCGGCGGGCCGTGGCGTAGACCTTGCGGGCGCCCCGTTCGAGCAGGCGCTGGGCGAAAGCGCGGCCGAGGCCGCGGTTGGCACCGGTGACAAGGGCGACGGAGTGGTTGATGTCCATGCCCGGTACGCTAAAACCTGACGTCGGCGTCAGAGGCAAGCGCCGATGGTGGGAGCCGGGGCGAGAGGGGCCACCATGTCTGTCACAGGGGATGCGACCGAGCGGTTGATGCGCATCGGCGAGGTGGCACGGGCCGCCGGCGTCTCGGTGCGCGCCGTGCGCTACTACGAGCAGCAGGGGCTGCTCACCGCGGAGCGCAGCCCGTCCGGCCAGCGCCTGTACCGGCCGGACGCCATCGCCATGGTCCGCTTCTTCCAGCAGATGTTCGCCGCCGGCCTGACCAGCCGGAGGATCACCGAACTCCTCCCGTGCTGGGACTCCGGGCACACCGACGCCGGCCAACGAGCCATGCTGCGCGTCGAGCGCGAGCGCCTCCAGGCCAGGATCGACGACCTGGAGGCCGCCCGGGACCGCCTCGACCAGGTCATCGCGATCACGGACACGCATCCCTAGGCCGTGTCCGCAAAGTCCCGCCTGCCCTACGACGCCCGGCACGCACTCTCGCCGCACCGGGCGAACACCCGAGTACGGCCAGTACGCGGGCGTCCGCCCGGCACGCCGAGAGCACGCACCGGACGCCGCAGGGCCCGCCCTCCGGGCGGACGACGCGACTTTGCGGACACGACCTAGGTGTGCTGTTCGGAGAG
>NZ_SZPR01000033.1 GCF_005280195.1 Streptomyces galbus | reverse complement strand
AAGATCGGTGACATCTCCAAGGCGTTGAAGGGCGTCGGGAACATCGAGATCCCGAAGCTGCCGGAGACGGCGGTCCACTTGCCGCAGGGGACGTCGGTCCTGCCGGACGGGACGGTGCACCTGCCGGAGGGTGCGGCGGTGCCGGCGGGGCTGCACGAGCTGCCCGGGGGCGGGTTCAAGGTGCCGGACGACGTGCCGGTGGTGCACGAGGACGCGTTGCCGGTGAAGGCGGAGGGCGGCGAGCCGACCCTGTACGCCGACAGCCACGGCAACATCGTGGACGGGCAGGGCAAGGTCCTGCTGGACGTGGACAAGCCCGGGACGCAGGACATCGTGGACCGCCCGGCGGACCCGGACAGCACGGGTCCGGCGGGGGCGGACGTCCCGCACGTGGACTCCCCGGCGAAGGTGCCGGCGATGGCGGGCGCGGCCCCGCACACAGTGGACGCGGCGACGCACATCAACCTGGGCGACAGCCTGGGGGACGTGGGCCGGGTCGGCGAGGACGTACCGGTGGCGCCGGGGGTCCACGCGGGCGGCGACATCCCGAACGTCCACGCGGGCGGGGACCTGCCGGGTGGCCACGTGGGCGACCACCTGCCGGGCGGCACGGCCGACCACCTCCCGACGGGTACCGCCGGCGACCACCTGCCCGGCGGCAGGGCCGACGATCTCGGTGCCGGCCCCACCGCGAGCCACGACACGCTCCCCGGGACGCGTCCCGAGACGCCGACGACGCCCGTGCACACAGGGGGCTCACCGGAGCACGTACCGGGAGGTGCCGCCGACAACGCCGGTGCGGACGCGGGAACCGGGTCGCACGCCGCAGGGGGCGGCTCCACCACCGACACGCTGCCGCCGCGGGGCGACGACGGACTGCCGGGAGACCACGCGGGGCACTCGGAGTACCCCGACGGCGTGGACCGGCCGGAGGACCTGGGGCACCCCGGGGACGACCACGACCTCGGCTCCGCCGACGACGCCGCCGCGGACCACCCCCACACCCACGACGGCAACCCCTACGCGGGCCATGAGCCCGACTACTCGCGGCCCGCCCTGCTGCCGGCGGACGGACCACTGACCCTGCGCGACGTCCGCAACGTCCGCGACGTGCGGACCCGCTGGCAGCTCGGTGAGGAATTCCACCGCCAGATGTGGGGCGGCGACCCGGAGCGTCATTACCCGGTGCCCACCAACAACGACCCCCGGTATCCGGTGACCGCGACCGGCGGGCGCAAGGTCGACGTTCCCGTCGACCTCCCGGACGGGCGCACGGTCGCCGTCGAGGTGAAGACGTACGGGCCGTACCGGACCCTCACCCTGAAGGACGGAACGCGTGAACTGATCCAGAACGAAGTGCCGTTGAGCAAGCACATCAAGGAGCAGATCCACAAGGACATCGCTCTTCGGCGCCTGAATCCCGGATATGACCCGCGCTGGTCCTTCACGCACGCAGGGCCGTCCAAGGAACTGCGTGCCTATCTCGAGAAGGCGAAGATCATATTCCTCGAATACGGTCCCGCGCCCAAGAAGGATCAATGGGACCTGCCCAAGAAGAAGTAGACTCCTTCTTGGTCAACTGGAGGGCTGAGCACCATGCAGAACCAGACGCCGAACGAGGCGGCCGCCGAAGCGCTGGAGTGGGCGGAGGGCGCCCACCGCAACGCCGCGGGACTCGCCTCCACGCTCGGGCTGGCGCCGGAACGCTACGCGGACGACCCCTTGCTGCTCCTGCCCGGCCTGCAGAGCTATGTCGACCGGCTCCCCCTGGGGGAGTTCGAGCAGTCGGACTGGATCGGGCTGCACACGGACCTGACGTCCTACCTCGGTGATCTCCTCGTACGTCGGCACGGCGCGAAGTGGGTGAAGGCGGCGGACTCCACTTCCCCGGTCGGCTACCGCTATCTGGTCGAGGCGAAGGGTCTCGACGGCAGGACCCACCGGGTCGAGCCCTATGACGTGGTGATGGAGGAATTCCAGCACCTCCCCATCGAGATCGGCCGGTTGATCGCCAACGCGGAAGCGGTACTGCATCTGACACCCGAGGTGGACGAGGAATCCCTCGGGGACGTCCCCCTGGAAGACCTCTTGGGAGAAACAGGAGATTCTCGCTGAGAATCCCGCAGTCCTGCGGCGGCGGGACCCCGCGCTGCGAGCCGGGCCGGGTCCCGCCGCCGTATCCCCGCTAGACGGAGCCCGGCAGGCCCGCGGCCTGCAGGGGGAGCCTCACCAGCGTTCCGGAGCGGTTGACGAGGAGTTCGGGGATCTCGTCCTCGTAGAACCTCACCTGACCGATGACCCCCTCGGTCCTGGCGTTGAAGGCGAGCATCTCCGCCAGGGATTCCAGGTCCGGGAGGAGCTCCGCGTGGATCTCCTGACGCGCCGTCAGACACCAGTGCCCGCCCGCCCGGACCAGTTCTCCGGTCAGCACTCCCCCGATGCGAGCCGCGGGCCCGCGCTCCGCCAGCAGCGGGACGACGTCGAGGAACTCGTCCTCCTCACCCCTGCCGCCTTCGTCGCCGTCGAGCCCCAGGTGGAGGCGCAAGTGGTCCAGAACGGCGCTGGGTACGGTCGGTGCCAGGTCGAGGCCCAGGTCCACCGCGAACACGTCACTCATGTGCGCAGAGTCTAGGCCCGACCAGCCGAGGCCCGGACCGTGGACTCGGGGAGCACGCCGGGTACCGCACCCCGGCGGACGGGAGTGCCTGGGCTGCTCCTACGCTGGTGTCACCGTCGAGCACGTGAAGATCTGGCCCGAGGAGAGCAGGTGGTCACCCGCATCACCCGCCATGCGTTCCGTACCGACAACGCGGCGGAACTCATGGCACCGATCACCAGGAGCGCGAAAGAAGCGCTCGACCACCTGGAGACGTCGGAGGACGACCGCTACGACGCCCTCGACCTGTCCCTCACTCTCGCGAAGTGGCGGTGCCTGACCGACCCGACCGCGGGAGAACTCGCCTCGTGGGAGGCATGGGTCACGGCCATGCAGGTCGGCAGCGCACTCTTCGCCTCCGGTACGGCGACGGAGGGTCCCGTGCCGTGCCGCATCGGCGGCACCGGCGAGGTGAAACACCTCCCGGCGACAGGCCCCCGGGACTACCTGCACGCCGGCAACTGGCTGACCAGCTTCTACCTCGCCGTCATCTGCCGCGAGAACCACCGGATCGACCGGCTCGCGCGGGTACCGGTCTCCTTCCTGCGCGCATCCGGCGCCGAGTTCGACGACTACCTCTACGCCTGGGTGGAGACCCTGCAGCACTTCTGGTTCGGCCGGCAGGCCACCTGGGACACCCTGGCCGCCGCGGTCGACGGCACGGACCCGGAGAACGCGCGGATCGCCGGGCCGGAACTGATGCTGAAGCTCCTGTACCCGCCCATCGACCTCTTCCAGCGGTACCTCAGGCGCGAACCCGAGCAGTTCAACGCCGTTCTGGTCGACGCCCTCACGTGGCACAAGGAGTACTGGACGGCGAACGAGGCCCGCTCCCTCAGCGGTGAGGGCCTCGTAGCGCTCGGCCCGCTGGCCCTGGCCTGCCTGGCGTACGACGCCGGCCTGCCCGTGGAGGCGGAGTCCGCGTACATCCCCCGGGCGCTGCTGAGGCGTTCCTGGATCGGCGAGTGGACCACTGCATGACGATCACCATCCCGCGGCACGGTGCCCCCGGGCCCCACTCGGCCGAGTGGGCCGAGTCGCTCGGTGCGGACGTCGCCTCGGACGCGGAGAGGATCGAGCGCTCCCCCGGCAAGATCGACTTCATGTTCAGCACGGCGCTGCTCCACGTGCGGGCCCGCTGCACCGTGGACCCCAGGGCCGCGGCACTCGAGACGTGGGAGGCGACGGTCAGCGCGCTGCAGGTCGGTTCGGCCCTGTTCGCCGTGACCGGTGAGACCGAGGGCCACGTCGACTGCCGCATCAACCACAAGGTCCGGCGCATCCCTGCTCTCGGCCCCCGTCCGTACGCGGACGCGGGCAACTGGCTGACCACCTTCTGGCTCGCGATCGTCTGCCGCGACCAGAAGCGCATGACCCGGCTCTGCGAGATCCCGGTCGAACGGCTGCGCTCCCCCGAGGGGCAGTTCGACGCGTACGTGTACCACTGGGTCGAGACCCTTCAGGCGTACTGGCTCCAGCGGCCCGCGGTCGTGGAGAAGCTCACGGCCGCGCTGCAGAGCTCGCACCCCGGGGCGGTGACCGTCGCTCCGCGCGACCTGGTGCAGAACATCCTCGGTCCGCCGATCGGCCTCTTCCACCGCTTCCTCCGCAAGGACGAGGCCGGCTTCAACCAGGCACTGGTCGAGGCCCTCGAGCTGCACAAGGCGTACTGGACCGCGGACGAGGACCGGGCCAACGACCCCGAGGGCCGCATCGCCCTCGGCCCCCTCGCCCTCGCCTGCCTCGCCCACGACGGCGGCATCCCGATCGAGGTCGAGTCCGACTACCTCCCCCAGCACCTGCTGCGACGGGGCTGGCTGGGCGAGTTCGACATCTGAGGCGTCCACGGGGCGCGGGCCGGGGCACCGGCCCGGTCCCGCGGGTCAGAACAGACTCAGCAACGCCTCCGCCGGGTCCGTCAGTCCCGTTTCGCCGTCCGGCAGGGGCAGTTCGAACCACACCGTCTTGCCGCGCGGTGTCCGGCGCGAGCCCCACGCCGCGCTGAGGAGGCCGACGAGCTGGAGGCCGCGGCCGCCCTCGTCCGTGTCGCGGGCGCGGCGTCGGCGGGGCTGGACGAGGCCGGAGTCCCAGACCTCGCAGACCAGGGTGCGGTCGAGCAGCAGGCGGAGTCGTATCTCGCCCTCGCCGTAGCGCAGGGCGTTGGTGACCAGCTCGCTGACCAGCAGTTCCGTGGTGTCGACCAGCGGCTCCAGGTCCCAGCTCAGCAACTGCCCGCGCGCGTACTCCCGCGCCCGCCCGACGCTGCGCGGCTCACGCGGCAGGGTCCAGTCGCCGACCGAGTCGGTGGGCAGCCCCTGCACCCGAGCCATCAGCAGCGCGATGTCGTCCTCGCCGTGGTGCGTGTCGAGGGTGTTCAGGACGTGGTCGCAGACGTCCTCCAGCGGCTGGGAGGGGTCCGTCAGCGCCCCGACGAATGCCTGCAGCCCCTCGTCCAGCGGGTGGTCGCGGGACTCGACCAGGCCGTCCGTGTAGAGCGCCAGCAGCGCTCCCTCGGGGAGTTCGACCTCGACCTCCTCGAACGGCTCCCCGCCGACGCCGAGCGGCATCCCGGGCGGCACGTCCAGCATCAGCGCCGCCTCGCCCGGCTCGACCAGCACGGGCGGCAGGTGGCCCGCGTTGGCGAAGGTGCAGCGCCGCGTCACCGAGTCGTAGACGGCGTACACGCACGTCGCCAGGTACACCTCGGACAGGTCCGCCTCGCGGGGGCGGCGGGCCGCTCGGGTCGCCTGCTGCACCCCGCCGGGCGTGCCGAGCCCGCGGGCGATCTCGTCCAACGCGGAGAGCACTTCGGCCGGTTCCAGGTCGAGCAGCGCCAGCGTCCGTACGGCGGTGCGCAGTTCACCCATGGCGACGGCGGCGCGCAGGCCGCGCCCCATGACGTCCCCGACCACCAGCGCCGTACGGTGGCCGGGCAGTTCGATGACGTCGAACCAGTCGCCGCCGACCTCGCTGGGCCGGCCGGTGGAGGCGCTGCCGGGCAGGTAGCGGCAGGCGATGTCCAGGCCGGAGGCGACCGGGTCGCCCGGGGGCAGCAGGGACCGCTGGAGTATCAGCGCCCGCTCGTGCTCCCGCCGGTACAGGCGCGCGTTGTCGATGCACACGGCGGCCCGCGCCGCGAGTTCCACGGCGAGGTCGCGGTCCCGCTCGCCGAACGGCTCGCTGCCCTTGGTCCGCGAGAACTGCGCGAGTCCCACGACGGTGTCGTGGGCGACCATCGGCACGGCCAGGGTGGACTGCACCAGGCCGCCCTCCTCGCCGGGGATGTGCTGCGGGCGCGCGGTGCGCAGGGCGTCCGCGCAGGGCGAGTTGAAGGGGAAGTGGTGCACCGCGCCGACGGCGACGGGGGCGACCGTACTGGCGAAGGGGGCGTCCGAGACGGCGGAGGAGAAGGCGACCCGGCGCAGTTCGGCGCTGCCGTCGGCGAGGCCGGGCGGGGTCTCGTCGCCGACCAGCAGGCCCTGGTAGAGGTCGACGGTGGCCAGGTCGCAGAAGCCGGGGACGACCACGTCGAGGAGTTCGCGGGCGGTCGTCTCCAGGTCGAGGGAGTTCCCGATGCGGGCGCCGGCCTCGTTGAGCAGGGCGAGATTGCGCCGTGCCGCCGCGGCCTCGCGGGCGGCGGCGCGCCGGGCGGTGATGTCGGTGCCGAGCCAGGCGATGCCGATGGGGCGCCCGCTGCCGCTGTGCACGCGGTAGAGGTTGATCGACCAGTGCCGGCGCTCGTCGGACTCGGGCAGGTAGCCGGTGACGTGCATGTCCGTGATGGAGTCGCCGGTCTGCAGCACCCGGCGCAGCACGGCGGTGACCCGCTCGGCCTCGGACCGGGGCAGGTAGTCCTGGACGCCCTTGCCGCGGTGGTCGTCGGGGCTGCCGCCGAACAGGGACGCGAACCGCTCGTTGGCGCGCCGCACCCGGAGGTCGGAGTCGATGAGCAGGAAGCCGAACGGAGATTGTCCGAAAATGGCCTGCGAGGCGGCGAGGTCGGTCTCGATGCTGCGCAGGGTGCGGACGTCCACGACGATGCACACGGCGGCCTTCTCGCCGTCCTGTGTCCGTGTCGGCATGACGTAGACCTCGGCGAGCCCGTCCTCGCCCCGGTCGCCGTCCGGTCCCTCGGGCATCCGGAAGGGGACGACCCCGGTCCACTCGCGGCCGTCGAGGATCTCGGCCATCTTGCGCTGGCCGCGCTCGCGCAGATCGGGGTCGACGAACGCCTCGATGGGATCCCGGCCGACGGCCCGTTCCGCCGGGACGCCGAAGATCTGCTCGGCGCGCAGGCTCCACTGGTCGACCAGCCCGTCGGGGCCGATGGAGAAGGAGGCGACCCTGATGTAGTCGTAGATCGAACCGGGCGGACTGCTCTGCCACATGGCGTCACCGGGCGCGGCCTCGCCGTCGGCGGGACCACGCTCGGCAGCGGCGGCGAACGCGTCGGCGGGACCGGCGAACGCACCGGCGGCCTCCGTCCTCGCGCCGCCCGACGGGTCCTCGGACTCCGTGGCCTTCGCTGGTATCTCGCTCACGCGAACCGTCCCCTCCAGCTCACCGCGTCCGGCACCGGTCACCGGCGGCGGCTGCCCGCAGTATCCAGCACTACGGCGCCGCGCGACACGGTGTTCACGATCACAGCACGGTCCAGACGTTTTCCGGCCCGTGCCGTGAGAACACTTCCAGTCTTCTAACCAGCGGACACGCCCTCGAACCGCCCCCTTCGACAGTTGTCTGCGGCCGGATCCCTGCGGTGGACAGGGCGTCACGCTCCGTACACCCCGCCCCCACCGTTTCCCCGCCGGTCCGGAGAGCGGGTACGACGGCATCAGTACGGCCGTCTCCACACGGCCGACCCGGCATCCCGGCACCCTCCCCACCCGCGCCCGACACCGCGGCACTCCGCGTCCGACCGCCCGCTCAGTCCGCGCGGTCCGGTACGGCCAGTTCGAACCACACCGTCTTGCCGGCGGCTCCCGGGCGGCTGCCCCAGCGGCGCGAGGAGGACGCCACCAGTTGCAGGCCCCGGCCGCTCTCGTCGTCCGGCCGGGCCACCCGCTCGCGCGGCAGTTCGGGGAGCGGGTCGGACACCTCCACCAGCAGCACCCCGCCGATCCCCGCGGGGCGCACGAGCCGGACGCCGATGGGACCCGTGGCGTGCCGCAGGGAGTTGGTGACCAACTCGCTGACCAGCAGCGCCGCGACATCGCTGACCGGTTCCAGCCCCCAGCCGCGCAACTGACCCCGCACCGCGGCCCGTGCGGTGCGCACCGCCCCCGGGTCGGCGGGGAAGGTCCACTCGGCGCGCACGCCTTCGGTGTCGATCACGCCGATCACTTCCCAGGCCAACGAAGGTCACCCCTGTCCGTTTTCGCGGGGTTAATGGCCACATACCCGATATCCGGGGGCAAGTACCGCACCATCGGGCGCACGGGGTCACGAACGGCGTACGGCGCCTGCCGAGCGCCTTCGGGGTGCCTCCGGGCAGCCGCCGGCGAGCCCTCGGCCCCCGGCGGGCCGTTTACGAGCCGCGCGCTTCCGTTGCCCAGGGGGCGAGCGTCGCGCGGACGGCCGGGACGTCCTGGTCCAGCCAGTCGACCTCCCAGACCTGTGCGGGGGTCAGCCAGCGCAGCGCGTCGTGGTCCTGCAGGGGCTCGGGGGCGGCGGAGCCGGGGCGCAGCCGCGCGGTCCACACGCGCAGCACGTACGGCGGCCGCAGCGGCCACTCCCCCGGTACGGGCGCCAACGGCTCGGCGTCGACGCCCAGTTCCTCGCGCAGCTCGCGCACCAGGGCGTCCTCGGGCCGTTCGCCCGGCTCGACCTTGCCGCCGGGCAGCTCCCAGCGGCCGGCGAGGTCGGGGGGTGCGCTGCGCCGGGCGGCGAGCAGCCGGCCGCCGTCGAGCAGGGCGGCCGCGACCACCACGATCCGTTCCGTCACCCGCGGGAGCTTACGGGATGTCCACGGGGCCCCGGGGACCCCCAACCGCACGCCCGGGGGCGTCAGTTCCGGGCACCGCCACCGCGCCCGTTCCCCGCGGTGCGGCTGCCGTCGCCGTGATGCGTGCCGTCGCCGTTGCGGGTGCCGTCGCCGTTGCGGCTCTGGCCGATGCGCTCGACCCAGTAGAGCTGCTTGTGCCCGCGGGCGTCGAGGCTGTCCGCGATCTTCTGGGCCTCGGCCCGGGTCGCGTACCGGCCCACGCGGTAGCGGTTGCCGTTGTCGTCCTGGCGTATGACGAGCCACGGCAGAGGGATCGTGCCGTCGTTCATGGGGTCCCCCGCCTCCTTCCCGCGCGGGACCGCCCAGGTCCCGTCCGCGGTCCGCCCCGTGCCCCGCCGTCCAAGGAAACCGCACACCGCATATGCCCGAGCGTACGCCTTACCTTTACGCAGCGAACACGGATTTTCACAAAGAGGTACGCAACCAGCCAAGACGGAGGGGGCGCACGAGATCGAACGCGCCGTCCGCCCGGCGTGCGACCTCCGGTCGACGGACACCGGGCACGCGGCGGGGACACGAGGGCGACCTGCGAGAACGACCGGAAACGACCGGGTGCGGGGCAGGAGCGGACCGGTCCGGAACCGGTTCCGGCCGGTTCGCGGCGGGGCCGGGGCGCACGCGCTCGCACGCCGTCGGACCGTTCACACCCGGGCCGACGGGCGGCCCGGGAGACCCCGGCGACGGCGGCGGCGGCCCCCGCCTGCCGGTCCGCGCGCCCCGACCGCGCCCCGCTCCGGCCCCTTTCGGGGGCTACCTCACGGGCAGGTGGTACGACACCCGGTACCGGTCCGCCGGGATGACCACGTCGGCCGTCTCCACCGCGCGGCCGGAGGCGTAGTACGTCCGCTGGACGACGAGGACGACGTGGCCCGGGACGCCGCCCAGGGCGAGGAGTTCGTCGGCGAGGCCGGGACGGGCGCCGACCTCCTCGGTGACGTTGTCGACGATGACGTCGATGGCGCGCATGCGCTCGACGACGCCCATGCCGCCGAGCGGCCCCTCCTCGGGCAGCATCACGGGGGTGCGGCCGGTGACGGCCAGGGGCTCCCAGGAGGTGGAGAGCATCATGGTCTCCCCCGCCTCCCGGAACACGTACTTGGTGCGCATGACCCGGTCGCCCGGCTGGATGCCCAGCCGCCCGGCGATGGCGACGCTCGCCTCGACCTGCTCGCTGCGGGACTCCCAGGTCCCGCGCGCCTCCGCGTCGGCCTGCTCCTGCCGGAACGGCGTGGCCCCGCCGGCCGGCCGGTAGCCGGAGCGGTGGACGCGGCGGGGCACGGGCCGCTCGCGCACGTACGTCCCGGACCCGGAGCGGCCCTCCACCAGGCCCTCGGCCATCAGGACCTTGCGGGCCTCCAGGGCGACGGTGTCCGAGACGCCGTACTCCTCGCGGATCCTGGCCTGGGACGGGAGGCGGGTGTGGGGCGGCAGTGAACCGTCGACGATCTTCTTGCGGAGATCACCCGCGACGCGCAGGTACGCCGGCTGCTCACCGAATGTCACTGGCCGCTCCCATCAGGTTGTACAGACAGCAACAGCGTGGCAACCGTGGGTTCGCCTGTGCAAGCAAAGGCCAGGGAATCACTCGAAGTGATGACATCTGCGGGGGGAGGGCTTTACGCAGGCACTTTCTCCCCGCTACGGCCGCGATTACACGCTCGCGTCCCCGGAGTCGTCCCCCGAATCGTCGCCGGAGCCATCACCGGAGCCGTCGCCCGAGCCGTCGTCGTAGCTGGGCGGGGTGGTCGCCAGACGCAGGGCCCGGCGGGCGCCGACGGTGGTGTCGCCGTCGACGTACTCGTACCCGGCTTCGTAGTACGTGTAGTACGCGTCCGCGTCGTCGGCGGCGGCCGCCTTCGCCCACTCCTTCTGCGCGGCCGTCATGTCCTTGATCAGGGCGGCGACGGGGGCCTGCGCCGCGGCCGGCCAGGTGTGGCCGCGCAGGGCGGTGACCTGCGTGCCCAGGGCGTCGTGCACGCCCCGCGCCCAGTCCTTGCTGGCGCCGAGGTCGTCCTCGGCGTAGTCGTCGGGCTCCTGGTAGAGGACCCCGTCGATCGCGTTCATGGCGTGCAGGAAAGCCAGTTGGTCGGCGTCGAACGTCGAGGCGTCGGCCCGCAGCGAGCCGGTGAGGGCGCCCGACCCGTCCTCGTCGGCGAAGGCGCAGGTGATCTCGCGGTCGCCGAACTCCCAGGTGTCGCCGGTGGGGGTGAGGTAGTACACGCTGACGGTGTCGGGCAGGGCCCACGGGTCCGTCGCGTACGCGGTCTGCAGGTCCCAGCAGCGGTCCTCGGCGAGGTCCGTGACCCGGCCCTCGCCGGGGAAGGTGTCCCCGGCGACCGGTACGACGGCGAACACCTCGGCGTCGTGCGCGCCGGAGCAGGGGACCGTGTCGACGTCGTAGATCTCGGAGTCGAAGTCGCCCCCCGGCACGTCGAAGCAGTCGCCCTTCGCCAGTGACAGGCTGGCGGTGCCGTCCAGGCCCTCCTTGAAGCCGTCCCAGAGCGCGGAGGCGGCACCGGTGCTCAGCGACACGATCCACAGGGCGAGCCCCAGGGACGACAGCGCCGCCCCGACGATCGCCAGGGGCTTGCCGCGCTCGCCCCTGCGGCGGATCTGCACGAGCGCGACGATGCCGAGGACTAGGCCGACCGCCGGCAGGAAGCACATGACGCCGAGCACCAGCGCGGCGATGGCCACGCCGTTGACGGGTGCCTGCCGGTTGTACGGCGTGTAGCCCTGCCCCCAGCCCTGGTACGGCGCCCCGTACGGGCCCTGCGGATACGGGCCGTAGGGGCCGCCGGGCGGCTGCGCGCCGGGCGAACTGGGCGCCTGCGGAGCCCGGAACGGGTCCTGCGGCTCGTGCGGCCCGGGGGGCGGGGGTATGGACACGGCTACCGTGCTCCTGCTTTCCGACGGTGGACCCGGCGCGCAGGGCAACGGACGTACGGCGCGCGGACGGGGGAAGGACGACTGGGCGCATGGTAAGCGCGTGAGCGCCCACGCCGGAACGGGGGCCGGAGACCGGGCGATCCGGGCGCGGGGGGATGCGGAGGTCCGTCAGCCGTCCGGCTGCCCCACGGTGTCGCGCGCGCCCTCCGCGAGCCGTTGCTGCTCCTCCTCCACGATCCGGCGCGCGAGGCCGTCGTCGGAGACGTCGACCGCGTCCGGGGTGGCGTCGGCGGTGTCGCTGCGGCGGGCGTAGGCGTCGAAGAGGCGGTCCTTGTCGGCGAGGATCCGCAGCAGCCGGTCGTCGACGCTGTCCGGGGTCAGCAGCCGGTGCACCTGGACCGGGCGGACCTGGCCCATGCGATGGGCGCGGGCCACGGCCTGGTGCTCCAGCGTCGGCTTGACCTGCGGCTCGCACAGCACGACCACGGACGCGGCCTGGAGGTTGAGCCCGACACCGCCCGCCTGGATCTGGGAGAGCAGCACGGCGTGCCCGCCGGCGGCCGTGAACGCGTCGACCATCTGCTGCCGCCGGGCGGCCGGCACGGAGCCGGATATCGGGCCGAAGAGCGCGGTGCCCGGCTCCGCCGGTGGGTCCTCGAGCGTCCCCTTCGGCTCGGCGAGGGCCTCCCGCACGGCCTCCAGCACGGCGCGGAAGTACGAGAACACCACGACCTTCAGGCCGTTGGCCGCCGCCTCCGCGACCAGTTCGCGCAGCCGCTCCAGCTTGGCGGACTTCGCGGGATCGGCGTAGGCGGCCCGGCGCATCGCCATGAAGTTCCCCTCGGCGACCGCCGCCCGGTACGCCTCCTCGTCCGCCGCGCTGAACTCCTCCCACTCGTCGACCACCAGCAGCGCGGGCAGCTCGGTGAGCACGTCCTGCTGGTTGCGGCGCAGGTACGCGGGCGCGACCGCGGTGCGGAACGCGTGCGGTCCGGCCACCGCGTCGCCGGCGCGGATCGCGGGCAGCAGACCGGGCTGGAGCAGGCGGACCAGGGCGCGGAACTCCTCGACGCGGTTCTCCATCGGCGTACCGGTGAGGAACAGCACGCGTTCGCAGCGCTCCGTCCACGCCGCCACCGAACGGGCGCGGCGGGTCTCGGGGTTCTTGACGTAGTGCGCCTCGTCGACGACCAGCAGGGCGGGGACGCGGGCCGGGTCCGGGGCCAGCGTGTGCAGGACGTCGAAGGTGGTCACCGCCACGCCCCCGCGCTCACGCCAGCGCGCCCACGCGTCCTGCCGGTCCGGGCCGTGCACCGGGACGGCCCTGAGGGTGCTGCGGGCGCGGATCTCGCGGGTCCAGTTGATGAGGACGCCGGCCGGGCAGACCACCAGGAAGTGGGTGTGCCCCCCGGCCGCGAGGTGGGCCAGCGCGGCGATCGCCTGGACGGTCTTGCCGAGCCCCATCTCGTCGCCGAGGACCACCCGCCGCTGGGCGAGCGCGAACCGGGCGCCGAAGGACTGGTAGCCGCGCAGGGAGACCCGGCGGTGGGTGTCGTCCAGCGGCTGGGCGCGCACCCGCTCGGCGATCCCGGACGGCACGAACCCCTCGGCGGCCGCCGCGTCCGTACGGTGTGCGCTGACCTCGGCGAGCAGGCTGTAGTACTCGGCGGAGCGGACCTCGAAGTCCACCCACGCCTCGATCTCGGAGGCCGGTTCGCGCAGCAGGTCCGCGCCCGCCTGGGCGAGCCGCAGCCGTACCTCCAGGGCGGCGGCCTCGGCGGTCAGCGCGCGCAGCTCCGCGGCGGCGGCCAGGGCGGCCTCCCTGCGCTCCCGTCCGGCGAGCGCGAGCCGGAGCCTGCTGACGGTCGGGCGGACCGCGGGCAGCAGCTCGGTCAGCCGGCGTTCGTAGCGCTCGGCGGTGTCGACGGCGCGGCGCAGCTCGGGGCCACCCTCGACGAGCCGGTACAGCGCGCCGACCAGGGCCGTCGTGCGCGGCTCGGGGTGGTCGACGTCGATGCGCACGGAGACGGTCTGCTCCACCGCGCGGGCGATCTGGCGGGCCGCGGCCAGCGCCTGGTCGGCGGTCTGGGCGCCGACGCCGGGGATCTGCCGCAGCTCGTACCGCTCGGCGTCGTGCACCGCGCGCACCGACCCCAGCCCGGCCGCCTCGAGCGCGCCGAGCCGCAGCCTGCCCTCGGTGACGTCCTTGAGCCGGGCGAGCGGGATGGACTCCAGCTCCTGCGCGACCAGTTCGTCCCGCAGGGGTGCGAGCGCGGAGCGGACGGCGTCCAGGGCGCGCTCGTGGTCGGCGCGCAGGGCGCGGGCGGCGTCGTACAGCGCGACGCCCTGCGCGTGCAGGTCGCGGGCCCGTCGGCCGACGGGCGCCGCCGCGGCCCCGGCCTGCTCGCTCTCCCCCATCACACCCCCGTACGCACCCGCAGTTCGGCTCGGACTGCCCATGCTCGCACCTGCCGCTGACAACGGGCCCGCGGCGGCCGTGGTCAGTCGTCGAACGCGGTGGCGCGGCTGCGGTCCTCCCAGGCGGCGATCTCGGCGCGGACGGCGTCCAGCTTGCCGAGGACCGCGCTCACGCCGTCGTCGCCGAGCGGCAGGTGCAGCGGGGTGTCGTCGGCGTCGAGGGCGGCGAGGATCAGGGCGGCCGCCTTGGCGGGGTCGCCGGGCTGGCTGCCGTGCCCGCCGGAGACGGCGTCACGGGTCCGGCGCACCGTGGCGTACACGCCGCTGTCCGCGCTGACGCCGGCCCGGGCGGTCTCGAACAGCGAGGTGCGGAAGGCGCCCGGTTCGACGACGAGCACCTTGATGCCGAACTCCCGCACCTCGTCGGCCAGTCCCTCGGACAGGCCCTCCAGGGCGAACTTGGTCCCGCTGTACGCCGAGAAACCGGCGAAGGACATCTGCCCGCCCATGCTGCTCATCTGCACGATCGCCCCCGAGCGCCGCTCGCGCAGGTGCGGCAGCACCGCGCGCGTGAGCGCGGCCGGCCCGAAGACGTGCAGGTCGAACAGCTCACGCAGTTCGGCGTCGGTGGTCTCCTCGAAGGCGCCGACGTGGGTGCGGCCGGCGTTGTTGACGAGCACGTCGAGCCGTCCGTGCCGGTCGACGACGTCCCGTACGGCCGCCTCGGCCGCCGCCACGTCGGTGACGTCGAGCCGCAGGGCCTCCACCTGGTCGGGGTGCGCGGCGACGAGGTCGTCCAGCGCCTCGGGCCGCCGGGCGGCGCCGACGACCACGTCGCCGGCGGCGACGGCCGCCTCGGCGATCGCCCGCCCGAACCCGCTGCTCGCACCGGTGATCAGCCAGACCTTGTGCATGGGAACTCCTCCTGGATCGCGGTTGCGTGCACCAGCCTGCGCCGGAACGGAGTTGTGGGTCCAAGACCCGCGGTGATAACCGATGGGCATGACCACGGACGTCCACGTACGGGACCTGCGCTACTTCGTCGCGGTCGCCGAGGACCTGCACTTCACGCGCGCGGCGGAACGGCTGTACGTCTCCCAGCCCGCGCTGAGCAAACAGGTCCGCGCGCTGGAACGGCAGTTGGGCACCGCGCTGTTCCGCCGCGACCGGCACGGCGTGGAGCTGACCGCGGCGGGGACGGCGCTGCTGGCGCACGCGCGGCGGGTGCTGGCCGCGTGGGACGACGGCTGGGCGGAGGTGGAGCGGGCGAAGGCGGCGCAGCGCAGCACCCTGACGGTGGGCATGAGCACCAGCCCGGGCCGGGGCGGCCTGCTGCCGTCGATCCGCTCCCGCTTCACAGCGGCCCACCCGGAGGCGGAGCTGCGGCTGCGCCAGGTCGGCTGGCAGGACCCGACGGCGGGCCTGGCGGACGGCACGTCGGACGTCGCCTTCGTGTGGCTGCCGCTGCCCGACGAGCGGCGCTACGCCTGGACGGTGCTCGCCGAGGAACCCCGCCTGGTCGCCCTCCCCGAGACGCACCCGCTGGCCGCCCGCGCGGAGGTCGCCTTCGCGGACCTGGCCGACGAGCCGTTCCTCGCGCTGCCGCCGAGCGCGGGGGTCCTGCGCGACCACTGGCTGGCCCTCCCCGAACGCGCCGGCCGCCCGCCCCGCATCGGCGCGGAGATCGCCGGCACGGAGGAGACCTACGAGGCCCTGGTCGCCGGCCTGGGCGTCTGCCTGATCGCCGCGGGCAACGCCTCCCTGATCACCCTGGGCGGCGTGGTCACCCGCCCGGTCCCCGACCTCCCCCCGACCCGCTACGCCCTGGCATGGCGCCGGACGGACGGGGAGCGGCCGCTGGTGAGGGGGTATGCCCAGGCGTGCCGGGAGGCGGTGCGCTGAGACCTGGCACGCGCCGGCGATCTCGTGCCCTGCCCCTCACCGGCCGGCTTCGAGGTCGAGCGCCAGATGACGATTCGCCTGGACGCCCGCAACCGCCCCGAGCCGGACCTCCTGCTGACGAACCTGCCGTACGACCCCGACCGCACCTGGTACGCCCCGGAGGACGTGAAGCTCGTCGTGGAGGCGGTCTCACCCGAGTCGGCCCATCGCGATCGCACCGTGAAGCTCCGCAAGTACGCGGAGGCCGGCATCCCGCACTACTGGTGCATCGAGGACGAGGACGGAGCACCGGTGGTCCACGTCTACGAGCTCGACGCGCCGACCCGCGCCTACGCCCCCGCCGGCATCTTCCGCGGCAGCCTGGAGCGGCCCGTGCCCTTCCCGATCAGCCTGGACCTCGACCAGCTCACTCCGCCCCGGAGCAGGTGAGAGCGGCGCAGCAGCGCGGAAGGGGCCGGACTCCTTCGAGTCCGACCCCTTCCGGAACGGCGTCTCAGACGTTGAAGCGAAATGTTTGCGGACTGATCCTGACCTGCGGCGGAGCCCCAATCAGGGCCCTGACCTGGGCTTCCTCGTTGTCATGCGTTGGCTCCAGACGGCTGTTTACGGGTGTCCTGCGGACTGGCTGCGGACTGCCCGGGGGCTCCGAGGTGGCGAAATCCCTGGCACACCGGCTGGGCCTGCAAGGAAACTGCGCAGGTGAGCGACTCCTACCCCTGTCCCTGCTGCGGGCACCGCGTGCTGGACGCGATGCCCGGTTCGTACGAGATCTGCCCCGTCTCCTTCTGGGAGGACGACGGGGTCCAGTTCCGCTGGCCCACCTTGGCCGGCGGGGCGAACAAGGTCTCCCTGACCGAGGCCCAGCGCAACTACCAGGACTTCGGCGCCTGCGACGAGCACGGCCGGCGGTACGTCCGCCCTCCGGCCGAGGACGAGCCGCTCGACCCCGCCTGGCGCCCCATCGATCTGGCACGGGACTCCTTCGAGGACTGGGCGGCCGAGGACCGCGCCCCGTGGCCCGACGACCACTCGGTGCTCTGCTGGTGGCTGCCCACCTTCTGGCGCCGGGACCACTCCGCGTCATGACCTCCCACATCGAGACACTCGTCCAGCAGCTCGACGGCAAGGCCGACGAGTCCTACGACGCCCGCGCAGAGCTGATCTGGATCGGCGCCGACGCCATACCCGCCGTCATCGACGGCCTGCCTTCCCTCGGCGGCTTCGGTCAGCTGACCGCCATCGAGGTCTTCGAGGAGGTGGGCGATCCCCGTTGCGGCCCCGCTCTCATCGGCCTGCTGGACAGCGACAACCCGACCGTCCGCGAATGGGCGGCCACGACCCTGGCAAGCCTGAAGATCGACGGCGCGGTCGAGCCCGTACGCCACGCCTATCGCGCCTGCTTGGAACGGGAGACGCCACCGGGCTGGAGCGAGCCGGAAGGCATCCGCTGGGCCCTGACCGAACTCGGCGCCCGCACCCCGTCGTCCCACCACTCACCGCGCGCCTGCGAGCCACCGCTGCAGAGGACGCCCCCGGCTGGCCCTCGGCCCACTTCGCCGAGATCATCAACGACCTGGCCGACCACGCCCAGGTGATCCTCTACTCCCAGTTCTAGCGGGTGGACGCCGGCCGCACGTACGGCGTCTCCGGCCCCGGCCTAGACTGGGAGCTCGACTGGACCGCGCCCTGGGAGCACCTGGTCGAGGAGTCCCGCACCTGGTCCCTGCTGGAAGCCTCCGAAGCCCCCGCCGGCGACAACATCTTCGTCGCCCCCACCTGGATCGACCGCACCGATCTGCACCCGGAGAGGTGACCGATGCCGTCCCAGCACCCCGAGGAGATCGGCTACGGCCATGTGGTCGAGAGCTACGTGACGAGGACGTACGGCGGCCTCCCGCGCTATCTCGTACTGAATGGCGGGCGGTTCCTGGGCCCCCGGTGGTGGCACACCACCCGCTTCACCCGACACCTGTTGAATGACGCCGCCGCAATCACCGACGAAGAACTGGAAGCTCTCCTCGGGTACGAATGGCGCTCGCGCCTCACCGCCGCCTGGCTGATCGGCGTCGACCGCCGCGAACGGTTCCGAGCACGCATCGGCGACCTGCTCCTGGCCAGCGAGGTCTGCTACTCCGGCGGCGCCTACTGCTTCGCCTTGGCCCGCTTCGGCACACACGCCGACGCTGAGATCCTCACCGCCTACCTCGACCGCTACCTCCCCCGCACCGGCCTCCACTACGACCAGCCCGCCGCCCTCGGTGCTCTCCTCCGCCTCGACGCCCTCCTCGGCACCCACCACGCCGACCGCTTCACAGAGCCCGACGGCCTCTGGGACGAGTGGGTCAAGGGCGTGGGACGTCTCGGCTACCCCAGCCACATCCCCGCCGAACAGCGCCGCTGGGCGGACCTTCAATGCGAGTTCGCCAGCGGCTGGCGACGCCTGTAGGTCGCGGTGCAATCACTGTCCCCAGGCCCCTAGTTCTCACCTGGTAGGGGCGTGAACAAGCCAAACGCACACCAGAAAGCCGGTTCTGTCCGACGATGGAAATGCGGAAGACCGCCGACACGCAGAGACAGGGAAAACCATGCGCATCGACGTGCGGGTAGGGGCCGAGGCAGACGAGCTGCGTTCACTGCACCAGTGGCTGGGGGCAGACAGAGAGATCCGCAGATCGTCCTCCTTGACACTCCAGGAGCAGCCTCCCGAGCCAGGGCACATGGGCGGTTTGCTGGACGTCATCCAACTGGTGACTGACAACGGATGGAGCGCTGCCTCCTTCGCGATGGCACTGGCCGCCTGGAAGCGAACCAGGCCCCAGGACCCGCGGATCGAGATCAGGCGGGGTGACACCGTGATCGTTCTTACCCAGGGCAGCGATGCCGAGATCGAACGTGTCATTCGTGCCCTTGAGACCTCGACCGAGGATGAGGCACCTGGGACATGAGCGTGTTGCCCGACCCCGGCGCGACCCGAGCCGTGCTGATCGGCACCAGCTACTACGACCACCTGGAGTCGCTGCCGGCTGTGTCCAACAACCTGACCGCTCTGGCCGAGGCGCTGACCGGACCCACCTCTTGGGCCCTGCCGCAGAAGCATTGCACGATCCTCTCCAACCCCACGACCGCAGAGATGGCCATGGCCGCAGTGCGAGCCGCAGCCGAGCAAGCGCGCGACACCGTGCTGATCTACTTCGCCGGTCATGGGCTGGTCGACCCCGAAGGGGACCTCTATCTGGCCATGCCACAGTCCAAGCAGCAACGCGTGGAGACCGGCCTGCCCTATCGGTGGATGCGGCAGGCCCTCCTGAACGGCCGGGCCGATCGATGTGTCGTTGTCCTCGACTGCTGCTACGGCGGTCTGGCCCTCGGGACGATGGGCGGCCCATCAGATCTGGCCGATCAGGCGGCCGTCGAGGGAACATTCCTACTGGCCGCTGCTGCAGAAACACGCCAAGCACTCGCCCCGCCGGACGAGACCTTCACCGCGTTCACCGGCGAGCTCCTCGACACGCTTCAGACGGGCATCCCCAATGGGCCTGAGCTGATCGACTTTGGAGCGCTGTACCGGCACTTGCGCATCAGGCTGGCGGCTAAGGGGCGCCCCGACCCACAGGCGAGAGACAGAAACACCGGGGCCCGACTCGCTCTTGGCCGCAACCTGGCCTGCCTGCCGACAACCGCGACCACCCCTTCTGCCGACGGGAAGCCAGCCACAGGGCGCTCCTGGCCGAGTCCCTCGGAAATCCGCACTGTCAGGGGTTTCTTCAAGTCGTTGGCCGATGTTCGTGCGACGAGCGGTCTCACCCATCAGATGGTCAGCCAACGTTCCGGTGGACGCATCTCGCCCGGTACCGTCAGCAGGCTCTTGAACCGCGAAAGCCTGCCCAAGACCTGGCCCACCACAGCCGCGTACCTGTCCGCCTGTGGCGTGCCGAATCAGCAGGTCGCTGAGTGGCATGCCGTCTGGACGCGGTTGCTAACGGATACGACGACTGACACCGCGCCGCACACCGTCCCGCACCCGCGCCAGCACCAGCACCAGCACCAGCACCAGCACCAGCACCAGCAGCCCACTACGTTGCAGCGGTTGACCGGAAGACTGTCTCGGCGAAACGGTCGCAGTCGAGATCACCGTTCAGGGAGTAGCTGAGGCAGTCGGGGACGCCTGCTGCGGAGCCGGAGCAGGTGCCTCGCTGTCATCACCGAAGACCGTGTTCCAGGCAGCAATAGCCAGCAACGCCGCCGCAATCACAAGGCCCGTCGCAGGCTTCTTCACCTGCTTGGCGACCGGCGGCCGCACCCAGTGCCCTGCCCGGTAGTAGGGCTTGTCGCTCTTCTGCGTCAGTGCGCTCTCCCCCCGACAACGCTGCCTTCCGTTCCCTCGAGAGTTTCGCAGCGTTCGTCCTGATGAGAGGGCAAACGGCTACTTCCGGCTGATTCTGGTCCCTGTAGAACCGACCACGTATGGGTGCGGTGACCCGCTTCCAGCGCAGCTCTGACCCCCTCTTTAGCAGGACCGTCGACAGCCGCAGCGCCACCTGCTGGCGAGCAAGATAAGGCGCGGTACTGCCTGGCAACCAGTTCCACCTCACGGAGATGCCTGCTGAGGTACTGCTTAGCAGCGACGATCTCACCGTCCGCGGCTATGTCTGCGCACGCCTGTGTGCACGCGTAGGGTTCACGAGGGAGGAGTAGACGCGAGCACCCTGCTCGTGTCGCACCCAGATAAGCCGCTCGTCGATACCAGGTACCCCAGTTCGGCTGGGGCAGATCTTCTCCGAGAGCACGTATGAAGCCTGAGCCCTTCTACGAGTGCCCTGGGGACGTGTCACACCACAGGACGGGGGATCGGTTGCCGTTCGGCTTGCCCTGCACAGCGGCCGAAGGCAGTGTCGTTGGTAACGGAATCAGCGTCGGTATTGGCACGCCGCCGTTGCCCATCAAGACTGCACAGACCGAAGAACCAGCGTTCCTATGGGGGTGTACCGATGAGCGACCTGCTGGACGCGGTGGACACGGCTCACAACAACATCGAGCGCCTCACCGATCCGGGTGCACTACGCGACGCCACGGAGCAAGTGATCACTGTCGCGCGCCAGTGCGGCGCCCAAGCGGTCCTTGCCGCCAGCCCCGTTGCCGAGCGCCTGGTCGGCGCACTCCTGTCTTCGTGCAGCGACTTGGTCAGCTTGTCCTCGCAGACAGCCGCAGCCTCACAGAACGTACTGATCGTGGACGTCAACCTTGCCAGCGGCACTTCGGTGGCACAGGCTGCCCGCCACGCCCGCAGCCACGGAGCACGACGTATCCATGCAGTCGTCCTCCATCAACTGACCGCGGTTGCAGCCCAGGCCGAGGACTGCGGCGTAGATGCGCTGGACGTCCTCGGAGAACGACCGCCGACCCGCTCGTCTTCTACGACAGATTCGGGTCTGTAGTAGATGCGGGCAAAGCCGTGAGGGCCGCAGCAGCGGCCGCCGAGCGCCTAGAGTCCAGCGCCTTACCACGTGCGAGCGCCTCCGCCTTGCTCAGGCCAAGCGCCTCGCCGACTTCCTTGCCGTTGCGGTACACAACCTGCTGGATCTTGTGATCACGGCACACGTACCCGAGAGCACCTTCGATCATGAGGCGATGACGGGGTGCCGCCTTGCGGTTCCCGGCGGGGCTAACGTCCGCGACGCAGATCACTACGGCGTTGGGGTTCAATGCCGAGAGCTTGCTACTGAGCATGCGCCCCAGGTCTTCAACCTGGTCGATGGCCTCCAACGCCGCCGTTCGAAGCTCACAGGCCTCCTGAATCTGGGGCTCGCCCCGCGACCCCCCGAGGACAACGCAGGTAACTACAGGGCCTCGCCCTGCCGCTGGAAAGCCCACACTGATCCCGAGTACCTCCATGCACAGCACTATAGAGTGACGGGCATGTCGGGAACGGTCATCGCCCAGGTCGGCAACCGCCAGGTCGGGAACCGCATCAGTGATCGCTACAAGGTGTTGGAACGCCTTGGGGGCGGGGCTGGTGGCCAGGTCTATCGGGTCGAGGACGAGCATCTGCGCACAGAGGTGGCGCTCAAGCTCTTCGAACCGCAGTCAGGTCAGCCAGCCACGTGGGACGAGGCCCAAGCGCTCAAGGAGCTGCAGAGCCAGTACCTCCTCCCCGTCTACAACGCCGACATCGCCAGCGGGACCGACATCCGCTACATCACGATGCCCGTCATGGACGGCGATCTTGAATCAGCTTCAGCACCGTTCGGCGTCGACATCGCTAAGGCGGTGCGCTGGGGCCAGCAACTCGGGCACGGACTTGAGCGCGTCCACGCCGCCGGCCTACTTCATCGCGACGTCAAACCAGGTAATGCGTTCGTCGACACCGGCAACAACGTCCTGCTGGGAGATCTTGGTTTTGCCGCGCGGATGGATGCCGACGGCTATACCGCCGCGAACGGAACATACGCCACCGTAGCTCCGGAAGTACTGAGTACAGGCAAATGCTCGGTGGCCTCAGACGTCTACTCGCTGGCTGCCACCATGTTCTACCTCCTGTCCGGGCAGTACCCGAACGGGCCGATAGCCCTGGGACGAGACGCCCGCAGGGAGCGAATTCTCCACGGTCAGTTCGACAAACTGCGCGATGTCGCCCCGTATGTCTCCCAGGGCCTCGGCAACGTCGTTGAACGAGGACTCTCCCTCGATCCAGTTGCTCGCCCCAGCAGCGCGCAAGCTCTCGCAAACCAACTCGCTCAATGTTCACGCCCTCACAGACCTTGGCGCCGCGTCACACCCCACGATGGTCACGACCAGTGCTTTGAAGGGGGCGCCACCAACAAGGTGAAGGCAGTCTCGGTCTGCGCGGTGCAGGACGCACGCGGCCGCTACAGCGTCGAGGTGCGCCACGAGACAGGTCGGCGAGCACGCCAGCACGAGAAGAGCGGAATCCAACAAGATAGCCTTCCTGCCGCATTGCGCACTGTGCTTCGCAACGTCTAGCTTGCCGCTCGCCTGCTGGCTGTGGCCGCACGCGCGGCCCCGAACTACGTGCCGCGTGTACCGGACGACATCACCTGCCGTACGAGCTTCTGTTTCCGAGCAGCTCTGCGTAGCGAAGCCAGCGCTTGACGTCAGTACCGGGCGATGACCTGTCGCAGGTCCGTGCCCAGGAGGTCCTCCAGCGCCTGGATGCTGGCTGGTGGTAGTGGCAGCTCGCATTCTGGGTCTGTGGTGACGAGGCTGTACCTGGCGAAACCCGCAGCCTCGACGTAGTCGAGGGCGTTCAAGTCCGTCTGGGCAGAGCAACAGGGCATCGTCATGGCGAGTGCATCGAAATAGCCGTCCGGAAGGGCTGCCGTGTCCATCGCGTCGCCCCACCAGTCTTCGATGTCGGAGCCGCATGCGGGGCACCGAACACCACACCAGTTCTCCCCGGGATCGATGAAGGCCGTGCCAGGGATGTCCCAAACGTCGTAACCGCCCAACGCCTCAGGAACCAGTTGCTGTAGCCGGGCTTGCGCAGCTTCGCTCGCAGCCGGTGCAGGCGAAAAGTGCGGGTCCTTGGGTATGAGGTGGAGCAGCGTGATGCTCACGCTGCCGACCAGCCGTCCAGCGAGACCTCCGAGCCGTCATTCAAGTACTGGTGGAGGGCACAGGCGGTGGTGTCAACGAAGGCTTCAGGGATGGCGTCGGTGTCGACCCAGCGAACCTGGGCGTGCTTGCGCGGTTCGCGGTTCTCGGGCTCGCCGGTCCATTCGTGGGCGGCGAACACGACCGTGAGGAAGCCGTTGGGGGCTTCGACGCCCCAGGCGCCGTGGATGATGTGGGCGACCTTGAGGGACTCGGGCTTCACCGTGAGGCCGGTCTCCTCGTAGAGCTCGCGGACGGCGGTCTCGGTGATGGGCTCGCCCGGTTCGCTCTTGCCGACGGGGAGGTCCCACCTGCCCTGGGCAAACTTGGCGTTCTCGCTGCGCTGCAGGAGGACAACGCGGTTGGTGGCCTTGTCGTGGACGATGACGGCCGCGACCAGCAGGGTCATCGATTCGAGCGCCGGCTTGAGGGCCTTCGGCTGGTCGTCGGTCTGCTGGGTCACGGTGTTCCCTTCGTCGGGCGGGTTGTTGGGCATGTTAGGCGAGGGCCTCGCGAGCGCGGCGGGCGAGATCGGCGGCGCCGGGCACTTTGCGGCGCTGGTAGACCGCGAGCGTGGAGCGGATTGAGGTGATCGCCTTACGGGTCCGGTCGGAGGTCATGCCCTCCATGAGGACCAGGGCCTGGGCCCAGGCGGCGACCGCCTCGTCGGCGCGGGCCTGGGCGGCGAGGCTGTCGCCGAGGTCTGCGTGGGTGAGGGCGTGGACACGCTTGTACTTGGCCGGGTCCCAGCGAGTGAGGGCGTCCCGGTGCTGCTGCTCGGTGCCGATGTGGTCTGCGAGGTCGGTCAGGGTGCGGGCGGTGTGGCTGGCCACGGTGCCGGCGGCGGGGCCACTGACGCGGGAGTAGCTGGGCTGGGGGCCGTCGTCCCGTAGGAGTGCGTCCTCAGCAGCAAGCAGGGCGCGCGCGGCCGACGAGTTCTCGTCGGTGGCTGCGTAGGCGCGGGCGTGGGTGATGTGGAGGAGGGCCTCGGTCTGGCCGTCGACGTGGCCGAGACCTGTGCGGAGGGCGCCTTCGACGAGGTCGACGCAGTGGTGGGGCTGCTTGAGGCTCAGGGCTTGGTGGGCGAGGGCGCGCATCATCCAGGCGGCGTGGCCGTGGGGGTCGGCTTCGCAGGCGAGCTTGTAGCCGACCTGGTAGTAGCGCTGGGCGGCGCCTTCCTGGCCGAGGTCGTGGTGCTTCCACCCTGCGAGGTAGGCGAGTTCGGCGACGGCGCCGAAGGCGGCCCGGCGTAAGGCTTCGCTGGGGAAGCGTCCGCGCAGCATGGGGGCGGCTGTGTCGGCGAGGTACGCGGTGACAGTGGTCAGGCCGTGCCCGCCGCCGAGGCGCTCGTCGGCAGCACTGAAGGCCGCGGTGATCTGCCGTACGACGTCCACGTCCTCCGCGCCGACCATGGACGTGCCGGTGCGGGCGCGGAGCATGCGGGCGGTGGCTTCGTGGTCGTATCCGAGCGGCATGGCAACGCCGGCGGTGGTGAAGGCCGCGATGGCTAGGAAGCGGCGGCGCTCGACGTCGGCGCGGCCCAGGTCGGTGGCGGCGAGGACAGGGTCGGATTCCGCCGGCGCTTCGTCAGCGCTGGTCTGGAGGCCGATCTCGGTTTGGGTGACCGTGCGCCCCGCTCGGCGGGACAGCGCCTCGGCCAGGTACTGACCTACCCGGCCGGACGGGGCACGGGTGCCGTTCACCCAGTGTGAGAGGGCCGACTTGTTGGTCTGGAGGATCTCGCCGTTCTCGGCGGCGATACGCCGCACGTCTCTGGCGAGAGCCTCGTAGGTGCAGTCGACCGCCTCAATGACGTCACGCAGACGGGAGTTGGGTTCTCTCTGCGCCGCCACGATCGCCTCCACTCCGGAGCTGTAAACCGCGTATACCGCTTCAACCGCCTTCCACCGTACCCACTGAGCGTGACCACCGGTTCACTTATCAGGAGCCGCCCGGAACGGCGCGACCGTGATCCAGGCTCCCCTTGGTCCGGGCGGCACCCCGAAGTTCCGTACGCCCACACCGGGCTCGGGCATTCCTGTGCCCGAACCCGGCCAATCAGAGACGGAGAACACGGTGACCACCATCGACACCACGGCCATCACAGTCGAGCTGCCCGAGGCGTTCGACCCGCGCTGGAGCCGCCTGCCCGGCATCCAGGTCGACGGCCGACGCATCACGATCGACCCGGCCGAGTACTTCTTCCGCTTCGAGTCGAACGCCTGGATCGTCGCCGACTGGGAGCTGGTCAAGTCCCAGCTCCTGGACGTGGACGAGACGACCGAGAGCGCGGTCGAGCAGCTCGCGCTCGACTTCATCAAGCACCACAGCGAGTCGACCCCCGACGCGGCCCGTGTCCTGGCCACCGCGTACGAGGTGTACGCGTACCTCTTCCGCGACGAGCACCTGGCCAGCCTCGGCCTGCCGCAGATCACCGCCGACCACCTGCGGATGCTCCGCGAGGCCGCCACGCTCATGGCGCTCAACAAGGTCGAGCTGGACGGGCACATCTCCAACGTCGGCCCGTGCTGGTTCTTCCCCGCCGCCACCTCCGTCGTCTTCGACCTGGACGACGAGATGGGCGGGATGCTCGACGAGGTCTACCACGGCGGCTGGTTCAACGAGCACCGCCGGATCGAGTCCATCAAGGCCCACGCCGCGCTCGGTGGCCGGCTCGTCCACGGCTGCCAGTCCGTGCCGGACCAGTCCGGCGGCGTGGTCGCGCCCTACGGTGCCTCGATGGCGAACTTCCGCGACGACCTCGCTGCGTTCAAGGCGGGCTGGATCGAGCAGGTCTACGCCCACCGTATGAACCCCGCCGCGTAACCCACCGCCCGATCAGGCTCCGGGGCGGGCCGGCATCCCTCGCCCGCCCCGGACGCCACCTTCTCCCCGGAGACCTCTCGTGACCATGAACCCCAGCGCCGAACTCCTCGACAGCCTGCTCACCGCGACCGGCCAGACCACCGCCGTACGGGAGGAGGTACGCGTGTGGTCCATGTCCGGCGTCGAGCGCGTCACCTTCCCCGACGGCTCCACGGCCATCTTCAAGTACGCCAAGAAGCCCTTCGACAGCGAGGACCAGGCCCTCCGCCTGGCCCACACCCTCGGCGTACCAGTCCCCCAGGTCCACGCCTCCGCCGTCCTGGACGGCTGGCTCGGCATGCTCATGGAGGACCTCGGACCGTCCGTACGCGAGGCCGACGACCTCGACGGCGTCGCCGCGGCCGTGGTCCTCCACGGCACCCGTACGGCTCCGCCCTTGCCCGTCCTCGATCAGAACCGGCTGCGGACGCTGCCGGCCAGGGCGCTGGAGCATCTCGAACGGCTGCGCAAGGCCGACCGGTGGCAGGACGCCGACGACGTCGAGGACGCGCTCGACCGGATCGCCCAGGCCGCCGAGGCCCGCTCGGCCGGAGCGACGCTGGAACCGTTCGGCTGGGTGCACTCCGAGTTCCACCCCACCAGCCTCCACATCGGCGAGCGCGGCTGGCGGCTGCTCGACTTCGCCCGCGCCTTCACCGGCCCCGGCCTGCTCGACCTCGCCAGCTGGCACGGCACCATCGATCCCCCGCACCCCGTGCGCCTGCGCGTCTTCCTGGAGCAGTACGTCACCGCCGGCGGCACCCCCGACGCCCTTGCCCCGCGCGGCGGGCTCACCGCCGAGAACTGGGCCCTGGGCTGGCACCGCATGTGGGCCGTCGAGTGGTTCATGGAGCAGTCCATCCGCTGGATCAACGACCCGGCCACCGACCCCGCCTACATCAAGGCCGTCCACCGCCACCTCACCGACGTCCTCCACCTCCTGGAGATCTGACGTGCTCGCCCAGGCATCCCCCTGTCACGCCCATGCACTCCAACGCACCGCCGCCGGACTCGCCGAACCCCTTTCCGTACCCGCACGGATGGAATGGACCACGAGACCCGGCCAAGGGCCCGGAGCCGAGATCCTCGGCCGCGACCTGCGCGGCAAGCGGCTCCTGGAGCTCGGCTGCGGCCCCGGCCACAACGCCGCCCACCTCGCCACCCGCCACGGCGCCCACGTCACCGGCGTCGACCTGGTCGGCCTCCAGGTCCGCCGCGCCCGCTCCCACTACGGACGGCTGAACACCCTCACCTTCGTCGCCGGCCACGCCCTGCACTACCTGCACGCCACCGACGATCAGTTCGACGCGATCTACTCCGTCTTCGGAGCCATCGGCCTCGTCGCCCCCGAGCTCCTGCTCCCGGCCATCGCCCAACGCCTCGCACCCGGACGAGTGCTCGCCTTCTCCATCCCGCACCCGCAGCGTGGTGGCCGAAGCCCCTCGGGCGACGACCGGCCTCGTCGCGACCACGTCACTCTTCCCGATCGCACCCGCCTACCCATCGCCCGCTGGGAGTTCTCCACGGACCGGTGGGAGAGGCACCTCAGCCAGGCGGGCTTCTGGCTCACCTCAGCCCAGGAGTTCCGCGACCCCCGCATGGGCCACTGGCCCACCACCCTGCTGATCCGCGCCCGCAAGCTCTGACATCCGCGTTCATCCGGCCTATGGAGGACCGATGCACCCGCCCTACCTGCTCCTCGACATCGACGGCGTCCTCATACCCTTCCCCGACGAACACGGCTCGGCCCCGGCCACCCACGCCCGCCACGACGTCGTCCCCACCGGCCGCAGCGCCGACAACCCGGTCACCGTCTGGCTTGACCCCGCCCACGGCCCCATGCTCATGGACGTGATCGGTACGGGTCTCGTCACGCCGGTCTGGTGCACCAGCTGGCGGCAGGACGCCGCCACCCTGATCGGACCGCTCCTCGACCTCCCCCCTCTGCCGCACGTCGACCTCCCCCGCCCGCAGATCACCACCAGCCACCCCAACGGCTACCTGTGGAAACGCGACCACGTCGACGCCTGGCTGGCAGACGCCCCCGCCGTCTGGATCGACGACGACTTCACCAGCCTCGACCACGCCTGGGCCGCAGAGCGCACCGCCCGCGGCGCGGCGACCCTCCTGATCCAACCCGATCCCCGTGCTGGGCTGCAGGCTGAACACGTGGTCGAGGCCTGGGCGTGGGCGGAGCGGCTGCTGGCCGTGCGGGCTGGTGCGACCGTTACTCCGAGCGAAACCGAAGCAGCCTGACACGTACCAAGTTCATCAAGCGCAGGTCCTACGAGCGAGGGTCCTTCGCTCTCCTGCGAACGCTCGTCTTTGCTCAGCCGCCGTGATCGTCAGAACGGCAGAATGAAGTCACCCCCGTCGACCAGCCCCGTTACAACTGGCGCGGCCGCAGGCCAGGCACCAGGAATCGCTTCGAGGGCAAGCTGGAGATCATCCTCCGTCCTGCCGATCACAACCAGATCCCTCCCCTGCGAACCGGGCTCCAGGCACAGCAGCAAACCAGGGGCAGAGAACCACCGAACGGGCCGTCCCATCGGCTCGAACCATGCCGGGTACGGCGGCAGCCCGATCGAGGTGAACTGCCTTTCCGAAGAAGCAACCACGTCGGGGGTTGCCTGACATGCACGTTGCTGGGTCCACCTAGCCATGGCGGCTTCGCTCAGGACGATTTCCACGCAAGCCAGGGATAGGCGATCGAGGAAGGGCCGCCGGCCGGCCGGAAGACGATCAGAGAACAAAACGACCGCCCGGCGACGTACAGAGCTGGGTCACCAGCCTGACCACCACGCACGGGCTGGCCGCCAGTACCTCACGGACGGTCTTCAACACGGTCAACGCCGTCTTCCGGGCAGCCGTCCGTGACCGGATGATCCCCCACAACCCGTGCGCCGAGGCGAAGCTGCCCTCGGTACCCCGGAAGAAGATCGTGCCACTGGCCGTCGAGCAGGTGCGGACGCTGTCCGAGGAGACACCCGCCCGCTACAAGGGCCTCGTGCTGCTCGGCGCGGCCACCGGGCTCCGCCCCGGCGAGCTGTTCGGTCTCCAGCTCCGGCATGTGGACTTGCCGTACGCGACCGTCTCGGTCGAGCAGCAGATCCAGCAGACCGCCAAGCACGGCGTGTACGTCTGCCCGCCCAAGACCGCTCGCTCGCACCGCACGGTCCCGCTCCCCCGCATGGCGGTGGATGCCGGTGGATGCGATGAAGGCCCACCTGCGGGACTTTCCCGCCGATGGGCCCGAGGGCTGGATCTTCACGGCACCGCAGGGCGGACCCGTGGTCTACACGCACTTCATGGACGCGTCCTGGCGGCCCGCCTGCGCGAAGGCCGGCATACCGAAGGGCACCGGACCCCACGCCCTCCGGCACCACTACGCCAGCCTGCTGATCAAGCACGGCGAGTCCGTGAAGACGGTCTCCGAGCGCCTCGGCCACACCAACGCGGCCATGACGCTGAACATCTACACCCACCTGTGGCCCGACTCCGAGGAGCGGACCCGGGCCGCCGTCGACAAGGCGTACGCGGACCAGTCCACCGACGCCCAGCCACCGGTCGACGAAGCGGCGTAACCGCTCCCCCGCGCGCCGACCGAAGTCAGCACGCTGCGGACTCTGTGCGGACCGAAAAGGCCGCCTAACCCGATCCGTCGCAGGTCAGACGGCCTTTCGCCGAACGTATTAGACGTTGAAGCGGAACTCCACCACGTCCCCGTCCTGCATCACGTACTCCTTGCCCTCCATGCGGGCCTTGCCCTTCGCGCGGGCCTCGGTGACCGAGCCGGACTCGACCAGGTCGTCGAAGGAGATGACCTCGGCCTTGATGAAGCCCTTCTGGAAGTCGGTGTGGATGACTCCCGCGGCCTCGGGGGCCGTCGCGCCCTTCTTGATGGTCCAGGCGCGGGACTCCTTGGGGCCGGCCGTGAGGTAGGTCTGCAGGCCCAGGGTGTCGAAGCCGACGCGTGCGAGGGTCGCGAGGCCGGGCTCGTGCTGGCCGACCGACTCCAGCAGCTCCAGCGCCTCCTCCTCGTCCAGCTCGGCGAGGTCCGCCTCCAGCTTGGCGTTCAGGAAGATCGCCTCGGCCGGGGCGACCAGGGCGCGCTGCTGGTCCTTGAAGTCCTCGTCGACCAGTTCGTCCTCGTCGACGTTGAAGACGTAGAGGAAGGGCTTCGTGGTCAGCAGGTGCAGGTCGTGGAGGAGCTCGGCGCGCTCGCTGCCCTGGAGGATGCCGTGGGCGAAGAGCGTGTCGCCCTTCTCCAGGATCTCCTTGGCCTCCTCGACGGCCTTGACCTTGGGCGCCACGTCCTTCTTGATCCGCGACTCCTTCTGGAGGCGGGGCAGCACCTTCTCGATCGTCTGCAGGTCGGCCAGGATCAGCTCGGTGTTGATCGTCTCGATGTCGTCCTTCGGCGAGACCTTGCCGTCGACGTGGACGACGTTCTCGTCCTTGAAGGCGCGGATGACCTGGCAGATCGCGTCGGACTCACGGATGTTCGCGAGGAACTTGTTGCCCAGGCCCTCGCCCTCCGAGGCGCCGCGCACGATGCCCGCGATGTCGACGAAGTCGACCGTCGCCGGCAGGACCCGCTCCGACTTGAAGATCTTCGCCAGCTCGGCCAGCCGCGGGTCGGGGACGCCGACCACGCCGACGTTCGGCTCGATCGTGGCGAACGGGTAGTTGGCCGCCAGCACGTCGTTCTTGGTCAGGGCGTTGAACAGGGTCGACTTGCCGACATTCGGCAGACCGACGATTCCGATCGTGAGCGACACGTTGCGACTTCCCGTATGTGGTGAGGGCCAGGGGGCCAGGGGACCGGCCGATCCACCAGTCTACGGCGTGCGCGCGCCCGGACCGGCGGAGCTGTCGAACGCTTGGCCACTGTCCCGCCGACGGCGTGTCCCGCGCCCCGTTCGGCATATGAGCAGACCTAGGTTGGAGCAGTGGAGCATGACGGAAGGCGCCCCTCACAGCAGCACGGAACACGGCCGGGCACCTCGCCCCTGCCGCCCCAGTCGGCCCGCGCGGCGGGCGGCGCCGGCAAGGGCGGGGGCAGGAGCGGAGGCAGGGCCGGACGCGGGGCGGGGGGTGGGAGCGGGGGCGAGGCACCGCCGCGGCCGTCGAGTTCGCTGGGGCGCCCGCGTGACTCCGCGCGGGCGGACGCGGCCGGACGAACGGACGGCTCCCCGCGCGGCGACGGCGCCGATGCCCCCGGTGGCTCTCCGGCCGGCCGGTCCCCCCGGCCCCGCCCGGCCCGGCGCACCCCCCGCTCCTTCCGCGGGTCCTCGTCCCGGCGCACCGGGACGCCCGGCGCCTCCGGGTCCGCTCCCCGGGCCGGCAAGCCCCCGCGGCCCCGCCCCGGCGGGACGACGCGGCAGTCCGCCGGGGGCGTACGGCCCCCCGTGCCCGCCGCCCCCGACCCGTCGCCGCGCCGGCCGTCCCACGCCCGGCTCACCGGTCTCGGGGCCGGACTCCTCGCAGTGGCGCTGATGCTCGCGCTCGGGTGCGTGGACCGGTGGCTGGGCGGGGCGTCGCTGACGGCGTACGGCGTGCTGTTCCTGCCGGTGTCCGTGCTGACCGCGCTGTGGGTGCGGCCGGGCGACCTGCGGGCCGCGCCGGTCGCCCTGCCGATCGCCTTCGCCGTGGGGCTGCTCCCCGTGGCCGACGGCGACGGCGGCCTCGGGTCGTACGCGATGGGCCTGCTGACCGCACTCGCCACGCAGGCCGCGTGGCTGTACGCCGGGACGCTGGTCGCCGCCCTGCTGGTGCTCGGGCGCCGGGTCGCCCTGGTCGCCGCCCACCGGCGGGCCAGGAACCGCCGTCAGCCGGCGGCCCCCTGAGCGGCCGGCCCGCGCGGGGGTGCCGCCGGCCGGGCCGAGCGGGCCCGCGGACTCACCCCTGGCTGTGCCCCTCCGCCTGCGCCGCCCGCATCGCCGCGCCCACGATCCCGGCGTTGTTCTGCAGCTCGGCCGGGACGATCTCGGCCCGGATGCCCTCGACGTGGGGCAGGAACTTGGCGGCCTTGCGGCTGACCCCGCCGCCGATGATGAACAGCTCGGGCGAGAAGAGCATCTCGACGTGGGCGAGGTACTTCTGGACGCGGTGCGCCCAGTGCTCCCAGCTCAGGTCCTCGTCCTCCTTGGCCTTGCTGGAGGCGCGCTTCTCCGCGTCGTGGCCGTGCAGTTCGAGGTGGCCCAGCTCGGTGTTGGGCACGAGGACGCCGTCGGTGAAGACGGCGCTGCCGATGCCGGTGCCGAAGGTGAGCAGGACGACGGTGCCCTTGCGGCCCTTGCCCGCGCCGAAGCTCATCTCGGCGATGCCCGCCGCGTCGGCGTCGTTGACGACCGTCACCGGGAGGCCGCCGAGCCGGTCGGCGAACAACGCGCGCGCGTCCGTGTCGATCCAGCCCTTGTCGACGTTGGCGGCGGTGCGGACCGTCGCCCCGCCGGTGACCACGCCCGGGAAGGTCAGTCCGACCGGCCCCGTCCAGCCGAAGTGCTCGACGACCTGCCGCACGCCGTCGGCCACGCCGTCGGGCGTGGCCGGGTGCGGGGTGAGCACTTTGAAACGCTCGGCCGCGAGGTCGCCCTTGTCCAGGTCCACAGGGGCGCCCTTGATTCCGGACCCGCCGATGTCCACACCGAAGATCTGCATGGCTCCACGTTACGACGGCCCACCGGCGGTCACGGCCGCCCCCGGGTCACTGCGCGGGGTCCGGCTCCGTCACGCCCGCGCCGCCGCGCTCGGCCACCAGCGTCGCCGCCTCCGCGCGCAGGTCGCGGCGCAGCTCCTTGGGGAGCGAGAAGGTGATGGACTCCTCGGCCGCCTTGACGATCTCCACGTCGCCGTAGCCGCGCTGGGCGAGCCACTCCAGGACCTGCTCGACCAGGACCTCCGGCACGGACGCGCCCGAGGTGACGCCGACCGTGGTGACGCCCTCCAGCCAGGCCTCGTCGATCTCGTCGGCGAAGTCGACCAGGTACGCGGCGCGCGCGCCCGCGAGCTTGGCGACCTCGACCAGCCGCTTGGAGTTGGAGGAGTTGCGGGAGCCGACCACGATGACCAGCTCGGCCTCCGCGCCCATCTGCTTGACGGCGAGCTGACGGTTCTGCGTGGCGTAGCAGATGTCGTCGCTGGGCGGCGAGATGAGCTGCGGGAACTTCTCCTTCAGGGCGTCGACCGTCTCCATGGTCTCGTCCACGGAGAGCGTGGTCTGGGAGAGCCAGACGACCTTGGAGGGGTCGCGGACCTCGACCTTGGCGACGTCCTCGGGGCCGTCGACGAGCTGGATGTGGTCGGGGGCCTCGCCGGACGTGCCGATGACCTCCTCGTGGCCCTCGTGCCCGATCAGCAGGATGTCGAAGTCGTCGTTGGCGAAGCGCACGGCCTCCTTGTGCACCTTCGTCACCAGCGGGCAGGTGGCGTCGATGGTGGCGAGCCGGCCGCGTGCGGCCTCCTCGTGGACGACGGGGGCGACGCCGTGCGCGGAGAACATCACGATGTTGCCCGGCGGCACCTCCTCCGTGCGCTCGACGAAGACGGCGCCCTTCTTCTCGAGGGTCTGCACGACGTACTTGTTGTGCACGATCTCGTGCCGGACGTAGACGGGGGCCCCGTACTGCTCGAGGGCCTTCTCGACGGCGATCACGGCGCGGTCCACACCGGCGCAGTAGCCACGGGGGGCGGCGAGCAGGACACGGCGGCCAGGCGAAGCGGTCATGGGTCCCATCGTAAGGCCGCGCCCCGGGGCCCGAAGATCTCCTGCCCCGGGCTGTCGGTGCCTGCCGTTACGCTCGCCGCATGGCTGTGAACACGTCCGCGGACGCCCCGCTGCCCGTCGGCGAGGTGTCGCGGCTCATCGGGGGGTGGATCGACCGGCTCGGCGCGATCTGGGTCGAGGGGCAGATCACCCAGTTGTCGCGGCGTCCGGGGGCGGGCGTGGTGTTCCTGACGCTGCGCGACCCGTCGTACGACATCTCCGTGAGCGTCACCTGCTACCGGCAGGTGTTCGACGCGGTCGCCGACATCGTGGGCGAGGGCGCGCGCGTGGTCGTGCACGCCAAGCCGGAGTGGTACGCCCCGCGCGGCCAGCTCTCGCTGAGGGCCGCCGAGATCCGGCCGGTGGGCATGGGCGAGCTGCTCGCGCGGCTGGAGCAGCTGAAGAAGTCGCTCGCCGCCGAGGGCCTGTTCGCGCCGGAGCGCAAGAAGCCGCTGCCGTTCCTGCCGCAGCTCGTCGGGCTGGTCTGCGGCCGGGCCTCGGCCGCCGAGCGGGACGTGCTGGAGAACGCCCGGCACCGCTGGCCGGCCGTCCGCTTCGAGGTGCGCAACGTCGCCGTGCAGGGCGTGCACGCGGTCCCGCAGGTCGTGCAGGCCGTGAAGGAGCTGGACGCGCTGGACGACGTGGACGTGATCATCGTCGCGCGCGGCGGGGGCAGCGTGGAGGACCTGCTGCCGTTCTCCGACGAGCAGCTCGTCCGCGCGGTCGCCGCGTGCCGTACGCCGGTGGTCTCGGCGATCGGGCACGAGCCCGACAGCCCGCTCCTCGACCACGTGGCGGACCTGCGCGCCTCCACCCCGACCGACGCGGCCAAGAAGGTCGTGCCGGACGTGGGCGAGGAGATGCAGCGCGTACGGGCCCTGCGGGACCGGGCGCGGCGGTGCGTGGGGGCGCTGGTGGACCGGGAGGAGCGCGGGCTCGCCCACGCGCTCGCGCGCCCGGCGATACAGGATCCGCACCGGATGATCGACGAGCGGGCCGACCACGTCGCCTCCCTCGTCGACCGCGGGCGGCGCTGCCTGGGCCACCTGCTGGACCGCGCCGAGTCGGAGCTGACGCACACGCACGCGCGGGTGGTGGCACTGTCCCCGGCGATGACGCTGCGGCGCGGGTACGCGGTGCTGCAGCGGGCCGACGGGCACGTGGTGCGCGACCCGGGCGAGGTGGCGGCGGACGAGGCGCTGCGCGCCCGGGTCGCCGAGGGCGAGTTCACGGTGCGGGTCGACGGGTGAGCGAGCCGATGAGGGACACGACGGACAGGGCGGATGACGGACAGGACGGGTCGATGACCGGCAAGGTGGACGAGGCGCTCGGCTACGAGCAGGCGCGCGACGAGCTGATCGAGGTCGTGCGGCGGCTGGAGGCGGGCGGGACGACCCTCGAGGAGTCCCTGGCGCTGTGGGAGCGCGGCGAGGAGCTGGCCAGGGTGTGCCGGCGCTGGCTGGAGGGCGCCCGAGCGCGGCTGGACGCGGCCCTCGCGGAGGAGGAGGCCGCGGAGGGGACGGACGAGACCGAGTAGGCCACCGCGGGGACCCGCGCGGGATCTCGCGTCCGGCACCGGGCTCGTCGCCCGTGCCCGCGAGGACCCGACCGCCGATCCCGGCAGCGCCGCGCCGGCCGGCGTGGGTGCGCCGGCTCTCGTGGACGAGGCCGGTGATGGGCCGGGCGGCGCGGGACAGCGCTTGGACCTCCCCGGCGGCGCCGTCCAGGGCGGTGTGCCCGCGTGGTCGGTGGGGGCCACGTACGCCGCGTCCACGTCGGCGTTGTCGATGTCGGTGGCGGCGCCGTCGGTGTGCTCGGCGTCGGCCGGCACGCTGCGCCACAGGACCACCTGATCGAGGTCAGGGGGATCTGGGGTGTGAGCGCACTCACATCACCCTCGGCGAAGGCCCGACCGGAGCATTTCGCCGACCAGGCGTGCCGCACGCCGTTCCGCCTTTCGTCGAAACCCCTACTCGGTACGTCCCCCACCCTTACGGGGTGGCGTTTAGGGGGCGGCTAAGGGTTCGGCAGTCCCCAGGGCGCTGCGTAACGTAACCGGCGTCGCGGCGCTCCCATCCCGGAGCAGCCGACATCCCGACGGAAGGGGCTGGCATGGATGCGTTGTCCGAGGCTCTCCTCACCGGGGCCGACCCGGCGACAATCGAGGAGGCCGAACTTCCGGACAGCTATCTGGCCGCACATCTGCGGATCGAAGACCTGAACATGTTCGACGGACTTTCCGACAGGGACGTCCAGAAGTCGCTGCACGTCGACCGTGTTCCCATGCCCGACCTCGCGCCGGACGAAGTGCTGGTGGCGGTGATGGCCAGTTCCATCAACTACAACACCGTCTGGTCCGCCACCTTCCAGCCCGTCCCCACCTTCGGTTTTCTGCAGCGGCTGGGCCGCGAGGGCGGCTGGGCGACGCGCCACGACCTGCCGTACCACGTCCTGGGCTCCGACGCGTCGGGCGTGGTGGTCCGGGCGGGCACCGGCGTGCGCAACTGGCGTCCCGGGGACCACGTGGTCGTCAGTTGTGTGCAGGTCGACGATCAGGAGCCCGCCACGCACGCCGACGGCATGCTCGGCGCCGGGCAGCGCATCTGGGGGTACGAGACCAACTTCGGCGGCCTGGCCCACTACGCCGTCGTCCGCGCCAGCCAGCTGCTGGCGAAGCCGGCCCACCTGACCTGGGAGGAGTCGGCGAGCATCCTGCTGACCGCCACCACCTCCTACCGCATGCTCATCAGCGACAAGGGCGCCCGGATCAAGCAGGGCGACATCGTCCTCATCTGGGGAGCGACCGGCGGGCTCGGGGCGTTCGCCGTGCAGCTGGTCAAGAATGCGGGCGGCATCCCCGTCGGCGTGGTGGGCTCGGAGGAAAAGGCAGCCCTTTCGCGCACGCTCGGCTGCGACGTCGTGATCAACCGGAACGAAATCGGTCTGGGCGGCGACGAACCCCTCACCCCGGAACGCACCATCCAACTCGGAAAGCGGCTCGGCCGGGCCATCAGGGCGGCGGTCGGAGAAGATCCGCATGTCGTCTTCGATTTCATCGGACAGGCGACCTTCGGCATTTCCGTATTCGTCGTGCGCCGAGGCGGAGTGGTCGTCACCTGCGGGTCGAGCACGGGTTATCAGCACCAGTTCGACAACCGTTATCTCTGGATGAACCTCAAGCGCATCGTCGGCAGTCACGCGGCCAATCTGCAGGAGCAGTGGGAGCTCAACCGACTGGTCAGGCTCGGCCGGCTGTCCCCCGTCCTGTCGGAGGTGTATCCGCTCTCCGAGGTGGCCGAGGCGGCCAGGCTCGTCCAGCGGAACCGGCACATCGGGAAGGTCGGCGTGCTGTGTCTGGCCCCGGAGGAAGGCCTCGGGGTGACCGACCCCGGCACCCGGGCCGCGCTGGGGGCGGAGCGGCTCAACCCACTGCGCGCCGGCCGGAAGGCGCTCGCGTCCCAGGAAAGGGCGGCATGAGGTGACAGGCACACGTACAGGGGTCATAGCGACCGGCTCCTACTTACCGAAGGACGAGGTCGACAACGAGGAGGTCGCCGCCCGCGTCGGCGTCACCGCCGAGTGGATCGAGCGCAAGACGCAGATCCTGTCCCGGCGTTACGCGGCGCCCCACGAAGCCACCTCGGACCTCGCCGTGCGGGCGGCCGAGCGGGCCCTGGAACAGGCCGGGCTGAGCGCGGACGCGATCGACCACCTGATCGTGTCGACGTCCACGGGCGACTTCCCGCAGCCGCCCACCTCGTATCTGGTGCAGGACACGCTCGGCGCGCGCCGGGCGGCCTGCTTCGACATCAACGTCGTCTGCAGCGGCTTCGTGTACGCGCTGGAGGTGGCGCGCGGCCTGGCGCTCAGCAGGCCGGACTGCCGCATCCTCGTCATCGGAGCCGACCTGTACTCACGGATCCTCGACTTCGGCGACCGACGCACGGCCGTCCTGTTCGCCGACGGCGCGGGAGCCGCCGTCCTCGGACCGGTCGACGAGCCGTACGGCATCATCGGCACCGATCTGGTCAGCCGCGGTGACGCCCACGACCTGATCCGGGTGGAGGCGGGCGGCAGCCGCAAGCCGGCCTCGGCCGCCACGGTCGCCGAGGGCGAGCACTACTTCAGGATGAACGGCCGCGGTGTGCGCGACTTCGTCGGCGAGCACGTTCCGCCGGCCCTGACCGCGCTGGCCGAACGGCTCGGTGTCGCGATGGACGAGGTGGACCACTTCGTGCCGCACCAGGCCAACGGTGTCATGCTCGGCGAGGTCGTCGAGCGGGCGGGTCTCACCGGCGCGCTCACGCACCGGACCCTGCAGAAGTACGGCAACGTCGGCAGCGCCTCCGTCCCGGTCGCCCTCGACGAGGCCAACCGGTCCGGTCTCCTCGCGCCCGGGGACCTGGTGCTGCTCGCCGGGTTCGGGGGCGGGATGTCCATCGGCGCCTCGCTGCTGCGCTGGGGCGTGCGCGCATGAGCGCCGCGCCGGCCGGGCACGGCATCGAACGGATCGGGGTCGTCGGCAGCGGCATCATGGGCGTCGGGATCGCGGAACTGTGCGCGAAGGCCGGCTGCGACGTGCGGGTCGCGGTCTCCTCCGACCGGTCCCTGCAGTCGGGTCCGGCCCGGGTGGCCCGCTCCCTGGACCGGGCCGTGACGAAGGGAAAGATCAGCGCCGAGCACCGTGACGCGGCACTGGCGCGCATCACGTTCACCCGCGACCTCGGCGAGCTCGGCGACCGTCAGCTGGTGGTCGAGGCGGTGAAGGAGGACGAGGCACTCAAGCTGGACCTGTTCTCCGCGCTGGACAAGATCGTCGAGTCCCCCGACGCGATCCTGGCGACCAACACCTCCTCGCTGTCCGTCGCGCGCCTGGCGGGCGCCACCAGCCGCCCTGGCAACGTCGTCGGACTGCACTTCTTCAACCCGGCCCCGGTGCTGCCCCTGGTCGAGATCGTCGACTCCATCATGACCGACCCGCAGGTCAGCATGCGCGCCGAAGACTTCGTGGTGGGCCGGCTGGGCAAGTCCGCCGTCAAGTCCCCCGACCGCGCCGGGTTCCTGGTCAACGCCCTGCTGTTCCCCTACCTGTTGTCCGCCATCCGCATGGTCGACGCGGGTCTGGTCACCGCCGAGGTCGTCGACCGGGGCATGACCCTCGGCTGCTCGCATCCGCTGGGCCCGCTGCAACTGGTCGATCTGATCGGGCTCGACACCACGGTGGCCATCGCCGAGGCGATGTACGGGGAGTTCAAGGAGCCCTTGTACGCGCCGCCCGCGCTGCTGCTGCGCATGGTCGAGGCCGGGCTGCTCGGCAAGAAGTCCGGCCGCGGTTTCTACGTGTACGCGTAGCCGCCCCGTCCCCGCGGTCGCGGTGGGACAGCCCCGGCTGGCGCCGCCCGCATCACCTCACGCACGTCCGCGCGTCGCGGTCCCACATCGCCGCGCGCCGCTGCCGCCGACAGGGAGAGCGAAGAAGATGGCCATCCGTCCCGGATCAGACCGTCCGCAGGGGTCCTCGGTACCGGACGACGCAATCGCCGTGGTGGGCCTCGCCTGCCGCTTCCCCGGCGCCGAGGACCCGGACGCCTTCTGGCGGCTGCTGACCGACGGCGACGAGGCCGTCGGCCCGGTCCCCGCCGGCCGCCCCGGGCTGCCGGCCGGCACCGGTGTGCGCCCGGCCGGGTTCCTGGACGGCGTCGACGGCTTCGAGGCCGAGTTCTTCGGCGTCTCCCCGCGCGAGGCGAGCGCCATGGACCCCCAGCAGCGACTGGTGCTGGAACTGGGCTGGGAGGCGCTGGAGAACGCGGGCATCGTCCCGGGCACCCTGCGCGACACCCCGGCCGGCGTGTTCATCGGGGCGATCTGGGACGACTACGCCAAGTTGGTCCACCAGTACGGCTCCGACGCGGTCGGTCATCACACCATCACCGGCACCAGCCGCGGCGTCATCGCCAACCGGCTCTCGTACACGCTGGGCCTGCAGGGTCCGAGCCTGCTGGTGGACACCGGCCAGTCCTCGTCCCTGGTGGCCGTCCATCTGGCCTGCGAGAGCCTGCGCAAGGGCGAGTCGGCCGTGGCGCTCGCCGGTGGGGTGAGCCTGAACCTCGCCCCGGAGGGGTTCACCATCGCGGAGCAGTTCGGCGCGCTCTCCCCGCAGGGGCGGACGTACACCTTCGACGAACGGGCCTCGGGGTACGTACGCGGTGAGGGCGGCGGCGTGGTCGTCCTGAAGACGCTGCGGCAGGCCATGGCGGACGGCGACCACGTCCACTGCCTCGTGCGCGGCGGAGCCGTGAACAACGACGGCGGCGGCGGCGCGCTCACCGCTCCCAGGGGATCGGCGCAGGAGGACGTCCTGCGGCGCGCCCTGGCCGCGGCCGATGTGGCACCGTCCGAGGTGCGGTTCGTGGAGCTGCACGGGACCGGGACCCCGGTCGGCGACCCCGTCGAGGCGGCGGCCCTCGGCTCGGTGCTCGGTGCCGGACGGACCGCCGGCGAACCCCTGCTCGTGGGCTCCGTGAAGACCAACATCGGGCACCTGGAAGGCGCCGCCGGTATCGCCGGTCTGATCAAGGCGGCCCTGTCCCTGCGCGCCGGGATTCTTCCGCCCAGCCTGCACTTCGCCCGGCCCAACCCGGCGATCGCCTTCGACGAACTGCGACTCGCCGTCGCCACCCGGCCCACACCACTGCGGGACGAGGACGACGGGCCTGTCCTCGCAGGAGTCAGCTCGTTCGGCATGGGCGGCACCAACTGCCACCTCGTGCTGTCCGACTGGCGCGCGCCGCACGAGGACACCCCCGCGCCGGACTCGCCGGTGCTCGTGCCCCTGTCGGCGCGCACCGAGCAGGCGCTGCGCGCCCAGGCCGGCCGGCTGGCCCGCCGACTGCGTGACCGTCCCGCGCTCACGCCCGCGGACGTGGCGCACTCGCTGGCCACCACGCGCACGCACTTCAAGCAGCGCGCGGTGCTGCTCCCCGACGACCGGGACGCTCTGCTGGCCTCGTTGGAGGCGCTGGCGGAGGACCGGCCGGTGCCCGGCCTGGTCCGCGGGACAGCGGGTGAGGCCGCCGTCGCCTTCCTGTTCACCGGTCAGGGCAGCCAGCGCCCCGGCATGGGGCGGGAACTCCACGAGCGGTACCCCGTGTTCGCCCGGGCCCTGGACGAGGTGTGCGCCGGGCTCGACACCGAACTCGAACAGCCGCTGCGGGAGGTGATGTTCGCCGGGGAGGACTCGCCGGAGGCCGACCTGCTGGACCTCACCCGGTACACGCAGCCCGCCCTCTTCGCCTACGAGGTGGCCCTGTACCGGCTGCTGGAGCACTTCGGCGTCACCCCCGCCGTCGTCCTCGGCCACTCGGTCGGTGAACTGGCCGCGGCGCACGTCGCGGGCGTGCTGTCGCTGGAGGACGCCTGCGCCTTGGTGGCCGCCCGCGGCCGGCTGATGCAGGAACTCCCGGCGGGCGGCGCCATGGTGTCGCTGCAGGCCTCGGCGCAGGAGGTCGCGGCCACCCTGAGCGGGCGGGAGCACCAGGTGGCGGTGGCCGCCGCGAACGGCCCGCTGTCCACGGTCGTCGCCGGCGACGAGGACGCGGTCCTGGACGTCGCGCGGCACTGGGCGGAGCGGGGCCGCAAGACCAGGCGGCTGAAGGTCAGCCACGCCTTCCACTCGCCCCGTATGGACCCGATGCTCGACGCGTTCGGCGAGGTCGCGCGCACCCTGACCTACCACGCGCCGCGGATCACGGTCGTGTCCGATCTGACCGGCCGCCCGGTGACCGCCGAGGAGATCGGGACGGCCGAGTACTGGGTGCGTCACGCGCGCGCCGCCGTGCGGTTCCTGGACGGTATGCGCGCCGTGGAGGAGACCGGCGTCCGCACCTACCTCGAGATCGGTCCGGACGCCGTCCTCGCGGCGATGGGACCCGACTGCCTCACCGGGGACGCCCGGTTCGTCGCGGCGGCACGGCGGTCGCGCGCCGAGGTCCCGGCCCTGTCCGCGGCCCTGGCCGAGCTGCACGTCCAAGGCGTGCCCCTCGACTGGGGTCAGGTGGCGCCCGGACGCCGAGTCGAGCTGCCGACGTACGCCTTCCAGCGCTCGTCGTACTGGCTGTCCGCGCCGTCGGGCCGGTCCGACGTGGTGCCCCCTGGCGCCGCCGACCTGCCGACGCGGGAGCACGAGGAGGAGCCCGCCGCTTCCGGCCCCGGCACGGAGGGCGTCACCGTCGACGTCCCGGCGGGCCGGCTCGCCGCTCTGGACGAGCGCGAACGGGTGCGAGCCCTCACGGACCTGGTCCGGCAGGAGATCGCCGCAGTGCTGGAGCACGCCTCGCCGGACGCCGTCGACATGGACCTGACGTTCCAGGAGCTCGGCTTCGACTCGCTCACCGGCGTCGAGCTGCGGGAGCGGATCACCGCGGTCTCGGGGGTACGCGTGCCGCCCACCTTGATCTTCGATCATCCGACCGGGCGGGCGGTGGTCCGGTACCTGCTGGCGGAGCTGTCCGGCGACCCGGCCGCCACGCCCGCCCGGGCCGCCGTCCCGGCCGGGAGCGCCGACGACCCGGTCGTCATCGTGGGCATGAGCGGCCGCTTCCCCGGCGGGATCGACACCCCGGAGCAGCTGTGGGACCTGGTCGCGGCGGGGGGCGAGGCCATCTCGGAGTTCCCGGACGACCGGGGCTGGGACCTGGACGCGCTGTACGACCCGGACGGGGAACGCGCCGGCACGTCGTACACCCGGCGCGGGGGCTTCCTCGCGGGAGCGGCGGAGTTCGACGCGGAGTTCTTCGGGATCTCCCCCCGTGAGGCGCTCGCCATGGACCCGCAGCAGCGGCTGTACCTGGAGGCGACGTGGGAGGCGCTGGAGCGGGCCGGCATCGACCCGACGAGCCTGCGCGGCAGCTCCACCGGCGTCTACGCGGGCATGTTCGGTTTCCGCGCGGAGGGCGGTCCGGGCGGCGGGGCCGAGGGCCAGCGCATGACGGGGTCCGCGGCGAGTGTGCTGTCGGGGCGGGTGTCCTACACGTTCGGTCTCGAGGGGCCGGCGGTCACCGTCGACACCGCCTGCTCCTCCTCCCTGGTCGCCCTGCACCTCGCCGTGCAGGCCCTGCACCAGGGCGAGTGCTCACTCGCA
>NZ_SZPR01000032.1 GCF_005280195.1 Streptomyces galbus | reverse complement strand
TCGCCAAGGGTGCGGGTGCGGGTCTGTCGAAGATCGGTGACATCTCCAAGGCGTTGAAGGGCGTCGGGAACATCGAGATCCCGAAGTTGCCGGAGACGGCGGTCCACTTGCCGCAGGGGACGTCGGTCCTGCCGGACGGGACGGTGCACCTGCCGGAGGGTGCGGCGGTGCCGGCGGGGCTGCACGAGCTGCCCGGGGGCGGGTTCAGGGTGCCGGACGACGTGCCGGTGGTGCACGAGGACGCGTTGCCGGTGAAGGCGGAGGGCGGCGAGCCGACCCTGTACGCCGACAGCCACGGCAACATCGTGGACGGGCAGGGCAAGGTCCTGCTCGATGTCCACGAGCCCGGTCCGCCGGAGCCGGTGCATGGGGCGGGCGGCCCGGAGAGCACGGGTCCGGCGGGGGCGGACGTCCCGCACGTGGACTCCCCGGCGAAGGTGCCGGCGATGGCGGGCGCGGCCCCGCACACGGTGGACGCGGGCACGCACATCAGCCTGGGCGACAGCCTGGGGGACGTGGGCCGGGTCGGCGAGGACGTACCGGTGGCGCCGGGGGTCCACGCGGGCGGCGACATCCCGAACGTCCACGCGGGCGGGGACCTGCCGGGTGGCTACGTGGGCGACCACCTGCCGGGTGCTCACGCGGGTGACCACCTGCCGGGCGGCTCGGCACACGAGCACGGCGCCGGCCCCTCGGCGAGCCACGAGCCGCCGAACACCCACACGGGTGGCCATGGCGACGGCACAGGTGGGGGCCACAACGGGCACTCGACCGACGGCGCTCACGACGGTTCGGGACCGGGGCACCACGACGGTGCCACGCACGGGCACGGCGACACGGACGGCCCCGGTGGGCGTCACGGCGACGACGCGTCGGGCCACGGCCACGACGGCGATGGCCGTGACGGGGGTCCGGCGACAGTTGGTCATGAGAACAGTACTGGCGGAGGGGACAGATCCTCCGGCGGTCCTGGTCATGGACGTGAGCCGGAAAGGGTGGACTACAGCGAGGGTGATGAGAAGGCCGCACAGCCGACTGGCCGCCTGCAGCCGGATCAGGAAGCAGCCGTCGCGGAACAGCTTGCGAACTCGAAGATGGCACCTCACGACATCGAGAAGAGCCTCACCGGGCTGCGCAAGAGCGAGTATGGCGCAGGAATCGCCAAGTACATCAGCGAAGGAAAGCTGTCGCATCTTCCCGGATACAGTGAGCTGCTGTCCCAGTGCAAGCAGGTCAGCAAGGCCAGCGACATGACGCCTGCCGTATACATGGCGATGGAACACGCGGCAGATCTGCAGGCTCGTGGTGTTAAAGGCCTGGCCTTCGAATGGAAGGTGCCAGGTGATGGGTTGGACCTCGACGTGCTCGTGCGATCCGGCGACCGCATTGAGTACGGAGCGCAGCTCAAAGACGTTCAAAGCGCATCGAGTCTCAACAGCGCGACACGCGGTATCGCGGAGAAGCAGCTGCTCGGCAACATCGACGGCCAGAAAGTAGCTATTCTCGACGTGCACGACACTAAAGCTGCTCTTACGGACAAGATCTTGGGTCGTATCGCCCATCGCGCTAGAATCACCAACGCCACTTTTGTTCTCCGGTTCAGGGACGGGTCCATCACCGTTCCGGCCAACGGTCCCACGTATCCATAAGGGAATTTAATGTCCGTCCTCATGCGCGCGCCGCGTGAATGCGCCTCTTGGTTCTGGGATCTGGAAGACTACGCGCCGCCGGGGTTGCGGTCGGCACTGACTGTTGCCGCGCGAATGTCTGCGGTTCTGCAGAAACATGATCTCCTGCAACCAACCACGCTGGAATGGTTCTGGCTTGTGCCCGACATGGGGGGCGCTGTCGGGAAGTCCAGCGTGGGGCTCTTGCGGCCGCTGGATGACGAATGGACATCCCGGAGGGTCGAGGAACTACGCCCCGTCGCCTTCCCGGAAGCGGAGACGAGCGGTTTGCGTGTGGTCGGGACCGGTATGTGGTCAGATGCGGACGGTGTCCAGCATCGCGAAGAGCGCCTGGTTGAACTGACGGTCTCGTCCGAGCCACTCGGTCTCTCCGCTGATGTCTCTGTATTCCATGACGTCTGGGGTCCGTTCGACTTTCGGGGTCTTCCGCATCCGGAGGTTCATCGCAACAACGCTCCCCGCCTGGCTGCCGCCTTGAAGGAGTTGGAAGTGCTGCTGGGCGTGCCGGCCGAGCCCGGGGAAGCGACGTACTTCGGGACGGCCGTGGGCTACGGGGTCATGGAGCCGGACGTGGTTGACGGTCGAGGCCCCGACCTCACCGATCAACTCTGAGCCTGATCAGCAAGGTTCTGTGACTTGGCTCGCACGACGACACGTGTCGACATCGACGACCCCGAGGTCGACATGGATATGGCGATGCGGTTGTTGTACCGGGGGCAGCTCTTCACGGGAGAGGTGGAGGAGTACCTCCTCGGTGTGCGGGTCAGCCTTGAAACCTACGCGGACGGGTTGCTGCACGGGCCCAGCAGGGGTTGGTACCGGGACGGCATGCTCAGGTACGAGATGGTGGCGATCAATGGGCGTGCCGTCGGGCTCTCGCGGGAGTGGCACCCAAACGGCGCTTTGGCCTCCGAGCGGGTCTTCTCTGAAGAAGGCGGGAGGTTGCTGGCCCATCGGGAGTGGGACGAGGATGGGGTGCCGACGAGAGCGTGGCATGCTGACGGCGGTAGTCGGCGGGGCGTGGTGGAGCTCGGGTGATCCGTTAAGTGCCGGTTTCGCTTACAACGCCCTTTTGCGTCCAAAGGACTTGGTCACGGGTTCGTGGTGCCTCTGTGACGGCACGGGGTACCCGATTGCACAGAGGACGAGAGCGGCCAGCCGACGCGGGCGTGGCGCCGGGAGGACCAGTAGGGGCAGCACCTCCGCATGAATGCAGAACTCGACCGCTTCATCCGGGTGTACCTGAGCCTGGAGCAGGCGTACGACACGTCGGGATACCTGCGGCCGACTCTGCACGCATTCGCTGACGAGTATGTGACAGCGGTCAAGGACGGCCTGGAGTCCGCACTGCGGAGCAGGGAGGTGTCGACCGAGGCCTACGAGCGCCTCACAGATGTCGAGTTCTGCAGCGAGGACTCGCTCTACGAGTACTTGAACCGCATGTACGCATACCTCTTCCTAGGCCGCGAACCTCAGCCCACTCCACCAGGTTGAGACGCTGGCCCCGAGAAGAGCAGCGCTGTGTCGGGGAACCCCGGAGGGAAGTCCGTGAGAGCCACGACCGCTGTCGCACGCTGGACCTGGGGCCGTGATCTCGGAGGTGACTCCGGCGCCGAGGCCGGCGTGGGGCCATGCCTACGGAAACTCTTCACCGCTCACGAGGTGTTGGGCAGGCACCGGCTCATGGTGGGCATCCCGAAGGTGTCCGTATCGGTCCATGAAGCCGGTGAGAGGAACAGCTACCTCTTCCGGGGAGAGATCGAGCTTCGAGCAGTTGGCTCGCCTCTCGAGACCGCTCAGGAGGCGGCTCAACGCGTCCACGAGGCGATGAGCCCCGGCGAGACGGGGTCTGTATACGCGCACATCGACGGTCCCGGCGATGTCGCCCTCGGCGATGCCTACAGGAGCGAACCGGGCCTTTTCCGCTTGGGCGGCTCGGCTCTGCTGGGCTACGTGGGAGTCGACCTGGTGACCCGGACCGACTTCTGGCTGCCCTACGACCTCAAGGGCAGACCACAACCGCAGGTCCACGCCGCGAACGCCCCCCGCCTGTCCGCAGCCCTGCGTGACCTCGCGGAGGCACTGGACTCGGACACGGATCCCGACGACCCCACCTCCTTCGCCCGACCCAACGAGACGGGTGCTGAGAACTTCCTCGGCGAGGACGGCAACGCGCTGGACGTCTGGAGCAGTTGTGAGCTCCCCGCCCGGTACGACGTCTTCACGCACGCTCCCGGATTCGACCGCATCGGTTATCGCCGCACGGCCGAGGCCGAGGTGACATGCGTGCCGATACGCTCCGACGACGGAACCCTGTTCGGCCACCTGTGGGCCTCGGAACCGGAGAACGCGGCCAGTTTCGAGCCGGAGGACATCGACGACGAGCGGACGTACCACGCCGGCCTCCTCTGGCTGGACCGTCTGCGCGCCGCCCACGACCGCGGACTGTCGCCGGCAGAGGCCTTGACCGAGCTGTCCGTGCACCGGCCCGACCCTGACGCCGGCTGCGCGGACGCGTCCGGGACGCACATCACGGTGCTCCGCGAGCTGCGTGACCAGGGCACCCGGCCCGAGTACTCCGGGCATGAGCAAGGTGTCGGGGTGGCGGTAGGTCACGAGGTCATGGAGCGGGACGTGGTAGACGGGCGGGGCCGGGACCTCACCGATCGACTTTGAGGCGGTCCGCGAGACTCTGCCCGTTGTGTCCTCATGACTTGGTCACGGGTTTGTGGTGCCTCTGTGACGGCGCGGGGTACCCGATTGCACAGGCAATCCCTGTGTTGATAGGGATGAGTCTGCGTGTAGTGCGCTGTGACGTGAGAGCAGTGACCCAGTGACCTGGACGGGGGCCCTTCATGAAGTTCGACATGGGTGCGCAGACGTTGTCGACCCTGATGCGTGATTCGCGTGGGTCGAGTGACGATCTCGGTTCGCTGATCC
>NZ_SZPR01000031.1:97079-326353 GCF_005280195.1 Streptomyces galbus | reverse complement strand
CGAACCAGCGGAAGTCCTCCAGGGTGCCCAGCCGCGGGTGCACCGCGTCGTGGCCGCCCTCCGGCGACCCGATCGCCCACGGCACCCCCACGTCGTCGGGGCCGGGCGAGAGGGTGTTGTTCCTGCCCTTGCGGAAGGTGGTGCCGATGGGGTGGATCGGCGGCAGGTAGACGACGTCGAAGCCCATCTCCGCGATCGCCGGCAGCCGGCGCGCGGCCGTGCGGAACGTGCCGTGCGGCTCCTCGGGCGTGCCCTCCGAGCGCGGGAAGAACTCGTACCAGGACCCGAACAGCGCCCGCTCCCGCTCCACCAGCAGCGGCAGCGGGTCCGAGGCCGTCACCAGGTCCCGCAGCGGGTGCCGGGAGAGCACCTCGGCCACCTCCGGCGCGAGCGCCGCCGCGAGGCGGGCGGCCGCCGGGCGGGAGGTGTCGCGCAGGCCCTCCACGGCGGCGCGCAGGACGTCGCGCCCGCCGTCCTCGGGCACCCCGTCGGCGGCCCGCTCGTACAGGCGGGCGCCCTCCTCCAGCACCAGCTCCGTGTCCAGACCCGCCGGGATCTTGATCTGGGCGTGGTGCCGCCAGGTGGCGACCGGGTCGCCCCAGGCCTCCACCGTGTACGACCACAGGCCGGGCGCGTCGGGGCGCACGGTGGCGCCCCAGCGGTCCGTGCCGGGGGCCAGCTCGCGCATCGGCGTGAAGGGCCCCGGACGCCCCTCGGGATCGCGCAGCACGACGTCGGCGGCGACCGCGTCGTGCCCCTCGCGGAACACGGTGGCCGAGACCTCGAACGACTCCCCGACGACCGCCTTGGCCGGCCGGCGCCCGTGCTGCACGCACGGGCGGACGTCCAGGACCGGTATGCGCCCCACGGCGGTCCCCGGGCCGCGGCCCCGGGCGCCGGCGGAGGGGTCCTCCGCGGCCGGTGGCCGGGTGCGCCCCGGGGGCGCGGAGCCGGCCCGGGTGGACCGGGACTTGGGGGGTACTGACGAGTGGTGCGTGGCGGGCATGACCGCTCCTGTCCGCATCGAACGGGGGTGGTGGGCGGAGGGAAGGGGGGAGGTGCGTACTGCGGGGTCCGGGGCACGTGCAAGGGGTCGTACCTGAGGCGTGTTTCCCATGCTGCCCCGAACATGTTTCCGGAGGGTGATCTGCCGGGGAACGCGCGAACGTGTCCCGGGGCGTTCCGGGTGATGCGTCGTGCACCGCAGGAGCCTTCCCATGCTCTTCGGGTGGGCAATCCGGCACGTTGCTAACTACTCGCCCGTATGTCGACCCGTCCGACCCGCCCGATTCGAGACATCCGGAACCCGCCCGCCCGTCGCGTCAGCGGACGGCCGGCACCTGCAGGAGTCTGTCCGGCGAACCGGCCCCCCGGCCGGACACCCTCCCGCGCGCCGCGGCCGCCACCAGGGCCCGTCCGACCTCGGCCGGCGACGCCCGCGGGTGGGCGGCGAGGTACAGCGCGGCCGCGCCCGCCGCGTGCGGCGCCGCCATCGACGTACCCGACCACACCGCGCGGCCCGTGTCGCTGCGGTGGGACGCGGAGGTGATCGACACGCCCGGGGCGAACAGGTCGACCGCGGAGCCGAGGTTCGAGGTCGCGGCCCGGGCGTCCCCCGGGCCGGTCGCGCCGACGGTGAGGGCCTCGCGCACGCCGGCGGGGGAGTGCAGGGCGGCGGCCCCGCCGTCGTTGCCGGCGGCGACCACGTAGGTGATCCCGGCCCGGACCGAGGCCCGCACGGCCGCGTCGAGCCGGGCGTCGTACGGCCCGCCGAGGCTCAGGTCGGCGACGGCCGGCCGGCGGGCGTGCCGGGTGACCCAGTCGATCCCGGCGATCACCCGGCCCGTGGTGCCGGCCCCCCGGTCGTCCAGCACCCGTACCGAGACGATCCGCGCCCGCTTCGCCACGCCGTACGTCGCCCCCGCGACCGTGGCCGCGACGTGCGTGCCGTGCCCGTCGGCGTCCGAGGCGGTGCGGTCACCGTCGACGAAGTCCCAGCCGTACCGGGCGCGCCCGCCGAACTCCCGGTGGGTGACGCGCATCCCGGTGTCCAGGACGTAGACCGTGACCCCGGCGCCACCCGAGGCCGGGGCGGAGTAGCGGCCGTCCAGCGGGAGCCGCGGCTGGTCCAGCCGGTCCAGCCCCCAGGACGGCGGTCTGCGCTGCGTCCTCAGCGCCGGCCCGGTGCGCCGGGCCGGCGGCGCGGGCGCCCCGTCCACGGCCACCCGCGTGTCCTGGGCCACCGAGGCGACGTGCGGGTCCGCGGCGAGCCGGCGGGCCTGCCGCGCGCCGGCCGTGACGGCGTAGCCCTGCAGCACCGTGTCGTAGACATGGCCGATTCTCGCCCCGTACCCCTCGACGGTCCGCCGGGTCTCCGCGGAGTCGGCGCGCACCCCCTCCCGCAGCGACACGAGGTAGCTGCCGGCGACGGACCCCGGCGCCCCGGCGCCCACGACGGTCCCCTCCGGTACGGCGTGCGCGGGCAGGGGGACGACCGACAGCGCAGCGGCCGCGACCGCTGCGATCAGCCCCCCTGCCCGGCGCGGTCGCCCGTTCCGCGTCCGAGCCATGCTGCGCGTTCCCTCCCTCGACGCGACGCACACCGCCCTGCGCCGGTGCGTCCGGGGGAAGCCTCTCGTGCGCGGACGAAGGGTCACAAGACGGCCCCGGGGGAGGAAACCGGCCGGATCGGCCGTGTGCGCCCCCGGGTGCGCCACCCCGTCACCCCCGAGACGCCCCCACCAACCCCGAAGTAACCACTACGGTCGGAGATGACGACGAGGACGCACAGCGCCGTGTGTCCCTCCGCACGCGCGACGAGGTGGAATGTGAAGGCGATCCGTCGATTCACCGTCCGACCCGTTCTCCCGGAACCCCTGAGGCCCCTGAGCGACCTGGCGCGCAACCTGCGCTGGTCCTGGCACCCGGAGACCCGTGACCTGTTCCAGTCCGTGGATCCAGAGCGCTGGGCCGCCTCGGACGGTGATCCCGTACGCCTGCTCGGCAGTGTGCGCCCCGCGCGCCTGGCCGAGCTGGCCGAGGACCGCCGCTTCCTGCGCCGGCTCACCGCGGTCTGCGACGACCTGAACGACTACCTGACCGGCGAGCGCTGGTACCAGGCGCAGCCCGGCGGCCTGCCCGCCGCGATCGCCTACTTCTCGCCCGAGTTCGGCATCACCGCCGCCCTGCCGCAGTACTCCGGCGGCCTCGGCATCCTGGCCGGCGACCACCTGAAGGCCGCCAGCGACCTCGGGGTGCCGCTCATCGGCGTGGGCCTGCTCTACCGGCACGGCTACTTCCGCCAGAGCCTGTCCCGGGACGGCTGGCAGCAGGAGCACTACCCGGTGCTCGACCCCAACGAGCTGCCGGTGAGCCTGCTGAAGGAGGAGGACGGCAGCCCGGCGTACGTCGCCCTGGCCCTGCCCGGCGGGCGCCGGCTGCGCGCCCGGATCTGGCTCGCCCAGGTCGGCCGCGTCCCGCTGCTGATGCTCGACTCCGACGTCGAGGACAACGACCCCGGCGAGCGCGGGGTGACCGACCGGTTGTACGGCGGGGGCAGCGAGCACCGGCTGCTGCAGGAGATGCTGCTCGGCATCGGCGGGGTGCGGGCCGTGCGCACCTACTGCCGGCTCACCGGTCACCCGGCGCCCGAGGTGTTCCACACGAACGAGGGACACGCCGGTTTCCTCGGCCTGGAGCGGATCGCCGAGCTGTGCGACGAGCAGCGGCTCGACTTCGACTCCGCCCTGGAGGCGGTGCGGGCCGGCACCGTGTTCACCACCCACACCCCGGTCCCGGCCGGCATCGACCGCTTCGACCGCGAGCTGGTCGCCCACCACTTCGGGGCCGACGCCGAGCTGCCCGGCATCGACGTCGAGCGCGTCCTGCGGCTCGGCATGGAGACCTACCCGGGCGGCGAGCCCAACCTGTTCAACATGGCGGTGATGGGCCTGCGGCTCGCCCAGCGCGCCAACGGCGTCTCGCTGCTGCACGGGCAGGTCAGCCGGGAGATGTTCTCGGGACTGTGGCCCGGGTTCGACCCCGAGGAGGTGCCGATCACCTCGGTCACCAACGGGGTGCACGCCCCGACCTGGGTGGCCCCGGAGGTGTTCCGGCTCGGCGCCCGGCAGGTCGGTGCCCAGCGCGCCGAGGACGTGCTGAGCGTCGGCGGCTCCGAGCGCTGGGACGCCGTGGCCGACATCCCGGACCAGGAGGTCTGGGACCTGCGGCGCGACCTGCGCGAGCAGCTCGTGCAGGAGGTGCGCTCCCGGCTGCGGGCCTCCTGGCGGCAGCGCGGCGCCGGCACCGCCGAGCTGGGCTGGATCGACTCGGTGCTCGACCCGGACGTGCTGACCATCGGCTTCGCCCGCCGCGTGCCGTCGTACAAGCGGCTGACGCTGATGCTGCGCGACCGGGACCGGCTGATGGAGCTGCTGCTGCACCCGGAGCGGCCGGTGCAGATCGTGGTGGCCGGCAAGGCGCACCCGGCGGACGACGGCGGCAAGCGGCTGGTGCAGGAGCTGGTGCGGTTCGCGGACGACCCGCGGGTGCGCGGGCGGATCGTGTTCCTGCCCAACTACGACATGGCGATGGCGCAGAAGCTCTACCCCGGCTGTGACATCTGGCTGAACAACCCGCTGCGGCCGCTGGAGGCGTGCGGCACCTCCGGCATGAAGGCCGCGCTGAACGGCTGTCTCAACCTCTCGGTGCTGGACGGCTGGTGGGACGAGTGGTTCCAGCCCGACTTCGGCTGGGCGATCCCCACCGCGGACGGCGCCGGCACCGACCCGGACCACCGGGACGACGTGGAGGCGGCGGCCCTGTACGACCTGCTGGAGCAGCGGGTCGCCCCGCGCTTCTACGAGCGGGGCCGGCAGGGGCTGCCCGACCGCTGGATCGAGATGGTCCGCCAGACCCTGATGCGGCTCGGCCCGAAGGTGCTGGCCGGGCGCATGGTCCGTGACTACGTCGAGCGGCTCTACGCCCCGGCCGCCGTGGCGCACCGCGCGCTGGACGCCGACACCGCGCGCGACCTCGCCGACTGGAAGGAGCGGGTGCGCGCCTCCTGGCACCAGGTGGCCGTCGAGCACGTCGAGACCTCGGCGGCCACCGCGACCGCGGAACTGGGCAGCACCCTCGCGCTGCGCGTCCACGTGCGCCTCGGGAGCCTGGGCCCCGACGACGTGGAGGTGCAGGCCCTGTCGGGCCGCGTGGACAGCGAGGACCGCATCACGGAGGCGGTGACGGTCGCGCTGAAGCCGGCGGGCGGCGCCGACCAGGAGGGCCGCTGGGTCTACGAGGGGCCCCTCACCCTGGACCGCACGGGCCCGTTCGGCTACACGGTCCGCGTCCTGCCCGCGCACCGGCTGCTGGCCTCCGCCGCGGAGCTGGGCCTGGTCGCGGTCCCGTCGCAGGAGCTGGTCGAGGCGGCGGGCGTGCTGATGCGGTGACCCGGGGGGTGACCCGAGGGGGCGGTCAGGCCGCGTCCTGCGGCGCGCACAGGCGCCGCAGGACCTTCCCGCAGCGCCGGGCGTACGCCTGCTGCAGGCCGCGGGTCGCCGGGCCGCCCGCCTTGGCGTACCACTTGGCCGGGCGGCTGAAGGCGGTGACCGTCAGCCAGACCGTGCCGTCACCGGTGCGGTCGACGACGAAGGACTCCTCGCCGCACTCGGGGTGACCGGTGAGCGTGCCGTACGCCCAGCCCGCGCGGCGGGGCTCGGCCACGGTCCACACCACGCGGCAGGGGGCCTTGATCATGCCGGCCAGGGTGACGGTGACGTCGACGCCCGTGTCGGCCCGCTCGGCCGTGGCGTCGATGCCGACGCCCAGCTCGCGGTGCATCTCCCAGGTGAGGACCGCCTCGGCGGCGCGGCGGAACAGCGCCTCGCCCTCGCCGATGCGGGTGCGCACCTGCATCGGGCGGAAGCCGGGCGGGCAGTCGGCCAGACCCTGACGGGTCGCGCCGACGGCGTCGTAGGTGAAGGCCGGGGACGTCGAGGACATGGTGCCCAAGCGTACGGCGGCACCCGGAAGCCGGGCTTCCTGGGTGCCGCCGTCGTTCGACTACCGGTCGGCTAGTTGACGTTGACCGCCGACCAGGCCGCGGCCACCGCCTTGTACTCGGCGCTGGTGGACCCGTACAGGGCCGACGCCGCGTTCAGCGTCGCCGTGCGGGCGCCCGCGTACTTGGTGGTCGAGGTCATGTACGTGGTCAGCGCCTTGTACCAGATCTGCAGCGCCTTGGCGCGGCCGATGCCGGTGACCGTCGAGCCGTTGTAGGTCGGCGAGTTGTAGCTCACGCCGTTGATGGTCTTCGCGCCGCTGCCCTCGGACAGCAGGTAGAAGAAGTGGTTCGCGACGCCGGACGAGTAGTGCACGTCCTTGCTGCCCACGGTCGAGGACCAGTAGTCGGCGGAGCCGCCGTCCTTGCTGGGCTTGTCCATGTAGCGCAGCGGGGTGCCGTTGCCGTTGATGTTGATCTTCTCGCCGATGAGGTAGTCACCGACGTCGGAGGAGTTGCCCGCGAAGAACTCCACGCCCGTGCCGAAGATGTCCGAGGTGGCCTCGTTCAGGCCGCCGGACTCGCCCGAGTAGTTCAGGCCCGCCGTGTTCGAGGTGACGCCGTGGCTCATTTCGTGGCCGGCCACGTCCAGCGAGGTCAGCGGGTGGGTGTTGCTGCTGCCGTCGCCGTACGTCATGCAGAAGCAGCCGTCGTCCCAGAACGCGTTGACGTAGCCGCTGCTGTAGTGGACGCGGGAGTAGGCGCCGACGCCGTTGTTCTTGATGCCGTTGCGGCCGAACGTCGACTTGTAGAAGTCCCAGGTCTCCTGCGCGCCGTAGGCGGCGTCCGCGGCGGCCGTCTGGTCCGAGGAGGAGCTGGAGGCGGTGCCGGTGCCCCAGACGTTGTCGGCGTCGGTGAACAGGGTGCCGGTGCCGGAGGTGCCGCGGGCCAGGTTGTACGTCTTGTGGCCGCCGCGCGTGGTGTCGTAGAGCTGGTACGTCGAGCCCGACAGGTTGGTGGTCAGGCTGACCGTGCCGGAGTACAGGGTCTTGCCGGTGCCGGTGGCGTTCTCGATGCCCTGGTACTCGTAGAGCTTCTTGCCGGTGGCGGCGTCGGTGATGACGTGGAGCTGGTTCGGGGTGCCGTCGTCCTGGAAGCCGCCGACGACCGTCTCGTAGGCGAGGACGGGGGTGCCGGAGCCGGCCCAGATCACCTTGCGGGCGCCGTCGGCCGCGGCCTTGTCGGAGCCCAGGGTCTTGGCGGCGCCCAGCGCCTGCTTCTCGGCCGCGCCGGCGGCGATCTTCGGCGTGAGCGAGGAGACCTTGATGGCCGCCTTGGTGGCCTTGGTGACGCCCTCGGCCTTGCCCGCCTTCGAGGTGTGCACGATGAGGTCGCCGCCGAGGACCGGCAGGCCGGCGTAGGTGCGCTCGTAGCGGGTGTGGACCGTGCCGTCGGCGTCCTTCACCACGTCCTTGACGACCAGTCTCTCCTGGGCGCCGAGGCCTATCTGCTGGGCCGTGGTGGCCGCTTCCGCCTGCCGCTCCTGCAGCAGCGAGGTGCGGGCGGACGCGGACAGCTGCACCGGGGCGGCGAGCGGGGTCGCCGCGGCCGTGGCGTCCGCCTGGGCGGCGGCCGTGCCGGTGGTCACTCCGGTGGCCAGCAGCGCACCGGCCGCGACGGCGGTGGCGATGGCCAGCGTGCTGCGCTTGTGACGCATCGAGAGGGGAGACACACAAGCTCCTTCGTGGGGGAGTCCGGCTCAGGCGTGGGGCGGCCGACCGGGATCTGAGTGAAGTTGTGCGGCGGGTGAGAGGAAGCCTGACAGCAGGTCGCGTACATGTCATGACCCCCTCGTGATGTTGGCCGAAAAGTGACTGTCCGATGAACGTTGCGGGAATGTGAACGCCCGTCACCTCGGTAAAACGCCAACAGGCCGTCGGTAAGGCCCTGGCAAAATACGGACGCCGCCCCGGGGGTCGGGCCCCCGGGGCGGTGCCCCTGTCCGGGCTGGTGAGGCCGTGCCGCCTACGGGAAGGTCAGGCTCCAGCCGTTGATGTAGCCGGTGTCCTGCGCCGCCTGGTCCTGGACCCGCAACGCCCAGGTTCCGTTGGCGACTTCGGAGGACGCGTCGACCGTGTACGTGGCCTGGACGTTGTCCGCGGAGTCGGAGGAGCTGAAGCTCTTCAGGCGGTACGCCGTGCCGTCCGGGGCCACCAGGTCGACCACCAGGTCGCCGCGCCAGGTGTGCACGATGTCCACCGCGACCTGCAGGTTGGACGGCGCGTTGCCGGTCCGGCCGGAAACGGTGATCGACGAGGTGACCGCCGCGCCGTTGTCCGGAATCGATACGTCGGCCGTGTTCTCGAAGGTGGTGCCGCCACCCCCGCCGCCGCCCGAGCGCGCCCCGACCGCGACCGCCGCCCAGGCGTCCTGGACCGCCTTGTACTCGGCGGAGGAGGTGCCGTACAGCTCGCCGGCCGCCGCCAGGGTGCCGGTGCGGGCGCCCGCGTAGTTGGTGGTCGAGGTGAACTTGGTGCTGAGCGCGCGGAACCAGATCTTCTCCGCCTTGGCCCGGCCGATGCCGGTGACCGGCAGCCCGTCCGCGGTCGGCGAGTTGTAGCTGACGCCGTTGATGACCTTGGCGCCGCTGCCCTCGCTGAGCAGGTAGAAGAAGTGGTTGGCCGGGCCGGAGGAGTAGTGCACGTCCACCGAGCCGATGCCCGAGTACCAGCTGTCCTTGGACGCCCCGTCCTTGCTGGGCTTGTCCATGTAGCGCAGCGGGGTGCCGTTGCCGTTGATGTCGATCTTCTCGCCGATGAGGTAGTCACCGACGTCGGAGGAGTTGTTGGCGTAGAACTCGACCGAGGTGCCGAAGATGTCGCTGGTCGCCTCGTTCAGGCCGCCGGACTCGCCGCTGTAGTTGAGCCCGGCGGTGTTGGAGGTGACGCCGTGCGTCATCTCGTGCCCGGCCACGTCGATGGCGGTCAGCGGGCGGGTGTTGCCCGAACCGTCGCCGTACGTCATGCAGAAGCAGCTGTCCGACCAGAAGGCGTTGACGTAGTTGTTGCCGTAGTGGACCCGCGAGTACGCGCCCACGCCGTCGCCCCGGATGCCGCTGCGCCCGTGCACGTTCTTGTAGTAGTCCCAGGTGAGGGCCGCGCCGTAGTGCGCGTCGGCGCCCGCGGTCTCCGCGTTGGAGGCGCTGCCGTTGCCCCAGACGTCGTCGGGGCCGGAGAACAGCGTGCCGGTGCCGGAGGTGCCCCGGTTGAGGTTGTACGTCTTGTGGTTGCCGCGCGCGGTGTCGGTCAGGGTGTACGTCGACCCCGACTGGCTGGTGCCCAGCGTCACCGTGCCGCTGTACATGGTGTTGCCCGTGCCGGTCTCGATGCCCTGGTACGCGTAGAGCTTCTTGCCGGTGGTGGCGTCCGTGACGACGTGCAGCTCGTTCGGGGTGCCGTCCTCCTGGAGGCCGCCCACCACCGTCTCGTACGCGAGGACCGGGGTGCCGTTCGCGGCCCAGATCACCTTGCGCGGGGCCCGGCCGGCGTCCGCGGTGTCCGCGCCGGCGTCGGCGGCCAGGCGCAGCGCCTGCTTGCGGGCCTGGTCGGCGGGGACGGCCGGGGTGAGCGAGGCGACCTCGACGGTGGCGCGGGTCGCCTTGACCACGCTCCGGGTGTCGCCCGACTTCGCGGTGTCGACGACCAGGTCGCCGCCGAGGACCGGCAGGCCGGCGTAGGTGCGCTCGTAGCGGGTGTGGACCGTGCCGTCGGCGTCCTTGACGACGTCGCGGACGACCAGCGCCTCCTGGGCGCCGAGGCCCAGCTCCCGGGCGGTGGTGGCCTTCGCCGCGTCGGCGTGGCGTATCAGCTCGGCGCGCTGGGCGGGGGTGAGCCGCACGGACTCGGCGCCGGGCCGGGCGGCCGCGGACGCCGAGGAGGGGGCGGCGGACGCGGCGCCCGACTGCACGGCGGCCGCGACCAGGGCCGCGACGCCGACGAGGGCGACGGCCGCGGTCCTGCGGTACGGGGTGGGGGAGGTGCGTCTGCGTGAGGACCTGCTGCTCAACACTGACTCCTTCTGCGGGCCGTGGGTCGCACGGCCGGGGGAGACCGGGCGGCGGGTGGGCCGTCCGGGCAGAACAGGACGTACACAGTGCTCGGAGAACGGCCGTTCCTGTGTGGGTGCTGTGGGGTTCCTGTGGGAGCGGCCGTGGGAAGAGTGGCAGCAGACGACGCTTCCTGTCAGGAGCGCGTCAGAAAGTTGACCGGAAACGGTCCGTTGGCCGGGAGTTCGGGTCCGCTATGCGAACGGTTCACCCGCTGAACGGCGGTTCAGCAGCGCGCTGTTCGTCCGCCCGGTCGCCGTGCCAGGTCCGCCACAGGGCCGCGTACGCGCCGCCCGCCGCCACCAGCTCGTCGTGGGTGCCGAGTTCGGTCAGCCGGCCGTCCTCCATCACCGCCACCCGGTCCGCGTCGTGCGCGGTGTGCAGCCGGTGCGCGATGGCGATGACCGTACGGCCCCGGAGCACCGCGGCCAGCGCGCGCTCGGTGTGGCGCGCGGTCGCCGGGTCCAGCAGGGCGGTCGCCTCGTCCAGGATCAGCGTGTGCGGGTCGGCCAGCACCACCCGGGCCAGCGCGAGTTGCTGCGCCCGCGAGCCGTCCGCGCGGCAACCGCCCTGTCCGAGCCGGGTGTCCAGGCCCAGCGGCAGCCCCCGCACCCACTCCGCCGCCCCCACCGCGCCGAGCGCGGCCCACACCTGCTCGTCGGAGGCGGCCGGTTCGGCGATCAGCAGGTTCTCCCGGACCGTGCCCAGGAAGACGTGGTGCTCCTGCGTGACCAGCACGACCTGGCGGCGCAGCCGCTCCGGCGACAGCCCCGCCACGGGCACCCCGCCCACCGTGACCGTGCCCGCGGTCGGCGCGTCCACCCCGGCCAGCAGCCGGCTCAGCGTGGACTTGCCCGCGCCCGACGGGCCCACGACGGCCAGCCGCTCCCCGGGCCGCACGGTCAGGTCCACCCCGCGCAGCACCTCGCCGCCGCCCTCGTAGGCGTAGCGCACGCCCGCCACGTCGATCCGGTCGTCCACGGGCACCGCGCCCCCGTCCGCCCCGGCGCGCGGCGAGCGCGCGAGGCCCTCCACCCGGGCGAACGAGGCGCCGCTGCTCTGCAATTGCTCCACCCGCATCAGGATCATGTCCAGCGGCTCGGTGAACTGCCGCAGGTACAGCGCGGCCGCCACCACCGCGCCCAGGCTCACCGCGCCGCGCCCGTGCAGCACCCCGCCCACCAGCAGCACCCCCGCCACCGGCAGCGTGTACGACACCTCCACCGCCGGGAAGAACACCGACCGCAGGTACAGCGTGTGGAACCGGGCCCGGCGCGAGGTCTCCAGCGCGTCCCGGCTCGCCGCGGTCCGCCGCTCGCGCAGCCGGAACGCCTCCACCGTCCGCGCCCCGGCCGCCGTGGAGGCCAGCACCTCGGCCACCTCCGAGTCGGCCGCGCCCTGCGCCAGGTAGCCGGCCCGGGCCCGGCGCAGGTACCAGCGCAGCGCCCACCCGAGGGGCGTCAGCGCCAGCACCCCGACCGCGCCCAGCAGCGGGTCGATCGCGAACACCGCGACCAGCAGGAACAGCGCCTGCGCCGAGCACACCAGCAGCTCCGGCCCCGCGTCGCGCAGGGTGGTGCCGACCGCGGCCACGTCCGCGGTGCCGCGCGTGGTCAGGTCGCCCGTGCCGGCCCGCTCCACCACCGACGCGGGCAGCGCCAGCGCGCGGTCCACGAACTCCTCGCGCACCCGGGCCAGCGTCCGCTCGCCGAAGCGGTGGCCCACGTAGCGCGCCCAGCGGGCCAGCAGCAACTGCGCCAGCGAGCAGGCCAGGATGCCGAGCGCCAGCCGGTCCACCGCGCCCGTGCGGCCCCCGTCGCGCACCACGTCGACGATCCGACCGAGCAGCCACGGCCCGGCCACACCCGCGCCGGCGGCCAGCGCGTTCAGCACGATCACCCAGCCGAACGCCCGCCGGTCGGCCCGCACCAGGCGCCCCGCGGCCCGGCGCACCTCCGCGGGTCCGGCGACCGGCAGCCGTCCGCCCGGCGCCCGGTCCGCCCCGCGGGCGTCCGCGCCCCCGCGCCCCGTCACCGCACCGCCCCCTCGGCGTCCTGGCCGGCGTCCTGATCGGTGTCCTGTTCGGCGTCCCGGGCCACCAGCGCCCGGTAGGCCGGCTCCCGCTCCAGCAGCTCCCGGTGCCGGCCCGCCGCCGCGACCTTGCCCCCGACCAGGTGGACCACCGTGTCGGCGTGGTCGAGCACCAGCGGGGAGGTGCTGGTCAGCACGGTCGTGCGGCCCCGCCGGGCCTCCCGCAGCCGCGCGGCCACCGTCGCCTCGGTGTGGGCGTCCAGCGCGGACGTCGGCTCCACCGCCAGCAGCACCTCCGGGTCGGCGAGCAGCGCCCGCACCAGCCGCACCCGCTGGCGCTGCCCGCCCGACAGACTGCGCCCCTGCGCGGACACCGGTGCGTCCAGCCCCCGGGGCAGCCCCTGCACGACGTCCTCGGCGGCCGCCGCCCGCACCGCCCGCGCCAGGGCGTCCGGATCGCGCTCGTGCCGCCCCGACACCACCTCGCGCAGCGTCCCGGCGAACAGGTCGTCCTCCGGCCCGGCGACCAGGATCCGCGCCCTGACCTGGGGCAACGCCACCTCGTCCAGTCGTACGCCGCCCCAGGTGACGTCCGAGGGCGCGTACCGCCCGAGCCGGTCGGCCACGGCGGCGCCGTCCGCGGGGTGCGCCCCGGCCAGCACCGTCAGCCGGCCCGGCACGATCCGCACCCCCGACTCCGGGTCGTACAGCACCGCGGGCTCGGCCGGCGGGTCGGCGCTGCCGTGCTCCGGCTCCGGCTGCAGCCGCAGCAGCCGGGCTACCCGGTCGGCGGCGACCACGCCCCGGCTGAGCTGGTAGCCCATGTCCACCAGGAACGCCACCGGGCCGACCAGCACGGCGACGTAGCCGTACACGGCGATCAGCTCGCCCACGCTGATCTCGCCCCGGGCGGCGAGCCGCGCCGCGCACCAGGTCACCGCCGCGAGGAACACCGTGGGCAGGCCCACCCCGAGCGCCTGCAGCCAACTGGCCACCGCCCCCACCCGGTAGCCCTGCTCGCGCAGCACCGCCGAGTCCCGCCGGAAGGCGTCCGCGAACAGCCCTTTGCCGCCCAGCCCGTTGAGCACGCGCAGCCCGCCCGCGAGGTCGCCCATCCGGGCGGTGAGCACGCCCTGCCGCTCCCGGTACCCGCCCTCCGCACGCTGGAGCCGCGCCATCAGCGGCCCCACCAGCAGGGCCACCACCGGCATCCCGAGCAGCACGACCCCGGCCAGCACCGGTGAGACGGCCAGCAGCAGCCCGGCGACCACGCCGTACACCATGACCGAGCCGACGCCCGGGCCGATCACCGTCAGTGCGTTGCTGACGGTGTGCACGTCACCCACGCCGATGGTGACGACCTCCCCGGCCCCGGTCCGCCGCGGCAGCGCGGCCCCGAGCCGCACCGCGTGCCCGACGACCACCTTCACCGTGCGGAACAGGGCGTCCATCCGCACCCGGGTCATCGTCCGGTGCCGCAGGACGCCCACCCAGGCGTTGACCGCGCCCACCACGACCAGCACCCCGGTCCAGCCGGCCAGCGCCGTCGTGTCCCCCGGCTCCAGCCCGTCGTCGACCGCCCGCGCCAGCAGGTACGGCGCGGCGGCCAGCAGCGCCATCCACACGCTGGCCAGCACCGCCCCGGCCACCGACCGCCCCGGCTGGCAGCGCACCAGCCACCACAGGTAGCGGGCGCCGCCGCGCGGGTCGGGCGTCCCGGGATCCTCGTAGGCGTCGATCACAGCGCACCCCCGTGTCGTCGTGTCCCTGAGGGCCGGCCGGCGTCAGGCCAGGCTGTCCCGCCAGGCCCGGTGCAGGTCCGCGAACCGGCCCGTGCCCGCGATCAGTTCGGCCGGCGTGCCGTCCTCGACGATCCGGCCGTGCTCCATCACCAGAACCCGGTCGGCGATCTCCACGGTCGACAGCCGGTGCGCGATCACCACCGCCGTACGGCCCTCCAGGACCGTCGACATGGCCCGCTGCACCGCCCGTTCGCCCGGCACGTCCAGCGAACTGGTCGCCTCGTCCAGGATCAGCACCGCCGGGTCGGCGAGCAACGCCCGCGCGAACGCGACCAGTTGGCGCTGCCCGGCGGAGATGCGGCCGCCGCGCTTGCGGACGTCGGTGTCGTAGCCGTCGGGCAGGGAGCTGATGAACTCGTGGGCGCCGATGGCCTTGGCCGCCCGCTCGATCTCCTCCCGGGACGCCTCGGGCCGGCCGATGGCGATGTTCTCCGCGACCGTGCCGGAGAACAGGAACGCCTCCTGCGTCACCATGACCACCCCGCGCCGCAGCTCCCGCACCGACAGCTCGCGCAGGTCGACCCCGTCGAGCAGGACCCGGCCCGCGGAGGGGTCGTAGAAGCGGGCGAGCAGCTTGGCCAGCGTCGACTTGCCGGCGCCGGTCGAGCCGACCACCGCGACGGTCTGCCCGGCCGGCAGGGTCAGGGCGAAGCGGGGCAGCACCTCGCCGCCGGTGCGGTAGCCGAAGCTCACCTGGTCGAAGACCACCTCGCGGCCCGGGTGCCCGCCCGCGCGCGGCGGAAGCTCACGGGGCACCGACGGCTCGGGCACCGTCGGGGTCTGCGCCAGCAGGCCCGCGATCTTCTCCAGCGAGGCGGCCGCCGACTGGTAGGAGTTCAGGAACATCCCGAGCCGGTCGATCGGGTCGTACAGCCGCCGCAGGTACAGCACCGCCGCCGCCAGCACGCCCAGTTCCAGCGAGCCGCCCGCCACCCGGTGGGCGCCCCACAGGACGATCCCCGCGACCGCCGTGTTGGCGACCAGCCGCGAGCCGACGACGTAGCGGGCCATCTCCAGCAGCGCGTCCCCGTTGGTGCGCTCGTGCCGCCGGTTCAGCTCCGCGAACTCGGCGTCGTTCACGGCCTCCCGGCGGAACGCGCGCACCGGCCGGATGCCGTTCATCGTCTCCACGAACTTCACGATCACCGCGGCGATGCGCGTGGACCGCTCCTGGTACACCCGGCCCGCGCGCCGCCGGTAGAGCCGCACCAGCAGGTACAGCGGCACGAACGACGCCACCGCGACCGCCCCGAGGCCCAGGTCCAGCCAGAGCAGCATCGCCGAGATGTACAGGAACGACAGCACCACGGTGACCAGTTCCTGCAGGCCCTCGTTCAGCAGCTCGCGCAGCGACTCCACGTCCGTGGTGGAGCGGGAGATCAGCCGGCCGGAGGTGTACCGCTCGTGGAAGTCGATGCTCAGCGCCTGCGCGTGCCGGAAGATCCGCCCGCGCAGGTCCAGCAGCACGTCCTGGTTGACCCGGGCGGACAGCGCGATGAAGGCGTACTGCAGCGCGCCCGAGAGCAGCGCGCACAGCAGGTAGCCGGCCCCCACCGCGACGAGCGGCCCGGTGTCGTCGTGGTCCCGGAACGCCGGTACGGCCCGGTCGATCGCGTACGCCACCAGCAGCGGGCCCGCCTGCACGGCCGCCTGCTGGAACAGCAGCAACAGGGTCGTCACCGTGACGCGGGCCCGCATCGGGGCGAGCAGCGAACGCAGCAGCGCGGCGGTGGCGCCCGGGGGAGTGGGCAGGACGTCACGGTCGAACGGGTCGCCCGCGCCCCGGCGGCGGGGTGCGGCGCCGGCGTCGTCCTCCGCGCCGGTGAGCGGTTCGGCGGGGGTGCTGGGGGCGGTCATCGGCGGTCGGCCTCCTGTTCCCCGGGCTGCCCGGACTCCCCGGACATCAGATGGGCGTACTCGGCGTTGCCGCGCAGCAGTTCCTGGTGGGTGCCCACGGCGACGATCCGGCCGCCGGAGAGCAGGGCGACCCGGTCGGCGAGCAGCACGGTCGAGGGGCGGTGGGCGACGATCAGCGCGGTGGTGTCGGCGAGGACCTGCCGCAGCGCGGCCTCCACGGCGGCCTCGGTGTGCACGTCGAGCGCGGACAGCGGGTCGTCCAGCACCAGGAAGCGCGGCCGCCCCACGACGGCCCGGGCGAGCGCGAGGCGCTGGCGCTGGCCGCCGGACAGGCTCAGGCCCTGCTCGCCGACCTGGGTGTCGGCGCCGTTCGGCAGCCCGTGCACGAACGCGGCCTGCGCCACGGCGAGCGCCCGCTCCAGCTCCTGGGGTCCGGCGTCGCCGCCCGCGCCCATGAGGACGTTCTCCCCGACGGTCGCCGAGAACAGGGTGGGCTCCTCGAAGGCGACGGCCACCAGGGAGCGCAGCTCGTCCCTCGGCAGGCCGGCGATGTCGCGCCCGTCGAGCGTGATCCGCCCGGAGGTGACCTCGTGCAGCCGGGGCACCAGCGCGGTGAGCGTGGTCTTCCCGCTCCCGGTGGCCCCCACCAGCGCCATGGACTCGCCGGGCCGGATGTGCAGGTCGATCCGGTCGAGCACGGGAGGGGAGCCGGGCGGGGCGTCGGGGTAGCGGAAGGTGACGCGCTCGAAGCGCAGACCGGCGCCGGCCGCCCCGGGCTCCCGCCGCACGACGGCTCCCCCGGACTCCGGCTCCTCGTCCATCACCTCGAAGTACCGCTCGGTGGCCGTCGCCGCCTCCTGGCTCATGGCGAGCAGGAAACCGATCGACTCCACGGGCCAGCGCAGCGCGAGCGCCGTGGACAGGAACGCCACCAGCGTCCCCGCCGACAGGTCCCCGTCGGCCACCTGCACCGCGCCCACCACCAGCGCGGCCGCGATCGCCACCTCCGGCAGGGTCACGATGACCGCCCAGATCAGCGCCAGCAGCCGGGCCTTGCGCAGTTCCGTCCCGCGCAGCGTCCCGGACAGCTCCCGGAAGGCGCGCGCCTGACTGCGGTGCCGCCCGAACCCCTTGATGATCCGGATGCCGAGCACGCTCTCCTCGACGACGGTGGTCAGGTCGCCCACCTGGTCCTGGGCGAGCCGCGCGACGTCGGCGTACCGCTTCTCGAAGACCACGCAGGTGATCACCACGGGCACGGCGGGGCCGAGGATCACCAGGCCGAGCGTCCAGTCCTGCAGCAGCATGATGACCACGCCCACCAGGATCGTCACGCCGTTGACCAGCAGGAACGTCAGCGGGAACGCCAGGAACATGCGCAGCAGCATCAGGTCGGTGGTGCCCCGGGACAGCAACTGCCCCGACGCCCACCGGTCGTGGAAGGCGATCGGCAGCCGCTGCAGGTGCCGGTAGAGGTCGGCGCGCATCTCCGCCTCGACGTGCGACAGCGGGCGCGCTACGAGCCACCGCCGCAGCCCGAACAGCAGCGCCTCGGCGAGCCCCAGCAGCAGCAGGTACAGCGCGCCGAGCCACACCCCGCCCGGGTCCCGGTCGGCGACCGGCCCGTCCACCATCCACTTGAGCACCAGCGGGATGACGAGTCCCACGCAGGAGGCGACGACCGCGATGAACGCGGCGGTGAACAGCCGTGCCCGCACCGGCCGTACGTACGGCCACAGCCGCAGCAGCGTCCGTACGGCGGACCGGTCCTCGGCGGGGGCCTCTTCGGTGGTTGCGCGCGTCGTCGACATCAGGAGCGAGCCTACGGTTCACCGCTGACATCGCCCAGCGAGTTTCGGCCCGGATCGGGCTCCTCCGCCGGTCCTACGACCTGCGTGTTCGGCCCCGCCGGCCACCGGGGGGCGCCACCCGTGCGGCGCGGCGGGTCAACGGTCCGCGACCCGCATCTCGAACCACGTGGTCTTGCCCCGCGGCAGCAGGTCGACCCCCCAGCGGTCGGACAGCTTGTCGACGAGGAAGAGGCCGCGGCCGCTGAGGTCGGTCTCCTGCACGGGCAGGAGGCAGGGCAGGGCCCGGGAGGGGTCACGGACCTCGACGCGGATGCGGCCGCGCGGACGCCGCATGCGCAGCCCGAAGGCGCGGGCCCCGGTGTGCCGTACGGCGTTGCCGACCAACTCGGAGACGAGGAGGACGACGTCCTCGGCGGTCCGGGGGGACAGGCCCCACTGGCGCAGGACGACGACCTGGGCCAGCCGGCGGGCGGTGGCGGCGGACTCGGGGCGCGAGGCGAGCGGCACCTCGCCCTCCGTCGGGTTGCCGTACAACTCGATGGCCTCGAGCGCCCGTTCGTCCTCGACCGCGGGCGACCAGCGCGCCGCGTCGACACGCCCGTGCCCTCGCGGTTGTCCGCCACCCTGCAGCCCCGCCATGCCCCCATCATGGCCGCCGGGTGACCGCCGTGTGGGTGTTCCGGGGGAATCCACCCCCCGGAAGCACCCGTTCCGGGCCCCGCTCCCGTCATATGCCAACGGCATGTCGACGTCGGTCAAGGACCCTTTCACCTGCGGGAATGACGCGTCGTCAGGCAATCCACCGGCTCCCTCGGCAAGGCAGGCTTAAGGTGAGCTTAAGACTCCCATAAGCCGCCCCGCCGACGGGCCCGGATCAGACATCCCGTCAACTGCAAGGGGTGCGGGTCACTTTGCTCCCGGAGATTCCTCACACCGGGCGGACCGCCGCGCAGGGATCAGAGGAACTTCGCCTTGCCCGGGCCCTCCTCCACGAAGCTGCGCATGCCGCGCTCGCGGTCCTCGGTCGCGAAGAGCCCCGCGAACCAGGTGCGCTCCACCGCGAGGCCCGTCTCGATGTCCGTCTCCAGGCCGGTGTCGACGGCCTCCTTGGCCGCCCGCAGCGCCAGCGCCGGGCCCTGCGCCAGCTTCGCCGCCCAGGCGTGCGCCTGCGCGTACACCTCGCCGGCCGACACCACCCGGTCCACCAGGCCCAGCGTCAGCGCCTCGTCGGCCTTGACCATCCGGCCGGTGAAGATGAGGTCCTTGGCCCTGGACGGGCCGACCAGCCGCGCCAGCCGCTGGGTGCCGCCCGCGCCCGGGATCAGGCCCAGCAGGATCTCCGGCTGGCCCAGCTTGGCGTCCTCGGCGGCGATCCGGTAGTCCGCGCACAGCGCCAGCTCGCAGCCGCCGCCCAGGGCGTAGCCCGTCACGGCCGCCACCACCGGCTTGGGGATGCGGGCGACCGCCGTGAAGGAGTCCTGCAGCGCGCGGGCGCGCAGGACCATCGCGGTGTGGTCCATCGCCTGCATCTCCTTGATGTCCGCGCCCGCCGCGAACACCTTCTCGCCGCCGTACAGGACCACCGCGCGCACGTCGTCGCGGCGCGTGGCCTCCTCGGCGAGCTCCTTCAGCCGGTCCTGCGTGGCCACGTCCAGCGCGTTCATCGGCGGGCGGTCCAGGCGCAGCGTCCCGACACCCTCGGCGACTTCCAGATTCACGGTCATGCCAGCAGGTTAACGGGCACTAACGCCCGCGGGCCCGGTGCCGTGGGTCACAGCACCGGGCCCGCGGGCGGCGGGGTCGTCGTCGGCTACTTCGTCCACTCCGCCCACGACAGGTTCCAGCCGTTGAGCCCGTTGGACGGGTCCACCGTCGGGTCGGTGGAGTTCTTCACGACCACCACGTCGCCGACCATCGAGTGGTCGAAGAACCACGCGGCCGGCACCCCGCTGTCGTAGCCGCCGCGCACGTCGCGCAGGCCGATGCAGCCGTGGCTGGCGTTGTAGTTGCCGAAGGCGTCGCCGCCCCAGTAGTTGCCGTGCACGAAGGTGCCCGAGCCGGTCAGGCGCATGGCGTGCGGCACGTCCTTGATGTCGTACTCGCCGTCGTAGCCGACGGTGTCGCCGTTCATCCGGGTCACCGTGAACTTCTCGCTGATGACCATCTGGCCGTTCCAGGTGGCGTAGCCGGGCTTGCCGGTGGTCACCTTGAGGGTCTTGACGACCTTGCCCTCCTGCATGACCTTCATCGTGTGCTTCTTGGCGTCCACCACGGACACCTGGTTGCGGCCGACGGTGAAGGACACGGTCTTGGACTGCTTGCCGTAGACGCCCTCGCGGCCCTCGACGCCGTCCAGGTTCAGCTTCACCGTCACCTTGGTGCCGGCCTTCCAGTACTGCTCCGGCCGGAAGTCCAGCCGGTCGTTGCCGAACCAGTGGCCCCGCACGTCGACCGCCGGCACGGTGGTGACCTTGATGGCCTTCTCGACGTCCTCGGGGTGGGTGATGCCCCGGGTGAAGCGGACCGAGAACGGCATGCCCACCCCGACGGTGGAGCCGTCCTCGGGCGTGAAGGTGCCGATGAAGGTGTTGTCCGGCGTCAGCGTGGTGAAGGAGGAGTCCTCGGCGGCCGTGCGGCCCGCGGAGTCCTTGGCGACCGCGTGCACCTGGTACTTGGTGGCCGCGGCCAGGTGCGTGGCGGGCGTCCAGCCGCTGCCGTCGGCGGTGATCGTGCCGGCCACCGCCGTGCCCTTGTCGTCCTTGACGACGACCTCGGTGAGCTTGCCCTTGGCCGCGCCGACCTTCAGCGCTCCGCTGGTGTCGACGGAGGTGGCGCCGTCCTTCGGCGCGATGGTGACGACGGCCTCCGACTGGCCGCCCGCCGCCTGTGCGGACGGCTTGCCCTTGCCGTCCTGGGAACCGGAACCGGCGTCCGACCCGCCGCCCCCGCCGCAGGCGGTCACCGCCAGCAGCAGGCCGCCGACGGCCAGCGCCAGCCGCCCCCCGCGGCGCGCGTGGGCCGACGCCCCCGATATCGGTCGCACGTACACGTGTCTCTCCCCTCGCCGGGCCCCCCGGGCCCGCGCCCCTGGCGCGTCTCCCGCGCGCACTGGCGCATCGTAACCACAAGGTCAGGGGCGTGGACGGGCCGGGAATGTCACCGTTCCGTCCCAACTCCGATCACCCGGCGGAGGCCGTGTGGCGAAGCTGTGGACGAGAGGCGTCCGGAGCGGTTCCGGGGTGGGTCGGCTCCTGGTCCGGGGTCAGTTCACCGCGCTGCCCGCGACCCACTCCTTCCAGCCCATGTTCCAGCCGCCGAGCCCGTTGTCCGGCGCGACCGTCCGGTCCTCGCTGTGCACGACCTCCACGACGTCGCCGATCAGGCTCCGGTCGAAGAACCAGCCGGCCGGCGTGCGGGCGCTGCCGCCCTTGACGTCCCGCAGCCCCACGCACCCGTGGCTGACGTTGACCTTCCCGAAGGCGTACGGCGCCCAGTAGTTGCCGTGCAGGAAGGTCCCCGACTCGGTCAGCCGCATCGCGTGCGGCACGTCCGGGATGTCGTACTCGCCCTTGCCGTCGGCCTTCTTGAAGCCGACCGTGGCGCCGTTCATCCGGGTCACCTCGAACATCTCCGTCACGACCATCCGCCCGTTGTACGTGGTGGTGTCGGGAGCGCCCGCCGTGATCGGCACCGTCGCCACGAGCCGTCCGTCGCGCCGCACCTGCATGGTGTGCCGGGCCGCGTCCACCAGCGACACCTGGTCGCGCCCGACGGTGAAGGAGAACGTGCGCTGCTGCAGCCCGTACACCCCGGGCGCCCCCTCGACGTCGCGCAGACGCAGCGCGACGGTGACCCGGGTGCCGGGCCGCCAGTAGTCCTCGGGGCGGAAGTCCAGCCGGCCCCTGCCGAACCAGTGCGGGCGCACCCGCACGGCCGGCGACGCGGTGACCCGCACCGCCCGCTCCACGGCGGCCCGGTCCTCGATCTCCCGGTTGAAGCGCAGCGACACGATCATGCCGGTGCCCACCGTCGAGCGGTCGTCCGGGGTGACGTAGGCGACGAAGCGCTCGTCGGGGACGCGCGTGGTGAACCAGGTGTGCCGCGCCGAGCGGCGGCCGTCGCCGTCCACGGCCACCGCGTCCACTGTGTAGCGGGCGGCGAGCGCCAGCCGGTCCTCGTCCGGCGCCCAGGTCAGCCCGTCCCGCGACACCCGGCCGGGCACCTCGCTCTCGTGGGCGTCCTGCACGCGCTCGACCCGCACCGACTCCAGCCGCCCGTCCGGCACCCGCACCCGCAGCCGCTGCCCGGTGCGCACCCCCCGGGCGCCGTCGTCCGGGGTGACGCGGATGACGTCCCCGGCCGGGGGCGGCCCGCCCAGCATCCGGTCCAGTCCGCTCCTGCCGTCCCCCGTGCAGCCGGTGGCCCCGGCGAGGAGTGCTGCCCCTGTCACCACGGCGGCCAGTACGACCCCCGCGCGCCGCGCGCGCCCAGTTACGTCCCTCACGAGGAACCCAACGACGGGGTGCGCCCCGGGGAAACGTGAGTGCGACGCAACCTCTGGGCAGAACAGGGGGAGGACGACGCGACGGGGAGCCCGGCCGGGACGCCGGTTACCGTGGCCGCGCCGTACCAGGAGCCGACCGAAGGGGCTGAACGGTGTCCAGCGCAGCCGAGCAGGAGGCCGTGGCGGAGGGGCGTCCCACGCCGGCCGCCGTGGTGAACGGGGACCGGCGCAGGACCCCCGGGGTGCCGGTGTGGCCGGGAGCGTCCACACCGCTCGGCGCCCGCTTCCGGGCCGGCCCGGACGGGGTGGCCGGCACCAACTTCGCCCTGTGGGCGGGCGGCGCCGAGGCCGTCGAGCTGTGCCTGTTCGACGAGCGGGGCCGCGAGACCCGGGCCCGGCTGACCGAGCTGACCCACGAGATCTGGCACGGCTTCGTGCCCGGCGTGATGCCCGGGCAGCGCTACGGCTACCGGGTGCACGGCCGCTGGGACCCGTGGACCGGCGCCCGCTGGAACCCGGCCAAGCTGCTCCTCGACCCGTACGCCCGCGCCGTCGACGGCGAGTTCGGCCTGCCGCCGGAGGTGTACGGGCACGTGCGCGACTGGCCCCAGCAGCAGGTCGCCGACACCGTGCGCGACGAGCGGGACTCCGCGCCGTACGTCCCCAAGGGCGTGGTCGTCCATGACGACGACGACTGGGCCGACGACCGCCGTCCCAAGACCCCGTGGGCCGACACGGTCCTGTACGAGCTGCACGTGCGCGGCTTCACCCGGCTGCACCCCGACATACCCGAGGAGCTCCGCGGCACCTACGCCGGGCTCGCGCACCCCGCGGCGATCGAGCACCTGGTGAAGCTCGGGGTCACCGCCGTGGAGCTCCTGCCCGTCCACCAGTTCGCCCACGAGGACCACCTGCTGCGCCGCGGCCTGCGCAACTACTGGGGCTACAACTCCATCGGCTACTTCGCCCCGCACGCCGGCTACGCCTCCTCCGGGACCACCGGCCAGCAGGTCGGCGAGTTCAAGCGGATGGTGCGCGCCCTGCACGCGGCCGGCATCGAGGTCGTCCTCGACGTGGTCTACAACCACACCGCCGAGGCGGGCGAGCTGGGCCCGACCCTGTCCCTGAAGGGCATCGACAACCGCGGCTACTACCGCCTCCAGCAGGACGCCCGCCGCTACGCGGACTACACCGGCTGCGGCAACACCCTGCACGTGGTGCAGCCGCACGTGCTGCGGCTGATCACCGACTCCCTGCGGTACTGGGTCACGGAGATGGGCGTCGACGGCTTCCGCTTCGACCTCGCGGCCGCGCTGGCCCGCTCCATGCACGACGTCGACATGCTCTCCCCGTTCCTCGCGGTCATCGCCCAGGACCCGGTGCTGCGCCGGGTGAAGCTGATCGCCGAGCCCTGGGACGTCGGCTCGGGCGGCTACCAGGTGGGCGCCTTCCCGCCGCTGTGGACCGAGTGGAACGACCGCTACCGCAACGCGGTGCGCGACTTCTGGCGCCACGCGCTGCCCGACGTGCGCGAGATGGGCTACCGCCTGTCCGGCTCCAGCGACCTGTACGCCTGGGGCGGCCGGCGCCCGTACGCCTCGGTGAACTTCGTGACCGCCCACGACGGGTTCACCCTGCGCGACCTGGTGTCCTACGAGCGCAAGCACAACGAGGCCAACGGCGAGGGCAACCGCGACGGCACGGACGACAACCGCGCCTGGAACTGCGGCACCGAGGGCGAGACCGACGACGAGCGCATCCGCGCGCTGCGCCGCCGCCAGCTCCGCAACCTGCTGACCACCCTGCTGCTGTCCACGGGCGTGCCCATGCTGGTCGCGGGCGACGAGCTGGGCCGCACCCAGCGCGGCAACAACAACGCCTACTGCCAGGACAACGAGATCAGCTGGGTCGACTGGAGCCTGCTGGAGGACCCCGGCTGGAAGGCGCTGTTCGACCTCACCTCCCGGCTGATCGCGCTGCGCCACCGCCACCCGGTGCTGCGCCGCCGGGCGTTCTTCTCCGGCCGCCCGCACTCCGCGGACGGCCTGCGCGACCTGGCGTGGTTCACCGCGCGGGGCACGGAGATGACCGAGGACGACTGGTACGCCCCCGCCGCCGGCCTCGGCATGTACCTCTCCGGCCGGGACATCCCGGGCCGTGACGACCGCGGCGCGACCGTCGTCGACGACAGTTTCCTCGCGGTGCTGCACGCGGGGGAGCGCCCGGCGACGTTCGCGCTGCCGGGCCCGCCGTGGGCGGAGGAGTACGAGCTGGTCGTCGACACCTCCCGGGAGGACCAGACGGGGGAGCCGGGCGTCACGCACCGTGCGGGGACGGAGATCACCGTGCCGGCGCGGTCGGTGCTGCTGCTGCGGGTGCGGTGAGCCGACGGGGGCTTTCGTCCCGCATCCGGAGGTGAATGAGCGGTTTTCATACCCTTTGCCCCTTAAATGGTGCGGGTGACCCCCACCGACCGTCGTACCGCGCTGCGGGCGGGTGCCGGGCTGGTCGCCGCCGGGGCGTTCGCCCCGGCGTGCGCCGCGCCCGACACCGCCGGCCGTACCGCGTCCTCGTCACACACGTCACCCGCCCCGGCCACGCCCACCGCGGCCCGCGCCCCCACCCGCGCCGCCCCCGCCCCCCGTGCCTTCCCCGGTCGGCCCGCCCAGATCGGCCACGGCCCGCGCGACCGGCCCCGCGTCGCCCTCACCTTCCACGGCCAGGGCGACCCCGCCCTCGCCCGCGCCCTGCTCACCGAGGCCGAGCGGCACGGCGCCCGGGTCACCGTCCTCGCCGTCGGCACCTGGCTGGACGAGCACCCCGAGCTGGCCCGCCGCGTCCTCGACGGCGGCCACGACCTCGGCAACCACACCCACCGCCACATCGACGTCAACGCCCTGCCCGAGGCCGCGGCCCGGGACGAGATCACCCGCTGCGCCGAGCGGCTGCGCCGGCTCACCGGGTCGATCGGCACCTGGTTCCGGCCCTCCCGCGCGGCCCGCGCGACCCCGCTCGTCGAACGGCTGGCCCGCGCCGCGGGCTACCCGCACGTCCTGTCGTACGACGTGGACTCCCGCGACTTCACGTCCCCCGGCGGCCCCGCCGTCGCCCGGCAGGTCCTCGGCGAGGTCCGCAACGGGTCCGTGGTGAGCCTGCACTTCGGCTACCCGGACACGCTCGCCGCGCTCCCCGTCGTCCTCGAAGAACTCGGCCGCCGCGGACTGCACGCGGTCACCACCACGGAGCTGCTGAGCTGATGCACGCACACCCCACACCCGTACCCGCCCTGCGCCGCGCCCTGGTCGCGGGCTGCTGCCTGCTCGCCCTCGCCGCCTGCGGCACCCGGGGCGAGGACCACGGCCACGCGGCCGGCGGCACGACCAAGGCCGCCGCCCCCGCCGGGACACCGGCCGCCACCCCGGCCGTCGCCAGGGGCCTGCCCGGCATGCCGCCGCTGCTCGACCCCCGGGACGTCTACGCGGCCGACCGGCCCGGCCGGCTCTCCCCGGTCGTCAAGGACTTCCCCTCCCGGGTCTACGTCCCCAACACCGAGTCCGACACGGTCACCGTGATCGACCCCAGGACGTACAAGGTCATCGAGACGATCCCAGTGGGCCGCCAGCCCCAGCACGTCGTGCCGTCCTGGGACCTGAAGACCCTGTGGGTCAACAACGACCGCGGGAACACGCTCACCCCCATCGACCCCCGCACCGGCAAGGCCGGCAAGCCGGTCGACGTGCACGACCCGTACAACCTGTACTTCACGCCCGACGGCAGGTACGCCGTCGTGATGGCCTCCCTCGACCGCGAGCTGGTCTTCCGCGACGCGCACACCATGAAGCGGGTCAGGACCGAGCCGGTGACCTGCTACGGCGTCAACCACGCCGACTTCTCGGCCGACGGGCGGTACTTCATCGTCTCCTGCGAGTTCAGCGGCGAGCTGCTGAAGGTCGACACCGCGAAGATGAAGGTGGTCGGCCAGCAGAAGCTGCCGTTCAAGGGCGCCATGCCGCAGGACGTCAAGGTGTCCCCGGACGGCAAGCGCTTCTACATCGCCGACATGACCGCCAACGGCGTGTGGGTCCTCGACGGCGACACGTTCGCCACGCCCTCCTTCCTGCCCACCGGCAAGGGCTGCCACGGGCTCTACGTCAGCCGCGACTCACGCGAGATGTACATCTCCAACCGGGGCGAGGGCACCGTGTCCGTCTTCGACTTCACCCGCAACGCGCTGACCAAGAAGTGGCGGCTGCCCGGCGGCGGCAGCCCCGACATGGGCGGCGTCTCCGCCGACGGCAAGGTCCTGTGGCTGTCCGGCCGGTACGACGCCGAGGTGTACGCCATCGACACCCGCACCGGCGCCCAGCTCGCCCGCATCAAGGTCGGCAGCGGCCCGCACGGCCTGGCCGTCTACCCCCAGCCGGGCCGTTACTCCCTCGGCCACACCGGCGTCTTCCGTTAGCCTCCGGCGTGCCCGGTCGTCGCCGCGTCCGGGCGCCGCAGCAGCAGTTCGGCCCCCACGGGCCGGTAGCCGGCCGACTGGAACGCCCGCAGGCTGCGGGCGTTCCCCGGCGTCACCTGCGCCCACAGCGGCTCGTCGGCCAGGTGCCGGGCGGCGGTCACCAGCAGCCGCCCGAGCCCGCGCTCCCGGACGTCCTCGTCGACCTCGACCGAGACCTCCAGGCGCCCCGCGACCCCGCGCCCGGTCACCACCACCCCGCCGTCCGCCGTCCACGCGCGCACGTCGTCGCGCCGGGCCCGGGCGTACGCGGCCCGCGGGTGGTCGGGGTCCTCGATCTCCTTCAGCGCGAGCGGCGGCTCGCCCGGCAGCGGGGAGCCGACGAGCACCGCGTCGACGGTCTCGCAGCCGCGCCCGGTGCGGTCCATCAGGGCCGCCAGGAAGCGCGGGTTCATCGTCGCGGCCAGCCGGTCGCAGTCCAGGGCGGCGAGCGTGTCCCGCACCCAGCGCGGGTCCTCGTCGGTGAACACCACGGAGTGCGCGGTGAAGGACAGCACCCCCGCGTCCCGGTCACAGGGCTGCGGCAGCACCGTCGTCCGGCCGTCCGCCGGCGGGAAGACGCCCCGGGCCGCCGCGTCCAGGATGTCCCGCAGGGTGCGCCCCACCACGTGCTCCTCACGTCCGTCCGCGCGGCCGCCGCGGCCGCCCGTCCAGCCTCCCAGACCCGCTCCGGGGGACGGGAGGGTCCCGCGGGCCGTTAATCTGACCTGCGGCACTACGCCAGCACGACATGACACACGCGAGCAGAAGCGACAAAAGGGGCGGATCGGTGGCGGACATCGAAGCAGCGCGCAAGGAGTTCCAGCGGATCGACACGGACGGGGACGGGTTCATCACCGCCGCGGAGTTCAAGACCGCCCTCGCGCAGGGCGGCGACTGGAACGTCACGGAGTCGGTGGCCGAGGTCATCATCAAGACCCGTGACCTCAACGGGGACAAGGTCCTGTCCTTCGACGAGTTCTGGACCTACCTGAACAAGTAACGCGGCGCACGGGGGCCTTCGGAACACGTCCGCAAGGCCCCCGCCCGCCGTCCGTCCCTCACGCTCGCCGGGCGATCCGCACGCTCCAGCGGCCCCCGTGCCGCTCCAGCTCCAGCGGCAGGCCGAAGCACCTCCCGACCCGGTCGCCCGTGAGCACCTCGGCGGCCGGCCCCCGGGCCAGGGCCCGCCCGTCGCGCAGCAGCAGCGCGTGCGAGGTGTGCGGCGGCAGCTCCTCCAGGTGGTGGGTGACCAGCACCGTCGCCAGCCGGGGGTGCGCCGCCCGCAGCGACGCCAGCGCCTCGATCAACTGTTCCCGGCCCGGCAGGTCCAGGCCCGTCGCCGGCTCGTCCAGCAGGAGCAGCCGGGGCTCGGGCATCAGCGCGCGGGCGATCAGCGTCCGGCCGCGCTGCCCCTGCGACAGCGTCGGCCAGCGCGCCCCGCGCAGCGCGGCCAGCCCCAGCGTCCCGATCAAGTCGTCCGCCCGCCGCTCCTGTTGCGCCGTCAGACGCCAACGGGGCAGCGGCACCACCGAGTTGGTCACCCCGGTCAGCACCACGTCCCGCAGCCGCAGCGGCTCGCCCAGCGGGTGGCGCGGGTCGACGTGACCGACGTACGTGCGCAACTCCCGTACGTCCACCCGGCCGAGCCGCCGGCCCAGCACGTCGACCGAGCCCCGGGACGGATGGGTGCGCGCGCCGAGCAGGCCGAGCAAGGTCGACTTCCCGGCGCCGTTCGCGCCGAGCAGCGCCCAGTGCTCGCCGGCCCGCACGGTCAGGGACACCTCCCGCAGGATCGGCCGCCCGTCCCGCACGACGTGCACGTCCCGCGCGCACAGCACGACGTCCTCGGGCGCCGCGCTCACCGCAGCGCCCCGTTCACCGCCGACAGCACCGCCCGCACCCCGGCCTCCAGCGCCGTGGCGCCCTCGCCCGCGCCCCAGACCACGACGCCGTCCACCCGGCACTCGGCGAAGGTCAGGCCCGCGCGCTCGACCACCTCCAGGACGTCGACCGCGTGGCCGGTGCCCCCGAGCGCGTCGGCGAAGGCGGTCAGCGGGCCGCCGCCGGTGCCCTCGTGGTCGCCGGTCGTGCGCCCGTCCGTCTCCAGGGTGCACACGAACCGGTGGGTGCCCCGGCCGTCCGGGTGGCACGACCAGGAGGGCAGCCGGACCGGGCCCTCGGCGCAGCAGGCCGCCCGGAACAGCGCGTACAGCTCCTCGGGGGTCGCCTCCCGGCCGCTGTCGTCCGTCGTCCGCTGCACGGTCCGCGCGAACTGCGGCCGCATCCGCTCCGGCAGGTCCACCCCGTGGTGCGTGCGCAGCAGGTACGCCACCCCGCCCTTGCCCGACTGCGCGTTGACGCGGATCACCGCCTCGTAGGACCGGCCGAGGTCGGCCGGGTCGATCGGCAGGTAGGGCACCTCCCAGGGCGCCTCGCCCGCCGGCACCCCCGACTCGGCGGCCCGGCGGGCGTGGTGGGCGAGGCCCTTGCTGATCGCGTCCTGGTGGGTGCCGGAGAACGCCGTGTGGACGAGGTCGCCGGCGTACGGGTGGCGCGGGTGCACCGGGAGCCGGTTGCAGTGCTCCACGGTCGCCCGGACCCGGTCGATGTCCGCCAGGTCGAGCTGCGGGTCGACGCCCTGGGTGTACAGGTTGAGGGCGAGGGTCACCAGGTCGACGTTCCCGGTGCGCTCGCCGTTGCCGAACAGGCAGCCCTCCACCCGCTGCGCCCCGGCCAGCAGGGCGAGTTCGGCGCAGGCGACGCCGGTGCCGCGGTCGTTGTGCGGGTGCACCGACAGCACGACCGCGTCCCGGCGGGCCAGGTGGCGGTGCACGTACTCGATCTGGTCGGCGTAGACGTTCGGGGTGGCGATCTCGACGGTCGCCGGGAGGTTGTGGGTGACCGGGCGGTCCGGGCTCGCGTCCCACAACGCGGTCAGCCCGTCGCACAGTTCGAGGACGAAGTCCGGCTCGGTGAGGTTGAAGGTCTCCGGCGAGAACTGGAACCGGACCCGTGCGTCGTCCCCGGCCCGCCGCGCCATCCGCTCGGCGGCCGAGCGCACCGTCCGCCGCACCTGCTCCCGGCCGCGGCCGAGGACCACGTCCCGCCACACCGGCGAGGTCGCGATGTACAGGTGCACCACGGCCCGCGGGAGCCCGGCGACCGCCTCGAAGGTCCGGTCGATGAGGTCCTCGCGCGCCGGGGTGAACACCACCGGCGTCACGTCGTCCGGCACGGCGCCGTCGGTCACCAGGTGCCGCACGAAGTCGAAGTCGGCGCGGCTCGCGGACGGGTAGCCGACCTCGATCTCCTTGAACCCGGTGGCGACCAGCAGGTCGAAGAAGCGGCGCTTGCGGCCGGTGTCCATCGGCTCGGCCAGCGCCTGGTTGCCGTCCCGCAGGTCCACGGGGACCCACAGCGGGGCCCAGCGGATCCGGGCGGAGGTCCAGGCCCGCTCGGTGACGGGCACGTGGACGCGCTCGTCGTACGGTCGGTAGCGGTGGTGGGGCATGCCGCCGGTGCGCTGGGGGTTCCAGGCGGGCTGGGGTGGCGTCGGGGCCTCGGGCGCCGCGCAGGTCGCGGGGCCGGTCGGGGTGGTCATCTGCGGTCGCTGCCTTCGTCTGGGCCGGACGGTGACCGGCAGCACGGCGACCCGCGGCGGGGTGCCGGTCGCGTCAGGCCCCGCCGCGGCAGCCGAGAAGGAGACCGCGGAGCGTCATGGACGGTACGCTACGCACACCTCAGCTCCTCAGACAAGTGGGGTCCGAAGGGCGGACCCCCTCCTCCCCGAAGGGTGGTGGCGCCGTGCCCCTGGGCCCCGTCCGTCCCAGCCCCCTGGTCGAACAGGCCGCCGCCCGCCTGCGCGAGCAGATCACGAGCGGCGCGTGGCCCGTCGGTACCCGGCTGCCCGGCGAGACCACCCTCGCCAGGGAACTCGGCGTCGGCCGCTCCACGGTCCGCGAGGCGCTGCGCGCGCTGGCCGGCGCCGGGCTGGTGCGGCCCCGGCAGGGCGCGGGCGTCTTCGTCACCGCGACCGAGCCGGCCGAGGACTGGCCCGCGCGCCTGCGCCGGGCCGCCGTCAGCGACGTCTACGAGGTCCGCATGGCCGTCGAGGTCCACGCGGCCCGGCTCGCCGCGCAGCGCCGCACCCCGGACGACATCACGGCGATGGAACGCGCGCTGGCCGGCCGGCTGGCCGCGGCCGGCGCGGACGACACGGCCTTCGTCGACGCCGACATCGCCTTCCACGCGGCCGTGGTCGCCGCCGCGCACAACCCCGTCCTGGCGGACCTGTTCGGCGAGTTCACCCCCGTCCTGCGCGAGGGCCTGACCGACCTGCTGGCCCTGACCGCCCTGCGCACCGAGGACCCCGCGACGGGCCACGACGCCCACGCGGCCCTGCTGCGGGCGGTCGCGCGGGGGGATGCGGAGGAGGCGGCGCGGATCCTGCGGGCCGAGCTGGAGGACCCGTTCGGCGGGGCTCGCGGGTAGGGGGCTGACCGCCCTCACCCGTTCGCCACGCCCGCGGAATACCCCGCGCACCCCCTGGGTTGAGCCCCACCAGGAAGATGCACGTGCAAGCAACCTGGAAGGGTCCGGCATGAAGATCGGCATCATCGGTGCGGGCAACATCGGCGGCAACCTCACCCGGCGGCTCACCGCCCTCGGCCACGACGTGTCCGTGGCCAACTCCCGTGGCCCGCACACGCTCACGGAGCTGGCCGAGGAGACCGGCGCGACGCCCGTCCGGGTCGAGGAGGCGGCCCGCGGGGCGGAGGTCGTGGTGGTCACGGTCCCGCTGAAGGCGGTGCCGGACCTGCCCAAGGGGCTGTTCGACGCGGCGGCCGAGGACGTCGCCGTCATCGACACCGGCAACTACTACCCGCAGCAGCGCGACGGCCGGATCGCCGGCATCGAGGACGAGGGCCTCACCGAGAGCCGCTGGACCGAGCAGCACCTCGGCCACCCGGTGATCAAGGCGTTTAACGGCACCTACGCGCAGGACATCCTGGACCGCCACCGCCCGGCCGGGGCCCCCGACCGCGTGGCCCTGCCCGTGGCCGGCGACGACGAGGCCGCCAAGGCGAAGGTCCGGGCGCTGATCGACGAGCTCGGCTTCGACACCGTCGACGCCGGCGGCCTCGACGACTCCTGGCGCCAGCAGCCCGACACCCCGGTGTACGGCCTGCGCGCGGGCGTGGCCGAGGTCCGCAAGGCCCTGGCCGAGGCGAGCCCGGAGCGCCCGGCGGCCTTCCGCGGCTGAGCCGCCCCCGGGTGCGAGCGGCCCGCCGGACACCCGCGCCGTGTCCGGCGGGCCGCACCCGTGCGCAGGCCCCGCGCGCCGGGTCAAGCGCTCTTGGCCCAGGACAGCAGCGCCGCCTTGCTCGCGAAGTTCGCGACGTCCTTGTCCCGCGGGTCGTCCGTGTACTGGTGGAAGCGCCAGGCGGCCTTGATCCGGGGCTTGCCCGCGGTCACGTAGTCGGCGATCCAGAGGCCGTCACCGGCGTACGACGTGGTGTCGACGTTCAGCCAGAAGCTGCGGTTGCAGTAGAGCACCACCCGGTTGTCCGGCCGCAGCTCCTTCAGCCGGCGCAGGAAGCGGTCCTTCTCCGCGTTGGAGGCGTGGGTGCCCTCGCCGGTGGTCTCCCAGTCGACCGCGAGGATGTCGCCGGGCCGGTCGGGGGCCTTGGACAGGAAGTACTCCGCCTGCGCGGTGAGGTTCCCCGGCCACAGGAAGTGGTAGAACCCGACCACCAGCCCGGCGTCGCGGCCCCGCTTGGCCTGCGCGGCGAGCCGGGGATTGGTGTAGCTGCGCCCCTCGGTCGCCTTGACGAAGACGAAGGAGAGGCCGTCGGTGTCGTAGGAGGGGGACTGGTACGCGCTGACGTCTATGCCACGGAGCATGCGGAGAGCTCCTCAAGGGTGAGTGGGGCAACGGGAGTTGTTGATGCCCCACCCTGACACGCGCCACGCCCGGGGGCCGGGCTCAGCACTCGATGATGTTCACCGCCAGCCCGCCCCGGGCCGTCTCCTTGTACTTGACGCTCATGTCCGCGCCCGTGTCCTTCATCGTCTTGATGACCTTGTCCAGGGACACCTTGTGCGAGCCGTCGCCGCGCATCGCCATGCGGGCCGCCGTGACCGCCTTGACCGCGGCCATGCCGTTGCGCTCGATGCAGGGGATCTGGACGAGGCCGCCGACCGGGTCGCAGGTCAGGCCGAGGTTGTGCTCCATGCCGATCTCGGCCGCGTTCTCCACCTGCTCCGGGGTGCCGCCCAGCACCTCCGCGAGCGCGCCCGCCGCCATCGAGCAGGCCGAGCCGACCTCGCCCTGGCAGCCGACCTCGGCGCCGGAGATGGACGCGTTCTCCTTGAACAGCATGCCGATCGCGCCCGCGGCGAGCAGGAAGCGGACCACGCCGTCCTCGTCGGCGCCGGGCACGAAGTTCAGGTAGTAGTGCAGGACCGCCGGGATGATGCCCGCCGCGCCGTTGGTCGGGGCGGTCACCACGCGGCCGCCCGCCGCGTTCTCCTCGTTCACCGCCATCGCGTAGAGCGTGATCCACTCCATGGCGTGGGCCAGCGGCTCGCCCTCGGCGCGCAGCTGCCGCGCGGTCACGGCGGCCCGGCGGCGGACCTTCAGGCCGCCCGGCAGGATGCCCTCACGGCTCATCCCGCGCGCCACGCACTCGCGCATGACCCGCCAGATCTCCAGCAGACCGGCGCGGATCTCGTCCTCGGTGCGCCAGGCGCGCTCGTTCTCCAGCATCAGCGAGGAGATCGACAGGCCGGTCTCCTTCGTCAGCCGCAGCAGCTCGTCACCGGTGCGGAAGGGGTACTTCAGCACCGTGTCGTCCAGCTTGATCCGGTCCTCGCCGACCGCGTCCTCGTCGACGACGAACCCGCCGCCCACCGAGTAGTACGTCTTGCTCAGCAGCTCCGTGCCGTCGGCGCCGTACGCCCACACGGTCATGCCGTTGGCGTGGTAGGGCAGCGCCTTGCGGCGGTGCAGGACCAGGTCGTCGTCGAAGGCGAAGGCGATCTCGTGCTCGCCGAGCAGCCGCAGCCGTCCGCTCTCCCGGATCGCGGCGACCCGCTCGTCGGCCGTCTCCACGTCCACCGTGCGCGGGGAGTCCCCCTCCAGGCCCAGCAGCACCGCCTTCGGGGTGCCGTGGCCGTGGCCGGTCGCGCCCAGCGAGCCGTACAGCTCGCAGCGCACGGACGCGACGGAGGGCAGCAGCGCCTCGTTGCGCAGACGGCGCGCGAACATGCGCGCGGCGCGCATCGGGCCGACCGTGTGGGAGCTGGACGGGCCGATGCCGATCGAGAACAGGTCGAAGACCGAGATGGCCACGGGTGACTCCTCAATGCGGGGGGTGGTGCGAGATGCCTGCCGGGTGCCCCGCCCTCTCACGAGTGTGCGGGGCGCCCGGCGGAAACGGGAACTACTGGCCCAGAGCGGGGTACAGCGGGTGCTTCTCGGCCAGCGCGACGACCCGGGCCTTGAGGGCCTCGGCGTCGTAGGACGGCTTGAGCGCCTCGGCGATGACGTCGGCGACCTCGGCGAAGTCCTCGGCGGTGAAGCCGCGGGTGGCGAGGGCGGGCGTGCCGATGCGCAGGCCCGAGGTGACCATCGGGGGCCGCGGGTCGTTCGGGACGGCGTTGCGGTTGACCGTGATGCCGACCTCGTGGAGGCGGTCCTCGGCCTGCTGCCCGTCGAGCTCCGACTCCCGCAGGTCGACCAGGAGCAGGTGCACGTCGGTGCCGCCGGACAGGACGTTCACCCCGGCCTCCCGGGCGTCCGCCGCGGTCAGCCGCTCGGCGAGGATCCGGGCGCCCTCCACCGTGCGGCGCTGGCGCTCCTTGAACTCCTCGGAGGCCGCCACCTTGAACGAGACGGCCTTCGCCGCGATCACGTGCTCCAGCGGACCGCCCTGGAAGCCGGGGAAGACCGAGGAGTTCAGCTTCTTGGCGAAGTCCGTGCCGCGGGCCAGGATGATCCCGCCGCGCGGGCCGCCGAGCGTCTTGTGGGTGGTGGAGGTGACCACGTCGGCGTACGGCACGGGGTTGGCGTGCAGCCCCGCCGCGACCAGGCCGGCGAAGTGGGCCATGTCCACCCACAGGTACGCGTCGACCTCGTCGGCGATCCGGCGGAACTCCGCGAAGTCCAGCTCGCGGGGGTACGCCGACCAGCCGGCGATGATCACCTTCGGGCGGTGCTCCTTGGCGAGCCGCTCGACCTCGGCCATGTCGACCAGGCCGGCGTCGTCCACGTGGTAGGCGACCACGTCGAACTGCTTGCCGGAGAAGTTCAGCCGCATCCCGTGGGTGAGGTGGCCGCCGTGGGCGAGGTCCAGGCCGAGGATGGTGTCCCCGGGCTGGGCCAGCGCGAACAGGGCCGCCTGGTTGGCGGAGGCGCCGGAGTGGGGCTGGACGTTGGCGTAGGCGGCGCCGAACAGGTCCTTGACCCGGTCGATGGCGATCTGCTCGGCCACGTCGACGTGCTCGCAGCCGCCGTAGTAGCGGCGGCCGGGGTAGCCCTCGGCGTACTTGTTGGTGAGCACCGAGCCCTGGGCCTCCATCACCGCGAGCGGCGCGAAGTTCTCCGAGGCGATCATCTCCAGCGTGGCCTGCTGGCGGCGCAGCTCGGCGTCGACCGCGGCGGCGATCTCCGGGTCGAGCTCGTGCAGGGGCGTGTTCAGAACAGACATGCGGGATCCTCAGCCGGCGGTGTAGGCGGTGTACTCGTCGGCGGAGAGCAGGTCGGCCGGCTCGTCCGTGACACGTACCTTGAACAGCCAGCCGCCCTCGAAGGGAGCGGAGTTGACCAGCGACGGGTCGTCCACGACGTCCTGGTTGACCGCGGCGATCTCACCGGAGACGGGCGCGTACAGCTCGCTGACCGACTTGGTGGACTCCAGTTCGCCGCAGGACTCGCCCGCGGTCACGGTGTCGCCGACCTCGGGGAGCTGGACGAAGACCACATCGCCGAGCGCGTTGGCCGCGTGCTCGGTGATACCGACCGTCGACACGCCGTCCTCGGCGGCCGACAGCCACTCGTGCTCCTTGCTGTAGCGAAGCTGCTGGGGGTTGCTCATGGCCTGAATTCTCCTGTACGCGGGGGAGTGCTGGTGAAGAGGGGACTGCCGACGGCACGTGTGACCTGCGGACATGTGTCCGAGGTCACGTGCGGACGCCGGGGCACGGGCACCGGGACGCGGGCGCCGACGGCACCGGGACGGACGGCCCCGGGGTGCGGGCGCCGCGCGCCCAGTGTCTACTTCCGGCGCTTGTAGAACGGCAGCGCCACGACCTCGTACGGTTCGTGGCTGCCGCGGATGTCGACGCCGACACCCGCCGTGCCCGGCGCGGCGTGCGCCGCGTCGACGTAGGCCATGGCGATCGGCTTGCCCAGCGTGGGCGAGGGCGCGCCCGAGGTGACCTCGCCGATCACCGCGCCGTCCGCGACCACCGGGAACCCGGCGCGCGGCACGCGGCGGCCCTCGGCGACCAGGCCGACCAGGACGCGCGGCGGGCTGGACTCGGCGCGCGCGGCGGCCTCGGTGAGCGCCTCGCGGCCCACGAAGTCGCCCTCCTTGTCGAACTTCACCACCCGGCCGAGCCCGGCGTCGAAGGGGGTCAGCTCCGCGGTCAGCTCGTGCCCGTACAGCGGCATGCCCGCCTCCAGGCGCAGGGTGTCCCGGCAGGACAGGCCGCACGGGACCAGCCCGGCGCCCTCGCCCGCCTTGGTGAGCGCCTGCCACAGCTCCTCGGCGTGCTCGGGCTTCACGAACAGCTCGAAGCCGTCCTCGCCGGTGTAGCCGGTGCGGGCGATCAGGGCGGGCACGCCGGCGACGGTGCCGGGCAGGCCGGCGTAGTACTTCAGGCCGTCGAGGTCGGCGTCGGTGAGCGCGGCGAGGATCCCGGGCGACTGCGGGCCCTGGACGGCGAGCAGCGCGTAGGCGTCGCGGTCGTCGCGCACCTCGGCGTCGAAGCCGGCCGCCCGCTCGGTCAGCGCGTCCAGCACGACCTGGGCGTTGGAGGCGTTGGCGACGACCAGGTACTCGGTCTCGGCGAGCCGGTAGACGATCAGGTCGTCCAGGATGCCGCCGTCGGCCTGGCAGATCATGGTGTAGCGGGCGCGGCCGACGCCCACGGAGGCGATGTTGCCGACCAGGGCGAAGTCCAGCAGCGCCGCGGCCTGCGGGCCGGTCACCGCGATCTCGCCCATGTGGGACAGATCGAACAGGCCAGCCCGGGTCCGCACGGCGAGGTGTTCCTCGCGCTCGGAGCCGTAGCGCAGGGGCATGTCCCAGCCGGCGAAGTCGGTCATCGTCGCGCCGAGGGCGCGGTGCACGGCGTCCAGCGCGGTACGGCGCGGTTCGGTACTGCTCATCGGTCGGTCGTCTCCCAGGGCATACGGGACGGGGGCGAGGAACGGTCCTCCCCATCTGTCATCGGAACCTGAGAGGTTCGCCGTGATCCCCGCAGGGAGTGGTCACGGCTTGCACCTTGGGTGGGGCCGCCGGTCGGGGCGGCCCGCTTTTCAGATGTGCCTCGCCCGCGCGGTAACGGGGCCTGAGAGATTCAAGGGAGGGACTTGCTCCTTCGGCGCCCCGGGCGGTCCAGAGGGGACCCGGGGACTCTCCCGCGCGGATTCAAACGGCCGGTATGCAGTTGGCGGGCTCATCATTGCACGCCGGGGCGGCGGGCGGCAGGCCGGATCTGTAACCGGCTTGTGGCGGTACGCGCATACCGCCGTGAGCCACCGGGCATTACCTTCTCTTTACGCTCGACGGGGAGGGGACCGACACCCGGCCCCAGGGGAGGACGATGACGGTGGACAGGACCACGGCGTACGCGAGCACCCCGGCGGTCGCGCTGCCCGCGCAGGGCACCGCCCCGTCCCGCACGACCCGGGCCGGTGAGCGCGTCGCGGTGGTGCGCGACCTGCGCGACCGGGCCGGCCGCGGACCGCGCGCCCTGCTGTTCGGGCCGCGCGACGTGGTCGTGATCACCGGGCTGCCCGGCAGCGGCAAGTCCACGCTGATGCGGCGCGCGGCCGCCGGCCGGGGCGTCGACTCCCAGGACACCCGCGACCGCTGGGACGCGCGCCTCGCCGGCGTCCTGCCGTACGCCGCCTACCGCCCGCTGGTCCGCCTCGCCCACTACGCCGGGCTGCGGCGCGCCCTGCGCTCCGGCGAGGGCCTCGTGGTGCACGACTGCGGGACGCAGAGCTGGGTGCGCGCCTGGCTGGGCCGGGCCGCCCGCCGCCGGGGCGGCACGCTCCACCTGCTGCTCCTCGACGTCCCGCCCGGCACGGCGCTGGAGGGCCAGCGCGAGCGCGGCCGGGGCGTCTCGCGCTACGCCTTCTCGCGCCACCGCCGGGCGGCCGCCCGCCTGCTGCGCGCGGTGGAGCGGGGCACCCTGCCCGACGGCTGCGCGTCGGCGGTCCTGCTGGACCGCGCCGCGGCGGACGCCCTGACCCGGATCGGCTTCACCGGCTGAGGGTCCCGGGTCCCCCCGCCGTCCGGGGCGTCCCGGCCCTGGGACGGCCACCCGCTAGCCTTTTCAGCCACAGCACAGCGGACCCAGCAGGCGGTAGGCAGACGATGGACTTCCCGGCGGACGTGCCCGCACCCTTCCCGGCCCGGCCCCACCCGCAGCCCCACGGCGGCTGGCCCGGCAACGAACTGGAGGAGGTGCTCTCCGCCTCGCTCGGCGTGCCCGGCGCGGGCGGGCGCATCGTGGAAGTACTGGGCCGCAGCTTCGTCTGGGTACCGCTGCCCAACGGCGGCGGCCCGCACAGCGGCCCGCTGGACCTGCCCACGCTGGAGCTGGACGGCCAGGCGTACGTGCCGGTGTTCAGCTCCGAGGAGCAGTTCCGCCAGGTCGCCGGCGCGCACATGCCGTACGCCATCGCCCCGGCCGTGGAGTTCGCGCGGGGCCTGCCCCCGCAGGTGGGCATCGCGGTCAACCCGGACGGCGTGGTGGGCGTCCCGCTGCCCCCGCCGGCGGTGGCCGAGCTGTGCCGGGCGGGCCGCACGCCGCTGGACGGGCCGGCGAGCGGCGGGCGGGTGCGGCTGTTCGAACCGGACTGGCAGGACGACCCGGTGGACTTCCTGTCCGCGGCGTCGGCCGAGTTCGGCGCGAGCGGCGTCGTGCTGACGGCCCGCCGGTGCCTCGCCGCCATCGAGACCGCCGACCCGGTCCTGTTCGTCGGCGTCGAACTCGCCCAGTGGGAGGGGGACCTGCGCGCCGTCCCCCAGGACGCCCTCGGCCGCGCGCTGGGCCGCGTCCCGGTGCCGTGGCCGGTCAACCTGATCCTGCTGGACGTCGCCCAGGACCCGGTGGGCGACTGGATGAAGAGCCAGGTGCGCCCCTTCTACACGGCCGGGGCCTGACCGGGAGGGCGGGACGCCGCGGCCCCCGGTGCCGCACAAGTCGCCCCTCGGGAGGCGGCCGTGGCGGGCGCCGCCACTTAAGCTGTTCCCCTATACGAGTCCTCAGCGAAGGGGCGGTAAAAGGTGAGCGCGAGCGGCACGGCCGCGACCGGCCAGGTCGAGCACATGCTGCGCCAGGTCACGCCCGGGCGTTACGACGCCTACGAGGCGCTGCTCCGCGCCCTCGCCACCCCTTCCACCGGCCAGGTCTGGATGCTGCTCTGGCACGGCCAGGCGGGCTCCCCGGACGCGCAGTACGGCGCGATGGAGGTCGACGGCCACGGGTACGCCCCGTGCGTGACCTCGGCCCAGGAGCTGTCGGCGAGCGGCTGGAACCGGTCCTACGAGGTGATCGACGGTCTGGAGGCGGCCCGCGCCCTGTACCCGGACCACCTCGGGCTCTGGCTCAATCCGCACGCCCCGGGCGGCGGCGTCGGCATCCCCTGGCTCGACCTGCGGCGCATCGCCACCGGGCTGGAGCGCCAGCCGGCGGGCCCGCTGCGGCTGTCGGAACCGGCCGTGGAGATCCCGCAGTTCTACGCCCTGCTCGCGCAGCACGCGCACCGCACCCCCGCCGTACGCACCCTGCGCCGCGCGTGGGTGCAGCCGGCCCTCGGTGCGCCGTATCTCGCCATCGGCCTGGACGTGTACGACGCCTCCCCGGCGTCCGTGGACGCGGTGCGCGCGATGATGCAGCGCTCCGTCGGCGCCGTGCCCGACGGGCTTCCGGTCTCCACGGTGACGATGACCGACGACCACGACCCGGTCGTGCTGTGGATGCGGGCCCAGGCGCGGCCGTTCTACGACCGTGAGGCGCACGCCCCGGCGGTCCCCGCGGCGCCCGCCCAGTCGCCCGCCGCGGGCTACGGCTACCCCCCGCCCGCACGGTACTGACCGGACGGCCACCGGATGACCTTACCCCTGTCCGACCTTCATCCAGCCATTGAGGGTCTGCGCGCGTAGAGTGGGGCGGTTGCTTCCGTTTGCGTGGCAAGTGTCCGAATTTGCACGCGTCCGGGTGGCGTTACCCACCGTCCGGATAACGGAATACATCAGCGCGTATCACGTTTACGCATCCTTTCACCGCCAAGTCTGGCTACAGATCGCCAAAGCGTTGAAGACTCCCGCTCCAGGGGTGTTCGCCCCTGTGTACGACGGACTGATCACGCCGCTACAGCGGCAAGTGCGGGCCGGCCACCGCCGGTTGAGAGGGGTCCCTGCCAGATGACGGCACCATTGCACGAGCCGACCGCGGAAGCGGCCCCGAGCGCGGCCGAGGAAGCGGCGGTCGCCAGCGCCGACGCGAAGGCCGTACAGGGACGCTCCTTGGGCCGGATCGCCTGGGAGCGCCTGAAGCGGGACAAGCTGGCCCTGACGGGCGGTGCCGTGGTGCTCCTGCTCATCGCGCTGGCCCTGCTCGCCCCGGTGATCACGAGCCTGCTGGGCCAGGACCCGAACGCGTACCACGAGGACCTCATCGACCCGCTGTTCGGCACGCCCACCGGTTCGCTGGGCGGTGTCAGCGGTGACCACCTGCTCGGTGTGGAGCCGGTCAACGGCCGCGACATCTTCGCCCGCATCCTCTACGGCGCCCGGATCTCCCTGCTCGTGGGCTTCCTGTCCGCCCTCGTCGCCGTCGTCCTCGGCACGATCCTCGGCATCCTGGCCGGCTTCTTCGGCGGCTGGGTCGACTCCCTGATCAGCCGCGTGATGGACGGTCTGCTGGCCTTCCCGCAGCTCCTCTTCATCATCGCCCTGGTGTCGGTGATGCCGAACGAGATGCTGGGCCTGACCGGCACGGGCGTGCGTGTCTTCGTGATGATCCTGGTCATCGGCTTCTTCGGCTGGCCGTACATCGGCCGCGTGGTGCGCGGCCAGACGCTCTCGATGCGTGAGCGCGAGTACGTCGAGGCCGCCCGGTCGCTCGGCGCCGGCCGCCTCTACATCCTGTTCAAGGAACTGCTGCCCAACCTCGTCGCCCCGATCATCGTGTACACGACGATGATGATCCCGACCAACATCCTCACCGAGGCGGCGCTGAGCTTCCTGGGCGTGGGCGTCAAGCCGCCCACCGCGTCCTGGGGCCAGATGCTCTCCAGCGCGCTGGACTACTACGACTCGGACCCCATGTACATGGTGGTCCCCGGCGTGGCGATCTTCATCACTGTTCTGGCCTTCAACCTCTTCGGCGACGGCGTCCGGGACGCGCTGGACCCGAAGGGCTCCCGCTGAGCCGGCGGACCTGCAACGTCCCGTGGCACCTGACACGGGGTCTCTCATCAAATCCGGAGGATCCGAGATCGTGACTACCCAACGCACCTCAGGGCGGCGTAAGCAGGCCTTGGCCGCTGCGGCCGCGGTCGCTGCGCTGCTGACCACGGCGGCGTGCGGCGGCGGTGGCGACGACAACGGCGGTTCGAAGAACGGCGCCGCCGGCTTCGACGCCGCGAACAACAAGGTTGCCCAGGCCTCCGCGGTCAAGAAGGGCGGGACCCTGAAGTTCGGTGGCGCCCAGGACGCCGACTCGTGGGACACCACGCGTGGTTACTACGGCTTCATGTGGAACTTCGCCCGCTACTACAGCCGTCAGCTCGTCACGGGCAAGACGGAGCCGGGCAAGGGCGGCGCCCAGCTCACTCCGGACCTCGCCACCGGCCTCGCCAAGGTCACCGACGGCGGCAAGACCTACACGTACACCCTGCGCGACGGTGTGACGTGGGAGGACGGCAAGCCGATCACGTCGAAGGACGTCAAGTACGGCATCGAGCGCGTGTGGGCCCAGGACGTGCTGTCCGGCGGTCCGACGTACCTCAAGGAGGTGCTCGACCCCAAGGGTGAGTACAAGGGCCCGTACAAGGACACCTCCGCGGACAAGCTCGGCCTGAAGGCGATCGACACCCCGGACGACAAGACCATCGTCTTCCACCTGCCGCAGGCCAACTCGGACTTCGAGGAGATCCTGGCCCTGGTCTCGGCCTCCCCGGTCCGCCAGGACAAGGACACCAAGTCGAAGTACGGCCTGAAGCCGTTCTCCTCCGGCCCGTACAAGTTCGAGTCGTACAGCCCGGGCAAGAGCCTGACGCTGACCCGCAACACCAGCTGGAAGCAGGCCTCGGACCCGGTCCGCAAGGCCTACCCGGACAAGATCACCGTCACGTTCTTCTCGAACGCCAACGAGCTGGACCAGCGCCTGCTCAACGGTGACCTGGACCTGGACATCAACCAGACCGGCATGTCGCCGCAGGGCCGCACCACCGCCCTCAAGCAGCACAAGGCCAACCTGGACAACCCGGTCTCCGGCTACATCCGTTACGCCGTCTTCCCGCAGAGCGTGAAGCCGTTCGACAACGAGCACTGCCGCAAGGCCGTGATCTACGGCGCCGACCACGTCTCGCTGCAGACCGCCCGCGGTGGCCCCGTGGCCGGTGGTGACATCGGCACCAACATGCTCCCGCCGTCCGTCCCGGGCGCCGAGGGCCAGAAGTACGACCCGTACGAGCTCGCCGGCGCCAACAAGAGCGGCAACGTCGCCAAGGCCAAGGAAGAGCTCAAGGCCTGCGGCCAGCCCAACGGCTTCAGCACCACGATCGCGGTCCGCAACAACAAGCCGGTCGAGGTCGCCACGGCCCAGTCGCTCCAGGCGTCGCTGAAGAAGGTCGGCATCAACGCCCAGATCGACCAGTACGACGGCTCCCAGACCGCCGGCATCATCGGCAGCCCTTCGAACGTGAAGAAGAAGGGCTACGGCATCATCATCATGGGCTGGGGTCCGGACTTCCCGACCGTCCAGGGCTTCGGTCTGCCGCTGTGGGACAGCAAGTACATCCTGCAGAGCGGCAACAACAACTACGCGCTGATCAACGACAAGGCGATCGACGGCCTCTTCTCCCAGTACGTCACCACCCTGGACGACGCGGGCAAGGAGAAGATCGCCACGCAGATCAACCACAAGGTCATGGAGGGCGGCTACTACCTGCCCTTCGTCTTCGAGAAGTTCATCAACTGGCGCTCGGACCGACTGGCGAACGTGTACACGACCGACAACTACAGCGGCATGTACGACTTCGTGAACCTCGGTCTGAAGTCCGCCTCCTGACAACCGGCACACCCGCCGAACGGCACGAAAGGCAGGTGAAGGCCGGCGCAGCGTGAACTGCGGGCCACCGGACGACCTCCGGTGGCCCGCGGTCCCGCGGCGGGCCGAGAGCTGTGCTCACTTACCTCATCAGGCGGTTGTTCGCCGCCGCAGTGATGCTGGTGGTCATCATCACGGTGGTCTTCTGCATCTTCTTCCTCGTCCCGAAGTGGGCGGGCGTCGACATCGCCTCGAGCTTCGTGGGCAAGCAAGCCGACCCCGCGGCCGTCGAAGGGGTGCGGCAGAAGCTGGGTCTGGGCGATCCGATCTACGTCCAGGTCTGGGAGTTCTTCAAGGGCATCTTCGTCGGCCGGACCTACGCCGGCGGCGGGGACACCATCCACTGTGCGGCTCCCTGCTTCGGCTACTCCTTCCGCAGCGAGCAGGCCATCTGGCCGGTGCTCACCGACCGCTTCCCGGTGACCCTGGGTCTCGCGCTCGGTGCGGCCGTCCTGTGGCTGATCCTCGGTGTCTCGGCGGGTGTGCTCTCCGCCCTCAAGCGCGGCAGCCTGTGGGACCGCGGCGCCATGGTCGTCGCCCTCGCGGGTGTCTCCCTGCCCATCTACTTCACGGGCATGCTCAGCCTGGCGATCTTCGTGTTCGGCCTCCACTGGTTCTCCGGGACCTACGTGCCGTTCACGGACAACCCGGGCAAGTGGTTCACCGGGATGATCCTCCCCTGGGTCACCCTGGCGTTCCTCTACGCCGCCATGTACGCCCGGATCACCCGGGCCACCATGATGGAGATCCTCGGCGAGGACTACATCCGGACCGCGCGCGCCAAGGGCCTGCGTGAGCCGGTGGTCATCCGCAAGCACGCCATGCGCTCCACGATGACCCCCATCCTCACCATGCTCGGCATGGACCTCGGCGCCCTCATCGGCGGCGCGATCCTGACCGAGTCGACCTTCAACCTCCCCGGTCTCGGCCGGGAGGTGCTCCTCGCGATCAGGAACCAGGACCTGCCCGTCATCGTGGGCGTCACCCTGATCACCTCCCTCGCGGTGCTCTTCGCCAACCTCGTGGTGGACATCCTTTACGCCGTGATCGACCCCCGAGTGAGGCTCACATGACCGACCTGAGCAAGACCGGAGCGGCCCTGGGGGAGCCCGTCAGCGGCGCCGCCCCCTCCGCCTTCCTGGAAGTGCGCGACCTGAAGGTGCACTTCCCGACCGACGACGGACTGGTCAAGTCCGTCGACGGGCTGAGCTTCCAGCTGGAGAAGGGCAAGACCCTCGGCATCGTGGGCGAGTCCGGGTCCGGCAAGTCGGTGACCTCGCTCGGCATCATGGGCCTGCACACCGCCGGCCAGTACGGCAAGCGCAAGGCCCAGATCTCCGGCGAGATCTGGCTGAACGGCACCGAGCTGCTCACCGCCGACCCCGACCACGTGCGCAAGCTGCGCGGCCGGGAGATGGCGATGATCTTCCAGGACCCGCTGTCGGCGCTGCACCCGTACTACACGATCGGCCAGCAGATCGTGGAGGCGTACCGGATCCACCACGACGTCGACAAGAAGACCGCGCGCCGGCGCGCGGTCGAGATGCTCGACCGGGTGGGCATCCCGCAGCCGGACAAGCGGGTGGACAACTACCCGCACGAGTTCTCCGGCGGCATGCGCCAGCGCGCGATGATCGCGATGTCGCTGGTCAACAACCCCGAGCTGCTGATCGCGGACGAGCCGACGACCGCCCTGGACGTGACCGTCCAGGCGCAGATCCTCGACCTGATCCGGGACCTGCAGAAGGAGTTCGGCTCCGCGGTCATCGTCATCACCCACGACCTGGGCGTCGTCGCCGAACTGGCCGACGACATCCTGGTGATGTACGGCGGCCGCTGCGTGGAGCGCGGACCGGCGGACAAGGTGTTCTACGAGCCCCGCCACCCCTACACCTGGGGCCTGCTCGGCTCGATGCCGCGGCTCGACCGCGAGCAGCAGGAACGCCTGATCCCGGTCAAGGGCTCCCCGCCCTCCCTCATCAACGTCCCGTCCGGCTGCGCCTTCAACCCGCGCTGCCCGTACGCGGACATTCCGAAGGACGACGTCACCCGCACGGTCCGCCCCGAGCTGGCCGAGGTCGGCAGCCGGCACTGGGCCGCCTGCCACCTGAGCACGGAGCAGCGGGAGCGTATCTGGACCGAAGAGATTGCGCCGAAGCTGTGAGTGACGTGAAACGCGACGACGAAGCGGCGACGATTCCCGCGCAGAGCACGGACGGCGGCCGCGCCGACGGCGACGTGCTGCTGAAGGTCACCGGCCTGCAGAAGCACTTCCCGATCAAGAAGGGCCTGCTCCAGCGGCAGGTCGGCGCGGTCCACGCGGTCGACGGCATCGACTTCGAGGTGCGCGCGGGCGAGACCCTGGGCGTCGTGGGCGAGTCGGGCTGCGGCAAGTCCACGATGGGCCGGCTGATCACCCGGCTGCTCGAACCGACCGCCGGGAAGATCGAGTTCGAGGGCAAGGACATCACGCACCTCGGGGTGGCGGGCATGCGTCCGCTGCGCCGCGACGTGCAGATGATCTTCCAGGACCCGTACTCGTCGCTGAACCCGCGCCACACGATCGGCACGATCGTCGGCGCTCCCTTCAAGCTCCAGGGCGTCGAGCCCGAGGGCGGCGTCAAGAAGGAAGTGCAGCGGCTGCTGTCGGTGGTCGGCCTCAACCCCGAGCACTACAACCGCTACCCGCACGAGTTCTCCGGCGGTCAGCGCCAGCGCATCGGCATCGCCCGCGCGCTCGCGCTGAACCCGAAGCTGGTCGTGGCCGACGAGCCGGTCTCCGCGCTCGACGTGTCGATCCAGGCGCAGGTCGTCAACCTGCTGGACGACCTCCAGCAGGAACTGGGCCTGACGTACGTGATCATCGCCCACGACCTGTCGGTCGTCCGGCACGTCTCGGACCGCATCGCGGTGATGTACCTCGGCAAGATCGTGGAGCTGGCCGACCGCGACCTGCTCTACAAGACGCCGATGCACCCGTACACCAAGGCGCTGATGTCCGCGGTGCCGATCCCGGACCCGCGGCGCAAGGCGGAGAAGAGCGAGCGCGTCCTGCTCAAGGGCGACGTGCCCTCGCCGATCGCCCCGCCGAGCGGCTGCCGCTTCCACACCCGGTGCTGGAAGGCCACGGAGATCTGCCGCACGACCGAGCCGCCGCTGCTGGAGCTGCGCCCCGGTCAGCGCGTCGCCTGCCACCACCCGGAGAACTTCGAGGACCAGCAGCCGCAGGACACGGTGCTGCTGACCGCCGCGAAGGAGGCGAGCGAGCTGGTGCCCGACGAGGTGCTGGCGGAGTCGGCGGAGACGTCGGCCGCGGTGGCGGCCGAGGTCGCCCCGCACAAGCCGTCCGTGGCGACGGAGGCCGCGCCGGCCGCCGACACCACGGCGGAGCCGGCCGTCGACGCCGAGCCGGTCGCGAAGGCGGACCCCGCCGCCGCGCCCGCGCCCGCCGCCGAGCCGGACCCCGCGGTCGAGGCGGAGGCCCCCGCCGCGCCGGAGGCTCCCGCCCAGGAGAAGTAGGCAGCGAAAACCCAGCAGTACCCAGCCCCCGCCTTGCAATGTAAGGCGGGGGCTTCGGGTTGGGTGAGAATGGAAGGGTGGTCCACCAACTCTTCAGCCCGTCCGTCCAGCACACCCTCGACCTGGTCGGCATCTTCGTGTTCGCCATCTCGGGTGCGCTGCTCGCGGTCCGCAAGAATTTCGACGTCTTCGGCATCGCCGTCCTCGCCGAGGTCACCGCGCTGGGCGGCGGGCTGTTCCGGGACCTGGTGATCGGCGCCGTGCCCCCGGCCGCCTTCACCGACCTGGGCTACTTCCTCACCCCGCTGCTCGCCGCCCTTCTGGTGTTCTTCCTGCACCCGGAGGTGGAGCGCATCCAGGCCGGGGTGAACGTCTTCGACGCGGCCGGCCTCGGCCTGTTCTGCGTCGCGGGGACGACGAAGGCGTACGACCACGGCCTGGGTCTGACCGCCTCGGCCGCGCTGGGCCTCGCCACGGCCGTCGGCGGGGGCGTCCTGCGCGACGTCCTGGCCAACGAGGTGCCCTCGCTGCTGCGCTGGGACCGCGACCTGTACGCCGTGCCGGCCATCGTCGGCGCGACCATGGTGGCGCTCTGCCTGCGCTACGGCGTGCTGACCCCGCTCGCCAGCGGACTCGCCGCGGTCACCGCCTTCGTGCTGCGCCTTCTCGCGATGCGCTACCACTGGCGAGCGCCGCGTGCCTGGCACCGCCGCTCGACGGTGCGTGAGGAGCAGCCGCCCCCTTCGGCTCCCGCACCGGGTGTCCCTGACCGAGCTGGACGGTGAGCCAGGTGAAGGCGGGCACCACCTGCGGCCGCCACAGCGCCATGGTGTGACCGCCCGCGCTCTTCGGGATGTAGACCACGTGCACGCTGGTCGGCGCCTTGGCCTCCTTGCGGAGTGCCTCGCCGGCCTCGTAGCCGTCGCCCGGCTGGCCGGAGACGTACAGCGCGACGGGCGGCGGGGTGGCGGCCCGGCGCAGCAGTACGTACGGGTTGTTCTGCGCGCGCAGCGAGCGGCTCTGCGCGGCCAGGGAGGTGCGCTCGGCGATCGGGTCGTTGTAGCCGGACATGGTCACCGCGGCCCGGTAGCGGTCGGGGTGGGCGACCGCCAGCTTGGCGGCGCAGTGGGCGCCGGCCGAGTAGCCGGCGACCGCCCAGCCCTGGGGCGCGGACTGGGCCCTGAAGTTGTCCATGACCATCCGCGGCACGTCCAGGCTCAGCCAGGAGTCGGCGTTGACCGTGCCCGGGATGTTGGCGCATCCGGTGTCCACGCCGGGCAGCAGCGTGGTGCGCGGGGCGACCAGGATGAAGGGGGCGACTTTGCCCTCGCGCATCAGCGGCAGGAGCTGCTCGTGCACCTTCAGCGAGCCGAACCACGACTTCGCGGAGCCGGGGTAGCCCGGGAGCAGCTCCACCACGGGGAAGCGGTGGGTGCGGTAGGCGGGCCGGTCGTACTGCGGGGGCAGCCAGACGTAGACCTCGGCGTTCACCCCGGAGACCCGGCCGTCGAGCTGGGTGACCCGCACCCCGCCGGCCGCGTGCATGCCGGCGCCCTGGGCGGCCGTGAACTCCTGCCGGACCCGCGGGAGGTTGCTCAGCTCGACGCCGCCGGTGCCGTCCCGGCCCAGGTCGGCGGCCTGCCGCACGTGGCTGCCGGTGCCGAGCAGGTCGTCCCAGGTGTCGTACAGGTTGTTGGCGTTGTTGACCAGCACGAAGACCAGGGCGATCGCGGTGCCCTGGGCGAACAGCAGCATCAGCACGCGGGCGGCGGCGCGCAGCACTTGCGGGCCGCGCAGCCGCGACCACAGCGCCAGCGGCAGCGCGACCGCGACGACGGACAGCACGATCAGGGTGTAGAGGAACGGAGTCCCGGTGAGGCTCATGTCCTAAGAGAGGGCACGCGGCGTTCACGGGTTTACGGACGAGTACGGACACTTACCGAGATATTGCCGGACCTTCACCCGGTGGCAGGTGTCCTCCGCCGCCGGGACGCCGCGGCCCACGAGAAAAGCTACCGCTTAGTATTATCCTGTTGTACGGTTCACCCATGTCAGAAGCAGTCACCGCTCCCGCCGCCGTCGGCGACAGCGAGTTCGACCGCGACACCGCGGTCACCGAGCGCGAACCCGGCCTCTACGGCATCGACCTCTCTGACGGCTGGACCATCTTCGGCGCGGTCAACGGCGGCTACCTGCTCGCCGTGCTCGGCCGGGCCCTCGCGGACACCCTGCCGCACGGCGACCCCTTCACCCTCACCGCGCACTACCTCAGCGCCTCCCGGCCGGGCCCGGCCGTCGTGCGCACCGAGACCGTGCGCACCGGCCGCACCCTCTCCACCGGCCAGGCGTCCCTCCTGCAGTACGACGAGGAGGGCCGGGAGGTCGAGCGGATCCGCGTCCTGGCCTCCTACGGCGACCTCGACGCCCTGCCCGACGACGTCCGCACCTCGGCGGAGCCGCCCGCGATCCCGCCGCCGAGCCAGTGCTTCGGCCCCGAGGACAACCCCGTCCCGCAGGGCGACCAGCAGCCCATCGCCGACCGGCTGATGCTGAAGCTGGACCCGGCGACGGTCGGCTGGGCGCTCGGGCAGCCGTCCGGCAAGGGCGAGATGCGCGCCTGGTTCGGCCTGGCCGACGGCCGCGACCACGACCCCTTCTCGCTGCTCCTCGCCGTGGACGCGCTGCCGCCCACCGCCTTCGACCTCGGCGTCTCCGGCTGGGTGCCGACCGTCGAGCTGACCGTCCACGTCCGCGCCCGGCCGGCCCCCGGCCCCGTGCGCGTGGCGATCACCACGCGCAACCTCGCGGGCGGCTTCCTGGAGGAGGACGCCGAGGTCTGGGACAGCCGGGACCGCCTGGTCGCGCAGTCCCGCCAGCTCGCCCGGGTCCTGCGGGGCTGAGCGGGGCCGCGGTCGCGGCGGGCGCCGCTCAGGCGTCGGTGGCCGGCGCCAGCGGCGCCCGCCCGAGCCAGGCCGCCAGCCGCGCGTAGGCGTCCGCGCCCTCGGCCACCTCCTGGGCCGCGGCGAACGGCGTGTCCGCGTCGCGCTCCGGGTCGGGCAGCGCCCGGTGCGCGGCCGCCAGCGCGAACCCGGCCAGGTCGTCGGCCAGTTCGACCGGCCGGCCCAGCGCCTCGTTCAGGTCCCAGGTGTGGGCGACGAGTTCCATCACGTATCCGGAGAGCCCCGCGTGCCCGGGCACCTCGCCCCACGGCACCCGCACCAGGGCGGTCAGCCGCTCGTCGGGCTCCCACGCCGCGAGCACGCGCGCCCGGACCTCGGCGTAGGCCCGCGGCCAGGCGTCGTCGGCGACCCCGTCCACGAACGGGTGGACGGCGAGCCCGTCGCCGCCCTCGCCGACGACCGCGATCCGCAGGGTGCCGCCCAGGACGTGGGAGAGCAGCGTCCGTACGTCGAACTCCGCGCACGGCGTGGGCCCGGTGAGCTGCTCGGGCCGCACCGCCGCGATCACGGCGGCCGCCTGCTCGGTGGCGCGGGCGTAGACGGGGCGCGGGTCGACGGCACAGGCGGGCCGGCGGTCTGCGGTGAGCTGGGTGGTCATGGGGGTCTCTCCTGCCGTTCGGTGACTCGGTACGCAGGCGATGCTCACCGCATAACCTGACAGTTTCCGTCAGGATTTGCGACGGACTTCCGGGCGGCGCGATGCTGGGCGCGTGAAGTCCGACCGCCTGCTGGCGATCCTGCTGCTCCTGCAGACCCGCGGCCGCGTGCCCGCACCCGAACTCGCCGAACGGCTGGAGGTGTCGGTGCGCACCGTCTACCGCGACGTCTAGGCCCTGTCGGCGTCGGGCGTGCCGGTCTACGCCGAGCGCGGCCGGCACGGCGGCATCCACCTGCTCCCCGGCTTCCGCACGGACGTCACCGGACTGACCGCCGACGAGTCGCGGGCCCTGTTCATCCTGGCGGCCCAGGGCGCGCACGCCGCCCTCGGCCTGGACGCGGCCCTGGGCTCCGCCCTGCGCAAGGTCATGGCCGCGCTGCCCGCGCCGTACCGCCCGGCCGCCGAGGTCACCAGCCGGCGGATCCTGGTCGACGCCACCCGCTGGAAGGGCGGCCCGCAGCCCGCCGCCGACCTGGACACCCTCCAGGACGCGGTCTTCGCCGACCGCCGACTGCGCCTGCGCTACCGCCACAGCGGCGCCCGCGAAACGCGCACCTACACCGTCGACCCGTACGGCCTCGTCTCCAAGGCGGGCGTCTGGTACCTGGTCGCCGACCGGCGCGGCGCCCCGCAGCTCTTCCGCGCGGACCGGGTGCGCTCGGCGGCGGTCCTGGACGACCCGGTGCGCCGGCGGCCGGGCGTCGAACTCGCCGACGCCTGGGAGGTGCTGCGCCGCCAGGTCGAGGACCGGCCCGACGCCTACGCCGTGACCGTGCGGGTACGGCGTCCCCGGCTCGACATGTTCCTGCGGATGAACGCCGCGCACCTGACCGGGCCGCCCGCCGAGGACGACGGCGGGAGCGCGTGGGTGACCGTCCGGCTGGCCTTCCCCCTCCTCGTGGCCGTCCGCCAGCTCCTCGCGTTCTCCGACCAGGTGGAGGTCCTCGACCCGCCCGAGGCGCGCGAGGAACTGCGTGCGGCGGCCGCCTCCGTCACGCGGATGTACGGGACCGCCGACCGCGCGTCCGGATAGAACCCGGGCCGGAACCGGAACCGGAACCGGAGCCGGAGTCGGAGCCGGAACTGGAGCCGACGGGCGCGACGCGGCCGGAACTCACCCCCACCACCGGCTCAATCGAGCCAGTGCCGGCGGCCGATGCTGATCAGCCGCATCTGCCGGGTGGCGAGCCGGGTGATCCGCTCGCGCTCGCTCTCGGGGCCGTCCAGTGCCTCCAGGAAGAGCGAGGAGGTGGCGAGCATCTGGTCGACGTAGAGGTGGGAGAGCATGAGCAGGTCGTCCTCGCTCCAGCCGCGCGCCTCGGGGTCCTGCGCCAGCTCGTCGCGCACCTCCTCGGCGAACCGGCCCAGTTGGCCGCGTATCGCCTCCCGCACCGACTGGACCCCGCCATGTCGCTCGCGGGCGATGAAGCGGACGTGAGCGGGGTACGCGTCCACGTGACGGGCGATCAACTCCACAGCGCGGTGGATGCGTTCGTCGCTCGAGTCGGCCGCGGTCACCGTCGACCGCACCATCCGGTGCAGGCTCCCGAGGGCTTCCTCGACCAGGGCCACGCCCAGGTCGGCGGTGGAGCGGAAGTGCCGGTAGAAGGCGGTCGGGGCGACCCCGACGGCCCGGGTGACCTCGCGCAGGCCGAGGCTGCTCAGGCTCTGCTCCTCCAGCAGGGCCAGGGCCGCGTCCAGGAGCGCCTGCCGGGTCTTCTGCTTCTGGACCTGCCGGATGCCCACGGTGTGACTCATGTCATCCAGTTAACAACTGTTCTCTGTAATTGGAAAGTTGTGGATCGCGCTAGACTGGGAACTCAGTGAACAACTGTACCTACAACTGTTCACCGAAATGTCACGGAGACGGCACCGACCCCGTCTCGAAGGGGGGATTGGATCCCATGCTGTTCCTCGTCGCCGCACTCCTGCTGCTCGGCGTGGTCCTGGGCACCGTGGCCCACGCGCCGTTCGGCTTCACCCTCGTCGCCGCCGCCGTCATCGCGGGCTGGCTCGTCATCTTCGCCGTCCGTGAGCGCCACGGCCGCCGCAGTGCCGGCCACCGCTGAAGGAGCTGATCAGTCATGCACCTCACCGCACCCGCCACCCGTCGCACCGGCCTGCGCGACACCGACGGCATGGCCGTGGCGTCGTTCATCCTCGGCCTCGTCGGCTTCCTGGTCCTCAACGTCTTCCTCGGGCCGACCGCGATCATCCTGGCCTCCGTGGCCCTGATCCGCGGCACGCAGCGCAAGGGCCGCGCCTACCTGGGCCTCGCCCTCGGCGTCCTCGACCTGGTCGTCCTCGTCGCCTTCATGCACGTCGACTCGACGGTCTCCTGGAGCTTCTGAGGCCGTCCCGCGAGCGGCCCGGTCACCGGCGAGGGCCCCGCGTGTCCACGGACCGACCGCGCCCCGGGGCTCGTTCGACGGGCGCCGTACAATCGGCGTCACCATGGCATACCTCGACCACGCCGCGACGACCCCGATGCTCCCGGAGGCGGCGGAGGCGCTGACCGCCGCGCTGAGCGTCACCGGCAACGCGTCCTCCCTGCACGCATCCGGGCGCCGGGCGCGCCGCACGGTCGAGGAGTCCCGCGAAGTCCTCGCGGACGCGCTCGGCGCCCGCCCGAGCGAGGTCGTCTTCACCTCCGGCGGCACCGAGGCCGACAACCTCGCCGTGAAGGGCCTGTACTGGGCCCGCCGCGACGCCGACCCGGCCCGCACCCGGGTCCTGGCCAGCCCCGTCGAGCACCACGCCGTCCTGGACGCCGTCCACTGGCTCGGCGAGCACGAGGGCGCCACTGTCGAGTACCTCCCCGTCGACCACCACGGCCGCGTCCACCCCGAGGTCCTGCGCGAGGCGATCGCCCGCAACCCCGACGACGTGGCCCTGGCCACCGTCATGTGGGCCAACAACGAGATCGGCACGGTCCTGCCGGTCGCCGAACTGGCCGAAGTGGCACGGGAGTTCGGTGTCCCGTTGCACGCCGACGCGGTGCAGGCCGTCGGTCAGGTCCCCGTCGACTTCGCCGCCTCCGGCCTCGCCGCGATGACCGTCTCCGGCCACAAGATCGGCGGGCCGTACGGCATCGGCGCCCTGCTGCTGGGCCGCGAGTACACCCCCGTGCCCGTCCTGCACGGCGGCGGCCAGGAGCGCCACGTCCGCTCCGGCACCCTGGACGTCCCGGCCATCGCCTCGTTCGCCGTCGCCGGCCGGCTCGCGGCCGAGCAGCGCGACTGGTTCGCCCGGGAGATCGGCGCCCTGCGCGACCAGCTCGTCGACGTCGTCCGTACGGCCGTGCCCGACGCGGTCCTCGGCGGTGACCCCGCCCCGGAGGGCCGGCTCCCGGCCAACGCCCACTTCTCCTTCCCCGGCTGCGAGGGCGACTCCCTGCTGCTCCTGCTGGACGCCCAGGGCATCGAGTGCTCCACCGGGTCGGCCTGCACCGCGGGCGTGGCCCAGCCCAGCCACGTGCTGCTGGCCACCGGCACCGACCCCGACCTGGCCCGCGGCACCCTGCGCTTCTCCCTCGGCCACACCTCCACCGAGGCCGACGTCGAGGCCCTCGCCAAGGCCATCGGCCCCGCGGTGGAACGGGCGCGTGCGGCGGGGCTCACGTAGGCACCGGGCACGGGGCCCACGCTCCCTTTGGATCCGGCCCCGGCGCGCTCACACGGGCGTACCGGCTCCGCGCGCCGCGCGCACCAGGCGGAGGTAGCGGTCCCAGGCCCAGTGCGGGCCGGGGTCCGTGTGGTCCGCGCCGGGCACCTCGACGTGGCCGATGATGTGCGCCCGGTCCACGGGGATGCCGTAGCGCGCGCAGATCCCCGCCGTCAGCCGGGCCGAGGAGGCGTACATCGCGTCCGTGAAGGACGACGCCCGGTCCACGAAGCCCTCGTGCTCTATGCCGACGCTCCGCTCGTTGTACTCGCGGTTCCCCGCGTGGAACGCCACGTCCAGCTCGCGGATCATCTGGGTCACGCGGCCGTCCCGGCCGACTATGTAGTGCGCCGCCGCCCGGTGGCCCGGGTCCTGGAACACCTTCACCGCGCTGGCGAAGCTGCCCTGCGTGACGTGGACGACCACCCGGTCGATCGCGTAGTCGTCGGGCCGGTCGGCCCAGCGGAAGTTGGCCGGCGAGGCCGCCACCCAGCGCGCGCCCCGGAAGTCGACCGCGCCCTCGACACGCGGCTTCTCCACGCCCGGCAGCCGCCACCACAGCCGCCCCAGTTCGTCACGGGCCAGCACCGCCGAACCCACGACGGCCGCCGCGCCGCCGATCAGCAGGGCCCGCCGCCCGATCCGCCGGTCGGCGTCCTTCCCGGCCCCGGACCTCCCGGCGCCCGTCCCCGTGTCCCTCTGCGTGCCCGTCGTCGTGCCCTTCTCCGTCGCCCCCATGCCCGTCCCGTCCCGTGCCGCCTGGCGCGCCCCCTGTGGAAGAGGAACGCGCACCCGGGCACCCCGGTTCCCGCCGCCCCGTACCCTGGAAGGGTTATGACTGAGACCTCGCAGCGTCCCCTCCGCGTCCTCGCCGCCATGTCCGGCGGGGTCGACTCCGCCGTCGCCGCCGCCCGCGCCGCCGAAGCCGGGCACGACGTGACCGGCGTCCACCTCGCGCTCTCCGCGAACCCCCAGTCGTTCCGCACGGGCGCGCGGGGCTGTTGCACCATCGAGGACTCCCGCGACGCCCGCCGCGCCGCCGACGTCATCGGCATCCCGTTCTACGTCTGGGACCTCGCCGACCGCTTCCGCGAGGACGTGGTCGAGGACTTCGTCGCCGAGTACGAGGCCGGCCGCACCCCCAACCCCTGCCTGCGCTGCAACGAGAAGATCAAGTTCGCGGCGCTGCTGGACAAGGCGCTCGCCCTGGGCTTCGACGCGGTCTGCACCGGTCACTACGCCAAGGTCGTCGTGCACGAGGACGGCTCCCGCGAGCTGCACCGCGCCTCCGACCTGGCCAAGGACCAGTCGTACGTCCTCGGCGTGCTCGACGAGCGCCAGCTCGCGCACGCGCTGTTCCCGCTCGGCGACACGGTCACCACCAAGGACGAGATCCGGGCGGAGGCAGAGCGGCGCGGCCTCGCCGTCGCCAAGAAGCCCGACTCGCACGACATCTGCTTCATCGCCGACGGCGACACCCAGGGCTTCCTCGCCCGGCGCCTCGGCCGCGCCGAGGGCGACATCGTCGACGAGTCCGGCACCCGGCTCGGCACGCACGAGGGCGCGTACGGCTTCACCATCGGCCAGCGCAAGGGGCTCAGGATCGGCACCCCCGCCCCGGACGGCAAGCCCCGCTACGTCCTGGACATCTCCCCGGTGGACAACACCGTCACGGTCGGCCCCGCCGAGGCCCTGGACGTCTCGGCGCTCACCGCGATCAGGCCCCGCTGGTGCGGCGCCGCCCCCACCGGCCCCGCCGTCTACACCGCCCAGCTCCGGGCCCACGGCGGCGAGACCGAGGTGCGGGCCGAACCCGTCGACGGCGAGCTGCGGGTGACCTTCACCGAGCCGGTCCGCGGCGTGGCCCCCGGCCAGGCGATCGTCCTGTACGACGGCACGCGCGTGGTGGGCTCGGCGACGATCGCGTCGACGGTGCGCGCGACCGCGGGCGCCGCCTGAGCCCCACCGCTGGCCTCTAGGACGCCAGGAACTCCGTCAGCACCGGTGCCACCGCGTCCGGGTCCACCACGTGGGTCTGGCCTTCCAGGACCCGGCTGGAGCCCTGCGGCAGCGCCTCGGCCACCGCGTGTGCGGCGCGCTGCAGCCAGTCGGGACTCGCGCCGCCCGCCAGGGCCAGCACCGGCACCCCGACCGACGCCAGCAGCTCGCGCGGCACCAGCCCGCCGTCCATGACGGCGTCGTCGTGGGCGAGGCTCGGGGCGACCGACTCCAGGGCCGCCCACATGGGCGCCTGGCGGGCACCGCGGATCATGTCGTCCGCCATGCCGGTCAGCCGCAGGAACAGCTCCACCGCGTCCCCGCGCCGGCCCTGCTCCAGCGCCGCGGTGAGGTCCCGGGTGTACGCGGCCCGCTGCTCGGCGCCGGCGGGGGAGAAGTCCCCGTAGGGCACCTCGTAGACCACCGCGCGGCGCACCGGCAGCCCTTCGGCCAGGGCCCGCAGCACCAGCGCGCCCCCCGAGGACACGCCGAACAGCGACGCCTCACCGCCCACCGTCTCCACGAGCCCCGCCAGGTCCTCGACCTCGCGCAGCACGTCGTAGGGCTCGGTGTCGCCGCTGTCGCCGCGGCCCCGGCGGTCGTAGACCACCGTCTCGAAGCGCTCCGCGAGCCGGGCGGCCAGCGGAGCGAGGGTGCCCCCGGTGGACAGCGCGCCGCTGACCAGGATCACCGCGGGACCCCGGCCGGCGCGTTCGTAGGCGATACGGGTCCCGTCGCGGGAAAGGAGGTTGTCGTCCATGCCCGTGCAGACTGCCGCAGGGCACGGATCTCATCGCGCTACGACACGTCCGCGACCACCTCGGTGTCGTAGAAGCACAGGTGGTCCTTGATCGCGGCGACGTCCGGCTTGGGGTCGGGGTACGCCCACACGCGGTCCGTGCCGTCCGTGCCGTCCGCGCCGTCGCGCGCGTCCGGCAGCGACCAGTACGACGCGGTGCCCTTGAACGGGCAGTACGTGTGCGTGTCGGACGGCGTCAGCAGATCCGTGCGGACGTCCTCGGCGGGGAGGTAGTAGCGGACGGGACAGCCCGTCTCGCGCAGCACCAGCGGCCGGTCGCTCTCCGCCAGCACCTGTCCGTCGCGCACCACGCGCACGCGGAGGTCGCCCTGCTCGATGGTGATCGTGTGTCCAGTGGCCATGTACGGACAGCGCCCGCGGGGCCGCGAATCTTCCCGCGTACCGTGGACGCCATGCGTATCTGTGTCTTCCTCTCCGCCGCCGACCTCGACGACCGCTACACCCGTCCCGCGCGCGAGTTCGCCGAACTCCTCGGCCGGGGCGGCCACACGCTGGTCTGGGGCGGGTCCGACGTCGGGCTGATGAAGGTGGTCGCGGACGGCGTGCAGGAGGCGGGCGGACGCCTGTGCGGGGTCTCGGTGGAGTTCCTGTCCGCGCGGGTCCGTCCGGGCGTCGACGACATGGTGGTCGCCAAGGATCTCGCCGAGCGCAAGCGGCTGCTGCTGGAGAAGGCGGACGCCGTGGTGATCATGGTGGGCGGCACGGGCACCCTCGACGAGGCCACCGAGATCCTGGAGCTGAAGAAGCACGGGCACACCGACAAGCCGGTCGTGCTGCTGAACACCGCCGGGTTCTACGACGGGCTCAAGGAGCAGTTCCGGCGCATGGACGCGGAGGGCTTCCTGCCCCGGCCCCTGACCGAGCTGGTGTTCTTCGCGGAGGAGCCGGTGGGGGCGCTGGCCTACCTGGAGGAGAGCCAGGGCATCGCCTGAGTCCGGGAGGGTGCGAGCATGGCGGGCATGGCTACACATGTGATCACCGGGGCCGGCTCCGGCATCGGCGCGGCCGTCGCCCGCCGCCTGCACGCGCGCGGGGACGAGCTCGTGCTGCACGCGCGCGACGCGGGACGGGCCAAGGAGCTGGCCGCGCAGTTCCCCGGCGCGCGCACCCTGGTCGGCGACCTCGCCGAGCCCGAACGGCTGAGCTGGGCGTTCTCCCACCAGACGCTGCCCGACCGGGTCGACTCGCTGCTGCACGTCGCGGGCGTGGTCGACCTCGGCCCGGTCGGCGAGCTCACCCCGAAGTCCTGGCGCCACCAGCTCAACGTCAACCTGATCGCGCCCGCCGAACTCACCCGCCACTTCCTGCCCCAGCTGCGGGCGAGCCGCGGCCACGTGCTGTTCGTGAACTCCGGGGCGGGCCTGCGCGCGAGCGCCGACTGGGCGGCGTACGCGGCCTCCAAGCACGGCCTGAAGGCCCTCGCGGACTCCCTGCGCCAGGAGGAGCACGGCCACGGCGTCCGGGTCACCTCCGTCTACCCCGGACGCACGGCCAGCCCGATGCAGGCCAAGGTCCACCAGCAGGAGGGCAAGCCCTACGACGCGTCCGCGTGGATCGACCCGGAGTCGGTCGCCACGACGATCCTCATGGCGCTCGACCTGCCCCGGGACGCCGAGGTCAACGACCTGACGGTCCGCCCGGGCGCCTGACCGCCGCCCCGGGGACCCGGCCGGGGGACCGGCCGGGCCGGGTTACGTAGGCTGCCGGGGTGAGCAACGACACTGAGTTCCGCTTCGGGCCCGCCACCGGCGTCGGCTCCCTGCCCGGCGGCGACGCCAGGGAGGCCGCCAAGACCGTCACCGGGTCCTTCGAGGACTTCCCGCACCTCGCCGAACTGCCCGCCCGCGGCCCGGGCGCCGACATGATCGGCCGCACCGCCGGACTCCTCGTCGAGCTGTACGCGCGCGTGGAGCCCAGCGGGTGGCGGATCGGTGACCGGCCGGGACGCGACACCCGGCGGGCCAGGTCCTGGCTGGTGGAGGACCTCGACGCGCTGGAGGAGTTCACCCAGGGCTACGAGGGCGCGCTGAAGGTGCAGGCCGTCGGGCCCTGGACGCTCGCCGCCAACCTGGAGATGAAGAACGGCGAGGCCGCGCTCTCCGACCCCGGGGCCTGCCGCGACCTCGCCGGGTCCCTCGCCGAGGGCCTGCGCGCGCACCTGGCCGAGGTCGCCCGCCGCGTCCCCGGCGCCCGGCCCGTGCTCCAGCTCGACGAGCCGTCCCTCACCGCCGTGCTGCGCGGGCAGGTGCGCACCGCGAGCGGCTACCGCACCCACCGCGCCGTCGACCGGCAGGTGGTCGAGGCCACCCTGCGGGACGTCGTCGGGGTGCACACGACCGGACCCGTGGTGGTGCACTCCTGCGCGCCGGACGTGCCGTTCGCCCTGCTGCGCCGGGCCGGTGCGGCCGCCGTGTCGTTCGACGCCTCCCTGCTCACCGAGCGTGACGACGACGCGATCGGTGAGGCCGTCGAGGCCGGCACCGCGCTCTTCGCCGGTGTCGTACCCGCCGTGGACGGTCCATTGTCAGACCCTGCCGGTAGCGTCATGGGTGTCAGGACGCTGTGGCGCAGGCTGGGGCTGCGGCCGGAGCTTCTCGCGCAGGCTGTCACGGTCACTCCGGCGTGCGGCCTCGCGGGCGCTTCGCCCGCGTACGCCCGCCGGGCCCTCGCCCACTGCGTCCGGGCGGCGAGATCCCTCGCGGACAACCCAGAGTGACGGGAGGACAACACGGTGGCCGGCGACAAGCAAGCGGAGACGACGGTGCCCGCCGAGGCGCGGGAGCGGCACGCCCAGCTCGCTGAGCAGATCGAGGAGCACCGCTTCCGTTACTACGTGAAGGACGCTCCCGTCATCAGCGACGCCGAGTTCGACCGCCTGCTGCGGTCCCTGGAGGCGCTGGAGGAGGAGCACCCCGAGCTGCGCACGCCCGACTCGCCCACCCAGAAGGTGTCGGGCGGGTACGCGACGGAGTTCACGGCCGTCCAGCACCGCGAGCGGATGCTCTCGCTGGACAACGCCTTCGACGACCTGGAGCTCGCCGCCTGGGCCGAGCGCGTCCACAAGGACGTCGGCACCTCCGCGTACCACTTCCTGTGCGAGCTGAAGGTCGACGGCCTCGCGGTCAACCTCACCTACGAGAACGGCCGGCTCACGCGCGCGGCGACCCGCGGCGACGGCCGCACGGGTGAGGACATCACGCCCAACGTGCGCACCATCGCCGAGATCCCCGACCGCCTCCACGGCGACGGCGTCCCCACGCTCGTGGAGATCCGCGGCGAGGTCTACTTCCCGATGGAGAAGTTCGAGGAGCTCAACGCCCGGCTGGTCGAGGCGGGCGACAAGCCGTTCGCCAACCCGCGCAACGCGGCGGCCGGTTCGCTGCGCCAGAAGGACCCGCGCGTCACCGCCACCCGCCCGCTGCACATGGTGGTCCACGGCATCGGCGCCCTGGAGGGCTTCGAGGGCATGACCCGCCTGTCCGAGGCGTACGACCTGCTCAAGGAGTGGGGCCTGCCCACCTCCCCGCACAACCGGGTCGTCGACGACCTCGACGGCGTACGGCAGTTCATCGCGTACTACGGCGAGAACCGCCACTCCGTGGCGCACGAGATCGACGGCGTCGTCGTCAAGCTCGACGAGATCCGCCTGCAGGGTCGCCTCGGCTCCACGGCCCGCGCCCCGCGCTGGGCCATCGCGTACAAGTACGCGCCCGAGGAGGTCAACACCAAGCTGGTCAACATCCGCGTGGGCGTGGGCCGTACGGGCCGGGTCACGCCGTACGCGCAGGTGGAGCCGGTCACGGTGGCCGGCTCGGAGGTCGAGTTCGCCACCCTGCACAACCAAGACGTCGTCAAGGCCAAGGGCGTGCTGATCGGCGACACCGTGGTGCTGCGCAAGGCCGGCGACGTCATCCCCGAGATCCTCGGCCCCGTCGTCGACCTGCGCGACGGCAGCGAGCGCCCGTTCGTGATGCCCTCCGAGTGCCCCGAGTGCGGTACGCCGCTGCGGCCCATGAAGGAGGCCGACGTCGACCTGCGCTGCCCCAACGCGCGCGGCTGCCCCGCCCAGCTGCGCGAGCGCCTGTTCTACCTCGGCGGCCGCAGGGCGCTGGACATCGAGCACTTCGGCTACGTCGCCGCCGCCGCGCTGACCGCGCCCCTGGAGCCCGCCGACCCGCCCCTGAAGGACGAGGGCGACCTGTTCGACCTCACCGCGGAGCAGCTGCTGCCCATCAAGGCGTACGTCCTCGACCAGGACAGCGGGCTGCCCAAGCGCGACCCGAAGACCGGCGAGGAGAAGATCGTCACGGTCTTCGCCAACCAGCAGGGCGAGCTCAAGAAGAACGCGCTCGCCATGCTGGACAACATCGCGGCGGCCAAGGAGCGCCCGCTCGCCCGGGTGCTCACCGGCCTGTCGATCCGTCACGTCGGACCGGTCGCCGCCGAGGCGCTGGCCCGCGAGTTCCGCTCGATCGACCGGATCCAGCAGGCGAGCGAGGAGGAGCTGGCGGGCACCGAGGGCGTGGGCCCGACGATCGCCGCCTCGCTCAAGGAGTGGTTCGCCGAGGAGTGGCACCAGGAGATCCTGCGCAAGTGGAAGGCCGCCGGAGTGCGCCTCGAGGAGGAGGCCGCGGCCGAGGACGAGGGGCCCCGTCCCCTGGAGGGGCTCACGGTCGTCGTCACCGGCACGCTGGAGCACTTCACGCGCGACGCGGCCAAGGAGGCCCTGCAGAGCCGCGGTGCGAAGGTGACCGGTTCGGTCTCCAAGAAGACCTCGTTCGTCGTGGTGGGTGACAGCCCCGGATCGAAGTACGACAAGGCGGTGCAGGCCAAGGTGCCCGTGCTGGACGAGGACGGGTTCGTCGTCCTGCTGGAACAGGGGCCCGAGGCGGCGGCGGGGGTGGCGCTCCCGACCGAGGAATAGCGGTTGAAGGCCACCCGATCAGCGCATATCAGATGTATACGGGTGGCCCGGGCGCATTCGGGCAACCGTCGGCGACCGCTGCCCGTGAAAGCCTTCCGCGGCCTACTGTTGAGAGGTGCGCCTGCCGGGCCCCACTGCGGTCGGGGCATCCCCGCGCTCGCGATGCGCAGGGGAAAGGGTTTTCCAACGCGGCGCCGTGGATGGTTCGTCGGGCATCGGGCCGCGGGGCGTGGGCACCGCCGGCTGTGAGAGGGACGGGAATGGAACCGACCGAGAGCGCCGCGACGCACGCGCGGCTGCCCTGGCTCCGGACGGCCGGCACCCGGTGGGCGGGCCGGTGGCCGGCCCGGCCGGGCCGGCGTCCGGGTGCCCCCGGGCACCCCGCCGGGCGGCCCGCCACCGGTGCCGCGCCGTCCGGGCCGTCGGCGTCGATCGCGTCGTCTGCGTCTGCGTCTGCGTCCGGGTCGTCCGGGTCGTCCGTCCCCGTGGCGCCCGCCGCCCCGCACGCCCGCACCCGCGGCCTGCTGCCCGTCCTCCCGGTCTCCCTCGGACTGCCCGGCGCCGACACCGAACGCCACCCGTCCTGGCCCGCGCTGCCCGCCGCCGTGGTCGCGGCCGCCGGCTTCGCCCTGGGCGCCGGTTTCTACCGCGCCTTCACCGGCGACCACGCGCTGTTCCCGTCCGGGACGACCGGCTGGTCGCTCGCCCTGCTCAGCGGCGTCATCGTCGGCCACCTGGTGATGCTCGGCCGGGCCCGCTGGTGGGGCGGCACCGGCTCCGGGGCCGCCCTCACCCTGGCCGTGCTGCTGCTGTACGGCTGGGTGCCCGCCGGCATGGTCAGCCTCACCGTCGTCGTCCTGGTCGGCATAGCCCGGCGCCACCGCTGGCGCCAGGGCGTGCTGCAGGGCGCCGTGGACATCCTCGGCATCGGCGCCGGCGCCCTGCTGCTGGCCGCCTGCGGACGCGTGCCGTCCGTCGAGAACCCCTGGGACCCCGGCACCTGGACCCTCTACACGGCCCCCCAGGTGATCCTGGTGGCCGTCGCCTACCTCGCCGTCACCCGCGTACTGCTGTGGTACCTGAACGCCCCGCGCGGGGGACTGCCCACCGTCGCCCGCACCGCCCTGGTCCGGCAGGGCCTGGTCGCCGTCGCCCTGCTCGGCATCGCCCCGCTGGTGTGCGTGGTGGCCGTCGCCAAGCCCGTCCTGCTGCCGCTGTTCGCCATCCCGCTGATCGCCCTCGACTCCACGCTGTGGATCGCCCGGGCCCGCGCCGAGGAGCAGCTCCGCGACCCGCTGACCGGACTGCCCAACCGGCAGTGGCTGCTGGAGCGCACCTGGACCGCCCTCGACGACGCCGAGCGCATCGGGGCCCGCGCCGCGCTCATGCTGATCGACCTCGACCGGTTCCGCTCGGTCAACGACACCCTGGGCCACCTCGCCGGGGACCGACTGCTGCTCCAGACGGCCGACCGGCTGCGGGTGGCGCTGCCGCGCGGCGCGGAGGTCGCCCGGCTCGGCGGGGACGAGTTCGCCGTCTTACTGCCCGTCGCCGACTCCACGACGTCCGCGACCCGCGTCGCGCGCGCCCTGGTGTCCGCGCTCAGCTCCCCGCTCGACCTCGACGGCCTCACGCTCGTGCTGGAGGCCAGTGCCGGGGTCGCCGTCTTCCCGGACCACGCCCTCGACGCGGAGGGACTGCTGCGCCGCGCGGACGTGGCGATGTACCAGGCGAAACGCGACCGTACGGGCGTGGAGGTGTACGAGTCGAAGCGGGACTCGAACACCCCCGACCGGCTGGGCCTGCTGGGCGACCTGCGCCGGGCCCTGGACGCCCACGAGGTGCAGTTGCACTACCAGCCGAAGGTCCGCTTCGACGGCCAGGTGGCCGGTCTGGAGGCGCTGGTGCGGTGGGTGCACCCGGAGCGCGGGAAGGTGCCGCCGGACGAGTTCATCGCGATCGCCGAGTCCTCCGGGCTGATGCCCCACCTGACGGAGTACGTGCTGGAGACCGCGCTCGGGCAGGTGGCCCGGTGGCGGGAGCAGGAGCTGTTCGTGCCGGTCGCGGTGAACGTCTCGCCGCGGGACGTGCACACGCCGGGCTTCGCCGGCTCGGTGGCCGCGCGGCTGGCCCGGCACGGGGTCCCGGCCGGCGCGCTGCAGTTGGAGATCACCGAGCACGTACTGCTGGAGGACCCGCAGCGGGCCGCCGACACGCTGAACGCGCTGACCGGGCACGGCGTGAAGATGTCCCTGGACGACTTCGGCACCGGGTACTCCTCGCTGGTGCACCTGCGGCGGCTGCCGGTCAGCGAGCTGAAGATCGACCGGTCGTTCGTGGCGCGGCTGGCCGTGGACGCCGAGGACGCCGAGATCGTGCGCTGCACGGTGGACCTGGCGCATTCGCTGGGCCTGCTCGTCGTCGCCGAGGGCGTCGAGGACGACGAGACCTGGGAGCGGCTGCGCGACCTGGGCTGTGACGCGGTGCAGGGCTGGCTGGTCGCCGCGGCGATGCCGCCCGAGGAGATGACCGCGTGGCTGCTGGCCCGCGGCTCCCGCGGCTGGCAACGCCCCCGAGCGGCCCTGCCGGCCGCCGAGTAGCCCCCCGGCCGCCCTCAGGCCCGCCGGCGGCCCTTCCCCGGCCGCCTCTCAGACCCTCGTGGCCTCATGCCCTCCCCGGGTTGCCGCTCAGACCCTCCCCGCCGTGAAGTGCCCGATCAGCAGGTCCAGTCGGCGGGCGTGGTCCGCCTCCGGCAGGCGGGCGCTGCGCAGCAGGGTGATCAGGCCGTGCAGGCTCGCCCAGAACGTCTCCGTCAGCAGGGGGACGTCGTCGCCGTCGGCGGCGATGGGCTCCACCGCCCGCACCAGTTCGCCGAACGCCTCCTGCAGCGGGGCCGGCGCCTCGGGCGTCGCGAACGGCAGGTCCACGGCGTGCGTGAACATCGCGTCGTACAGCGCGGGCCGCCGCCGGCCGAACGCCGTGTACGCCTCGCCGACCGCCGCCAGCCGCGCCCGCGCCCCCGAGGCGGCCTCCCGTGCGGCGCGCAGCTCGACCGCGAGCTCGGCGCAGCCTTCCACCGCCACCGCCGCCATGATCGCGTCCTTGCCCTTGAAGTGGCTGTAGAGGACCGGCTGGCTGTACTCGATCTCGGCCGCCAGGCGCCGTGTGGTCACGGCGTCCCAGCCCTCGGCCTCGGCCAGCTCGCGCGCGGCCGTGACGATCAGCCGCTCCCGCTCCGCTCGTTCGCGCTCCCGGCGCGTCTGGATCGACATGCTCCCGATTCTAGCAGCGCTAGCCAACCTGTCGGCGCTCGTGCTAGCTTCGCTACAACAGCTAGCACCGCTAGCACCACTCATCAGGGGGCTCCCATGACCGTCACCGCGTACACCCTGGCCATCCTGCTCGACCTGTTCTGCCTGTTCCTGGGCTACCGCTTCTGGTTCCGGCCGACCCCTGCCGCCGCGGGCTACGGCGTGCCGGCCGACGCGCACGGCGACGCGGGGGCCTACCTGTCCGTCAAGGGGCTGCGCGACGGCACCCTCGGGCTGGTGGGCCTGGCGCTGCTGGCCTTCGTCGGGGTCCGCGCGGAGGCCTGGTTCATGGTCTGCGTGGCGCTGGTCCCGCTCGTCGACACGGTGATCGTCCTGCGGCACGGCGGGCAGAAGGCCGTCGCGTTCGGGATCCACTTCGCCACCGCGGTCGTTGTACTGGTCAGCGCGGCCCTGCTGTTCGCCGTCTGACCGCGTCCACCACGGGCCACCGGGCCCGCACGCCCACCGGGGGAGCCGACGATGTCGCTGTTCGTGCCGAAGTTCGACGAGACCGTCCTGGTCCGTGACGCCGAGGCCGAGGTGGTCGGGGGCGACCCCGTCGCCGTACGGCTGCTGGCCGACAGCAGTGCCACCGGTGGCGCGCTGTCCACGGTGCGCGTGACCCTCGCGGAGGGCGCCGACGGCGCCAAGCCGCACGTGCACCACCACTCCGCCGAGATGTTCTACGTCCTCGACGGCACCGCCGAGGTCCTGTCCGGCGACGACGTGGTCACCGCCGGGCGCGGCGACCTGATCGTCGTCCCGCCGGACCGCCCGCACGCCTTCGCCGCCGCGCCCGGCGCCCCGCTGGACCTGCTCATCGTGATCACGCCGGGCGTGGAGCGCTTCGCCTACTTCCGCCACCTGCAGCGCATCCGCCTGGGCGAGGTCACCCCGGAGAGCCTGCTGGAGGTCCAGGAGCTGTACGACAACCACTTCCTGACCAGCCCCGCCTGGGACACCCGGCACTGAGCCCGGGAAACCGTTCGACGGCGACCCGGGGGAAACCGTTTAACGGCCGGAGCCCCCCGCCCCCTAGGATTGGCCCCACACCACACACACTCACCCCAGAGGAACGCTGCATGCCTGGCATCACGCGCGAGGAGGTCGCCCACCTCGCCCGGCTGGCGCGTCTGGAGCTGAAGCCCGAAGAGCTCGACCACTTCGCGGGACAGCTGGACGACATCATCGGCGCGGTCGCCCGCGTCAGTGAGGTCGCCGACCAAGACGTACCGCCGACCTCGCACCCGCTCCCGCTGACGAACGTCATGCGCGCGGACGAGGTCCGTCCGTCGCTCACCCCCGAGCAGGCGCTGTCCGGCGCCCCGGCCCAGGAGCAGCAGCGTTTCAAGGTGCCGCAGATCCTGGGGGAGGAGTAACCCGCCATGACGGACATCACCAAGCTCACCGCCGCCGAGACCGCCGCCCGGATCGCCTCCGGCGCGCTCACGGCCGTCGAGGTCACCGAGGCCCACCTGGCCCGGATCGAGGCCGTCGACGAGAAGGTGCACGCCTTCCTGCACGTGGACCGCGAGGGCGCGCTCGCCCAGGCCCGGGCCGTCGACGCCAAGCGCGAGCGCGGGGAGGAGCTCGGCCCGCTGGCCGGCGTCCCCCTCGCCCTCAAGGACATCTTCACCACCGAGGGCATCCCGACGACCGTCGGCTCCAAGATCCTCGAGGGCTGGATCCCGCCGTACGACGCGACGCTCACCCGGCGCCTGAAGGACGCCGACGTGGTCATCCTCGGCAAGACCAACATGGACGAGTTCGCCATGGGGTCCTCCACCGAGAACAGCGCCTACGGCCCGACCGGCAACCCCTGGGACCTCACCCGGATCCCCGGCGGCTCCGGCGGCGGCTCCTCGGCCGCGCTGGCCGCGTACATGGCGCCGCTGGCCATCGGCACCGACACCGGCGGCTCCATCCGCCAGCCGGCCGCCGTCACCGGCACGGTCGGCGTGAAGCCGACGTACGGCGCGGTGTCCCGGTACGGCATGGTCGCCTTCTCGTCCTCCCTCGACCAGGGCGGCCCCTGCGCCCGCACGGTCCTGGACGCGGCCCTGCTGCACGAGGTCATCGCCGGGCACGACCCGCTCGACTCCACCTCCATCGACGCCCCGGTCCCGGCGGTCGTCGAGGCCGCCCGCAACGGCAGCGTCCAGGGCATGCGCGTGGGCGTCGTCCAGCAGTTCCGCGGCGAGGGCTACCAGGCCGGCGTCATCCAGCGGTTCGACGAGTCGGTGGCGCTGCTGAAGGAGCTGGGCGCCGAGATCGTCGAGCTGGACTGCCCGTCCTTCGACCTCGCGCTGTCGGCGTACTACCTGATCGCGCCCTCCGAGTGCTCCTCCAACCTGGCCCGCTTCGACGGCCTGCGCTACGGCCGGCGCAGCGGCGACGACGGCACCCGCTCCGCCGAGGACGTCACCGCCCTCACCCGCGCGGAGGGCTTCGGCCCGGAGGTCAAGCGCCGCATCATGCTGGGCACGTACGCGCTGTCGAGCGGCTACTACGACGCGTACTACGGCTCGGCACAGAAGGTCCGCACGCTCATCACCCGGGACTTCGAGAAGGCGTTCGAGCAGGTCGACGTGATCGTCTCCCCGACGACCCCGACCACCGCCTTCCCGATCGGCGAGCGCGCCGACGACCCGATGGCGATGTACCTCGCGGACCTGTGCACCATCCCGACCAACCTGGCGGGCAACGCGGCGATGTCGCTGCCGTGCGGCCTCGCCCCGGAGGACGGGCTCCCGGTGGGCCTGCAGATCATCGCCCCGGCGATGCAGGACGACCGGCTGTACAAGGTGGGCGCCGCCGTCGAGGCCGCCTTCGTGGAAAAGTGGGGACACCCGCTGCTGGAGGAGGCACCGTCGCTGTGAGCGCACTGACCAAGGCCAAGGGCTTCAAGAAGTCGAAGTCCGGCACCTACCTGTCCATGGCCGCGACCGCGTTCGGCGCGGTCGGCGCCGCGAAGCAGATCAAGAAGGCCCGCGCCGAGAACGACACGCTGCGGCTCGTCGACGCGGTCGTCACCGCCGCCGGCATCGTCACCGGCCTCGCCCTCCTCTACCGCGAGCTGAAGCGGCTGGGCGACGACGACGTCCTGCTGGGCTGAGAGGGAAGTACTCACCGTGACCACCACGATCGACCTGGTGTCGTACGAGGACGCGCTGGCGTCGTACGACCCCGTCATGGGCCTCGAGGTCCATGTCGAACTCGGCACCCGCACCAAGATGTTCTGCGGCTGTTCGACCGCGCTCGGCGCCGACCCGAACTCCCAGACCTGCCCCGTCTGCCTCGGCCTGCCCGGCGCGCTGCCGGTCGTCAACGCGACCGGCGTCGAGTCCGCGATCAAGATCGGCCTCGCGCTGAACTGCGAGATCGCCGAATGGTGCCGCTTCGCCCGGAAGAACTACTTCTATCCGGACATGCCGAAGAACTTCCAGACCTCCCAGTACGACGAGCCGATCGCCTTCGACGGCTACCTCGACGTGCAGCTCGAGGACGGCGAGACCTTCCGCGTGGAGATCGAGCGCGCCCACATGGAGGAGGACACCGGCAAGTCGACGCACGTCGGCGGCGCCACCGGCCGTATCCACGGCGCGTCCCACTCGCTGCTGGACTACAACCGCGCGGGCATCCCGCTCATCGAGATCGTCACCAAGCCGATCGTGGGCGCCGGCGAGCGCGCCCCCGAGGTGGCGAAGGCGTACGTCCGTGAGCTGCGCGAGGTCATCCGGGCCCTCGGCGTGTCCGAGGCCCGCATGGAGATGGGCCAGATGCGCTGCGACGTGAACCTCTCGCTGCGCCCGAACGGCACCGAGAAGTTCGGCACCCGGTCCGAGACGAAGAACGTCAACTCGCTGCGGTCCGTGGAGCGCGCGGCCCGCTTCGAGATCCAGCGGCACGCGGCCGTGCTGTCCTCCGGCGGCACGATCGTGCAGGAGACCCGCCACTTCCACGAGGACACGGGGTCCACGACCTCGGGCCGCGTGAAGGAGGAGGCCGAGGACTACCGGTACTTCCCGGAGCCCGACCTCGTCCCCGTGGCGCCCTCGCGCGCGTGGGTCGAGGAGATCCGTGCCGCGCTGCCCGAGCTGCCGCTGGCCCGCCGCACCCGGCTGCTGGCCGAGTGGGGCATCTCCGCCACCGACATGCAGGCGATCCTCAACGCCGGTGCGCTGGAGCCGATCGTCGCCACGATCGACGCCGGCGCGGACGCGGCGTCCGCCCGCAAGTGGTGGATGGGCGAACTCGCCCGCAGCGCCAACGAGTCGGGCAAGGCACTCGACGAACTGGCCATCACCCCGCAGCAGGTGGCCCGGGTCACCGAGCTCGTCGCGAAGGGCGACCTGAACGACAAGCTGGCCCGCCAGGTCATCGAGGGCGTCCTCGCGGGTGAGGGCACCCCGGACGAGGTCGTCGACCAGCGCGGTCTGAAGGTCGTCTCCGACGAGGGCGCGCTGACCGCCGCCGTCGAGGACGCCATCGCCGGCAACCCGGGCGTCGCCGACAAGATCCGCGGCGGCAAGGTGGCCGCGGCCGGTGCCCTGGTCGGCGCGGTCATGAAGGCCACCCGGGGCCAGGCCGACGCGGCCCGCGTCAAGGAGCTGATCCTGGAGAAGCTCGGCGTCACCGAGGGCTGAGCCCACGCGAACGGCCCCGGAGACGACCCGCCTCCGGGGCCGTTCGCGTGCCCGCACGCCCTCGTCCTCCGGGTCCGCCGGCGCCCCGGAACCGTCGGATCGGCTCCGGCGCCCGCGCCCGGGCGGGGCCGCAGGCGTCCCGGAACCACCCGCTCCGTGCCCGTGCGCGGCCGACCGGGTACGCTCCCGCGCCATGAGTGGACGTACCGACTCCGACACCCACGAGCACATACGCGCCGACGCCGGAACCGACGCCGACGCCGACGGCGGGGACCTGGCCGGCCCGGAGGGTGACGGCGGCGGGGACGGGGACGGGGAGTACGCCGTCGAGGACGCCCGGCGGGCCCGCTGGACGGCGACCGCGGCGGGTGCCGTACTGACCCTGGCCGGTCTCGCCGCCTCCCTGCTGCGCCTGACCGGGTCCGCCCCGGCGCTCGTCCCCGCCGCCTACGCCCTCGGGGCCGCCGTCTGCGCCCTCGGCGCGCTCCTCGGCGCCCGCGGCCGCACCCGCCGCGCCCTGTGGCTGCTGATCGCCGGTGTGATGGTGATGGCCGTCGGGGACCAGTCCGACTGATCCGGCCCGTCCCCCGCTTATGCAGGGCTTACGCCGACTGACACCGATTGCGTTGTTGTCCTGTGATCCCGCTCCCACTCCTGTGAAAAGCCCCACGAACGCGGCAAAGGATCTCCAACGCCTGGAAGAGTGACCTCGCATCGCTCATGCGTTCTTTGCGGGCCGTTCAGCTCATGGACGACTGTTCCCGGCCAAAGATCCACAATTCACCCGGGAGCACGTTCGTGGCAGCCCTCGCACGCTGGTGTGTCCAGCGCCGCCTCGTCGCCGTCCTGCTGTGGCTGTTCGCCCTCGGCGGGGTGAGCGCCGCCGCCGCGGTCGCGGGAAGCGCGTACTCCAACGACTACGCGGTCCCCGGCACCGAGGCCGGCCACGCGGCCCGGCTGCTGGAGAAGGGCTTCCCGGGGCTCGGCGGCGACGCCGACACCGTCGTCTGGCACACCGGCTCCGGCTCGGTGCGCGCCGCCGACGTCGAGCAGACGATGACCCGCGCACTGGACCGTATCGCCGACCTCCCGGGCATCGCCTCCGTGACCAGCCCGTACGACCCGGGGACCGGCGCCGTCAGCGCCGACGGCCGCACGGCCTACGCCACCGTCACCTTCACCGACGGCGCCGAGGACATCGGCCGGGGGGAGGCGCAGGCGGTGGTGGACACCGCCAAGGGCGCCGAGTCCGACGGGCTGCGGGTGGAGCTGGGGGGCAGCGCCATGTCCCTCACCGAGGCCCCCGGCGGGCACCTGGCCGAGGTGGTCGGCGTGGTCGTCGCCGCCGTCGTGCTGTTCCTCGCCTTCGGCTCGCTCGCCGCCTCGCTGCTGCCGATCGCCACCGCCCTGGTCGGCGTCGGCACCGCGTACGCCGGGATCGCGCTGCTCGGGCACGCCATGACCGTCGCCGACTTCGCACCCATGCTCGGCCTGCTGATCGGGCTCGGCGTCGGCATCGACTACGCGCTGTTCATCGTGACCCGGCACCGGCGCGGCCTCAAGCGCGGGCTGTCCGTCACCGAGGCGGCCACCACCGCCGTCGCCACCACCGGACGCGCCGTCGTCTTCGCGGGCGCCACCGTGTGCATCGCCCTGCTCGGCATGCTCACCCTGCGGCTGACCTTCCTCAACGGCGTCGCCGTCGCCGCCTGTCTCACCGTCCTGCTGACGGTCGCCGCCTCGGTCACCCTGCTGCCCGCCCTGCTCTCCTTCATCGGCCCGTGCGCCCTGAGCCGCCGGGAGCGGCGCCGGCTCGCCGAGCACGGGCCCGAACCGGAGGTCCCGACCGGGTTCGCGGCCCGCTGGTCGGCGCTGGTCGAGCGTCGGCCCAAGCTGCTCGGCGCGCTCGCCCTCGCCGTCGTCACCGTCCTCGCGCTGCCCACCCTGGGGCTGCGCCTGGGCACCTCCGACCAGGGCAACGACCCCACGGCCACGACGACCCGCCAGGCGTACGACCTCCTCGCCGACGGCTTCGGGCCGGGCGTCAACGGCCCGCTGACCCTGGTGACGCGCGTGGCGGGCGGCGAGGACCGGCTCGCCCTGGACAACCTCGACGCCACCCTGCGCACCACCGAGGGCGTCGCGTCCGTCACCCCCGTGACCTACGACTCCGCCGGCACGACCGCCCGCCTCACCGTGGTGCCCGACTCCGCGCCGCAGTCCCAGCGGACCAGCGAGCTGGTCGACCGGCTGCGCCAGGAGGTGCTGCCCCGCGCCGAGACGGGCACGTCGCTGGACGTGCAGGTCGGCGGTATCACCGCCGGCTACGACGACTTCGCCGACGTGATCGTCGGCAAGCTGCCGCTGTTCGTCGGCGTCGTCGTCGGCCTCGGCTGTCTGCTGCTCCTGCTGGCCTTCCGGTCCGTGGGCATCCCGCTCAAGGCCGCCGCGATGAACGTCGCCGCCGTCGCCGCCTCCTTCGGGGTGGTCGTGGCCGTCTTCCAGTGGGGCTGGGGGAGCGAGCTGCTCGGGCTCGGCCGGGCGGGCCCGATCGAGCCGTTCCTCCCGGTGATCATGGTGTCGGTGCTGTTCGGGCTGTCCATGGACTACCAGGTCTTCCTGGTCAGCCGGATGTACGAGGAGTGGCTGGAGACCGGGGACAACCGGCGCGCCGTCCGGGTCGGGCTCGCCGAGACCAGCCGGGTCATCAACTCCGCCGCGGTCATCATGATCTCGGTCTTCCTCGCCTTCGTGCTCAGCGGCGACCGGGTGATCGCCATGTTCGGCATCGCGCTCGCCGCCGCCGTCGCCCTGGACGCCTTCGTCCTGCGCACCCTGCTGGTGCCGGCCCTGATGCACCTGCTGGGCGACGCCAACTGGTGGCTGCCCGGCTGGCTGGAGCGCCGGCTGCCCCGCATCAGCATCGAACCGCCCGAGTGCCGCGCCGCCGCCCTGGACCGGCTCACCGACGTCGTGGCCGAGGTCGAGGAGATCGACGCGGCCGTGCGCGGCCCTCGCAACGATCATTAAGCAACCTCTCAGAGAGCGTCCGTACGGTGCCAGGCATGGAAACCACGACTGACCAGACCGCCGAGGACGCCCGCACCGAGGGCGCCGCCACCGAGGAGGCCGCCAGCGAGGACGGCACCACCGAGGACGCCGCCACCGAGGACGCGAGCGGGGCCGGCGCGGACGCCGACGCCGACGCCGAGACGGACGCCGAGGCGGCCGGGCCCTCCGGCGTCGGACAGGGCGCCGGGGCCGTCGTCTCCGTCGCGCTCGGCATCGTCTCCCTCACCGGCAACTGGACGGGCACCGTGGCCGCCGCCCGCGAGACCCTGGTCGGCCAGTTGAAGACCTCCTCCACGGCGAGCGTCTCCCAGCAGATCAAGGAGGTCTACGGCGACGCCTGGCACACCACCGCGCTGTGGGCCGGCCTGTTCGCGCTGGTCGCGCTGGTCACCGCCGCCGTCGTGCTGGTCCGCCCGGCCTTCGGCGCCCCCGGCAGGCCGCAGGCGCCCTGGATCAAGTCGGTCGCCTGGGCCGGTGTCGCGCTCGGCGTGATCGGCCTGCTGCTGGCCGTGCTGAAGTACAGCGACGCCCTGCTCGGACTGCCGCCCGCGAGCTGAACCGGCTCCGTCCCGGGGAGGGGTCTTAGGCCCCGGCGTACCTGCCTTACGCCGGGTCCGGGGCCCCTCACGCGCGTCTAAGGCACCGCGCCGTCGCGAAGATGCGGAACTCTCCCGATGTGGCGGACCCGCCTCGGAGACGAAGGTGGAGGCATCGCAACCGAGCGAAGCCGACACACTCCTCGAGGGGACCGCATGTACGAGTACGAGATCCAGCAGCTCCGTTCCGCCGAACTCATCCGCCAGGCCGACCGCGAGCGGCTCGCCCGCGAGGCCCTCCGCGGCCGCCGGACCGCCCGGCGCGAGGCCGCCGGACGCACCGCCGCCCGCGAGGGCGACACCGGCCGGTCCGATACCGGCGGTACCGGCGGTACCGGCCATACCCGCCGCCCCTGGCGGCTGCGGTCCGCCCGCACCGCGTGAACGCCCCCGCGGCCCCGGCCCTCCCCGAAGAAATCACCGGGGCGGCGCCGGGGCCCTGTGTCATGCTCGGGCCCGTGCAGACCAGGTCCGTCTCCCCCGTGTTCGTGGGCCGCGCCGCCGAGTTGGGCACCCTCGACGACGCGCTCGCCCGGGCCGCCGCGGGCGAGCCGCAGGCGCTGCTCCTCGGCGGCGAGGCCGGGGTGGGCAAGACCCGGCTCGTCGAGGAGTTCACCGCCGCGGCCGCCCGCTCCGGCGCCGTCGTCGCGGTCGGCGGCTGCGTCGAGATCGGCGCCGACGGGCTGCCGTTCGCCCCCTTCTCCACCGCGCTGCGCGCCCTGCACCGCGCCCTGCCCGACGACCTGGCCGCCGCCGCCGCGGGCCAGGAGGAGGAGCTCGCCCGGCTGCTCCCGGAGTTCGCCCAGCCCGGCACCGGCCGCCACGACGAGGAGGGCACCGCCCGCCTCTTCGAGCTCACCGTGCGGCTGCTGGAGCGCGTCGCCGCCGAACGCACCGTCGTCGTCGCCCTGGAGGACCTGCACTGGGCCGACGCCTCCACCCGCCACCTGCTGTCGTACGTGGTGCGCACCGTGCGCACCGGCCGCCTCGTCGTCCTCGCCACCTACCGCAGCGACGACATCCACCGCCGCCACCCGCTGCGCCCGCTGCTCGCCGAACTCGACCGGCTGCGCACCGTCCACCGCATCGACCTCGGCAGGTTCACCCGCGCCGAGGTCGAGCGGCAGGTCGCCGGCATCCTCGCCGCCGACCCCGACCCCGCGCAGGTCGACGCGATCTTCGAACGCTCCGACGGCAACGCCTTCTTCGTCGAGGAACTCGCCGTCGCCGCCCGCCAGGGCTGCCGCACGGGACTGACCGACTCCCTGCGCGACCTGCTGCTCGTCCGGGTCGAGGCGCTGCCCGAGAGCGCCCAGCGGGTGGCGCGGATCGTCGCCGAGGGCGGCTCCACCGTCGAGTACCGGCTGCTGGCCGCCGTCGCCCGGCTCGGCGAGGACGACCTGCTGGCGGCGCTGCGGGCGGCCGTCAACGCCAACCTGCTCCTCGCCACACCCGACGGCGACGGCTACCGTTTCCGCCACTCCCTGGTCCGCGAGGCCGTCAGCGACGACCTGCTGCCCGGTGAGCGCTCCCGCCTCAACCGCCGTTACGCCGAGGCCCTGGAGGACGACCCGGGGCTCGTCCCGGCCGACGAGCGGGCCATGCGGCTGGCCAGCCACTGGTACCGCGCCCACGACCCGGCCAAGGCCCTGCCCGCCGTCCTCGACGCGTCCGTCCAGGCCCGCGCCCGCCACGCCCACAGCGAGCAACTGCGCCTCCTGGAGCGGGCAATGGAACTGTGGGACACCGCCCCCGAGGAGGTCCGCGCCCGGCTGAGCCCCATGGACCACCCCGAGTCCTACCCGCCCCCGCCGCCGGCCCGGCCCGCGGCGGACCCCGACGGCCGCCACGCGTCCGGGACCCCGCCCCGCTACCTCGACCTGATGGCCGAGGCCACCGTCGCCGGCCGGCTGTGCGGGGAGCGCGAGCGCGCCCTGAAGACCGCCCGGCGGGCGCTGCGGCTGCTGGAGGAGGAGCACGACCCGCTGCGCTCGGCGTGGTTCTGGATCCAGTGCGCCCGGCTGACGCGGCAGGTAGGCCGGGGGGACGGCCGGGCGGAGCTGTCCCGGGCCGAGGAGTGCGTGCGCGGCCTGCCGCCCGGCCGGGTGCACGCCGAGGTCCTCGTCCAGGTCGCCAACTGGGCGATGATCCACGCGCCCGGACCGGACGCCTTCCGCGCCGCCGAACGGGCCGTCGAGTACGCCCGCATGGTCGGCGCCCGCGAGACCGAGCTCAACGCCCGCCAGATCCTCGGCACCCTCCAGCTCGCCTCCGGCCACACCGAGACCGGCCTCAGCGCGCTGCACGAGGTCAAGGAACGCGCGCTCGCCGAGGACATCCCGACCGTGGCGCTGAACGTCTACGTCAACCTGCCCTCCGGACTGGAGGCGATCGGCCGCTCCCGCACCGCCGTGCCCCTCCTGGAGGAGGGCGTCGCCTTCGCCCGGCGCCACTGCCTGTCCGACAGCGAGGGCTGGGTGTGGGGGAACCTCGCCGAGTCCCTGATGTCGCTGGGCCGTTGGGACGAGGCCGACCGCGCCCTCACCGCCGGGCAGGTCGGCCAGGGCGCCACCACCCGCGGCTTCCTGGCCACGGTCCGCGCCGAACTCGCCTTCGAGCGGGGCGAACGGGAGGAGGCGCGCCGGCATCTCGCCGTGGCCCGCGACCTGTTCCGGGCGCAGGAGGACGCCGCGCAGCACGAGCTGCCCCTGACCCGGGTCGCGATCGGCCTCGACGCCGCCGAGGGCCGCCCCGACCGGGCGCGCGCCCACCTCGACCGGGTCCTCGCGGCCGGCTTCCCGCCCGGTGCCGAGCGCTACGGCTGGCCGCTCCTGGTCACCGCGGCCGCCGTGGAGGCCGGCGCCCCCTCACCCGACCCCGGCCGCACCGCCGCCCTGCGCCGCACCGCCAAGGCACTCACCGCGGCCGTCCCGCTGTGGCGGGCCCACCAGGACTGGGTGCGCGCCGAACTGGCGCGCGCCGAGGGCCGCGGCGACCCGGGGGAGTGGAGCGCGGTGGTCACCGCCTTCGAAGGGCTGGAACGCCCCTACGACCTGGCCCGCACCCGCCTCCGGCTGGCCGAGGCCCTCCTGGCCACGGGCGGCGACCGCGACGGCGGCGGCCCCGACCGGGACGGCCACGGCGGCAGCGACGACCAGGACCAGGACCGCGGCAGCCACGACCACGACGGCGACCGCGGCGACGAGCGCGCCCGTGCCACCGAACTCCTGCGCCTGGTCCTCGCGGTCGCCGAGCACCTCGGTGCCCGCCCCCTCGCCGACGCCGCGACCCGGCTCGCGCAGCGCGCCCGCCTCCCCGCCCTGGGCGGGGCCGCCCCCGCCGACCCGCACGGCCTGACCAACCGCGAGCGCGAGGTGCTGCGCCTGGTCTGCGCCGGGCGCACCAACCGGCAGATAGCGGAGGAACTGTTCATCTCCCCGAAGACGGCCGGCGTCCACGTCTCCCACATCCTCGGCAAGCTGGGCGTCTCCGGCCGGGGCGAGGCGGCGGCCCTCGCCCACCGCCTGGGCTTGTTCCCGCCGGAGGTGGAGGGGAGGCTGGTGGCGGGCTGAGACGGCGCCGGACCCCGGCGCCGCCCCCGGACGCGGGAGGAAGCGCGATGTTCAACGCCTTCGAGGACCTGTTCGCGCCGGGGCGCAAGCACACCCGGGACGAGCAGAACCGCCTGGAGCTGACCCGCGAGGACGTCGGCGACGCCGATCCCGGCCGGGGACCGATAGACCTCGCCTCCGGGACGGTGGTCGTCCGCCCGCCCGAGCAGGACGGCTCGGGGGAGGAGACACCCCCTAGCTGACCTCCAGCTCCAGAATCCGGTCGTCGCCCTTCTTCGGCGTCCCCCGCCCGTCCGTGTTGCTCGTGGTCAGCCACAGCTTGTCCCCGCCGGCGGCCACCACCGTCCGCAGCCGCCCGTACTCACCCTGGAGGAAGTCCTGCGGGGCCGCGGACGCCCGGGTGCCCTCGAGCGGGATGCGCCACAGGCGCTGCCCCTTCAGCCCCGCCGTCCACAGGGAGCCCCGGGCGTAGGCGAGGCCGCTGGGGGAGGCGTCGTCGGTGTGCCACTGGGCGACCGGGTTCTGGTACGCCGCGTCGTCGCTCCTGCCCTCGGCCTCGGGCCAGCCGTAGTTGCCGCCCGGCTTGATCGCGTTCAGTTCGTCCCAGGTGTCCTGCCCGAACTCCGAAGCGAACAGCCGCTGCCTGTCGTCCCAGGCCAGGCCCTGCACGTTGCGGTGGCCGTAGGAGTACACCGGGGAGCCGAACGGGTTGCCCGGGGCCGGCTCGCCCTCGGGCGTCAGGCGCAGGATCTTGCCGGCCAGGGAGTCCTTGTCCTGGGCCAGCCCCCGCTCGCCGGTCTCGCCGGTGCCGACGTAGAGCATCCGGTCGGGTCCGAAGGCGATCCGGCCGCCGTTGTGGATCACTCCCTTGGGGATGCCCTTGAAGACCGTGTCGGGCGCGCCGAGCTGCTCGCCGGCCGGCTTCTTGTCGTCGTACAGCATCCGGACCACGCGGTTGTCCGACGCCGACGTGAGGTACGCGTAGATCATGTGGTCCGAGGCGTAGTCGGGGGACAGGGCGATGCCCAGCAGGCCGCCCTCGCCGTCCGGTTCCACGCCCGCGACCTCGCCCAGCTCGGTCCTGCGGCCGGTGTCCGCGTCGATCCGGGTGATCGTGCCCCCGTCGCGGGAGGAGACCAGCAGGTCGCCGTCCGGGACCGGGGCGAGGCCCCACGGTGTGTCCAGGCCCCCGGTGACCGTGCGGACCACCTTCACCGTGCCCTTCGCCGGTGGCGTCGGCTCGGCCGGGCTCGGGGACGCGGACCGCGCCGGAGCGGTCCCGGCCGAGGTGCGGCCGGTGTCCGGCGCGCCCCCGTCGCCGGCGGAGCAGCCGGCCGTCAGCAGCAGCGCGCTCACGGCCAACACGGCCGGTACGGCTCGACGTTGCACGATCTCGTCCCTTCGACGCGGCGGGTTCTCCCTGTCATACACCGCGCGCGGCTCCCCGGGTTCCCGATCACCGCACAGCGAACCGCTCCGGGGCGGCGGAACGGACGCCGACGCGTCGCGTGCCGGGGGCCCGGAAGCCCGCCGGTGTCAGTCCCAGGACCCCTGCGCGGCGGGCAGCCCGTCGATCTCCGCCAGGTCCTCCGGCGTGAGCCGCAGGCCGGCCGCCGCCGCGTTCTGCGCGACCCACCGCTCCTGCTTGGTGCCCGGCACCGGTATGACGTGCCGCCCCCGGGACAGCACCCAGGCCAGCGCCACCTGCGCGGCGGTGACGTCCTCGCCGTGGCGGCGGGCGATCCGGCGCAGACCCGCCACGACGGGCTGGTTCGCGGCCATCATCTCGGCCGTGAAGCGGGGGTGCCGGGCGCGCAGGTCCTCGGGCTCGAAGCCCGCGCCGGGCCTGAGGGTGCCGGTGAGGAAACCGTTCCCCAGGGGCATCGCCGCGAGGAACCCCACACCCCGCTCCTCGCACCACGGCAGCAGCGCGTCCAGCGCCTCGGGCGACCACACCGACAGCTCGGCCTCGACCGCGCTCACCGGGAAGACCTGCTGCACCCGTCCCAGCTGGCGCAGCGTGGCGTCGTACAAGCGGGGCCCCGGCGTGCGGCGGCCGCCCCGCACGCCGACCGCGCACAGCCCGAGCGCCCGCACCTTGCCCGCCCGCACCAGGTCCGCCATGGCGCCCCAGGTCTCCTCGACGGGCACCTCGGGGTCGGCGCGGTGCAACTGGTAGAGGTCGATCACATCGGTCTGCAGCCGGCGCAGCGAGGCGTCGCAGGCCCTCCTGACGTACCCGGGGCGGCCGTTGGCCACGATGTGCTGCTCACCGATGAGCAGGCCGACCTTCGTCGACACGAACGCGTCCTGCCGCCGCTCCTTCAACGCCCGCCCCAGCAAAAGCTCGTTGGTGAACGGGCCGTACATGTCGGCCGTGTCGAGCAGCGAGACACCCAGGTCTAGCGCCCGGTGCACGGCCCTCAGCGACTCCTCGCCCCGCTGCCGCGACGCGCTGTACGCCCAGCTCATCGGCATGCACCCGAGTCCGACGGCCCCCACCGCGAGCGCCCCCGCGCCGATCGTCCTGCGCTCCACCTGCCCGTGACCCTCCCTGTGCCGACCCCCAACCTAACCTCTGCGCCCGCACGCCCCTGACATAGCCTCCTGGCATGACCCACGACGCGCCCCGAGACGTATGGCTCCCGCTCCCGCCCGACGGCATCGACGGCCTGCCCGAGGGCCCCAACTACCTCTTCTACGACGGCGGGGACGACGGCACCCAGCCCTTCCCCGGGGACCCGGCGGACTGCGCCGTCTACGTCGTGCCCTACCTCAAGCGGCAGTCCGTGAAGGTGCGACCGCTGCCGCTGCTGCGCAACGTCCGCGTGGTGCAGACCCTCAGCGCGGGCGTCGACGACATCACCGGCCACCTGTCCGACCTGCCCGCCGGCGTCAGCCTGTGCAACGCCCGCGGGGTGCACGAGGCGAGCACCGCCGAACTGGCCGTCGCCCTCACCCTGGCCTCGCTGCGCGGCATCCCCGGGTTCGTGCGGGCGCAGCAGGAGGGGCGCTGGCAGAGCGCCTTCCACCCCGCGCTCGCCGACCGGAGCGTGCTGATCGTCGGCTACGGCTCGATCGGCGCCGCCGTCGAGGACCGGCTCGCGCCGTTCGAACTCGCGCGGGTGGTGCGCGTCGCGCGCTCCGCGCGCACCACGGAGCGCGGTCCGGTGCACCCGATCGCCGATCTGCCCGCCCTGCTCCCCGACGCGGACGTCGTCATCCTGTCCACCCCGCTCACCGAGGCCACCCGCGGCCTGGTGGACAAGGACTTCCTGGCCCGGATGAAGCAGGGCGCGCTCCTGGTCAACGTCGCCCGCGGGGCCGTCGTCGACACCGACGCCCTGCTCGCCGCCCTGGAGAGCGGCCGCGTCACCGCCGCCCTGGACGTCGTGGACCCCGAACCGCTGCCGCCCGGCCACCCGTTGTGGCAGGCGCCCGGTGTGCTCATCAGCCCGCACGTCGGCGGCCCCACCTCCGCCTTCCTGCCCCGCGCCGAGCGGCTGCTGGTGGACCAGTTGGGCCGGTACGTGAACCGGGAGCCGCTGCGGAACGTGATCCTGACGACGGGCGCGGCGAGCGACTGAGCCGCTCCGGGCACCCTCCGCAGTCCCCCGTACGCGGTCCGTGCGCGCGTCGCCGCTGGTCGTCACTGAGCGTAGAGGAACTATGTCCCTGAGTGACGATCCTGGTGTATCGTCCCGACAGGGGCTGCGCCGTGCACGTTCGGCGCCGGGGACGGACATTTCAGACTGCAGGGGGGCGACGGGCGATGCACGGCCTATGGACGAACGACCCGACGCGGCGGAGCCGTCGGCGGCGACCCTGGCGCACGACGGCGCGCAGACGCGCCCACGGCGCACCTCCCGGCCTTCAGGGCGCACGGACCAGTCACCCCCGCCGGCCGGGCGGCCGTCGCCGGCAGACCCACCCGGTCCACCGGGCCCTGCGGGACCCGGGGCCGGCGCGCGCCAGGAGGCCCCGGTGACCTCGCCGACGTCGACCTCCACGCCCGTGCTCGACGGGACGCCGAGGGAGCGGCCCCCGGTGGGCGCCGCCCCGGTCGGACCCCGGCCCTCCGCGCCCCTGCGGCCCGGCCTGGTCCACCAGATGCTGCTGGCCCTGGTCTGCGCGGGATACGCCGTCGGCTCCGCACTCGACTGGGGCTCCGAGCGACTCGCCCTGGTCATGGGCGACTTCGGGCTGGCCGCCGCGGCCGGCACCGCGGCCGTCTCCTGCTTCCTCTACGCGCGCACCCGCCGGGTGCGCTTTCGACCGGCCTGGCTGCTGTTCGCCCTCTCCTCGGCGATGGCGGCCCTCGGCAACGGCGTCTGGGGATGGTACGAGGTCGTCCTGCGGCGGCCCGTGCCCAGCCCCTCCTACGCCGACCTGTTCTTCCTGTGCTTCGCCCCGCCGGCCATCGTCGGCCTGCTGGTGCTCGCCACCCGGCCCATGACCAAGGCCGGATGGGTCTGCCTCGCCCTGGACGCCTGGCTGATCGCCGGCTCGCTGCTCACCCTGTCGTGGAGCCTCGCGCTCGCCCAGGCCGCCCGGTTCGACGGACCCAGCGTCGCGCACGCCGCGCTGTCCCTGGCGTACCCGCTGATGGACATCGCCCTGGTGAGCATGGTGCTGGTGCTGCACTTCCGGCGCTCGACCGTGAACCGCACGGCGGTGAACACCGCGATCGGGGCACTCGCCCTCACCGTGATGTGCGACGCCCTGTTCACCTCCCCGCTGCTGCACAACAACTACCGCTCGGGCCAGCTCCTGGACGCCGGCTGGTTCGCGGGCTCCCTGCTGCTCGCGTACGCCCCGTGGGCCTCCACCCGCCACGCCCGCCGCCAGGCGGCGCGCGAGGGGCACACGCGCGTGGTCCACGAGCACCTGCCCGGACAGCGCACCGGCACCCCGCACGCCCCGGCCGCGGCCCCGGCGCACCCTGCGGTCCAGGCGCCGGCGGCCCCGGGCGGCGACCCCGGTCGCTACCCGGCCACCCGGCCGATCACCGGCTCCCTGGCCGCCCTCACGCCGTACCTCGCCGCCGCCGTCTGCACGCTGGGCATCCTCTACAACGTGCTCAACGGCCGCAGCGTCGACCGCGTCGTCCTGATCACCGGCGGGGCCGTCGTCCTGGCCCTCGTGGTGCGCCAGGGCATCATGCTGCTGGACAACATCACCCTCACCCAGGAACTGGCGCAGAAGGAGAACCACTTCCGCTCCCTGGTGCAGGGCTCCAGCGACGTCATCATGATCGCCGCCCCCAGCGGCGTCCTGCGCTACGTCTCCCCGGCCGCCGCCGGGGTCTACGGCCGCCCCGCCGAGGAACTGGTCGGCACCGAACTGGCCGGTCTGATCCACCCGGAGGACCTCGGCTGCGTGGTGCACGAACTGCGCCGCTTCCTCGCCGCCGACCCCGCCGAGGAACCCACCACCCGCATCGAGTGCCGCTTCCGGTCCGGCGGCTTCCGGTCCGGCGGCGGGGGCGCCGCCCGGCCGGGCGACGCCGGGAGCGGCGGGGGCTGGCTCAACGTCGAGTCCACCGTCAACCGCCACCACGGCGGCCTCATCTTCAACTGCCGTGACGTGACCGAACGCGTCCGCCTCCAGGCGCAGTTGCAGCATAACGCCGAGCACGACCCGCTCACCGACCTGCCCAACCGCGCCCTGTTCACCCGGCGCGTCCAGCACGCCCTGTCCGGCCGCCGCAGCTCCGACCGGGGCACCGCCCTGCGCAACACCGCCGTGCTCTTCATCGACCTCGACGGCTTCAAGGCGGTCAACGACACCATCGGGCACCAGGCCGGCGACGCCCTGCTCGTCCAGGCCGCCCGCCGCCTGCAGGATGCGGTCCGCCAGGGCGACACCGCCTCGCGGCTCGGCGGCGACGAGTTCGCGGCCCTGATCGTCGGCGACACCACCCGCGACCGCGGCGCACGCGAACGGCACATCCTGGAGCTCGCCGACCGCCTCAGACTCACCCTCTCCCAGCCCTACGACATCGACGGCTCCGACGTCCGGGTCGCCGCCTCCATCGGCGTGGCCTTCGCCGAGCCGGGCCTCGGCGCGGGCGAGCTCCTGCGCAACGCCGACCTCGCGATGTACCGGGCCAAGGCGGCCGGCAAGGGCCGCGTCGAGCTGTACAAGCCGCAGATGCAGCAGGACGTCGTCCGCAAGGCGGAGCTGGCCACCCGGCTGCGGGCCGCCCTGCACGACGGCGAGTTCACGCTGCTGCACCAGCCCGTGGTGCGCCTGGCCGACGGCCGGATCACCGCGGTCACCGCCGAGGCGCGCTGGCGGTCCTCCCAGGGCGTGCTGTTCACGCCCGCGGAGTTCCTGCGGGTGGCCGAGGACGGCGACCGCACCGCGGAGCTGGGCCGCTGGATGCTGGAGAAGGCCGTCGCGCAGGCCGCCGAGCGGGCCGCGGCCGGCCTGAGCGCCCCGGTGGGCGTGCGCATGGGCGCGCGGCGGCTGGTGGACCGGTCGATGCCGCCCGGCTCCGTGGAGGCCCTGCTGACCCGGCACGGCCTGCCGTCGGGCTCGCTCGTCGTCGAGGTCACCGACCTCGACCCGCGGGTCTCCTTCGACGAGCTGGAGCGCCGCCTGGGCGCCCTGCGCCGGCACGGGGTGCGCGTCGCGCTGGACGCCTTCGGCAGCGGCTACGGCGCGCTCACGGCGCTGCGCAGGCTCCCCGTGGACGTGCTGCGGCTCGACCGCGGTCTGGTCGAGGGCGTCGTCGAGTCCGCCCGGCTGCACAAGATCACCAGCGGGCTGCTGAGGATCGCCGCCGACCTGGGGCTGCAGTCCGTGGCCGAGGGCGTGGACCTGCCCGAACAGGTCGTCGCCCTGCGCGCGATGGGCTGCACCCACGGCCAGGGCATGGCCTTCTCGGGCCCGCTGGACGAGTACCGGCTGCGCCGCTCGCTGCGCGCCGGGCGCTGTCCGGTGCCGCAGGGCACGGCCGAACCGGCGCTCGCGGGCGGCGCGGCCCTGCGGTACACCGGAGGGGTCACCGCCGTCCTCGGTGGTGGGACCGCCCTCTGCTCACATGATGAGACGCCCGTCCCACCCACTTGACACGTGGTGCGCGTCGGGGGGAGGGTCAGTGCCATGCGCACCCGAATTCTCGTACTTGGACAGCGCGTCGGCTGACGCTGAGCCCTCCACCGCTCAGCGACCTCCACCCGGCGCGCTCCCCTCGCTTGCCTTACGGCACGAGGGGTTTTTTGTTGCACGGATACCTGTCGTGCGGCAGCCGAACCCCGCCCGAACCTCGCAAAAACCCTCAGCATCGAGAAGAGAATGCCGATGACCGAGCAGGCCACCGGGGCCCCTCACCCGCAGCCGCGGCCCCGATCCGGAGGACACCAGTCCGCCCCCGAGCACGTCACGGGTGCGCAGTCCCTCATCCGTTCGCTCGAGGAGGTCGGTGTCGACACGGTGTTCGGCATCCCCGGCGGCACGATCCTCCCGGCGTACGACCCGCTGATGGACTCCACCAAGGTCCGCCACATCCTGGTCCGCCACGAGCAGGGCGCCGGCCACGCGGCCACCGGCTACGCGCAGGCCACCGGCAAGGTCGGCGTCTGCATGGCGACCTCGGGACCGGGCGCCACCAACCTGGTGACCCCGATCGCCGACGCGCAGATGGACTCCGTGCCGCTGGTCGCGATCACCGGCCAGGTGGTCTCCTCGGCGATCGGCACCGACGCCTTCCAGGAGGCGGACATCGTCGGCATCACCATGCCGATCACCAAGCACAGCTTCCTGGTGACCAAGGGCGAGGACATCCCCCGGGTGATCGCGGAGGCGTTCCACATCGCCTCCACCGGCCGCCCCGGTCCGGTCCTGGTCGACATCCCCAAGGACATCCTGCAGAAGCAGACCACCTTCTCCTGGCCGCCGGTCCTGGACCTGCCCGGCTACCGGCCGGTGACCAAGCCGCACGCCAAGCAGATCCGCGAGGCCGCGAAGCTGATCACCGCCGCCAGGCGGCCCGTGCTCTACGTCGGCGGCGGCGTGCTGAAGGCGCAGGCCACCGCCGAGCTGAAGGTCCTCGCCGAGCTGACCGGCGCGCCCGTCACCACCACCCTCATGGCGCTGGGCGCGTTCCCCGACAGCCACCCGCAGCACCTGGGGATGCCGGGCATGCACGGCTCCGTCGCCGCCGTCACCGCGCTGCAGAAGGCCGACCTGATCGTCGCCCTCGGCGCCCGCTTCGACGACCGCGTCACCGGCAAGCTGGACAGCTTCGCGCCGTTCGCCAAGATCGTCCACGCGGACATCGACCCGGCCGAGATCGGCAAGAACCGCGCCGCCGACGTGCCGATCGTCGGTGACGCCCGCGAGGTCATCGCCGACCTGGTGCAGGCGGTCCAGAAGGAGCACGCCGAGGGCCACCGCGGCGACTACGGCGCCTGGTGGAAGGACCTCGACCGCTGGCGCTCGACCTACCCGCTGGGCTACGACCTGCCCGCGGACGGCTCGCTCTCCCCGCAGCAGGTCATCGAGCGCATCGGCCGCCTCGCCCCGGAGGGCACGATCTTCACGGCGGGCGTCGGCCAGCACCAGATGTGGGCCGCGCACTTCATCACGTACGAGAAGCCCGCCACCTGGCTGAACTCCGGCGGCGCGGGCACCATGGGCTACGCGGTCCCGGCCGCGATGGGTGCCAAGGCCGGCGCGCCGCAGCAGACGGTGTGGGCGATCGACGGCGACGGCTGCTTCCAGATGACCAACCAGGAGCTCACCACCTGCGCCCTGAACAACATCCCGATCAAGGTCGCGGTCATCAACAACGGCGCCCTCGGGATGGTCCGCCAGTGGCAGACCCTGTTCTACAACCAGCGCTACTCCAACACGGTGCTGCACTCCGGGCCCGACGACGTCAACCCGCAGGCCCGCGGCACCCGCGTCCCCGACTTCGTGAAGCTGTCGGAGGCCATGGGCTGCTACTCGATCCGCTGCGAGGACCCCGCCGACCTCGACAAGGTCATCGAAGAGGCCAACAGCATCAACGACCGCCCGGTGGTCATCGACTTCATCGTCCACGAGGACGCGATGGTGTGGCCGATGGTCGCCGCCGGCACCTCCAACGACGAGATCATGGCCGCCCGGGACGTCCGCCCGGACTTCGGCGACGGCGAAGACGACTGACCGCGACCGGCAAGGAAGAGCAGAACACCATGTCCAAGCACACGCTCTCCGTCCTGGTGGAGAACACGCCGGGCATCCTCGCCCGGATCGCCGCCCTGTTCTCCCGGCGCGGCTTCAACATCGACTCGCTCGCGGTCGGTGTCACCGAGCACCCCGACATCTCCCGCATCACCATCGTGGTGAGCGTCGACGACCTGCCGCTGGAGCAGGTCACCAAGCAGCTCAACAAGCTCGTCAACGTGCTGAAGATCGTCGAACTGGAGCCGTCACAGGCCGTCCAGCGCGAACTCGTTCTGGTGAAGGTGCGCGCCGACAACGAGACGCGCTCCCAGATCGTCGAGATCGTCCAGCTGTTCCGCGCCAAGACCGTGGACGTCTCCCCGGAGGCCGTGACCATCGAGGCCACCGGCAGCAGCGACAAGCTGTCCGCCATGCTCAAGATGCTGGAGCCGTTCGGCATCAAGGAGCTCGTCCAGTCCGGCACGATCGCGATCGGCCGCGGTGCCCGTTCGATCACGGACCGCTCGCTGCGCGCGCTCGACCGGTCCGCCTGAGAACACCTCCGGGCGGCCGGCGATCACCGGCCGCCCGGATACCGAGACCCCCGAACCTCCCCTCCCCCCGCCGTCATACGGTGGGACGCAACACCCGTACCCAAGGAGTGAACGCAAAGTGGCCGAGCTGTTCTACGACGCTGACGCCGACCTGTCCATCATCCAGGGCCGCAAGGTCGCGGTCATCGGCTACGGCAGCCAGGGCCACGCCCACGCCCTGTCGCTGCGCGACTCCGGTGTCGACGTGCGGGTCGGCCTGCACGAGGGCTCCAAGTCCCGGGCGAAGGCCGAGGAGCAGGGCCTGCGCGTGGTGACCCCGGCCGAGGCCGCCGCCGAGGCCGACGTCATCATGATCCTGGTGCCGGACCCGATCCAGGGCCAGGTCTACGAGGAGTCCATCGCCCCGCACCTGAACGACGGCGATGCCCTGTTCTTCGGCCACGGCTTCAACATCCGCTTCGGGTTCATCAAGCCCCCGGCCGGCGTGGACGTCTGCATGGTCGCCCCCAAGGGCCCGGGCCACCTGGTGCGCCGCCAGTACGAGGAGGGCCGCGGCGTCCCGTGCATCGCGGCCGTCGAGCAGGACGCCACCGGCAACGCCTTCGCGCTGGCCCTGTCGTACGCCAAGGGCATCGGCGGCACCCGCGCCGGCGTCATCAAGACCACCTTCACCGAGGAGACCGAGACCGACCTGTTCGGTGAGCAGGCCGTCCTGTGCGGTGGTACGGCCGCGCTGGTCAAGGCGGGCTTCGAGACGCTGACCGAGGCCGGCTACCAGCCGGAGATCGCCTACTTCGAGTGCCTGCACGAGCTGAAGCTGATCGTGGACCTCATGTACGAGGGCGGCCTGGAGAAGATGCGCTGGTCGATCTCCGAGACCGCCGAGTGGGGCGACTACGTCACCGGCCCGCGGATCATCACCGACGCCACCAAGGCCGAGATGAAGAAGGTCCTCGCGGAGATCCAGGACGGCTCCTTCGCGCAGCAGTGGATGGACGAGTACCACGGCGGCCTGAAGAAGTACAACGAGTACAAGCGGCAGGACTCCGAGCACCTGCTGGAGACCACCGGCAAGCAGCTCCGCAAGCTGATGAGCTGGGTCGACGAAGAGGCGTGAGCCTCGGGTGACGGGGCCGGAGCGGACCGCTCCGGCCCCGTTGTCCAACCCGTCGCATCACGGACGGGTGATCCTTCCGCAGAGGCGCAGGACGCGCACCGCCGCGCCACTACACTGCCGTACTACATACGCGTCAGGCCCACAGCGTCGTGCGTCTCCACGCGGCTAGCCCCTCCACCGCCTGCGGCCGTCGGGACGGCCGTCCGCATTGCATCTGTGAGGACTCACGTGAGCTCGAAACCTGTCGTACTCATCGCTGAAGAGCTGTCGCCCGCGACTGTGGACGCCCTCGGCCCGGACTTCGAGATCAGGCACTGCAACGGAGCGGACCGAGCCGAACTGCTCCCGGCCATCGCCGAGGTCGACGCCATCCTGATCCGCTCGGCCACCAAGGTCGACGCCGAGGCGATCGCCGCGGCCCGCAAGCTGAAGGTCGTCGCACGGGCCGGCGTCGGCCTGGACAACGTCGACGTCTCCGCCGCCACCAAGGCCGGCGTGATGGTCGTCAACGCGCCGACCTCCAACATCGTGACCGCCGCCGAGCTGGCCTGCGGTCTGATCCTCGCCACGGCCCGCAACATCCCGCAGGCCAACGCCGCGCTGAAGAACGGCGAGTGGAAGCGCAGCAAGTACACGGGCGTCGAGCTCGCCGAGAAGACCCTCGGTGTCGTGGGTCTGGGGCGGATCGGCGCCCTCGTCGCGCAGCGCATGTCCGCGTTCGGCATGAAGGTCGTCGCCTACGACCCCTACGTGCAGCCCGCGCGCGCCGCCCAGATGGGCGTCAAGGTGCTGTCGCTGGACGAGCTGCTCGAGGTCTCCGACTTCATCACCGTCCACCTGCCCAAGACCCCCGAGACGGTGGGCCTCATCGGCGACGAGGCGCTGCGCAAGGTCAAGCCGAGCGTGCGCATCGTCAACGCCGCGCGCGGCGGGATCGTCGACGAGGAGGCGCTGTACTCGGCGCTGAAGGAGGGCCGCGTCGCCGGCGCCGGCCTCGACGTGTACGCCAAGGAGCCCTGCACCGACTCCCCGCTGTTCGAGTTCGACCAGGTCGTGGCCACCCCGCACCTCGGCGCGTCGACCGACGAGGCGCAGGAGAAGGCCGGCATCGCCGTCGCGCGGTCGGTGCGCCTCGCGCTCGCCGGCGAGCTGGTGCCCGACGCGGTGAACGTGCAGGGCGGTGTCATCGCCGAGGACGTCAAGCCGGGCCTGCCGCTCGCCGAGCGCCTCGGCCGGATCTTCACCGCCCTCGCGGGCGAGGTCGCGGTCCGCCTCGACGTCGAGGTGTACGGCGAGATCACCCAGCACGACGTGAAGGTGCTGGAGCTGTCCGCGCTCAAGGGTGTCTTCGAGGACGTCGTCGCCGAGACCGTGTCCTACGTCAACGCCCCGCTGTTCGCGCAGGAGCGCGGCGTCGAGGTCCGCCTGACCACCAGCTCGGAGTCGGCCGACCACCGCAACGTCGTCACCGTGCGCGGCACCCTCGCGGGCGGCGAGGAGGTGTCGGTCTCCGGCACGCTGGCCGGCCCGAAGAACGTCCAGAAGATCGTCGCCGTCGGCGAGTACGACGTGGACCTGGCGCTCGCCGACCACATGGTGGTGCTGCGCTACGAGGACCGTCCCGGCGTCGTCGGCACCGTCGGCCGCATCCTCGGCGAGGCGGGCATCAACATCGCCGGCATGCAGGTCGCCCGCGCGGCGGTCGGCGGCGAGGCGCTGGCGGTGCTCACCGTGGACGACACGGTGACGCCCGGTGTGCTGACCGAGGTCGCGGCGGAGATCGGCGCCACGTCGGCCCGCTCGGTGAACCTGGTCTGACCCACCCCGTCCCGGACGCCGGGCGGACCGAGGCCCGTCCTCGGACCGCCCGGCGTCCGGCGTTCCCGGCCCGATCGACGAGACACCCCCTACAGCCGGGCCGCCTTGAGCGCCATGTGCAGCAGCAGGCGGTCCTCGCCGTCGTCGAGGTCGAGGCCGGTGAGCTGCTCGACGCGGGACAGGCGGTAGTAGAGGGTCTGGCGGTGGATGCCCAGCGCGGCGGCCGTGCGGCCCGCCTGGCCCGCGCCGTCGAGGTAGACCTCCGCCGTGCGGGCCAGTTCCCGGTGGGCCGGGGTCAGCAGCGGGGCCACCGCCGGGTCGCGGGGCGCGTCCGCGGGCAGGCGGGTCAGCAGCCGGTACGGGCCGATGCCGGACCACTCGGCGACCGGGCCCAGCCGGGGCTCGGCCAGGGCGGCGCGGGCCGCGGCCGCGGCCTGGGTCCAGGACGCGCCCAGACCGGCCAGGCCGGTGCCCGGCTCGCCGACGCCGGCCGCGCGGGCCCCGGACCCGAGCAGCCGGTTCGCCGCCGTCACCGCCGGGGTCCGCACGTCCGCCGAGCGCAGCCGCACCAGCACCGCGAGGCTCTGGCCGGCCGCGCCCCACGGCACGGTGCACAGCGCGGTGGCGTGCGGCACCGTCCGCACCGACGGCGCGTCGTCCGGGTCGGCCGACGGCCAGGGCGCGACACAGACCAGCGTGTGGGGGCCGTCCGCGCGGGGCCCGAGGGCGGTGCGCAGCTCGGCCACCGCCATGTCGCGCTGCCAGCCCGACCCGGCGGTCAGCACCGCCCGCAGCTCGCGCGTCAGGTCGGCCCCGTGCTGCACCTCGTCGGCGAGCAGCGCGCCGATCCGCGCCGTGACCTCCATCGCGGCGGCGAGCTGCGCGTCCGAGGGGCCCGGCTCGGAGTCCAGCAGCCAGACGTAGCCGAGGACGACCCCCCGGTGGCGCACCGGCAGGCAGATCCGCCCGCGGTACACCCCGGCCTCCGGGGTCGGCGGGATGCGCACCGGGCCGGTGGCGCGGGTGATGCCGAAGCCCTCGAACCAGGCCCGGACGGCGGCCGTGGAGCGCCGGGTGAGGATCGAGCGGGTGCGGACCGGGTCGAGCGCCGACGGGTCGAGGTCGTCCTCGCTGTCGTAGGCGCCGAACGCGATCAGCTCGAAGTCGCGGTTCTCCAGGGTCGCGGGGGCGCCGAGCAGCTCGGAGATCTCGTCGACCAGCTCCTGGTAGTCACCCCTGTACTCGGACGTCACCCCGGTATTGTCCCGCACACCGGCAGCCTCTTCATACATCTGTCTGAGAACTCCGGCACGGATGCGTGACAGCTGTCGATGGCCCAGGATCGGAGGGATCCTTAGGTTTCACGGTGGTTCTCCGTGCCGTGGCCGCCCTGTCGGCCGACGGCCCCCTGATGCACGTTCGATGGAGGTGCCCCGTGCTGGGTCCCGTGATTCTCGCCGCGTCGCGCAGCGACCGGATGCGACGCCTGATCTCGGCGGCCCCGGTGACCAAGCAGGTCGTCGACCGCTTCATCCCGGGCGAGACGGTGGACGACATCGTCCCCATCGTGGAGGAGCTGACGGCCAAGGGCCTGGAGCTGACGATGGACGTCGTCGGCGAGGACATCACCACCCCGGAGCAGGCCTCGGCCGCCCGGGACGCCTACCTGGAACTGATCGAGCGGATCGCGCCGCTCGGCCTCGGCGACAAGGTCGAGATGTCGGTGAAGCTCTCCATGTTCGGCCAGGCGCTCGACGGCGGCCACGAGCTGGCCCTCGCCAACGTCCGCCCCGTCGTGGAGGCCGCCGCCGCGATCGGCACCACCGTCACGCTCGACGCCGAGGACCACACCACCCTCGACTCGATGTTCGCCATCCACGAGGAGCTGCGGAAGGACTTCCCGCAGACCGGCTGCGTCATCCAGGCGTACCTCTTCCGCACCGAGGCCGACGCCCGCCGCCTGGCCGAGGCCGGCAGCCGGGTCCGCCTGGTCAAGGGCGCCTACAAGGAGCCCGCCGAGGTCGCGTACCAGCAGAAGCACGAGATCGACAAGGCGTACGTCCGGGTCCTGCGCATCCTGATGGAGGGTGAGGGCTACCCGATGATCGGGTCCCACGACCCGCGGCTGATCTCCATCGCCCAGGAGCTGGCCCGGCGCGCCGGCCGCAAGCTCGACGAGTACGAGTTCCAGATGCTGTACGGCATCCGCGGCGAGGAGCACCTGCGGCTGGCCGCCGAGGGCCACCGCATGCGCGTCTACACCGCCTACGGCACCGACTGGTACGGCTACTTCATGCGCCGTCTCGCGGAGAAGCCGGCGAACCTGCGCTTCTTCGCCCGCTCGATGGTCAGCAAGGGCTGAGCCCGCACCGCACCCCCGCTCGCAACACCGCTCACGCAAGGAGTTACGGAACCCATGGACGCTGTGACCCAGGTCCCCACCCCCGTCAACGAGCCGGTGCACGGCTACGCCCCCGGCTCGCCCGAGCGCGCCCGCCTGGAGGCGAAGCTCAAGGAGCTGGCCGACAACCCGATCGACCTGCCCTGCACCATCGGCGGCGAGAAGCGCATGGGCGGCGGCGAGCCCTTCCAGGTGGTCCAGCCGCACCATCACAAGGCCGTCCTCGGCACGCTGCGCCACGCCACTCGGCAGGACGCGCAGGACGCGATCGACGCGGCCCTCGCCGCCGCGCCGGCCTGGCGCGCGCTGTCCTTCGACGACCGCGCCGCGATCATCCTGCGCGCCGCCGAGCTGCTGGCCGGCCCCTGGCGCGAGACCATCGCCGCCTCGACCATGCTCGGCCAGTCCAAGACCGCCCAGCAGGCCGAGATCGACAGCCCCTGCGAGCTGGTCGACTTCTGGCGGTTCAACGTCCACTACGCCCGCCAGATCCTCGCCGAGCAGCCGCCGGCGAACTCCCCGGGCGTGTGGAACCGCCTGGACCACCGCCCGCTGGAGGGCTTCGTCTACGCGATCACGCCGTTCAACTTCAGCGCGATCGCGGCCAACCTGCCCACCGCCCCCGCGCTGATGGGCAACGTGGTGGTCTGGAAGCCGTCCCCGACCCAGACCCACGCGGCCGTCCTGCTGATGGAGCTGCTGGAGGAGGCCGGGCTGCCCAAGGGCGTCATCAACCTCGTCACCGGCGACGGCATCGAGGTCTCCGAGGTCGCCCTGCACCACCGCGACCTGGCCGGCATCCACTTCACCGGCTCCACCAAGACCTTCCAGTACCTGTGGAAGACGGTCGGCGAGAACATCGAGACGTACCGCTCCTACCCGCGCCTGGTCGGCGAGACCGGCGGCAAGGACTTCCTGGTCGCCCACCCGTCGGCCGACCGCGCGGTGCTGAAGACGGCCCTGACCCGGGGCGCCTTCGAGTACCAGGGCCAGAAGTGCAGCGCCACGTCGCGGGCGTACATCCCGGCCTCCATCTGGAACTCCGGTTTCAAGGAGGAGTTCGCCGCCGAGGTCGACTACCTGACCATGGGCGACGTGACGGACCTGTCCAACTTCCTGGGCGCCGTCATCGACGAGCGCGCCTTCGCCAAGAACAAGGCGGCCATCGACCGCGCCAAGGACGACCCGTCCTGCACGATCGTCGCGGGCGGCAGCTACGACGACTCGGTCGGCTACTTCGTGCGCCCGACGGTCATCGAGTGCACCGACCCGGAGAACGAGGTGTTCACCACCGAGTACTTCGGCCCGATCCTCGCCGTGTACGTCTACGAGGACGAGAAGTACGACGAGATGCTGACCCAGATGGAGTCGGTGTCCGCCTACGCCCTCACCGGTTCGGTCGTCGCCAACGACCGCGCCGCCGCGGCGTACACGATGGAGAAGCTGCGCTACGCGGCCGGCAACTTCTACATCAACGACAAGTCCACCGGCGCCGTGGTCGGCCAGCAGCCCTTCGGCGGCGGCCGCGCCTCCGGCACCAACGACAAGGCGGGCGCCCCGCAGAACCTGATGCGCTGGACCCTCACCCGCGCCATCAAGGAGACGCTGGTCCCGCCGACCGACTACGGCTACCCGCACATGGGCTGAGCCCGGCCGCGCCCCGCACGGGCCGGGACCGACCTCCGGGTCGGGCCCGGCCCGTCGCCGTCTCAGATAGTAGGAAGTCCGAGTAATTGTGCAGACAGACCGAGGGCCGTCGCTTAGCTTTGTAGGAGCCGAACGTCTCGCTCGACCCAGCGAATGGCGGTCGTGAGCCGGGCCCCGTGCAGGCAACCCCTGCGGCCCCCGCTCCCCGCCCTTTCCGGCGTCTCGAACACCCTCCCGTGCACAGCGCACTCCCGGATGCCGAAGGAGCCGACGACCATGGCCGAGACGACCGCCCGCCGCCGAGTCCGCCACCTCTCCCGTACGAGCGAGTCCGACCGCAAGAACGCCGCCGCCGCGCTGCAGCGCGCCCTGGACCGGCGGGACAACGGCGGCGAGACCGGGCACTGAGCCTGGCGGCAGCCCGTCTGCCGCCCCCCCCACGAGCCGGGAGCCGCCTCCCCGCGGGGTGCGGCGCGGCGTCCGACGGGACTCAGACCCCGCGCCGCACCTCGAAGTGGTCGACGCGCCCGCCGTCCGAGGCGAGCGCCGAGACCGTCAGCCGCGGCGCCGGACCGGGCTCCGCCTCCACCGACAGCAGCGAGAACCCGCGGTAGCGCACCCGGGACCACGTCACGGTCTCCGGCGCGGACCGCCCGCCCCTGGTCCAGTGGAAGGTGCCGATCGCGTCGCCCTCGCGCTCGTGCCCCTCGTAGCTCTCCGGCGCGTCCGCCGCGAAGCCGTACAGGTCCCGGCCGCCGCCGCCCGCCGTGACGTACACCGTGCCGTCCCGCCGCGGGTCCGTGCTGCCGCCGACCGGCACCACCCGCCCCACCGCGCCGTCCCTGAGCGCGTCCGTCCGCTCGTAGACGTGGTTGTGCCCGTTGACCACCAGGTCCACCGTGTACCGCGCGAACAGCGGCACCCACTGCGCGCGCACCCCGCCGTCCGAGGCGTGCGCCGACGTCGAGTACGCGCAGTGGTGGAAGAAGACGACCACGAAGTCGACGCCGTCCGCCTCCCGCAGCCCCTTCAACGTGCGGTCCAGCCACGCCGTCTGACGGCCCTGCGTGTACCCGAGGTTCGCGGGGATCTCGTACGACACGTCGTTGGCGTCCAGCGCCACGACGCCGACGTTGCCGTAGGTGAACGCGTACACGCCGGGCGCGGTGCGCGGGTCGAAGCCGGTGCCGGGCAGCGAGAAGCGGGCCAGGTGGCCGCCGTAGCCGTCGGGGGAGTACCACGCCTCCATGTCGTGGTTGCCGGTCGTCACCATCCAGGGGACGCCGCGGGCCACCGGCTCGTTCTGCCGGAAGAACGGGTCCCAGGCCGTCGGGTCGTAGGCGTCCGACGTCCGGCCCTGCCCGCTGCCGTCCGCGTAGCAGAGGTCGCCCGCGTGCAGGTGGAAGGCCGGGCGGCGGTCCAGCAGCAGGGAGTCGTTGGCGGCGGCCGCCCCGCCCACGCCCTGGTCCCCGAAGGCGGTGAAGGTGAAGCGCTCGGGGCGGGCCGGGGCGGTGCGGAACGAGGCGAGGCCCGCGCGGTGCTCCGGGTCGGCCGGGTCGTACCCGTCGTGGCCCACGCCGTAGTGGTACGTCGTGCCCGGCAGCAGGTCGTCCAGCGCCACGTGCAGGTAGTACTGCTCCACGGCGGGGCGTTCGCCGGCCACGCCCGGGGTGTGCAGCGCGCGCACCTCCGCCCCGATCCGCTCGCCCAGGCCGTCGGGGCGGGCACCGAGCCGTACGAACGGCCGGTCCACCGGCGCGGGCACCTGCCAGGAGATCCGCATCGACGTGCGCGGGTCACCGCCGAAGGCGAGGTGCCGGCCGAACGGCGCGACCGCGCCGCCGGGGGCCTTGTCGGAGGAGGAGCCGGCCGGGGCCGTCACCGCGGTGCGGACGGCGGCCGTGCGCGCCGGGGTGCCGGACGCCGAGCAGCCCGTCAGCAGCCCGCCCGCCACCGCGCCCGCCGTGACCAGCGTGCGGCGGGGGACCAGGCGGGTGTTCAGGTACTCGTGACGCTCGGCCGTGCTCCGCATGGGCCCTCCCGGGACTCGTGTCGAGCGAACACCCTTCCCCGCTCCGGCCGCCGTGGGGAACCGCCGTCCGGGGGTACCGCAGGCCCCCCGCGTGTCCGGATGGCGGACGACCCGTGTCATCCCATGGGACGAGGGGTAGGGTGCTCGCCATGTCGGCAAGCTCTCGCATCCTCAATCTCGCAGTGATCCCCGGTGACGGCATCGGCCAGGAGGTCGTGGCCGAAGGGCTCAAGGTCCTCTCCGCCGTCCTCCCGCAGGATGTGAAGCTGGAGACCAAGGAGTACGACTTCGGCGCCCGGCGCTACCACGCCACCGGTGAGACCCTCACCGACGCCGACCTCGACGCCCTGAAGCGGCACGACGCCATCCTGCTCGGCGCGATCGGCGACCCCTCGGTGCCGTCCGGCGTCCTGGAGCGCGGCTTCCTGCTCAAGCTTCGCTTCGCCTTCGACCACCACGTCAACCTGCGCCCCTCCAAGCTGCTGCCGGGTGTCGCCACCCCGCTGGCCGGCGAGCCGCAGATCGACTTCGTCGTGGTCCGGGAGGGCACCGAGGGCCCGTACACCGGCAACGGCGGCACCATCCGCCGGGGCACCGAGCACGAGGTCGCCACCGAGGTCTCGGTCAACACCGCCTACGGCGTCGAGCGCGTCGTCCGTGACGCCTTCGCCCGCGCCCAGGCCCGCCCGCGCAAGAAGCTGACCCTCGTCCACAAGAACAACGTGCTGACCTTCGCCGGTCACCTGTGGACGGACGTCTTCCACCGGGTCGCCGCGGAGTACCCCGAGGTCACCACCGAGTACATCCACGTCGACGCCGCCACCATCTACCTGGTCACCCAGCCCGAGCGGTTCGACGTCATCGTCACCGACAACCTCTTCGGCGACATCATCACCGACCTCGCCGCGGCCGTCTCCGGCGGCATCGGCGTCGCCGCGTCCGGGAACATCAACCCGAGCGGCGCGTTCCCGTCCATGTTCGAGCCCGTGCACGGCTCGGCCCCGGACATCGCCGGCCAGGGCAAGGCCGACCCCACCGCCACGGTCCTGTCCGTCGCCCTGCTGCTGCGCCACCTCGGCTACGAGGCCGAGGCCACGCGCATCGAGGACGCCGTCTCCGCCGACCTCGCGGAGCGCGCCGGGCAGCCCGCCCGCAGCACCGCCCAGATCGGCGACGCGCTCGCCGTACGCGTAGCCGGCTGACCCGCCGCGCTGCACACGAGAGCCGTCGGGTCGCTTCCGCACCCGGCGGCTTTCCGTATGCGGTCCCGGGTGCCACCATCAACCCCTGGGCCGCTTCACCCTTCACCCCGATTCCTTCCGCCCCGGCATCCGCGCGATAATCGAACGCGGAGCCGCGACATGAGGGAATGCTCGGACGTCCTACCACCGGCCGACACGGTCGTGCGGGGCATGAGCGCGGCCCGTCACGACAACCGGTGAAGGACAACCACTCATGACGACGCCCACGATCGAGCTCAAGCCCTCCGCCAGTCCGCTCTCCGCCGCCGAGCGCGAGGCGATCCTGGCCAACCCCGGGTTCGGCCGCCACTTCACCGACCACATGGTGACGATCAAGTGGACCGAGGGCCGGGGCTGGCACGACGGCCAGCTCGTTCCGTACGCGCCGATCCCGCTCGACCCGGCCACCCACGTCCTGCACTACGCCCAGGAGATCTTCGAGGGGCTGAAGGCCTACCGCCAGCCCGACGGCTCGGTCGCCACCTTCCGCCCGGACCAGAACGCCCTGCGCTTCCAGCGGTCCGCACGCCGCCTGGCGATGCCGGAGCTGCCGGTGGAGACGTTCATCGAGGCGTGCGACGCGCTGGTCGCCCAGGACAAGGACTGGGTGCCCGCGCACGGCGGCGAGGAGTCGCTGTACCTGCGGCCCTTCATGATCGGCACCGAGGTCGGCCTGGGCGTGAAGCCGGCCAACGAGTACCTGTTCCTGGTCATCGCCTCGCCGGCCGGCGCGTACTTCCCGGGCGGGGTGCGCCCGGTGTCCATCTGGGTCTCGGAGGACCGCGTCCGCGCCGTCCCCGGCGGCATGGGCGACGCCAAGACCGGCGGCAACTACGCCGCCTCCCTGCTCGCCCAGGCCGAGGCCGCGGCCAAGGGCTGCGACCAGGTCTGCTACCTCGACGCGGTCGAGCACCAGTGGGTCGAGGAGCTGGGCGGGATGAACCTGTACTTCGTGTACGGCGACAGGATCGTCACCCCCACGCTGACCGGCTCCATCCTGGAGGGCGTCACCCGTGACTCCCTGCTCAGCGTCGCCCGCGACCTCGGGTACCGGGCCGAGGAGGCCCGCGTCTCCGTCGAGCAGTGGCAGCGCGACTCCGAGAACGGCACCCTCACCGAGGTGTTCGCCTGCGGTACGGCGGCCGTGATCACGCCCGTCGGCACGGTCAAGCGCGCGAGCGGCGAGTGGCAGCAGGGCGGCGGCGAGCCCGGCGAGGTGACCCTGCGGCTGCGCGACGCGCTGCTCGACATCCAGCGCGGCACCGCCGACGACAAGCACGGCTGGATGCACCGGCTGGCCTGACCCCGGCACGGCGGGGCCCGGGCAGCGGTACGGGATCAGCCCCGGCCGCGCCCGCCCGGCTCGGCCGGCAGTGCCGCGGACCCCGACGCCCCGGCCCCGGACCCCTCCCCGAGGGACTCCGGGGCCGCCGTGCGGGCCGACGTCCGCGTCGACAGGGCGTACGCCGTCCCGCCCACCAGCCCGGACAGCAGGAAGCTGCAGTCCACCCCGCCCGTCAGCCCGAGCAGCGGGCCCTGGTACGACGGCAGCGACACCGCGAGCACGCCCACCACCGCGCCCAGCGCCCAGCTCGCCGTCGCGGGGACGTGCCAGCCGCCGGTGAACCAGTAGATCCCGCCGCGGGCGCGGCGGTTGAACACCTGGAGGGCGTCCGGGTCGTAGACGCCGCGGCAGCGCACGGAGCCGATGCGGGTGATCACCGCCCACGGGGTGCCGATCGCGGTGAGCAGCAGGACGAAGGAGGTCATCGCGTCCTGCGCGCGGGAGGCGAAGTGGCCCACGAAGACGCAGGCCGTGGCGACGACGGCGACGGTGCAGGTGGCCCGGGCGCGCGAGGCGCGGGGCAGGATCGCGTCGAGGTCGAGGCCCATCGAGTACAGCATCAGGCCCGCGTTGCCGACCGAGCCCGCCGAGGCGGCCAGCAGCAGCGGGACGAGGTACCAGGCGGGGGAGGCGTCGACCAGCGGGCCGGCGTAGTCGAGGGACGCGCGGGCCGCGTAGGCGGTGAAGGTGCCGAAGAGCTGCGGCACGAGCAGGCCGAGGAGCAGGCCGAGCCAGGTGGCCTGCAGCACGCGCCGGGGGGAGTGGCGGGCCGGTGAGATGTAGCGGGTGTAGTCGCCGAGCAGCGTGATGAACGCGATCGGCCCGGACAGCCCGGCGGCCACCGCCGACAGGAACCAGGTGGGCCAGTAGCCCCCGAGCAGGTAGCCGCCCGCCCCCGGCAGCGCGGCGGTGGTGAAGTGCGGGGCGTAGGCGAGCACCCCGAGCGCCAGCAGCGCGGTCATGCCGACGGCCAGCACCCGGGACATCGCCAGCAGCACCCGGTAACCGTAGACGGCGCCCGCGACGGTCGCCGCCGCGAGCAGCCCGTAGACCACGGCGTACGACACGGCGTCGGCGGGGAGGCCGGCCAGGCGGCCGAGGACGCCGACCACCACGTCCCCGCCGATCCACACGGTCAGCGCGGTGTAGCCGAGGGCCAGCAGCAGGCCCACCACCGAGCCGACCAGGCGTCCGCGCACCCCGAACTGGGCGCCGGAGGAGGTGGACAGGTTGGTCGCGGTGCGCAGCGAGATCAGCGCCAGCGGCGCGGTGAGGGCGGTGCCGACGACGGTGCCCGCCACGATCGAGGTGAGCGAACCCCACCAGTCGAGTCCGAAGGACGCGGGCAGCCAGCCGAAGACGATCACGCCCAGACAGAGGTTCGAGCCGAGCAGGATCGACACCAGGTCGCGGGGACCGCTGGTGCGTTCGTCCTCGGGGACGGTGTCGACTCCGCGCTGTTCCATCGGCATGCTGGTCTCCCTCGGTTAGAACGACGTTCAATGTGATAGCTGCGCCATGCCGACGTCAACCTTTCGTCGAGGGATTTTCATGTTTAGAGTGATGTTCTAAATGGAGGGAGTGACATGCGGCTGACCCCGACCGAACGCGACCGGCTGCTGCTCTTCGGCGCCGCCGAGCTGGCCCGGGCCCGCCGGGCCCGCGGGCTCCGGCTGAACGTCCCCGAGGCGACGGCGCTGATCGCGGACACCGTGTGCGAGGCCGCCCGCGACGGCGCCCGGCTCGCGGAGGCGATCGACCGCGCCCGGCGCGTGCTCGGCCCGGACGACGTCCTGCCGGGCGTCGCCGACGTCGTCACCGAGGTGCACGTCGAGGCCGTCTTCGACGACGGCTCACGGCTGGCCGTGGTCTCCGACCCCATCGGCGGCTCGCTCGGCGACGGTGCCCCCGGGGCCCTGCTGCCCGGCCCCGAGCACGCCGAGCCGGAGGCGGCCGTGCGGCTCACGGTCACCAACACCGCCCCGGTGCCGGTCTCCGTCACCTCCCACTTCCACTTCTTCGAGGCCAACCCGCGCCTCGACTTCGACCGCGCCGCGGCCTACGGGATGCGGCTCGCCGTGCCCGCCGGGTCCTCGGTGCGGTTCGGGCCCGGCGAGACGCACGAGGTCGGCCTCGTCCCCCTCGGCGGCGCCCGCGTCGCCATCGGTTTCGCCGGCCTCGTCGACGGCCCGCTCGACGCCCCGGGCGCACGGGAGGAGGCCCTGCGACGGGCGGCGGCGTGCGGCTACCTGGGCGCCGGGCCCGGTCCCCGCCCCGACGCCGCACCCGGCGACCGCCCCGACGCCCACCCCCGCGAGGAGGACCCGCGATGAGCCGTCCCGGAGGACACCCCGCCGAGGCCCGCCGCCTCACCCCCCACGAGTACGCGGCCACCCACGGCCCCCGGGCCGGGGACCGCATCCGGCTCGGGGACTCGGGACTCGTGGTCCGCGTCGAGTCCGACGCGCAGCACCACGGCGACGAGTTCCTCGCCGGGTTCGGCAAGACGGCCCGCGACGGGCTGCACCTGAAGGCCGCCGCCGTGCGCGAGACGTGTGACGTGGTGATCAGCAACGTCGTCGTGATCGACGCCGTGCAGGGCATCCGCAAGGTCTCCATCGGCATCCGCGAGGGCCGGATCTCCTCGATCGGCCGGGCCGGCAACCCCGACACCCTGGACGGCGTGGACGTCGTCGTGGGCACGGGCACGTCCATCGTGTCCGGCGAGGGCCTGATCGCCACCGCCGGGGCCGTCGACACCCACGTCCACCTGCTCTCCCCGCGCGTCATGGAGGCGTCCCTGGCCTCCGGGGTGACCACGATCGTCGGGCAGGAGTTCGGCCCCGTCTGGGGCGTCGGCGTCAACTCGCCCTGGGCGCTCCGGCACGCGTTCAACGCCTTCGACGCCTGGCCCGTCAACATCGGCTTCCTGGGCCGGGGCTCGTCCTCCCACGAGGCGCCGCTCGTCGAGGCGCTGGCCGAGGGCGGGGCGAGCGGCTTCAAGGTGCACGAGGACATGGGCGCGCACACCCGGGCCCTGGACACCGCGCTGCGCGTCGCCGAGGAGCACGACGTCCAGGTGGCCCTGCACAGCGACGGGCTGAACGAGTGCCTGTCCGTCGAGGACACCCTGCGCGTGCTGGAGGGCCGCACCATCCACGCCTTCCACATCGAGGGCTGCGGCGGCGGACACGTCCCCAACGTGCTGAAGATGGCGGGCGTGCCGAACGTCATCGGCTCCTCCACCAACCCCACCCTGCCCTTCGGCCGGGACGCGGTCGCCGAGCACTACGGCATGATCGTCTCCGTCCACGACCTCAAGACCGACCTGCCCGGCGACGCCGCCATGGCCCGCGACCGCATCCGCGCCGGCACCATGGGCGCCGAGGACGTGCTGCACGACCTGGGCGCCATCGGCATCACCTCCTCCGACGCCCAGGGCATGGGCCGGGCCGGCGAGACGGTCCGTCGCACCTTCGCCATGGCCGGCAAGATGAAGGCCGAGCTCGGCGCCCCGGCCGGCGACGACAACGACCGCGTCCTGCGCTACATCGCGAAGCTGACCGTCAACCCGGCCATCGCGCACGGCCTGGCCCACGAGGTCGGCTCCATCGAGGTCGGCAAGCTCGCCGACCTCGTGCTGTGGCGGCCGGAGTACTTCGGCGCCAAGCCGCAGCTCGTCCTGAAGTCCGGCTTCCCGGCCTACGGCGTCACCGGCGACCCCAACGCCGCCACCGACACCTGCGAACCCCTCGTCCTGGGGCCGCAGTTCGGGGCGCACGGCGCCACCCCCGCCGACCTGTCCGTGGCCTTCGTCGCCCGCGCCGCCGTGGACCAGGGCCACGACACCCTGCCGACCCGGCGCCGCCGGGTCGCGGTCCGCGGCACCCGCGGCATCGGACCGGCCGACCTGCGCCGCAACTGCCGTACCGGGCAGGTCGACGTGGACGGGCGCACCGGCCTGGTCACCCTCGACGGCGAGCCGCTGCGCTCCGAACCCGCCGAGTCCGTCTCCCTCAACCGCCTCTACTTCCTCTGAGGATCGCCGATGTCCGCTGCCGCCGACGGTTTCCGCATGCCCGCCGAATGGGCCCCCCACGAGCGCACCTGGATGGCCTGGCCGTCCCCCAACCCCACCTTCGACGACCCCGCCGGACTCGCCGCCGCGCGCGATGCCTGGGCCTCGGTCGCCCGTGCCGTACGCCGCTTCGAACCCGTGACGGTGGTGTGCGGCCCCGGACAGTCCGCCGGGGCGCGCGAGGTGCTGGGCGAGGGCGTCGACACCGTCGAACGGGACCTGGACGACGCCTGGATGCGGGACATCGGGCCCACGTTCCTCAGCAACGGACGCGAACTCGCCGCCGTCGACTGGACGTTCAACGGCTGGGGCGCCCAGCACTGGGCCCGCTGGGAGCACGACGCGAAGATCGCCGCGCACGTCGCCGACCTCACCGGGGCCCGCACGTACGCCTCGGCGCTGGTCAACGAGGGCGGCGCGATCCACGTCGACGGCGAGGGGACCGTCCTGCTCACCGAGACGGTGCAGCTCGGGCCCGAGCGCAACCCGGGCTGGACCCGCGAGCAGGTCGAGGCGGAGATCCACGGCCTGCTCGGCACCCGCAAGGCGATCTGGCTGCCCCGCGGCCTGACCGGCGACTACCCCCCGCACGGCTTCGGCACCCTCGGCCACGTCGACATCGTGGCCGCGTTCGCCCGCCCCGGCGTCGTCGTCGCCCACCACCAGCCCGACCCGGCGCACCCCGACCACGAGGTGACCCGGGAGGTCATCGGCCTGCTGCGGGCCCAGACCGACGCGCGCGGACGCCGGCTGGAGGTCGTGGAGGTGCCCGCCCCCGCCACCCTGGAGGCCGACGGCCACTGGGCCGACTACTCCTACATCAACCACTACCTCTGCAACGGCGGCGTCGTGCTGTGCGGCTTCGACGACCCGCGCGACGAGATCGCGGCCGGCATCTTCCGCCGGCTGTTCCCCGAGCGCACGGTGACCCTGGTCGACGCCCGTACGATCTTCTCCGGTGGCGGTGGCATCCACTGCATCACGCAACAGCAGCCGAGGATCTAGGGGGCAGCGCATGGCCGGTGGGCGCAGACAGGCGCCGCCCCGCGAGGAGGTCCTCGCCGCGGCCATGGCGATGATCGCCGAACGCGGCCTGGAGCGGCTCACCATGGCCGCCCTCGGCCGCGAGGTGGGCATGAGCAGCGGCCACCTGCTCTACTACTTCGGCTCCAAGGACGAGCTCCTGCTGCGCACCCTGGAGTGGAGCGAGGGCCGCCTGGGCGCCGAGCGCGCCCGCCTGCTGGCCCGCCCCGGCACGGCCCGCGACCGCCTCGCCGCCTACGTCGACCTGTACGTCCCCGACGGCCACCGCGACCCGCACTGGACGCTCTGGCTGGAGGTCTGGAACCGCTCGCAGAACGCCGATGCCGAGTCGGCCGCCCGCGAGCGGCAGGCCGCCATCGAGGGCGCCTGGCACCGCGACCTGGTGGCCCTGCTCGCCGAGGGCGTCTCGCGCGGCGAGTTCCGCGGCGTCGACCCCGACCGGTTCGCCGCCCGGCTGCGCGCCCTGCTCGACGGCTTCTCCATCCACGTGGCGATCGGCCTGCGCGGCACCGACCGCGCGCAGGTGCTCGCCCACGTCCACGCGTTCCTGGACGACGCGCTGTTCGCATCCTGAGACGGACGGTGAGCTGCCGGGCGGCCTGTGCCAGACTGCCACCGTGCTCTCGTTCGCCATGATTATTGGCAGCAGGCGCGCCGGTCCGCAGTGACCGCCTCGTACGACCAGGTACGAGAGCGGCCACCGTCGCCTCGACCCGCGCGCAGACCTCTCGCACCCGCGAGAGGTTTTTCGCTTTTCTGGCCCACCCGCAGCCGGGAGCGAGAGCGCGCGGGAGCATGGGGGCGGTGGAGCCGGTCATTCCGGTAGACCGAGATCCGACATCAGGAGCCTTCAGACCATGACCGAGACGGCAACCAGCGAGCTCGACGACGCCTTCCACGTCTTCGACACCACCCTGCGCGACGGTGCCCAGCGCGAGGGCATCAACCTGACCGTCGCCGACAAGCTCGCCATCGCACGGCACCTGGACGACTTCGGCGTCGGCTTCATCGAGGGCGGCTGGCCCGGCGCGAACCCCCGCGACACCGAGTTCTTCGCCCGCGCCCGCGCGGAGATCGACTTCCGGCACGCCCAGCTCGTCGCCTTCGGCGCCACCCGCCGGGCCGGCGCGACGGCCGCAGAGGACCCGCAGGTCAAGGCGCTCCTGGAGTCGGGCGCCCCGGTCGTCACGCTGGTCGCCAAGGCGCACGACCGGCACGTGGAACTCGCCCTGCGCACCACGCTCGAGGAGAACCTGGAGATGGTCCGCGACACCGTCTCCCACCTGCGCGCCCAGGGCCGCCGGGTGTTCGTCGACTGCGAGCACTTCTTCGACGGCTACCGCGCCAACGCCGAGTACGCCAAGGCCGTCGTGCGGGCCGCCGCCGAGGCCGGCGCGGACGTGGTCGTCCTGTGCGACACCAACGGCGGCATGCTCCCCGCCCAGGTCCACGCCGTCGTCTCCACCGTCCTCGCCGACACCGGGGCCCGCCTCGGCATCCACGCCCAGGACGACACCGGCTGCGCGGTCGCCAACACCCTCGCCGCGGTCGACGCGGGCGCGACCCACGTGCAGTGCACGGCGAACGGCTACGGCGAGCGCGTCGGCAACGCCAACCTCTTCCCGGTGGTCGCCGCGCTGGAGCTGAAGTACGGCAAGAAGGTGCTGCCCGAGGGCCGGCTGCGCGAGACCACCCGGATCTCCCACGCCATCGCCGAGGTCGTCAACCTGACGCCCTCCACCCACCAGCCCTACGTCGGCCTGTCCGCCTTCGCGCACAAGGCGGGCCTGCACGCCTCCGCCATCAAGGTCGACCCGGACCTGTACCAGCACATCGACCCCGAGCAGGTCGGCAACACCATGCGGATGCTGGTCTCCGACATGGCGGGCCGCGCCTCGATCGAGCTCAAGGGCAAGGAGCTGGGCATCGACCTGGGCGACGACCGCGAGCTGGTCGGCCGGGTCGTCGAGCGCGTCAAGGAACGCGAGCTGAAGGGCTACACCTACGAGGCGGCCGACGCCAGCTTCGAGCTGCTGCTGCGCACGGAGGTCCAGGGCGGCCGTCCGCTGCGCTACTTCGAGGTCGAGTCCTGGCGGGCCATCGTCGAGGACCGCCCCGACGGCACCCACGCCAACGAGGCCACGGTCAAGCTGTGGGCCAAGGGCGAGCGCATCGTCGCCACCGCCGAGGGCAACGGCCCGGTCAACGCCCTGGACCGGGCCCTGCGGGTGGCGCTGGAGAAGATCTACCCCCAGCTCGCCAAGCTGGAGCTGGTCGACTACAAGGTCCGCATCCTGGAGGGCAAGCACGGCACCTCGTCCACCACGCGCGTCCTGATCTCCACGTCGGACGGCACGGGGGAGTGGTCCACGGTGGGCGTCGCGGACAACGTCATCGCCGCCTCCTGGCAGGCCCTGGAGGACGCCTGCACCTACGGGCTGCTGCGCGCCGGGGTCGAGCCCGCCGAGTAGCCCGCGCCCGGGCGGCCGGCGTCCGTCAGGGGGCGCGCCAGACGTTGGCGAAGGCGTCGTCCTCGATGCGCCGCCGCTGCCGTACCGCCTCGAGTTCCGTCAGGGCGTCCTCGACGGTGGCCGACACCAGCGTGAGCGCGTTCCCCTCCGCCGGGTCGGCGTCGTCGGGGGCGCCGACCGGTGCCTCCTGGATGCCGAGGGTCGCCGCCAGCGTGGCGAGGACCGGCTCGCGCACCGCCCAGCGCTCGCCCGCGCGGTGCCGGGCGGCGGAGTCGGCCCGCTCCGTCCGGCCGCCGAGCCGGGGCAGCAGCCGCCGGGGCGCTCCGGCCCGGCGGCCCTCCTCCTCCAGCGCGGTGGCGTACCGGGCGGCCAGGCCGTTGCCCCGGCGCCACAGCCAGTCCTCGACCGTCTCGTACGGCTCCTCCCGCACCAGCGAGGCGCGCGCCTCGTCCAGCAGCGGGTCCCCGGTCGGGCGCTCGCCGAACGGCACGAGCCGGTCGCCGTCCAGCGAGAGCGCCCCGGCGTCCAGGAGGTCGAGGACCTCCGCGCCGGCGAGGGCGAGCGAGAGGTCGCCCTGGGCGACGGGCCGGCTGGACGGCTCGTCCAACGCGACGATCAGCAGATCCTGTGCGGTGGTCATCCCGGCCTCCCGGTGCGGACGTCCCGGTCAGGGTAACCGGCCGGGTGCGGTCCAGGCCCGGGGACGGGACATCCCCCTAGGGGGTGTCTCGTCGGTCAGGCCGGGCTCGCGGCGTCCGGTGCCGCGCCTCGCCGCGTTGTCGTCGGTTGGCGATGCTCCGCATCGCCGCCCTCCTCCGCCTTGCGATGCACGGCACCGGGCGCCGCTCCCTGATCCGGCCTGACCGACGAGACATCCCCTAGCGCAGGGCCCACTTCTGGTTGGCGGCCCCGGTGCACGACCAGATCTGGGCGCGGGCCCCGTTGGCCGAGGAGTTGTCCGTGACGTCCAGGCACTTGTTCGCCGCGGTGTTCACCACGTCGCCGGTCGCCGCGTTGTACGACCAGCGCTGCGCGCCGGTGCCGTTGCAGTCGTAGAGCTGCACCTTGGCCCCGTCGGCGGTCGAGGCGGAGGCCACGTCGAGGCACTTGCCGAGGGCCTGGACCGAGCCGTCGGCCTGCACGGTCCAGCGCTGGGCCGCCGAGCCGTTGCAGTCGTAGAGCTGCACCGCGGTCCCGTTGGCCGTGGCGCCGCCCGCCACGTCGAGGCACTTGCCCGCCAGTCCCACGAACGCGCCGCTCTGCCCGCCCCCGCCGGACTGCGTCCCGGACCAGGTGAAGGTGGCCGACGTCCTGCCGGGCAGGGAGTAGGTGGCGTGCTGGCCGCCCCAGTTGAGCGTGACCGTGCGGGCGGAGACGGAGTCGTTGTACGCGATGAGCGCCTTGGAGCCGTCGGGGTTGCGCCAGGCGACGTTGGGCACGGCGGACGAGGCGGTGGACGCGATCCGCTGGGCGCCGGGCCGCACGAACTTCGTCAGGTGGCCCATCGTGTAGTACTCGACGGTGTAGTCGACGGTCCCGCTCGCCCCGTCCCCGTTGTGCACGGTGATCAGGCCGCTGCAGGTGCCGCAGCCCCCGTTGTGCGGGCCGCGGTTCTGGTCCACCGCGAGGGACCACTTGGTCACCGACTTCGCCCAGTTGCGGGTGTAGTCGATGATGTTGGACATGTCCTCGCGCTGCTGGTTGGCGATCCAGGTGCCGCCGGAGTGCTCGGTGCCGAAGGCGTCCAGCCCCGGGTACTGGTTGTGCACCGCGGTCTGCTTGGCGATGTCGCCGCCGTAGCCGTGCCAGGCGATGCCGCCGAAGTTGGGGTGGTTGCGCACCGCCGCGTCGTCCACGGTCTGGGCCGCGTAGGCGTCGTAGGTGTCCCAGTTCCAGTCGTGCGCGAGGACCTTGGTGGACAGGCCCGCCGCCTGGAGCTTGGGCAGCAGCTCGCTCTTGGTGAAGTACGCCAGCCCGCTCGCGTTCCAGCTCATCGACGGGTAGCCCGAGCAGCAGGTCGGCTCGTTCTGCGCGGTGACGTACGCGACCGGGACGCCCTGGTCGCGGTAGGCCTGGAGGTACTTCACGAAGTAGGAGGCGTAGGCCCCGTAGTCCTCGGCCTTCAGCCAGCCGCCGTTGAGCGAGCCGCTGTCCTTCATCCAGGCCGGCGCCGTCCACGGGGAGGCCATCACGGTCAGGGACGGGTTGAGCTGGAGCGCCTGCCGGGTCAGCGGGACGACGTCGGCCAGGTCGTGGGCGATGGAGAACTTCGCCAGGGACGGGTCGCTCTGCCCGGCCGGCACGTCGTCGTAGGTGTAGCCGAAGCGGGCCAGGTCGGACGCGCCCATGGGGTTGCGCAGGAACGACAGGCCGATGCCGTCGGTCGGGGAGAACAGCTTGCGCATCGTGGCGTCCCGGGTGGCCTGCGACAGCGCGCCGCTGCTGTTCATCAGCCAGGCCGCGGTGTCGGTGAAGGACGCGCCGCCGCCGGTGAAGGTCTGGTACCCGGTGTTCTCGTCGACGGTGATGTTCTCGCCGCCGCCCCCGGTGCCGGACTGGAAGGCGAACGGCGCCTGCGCCTGCAGGCCGCGCACCACGTGCCGTCCGGCGTCGTCGTCGGTGGTGGTGAGGTACGCGGTGACCTGTTCGCCGGAGGCGTGCGCGGCGGGGCCGGTGGCGCTCAGCCCGGCCAGGGCGAGCCCGGCCGCGAGCAGCAGCCGGAGGGTGTGGGGGGATCGTCTCATCGGTGCATGCCCTTCTGACGGGACGTCTTGACGGGTCTGCGGCGGCTTGGTTAAGTCTCGGAGGTTGTTAACTCACGATGTGATCTAAGTCATGAGTGAACTGCTCGAGCCAGAGTGAACCAGAGAGTCGAGGGAAGGTCCATGCCAAGAACCGCCCTGCTCGTCTCCACCGCCCTGTGCGCCGCACTGCTCACCCCGGCCGTGTCCCGGGCGGCCGCCGACCCGCCGGCGGTCGCCGTCGACCGCTTCGAGGGCGAGGTGCCGTTCGCCGCCCAGCCCGCCGAGGGCATCTTCACCTGGGGCGGCGACAGCGACGACCCGCCCGCCCTGCAGCTCACCGCGCGCCCCGACGCCCCCGAGGGCGAGAAGGTCCTCACCGGCACCTACGACATCAGCGGCTACGGCGGCTTCACCCACGACTTCGCCGCGGACCGGCCCGCCCACGACTGGTCCGCCCACCGGGGCGTGCGCCTGTGGTGGGAGGGCCAGGGCACCGGCAGGAAGATCGCCTTCGAGATCAAGGACGGCGGCGCCCACGGCGAGGCCTCCGAGCTGTGGACGACCTCGTTCACCGACGACTTCACCGGCTGGAAACAGGTCGAACTGCCCTTCACCGACTTCGTCTACCGCACCGACTACCAGCCCGTCGGCGGCATCGACCACGTCCTCGGGCTCACGCAGATGTGGGGCTACGCCCTCACCCTGCCCGTCGGCGTCAAGGGCCGGTTCGCCGTGGACGGCGTCGAGCTGTACGGCACCGCCGACCAGTCGCTGCGCGCCGCCGTCACCACCGACGCGGCCGTCCACCCGGTGGCGGAGGGCGGCGACGCCACCGTGCAGGTCACCCTCACCACCACCGGCGCGGCCCCCGTCGACCAGCCCGTGACGGTCGCCTACGGCACCGCGGGCGGCACCGCCCGCCCCGGCACCGACTACACCCCCGTCTCCGGCACCTTCACCTTCCCCGCGGGCACGCCCTCCGGCACCACCCGCACCGTGCGCGTCCACACCCTGAAGGACCGCTCCGCCGAGCCCGCCGAGACGATCCCGCTGAAGCTCACGGTCACGGGCGCCAAGCCGCCCGCCGAGGACCCCGAGGTCGTCGTCGACGCCCACGGACTGCCGTACCTGGACGCCAAGCTGCCCGTGCGGCGGCGCGTCGCCGACCTGCTCTCCCGGATGTCCCTGGAGGAGAAGGCCGGCCAGATGACCCAGGCGGAGCGCGGCGCCATGAGCGCACCCGGTGACATCGCGGCCTACGGCCTGGGCTCCCTGCTCTCCGGCGGCGGCTCCACGCCCACGCCCAACACCCCCGACGCCTGGGCGAAGATGATCGACGCCTTCCAGCTCCGGACCCGGGCGACCCGCTTCCAGATCCCGCTCGTCTACGGCGTCGACGCCGTCCACGGCCACAACAACCTGGCCGGCGCCACCGTCATGCCGCACAACATCGGTCTCGGCGCCACCCGCGACCCCGCCCTCGTCCAGCGCACCGGCGCGGTGACCGCGGCCGAGGTCCGCGCCACCGGCGTGCCCTGGGACTTCGCGCCCTGCCTGTGCGTCACCCGCGACGAACGCTGGGGCCGCTCCTACGAGTCCTTCGGCGAGGACCCCGCCCTCGTCGAGTCGATGGAGACGATCATCCAGGGCCTCCAGGGCCGCGCCGACGGCAGCGACCTGGACCGCGCCGACAAGGTCCTCGCCACCGCCAAGCACTTCGTCGGCGACGGCGGCACCACCTACGGCTCCTCCACCACCGGCACCTACACCATCGACCAGGGCGTCACCGAGGTCACCCGGCAGCAGCTCGAGGCCGTCCACCTCGCGCCGTACCAGGAGGCCGTCGACCGGGGCGTGGGCACCGTCATGCCGTCGTACTCCTCGCTCGACATCGCCGGCGACGGACGGGGCCCGGTCAAGATGCACGCCCGCGGCGACATGATCAACGGCGTGCTCAAGGGCCGGATGGGCTTCGACGGCTTCGTCATCAGCGACTGGAACGCCATCGACCAGCTCCCCGGCGACTACGCGGCGCACGTCCGCACCGCCGTCACCGCGGGCGTCGACATGATGATGGTCCCGTACGGCTACAAGGACTTCGCCACCACCCTGGCCGACGAGGTGCGGGCCGGACGCGTCAGCGAGCGGCGCGTCGACGACGCGGTCGCCCGGATCCTCACCCAGAAGTTCCGGCTCGGCCTGTTCGAGCACCCCTACGCCGACACCCGCGGCGCCGCCGGCATCGGCTCCGCCGCGCACCGCGCCGTCGCCCGCCGCGCGGCCGCCGAGTCGCAGGTGCTCCTGAAGAACGACGGCGGCCTGCTGCCGCTGAAGACGTCGCAGAGGGTCTACGTCGCGGGCTCCAACGCGGACGACATCGGCAACCAGTCCGGCGGCTGGACCCTGACCTGGCAGGGCTCCTCCGGCGCCGTCACCACCGGCACCACGATCCTCCAGGGCATGCGCGCGGCCGGCGGCCACGTCACCTACTCCCAGGACGCCTCCGCGCCCACGGCCGGCCACGACGTCGGCGTGGTCGTCGTCGGCGAGACCCCCTACGCCGAGGGCGTCGGCGACGTGGGCAACGGCCACGACCTGCGGCTGTCCGCCGCCGACCAGAAGGCCGTGGACACGGTGTGCGGGGCGATGAAGTGCGTGGTGCTGGTCGTCTCCGGCCGGCCCCAGCTCCTCGGCGACCGGCTCCCCGGCATCGACGCCCTGGTCGCCTCCTGGCTGCCGGGCACCGAGGGCGCGGGCGTGGCCGACGTCCTGTACGGCCGCCGCCCCTTCACCGGGCAGCTCCCCGTCACCTGGCCCAAGTCGGAGGCGCAGCTTCCGATCAACGTCGGTGACACCGCCTACGACCCGCAGTTCCCCTACGGCTGGGGCCTGACCACGCTCACCCCGGTGCCCCGGGGCGGCGCCGCCACCCTCGAGGCGCTCGCCGCTGCGGCCGAGGCCGCCGACCGCGCCGGCGCGGACCGGACCGGGGCCGCGCTGGTCGCCCGGGCCCGGCTGATCGTCCAGCAGAAGGCGGGGCAGCACATCACCGCCGCCCTCGCCCGCCCCTTCGCCGAGGCCGACCACCTGCTGCTGACCGGACACTACGGAAAGGCGGTGGACAAGCTGACCGCGGCCTACCGGGCCGCGTAGCGACCGCGCCGGGCGGTATCCGCCCGGTTTCGCGCCCTTCGGGTAGCTTCCCGATATCCGGGTAGTCCGGGGTCATGAGGCTCGCGACTCCTGCCCGAAGCGTGGGCGCGCTGCTGGCCGCGCTGGCGCTCGCCGTGCTGACCGTGCTCTCGGCGGGCGCCCCGCGCGCCGCTGCCGCCACCAGCGTCTCGCAGATCGCCGAGGCCCTGCGCGAGAGCCCGGTCTACGTCGACCCGGCCGCGTCCGCCGAGCTGTCGCAGGCGGACGCGCACGCCTTGCGGAAGCGCATCGAGGACGCCGACAAGCCCGTCTTCGTCGCCGTCCTGCCCGCCGACTACCCGACCCGGAACCTCTTCACCGACCTGCGCACCGCCACCGGCATCACCGGGGTGTACGCGATCCGCCTCGGCGACCGGTTCGACGCCCGCGCGGACTCCTCCGTGCTGCCGAACGCGGCCGTGCGCAACCTCGTGACCAGCGTCCAGGGCGACGGCGACGCGGCCACCCAGCTCACCGACTTCACCGAGCGGGCCGTGGCCCACATGGGCGGCTCGGCGCCCTCCGGCTGGGGCACCTCCGGCGGCACCGGCATCTCCACCACCGCGCTGGTCACCACCGCCGCGGTCCTGGTCGCGGGCGGCGCGGGCGCGTACGCCCTGGTCAGCCGCAACCGGCGGCGCCGCGCCCAGGAGCAGCGGGCGGCGCTGGAGCGGCTGCGGGTGGTCGTCGACGAGGACATCACCGCGTTCGGCGAGGAGCTGGACCGCCTGGAGTTCCACCCCGCAGAGCCGGGCGCCGACGACGCGATGCGTGCCGACTACGAGCACGCCCTGGACGCCTACGACCGGGCCAAGTCGGCCATGGCCGCCGCCGCCCGGCCCGAGGAGGTCCGCGCGGTCACCGAGGCGCTGGAGGACGGCCGCTTCTCGCTGGCCCGGCTGGCCGCCCGGCGCGAGCACCGGCCCCTGCCCGAGCGGCGCCCGCCGTGCTTCTTCGACCCCCGGCACGGCCCCTCGGTCACCGACGCGGTGTGGAGCCCGCCCGGCGGCGCGGCCCGCGAGGTCCCGGTGTGCGCGGCGGACGCGACCCGGCTGGCCGACGGCCGCGACCCGGCCGTGCGCGAGGTGGACAGCGACTTCGGCCGCCGCCCCTACTGGGACGCGGGCCCGGCCTACGGCCCCTGGGCGGGCGGCTACTTCGGCGGCTACGGCGGCGGTCTGCTGCCGGGCCTGCTGGTCGGCACGATGCTGGGCAGCATGATGGCCACGCCGTCCTACGCGGCCGCGTACGGCGCCGGCTACGGCGACTTCGACACCTTCGGCGGCGGCTACCAGGGCGGCGACGTCTCGGGCGCCGACTTCGATCCCGGTGACTTCGGCGACTTCGGCGGCTTCGGCGGAGGCGGCGGGGACTTCGGCGGGGGCGGGGACTTCGGCGGCGGGGGCGGCGGGGACTTCTGACACCGGCCCGGGCCGGTGCGACGACGAGCGCCCGTCCCCCCGCGGTGCGGGGAACGGGCGCTCGTCGTACTGCCGCGGGCGCAGCCGGCGTCAGGCGGCGCGGATCGCAGAGATGTCGAAGGTGAGCTTGATCTTGTCGGAGACCAGCACGCCACCCGTCTCCAGCGCGGCGTTCCAGGTCAGGCCCCAGTCGGAGCGCAGGATCTCGGCCTTGCCCTCGAAGCCGACGCGCTCGTTGCCGAACGGGTCCTTGGCGGCGCCGTTGAACTCCAGGTCGATGGTGAGCGGCCTGGTCACGCCGAGCAGGCTCAGCTCGCCGGTGATGCGGTAGTCGTCGCCGCCCAGGGCCTCCGCACCGGTGGAGCGGAAGGTCATCGTCGGGAATTCCTCGGTCTTGAAGAAGTCGGCGCTCTTCAGGTGGCCGTCGCGGTCGGCGGACCCGGTGTCGATGCTGTCCATCCGCACGTCGAGGGTGGCGGTGGAGCGCGCGGGGTCGGAGCCGTCCAGGTGCAGCGAGCCGGTGAAGTCGGTGAACTTGCCCTTCACGTTGGTGACCATGGCGTGCCGGGCGACGAAACCGATCGTGGAATGCGCCGGGTCGATCGTGTAGTCACCGGTGAGGGCGGCGAGGTCCGCGTTCACGGCGGTGGCGGGGGTCGCGGTGGTGGTCTCGCTCTTGCGGCCGAAGATGCTCATGGGGTGCTCCTTGGGGACGGGAGGGTGTTCCGTTGAATGTTCAACGACCTCAACAGGGACGACCTTAGACCTATTCCGTTCAAGATTCAACATCATCCGCAGCGTGTCGCCGTCGTGACGCGGGGTGCCCGTCAGGTGGCCTTCCGGGGAGCGGCTAGGCTCGGGGGATCACTCCACTGGGCGCCGCCCGTTCCCGTCGATTCTCCCTCGCGCGCGGTCCCGTGTCAGCGGGCTCTTTGTGTCACCCCTACAAGCGACACACCCCCTGAGCAGTCGGAAAGCCTGCATGCCGGTGGAGTTCTGTCCGGTGGTACCAGGAAAACGCTCCGGAGACTGTACGGAGTCGACGGCTCGCTTTCCTTGGTGGGCTTCGTAAGGTCACTACATGACCGTTTTGGAAGAGACGACGGGTGAGCCGACCGGGGAACCGACCGACGCGCGCGGGCGGGTGGCGGAGCTGCACGAGATCCGTGCGCAGGCGCTCGCCGGACCGAGCGAGCGGGCGACCGAGGCGCAGCACGCCAAGGGCAAGCTGACCGCCCGGGAGCGGATCGAGCTGCTGCTGGACCCCGGCTCCTTCCAGGAGGTCGAGCAGCTGCGCCGGCACCGGGCCACCGGGTTCGGCCTGGAGACCAAGAAGCCGTACACCGACGGCGTGATCACCGGCTGGGGCACGGTGGAGGGCCGCACGGTCTTCGTCTACGCCCACGACTTCCGCATCTTCGGCGGCGCGCTGGGCGAGGCCCACGCCACGAAGATCCACAAGATCATGGACATGGCCATCGCGGCCGGTGCGCCGCTGGTCTCCCTCAACGACGGCGCCGGCGCCCGCATCCAGGAGGGCGTCTCCGCCCTCGCCGGCTACGGCGGCATCTTCCAGCGCAACACCAAGGCGTCCGGCGTCATCCCGCAGATCTCGGTGATGCTCGGCCCGTGCGCGGGCGGCGCGGCCTACAGCCCCGCCCTCACCGACTTCGTCTTCATGGTCCGCGAGACCTCGCAGATGTTCATCACCGGCCCCGACGTGGTCAAGGCCGTCACCGGCGAGGAGATCACCCAGAACGGCCTCGGCGGCGCGGACGTGCACGCCGAGACGTCCGGCGTGTGCCACTTCGCCTACGACGACGAGGAGACCTGCATCGCCGAGGTGCGCTACCTCCTGTCGCTGCTGCCGCAGAACAACCGCGAGAACCCGCCGCGGGTGGAGTGCACCGACCCGGTCGACCGCCGCTCCGACACCCTGCTCGACCTGGTCCCGGCCGACGGCAACCGGCCGTACGACATGACCAAGGTCATCGAGGAGATCGTCGACGACGGCGAGTACCTGGAGGTCCACGAGCGCTGGGCGCGGAACATCATCTGCGCGCTGGCCCGCCTGGACGGCCAGGTCGTCGGCATCATCGCCAACCAGCCGCAGACCCTCGCCGGCGTCCTCGACATCGAGGCCAGCGAGAAGGCCGCGCGCTTCGTGCAGATGTGCGACGCCTTCAACATCCCGATCATCACCCTTTTGGACGTACCCGGCTTCCTGCCCGGCGTCGACCAGGAGCACGGTGGAATCATCCGGCACGGCGCCAAACTCCTCTACGCCTACTGCAACGCGACCGTGCCGAGGATCTCGCTGATCCTGCGCAAGGCGTACGGAGGTGCCTACATCGTCATGGACAGCCAGTCCATCGGTGCCGACCTCACCTACGCCTGGCCGACGAACGAGATCGCCGTGATGGGCGCCGAGGGCGCCGCCAACGTCATCTTCCGCCGGCAGATCGCCGACGCGGAGGACCCCGAGGCGATGCGGGCGCGGATGGTCAAGGAGTACAAGTCCGAGCTGATGCACCCGTACTACGCGGCCGAGCGCGGCCTGGTCGACGACGTCATCGACCCCGCCGAGACCCGCGAGGTCCTGGTCAGGTCCCTGGCGATGCTGCACAGCAAGCACGCCGACCTGCCCTCCCGCAAGCACGGCAACCCCCCGCAGTAACCGGGCGGACCCGCCGCGGCAACCCCGCGGACCCCTCTCTCACGGAGACTGACACCCATGAGCACTGCTGACATCCGCGTCGAGAAGGGCTACGCCGAGCCCGAGGAGGTCGCCGCCATCACGGCCGTCCTCCTGGCCCGCGCCGCTGCCCGTCCCTCCGAGACCCCCGCGCACCGCGGCCGTGTCAAGGCCGGCTGGCGCCGCCTGGAGCGCGAGCCCGGCTTCCGCGCCCCGCACAGCTGGCGCTGACCCCCGGCACCCGGACGACGGAAGGGCCCCTCTCCCGGTGGAGAGGGGCCCTTCCGTCGTCCGTCGTCCCGGCGCGGTGCGCCGTCCTACCGCAGGCGCGCCATCAGGGCGTGCTCGACCAGCGTGATCAGCGTCGACTTGGCGTCCGCGCGGTGGCGGGCGTCCGTGGTGATGATCGGGGTGTCGGGGCCGATCTGCAGGGCCTCGCGCACCTCGTCCGGGTTGTAGGGCTGCTGCCCGTCGAAGCCGTTGAGGGCGATGACGAAGGGCAGGCCGCTGTTCTCGAAGTAGTCGACCGCCGGGAAGCAGTCCGCCAGGCGCCGGGTGTCCACCAGGACCACCGCGCCGATGGCGCCGCGCACCAGGTCGTCCCACATGAACCAGAAGCGGTCCTGGCCGGGCGTACCGAAGAGGTACAGGATCAGGTCCTGGTCCAGGGTGATGCGGCCGAAGTCCATGGCGACCGTGGTGGTCGTCTTGTCCCCGGTGTGGGTGAGGTCGTCGATGCCCGCCGAAGCAGACGTCATGACGGCCTCCGTGCGCAGCGGGTTGATCTCCGAGACGGCGCCGACGAACGTGGTCTTGCCCACGCCGAAGCCGCCCGCCACCACGATCTTCGCGGATGTGGTGGAGCGACTCCCAGAAATCGACCCGCCGCTAGAGCTTGCGAAGTCCACTGAGCACCCTTTCGAGCAGTGTCACGTCTGGCTGGCCGCCGGCGTTCTCGTCGCCGCCGGGCTGATGGATGGCGACCAGGCCCGCCTCCGCCAAGTCGGCGACGAGGATCCTGGCCACGCCGAGGGGGATCGTGAGCAGGGCCGAGATCTCGGCCACCGACTTGATCTCACGGCACAGGTTGCAGATCCGCTGATGCTCGGGCAGCTGGCCCTGCATCTGGTGCGGAGCCGCGGTGGTGTGCACCAGCGCCTCGATGGCGAGCTGGTACCGCGGGCGGGTCCGGCCACCGGTCATGGCGTACGGACGCACCAGGGGGTTGCTGGCCGCCCCGGCGGGCGCCGGCTCGGGGGCGCGACGGTGCGGCTGCACGGGCTGGATGCGCGGTGCCTGCGGCTGGTCGTACGGCGACGGGCCGGGACCCTGGGGCGCGTACGGCTGCCGGTGGCTCGGCGCGGAGGGGAAGTTGTACGGGTTCGCCGAGCCGTCGTTCGGCCCCTGGGCGGGACCGTACGACCAGTTGCCCGAAGACGGACCGCCTGGGGGTGTTGCCACTGTCTTTCCTCCTCCGACTGTGCCTGGCACCCGTCGTGGGGTAGCCGCGTCCCGAAACATTACGGCCTCGGGACGCCAAAACGCACCGTACGTCTGTTAGTTGAGCAGGCTCCCTTGGAGCTCCGCACGAAGGTCGGGCGTCAGGACCGTGCCCGCACGGTCCACCAGGAGGGCCATCTCGTACCCAATGAGGCCGATGTCCGCCTCCGGGTGCGCCAGGACCGCGAGCGACGACCCGTCGGAGATGGACATGATGAAGAGGAATCCGCGCTCCATCTCCACAACGGTCTGGTTCACGGCGCCGCCCTCGAAGATGCGGGAGGCGCCTGCCGTGAGGGACGTCAGACCGGAGGCGACGGCCGCGAGCTGGTCGGCGCGGTCGCGGGGAAAGCCTTCGGACATCGCCAGAAGGAGTCCGTCGGCGGAGACCACCACCGTGTGGGACACCCCCGGGGTGTTGTCCACGAAGTTGGTGATCAACCAGTTCAGGTTCTGTGCCGCCTGGCTCATCGGGCTCACACTAACGCTCCTGGTTGTAGGTGCTGTCAGGACCGAAGCCCTGGCCGTTCGTTTCACTGCCTGCGGTGCGGCCTCGCTGGACGCCGCGGCGCAGGTTGCTCAGCCTGCCCCGGACGTCCTCCGGGGCGCGGGAGACCTGTGGGCCTCCCTGGGGGGTGTTCTCGGCGGCGCCCTCGACCAGGTTGGCCTTGGGCACCCGCCGCGGCAGGCCGGAGGAGGTGACCCCGCCCGCCTTGGGCTTGCGCAGCTGCGCGGCCTGCTGCCAGCGCTCGTCGTTCGCCGAACGCCAGGCGCTGTCGCCGCCGTTGCCGTCCTGAGCGGGAGCCGGCGCTTCCTGGTGCACGGGCCGCTGGGCGCCGTTCGAACCGTTCGCCGCGAAGCCTCCGCGGCGGGGAAGTCCGGCGTCGGTCAGCTCGTGGCCGGCGGAGGGGGCCGGTCCCGGACGGTCGAAGCCTACGCGGTCCTGCTCGGCCGCGTCAGCGGCCTGCGCGGATTCCGCTTCCGGAGCGTACTGGTCCGGGTAGCCGTTGCGGTAGCCGGTCTGCTGCGGCCAGTCGTCCTGGTAGGACCGCTCGTCGTAGCCGTTCGCGCCGTCCTGGGCGCTCGCCGGCTGCGCGGCCCGCTCCCCCTGCGCTGGCTCCGCATAGCCCTGCTCGGGGTAGGAGCCGTTCGCGGCGAAGCCGTCGCCGTGGGAGGAGCCGTGGGAGGAGAAGGTGTCGCCGCGGCCGTCCGTGCCGCCGCCGGCGAACGGGTCGGAGAAGGACTCGTTCTGCGGCAGGCCGCCGTTGGGCGCGTAGTACTGCTCGTCGTACGACGTCTGCTGGTCGTAGCCGTGCTGCGGGGCGGCCGGTTCGGCGTAGCCGGTGGCGCCGCCCTCGTAGGAGGCGTTCTGCGGGGCGTCGTAGCCGTTCTGCGCGCTCTCGTAGCCGCCGCGCGCACCGTCGTACGGCGAGCCGTGGCCGTCGAAACCGTCGTCGAAGCCGTCGCCGTACCCGGACCGCTCCTGGTCCTGCCGGTCGGGCTCGGCGGGCGCCTGGGACTCCAGGGCCGCGCGGCGCTCCTCGCGCATCAGGGACCGGCCCACCGGGTCCAGGTCGCGCAGGTCGTCGGGCACCTCGGTGTAGCGGCTGTCGTCGAAGCCGAGTTCGGCGGCCGTCCGCATCGGCTGGGCGAAGTTCTCGCCGCCGTACTGCTGCTCCGGGATGATCTGCGAGACCGTGAACTCGTCCCGCACGGCCGGTTCGCCACCGCCGCCGTGGGTGATCGCGTCCGGCAGCATGACCAGCGAGGTGGTGCCGGCCTGCTCGCCCGAGGGGCGGAGCTGGACCCGGATGCCGTGCCGGTCGGACAGCCGGCCGACCACGAACAGGCCCATGCGCTGCGAGATCGCGGCGTCCACGGTCGGCGGGTTGGCCAGCTTGTGGTTGATGTCCGCGAAGTCCTCGGCCGTCAGGCCGATGCCCTTGTCGTGGATCTCGATCATGACGCGGCCGTCGGGCAGCCGGGTCGCGGTGACGCGGACCTTGGTCTGCGGCGAGGAGAACGTGGTGGCGTTCTCCAGCAGCTCGGCCAGCAGGTGCACGAGGTCGGTCACGGCGCGGCCGTGGATCTCCGCCTCCGGCACGCCGGACAGCTCGATGCGCTCGTACTGCTCCACCTCGGAGGAGGCGGCGCGCAGCACGTCGACCAGCGGGACCGGCTGGTCCCAGCGGCGGCCGGGCTCCTCACCGGCGAGGACCAGCAGGTTCTCGCCGTTGCGGCGCATACGGGTCGCGAGGTGGTCCAGCTTGAAGAGGTTCTCGAGCTGGTCGGGGTCGGCCTCGTTGTTCTCCAGGTCGGTGATCAGGGTGAGCTGGCCCTCGATCAGCGACTGGTTGCGGCGCGAGAGGTTGGTGAAGATCGCGTTGATGTTGCCCCGCAGCAGGGCCTGCTCCGCGGCGAGCCGGACGGCCTCGCGGTGGACCTGGTCGAAGGCGCGGGCGACCTCGCCGATCTCGTCCGTGGTGGTGATCGGGATGGGCGCGACCCGGGTGTCGACCCGGCCGGGGTCGGTGCGCGAGAGCTGGTCGACCAGCATCGGCAGGCGCTGCTCGGCGATGCCGAAGGCCGCGTTGCGGAGCTGGCGCATCGACCGCGACATCTGCCGCGCGACCGCGCCGGCCAGGATGAACGCCAGCAGCAGCGCGACCACGACGGCCGCACCGGTGATGAGGGCGGAGGTCTTGGCGTCGGCGGCGATGTCCGAGGCCTCGGTCACCGCCTTGTCGGCCATGTCCGACTCGATCTGCCGGTAGGCCGTGTACTTGAGGGTGGTGACCGCCCACCAGTTCTCGGGCGTGATGCCCTGCGTGGCGAGCGCGGCGCGCTCCGCGGCGTCCGTGCTGGTCAGCCCCGACATGCCGGCGACCATCAGGGCCGGGTCGGAGGGCGGCGGCACGTAGTCGGGGTCCTTGGACTTGGCCTCCTGGGCCTGGGCCGCGGCCTGCGACTTCATCTTGGTCTGCAGGTCGGTGAGCTTCTGCGCGTCCTGCTCGGTGCCACCGCCGATGTACTCCTCGACGGCGATGCCCTCGAGGTAGGCGTACGAGGAGAGCGCCACCCGCTGCTTGGCGAGGTCGGCCTTGGTGGGGCCGGGCTTGACCAGCAGGTGCGTGCCGATCGAGCGGTCCAGGGAGAGCGCGGCCTTGGTCAGCGAGATCGCGTAGACGGTACGGCCGTAGGAGGTGATGTTGCCGGTGCCCAGACCGAGTTCGTTGGCGAACTCCATCAGCGGGTGGGCGACCTGGACGTAGCCCTCCTCGGTCTCCACGCCCTTGAGGTTGGTGGTGTAGGCGGCGGTGCGCAGCGCCTGCAGCTTGGGCTCGACCTCGCGGAAGAGCTTCAGGCGGCGCTCCAGACCCGCCTTGGGGGGCATGTTCTGCGCGGCCACGTTGAAGGCGTCCGCCGCCTTGTCGGTCGCCTCGCGGGCGCCCTTGACGGTCGCGTCGTCCTTGCCGGCGCCCTTGAGCAGCGGGGCGGCGGTGGTGTCGCGCTCGTTGTAGAGGGCATCGGCGTAGGTGAGGGAGGCCTGCACCAGGCGCGCGGTGTTCTCCGCGTCCTCCGCTTCCTGCCAGGTGTCGATCGAGTTCTTCACCTGGAAGCCGCCCATGACCAGGCCGACCAGCACGGGTATGAGCAGGATCGCGTTCAGCCGGGTGGGCACCCGCCAGTTGCGCGGGGAGAGCCGGCCGCCGCTCGGTGCGGGCGCGGCCGACGGCACCGAACCGGGCACGGGGGCGGGCGCCGCTCCGCGCGGCGGCGGGGTGAAGTTGCCCCGGGCCGCGGGCTCGGGACTTTTCTTGCTTCGCCTCACTCGACCAACAACCTCTCGGCGGTCGGCACCATCGTCGTGCCGCAGTCTCTCAGAGCCCGGTCAGCCATCGACCATGAGTACGTCATTGACTATTGGGCAGTTCAGGCATTCCAGCACGTCAACCAGTGCTGTTCCAAACACTCGGATGAGTCGATTCCGCGTGATGTAAGTCCCAGATAAAACGGTCATAAAGAGCGAGCCCCGCCAAAAGACGGGGCCGTCGTGCGCGCAGCGAGACCGAACGACCGCGCGGTGTGGTGGTCTCGGCCGATTCCTCTGCCGAAACGTTATGAACACCGGAGCCGACCGTGTCAAAGGCCACAGTCGGCTCCGATTTGTCTACGGCAACTGCCGTACGCGAGGGACGACTTGAGCGTTACCTCAGCCGGGCCATCAGGGCGTGCTCCACCAGCGTGATCAGCGCACTCTTCGCGTCGGCGCGGTGCCGGGCGTCCGTCGTGATGATCGGGGTGTCCGGACCGATCTGCAGCGCCTCGCGCACCTCGTCGGGCGAGTAGGGCTGCTGCCCGTCGAAGCCGTTGAGGGCGATGACGAAGGGCAGGCCGCTGTTCTCGAAGTAGTCCACCGCCGGGAAGCAGTCCGCCAGGCGCCGGGTGTCCACGAGCACCACCGCGCCGATGGCGCCGCGCACCAGGTCGTCCCACATGAACCAGAAGCGGTCCTGGCCCGGGGTGCCGAACAGGTACAGGATCAGGTCCTGGTCCAGGGTGATGCGGCCGAAGTCCATGGCGACCGTGGTGGTCGTCTTGTCCCCGGTGTGGGTGAGGTCGTCGATCCCCGCGCTCGCGGAGGTCATCACGGCCTCCGTGCGCAGCGGGTTGATCTCCGAGACGGCACCCACGAACGTGGTCTTGCCCACGCCGAAGCCACCCGCCACCACGATCTTCGCGGAGGTGGTGGCCCGCCCTCCGTCAGAGCTTGCGAAGTCCACTGAGCACCCTTTCGAGCAGCGTCACGTCCGGTGCGCCGCCGTTGTTCTCGTCGCCACCCGGCTGGTGGACGGCGACCAGGCCGGCCTCGGCGAGGTCCGCGACCAGGATCCGCGCCACGCCGAGCGGCATGGCGAGCAGCGCCGACACCTCGGCCACCGACTTGACCTCACGGCACAGGTGGCAGATGCGCTGGTGCTCGGGAAGCAGTCCCATGAGCGCTGCCGGGTCGGCCGTGGTGCTGATCAGCGCCTCGATGGCGAGCTGGTAGCGCGGCCGGGTCCGGCCACCGGTCATCGCGTACGGACGCACCAGCGGCTGGTCGCCCTCGTCCCCGTACGGCTCGGCGTACGGATCATGATGGGCGGTGGGCGGGGTCATGAATCCTCCGGGCGGGACAGCAAGTCTCGGTCAGTCGTGCCGTCTGACGGGGCCGTGGGGGGATTGTGGCGGCCGGACGGTGATTTGGTGAGGCGGGTGGATCCGGAAGCGGTCAGTGGAGCAGACTGCCTTGCAGTTCGGCGCGCAGGTCGGGCGTGAGCACGGCGCCCGCGCGGTCGACGAGCAGTGCCATCTCGTAGCCGACGAGGCCGATGTCGCACTCGGGGTGCGCGAGGACGGCGAGGGACGAGCCGTCCGAGACGGACATGAGGAAGAGGAATCCTCGTTCCATCTCGACGACGGTCTGCGCCACGTTGCCGCCCTCGAAGATCCGGGAGGCCCCGGCCGTCAGCGACGTCAGGCCCGAGGCCACGGCCGCCAACTGGTCTGCGCGGTCGCGGGGGAAGCCCTCCGACATCGCCAGCAGCAGACCGTCGGCGGACACGACGACGGTGTGGGACACCCCCGGGGTGTTGTCCACGAAGTTCGTGATCAACCAGTTGAGGTTCTGTGCCGCCTGGCTCATCTGGCTCAACTAACGCTCCTGCTGGTGAGTGGGGCTGGGGAAGCTGCCCGTCTGGCCGTTGCCGGCCTGACGACCCTGCGCGATGCCCCGACGGAGATTGGTCAGCCGCCCGCGCACGTCGTCAGGCGCACGCGAGACCTGCGGACCGGCTTGGTGCTGTTGCTGCTGAGCCGTCCCCGGGACGAGGTTCGCCCGGGGCACCCGGCGTGGCAGGCCGGAGGTGGTGACACCACCCGCGGCCGGCTGCCGGACCCGCTCCGCCTGCCGCACGAGCTCGTCGTTGGGCGAGGTGCGCCAGGAGGCCGAAGCGGGACGCTGGGGGGCAGCCGGGGCCTGCGGCTGCTGGGGGACCTGCGGCGCCTGGGGGGCCGCGCCGGGGGCGTCGCCCTGCTGCCCACCGCGGAACCAGTTGGTCTCCAGGGTGTCGTACAGCGGGGTACGGCCGTCGCCCGGACCCTGGGCCGGGGGCAGCGCCTCCGGCTCGGGGCGGACCGGCCGCTGCGGGGCGAAGCCGCCCGGGCCCTGGGGCTGCTCGAACCGGCCCGTGGCGGACGGGTCCTGGCGCTCGGGCAGGGCGTGCCGGCCGGTGGCCGACGGGTCCTGGCCCGGCACGGGGAACTGCCCGGTGGAGCCGTTGTCGTACGCCTGCGGGGCGGTGAACCGGCCCGGGCCCGCCGGGGCGTTCGGCGCCGGGGCGCCGAAGACGTCGGAGCGGACGAACCCGTTCGCCGACCCGTCCGTGCGGGCGGGGACCTGCGGGGTGCGGCCCGCGTCCGGACGGCCGCCCGGGACCGGGAACTGCCCGGTCTGCTGCGGTCCGCCCACCGGCGGGAACGGCCCGGTGCCCTGCGGACGGGCGAACTGGCCCGTGTTCTGGCCGCCGTTCGCACCCGGACGGCCGTAGTCGCCCTGGGGAGCCTGGCGTTCGTCGATGCGGGGGAGCTCCGAGGTGGAGCCGGGACCCTGCCGGTCGTCGATGCGCGGGAGCTGCGAGGTGCGGGCGACGTCCGGCTCGTCGTGGCCGCGCGGGGCGTCCAGCGCACCGCGGCCGACCTGCGGCTGGGCGTTCTCGTCACCCCAGCTCGGCACGCGCTGCTGGGCGTTGCCGCCGGGCAGCTCGGCCCGGGGACCGCCGGGAAGCTGCGGCCGGCGGCCGCGGCCGGGGCGCCCGGCGCCCTCGGTGCCGCGCTGCGGCGGCACGGGACCCCGCCCGCCGAACATGTCCTGTCCCTGACCGCCCTGACCGCCCTGACCGCCCTGACCGCCCTGACCGTTCTGGCCGGACGCCTGGAGGCCCTGCGGGGCGGCCGGGGCCTGCCCGCCGAAGCCGGCACCCGCGCCGGCCGGCGCCGGGCGGCCCTGCTGCGGGCCCTGCGGACCGCGGCCGTTGCCCTGACCCGCGCCGGGAGCACCGTCGCGGCCGGGCAGCGCGGCCCGGGGACCCTGGCCGGCGGCCAGCCGGCCCGCGCCCGCGGGACCGGAGCCGAGGGCACCGCCCTGCGCGGGGGTGCCCCCGAGGGCACCGCCGGACTGGGACTGGCGGCGTGCGGCGGCGGCACCGGCGGCGGCCTGCGCGGCGGCGGGACCGCCGGAGGCACCGCCCTGGCCCGGCTTGGGCTGCGGCTTCTTGCCGCCCTGGGCGACGTCCACGGGCAGCATGACCAGCGCGGTCGTACCGCCGGAGTCGGACGGGCGGAGCTGGATGCGGATGCCGTGGCGCTGCGACAGACGGCCGACCACGAACAGACCCATGCGGCGGGAGACCGAGACGTCCACGGTGGGCGGCGACGCCAGCCGCTCGTTGATCGCGGCGAGGTCCTCGGGGGAGAGGCCGATGCCGGTGTCGTGGATCTCGATCAGGACCCGGCCGTCGGGCAGGGCGTGACCGGTGACCTTGACCTTGGTCTGCGGCGAGGAGAACGAGGTCGCGTTCTCCAGCAGCTCGGCGAGCAGGTGCACGAGGTCGTTGACCACGCGGCCGGCGACCTCGGTCGTCGGCACGGAGGCCAGCTCGATGCGCTCGTACTGCTCCACCTCGGACGCGGCGGCGCGGAGCACGTCGACCAGCGGGACCGGACGGGTCCACCGGCGGCCGGGCTCCTCACCCGCGAGGACGAGGAGGTTCTCACCGTTACGGCGCATGCGGGTCGCGAGGTGGTCGAGCTTGAACAGCGAGGAGAGCTGGTCGGGGTCGGCCTCGCGGGACTCCAGCTCGGAGATGAGCGAGAGCTGGCGCTGGATGAGGCCCTGGGAGCGGCGCGAGAGGTTGGTGAACATCGCGTTGACGTTGCCCCGCAGCAGGGCCTGCTCGGCGGCGAGGCGGACCGCCTCGCGGTGCACGTCGTCGAAGGCCGCGGCCACCTGGCCGATCTCGTCCCGGGAGTGCACACCGACCGACTCCACGGAGGTGTCGACGTCCTGCGGGTCGGCCTCGGAGAGCTGCTTGACCAGCTCGGGCAGGCGGTCCTGGGCGACCTTGGTCGCGGTCTCCTGGAGCCGGCGCAGTGAGCGGATCATGGACCGGGCGACGATGAAGGCGCCGACCAGCGAGACACCGAGCACGAGCAGGATCAGCGCACCCGAGATGATCGCCTCGCGCTCGGACTCGGCGCGGAGCTGACGGGCCTTCTGCTCCATGTCCTCGAGCAGCGTGTGCTCGATGTTCTTCATCTGGCTGATCTTGGTGCCGCTGGCGTCGAGCCAGTCCTTCCAGGACCGGCGGTCCAGCGACTGCAGACCGCTGGCCGAGGCGAACGCGCGGTTGGCGTACTTGTCGGCCTGCAGGATGGTCGCGTTGTTCTGCAGGATCGGGCGCAGCAGTTCCTCGGCGCCCGAGTCGCCGTAGATGCTGCGGAAGATGGCGAGCTCGGAGTCCTCGCTCTCGAGCGCCATCTCGCCGTAGGTCCGGTCGTTGTCGGAGAGCTTGCCGGCCGAATCGTCGTTGGACGGCAGCGCCGAGGCGAGCACGGCGCGCTGCATCGACGAGTACTCCTTGGCGGCGGAGAAGGCCGCCAGGGCGCGGGTGCGCTGGATCATGTCCGGGTTGCTGGTGGCCTCGGCCATGTCCTGGGACAGGTCGACCAGCCGGCTGATCAGACGGTGGTAGCCCTCGACCGTCTGCATCGCGTTGCCCTCGGCGGCGTACGCGGTGTTGCGGATCTTGGCCAGGGTGCCGAGGTCGCTGACCAGGCCGACGATGTTGTCGCGGACGCCCTGGAGGTTGCCGTCCTTGCTGGAGGTGTCGATCGCCTCGGAGGCGTCGACGAAGGCGGCGAGGGTCTCGTCGGTCTTGTCGCGCACCCCCTTGACGTCTTCCAGGCGCGAGCTGTGCGACAGCACACCGGCGGACTGGTCGCGCTCGGTCTGCAGCGCGGTGGCCAGCTCGGTGGCCTGCTTGGTCATCTCCGTCAGCAGCTTCATGTTGTCGAGCTGCTGGATGTCCTCCATCGACTGGTCGATGCGCAGCGCGCCCAGCGAGGTGGCCGCGACCACGGGGAGGGTCAGCAGGGCCACCAGGCGCGTGGAGATGCGCCAGTTGCGCAGCGCGACGCGGGGACCAGGGTCGGTGGCACCCTTGGGCGGCTTGACCGGGGGTATGGGGGCACCGGTGCCCGAGGAGCCCGCGCCGGCGGTCCCACCGGAGCGGCCGGAGGACCCGGAGGTGGCCGACGAGGCGGTCGCGCCGGGGCGCCCGGGGCGGTCACCGCCGTCACCGGACGGGGCCGGGCCCGGGTTCTGGGCGTGCGGGGGCGAGGAGCTGACGGCCATGGGGCCGGTCCCGCCGTGCGGCTCCGGCTCCGCCGGAGCGCTGCCATCCCTCTTGAAACGTCCCTGCACTAGCGTCGCAACCTCTGGACCAGGCGCCCCTCCGCGTGAACGGAAGGACGGTGTCGGCGTCTTGAGGGGCGCCCTGAATACGCCCCCCGGTGGTCGTGAGTGACCCGGCGCAGGTTCCCCCTTCTCGCCGCCACTCGGCGCTGGTGTGCGCCCCCTGCGCGCCGGCTCGATCCTGCGGCGGTCCGTGGAATTCCAGCACAGTGCAGGATCTCCAACAAGGTGTGTTGGCCGGGCTGTGACATCTGTGACACGCCGTGAGGGGCGGGTCACCGCTCGTGGAAGGTGTTCCCGCCGATAGCGGACAGACCTGGGCGTTTCGGTGAGAGGCGCCGCGTGTCCCAGTCGCCATGATCAGGAGCGGAATGGTGGCTTCAGGGGCTCAATGTCCGTTTCGTAAGGGTCGGTTGTGCGCCTGAATTGGCCCGTTTGAACACGAGTAAGTGAGGAAACTCACACGCGCCCGGTGGCACTCCGTGCCGTGCGGGGGGAATCGGATGTCTAGCCTGACGCTTTACAGACCTGGCAGAACCGACAACCGGCGCCCCTGCGTGAGGCCGTCCGCGTCCTCACCTGCGCCCCGAGACGAACAGGGTCAGTCAACAGTGGAGACCACGACGATGTTCCGCAAGATCGCCAACCCGCGGCGCACCACCCTGGCGCACCTCAAGGGCGCCGACGACCTCCAGACCCCGCCGCAGCCGGAGCACTCCGTCGACCTGCCCGCCCAGACCGCGAACCCCCGGCGCACCATCCTGATGGAGGTCCCGGAGATGGCCTCCGCCGAGTAGGGCGGACCAGCAGGCACACCAGCCGCACCACGGCCGCCGCTCCGCCAGCCGACGCCCACCCGTCGATCATGCAGCGCGGCCGCCCACGGATGTCAAGGGCGTCCCCGGCCGGGGGCGCCCTTCCGCGTTAGCCTGGACCGTCAGACTCCAGCAGCGAAGAGATCAGGGGCCAACCAACCCGTGCGCATCGCCAGGTTCTCCATCGACGGGAACGTCGCCTTCGGCGCGGTCGAGGGCGACAAGCCGGACGAGCTCGTCCTCGACATCATCAAGGGCATCCCGTTCGCGGAACACGAGCTCTCCGGCACCAAGGTGCCGCTGAGCAAGGTCCGGCTCCTGCCGCCCGTGCTCCCCAACAAGGTCGTGGCCTTCGGCCGCAACTACGCCGAGCACGCGCGCGAGCTGGGCAACGAGGTGCCGGACGCCCCGTTCGCCTTCTTCAAGCCCTCCACCTCGGTGATCGGCCCCGGCGACGCCATCCAGTACCCGTCCTTCTCCGCCGACCTGCACCACGAGGCGGAACTCGCCGTGGTCATCGGGCGGATGTGCCGCGAGGTCCCGCGCGAACGCGTCCGGGACGTCATCTTCGGCTACACCTGCGCCAACGACGTCACCGCCCGTGACGTGCAGAAGCGCGAGAAGCAGTGGGCCCGGGCCAAGGGCTTCGACACCTCCTGCCCGCTCGGCCCCTGGGTGGAGACCGGACTGGACCTCGCGAGGGCCTCGGACCTCACCGTCCAGCTCACCGTCAACGGCGAGCAGCGCCAGCTCGGCCGGACGAGCGAGATGATCCACTCGATCGAGGACCTCATCGTCAACATCACCGAGGCCATGACGCTGCTCCCGGGCGACGTCGTCCTCACGGGCACCCCGGCTGGGGTCGGCCCCCTGACTGTCGGCGACGAGGTCGCCGTCACCATCGAAGGCATCGGCACTCTCACCAACAAGGTTGTCAAGCGTGGCTAGCGCACCCGGCTCTCCCGTACGCGTCCGTTTCTGTCCGTCCCCCACCGGCAACCCCCACGTGGGCCTGGTGCGCACCGCCCTGTTCAACTGGGCGTTCGCCCGCCACCACCAGGGCACGCTCGTCTTCCGCATCGAGGACACCGACGCGGCCCGCGACTCGGAGGAGTCGTACCGGCAGCTCCTGGACGCGATGCGCTGGCTGGGCTTCGACTGGGACGAGGGCCCCGAGGTCGGCGGCCCGCACGCGCCGTACCGCCAGTCGCAGCGCATGGACCTGTACGCGGACGTCGCCCGCAAGCTGCTGGACGGCGGGTACGCCTACCACTGCTACTGCTCCCAGGAGGAGCTGGACACCCGCCGCGAGGCCGCCCGCGCCGCCGGCCGGCCCTCCGGCTACGACGGCCACTGCCGCGACCTGTCCGAGGCGCAGGTCGAGGAGTACCGGGCGCAGGGCCGCACGCCCATCGTCCGCTTCCGCATGCCGGACGAGACGATCACCTTCACCGACCTGGTCCGCGGCGAGCTGACCTTCACCCCGGAGAACGTGCCGGACTACGGCATCGTCCGCGCCAACGGCGCCCCGCTGTACACGCTGGTCAACCCGGTCGACGACGCGCTGATGGAGATCACCCACGTCCTGCGCGGCGAGGACCTGCTCTCCTCCACCCCGCGCCAGATCGCCCTGTACAAGGCGCTGATCGAGCTGGGCATCGCCAAGGCCGTCCCCGAGTTCGGCCACCTGCCCTACGTCATGGGCGAGGGCAACAAGAAGCTCTCCAAGCGAGACCCGCAGTCCTCGCTCAACCTCTACCGCGAGCAGGGCTTCCTGCCCGAGGGCCTGCTCAACTACCTCTCGCTGCTCGGCTGGTCCCTCTCCGCGGACCAGGACATCTTCACGCGCGAGGAGCTGGTCGCGGCCTTCGACGTCAAGGACGTCAACCCCAACCCGGCGCGCTTCGACCTGAAGAAGTGCGAGGCCATCAACGGCGACCACATCCGGCTGCTGGACGTGAAGGACTTCACCGAGCGCTGCCGCCCGTGGCTCCAGGCCCCGTTCGCCCCCTGGGCGCCGGAGGACTTCGACGAGGCCAAGTGGCAGGCGATCGCCCCGCACGCCCAGACCCGTCTGAAGGTGCTGTCCGAGATCACCGACAACGTCGACTTCCTCTTCCTGGCCGAGCCGGCCGTCGACGAGGCGAGCTGGACGAAGGCGATGAAGGAGGGCAGCGACGCGCTGCTGCGCACGGCCCGCGAGAAGCTGGAGCCGGCCGACTGGACCTCCCCGGAGTCGCTGAAGGAGGCCGTCCTGGCCGCCGGTGAGGCCCACGGCCTCAAGCTCGGCAAGGCGCAGGCCCCGGTCCGCGTCGCCGTCACCGGCCGCACGGTCGGCCTGCCGCTGTTCGAGTCCCTGGAGGTGCTGGGCAAGGAGAAGTCGCTGGCCCGCATCGACGCGGCCCTGGCGCGGCTGACCGCGTAACCCGCACGCGGCGAAGGGGCGGCACCGGTGCACCCGGTGCCGCCCCTTCGCCGTCTCCCGGACAGCGGGACGGACCGCGGGTTACGGTCGGTGCATGAGGAACATACGCGCCGTGGTCTGGGACGTGGACGACACCCTCTTCGACTACACGACCGCCGACCGGGAGGGCATGCGGGCGCACCTGGCCGCCGAGGGGCTGCTCGCCGGGTACGGCAGCGCCGAGGAGGCGCTGTCCCGCTGGCGGGAGGCCACCGACCAGCAGTGGGCGCGGTTCGCCGCGGGGGAGATCGGCTTCCAGGCGCAGCGCCGCGACCGGGTCAGGGTGTTCCTGGGCGCCGAGCTGACCGACGACGAGGCCGACACCTGGTTCCAGCGTTACGTCGGTCACTACGAGGCCGCCTGGTCGCTCTTCCCGGACGTGGTGCCGGTGCTGGACGCCCTCGCCGCCAGCCACCGGCACGCGGTGCTCTCCAACTCCAGCCTGCACGTCCAGGACCGCAAGCTGCGCGTCCTCGGCGTCCACGACCGGTTCGAGGCCATCCTGTGCGCGGCCGAGCTGGGCGTCTCCAAGCCCGAGGCCGCGGCCTTCCTCGCGGCCTGCGAGTCCCTGGACCTGCCCCCGCACGAGGTGGCCTACGTCGGCGACCACCCGGAGATCGACGGCCGGGGCGCGGCGGACGCCGGACTGCTGTCCGTGTGGATCGACCGCCACGGCGGCGGGGCCGTCGTCGAGGACCCGGCCGGCCGGCACCGCATCGCCTCGCTCGCCGAACTGCCCGCGCTGCTCGGCGCCGATACCCGTTTTGGAGCCCCGTCCACCTTCGGGTAATGTTCTTCCTGCGCCGCCGGGGAGCGGGCCGAAAGGCCGAGAACCCGGGGGAGCGAACGAGAACAAGATCCCCTACGGGGCTTGCGTTCCGATGGCCTATGGTGTAATTGGCAGCACGACTGATTCTGGTTCAGTTAGTCTTGGTTCGAGTCCAGGTAGGCCAGCTCGCAGAGCTCATCTGCACCAGCGGATCACATCCGCGAGCCCCCGTTGTGTAGCGGCCTAGCACGCTGCCCTCTCAAGGCAGTAGCGCCGGTTCGAATCCGGTCGGGGGTACAGATCCTTCCCACGAAGGCGGCCGGGTCGCTCCCGCCGCCGTCGATGCAGGATCGCTAGGGCCCCCGTTGTGTAGCGGCCTAGCACGCCGCCCTCTCAAGGCGGTAGCGCCGGTTCGAATCCGGTCGGGGGTACTGACTGGTCTAAACCACATTGGTCTATGGTGTAATTGGCAGCACGACTGATTCTGGTTCAGTTAGTCTTGGTTCGAGTCCAGGTAGACCAGCTCGGGCCTGCGGAAACGCAGAGTCCACGCCCCCGTTGTGTAGCGGCCTAGCACGCCGCCCTCTCAAGGCGGTAGCGCCGGTTCGAATCCGGTCGGGGGTACAGCAGAAGGCCCTCCGCTCACGCGGGGGGCCTTCGTCGTGCCCTCTCCCGCCGGTCACTCGAAACCGTACCGCCGGGCCGACTCCTCCTCCTGGGCCAGCCGGTGCAGGGCTTGGAGCACGGGCTCCACCAGGATCGCGCCCAGCACGGCCGCCTCGACCCGCTCCGCCTCCGAGGGCTGCTGCTCCACGTGGTCCAGGTCCAGCTCAGCCGCCCGGTGCATCAACCGGGCGTACGACACGAGCAGTTGGGCGTCCGGGCGGTAGCCGAGCCGGCGGAGCGCGGCCACCGCCACCACCAGCGAGCGGTACGCGGGCGAGATCGTCGTCAGCAGCCGGGCGTTGGACCAGCCCAGCGCCTCCAGCAGGGCGTCCGCCTCCTCGCGGGCCGCCCGCACGTGCTCGTCGTCCGCGTCCGGCTCCGGGACCTGCGGGAGCGCCCACAGCGCGGCGCCGAGCCGGACCGTGCGCCCCAGGGAGTCGTCGTCGACGTGGCCCAGCACCTCGCGCACCGTCGCCACCGGCAGCCGGCCCACCTGGACCATCGCCCGCACCAGGCGCAGCCTGCGCAGGTGCTCCTCGCCGTACTCGGCGGTGGTCGCGTTGACCTGCCGGCCGGGCGGCAACAGGCCCTCGCGCAGGTAGTACTTGATCGTCGCGGTGGACACACCGCTGCGCCCGCTCAGTTCGGCCAGCCGCATCTCTTGTGCCCTCCCTTGGACAACGGCACTATCCAAGCATGGACGGGAAACGTGTCGGCGCACGTCGTACCACCGCCAACGCCCACGGGGACGTGGTCGTCCTGCTGATCGGCATGCGGATCAACCGCTTCTGGGCGGTGCACCAGTGGCTGCCGGTCATGCGGGCGATGTTCCGGATGCTCGCCGAGCTGGAGAAGGCGCCCGAGCGCGGGCTGCTCTCCCGGGTCCTGCTGACGGCCTCGCCGCGCACCTACTACGTCGTCCAGTACTGGGAGTCGAAGGAGAAGCTGTACGCCTACGCGAGCGCTCCCGACGCCTTCCACCACGAGGTGTGGGCACGGATCAACGGCTTGGAGCGGGCGGGCAAGGTGCGCGGTCACGTCGGGATCTGGCACGAGGCGTACGTCGTGCCCGAGGGGCGCTACGAGTCGATCTACGGCGACATGCCGGCCTTCGGGCTCGCCGCGGCGCACGGGCAGGTGCCGCTCGCCGAGCGGGGGCGCTACGCCAAGGACCGGCTGGCGTGGCGGGCGCCGGCGTCCTGAGGGGAGGCCCGCGTACTCCGGCGGACGTGTGTCACGCCCCCGGGAGGACCTGCCGCGGCGTTGAGGCCGGTGCTCCCTGGAGGGCGGGGCGTCCGCGTCGGATCAGCCGGTGCGGCGCAGGGCCTCCGACAGCCGGGCCGCCGCGTCGATGACCGCCTGGGCGTGCATGCGGCCGGGATGCCGGGTGAGGCGCTCGATGGGGCCGGAGACGGACACCGCGGCCACCACGCGGTTCGACGGGCCGCGCACCGGCGCGGAGACGGAGGCGACGCCCGGCTCGCGCTCGCCGATGGACTGGGCCCAGCCGCGGCGCCGCACGCCCGACAGGGCCGTCGCCGTGAAGCGGGCGCCCTGCAGGCCGCGGTGCAGGCGCTCGGGCTCCTCCCAGGCCATGAGGATCTGCGCCGAGGAACCGGCCTTCATGGTCAGCGTCGAGCCGACCGGGACGGTGTCCCGCAGGCCGGACAGGCGCTCCGCCGCGGCGACGCAGATGCGCATGTCGCCCTGGCGGCGGTAGAGCTGGGCGCTCTCGCCCGTCACGTCGCGCAGGTGGGTGAGCACCGGGCCGGCCGTAGCGAGGAGCCGGTCCTCGCCGGCCGCCGCGGCCAGTTCCGCCAGGCGCGGGCCGAGGATGAAACGGCCCTGCATGTCACGTGCCACCATGCGGTGGTGTTCGAGGGCCACGGCCAGCCGGTGGGCCGTGGGTCGTGCCAGTCCGGTCGCGGTGACCAGCCCCGCGAGGGTGGCCGGACCGGACTCCAGGGCGCTCAGGACAAGGGCCGCCTTGTCCAGCACGCCTACGCCGCTACTGTTGTCCATGCAACGATACTCCCGTCTCACTCTGTGAAACGCAAGTTCATTTTTCCGTGAGACGCGCAACCCTTGGACACAGACGGCCCGCGCACCGAACGGGCCCGGCGGCGGGTGCCCGGAACACGGGGTGCGGGCGCCGTCTCCCCAAGATCTCTAGTTGGGTCGGTGGACGTTCGCCGGCCGGAGGGAAAGCGATGGGTAGGACACTCGCGGAGAAGGTCTGGGACGACCACGTCGTCCGGCGCGCCGAGGGCGAGCCCGACCTCCTCTTCATCGACTTGCACCTGCTGCACGAGGTGACCAGCCCGCAGGCCTTCGACGGGCTGCGCCAGAGCGGCCGGCAGGTGCGGCGCCTCGACCTCACCATCGCCACCGAGGACCACAACACCCCCACCCTGGACATCGACAAGCCGATCGCCGACCCGGTCTCCCGGGCCCAGCTCGAGACGCTGCGCAAGAACTGCGCCGAGTTCGGGGTGCGCCTGCACCCGCTCGGGGACGTCGAGCAGGGCGTCGTCCACGTCGTGGGACCGCAGCTCGGCCTGACCCAGCCGGGCACCACGGTGGTCTGCGGTGACTCGCACACCTCCACCCACGGCGCCTTCGGCGCGCTGGCGTTCGGCATCGGCACCTCCCAGGTGGAGCACGTGCTGGCCACCCAGACGCTGCCGCTGGCCCGGCCCAAGACCATGGCGATCACGGTCAACGGCGAGCTGCCCGACGGCGTCACCGCCAAGGACCTGATCCTGGCGATCATCGCGCGGATCGGCACCGGCGGCGGCCAGGGCTACATCCTGGAGTACCGCGGCGAGGCCATCGAGAAGCTCTCGATGGAGGCCCGCATGACCATCTGCAACATGTCGATCGAGGCCGGCGCCCGCGCGGGCATGATCGCCCCCGACGAGACGACCTTCGCCTACCTCCAGGGGCGTCCGCACGCCCCCGAGGGCGCCGACTGGGACGCCGCCGTCGCGTACTGGAAGACGCTGCGCACCGACGACGACGCCGAGTTCGACGCCGAGGTCGTGATCGACGCCGCCGCGCTCTCGCCGTTCGTCACCTGGGGCACCAACCCGGGGCAGGGCGCGCCGCTTTCGGCGTCGGTCCCCGACCCCGCTTCGTACGAAGACGCTTCGGAGCGCCTGGCCGCCGAAAAGGCCCTGGAGTACATGGGGTTGGAGGCCGGACAGCCGCTGCGCTCCATCGGTGTGGACACCGTCTTCGTAGGCTCCTGCACCAACGGCCGCATCGAGGACCTGCGTGCCGCCGCCGAGATCCTGCGCGGCCGCAAAGTCGCCGACGGCGTACGGATGCTGGTCGTCCCGGGCTCCGCGCGGGTGGGCCTGCAGGCCGTCTCCGAGGGCCTGGACGTGGTCTTCAAGGAGGCCGGCGCCGAGTGGCGGCACGCGGGCTGCTCGATGTGTCTGGGCATGAACCCCGACCAGCTCGCCCCCGGTGAGCGCTCCGCCTCGACCTCCAACCGCAACTTCGAGGGCCGGCAGGGCAAGGGCGGTCGTACCCACCTGGTGTCGCCGCAGGTCGCGGCCGCCACGGCCGTCCTGGGCCACCTGGCCTCCCCGGCCGACCTGTCCGCCGCCGAGACCCGTACGCCCGCTGGAGTCTGATCAGCCATGGAAGCATTCACCACGCACACCGGCCGGGCGGTCCCGCTGCGCCGCTCCAACGTCGACACCGACCAGATCATCCCTGCTCACTGGCTCAAGAAGGTGACCCGGGACGGCTTCGAGGACGGACTGTTCGAGGCCTGGCGCAAGGACCCGGAGTTCGTCCTCAACCGCCCCGAGCGGCAGGGCGCCACGGTCCTGGTGGCCGGCCCCGACTTCGGCACCGGCTCCTCCCGCGAGCACGCCGTCTGGGCGCTGCAGAACTACGGCTTCAAGGCCGTGATCTCCTCCCGCTTCGCCGACATCTTCCGCGGCAACTCGCTGAAGAACGGCCTGCTCACGGTGGTGCTCGACCAGAAGGTCGTGGACGCGCTGTGGGACCTCACGGAGGACGACCCGCAGGCCGAGGTCACGGTCGACCTCGAGGCCCGCGAGGTGCGCGCCGAGGGGATCACCGCCGCCTTCGAGCTGGACGAGAACTCGCGCTGGCGGCTGCTGAACGGGCTGGACGACATCTCCATCACGCTCCAGAACGAGGCGGACATCGCCGCGTACGAGGCGAAGCGGCCGTCGCACAAGCCGCGGACGCTGCCCGTCTAGATCACCCGGTCCGGACCCTTCGGCACGCGTCGAATTCCGGCCACCCGCACCCCCGCCGTACCCCCGATCGACTCCGATCGGGGGTACGGCTGTTTCTGCACCCGTTCGGCCCCGTCACCCTCGCGGAACCTTCTCAACTTCCCACGTTAACGGGCTGGTTGCCCGGGTAGGCGGCTGCCGTGGCGGGGTCGTCCCACCGTGCCGGGACGGCCTGTCGGGGCGGCAGTTGCACCCTGAGCGGGCGACAACTCGCCCCAGATGGCACAATCTGTGCATGGAACACGACGGCCAACTCGAGCTCTATGCGGCGGTCGCGGACCAACTCAAGGAAGCGCACGCAAGGGTGCGCGCACTGCAAGTCCCGGAGGGCGTACGGATGGCGCTGACCCGGAAGCTGCTGGTCATTACGGCCGCGGCCAAGCACGATCTCGCCGACGCGACAAGGCGGCTGGACCGGTTCGTGGCGGACCTGGACGCGGGGCGCGTCCCCGACGAGGAACGCTGAACGGGCCACGGCGGTCGAGTCCGTTGCGGCACAAGGGTGATAAGCCCGTTTCGTGTTTGATTTGCGGTATATATCTGCCTAACGTGCGAAAAAGCTTGAACACTTTCGTTCTGGCAATGTCTCCGAAGGGGAAGACGTGAACAAGGCGCAGCTCGTAGAAGCGATTGCCGACAAGATGGGCGGCCGCCAGCAGGCCGCCGACGCTGTCGACGCGGTCCTGGACGCCATCGTCCGCGCGGTCGTCGGCGGCGACCGGGTCTCGGTCACCGGCTTCGGTTCGTTCGAGAAGGTCGACCGTCCCGCCCGCTACGCCCGCAACCCCCAGACGGGCGAGCGGGTTCGGGTCAAGAAGACCTCGGTGCCGCGCTTCCGCGCCGGTCAGGGCTTCAAGGACCTGGTCAGCGGCTCGAAGAAGCTCCCGAAGAACGACATCGCGGTCAAGAAGGCGCCCAAGGGCAGCCTGTCCGGCCCGCCCCCCACCATCGCCAAGGCGGCGGGCAAGAAGGCCGCGGCCAAGAAGACCACCGCCGCCGCCGCGAAGAAGTCCGCCGCGAAGAAGACGACGACCGCCCGCAAGACCACGACGGCCGCCGCCAAGAAGTCCACCGCGAAGAAGGCGACCCCGCAGAAGACCGCCGCGGCCGCCAAGAAGACCTCCACGGCGAAGACCGCGACCGCCAAGAAGACGGCGGCCAAGAAGGCCCCGGCGAAGAAGGCGACCGCCACCAAGGCCCCCGCCAAGAAGTCGACCGCGCGCAAGACCACCGCCAAGAAGGCCACCTCCCGCCAGGCGTAAGGCGACGAGGGCGGCCACGTGCCGGGCCGGACTCCCCAGGGAGTCCGGCCCGCGGCATGTCCGGGGGCGCCTGCGCGGCGCAACACCGGTGGTTCAGAAGGTGTGCAGGGTGACCAGCGTGACGCGGGGGGCGTCCGCGGGCCCCTCCGTCTCGATCCGCACCCGCTGGCCCGGCCGCAACAGCCGCAGGCCGCCCGCGTCGAACGCCGCCGCGTCGAAGGGCACCGGCGTCCCGTCGTCGAGCAGCACCTGCCCGCTGCGCGTCACCGGGTCGTACGTGTATGCGGTCGCCTGCATGACGGCAGCCTACTGCCCGGCGGTCAGCAGCCGCGCGGCCGCCGCCGCCGTCCGGGGGCCCACCCCCAGCGCCAGCGCCGCGCGCAGGTCCTCCCCGGTGTCCACGTCCTGCCGTACGGACACCACCCCGGACAGGGCCAGTTCCCGCGCTCCCGAGGCGCGGTGACGGGCCCGGGAATCCGTGCCGAACGCGGGGAACAATTCCCGCCCGGGAACGGCCGTCAGCACCGTGGTGCCGACACCGGCCGCGTCCGCGAGAAAAGCGCGGGGGAATTCCGCCGCCGCGTCCAGGACCCGCGCCAATTCGTGCGGGCGCAGCGCCGGCAGGTCCGCGTTCACCGCCGCGAGCGCGCACCGCGCGTCCACGGCGCGCGCGGCCCCGGCCCCGTGCGTCAGCGCGGCGTTCAGACCGGCGCGCGGGGTGTCGGGCACGATCCGCGCCCCGAGCGCCGCCAGTTCCCGCCCGGCCAGCGTGTCGTCCGTGACGACCACCACACCCCGCACGGCGGGCGAGGCCAGCGCGGCCCCCACCGTGTCCTGCGCGAACGCCAGCGCCAGCCCGGGGCGCAGGCCGTCCGACGCGGTGTCCGCCAGCCTGCTCTTGGCCTGCGCCAAGGGCTTCAGGGGTATGACCAACGTCCACTGCACCGGCGTACCGTCCCTTGCTCGTCACGGTCATTGTCACCCGGCCCGCGCCCCGGCCCTCCGGCGCCGCGGTGACCGGGGCGTACGGTGTTCTCGACAGACCGGCGGCCCGGGGCGACACTTGTGCGGCCCCAGGCCCCGCAGCAGGCCCTGGGAAGTTCCTAGAGGAAGGTGTCCGCGTGCCCCGCCGCAGAATCGGCTTCTGGTACCGCTTCGCCGCGGTGATCTGCAAACCGCCGCTGGTGGTTCTGATCAAGCGGGACTGGCGTGGAATGGAGCACATTCCGGCCGAGGGCGGATTTATCACCGCGGTGAACCACAATTCGCACATCGACCCCTTCGCGTACGCGCACTACCAGTACAACACCGGGCGCGTGCCGCGATTCCTGGCGAAGAGCGGCCTTTTCAAGAAGGGCTTCGTCGGCGCCGCCATGCGCGGCACCGGGCAGATCCCGGTCTACCGCGAATCCACCGACGCGCTCAGCGCCTTCCGGGCCGCCATCGACGCCGTCGAGCGCGGCGAGTGCGTCGCGTTCTACCCCGAGGGCACCCTCACCCGGGACCCGGACGGCTGGCCGATGACCGCCAAGACGGGCGCCGCGCGCGTGGCGCTGCAGACCAAGTGCCCGGTGATCCCGGTCGCCCAGTGGGGCTGCAACGAGATCCTGCCGCCCTACGCCAAGAAGCCGAGGCTGCTGCCGCGCAAGACCCACCGCGTCCTCGCCGGACCGCCCGTGGACCTGTCGCGCTTCTACGGCAAGGAGATGACCGCGGACGTCCTCAAGGAGGCCACCGAGGTCATCATGGCCGCCATCACCCGCCAGCTCGAGGAGATCCGCGGCGAGAAGGCGCCCGAGACGCCCTACGACCCGCGCCGCGAGCGGATCGAGCAGCGGCGCAGGACCGAGGCCCAGACGGGCCGTGAAGGGGAGAGCGGCACGTGAGCGAGTCCGTCAGGGCGGCCGTCTTCGGGACCGGGTCCTGGGGCACCGCGTTCGGCATGGTCCTCGCCGACGCGGGCTGCGAGGTGACGCTCTGGGCGCGCCGCGCCGAGCTCGCCGACGCGGTCAACTCCACGCGGACCAACCCCGACTACCTTCCCGGCGTCGAGCTCCCGGAGAACCTGCGCGCCACCGCCGACCCCGCCGAGGCGGCCCGCGACGCCGACTTCACCGTCCTCGCCGTGCCCTCGCAGACGCTGCGCGCCAACCTGGCCGCGTGGGCGCCGCTGCTCGCGCCGGACACCGTGCTCGTCTCCCTGATGAAGGGCGTCGAACTGGGCACCACCATGCGGATGAGCGAGGTCGTCGAGGACGTCGCCGGGGTCGTCCGGGACCGGGTCGCCGTGGTCACCGGCCCCAACCTGGCCCGGGAGATCGCCTCCCGCATGCCGGCCGCCGCGGTGGTCGCCTGCACCGACGAGACGGTCGCCCGGCGCCTCCAGGCCGCCTGCCACACGCCGTACTTCCGCCCGTACACCAACACCGACGTCGTCGGCTGCGAACTCGGCGGCGCCGTGAAGAACGTGATCGGCCTCGCCGTGGGCATCGCCGACGGCATGGGCCTCGGCGACAACGCCAAGGGCTCGCTGATCACCCGCGGCCTCGCCGAGACGACCCGGCTGGGCCTGGCCATGGGCGCCGACCCGCTGACCTTCGCGGGACTCGCCGGCCTGGGCGACCTGGTGGCGACCTGCTCCTCACCGCTGTCGCGCAACCACACCTTCGGCACCAACCTGGGCCGCGGCATGACCCTCCAGGAGACCATCGCGGTCACCCGGCAGACCGCCGAGGGCGTCAAGTCCTGTGAGTCCGTACTGGACCTGGCCCGCCGCCACGGCGTCGACATGCCCATCACCGAGACGGTCGTCGCGATCGTCCACGAGGGCAAGCCGCCCGTGGTCGCCGTGAAGGAACTGATGTCGCGCAGCGCGAAGCCGGAACGACACTGAGCGACGCCCCTCGTTCGGCCGCGCACCGACGCTGGGACGCGGCCCTACCACCGGGTACTCTCAACGCGATATGAGCACCGAGAACCTCCCCCAGAGCCCTGAGCAGCCGTCCCGCAAGCCGCGCGTGGCCGTCGTGTTCGGCGGGCGCAGCTCCGAACACGGGATCTCCGTGGTCACCGCCGGAGCCGTCCTCAAGGCCGTCGACCGGACGAAATACGACGTCCTGCCGATCGGCATCACCCAGGACGGCCGCTGGGCGCTCACCGCGGACGAGCCCGAGCGCATGGCGATCACCGAGCGCCGTACGCCGAACGTGGAGGAGCTCGCCGAGTCGGCCGAGGGCGCTGTGGTCCTGCCCGTGGACCCCGCGAACCGCGAAGTCGTCTACAGCGAGCCCGGGTCGGTGCCCAAGGCGCTCGGCGAGGTCGACGTCGTCTTCCCCGTCCTGCACGGCCCCTACGGCGAGGACGGCACCCTGCAGGGCCTGCTGGAGCTGTCCGGCGTGCCGTACGTCGGGGCGGGCGTGCTCGCCTCGGCCGTGGGCCAGGACAAGGAGTACATGAAGCGGGTGTTCACCTCCTTCGGGCTGAAGGTGGGCCCGTACGTGGTGATCCGGCCCCGCGAGTGGGCCCGGGACGAGGCCGCGGCCCGCAAGAAGATCGTGGACTTCGCGGGCGAGCACGGCTGGCCGCTGTTCGTGAAGCCCGCCCGCGCGGGCTCGTCCATCGGCATCACCAAGGTCGACGACCTGTCCGGGCTGGACGAGGCGATCGCCGCGGCCCAGGCCCACGACCCGAAGATCCTGGTCGAGGCGGCGCTGCGCGGCCGCGAGATCGAGTGCGGCGTCCTGGAGTTCGAGGACGGCCCGCGCGCCTCGGTGCCCGCCGAGATCCCCCCGCCGGACACGCACGCGTACTACGACTTCGAGGCCAAGTACATCGACTCCACCCCGGGCCTGGTGCCGGCGCCGCTGACGCCGGAGGAGACCGCCGAGGTCCAGCGGCTCGCGGTGGACGCCTTCGAGGCGGCGAGCTGCGAGGGCCTGGTGCGCGCGGACTTCTTCCTCACCGAGGACGGGGAGTTCGTGATCAACGAGATCAACACGATGCCGGGCTTCACGCCCATCTCGATGTACCCGCAGATGTGGCAGGCGAGCGGGGTCGGCTACCCGGAGTTGGTGGACCGGCTGATCCAGGCCGCGCTGCGCCGCCCCACCGGCCTGCGCTGACCGCCCGGACCCGCGCAACTCAGTCGGCGATCCCCTCGGGGATCGCCTTCTTGATGGCCGGGGCGAGGTCGACCAGCGCCCCCGAGCTGTCCCGGTCCGCGGGCACCGTCACCTCGACGTAGGCGAGGCGGCTCGCGGTCGTGTACCGGTACGCCCCGCCGCTCTCCTTCTCCATCAACCAGTTGACGCCGTCGACCCCGCCGGCGACGGCGTCCGCGTCGCGGCCCTGGGGCACCGCGGGATCGAGCATCTTCGGCGGCCGGGGCACACCGCACCGCAGTATGATCGCCGGGTTCCCCCAGCCCGCGGTCAGCGCGGACGCGGGCTCGGGATCCTCGCGGCTCTCGTCGTCCACCGTGGCCGGCAGCACTCCGTCCAGTTTCTGGCACAGTGCGGCGGCTTTCGCGTCCGGGCTGGGAACCGCCGCCGACGCACCGTCGTCTGCCGAGGAGCAGCCGACGGTGACGAGCAGCAGGGCGAGCGCGGGCAGGCCGATGAGCCGGTGACGCAAGGAGTTCACCGGCCAAGGGTAGACGGGGGCTACAGATGCACGACCGGGCAGGTCAGGGTTCGGGTGATCCCGTCCACCTGCTGGACCTTGGCGACCACCATCCGGCCGAGGTCGTCGACCGTGTCGGCCTGGGCCCGCACGATCACGTCGTAGGGACCGGTGACGTCCTCTGCCTGGACGACACCGGGAATCTTGCCGATCGTCTCGGCGACGGTCGACGCCTTGCCGACCTCCGTCTGGATCAGGATGTACGCCTGTACCACGGAACCTCCAGGGCGGCCACGAGGATCATGTGGGGAAAAGGAACGCCACGGTACCGCGTCGTCGCGCGCCGCGGGGAGACCCGAGGGGAGCACGGCGTGCGTGACGGGCTGCGGGCGGGGGCGAAGGGCACGGTCAGGTCGACCGTATCGAGGGGACCGGTCCCGCGCGACCGGGCACGGACAGGGACAGAAGGGGCGTAAGGGCAATGAAGGGCACTGTTGGTGAGCTCGGCGAGTTCGGGCTCATCAGGGAGCTCACCTCCCGGCTCACCACCACCCCGGCGGTGCGGGTCGGCCCCGGTGACGACGCCGCGGTGGTCTCCGCGCCCGACCGCCGGGTGGTGGCCAGCACCGACATCCTGCTGGAGGGCCGGCACTTCCGGCGCGACTGGTCCACCGCCTACGACGTCGGCCGCAAGGCCGCCGCCCAGAACCTCGCCGACATCGCCGCCATGGGCGCCGTGCCGACCGCCCTGCTGCTCGGCCTGGTCGTGCCCGCCGAACTCCCGGTGACCTGGCCGACGGAGCTGATGGACGGGCTGCGCGACGAGTGCCAGGTGGCCGGCGCCTCCGTGGTCGGGGGCGACGTCGTGCGCGGCGACACGATCATGGTGTCGATCACCGCGCTCGGCGACCTGCGCAACCACGAGCCCGTCACCCGGGGCGGCGCCCGCCCCGGCGACCTGGTCGCCGTCACCGGCTGGCTGGGCTGGTCCGCGGCCGGGTACGCGGTGCTCTCCCGCGGCTTCCGCTCGCCGCGCGCCTTCGTCGAGGCCCACCGCCGCCCCGAGCCGCCGTACCACGCGGGCCCGGCGGCCGCCTCGCTCGGCGCCACCGCGATGTGCGACGTCAGCGACGGGCTGATCGCCGACCTCGGGCACATCGCCGAGGCCAGCAAGGTCCGCATCGACGTCCGCTCCGGCGCCATCGACATCCCCACCCAGATGAACGACATCGGGCAGGCCGTCGGCGTCGACCCCATGCAGTGGGTGCTGACCGGGGGAGAGGACCACGCCATCGTGGCGACCTTCCCGCCGGACGTGAAGCTGCCGGCCCGCTGGAAGGTCATCGGCGAGGTCCTCAACCCCTCGGCGCTGCCCCACGTGACCGTCGACGGGGCGCCCTGGACCAGCAAGGGCGGCTGGGACCACTTCGGCGGGGACATCGAGTCATGAGGCCCGCGGTCCTCACGGTGGCCGGCTCCGACTCCGGCGGCGGCGCCGGGATCCAGGCCGACCTGAAGACGATGCTCGCCCTCGGCGTGCACGGCATGAGCGTCGTCACGGCGGTCACCGCGCAGAACTCCCTGGGCGTCCAGGGCGCCTGGGAGCTGCCCGTGGAGGCGGTGCGGGCCCAGTACCGCAGCGTCGTGGACGACATCGGCGTACGGGCGGTGAAGACCGGCATGCTGTCCTCCGCCCGACTGGTCGAGGCGGTCGCCGAGTTGCTCGCCGGGACGGACGTGCCCGCGGTCGTCGACCCGGTCGGCGTCTCCAAGCACGGCGACCCGCTGCTGGCCGCCTCCGCGCTCGACTCGGTGCGCACCCGACTGCTCCCGGCCGCCACCGTCGCCACGCCCAACCTCGACGAGGTCGCGCAACTCACCGGCGTGCGGGTGGAGTCGGAGGCCGGGATGCGGGAGGCGGCCCAGGCGGTGCTGGCGTTCGGCCCGCGCTGGGCGCTGATCAAGGGCGGCCATCTCCCCGGCGAGGCCGTGGACCTGCTCACCGACGGCACCGAGGAGCACTGGCTGCGCGCTCCCCGCCTCGACAACCGGCACACCCACGGCACCGGCTGCACCCTCGCCTCCGCGATCGCGGCGCAGCTCGCGAAGGGACAGCCCGTGCCTCAGGCGGTACGGGCGGCCAAGGAGTACGTCACCGGGGCGATCGCCGCCGGGTTCGCACTGGGCGCCGGCATCGGACCCGTGGACCACGGCTGGGCACTCAGGCGGGGTACTCCCGGAGCCTGAGGCGGGTACAGCAAAAAGCCGGTCCACCTGGGGTGGACCGGCTTTTTGCAGCGAACCGGCAGTGGCCGCGCGCTCAGCTGAGCGTCAGCGCGAGACCTTGCCGGCCTTGATGCACGAGGTGCAAGCGTTCACGCGCTTCGGCGTCCCGCCGACCACGGTACGCACACGCTGGATGTTCGGGTTCCAGCGACGGGACGTACGGCGGTGCGAGTGCGAGATGTTGTTGCCGAAGCCCGGCCCCTTGCCGCAGACGTCGCAGTTGGCAGCCACGGGTCACTCCAAAGACTTCAGATGCACTTACGGTTGATCCCGGCAGGCCGGGACCACGATCCGGAGATCGGCGATCTTGAGTGGCGTTGCCAGGGGGAGAGCCCGATCGGATCGGGCAACCGGAGCAGCATACAACGACTGCGCCCGTGCAACGAAACTACCACGGTCGGCCGACGCCCCGTCCCCGGCCCGTCGCCCTGCGGCCCCCTTGGGGCAGGGACCCGTTCACGGTCTACGCTGCCTCCCACGTCCAGCAGCTCAAGGAGAGGCGCAGGTGGCGCAGGTGCCGCAGACATTCCTCGATGCTCTCGCGGTGCGCACCTGGTGCGGTCTCGCGCTCCGGGCGCTGGGACGCGCGCGTGAGGAGATCGACGCGATCAACGTCTACCCGGTCGCGGACGGGGACACCGGCACCAACCTGTACCTGACCGTCGAGTCGGCCGCGACGGCCGTCGAGGCGGTCTTCGCGGGCCACGAGGCGCGCGGCGGGGGAGCGGCCCCCGCGGTCCCGGGCGGTGGTGCGCCGGGGGACCCCGTCGCGAGCGCGGCCTCGGCGCCCTCGCTCGCCGACGCCGTGCGGGCCATGGCGCACGGCGCGCTCATAGGCGCCCGCGGGAACTCCGGGACGATCCTCGCCCAGCTCCTGCGCGGCATGGCCCAGGTGCTCGCCGAGGACCCCGACCGCACCCGCACCGACGGCAAGGGCCTCGGCCTGGCCCTGCGGCACGCGGCCGACTCCGCCCGGCAGGCCGTCGCCCACCCCGTGGAGGGCACCGTGCTGTCCGTCGCCTCCGCCGCCGCCGACGCGGCCCGGACGGCCGACGGCGACTGCGCGGCGGTCGCCCGGGCCGCCCACCGGGGCGCGTGCGCGGCCCTCGCGCGGACACCGGCCCAGCTTCCCGTCCTGGAGCGGTCCGGCGTGGTCGACGCGGGCGGGCGCGGGCTGGTGGCGGTGCTGGGGGCCCTGGTGGAGACGTTGACGGGGGAGGTACCCGCCGCGGTGGCGGCGGCCGGGACGGGCCCCGCGCCGGAGGAGGGCGCGCCGAGCGGGACGGCGACGGACACGGACGCCGGGACGGTGATCGACCCCTGCGAGCCGCCGGACGGCGAGCAGGGCGACGGGCCCGCCTACGAGGTCATCTACCTGCTGGAGGCCGAGGACACCGCCGTGGCCAGGCTGCGGGACCGCCTGGACGCCCTCGGCGACTCCCTGGTCGTGGTCGGCGGCGACGGCCTGTGGAACGTCCACGTGCACGTCGACGACGCCGGCGCCGCCGTCGAGGCCGGCCTGGAGGCCGGACGGCCGTACCGCATCCGGATCACCCACTTCGGCGCCGACGACGTGCACACCGTGCGCGGGGAGCGCCCGCCCCGCGAGCGCGTCCAGCGGGGCGTCGTCGCCGTCGTCCCCGGCGAGGGCCTGGCCTGCCTGTACGCCGACTCCGGCGCGACCACCGTGCTCGCCCGCCCCGGCGAGCCGCCCGCCAGCGGCGAGCTGGTCCAGGCCGTACGACGGGCCCACGCGCGCGAGGTGGTGCTGCTGCCCAACGACGCCGAGCTGCGCCACACCGCCGCCGCGGCGGCCGAGCAGGCCCGCGCCGAGGGCGTCCGGGTGGCGCTCATCCCCACCCGGTCCGCGGTCCAGGGCCTGGCCGCGCTGGCCGTGCACGAGCCCGGCCGCCGCTTCGACGAGGACGTCGTCGCGATGACCTCGGCGGCCGGCGCCACCCGCTACGCCGAGGTCACCGTCGCCGAGCACCGGTCGTGGACCATGGCGGGCATCTGCCAGGCCGGTGACGTCCTCGGCCTGATCGACGGCGACGTGGCGGTGATCGGCGCGGACGTCACCGACACCGCCCGCACCGTCCTGGACCGCATGCTCGCGGCGGGCGGCGAGCTGGTCACCCTGGTGCTCGGCGACGAGGCGCCCGAGGAGGTCGCCGAGCACCTGCGGAACCGGGTGCGGGAGGCGTACCTCGCCGTCGACACGGTGGTCTACCGTGGCGGCCGGCAGGGCACGCTGCTGCTCATCGGCGTCGAGTAGCCCGCCGGCCCCGCGCCGCCGTCCGCTCCCGGACGTCAGCCCGTCGGCTGCTCCCTCGCCACCTGGAGGAGCTGCTCCGCCTCCGCCCGGCGCGCGCGCACCGTCTCCCCGTCCGCGTCCGCGTCCGCGTCCGCGTCCCCGCCCCCGTCGGACCCGTCCGCGTCGGCGTACGCCGCCAGCACCGCACGCGCGCGTGCCGCCGCGTCCGACGGGCGGCCCAAGTCGGTCTCCAGCCAGCCCGCGGCCAGTTCGGCGCCGGTCCGCGCGTGCAGCGCGGCGTCGCCCAGCGGCGCGAAGACCGCCACGGCCCGCGTCATCTGCGTCAGCGCCTCCTCCAGCGCGGCGGCGATCGACGCGTCGTCGTCGTCCTCGGCCACCGAGCGGGCGAGCAGGTCACCGAACTGGCGGTGGGTGTGGCCGAGTTCCTCGACGAGCCGTTGCCGGGCCTCCGCCGCCTCCGCCCCGTCCTCCGCGCTCCCGGCGCCCTCGCCGCCCGCGTGGTCCGCCGCGTCCAGGGCGCCCAGTGCGTCCGCGCACTCCTCGACCGCGTCGGCCATCAGCGTGCGCGCGGCCCCGGGCCCCTCCTGGGTGCGCAGCGCCAGCCACGCGCGGGCGCGCAGGGAGCGCACCAGGCCGTGCACGTTGCCCAGGGAGCGCCACAGTTCGCCCGCGCGCGCGTACGCCCGGTCCGCCTCGGCGGGCAGCCCCGCCTGGCCGAGCGACTCGGCGGCGAGGTGGGCGAGGGTGGCGTGGTCGTGCTGCTCGGGCCAGTGCCGGGCGATCTCGGCGGCCCGCAGCCGGCGTTCGGCGGCCTCCCGGTGCTCACCGAGCTCGCTCAGGCAGTCCCCGAGCCACCACTGGGTCTGCACGACCGTGCCGTCGCCGTGCGTCTCGACGCTCAGGTCGGCGAGCGCCGACTCCAGCACCTCGGCGGCCTCCGCCCAGCGGCCCCGGCGCACCAGGTGGCCGCCGAGCTGGTGCCGGGCCCACGCGCCGAGTGTGGGGCCCTCGCCGGCCACGTCGGCCCAGTGGGCCGCCTCCAGGGCGTGCTCGGCGGCCTCGTCGGCCTGTCCCCGGCCCCCGACCACCTCGGCGAGCTGGAGGTGGAGCTGGGCCCGCCCGACGGGCTCCAGGTGCTCGCCGCCGTGCTCCAGGGCGGCCCGCAGCGCCCGCTCCGCCCCGGCCGGGTCGCCCAGGTGGTGCGCCAGGGCGGCCAGCCGGGCCTCGTACTCCACCGCGAACCAGGGCAGGCCCGCCGCGACGAACTCCCCGGACGCCCGCGCGAACAGCTCCGCGCCCGTGCGGGGGTCCCCGGACCGGGTGGCCAGCTCGGCGAGCATGGCGTGGCCCTCCGCGACCCGCGCGGCCAGCCGCACGTCGTCGTCCGCGCGGCCCTCGACCAGCGCCAGCACCTCCCGCGCGGCCGCCTCGGCGTCGGCGAGGACCTCGGGCGCGACCGGTCCCTGCGCCTCGTGCACGGGCCGCATCAGGATGCGGGCGCGGCTCATCAGCACGCCCGCCGTCTGCCGCAGCCCGGTGCCCCCGTCGGCGTACAGCGCGAGAACCCTGTCGTACGGCTCGGCGACCGCCGCGCGGGCCTCCTCGGCCGCCCCGTCCAGCGCCCGGACGTACGCCGCACGCGCGCGGGCCGCCAGGGCCTCCCCGGGGTCGCCGGCCTCCTCGTACAGCGCGGCGGCCCGCTCGAAGGACGCGACGCCCCCGGGGCCCAGCGCCATCCCCTCATGGTCGGCGATCTCCGCCCGGTCGCGCGCGTCCAGCACCGCGTCAGCGCCGCCCTCGGCGCTCTCGGCGGCTCGTGCGACCGCGGCCCACGCCTCCACGGCGTGCGGCCGCAGCGCGTCCGACAGCCGCCGGGCCCGGCCCAGCAGCGCCGCCAGGTCGTCCGGCTCCCCGGCCGGCTCCGCCTGCGCGACCGGCACCGGGGCCGCGGCGACGGCGGCCGGCCGCACCGCGCGCACGCCCAGGGGCAGCCGCTCCACCAGCGGGCGCCGCGCCATCCGGTCGCGCACCCGCTCGCTGACGTACGACGTGCCGTTGCGCGCGTCGAAACGGGCGGCCAGCGCCAGCGCCTCCGCGCGCGCGTGCGCGGCCAGTTCGGCGGCCGTCCAGGCGCGCCCGGCCGGGCCCGGCACCGGCTGCCCGCCCAGCCCCCGCTCCACCAGCCGGTCCGTCAGCAGCGCCACCACGGCCAGGAAGTCCAGCTTGCTCTGCGGGTGGCCGTCGTCCGTGAAGTACGCCGGGCGCTCCGCGAGCAGTTCGAGCCCCCGGGCCTCGTTGCCGGTCAGGGCGCAGAACTCCACGTGGTCGGCGTACGCGCCGCGCATGCTCTCCATCGTCCGCACCAGCCGGAAGCCCCGCAGGTGGTTCGCGCGGGCCTCCTCCACGCGGCCCAGGCGCAGCAGCGGCAGCAGCGACGACGCCAGCGCGGTGTGCGGCTCGTGCGCGCACGTGTACGCGCCCTCCAGCACCGGCTCCCACAGCTCCAGGGCCTCCTCGTCACGGCCCAGCTCCGCGTGCCACCAGCCCTGCCCGTGCAATTCGCACGCGTGGCAGTCGGCCATGGCGTCCCGGTCCGCCGCCAGCCAGGCCGCGAAGGCCCGCTCGGCCCGGGCCCGGTCCCCGATGTGCGCGGCCACGCTGAACTCCGCGCTGCGCACGGCCCGTTCGGAGTGCCCGGCGAGCCGGTAGCGGTGCTCCATCTCGCCCAGCCACTTCTCGATCGAGGAGAGCGGGATGTGCGGCTGGTCGAGCATCCCCGCCGACATCCACTTGAACACCCAGTGCAGCGAGTGCGTCTCGTACGCGTCGAAGTCCTCCGGGCGCTCGTCCCACATGCGCAGCAGCCGCGCGAAGGGGACGAACATCTTCGCCTTCTCGGAGCTGTAGTTGTAGACCTTGAGCTGGTGCCCGAGCGCCTCGATCACGGCGAGCGGGACGTCCAGCTTCTCGGCCTCGGCGAGCAGGTGCTCGGCGCGCGCGTTGCGGGCCGGCCCCTCCGGCTGCTCGGAGTTGTCCGCCATCGCCCGGCGGAGCGAGTCGAAGTCCGTGATCTCGCTCATCAGCGCCCCTCCTCGCCGTGGGTGGCCCACTCCAGCAGGCCGATGAACGCCCGGTTCAGCAGCGCCGAGTCCGCGGGCCTGAGCGGTCGCTGCGCCATCAGCAGCGCCTGTCCGTACAGCGACTCCGTCGCGGTGCCGATCAGTTCCGCCTCCCGCAGCGAACTGATGCGCCGCACCAGCGGGTTGAGGTGGTTGAGCACCAGGCGCGAGCGGGGCGCGGTGCCGCGCAGCGAGCCGAGGATGCCCGCCCACAGGTCGTCCGCCTGCGCCTCGGCCTGCGCCCGCGCCTGCTCGTGCCGGGCCGCCCGGTCGTCCAGGTGCAGCGCGGGCACCGACAGCGGGTGGAACGCGCGCAGCACCACGTCGCAGCCCAGCGGGTCCAGCGTGGCCCGCGCCGCCGCCAGGAACCCCGCCAGCGCCAGCTCCTCCGCGGGGTCCACGGCGTCCAGGTGCGCGGTGACCGTGTCCGCGTCCAGCTCGGCGACCACCGTGCCCGGCCGCACCGACGGCAGCGCCTCGACCAGCTCGCTGTCGTAGGTGTAACCGCCGTTGATCACGCCGATGCCCTGCGCGGAGGCGATCGGCGCGACCTGGCGGTACTCCTCCACCGTGCGCGTGAAGTGCACGACGCGGTGGCGCTGGGCGAACTCCTCCAGCGACAGCCGCCCGTCCGTCGTCTCGAACGGCAGCCACGGCAGCATCGTGCGCAGCATCTCCGGATCGTGCCGGGCCAGGGACTTCACGCCCAGGTGGTGCACGGACAGGAACGCCGCCAGCCGCTCCGGGTCGCCCGCCGCGAGCCCCGTCAGCCAGGACCTGATCCGCTCGCCGAGCGCCTCCCGCACGGCGGCCAGCGTCTCGTCCTCGTACAGCGCCTCGCGCGAGGCCGTGGGCCGCAGGCTGTCGGTGTCCAGGACGCAGCGCACGAAGAACGCCCAGTCGGGCAGGAGCTGTTCGGCCCGCTCGGTGAGCAACATGCCCTTCAGGTGCACCCGGTGGCCGGCCCGCTGGGCGGGACTGACCGCCGACGGCAGCACGTACGCCACCCCGCGGATGCCGGCCAGCGGCACCGACAGGTCGACCGAGTCCAGCGGCGTGAAGCCGAACAGCGCCCGGCAGTGCCGGGCCAGCGCCACCCGCCGGTTCGCGGGCGAGGCGTAGGGCCGGTCCCAGGGGGCCGGCAGGTCGGTGACCTCCTCCTCGCCCACCCGCACGTCGTACGGCAGCAGCGAGCCGAAGTCCCGCGCCAGGGACAGCACCCGCTCCGGCGCCAGCCACTCGGCGGCACCGGCCCGCGCCACCAGGTGCACGGTCGTGCCCGGTTCGGGGCGGGCCTCGTCCGGGAGCGTGCGCACGGTGTACGAGCCGTCGTCGCGCGCCGTCCACTCCACCGGCGGGGCCTGCGGGGTCCGCGCGCTGCGGCTGACCACCCGGATCCGCTCGGCGACCACGAAACAGGCCAGCAACCCGATGCCGAACTGCCCGAGGAACTCCGACCGCGCCTCCTGCAGGCCCTCGGCCCGCTTGGAGCTGCGCCCGATGGTCGCCAGCAGCTCGTGCACGTCGGACTCGGTCAGCCCGATCCCGGAGTCCTCCACGCGCAGCGCGGCACCGCCCTCGCCTTCCGGGTACAGGCGCACCCGGGCCGGGGCGCCGGGCTCCACGGCCCGGCGGGCGGTGACGGCGTCCACCGCGTTCTGCAGGAGCTCGCGCAGGTAGACCCGGGGACTGGAGTAGAGGTGATGGGAGAGCAGGTCCACCAGACCGCGCAGGTCGACCTGGAACGTACGGTGCGGCTCGGGAGCCGGGGATGACTGTGAGGTCTGGGAGTCCATCGTCGCTGCGCCGGTGGGGGGACTCGCGACGGCGCGGGGTCGGGCGGTCCCGGTGAGGCGGTGACCGCGGGGGATGGCCGGAGCGCGTCATCCTAAGTCCCGAACGACGCGCCTGACCAGGGGTTTCGAGACACGTATACGGCGATGTCAGCGCGGTGGTGTGCAATGGATCTCGTGCCCGCACTGGAACGACCCCTGAAGAACGTGCTCGGCGCCGCCACCGCGAAGGTGATGGCCGAGCACCTCGGCCTGCACACCGTCGGCGACCTCCTCCACCACTACCCGCGCCGGTACGAGGAGCGCGGCCAGCTCACCCACCTCGCCGACCTGCCCATGGACGAGCACGTGACCGTGGTCGCCCAGGTGGCCGACGCCCGCCTGCACACCTTCGCCTCCGCCCGGGCGCCCCGCGGCAAGGGGCAGCGCCTGGAGGTCACCATCACGGACGGCAGCGGCCGCCTCCAGCTCGTCTTCTTCGGCAACGGCGTGCACAAGCCCCACAAGGAGCTCCTGCCGGGCACCCGCGCTATGTTCGCCGGCAAGGTCTCCGTCTTCAACCGCCGCCTGCAACTCGCCCACCCCGCCTACGAACTGCTGCGCGGGGACCCCGACGAGCCGGGGGAGGCGGTGGAGAGCTGGGCGGGCGCCCTGATCCCGCTCTACCCGGCCACCGCCAAGCTGGAGTCCTGGAAGATCGGCAAGGCCGTGCAGACGGTGCTGCCCGGCGTCCAGGAGGCGCTCGACCCGCTGCCGGAGGCACTGCGCGAGGGCCGCGGCCTGGTCTCCCTGCCCGAGGCCCTGGTCAAGATCCACCGCCCGCAGACCAAGGCCGACGTCGCCGACGCCCGCGCCCGCCTGAAGTGGGACGAGGCGTTCGTCCTCCAGGTCGCCCTGGCCCGCCGTCGGCACACCGACGCCCAGCTCCCCGCCGTCCCGCGCGTCCCCCGCCCCGACGGCCTGCTGGCCGCGTTCGACGACCGGCTGCCGTTCACCCTCACCGACGGCCAGCGGCGGGTCTCCCGGGAGATCTTCGACGACCTGGCCACCGACCACCCGATGCACCGGCTGCTGCAGGGCGAGGTCGGCAGCGGGAAGACCATGGTCGCGCTGCGGGCCATGCTCGCCGTCGTCGACGCGGGCGGGCAGGCCGCCCTGCTCGCGCCGACCGAGGTCCTGGCCCAGCAGCACCATCGCTCGGTCACCGAGATGATGGGCGAGCTCGCCGAGGGCGGGATGCTCGGCGGGTCCGAGCACGCCACCAAGGTCGTGCTGCTCACCGGGTCGATGGGCGCGGCCGCCCGCCGCCAGGCCCTGCTGGACCTCGTCACCGGCGAGGCCGGCGTCGTCATCGGCACGCACGCGCTGATCGAGGACAAGGTGCAGTTCCACGACCTGGGCCTGGTCGTCGTCGACGAGCAGCACCGCTTCGGCGTCGAGCAGCGCGACGCCCTGCGCGGCAAGGGCAAGCAGCCCCCGCACCTGCTCGTGATGACGGCCACGCCCATCCCGCGCACGGTCGCCATGACGGTCTTCGGGGACCTGGAGACCTCGGTCCTGGACCAGCTCCCGGCCGGCCGTTCGCCCATCTCCAGCCACGTCGTCCCCGCCGCCGACAAGCCCCACTTCCTGGCCCGCGCCTGGGAGCGGGTGCGCGAGGAGGTGGCGGCCGGCCACCAGGCGTACGTGGTGTGCCCCCGCATCGGCGACGAGGAGGAGGCCACCGGCAAGCGCAGGCCCGCGGAGGACGACGCCGAGAAGCGGCCCCCGCTGGCCGTCCTGGACGTCGCCGACCAGCTCGCCAAGGGCCCGCTGCAGGGCCTGCGCGTCGAGGTGCTGCACGGCCGCATGGCACCCGACGACAAGGACGCCGTGATGCGCCGCTTCGCCGCGGGCGACGCCGACGTGCTGGTCGCCACCACCGTCATCGAGGTCGGCGTCAACGTCCCGAACGCCACCGCCATGGTGATCATGGACGCCGACCGCTTCGGCGTCTCCCAGCTCCACCAGTTGCGCGGCCGCGTCGGCCGCGGCGCGGCCCCCGGCGTGTGCCTCCTCGTCACCGAGATGCCGGAGGCGAGCCCGGCCCGCCAGCGGCTGAACGCGGTCGCCGCCACCCTCGACGGCTTCGAGCTGTCCCGCATCGACCTCGAACAGCGGCGTGAGGGCGACGTCCTCGGCCAGGCCCAGTCCGGTGCCCGCTCCTCGCTGCGGGTCCTGGAGGTCATCGAGGACGAGGAGATCATCGCGGAGGCGCGCCAGGAGGCGACGGCCCTGGTCGCGGCCGACCCGGACCTCACCGGCCTCCCGGGCCTGCGCACCGCGCTGGACGCCCTCCTGGACGAGGAGAGGGAGCAGTACCTGGAGAAAGGGTGAGAAGAAGCGAGAAGGAGCGAGAAGGAGCGAGGAGGGCCGAGGAGGGATGAGGGGCTCCTCCCCGAGCCACCCCCGCGACCTCCCCGGGGACGCGGGCCACCGCGTCACCGGCCACACTGGAACCCACAGCCGACCCAGGCAGGGATCCCCCGGCCGCCCACCACCGAGGAAGCAAGATGACCCGCGTGATCGCCGGCACCGCCGGCGGCCGTCGACTGGCCGTCCCCCCGGGGAACGGCACCCGCCCCACCTCCGACCGCGCGCGCGAGGGTCTCTTCTCCACCTGGCAGTCCCTGCTGGGCGGCCCCCTGGACGGCGAGCGCGTCCTCGACCTGTACGCCGGCTCCGGCGCCGTGGGCCTGGAGGCGCTGTCCCGGGGCGCGGGCCACACCCTGCTCGTGGAGGCCGACGCCCGTGCCGCCCGCACGGTGCGGGAGAACGTGCGCGCGCTGGGCCTGCCCGGTGCCGAGGTCCGCGCGGGCAAGGCCGAGCAGGTCATCCGAGCGGCGCCCCCCGCCGCACCGTACGACCTGGTCTTCCTCGATCCCCCGTACGCCGTCACCGACGACGATCTTCGGGAGATCCTCCTCACACTCCGCTCGGAAGGCTGGCTCACGGCCGACGCGCTCGTCACCGTGGAGCGCAGCACCCGAGGTGGCGAATTCCGCTGGCCGGACGGCTTCGCAGCGCTCCGGTCCCGTCGCTACGGCGAGGGAACGTTTTGGTACGGTCGCGCCGCCTCCTCGTGCGAAGACGCACGATGACCGGACCCGAGAGCGAGGGAACTCCAGTGCGCCGCGCCGTCTGTCCCGGGTCGTTCGACCCGATCACCAACGGTCACCTCGACATCATCTCCCGCGCCTCGCGCCTCTACGACGAGGTCTACGTCGCGGTGATGATCAACAAGTCCAAGAAGGGCCTGTTCGAGATCGACGAGCGGATCGGCCTGATACGCGAGGTCACCGCCGAGTACGGCAACGTGGTCGTGGAGTCCTTCCACGGCCTCCTCGTCGACTACTGCAAGGAGCGGGACATCCCCGCCATCGTCAAGGGACTCCGGGCGGTCAGCGACTTCGACTACGAGCTCCAGATGGCCCAGATGAACAACGGCCTCTCCGGCGTCGAAACCCTGTTCGTGCCCACCAACCCCACCTACAGCTTCCTGTCCTCCTCGCTGGTCAAGGAGGTGGCGACCTGGGGCGGCGACGTCTCCCACCTGGTACCGCCGGCCGTCCTGACCGCGCTCAACGAGCGCCTGCACGCGCACTGATGGGGCTACAGTCGTCCCGTCCGTCTCCATCACAGCTGTAGAGAGTGGCGAGCCCCCGGTGGACGTACAGAAGAAGCTCGACGAGATCGTGGCGGCGGTCTCCAGCGCCCGGTCGATGCCGATGTCGGCCTCGTGCGTGGTCAACCGCGCCGAACTGCTCTCCCTGCTGGAGGAGGTGCGCGCGGCGCTGCCCGACTCCCTCGCCCAGGCCCGGGAACTGATCGGCGACCGCGAGCAGATGGTGGAGCAGGCCCGCCAGGAGGCCGAGCGGATCATCTCCCACGCCCACGCCGAGCGCGGCTCGCTGATCTCCGACACCGAGGTCGCCCGCCGCTCCCAGGCCGAGGCCGACCGGATCCTCGCCGAGGCCCGCCAGGAGGCCGAGGAGATCCGCGCCGAGGCCGACGAATACGTCGACTCCAAGCTCGCCAACTTCGAGGTCGTCCTCACCAAGACCCTCGGCTCGGTCGGCCGCGGCCGCGAGAAGCTCCTGGGCACCGGCCCCGGCACCGACGAGAACGGCTACGAGGACGAGGACGCCCCCGAGCGCAGCCACGACCCCGAGACCCTGCGCCGCGACGCCGACGCGTACGTGGACGCCAAGCTGGGCGCCTTCGAGGCGGTCCTCGCCAAGACCCTGGACGCGGTGGGCCGCGGCCGGCAGAAGCTGCACGGCCGGATCGCCACCGACGACCTCGGCGCCCTCGCCGACGACACCACGACCTACCAGCACTCCTCGGACGCCGACTACCTCGCCGACCTGGCCGCCCTCGCGGAGCAGGACGCCCCGGCCGAGCAGCAGCAGGCGCAGCAGTCGTCGTACGACCAGCAGGGCGCGTACGCCTACCAGCAGCAGCCGGACCCCTACGGCTACCCGCAGCAGCAGACCTACGCCGGCCAGCAGGACCCCTACGGCTACCAGCAGGCCGACCCGTACGCCTACCAGGGCTACGACCCCCAGCACCCCGCCTACGACCACCAGCACCAGCAGCACGAGCAGCAGCAGGGCCGGCAGCAGGAGCACGCGCAGCAGTCGTACGCGCTGGACGAGACGAGCCTGTTCGACACCGGCATGATCAGCGCCGAGCAGCTCCGCGCCTACGAGCAGGGCCGCGGCCAGTAGCGGACGGGTGCCGGGCCCCGTGGGGCGGGGGCCCGGGGCACCGGATTGGGTCCTGGGCGAAAGCTCCAGTATCCTGGCCCTTCGGTCGCGCCCACCTTCGCGATCCGCGCTGCCCTCGGCCACCGCCGGGCAGCGTTCCCAGACCTCCGCACACGAAAGCAGGAACGGCCCTGAACGCCCGCCTCGACCACCGCAACCCCCTCGTGTTCGACACGCACGAGCTGGGGCGGCGTCCTGGTGCGCAGCAGCGCCTGACCCGCACGGTGGACGCCCCCAGGGACCTCGGTATCCAGGGTGTCGTCGGAGTGCCGGAAGGCGCCCCGGTGGAGCTCGACCTGCGCCTCGAGTCGGTCATGGAAGGGGTGCTCGTCACAGGCACCGCCCGTGCACGGGCCGAGGGGGAGTGCGTAAGGTGTCTGGAGCCGCTTCAGCTCGACGTCGAAGCGGACTTCCAGGAACTGTTCTCGTACCCTGACGCCGACGACCGGGGCCGTGTGATCGCGGAACCGGGCGACGACGCCGAGGACGACGAGGACAGGTTCTACCTCGAGGACGGACTCTTCGACCTCGAGCCTCTGCTGCGTGATGCGGTGGTGCTCGCACTGCCGATGCAGCCGGTGTGCCAGGAAGACTGCCCTGGTCTGTGCTCCGAGTGCGGAGCGCGGCTCGCGGACGACCCGGACCACCACCACGACGCCGTCGACATCCGTTGGGCGGCTTTGCAGGGACTCGCCGGCACCATGTCGGACGGCGAGAAGGACGAGATGAGCGGCGACGCGACTCGATCAGCGCGCGTCGACGAGAAGCAGGAGAAGTAGCCGTGGCTGTTCCGAAGCGGAAGATGTCGCGCAGCAACACGCGCCACCGCCGGTCGCAGTGGAAGGCTGCGGTCCCCACCCTGGTCGCGTGCGAGCGCTGCCACGAGCCCAAGCAGCAGCACATCGCGTGCCCGTCGTGCGGCACCTACAACAAGCGCCAGGTCCTCGAGGTCTGAGCGGCTGGTGAGAGGCTTCATGTCTGACGCCAAGGCGGATTCAGTCGCCAGGAAGAAGGCGGACACGGCCTCGTCCCACACGCTTCTGGAAGGGCGGCTCGGCTACCACGTCGAGTCCGCCCTTCTGGTGCGAGCGCTGACCCACCGTTCCTACGCGTACGAGAACGGCGGTCTGCCGACGAACGAGCGGCTGGAGTTCCTCGGGGACTCCGTGCTCGGCCTCGTCGTGACGGACACGCTGTACCGCACCCACCCCGACCTGCCCGAAGGCCAGCTGGCCAAGCTGCGGGCCGCGGTGGTCAACTCGCGTGCGCTGGCGGAGGTCGGTCGCGGACTCGACCTGGGGTCCTTCATCCGGCTCGGCCGCGGTGAAGAAGGCACGGGCGGACGGGACAAGGCATCCATCCTCGCCGACACCCTCGAAGCGGTGATCGGCGCGGTCTATCTCGACCAGGGCCTCGACGCGGCCTCCGAACTGGTGCACCGCCTGTTCGACCCGCTGATCGAGAAGTCCTCCAACCTCGGTGCCGGCCTGGACTGGAAGACCAGCCTCCAGGAGCTCACCGCGACCGAGGGGCTCGGCGTGCCCGAGTACCTGGTCACGGAGACCGGACCCGACCACGAGAAGACCTTCACTGCTGCCGCCCGCGTCGGAGGCGTCTCGTACGGCACCGGCACCGGCCGCAGCAAGAAGGAGGCGGAGCAGCAGGCCGCGGAGTCCGCCTGGCGGGCGATCCGCGCGGCCGCGGACGAACGCGCCAAGGCGGCGGAGGCGGCGAGGGCGGCACAGCCCGTCGACACCGCTGACACCGCCGACGCCGACGAGGAACCGGCCTCCGCCTGACCACAGCGGTACCACTGCAGCACCACAGCGAGCAGCAGCACATCAGCAGCGAACCGGGCGTCCCGCCCCCGGCCCTCCGCCGGGGCGGGGCGCCCGGCTCGTACACCGGTAGTCCACGGGGGATCCCATGCCCGAGTTGCCCGAGGTCGAGGTCGTACGGCGGGGACTGGAGCGGTGGGTCGCCCACCGGACCGTCGCCGCGGCCGAGGTGCTGCACCCCCGTGCCGTACGGCGCCACGTGCTCGGCGCCGACGACTTCGCGCACCGCCTCGCGGGCCACCGCGTGGGCACGCCCAGCCGGCGCGGCAAGTACCTGTGGCTGCCGCTGGAGGACACGCCCCAGGCGGTCCTCGCACACCTGGGCATGAGCGGTCAGCTTCTCGTCCAGCCGCACACGGCTCCGGACGAGAAGCACCTGCGCATCCGGGTCCGCTTCGCCGACGAGCAGGGCACCGAGCTGCGCTTCGTCGACCAGCGCACCTTCGGCGGGCTGTCGCTGCACGACACCACCCCCGACGGGCTGCCCGACGTCATCGCGCACATCGCCCGCGACCCCCTCGACCCGCTCTTCGACGACGAGGCGTTCCACCGGGCGCTGCGCCGCAAGCGCACCACGATCAAGCGGGCGCTGCTGGACCAGTCGCTGATCAGCGGCGTCGGCAACATCTACGCGGACGAGGCGCTGTGGCGCTCCCGCCTGCACTACGACCGCCCCACCGGGACCCTCACCCGGCCGCGCACCGCCGAACTCCTCGGCCACGTCCGCGAGGTCATGGCGGCCGCCCTCGCCGTGGGCGGCACCAGCTTCGACAGCCTCTACGTCAACGTCAATGGCGAGTCGGGCTACTTCGACCGCTCCCTGGACGCCTACGGGCGCGAGGGGCTGCCGTGCAAGCGGTGCGGTACGCCGATGCGCCGGCGGCCGTGGATGAACCGGTCGAGCTACTTCTGCCCGACGTGTCAGAGGGCGCCGCGCGCCGTGTCGTAGTGCTCGCGGGCGGCGAGGACGTCGTCCATCCGGCCCTCCACGAAGTGGATGAGCGACAGCAGCCGCTCGGCGACCTCACGGCCGAGGGGCGTCAGCTCGTAGTCCACGCGGGGCGGGTTGGTCGGCTGGGCCTCGCGGTGCACCAGCCCGTCGCGCTCCAGCGCGTGGAGCGTCTGGGACAGCATCTTCTCGCTCACGCCGTCGACGCGGCGACGCAGCTCGTTGAAGCGCAGCGGGCCTTCGTGCAGCGCGCCGAGGGTGAGTCCGCCCCAGCGGCCCGTGACGTGCTCCAGCGTGCCGCGCGAGGGGCAGGCCTTGGCGAACACGTTGTACGGGAGGTCCTGCTCCGCCGTGCGCTCCTGAATGCCGTCCATGGCCCCAGCCTACGCGAAAGCAGCGCTAACCGACAGGTTGCACTTTCTAAAAGTTAGTGCTTTCCTTTCGTCATCGCTGTTGAGCTGCGCTGTGAGGAGCTTCCCCATGACGACCCCTGTTGTCTCCATCGCCTACCACTCCGGCTACGGCCACACCGCCGTCCTCGCCGAGGCCGTGCGGGCCGGTGCCGCCGAGGCCGGCGCCGAGGTGCACCTGATCAAGGTGGACGGGATCACCGAGGAGCAGTGGGCGCTGCTGGACGCCTCGGACGCCATCGTGTTCGGCTCACCCACCTACATGGGCACCGCCTCCGGCGCCTTCCACGTCTTCGCCGAGGCGACCGCCAAGCGCTGGTCCGGCCAGGACTGGAAGGACAAGCTGGCGGCCGGCTTCACCAACTCCGGTTCCAAGAGCGGGGACAAGCTGCACACCCTGCAGTTCTTCCAGATCCTCGCCGCCCAGCACGGCATGCACTGGGTGAACCTCGGCCTGCACCCCGGCTGGAACAGCAGCGAGGGCTCCGAGAACGACCTCAACCGCCTCGGCGTCTTCGCCGGCGCGGCCGCCCAGACCAACGTCGACGAGGGCCTGGAGGCCGTCCACAAGGCCGACATCGCCACGGCGGAACACCTCGGCCACCGCGTCGCCCGTACCGCAGCCGCCTTCCGTGCCGGGGCGGCGGCCTAGAAAGACCGCGTCGCGGGAACGGCCGCGGCCCGTTACGGTCCGTCGGGGCCGCCCGCCGCACCACGCCGGGCGACCGGCCGGGCGACGACGGGGGAGACGCATGTGGGACGGGCTGGTGCGGAGCGGCTCCTGCGCCACGGCGATGAGGCCCTTGGGTCCGGAGGAGGACGACGAGGGCGAGGGCGGGACCGAGGCCGCCGGAGACGCGACGGACGCCTGACCCCCGGTGCTCGGGTCAGGCGTCCGGATCACACATGGTCCACGGTTATTCGAGCACCGCGGTCCTGATCACCTGTACGTGGCCGTATCGGTGAATGCGCCGTAATTGGTGTTCAGCGTGATGTAGCTGTCCGCCTTCACTGGCGCAGAATTGGCTATGGTGCGACCGAAGCAGGCCACGCGTGTATTGGGTGCGATGGCCTTATTGGGGCAGATGTCATAAACAGAGCTGGTGGTGTTGGGATTCTGGAACACCGCCGCTTCGAGGTTCACGCTGACCGACGCATTGTTCACCACGATGGCGACGGCTTGGAAGTAGTTGCTGGAAGGGTTCTTGATGATGCATGTCTGCATCTTGATGTTCACCGAAGCGCTGTGCGTCGTCGTGTTCCCGCACTGGTAATTCGCAGGGGCCACCCAGGGCTGCCAGGTGGGCGCAGCAGAGGCTGGACTGGCGGAAAGGGCGAGCGCCCCGGCAGTTGCCGCCGCGAAACCCGACACGTTTCGCCATGAAATGATAGCCACGAATCCCCATTCCTATTTGTGCGACTCGGAGCCCGCTGTTGCGTGACCGAAGGCACGGTGCATAAATCTACCCGACCGTGCGGACCGGTTCAAGGGAATAAGGAAATGGCCAGGGCGGAGCCTCGCGTTCAAGCCATCGGAAACGGTTGGAAAGGCTGCCGCTCTTGACCGGTCGTCGTGACTGCCATCGCGTCAGAAACAACCGGAGGACTGCGCCTCCTGGAAGGAACCGCATGCAGGCCGATGCCGAACCGGTGGAACCCGCCGCCTTCGCGAGGACCCGTCACCCGGAGCAGTACCCGGCCACCAGGATCACCCTGCCGTGAAAGACCTGACCTGCGGTTGTCTCAGTAACCGAAGTCCTGGGTCCACCACGGGCCGCCCGGGCCCATGTGGACGCCCACTCCGAGGGTCTTGAAGTCGCAGTTCAGTATGTTGGCGCGGTGGCCGGGACTGTTCATCCAGGCCTCCATGACGGCGGCCGCGTCGGCCTGGCCGCGCGCTATGTTCTCGCCGCCCAGGTCGGATATCCCGGCCGCCGAGGCGCGGTCCCACGGCGTCTTGCCGTCCGGGTCCGTGTGGTCGAAGAAGCCGCGGGCCGCCATGTCGTCGCTGAACCGCGCCGCGAGGTCGGCCAGCGCGCTGTTCGCGGCCACCGGGCTGCACCCGACCTTGGCCCGCTCCTCGTTGACGAGGTTCAGCACCTGGGCCGCGGCCTGTGCCTCGGCCGAGACGGTGACCGGGGCGCTGGTCCGCTGCGGCGCCTTGGAGGCCGTCCTGGACGGAGTCGTCGCCGGCTGCTTCGGCTCCTTGGCCGACGGCGTCGCCGACGGCTCGCGGGACGCCGTCCCGGAGGGCGACGCGGACGGCGAGGCCGACGCCGAGGCCGGGGCCGACGCGGAGGCGGACGGCGAGACCGAGCGGCCCGCGCCACCCCGGCTGGTCGGCGCGGAGGCGCGGCCCTCGGTGGCGGCGCCCGACGTGCCGCCCTGCTCGGAGGCCGAGTTGGTCGGCGCACCGCCCGCCTGCACCTTGTCCCCGGTGCTGGTGCCCCCGCCGAGCTGGTAGTTCTCCAGACCCGGTACCACACCGGTGGCCACGGCCACCGTGCCGAGGGCCACCGCGGCGGACACGCCGAGCAGACCGGTCTTCACCGGTGTCGCGGCCCGCTTCCTGCGGCGGTGCCCGCGGCCGGCCCCGCGGTCGGGCGTGAAGCCGTCGTCGCCGTGGCCGCCGGTCGCGCGCCCGCCGTCACCGCCGCCGAACCCGTCGCCCGCGAGCACCGCGGTCTGCGGGCCGTCGCCGTACCCCTCACCGCGGCTGTCGTCCGTGGCGTACAGGTACTCGTGGCTCTTGGCGTACTCCTCGGCGTACGCCTCCGGGTTCAGGTAGGGCGCGATGCCCGGCGTGGGGCCCTCGCTCCCGTACGAGTCCCCCCGGGAGTGGCTCCGCGTGAACGGGCCCTTCGGCTGTGTGACCCCCGTGGCGCGGCCCGTGGCGGCGCGGCCGGCGTCGGAGCGTCGGTGGCGTCCCATGTCCTGGCCTTCCTCGTCCCTGCTGGCGACCCGAGCCCCTCGGTCAGTGACTCCTCCGGTCAATGACTCCTCATGGCCGACCAGACCCACTCGATCGAGTGAGTTTCATATGAGATTCATTGGGTGGGGACGGTACCGCATGACGCCCGGGGAGGATGTGTCGCGCGTGACATCGGCCGGTTAGGTTGCAGCCATGAGCGAGGATGCACGGCTGGTCGCCTGGGTGCGCGGACGGGTCCAAGGAGTGGGTTTCCGCTGGTTCACGCGGGCCAAGGCGCTGGAGATCGGCGGACTGAGTGGTTTTGCTCTCAATCTGGCCGACGGCCGCGTCCAGGTGGTCGCGGAGGGGCCGCGCGAGGGCTGCGAGGGCCTGCTGGCCTGGCTCCAGGGTGACGACACGCCCGGGCGCGTGGACGGCGTCACCGAGATCTGGGACACACCCCGCGGCGGCTACGACGGCTTCGCCATCCGCTGAGCCCGCCGCCCGGCCCGCGCCGCACCCGCCCCCGGACACCCTGCGCGCACGCCCGACTCCGGGAAAAGGAGCAGGTGGATGCCGAGAAAGGCTTGCGCCGCCGGACCGTGCACGCCAGGATGATCGCCACGCCCCGAGGGGCCCGCAGCAGTCGTCACGCCGCCGTTCCAGGCCGCGCACGCCGGGTCGCCCGCCAATACGGGGTGTGATCGTGTTGACCGTCAAACTTTTTGGTGAGACGCTGAAAGCACCCCGCGCACCCAGCTGTTTGGCATGGATGAACGGCAGCAGCAACACGGTCCTGCCAGGCATCGCGGGTGCATATCCCTCACGACCCACACCGCTTCGGTCGGTCACTCATTGTGGAGGACCATCCATCATGGCAAAGGCGCTTCTCGGTTACGTCGGCGGCTCCGACCCTCGACTCCTCGCCGAGATGCGACGGCTGCAGCAGCGCGTCCAGGACCTGGAATCCGAGCTCGGACGGATCCAGGCGGAGAAGGACGCCCTGCAGGCTGCCGCTTCTCACGACAGGATCGTGCAGAGCATCGACGCACACCAGGCGGAGCCTGCGCTCACCTGATCGCTGCACCCGCTCCACAACAGCACACGCAGCGGTTGGGATGTCCGTCATCAACCGCGTCGGACCGCTTCGTTGTCAGAGTTGCAAGGGACGCTTCGGCGTCCCTTCTTTCTGCCCCCGTCTCCGCTTCGAGCCGTCCGCCGCACCCCCGCCGGACTTCGCTGCTCCACACACCCTTCAGCTTCGTTAACGAAGGGTGTGCCCTGCGCGTTCACGCGTGAAACCGCGGGTTCATGGAGTGAGACACCCCCGGGAGGTAGAGTCCGGCGGCGTGCACCTCAAGGCCCTGACCCTCCGCGGCTTCAAGTCGTTCGCGTCGGCGACCACGCTCCGGTTCGAGCCGGGGATCACCTGCGTCGTCGGGCCCAACGGCTCGGGCAAGTCCAACGTCGTGGACGCGCTGAGCTGGGTCATGGGCGAGCAGGGCGCCAAGTCGCTGCGCGGCGGCAAGATGGAGGACGTCATCTTCGCCGGCACCACCGGCCGCCCCCCGCTGGGCCGCGCCGAGGTGTCCCTGACCATCGACAACTCCGACGGCGCGCTGCCCATCGAGTACGCCGAGGTCACCATCACGCGGATCATGTTCCGCAACGGCGGCAGCGAGTACCAGATCAACGGCGACACCTGCCGCCTGCTGGACATCCAGGAACTGCTCTCCGACTCCGGCATCGGCCGCGAGATGCACGTCATCGTCGGCCAGGGCCAGCTCGACTCCGTCCTGCACGCCGACCCCATGGGCCGCCGCGCCTTCATCGAGGAGGCGGCCGGCGTCCTCAAGCACCGCCGGCGCAAGGAGAAGGCGCTGCGCAAGCTGGACGCGATGCAGGCCAACCTCGCGCGCGTGCAGGACCTCACCGACGAGCTGCGCCGCCAGCTCAAGCCGCTGGGCCGCCAGGCCGCGGTGGCCCGCAGGGCGGCCGTCATCCAGGCCGACCTGCGCGACGCCCGCCTGCGCCTGCTCGCCGACGACCTCGTCCGGCTGCGCGAGGCGCTGCAGGCCGAGGTGGCCGACGAGGCCGCCCTCAAGGAGCGCAAGGAGGCCGCCGAGCAGGAGCTGCGCAGGGCGCTCCAGCGCGAGGCGCTGCTGGAGGACGAGGTGCGCCGGCTCACGCCCCGGCTGCAGCGCGCCCAGCAGACCTGGTACGAGCTGTCCCAGCTCGCCGAGCGCGTGCGCGGCACGATCTCCCTGGCCGACGCGCGCGTGAAGAGCGCCACCTCCGCCCCGCCCGAGGAACGGCGCGGCCGCGACCCCGAGGACATGGAGCGCGAGGCCGCCCGCGTCCGGGAGCAGGAGGCCGAGCTGGAGGCCGCCCTGGAGGCGGCGCAGCGGGCGCTGGACGACACGGTCGCCCACCGCGCCGAACTGGAGGGCGCTCTCGCCGCCGAGGAGCGGCGCCTGAAAGACGCGGCCCGTGCCCTCGCCGACCGCCGCGAAGGACTGGCCCGCCTCGGCGGGCAGGTCAGCGCGGCCCGCTCCCGCGCCGCCTCCGCGCAGGCCGAGATCGAGCGGCTGGCCGCCGCCCGGGACGAGGCGCAGGAGCGTGCCGCCCGCGCCCAAGAGGAGTACGAGGCCCTGCAGGCCGAGGTCGACGGCCTCGACGCGGGCGACGCGGAACTGGCGGACGGCCACGAGGACGCCAAGCGGCGGCTGGCCGGGGCCGAGGCCGCGCTGACGGCCGCCCGCGAGGCGGTCACGGCGGCCGAACGCAGGCGCGCGGCGACCCAGGCCCGGCACGAGGCCCTGGCCCTGGGCCTGCGACGCAAGGACGGCTCCGGCGCGCTGCTCGGCGCCCGCGACCGCCTCACCGGACTGCTCGGCCCGGCCGCCGAGCTGCTGAGCGTGGCCCCCGGGCACGAGGCCGCCCTGGCGGCCGCCTTCGGCGCGGCGGCCGACGCCCTCGCCGTGACCAGCCCGGGCGCGGCCGCCGAGGCCATCCGCCTCCTGCGCAAGGAGGACGCGGGCCGCGCCACCCTCCTCCTGACCGGCGCTCCGGAGGAACCAGCGCGGACCGGCCTGGCGGAGCAGGTGCCCGACGGCGCCCGGCCGGCCGCCGGACTCGTGCGGGGCCCCGCCGAGCTGATGCCCGCCGTACGGCGCCTGCTGCGCGGGATCGTCGTCGTCGGCACCCTCGAGGACGCCGAGGACCTCGTCCACGCGCGGCCCGACCTCACCGCCGTGACCGCCGAGGGCGACCTGCTCGGGGCGCACTTCGCGCACGGCGGGTCCGCGGGGGCGCCGAGCCTGCTGGAGGTGCAGGCGTCGGTCGACGAGGCCGCCGCCGAACTGGACGAACTGGCCGTGCGGTGCGAGGAGCTGACCACCGCCCAGCAAGCCGCGGCCGAGCGGCGCCGGGAGGCCGCCGCGCTCGTCGAGGAGCTGGGGGAGCGGCGCCGGGCCGCCGACCGGGAGAAGTCCTCCGTCGCCCAGCAGCTCGGCCGGCTCGCCGGGCAGGCGCGCGGCGCCGCCGGTGAGGCCGAGCGGTCCGCGGCCGCCGCCGCACGGGCGCAGGAGGCGCTGGACCGGGCGCTGGAAGAGGTCGAGGAGCTGGCCGAACGGCTCGCCGTGGCCGAGGAGATGCCGGTCGAGGAGGAGCCCGACACCTCGGTGCGCGACCGGCTCGCCGCCGACGGCGCCAACGCCCGCCAGACCGAGATGGAGGCGCGCCTCCAGGTCCGTACGCACGAGGAACGCGTCAAGGGGCTGGCCGGCCGGGCGGACTCCCTCGACCGGGCCGCCCGCGCCGAACGCGAGGCACGCGCGCGGGCCGAGCAGCGCCGGGCGCGGCTGCGCCACGAGGCGGCCGTCGCGGGGGCCGTCGCCTCCGGCGCCCGGCAGCTCCTCGCGCACGTGGAGGTGTCCCTCGCCCGCGCCGAGCGCGAGCGGGCCGCCGCCGAGGCCGCCAAGGCGCGCCGCGAGCAGGAGCTGGCCGCCGCCCGCACCGCCGGCCGGGACCTGAAGGCCGAGCTGGACAAGCTCACCGACTCGGTGCACCGCGGTGAGGTGCTGGGCGCGGAGAAGCGGCTGAGGATCGAGCAGCTCGAGACCCGCGCCCTGGAGGAGCTGGGCGTCGAGCCCGCGGGGCTCGTCTCCGAGTACGGCCCCCACCAGCTCGTGCCGCCGTCGCCGCCCGCCGAGGGCGAGGAGCTGCCCGAGGACCCCGGGCACCCCCGCCACCAGCCCCGCCCGTTCGTGCGGGCCGAGCAGGAGAAGCGGCTGCGCGCCGCCGAGCGGGCGTACCAGCAGCTCGGCAAGGTCAACCCGCTGGCGCTGGAGGAGTTCGCGGCGCTGGAGGAGCGCCACCAGTTTCTCAGCGAGCAGCTCGAGGACCTGAAGAAGACGCGCGCCGACCTGCTGCAGGTGGTGAAGGAGGTCGACGAGCGCGTCGAGCAGGTCTTCACCGAGGCCTACCGGGACACCGCCCGGGAGTTCGAGGGCGTGTTCGGCCGGCTGTTCCCCGGTGGCGAGGGCCGGCTGGTGCTGACCGACCCGGACAACATGCTGACCACCGGCGTGGACGTCGAGGCGCGCCCGCCGGGGAAGAAGGTCAAGCGGCTGAGCCTGCTCTCCGGCGGCGAGCGGTCGCTGACCGCGGTCGCCCTGCTGGTGTCGATCTTCAAGGCCCGGCCCAGCCCGTTCTACGTGATGGACGAGGTCGAGGCCGCCCTCGACGACACCAACCTCCAGCGGCTGATCCGGATCATGCAGGAGCTCCAGGAGTCCTCGCAGCTCATCGTGATCACGCACCAGAAGCGGACGATGGAGGTCGCCGACGCGCTGTACGGCGTGTCCATGCAGGGCGACGGCGTCTCGAAGGTCATCAGCCAGCGGCTCCGTTAGTTAGCCGCCGCCCATCCCGGGCACTTGGTCACTGTCGGAGCCCTGTCCGGACCCGCGCGGTCCGCCTCATGGCCCACCCCCTTCACTCATTCAAGAAATGAACACAGTGGCTCCTTCCAGTGCCTGTTACCTCACATTCAGCGTCTCTTGACTTCGAGAGATGAAGGCATAGGCTCTGCAACGTTGCTTTTACCTTCAGGTTTGACCTGGAAGGGCTCGCCCCCCAGCGGCAGCGTTGCCGCGGCCCGAGGAGAACACGTGACCAGCACAGCGCAGGCACCTCAGCCAGGAGCCAGGACGGCTCATCCCGATCATCTCGGGCATGTCATCTTCATCGCGGCGGCGGCCGCCATGGGCGGTTTCCTCTTCGGCTACGACAGCTCCGTCATCAACGGCGCCGTCGAGGCCATCCGCGACCGCTACGACATCGGCTCCGCGGCCCTGGCCCAGGTCATCGCCATCGCGCTGATCGGCTGTGCCATCGGTGCGGCGACCGCCGGCCGGATCGCGGACCGCATCGGCCGCATCCGCTGCATGCAGATCGCCGCCGTGCTGTTCACCATCAGCGCCGTCGGCTCGGCGCTGCCCTTCGCGCTGTGGGACCTCGCCTTCTGGCGCATCGTGGGCGGCTTCGCCATCGGCATGGCGTCGGTGATCGGCCCGGCCTACATCGCCGAGGTCGCCCCGCCCGCCTACCGCGGCCGGCTCGGCTCCTTCCAGCAGGCCGCGATCGTCGTCGGCATCGCCATCTCCCAGCTGGTCAACTGGGGCCTGCTCAACGCCGCCGGCGGCGACCAGCGCGGCGAGCTGATGGGCCTGGAGGCCTGGCAGGTCATGCTCGGCGTCATGGTGATCCCGGCCGTCCTCTACGGCCTGCTCTCCTTCGCCATCCCGGAGTCCCCCCGCTTCCTGATCTCCGTGGGCAAGCGCCAGCGCGCCCGCGAGATCCTGGAGGAGGTCGAGGGCAAGGACGTCGACTTCGACGCCCGGATCGACGAGATCGAGCACGCCATGAAGAGCGAGCACAAGTCGACCTTCAAGGACCTGCTCGGCGGCTCCTTCTTCTTCAAGCCGATCGTCTGGGTCGGTATCGGACTGTCGGTCTTCCAGCAGTTCGTCGGCATCAACGTCGCGTTCTACTACTCCTCGACGCTGTGGCAGTCGGTCGGCGTCGACCCGACGGACTCGTTCTTCTACTCCTTCACGACGTCGATCATCAACATCATCGGCACCGTGATCGCGATGATCTTCGTGGACCGCGTCGGCCGCAAGCCGCTCGCCCTCATCGGCTCGGTCGGCATGGTGATCGGCCTCGGCCTGGAGGCCTGGGCGTTCTCCTACCACCTCGTCGACGGCAAGCTCCCGGCCACCCAGGGCTGGGTCGCCCTGATCGCCGCCCACATCTTCGTCCTCTTCTTCGCCCTGTCCTGGGGTGTCGTCGTCTGGGTCTTCCTCGGCGAGATGTTCCCCAACCGGATCCGCGCCGCCGCCCTCGGCGTCGCCGCCGCCGCGCAGTGGATCGCCAACTGGGCCATCACCGCGAGCTTCCCGTCGCTGGCCGACTGGAACCTGTCCGGCACCTACGTGATCTACACGGTGTTCGCGGCGCTCTCCATCCCGTTCGTCCTGAAGTTCGTCAAGGAGACGAAGGGCAAGGCGCTGGAGGAGATGGGCTGACCCGCCCGCTTGAGCTCGAGGAGAGCGGCCAAGTCCCCGCTGCCCCTCTCCTCGTACCGTCCGCCGCCCCCGCCCCGGCCCCCGCCGGGACCGGGGGCGGCGGTGTGCGCACGGCGCCGTGCCCACGGTGCGCGGGCGGCGGCTCCGGGCGACAGGGGTCGCGCATACTGGACGGGTTATGGACATCGTCATCCTTGCTGTAGTCATCGCCGTGGTCGTGATCGGCGCGCTCGGCGGGCTCGTCGTCGGCAGTCGCCGCAAGAAGCCGCTGCCCCCGCCGCCGCCCACCGCTCCCGACATCACCGCGCCCCCGGCCGAGCCGCACGTCGGCGACGAGGCCGAGACGCCGCGCGACGAAGCGCGCCGCACGATCGAGGAGGTGGATCTTCCCGACGGCGGCGCCGCCACCGGGACAGCGGTCGAGGAACCGCCCGTCGTCGAGGCTCCGGTCATCGAGATCCCGGAGCCCACGGCCGGCCGTCTGGTCCGGCTGCGCGCCCGTCTGTCCCGCTCGCAGAACGCCCTCGGCAAGGGCCTGCTCACGCTGCTCTCGCGCGAGCACCTGGACGAGGACACCTGGGAGGAGATCGAGGACACGCTGCTGACCGCCGACGTCGGCGTGCTGCCCACCCAGGAGCTGGTGGAGCGCCTGCGCGAGCGCGTCCGGGTGCTCGGCACCCGCACCCCCGAAGAGCTGCGCGGCCTGCTGCGCGAGGAGCTCATCACGCTGGTCGGCCCCGACCTCGACCGCACCGTGAAGACGGAGCCCGCCGACCGCAAGCCCGGCATCGTGATGGTCGTCGGCGTCAACGGCACCGGCAAGACCACCACCACCGGCAAGCTCGCGCGCGTGCTCGTCGCCGACGGCCGTACGGTCGTCCTGGGCGCCGCCGACACCTTCCGGGCCGCCGCCGCCGACCAGCTCCAGACCTGGGGCGAGCGGGTGGGCGCCTACACCGTGCGCGGGCCGGAGGGCGGGGACCCCGCCTCCGTCGCCTTCGACGCGGTGAAGGAGGGCAAGGAGATGGGGGTCGACGTGGTCCTCATCGACACCGCCGGCCGGCTGCACACCAAGACCGGGCTCATGGACGAGCTCGGCAAGGTCAAGCGCGTCGTCGAGAAGCACGCCCCGCTCGACGAGGTCCTGCTGGTCCTGGACGCCACCACCGGGCAGAACGGCCTGGTCCAGGCGCGGGTCTTCGCCGAGGTCGTCGACATCACCGGCATCGTGCTGACCAAGCTGGACGGCACCGCCAAGGGCGGCATCGTCGTCGCGGTCCAGCGCGAGCTGGGCGTCCCGGTCAAGCTGATCGGCCTCGGCGAGGGCGCGGACGACCTCGCCCCGTTCGAGCCCGCGGCGTTCGTCGACGCCCTGATCGGCGACTGAGCCCCGCCGCCGCCCCGGCCGTGGTGCTCGGCCCGCCGGCGGCTCGTGACCGCGAAGAAGCGCCCGCTCCCCAAGGTGCAGTTGGGGAACGGGCGCTTCGCTGTGTGCCCTGACCGGGAAGCCGGGAAGCCGGGAAGCCGGGAAGCCGGGAAGCCGCAGCGGGCCGGGCGCGGGGGAGGGGCCGTCCGGTTACGCCCGCGACCGGTGGGCCACGTACGCCAGCGTGCCCAGCAGCAGCCGGGCCGCCGGAGGCCGGGTGGCCGTGTCCAGCTCGGGCGGGCGCAGCCAGTGGACCGGGCCCGCGCCCCCGCGGTCGGAGGGCGGCGCGGTGATCGCCGTACCCGGGCCGAGGCCGCGCAGGTCGAGGGAGGACGGGTCGTCCCAGCCCATGCGGTAGAGCAGGCCCGTCAGCTCGGCGGCGGCGCCGGGCGCGACGAGGAACTGCGCGCGGCCCTCGGGGGTGGCGACGACCGGGCCGAGCGGCAGGCCCATGCGCTCCAGCCGGACCAGCGCGCGGCGCCCGGCCGCCTCGGCCACCTCGATCACGTCGAAGGCGCGTCCCACGGGCAGCATCACCGAGGCGCCCGGGAACTCCGACCAGACCTTCGCGGCGTCGTCGAGGGTCGCGCCCGCCGCGAGCGTGGGGGCGAAGTCCAGCGGGTGCGCGCCGGGCGCGCCGCAGTCGGGACGGCCGCAGGAGCAGGCACCGGCCGCGGCCCGGGCGCCCGGCACCACGTCCCAGCCCCACAGCCCGGTGTACTCCGCGACGACCGTGCACTCGGACGAACGGGCGCGCCTGCGCGCGCCGGAGCGGATCTCGCGAATGCCGCCGATCGTGAAGCCCATGCCCCCTCCAACGGGTCCGCCGCACCGGTGGTTACGTAACGGACGCGGAACGTGACTCTCTGTATTTGTACCGGTCCCGGTGCCGGGTCCGGACGCGGCGCGTCGGAGCACTCGCGGTGGTACGCGGCGTGACGCGCGCCCCTCGGTGCATCGCTCCGCTCACTCCCGGCCGGTCTATGTCAAGTGAATCGCGAACGCGACACCCTGAGTTCATTCGAAGGGGTGGCGAATGGTGGCGTTTCCGGGATCGCCATGGCTGGAGGCGTGATCGTAGGATTACTGTGAGTGCACGAGGCCCGGGGGCACATGCACTTGCGGGTATGCCGGGGGCAAGTCGGCTTTCCGTTCGAAGGGTGAGAACCGCCGGACGGAGGGCCCCGCGGACCGGCATTCTGATAGGGCTTGGCGCACTCAGCGACAAGTGGTCTCAGGAATGGGGGCGTTCCAGTGAGCGGCAACGGCGGAAGCGGGACGAACGCTGCGAGCGCCGACAAGCGCCCCAACGAGCTCCTCACGTCGTGGTTCGTGCGCAGCGGCTGGTCCAAGGGCGAGCTGGCCCGCCAAGTCAACCGCCGAGCCCGCCAGTTGGGCGCCAACCACATCTCCACCGACACCTCGCGGGTCCGCCGCTGGCTGGACGGCGAGAACCCCCGCGAGCCGATCCCGAGGATCCTGTCCGAGCTGTTCTCCGAGCGGTTCGGCTGTGTCGTCTCCGTCGAGGACCTCGGCCTGCGCGCCACCCGGCAGCTCCCGTCCGCGACCGGAGTCGACCTGCCCTGGACGGGTCCGCAGACGGTGGCGCTGCTCAGCGAGTTCTCGCGCAGCGACCTGATGCTGGCGCGGCGCGGCTTCCTCGGGACGTCGCTGACCCTGGCGGCGGGCCCCTCCCTGATCGAACCCCTCCAGCGCTGGCTCGTGCCCAGCCCGTCCGCCCCGCGCCAGGAGACCGACGAGCCCCTGCCGACCAGCCGCGCCCGCGGCCGGCTCTCCAAGCCCGAGCTGGAGCTGCTGGAGTCCACCACCGTGATGTTCCGGCAGTGGGACGCCCAGTGCGGCGGCGGACTGCGCCGCAAGGCCGTCGTCGGCCAGCTCCACGAGGTCACCGACCTGCTCCAGGAGCCGCAACCCGAGGCCACTGCCAGGAAGTTGTTCAAGGTCGCCGCCGAACTGGCCGAGCTGGCGGGCTGGATGAGCTACGACGTGGGGCTCCAGCCCACCGCGCAGAAGTACTTCGTCCTCGCGCTGCACGCGGCCAAGGAGGCCGGCGACCGTCCGCTCGGCTCGTACGTCCTGTCCAGCATGAGCCGTCAGATGATCCACCTCGGGCGGCCCGACGACGCGCTGGAGCTCATCCACCTCGCGCAGTACGGCAGCCGGGACTGCGCGAGCCCGCGCACCCAGTCGATGCTGTATGCGATGGAGGCCCGCGCCTACGCCAACATGGGCCAGCCCGGCCGGTGCAAGCGGGCCGTGCGGATGGCCGAGGACACCTTCGCCGACGCGGAGGAGTGGGACGAGCCGGACCCCGACTGGATCCGCTTCTTCTCCGAGGCCGAGCTGCACGGCGAGAACAGCCACTCCTTCCGCGACCTCGCCTACGTGGCCGGCCGCAGTCCCGCCTACGCCTCCCTCGCCGAGCCGCTGATGCGGCGCGCCGTCGACCTCTTCGCCGAGGACCGCGAGCACCAGCGGTCCTACGCGCTCAACCTCATCGGCATGGCCACCGTGCACCTGCTGCGCGGCGAACCCGAGCAGTCCACGGCCTACGCGGTGGAGGCCATGGGCATCGCCAAGAAGGTCCGTTCCGAACGCGTCAACACCCGTATCCGAAAGACCGTGGACACCGCCGTGCGGGACTTCGGCGACCTCAGCGAGATCGTCGACCTCACCGACCGGCTCGCCGTCGAACTGCCCGAGACCGCCGAGGCGGTCTGACCGCCGCACCACCCCTGAGCCCCGGCCGCGGCCGGCCCTCCCGAACAGCCCGACTCGGCTCCCCCATGCCAGGTCGTCGGAAGGCCGCCCGCGGCCGGTTCCTTTCCCCCGCGGAAGGTTGCGCCACCATAACGATCGCGCAGCCGCGCAGCGGGCACTTCACCCACGCGTAACACGCAGGACGCCTTCGTCACCCCGGCGAAACAACGAGGGGCGCCCGCCGAAACGGCGCTGCGCGAATCTCATGGCGCATAACCGGCCCACCCCTCATTCCGCACAGGCTTCGCCCGCACGGGGCCGTACCTACGACGAGGAGACGCCGATGGCACCAGCCATCACGCTTGCGGCGGACGCACCGACGCTGTCGTCCGCGAACACAGGCTTCATGCTCATCTGTTCCGCCCTGGTGATGCTCATGACCCCGGGCCTGGCCTTCTTCTACGGAGGCATGGTCCGCGTCAAGTCCACCCTGAACATGCTGATGATGAGCTTCATCAGCCTCGGGATCGTCACGGTCCTGTGGGTGCTCTACGGCTTCTCCCTCGCCTTCGGCGCCGACTCCGGCTCGGTCATCGGCTGGAACTCCGACTGGGTCGGCCTCAGCAACATCGGGCTCACCCAGCTCTGGGACGGCTACACCATCCCGGTCTTCGTCTTCTGCGTCTTCCAGCTGATGTTCGCGATCATCACCCCGGCCCTGATCAGCGGCGCCCTCGCGGACCGTGTGAAGTTCAGCGCCTGGGCCCTGTTCATCACGCTGTGGGTCACGATCGTCTACTTCCCGGTCGCCCACTGGGTGTGGGGCTCCGGCGGCTGGGCCTTCGAGCTGGGCGTGATCGACTTCGCGGGCGGCACGGCGGTGCACATCAACGCCGGTGCCGCGGCGCTCGGCGTGATCCTCGTCATCGGCCGGCGGGTCGGCTTCAAGAAGGACCCGATGCGCCCGCACAGCCTGCCGCTCGTCATGCTCGGCGCCGGGCTGCTGTGGTTCGGCTGGTTCGGCTTCAACGCCGGGTCCTGGCTCGGCAACGACGACGGCGTCGGCGCGCTGATGTTCGTCAACACGCAGGTCGCCACCGCCGCCGCCATGCTGGCCTGGCTGGCCTACGAGAAGATCCGCCACGGCGCCTTCACCACGCTGGGCGCCGCCTCCGGCGCGGTCGCCGGCCTGGTCGCCATCACCCCGTCCGGCGGTGCGGTCTCCCCGCTCGGCGCGATCGCCGTCGGTGCCATCGCCGGTGTGCTGTGCGCCATGGCCGTCGGCCTGAAGTACCGGTTCAACTACGACGACTCCCTGGACGTCGTCGGCGTCCACCTGGTCGGCGGCATCGCCGGCTCCCTGCTGATCGGCTTCTTCGCCACCGGCAAGGGCCAGTCCGACGCCCAGGGCCTCTTCTACGGCGGCGGCCTCGACCAGTTCTGGAAGCAGTGCGCGGGCGTCTTCGCCGTCCTCGGCTACTCCCTGGTGGCCTCCGCGGTCCTCGCCTTCCTCCTCGACCGGACCATCGGGATGCGCGTCCCCGAGGACGACGAGGTCTCCGGCATCGACTCGGCCGAGCACGCCGAGACCGCATACGACTTCAGCGGGGCCGGCGGCGGCGCCGCCCGCACGACCGCCGCGCCCGCCCCGGTGGCCGGCACCGCTGCCAGGAAGGTGGACGCATGAAGCTCATCACCGCCGTCGTGAAGCCCCACCGGCTCGACGAGATCAAGGAGGCCCTGCAGGCCTTCGGCGTCCACGGCCTGACGGTCACCGAGGCCAGCGGCTACGGTCGTCAGCGGGGACACACCGAGGTGTACCGCGGCGCCGAGTACACGGTCGACCTGGTACCCAAGATCCGCATCGAGGTCCTGGCCGAGGACGACGACGCCGAGCAGCTGATCGAGGTCGTCGTCAAGGCGGCCCGCACCGGCAAGATCGGCGACGGCAAGGTCTGGTCCCTGCCGGTCGAGACGGCCGTACGGGTGCGCACCGGCGAGCGCGGCCCGGACGCGCTCTGACCGCGGAGAAGAACAGGAGTCACTGGGTGACGAGTACGGACGTGCGAGACGAAGCAGAGGACTCGGGACCCAGCGGCTACGCGGCGGCCCGGCTGCGCCTCCTCACCGAGGGGGCGCGGTCCGGGCCGCCGCGCCGTGCCGCCCTCGCCGAACTGACCGACGGCTGGCTGGCCGGCCTGTTCACGGCGGCCGCCCCGGCACTGCACGGTGCCTCGCTGATCGCCGTGGGCGGCTACGGCCGCGGCGAGCTGTCCCCCCGCAGCGACCTCGACCTGGTGCTGCTGCACGACGGCAGCGACCCCGAGGCGGTCGCCGCCCTCGCCGACCGCCTGTGGTACCCCGTCTGGGACCTCGGGCTCGCCCTCGACCACTCCGTCCGCACGCCGGCCGAGGCCCGCAGGACGGCCGCCGAGGACCTCAAGGTGCAACTGGGCCTGCTGGACGCCCGCCACCTCGCCGGTGACCTCGGGCTGACGGCCGCGCTGCGCACCACGGTCCTCGCCGACTGGCGCAACCAGGCACCCCGGCGCCTGCCCGAACTGCAGGAGCTGTGCGCCGAGCGCGGCGAGCGCCAGGGCGAGCTGCAGTACCTGCTGGAGCCCGACCTGAAGGAGGCCTGCGGCGGGCTGCGGGACGCCACCGCGCTGCGCGCCGTCGCCGCCTCCTGGCTGGCCGACGCCCCGCGCGAGGGCCTCGACGACGCCCGGCGCCGCCTCCTCGACGTACGCGACGCGCTGCACCTGGCCACCGGCCGCGCCACCGACCGGCTGGCGTTGCAGGAGCAGGACCAGGTCGCCGCCGAACTGGGCCTGCTCGACGCGGACACCCTGCTGCGCCAGGTCTACGAGGCCGCCCGGGTCATCTCCTACGCCAGCGACGTCACCTGGCGCGAGGTGGGCCGCGTCCTGCGGTCCCGCTCGGTGCGCCCGAGGCTGCGCGCCATGCTGGGCGGGGGCAAACCGGTCACCGAGCGCTCGCCGCTCGCCGAGGGGGTCGTGGAACAGGACGGCGAGGCCGTGCTCGCCCGCGCCGCCCGGCCCGAGCGGGACCCGGTGCTCCCGCTGCGCGCCGCGGCCGCCGCCGCCCAGGCCGGCCTCCCGCTGTCCCTGCACGCCGTGCGGCGCCTCGCGGCCACCGTGCGCCCGCTGCCCACGCCCTGGCCCGCCGAGGCGCGCGAGCAACTGGTCACCCTGCTCGGCTCCGGCCGGCCGACCGTCGACGTCTGGGAGGCGCTGGAGGCGGAGGGGCTGATCAGCCGGCTGCTGCCGGACTGGGAACGGGTGCGCTGCCGCCCGCAGCGCAACGCCGTGCACGTGTGGACGGTCGACCGGCACCTCATCGAGACGGCCGTCCGCGCCTCCGAGTTCACCCGCCGGGTCAGCCGCCCCGACCTGCTGCTGGTCGCCGCGCTGCTGCACGACATCGGCAAGGGGTGGCCCGGCGACCACTCCGTGGCCGGGGAGATCATCGCCCAGGACGTCGCCGCCCGCATCGGTTTCGACCGCGCCGACGCCGCCGTACTGGCCGCCCTGGTCCGCCACCACCTGCTGCTCGTCGAGACGGCCACCCGGCGCGACCTGGACGACCCGGCCACCGTGGCGCTGGTCGCCCGGGCGGTGGGCACCCAGTCCACGCTGGAGCTGCTGCACGCGCTGACCGAGGCCGACGCGCTCGCCACCGGCCCGGCCGCCTGGTCGTCCTGGCGCGGCTCGCTCGTCGCCGACCTGGTCCGGCGGGTCTCGGCGGTGCTCGCCGGGGACCTCCCCGAGGACCCCCGGGCCACCGCGGCCGCCGCGGTCACCGCCGAGCAGGAACGCCTCGCCCTGGAGTCCGTCGCCACCGGCGGACCCGTCCTGGCGCTGCGGGCCCAGACCGAGCCGCCCGCGGGGGAGGCCGCCGAGACGCCGGAGGGGCCCGAGCCGCTGGGGGTCGAGCTGCTCATCGCCGTGCCCGACCAGCCGGGGGTGCTGCCCGCGGTGGCCGGGGTGCTGGCCGTGCACCGGCTGACCGTGCGCACGGCCGAGCTGCGGGCGCTGGAGCTGCCCGACGGGGTCGAGGGGTCGGTGCTGCTGCTCGACTGGCGGGTGGCCGCCGAGTACGGCTCCCTGCCCCAGGCCGCCCGGCTGCGCGCGGACCTGGTGCGCGCCCTGGACGGCTCGCTGGACGTCGCAGGCCGCCTCGCGGAGCGCGACGCGGCCTACCCGCGCCGCCGGGGCGTGGTCGCGCCGCCGCCGCGGGTCACGGTCGACCCGGCTGCCTCCCGGCACGCCACGGTGATCGAGGTGCGCGCCCAGGACGCGCCCGGCCTGCTGTTCCGCATCGGCCGCGCGCTGGAGGACGCCGGGGTGCGGATGCGCAGCGCCCACGTGAGCACGCTGGGCGCCAACGCCGTGGACGCCTTCTACGTCACGGGGCCCGAGGGGGACCCGCTGCCGGGGGAGGAGGCGGTGGCCGTGGCGCGCAAGCTGGAGGAGACCCTGAGGGGCTGAGAACCGGGGCGGGGGACCGGCTCCGGCACGACCGTGACCCCGCCGCGCTCCTCCGGGATACCCTGGAGGGCGATTCCCGCAGCCACCACCGACCCCGAGGACCGCGAGCGCCGTGTTCGATACTCTCTCCGATCGCCTCTCAGCTACTTTCAAGAACCTGCGTGGCAAGGGACGGCTCTCCGAGGCGGACATCGACGCCACCGCGCGCGAGATCCGCATCGCACTCCTCGAGGCCGACGTGGCGCTGCCCGTCGTGCGGCAGTTCATCAAGAACGTCAAGGAGCGCGCGCTCGGCGCCGAGGTCTCCAAGGCGCTGAACCCGGCGCAGCAGGTTCTCAAGATCGTCAACGACGAGCTGGTCACCATCCTCGGCGGGGAGACCCGCCGCCTGCGGTTCGCCAAGAACCCGCCCACCGTGATCATGCTGGCCGGTCTGCAGGGTGCCGGCAAGACGACCCTCGCGGGCAAGCTGGGCCGCTGGCTGAAGGAGCAGGGCCACTCCCCGCTCCTGGTGGCCTGTGACCTCCAGCGCCCCAACGCCGTCAACCAGCTCAGCGTCGTCGCCGAGCGCGCCGGGGTCGCCGTGTTCGCGCCCGAGCCGGGCAACGGCGTGGGCGACCCGGTGAAGGTCGCCCAGGACTCCATCGAGTTCGCCAAGGCCAAGGTCCACGACATCGTGATCGTGGACACCGCCGGCCGCCTGGGCATCGACCAGGAGATGATGCAGCAGGCCGCGGACATCCGGGACGCGGTGCGCCCCGACGAGATCCTGTTCGTCGTCGACGCGATGATCGGTCAGGACGCCGTCAACACCGCCGAGGCGTTCCGCGACGGCGTCGGCTTCGACGGCGTGGTGCTCTCCAAGCTCGACGGTGACGCCCGCGGTGGTGCCGCCCTGTCGATCCGGCAGATCACCGGCAAGCCGATCATGTTCGCGTCCAACGGTGAGAAGCTCGACGAGTTCGACGCCTTCCACCCGGACCGGATGGCCTCCCGCATCCTCGACATGGGTGACCTGCTCACCCTGATCGAGCAGGCCGAGAAGACGTTCAGCCAGGAAGAGGCCGCCAAGATGGCCTCCAAGCTGGCGTCGAAGAAGGGCCAGGACTTCACCCTGGACGACTTCCTGGCCCAGATGGAGCAGGTCAGGAAGATGGGCTCCATCTCCAAGCTCCTCGGCATGCTGCCGGGCATGGGCCAGATCAAGGACCAGATCAACAACATCGACGAGCGCGACGTCGACCGCACGGCCGCGATCATCAAGTCGATGACCCCCGGCGAGCGCCAGGACCCGACGATCATCAACGGCTCGCGCCGCGCCCGTATCGCCAAGGGCTCCGGTGTCGAGGTCAGCGCCGTGAAGAACCTGGTCGAGCGGTTCTTCGAGGCCCGCAAGATGATGTCCCGCATGGCCCAGGGCGGCGGCATGCCGGGGATGCCCGGGATGCCGGGCATGGGCGGCGGGCCCGGCCGGCAGAAGAAGCAGCAGAAGAAGGCCAAGGGCAAGCAGCGCTCCGGCAACCCGATGAAGCGCAGGCAGCAGGAGCTGGAGGCGGCGCAGCGGCGCGAGGCGGCCGGACAGGGCGGCAACGCGTTCGGGCTGCCGCAGCAGGCGGAGGACTTCGAGCTGCCGGACGAGTTCAAGAAGTTCATGGGCTGACCGGTCGCAGCAGCCCTCACACGCGCTGGGGCGCCCTTCCGCCGGGAGGGCGCCCCGCGTCGTTCCCGCAGGCACCCGGCTGGGCGTGCCGGTGCCCGGACCGTGTCGTAACGTCCCGATATGACCAACCCTGCGCCGCCGCGCAAGTCGCCCGACCAGCCCTGGCGCACCGAGGGCGCCCCCGAGGAGCCGCCGAAGCCCCCCGGCGGACGGCGGCTGCGCGGTGGCTGGTGGCGGCTGGCCCTCACCGCGCTGGTCGTGTACCTGATCGCCAACCTGGTGCTGTCCTACCTGGACGAGGAGACCGAGCCGACGATCTCCTACACGGAGTTCAGCAAGCAGGTCGACACCGGGAACGTCAAGAAGATCTACGCCAAGGGCAACGCCATCCAGGGCCAGCTCAAGAAGGCCCGCGACAACCCCGAGGGCGACGGGACGTACACCAAGTTCAAGACCGAGCGGCCGACCTTCGCGGACGACGGCCTCTGGCAGGACCTCACCCGGCACGACGTCACCGTCACCGCCGAGCCCGTCGTGCAGCACCGCAGCTTCCTGGCCAACCTCCTGATCTCGCTCGCGCCGATGCTGCTCCTGGTCGCCGTGTGGATCTTCATCGCGCGCCGGATGCGCGCGGGCCTCGGCGGCGCGGGCGGCATGCTGGGGCGCAAGGCCCCGCCCAAGCCGGTCGAGCTGGAGCCGGGGGAGCAGCGCACCACGTTCGCGGACGTGGCCGGCATCGACGAGGTCGAGGGCGAGCTGAACGATGTCGTCGACTTCCTGAAGAACCCCGACGCCTACCGCCGGATGGGCGCCAAGATGCCGCGCGGCGTGCTGCTCGCCGGCCCGCCCGGCACCGGCAAGACCCTGCTGGCGCGGGCCGTCGCCGGGGAGGCCGGGGTGCCGTTCTTCTCCGCCTCGGCCTCGGAGTTCATCGAGATGATCGTCGGCGTCGGCGCCTCCCGCGTGCGGGAGCTGTTCGCCGAGGCCCGCAAGGTCGCCCCGTCGATCATCTTCATCGACGAGATCGACACCATCGGCCGGGCCCGCGGCGGCGGAGCGGGCGTCGGCGGCCACGACGAGCGCGAGCAGACCCTCAACCAGATCCTCACCGAGATGGACGGCTTCTCCGGCTCCGAGGGCGTCATCGTCATCGCCGCCACCAACCGCGCCGACGTCCTCGACCCGGCACTGACCCGCCCCGGCCGCTTCGACCGCGTCGTGCAGGTCTCGCCCCCGGACCGCGGCGGCCGCGAGGCCATCCTGCGCATCCACACCCGCGGCATCCCGCTCGCCGACGACGTCGACCTCGCCCAGGTCGCCCGCACCACCCCGGGCATGACCGGCGCGGAACTGGCCAACCTCGCCAACGAGGCCGCCCTCCTCGCCGTCAAGCGCGACCAGCGGCAGGTCACCCCGGCCGACCTGTCCGACGCCCTGGAGAAGGTGCAGCTCGGCGCCGAGCGCGCGCTGGTCATGCCGTACGAGGAGCGCCGGCGCACCGCCTACCACGAGAGCGGCCACGCGCTGCTCGGCATGCTGCAGCCCGGCGCCGACCCCGTCCGCAAGATCACCATCGTGCCGCGCGGGCGCGCGCTGGGCGTCACGCTGTCCACGCCGGACGCGGACAAGTACGCGTACACCGAGGAGTACCTGCGCGGCCGGATCATCGGGGCCCTCGGCGGCATGGCGGCCGAGCAGGTCGTCTACGGCGTGATCACCACCGGCTCCGAGAACGACCTGGAGCAGGTGACCCGCATCGCGCGCGGGATGGTCTCCCGCTGGGGCATGAGCGAGCGCGTCGGCCGCCTGTCCGCGCTCCCGGGCGACGCCCAGCAGGCGTACGGCCTGGCCGCCGCCCCGCAGACCCTCGACGCCATCGACGAGGAGATGCGCCGGGTCGTCGACGAGTGCTACGAGGAGGCGCGCCGCGCCCTGAGGGACCACCGCGGCCGACTGGACGCCCTGGCCGAGGCGCTGCTGGAGCGCGAGACGCTGGAGGAGGCCGACGCCTACCGGATCGCCGGCATCGTCCGCACCACCAAGGACGAGCCGTGAGCGCGCCCCGCCCCGCGCCGGTGACCCCTCAGGGCACGCGGGCCACGAGGTAGCGGAACACGTTCGGCATCCACACCGTGCCGTCGCGCCGCTGGTACGGGTGCAGCGCCTCGGCCAGCTCCTTGTCGACCTGCGCCGCGTCCGTCCCGGCGGCGGCCTCGTCGAACAGCCCCGTCGACAGCAGCCCGCGCACCGCGCTGTCCACGCCCGCGTACCCGAACGGGCAGGCGACCCGCCCGGAACCGTCGGGGGCGAGGCCCGCCCGCTCGGCGACCCGCTCCAGGTCGTCCCGCAGGGGCGGCCGCCAGCGCGGCGGCTCGTTCTCCCGGGCCGCCGCCCGCAGCACGGCCGTGGTGGCGCAGCGCTCCGGCGGCCCCCAGCCGACCAGCACCACCGCCGCCCCGCGCCGGGCGAGCGGCACCGCCGCGGCGAGCGAGGCGGTCAGCCGCTCCGCGTCACCGGCCAGCGCCCCGATCGGCTCGAACGCGGTCACCAGGGTGTACGCCGGGCTCCGCGCGCCCGCCGCCTCCCCGGGCGCGCCCTGCACGAGCCGTGCGTCCGTCCGCGCGCGGGCCGGCCGCCCCTCGGGCAGCAGCCGTTCGCGTGCCAGCGCGAGCCGCTCGGGGGAGGCGGACTCGACACCGGTGAGGGCCGCGCCCCGGGACGCCGCCATCAGCAGGGCGAGCCCGGAACCACAGCCGAGGCCCAGCACGCGCGTGCCGGGGCCCACTTCCAGTCGCTCGTAGACGGCCTCGTAGAGCGGCACCAGCATCCGCTCCTGGATCTCCGACCAGTCACGCGCGCGTGCACCGCGATCCGCGCGGGGCGAGGGCCCCGCCTGCGGAAGGTGCTGCCGCACGAGCGTAGGTGTCATGGATAAGCGCCCCAATCCGACGAGAGAGAGTCGACAGTTCCAGCCGCACCCGCTCGTCGCCCGGCCCCCGTGCCGTGCGTCAGCGGGTTCCCGTATGCCAGGTAACTCCCCGCTCGCGGCGGCGTCCAGGGGGCGTGGGGCCCTGCTTGGGGGTTGACCATGCCTGTGGCAAGAATTCACATCCCGGCAACGCGGACCCGTACCATCGCGCCATGGCAAAGGCACCCGTTCTCACGCCCCAGGCGGACGACTTCCCCCGCTGGTACCAGGATCTGATCAACAAGGCGGAGCTGGCCGACAACGGCCCGGTGCGCGGCACCATGGTGATCCGACCGTACGGGTACGGGCTGTGGGAGCGGATGCAGACCGAGATGGACGCCCGCATCAAGGAGACCGGGACCCAGAACGCCTACTTCCCCCTGCTGATCCCCGAGTCCTACCTCACCCGCGAGGCCGACCACGTCGAGGGCTTCGCACCGGAGCTGGCGGTCGTCACGCACGGCGGCGGCAAGGAGCTGGAGGAGCCGGCGGTCGTCCGGCCCACCTCCGAGATGATCATCAACGACTACTTCTCGAAGTGGGTGCAGAGCTACCGCGACCTGCCGCTGCTCATCAACCAGTGGGCCAACGTGGTGCGCTGGGAACTGCGGCCCCGCCTCTTCCTGCGCACCACGGAGTTCCTCTGGCAGGAGGGCCACACCGCGCACGCCACCTACGAGGACGCGCGCGAGTTCGCCTCCCACATCCACCGCCGCGTGTACGAGGACTTCATGGTGAACGTCCTCGCCATGGACGTCGTCCCCGGCCGCAAGACGGTCCGGGAGCGGTTCGCCGGCGCGCTCAACACCCTCACGCTGGAAGGGATGATGGGCGACGGCAAGGCGCTGCAGATGGCCACCAGCCACGAGCTGGGCCAGAACTTCGCCAAGGCGTTCAACACCACGTACCTGTCCAAGGACGGCACCCAGGAACTGGTCTGGCAGACCTCCTGGGGTTCGACCACGCGCATGATCGGCGCCCTGGTGATGATGCACGGCGACGACAGCGGGCTGCGCGTGCCCCCGCGGCTCGCGCAGATCCAGGCCGTGGTCCTGGCGATCAAGGGCGACGAGGCGGTTCTGGCCAAGGTCCGCGAGCTCGGCGACCGGCTGCGGGCGGCCGGCGTCCGCGTGCAGGTCGACGACCGGGTGGACACCCCGTTCGGGCGGCGCGCGGTCGACTGGGAGCTCAAGGGCGTGCCCGTGCGGATCGAGATCGGCCCGCGCGACCTGGAGAACGGCACCGCGATGCTGGCCCGCCGCATCCCCGGCGGCAAGGAGGCGGTGTCCCTGGACACCCTCGTCGAGCGGCTGCCCGGCCTGCTGGAGGAGGACCACGCGCTGCTGCTCACCCAGTCCCGCGAGCGCCGGCTGTCCCGCACCGCCGAGGTGTCCACGATCGAGGAGGCCGTCGAGGCCGCCGCCACCGGCTGGGCCCGCATCCCGTGGGCGGCCCTCGGCGCGCAGGGCGAGGCCCGGCTGGCCGAGCAGGGCGTGACCGTACGGTGCCTCGTCGCCGAGGACGGGTCGGTGCCGCAGGCGGAGGACGCACCCGGTAACGTCGCCGTCGTCGCGCGCGCTTACTGAGGCAGTGGGCCGGGGCGCGAAGCGGCCGGAACTCCTCTTGCGCCCCGGCCCGCCCTCCCTCGTCCGGCGCGCTCGACGGCGTACACGCCGGGGCGTACCGCGGACTACGCACCACCTTGTGGTGAGCTGCGAGGCTTCTCCGCAGATCAGCGCACCCGCCCTCGTCAGGACGCATCAGTCGCAACTGACGGGTACGTGCAAATTATTTGGGATGCCCCGGAATAGGAACACAGCGGCACCCCCGCTCGTTGTCATTACGTGAGCACGACACAGACACCACCTGTTCTCGCCGCAGAGCTGGCGCAGGCGTGGGCCGACATTCAGCGGCACCACCCCGAGCTGCCGGACCTTGCCGCGCCAGAATCCCTGATCGGGGAGTCGTCGTCCGCGTGCGGTCACGAACTCTCCTTCGAGCGGTTGCTGCACGAGGCAGTGCACGGGATCGCCGCCGCGCGCGGCGTCCGTGACACGTCGCGGGCCGGCCGCTACCACAACCGCAGGTTCCTCGCGATCGCCGAGGAGCTGGGCCTGGACCACCCGGACGAACCGCACCCCAGCAGCGGTTTCTCGCTGGTCACGCTCAGCCCCGAGGCCAAGCGGCGGTACCGCCCGACCATCGAGCGGCTCCAGCGGGCGCTCAAGGCCCACACCGCGGCGACGTCCTCCGACGCCACCCGCGCCTTCCGCGGCCCGGCCGCGCGGCACGGCTCCTCCGGCGGCGGGGTCCGGGTCAAGGCCGTGTGCGACTGCGGGCGCAACGTCCGGGTCGTCCCCTCGGTCCTGGCCCAGGCGCCGATCGTCTGCGGCGGCTGCGGGAAGCCGTTCCGCATCCCGGAGGTCGCCGGAGCGGCCTAGGCGCACCGACGCGTCACCGGCATCTCGTGGCTGCCGGTTGCGCGGGGCGCGGGGCCGTGTGCCCGGTCAGGGGATCGACCGATCCCGTGGTGGCCGGCCGCGCGCGTCCCCGCGCCCCGCGGTGCAACCCCCTCGCCCGTCGTCCCGTGCCCGCCGGGCGCCGCTGCCGCCTGCCCGGCCGCGGAGGCCGCACGGACGCCCGGGCCGGAGCGCCCCGCCGGGTGTGGCACAATGGCTAGCTGTACTCGACAGTCGCACAGGACCCCTCTCTCCTCCGGCTGACGCGTCCATCGGGCACTCGGGTACCGCAACCCCACGCGGCAGTTCCGCCGTGCCCAACCACGTCAATTCCAGGAGAACCCACTCCCGTGGCAGTCAAGATCAAGCTGAAGCGTCTGGGCAAGATCCGTTCGCCTCACTACCGCATCGTCGTCGCCGACTCCCGTACCCGCCGTGACGGCCGGGCCATCGAGGAGATCGGCAAGTACCACCCGACGTACCACCCCTCGATCATCGAGGTGGACGCCGAGCGCGTGGCGTACTGGCTCGGTGTCGGCGCCCAGCCGACCGAGCCCGTGCTCGCCATCCTGAAGAAGACCGGCGACTGGCAGAAGTTCAAGGGCGAGCCCGCCCCGGCTCCGCTGCTGACCGCCGAGCCGAAGAAGGCGCGCCCGTCGTTCGAGGCCCTGGGCGGCGACGACGAGGGCAAGGGTGAGGCGATCACCCAGAAGAAGAAGGCCGAGAAGAAGGACGAGGCCGCGGCTGAGTCCGAGTCGGCCGAGGCCTGAGCCAGATGCTCGAAGAGGCGCTTGAGCACCTCGTGAAGGGCATCGTCGACAACCCTGACGATGTGCAGGTCGCCTCGCGCGACCTGCGCCGTGGACGCGTGCTCGAGGTCCGGGTCCACCCGGACGACCTCGGCAAGGTGATCGGCCGCAACGGCCGCACCGCGCGCGCCCTGCGCACCGTCGTGGGCGCCATCGGCGGCCGCGGTGTCCGTGTCGACCTCGTCGACGTGGACCACGTCCGCTGACGCATTCGCAGCATCGCACCACCGGCTCGGGCCGGGGACGGCTCAGTGCCCTCCCCGGCCCGAGGCGTATGGTCCGCCGGCCGGCTCCTGTTCCGCGCGCGGCGACCGTTCCGACCGTTCCGACAGGAGAACTCCGACAGTGCAGCTCGTAGTCGCACGGATCGGCCGCGCCCACGGCATCAAGGGCGAGGTCACCGTCGAGGTACGTACCGACGAGCCCGAGCTGCGGCTCGCCCCCGGGGCCGTCCTGGCCACCGACCCGGCCGCCACCGGTCCGCTCACCATCGCCTCCGGCCGCGTCCACAGCGGCCGGCTCCTCCTGCGCTTCGAGGGCGTCGCGGACCGCACCGCGGCCGAGGCCCTGCGCAACACCCTCCTGATCGCCGAGGTCGACCCGGAGGAACTGCCGGAGGGCGAGGACGAGTACTACGACCACCAGCTCATCGACCTCGACGTGGTCACCGAGGACGGCACCGAGGTCGGCCGCATCACCGAGATCTCCCACCTGCCCACCCAGGACCTGTTCATCGTGGAGCGGCCCGACGGCACCGAGGTGATGATCCCCTTCGTCGAGGAGATCGTCACCGGGATCGACCTGGAGGAGCAGCGCGCGGTCATCGCACCCCCGCCGGGCCTGATCGACGACCGCGCCGAGATCGCCTCCGCCCGCGACGACGCGCAGGACGGCCCGGAGGAGCTGCCGGGCGACGGCGCGCAGGGCGCCCCGGGGGACGCGTCCTGATGCGCCTCGACGTCGTCACGATCTTCCCCGAGTACCTCGACCCCCTGAACGTCTCCCTCGTCGGCAAGGCACGCGCGCGCGGACAGCTCGACGTCCACGTCCACGACCTGCGGCGCTGGACCTACGACCGGCACAACACCGTCGACGACACCCCCTACGGCGGCGGCCCCGGCATGGTCATGAAGACCGAGCCCTGGGGCGACGCCCTGGACGCGGTCCTCGCCGACGGCTACGAACGCGGCGCCCACGCACCCGCGCTCATCGTGCCGACCCCGAGCGGCCGCCCCTTCACCCAGGACCTCGCCGTCGAGCTGTCCGAACGCCCCTGGCTGGTCTTCACCCCGGCCCGCTACGAGGGCATCGACCGGCGCGTGATCGACGAGTACGCGACGCGGATACCGGTGTACGAGGTCTCCATCGGCGACTACGTCCTGGCCGGCGGCGAGGCGGCCGTGCTGGTCGTCACCGAGGCCGTGGCCCGGCTGCTGCCCGGGGTCCTCGGCAACGCCGAGTCCCACCGCGACGACTCCTTCGCACCCGGCGCCATGGCCAGCCTCCTCGAGGGCCCCGTCTACACCAAGCCCCCCGAGTGGCGCGGCCGCGAGATCCCGGACGTCCTGCTCAGCGGGCACCACGGGAAGATCGCCCGCTGGCGCCGCGACGAGGCCCTGCGCCGCACCACCGCCCACCGGCCCGACCTGATCGAGCGCTGCGCCCCCGCGTCCTTCGACAAGAAGGACCGCGAGATGCTGTCCATCCTCGGCTGGGAACCGGATCCCGCAGGTGAGCCGTACGGTCGATTTTGGCGACGGGCCCCGGGCATGGAAGAATAGGCCGCTGCTGTGCACGGTCCGGCGCGCGCCCCTGCCACAGGGGGAGACGACGCCCGCTCCGACCTCACGGCCCCCTTTTTTCCGAACACCCCTAGTTTCCGTTGATGACCTGTGGCATCAGCGAAGAAAGCAGACGACATGGCCCACCTGCTCGACACCGTCGACTCCGCCTCGCTGCGCAGCGACGTCCCGGCGTTCCGCCCGGGTGACACCGTCAACGTCCACGTGCGCGTCATCGAGGGCAACCGCTCCCGTGTGCAGCAGTTCAAGGGCGTCGTGATCCGCCGCCAGGGCTCCGGCGTGCGCGAGACCTTCACGGTCCGCAAGGTCTCCTTCTCCGTCGGCGTCGAGCGCACCTTCCCGGTGCACACGCCGATCGTCGAGAAGATCGAGCTGGTCACCCGCGGTGACGTGCGCCGCGCCAAGCTGTACTACCTCCGTGAGCTGCGCGGCAAGGCCGCGAAGATCAAGGAGAAGCGCGACAACTGAGCGCGTTCGGGAGTCCCCGTCTGGGCCGGATAGCATCTGGCCCCGATGGACACCGAAGCACAGCCGACGGAGCGCGACCGCTCCTCCCGCCCCACCCCGCCCGGCCACCCGCCGGGCGGCGAGGGACCGGAGGGACGGTCGCGCTTTGCGTGGGCGGCGCGGATCACCGGCCGGCTCCCGGGCGGCCGCGTCAGCCTGACCCTGCTGATCTGCCTGGCCTTCCTGCTGCTCCTCACCACGTTCGTGGTCCAGCCCTTCCAGATCCCCAGCGGATCCATGGAGGACGGATTGAGGATCGGGGACCGCGTCGCCGTAAATAAGTTGGCGTACCGTTTCGGTGCCGCGCCGCGCCGCGGCGACGTCGTCGTGTTCGACGGAACCGGGTACTTCGGTGACGCCGACTACGTCAAACGCGTGGCGGGCGTGGGGGGAGACCGCGTGGTCTGCTGCGACCAGGAGGGGAGGATCCGGGTGAACGGCCGGTCCGTCGACGAGTCGGCGTTCCTGTACCCCGGCGACAGTCCGTCCACGGTGCCCTTCGACGTCGTGGTGCCCGACGGCACCCTGTTCGTGCTCGGCGACCACCGCAGCGACTCCCGCGACTCCCGCGACCACCTCGGCTCGCCGGGCGGCGGCATGATCCCGGTCCGCCGCGTGGTCGGCCGCGTCGACTGGATCGTCTGGCCCGCCGCGCACCTCACCCGCCTCCACCGCCCGGACGCGTACGCGCGCGTACCGGCACCGGCGGGCGGTGCCCATGGGTAACCGCGGCAAGCCGCGCGGCACACCGGGTGACGGCGCGGCCAGCCTCCTGCCCACCGGCTCCCGGCGCGCCTCCGGCCCGTCCGGCGGGCGCACGCGAGCGGAGCGCCGCAAGCTCCAGCGCAAGGTCAAGCGCAAGCGCAGGCGCTCCGCCGTCCGGGAGATCCCGCTGCTGGTCGGCGTCGCCGTCCTGATCGCGCTGGTGCTGAAGACGTTCCTGGTGCAGGCGTTCGTGATCCCGTCCGGCTCGATGGAGCAGACGATCCGGATCGGCGACCGGGTGCTCGTGGACAAGTTCACCCCGTGGTTCGGCTCCGAGCCTGAGCGCGGGGACGTCGTGGTGTTCAAGGACCCCGGCGGCTGGCTCCAGGACGAGCAGAGCACCACCAAGAAGAACGACCCGGTGGTGGTCAAGCAGGTCAAGGAGGGCCTGACCTTCATCGGGCTGCTGCCGTCCGACAACGAGAAGGACCTCATCAAGCGCGTCGTCGGCGTCGGCGGCGACCACGTCAAGTGCTGCGACACCCAGGGGCGGGTCACCGTCAACGGCGTTCCCCTGGACGAGGGGGGCTACCTCTACCCGGGCAACGCCCCGTCCAACACGCCGTTCGACGTCACCGTCCCGCAGGGCCGGTTGTGGGTGATGGGCGACCACCGGGCCAACTCGGCCGACTCCCGCTTCCACCAGGACACCGACTACGGCGGCACCGTCTCCGTGGACGAGGTGGTGGGCCGCGCCATGGTCATCGCCTGGCCGCTCGGCCACTGGAACAGTCTCAAGGAACCGCAAACCTTCTCCTCGGTCACCGACTCGACCGCCTCCGCTGCCGCCTCGGCCCCCCGGCTGTCGCATAGGGTTGCCCCCGACGATCGAAACGGAACGATCCGACTCCCGAGCCCTGCGGAACTCCCGCTCGTTATGGGAGTGGTGGGCCTGCGCCGCGTAGGGAGCAGGCAGCGGCACACAGTGAGGAGTTGGCGTGGGGGATGTGGCGGTTGGCGCACGGTCCGGACACGACGGCGAGGAGCACCGCGGACGCCCCGTGGAAGCGGCCGACCGGGCCGCGGACGGCGCCGTGACCTCAGGGAATGACCCCGGGGCAGCCGAGGACGGAACACCCGGCGGGCAGGCCGGGGCCGGCGGCGGACAGGGTGCGGACGGCACCGACGGTTCCGGCAGCTCCGACGGAGCCCCGCCGAAGCAGCCCAAGAAGCCGCGGTCCTTCTGGAAGGAACTGCCGATCCTGATCGGCATCGCGCTGGTCCTGGCGCTGCTGATCAAGACGTTCCTGGTGCAGGCGTTCTCCATCCCGTCCGACTCGATGCAGAACACCCTCCAGCGCGGCGACCGCGTCCTCGTCGACAAGCTGACCCCGTGGTTCGGCTCCGAGCCCGAGCGCGGCGAGGTCATCGTCTTCCACGACCCGGACAACTGGCTCGCGGGCGAGCCCACGCCCGAGCCGAACGCCCTGCAGACCTTCCTGAGCTGGATCGGCCTGATGCCGTCCGCCGAGGAGAAGGACCTGATCAAGCGGGTCATCGGCGTCGGCGGCGACACCGTCGCGTGCAGCGGCACCGGCCCGCTCACCGTCAACGGCAAGGCGCTGAACGAGCCGTACGTGTACCCGGGCAACACCCCGTGCAGCCAGGACGACCAGGGCGGCCAGTTCACCGTGAAGGTCCCCAAGGGCTACGTCTGGGTGATGGGCGACCACCGCCAGAACTCCCGGGACTCGCGCTACAACCAGTCCGACCGCCACCACGGCATGGTCCCGGTCGACGACGTCGTGGGCCGCGCCGTCGTCAAGGCCTGGCCGATCAACCGCTGGGGCACCCTGCCGGTGCCGGACACCTTCGACCAGCCCAGCCTCAGCGCCCGCTCGGCCGCCGTCACCGTCGCGCCGGAGGGCCTCGCGCTCGTCGGCGTCGTACCGCTCGCCCTGTGGCGCCGTCGGCGGGCCACCGCGGCGGCGACGGCCGCACCGACCGCCTCGTCCTCGCCCCGCTAGACGCCGGCCCGCACCTCAGCGCCCCGGCACACCCTTTCCCAAGCTTGGGAACCCGGCGGCCGATGAGGGGCTGACCCCGTTCGGTACCGCCGGGTAGGGTGCGGACCCATGGGTGGCGAGAGCACGACACGAACGGCCCCGCACGGCGGCGGCACCACGGCGGGCCCGGTGGGCGGCCGGACCGGACAGCGCCTGTCCGGGCTGGCCATCGCGCTGGGTCTGGTGCTGTTCCTCGGCGGCTTCGCCTGGGGAGCGGTGGTCTACCGGCCGTACACCGTGCCCACCAGCTCGATGTCCCCGACCATCGACGCCGGGGCCCGGGTCCTGGCCCAGCGGATCGACGGCGGCGAGGTGCGCCGCGGTGACGTGGTGGTCTTCCACGACAAGAGCTGGGTCACCAACGCCGACGTGGTCAAGCGGGTCGTCGCCGTCGGCGGTGACACCGTCGCGTGCTGCACGAACGGCAAGCTGACCGTCAACGGCAGGCAGATCGACGAGCCCTACCTGCCCGAGGGCAGCCTCGCCGAGATCACCGACTTCCCCACCGTGAAGGTCCCCGAGGGCCGCCTGTTCCTGCTCGGCGACGAGCGCCAGGGTTCCCTGGACTCCACCGCCCACCTGTCCGACGCCGCCCAGGGCACGGTCGCCCGCAGCGCGGTCAGCGCCCGCGTGGACGCCGTCGTCTATCCCATGGACGGCATGCTCAAGCGCCCCACCGGCTTCCAGGCCCTGGGCGCCCTCTCGCAGCCTGGGCCACTGCGCCTGATCCTCACGCTGATCGTCGTCGGCGCGGTCCTGGTCCTCGGCGGCGGCGCGTACGGCCCGATCGCCAAGCGGGCGTCCGGCCGCCGCGGGCCGCGACCGGCGACGGGAGCGGCCGGTGCCCGCTGAGACGTCCGCGGGCGCCGGCATGGGCGCGGGTGCGAGTGTCGGTGCTGGTGACGGCGTCGCCGAGGACGGCTGCGCCGGCGGGCTGCGCCGGGTCGCCCGGGTGGTCCTGCTGGACCCCGACGACCGCATCCTGCTGCTGCACGGGCACGAGCCGGACGACCCGGCCGACGACTGGTGGTTCACGCCCGGCGGCGGCGTCGAGGGCGACGAGACCCGTGAGGCGGCCGCGGTGCGGGAACTCGCCGAGGAGACGGGCATCACCGACGCCGAGCTCGGCCCGGTGCTGTGGCGGCGCCGGTGCTCGTTCCCGTTCGCGGGCCGCCGCTGGGACCAGGACGAGTGGTACTTCCTGGCCCGTACGACGACCACGGCGACCCGTGCCCAGGCCCTGACGGAACTGGAACGGCGCAGCGTCGCCGGAGCGAGGTGGTGGACCTGTGCGGAACTGACCCGGACGCATGAGACGGTGTATCCGACCAGACTCGCCGAGCTGTTGCGCAGGCTGCTCGACGAAGGTCCCCCGGCCGCGCCGGTGACCCTCGACACGGAAATCGTCTAGGGGTCCGCGGTACTGGCGCACAATGGGGGGATCGCACGGCTGAAGGGGAACATGCCATGAGCGCCGAGGACCTCGAGAAGTACGAGACCGAGATGGAGCTGAAGCTCTACCGGGAGTACCGCGATGTCGTCGGTCTGTTCAAATACGTGATCGAGACCGAGCGGCGTTTCTACCTGACCAACGACTACGAGATGCAGGTGCACTCGGTCCAGGGTGAGGTGTTCTTCGAGGTCTCCATGGCGGACGCGTGGGTCTGGGACATGTACCGGCCGGCCCGGTTCGTGAAGCAGGTGCGGGTGCTCACGTTCAAGGACGTGAACATTGAGGAGCTCAACAAGAGCGACCTGGAGCTCCCGGGCGGGTGACGGGGTTGTCCACAACCGCTGAGTAGTCCCCGCAGATCAACTTCGTGGGGCGCCGTGCGTGACGGTGGGCACCGGAGGTGGTGCCGACATGAACGCACGCAGTGCACTCGGCAGGTACGGCGAGACGCTGGCCGCACGACGGCTGGCGGAGGCCGGGATGACGGTCCTGGAGCGCAACTGGCGCTGGGGCAGGACCGGGGAGATCGACATCGTCGCCCGGGACGGCGACGTGCTGGTGGTCTGCGAGGTCAAGACCCGCAGGAGCGGCGCCTACGAACACCCGATGGCCGCGGTGACCCCCGAGAAGGCCGCGCGCCTGCGGGGCCTGGCCGAGGGCTGGATCCACGCCCACGGCGGCGCCCCGCCGGGCGGCGTCCGCATCGACCTGGTCGGCGTCGTCCTGCCGGACCGGGGCGCGCCCGTCGTCGAGCACGTGCGGGGGGTGGCCTGACATGGGGTTCGCACGCACGTGTGCGGTGGCCCTGGTGGGCGTGGAGGGCGTGGTCGTCGAGGTCCAGGCCGACCTGGAGCCGGGAGTGGCGGCCTTCACCCTGGTCGGCCTCCCGGACAAGAGCCTGACGGAGAGCCGCGACCGGGTCCGGGCGGCGGTGGTGAACTCGGGCGGGGAATGGCCCCAGAAGAAGCTCACCGTCGGACTCAGCCCCGCCTCGGTCCCCAAGGCCGGCAGCGGCTTCGACCTGGCGGTGGCCTGCGCGGTGCTCGGGGCCGCCGAGCGGATCGACCCCCGGGTGCTCGCCGACATCGTCATGATCGGCGAGCTGGGGCTCGACGGCCGGGTGCGCCCGGTGCGGGGCATCCTGCCCGCGGTCCTCGCGGCCGCCGAGGCGGGGTACGAACAGGTCGTGGTGCCCGAGTGCGCGGCCGCCGAGGCCGCGCTGGTGCCCGGGGTGTCCGTGCTCGGGGTGCGCAGCCTGCGCCAGCTCGTCGCGGTCCTCGCGGACGAACCCGTCCCCGAGGAGCAACCGGACGAGCAGGGCCGCCCGGATCCGCTGCTGGCCGGCCTGCGCGTGCCGGGCGCGGGCGCGGCCACCGGCATGCACAGCCTGGGCGCTGCCCAGCACGACCCGGGCCACGACCTGTCCGACGTGGTCGGGCAGATCTCGGCACGGACAGCGGTGGAGGTCTCCGCGGCGGGCGGCCACCACCTGTTCCTGGAGGGCCCGCCCGGCGCCGGCAAGACCATGCTCGCCGAGCGCCTGCCGGCCGTCCTGCCCCGCCTGACCGGCCAAGAGTCCCTGGAGGTCACGGCCGTGCACTCGGTGGCCGGGCTGCTGCCCCCGGGCAAGCCGCTCATCGACGTGGCGCCCTACTGCGCGCCGCACCACTCGGCCACCATGCAGGCACTCGTCGGGGGCGGCCCCGCCATCGCCCGGCCCGGAGCGGTCTCCCTGGCCCACCGCGGCGTGCTCTTCCTGGACGAGACTCCCGAGTTCAACAGCCAGGCCCTGGACGCCCTCCGCCAGCCCCTGGAGTCCGGGCACGTGGTGATCGCCCGCAGCGCGGGGGTGGTGCGCTTCCCCGCCCGGTTCCTGATGGTGCTGGCCGCCAACCCCTGCCCGTGCGGACGCTTCTCCCAGCGGGACTCCCTGTGCGAGTGCCCGCCGTCGGCGATCCGGCGCTACCAGGCGAGGCTGTCCGGGCCCCTGCTCGACCGCGTCGACCTGCGCGTCGAGGTGGACCCGGTCAGCCGCGCCGAGCTGGCCCACCGGGGCCCCGGCGGCGAGTCCACGCAGGTCGTCGCCGCCCGCGTCCGGGCGGCGCGGGAACGGGCCGCGGCCCGCCTGGCCGGAACGCCGTGGCGCACCAACAGCGAGGTGCCGGGACGGGAGCTGCGCACCCGCTGGCACGCCGCGCGGGGCGCGATGGACGAGGCCGAGCGGAACCTGGAGCGGGGCGTGCTCACCGCCCGGGGGCTCGACCGGGTCCTGCGCGTCGCCTGGACCGTCGCCGACCTGGTCGGACACGACCGGCCGGACGCGACGGACGTGGCGCTCGCCCTGCAACTGCGCACCGGGGTGCCCCGCGGCGTGCCCATGGCCATCGGGGCCCTGACGTGAGCGGCCCCGGCTCCGCCGCGGACGACGAGCGCGCGGCCCGTGTCTTCCTCGGGCGGGTGATCGAGCCCGGGGACGAGGTCGCGGGACGGTGGGTCCGGGAGGCGGGGGCCCGGGAGGCCGTGCGGCGGCTGCTCGCCGGCGAGGACCGGGACGCACCGGCCGGGGTGAGCGAGCGGCGGTGGGCCGGGCTGCGGGCCCGGGCCGGCGCGGCCGACGCGGCCCGCGACCTGGCCCTGGCCGCCACCGCGGGCCTGCGGTTCGTGTGTCCCGGCGACGCCGAGTGGCCCGGGACGCTCGACGACCTCGGGGACGCCCGGCCGCTCGGCCTGTGGGTGCGGGGCAGCCCCAACCTGCGGATGTGGGCCCTGCGCTCCGTGGCCGTCGTCGGCGCCCGCGCCTGCACCGGGTACGGCGCCCACATGGCCACCGCCCTCGCCGCCGGCCTCGCCGAGCGCGGCTGGGTCGTCGTCTCCGGCGGGGCCTACGGCGTCGACGGCGCCGCCCACCGGGGCGCCCTGGGCGCGGGCGGCGCCACCGTCGCCGTCCTCGCCTGCGGGGTCGACCGGCCCTACCCGCGCGGCCACGCCGGGCTGATCGACAGGATCGCGCAGCAGGGCCTGGTCGTCGGCGAGCTGCCGCCCGGGGACCATCCGACGCCGAGCCGGTTCGTGCTGCGCAACCGGGTCATCGCCGCGCTGACCCGGGGCACCGTCGTCGTCGAGGCCGCCTACCGCAGCGGGTCGCTCGCCACCGCACGGGCCGCACGGCGCCTCGGCCGGCACACCATGGGCGTCCCCGGCCCGGCGACCAGTGCCCTGTCCGCGGGGGTGCACGAACTCCTGCGCGGGGAGGCCGTGCTGATCACCGACGCCGCGGAAGTCGTCGAACTGGTCGGTGACATGGGCGAACTGGCCCCCGAGCGGCGCGGCCCCGTCCTGCCGCGCGACCTGCTGGACCCCGCCGCCCGCCGCGTCCTGGCCGCCCTGCCCGGCCGGCGGGCCGCCCCGGCGGACGAGGTCGCCCGCGGCGCGCAGACCACCGAGGACGACGCGGTCGCGCGGCTCTACGAGCTCAGAGCGCTGGGCTATGTCGAACGACAGGGCGACGGCTGGAAGTTGACACGCCAGGCGGTGCTCTCCGTTCGACCGGGTCCGCGTCAGCCCTGACCCGTCCGGTTCGGCCGTCCGGGGGAACGCGTAACGCCTTGGGAAATCCGGCAGTTGACGCGGCCCCCGGACGGGCCGAGGGCCGCCGTGCCTCTCCAGGACGCGCGGAGGAACGTATCTGCGCATGGACCGGCACCCGCTCTTCGCTCATTGCGACGCTCCAGTCACGCTACGCTCACGTGGATTCCGACGTAGAACACAGACCGGCAACTCCACGGCAGAACGGCACAAGGCGACGAATGCCCCAGCACACCTCCGGGTCCGACCGGGCGGCGATCCCCCCAGCCGCCCGCGACGGTGGCAGCGTGCGGCCGCCCGCCCCCTCGACGCTCGACGAGCTGTGGCGGTCGTACAAAGCGACGGGCGACGAACGGCTGCGGGAACAACTGATCCTGCACTACTCGCCCCTCGTGAAATACGTGGCGGGGCGCGTCAGCGTGGGCCTGCCGCCCAACGTGGAGCAGGCGGACTTCGTCTCCTCCGGGGTGTTCGGGCTGATCGACGCGATCGAGAAGTTCGACGTCGACCGCGAGATCAAGTTCGAGACGTACGCCATCACCCGGATCCGCGGCGCCATGATCGACGAGCTGCGGGCCCTGGACTGGATCCCCCGCTCCGTGCGGCAGAAGGCCCGCAACGTCGAGCGCGCCTACGCCACCCTGGAGGCGCGGCTGCGGCGGACCCCCTCGGAGGTCGAGGTGGCCGCCGAACTGGGCATCGCCGTCGACGAACTGCACGCCGTGTTCAGTCAGTTGTCGCTGGCCAACGTGGTCGCCCTCGACGAGCTGCTGCACGTCGGCGGCGAGGGCGGCGACGGGCTCAGCTTCATGGACACCCTCGAGGACACCGCGGCGGACAACCCCGTCGAGGTGGCCGAGGACCGCGAGCTGCGCCGCTTCCTGGCGCGGGCGATCAACACCCTGCCCGACCGGGAGAAGACCGTCGTCACGCTCTACTACTACGAGGGCCTCACCCTCGCCGAGATCGGCAACGTCCTCGGCGTCACCGAGAGCCGGGTCAGCCAGATCCACACCAAGTCGGTGCTCCAGCTCCGCGCGAAGCTGGCCGGCTTCGGCCGGTGAGCCCCGCCGGGCGTCCCGGCCGATTCCTCCGGCACTCCCGCCGCAGCAGGCGCGTCCGTACAGTGGTCGGGTGCCAAGGATTCGAGCGGCCTCCGTGGCCGAGCACCGGTCGATGCAGCGAGCCGCCCTGCTGGACGCGGCCCGCACCCTGTTGTCCGAGGGCGGCACGGACGCGCTGACCTTCCCGGCCCTCGCGGAGCGGACGGGGCTCGCGCGCTCCTCCGTCTACGAGTACTTCCGGTCGCGGGCCGCGGTCGTCGAGGAACTGTGCGAGGTCGACTTCCCCGTCTGGGCGGCGGAGGTGGAGTCGGCCATGGCCGCGGCGGACGGGCCCGGGGCCCAGGTCGAGGCGTACGTGCGCAAGCAGCTCGAACTGGTCGGCGACCGCCGCCACCGGGCCGTCGTGGCCATCTCGGCCAGTGAGCTGGACGCCGGCGCCCGGGAGAAGATCCGCGCCGCGCACGGCGGTCTCGTCTCGATGATCGTCGACGCCCTGACCGGACTCGGGCACGCCGAACCCAGGCTGGCCGCGATGCTGGTCCAGGGCGTCGTGGACGCCGCGGTACGCCGCATCGAGCTCGGCGCCGCGGAGGAACCCGGGGTCGTGGCCGAGGCGGCGGTGGGCATGGTGCTGCGGGGCGTACGGGGCTGAGCCCGGCCCGGCACCGGCACCCCCCACACCGGCAGCAGTCGCGACGGTCCTCCGTCCAGCAGCCACGGAGGCAGCAGGGACAGCGGGTCCAGGTAGCTCTCGCCCCTCAGCAGGCCCCAGTGCACGCAGGTGCTCGCGCAGTGGGAGCCCGTCGGCTCCACCGTGCCGATCACCTCGCCCGGTGCCACCCGCGCGCCCTGCGGGACCGAGGCGCGTACCGGCTCGTACGTCGTGCGCAGGTCGGTCCCCGCCAGCTCCACCGACACCACCCCCCTGCCGGCGACCGTGCCCGCGAAGGCCACCCGTCCGGCCGCCACCGCCCGTACCGGGGCGCCGGCCGGGGCGGCCAGGTCCACCCCCCGGTGGCCGCGGGCGTACGGCGTCGCCGGCGGGTCCCAGCCGCGCAGCACGGCCGGACGCGTGCCCACGGGCCACGAGCGGCCGAGCGCGGGCACCGGAGGCGACGACGCGCGTTGCGACGGTGACGGCGGCGGCTGCGACGGCGGGTGCGTCGGTGACGACGGGGCGGGCGGGGGAGCGGGCGACGGAGTGACGTCCGCCCGCGCGAAGACCGCCGGTGTCACCACCCACACCAGCAGCAGGCAGACCGGCAGCGCCACCCGCCGCAGGACGGTCCCGGACCACGCCCTGCCCCCGGTACATCGCATCGCTCGCATGCCCCCACCGTCCCCCGCCCCCGCTGGTCACGCCGGGTGCTGTGGACGAACCACCCGCTTGTGGACAGCGGCGTCACCCGGGCCCCCGTCGGTCCCGTACACTTCTTCTGGCGATCCGGGTCACCGGGTCGACTTCGCACGCCCCGACACCGGGCCGCCCAGCGGTCGGTGCCAGCGCCTCTCGGTCCTTTGCGGCAAGGCGCGACGCGGGCGTCAGGCGCGACGGCCGGCCGGCCGACGCGGCACAACCGAGAAACTCGAGGAGATACGGCCATGGCCGTCGTCACGATGCGGGAGCTGCTGGAGAGCGGCGTCCACTTCGGTCACCAGACCCGTCGTTGGAACCCGAAGATGAAGCGGTTCATCTTCACGGAGCGCAACGGCATCTACATCATCGACCTGCTCCAGTCGCTGTCGTACATCGACCGCGCCTACGAGTTCGTCAAGGAGACCGTCGCCCACGGCGGCACGGTCATGTTCGTCGGCACCAAGAAGCAGGCGCAGGAGGCCATCGCCGAGCAGGCCACCCGCGTCGGCATGCCCTACGTCAACCAGCGCTGGCTGGGCGGCATGCTCACCAACTTCTCGACCGTCTACAAGCGCCTGCAGCGCCTGAAGGAGCTCGAGCAGATCGACTTCGAGGACGTGGCCGCCTCCGGCCTCACCAAGAAGGAGCTGCTGGTCCTCTCCCGCGAGAAGGCCAAGCTGGAGAAGACCCTCGGCGGTATCCGCGAGATGTCCAAGGTGCCCAGCGCCGTCTGGATCGTGGACACCAAGAAGGAGCACATCGCGGTCGGTGAGGCCCGGAAGCTCAACATCCCGGTCGTCGCGATCCTCGACACCAACTGCGACCCCGACGAGGTCGACTACAAGATCCCGGGCAACGACGACGCGATCCGCTCCGTCACCCTGCTCACCCGCGTGATCGCCGACGCCGTCGCCGAGGGCCTCATCGCCCGCAGCGGTGTCGCCACCGAGGGCAAGGGCGAGAAGGCCGCCGGCGAGCCGCTGGCCGAGTGGGAGCGCGACCTGCTCGAGGGCGGCGAGAAGAAGGCCGACTCCGAGGAGGCCGCTCCGGCCGCCGAGGCCGCCCCCGCCGCCGAGGCCGAGGCTGCTCCGGCCGAGGCCGAGGCCGCTCCCGCCGAGGCCCCCGCGGCCGAGGGCGAGAAGGCCGCCGAGGCCGAGCAGGCCTGATTCGACAGCGTCAGAGGTGACGGCGGGGGCGGTGACACTCACTCCGCCCCCGCCGTTCACCCGTAGGTCCGCGGCGCGTCACGGCCTCGCGCTCCATGGGGGCCGCAGACCCCGCAGATCTCCGAATCCGCAGACTTCGAGAAAGACTCACAGACTCATGGCGAACTACACCGCCGCCGACGTCAAGAAGCTCCGCGAGCTCACCGGCGCCGGCATGATGGACTGCAAGAAGGCGCTGGACGAGGCCGAGGGCAACGTCGAGAAGGCCGTCGAGGCGCTCCGCATCAAGGGCCAGAAGGGCGTCGCCAAGCGCGAGGGCCGCTCCGCCGAGAACGGCGCCGTGGTCTCGATCATCGCCGACGACAACTCCTCCGGCGTCATCGTCGAGCTGAAGTGCGAGACGGACTTCGTCGCCAAGGGTGACAAGTTCCAGGCCGTGGCGAACACCATCGCCGAGCACGTCGCCAAGACGTCCCCGGCCGACCTCGAGGCGCTGCTCGCCTCCGAGATCGAGCCCGGCAAGACCGTCCAGGCGTACGTGGACGAGGCCAACGCCAACCTCGGCGAGAAGATCGTCCTGGACCGCTTCGCGCAGTTCGCCGACGGCTACGTCACCGCCTACATGCACCGCACCATGCCCGACCTGCCCCCGCAGATCGGTGTCCTGGTCGAGCTGGACAAGCCGAACGCCGAGGTCGCCAAGGGCATCGCGCAGCACATCGCCGCGTTCGCGCCGAAGTACCTCGCCAAGGAGGACGTACCGGCCGACGTCGTCGAGTCGGAGCGCCGCATCGCCGAGGAGACCACCCGCGCCGAGGGCAAGCCCGAGGCCGCGATCGCCAAGATCGTCGAGGGTCGCCTCAACGGCTTCTTCAAGGACGCGACGCTGCTCGGCCAGCCGTACGCGCTCGACAACAAGAAGTCCGTCCAGAAGGTCCTGGACGAGGCCGGTGTCACCCTGAAGCGCTTCGCGCGCATCAAGGTCGGCATCTGAGTCCGAACCGCGACGGACGCCCGGCCCCGATAGGGTCGGCACCAGCCGGCCGTGTCGCCGGCGGATGCCATCACCCGGGCGTGTGACGGACGACAGCAGATCTGACGAGGAGGCCATTGCCGCGCATGGGTTGCGAACGACACCCCACCGGCAATGGCCTTCCTTGTATGTGCACCACGCGAAAGAGGCGGGATCTCCCATGACCACCAAGGCCCAGAAGAGCGACGACGGCAAAGTACACGGCCGGTTCCTGCTGAAGCTGTCCGGAGAGGCGTTCTCCGGTGGTGGGGGCCTCGGCGTCGACCCGGACGTGGTGCACAAGATCGCCCGGGAGATCGCGGCCGTGGTGCGCGACGGCGCGGAGATCGCGGTCGTCATCGGCGGCGGCAACTTCTTCCGCGGCGCCGAACTCCAGCAGCGCGGCATGGACCGCGCCCGTTCGGACTACATGGGCATGCTCGGCACGGTCATGAACTGCCTCGCCCTCCAGGACTTCCTGGAGAAGGAGGGCATCGACAGCCGCGTGCAGACCGCCATCACCATGGGCCAGGTCGCCGAGCCGTACATCCCGCTGCGCGCCGTGCGCCACCTGGAGAAGGGCCGCGTGGTCATCTTCGGCGCCGGTATGGGCATGCCGTACTTCTCCACCGACACCACCGCCGCCCAGCGCGCCCTCGAGATCGACGCCGAGGCGCTCCTCATGGGCAAGAACGGGGTCGACGGGGTCTACGACTCCGACCCGAAGACCAACCCGGACGCCGTGAAGTTCGACGCCCTCGGCTACGGCGAGGTCATCACCCGCGACCTGAAGGTCGCCGACGCCACCGCCATCACGCTGTGCCGCGACAACAAGCTGCCGATCCTCGTCTTCGAGCTCCTGGCCGAGGGCAATATCGCCCGCGCCGTCAAGGGTGAGAAGATCGGCACGCTGGTGGGCGAGCAGACCAGCCAGGGCTGATCACCCCGGCCGGGGGATGGACAATGTCCCACCGGTCGGGAAACGTGCAGAAGAAGACGCGACGCAGCCGGCCGCCGCCTCCGCAAGGAACCGCAGCCGGGCCTACTCAAGACACGCAGGAGCAAGTGGTGATCGAAGAGACCCTCCTCGAGGCCGAGGAGAAGATGGAGAAGGCCGTCGTGGTCGCCAAGGAGGACTTCGCCGCGATCCGCACCGGCCGTGCGCACCCGGCGATGTTCAACAAGATCGTGGCCGACTACTACGGTGCGCCGACGCCGATCAACCAGCTGGCTTCGTTCTCCGTGCCGGAGCCGCGCATGGCGGTCGTGACGCCGTTCGACAAGAGCGCGCTGCGCAACATCGAGCAGGCCATCCGCGACTCCGACCTGGGAGTCAACCCGAGCAACGACGGCAACATCATCCGGGTGGTGTTCCCCGAGCTCACCGAGGAGCGCCGCCGCGAGTACATCAAGGTCGCCAAGGGCAAGGGCGAGGACGCCAAGGTGTCCATCCGCTCCGTCCGCCGCAAGGCCAAGGACGCCATCGACAAGCTGATCAAGGACGGCGAGGTCGGCGAGGACGAGGGCCGCCGTGCGGAGAAGGAACTCGACGACACCACGGCGAAGTACGTCACGCAGGTGGACGAGCTCCTCAAGCACAAGGAAGCGGAGTTGCTCGAGGTCTGATGAACGACTCTTCCTGGGGGGCGCCGCCGCAGGCCGGGCAGGCCGGGTACTGGGGGCCCACCGAGCGTGGACCGGTCCAGGGTGCTGCCCCGGCGGGTCCCGCGTACGATGCGCCCGAGGCGCAGCAGACTCGCCCCATGCCCATCGTGCCCGACGGACCCGCGTACGGCGGAGACCAGGATGACGACCGGGGGGCCGCTCGGACGGGCGGCCCCTTGTTCCGGGACGAGGACCACGGCGCGTTCCCGGGCGGGAACGGTGCCGGGTTCCCGGCCGAGGAGCACGGCCGGCTCCCGGACGAGCGCTACGGCGGCCGGACCGGGGCCCCGTCGGCCCAGCCGCACGCGACGCCGCACCACGACTCGTCGTACGTGCCGCAGAGCGGCCCCTCGTACGTTCCGCAGAATCCGGAGCCCATGCCCGACGCCCAGCCGCAGCCGGCGCCCGCCCCGCAGAAGAAGAGCGCGGGCCGGGACCTCGGCGCGGCCATAGGGGTCGGCGTCGGCCTCGGCGTGGTGATCGTCGCGTCGCTGTTCGTCGTCAAGGCCGTCTTCGTGGGCGTCGTCGCGGTCGCCGTGGTCGTCGGCCTGTGGGAGCTGACCAGCCGGCTGCAGGAGCGCAAGCAGATCAAGGCGCCGCTCGTGCCGCTCGCGGTGGGCGGCGCGGCGATGGTCGTCGCGGGCTACGTGCGCGGGGCGGAGGGCGCCTGGGTCGCGATGGCGCTGACCGCGCTGGCGGTGCTGGTCTGGCGGATGACCGAACCGCCCGAGGGCTACCTCAGGGACGTCACGGCGGGCGTCTTCGCCGCGTTCTACGTGCCGTTCCTGGCCACCTTCGTGGCGATGATGCTGACCGCCGACGACGGACCGTGGCGGGTGCTGACGTTCCTGCTGCTCACGGTCGTCAGCGACACCGGGGCGTACGCCGTGGGCTGGCGCTTCGGCACCCACAAGCTCGCCCCGCGGATCAGCCCCGGCAAGACCCGCGAGGGCCTGTTCGGCGCCGTGTCCTTCGCGATGGTCGCGGGCGCGCTGTGCCTGCAGTTCCTGATCGACGACGGCACCTGGTGGCAGGGCCTGCTGCTCGGGCTCGCGGTCGCGGCCAGCGCCACGCTGGGCGACCTCGGCGAGTCGATGATCAAGCGGGACCTGGGCATCAAGGACATGGGCACGCTGCTGCCGGGCCACGGCGGCATCATGGACCGCCTGGACTCGCTGCTGCCGACGGCTCCGGTGGTGTGGCTGCTGCTGGTGCTGTTCGTCGGCTCCGGCTGACCGGCCACAGACCGCGCGACGGGCCCTCGTCCTCCTCGGGACGGGGGCCCGTCGCCGTCGCCCCGGATGACGGCCCGGGGCCCCGGTGGGACGATTCGGCTGTAGGCCCGCACAGGGGACCGCCCGGGAAGGGGGCACCATGTCCGGCTTCCACGAAGAGATCGACCTCGACTGCCGGCCCGCGGACGTGTGGGCGTACGTCATCGACCCGCGCCACCTGCCCGAGTGGCAGGCCAGTGCGGTGGCCGCGCGGCAGCTCGACGACGGCCCGTTCGGCCTGGGCTCCCGGGTCCGCGTCACCCGGCACATCGGCAACCGGGAGGTGCCGATGACGATGGAGTGCACCCAGTACGAGCCGTTCCGCGAGTGGGCGGTGCGCGGTGTGGACGGACCGGTCAGGGGCCGCTTCCACGGCGAGATCACCCCCCTCGACGAGGGCAGCCGCACCCGCCTGACCATGGACCTCGACTTCGAGGCCCACGGCCTGGGCAAGGTGCTCGTCCCGCTGGTCGTCCGCCGGCAGGCGCGCAGGGAGTTCCGGCGGAACGAGGGATTGCTGCGGGAACGTCTGGAGGAGCACGGGCCGTGATGACGCGACGGCTTCCACCCGTCATCGCACTTCCGTCTCCTGGTGGTCCTCGACGGCGGGCGGCGTGGCCCACGACCCGTACCCCGGTGCCTTCGCGCCGGACGGGTGGGCACCGATCGCCCGCCACAACAGCCCCTCGGTGTAGGCGTCGGGGGAGACGACGAACGGCGGCGCGGACGGGTCTTCAGCGGCCCGGCCGCCCTCCGCGACGGCGGGCTTGGCTCCGCTGCGCCCGGGCGCCGTCCAGGCCGCCACGTCCGTGCGTCCCACCTGCTCCGGGCCGTACCAGACGCCGACGTACCAGAGCTTGATGATGCTCGCCACCACGGGATCGGCGGGGGCGGCGGAGGGATCGGAGGCCAGCGCCGCCCGGAGCGACTCCTGCCCCACCTGATCCACGGCCGTCCTGTGGTACGCCTCCGCCTGACCGGTTCCCCACAGGTCGAACTCGCTGAACCCGGTCACCGCGGCGGAGAACTTCACGAAATCGCGCAGCTCGGTCCCCGCGGTCGTTTCCTGCGTCATGGGTCCGCCTCCTTCGACGGTCTCAGATCTCGAATGTCGGGCCGGCGTTCGCCCCCGGATGCCCGGTGAGCGGGTTGCGGATGAGGAGGTTCATGCGGTCGCGCATGCGGAACATCTCCCAGACCGCTTTCAGCAGGAGGTCGGGCTGACCGTTGTAGGCCAGGTTGATGCCGGTCAGGAAGGTCGCGTAGGACTCGTTGAACTCCCTGGCCGCGGCCAGGACCTCCGGGTCCCGCGTGAGGTCCGCCAGCTTGATGTCCGGCTTCACGGGATAGGCGGCATCCCAGTCGACGCTCAGCTCCGGGCCGGAAGGCGCGCCCGGATCATCGCCCTTCTGGTAGTACCTCCCCAGCTCCAGCTGCTCGAACCTGTAGTAGTGGGCGAGTTCGTCCTGGCTGTCGTAGATGCCGCCGTACAGCCCCTCGCCCTGCTCCGCGACGAGGGTGAGCGCCGCGACCGCGGTGTCGCGGCCGGTCACCTTGATCACGTCGCCGCCGCCGGAGTAGAAGTACTCGGGGGTCACCTGGCGGGCGGGATCGCCGGTGAAGATCGTCTTGCCTGCCTTGCGGGCCTGGTCCTCCAGGTGGTTGATGCCCCTGATGATCTCCTCGTAGAACTCACCGATGCTCGCGAAGCGCTGGGTGGGCTCTCCGGGGACGAGACCGAGGATCGCCCCGGACGCCTCGAGTTCGGCCAGTTCCTGCGGTGGTGGTGCCGCGCCGTCGGACGTGAGTCCCAGGGCCGCCCAGTCCATCGGTACGAACCGGTCGGCCTCGCCGGCGGCCTCCGCGGGCTTCTCGATCTTCAGGAAGGTGTCGAGGGCCTCGCGCGAGAACGGCCGGAGGTGCACCTCGAAGTAGTCGGGACCACACGGCAGACGCGTCGGATAGGTCGGCACGAAGCCCGGCCTGGTGAGGTCCGGCGTCCCGCCCACGGCGTTCAGGACGTTCGCGACCAGGGTGAGGTGCAGCATCTCCTCGACGGCCACGACCCTGATGACGTGCCAGGCGTCCGCGTTCTTCCCCGGATGCAGGGAATAGAGCGCGGTCAGGTACGGCGGCAGCGTCGCATGCTCCAACTGGAGCCCCTTGTAGAGGTATTCGTGGAGCTCCTCGATGGTCTGGATCCTGCAGTCCGGAGCTGCTTCTGATGCTGAAGAAGCGGACATGTTTCCCCAATCGTGGGCAGTGGCTAGCCGCGGACGGTGACCGGCGCCTTCGCGGCGCGCAGGTGACGGGCGATGTGGCCCGCACTGCGGAAGGCGAGTGCCGCCATGGTCAGGCTGATGTTGGACGTCCCGATCGAGGGCAGGCTGCCGGGCCCGACGAGGTAGAGGTTGTCGTGGTCCCACGAGTGCTGGGTGTGGTCGACCACGGAGGTCGCCGGGTCGGACCCCATGATGTGGGTGCCCGCCAGGTGGTTGCCGCCGACGATGTTGTACCAGTGGCCGTCGTGCTCGACGGCGCTCGGGCGGTCCCGGTGGTACACCGTCTTGTCCTCGGCGCCGAGCCTGTCGAAGATGTCGGCCGCGAGCTTGCGGGCGAACGCGGCGCCCCGCATGGTGTACGGCGGGATCTTCAGCGACACGACCGGCTTCAGGTTGCCGAGGGCGTCCCGGTAGCGGTCGTCCACGGTGACCTTGTTGCTCCGCTCGGGCAGCAGGTCGATCATGAAGGCCAGCAGGAGCTGCCGGGAGATCCGGTTCCCGAGTGTCCTGCGCAGCTCCGTCCCGCGCAGGCCCTGCTGGTCGACGAGTTCGACCAGGTCCGTGTAGGGCGAGCCGGTCGCCCACCCCCAGCCGTCGTTGTGGATGTCCACGCCGAATCCGGCCTGGGTCCCGCGGAACCGCCCGCCGCGCAGATCGGTGATGCCGCTCGTGCAGGAGGTGCCCCGCATCGTGCCGGCCGGCTTGGGCAGCAGGCCCCAGGACAGCAGGTACGCGTGGTCCATCAGGTTGCAGCCGATCAGCTTGCTGCGGCTCATGCGCTGCATGTCGGAGGCCAGCATGAGGCGGGCGTTCTCGATGGCGTGCGCGCAAAGGACGTAGACCGTGCCCTTCACGGTGTACGTCTCGTAGCTGTCGGAGTCGAGCGACCGGTAGTTCTTGACGGTGATCCCGGTCACCCGCCCGTCCCGCTCGTCGATCTCGACCTTGGACGCGACGGCCTGCGTGACGATCTTGACGTTGCCCCTGCGGAGCGCCTTGGTCAGGGTCTTCCCCGCGTGGTACTTGGCCTGCACGGGGCAGATCGGGACGCAGTTGGTGTTGCCCTGGCAGCGCTCGCCCTCCTCCACCTGGCTCGTGCTCACCGCGCCGACCGGGACGAAGCCCTTGCCGCCGTCGTACGCGGGGTTCGGCACGCCGTTGCGGGCCTGCGGGAAGGTCCGCACCCGGAGCGTGTAGTCGTCGTCCGCCAGGGTGACCCGCATGCCGTCCACGCCCCGGGCGACGGTCCGGTCGAGGTACGACGGTGGCATGCGGCGCATCGGGAACACGTATCCCTCGGGGAAGTGCATCCCGAGGTAGGCCTGCTCCTCGACGTCGGCGGACACGCCCAGTTCCGCCTCGGCCTGCCGGTAGTAGGGCTCCAGGTCGTCATAGCTGAGCGGCCAGTTCAGTCCCTGGCCGTACTTGGTGCGCAGGTCGAAGTCCTCGGGGAGCATGCGCAGCGCTTTGCCCTCCCAGTGCATGGAGGTGCCGCCGAGGACCCGGGTGAAGGTGGTGTCCGTGCAGTACCCGTCCTCCTGCACGAGGTAGAAGTCGTCCCGGGGCGTGTCCGGACGCACCGGCATGGTGTCGGTGCTCCTGGGCATCCGGGCGTTCGGGTTGAACGGGTACGGGGACTGGTTGTCCTTGACGGCCGCGCCGTAGAACCGCGACAGGTACGACTCGTACTCGGCGAGGTCCAGGTCCTTGCCGGGGCCGGCTTCGAGGATCAGCACCCGGTAGCCGGCGTTGCCTAACTGCTCGGCGACGATGGAACCCGCCATGCCGCCACCGACGACGACGGCGTCCCACTCGCCCTGTGCGGCCTCCGCGGCGCTGGTCTGTGTCGCGGCACCGGCGGGGAAGATCATCGGGTCTGTCACGTCGTAAGACGTCATGGGTACCCCTTGTCAGGTGAGGAGGGCGATGCGGATGGCTCGTTCGACCGGGGCGGCGGCGTGGGCGTGGCCCCGGGCGTTGGGGTGGACCAGGGTGACGCGCTTGTCGAGGGGAGCGCAGTTCAGCGGCGTCCCGGGGAGCTTGGCGGGCCAGTGGTCCGCGGCGTCGCCGCAGATGCCCTCGACCCACTTGGTGCCCGCGGGCTGACAGGCGTCGTGGCCCACGCTGGAGGAGTAGACGTCGACGTAGCGGTCGCCGAAGAACGACGTGACGCGTTCGATGGTGCTGTTCAGCGGCTTGAGGACGTGGTCCCGGAGCCAGTCGATGTCGGCGTGCTTGATGGCGCCGAGCTCGGTGAGGGAGAGCCGGTTGCACTCGCTGCCCTCGTCCGGCAGGACGGCCGGGTAGCCGACGGTGATCACCTCGGCGTTCGGGGCGGCCTGGTGGACCTCGGCCAGCATCCGGACGTACTCGTCCTGGACCCGGGCGAGCTTGTCCTGGATGCTCTCCTCCCCCTCGGGAGGGCTGGTGTAGTACTGGCGGCAGGACTTGCCGAGCGTCCCGCCCAGTTCGAGACACTTGAGGAGCATGCCGCCGAAGGGCAGGCTGTTGCCGCCGACGCCGATGGTGACGACGTCCGTCCCGTCGTCGAGCCCGGCTCGCACGATCTGCGGGTCCACGGCCGGCCAGCCGTCGGCGGGTGGCTGGACCGGGCTGATCGGAGTCTGCCTGCTGTCGGCGATCTCGCTGATGGTGGCGTTGCCGCAGCTCACGTTGGTCAGGTGGACGGGCCGGCCCGGCGGGAACTCGTCGAGCTCCCGCTCGACCAGACCGGGGTAGGCGCCGCTGGTGCGGTCACAGCCGTCCCGCGACGCACTGCCGAGCGGGGGCAGCGGGTCCCCGACGAACACACCGGCGGTGTACGAGTCGCCCAGCGCGGCCCACTCGTACTGATCGGCCGCGGAGGCGGAGCCCGCGGGCGCGAGCGCGGACACCGCCAGCGCCAGCCCCAGGGCCAGCGCTCCCGTTCGCAGACGGGCGACGGGTTGCCGTAAGGCGGCCCGTCCACGGGTCGGCAGAACTCGTAAGACGAGGGCCGCCGGTCGGCCCCTGGACTTCGAACGCATCCACGCACTCCTCTCACTCAAAGCAGTCGCCTGACTACGCTCCGAAGTTAAGCGAGGGTGTGCGGTCGACAGTCGGGTGCTCCGCGTAAACCACCCGAGGGTCTTCACCCGAAGCCCGGCGACGCGGTGAGTGCGCGGGTAGCCGACCTCGGTGTAGCGAGAAGATGCCTGCCTTCACCCGCTCATGGCGGTCACCGGTCTTGGCTTTGGTTCGGTGGCGAGTTCGTGTCTGACCCGGACGTCGTAGCCGGGTACTGCCCATGGAGGAGCGCGTGTCATCCCGCATGCGGATGTGCGGGCAACCTTGCGTGAGCACGATGGAACTCATGGTGAAGCTCGACGCGTTACCGGATGTCCCGCGCTGGGCTGTCCTCGCCGCCCACACGGTGCCCCTTGTCACCCTGCCGTCTGGTCTGTGGAGAATTGCCCAGGTTGCCGGGCTCCCTGTGGCCGAGCAGTTGGGCCGGAACGGTCACGAGGCAGTCGTAGCCATGTCGCTGACCTTGTTGACAGAAGGTCTCGCCCTGCTCACGCTGGGACTGGTACGGCCATGGGGCGACGTCGTACCCCGCTGGCTTCCGCTCGTCGGCGGACGCCGTGTGCACACACTCGCGGCGGTAGTCCCGGCACTGCTCGGGGCGGCGACGTTGTGCGCGATAACGGGATGGTTCGCCTGTACCCAGGCGGCGGTCCTGATCGGGCGCGTCACGCAGACATCGGCGCAGCAAGTGCTCCTCGTGGCCTGCTACTCGCCGCTGCTGGCCTGGGCGCCCCTCCTCGCGGTCACAGCGCTCGCGTACTACCGGCGGCGGGCGACTCCATGCGAATAGCGACTCTCCTGTTCTGTGGTGCTGGGCCGTCTCCGGGCCGTCGGACTTGCGTAGCCCCACCTCTTCTACGCGGTCGGCCGGCCTCAGCGTCGGCGGGGCAACTTCCAACCGTTCTGGCGCAGCTTGTAGAGGACGAACACTCCGCCGAGCGCCCACACGCCTAAGAAGGCCCACTTGAACCACGGAGGGCCGTCCCAGCGCTCTGCCAGTTGAACCGATGCGGCGTAGCAAGAGGACATTCCTTGCGCGTGCCCGGCTGTATGGGCCGGAACACGCGGTCGACCGCCTTCCGCGCTCCTGGCTGTGCTTTCATCATCAAGGTGTCCGCGTGCTGCACTGCGTACGTGCACGGTCGATCACAGAGAGCCTGGTGCCGGCGGCGCAGGCGCCAGCGGTAGGTCGTGCCGTCGACGACGATGCGTCGCGAACCCTTGCGGCCGGTGGCCATGGCGTACCCCCGTCCCCAGGACCGGCAGCCATGCTAGCTGGTCAGACCATGGATGATCCGAGAGTTTCGGGCCGTCCGGGGCCGTGCGAGGTGGCTCAGCGGCGACAGACGATGACCGTCAGCGACAGGTGCTCCGACTCGCAGCCCCAGGTCACCCAAGACGATCTGCGACACTGGATGCATCATGCCCAAGCCCGGAGAACTCACCTTTGTCGTGCCGCGCGGAGCGAAGTCGCCGCCGCGGCATCTTGCCGATCTCTCGCCCGCCGAGCGGAAGGCTGTCGTGGCCGGGATCGGGGAGAAGCCGTTCCGTGCCAAGCAGCTCTCGCAGCACTACTTCGCGCGGTACGCGCACGAGCCGGAGCAGTGGACCGACATCCCCGCCGGCGCGCGTGAACCGCTGCGCGAGGCGTTGTTCCCCGAGCTGATGACCGTCGTGCGGCACCTGTCGACGGACGAGGGGACGACCCGCAAGACGCTGTGGCGGCTCTTCGACGGCACGCTCGTGGAGTCCGTGCTGATGCGGTACCCGGACCGGGTCACCATGTGCATCAGCTCGCAGGCCGGCTGCGGGATGAACTGTCCCTTCTGCGCCACCGGACAGGCCGGACTCGACCGGAACCTGTCGACCGCCGAGATCGTCCACCAGATCGTCGACGGCATGCGGGCGCTGCGCGACGGCGAGGTGCCGGGCGGGCCCGCGCGGCTGTCCAACATCGTGTTCATGGGCATGGGCGAGCCGCTCGCCAACTACAAGCGTGTCGTCGGCGCCATCCGCGCGCTCACCGACCCCACGCCCGACGGGCTCGGGCTGTCGCAGCGCGGGATCACCGTGTCGACCGTCGGGCTCGTGCCCGCGATCCACCGGTTCGCCGACGAGGGCTTCAAGTGCCGGCTCGCGATCTCGCTGCACGCCCCCGACGACGAGCTGCGCGACACCCTCGTCCCCGTGAACACGCGGTGGAAGGTGCGCGAGGTGCTCGACGCCGGGTTCGAGTACGTCGAGAAGAGCGGGCGCCGGCTGTCGATCGAGTACGCGCTGATCCGCGACATCAACGACCAGGCCTGGCGTGGTGACCGGCTCGGCCGGCTGCTCAAGGGCAAGCCCGTGCACGTCAACCTCATCCCGCTGAACCCGACCCCGGGCTCCAAGTGGACCGCCTCCCGTCCCGAGGACGAGAAGGCGTTCGTCGAGGCCATCGCGGCGCACGGTGTGCCCGTCACCATCCGGGACACCCGCGGCCAGGAGATCGACGGGGCCTGTGGTCAGCTCGCGGCCACCGAGCGGTAAAATCCGGTCACGTCACCCCGGTGACGTCACATCTTCATATTCCGACAGGGGAGCGCCACAGCGCTGAGAGTGCGGCACCGGGCCGCAGACCCTCTGAACCTCGCCCAGGTCATTCTGGGTAGGAAGTTCGGTCATCACTCGAGCTGTTGCGCCCTGCCCGGGCCTCCCGGGCGGGGCCGCGTTCTTCCTGGCCCACTCCAGGAGGACATCCAGTGCACACCAAGACCCTCGTGGCGGCGACGGTCGGCCTCGGCCTGGTCGCGACGCTGTCCGCGTGCGGCTCGTCCGAGGCGAAGGACTCGGCCGACAGCAAGACCGTCACCCTCGTCAGCCACGACTCGTGGGCCGTGTCGAAGAAGGTGCTCGCCGACTTCGAGAAGCGGTCCGGCTACCGGGTCAAGGTCCTCAAGGACGGCGACGCCGGGCAGGCCGTCAACAAGGCGGTCCTGACCAAGGACCACCCCCAGGGCGACGTCTTCTTCGGCGTCGACAACACCCTGCTGTCACGGGCCCTCGACAACGGCCTGTTCCAGCCGTACCGGGCCGCGGGGCTCGACCGGGTCGGCGCCGCCTACCAGCTCGACCGGGGCAAGCACCGGGTCACGCCCGTCGACTACGGCGACATCTGCGTCAACTACGACAAGAAGTACTTCGCCGACCACAAGCTCGCCCCGCCCGCCTCCTTCGACGACCTGGTCAAGCCGGCGTACAAGAACCTCCTGGTCACCGAGAACGCCTCCACCTCCTCGCCCGGCCTCGGCTTCCTGCTCGGCAGCGCCGCGCGGTACGGCGACGCCGGCTGGGAGGGGTACTGGAAGAAGCTGAAGGCCAACGGCGTCAAGGTGGTCGACGGCTGGGAGCAGGCCTACAACGAGGAGTTCTCCGGCTCGGCCGGCGGCAGGAAGGCCGGCGGCGACCGGCCGCTCGTCGTGTCGTACGCCTCCTCGCCGCCCGCCGAGGTGATCTACGCCGACCCCAGGCCGGCCACCGCCCCGACCGGCGTCGCGGCCGGCACCTGCTTCCGGCAGGTCGAGTTCGCGGGCCTGCTCAGCAACGCGAAGAACACCAAGGGCGGCAAGGCGTTCCTCGACTTCCTGGTCTCCCAGGAGTTCCAGGAGGACATGCCGCTGAACATGTTCGTCTACCCGGTCCGGCAGGGCGCCGCGGTCCCCGCCGAGTTCACGCAGTTCGGCCCCGCGGCCAAGGACCCCGAGACGATGGCCCCGGACCGGATCGCCGCGCACCGCGACCAGTGGGTCACGTCGTGGACCTCGATCGTCCTGAAGTGACGGCCGACGCGACGGGCCGCAAGAGCCGGCCCGACGGTCCGGGCCGTGCGGGTCGGCCGCACGGCCCGGGCCGGTCCGCCGCGCTCCCGGCGGCCGCGGCCCGGCTCGGGCTGATGGTGCTGCCCGTCGCGTTCTTCGGTGTCTTCTTCGCCTACCCGGTCGCCGCGATCGTCGCCCGCGGCCTGCACGCCGACGGGGCCTGGCACCTCGGCCGGCTCCCGGACGTGCTCGCCCGGCCGGACATCCGGCACGTCCTGTGGTTCACCACCTGGCAGGCGTGCGCCTCCACCGCGCTCACGCTCCTGGTCGCGCTGCCCGGCGCGTACGTCTTCGCGCGCCTCGACTTCCCCGGCAAGCAGGTCCTGCGCGCGGTGGTGACCGTGCCGTTCGTGCTGCCGACGGTCGTCGTGGGCACGGCGTTCCTGGCGCTCGTGGGGCGCGGCGGCCTCCTCGACGACCTGTGGGGCGTACGGCTGGACACCACGGTGTGGGCGATCCTGCTCGCGCACGTCTTCTTCAACTACGCCGTCGTCGTGCGCACCGTGGGCGGGCTGTGGGCGCAGCTCGACCCGCGGCAGGCGGAGGCGGCGCGGATGCTGGGCGCCTCGCCGCTGCGGGCCTGGCGGCAGGTGACGCTGCCCGCGCTCGGCCCGGCCGTCGCGGCGGCCGCGCTGATGGTGTCCCTGTTCACCTTCACCTCCTTCGGCATCGTGCAGATCCTCGGCGGGCCGACCTTCTCCACCCTGGAGGTGGAGATCTACCGGCAGACCTCCGAGATCTTCGACCTGTCCACCGCGGCCGTGCTCACCCTCGTGCAGTTCGCCGCCGTCGGCGCGATCCTCGCCGTGCACGCCTGGACCGTACGGCGGCGGGAGAGCGCCCTGCGGCTGGTGGACGCGTCCCGCACCGCGCGCCGCCCGCGCGGGGCCGGGCAGTGGGCGCTGCTCGCCGGGGTCCTGGCCACGGTCGCCCTGCTGCTCGTGCTGCCGCTGGCGGTACTGGTCCAACGGTCGTTCGACGCGCCGGACTTCGCCTACTACCGGGCGCTCACCTCGGACGAGGGCAGCGTGTTCCTCGTCCCGCCGATCGACGCGATCGGCACCTCGCTGGAGTACGCCGTCGCCGCCACCGCCATCGCCCTGCTGATCGGCGGTCTCGCCGCCGCCGCGCTCACCCGCAGGGACGCCGGCCGGCTGGTGCGGGGCTTCGACGCGCTGCTGATGCTGCCGCTCGGCGTCTCCGCCGTGACCGTCGGCTTCGGCTTCCTCGTCGCCCTGGACGAGCCCCCGCTGGACCTGCGCACCAGCTGGATCCTGGTGCCGCTCGCGCAGGCGCTGGTCGGGGTGCCGTTCGTGATCCGGACCATGCTGCCCGTGCTGCGGGCGGTGGACGACCGGCTGCGCGAGGCGGCGGCCGTGCTCGGGGCGTCGCCGTGGCGGGTGTGGCGGGAGGTGGACCTGCCGATGGTGCGGCGGGCGCTGGCCGTCGCGGCCGGATTCGCGTTCGCGGTGTCGCTCGGCGAGTTCGGCGCCACCGTGTTCATCGCGCGCCCCGACAACCCGACGCTGCCGGTCGCCGTGGCCCGCTTGCTGGGCCGCGCCGGGGAGCTCAACTACGGCCAGGCGATGGCCCTTTCGACGATTCTCATGGTGGTGTGCGCGGTGGCCCTGCTGGCGCTGGAGGGCTTGCGGATCGCGGACCGGACGGGGGAGTTCTGATGCTGCTGGCTCTGGAGCGGGCGACCGTGCGGTTCGGCGGGCGGCCCGTGCTCGACGCCGTCGACCTGGACGTGGCCGAACACCAGGTGGTGTGCGTGCTGGGGCCGAGCGGCAGCGGCAAGTCGACGCTGTTGCGGGCCGTGGCCGGACTCCAGCCCCTGGACGACGGGCGGGTGCTGCTCGACGGCCGCGACCGGACGGGCGTGCCCCCGCACCGGCGGGACGTCGGGCTGATGTTCCAGGACCACCAGCTCTTCCCGCAGCGGGACGTCGCCGGGAACGTGGCCTTCGGGCTGCGCGTGCGCGGCGCGTCCAGGAAGCAGCAGGACGCGCGGGTGGCGGAGCTGCTGGAGCTGGTCGGACTGCCGGGCGCGGCACGGCGGGCGGTGACGGCGCTGTCCGGAGGCGAGCAGCAGCGCGTGGCGCTCGCCCGGGCCCTCGCCCCCAGCCCCCGGCTGCTGATGCTGGACGAGCCCCTCGGCCAGCTCGACCGGTCCCTGCGGGAGCGGCTCGTCGTCGAACTGCGGGAGCTGTTCGCCCGGTTGGGCACCACGGTGCTCGCCGTGACCCACGACCAGGGCGAGGCGTTCGCGCTCGCCGACCGGGTCGTGGTGATGCGGGACGGGCGGATCGCCCAGTCCGGCACGCCCCTCGAGGTGTGGCAGCGTCCGGCGGACGCCTTCGTCGCCCGCTTCCTCGGCTTCGGCAACGTGGTGCCCGCGACCGTCGCCGGGGAGGCAGCGGACACCCCGTGGGGCAAGGTGCCGGTTCCGGCCGGCTCGGCGCAGGGCGAGCGGACGCTGCTGGTCCGCCCGGCCGGGGTCCGGCTGGTCGCCGCCGAGGCGGGGCTGCGCTGCCGGGTGAGCGCCCGCACCTTCCAGGGCACGCACGTCGCCGTGCACCTCCAGCCCGAGGACGCGCCCCGCCTGGAGGCGGCCTGCGCCCTGCGGGACGCCCCGGAGACCGGGGCCGAGGTCGGCGTGGAGTTCGACGCGGCGGACGTGGTCGTCCTCGGCTGAGGCACGCACCGGACCGCAGGCCGAAGGCCCGCCCCCGAGGGGACGGGCCTCTGGCACGGCTCGGCGGGACGGTCAGTGGCGGTTGCCGGCACCCCGCCGGCGCATGCCGAAGAAGACGGCGGCGCCGCCGACCACGACCAGGGCGGCCGCGATCCCGGCGATCACCGGGGTGTTGGAGTCGGCGCCGGTCTCGGCCAGGTTGGACTCCTGGGCCGCGGGCGAGACGTCGTTGCCGCCCGGAGCGGGCGCCGCGGCGCTGCCGCTCGCGGTGGCGGTCGCGTCGGACGGGGCGGGCGAGGCGGTGTCGGCCGGCGCGGAGGCGGACGGCGAGGGCGTCGCGGTCGCCGACCGGGAGGCGGAGGGCGAGGGCTTGGCGGTCTGCTCGGCGCCGCAGGCCTTGGCCGGGGCGGTCAGCAGGGGGATGTCCGCGTTGACGAAGGTCTTGCTGCCCCGGGTGGCCGTGACGTGGACCCGGTAGACGGCGCCGGGCTTCCACGCTTCGGCGAACTGCACCTGGGCGCCGTCCTTGGTGCCGATGACCGTCTGCTCGCCGACCTGGCGGAGGTCGCTGCCGTTGTTCTCCAGGTACACGGTGACGACCGCGGGCACGCCCGAGGCGTCCTTGTCGGTGACGGTGATGACGCCCTTGCCGCCGTCGCAGAGGGCCGCGGCGGAGAAGTCCGCTATGGAGCAGGCGAGGGCGCTGCCCGCGGCGCTCAGGGCGAGGGCGGCCGAGGCGGCGGTGACACCGAGGATGCGCGCCGAACGGGCGGCGGTACGACGGTTGTGGGACACGTTTGTCCTTTTCGGAAGGTACAACTGCGGGGGGTGGTGGGGGAGGTGGCGCCACCGGTCGCAGTGGGCGGCGCCAGTCCCGGCTGGCTCACAGGTCTATAAGCGTTCCATAACAACTGTCAACGCGCAGCCACCCCACGGCGGTTGCCTTTGCCCGGTTATTAACCGCCGAGGCGTTTCAACGCCTCCGGCGCCTCCTCGATCCGGTCAACGAGGGCGATACGGGACTCCATGGAGCGTTCCCGGGCGAGCGCGCGCAGCAGGGGCCAGGCGGGCAGCCGCTCCGTCCAGTGCGCGCGGTCCACCAGCACCATGGGCCGCGGTTCGCCCCGCGACCCGTAGTAGTTGGGCGTCGCGCTGTCGAAGATCTCCTGCACGGTGCCGGCGGCGCCCGGCAGGAAGACCACGCCCGCGGTGGACCGGGCCAGCAGGCCGTCCTCGCGCAGGGCGTTGGCGAAGTACTTGGCGATGTGCGAGGCGAACGGGTTCGGCGGCTCGTGGCCGTAGAACCAGGTGGGGATGCCGACCGAGCGGCCGCCGCCGGGCCAGTTCTCGCGCACCTCGAAGGCGGCGCGCGCCCAGTCGGTGACCGAGGGCGCGAACCCGGGCACCGCGGCGAGGAGGTGGAGGGCCTCACCGAGCATCGCGTCGTCGAACGGGGCCGCGTAGGCGCCGAGGTTGGCGGCCTCCATCGCGCCCGGGCCGCCGCCCGTCGCCACCGTCAGCCCGGCGCGGGCCAGTTCACGGCCGAGGCGGGCGGCACCGGCGTAGTCGTCCGTCCCGCGGGCCATCGCGTGGCCGCCCATGACGCCCACCACCCGCGAGCCGGCGAGGAGTTCGTCGAGGGCGTCCGAGACGGCGTCGTCGTGGATCGAGCGGAGCATCGAGGAGAAGATGTCGCCGTCGGACCTGGTCCGCTGGAACCAGGCGTAGCTCTGGGCGTCCGGTGTCGCCTCGTAGCCGCCGTCGAGTCCGGCGAACAGTTCGTCGGGCGAGTAGACCAGGCCCCGGTACGGGTCGAAGGGCAGGCCGGGGACCGGCGGGAAGACCAGGGCGCCGGAGGTCCGGGCGTGCGTCGCGGCCCGCGGGGTCATCGGGCAGCCGAGGAAGACGGCGCCCGCGGTGTCGAGACCCAGCAGCGTCTGCGTGCGGCCGGTGAGGTCCACGGACTGCACGCGGTAGTGGGCCAGCGTGCCGTGGCGCGAGACGACCTCGTCGAACTCGGCGAGGGTCTCTATCTCACGGTCGTGGCACCCGTCGTACGGCTGGGGCGGCAGCGCGGTGACGGGTGCGGCCGGCGGGTTCGGTCCGGGCGGACCGCCGGGCCCGGACGGCCGGTTGGGCTCGGACGGCGGCTGCGGCGGGGCGGGTGTCGGATGCACCCGCCCATGCTGGCACAGCCGTTCGAGGGCGAGTGGTGGCCCCCGGCCGCGGCCGGGTCAGCCCTCGACCGCGGCCGGGTCCATCCAGATGACCTCCCAGGTGTGGCCGTCGAGGTCGTCGAAGGCACGGCCGTACATGAAGCCCATGTCCTGGGTGCGGCCGCTCGGCGTCGCGCCCGACGCCAGCGCGCGGTCCACCAGTTCGTCGACCTCGGCGCGGCTGGCGGCGCTCAGCGCGATCAGCACCTCGCTGGTCTTCGCGCTGTCCGCGATCTCCTTGTCGGTGAACGTCGCGTAGAACGGCTTGGTCAGCAGCATCGCCACGATCGTGTCGCTGATCACGACGGAGGCCGCGTTCTCGTCGCTGAACTGCGGGTTGATCGAGTAGCCCAGCTCGGTGAAGAACTTCTTCGACGCGTCGAGGTCGTTCACGGGCAGGTTGACGAAGATCATCTGCTGGTGGCCGGAGGGCGCGGTCATGGGTCTCTCCCGTTCGGTGCCGGTGGTGTCCTGTCGTGCTGTTCGGTGGGGTAGACCCGGGGCTGCCCCGGAACTCATCGCTCGGCGGGGACCTTTATCCGGCCAGTGGCACGGAGGCGAGTTCGGCCACGAGCGCGGTCAGGGGGACGAACAGCGCCAGCAGGGCACCCGCGCGCAGGGCGGCCGCGCCGCGCAGCGCCGTGGCCGGGGCGCCGAGCCGCACCAGGGCGGCGGTCGTCTCGGCACGGGCCTGGCGGGCCTCCACGGCGGCGGTCCCCAGGGTGGCGAGGGCACACCCGGCGACGACGAGCCCGCCCAGGACGGTCAGCGGGCCGGCGGTGGCCGAGTCGGTGCCCAGGGCGGCCATCGCGTACGCGCCCGAGGCCACCGCGCACAGCACGCCCACGGGACGGCCGATACGGGTCGCCTCCTCCATCAGCCCGCGTCCCGCGAGGAGACGGACCGCGCCGGGGTGTGCGGACTGCAGGAGGCGGCCGCACAGGTGGGTGAGGCCGGGGCCGGCGAGGGCCAGACCGAGGGCGGTGAGGGTCCAGCCGAGCAGGGCGGCGCCGGGGCCGTGCAGCCCGCCGGGGAGCCGGAGCCCGGCCGCCGTCGCCCCGCCGCCTGCGTACGCCTCCACCGCGAGGCCGGCGGCGAGGAGGGCCGCGCCCCAGGGGAGGGCGGTGGGGCTCGGCCGGGGCGGGGCCGGCCGGGGGGCCGCACCGTCCGCCCGGCCGTCGGCCTGCGTCGGCCCCGCACCGTTCAGCCGGGCGTCGGCTTCCGTCGGTCCCGCACCGGCCGCGGGGAGGGCGTCGCCCTCGGCCGGCCGGTGCCCGGCCGCGGGGTGCCCGTCCGCCGCCGGGCGGGAGCCGGGCGGGCTGACCGGCAGGCGCGAGGCGTCCTCGGGCCCGCCCGTGCCGCCCCGCGTCGGCGCGCTGCCCGCGCGCCCCCTCGCGCCGCCCCGGCCGCCCGCCGCCTTCGCCGCCTGGCGGCCCACCCGGCCGAGGGTGCGGGTCGCCGCACGCGTGGCCAGGACGGTGTCCCGGGGGCGCAGCATCAGGGCGACCGCGGTGGAGCAGGTCAGCGGGGTGAGGGAGAGCAGGGTGAGGGCGCCGGGCAGGGGGAGGGGCTGGTCCGGGGCGAGGAACTCCCACCGGACGCCGTCGAACGGCAGGCCCGTGAGGTCGCCGCGCAGGTGGAGGAAGACGAGGAGCGCCAGCAGGGAGCCGAGCACGCTCGACAGGGCCGTCGTGGTGGCCGAGACGGCCATCAGCCGGGCCGGTCCGAGCCCGATCGCCGCGAGGCCCGGCCGGGGCCGGGTGCCGGGGTCCGTGCGGGCCACGGCCGTCGCGAGGTAGGCCGTCGCGGCCAGCGGGACCACGCACCAGGCCAGCCGCAGCACGGCGGAGGCGGACGCCCACGGGTGGCCGAGGGCGTAGCCGAGGGTGGACAGCAGCAGGAAGCCCGTGCCCGCCGAGGCCGCCGTCACCAGCAGGCGGCGCACCTGGACGGCCGGCCGGGCGCTGCGGGTCACGCGGAGAGCGAGCACGCGGCCCGGCCCTCCGACTCGCCGACCGGCGGCAGGTGGACGGTGTGCACACGGCGGCCGTCCAGGAGGCAGACCGTGCGGTCGGCGACCGCGGCCGTCTCCGGGTCGTGGGTCGCGAGGACGACCGTGATGCCGTGGGAGCGCGCGGCCGTGGTGAGCGTGCGCAGGACGTGGGCGCGGTCGGCGCGGTGCAGGGGCGCGGTCGGCTCGTCGGCGAACAGCACCGCGGGTGCCGGGGCCAACGCGCGGGCGATGCACACCCGTTGGCGTTCGGCCTGGGTCAGCTCGTGGGGGCGCAGCCGGGCCCGGTCGCCGACGTCGAGGCGGTCGAGCCACTCCAGGGCGGCCGCCTTGGCGCGGCGTCGGCTCGTGCCGCGCAGCATCAGGGGCAGGGCCGCGTTCTCCCAGACGTTCAGCTCGGGCACCAGGAGCGGGGCGGGGTCGATCCAGCCGAAGCGGTCGCGGCGCAGGCGTTCACGGGCCACCGGGCCGAGGGTGTGCAGGGGGGCGCTGTTGAACCAGATCTCGCCGCGCTCGGCCCGCGTCAGGCCGGACAGGCAGCTCAGCAGGGTCGTCTTGCCGCTGCCGCGCGGGCCGCTGACGGCGAGGACCTCGCCCTCGCGGACCCCGATCGAGACCCCGCCGAGCGCGGGGGAGCCGTCCCGGTGCGTGAAGTGCAGGGAGCGTGCCCAGAGCACGTCGTTGTCCGGCGGGGCCTCCATGGCGTACACCTCGGTTCAGATCTGTGGTTCCCGTGCCTTTCCCCCGAGCGGGGGAACGAAGGCGGGGCCGATCGGTCACTGGGCACGCTAGGCAGCCGCCACCGGGAGGCCGGACAGCACGCGGCCCCGGGCGCCCGTTTCTCACTCGAACGGGCGGCACCGGGGCCGTCGTCGGTCCGGCTCACCGACGACCGGAACCGTCGGTCAGAGCTTCGTCCACGCCTCCGTCAGCGTCGCCCGCAGGATCTGCTCGATCTCGTCGAACGTCGACTGGTCGGAGATCAGCGGCGGGGCGAGCTGGACGACCGGGTCGCCGCGGTCGTCGGCACGGCAGTACAGGCCGTTGTCGAAGAGCGCCTTGGACAGGAAGCCGTACAGGACGCGCTCGGTCTCGTCGTCGTTGAACGACTCCTTCGTCGCCTTGTCCTTGACCAGCTCGATGCCGTAGAAGAAGCCGTTGCCGCGGACGTCGCCGACGATCGGCAGGTCGTGCAGCTTCTGCAGGGTGCCGAGGAAGGCGCCCTCGTTGTCCAGCACGTGCTGGGTGAGGTTCTCCCGCTCGAACAGGTCGAGGTTGGCGAGGCCCACGGCGGCCGACACGGGGTGGCCGCCGAAGGTGTAGCCGTGCAGGAAGGTGTTGTCGCCCTTGTAGAACGGCTCGGCCAGCCGGTCGGAGATGATGCAGGCGCCGATGGGGGAGTACCCGGAGGTCATGCCCTTGGCGCAGGTGATCATGTCCGGGACGTAGCCGAACTTGTCGCAGGCGAACATCGTGCCCAGGCGGCCGAAGGCGCAGATGACCTCGTCGGACACGAGCAGTACGTCGTACTGGTCGCAGATCTCGCGCACGCGCTGGAAGTAGCCGGGCGGGGGCGGGAAGCAGCCGCCGGCGTTCTGCACGGGCTCCAGGAAGACCGCGGCGACCGTGTCGGGGCCCTCGAAGAGGATCTGCTGCTCGATCTGGTCGGCGGCCCAGCGGCCGAACGCCTCGGGGTCGTCGCCGTGGATCGGGGCGCGGTAGATGTTGGTGTTCGGCACCTTGTGCGCGCCCGGCACCAGCGGCTCGAACGGCGCCTTCAGGGCCGGCAGGCCGGTGATGGACAGGGCGCCCTGCGGGGTGCCGTGGTAGGCGACCGCGCGGGAGATCACCTTGTGCTTGGTGGGCTTGCCGGTCAGCTTGAAGTACTGCTTGGCGAGCTTCCAGGCGGTCTCGACCGCCTCGCCGCCGCCGGTGGTGAAGAAGACCTTGTTCAGGTCGCCCGGCGCGTAGTCGGCGAGCCGCTCGGCCAGCTCGACCGCCTTCGGGTGGGCGTACGACCACACCGGGAAGAACGCCAGCTCCTGGGCCTGCTTGAACGCGGTCTCCGCCAGCTCCGTGCGGCCGTGACCGGCCTGGACCACGAACAGACCCGCGAGACCGTCGAGGTAGCGCTTGCCGTTGTCGTCGTAGATGTAGGTGCCCTCGCCGCGCACGATCGTCGGGACGGGAGAGTTCTCGTACGAGGACATGCGGGTGAAGTGCATCCACAGGTGGTCGTACGCGGTGCGGCTGAGGTCCTTGGTGCTCACGGTTATCGGGTCCTCACGGTTATCGGGTTCCCCACATGTAGGTCTGCTTCTTCAGCTTCAGGTAGACGAAGCTCTCCGTGGAGCGCACGCCGGGCTGCGCCCGGATGCGTTTGTTGATCACGTCGAGCAGGTGGTCGTCGTCCTCGCAGACGATCTCGGCGAGGATGTCGAACGAGCCCGCCGTCATCACCACGTACTCGACTTCCGCCATGTCGGTCAGCGCGTCCGCGATCGCCTCGACGTCGCCCTCGACGTTGATCCCGACCATCGCCTGCCGGCGGAAGCCCACGGTGAGCGGGTCCGTGACGGCGACGATCTGCATCACGCCCTGGTCGAGCAGCTTCTGGACGCGCTGGCGCACGGCCGCCTCCGACAGGCCGACGGCCTTGCCGATCGCGGCGTAGGGCCGGCGGCCGTCCTGCTGGAGCTGCTCGATGATGGCGAGGCTGACGGCATCCAGATGGGGGGTGCCGTTCCTGGAATCGCGGGGGTCCCGCGAGTCCCTGTGCTCTGCGCTTCGACTGGCCACGGCCTCACTGTGCACGACGTATCGACAGTTGCGCAAGGTCGAGGCGATGAAATTCGTTGTTTACGTGATCGAAGCCTGCGGATTTCGCAGCTTCGGCGGGATCAGGGGTGTTGAAAACGTCGGCTCTCCGATTAGGCTGGGTGTCTCAGTCATTGGACACCCCTGACCCTTGGAGGGCCGGCAGTGAGCACCGAGCTGCGTCGTCTGCGCAATTACATCGACGGTGAGTTCCGGGACGCCGCCGACGGACGGACCACGGAGGTGGTCAACCCCGCGACCGGCGAGGCGTACGCGACCGCGCCGCTGTCCGGGCAGGCGGACGTCGACGCCGCCATGGCGGCCGCCGCCGCGGCCTTCCCCGGCTGGCGCGACACCACCCCCGCCGAGCGCCAGAAGGCCCTCCTGAAGATCGCGGACGCGTTCGAGGCGCGCGCCGAGGACCTGATCGCCGCGGAGGTGGAGAACACGGGCAAGCCCGTCGGGCTCACCCGCACCGAGGAGATCCCGCCGATGGTCGACCAGATCCGCTTCTTCGCGGGCGCGGCGCGGATGCTCGAGGGCCGCTCGGCCGGCGAGTACATGGAGGGCCTGACCTCGATCGTCCGTCGTGAGCCGGTCGGCGTGTGCGCGCAGGTCGCGCCGTGGAACTACCCGATGATGATGGCCGTGTGGAAGTTCGCCCCGGCGATCGCCGCGGGCAACACCGTCGTGCTCAAGCCGTCGGACACCACCCCGGCCTCCACCGTCCTGATCGCGGAGATCCTCGGCGAGATCCTGCCCAAGGGCGTCTTCAACGTCATCTGCGGCGACCGCGACACCGGCCGCATGATGGTCGAGCACCCCACCCCGGCCATGGCCTCCATCACCGGCTCGGTCCGTGCCGGCGTCGAGGTCGCCAAGTCCGCCTCCGCCGACGTCAAGCGCGTCCACCTGGAACTGGGCGGCAAGGCCCCGGTCGTGGTGTTCGAGGACACCGACATCGCCAAGGCCGTCGAGGACATCTCCGTCGCCGGGTTCTTCAACGCCGGCCAGGACTGTACGGCCGCCACCCGCGTGCTGGTCCACGAGTCCATCCACGACGAGTTCGTGGCGGCGCTCGCCAAGACGGCCGCCGAGACCAAGACCGGCCAGCCGGACGACGAGGACGTGCTCTTCGGCCCGCTGAACAACCCCCGCCAGCTCGAGCAGGTCGCCGGCTTCATCGAGCGGCTGCCCGCGCACGCCAAGGTCGAGGCGGGCGGCCAGCGGGTCGGCGACAAGGGCTACTTCTACGCCCCGACCGTCGTCTCCGGCCTCAAGCAGGACGACGAGATCATCCAGAACGAGGTCTTCGGCCCGGTCATCACCGTCCAGTCCTTCAGCGACGAGGACCAGGCGGTCGAGTGGGCCAACGGCGTCGAGTACGCGCTGGCCTCCTCGGTGTGGACCAAGGACCACGGGCGTGCCATGCGGCTGTCCAAGAAGCTCGACTTCGGCTGCGTGTGGATCAACACCCACATCCCGCTGGTCGCCGAGATGCCCCACGGCGGCTTCAAGAAGTCCGGCTACGGCAAGGACCTGTCGGGCTACGGCTTCGAGGACTACACCCGCATCAAGCACGTGATGACGTCGCTGGACGCGTGACACCGCCCCGGGCCGCCCCGGCCCGGACCTGACGAGGCCCGCACCCCACCGGGGGTGCGGGCCTCGCCGCGTACCGCGCCCACCCCCCACGGACTTTGCCGTCTCTTTACAACCCGGTCCGCCGCCGCGTCGTCTCTCCGCTCGATCCATCCCGGCCCGCCGACCACGGGCCGCCGACGAAAGAGAGCGATCGATGCGCCGAACCGTCCTCAGTGGCCTGGCACTCGCCGGCACCGCGCTGCTCGCGGGCGCCGTGCCCGCGTTCGCCGACGCGAGCCCCACCCAGATGCCCCGCACCCAGGCGGCCACGGCCGTCCCGAGTGCCGCGCCGAGCGACGCGCCGGGCACCGGCGCGACCCCGAGCCCGGTGCCCCGCACCCGGACCGCCGCGCCCACCGCGGTGCCCAGCACCGGGCCCGGCCGCGGCCAGGTCCGGGTCGTCCCCTCCGGGGCGCCCGACACCGGTGTGGCGACCGCCTCCGCCGGCGACTCCGGCAACAGCGGCGTGCTCGTCGGCGGGGGAGCGGCCGTGCTCGCCGGCGCCGGCACGGCCTTCCTCGTCGTACGGCGTCGGCGGGCGACCGGGGCATGAGCCCGCTCTCCCGGCGCGCCGTCGTCGGCGCGGCGGCCGCCGCGCTGGTCACCGGCTGCGGCGGCCCGACGGCCGCCGGCCCGGCGGTCACCCCGGGCGCCCGGCGGTCCGCGCCCCGGGAGAGCGCGGCGCCCCGGCCGGCGTCGCGGCCGTCCGGGGCCGCGCCGGTACGGCTCCTGGTGCCGGCCATCGGCGTCGACACCCCGGTCCTGCGGCTCGGACTCGCGGCGGACGGCACCGTGGAGGTGCCGCCGGTCACCGCGCACGACCGGGCGGGCTGGTACCGGTACTCGCCCCCGCCCGGGCAGGTCGGCCCGTCGGTGATCCTCGGCCACGTCACGGTCGGCCCGTACGGGGACGGCGTCTTCCGCCACCTCGCGCGGCTGCACCGGGGTGACGCGGTCACGGCGCGCCTGGCGGACGGCCGCACCGCGGAGTTCGCCGTGCGCGAGGTGCGCACGGTCGCCAAGGCCGACTTCCCCGCCGGCGAGGTCTACGGCGACGTGGACCGCCCGGAGCTGCGGCTCATCACCTGCGGCGGGCCCCGCACCGGGGACGGCTACCTGGCGAACGTCATCGTCTTCGCCGCGCTCCGCGCCGCCGGTCCCTGATCCGGCCGGGCGTCCCGGCACCGGGCCGGCGGAACGTACGCCGTCGGCCCGGGGTCTTCCTCCCCGAGTCCCTCACGACCCTGTTCCCCCACGACCCTGTTCCCTCACGACCCTGTTCCCCCACGACCCTGGAGAACGGTGAAACGGTCCCGCGACAGGGAGGCGTCCGAGTTGTTCGCCGCCCTGTACCCGCGCCTCGCCGGCTGGTGCCGCCGGCTCGTCGACGACGACGGGACGGCCCACGAGATCGCCTCCGAGTCCTTCACCCGGCTCTGGGCCCGCTGGACGGCCGTCGACGAGCCGCGCGGCTTCCTCTACGTCACCGCGGCCAACCTGGTCCGCGACCACTGGCGCAAGCTGGAGCGCGAGCGCCGGGCCGTGCGCCGGGCCACCACCGAGGCCGCCGTGCGGCCCCCGCAGGAGCAGGCCGACCCCTCGGTGCGGCTGATGGTGCAGTCGCTGCCCGAACGGCTGCGCGTCCCGATCCTGCTGCACTACTACGCTGACATGCCGATCCGGGAGGTGGCCGTGCTGACCGGGCGCAAGGAAGGGACCGTCAAGGCCGACCTGCACGCGGCCCGCGAACTGCTCCGCGTCCACCTGAGGAGGAGCCTCGATGCCACGCGCTGACGACGGACGTTCCGACGGCCGGCCGTACGGGTACGCGTACGGGTCCGACGACCGGTACCCGCAGGGACGGCCGTACGGGCACGGCTCCGACGGCCAACGTCTCGACGACGACCCCGGGTTCGGGCCCGACGACCCGCTCGCCGTGATCCTGCGGCCGGGGTCCGACCACCTCGGTCCGCCGCCCGGACGGTACGAGGCGATCCGCCGCGCCGCCGCCCGCCGACGGCTGCTGCGCGCCGCGGCCGGGGCCGGACTGACCTGTGCCGTCGCCGCGCTCACCGCCGTGCTCCTCGCGCCCGGCGCGTCCGAGGCCCCGGCCCGCCCCACGGTGCCGCTCGCGCCGCCGCCCCCCGCGAGCAGTTCCCCCGCCGCACCGGAGCCGTCCGCCTCGCGGCCCCCGTCCACGCCCTCGTTCCGCTCGGCCCTCCCGTCCCCCTCGTCCGGGCCGAGCCGGACCCCCGGCGCCCGGACCGGTCCGTCGGCGGTCCCCCGCACGGCCCCCCCGGCCGACCGGAGCGCCCCGGCGACGGCGGAGAGGCGCACGACCGAGCCGACGCAGACCACGCGACGGGACGTCCCGGACGTCCCCTAGAGTCCTCCTTCTCGTCTCCGCAGGACCCCTCTGACCGGACCACCAGGAGGAATCGGTGCCCCACCCGCAAGGGCTCACCCCCGACGACAAGCTCGCCGGGGCGAAGAGGGAGCTGGGCCTCCCGCGCATCGTCGCGATCTGCGGCTCCACCCGGTTCATGGCCGAGATGGCCGAGGCCGACCTGCGGGAGACCGCGGCCGGGAGGATCGTCGTCAAGCCGGGCTGCGACATGAAGTCGCCGCACGAGCTGTGGTCCGATCCCGCCGGGGCGGAAGCGCTGAAGGCCCGACTCGACCGTCTGCACCGGGCGAAGATCCGGCTCGCCGACGAGGTGCTCGTGGTCGGCCACTACATCGGCGACAGCACCCGGGCCGAGATCGCCTACGCCCGGTCGCTGGGCAGGCCCGTACGGTTCACGCACCCCGAAGTCGACCCGGACGCCTGACCGCCCGACAGGGACGCCGGGCGCTGGCAGGCCGGTTCACGGGCGGGCCTCAGTGTCCATGGGTGCCGGTGGCGGCCGTGAAGGACGCCGTGTGGACCCTGCCGCCCACCTCGAAGTCCAGGAACAGGCGGTAGGTGCCGGTGCTCGGGGCCGTGGCCGTGAAGGCGACCTCGGGGCCGGAGACGGTCGTGCCCCGCGCCTCCTCGTGCGGGTGCACGTGCAGGTAGGCCAGGTCGCCGGAGCGCAGGGCGACCAGGTGGCCGTAGGCGCCGAGGTACGGCTGGAGCGCGGTGACCGGCCGTCCCGCGCGCGAGACGGTGAAGGTCAGGTCGCTCTCCCGGCCCGGGGTCAGCGTGCCGTCCAGCCGGACGGTGTAGCCGTCGACGGTCGCGGTGCGCGCCGCGGCGGGCAGGGCGCGGGCCGCGTACCGCCCGGTGACCGCGAGGTCGGAGCCGAGCGTGAGCCCCTCCCGTGCGGCGGCCGGGGTGAAGTCGGCGAACACCCGGTAGCCGCCGGCCTCGGGCAGTTCGACGGGCACGCTCCAGGTGCCGTCGGCCGCGCGGGCGGGGTGCAGGTGCCGGTAGGCGGTCAGCTCGCGTGCGGCGAGGACCAGGTGCAGTTGCTTGCCGTGCTCGGTGCGGTACGCGGTCACCGGGGCGCCCTGCGCGTCGCGGACGACGAACCGCAGCGTGGTCCGTGCCCCGGCCGGCAGGGAGGTCGTCTCCAGGTCGAGCGTGTAGCCCCTCTCGGAGACCTGGAGGCCGCCGGGGGTGTGGGCGGCAGCCGACCCCGGTTCCGCGTGACCGCCGTCGTCCGTCATCGAGGCGTGCGCTGCCTCCTGTGCACGGCCGGCGTCGACCGGGGCGACCGCGCCGCCGATGCCGTAGGCGGCTCCGAAGGCGGCGGCCAGCGCCGCGGTGAAGGCGCCGATCTTCCTGAGAGGGCTCATCCGGGTCTCCTTGCGTCTCCATACCCATGGGGGGTATACATGGCAGCACCTTATACCCCCTGGGGGTATCGAGAAAAGGGAAGCCAGGAGGAAGCAATGACCACCACCGCCCCCGGCGGCACCGCGGTCGAGCTGTCCATCGGCGGCATGACCTGCGCGTCCTGCGCGGCCCGCGTCGAGAAGCGGCTCAACCGCCTGGACGGGGTCACCGCCACCGTCAACTACGCGACGGAGAAGGCGAAGGTGACCTACGCGGGGGAGGTGTCCGTCGCCGACCTGATCGCGGCCGTCGAGGCCACCGGGTACACCGCCCGGGAGCCGGTCGCCGAGGCGCCCGACGCCCCCGGCGCCGAGCCCGTGGACGCACTGCGGCCGCTGCGGGAGCGGCTGGTGACCGCCGTCGTCCTCGCCGTGCCGGTGATCGCCCTGGCGATGGTCCCGGCGCTCCAGTTCGACTACTGGCAGTGGCTGTCCCTCACCCTGGCCGCCCCGGTCGTCACCTACGCCGCCTGGCCGTTCCACCGGGCCGCCTGGACCAACCTGCGCCACGGCGCCGCCACCATGGACACACTGATCTCGGTCGGCGTCTCGGCCGCGTTCCTGTGGTCCCTGTGGGCCCTGTTCCTCGGCGACGCGGGCACGCCCGGCATGCGCCACCCCTTCGAGCTGACCGTGGGGCGCGGCGGCGGCGCCGGGAACCTCTACCTGGAAGCGGCGGCCGGCGTGACGGCGTTCATCCTCGCCGGGCGCTGGTTCGAGGCCCGCTCCAAGCGGCGGGCGGGCGCGGCCCTGCGGGCGCTGATGGAACTGGGCGCCAAGGACGTGACGGTGCTGCGCGCGGGACGCGAAGAGCGCGTCCCGGTCGACGAGTTGGAAACCGGCGACCGCTTCCTCGTCCGGCCCGGCGAGAAGGTCGCCACCGACGGCGTCGTCGTCGAGGGGGCGAGCGCCGTCGACGCCTCGATGCTGACCGGGGAGTCCGTCCCGGTCGACGTCACCGTCGGAGACACGGTCACCGGCGCCACCGTCAACGCGGGCGGCCGGCTGGTCGTCGAGGCCACCCGGATCGGCGCCGACACCCAACTGGCCCGCATGGCACGGCTGGTCGAGGACGCGCAGAACGGCAAGGCCGCCGCCCAGCGGCTCGCCGACCGCATCTCCGGCGTCTTCGTCCCCGTCGTGATCGGGCTCGCGCTCGCCACGCTGGGCTTCTGGCTGGGCAACGGGGCCGGTCCGACCGCGGCGTTCACCGCGGCCGTCGCGGTGCTGATCATCGCCTGCCCGTGCGCGCTGGGCCTGGCCACACCGACCGCGCTCATGGTCGGCACCGGGCGCGGCGCGCAGCTCGGCATCCTCATCAAGGGCCCCGAGGTGCTGGAGTCCACCCGGCGCGTCGACACGGTCGTCCTCGACAAGACCGGCACCGTCACCACCGGCCGGATGACGCTGCTCGCCGTCCGCACCGCCGACGGTGAGGACGAGAGGGCCGTGCTGCGGCTGGCCGGCGCCCTGGAGCACGCCTCCGGGCACCCGGTCGCCCGCGCGGTGGCCGCCGGAGCCGTCGAGCGGGTCGGCACCCTGCCGGTGCCGGAGGACTTCGCCGACGTGCCGGGGCTCGGCGTGCAGGGCGTCGTCGAGGGGCACGCCGTCCTCGTCGGACGCCGGCGGCTGCTCGCCGAGTGGGCGACGGAGCTGCCCGCCGGTCTCGCGGCCGCCGCCGACGAGGCGGAGCGCAGCGGCCGTACGGCGGTGGCGGTCGCCTGGGACGGCCGGGCCCGCGCGGTCCTGGAGGTCGCGGACGCGGTGAAGGACACCAGCGCCGAGGCGGTGCGGCGGCTGCGCGCGCTCGGTCTCACGCCCGTGCTGCTCACCGGCGACAACCGCACCGTCGCCGAGGCCGTGGCCGCCGAGGTCGGCATCGACGAGGTGATCG
>NZ_SZPR01000031.1:0-96963 GCF_005280195.1 Streptomyces galbus | reverse complement strand
CGCCTCGCCCGGCGGACCCTGGGCACCATCCGCTCCAACCTGTTCTGGGCCTTCGCGTACAACGTCGCCGCGCTGCCGCTCGCCGCGGCCGGACTGCTCAACCCGATGATCGCGGGCGCCGCGATGGCCTTCTCGTCGGTCTTCGTGGTGAGCAACTCGCTGCGGCTGCGCGGTTTCCGCGCCCAGAGCTGAGGGCCCGGCGGGACGACGCAGACGACGGAGGGTTGGTTTTGAACATGTTCAAGAACGGCGTACGCTCGGGCCATGAGCGACAGAGCCGCCCTGCTCAAGGGCATCCGCGCGTGGCTGGTCTTCTTCGTCGTCTGCCTGGTGCTCAGCGGCGCCACGGCCTTCCCGCTCGTCCACGAACTGCGCTGGGCGGAGAGCCTGTTGCGGAGCCTGTCCGTGCCGGAGCACCTGCCCGGGCTGATGCACTGGATCGCGCGGGTGCGGCAGGGTCTCGACGCGACCGACGCCGAGTACCCCTTCGTGCTGTACGGCACGGACTGGCTGGCCTTCGCCCACCTGGTCATCGCGGTCGCGTTCTGGGGGCCCTACCGTGACCCGGTCCGCAACATCTGGGTCGTGGAGTTCGGCATGATCGCCTGTGCCGGCGTCGTCCCGCTCGCCCTGATCTGCGGACCGGTGCGCGGCATCCCCTTCTGGTGGACGGTCGTCGACCTGTCGTTCGGGGTGTTCGGCGTGCTCCCGCTGTGGGTGGTGCGCAGGAAGATCCAGCGGCTGGCGGCTACTTGAGCGCGGCCAGGGCGATCCGCTGCGCCACCGCGCTCAGGCCCTCGCCCTTCGCGTCCGTCGCGTTGACGGAGTACACCAGGGTGCGGCTCAGGTCGCGGGTCGCGGCGAGCAGGGTGCTGTAGCCGTACCGGGCGCCCGACTTGAGCCAGTAGACCCGGCCGTTGTGCTCGAACCGCTGCAGCCCTGCCGAGTAACTGGCGCCGGGGATGTCCGCGGGCACGGTGAACATCTCCTCCAGCTGCGGGCCGGGCACCAGCTCACCGCGGAACAGCCGGGTCAGCAGCCGTTCGAGGTCGGCCGTCGTGGAGATCATCCCGCCGGCCGCCTCGTCGGCCGGGACCCAGTCGGTGACGTCCAGGAACTCCGTGGTGCCGTCGGCGCGTTGCACCTTCTGGTAGCCGTGGTTGTGCGGACCCTCGATGCGCGGGTCGACGCCGGGGAAATAGGTGTCGCGCATTCCGGCGGGGCGCAGGACCAGGGCGGTGGCGGCGGAGGGGTACGGCCGGCCCGTGACCTTCGCGACCAGCAGCCCGAGCACGGTGTAGTTGATGTTGAGGTAGTGCTGCCGCGTCCCCGGGGCGAACTCCGGGCCCTTGGCCACCGCCGAGGCCACGACCTGGCGCGGGGTGAGGTACTCGAAGCGGTGGGCGTACAGCTCCTCGAAGGAGTCGCCGAGTCCGTCACCCGCCGGGATGCCGCTGGTGTGGTTGAGCAACTGCCGCACGCTGACGGGCCGGAACGCCGTGCCGAGCAGGCCCGGCAGATAGTGCTGCACGGGCGCGTCGAGGTCGACGCGGCCGTCCGCCGCGAGGCGCAGCACGGCCGCCGCCGTCACCACCTTGGTCGTGGAGCCCGCCCGGAAGCGGGTCCGCGGATCCGCCGGCCGGCCGCTCGCCAGGTCGTGCACCCCCGCGCTGCCGCGCCAGCGGCCGTCGTGGCCGCCGACCCGGACCAGCGCCGCGGTGGCGTCGCCGTCCGGCAGCCCGGCCAGCGCGGCCCGCAGCGCGGCGGCGTCCGGCCCGGCCACCGCCTGGGCGGTCACCGGTGAGGGCGCGGCCGGTGCGGCCGACGCGGGTACCGCCAAGGGGCCGGCGGCGGCCAGCAGGGCGACGGAGAGGGCGAGGACGGTCGTACGGCGCTGCACACGCATGCGGGACTCCTGGGGGCCGAGGCGTCGGGAGGGGCTCCGCGATCATCCTCGGCGCGGCGGGACCCGCACGGATCGTCGCCGAGGAGGAAACGCGTCCCTGACCGGTCCCCGACCAACCCCCCATAAAAGAAGGGGAGTTGCCGGGGTTCTTCCCTAGAGGCCGGGGCCGGTCACGCTCGCCTCGGTCACGCTTCCTTCAGCGCGCACAGGACGTCGACGCGGTTGGTGGTGATCGAGTCCACGCCCAGGTCGAGCAGGCGGCGCATGGCGCGCCGGGTGTCGGGGGTCCACACGGACAGCAGCAGGCCCGCGTGGTGGACACGGGCCGCGAGGGCGTGGTCCACCAGGGACCAGCGGTAGTTGAGCCAGCGCGGCCGGACCGCGTCCAGCAGCGCCGGACGCGGGGGAGCGAGGCTCGTGCAGGTCAGCGCGATCTCGGCGGACGGGTCGGCGCCCCGCACCGCCAGCATCGCCTCGGCGTCCGCGCAGTAGTAGACGCGGTCCTGCGCCCCGGCCTCCCGTACGGCGTCCACCACCCGGCGCGCCGCGCGGACCTCCCGGGTGCCGGGCAGGTCCAGCATCACCCGGCTGCCGTCGGTCGCCGCCAGCGCCTCGGCCAGCGTCGGCACCCGGCCCCCGGTCGCCTCGCGCACCTCGGCGGCGGTGAGCGCGCGCAGCGGGCGGTCGTGCTCCCACAGCCGGTCGAGTGTGTCGTCGTGCAGGAGCACCGGCACGCCGTCCCGGGTGAGCCGTACGTCGACCTCCACCGCGTCCGCGCCCAGGCGGAGCGCGGAACGCAGGGAGTCGAGGGTGTTCTCGCGGAAGCGGTAGGGGTCGCCCCGGTGGGCCACCGCAGTCACGGATTGCATGCGCCCATTGTGGTGGGCGAGCGGGTCCCGCGGGTCAGACGGTGAGCCAGCGCGTCGTGTAGGCGTCGATCTCGTCCGCGATGCGGGTCTTGCCGGCGGCGTCGAGGAAGGACGCCTCCACCGCGTTCTTGGCGAGCTCGGCCAGGCCGCGCTCGTCGAGGTCGAGGAGGCGGGCGGCGACCGCGTACTCGTTGTTCAGGTCGGTGCCGAACATCGGCGGGTCGTCGGAGTTGATCGTGACCGGGACGCCGGCCCGGACGAACTCCCGGATCGGGTGCTCGTCGAGCGAGCGGACCGCGCGCGTGGCGATGTTCGAGGTCGGGCACACCTCCAGCGGGATGCGCCGCTCGGCTAGGTGGGCCAGCAGCTTCTCGTCGCGTGCGGAGCTGGTGCCGTGCCCGATGCGCTCGGCGCGCAGGTGGTTCAGCGCGTCCCAGACCGTCTCCGGGCCGGTCGTCTCCCCGGCGTGCGGCACGGAGTGCAGGCCGGCGGCGATGGCCCGGTCGAAGTACGGCTTGAACTGCGGGCGCGGGACGCCGATCTCCGGGCCGCCGAGCCCGAACGAGACGAGCCCCTCCGGACGCACCCGGTCGTCGGTGGCGAGCCGCGCCGTCACCTCGGCCGACTCGAGACCGGCCTCGCCGGGGATGTCGAAGCACCAGCGCAGCACCGTGCCGAACTCGGCCTCGGCCGCCTTGCGCGCGTCCTCGACGGCGTCCATGAAGGCCCGCTCGTCGATGCCGCGCCGCACGGACGAGTACGGCGTGATGGTCAGCTCCGCGTACCGCACCTGCTGCCGGTGCAGCTCCCGGGCCACCTCGTACGTCAGCAGGCGGACGTCCTCGGGCGTGCGGATCAGGTCGACGACCGACAGGTAGACCTCGATGAAGTGGGCGAAGTCCGTGAACGTGAAGTAGTCCGCCAGGGCCTCGGGGTCGGTGGGCACCTTGGAGTCGGGGTGCCGGGCGGCCAGCTCGGAGACGATGCGCGGGGAGGCGGACCCGACGTGGTGGACGTGCAGCTCGGCCTTGGGCAGCCCGGCGATGAAGGCGTGCAGGTCCCGGGGGACGCGGGCGGCGTCGGGGGTGGTGGGGCCGGTCGGAGCGGTGGGCTCGGCGCCGGCGGGTGTGTCGCGGTGGTCGGTCAAGGGGTCCTCCCCGGGACGGCGCCCCTCGCGGCGGTGGCCGTCGGACGGGACGCGGGTGATCGGCTGATCGGTGTCTCGCGGATCATCGTAGGCCGGGAGGCAGGCACTGTGGGTCGGGGCCTTAGCATGACGGAACGTACGACGGAGGGGGCTCCACCATGTCCGAGGACGCGACGCCGACCGGCGCACCGCAGGACCGGACACCTCCCGGCCCGTCACCGGCCGAGCGGGAGGCACCAGAGCAGGTGGAGCAGGGTGGCGGGGAGGCCGGACAGGCGCTGCCCGACACCCACCACCCGGACACGGCGGTGGCGCGGCTGTCCCTCGACAAGGACCCCGCACCGGCGGAGCCGACCGCCCCGAGCGCGCCGACGGGGACTGCGGGCGTCCCCCAGGACACCCAGCCGCCGGCGCCCCCGGCACCGCACACCCAGCCCGTCACCCCCGACCCCTTCGTCCCGCCCGCAGACCCCTTCGCCCCGCCCTCCGACCGCACCCCCGGCCCTCCCGCACCCCCACCGCACAGCGGCCCGTACGCCCCGTACCACCCGTACGGCGCCGGCCCCTACGCCGGTGCCCCGCACCCCGTCACCCCGCAGGACGGCCCGGTCCCGCCGCCGCCCCTCGCCCCCGGCGGTCCCGGGCAGGTGCCGTACGGCTACCCGGGCGGGCCCGGGTTCCCGCCTCCGCAGGGCTACCCGGGCGGGCCCGGGTTCCCGCCTCCGCAGGGCTACCCGGGCGGGCCCGGGTTCCCGCCCCCGCAGGGCTACCCCGGCGCCCCCGCCGCCCCGGTGTACTACGGGTGGCCCGGGACGCCGCCCCCGAGCAACGGCATGGGCACCGCCGCGCTGGTGTGCGGCATCGTCTCGGCCGTCGGGTTCTGCCTGTGGCCCCTGGCCATCGTGCTGGGCGTCCTCGCCGTGATCTTCGGAGCGACGGGCAGAGGGAAGGCGGCCAAAGGCGAGGCCACCAACCCGGGGCACGCCCTGGCCGGAATCATCTGCGGCGCGGCGGGGGCGCTGATGGGCGTGGGCGTGATCCTGGCGCTGGTCCTCGGGTAGGGGGTGTGTCGTCGGTCAGGCCGGATCAGGCGTCGCGAGCCGACCTGACCGACGACGACACACCTGCAGGTCAGCCCGCTTCCTCCCGCAGCCGTCTGCGCGCCTCCATCAGTGCGAAGCCCAGCAGGTTCGGCCCCCGCCACCGCTCCGGGTCGCCCGCCGCCTCGTCGTCCGCCGTCAGCCCGATGCCCCAGACCCGGTCCACCGGGCTGGCCTCGACCAGCACCCGCTCGCCGGTGTTCAGCAAGAACTCCCGCAGCGCGGGGTCGGACGCGAACTTGTGCACGCTGCCCTCGACGACGATCCCGAACCGCTCACGCTGCCACGTCGCGTCGTCGAAGTCCCGCACCAGCCGCCCGGCCTTCTTCGCCTCCGCGGGATGCTCCGCGGCCAGGACCCGCCGCTCGGCCTCGGCGTCCGCGAAGAGCCGTGCCTTGCCGGCCATCATCCAGTGCTCGGCCGTCGCGTAGGCGACCCCGTCGACCACGAAGGGTGACGGCCACCACTGGCTCAGACAGCTCGGCCCGACGCGTCCGTCCGGCCGCGGCCGGTGCCCCCAGAAGTAGAGGTACTTCACCGTCGACCCCGCACGGAGCGCCCTGATCAGGGACTCCCGGGTGTCGATCCTCCCCGTGTCGTTCACCATGCACGTGAGTGTCGCAGGCACCACGGACACTGCGTCCGCCCTTTTCCGCGTCGACTCGACACCTGGTCGACAGATTCCGTCGCGTAACCGAAAGGCAACAACGGAATCCCTTGTGAGGGTCTCATCGCTCTGTCAGGATCGGCACTCAAATCGAGCTGGAGCTACGCCACCCCACCCCCGTGCACCTGCGGGGCGACGGCTCAGGAGAGCGACATGCAGAACCCGGACACCGCCACCGTGGACGGATCCGACGGAACCACCGCCCTTCCCGCCTTTCCCGCTCAGGAACGTTTCGCCCAGGGCGCGCAGTTCATCGCCGGCCGCTACCGCCACGGCACCTCGGCCGCCACGCACACCGTGGTCGACCCGGCCACCGGCCGCGGCGTCCTGACGTACGCGCTGGCGAGCACCGACGACGTCGACGCGGCGGTCGCCGCGGCGCGCGCCGCCTTCCCGGGCTGGGCCGGGGCCACTCCCGGCGAGCGCTCCGACGCGCTGCACCGCTTCGCCGCCGTGCTCGCCGACCGCGCCGAGGATCTGGCCCGCGCCGAGTCCCTGCAGTGCGGCAAGCCGCTGAAGCTCACCCGTGAGTTCGACGTGCCGGGGACGATCGACAACACCGCGTTCTTCGCCGGCGCGGCCCGCCACCTGGCCGGGCTGTCGGCCGGCGAGTACTCCGGCGACCACACCTCGTACGTGCGCCGCGAGCCCATCGGTGTCGTCGGCTCCATCGCGCCGTGGAACTACCCGCTGCAGATGGCGGCGTGGAAGGTCCTCCCGGCGATCGCGGCGGGCAACACGATCGTGCTCAAGCCCGCCGAGCTCACCCCGCTGACCTCGCTGCTGTTCGCCGAGGCCGCCACCGCCGCCGGCATCCCCGACGGCGTGGTCAACGTCGTCACCGGCACCGGCCGGGAGGCGGGCGAGCACCTGGTCGGCCACCCGGACGTGGCCATGACCTCCTTCACCGGCTCCACCGCGGTCGGCCGGCGCGTCGCCGAGATCGCCACGGCCTCCGTCAAGCGCCTGCACCTGGAGCTCGGCGGCAAGGCGCCCTTCGTGGTCTTCGACGACGCCGACCTGGAGGCCGCCGCCCACGGCGCGGTCGCGGGCTCGCTCATCAACACCGGGCAGGACTGCACGGCCGCCACGCGCGCGTACGTGCAGCGGCCCCTGTACGAGGCGTTCGTGGCACGCACGGCCGCCCTGATGGAGACCGTCCGGCTCGGCGACCCCTTCGCGTCCGGCACCGACCTCGGCCCGCTGGTCTCGTCCGCCCAGCGCGACCGCGTGGCCGGCTTCGTCGACCGGGCCCGCGCCTACGCGCGCGTGGTGACCGGCGGCGAAGTACCCCAGGGGGATCTCAGGAACGGCGCGTACTATCGCCCCACGCTGGTCGCCGACGCGCCCCAGGACAGCGAGATCGTCCAGGCGGAGATCTTCGGCCCGGTCCTCGTGGTGCTGCCCTTCGACACCGACGACGACGGCCTCCGCCTCGCCAACGACACCCCGTACGGGCTGGCGGCGTCCGCGTGGACCCGGGACGTCTTCCGGGCGAACCGGGCGACCCGCGAGATCAGGGCCGGCTGCGTGTGGGTCAACGACCACATCCCGATCATCAGCGAGATGCCGCACGGAGGCTTCGGGCAGTCCGGCTTCGGCAAGGACATGTCCTCGTACTCGTTCGAGGAGTACACCCAGATCAAGCACGTTATGTTCGACAACACGGCGGTGGCCGCGAAGGACTGGCACCGCACCGTCTTCGGGGACCGATAGCCAACGGGCCGCTGGACCGGCGGCCGACCCTCCCGGAAGGGCACCACGCGCATGGAGCAGTACGAGCCCGACGACCGCCTCTCACCGGCCCAGGTGGCCGCGATGCGGCGCAGCCTCCGCACCGGCCGGGCGGCCCTGACCCGCCGGTCGCTGCTGCGCGCCTCCGCGGGCGGCGCGCTGGCGCTGGGCGGCCTCGGGTCGCTGAGCGCCTGCGGCATCCCCGCGGCGGGCAAGACGGCGGGCGGCACGTCCGCCGAGGACCACTCGGCGCAGGAGAAGAGGATCTCCTTCTCCAACTGGACCGAGTACATGGACGTCGACGACAGCGGCAAGCACCACCCGACCCTCGACGCCTTCACCCAGCGCACCGGCATCAAGGTCACGTACACCGAGGACATCAACGACAACAACGAGTTCTTCGGCAAGATCAAGCCGCAGCTCGCCGCCGGCCAGGACACCGGCCGCGACCTGATCGTCCTCACGGACTGGCTGGCCGCCCGCCTGATCCGCCTGGGCTGGGTGCAGAAGCTGGACCCGGCCAACCTGCCGCACGCCTTCGCCAACCTCTCCGGCCAGTTCCGCACCCCCGACTGGGACCCCGGGCGCGCCTACTCTTACCCGTGGCAGGGCATCTCCACGGTGATCGCCTTCAACAAGAAGGCGCTGGACGGCGTCGAGGTGAGGTCGGTCTCCGACCTGCTCGACAACCCCGAGCTCAAGGGCCGGGTCGGCTTCCTCACCGAGATGCGCGACACCGTCGGCATGACGCTGCTGGACCTCGGCAAGGACCCGGCGGCGTTCACCGCCGACGACTACGACGCGGCGATCGCCCGCCTGCAGAAGGGCGTCGACAGCGGCCAGATCCGCCGCTTCACCGGCAACGACTACACCTCCGACCTCACCAAGGGCGACCTCGCGGCGTGCCTGGCGTGGGCCGGTGACGTCGTCCAGCTCAAGGCGGACAGCCCCGACGTCGACTTCATCGTGCCGGACAGCGGCTACCTGACGTCCAGCGACAACCTGCTGATTCCCAACAAGGCCCGGCACAAGACCAACGCCGAGCGGCTGATCGACTACTACTACGAGCCGCAGGCCGCCGCCGAGCTCGCCGCCTACATCAACTACGTCTGCCCGGTGGACGGCGTGAAGCCCTACCTGGCGAAGATCGACCCGGACGCGGCGAACAACCCGCTGATCATCCCCGACAAGGCCATGCAGGCCAAGTCGCACGCCTTCCGCTCGCTGAGCGCGAAGGAAGAGACCGCATTCGAAGCGAAGTTCGCGAAGCTCACTGGGGCGTGACCACGATGAAGACCACGAACGACAGCGGCGGCGACGTCCGCCTGACCGGCATCGGCAAGACCTACGGCTCCTTCACCGCCGTCCACCCCCTGGACCTGACCGTGCCCCAGGGCTCGTTCTTCGCGCTGCTCGGCGCCTCGGGCTGCGGCAAGACCACCACCCTGCGCATGATCGCCGGCCTGGAGGAGCCCACCACGGGCACCGTCCACCTCGGCGACCAGGACGTCACCCGCCTGCCGCCCTACAAGCGCCCGGTGAACACGGTGTTCCAGTCCTACGCCCTCTTCCCGCACCTCGACATCTTCGAGAACGTCGCCTTCGGCCTGCGCCGGCGCGGCATCAAGAGCGTGAAGAAGCAGGTCGAGGACATGCTGGAGCTGGTCCAGCTCGGCGAGCAGGCGCGCAAGAAGCCGCACCAGCTCTCCGGCGGCCAGCAGCAGCGCGTCGCGGTGGCCCGCGCGCTGATCAACCACCCCAAGGTGCTGCTCCTCGACGAGCCCCTCGGCGCCCTGGACCTGAAGCTGCGCCGCCAGATGCAGCTCGAGCTCAAGCGCATCCAGACCGAGGTCGGCATCACCTTCGTCCACGTCACGCACGACCAGGAGGAGGCCATGACCATGGCCGACACGGTCGCCGTGATGAACGCCGGCCGCGTGGAGCAGCTCGGCGCTCCCGCCGACCTCTACGAGAACCCGCGGTCCACGTTCGTCGCGAACTTCCTCGGCACCTCCAACCTGATCCAGGCCGAGGTCGACACCCGCAGCGGCGACGACATCGTCCTCAGGGCCGGCGGCGGCAAGCTCGTCCTGCCCGCGGCCCGCTGTACCGCGCCCACCGCGGCCGGCGGGAAGGTGCTGGTCGGGGTGCGCCCCGAGAAGATCGCCCTGACCCACGCGGACGACGCCGGCTCCATCCCCGAGGGCCGCAACCGCATCACCGGCACGATCGCCGACGCCAGCTTCATCGGCGTCTCCACGCAGTACGTCGTCGACAGCGCGGTCTGCCCCGAACTCGCGGTGTACGCGCAGAACGTCGAGCGCGACGGCCGCCTGGTGCCCGGCGCGGAAGTCGTCCTGCACTGGAGCCCGGCGCACACCTTCGGTCTCGACGCCGACCAGGACATCGACGCGGGCGTGGGGTCCGTCGAGGAAGAGGCCGCGTAGCGATGTCGACGCTCACCGAGGCGCCCCCGCCCCTCACCCCGGCCGCCCCCGCGAAGAAGCCGCCGCGCCGGCGCGGCCGCTGGACCCCGTACTGGCTGCTGCTGCCCGGACTGCTCTGGCTGGTGGTGTTCTTCGCGCTGCCGATGATCTATCAGGCGTCCACGTCCGTGCAGACCGGCTCCCTGGAACAGGGCTACAAGGTCACCTGGCACTTCGCGACCTACTGGAACGCGCTGGGCGACTACTGGCCGCAGGCCCTGCGCTCGGTGCTGTACGCGGCCGCCGCGACCGTCCTGTGCCTGCTCCTCGGCTACCCGCTTGCCTACCTGATCGCCTTCCGCGCGGGCCGCTGGCGCAACCTGATCATGATCCTGGTGATCGCGCCGTTCTTCACCAGCTTCCTGATCCGCACCCTCGCCTGGAAGACGATCCTCGCCGACGGCGGACCGGTCGTGGGGGCGCTCAACACCCTGCACGTGCTGGACGTCACCGACTGGCTCGGCTGGACGGCCGGCGACCGCGTCCTCGCCACCCCGCTCGCGGTGGTGTGCGGACTGACGTACAACTTCCTGCCGTTCATGATCCTGCCGCTGTACACCTCGCTGGAGCGCATCGACGGGCGGCTGCACGAGGCCGCCGGAGACCTGTACGCCAAGCCCTCGACGACCTTCCGCAAGGTGACCTTCCCGCTGTCGATGCCGGGCGTGGTCTCCGGGACCCTGCTGACGTTCATCCCCGCCTCCGGCGACTACGTCAACGCCGAACTGCTCGGCTCCACCGACACCCGCATGATCGGCAACGTCATCCAGACCCAGTTCCTGCGGGTCCTCGACTACCCGACCGCCGCCGCCCTGTCGTTCATCCTCATGGCGGCGATCCTGCTCATGGTCACCTTCTACATCCGCAGGTCCGGGACGGAGGATCTGGTCTGATGCCCGTCGTCACCTGGCTCAAGCGCCGGCTGGTCGTCATCGCCGGACTGATCACGCTCGGCTACCTGCTGCTGCCGAACGTCGTCGTCACGGTGTTCTCCTTCAACAAGCCCAAGGGCCGCTTCAACTACGAGTGGCAGCAGTTCTCCACCGACGCCTGGCAGGACCCCTGCGGGGTGTCCGGCCTGTGCGGCTCGCTGTCGATCAGCCTGCAGATCGCCCTTTGGGCGACGATCGGCGCGACCGCCCTCGGCTCGATGATCGCCTTCGCGCTGGTCCGCTACCGCTTCCGGGCCCGCGGCGCCGTGAACTCGATGATCTTCCTGCCGATGGCGATGCCCGAGGTCGTCATGGCCGCCTCGCTGCTCACCCTGTTCCTCAACCTGGGCGCCCGGCTCGGCTTCTGGACGATCCTGATCGCCCACATCATGTTCTGCCTCAGCTTCGTCGTCGTCGCCGTCAAGGCCCGCGTGATGTCGATGGACCCGCGCCTGGAGGAGGCCGCCCGCGACCTGTACGCCGGGCCCCTGCAGACCTTCCTGCGGGTCACCCTGCCCATCGCGGCCCCCGGCATCGCCGCCGGCGCGCTGCTCGCCTTCGCGCTGTCCTTCGACGACTTCATCATCACCAACTTCAACGCGGGCTCGACGGTGACCTTCCCGATGTTCGTCTGGGGCTCGGCCCAGCGCGGGACGCCCGTGCAGATCAACGTCATCGGGACGGCCATGTTCCTCGTCGCCGTCCTGCTCGTCCTGACCGCCATGGTCATCAGCAACCGCCGCACCAAGCGCAAGGCGTGATCCGGAAAACCGTAGGGAGTTGACATCATGGCCCCACGCGCCATGAGTTCTGACCATCACTGGACGAAGGCACTCTCCGAAGCCCGGCCGGTCCCGTACTGGCTGGAAGACCCCGGCAGGCCCCACCCGGAACCCGCCCTCACCGGCGCCGAGACCTGCGACCTGCTCGTCGTCGGCGGCGGCTACAGCGGCCTGTGGACCGCGCTCGTCGCCAAGGAGCGCGACCCGCAGCGGGACGTGGTCCTGATCGAGGGCCGCGAGGCGGGCTGGGCCGCCTCGGGCCGCAACGGCGGCTTCTGCGCCGCCTCCCTCACCCACGGCCTGGCCAACGGGCTCGCCCGCTGGCCGGACGAGATCCACACCCTCCAGCGGCTCGGCGCCCGCAACCTCGACGAGATCGAGCGGGCGATCGCCCGCCACGGCATCGACTGCGACTTCGAGCGCACCGGCGAGATCGACGTCGCCACCGAGCCCTACCAGGCGCAGGAACTGCGCGACTGGTACGAGGAGACCGAGCGCCGGGGCCTGGCCGACGGCGTCGAGTTCCTGGACGCCGACGCGGTGCGCGCCCAGGTCGCCTCACCCACCTTCCGGGCCGGGCTGTGGGACCGCCGGGGCGTGGCCATGCTGCACCCCGCCAAGCTCGCCTGGGGCCTGAAGCGGGCCTGCCTGCGCCTGGGCGTGCGCGTGTACGAGCACACCCCCGCGCTCACCCTCGAGCCGTACGGCGCCGGCATGGCGGTGCGCACCCCCTACGGGCGCGTCCGCGCCCGCCGGGTGGCCCTCGGCACGAACGTCTTCCCCAGCCTGGTCCGGCGGGTGCGCGCCTACACCGTCCCCGTCTACGACTACGCGCTGATGACCGAGCCGCTGACGCCCGAGCAGCTGAAGTCGGTCGGCTGGGAGAACCGGCAGGGCCTCGGGGACTCGGCCAACCAGTTCCACTACTTCCGGCTGTCCGCCGACCACCGCATCCTGTGGGGAGGCTACGACGCGATCTACCCCTACGGCGGCCGGGTCCGCGCCGAGTACGACGACCGGCCCGAGACCTACGCCAAGCTCGCCGGGCACTTCTTCACCTGCTTCCCGCAGCTCGAGGGGGTGCGCTTCACGCACGCGTGGGGCGGCGCCATCGACACCTGCTCCCGCTTCTCCGCGTTCTTCGGCACCGCCCACCAGGGCAAGGTGGCCTACGCGGCCGGCTACACGGGCCTCGGGGTGGGCGCGACCCGGTTCGGCGCCGAGGTGATGCTCGACCTGCTCGCGGGGGAGCGCACCGAGCGGACCGAGCTGGAGATGGTCCGCAGGAAGCCGCTGCCCTTCCCGCCCGAGCCGTTCGCCTGGACCGGCATCGCCCTCACCAAGTGGTCGCTGGCCCGCGCCGACGCGCACGGCGGGCGGCGCAACCTGTGGCTGCGGACCATGGACCGGCTGGGCCTGGGCTTCGACAGCTGACGGGGCCCCGGCGTGACCCGGCTCACCGCAAAAAGTGGGCCGGACCCGCGTAATGCCCGGCGGGAACCTTCCTCTCCCTCGTGACGCGACCGCGTCCACGACAGACAGGGAGGTCGTCAGATGACTGGGGCGAAGACGGCGGTCGAATGGCTCGCATCCGTCGCACCGGACCCCGAGGCGTGCCGCTGGGAATGGGAGCGCAACCCCCACGGGGTCGCGCTGCTGCCCGCGGGCCGGGCCTGGGACGTCCTGATCCTGCCGGGCGCGCTCGGCTACCCCACGCTCGACGTGCTCACCCGCGTCCTGGACCGGCCCGGCCCGGTGCTGGTCGACTTCGGCGACGACCGGATGGGGTTCTTCGTCCCGCCGGGCACCGCCGCCCGCTGGGTCGGCACCGGCATCCGCACGGCCGGCAGCGGTACCTGGATCGTCGTGCCGTACCCCGGCCGGGCGGCCCGGGGCGTGCGCTGGCTGGTGCCGCCGGACGGCTCCGGCACCCTCACCGACCCCGCACTCCTGGAACTGGCCTTGCACGAGGCGGCCGCCCAGCGCGCCCGGGGTGAGGAGACCTGAGGGACCTCGGAGAAGAGCGCCGGGCGGCCAGGTCACGCGCGGGCGGACGCCCCCGGGCCCTGGTCCGCCGACGTCGCCTTCAGCGCCAGCCACAGCTCCATGCGCACGTCCGGGTCGTCCAGGGAACGGCCGAGGATCTCCTCCACCCGGCGCATCCGGTAGCGCAGCGTGTGCCGGTGGACCCCGAGGTCGGCCGCGGCGGCGTCCCACTGGCCGTGCCGGGACAGCCACGCCCGCAGCGAGGCCACCAGGTCGCCGCGCCCGGTCGCGTCGTGCTCGTGCAGCGCCCGCAGCAGGCCGTCCGCGAACGCGCGCACCGCGTCGTCCGCGAGCAGCGGCAGCACCGAACCGGCGGCGAGCTGCTCGTGCTCCACGCACACCCGGCCCCGCCGGCGCGCCACCGACAGCGCCTGTTCGGCCTGCTTGTAGGCGGCGGCCGCCGCGATCGGCCCGGCCGGCGCCGACAGGCCGACGACCAGCTCGCCGTCGTCCCCCGCCTCGCGGGCCCCGCCCGCCGGCCGCCCGGCCTCCAGCGCCGCCGCGAAGTCCGCGCACGCGCCCACCGCGGCCCCGCCGTCCGGCGCCAGCACGACCAGCCGCTCGCCCTCCGGGACCACCAGCACCGCCTCACCGGAGCGGGCCGCGGCCGCCTCCAGCGCCTCCGTGAGCGCGTCCAGGGGGGCCCCGGCGGCCTCCGCGGTCTTCGGCGCGGCCCCGCGCGGGCGGGCGGGCCCCTCGGCGTGGGCGCGGGCCGACGGGCCGGGCGCCGCCTCCGCGACGATCATCCGGAACGGGGCGTCCAGCAGCTCGCCGTACAGGCCGCCGGCGACCGCGCGGGCGTGGTCCGGCTCGCCCGCGAGGAGCATGCGCAGCACCGCCGCGCCGATCCGCTGCTCGGCCGCGTGCAGCGAGCGCGAGCGCTCCGTGACCAGGGTGAGCAGGGCGATCGCCGAGTGCACCGCGTAGCGCTCGGCCGTGCCCGGGGCGGCCGCCGTGCCGACCGCGAGGGCGGCCCGCGGGCGGCGGCCGGTGCCCAGCGAGTGCAGCTCGACCCGGTCGTCGGCGTCGGCGCCGCCGGGGCCGCCCACCACCGAGGACGCCGGCGCCGGCCGCTCCCGCAGCCGCTCCACCTCCGACGTCAGCCGCGCCGCCCTGCGGCCCGCCCACTCCGGCGCGGCCGCCACGACGGCGCCCGAGGCGTCGTACAGCGCCGCCCAGCCGTCGACCTGCTGCGCGAGCGCGGCGAGCACGCCCTCGGGTCCGGCCGTGAGCGCCTGCCGGGTCAGCTCGCGCTGCGCCGCGAAGCCCGCGGTGACCGCCCGGTACTGGTCGGCCGCGATCGCCGCCGACACCGCCTTGCTGATCGCCAGGAACGGCGTGCGGCGGGGCACCTCCAGCAGCGGCAGCCCCTCCTCCTCGGCGGCGTCGACCAGCGCCGCGGGCACCTCGTCGTAGTTCACCCCGACCGCGAAGCCGAGCCCGACCACCCCGGCCCCGGCCAGGCGCCGTACGTAGCGCCGCATCGCCTCCGGGTCCTCCGCGTCCAGCTTCAGCGCGGTGATCAGCAGCAGCTCCCCGCCCTCCATGTACGGCACGGGGTCGGCGAGTTCGCTGACGTGCGCCCAGCGCACGGGCACGTCGAGGCGGTCCTCGCCCGCGCGCACGGTCAGCTTGAGCGCGGAGTGGTGGACGAGCGAGGCGAGGGTGGGGGGCATGGCGCCTTCAGGTCGGCGGACGTCGTCGTCAGGTGATCGTTTGGCCACAACGTACGAAGGGCCTGTGGCGATTCTGCCTCACTGGAGGAGTGCCGTGCGTCCGTTCGACCCCCGGCCCCGCGACGCCGCCCGCCCCGCGGGGCCTCAGCCCCGCAGGTCCACCAGCAGCGGGGGAGCGTGCTCGCCCGTCACGGTCGTCAGGGACAGCACCGCGTGCCCCGGCGGCACCTCGTGCGCCAGCTGCGACGCCGACCAGCGCTCCCGCTCGACCTGCCGCACGGTCACCGCGTCCGTGGTGACCGCCTTGCCGGTCACCAGCTTGCGCAGGGCGTGGATGGCCCGGGTCATCGGCTGGTCGGCGAACACGGTGTGCTGGGCGACCTCCGTGGTCTCCACCCACTCGGTGCCCCAGGTCTGCGCGAACCGGTTGCCGTCCCAGGTGGTGACCCCGCTGAACGCCATCCGGCAGCCGACGGCCCCGTACAGGGGCCCGTGCAGCGCCTCCGGGACGTCGCCGATCGTGCGCAGGGTGAGCAGCACGCCCGCGTTCTGCGAGCGCAGCCGCTGGACGCGGCGCACCGACTCCGGGGTGATCGCGCCCGTGGCGTCGTCCAGGACCAGACAGGCGAAGTGCGTGCGCGGCCCCTGCCGGACCACGGCGTGGAACTGCGCGAGGACCAGCCGGGTCAGCAGCCGCCCGGCCTCCTCGTGGCCCCGCTCCGGCAGGTCCACCCGGACCCGCAGCGGATGGTGGGCCACGGCCCGCAGCGAGAAGGGCCGCTGGGCGCCGCCCCCGCCGAAGAAGTCCGCGAAGGCCGGCCGGTCCAGCAGCGCCAGCCGGTCGGCGAGCGCCCGGCCCGCGTCACCCGGGACGCCGGTCTGCCGCACCCGCGCCTCCAGCTCGCGGCGCATCACCTCGTGCCCGGCGAGCGCCTCGCGCAGCGCGGCCACCGCCGCCGGTTCGCCCTCCAGCAGCTCCCGCAGCGCGGGCAGGGTCGGGAAGCGGCCGTGCACCGCCCGGTACGGGCCGAGGAGCTGGGCGAGCGCGGTGGCCGCGCCCTGCGCGCCGACCGTGTCGAGGTCGCCGACCAGCGCCTCGGCGAGGATCGCGGCGGCCTCGTCCGGGTCGTCGGACTCGGCGTAGGGGTCCAGGTCGTACACCGAGGCCGGGTCGCCGACGCGGACGACGACGTCGAAGGCGGAGTCGGAGCCGAGCCGCGCGCCGGGCGCCGGCACCGCGACCACGGCGCACCGCCCGGTGAGCGCCTGCAGCGCCAGCGCCTCGGTCACCGGCTCCACCAGGGTGCGTGTCTTGCCGGACCCGGACGGGCCGACCGCGAGCAGCGAGGTGCCCAGCACCTCGGGCCCGAGGGCGGCGCCGGCGTCGTGGTACGGCAGCGGGGAGCGCTCGGCGGCCACCCAGCGGCCGATGCGCACCTGGTCCGCGAGCAGGTCGTGCCGGGCCGAACGGCGGGGCAGGTCGCGGGCGCCCGAGGGGTGCGTCCAGGCGGCGCCGCCCTGGCGCAGCACCGTGTCCCGGAAGGCGGCGAGCCCGGCGTCGCGGCGGGCGGCGGCGAAGGCGAGGTCGATCCGCGCGCAGTCGACGTCGTTCATCCGGCCGCCGGCCACCTCGGCGGTGAGCAGGTCGGCGGCCTCCTCCTGCCCGGCGTCGCGCAGGGCGGGCCACTGGGAGCGGGGGCGTGCCACGGGCCGCGGCGCGCTCGGCGCGGCGGCGGCCCTGCGGGCCGCGAGGCGCTCCTTGGCGTACGGCAGCCAGCCGCCGAGGCGCGCGAACGGCCACAGCACGAGCAGGGTGATGACCGTGTACAGCGAGTCGGTGAACAGCGGCGACGCGAACAGCTCGTAGCCGCCGGAGACCAGCACGACGAGGGAGAACAGCGGGTCGACGACCGGCAGGGCGTTCCAGCCGACGCCGAACGCGTCCGGGAAGACGAAGCTCAGCGTGACCAGGGCGGCCAGCGCGGCGAGCAGGGCGCGGGCGGGCTGGGGGCGGCGGCCGACGAGGTGGCGCACGGTGTCGGGCCAGCTCCCGAGCCGGCCCATGGCGTACAGCAGCACCGCGAAGAACACGCCGTCGTAGACCACCCGGGCCTCGGCGCCGTCCATGGTCCTCGGCGAGGCGATGGTGCCGCCCCACCACCAGTCGTCCGGCGTGAACAGGCGCAGCACCGAGAACTGGTACGGCAGGCTGCCCCGCCGCCACAGCGACCACAGCACCAGCGCCGCCACCAGCGGGACCAGCATGCCGACGACGGTGACCGGCGCGAGCCGCTCCGGGGCGTCCGCGCCCTTCGGCAGCCGGTAGCCGTGGCGCCAGATGCCCGGGCGGGCCTCGGGGCGCGGGGCGTCCAGCCAGTCGGCGACGGCGGAGGGCGGGGCGGCGGCCGGGGGCGGAGGCGTGCCGGGCGCCCGCCCGGGCGGCGGCGGCACGGCGGGCCGGCCGGGCTGACCGGCGGAGTGACCGGACGGCCCCGCGGGCGGTGCGGCCGGGGGCGGGGGCAGGTCGGGGCGGGTCGCGGGGGGTTCGGGCGGTGCCGTGGGGCGTGGCACGGGGTTCGCGTGCGTGCCGCGCGCGTCCTGTGTCCCGTCGCTGTTCATCGCCGTTGCCCCCTGACCAGCCGTTCCGTCCACCGTCAGCGGTCAATCTAACGCCCCGGCAAGGGCAGTTCACCGCTTACGCGCCCGCAGCGCGCCCCCGCCGCCCGTCCGGTCCCCCGCTCGGGCACGCCGGGCCCCTGCTCCGCCGTGGCACGGCCGCGGGTCCTCTATGTCCACCACGGACAAGCCGGGTCCGGGAAAACGCCCACATGGAGCATGCCCACCCCCGGGCGCCCGGCCTAGCCTGCGAGAAAACAAGGCACGAGTCCGCAAGACCCCCCAGGAGCCCCTCATGACCGCACTTCCGCAGGAGCGCCGCGTCGTCACCGCCATTCCCGGCCCGAAGTCGCAGGAGCTGCAGGCCCGTCGCGTCGCCGCGGTCGCGCAGGGCGTGGGCTCCACGCTGCCGGTGTTCGTCACGCGCGCGGGCGGCGGCGTGATCGAGGACGTCGACGGCAACAGCCTGATCGACTTCGGCTCCGGCATCGCCGTGACGACCGTCGGCGCCTCCGCCGAGGCCGTGGTGCGCCGCGCGTCCGCGCAGCTCGCCGACTTCACCCACACCTGTTTCATGGTCACCCCCTACGAGGGCTACGTGGCCGTCGCCGAGGCGCTGGCCGAGCTCACCCCGGGTGACCACGCGAAGAAGTCGGCCCTGTTCAACAGCGGCGCCGAGGCCGTCGAGAACGCCGTGAAGATCGCCCGCGCCTACACCAAGCGCCAGGCGGTCGTCGTCTTCGACCACGGCTACCACGGCCGCACCAACCTGACGATGGCGCTGACCGCGAAGAACATGCCGTACAAGCACGGCTTCGGCCCGTTCGCGCCCGAGGTCTACCGCGTCCCGGTCGCCTACGGCTACCGCTGGCCGACCGGCCCGGAGAACGCCGGCCCCGAGGCCGCCGCGCAGGCCATCGACCAGATCACCAAGCAGGTCGGCGCGGACAACGTGGCCGCCATCATCATCGAGCCGGTGCTCGGCGAGGGCGGCTTCATCGAGCCGGCCAAGGGCTTCCTGCCCGCGATCCGCCGGTTCGCCGCCGACAACGGCATCGTCTTCGTCGCCGACGAGATCCAGTCCGGCTTCTGCCGCACCGGCCAGTGGTTCGCCTGCGAGGACGAGGGCATCGTCCCGGACCTGATCACCACCGCCAAGGGCATCGCGGGCGGCCTGCCGCTGGCCGCCGTGACCGGCCGCGCCGAGATCATGGACGCCGCGCACGCGGGCGGCCTGGGCGGCACCTACGGCGGCAACCCGGTGGCCTGCGCCGGAGCGCTCGGCGCCATCGAGACGATGAAGGAGCTCGACCTCAACGCCCGGGCGAAGGAGATCGAGGCGGTCATGAAGGCCCGCCTCACCGCCATGGCCGAGAAGTTCGACATCATCGGCGACGTCCGCGGCCGCGGCGCCATGATCGCCATCGAGCTGGTCAAGGACCGCGCCACCAAGGAGCCGAACGCCGAGGCGGCCGCCGCCCTGGCCAAGGCCTGCCACCAGGAGGGCCTGCTCGTCCTGACCTGCGGCACCTACGGCAACGTGCTGCGCTTCCTGCCCCCGCTGGTGATCGGCGAGGACCTGCTGAACGAGGGCCTGGACATCATCGAGCAGGCGTTCACCCGCATCTGACCGGGCACCGTCCCGCGCGCATCTGAGAGGCCCGACGCACGTCTGTCGGGCCTCTCACGTGCACCGACGGCAGGGCGTGTGAAGAACGTGTGCGAGGTGGATGGGGGGACGCCGGGAAGCCTGTCGTCCGCCCGGAGCCTGCCGTAGGTTCGTTCCAGATGAGAGATACACCCGCTCACAGGGGACTGTGGGCGACATCAGGCCGGGGCCTCCCCAGCTCCGGCCTGGCCGTGCCCTCGCGCACACCGGAGCCGTGAGGCCCCGGATCTCCACCGATCGGACGGTCGCCCGCCCCACACCCCCCGGGGCGCGCGACGACCCGGTCCGGACGGCCGCCCCGGAACCATCCCCCCTGTTCCGGGGCGGCCGACCTCCTTCTCGGCACTTCTCGGCACGCACCGCCCCCCATGGGGACCAGGGAGCCCGGCACCGTCCGGGCTCCTTTCCTTTTCTGACAGGCTGGCCCCATGTCCACCCCCGCTCCGCCCCGGCAGGCCGGCCGCGTCCCCGGGCGGACCCGGCCGTGGCCCCCGGCGCTGTCCGCCGTGCCCGCGCTGGTGTTCGCGCTGCTCACCTGGCAGGTCCTGGCCGACGGGCCGCTGCTGCGGACCGACGAGCGGGTCAGCCGGTGGCTGGTGCGGCCGGACCGGGCGGGGGAGCTGCTGTCCGACCTGGGCGACGTGCAGGTCGCCCTCCCGGTGCTGCTGGTCGTCGCCGCGTACGTGGCCCGGCGCGGGCGGGCGGCGGGCCTGGCGCGCTGGTGGCTGCCGCCCGTCGCGGCCCTGGTGTGCCTGGCGCTGGTGCCGCTCGTCGTGGTCCCCGTGAAGGACTGGACCGACCGGCCCGGGACCCCCGTCGAACCCCCCGCCACCGGGTACTTCCCCTCCGGCCACACCGCGACCGCGCTCCTGGCGTACGGCGGCGCCGTGCTGGTCCTGCTGCCCTGGCTGCGCTCCGGCCGGGCCCGCCGGGGAGCCGTCGCCGCGGGCGCGCTGCTCGTCCTCGGAGTGTCCTACGGGCTCGTCCGGCGGGGCTTCCACTGGCCGCTGGACGTCGTGGCGAGCTGGTGCCTGGGAGCGGTGCTGCTCGGGGCGCTGGGGAGGGTCGTGCGGCGGGCGCAGGCCGATCACGCCAAACCGGCGCACCCCGGCCCCGCACTGCTACGCCCCGGACAAACGTCCCCGCCCGGTGCCGCGCCTACCGTGGACCCCGAACGCCACAGCACATCCCCAATGCGGAAGGGCCGGGACTCGCACATGCCCCAGGAACCCGTCGTGGGCGCCGCCCACGCCTTCTGGCTCGCCGGCCGCCAGGCCACCGGCACGGACACCTTCGAGGTCACCTCGCCGTGGGACGGGCGGACCGTCGCCACCGTGAGCGTGCCCACGGACGCCCAGACCGAGGAGGCCGTGGCCGCCGCGTACGCCGTCCGCGAGGACTTCGCGGCCACCCCGGCCCACGTCCGGGCCGCCGCCCTGGACCACGTCAGCCGGCGGCTGGCCGAGCGCACCGAGGAGATCGCCCGGCTGATCTCCGCCGAGAACGGCAAGCCGATCAAGTGGGCCCGCGGTGAGGTCGGCCGCGCCGTCTCGGTGTTCCGCTTCGCCGCGGAGGAGGCCCGGCGCTTCAACGGCGGCGAGGCCCAGCGCCTGGACACCGACGCCGGCGGCCAGGGCCGCCTGGCGCTGACCCGCCGCTTCCCCAAGGGCGTCGTCCTCGGCATCGCGCCGTTCAACTTCCCGCTGAACCTGTGCGCCCACAAGGTCGCCCCGGCCATCGCCGCCGGCGCCCCGATCATCCTCAAGCCGGCGCCCGCCACCCCGCTGTCCGGGCTGATCCTCGGTGAGCTGCTGGCCGAGACCGACCTGCCCGCCGGCTCCTGGTCGATCCTCCCGGTCCCCAACGACCGGATGGCCGACCTCGTCCAGGACGAGCGCCTGCCGGTCATCTCCTTCACGGGCTCCGAGAAGGTCGGCTACGCGATCATGGACTCGGTGCCGCGCAAGCACTGCACGCTGGAGCTCGGCGGCAACGGCGCGGCCGTCGTCCTCGCCGACTACGCGAGCGACGCCGACCTGGACTGGGCCGCGACCCGCATCGCGACCTTCTCCAACTACCAGGGCGGCCAGTCCTGCATCTCCGTGCAGCGCGTGATCGCCGACGCCGCCGTGTACGACCGGCTGCTGCCGCGCATCGTCGCCGCCGTCGAGGCCCAGGTCACCGGTGACCCCGCCGACGACGCCACCGACGTCGGCCCGCTGGTCAGCGAGGACGCCGCCAAGCGCGTGGAGTCCTGGGTGAGCGAGGCCGTCGAGGCCGGCGCCCAGCTCCTCACCGGCGGCAAGCGCGACGGCGCCTCCTACGCGCCGACCGTCCTCACCGACGTGCCGGCCGGCACGACCCTGTCCTGCGAGGAGGTCTTCGGACCCGTCCTCACCGTGCAGAAGGTCGACGGCGAGGCCGAGGCGTTCGCCGCCGTCAACGACTCCAAGTACGGCCTCCAGGCGGGCGTGTTCACCCACGACCTCCAGGTCGCCTTCCGGGCCCACCGCGCCCTGGAGGTCGGCGGCGTGGTCATCGGCGACGTCCCGTCCTACCGCGCCGACCAGATGCCGTACGGCGGTGCCAAGCAGTCCGGTGTGGGCCGCGAGGGCGTGCGGTTCGCCATGGAGGACTACACCTACGAGCGCGTCCTGGTCCTGACCGGGCTCGCCCTGTAACCACCCCTCCCGGCCGACGGCCCGAGCCCGCTGTGCGGGGGCTCGGGCCGTCGTCGTGCCGGCCTGCCGCCCGCGCCGCTCAGCCCGAGAAGCCGAGGTGCGCCAGCCGCAGCGGGCCGCGCAGCGTCACGCGCAGGTCGTGCGTCCCGCCCGCGACGGGCAGCGGCGCCTCCACGGTGGAGTAGGCGTACGGCCCCGGGGTGCGGGGGGACTGAACGGTGGCGCGCGCGCCGCCCGCCGACAGCTCCACCGTGCCCGCGCCGCCCGCCAGTTCCAGCCGGACCGTGCGCACCCCGGTGCCGAAGTCGCAGGCCCGGTACAGCAGTTCGGCCGTACCGCCGGAGGCCGGGGTCACCGCGTCGCCGGAGACCTTCGTGCGGTCCACGAGCGCGGCCCCGGCGTGCTCGTCGAAGTCGGCGGCGGACAGGCCCCGTCGGAGCACCGGGCGGGGCGCCGCCGGCTCCCCGTCGAGCGTGACGGTGCCGCGCAGCCGGACGTCCTCGCAGGAGGCGCCCACGAGGACGTCGTGACGGCCGGGCTCCAGGCGCCAGTCGCCGCGCGCCACGTCCCAGAACGCCAACGCCCGCAGCGGCACGGCGAACTCGATCCGCCTCGTCTCCCCGGGCGCCAGCGTCACCCGGCGGTGGGCGAGGAGTTCGCGGCGCGGCCGGGGCACCGAGGGCTCCACCGCGCGCGCGTAGAGCTGGGCCACCTCGTCGGCCGCCGCGTGCCCCGCGTTGGTGAGCGTGAAGGACACCCGCAGCACGTCGTCCCCGACGGCGGTGACCAGGTCGGCGTAGGCGAAGGGCACGTACGACATGCCGTGGCCGAAGGGGAACAGCGGGGTGCCCTCGAAGTACCGGTACGTCTGGCGGCCGCCGATCACGTCGTAGTCGAGCAGGTCCGGCAGGTCGGCGTCGTCGGCGTACCAGGTCTGCGGCAGCCGGCCCGCGGGCGCGACGTCCCCGGCCAGCACCCGGGCCAGCGCCGTGCCGGCCGCCTGGCCGCCGTGCGCGGTCCACAGCGCGGCCGCGAGCCGCCCCGGCTCGAACGCGTACGGGTACGCCGACACCAGCACCAGGACCGTCCTCGGGTTCGCGGCCCGGGCCGCCTCCAGCAGCCGCTCCTGGTGCGCGGGCAGCCGCAGGGTCGTGCGGTCCTCGGTCTCCCGGCCGCGGATGTGCGGGTCGTTGCCCGCCACCACCACGACCACGTCGGCGTCCGCGGCGGCCCGGCGCACCGCGTCCGCCCCGCGCTCGGCGACGACGACCTCGAAGACCTCGGCGGTGTCAGCGGTCCCCGCCGTCCCCGCCGTCCCCGCCGTCCCTGGGGTCTCCGCGGTCTCCGCGGCGACCTTCACCCCGTCGGCGACGACCGAGACGGGACGCCCCGTTCCCAGGTGCCGCAGGAGGTGACCGGTCCCGTGCTCCCCCCGGTGTTCCAGCCGGAACGTCTCCTGGACGACCCAGCCGCCGGGCTGGTCGGCCGACGCGCGCACGTACCCGTCCTCGGCCACCGACAGGTAGCGGCCGTCGGGCGCGCGCAGTGTGAGGACCCCGTCGCCCCAGTCGACCAGCGCGAACTCGGTGCCGACGGCGTCCGTGGTCAGCGGCGGCAGGTCGGTGCGCCCCGCGAGCAGCGCCGGGTCCAGGGCGCCCTCGGCGCCCCGTGCCGTGCCGGGGGCCTCCGGGGCGGGCGGCACGTGCAGGAACGTCCCGGCGGACGTGCGCAGCCGGACCCGGTCCACGCCCTCCGCGAACCGCACGCGCTCCGCGCCGAACCGCTCGTACAGGCCCTCCAGCGGTGTCGAACGGTGGATCAGGGTGCCGCTGTACCAGTCGAGTTTGCACTCGTCGGCGAGCAGGCCGACCACCGCGAGCCGGGTGTCCGGGGCGAGCGGCAGCACCCCGTCGTTGCGCAGCAGCACCACCGCCTGCTCGGCCGCCTCCCGGGCGAGCTCGCGGTGCTCCGGGGTGTCGAAGGCGCCGGTGTGCGCGTGCGGGTCGTCCTGCGGGTCGAACTCGCCGAGGCGGAACCGTACGGAGAGCTGGCGGCGCACCGCCGTGTCGACGTCCGCCTGCGACAGCAGCCCCCGCTCCAGCGCCCCCCGGACCCGGGCCGCGATCAGCGAGCCGTCCGTGCCGTGGTCGGTGAAGCTGTCCACGCCGGCCACCAGCGCGGCGGCCGTCGCCTCCTCGTGGCTGTCGAAGTAGTGCTCGGAGTCCACCAGGTTGGAGGGCGCGCCCGCGTCCGAGCAGACCAGCAGCTCCTGGTCGGTCCAGGTCCGCAGGTGCTCGCGCAGGTACGGCGAGACGTGGTTGGGGCGCCCGTTGACCAGGTTGTACGCCGGCATCACCCCGGCCACCGCGCCCGCCTCGACCGTCGCGCGGAACGCCGGCAGGTCGTACTCGTGCAGCACCCGCGGGCGCACCGAGGACGAGGTGACGTCCCGGCCGGTCTCGTTGTTGTGCGCCAGCCAGTGCTTGAGCACCGGGGCCGTGCGCCAGTACACCGGGTGGTCGCCGCGCAGGCCCCGGGTGTAGGCGGCGGCGAGCGCCGAGGTCAGCTCCGGGTCCTCGGAGTAGCCCTCCTCGTTGCGGCCCCACAGCGGGTGGCGCAGCAGGTTGACCGTCGGCGACCAGACGTTCAGGCCCACCCGCCCGTCGCGGGCGCGCATCGCGCGGACCTCCCGGGACACCGCCTCGCCCACCCGGCGCACCAGCTCCGGGTTCCAGGTCGCGCCGAGCCCGACGGCCTGCGGGAACACCGTGGCGGGGCCCATCCAGGCCACCCCGTGCAGGGCCTCCTGGCCGGTGCGGAACGCGGCGACGCCCAGACGCTCCACGGCCGGGGCGAACTGGTGCAGGAAGGAGACCTTCTCGTCGAGAGTGAGCCGCGACAGCAGGTCGTCGACGCGCTTCGCGAACGGCAGCCGCGGATCGCGGAAGGGCGGGGTGGGCGGCGGGGATGCGGTCACGTGGCGTGTCCCTTTGCGCTGGAGCGGGGGAGGGCTTTCGAAGCGCTTCGATGCTCATTCGACGACCCCGCGGGTGTCAAGACGTCCGACGTCGCGGAGCGGCCGATCCCGCCCACAGCTCAAGCGGGGCATGCAGGCGGTCGACTAGCCGGCCCCGCCGAGGAATCTTGGGAGCGACCCTTGTGCGCCCTGCGGCCTTCACCTAACCTCGCAGCACATCGAAGCGCTTCGACTGCCTCGTCGCCGAGGCTCCCGCTCCGCGAAGGCCGCTTCCGCTCAGCCAGTTCCGCTCGAGACACCGCAGCCGACGGCCACCGCCGGGTGTCCTGGTGCGCCACGAAGGCACGAAGGGTTGACGCAATGACGCCGAACGCCGCTTCCTCCCCGTCCGGTCCCCCCGGGCCGAGCCGGCGGAAGTTCCTCGCCTCCACGGCGGTCGCCACCGCGGCCGTGGCCGGCGGGATGCCGCTGCTCGCCGCGTGCGGCGGCACGGACCACGGCTCGCGGGAGGGCACCACGTCGGGCAAGGACGCGAAGCGGCTGCTGCCGGCGTACGTGGCCAGCAACGTGGTCACGCCGGACATCCCCTCGAGGAACGGCTCGTCGATGGGGTTCACGGCCAAGCTCGACGTGGCCGGCCTGAAGACCTCGGTGCCGAGGAAGCTCGGCAAGGGCGGCAAGGTCACCGTCATGTCGCCGTTCTGGGGCTCGCCGCCCCGGCAGGACAACCCGTACTACACGGCGATGAACGACCTGACCGGCGTCGACGTCCAGTGGCGCAACCAGGACGGCAACACCTACGACCAGAAGCTCGGCGCGGTCCTCGCCTCCAGCGACGTGCCCGACGTGGTGGTCGTCCCCGGCTGGAACATGATGGGCAAGATACCCAGCGCCGTCATCAGCAAGTTCGCCGACCTCGGCCCCTACCTGTCCGGCGACAAGGTCAAGGAGTACCCGAACCTCGCGGCGGTCCCCACCGACGCCTGGCAGCGCTCCCTGTTCGGCGGCAAGCTCATGGGCCTGCCGATGCCGGCGTCGTACGTCACCAACATCGTTCCCCTGTACCGCCAGGACGTCTTCCAGCGCGAGGGCTACGAAGTCCCCACGTCACCGGACGAGTTCACCGCGCTGTGCAAGGACATCACCAACGCCAGGGCCAAGCGGTGGGCCTGCGGCGACATGAAGTGGACCGCGTTCAACATCTGGGGCGTCTTCCCCGGCTCGGACAAGCCGCTGTGGTGGAATCTCGTCGACGGCAAGCTGGTCAACCGGGTCGAGACCGACGCCTACCTGGAGGCCCTGGAGTGGACGCGCAAGCTGTTCGCCGCCGGGTACGTCCACCCCGACTTCAAGCTGGGCAAGAGCCAGGCCACCGACCCCGGCGCCAAGTTCGCCGCCGGTGAGTTCCTGATCTACAACAACGACATCTCGAGCTGGTACGGCCAGCGCGCCTCCCAGGCCACCCAGAACCCGGACTTCCGCATCTGGGGCATGGACCTCTTCGGCCCCGACGGCGGCGACCCCACCCTGCGGGCCGCGGAGCCCGCCGGCATCTTCGCCTTCGTCAACAAGAAGGCCCCCGAGTCCGTCGTCCGCGACGTGCTGGCCGTCGCCAACGTCACCGCGGCGCCGTACGGCACCAAGGAGTGGATGATGACCAACTACGGCGTCGAGGGCACCCACTACACGATCAAGAACGGCGTCCCCGTCAAGAACGACCGGGGCAACAACGAGGTCAACAACGCCTTCGTGATGATCGCGAGCCCCGCGTCGACCCTCGCCCACCCCGACTTCCCCGACATCACCGAGGGGCAGGTCACCTGGCAGCAGAAGATGGGCGGCTTCACCAGGAAGACCTCCTTCTGGGGGCTGCAGATCACCGAGCCCTCCCGCTACGCCAACCTGGCCAGCAACTTCGAGCAGCTCGAGGACGACATCGCGCGCGGCCACAAGAAGATCTCCGACATGCAGCAGGCCGTCTCCGACTGGAAGCGGCAGGGCGGCGACAAGCTGCGCGACTGGTACCGCAAGCTCCTCGACGAGAACGGCTCCGCGGCGAACTGACCGGGCCCCGAGGCAAGGAGAACCGCCGTGTCCCACAGCACGGTGCCTCGGAGCAGCGCCGAGGCCAGCCCGCCGGTGACCACCCCGGCGCAGTCCGGCGGCGCCGCCGGACCCACCGGCTCCACCTCGCGCAAGCGGGGCGCGGGCCGGGCGAGCCTGCGGCACCGGTTCCGGCGCGACCGCGTCCTGATCCTCATGACGCTGCCGGCCGTCGTGCTCGTCCTGGTCTTCGCCTACCTGCCGATCCTCGGCAACGTCGTCGCCTTCCAGGACTACGACCCCTACCTCAGCGACAACGGCGTCGTGTCGATCCTCCACAGCCCCTTCGTGGGCCTGGACAACTTCCGGCGGATGTTCGAGGACCCGGCCTTCTGGAACGCCGTCCAGAACACGCTGGTGCTGTTCGCCGTCCAGCTCCTGCTGTTCTTCCCCGTCCCGGTCCTGCTCGCGCTGCTCATCAACAGCGTGGTCCGGCCCCGGGTGCGGGCCGTCGCCCAGGCCGTGCTCTACCTGCCGCACTTCTTCTCGTGGGTGCTGGTCATCGCCGTCTTCCAGCAGATGTTCGGCGGCGCCGGGATGCTCTCCCAACTGCTGCGCCAGAACGGGTACGACGGCCTGGACATCATGACGAACCCGGGCACCTTCCCCTTCCTGCTCACCGCGCAGAGCGTGTGGAAGGACGCCGGGTGGGGGATCATCGTCTTCCTCGCCGCCCTGGCCTCGGTGCCGACCGACCTGTACGAGGCGGCCGCGATGGACGGCGCCGGGCGCTGGCGCCGCATGTGGCACGTCACGCTGCCCGCGCTGCGCCCGGTGATCGCCCTGCTGCTGGTGCTGCGCGTCGGTGACGCCCTGACCGTCGGGTTCGAGCAGATCCTGCTCCAGCGCGACGCCGTGGGCACCGACGCCGGAGAGGTCCTCGACACCTTCGTGTGGTGGAACGGCGTGCGCAACCAGGACTTCGGCTACGCGGCCGCCGCCGGCCTGGTCAAGGGCGTCGTCAGCATCGGACTGGTCCTCGCCGCGAACAAGGTGGCCCATCTCATGGGCGAGCAGGGGGTGTACAAGAAATGACCGCCGTCGTGGGCCCACCGGTCGACGAGCCGGTACGAGGGGGAGGCGGGGGAGGCGGGGACGGGCCGCGCCGCCGGGCCGCTCCCGCGCGTCCCGCGTGGGAGGAGGAGCCGTCCCCGGCCGGCCTCGCGGGCAAGGGCATCGCCCTGTCCCTCGCCTGCCTGGCGATCCTGTTCCCGCTGTGGATCGTCGTCGTCACCAGCCTGTCCTCGCGCCGGACCATCGACGAGGCGGGCGGGCTGGTGATGATCCCCAGGGGCCTCACCTTCATCGCCTACCGCGAGCTGCTCAGCGGCGGCCAGGTCACCCGGGCCGCGCTCGTCAGCGTCCTGGTCACCCTGGTCGGCACGCTGTTCTCGATGACGGTGTCCGTGCTGTGCGCGTACGGGCTGTCGCGGACCGGGTCGCTCGGGCACCGGTGGCTGCTGATGCTGCTGCTGGCGACGATGTTCTTCAGCGCCGGGCTGATCCCCACGTACCTGCTGGTGCAGAGCCTGGGACTGACGGACACCTACCTCGCGCTGATCCTGCCCAGCGCGGTGAGCGTGTTCAACATCCTCGTGCTGCGCGGGTTCTTCATGGGCATCTCGCCCGAACTCATCGACAGCGCGCGGATCGACGGCGCGGGCGACGTACGGATCCTGTGGCAGATCGTGATGCCGCTGTCCCGGGCGGTCCTCGCGGTGATCACGCTGTTCTACGCCGTCGGGTACTGGAGCGCGTGGTTCAACGCGTCGCTGTACCTCAACGACCAGGACATGATGCCGCTGCAGAACGTCATGATCCAGCTCGTGCAGAAGCAGGAGGCGCCGGTCGGGCTCAGCCAGGCGATCAGGACCGGCCAACTGTCGGGACTGGCCGTCCAGATGGCCGTCATGGTGATGGCGCTGCTGCCGGTGGCGGTGCTGTCGCCGTTCGTCCAGAAGCACTTCAGGAAGGGGATGCTGACCGGAGCGGTGAAGGGCTGACGCCCGGCACCGGGTCCGCGTCCGGCGCGGGTGCCTGGTGTCGTCGCCGGTCCACGGGCCGGTGGGGCTGGTCGCGCAGTTCCCCGCGCCCCTGGGGCCGGCCCGCCCGTGTCGGCCGCAGCAGCACCGCCCGCCGAGCCGCCGCCTTCCTGCCGAGCCGCGGGCAGTCGTGCCGCTGGGGCGGCACGGGCGGGCGCGGCGGCGCCCCGCAGCGCCGGGCTGCGCGTTCCACCCCCGGTCCCCCCCCACGTCCCCGCACACCCAGCGAGGTGCACCGCATGAACGCCCATTCCCCCTCCCGGCGCAGCCTCCTCGGCGGGGCCGCCGTGGCCGTCGCGGGCAGCGCCCTGCCCGGCCTCACCGGCAGCGCCCGCGCAGCGGAAAGCCCCGCCTACCGCTGGCGCACCGTGACCATCGGCGGCACCGGCTTCGTCACCGGCGTGCTCTTCCACCCCGCCGTGCCGGGCCTCGCCTACGCCCGCACCGACATCGGCGGCGCCTACCGCTGGGACGACCGCGCCGCCCACTGGACTCCGCTCACCGACCACCTCGGCTGGGACGACTGGAACCTCCTCGGCGTGGAGGCCCTCGCCGTCGACCCGGCCCACCCCGACCGGCTGTACCTGGCCCTCGGCACCTACGCCCAGCCCTGGGCCGGCAACGGAGCCGTCCTGCGCTCCGAGGACCGCGGCGCCACCTGGACCCGCACCGACCTCACCGTGAAGCTCGGCGCCAACGAGGACGGCCGGGGCACCGGCGAGCGGCTGCTGGTCGACCCGCGGGACAGCGACACCCTGTGGCTCGGCACCCGGCACGACGGCCTGCTGCGGTCCACCGACCGGGGAGCGACCTGGTCGTCCGTCGGCTCCTTCCCGGCCGCCCCCTCCGCGACCGGCCAGGGCGTCACCCTGCTGGTCGCGGCGGGCCGCGCCGTGTACGCCGGCTGGGGCGACTCCGACGGCAGCGCACCCGCCCTGTACCGCACCACCGACGGCACCGCCTGGGAGGCCGTCCCCGGTCAGCCCACGGGCCCCTCCGCCAGGGTGCCGGTCCGTGCCGCGTACGACCGGCACACCCGCGAGCTGTACGTCACCTACGCCGACGCCCCCGGCCCCAACGGCCAGTCGGACGGCAGCGTCCACAAGCTGGCCGTCGGCCCGGGCACGTGGACCGACGTCACCCCGGTCCGCCCGGACGGCGCCTCGGACACCTTCGGCTACGGCGGTGTCGCCGTGGACGCCCGCCGCCCCGGTACCGCCGTCGTCTCCACCAACAACCGCTGGGCGGCGGTCGACACCCTGTACCGCACCACCGACGGCGGGCGCACCTGGACCTCCCTGAAGGACACCGCCGTCCTCGACGTCTCCGAGACGCCGTACCTCACCTGGGGCGAGGAGCGGCCCAAGTTCGGCTGGTGGATCCAGACGGTCGCGGTCGACCCGTACGACTCCCGGCACGTCCTCTACGGCACCGGCGCCACCCTGTACGGCACCCGCGACCTGCGGCACTGGGCGCCGCGGATCCGCGGCCTGGAGGAGTCGTCGGTACGGCACCTGGTCTCGCCGCCGACGGGCCGGGCGCACCTGCTCAGCGGGCTCGGGGACGTCGGCGTGATGTACCACGACCGGCTCACCGCGTCCCCCTCGCGCGGGATGGCCACGAACCCGGTGTTCGGCACCGTGACCGGACTCGCGCTGGCCGCGGCCCGGCCGTCGTACGTCGTGCGCACGGGCTGGGGCGACCACGGCAACGGCGCCCTGTCGCGCGACGGGGGCCGCACCTGGCAGCCCTTCGCCACGCAGCCCGCGCTCGCCGAGGACGCGCCGGGGCCGGTCGCCGTGAGCGCCGACGCCGGCGTCCTGCTGTGGACGTTCGTCCACGGGGACGGCACCAAGTACCCCGCCCACCGCTCCGCCGACGACGGCGCCACCTGGTCCGAGGTGCCCACCTTCCCCAAGGGCGCCACCCCGGTCGCCGACCCCGTCGACCCGGCGGTCTTCCACGCGTACGACACCGACACGGGCACCCTGTACGCGAGCACCGACGGCGGGCGCACCTTCACCGCCCGCGCCACCGGACTGCCCTCCAGGGACAGCCAGTTCGAGCTGGTCGCGACGCCGGGACGGTCAGGCGACCTGTGGCTGAGCGCCAAGGAGGACGGCCTGCACCACTCCATCGACGGCGGCGCGACCTTCACCCGGGTGGCCGGCTGCCGGGCCGCGTACGCCCTCGGCTTCGGCCGGCCCGCGCCCGGCGCCGCCCACCCGGCGCTCTACCTGGTGGGCGCGCCGACCGGCCCGCCGACCGGCGTGCACCGCTCCGACGACGGCGGCCGGACCTGGGTCCGGATCAACGACGACGCCCACCAGTGGGGCTGGACCGGCGAGACCGTCACCGGCGACCCGCGCGTGTACGGCCGCGTCTACCTCGCCACCAACGGGCGCGGCATCCAGTACGGGGAGCCGGTGTGAGGCCCGGCCTCGACGCCGTGACCCGCGGGCGGATCCTGTTCGGCGGCGACTACAACCCCGAGCAGTGGCCCGAGGAGACCTGGCACGAGGACGTCCGGCTGATGCGGCGGGCCCGGGTCACCTCCGTCACCCTCGGGGTCTTCTCCTGGTCGACGATCGAACCCGAGCCGGGGGCACGAGAGTTCACCTGGCTCGACACGCTGATGGACCTGATGCACGACCACGGCATCGGCGTCGTCCTCGCCACCCCCACCGCCTCGCCCCCGCCGTGGCTGGGCCGGCTGCACCCCGACACGCTGCCCCGGGACGCCGACGGCCGCACCGAGTGGTGGGGCGGCCGCCAGCACTTCTCCCACTCCAGCGCCACCTACCGCCGCTACGCCGCCGCGATCACCGAGGACCTGGCCGCCCGCTACGCCGGCCACCCGGCCCTCACCCTGTGGCACATCAACAACGAGTACTGCACGTACGACTACGGCGACGAGGCGGCCGCCGCCTTCCGCCGCTGGCTGCGCGCGCGGTACGGCACCCTCGACGCCCTCAACACCGCCTGGGGCACGGCCTTCTGGAGCCAGGGCTACGACACCTGGGACGGCATCCTGCCCCCGCGCCGCGCCCACTACCTCACCAACCCGGCCCAGGTGCTGGACTTCCGCCGCTTCACCTCCGACATGCTCCTGGAGTGCTTCCGCGCCGAGCGGGACATCGTGCGCCGGCACACCCCGCACCTCCCGGTCACCACCAACTTCATGCCGCTGTGGAGCGGGCAGGACGCCTGGCGCTGGGCGGGGGAGGAGGACGTCGTCTCCGTCGACCTCTACCCCGACCCGCGCGACCCGCTCGGCGCCCAGCACGGCGCGCTGGTGCAGGACATGACCCGCTCCCAGGCCGGGGGCGGCCCCTGGATGCTCATGGAACAGGCGGCCGGATCCGTCAACTGGCGCGGGGTCAACCACCCCAAGCCCCGGGGCCTGAACCGCCTGTGGTCCCTGCAGGCGGTGGCCCGCGGCGCCGACGCGATCCACTACTTCCAGTGGCGCCAGTCCCGCCAGGGCGCCGAGAAGTTCCACTCCGGCATGGTCGGTCACGCGGGGGAGCGCGGCCGCACCTTCCAGGAGGTGGTGGAGCTCGGCGCCGACCTCGCCCGCATCGGACCGGAGGTGGCCGGCGGCCGGGTCGGTGCCGACATCGCCGTCCTGCACGACTGGGACGCCTGGTGGGCGAGCGCCCAGGACGGGCGCCCCTCCGCCCGCGTCGACCTGCCGGACGTCCTGCACGCCTGGCACCGCGCCCTGTGGCAGGCCCACCTCACCACCGACTTCGCCCACCCCGAGCACGACCTCGGCGGCTACCGGCTCGTCGTCGTCCCCCAGCTCTACGCCCTGACCGACACGGCGGCCGACCGCCTCCTCGCCTACGTCCGCGACGGCGGCACCCTGGTCAGCGGGTTCCTCACGGGCGTCGCCGACCAGGACGACCGCATCCGCGAGGGCGGCATGGACGCCCGGCTGCGCGCCCTGTTCGGCATCCGCACGCTGCACGAGTGGTGGCCGCTGGAGGCGGGGGAGACGGCCCCCTGCGACGGTTTCGACGGCACCCTGTGGTCGGAGGAGATCGAGCCCGACGACACGGTCGACGAGACGATCCCCTACCGGGGCGGCGAACTCGACGGGCTGCCCGCCGTGCTGCGCCGGGGCCGCGCCTGGTACCTCTCCACCCTCCCCGAGCTGGACGCCCTGCGCGCCCTGCTGGCCGGCATCGCCGCCGCCGCCGGGGTCCGGCCCGTCCTGGCCGGGCTCCCGGCGGACGTCGAGGCCGTGCGCCGGGGCGACCTGCTGTTCCTGCTCCACCACGGGCGCGAGCCGGTCGTCGTCGACGTCCCCGGCACCCACCACGACCTGCTGACCGGCACCACGCACACGGACCGCGTGCCCCTCGGCCGCTACGGAGCGGCGGTGCTGCGGTCATGAGCGCCGGCCCCGTCCACGGCACCTGGGAACCCGGGCCCGCCGCCCGCTGGGAGGGCGCCTTCCTCACCGGCAACGGCCACCACGGCGCCCTGGTGTCCGGTCACCCGGACGCCGACCGGGTCACCGTCACCCAGCACACCCTCGTCCGCCCCAACGGCACGGAGCACGCCGGACCGCCGCAGCTCGCCGACCGGCTCCCCGCCCTGCAGGACCGGTTGCTGGCCGGTGACACGCGGGCCGCCGAGGACTTCACCGACGGACGCCCGCTGCAGTGGGTGCAGCCCTTCCACCCCGCCGTCCGCATCCACCTGGACCGGACCGTGCCCGAGCCCCGGCCCGCCTACCGGCGCCGCGTCGACTTCGCCACCGGGGTCGTCGAGGCGACCTGCGGCGACTGGCGCAGCCGGGTCTTCGTCTCCCGCGCCGACGACGTGGTCGTCCAGTACGTCACCGCGCCGGGCCCCTCCCTCACCCTCTCCCTCGACCACCGCCTGCCCGGCGTCCCGCCCGGCCTGGGCGTCGGCCAGGGCACCGTCCTCACCCCCGAGGGCGCGGTGCTGAGCCTGCGGGCCGGCTACCCGGGCGGCGACCGCGCCTACACCGGCGTCACCGTCGCCGCCGTCACGGGCGGCACGACCGCCCTCGGCCCGCGCGGCGTGCGCGTCGAGCACGCCGACGCCGTCCTGCTGCTCACCCGCGTCCACCGGCACACCGGCGACCTGGACGTCACCGCCGAGTCCCGCACCCTGCGCGACCTGGCGCGCGAACCGTACGACGACCTGCTGGAGCGGCACCTCGCCCGGCACCGCACCGCCTACCGCCGCGTCACCCTGGACCTGCGCGCCGACCCCGCCGAACGGGCGCTGCCCGGCAGCGAGTTGCTGAAGCGACCGGGCAGCCGGGCCCTGCTGGAGCGGCTCTTCGCGGCCGGCCGCTACCACCTGCTGTCCTCCTCCGGCGTCCTGCCGCCCCGCCTGACCGGCCTGTGGACCGGCGAGTGGACCACCGCCTGGTCGGGCGCGTTCACCCTGGACGCCAACCTGGGCCTGCAGACCGCCGGTGCCGCGGCCGCCGACCTGCCCGAGGTCACCGAGGCCCTGGCCGCCCTGGTCCGGCGCCAGTTGCCCGACTGGCGGGACAACGCCCGCGCGGTCTTCGGCGCCCGCGGCGCCGTCGCCCCCGCCCACACCGACGGCGAGTCGGGCCACTGCGTCCACTTCAGCCGCGAGTACCCCCTGCACCTGTGGACCGCGGGCGCCGACTGGCTGCTCAAGCCGCTCGTCGACCACGACGACACCCGGGGCGCACGCGACCCCGGCACGGCCGCCGCGCTCGCCGAAGTCGCCACGTTCTACGAGGACTTCCTCACCCGCATCGACGCCGCCGGACACCTCGTCGTGGTGCCGTCCTACTCCCCGGAGAACCGGCCCGCGAACGCGAGCTGGGGCACGCTCGACGCGGCCATGGACCTCTCGGCGGCCCGCCACGCCCTGCGCACGGCCGCGGCCTACCACCCCGGCACCCCGGACGCCGACCGCTGGCGCGCCCTCGCCGACCGGCTCCCGGCGCACCGGGTCAACGCCGACGGCGCCCTCGCCGAATGGGCCCGCCCGGACCTGGCGGACTCCTACGACCACCGCCACCTCAGCCACCTCTACGGCGTCTGGCCGCTCGACGAGATCACCCCCTACGACACCCCCGGCCCGGCCGCCGCCGCCCACCGGGCGCTGGAGCTGCGGGGCACGGAGAACGACTCCGCGCACGGCCACCTCCACCGCGCCCTGGTCGCGGCCCGCCTCCGGGACGCCCCGCGCGTCGCCCGGGCGCTCACCGCGGTGCTGGAGGGCGACTTCTTCCACGCGTCCCTGATGAGCGCCCACTACCCGGACCGCGACGTCTACAACGCCGACGCCGCGCACACCCTGCCCACGGTGCTCGTCGAGGCGCTGGTCCAGTCGACCCCCGACCGGCTGGTCCTGCTCCCCGCGCCGCCCCCGGCCCTCCGGCAGGGCGAACTGCGCGGCGTGCGCACCCGGTTCGGAGCGCGGATCGACCTCATCTGGGCGCCCGGGGGCGCCACGGCCGTCGTCCGCCCGACGCGCACCGTACGCGTCGACCTCAGGACCCCCTCCGGTGCCGGGCCGCTCGACCTGGTCGCCGGAGAGGACCGCGTCGTCCGTCTGGAGGCGCGGTGAACCCCCTCCCCCCACCCATGGAAGGGACACCATGGCAGCACGCACACTGAGCCGCCTCACCCGGCTGGCGCTGGCGCCCGCCCTCGCGATCGGCGTCACGGTCGGCCTGGCCTCCGCCCCCGCCTCGGCCGCCGTCTGGAACTCCTGCGACCAGTGGGGCAACACCTCGCTGAACGGCTACACGCTCTACAACAACATCTGGGGCTCCGGCGCCGGCAGCCAGTGCATCTGGGCCAACTCCGGCACCAACTGGGGCGTGTGGGCCGACCACCCCAACACCGGCGGCATCAAGTCGTACCCCGACGCGAAGAAGGTGATCAACAAGTCGATCACCTCGCTCTCCTCGCTCACCAGCAGCTACAACGTCACGGTCCCGTCGTCCGGCGCCTACAACACGTCGTACGACATCTGGGACACCGACTACGACTACGAGATCATGCTCTGGGTCAACAAGACCGGGGCCGTCGGACCCCTCGGCACCTCGCAGGGCACCGTGACGCTGGGCGGGCACACCTGGACCGTCTACAAGGGCAGCAACGGCGCCAACGAGGTCTTCTCCTTCATCCGTACCTCGAACTCGACCTCGGGGACGGTCAACATCCTGCCGATCCTCAAGTGGATCAAGGACACCAAGGGCTGGTTCGGCAACGAGACCATCGGCGACGTCCAGTTCGGCTACGAGATCACCTCGTCGTCCGGCGGGCTGAACTTCCAGACCAACAACCCGACGGTCAGCAGCAGTTGATGCGGTGACCGAGACGGAGGGCCGGCGTCCCCCGCGGGGGAGCCGGCCCTTCCCGCGTGCCTACTCCGCGATCGGCAGCCGCGCGCCGTCCCGCAGGAACAGCGGGATGCGCTCCAGCGGGGCGTCGACGGTGACGGACCCGCCGCCCCCGTAGGTCGCGCCGGTCCACGCGTCGGTCCAGTCCGCGCCCCGCGGGAGGTGCACGGTGCGGGTGGTGGCCCCCGCCTCCAGGACCGGGGCGACCAGCAGGTCCCGCCCCAGCAGGTAGGCGTCCGCCACGTCCCACGCCGCCGGGTCGTCCGGGAACTCCAGGAACAGCGGGCGCATCACCGGCAGGCCCTCCTCGTGGGCCTCGCGCATCACCTGCAGGACGTACGGCCGCAGCCGCTCCCGCAGCCGCAGGTAGCGCTCCATCACCGCGCCGGCCTCCTCCCCGTACGACCACACCTCGTTGGGGCCCCCGGTCATCTCCGGGCCCAGCGGCGTGCCCGGATCGCGGAAGCCGTGCAGCCGCATCAGCGGCGACAGCGCGCCGAACTGGAACCAGCGCACGATCACCTCGCGGTACGCCGGGTCGTCCGGGTCGCCGCCGTGGAAGCCGCCGATGTCGGTGTTCCACCACGGGATGCCGGACAGCGCGGTGTTCAGGCCGGCCGCGACCTGGCGGCGCAGGGTCGCGAAGTCGGTGCCGATGTCGCCCGACCACAGCGCGGCACCGTAGCGCTGACTGCCCGCCCAGGCCGAGCGGTTGAGGGTGATCACCTCGTCGTCGCCGGCGCCGGACGCGCGCAGGCCCTCGTGGAACGCGCGGGAGTTCTCCGCCGGGTAGAGGTTGCCCACCTCCAGGCCGGGACCCGCCCAGTAGCGCAGGTTCTCCGGGAAGCCCGGCTTGAGTTCCGGCTCGCAGGCGTCCAGCCAGAACGCCCTGATGCCGTACGGCTCCAGGTAGTTCTCCCGGATCCGCGACCACACGAACTCCCGGGCCTCCGGGTTGGTGGCGTCGTAGAACGCCACCTGCACGGTCGAGGCGACCCCCTTGTCCGGCCAGTCGGCGTGCGCCATCGGGCCGTACTGCGTGCCGATGAACCAGCCGCGCTGCTCCATCACCGGGTGGTTCTCCGACAGCGGGGACACCGACGGCCACACCGAGACGACCAGCTCGATGCCCAGCTCGCGCAGTTCGCGCACCATGGCCGCCGGGTCGGGCCACTCGGCGGGGTCGAACCTCCACTCGCCGAGGTGGGTCCAGTGGAAGAAGTCGCAGACGATCGCGCTGACCGGCAGGCCCCGCCGCTTGTACTCCCGGGCCACCGCGAGGAGTTCGTCCTGCGTGCGGTAGCGCAGCTTGCACTGCCAGAACCCGGCCGCCCACTCCGGCAGCATCGGCGTACGGCCGGTCACCGCGCTGTAGCGGCGCTGCCCGTCGGCCGGGGTGCCCGCGGTGATCCAGTAGTCGATCTGCCGGGCCGAGTCGGCCACCCACCGGGTGCCGTTGTGGGCCAGCTCCACCCGCCCGATCGCCGGGTTGTTCCACAGCAGGGTGTAGCCGCGGCTGGAGGTCAGCACCGGGACGCTCACCTCGGCGTTGCGCTGCACCAGGTCCAGCACCAGGCCCTTCTGGTCGAGGCGGCCGTGCTGGTGCTGGCCCAGGCCGTACAGCCGCTCCCCGTCGTAGGCGGCGAACCGCTGCTCCAGCCGGTGGTGGCCGTGGCCGACCGCCGTGTACAGGCGCGGTCCCGGCCACCAGAAGTGGGCGCGCTCCTCGGCGAGCAGTTCGGAGCCGTCGTCGGTGCGCAGGAAGCGGACCAGGCCCTCGGCGTCCACCTCGACGGTCAGCGCGCCGACCGTCACCCGGCCCCGGCCGTCCTCGACCTTCACGGTGGCGGGGGCGGGCGGTGCCCCGTCGAGCAGCGCGCCCGGCAGGTCCTCCAGGACCGGCCCGCCGAGCCGGGCCCGGACCCGGACCGCGTCCGGACCCCACGGCTCGACGCGGACCGTCTCCTGGCGGCCGCTCCACTCCAGCGCGTCGTCCCGCTCGCGGAACGTGCCGACGGTCGGGGACGACTGCGCGAGGCTGACCTCGGGTGCGTGTGCGGCAGGCTGGTTCACGTGGCGTGCTCCTGGAGGAGGGCAGACAGGGCGGTGCCCCGGGACGGACCCGGTGCGCGAGTGACCTGGACGGGAGGGGGAGGGCGGGGGCGGAGGGCGGGGCGGTGGGGGAGTCAGCCGGCCGAGGGGGCGGGGCCGGAGCTGGCGCGGACGGTCAGCTCGGGCGCGAGCAGCACCACGTCGTCCTCGCGGCGCCCGTCGAGCTTGGCGACGAGGTGCTCGACGGCGTACCGGCCCATGTCCTGCGCGGGGACGGCGACCGAGGTCAGCCGCACGGACGCCTGGGTGGCGACCTGGTCCGGGCAGATCGCGACCACGGAGACGTCCTCGGGCACCGCCCGGCCCTGCTGGCGCAGCAGCGCGAGCAGCGGCTCCACCGCCGACTCGTTCTGCACGACGAAGCCCGTGGTGCCGGGGCGCTCGTCGAGGATCCGGGCGAGCGTCACGGCCATCGCGTCGTACCCGCCCTCGCACGGCCGGTGCAGCACCCGCAGGCCCGCCTCGCGCGCCCGGGACCGCAGTCCGTCCAGGGTGCGCTCGGCGAAGCCGGTGTGCCGCTCGTAGACCGCGGGGGCCTCGCCGATGACCGCGACGTCCCGGTGGCCCAGCGCGGCCAGGTGCTCCACGCACAGCGCGCCGGTCGCGGCCCAGTCCAGGTCGACGCAGGTCAGCCCGGTGGTGTCGGAGGGCAGCCCGATCAGGACCGACGGCCGGCCGGTCCGCCGCAGCAACGGCAGCCGCTCGTCGTCGAGTTCGACGTCCATCACGATCATCGCGTCGGCCAGCCCGCTGCCGGTGACGCGGCGCACCGCGTCGGGCCCCTCCTCGCCGGTGAGCAGCAGGACGTCGTAGCCGTGGAGGCGGGCGGTGGTGGCCACGGCGATGGCGATCTCCATCATCACCGGCACGTACATGTCCGTGCGCAGCGGGATCATCAGCGCGATGATGGCGGACCTGCTGCTGGCCAGGGCGCGGGCGCCCGCGTTGGGGTGGTAGCCCAGCTCCCGGATACTCTGCTCGACCCGCTGCCGGGTGGTGGCGGAGATGGACCGCTTGCCGCTGAGGACATAGCTCACCGTGCTCGCCGAGACTCCGGCGTGCTGGGCGACCTCGGCGAGAGTGACCATCCAGCTCTCCAGGCGGTGTGAAGCGCTTCGACAGTGCGCGGGGCGAACAGGGGCGGGTGAGGGTGGTTCGACAGTAGCTTCGGCCGGAGTCGGTGTCCATAGGCTGTCGAAGCGCTTCGACAGGTTTTCTCGCGCGCCGTGGGACGCCGCGGAACGCCTGGCGACCCACGGTGCCGGCCCCCTCCTCCCCGCCGCCCGTCGCCCGACCGGCCCACACGGCCGTACGTCACCCTGCGTGCCCGGCGACCGGGCCGGGGCCAGGGCGGCCAAGGGTCCCGGCGGTCCCCGCGGGCCCGTCCGGCGCGCTCCCCGCGTCCGGAGGCGTGCGCGCAGGGTGGTGACCTTGTGCGGGATCGGGTACCAACGATCGGGTAGCACCCGTCGGTAACCGCAGGTCCCCCCATCCCGATTCGCGGCGAGGTGAGCCTCCATGTCCGCCAGCCCCATCGAGTCCGCTGGACGACCCACCGTCTCCGAACGCGAGGCACGCCAGGTGGCGGAGGCCGCCCGCGAGCAGGAGTGGCGCAAGCCCAGCTTCGCCAAGGAACTGTTCCTCGGCCGGTTCCGCCTCGACCTGATCCACCCCCACCCCACCCCGCCCGCCGAGGACGTCCGGCGCGGCGAGGAGTTCCTCGCCAAGCTCCGCGACTTCCTGGAGACGAAGGTCGACGGGGCGCTGATCGAACGCGAGGCCCGCATCCCCGACGACGTGGTCGACGGGCTCAAGGAACTCGGCGCCCTCGGCATGAAGATCGACCCCAAGTACGGCGGGCTCGGTCTCACCCAGGTGTACTACAACAAGGCGCTCGCCCTCGTGGGCTCCGCGTCCCCGGCGGTCGGCGTGCTGCTGTCGGCGCACCAGTCGATCGGCGTCCCCCAGCCGCTGAAGCTGTTCGGCACCCGGGAGCAGAAGGAGACCTTCCTGCCCCGCTGCGCCCGCACCGACATCAGCGCCTTCCTGCTCACCGAGCCCGACGTCGGCTCCGACCCGGCACGGCTCGCCACGACCGCGGTGCCCGACGGCGACGACTACGTCCTCGACGGGGTCAAGCTGTGGACCACCAACGGCGTGGTCGCCGACCTGCTGGTCGTCATGGCCCGGGTGCCGCGGAGCGAGGGGCACCGGGGCGGCATCACCGCCTTCGTCGTGGAGAGCAACTCGCCCGGCATCACCGTGGAGAACCGCAACGCCTTCATGGGCCTGCGCGGCATCGAGAACGGCGTCACCCGCTTCCACCAGGTCCGCGTCCCCGCCGCGCACCGCATCGGCGAGGAGGGCCAGGGCCTGAAGATCGCCCTGACCACGCTGAACACCGGGCGGCTGTCCCTGCCCGCGTCGTGCGTGGCGGCCGGCAAGTGGTCGCTGAAGATCGCCCGCGAGTGGTCGGCGGCCCGCGAGCAGTGGGGCAAGCCCGTCGCCCACCACGAGGCCGTCGGGTCCAAGATCTCCTTCATCGCGGCCACCACCTTCGCCCTGGAGGCGGTGCTCGACCTCTCCTCGCAGATGGCCGACGAGAACCGCAACGACATCCGCATCGAGGGCGCGCTCGCCAAGCTGTACGCCTCCGAGATGGCCTGGCTGATGGCCGACGAGCTCGTCCAGATCCGCGGCGGCCGCGGCTTCGAGACGGCCGACTCGCTGCGGGCCCGCGGCGAGAAGGCCGTGCCCGCCGAGCAGTTGCTGCGGGACCTGAGGATCAACCGCATCTTCGAGGGCTCCACCGAGATCATGCACCTGCTCATCGCACGCGAGGCCGTCGACGCCCACCTCTCGGTCGCCGGCGACCTGATCGACCCGGACAAGTCCCTGTCCGACAAGGCACGGGCGGGCGCGGGCGCCGGCGTCTTCTACGCCAAATGGCTGCCCCGCCTCGTCGCCGGCCCCGGCCAACTGCCGAACGCCTACGCCGAGTTCAAGCACGGCGTGGACCTCTCCCCGCACCTGCGCTACGTCGAGCGGCACGCCCGCAAGCTGGCCCGCTCCACCTTCTACGCCATGTCCCGCTGGCAGGGCCGGATGGAGACTAAGCAGGGCTTCCTGGGCCGGGTCGTCGACATCGGCGCGGAGCTGTTCGCGATGAGCGCCGCGTGCGTGCGCGCGGAGATGCTGCGCCGCCAGGACGACCACGGCCGCGAGGCCTACCAGCTCGCCCACGCCTTCTGCGAGCAGGCCAGGCTGCGCGTCGACGCGCTGTTCACCCGGCTGTGGGCCAACACCGACGACCTGGACCGCAAGGTCGTCAAGGGCGTCCTGTCGGGCACCTACGAATGGCTGGAGGAGGGCATCGTCGACCCCTCGGGCGACGGCCCGTGGATCGCCGACACGACCCCCGGCCCGTCCCTGAAGGAGAACGTCCACCGCCCGATCCGCTGACCGGCCCGCACGGCCCGTCCCGTTCCGTGTCCCCCGGGGTGTCCCCGCCCGGGGGACACCCTGTCCCCTCCACGGTCCCCATGCGGCCACAATGGAGGGATGAGCGACAGTCCAGCCCCATCAGGGCGCGGGCCGCAAGCCCCGTCTGCCCCACGACGCCCTGCACGCACTCTCGACGCACCGGGCGCCGACCCGAGTACATCCGGTACGCGGGACGGCGCCCGGCACGCCGAGAGCACGCACATGACGCCGCAGGGCCCGCCCTCCGGGCGGACGACGGAGCTCGCGGCCCGCGCCCTGGCCGACCCCCACCTCGTCTACGACCCCGTCGTGGGCGACGGCCCCAAGGACGTGGTGGTCCTCGGGTCCACCGGCTCGATCGGCACCCAGGCCATCGACCTCGTGCTGCGCAACCCCGACCGCTTCCGGGTCACCGGCCTGTCCGCCAACGGCGGCCGGGTCGCCCTGCTCGCCGAGCAGGCCCACCGGCTGCGGGTGCGGACCGTCGCGGTCGCCCGCGAGGACGTCGTACCGGCCCTGCGCGAGGCCCTCGCCGGCGCCTACGGCAGCGGCGAGCCGCTCCCCGAGATCCTCGCCGGACCGGACGCGGCGACCGAGCTGGCCGCCTCCCCCTGCCACACCGTGCTCAACGGCATCACCGGCTCCATCGGCCTGGCGCCCACCCTCGCCGCCCTGGAGGCGGGCCGGACCCTCGCGCTCGCCAACAAGGAGTCGCTCATCGTCGGCGGCCCGCTGGTGAAGGCCCTCGCCAAGCCCGGCCAGATCATCCCCGTCGACTCCGAGCACGCCGCCCTCTTCCAGGCCCTCGCGGCCGGCACCCGGGCCGACGTCCGCAAGCTCGTCGTCACCGCCTCCGGGGGCCCCTTCCGCGGCCGGACCAAGCAGGAGCTGGCGCACGTCACCGTCGAGGACGCCCTCGCCCACCCCACCTGGGCCATGGGACCGGTCATCACGATCAACTCCGCGACCCTCGTCAACAAGGGCCTGGAGGTCATCGAGGCGCACCTCCTCTACGACATTCCCTTCGACCGCATTGAGGTGGTCGTGCACCCGCAGTCGTATGTCCACTCGATGGTGGAGTTCACGGACGGTTCGACCCTGGCCCAGGCGACGCCCCCCGACATGCGGGGGCCGATCGCCATCGGTCTGGGCTGGCCCGAACGGGTCCCGGACGCGGCGCCCGCCTTCGACTGGAGCACGGCCTCGACCTGGGAGTTCTTCCCGCTGGACAACGACGCGTTCCCCTCGGTGAACCTGGCGCGCCACGTCGGGCAGCTCGCGGGCACCGCCCCGGCGGTGTTCAATGCGGCCAACGAGGAGAGTGTGGAGGCGTTCCGCCGGGGCGCCCTGCCCTTCAACGGGATCATGGAGACGGTGACCCGCGTGGTCGAGGAGCACGGCACGCCGGCCACGGGAACTCCGCTCACCGTGTCGGACGTCCTCGAAGCGGAGACCTGGGCCCGCACGCGTGCCCGGGAACTGGCGGCACAGACGGCGGAGGCCCGTGCATGACGACCTTGATGTTCATCCTCGGCATAGTGGTCTTCGCGTTCGGCTTGCTGGTCTCGATCGCGTGGCACGAGCTGGGGCACCTGTCCACGGCCAAGCTCTTCGGCATCCGGGTCCCGCAGTACATGGTGGGCTTCGGGCCGACCGTCTGGTCGCGCCGGAAGGGCGACACCGAGTACGGCATCAAGGCGATCCCGCTCGGCGGCTACATCCGCATGATCGGCATGTTCCCGCCCGGTGACGACGGCCGCATCGTGGCCCGCTCCACCTCGCCCTGGCGCGGCATGATCGAGGACGCCCGCTCGGCCGCCTTCGAGGAGCTGCGGCCCGGCGACGAGACCCGCCTCTTCTACACGCGCAAGCCGTGGAAGCGGGTCATCGTCATGTTCGCCGGCCCGTTCATGAACCTGATCCTCGCGGTCGGCCTGTTCCTGACCGTGCTGATGGGCTTCGGCATCCAGCAGCAGACCACCACCGTCAGCTCCATCTCGCCCTGCGTCATCGCGCAGAGCGAGAACCGCGACGCGTGCAAGGCGTCCGACCCCGCCTCCCCGGCCGCGGCCGCGGGCATGAAGGCCGGCGACCGCATCGTCTCCTTCGACGGCCGCGGCACGAACGACTGGAACACGCTGTCCGACCTCATCCGCGACAGCGCCGGCAGGACCGTGCCCCTCGTCGTCGAGCGGGACGGCAAGCAGCTCACCCTGCACGCCACCATCGCCACCAACCTGGTCGCCAAGAAGGACGCCGCCGGGACCTACGTCCAGGGCCAGTACGTCAAGGCCGGCTTCCTCGGCTTCAGCGCGGCCACCGGCGTCGTCAAGCAGGACTTCGGCGAGTCCGTGAGCTGGATGACCGACCGGGTCGGCGACGCCGTCGACTCGCTCGTCGCCCTGCCCGCCAAGATCCCCGCCCTGTGGGACGCCGCCTTCGGCGACGGACCGCGCGAGCAGGACTCCCCGATGGGCATCGTCGGCGCGGCCCGGGTCACCGGCGAGATCGCCACCCTGGACATCCCCGCCTCGCAGCAGCTCGCGATGTTCGTGTTCGTGCTGGCCGGCTTCAACCTGTCCCTGTTCCTGTTCAACATGCTCCCGCTGCTCCCGCTCGACGGCGGGCACATCGCGGGCGCCCTGTGGGAGTCTCTGCGGCGCAACCTGGCCCGCGTGCTGCGCCGGCCCGACCCCGGCCCCTTCGACGTCGCCAAGCTGATGCCGGTGGCCTACGTGGTGGCCGGGATCTTCGTCTGCTTCACCGTCCTGGTGCTCATCGCGGACGTGGTCAACCCGGTGAAGATCTCCTAGCCACGCGGTGTTCACCGACGGCCGGGCACCCTGGGGCCCGGCCGTTCGTTCCTTCAGTTGGTTTCGGCGCAGCGATGTGCTGCGGGCCGGGCCGGTGCCGTAATCTCGAAGCCCGGAGCCCGCTGCTCACGGGACCGGGACCTTGATCCACGACTTGGGGTTGCACAGCAGATGACTGCTATTTCACTCGGCATGCCGTCCGTTCCGACCAAGCTGGCCGAGCGCCGCAAGAGCCGGCAGATCCAGGTCGGCTCGGTCGCGGTGGGCGGCGACGCCCCGGTCTCCGTGCAGTCGATGACCACGACCCGCACCTCCGACATCGGCGCCACCCTCCAGCAGATCGCCGAGCTGACCGCCTCCGGCTGCCAGATCGTGCGGGTGGCCTGCCCCACCCAGGACGACGCCGACGCCCTCGCGACCATCGCCCGCAAGTCGCAGATCCCGGTCATCGCCGACATCCACTTCCAGCCCAAGTACGTGTTCGCCGCGATCGAGGCCGGCTGCGCCGCGGTCCGCGTCAACCCGGGCAACATCAAGCAGTTCGACGACAAGGTCAAGGAGATCGCCCAGGCGGCGAAGGACCACGGCACCCCCATCCGCATCGGGGTCAACGCCGGCTCCCTGGACCGGCGGCTGCTGCAGAAGTACGGCAAGGCGACCCCCGAGGCCCTCGTCGAGTCGGCGCTGTGGGAGGCGTCCCTCTTCGAGGAGCACGGCTTCCGCGACATCAAGATCTCCGTCAAGCACAACGACCCGGTCGTGATGATCGAGGCGTACCGCCAGCTCGCCGCCCAGAGCGACTACCCCCTCCACCTCGGCGTCACCGAGGCCGGCCCCGCGTTCCAGGGCACGATCAAGTCGGCGGTGGCCTTCGGCGCCCTGCTCAGCCAGGGCATCGGCGACACCATCCGCGTCTCCCTGTCCGCGCCGCCGGTCGAGGAGGTCAAGGTCGGCCTGCAGATCCTGCAGTCGCTGGGCCTGCGCCAGCGCGGCCTGGAGATCGTCTCCTGCCCGTCCTGCGGCCGCGCCCAGGTCGACGTCTACAAGCTCGCCGAGGAAGTCACGGCCGGCCTCACCGGCATGGAGGTCCCGCTGCGCGTCGCGGTCATGGGCTGCGTCGTCAACGGCCCGGGCGAGGCCCGCGAGGCCGACCTCGGCGTCGCCTCCGGCAACGGCAAGGGGCAGATCTTCGTCAAGGGCGAGGTCATCAAGACCGTGCCCGAGTCCAAGATCGTGGAGACCCTCATCGAGGAGGCCATGAAGCTGGCCGAGCAGATGGAGGCCGCCGGCACCGCCTCGGGCGAGCCGTCGGTCTCGGTCACCGGCGCCTGACGCCGACGGGGCCCCGCGGCCGTGCGCCGCGCGGGCCCCAGGGGCTGCCGCGAGGGGCCGGACAGCGCGGCGACAGCGCTCAGTTCGGCCGGGTACAGTGCGGAGATCAGGCATACCCCACCGTGAGGCCCCGCCCGTGTTGACCCAGACCACCTCCCGGGTCCTCGAACCGAGCGACCTGGACGCCGCCCTCGCCGTGCTCGACCGCGACCCCGTCACGAACGCCTTCGTGACCGCCCGCGTGCAGGTCGCCGGACTCGACCCCTGGCGCCTGGGCGGCGAGATGTGGGGCTGGTACGAGGACGGCATGCTCACGTCCCTGTGCTACGCGGGTGCCAACCTCGTCCCCATCGGCGCCACCCCGCGCGCCGTGCGCGCCTTCGCCGACCGCGCCCGCCGGGCCGGCCGGCGCTGCTCCTCCATCGTCGGCCCCGCCGAGCCCACCGCCCAGCTCTGGCGGCTGCTCGAACCGCACTGGGGCCCCGCCCGCGAGGTCCGCGCCCACCAGCCGCTCATGGTCACCGACCGGACGTCCGCCGACGTCGCCCCCGACCCGCTCGTGCGCCGGGTCCGCAAGGACGAGATGGACACGATCATGCCGGCGTGCGTGGCGATGTTCACCGAGGAGGTCGGCGTCTCCCCGATGGCCGGCGACGGCGGCCTGCTCTACCAGGCCCGGGTCGCCGAACTCGTCGGCTCCGGCCGCTCCTTCGCCCGCCTCGACGACGACGGCAAGGTCGTCTTCAAGGCCGAGATCGGCGCCGCGACCGCCCAGGCCTGCCAGATCCAGGGCGTGTGGGTGGCCCCCGAGTACCGCGGCCGGGGCCTGGCCGCCCCCGGCATGGCCGCCGTCCTGCGCTACGCCCTCAGCGACGTGGCCCCGGTGGTCAGCCTCTACGTCAACGACTTCAACACCGCCGCCCGGCGCACGTACCGCAAGGTGGGCTTCCAGGAGGTCGGCGCCTTCATGAGTGTGCTCTTCTGACCTGCGCCGCGGCCCCCCTGTAGGCTCCCGCCCATGGACCTCGTCATCGGCCCCCTGGACCTCTCCGCCCACGTGGACGAGGCACTGGCCGTGCAGGCCGTCGCGTTCGGCCTCGGACCCGACGAGGTGGCCGTCCGCCGCCAGATCGTCCTGCGGCACATGACCTACCCGGGAGCCCGGGCGCTCGGCGCCACCACCGCCGAGGGCCGCCTCGTCGGCTTCGTCTACGGCCTGCCCAACGACCGCGCCCACTGGTGGTCCACCGTCGTCGAGCCCTACCTGCGCGCCCGGGACAACGACCACTGGCTCGACGACTCCTTCGTCATCACCGAGCTGCACGTCCACCCGGCGTACCAGAACCGGGGCGCGGGCCGCGCCCTGATCACCACGATCACCGACAGCGCCACCGAGCCCCGCTCGATCCTGTCCGCGATCGACACCGAGAGCCCCGCCCGCGCCCTGTACCGCTCCCTGGGCTACCAGGACCTCGCCCGCCAGGTCCTCTTCCCCAGCGCCCCCCGCCCGTACGCGGTGATGGGCGCCCCGCTGCCCCTGCTGCGCCCCTGACCTCCCCGGCGGATTTCCGGCGGCGGCGGGGCCGCGGCTAACCTCCATGCCATCACTGTTTCGTGGCAGGAGTACGAGAACCATGGCGAACGCACCGGTCCAGCGCATGTCGAACTTGATGGCGAAGACGCTGCGTGACGACCCGGCCGACGCCGAGGTCCTCAGCCACAAGCTCCTCGTCAGGGCCGGCTACGTCCGCCGCACCGCGGCCGGCGTCTGGAGCTGGCTGCCCCTCGGCAAGAAGGTCCTCGCCAACGTCGAGCGCATCGTCCGCGAGGAGATGGACGCCATCGGCGCCCAGGAGGTGCTGCTCCCCGCCCTGCTGCCGCGCGAGCCGTACGACGCGACCGGCCGCTGGGACGAGTACGGCCAGGAGCTGTTCCGCCTGAAGGACCGCAAGGGCGGCGACTACCTCCTCGGCCCGACCCACGAGGAGATCTTCACCCTGCTGGTGAAGGACCAGGCGTCCTCCTACAAGGACCTGCCGGTCATCCTCTACCAGATCCAGCACAAGTACCGCGACGAGGCCCGCCCCCGGGCCGGCATCCTGCGCGGCCGCGAGTTCCTGATGAAGGACTCCTACTCGTTCGACCTGGACGACGAGGGCCTGGCCCGGTCCTACGCCCTGCACCGCGAGGCCTACCAGCGCGTCTTCGAGCGCCTCGGCCTCGACTACCGCATCTGCGCGGCCACCGCCGGTGCCATGGGCGGCTCCCGCTCCGAGGAGTTCCTCGCGCCGGCCGGTGCCGGCGAGGACACCTTCGCGGACTGCCCGAACTGTGACTTCGCCGCCAACACCGAGGCCATCAGCTACGAGCTGCGGCCGGTGGACGGCTCCGCGGTGCCCGCCGCCGAGGACATCCCCACCCCGGACACCCCGACCATCGAGACGCTCGCCGCCTCCCTGGGCGTCCCGGCCTCCGCCACGCTGAAGAACCTGCTGGTGAAGGTCGACGGCGAGATCGTCGCCGTCGGCGTGCCCGGCGACCGCGAGGTGGACCTCGACAAGGTGGAGGCGCACTTCGCCCCGGCCGTCGTCGAGATGGTCACCGAGGCCGACTTCGCCGCCCGCCCCGACCTGGTGCGCGGCTACGTCGGCCCGCAGGGCCAGGAGAAGCTCCGCTACATCGCCGACCCGCGCGTGGCCCCCGGCACGGCCTGGATCACCGGCGCCAACAAGCCCGACACCCACGCCCGGAACGTCGTCGCGGGCCGGGACTTCGAGGTCGACGCCTACGTCGACGTCGTGGTCGTCCAGGAGGGCGACCCCTGCCCGCGGTGCGGCACCGGCCTCACGCTGGACCGCGCCATCGAGATCGGCCACATCTTCCAGCTCGGCCGCAAGTACGCCGACGCGCTCAAGCTCGACGTCCTCGGCCAGCAGGGCAAGCCGGTCCGCGTCACCATGGGCTCCTACGGCATCGGCGTCTCCCGCGCGGTCGCGGCCCTCGCCGAGCAGACCGCCGACGACAAGGGCCTGGTGTGGCCCAAGGAGGTCGCGCCGGCCGACGTCCACGTCGTCGCCGCGGGCAAGGCCCTGCAGACCGAACTGGCCCTGGACGTCTCGGAGAAGCTGCGCGCCGCGGGCCTGCGCGTCCTGGTCGACGACCGGGCCGGCGTCTCGCCGGGCGTGAAGTTCACCGACGCCGAACTGATCGGCGTCCCGCAGATCCTGGTCGCAGGGCGCCGCTCCGCCGAGGGCGTGCTGGAGCTCAAGGACCGCCGGAGCGGGGAGCGCGAGGAGCTCACGGTCGACGAGGCGATCGCCCACCTCACCGCGTAGCCCCGGAAGCGTCGAGGGGGGGGGGCGCCCCAGGGTGCCCCCTCCGCCCGTCCCGCGGCCCGGCTACAGCCACCCGGCGAACTCCAGCAGCAGCTCCGCGTCCTTGGGCCGGCCCACGCGCAGGGCCCGCGCACCCGACTCGACCGCGCGGAACAGCGTCCAGCCCCGCAGCCGTTCCTGGTCGACCTCCAGGGACTCGGCGAGCTTCTTCACCCGCCGCCGGGTGATGGACGCCCCGGAGGACGAGGCGATCAGGTCCTCCACCCGGTCCCGCACCAGCCGCGCCAGGTCGAAGGCGCACTCGCCGACCACCGGGTCCGGACCCACGGCCAGCCACGGGAACCGCTCCCCGGCGAGCACCTTGCTCTGGCGGAAGGTGCCGTGCAGCAGCAGTTCCTGCGGCGGCGCGGCGAGCAGCTCCTCCCGTGCCGTGAGCGCCGTGCCCACCAGCGGGGCCAGCTCCGGCTCCCGGTCCGCCACGGCGCGCATCGCCTCCGCCTGCCGTCCGGTCCGCCCGGCCACCGTCTCGAAGGAGTGGCCCGCGGGCGGCTCCACCCACAGCCGCCGCAGCGTCCCGGCCGCCTCCAGCAGCGCCTTCGCCTCGGGCAGCGACCGCACCGACACGTCCGGGTGCAGCCGCTCCAGCACCAGCGCCCCGTCCCCGGCGGGCCCGTCGAGCAGCAGGACGGCGCCCAGCCCGGCCCAGTGCGCCAGCGCGGCCCGCTCCGCCTCCGGCCGGGACCGGGGCGGGGCCAGCTTCAGCACGGCCGGGGTGCCGTCCGCGCGCCGCACCAGCGCCACCAGGCTGGAGCGGCCGCCGGGGACCTGGACCCGCTCGACGGTCAACTCGCGTAGAGCCGCGGCCTCGCGGGCCGCCTCCGGCAGCTTCTCCAGCCACGCGTCACCGTCCGGTGCGGTCTCCCCGAGTGCCCGCACCAGACGCTGCGGCGGATCGAAAGCCATGCGCGAGTCGTTCCCTTCGTGTCCCCGTCGGCCCCGTCGGCCCCGTCACACCGTCGGACGCGCCGGGCCGGACACCGGCGGCGCCACCGACGGCCCGGCCACCCCCGTGTCCGTTCCCGTCCGTTCGGCGAGCCCAGGGAAGGCTACGCTCCCGCCGCGCCAGCGCACCGCGCGCACCGCGGCCTCCCGCAGCGCCCCGGCGGCCTCCCGGCGCCGCGCGCCCGTCGTGGCCCGCACCAGGTCGGAGTAGACCCCGGCCACCCGGTCCTCCAGTTCCGCGGCGAGCCGCACGGCCGCGGGGGAGTCCGGCACCGCGAACGGCAGCGCGTAGGCGGCGCTGGCCGCCACCGGCTCGGTCCCCAGGCCGCGCACCTCCCGGGCCAGCGCGTCCCGGCGCGCCCGGTGGGCGTCGTACGCGGCCCGCGCCTCGGTGCGGCGGGCCTCGGCGACCTGGCCGCCCACGACGCCGTAGCCGTACACGGCCGCGTGCTCGGCGGCCAGCGCCGCCTGCAGCGCCCGGAGGGCCTGCTGCTCGTCCGCCCGCTTCACTGCGCCCCCTCGGTCAGCAGGTACACGTGCGCGGCGCCGGCCGCGGCCACCGAGGCAAGCAGCCGCGCCTGCTCGCCGGGCACGCCCAGGAGCTGCGTGGTCCGGGCGTCCGCCAGCGTCCGCTCGGCCGCCGCCAGTGCGGCGAGCGCGGCCCGGGGATCGGCCGGCACGGGTGCGGCGGACGGCTGCCCGGAGGCGGCGGCCGACGGCGGGACCGACGGCGACGGTGACGGCGAGGGTGAGGTCCCGGCCGGCGACGGCGACGGCGCCGAGGGCGAGGCGGTCGCCCCTGCGCCCCCGAACGCCTCCACGTGCCGCAGCACCTCCGCCCGCAGCGGCGCCAGCCGCACCGCGAACGCCGGGTGCACGGCGAGGACGGCGTCGTAACGTTCCAGCAGGGCCGCGCTGTCCCGCGCCGCACGCGCGCGGGAGCGCTCGGCCGCCGACGGGGCGCCGCCGTCGCGCTCCGCGCGCGAGGCGTCGTCGGACCCCGGCGAGCAGGCCGTCAGCAGGGCGGCCCCGGCGGCCGAGGCGAGCAGGGATCTTCTGCGCGGCCCCGGGGACCTGCGCTGCGATGGGGGGTACGGCACGGCTGACGTCCTCGGGAGCTCGTACGAACACACGGGCGGGAAGTCAGCCCGCCGTGATCACGGTACCCGCGCACCCCCACGCGGTACGTCACCGGCTCGGCACCCCCCTCCGACCGGCCCACGGGCCCGCCCGCCCCGGGTCCCGGACCGCCGGAGGCAGGACGCATCACCCCCCGCGACCGGATACCCTTTGACCAGACACGCGCCCCATCCCACAACAGCACACGCGGCCGAGGAGTCACCCGGATGAGCACCACCCAGAGCGAGAGGCTGCGAGAGCTGCTGGAGCCCCTCGTCACCTCCCAGGGTCTGGACCTCGAAGAGATCGCCGTGGACTCCGTCGGACGCAAGCGGGTGCTGAGGGTGGTCGTCGACTCGGACGCCGGGCCCGACATGGACCAGATCGCCGATGTGAGCCGCGCGCTCTCGGCGAAGCTGGACGAGACGGACGCGATGGGCGACGGCGAGTACGACCTGGAGGTCGGCACCCCGGGCGCGGAGCGCCTCCTCTCCGAGCACCGGCACTACGTGCGCGCCACGGGCCGGCTCGTGAAGTTCCAGCTCGCCGAGGGCGGCGACCTGGTCGCCCGGATCCTGACCGTCGACGACGAGGGACTGGACGTCGAGGTGCCCGGTGTGAAGGGCCGCCGGGCCACCGCCCGCAGGCTCGCCTTCCCGGAGATCGCCAAGGCGCGCGTGCAGGTCGAGTTCAACCGCAAGGACAAGAAGGAAGAGGAGGCGTAGCCGTGGACATCGACATGAGCGCCCTGCGGGGCCTGGTGCGGGAGAAGGAGATCTCCTTCGACCTGCTGGTCGAGGCGATCGAGTCGGCCCTCCTCATCGCCTACCACCGGACCGAGGGAAGCCGCCGGCACGCGCGGGTGGAGCTCAACCGGGAGACCGGCCACGTGACCGTGTGGGCGAAGGAGGACCCCGAGGACCTCGAGGAGGGCCAGGAGCCCCGCGAGTTCGACGACACCCCGTCCGGCTTCGGCCGGATCGCCGCCACCACCGCCAAGCAGGTCATCCTGCAGCGGCTGCGCGACGCCGAGGACGACGCGACGCTCGGTGAGTACGCCGGCCGCGAGGGCGACATCGTCACCGGTGTGGTCCAGCAGGGCCGCGACCCGAAGAACGTGCTCGTGGACATCGGCAAGCTGGAGGCCATCCTGCCGGTGCAGGAGCAGGTCCCGGGCGAGACGTACGCGCACGGCCTGCGGCTGCGGTCGTACGTCGTCCGGGTGGCGAAGGGCGTGCGCGGTCCGTCGGTCACCCTGTCGCGCACCCACCCCAACCTGGTGAAGAAGCTGTTCGCCCTGGAGGTGCCGGAGATCGCCGACGGCTCCGTGGAGATCGCCGCGATCGCCCGTGAGGCCGGTCACCGCACCAAGATCGCCGTCAGGTCCACCCGTTCGGGCCTGAACGCCAAGGGCGCCTGCATCGGCCCCATGGGCGGCCGGGTGCGCAACGTGATGGGCGAGCTGAACGGCGAGAAGATCGACATCGTGGACTGGTCGGACGACCCGGCCGAGATGGTGGCCAACGCCCTGTCGCCCGCCCGGGTGTCCAAGGTGGAGGTCGTCGACCTGGCCTCCCGCTCCGCCCGGGTCACCGTGCCGGACTACCAGCTCTCGCTGGCCATCGGCAAGGAGGGCCAGAACGCCCGCCTCGCCGCCCGCCTCACCGGCTGGCGCATCGACATCCGGCCCGACACCGAGCCGGCCGGCGGCGCGGGCGAGGAATAGATCCAAGCCGCGAGCCGCTGAGAATACGACAACAGCCGTTCGATCTTTGCCCCGAAGGGGTGAGGTCGGTACGGGGAGGTAGACTTAACAGTGTCTGGCCGGACGCCCGCCCGAGCATGCCCGGAACGCACCTGTGTGGGGTGCCGGGAGCGAGCGGCCAAAACTGATCTGCTGCGCATCGTGGCGGTCGAGGACGCGTGCGTCCCCGATCCTCGCGGTACGCTGCCCGGCCGGGGTGCCTATGTGCACCCCGCCCTGGTCTGTCTCGACCAGGCGGTACGCCGCCGGGCGTTCCCGCGGGCACTGCGCGTCCCGGGAGCGCTCGACACAAAGGCGTTGCGTCGATACGTCGAGCAGACGACCGTTGCCGAGCAGGCAACACCGTAAGGAGTGTCGTGCGGAACCCCGCGCGGCCCAGGTACCTCGCGAGTCGAAAGCAGGTCGAGATTGCGATGAGCACTCGATGAGTACGCGATGAGTACGCCCATGAACTAGCGACGGTCCGGACGCAACCCGGACCTCAAAGGAGCGAAGTGGCTAAGGTCCGGGTCTACGAACTCGCCAAGGAGTTCGGTGTCGAGAGCAAGGTCGTCATGGCCAAGCTCCAGGAACTCGGTGAATTCGTCCGTTCGGCGTCTTCGACCATCGAAGCGCCCGTAGTACGCAAGCTGACCGACGCCTTGCAGGCCGGTGGCAACGGCAAGTCCGCCAAGCCCGCCCCGCGCAAGGCCGCTCCCAGGCCCGCCGCGCCGTCCCCGGCGCAGGGTGGGAGCACCTCCCCGGCGGGCGACCGCCCGGCCGCCCCGCGGCCGCCGGCCCCCAAGCCCGCCGCGGCCCAGACGCCCCCCGCCGCTCCGGCGGCGCCCGCGTCCACGCCCGCTCCGGGTCCGCGTCCGGTGCCGGGTCCCAAGCCCGCGCCGCGTCCCGCCCCGGCCGCCCCGGAGTTCACCGCTCCGCCGGCTGCCCCGGCCCAGAACGCCCCGCGTTCCGGTGGCGCACGCCCCGGCGCCCCGCGTCCGGGTGGCGCCCAGGGCGGCAGCCGGCCGTCCTCCGGCCAGCAGGGCGGCCAGGCCCCGCGTCCGGCCGCCGCTCAGGGCGGTCGCCCCGGTGGCGGCGCGCCGCGTCCCGGTGCCCGTCCGGCCGGCCCGCGTCCGGGCAACAACCCCTTCACCTCCGGCGGCAACGCCGGCATGGCGCGCCCGCAGGCGCCCCGTCCCCAGGGCGCCCAGCGTCCCGGCGGTCCGGGCGGCCCCGGTGCCCCCGGTGGCGGTCCCCGTCCCCAGGCGCCCGGCGCCCAGGGCGGCGGTCCGCGTCCGCAGGCTCCCGGCGGCAGCCGTCCGTCCCCGGCGGGCATGCCCCGTCCGCAGGGCGGTCCGCGTCCCGGCCCGGCCGGTCCGCGTCCTAACCCCGGCATGATGCCGCAGCGTCCCGCTGCCGGCCCGCGTCCCGGCCCCGGCGGCCGCGGTCCCGGCGGTGCGGGTCGTCCCGGCGGTGGCGGCGGCGCCCGTCCCGGTGGCGGCGGCTTCGCCGGCCGTCCCGGTGGCGGTGGCGGCGGTGCCCGTCCGGGTGGCGGCGGCGGTTTCGCCGGTCGCCCGGGTGGCGGTGGCGGCTTCGGCGGCGGTCCCGGCGGCGGCGGTGGCCGTCCCGGCTTCGGCGGCCGTCCCGGCGGCCCCGGCGGCCGTGGTGGCACGCAGGGCGCCTTCGGCCGTCCCGGCGGTCCCGCGCGTCGCGGCCGCAAGTCGAAGCGGCAGCGTCGCCAGGAGTACGAGGCGATGCAGGCCCCGAGCGTCGGCGGCGTGATGCTGCCGCGCGGCAACGGCGAGACCATCCGTCTCTCCCGCGGCGCGTCGCTCACCGACTTCGCGGAGAAGATCAACGCCAACCCGGCGTCGCTCGTCGCGGTCATGATGAACCTGGGCGAGATGGTCACCGCGACCCAGTCCGTCTCCGACGAGACCCTCCAGCTCCTCGCGGACGAGATGAACTACACGGTTCAGATCGTCAGCCCGGAGGAGGAGGACCGCGAGCTGCTCGAGTCCTTCGACATCGAGTTCGGCGAGGACGAGGGCGACGAGGACGACCTGGTGGTCCGTCCGCCGGTGGTCACCGTCATGGGTCACGTCGACCACGGCAAGACCCGACTGCTCGACGCCATCCGCAAGACGAACGTCATCGCGGGCGAGGCCGGCGGCATCACCCAGCACATCGGTGCCTACCAGGTCGCGACCGAGGTCAACGACGAAGAGCGCAAGATCACCTTCATCGACACCCCGGGTCACGAGGCGTTCACCGCCATGCGTGCCCGCGGTGCGAAGTCGACCGACATCGCGATCCTGGTCGTCGCGGCCAACGACGGCGTCATGCCGCAGACGGTCGAGGCGCTCAACCACGCCAAGGCGGCCGACGTCCCGATCGTCGTCGCGGTCAACAAGATCGACGTCGAGGGCGCCGACCCGACCAAGGTGCGCGGTCAGCTCACCGAGTACGGCCTGGTGGCCGAGGAGTACGGCGGCGACACCATGTTCGTCGACATCTCCGCCAAGCAGGGTCTGCACATCGACTCGCTGCTGGAGGCCGTGATCCTCACGGCCGACGCCTCGCTCGACCTGCGGGCCAACCCGCACCAGGACGCGCAGGGCATCTCGATCGAGTCCCGCCTCGACCGCGGCCGCGGTGCCGTGGCGACGGTCCTCGTCCAGCGCGGCACCCTGCGGGTCGGCGACACGATGGTGGTGGGCGACGCCTACGGCCGCGTGCGCGCCATGCTCGACGACAACGGCAACAACGTCGCCGAGGCCGGCCCGTCGACGCCGGTCCAGGTCCTGGGCCTGACCAACGTCCCGGGTGCGGGCGACAACTTCCTGGTGGTCGACGAGGACCGTACGGCCCGTCAGATCGCCGAGAAGCGCGCCGCCCGCGAGCGCAACGCCGCGTTCGCCAAGCGCACGCGCCGCGTGTCGCTGGAGGACCTGGACAAGGTGCTCAAGGCCGGCGAGGTCCAGCAGCTGAACCTGATCATCAAGGGTGACGCCTCCGGTTCGGTCGAGGCCCTCGAGTCCTCGCTGCTCCAGCTGGACGTCGGCGAAGAGGTCGACATCCGCGTCCTGCACCGCGGCGTCGGTGCGGTCACGGAGTCCGACATCGACCTGGCGATGGGCTCCGACGCCATCGTGATCGGCTTCAACGTCCGCGCGGCCGGCCGCGCGGCGCAGATGGCCGAGCGCGAGGGTGTGGACGTCCGGTACTACTCGGTCATCTACCAGGCGATCGAGGAGATCGAGGCGGCCCTCAAGGGCATGCTCAAGCCGGAGTACGAAGAGGTCGAGCTCGGTACGGCGGAGATCCGCGAGGTCTTCCGCTCGTCCAAGCTGGGCAACATCGCGGGTGTCCTCATCCGCTCCGGCGAGGTCAAGCGCAACACCAAGGCGCGCCTCATCCGCGACGGCAAGGTCATCGCGGAGAACCTCAACATCGAGGGTCTGCGTCGCTTCAAGGACGACGTCACCGAGATCCGCGAAGGCTACGAGGGTGGTATCAACCTCGGAAACTTCAACGACATCAAGGTCGACGACGTCATCGCGACGTACGAGATGCGCGAGAAGCCGCGCGCGTAAGCGCCCGGGCTTCCGGGACGGTCCGGTCCGGGGCCGGTCGGCGGGAAGTAATTCCCGTCGATCGGCCCCGGCCGTTCGTTGTACGGTGCTGGTGTTCCTGCCGATCGTTCGGCGGGCCCCTCCATCCCGTACCGGCGGGTCATCCGGACACACATGTATGTGGGGACCCTGTCCTTCGACCTCCTGCTCGGCGACGTACGGTCGCTGAAGGAGAAGCGCTCCGTCGTCCGCCCGATCGTCGCCGAGCTCCAGCGCAAGTACGCGGTGAGCGCCGCCGAGGTGGACCACCTGGACCTCCATCGCAGGGCCGGCATCGGCCTGGCGGTGGTGGCCGGCGACGCGGAGCACGTGACCGACGTACTGGACCGGTGCGAACGGCTGGTCGCCGGGCGCCCCGAGGTGGAGCTGCTGTCGGTGAGACGCAGGTTCCACGGCGACGACGACTGACTGTGCAACACGGAAAAGAAAGAACGGGAGACGACCAGTGGCCGACAACGCGCGGGCTAAGAGGCTGGCGGACCTCATCCGAGAGGTGGTGGCCCAGAAGCTGGTGCGCGGGATCAAGGATCCCCGCCTCGGCTCGCACGTCACCATCACGGACACCCGGGTCACGGGTGACCTCAGGGAGGCGACCGTCTTCTACACGGTGTACGGGGGCGAGGAGGAGCGGGCGGCCGCTGCCGCGGGCCTGGAGAGCGCCAAGGGCATCCTGCGCTCCGAGGTCGGCCGCGCCGCCGGCGTGAAGTTCACGCCGACGCTCACCTTCGTCGCCGACGCCCTGCCGGACAACGCCCGTACCATCGAGGACCTCCTCGACCGGGCGCGCCAGTCCGACGAGAAGGTGCGCGAGGCGTCCGCGGGCGCCCGGTACGCCGGCGAGGCCGACCCCTACCGCAAGCCCGGTGACGACGAGACGGACGACACCGCCGAATGAACCGCAGGACCACCGCGCCCGACGGCCTCGTCATCGTCGACAAGCCGTCGGGCTTCACTTCGCACGACGTCGTGGCCAAGATGCGCGGCATCGCCCGCACCCGCCGCGTCGGCCACGCCGGCACCCTCGACCCGATGGCGACGGGTGTCCTCGTCCTCGGCGTGGAGCGGGCCACCAAGCTCCTCGGGCACCTCGCCCTCACCGAGAAGGAGTACCTGGGCACCGTCCGTCTCGGCCAGACGACCCTGACGGACGACGCCGAGGGCGAGATCACCGCCCGTGCCGACGCCTCCCGGGTCACCCGGGACGCCATCGACGCGGGGATCGCCAGACTCAGCGGCGACATCATGCAGGTCCCGTCGAAGGTCAGCGCCATCAAGATCGACGGCGTCCGGTCGTACAAGCGGGCCCGTGAGGGCGAGGACTTCGAGATCCCCGCCCGGCCGGTGACCGTCTCCTCCTTCACGGTGCACGACGTCCGCGACGCCGTCGCCGAGGACGGCACCCCCGTCCTGGACCTGGTCGTCTCCGTCGTCTGCTCCTCCGGCACCTACATCCGGGCCCTGGCCCGCGACCTGGGCGCCGGCCTGGGGACCGGCGGCCACCTGACGGCCCTGCGCCGCACCCGCGTCGGCCCCTACAAGCTGGACGCCGCCCGGACGCTGGACCAGCTCCAGGAGGAGCTCACGGTGATGCCGGTCGCCGAGGCGGCCGCCGCCGCCTTCACCCGCTGGGACGTCGACGCGCGGCGCGCCCGGCTGCTGACCAACGGCGTCCGCCTGGAGATGCCCGACGTGTACGCGGGCGCCGGCCCGGTCGCCGTCTTCGACCCCGAGGGCCGCTTCCTGGCGCTGGTCGAGGAACAGAAGGGCAAGGCCAAGAGCCTCGCCGTGCTGGCCTGAGCCGCGCGCCGGGCGCCCGCCCGGACGGGACCGCTCCGCCCGTGGAGCGGCGGACACGGGGTGCGCCCCCGCCGCTCCACGGTCCCCCTCGGTTCCCCCACACCTTGGGTCTATCCACGGTGCCCCGCACCTTCACCCGCCCGGACGGGCGCTCGGAGTGAACCGAGGGAGCGTGAGGGGGCGCGTTCGCCCGCCGCCCTGTCCCGCTGATCATTCCCCGCCTACCGTCGAGGACGAGTACGCGGGCGTGGCGGGAGGTACGACGATGACGGCAGCCGTCCCACCCCCGGACGCCGCCCTGGTGCGCGTCCGGGACCTGGCCGGCCGCCCGCGCGGCGCCGGCTTCGTCGCCGACCACCACGGCACCGTCGTCACCAGCCACGAAGCGGTCGACGGACTGCCCCGGCTGGTCCTGCTCACCGCCGACGACCGCAGCGTGGAGGTCACCGCGGACGCGGTCACCCCGCTCCCCGAGCTGGACCTCGCCCTGGTCCGCGCCGACGGCCTGGACGCGCGCCCGCTGCCGGTCACCGCCCGGGACCGGGTCGACGCCGGCACCTACGTACGGCTCCTCGCCGGGTGCTGGCGCGAGGCGCGCGTCCTTGCGTCGACCTCCGTGACGTACACCGCCACCGACCGCGTCCACGTCGTCGAGGACGCGCTGGAACTGGCGATCGGCACGGCCGGCCGGGACGCGCTGCGCCTCGGCGGGGGAGCGGCCGGCGGCCCCGTCCTCGACGCGCGGACGGGCGCGGTCGTCGGCGTCGTCGGCACCGCCCTGCGGTCCGGCCACAGCGAGACCGGCTTCGCCGTCCCGCTGCGCCCCGCGACCGGCCCGCTCGCCGACCTGCTCGCCCGCAACGCCGCGACGGTCCCGGCCTACGGCGCCGACCTCGGCCTCGCGGGTGTCCTGGAGCTCACCGCCACCGCCCTCGGCTCCGACGGCCCGCCCGGCACGCTCCCCGGCCACCCGGACGGAGCCCCCGACCCCGTCGAGCGCCCCGCCGTCCGGGGCGAGGCGGCCGCCTTCCTGGCCGGCGACACCCCGGTCCTCGCCCTCGTCGGCCGGCCCGGCAGCGGCCGTACGACGGAACTCGCGGCCCTCGCCGCCCGGCGCGCCCGGGGTGCGGAACCCGCCCCCACGCTGTGGCTGCGCGGCGCCGACCTGGAGCCCGGGGACACCTCGCTCGCCGACGCCGCCCGCCGCGCCCTGGCCCGCGCGGCCCGGATCGTGGCCGCGTCGCACGGGGTGACCCCGGCGAACCTCGGCGACCTCGACCCGGACCGCCTCGCCCGTCTCGCCACGGCCTGCGACCGCCCGCTCCTGCTGCTCCTCGACGGCCCCGAGGAGATGCCCCCGGCCCTGGCCCACCGCCTGACGGCCTGGACCCGCGCCACCGCGCGCTGGCTGGAAGGGGCGGGGGCACGGCTGGTCCTGGCGTGCGGGCCCGAGTACTGGGAGGAAGCGGGGATCGGGTTCCCGCCGGCCATGCTGCACGGCACCGCACGGCACCCCGCCCCGCACGTGCCGCTGCCCGACCTCACCCCCGAGGAGGCCGCCCGGGCCCACGCCCGCCACGGCATCCCCGACGGCGCCCTCAGCGGCGCCGACGCCCGCCACCCCCTCACCCTGCGGCTCCTGTCCGACGTCCTGTCCGCCCTGCCCGGCGGCGCCCGCCCGCCCGGCCCCCTCGACCGCGACGACGTGTTCGCGGCCCACCTGGACCTGATGTGCCTGCGCGTCGCCGTGCGCCTCGCCGCGGAGAACGGCCTGCGCGGCACGGCCGTGCGCCGCCTCGCCGCCCAGGTGGCCGGCCAGGTCCACGAGGCCGCCCGGCGCAGCCTCGGCACCGGCCAGGGCGCACTGGACCGGGAGACCTTCGAGGCGGTGTTCCCCTGGGGCCCCGCCCCCGCCCGCCTGGGCGGCGGCACCGGCTGGGCGTCCGCCGTCCTCACCGAGGGCCTGCTCGTGCCGGCCGGCAGCGGCTACCGCTTCGCCCACCAGGACCTCGCCGACTGGATCCAGGGCATGCACCTCGACCTCGACGGCGCCCTGCACGCCCTGGTCCACCGCCCCCGCGACCGGGAGGACGGCGGCCCCGGCCCGGTGCCCGTCCCGCACCACCGCATCGGCCCGGTGGTCGAGGCGCTGCTGTACCTCGCCCGCCGGCACGGCCCCGGCCCCCTCGCCGAGCGGCTGCGCGACCTGGTCCACGCGACGGACGCCGACCCCGGCGGCTGGTGGGCACCCCGCCTGCTCGCCCACACCCTGCGCCGCGTCCCGGACGCGACGCCGTACACCGACGTCCTGCGCCTCCTGGCGGACCGGACGGCGGCGGCCCGCGGCTCCGTGAGCGCCGTCGTGGACGTGAGGACCGTCACGGACCCGGCGGACGCCACGGACCCGGCGGACGCCACGGACCCTGCGGACCTCGCCGGTCCGGCGGGCCCGGGGGACCGGCCCGGCCCCGGCGGCGCGCGACCGGCCGGGTGGCCGGGCACGTTCGGGCCCGCGTTCTGGGCGGGGCTGCCACTCCCGCTGGAGACCCGCCTGGACCTCCTGCGCCGGCTCGTCCTCGCCGACCCCGCACCCCAGGACACCGACGCGCCCCGCTACCTGGACGCCGCGGCCGGACTCCTCGCCACCGCGCCCACCCTCGTGGCGGCGCAGCTCACCCGCTGGTTCGACGACGAGCGCCCGCTGCCCGCCACCCCGCACGCCACCGTGGCGACGGCCGCGCAGGCCCTGCTGCACACCCACCGGCACCGCGCCCTGGACGACCTGGCCGAGGTCCTGGTCGACTGCGCGCACCGGCGGGCCGACGAACTCCTCGCGGCGCTGGCCGAGGAGGAGCCGTCGGCGCTGTGCCGGGCCGTCGACCGGTGGGCCCACGACGAGCGGCCCGCCCGCCGGGTGGCCGCGGTGACGTACGGGCTGCGCGCCGCACCGCACGCCACCACCGACGCCGACCGCGACCTGCTGCGCTACGCCGCCCTCGCCCTGCTGTCCCGCCCCGCCGACGCCGCCCTGCACGGCGGCGCGCTCGGCCTCCTCGTCCGGGACCCGCGCACCCGCGCCCGCCACCTCCCGCAGGCCGTCGAGCACTTCCTCGCGGGCGATCCGCACCTGCCGCCGGGCGCGCTGCTCGCCGCCCTGGAGACCCACCCCGAGCCGGTGCTCGACACCGTCCGGGTGCGGCTGCGCCACCGCGACGCCGACCCCGGCCGGCTGCTGGGTGACCTGGTCGAGGCCGCCGCCACCGCCGCCGCCCCCGCCCTGGTCCGGCGGATCGTCCAGGTGGTGCGGGACGCGCTGGAGGAGCGTCCGGAGGCGGCCGGCGAGGTCGCCGCGTACGTCGACCGGCGACTGGACCGGCCGGACGAGGTGCCGGACGTCCGGCCCGTCCTCCGCCCGCTGGTCACCGGGCTGCTGGACGGCGGTCCGGAACGCGTCCGGGCGACGCTGGCCGCCGTGCTCACCGCGCCGGGCGCCCCCCGCTCGCGCCCGCTGCGCACCGAGCTGCGCGCCTTCCTGCTCACCCACGAGAGCGAGCCGTCCGTCCTCACCGCCGTCCTGCACGCCGCCGCCCCGCAGGAGGGGCCGCACGTGCGCGACCTCGTCCGCCGGGTCGGGCTGCTCCTGGTCCGCACGCCCGAGGGCGCGGCCCGCTTCGACCGGGGCGTGGTCGACCTGGGCCGCCACGTCCCGGGCTTCGCGGCACGGATGGCGGCCTGGCTGGCCGAGGAACCACAGGAGTGGGCGGTGGTGATCGGTCCCGGCACCCGACGGACGCTCGAGAACCTGGCGGGGGTACGGGTCCCCGCCTGACGGGCCCCGGGCGGGCACGTGCGCCCGGTCACACCTCCATGCCGATGCGGGCAGCGGGCACCCGGCATGGCACCCTTAGACCTGCGCAATCGGTCAACGGTAGATACGGACACGGGTTCGAGGAGCGGTCACAGTGCAGCGCTGGCGTGGCTTGGAGGACATCCCCCAGGACTGGGGGCGCAGCGTCGTCACCATCGGCTCGTACGACGGGGTCCACCGCGGCCACCAGCTCATCATCAAGCACGCCGTGGACCGCGCCCGCGAGCTGGGCGTCCCCTCCGTCGTGGTGACGTTCGACCCGCACCCGAGCGAGGTCGTCCGACCCGGCAGCCACCCGCCGCTGCTCGCCCCGCACCACCGCCGCGCCGAGCTGATGGGCGAGCTGGGGGTGGACGCGGTGCTGATCCTGCCGTTCACCACCGAGTTCTCGAAGCTGTCCCCGGCCGACTTCGTGGTCAAGGTGCTGGTGGACAAGCTGCACGCCAAGGCCGTCGTCGAGGGCCCCAACTTCCGCTTCGGCCACCGGGCCGCGGGCAACGTGGAGTTCCTCGCCGAACAGGGCACGGTCTACGACTTCGAGGTCGAGGTCGTCGACCTGTACGTGTCGGGCGAGGCCGGCGGCGGCGAGCCCTTCTCCTCCACGCTCACCCGGCGCCTGGTTGGCGAGGGCGACGTGACCGGCGCCGCCGAGATCCTCGGCCGCCCGCACCGGGTGGAGGGCGTGGTCGTCCGCGGCGCCCAGCGCGGACGCGAACTGGGCTTCCCCACCGCCAACGTGGAGACCCTGCCGCACACCGCGATCCCCGCCGACGGCGTCTACGCCGGCTGGCTGCACGTGGGCGACGAGGCGATGCCGGCCGCGATCTCCGTCGGCACCAACCCGCAGTTCGACGGCACCGAGCGCACGGTGGAGGCGTACGCCATCGACCGCGTCGGCCTCGACCTGTACGGCCTGCACGTCGCCGTCGACTTCCTGGCGTACGTGCGCGGCCAGGCGAAGTTCGACTCGCTGGAGGCCCTGCTGGAGCAGATGGCCGAGGACGTCAAGCGCTGCAAGGAACTGGTCGCGGAGGCGTCGGCCGGGCGGTGACCCCGCCCCGCCGGGTGGCGGAGCGGCGGAGCAGCGACGGAACGCGCGAGGGCGGCCGGTGTCATGTCGACACCGGCCGCCCTTTGTTCGCGGCCGGCGGGCCGCTGCGGCTCCGCTACTGCTGCTGCGGGGGCGGCGGGGGCGGGGTCCGGCCGTCGTCCGGGGTCTGGCCGTGGTCCGGCTCCTGGCCGTGGAACGGCCCCTGGGCCTGGCCCTGACCGTGGCCGGCCGGGGCGCCGTGGGGCGGCTGCGGGTAGCCGGGCTGGGGAGCGGGGGCCGCCTGCGGGTACGGCTGCTGCCCCGGCTGGGGCGGGTACGGCTGGCCGTAGAGCTGGCCGGGGGGTGCGGGGTGCGGGGGCTGACCGGGGTGTTGGGGCTGGGCCTGGTGTCCGGGGTGAGCCTGGTGTCCGGGGTGGGGCGGCTGGGCGTACGGGGACGCCTGGGGGTAGGGCTGCTGCGGGGGGTAGGGCTGAGCGCCCTGCGGCGGGTACGGCTGACCCGGGACCGGGCCCGGCATCGGCTGGCCGGCCATCGGCTGACCCGGTCCCGGCTGGCCCGGCATCGGCTGGCCCTGGACCGGCTGGCCCGGCATGGGCGGGGCCGCCACCGGGGGAGGGTTGCCGTCGCTCGTCCACAGCCCGTGGGCCTGCTGGTGCCGGACGAAGTCCTCGGCGACCATCGCCGCGAGGTTGAAGTACGCCTCCCGCACCTTCGGCCGCATCATGTCGAGGTCGACCTCGGCACCGGCCGCGAGGTGCTCGTCGAACGGCACGACCACGACACCCCGGCAGCGCGTCTCGAAGTGCGCCACGATGTCCTCGACCTTGATCATCTTGCCGGTCTCGCGGACACCCGAGATGACGGTGAGGGAACGGGAGACGAGGTCCGCGTACCCGTGCGCCGACAGCCAGTCCAGCGTCGTACTGGCACTGCTCGCCCCGTCCACCGACGGCGTCGAGATGATGATGAGCTGGTCGGCGAGGTCCAGCACCCCGCGCATGGCGCTGTAGAGCAGGCCGGTGCCGGAGTCGGTGAGGATGATCGGGTACTGCTTGCCGAGCACGTCTATCGAACGCCGGTAGTCCTCGTCGTTGAACGTCGTGGACACGGCCGGGTCGACGTCGTTGGCGATGATCTCCAGACCCGAGGGCGCCTGGGACGTGAACCGCCGGATGTCCATGTAGGAGTTGAGGTACGGGATCGCCTGGACGAGGTCACGGATGGTGGCCCCGGTCTCCCGCCGCACCCGCCGGCCCAGCGTGCCCGCGTCCGGGTTGGCGTCGATCGCGAGGATCTTGTCCTGGCGTTCGGAGGCGAGGGTGGAACCCAGCGCGGTGGTCGTGGTCGTCTTGCCGACGCCGCCCTTGAGGCTGATGACGGCGATGCGGTAGCAGGACAGCACCGGCGTGCGGATCAGCTCCAACTTCCGCTGCCGCTCGGCCTCTTCCTTCTTCCCGCCGAGCTTGAAGCGGGAGGCGGCGGCAGCGGGCCGGCCGCTCTTCGCCTTCTGCTTCTTGTTGATCAGCCGGTCGGACGACAGCTCGACGGCCGCGGTGTAGCCGAGCGGAGCGGCACCGGGGTTCACCGGCTGACGCTGGTCGTGCCGGACGGGCTGCGGCCAGGCGGCCCCGGTGCGCGGGTCCACGGGCGCGGTCGGCTGGGGCGGCTGCGCGGGACCGGGCTGGGGGAAGCCGTAACCGTCCTGCTGGGCAGGGGGGTTGGGCCGGGCCTGCGACGGTGGCTGTGGCTGTGGCTCAGCCTGGGGCTGGGGCTGGGGCTGGGGCTGTGCTTGCGGCTGGGGTTGCTGGGGGAAGCCGTAACCGCCGACGGGGGCGGCGGGCGGCGTGGGGCCGGGCTGGGGGAAGCCGTACGCGCCGGGTGGGTGGGGGGCGTTGGGCCGGGCCTGGTGCGGGAAGCCGTAGCCGGGACCGGAGTCGGGCGGACCGGGCTGCTGCGCCTGGTGGGGCTGGGGCGGCTGGGACTGGGCCTGCTGGGCGGGCGTGGCGGAGGGCTGGGGGAAGCCGTAACCGGCCGGGGTGGACTCGGGTGACGGAGCCTGGTGCCAGGCGGGCGGCGCGGGGGCGGGTGCCTGCGGCTGCACGGGTGCCTGCGGGACGGGCGCGTCCGGGGCCTGCTGCGGATACGGCTGTGCCGCCGGCGGCTGCTGCTGGGCGGGCCACTGGGCGGCCGGTGCCGGCGCGGCGGGCTGGTACGACGGCGGCAGCGGCGGCACGTCGGCCGACGGCGGGGGCGGGGGAGCCCACGCCGGGTGGGCGTCGGCGGCCGGGGCGGGAACGGGGGCGTCCGGGGAGGCGGGTGCGGACTCCGGCCGGGAGGTCTCCTCCGGGGCGGAGGGCGCCGGGTCGTCGTCGGCGGCGCCGTCGGCATCGGCTGCGGCGGGGGAGTCCTCGTGCCCGGTGTCCGCGGTGCCGGCCGTGTCGGGGGCGTCGGACGCGTCGGGCACGTCGGGCGTCTCCGCGGCCGGTGCCGGCTCCGCGGAGTCATCGGTGCTCGCGTCGGTGTGGTGACCGCCGTCGTGACGGTCGTCGCGGGCCTCGGCAGGGGCCGGGTCCGCTCCGTCGCCGGTCGGCTCGGGCCGCTCCTGCTCCCCGGCCTTGTCGTCCGTGGCGGCGGCCAGGGCCTGCGCCTTCTCGGTGGCGGCGGCGAGACCGGCGAACTCCGGCGCGAGGGCGACCGGCGCGAACTTCATGGTGGCCCCGCTCTCGAGGTCACCGCTGCCCTCGCCCCCGGCGACCGGAGCCGCGGGGTCCGCAGCGGACGGAGCCGGAAACTGGGCGGGGGACGTCGGAGGCTGCACGGCGGGCGCAGCCTGGGGCGGCTGCTGAGGCTGCACCGGCTGAGGCGCGTGCCGCGGCTGCATCGCCTCCGGCGCATGCTGTGGCTGCTGCGGCTCGAATCCCGGAGGGAACGGCACACCGGGCGCCGGGACGGCCGGGGGAGGCACGTAGGCGCCCTGGGGCAGTGCTGAGGGGGGAGCGGGCTGCGCGGGCGGCCCGGGCGGGAACGGCACCCCGGGAGCGGGCGGTACGGGAGGAGCGGGCTGCTGCGCGGGCGGTGCGAGCGGTGCCTGCTGGAAGGGAGCCGGAGCAGGGGCTGGGGCCGGCGCCGGAGCAGGATGGGGTGCCGGCGGCACGGCGGCCTGTCCGGCCCGTCCGTCCTCGGCACCCGCCTCGGCCACCTCCCCGGGGGCCCCCTCCGCCGGCTCGTCCGCACCGCTCCCGGAGCCGGAGTCCCCGGAGGCGTTCTGCGTGTACCAGGCCGGTGGGGCGTAGTCGATGGTGAACTCGCCCGTCATCTCGATGGCGGACTCCGCGTCGGGCTGGTCATCGCCGGGTGTGGCCCAGCCCCCGCGGATCCCGTCCCGATCGCTGCTCACAATTCCTCCTGGTGCGGTCGGCCCCTCTCCTGCCGTGCCGGGGCGACCATGTGTCGTTCGTATCGTCCGAAGTGCTGCGAAGCCGAGGCAGTTCCGAGCGGTGCGCGACGCGGTCCACCGGCTCTCCCCCTGGGACGCGGACCACCTCTCCACGGGTACTGGCAGCGCGCCCTGTCCCAGCCTAATCACCAGTAGCCCCGACCCGGCAGGCCCGCCCGCCCCTGCGCATCGGTCCGCTCCGTCGCGCCGGGCGCTGCAAAGCCGCACGTACGACGCGTACGGCGACAAAAGGGGCTGATGCTCACGCCCGGGTGCCGGGCGGCGCACCGTCCGGGCCGGCCCGGCTCCCGGCGTTCCTTTCCTCAGTCCACTCTGCGCGGCGCCCCCAGCAGTCCCACCTCGGCGTCCGTCGGCTGGGTCATCACGTACTGCCGGTCCTGTTCCGCGCACCAGAGGGTGAGTCCGTCGGGGAGGTTCGGCAGCGCCTCGTACTCGGCGGGAGGCAGGCCCGTCACCCGGCCGATCTCCCGGGCCTCGTCCGGCGAGACCCGCTGCACGCCCACGAGGGGGGCCTGGCGCATCAGCCGGGGCGCCACCGGGCTCAAGTAGGGCAGCAGGGTGAGCACCGCCTGCCAGGGCGCCGACGTCACCCGGCCGCGCGGCGGCCGCATGCCGCAGTCACGGACGACGAGCACCGGCGCGCCCGCGGAGGCGCCCTGCGGCGGCACGCGCCCCACGTCGTGCACGGTCATCCCGGCCTGTCCGCCGCCCACCGCCTGCACGAGCTGGGACCACTGCTGCGGGCGGCCGGTCTCCACGGCGACCCGCGCGCCGGTCGCCGTGGCGCGCAGCGCCAGGACCTGCGCGGTCCACAGGCTGCCGATGAGCACGATGTCGTAGGGCGTGGGCCGGCTGACCCCGAGCACGGCGGGTTGACCCGCCGCGTTGACGCCCGCGACGACACCGTCGTCCCCGAGGGGCAGGGCCAGCGCGTCGATCCGGTCGAGGGGGAGGGTGTGCCGCGGATGCCGGGGACCGAGCAGCCCGAACCCGGTCGGCAGCCGCAGCCGTTGGCGCAGTCCCCGGGCCGCCGGGGGAGCGGGGCGGGCCGGGGCGGCGGGAGTCGTGGCGGGGTTCATCAGCGGGTACCCCCGAGCGGCAAGGTCGCGAGGACGCCGGGCAGTTGTTCGTGGTCCAGGCGCACCAGGCCGGTGCGCGTCTCGCGCGCGGCGCGCTCCAGTTCGTCGCGGGCGACTGCCAGTTCGTTGCTGCTGCGGCCCGTGACCCGCACGTGGGCGCTGACGGTGACGTCCTGTTGCCCGCCCCGGCCCAGCGTCAGGCTGAACGTCGTGGCCAGCGCCGGTACGGACGTGAGCCGGGCCACCCACTGCGCCGGCCCGGCGGCGGACCCGTCGAACGCCGGCCAGCGGCGCACCCAGTACGTCGTGTGCCGGCGGTTGTCGCAGCGCCAGCTGTCGGCCGATTCCTCGGTGCGGCGCCGGGGCACCTCGCCGGGCTCGCCCTGCGCGGCCTGGGCGGTCACCATCGGGTTGGCGCACACCGACGTGGCGATCGCCGCCGACAGTTCCTCCTCGGTGAGGACCGTCGCCCGGAAGCCCGCCCCCGTCAGCCGGCTCGACAGGTGGTCGGCCGAGCGGACCAGGCACTTGCGCGCCCCCGGCAGGCCACCGCCGCGTGCGGCGACCGCCTCCGGGCACAGCTCGGGGTCGAGCTTCAGCGCGATCCACATGATGCGCACCGCCGGTGCCGCCGTCTGCGCCAGCAGGCGCTGGTAGTTGGTGACGACGAGTGACTGCTGCGGAAGGTGCGGGGCCGGCGCGGCCTGCGTGTGCACGACCACCTGGGCCGACTCCAGACGTATCCCGTCGACGTCGAGCACGTCCCGCACGAGGGCGAGCGGCAGCGGTCGCAGACCCCGCTCGGCGCGCAGCGCCCCGGTGTCCGACTCGACCTGGAGCACCACCGTGAGGAAGCCGCCGTCGCCCACCAGGCCGACGGGCCGCTGCTCGCCGTCCCGGGCGTGGCTGTACGTCCGCAGGTCCGGGTCACACTCGACGGCGGGGGCGAAGCCGGCGTCGGTGCCCGGCGGCACGGTGCTGCGGGCGGCCAGGCGCCGACGCCCGCGCAGCGCGAGCGAGTTGACCAGCCACTCCGGCAGGGAACGCCGACGACGCCGTACGAGCGCGAGGGCCACGAGGGCGGCGGCGGCCACCACGGCCGGTGCGAGTGCGATCGGGCCGGCGAGCCATCCGCACACCACGAGTGCGGCCGCCACCTCCAGCAGCACCAGCCGCTGCACGGCGGACGAACCCCCGCGCCCCGTACGCGTCGTCAGGTGCGGCGAGACGGACCGCCCGACGACACCGGACCCGCCGGCGCCCCGGCCCGTGACGCCGTCCGACCGCGCCGCGGACGGCACCCCCGGTTGCGAACGCGACCGGCCCGGTGGTGCGAAGGCCATCACCCAACCCCCCGAACTCTCCTGGAACATCCGCGCGCCCACCGCCCGGCAGGGCCAGAGCACCCTACCGGTGCCGCACGCGGTACCACCCAACAGGCATAGTAGGGGCCGGGTCTGACAGCGCAGGCCCGTGAGGCGGGCGAGAGCGGGGGCGTGCCTCCCGCGGGGCCCGTCAGGCCCCCACCACTCCGCACGGGGAGAGAGCGGACACAGATGGCATCACGGCGCGACGAACTCAACGCCTACACCTTCGCGAAGCGCCGCCTCCTCGCGTCGTTCCTCCGGCCGTCGCCGTCCGGCTCGGAGGAGGGGGCGCCCCGGCCGCTCGGCGCGGTCGTCCCGAGCGTCGTCGTCGGGGTGGTGGTGCTCGCGGTGTTCGGGGCGATCGGCCTGTTCAGCCCGACGGCACCCAAGGGCTGGGACGAGCCCGAGGAACACGTCATCGTGGCCAGCGACTCCACCACCCGCTACGTCGTGCTGCGGACGGACGGCAAGGCACAGCTCCACCCCGTCCTCAACATGGCCTCCGCCAGGCTCCTGCTGAAGCCCGGCAGCAGCGTCCTCACCGTCGACGAGGAGGTCCTCGACGGCGGCAGGCCCCCGCACGGCGCCACCATCGGCATCCCGTACGCGCCCGACCGCCTCCCGTCCGCCGACGCGGCGGCCCGGGCCAAGCGCTGGGCGGTCTGCGAACGCCCGGCCGACGGCGGCCGCGCCGTCCAGAAGGCGGCCTTCGTCCTCGCCGAGAAGGAATGGCAGCGCACGGAGGGCGACGAGAAGCTCGCCGCGGGGGACCTGCTGTACGTCGTGGGCCCGGACGGCACGACGCGGTACGTCGTCGACGCCGGCGGCACCGCGTACCGGTTGGCCGACCCGTCCGACAAGGAACTGCTGAAGGCGCTCGACACGCGCGGCCGCGCCCCGCAGCGGGTCTCCCAGGACTGGCTCGACACCCTCCACCAGGGCGACCCGGTGTCCGTCCCGCACATCGACGGCGTCCCGGGCGCCCCGGCGCACGCCTCCGCCGGCCTCGGGGCGTACGACCGCGTCGGCATGGTCATCAAGGCGTACGACGGCTCGGTCATGCAGTACTACGTCGTGCTGCCCGGCAAGGTGGCCCGCGTCACCGAGTTCACCGCGACCCTGCTGCTCAACAGCGGCGCCCTGCTCGCCGTCGGGCAGGCGGGCGAGGCGCGGCAGGTCAGCCCGGGCGCGGTCGTCGACAGCACGGCGTTCGAGGGGGAGAAGCACTGGCCGTCGTACCGGCCGAGGACCGTGAACGCACCCGCCGCCTCCACCGGCCGCGACACCGTCTGCAGCGTCCTGCGCGCGGTGGACGCCAGGAGCGGCCGCACGACCCTGTCCACGTGGGCGGGCACCGACTTCCCCGCCCCCTTGGCCACCGGCTCCTCCAGCGCGTACGTCACACCCGGCTCGGGCCAGCTCTACCGCCAGTTCAAGGGCACGGAGACCGGGGCGGGCGCCGTCTTCCTGGTGACCGACACGGGCCTGCGCTACGCCCTGCAGTCCAACAGCGACAGCGCGACCGACGACCGGGGCGTCGGCACGTCGGCCCGGCAGCGCGAGGAGGAACTGAGCGAGGCCCGCATCGCCCAGACCCGGCTCGGCTACGAGGCGGTGGACCCGGTGCCCGTACCCGCGGAGTGGTCGACGTTCCTGCCGACCGGCCCACGCCTGTCCGAGGCGGCGGCCCGCCTCCCCCAGGGCTCGTAGCGGGACGAGGAAGGAAAGGGGGCGCGGTACATGAGGACGACCCATGCGTCCGTCTCGGCGAGGAAGGCGAGGAAGGCGAGGAAGGCGAGCAAGGCGAGCAAGGCGCGGCAGCGCGACGGAGCGGCGACGCCACGCCCGCCGCTGACGTCGCCCGTCAAGGCACTGGCGGCGGCGACGTCACTCGTGCTGCTGACGCTGCTCCCGGCCGCTCCCGCCGGTGCGGCGGACGGCACCCAGTGCACGTTCCCGGCCAAGCCGTACACGGGCCGGCCGTGGGCGCTGCAACGGGTCAACCTCGACGCCCTGTGGGCCCGTTCGACGGGCCGGAACGTCCGGGTAGCGGTGATCGACACGGGCGTGGACGTGCGGAACCCGCAACTGGCCGGAGCCGTCGACGCGTCGAAGGGCGCCAACTTCCTCCCGCCGCCGAAGAACGCCCGCGGCGAGACGATCGAGCGCGCCGACGCCCGGGGCACCACGGACCCCGTCGGCCACGGCACACGCGTGGCGGGCATCATCGCGGCGCGCCCCGCGCGAGGAACCGGCTTCGTGGGCCTCGCACCCGGCGCGACGATCATCCCGATCGCCCAGAACAACGCGGAGGGGAACGGCACGGCGCTCACCCTGGCCGAAGCGATCACCTACGCGGTCACTGCGGGCGCCGACGTCATCAACATCTCCCAGGACACGGCCGACGCGGTGGAACCCGACGCGAGGCTCGAACAGGCCGTGCACCACGCCCTCGCCCAGCAGGTCGTGGTGGTCGCCTCCGCGGGCAACGACGGGCTCGGCGGCAACGCCAAGCCGACCTACCCGGCGTCGTACGAGGGCGTCCTCGCCGTGGCCTCCTCGGACCGCAACAACGAACGCGCCCCGTTCTCCCAGTCCGGCGACTTCGTCGACGTGGCCGCCCCCGGGGTGGACATGGTCTCGACGGTCCCCGGCGGAGGACACTGCTCCGACAACGGAACGAGCTTCTCGGCGCCGTACGTGGCGGCGGTGGCCGCGCTGCTGAGGTCCGCGTACCCGTCGTGGACGGCCCAGGAGATCGTCGCCCAGATCGAACAGACCGCGGAACGCTCCATCCCGGGCCACGACCGCCTGGTCGGCTGGGGCGTGGTCGACCCGGTCAAGGCCCTGACGGCCACCGACCCCACCCACCCGATCGACTCCCCCCACCCCCAGGAGGGCCCACCCCCGCCCGAACCCCCGACGATCTCCCCCCTCCACCTGGGCGAATCCCCCGAACAACGCACCACCCGCCTCGCCACGTACGTGGTCATCGGCGGCGCGGCGGGGGCGGCGGCGCTGGGCGGAGCGGCGGTGGCGGTACGGGACGGGCGCCGGCGGCGGGGGGTGGGGCGGTGACGGGGCTGGACAAGCCGGCGGCGCCGCTCCCCAGTGCGGCGTTACGGCCCACTTGCTGACGGCCGCCAGCGCTCGCCCAGGAAAGGTCAGCGGCAGGTTGCAGAGGCCACGACGCCGTCGGTGTAGTCGTCGATCAGCTTTTTCACGGCGACCGAGTCGTCGACGTCGCGTGCGTACACCTGGATCGCCGTGAACAAGGTGTAGCCGGAGTAGCCGGCCCTGCCACAAGCCTCCACCTTCCTCAGCGCGCCGGTGCCTGTATGGAGCGAGGTGCCGTCACCGGAGAGCTGAGCGGACTTCAGCTGCGGAAACGCATGGGCGACGACGTCGATCCCGTCCCCGTCCTCCCACCACTCCTGGCTGGCGATGAGCGCCACACGACCGTCGACGTTGACCTGGCATCGCTTGCGGTGGGGTGTCGGATTCCTTTCCTGCACGGCGATCTTTTCGCCCGGAGGCAGGAGCTTCGAAAGCACACCGGCGTCTACCGGTACTTCACAAAGGGCTTCGGGACTGGCGTACTCTTTTTTATTGGAATCGGTCGAGCAGCCCACGAGGATGCTGACAAGAACGCATGCTGTTGCGATCTTCCTATTGACTCTGAACAGCAAAGGAACTCCTCGCTTGTGTTCGCCGAAGGAAACGAAAGCCTTTTGGGACGCCAACGGTAAGCGTCATCAGATCTCTGTCAGAAGGTCAGGTGCTACACGCTCCATGTAGGTCCCTGCGCGCAGGTAACCCTTGCTGGCCTCGCTTTCCGCCACAGAAGCCAGATCTTCCGCGTCCGCTAGTCGGTACTTCCGCGTAGCTTCCGCGGCGGCGTTTCGCGTGTACTTCAAGTTGTTGTCCTGGCCGTTCTCCCAATTCTCGCCCATCTTCGGACCGGCGTCGTCCTTTTCGCTGCCCTCGACATCCTTGAACATCTCCTCGAGGACGACGCTGGTCACCGTTCCGGCGGCTCCCCCGACTCCGGCGCCCACGACAGGTGAAGCGATGAAGGAAGTACCCACGCCCAGTCCGGTACCGATCACCCCGGAAGCGGCGTTCTTCCATTGATTGACGGCATGGTCGTAATCGTCATCCGAGACCGACGCTGTACCGGCGATTGCTTCATTACGACCCATTGCAAGAGTCCCCGACACCTCACCCGAATGTCCGGCAATGGCTTGGACGGTGAGCCGCAGGTCGTGGTGTGGGCGTTGAGATTCCGGTAGGTCAGGATTCAGGTGGTATTCCATGAGATCACTCATGTACCTCTTTTGGGCTACTTCGACAGCGGCATACCCCTCTGGGTTCTGGCCGAGGGCGAAGAGGAAGCGGGATGTATCTCGGTGGTTCAATTCGGCTGCAGAGCCCGCTACTGGATACAGTTTCTGGATCCTGTCCCAAGCCTCTTGGTCGCTCGTGTCGTTACTGCCGGGGTGTGGATCCACATCAGTCGCCGCGCGATCGATATCGGCGAGGTACTCGGAAGCGATTTGCCCCATACTGTCTGACATATAGGCATGATCCGTCAGACGAGTACTGTCGTCCGAAATGGAGGCGACGATCGCTTCGAACAGCTTCGTCTGCCCCTTGTGATGAGCGGGAGTGTCCACTGCGCGCAATTCGCCCGCCGGATGTCCCGTGGTCGCAGCCTCCAGGGCCATGCCCAGGTAGTTGCGCCCGGCAATGCTCTCCTCGCCCTTGGCGTCCACGTCCTGGGGCCAATCTCGCTCTTCGAAGAGGTAGTCGAAATTGCTGAGCGTCCGCTTCTCCTGTTTGCCGTTGCCGTCCGCGTCCTGAGTGAAGTTGTGGTCCTCGTCCTTCGTGACGAACGTGTCGTTGAAGAACTCCGTGGCGGCGTCGGGGTTGTTCGACAGCGCTCTGAGATATCCGGTCATCGGGTCCCACCCGGAATCCGTGCCCGTGCGGTTGAGCAAGGGGTCACCGCCGGTGCGGCTCCACGCGCCGTGGCGGCCGTTGCCCGTGAACTTCTTCTCCGTCTCGGTCAGCTTGTCGCCGTAGTCGACCAGGAACCGGTCGTCGTAGTCGCCCCACCGCATCAAGTTGGTCATCACTTGCGCCCCGAGGGGGAAGCCACCCGTACGCCCGACCGGCTTGTCGGCCAAGTCGACCATCCGGCCCTTCCAGTCCGCCATGCCTGCACTGTCACTCTGCGAGGCAGTGGCGAGCGTAAGGCTCAGGCTCTTCTGCAGGTCGTCGTACCGGTCATGACGCTTCTGTCCCACGTCCCCTGCACCCGGCACGTCGTTCAACCCCGTCCAGAAGTCGAGCGTGCCGCGCGCCCCGAGATCCGTGGCGAAGCGTTCCGCGAAGAGGTTGTCATTCGCGTACTTCTTGAGACCGGCGTTCAGGAGATCGAATTCCGCCGTGGTCAACTCGTCCGGATCCTTCTTCGCAAGCCTGGCCAGCTCGTCCGCCTTCTTGAGGGCCGCCGCCGCGCTGTCCCGGTCCTTGTACCGAGCATCCGAGAACCCCAGCTTGCTCTGGTCCGCGAGGGCCTTGAGGACCGTGCCGGCGGAGTTGTCGCTCTCGGTGGCCTTGTCGAGGATGCCCTGGATCTCGTCGCGGAGTGCCGTGACGTCGGCCGTCCGGTCGGGTGCGTTCGCGGTCGCCGTCTGCGGCGGCACGCTCGACGTGACCATGAAGGCGTCACCGGACGGAAAGACGGAGAGGCTCCTCTTCCGGCCGTTCTCGACGGCGGTGGTGAGCTGCCGGTGGTAGCCCTTCAGTTCGCCCAGGGTGTCGCTGAGGATCTGGTGGATGGTGCTCGCCTGGGTATGGGCGTCAGCGAACTCGCCCGCCGTCTTGCCGATGAACTCCTTGCTCACCTGCTGGTTCATCCCGGCCCAGTTGGCCTTGTTCGCCGCCTGGTGCAGGCCGGACTCCGCGTCCTTCTGGAGCTCGGCGAGGTTCCTGACGAGGGTCGCCCAGTCGGTGACGGCGTCGTCGAGGAGACTGAAGTTGGCGTGGAAGAGCGTCTCGAAGTTCATGCGGTCGTCCCTGGGGCGGTCGGGCGGTCGAGTGGAGGACGGGCGGCGGAGGAGGGCGAGCAGGGAGGCCGGCGAGGGGCTGAGGTGCGCGGGAGACCGCGCTGCTTCGGCCCCGGTCGGCCCTACTCCTTCTTCTTGCTCTGCTCCCCGTACACCCCGTTCGGCCGGCCCGGCGCCCCGACCCGTTCGTCGAACCCGGCGTCCAGCAGGGCGATGCTGCTCGTGCGGCGGGCGATGTAACCGTCGTCCCCGTCGTGCAGCGCCTGGGTCACGTGCATGTGGTTCGCGATGTGCGCGCACGCGTCCATCAGGGACTTGAGCTGCTCCTCCCACCGCGTCGACACGTGCTGGAGACCCGCTCCGAGGGCGAAGCCCTGCTGCGTCAAGCCGGCGGCCGCGGAATCACTCGTGGGGACGGCCACCCGGGCCCGGTCCCACAGGTCGTTGTACAGGCCGTGCGCCGCCCTGCCGATCGCGGCGAGGTCCTTCTGGCTGGCCTTGAGGACGCCGTACGTGCCCGGCGCCCCGGAGGACCCCTGCGTACCGCCGCCCGCACCGGCATCGGCACCGTTCAGCCGCATGTGGGCCGGAGCCTGACGCTGCCGCAACGCCTCGGCCTTGAGCTGCTCCCACTCGTCCCATGCCATGGCCGGACACCTTCCCCGTTGTGAACCCGCGCCGCCCGCACCGGTCGGGCAGCGTTTCTCCGGGCGCGTCGCCGTTCCCGGGCCGCCCCTCGCGGCACAAGCTAGCAACTGCCGCTGACGGTACGAGCGGTGCGGGCGACAGGAACCGCTCCGACCACCGCATCATTCAAGCCAAGTGCGGGCCCGGTACCGGTCTCCAGGCGCCGGCGTTCCGCAACTCGCGCGGTGCATGTCCCAGTTGGGGACCGTGCCCGAGCTGGGTAGGGTGCCGGTGTGTGCTGGGACCGCCCCCCTGTGCGATCGCATACCGGTGCACGCCGGAAGGCCGGATGCGCTCCGCCGCCGGCACACGGGGGAACGGGGGAGGGAGCACCGTGCTTCCGGCTGACATCGGGTCGTACGTCGCCCGGCCTGTCACCGGCCTGTCACCGGCCTGCCATCGGGCCCACCGACCCGGCGCCGTAAGGCGACGCCGTGACCGCTGTTCACGTTCCCGCCCGCGCCCCGGCCGCCGTCCGGTGGCGCCGGGCCCACCACCACGCCGAACCACTCGACCATCGCCGCACCACAGGAGAAAGGCAGGCTCACCATGTCCACCCCGAGCCAGAAACTCGAAGACGCAGCGGTCATCAAGCTGCAGCAGGACATGTACACCAAGTACGAGAACATCCGCGCCCGCGTGCACGGCCTGCAGGGCATCATCGACAGCCTCGAAGGACAGTGGGACGGCATCGGCCGCGCCGCGTTCGACGCGAAGCAGTTCGAGATCAACCAGTCCCTGCGCAACATCGGCGGCATCCTCGGCGAGGTCATCGAGGCGATGACGACCGCGCGCACCATCAAGGACTCCAAGGAGGACGAGGTCCGCGCCGCGGTCAACAGGATCAGCCTCCAGGACGGCGCGCCCACCGTCTCCCCCTTCACGTCGATGTGAGCCCCGGCTGACACCCGCCACCCGCCCACCGCACGTCGTCGGGCACCCACGAGAGAGCAGAGGGACCAGCGCATGAGCCGGAACAACGACGGACTGAACGTCACCTACAACGCACTCGACTTCGCCGCGACCAAGATCGCCAACGAGGCGAAGCTCCTGGAGCAGGACCTGGAGGAGCTCAGGAAGATGGTCGAGAGCAGCAAGCAGTACTGGGCGGGCGAGGCCCAGGACGCCTTCGACCTGAAGCTGACCCGCTGGAAGAAGGAGGCCGACGACATCCACCAGGCGCTGACCGGCATCGGTCACGTCGTCGGCCAGTCGGGCGGTACGTACATGGAGGGCGACAAGAAGGCGGCCAGCTACCTCCAGTGAGCCCCACCGGCGGCCGCCTCCGGCCGCGGCGGCTCACCTGACGTCGAGCAGACGAGCAGGCGAGCAGGACCCCGGGTGGGCGTGCACGGGAGACGCCCACCCTTCCTGCTCCGCACACGGACCCACCGTCCGCCCTCAGCCGCCCCCGACACGCACCCTCACTCGCCGGGCCCGCCCACCTCGCCGGCCTCGCCGCTTTCACCCACCAGCCCCACCTGCACCATCGGCTTCCCCCGCCGCCGCGACACGAAGATGCCCCGGCCCGCCGGCATCGCCCGCGGCCGCACCCCGCCCAGCAGGTCCCCCTCGGCCGGGTCGCCCGCCAGGACCACGCCCTGGGCGCCGAGTTCCTTCATGCGCTGCATGAACGGCTCGTACGAGGCCCGCCCCGCGCCCGCCGTCGAGCGCGCGATGACGAACCGCACCCCCACGTCCCGCGCGAACGGCAGCAGTTCCGTGAGTCCGGCCAGGGGATTGCCGCTCGACGTGGAGACGAGGTCGTAGTCGTCGATGACGACGAACACCGTCGGCCCCCGCCACCAGCTCCGCTCGCGCAACTGCTGCGGTGTGACGTCCGCCGTCGGCGTGCGCCGCCGCATCAGGTCGGCGAGCGCGTCCATGTGGTGCTGCATCTGGTGCGACATGGGGATGTACTCCGCCAGGTGCGAGCGCGGGGTCACGCCCAGCAGCGAACGGCGGTTGTCCACGACGAACAGCTTGCAGTCGTCCCCGTCGTAGCGCTCGGCGAGGCGCCGTACGAGCAGCCTCAGCAGGTTCGACTTGCCGGACTCGCTCTCGCCGAGGACCAGGAAGAACGGGTCCTGGTCGAAGTCCACGAACACCGGCTCGAGGTTGTCCTCGTCCAGTGCGAAGGACACGCCCCGCTCCGGGAAGCGGTCGCCGGACGGCAGCCGGTCCGCGGGGAACGACCGCGGCAGCAGCCGTACGCCGGGAGCACCCGGCTGCTGCCAGTGCCGCCTCACCTCGGCCACCAGTGCCGACGTCGCGTCCGGCAGGCCGGTGTCCGAGGACAGGCCGTCGATGCGCGGGACGGCCGCCATGAAGTGCTGCCGCTGCGGCGTCTGCCCGCGCCCGGGGACCCCGGTCGGCACGTTGGCGGCGACCTTCCGGTCGAACTCGGAGTCCATCGCGTCGCCGAGCCGCAGCTCCAGCCGGTTCATCAGGTGGTCCTTGAGGTTGGCGCGGACCTCCATCGCGCGCGACGCCGTGAGGACCAGGTGGATGCCGAAACCGAGGCCCCGGGCCGCGATGTCCAGCACCGCCGGTTCCAGCGCCTCGTACTCCGTGCGGAACGCGCCCCAGCCGTCGATGACCAGGAAGACGTCGCCCCAGGGCTGGTCGGTCACCGAGATGTCGCCCCGCGCGCGGCGGGCGCGGAAGTCGGCCATCGAGGAGATCCCCGCCGAACGGAAGTACTCCTCGCGGCGGTTCATGATGCCGTAGACCTCGGCGGTCGTACGGCGCACGCGCTCCGGGTCCAGCCGGGAGGCGACCCCGCCGACGTGCGGCAGCCCGGCCACGGCCGACAGGCCGCCCCCGCCGAAGTCCAAGGCGTAGAACTGCACTTCGTGCGGGGTGTGGGTGAGGGCGACCGACGCCACGACCGTACGGACCAGCGTCGACTTCCCGGACTGCGGCCCGCCGAGGATCTGCATGTGGCCCGCCGACCCGCCGAAGTCGACCCACAGCGGGTCGCGCCGCTGCTCGTACGGCTTGTCGACGATGCCGACCGGCACCACGAACCGGCCCGCGCCCTCGTACCCCGGCGGGGTCAGGCCGCGGCCCGCGACCGGGGCGAGGCCGGGCAGCAGCGCGTCGAGCGGGGGCGGGCTGTCCAGCGGCGGCAGCCAGACCTGGTGGGCGGCCGGCCCCTGTGCCTCCAGGCGGCGCACGACGACGTCCAGGACGGTGTCGGCGAGCGCGTCCTCGTCGACGGCAACAACCCCGTCGGCTCCCGCCCCTTGACCCTCTGTCGTCCCTTCCGTCCCCCTCTGGTGCGGCAGTACCGCCCGCCCCACCGGCACCCGCGCCGCCGTGAACAGCACGGGCCTGCGGTCCGCCGGGAGCGGTCCGCCGGACGACGCGCGCGGCGCGCCCGTGCGGTACGCGCCGGAGACGTAGGCGGCCTTGAAGCGCACCAGTTCGTCGGTGCCGGACTTCAGCAGCCCGGACCCGGGGACGTTCGGCAGCTCGTAGGCGTCGGGGACGCCGAGCGCCGCGCGCGACTCCGCCGCCGAGAAGGTGCGCAGCCCGATCCGGTACGACAGGTGGGTCTCCAGGCCGCGCAGCCGGCCCTCCTCCAGCCGCTGCGAGGCGAGCAGCAGGTGCACGCCGAGCGAGCGGCCGATCCGGCCGATCTGCACGAACGTCTCGATGAAGTCCGGCTTGGCGGTGAGCAGTTCGCTGAACTCGTCGATGACCAGGACCAGGGACGGCATCGGCTGCAGCGGCGCGCCGGCCGCGCGGGCCTTCTCGTAGGCGTGGATGTTGGCGTAGTTGCCCGCTCCGTGGAGCATCTCCTGGCGGCGGTTCAGCTCGCCGCGGAGGGAGTCGCCCATGCGGTCGACCAGGGTCAGGTCGTCGGCGAGGTTGGTGATGACCGCGGCGACGTGCGGGAGGTGGGCCATGCCCGCGAACGTGGCGCCGCCCTTGAAGTCGGCCAGCACGAAGTTCAGCGTCTCGGAGGAGTGGGTGACCGCCAGGCCCAGAACGAGGGTGCGCAGCAGCTCCGACTTGCCGGAGCCGGTCGCGCCGACGCACAGGCCGTGCGGCCCCATGCCCTCGTGCGCCGCCTCCTTCAGGTCGAGCATCACGGGCCGGCCGTCCTCGCCGACGCCGATCGGCACGCGCAGCCGCTCCGCCTGCCCGCGGGGCCGCCAGGTGCGCCGGGGGTCGACGGAGGCCGCGTCGCCCAGGTCCAGCAGGTCGGTGAACTCCAGTTTCGCCAGCAGCGGTTCGTCGTCGTCCCGGCCCGACGCCATGCGCAGGGGCGCCAGTTGCCGGGCCAGCGCCTCGGCGGCCTCGTACGACAGGACGTCCGGTGTGCCCTCGTAGGCGGGCCCTTCGGCCGACTCCAGCAACAGGCTCGCCGGCCGTACGACGACAGAGAGATCACCGCGGCTGTGGGCGAGGTCGCCGGGCACGACCTCGATCAGGGTCACGCCCTGGAGGCCCTCGGGGCTCGCCAGCAGCGAGGTCGGCGGCAGGGACACGCCGTCCAGCACGATCACCACGTGCGGCTGTTCGGGCACGGGCGGCCCGGCGGGGTGGAAGCGCGGGCGCCCTTGCAGGCGGGCGCCGAGCAGGTCCTCCAGCTCCAGCGGGTCGGTGGTGATCAGCCGGACGCTGCCCGCGCCGTCCGCGAGACCGGGCGCCTGCGCGTGCGGCAGCCACTTGGCCCACTCCCACGCGGGCGCCGTCTCCGGCGCCGCCGCGACGGCGACGACCAGGTCCTCGGGGGAGTGCAGCGCGGTGAGGGAGGCGGTCACCGCACGCGTGCAGCCGCGCACCGTGGCCGGATCACCGCTGATCGTCAGGTGGAAGAAGGCCCGCAGCGACAGGGCGATCGGCAGGTCCTCCAGCAGGCCGTGGGTGGCGACGAAGCGCTCCACCGCGCCCGCGGTCAGCGGCTCCAGCTGGTCGGTGGGGGCGCTCTGCGGCGGCACCAGCGGGGTCGACAGGGGCTGGACCCCGAGACCGACGCGCACCTGCCCGAAGTCCTCGTCACCGGTGCGCCGCTCCCACACGCGGCTGCCCTCGGCGACCAGCGCCCACAGTTGCTCGGGCGAAGGGTGCAGATAGAACTGGGCGTCCCGCTGGGCCCGCGCGGTCTCCTGCGCGGCGCGCCGCACCTGCGACAGGTAGCGCAGGTAGTCCCGCCGCAGGTCCGCCAACTGCCCGATGTTCCCGCGGCGGTAGCGGACCAGCATCGAGACGCCCAGGGCGACGGTGGACGCCACCATCACCATGCCCATGATCTTCATGAAGGGCTGGGCCTGCGGGTTGAAGAAGAACACCACGGAGCCGCCCATGCCGAGCATGGGCAGCAACTGCAGGAGCGCGCCCTCCCGCTGACCGCGCGGCAGCTCCGGCGGGGGCTGGAGGACGACCTCCTCCGTGGGCACTTCCTTCGGCAGCGCCCGCGGCGGACGCTTGACGACGACGTGGCTCATTCGCACCGATTCCCTGGTCCGCCCGACCCGTTCGGCCCCCCGCCCCGTGTCCGGGGAACGTCGGTCGCGCAGCGCGATCCTACTGACCGTCACTGACATCGGCGGACGATAAGGTGCCGGGTGAAAACCTGTGAGCAGGTGCGAACCGGCCCCGGCCGCACGCACTGACGAGGGGGAGACGACAGGTGAGCACGACGGCCTCCGCGCCGGCCGGCGCGAGCGGCGCACCCGGCGGCGCGGCCCCGCTCCCGGCGGGCACGCGGTCCGGCTTCTGCCGGGTCACCATCGTCGCGCCCGACGGCCGCGTCGACGTGGCCCTGCCCGACGACGTCCCGGTCGCGGACCTCCACCCGGAGATCCTGCGGCTGTCCCGGCAGCGCCCCGCCGAGGGCGCCCCGGTCGGCTACCACCTCGTACGCCGCGACGGGACGGTCCTCGACAGCGCCCGGTCCTTCGCGGCGCAACGCATCCTGGACGGCGAACTGCTCACGCTGCGCCCGTTCGCGCAGTCGCTGCCCCCGGCCGTCTTCGACGACGTCGCCGAGGTGGTGGCCGCCGCCGTCACGCGCGACCGGACGCTGTGGAGCGGCGAGCACACGCGCGTGGCGGGCCTCGCCGCGGGCGGGGTGCTGCCCGTGCTGCTCGCGTTCGTCGTCTGGAACTCCCAGACCCGCCACGACATGCACGGACTGCAGGGCGTTCTCGCCGCCGTCGCCGGAGTCTTCCTGGTGGCCTTCGCCTGCGTCCGCGCCCGCGTGTACGACGACCGTGCCTCGGCCGTCGCCCTGGGGCTCGGGGCGCTGCCGAACGTCGCCGTCGCGGGCTCGGGCCTGCTGCCGCTGTCCGGCGGTCAGGGCGTCGGGCGCCTGCAGTTCCTGCTGGCCTGCACCTTCGTCCTGCTGGCCGCCCTGGTGCTCACGCTCGTGTCGCCCGGCGGGGACGGCCCCTTCGTGGCGTTCGTGCTCGCCTCGGCGGTCGCCCTGGTCGTCACCTTCGTGGCGGTCCTCGCCGACTTCGAGCCCGTCGAGACGGCCGCCCTGTGCGCGCCGCTGTCCGTCTGCGCGCTCGCGTTCCTGCCGGGCCTGTCCGTGCGGTTCGCCCGGCTGCCCGTCGGCTACGAACCGCCGACCCCGTCCGGCGGGTACGCGGACGACGAGCCGGCCGCGCAGCGACCGGTGGACGCCGAGCGCATCGCCGCACAGGCCCGCCGCGGCCACGAACTCCTCGTCGGCCTGGTCGGCGGCTGCGCGCTGCTCAGCGTGGGCGCCTCGCTCGTCCTGGGCTTCTCGGACGACCTCTGGGCGCAGGTGCTGGCCCTGGCGGCCGCGGTCGCCATGCTGATGCGGGCCCACCTGTTCCGCTACGCCGCGCAGGTCGCCGCCACCCTCGCCGCGGGCCTCGCCGGTCTCGTCGCCCTCGGCCTCGGGCTCGCGCTGAACCCGCCGCGGTCGTACTGGCGCGACGCCCTGCACGGGGACACCACCGCGCTCGACATCCGCAGCGTCTGGCTGGTGGCGGCGGTCGCCGCGGCGGCCGCGGTCGTCACCGCCGTCGGGCTCATCACCCCGCGCCGGGGCGTCACCCCCTTCTGGGGGCGCTTCTTCGAGATCGCCGAGGCGTTCGTCCTGCTGACCCTGGTCCCGCTGGCCCTCGCCGTGTTCGACGTGTACGCGGCGGCCAGGTCGATGGCCGGCACCTGACAACCGGCTGCGCGTCGGCCCTCCCTCCCGGGAGGTGCCCCGCGTGCGCGGGCCGCCCCGGCCCCCACCGCCTCACGCGCGCGGGGGCCGCCCGCCGGCCCAGGCCCCTGCCGGGCCCCCACGCCCCGCGCCCCACGCGCGCGGGGGTGCCCCTCCCAGCTTCCGTCGCCCGCGCGCGCGGCCCGACGGCACTGACGGACGAAAGGATTCTCCAGCGTGAGCTTCGGCCCACCGCCCTCCGTCTTCACCCAGTCCGCGGTCACCGCGCAGACCCAGCAGAAGAAGCGCCGGCGCCGCACCTGGCTGCTCGTCGCCCTCCTGGTCGCCCTCGTGGCCGGACTCGGCACGGGAGGCTGGCTCCTGTGGGGCCGCGACGGGAACTCCCCCTCCGGCAGGTCCGAGGCAGCGGCTCCCGGCCCCCTCGACGTCCGCCGGACGGTGGAGAAGCCGCCCGCCTCCACCACCGGCGCCATGGCCTTCCGGTTCTCCGTGGACGACATGAGCCCCGGCGAGCACTACGCGCTGCCCGGCATGTGGGCCACCGACACGATCCTCGCCAAGGGCATCAACCGGACCCTCGCCGGCTACCCGATCGGCACGGACGCCGCACCCGGCAAGAACCAGGAGAAGTGGACCGTCCGCCTCGACGGCCCCATCTGCGGCTACACCCCGCACGTCACCGTCGACCACCGCACCGCCGTCCTGTTCAAGGCCAGCGACCGCCCGGAGGCGTACTGCAACCACGTCGTGCTCGTCGACCTCGACGACGGCCGCGAGGTCTGGGAGCGCACCTTCCCCGTCTCCACGGCGGGCTCCTCCGTCAGCTCCCCGCAGCGCACCCCGGGCGTCACCCTCGCCCACGACACCGTCGCCGTCACCTGGGGCGGCGGCACCAGCGCCTTCGACCTGGCCGAGGGCCGCACCAAGTGGCGGACGACGGTCACCGGGTCGTGCCGGGACGACGGTGCCGCCGGAGGGGCCGGGCTGCTCGTCCGGCGCGCGTGCTGGAAGGAGGGCGCCCCCTCGACCGACGTCTGGGACGGGACGACGTACTCCGTGCGCAAGGTCGACCCCGCCACGGGCGCGACGGTGTGGACGTACTCCGCCGCGAAGGGCGTCCGTGACCTGGTCGTGCCCTCCGCCGAGCCGCCCGTCGTCGGCGTGTCCGCCGGCGACACCGGGCTGACGGAACTGATCTCCCTGGACGCCAAGGGCCGCAACCGCGCCACCGTGAGCCTGCAGAGCGGCACCTACGTGGGGGAGTGCGCGTCCTCCGACTACCTGGTCATCGACGACTGCCCGACCATCGCCGTCGGCGACGGCCAGGTCTTCCTGCGCAGCGAGGACCAGACCGACCAGGGCACGTCCAACTGGATCATCGGCTTCGACCTGGCCACCGGGAACACCACCCGCAAGTTCGACTCCGGCCCGAACGCGCTGCTGCGGCCGGTGCGGATGAGCGGGCACGAACTGCTCGCCCTGCGCACCAGCGAGGACGGCATCTCCCCGCACGCCCTGGTCGGCCTGGACCCCGCGACCGGCGGTGAGCGGCCCTACCTCTACTTCGGGCTGCCCGCCGAGGCCGCGCCCCTCACCTCGATCGACGACAGCGACGTCCTGGTCCAGGACGGCCGCGTCTTCTTCGGCGCCAAGACGGCGGACGGGCCCAGCGCGGCCCAGAAGAAGGCGTGGATCTACCTCGTGCTCGGCATCGGCAGCGCGGCGGAGAAGTAGGGCACCCGCCCCGCTCCGACCGGGCCGCACGCGTACGTGCCCGCAAGCGAAGGGGGCGCCCGGTGTCACCACCGCGCGCCCCCGCCGTACCCCTGCCTACGGGGCGTCCGCCTGCGCGGGCACCCCGCCCTCGCGCGCGTCCGGCTCCAGGTCGAACTCGCCGTCCCGGGCCCCCAGCACGAACGCCCGCCACTCCGCCTCGGTGTAGCGCAGCACCGTGTCCGGATCCAGCGAAGAGCGCATCGCCACCGCACCGGCGGGCAGGTACGCGATCTCCACCCGCTCCTCGTGGTCCTCGGTGCCCGGCGCGCAGTGCCACTCCACGTCCGAGATGTCGAGCGCGTACAGCTCGTCCCGCTCGCGTTCCTTGCGCGCCTTGCGTTCCTCGTCGGTCTCATCGGCCATGACGGCTCCGGTCCTTCCTCAGGGGCAACGAGCTGTACGACTACCCTACTTGGGGTATTCCTCCAGGTCAGAGGTTTCCCGCCGACCGCACTCGTTCGAGTGGTACGGCGACGCGCGGGCACCGACCCGGCCGGCCCGGCGGACGAGCCCGTCGTCGCGGGCTGCTACTCTGGCATTCGGCCGTTTGTGTACGCACCCCCGGAACGCACCGTTCTGGAGGTCGCGCCCAGCGGATCCCCGCCTTCCGAGTCACGGAAGCTCCCCCGAGACACAGACCGGGGGCACTCGGTGGCCACCACAGATCATGAGGAGTACGCGTGTCGCTCGACGCCGCCACGAAGAAGCAGATCATCTCCGAGTTCGGTACCAAGGAGGGCGACACCGGCTCCCCCGAGGTCCAGGTCGCCATGCTCTCCCGTCGGATCTCCGACCTGACGGAGCACCTCAAGACGCACAAGCACGACCACCACTCCCGCCGGGGTCTGCTGATCCTGGTCGGCCAGCGTCGTCGCCTGCTCCAGTACCTGGCGAAGAAGGACATCCAGCGCTTCCGTGCGCTGGTCGACCGCCTCGGCATCCGCCGCGGTGCGGCCGGCGGCGCCAAGTAGCACGCCGTGGAGGGAGCGGTTCCCGTACCGATTCGGGGACCGCTCCCTTTGCCGTACGTGCGGAAACATGCGGACTGTCACTCACGCTTTGTAATGTGGTGGCAGGAAGCACGACGTACGACACAGCATGACAAGAAGAGGAGAAGCGCACCTCGCCGCCGCCGGTCCTCGGTAGTGGCCCCCGGGCAACGACAGCCCCGGGTGCTTCGATCGAAGACCGGCCCGCACCAGACGGCGCGCTTCTCCACGACCGTCCCCCTGCCACACGGGCAGCCAGGGACGAGGACGAGGAGACATCACTAGTGGAGAACGAGACCCACTACGCCGAAGCCGTGATCGACAACGGCGCCTTCGGCACCCGCACCATCCGTTTCGAGACGGGCCGCCTGGCCAAGCAGGCCGCCGGCTCCGCCGTGGCGTACCTGGACGACGACACCATGGTGCTGTCGGCCACCACCGCCTCGAAGAACCCCAAGGACCAGCTCGACTTCTTCCCCCTGACGGTGGACGTCGAGGAGCGGATGTACGCCGCCGGCAAGATCCCCGGCAGCTTCTTCCGCCGCGAGGGCCGCCCCTCCGAGGACGCGATCCTCACCTGCCGCCTCATCGACCGCCCGCTGCGCCCGTCCTTCAAGAAGGGCCTGCGCAACGAGATCCAGGTCGTCTGCACGATCATGGCGCTCAACCCCGACCACCTGTACGACGTCGTCGCGATCAACGCCGCGTCCGCGTCCACGCAGCTGGCCGGACTGCCCTTCTCCGGCCCGATCGGCGGCGTCCGCGTCGCGCTGATCCGCGGCCAGTGGGTCGCGTTCCCGACGCACACCGAGCTCGAGGACGCCGTCTTCGACATGGTCGTCGCCGGTCGCGTCCTGGAGGACGGCGACGTCGCGATCATGATGGTCGAGGCCGAGGCCACCGAGAAGACCATCAAGCTGGTCGAGGGCGGCGCCGAGGCCCCCACCGAGGAAGTCGTGGCCGCCGGTCTGGACGCCGCGAAGCCCTTCATCAAGGTCCTGTGCAAGGCCCAGTCGGACCTCGCCGCCAAGGCCGCCAAGCCGGTCGGCGAGTTCCCGATCTTCCTGGACTACCAGGACGACATCCTCGAGGCGCTGAGCGCCGCCGTGCGCACCGAGCTGGCCCAGGCGCTCACCATCGCCGGCAAGCAGGAGCGCGAGGCCGAGCTGGACCGCGTCAAGGCGCTCGCCGCCGAGAAGCTCCTGCCGGAGTTCGAGGGCCGCGAGAAGGAGATCTCCGCCGCCTACCGCTCCCTGACCAAGCAGCTCGTCCGCGAGCGCGTGATCAAGGAGAAGAAGCGCATCGACGGCCGCGGTGTCACCGACATCCGCACGCTGGCCGCCGAGGTCGAGGCCATCCCGCGGGTCCACGGCTCCGCCCTGTTCGAGCGTGGCGAGACCCAGATCCTGGGCGTCACCACCCTCAACATGCTCCGCATGGAGCAGCAGCTGGACACGCTCTCCCCGGTGACCCGCAAGCGCTACATGCACAACTACAACTTCCCGCCGTACTCCACCGGTGAGACCGGCCGCGTCGGCTCCCCGAAGCGCCGCGAGATCGGCCACGGCGCCCTCGCCGAGCGCGCGCTCGTGCCGGTGCTGCCCGCGCGCGAGGAGTTCCCCTATGCGATCCGCCAGGTGTCCGAGGCCCTCGGCTCCAACGGCTCGACGTCCATGGGCTCGGTCTGCGCCTCCACCATGTCGCTGCTGAACGCCGGTGTGCCGCTCAAGGCCCCGGTCGCCGGTATCGCCATGGGCCTGATCTCCCAGGAGATCGAGGGCGAGACGCACTACGTCACCCTCACCGACATCCTCGGTGCGGAGGACGCCTTCGGCGACATGGACTTCAAGGTCGCCGGCACCAAGGAGTTCGTGACCGCCCTCCAGCTCGACACCAAGCTGGACGGCATCCCCGCCTCCGTCCTGGCCGCGGCCCTCAAGCAGGCCCGCGACGCCCGCCTCCACATCCTCGACGTGATGATGGAGGCCATCGACCGGCCCGACGAGATGTCCCCGAACGCCCCGCGGATCATCACCGTCAAGATCCCGGTCGACAAGATCGGTGAGGTCATCGGCCCCAAGGGCAAGATGATCAACCAGATCCAGGAGGACACCGGCGCCGAGATCACGATCGAGGACGACGGCACGATCTACATCGGTGCCGCCGACGGCCCCTCCGCCGAGGCCGCCCGCGCCACGATCAACGGCATCGCCAACCCGACGATGCCCGAGGTCGGCGAGCGCTACCTGGGCACGGTCGTGAAGACGACCACCTTCGGTGCCTTCGTCTCCCTGCTCCCCGGCAAGGACGGTCTGCTGCACATCTCGCAGATCCGCAAGCTCGCCGGCGGCAAGCGCGTGGAGAACGTCGAGGACGTCCTCGGCGTCGGCCAGAAGGTCCAGGTCGAGATCGCCGAGATCGACTCCCGCGGCAAGCTCTCCCTCATCCCCGTGATCGAGGGCGAGGAAGGCTCCGAGGACGACACGAAGGACGACACCGACAAGTGACGTCGAGCAGCTCCACGGCGACGGCCCGCACCTCCTCGGAGGCGCGGGCCGTCGCCCGTACCCAAACCCTCATCAAGGGGACCGACGGCACCGGCACGGTCCGCAGGACCACCCTCCCTGGCGGTCTGCGCATCGTCACCGAGACCCTGCCCTCGGTCCGCTCCGCGACCTTCGGCATCTGGGCGCACGTCGGGTCCCGCGACGAGACCCCCGCGCTGAACGGCGCCACGCACTACCTCGAGCACCTCCTGTTCAAGGGCACCCACAAGCGCAGCGCCCTGGACATCTCCGCCGCCCTCGACGCGGTCGGCGGCGAGATGAACGCCTTCACGGCGAAGGAGTACACGTGCTACTACGCGCGCGTGCTCGACGCCGACCTGCCGCTCGCCATAGACGTCGTCTGCGACATGCTCACGGGCTCGCTGATCCTCCAGGAGGACGTCGACGTCGAGCGGGGCGCCATCCTCGAGGAGATCGCGATGACCGAGGACGACCCGGGCGACTGCGTGCACGACCTGTTCGCGCACACGATGTTCGGCGACAACCCCCTCGGCCGCCCCGTCCTCGGCACGGTCGACACGGTCAACGCCCTCACCGCGGACCGCATCCGCCGCTTCTACAAGAAGCACTACGACCCCACCCACCTGGTGGTCGCCTGCGCCGGCAACGTCGACCACCACAAGGTCGTCCGCCAGGTCCGCGCCGCCTTCGAGAAGTCCGGCGCGCTGCGCGACCCGGACGCCGTGCCCGTCGCCCCGCGCGGCGGCAGCCGCACCCTGCGCACCGCCGGCCGCGTCGAGCTGCTCGGCCGCAAGACCGAGCAGGCGCACGTCGTCCTCGGCATGCCCGGCCTGTCCCGCACGGACGACCGCCGCTGGGCCCTGGGCGTCCTCAACACCGCTCTGGGCGGCGGGATGTCCTCACGGCTGTTCCAGGAGGTCCGCGAGAAGCGCGGCCTGGCCTACAGCGTGTACTCGTACACCTCGGGGTTCGCCGACTGCGGCCTGTTCGGCGTGTACGCCGGCTGCCGGCCCAGCCAGGTCCACGACGTGCTGAAGATCTGCCGCGACGAACTCGACCAGGTCGCCCAGCACGGCCTGTCCGACGACGAGATCGACCGCGCCATCGGCCAGCTCAAGGGCTCCACGGTCCTCGGCCTGGAGGACACCGGTGCGCTGATGAACCGCATCGGCAAGAGCGAGCTGTGCTGGGGCGAGCAGATGTCCGTCGACGACATGCTGTCCCGGATAGCGGCCGTGACCCCGGACGACGTCCGCGAGGTGGCCCGCGAGGTCCTGGGCCGGCGCCCGTCGCTGTCGGTCATCGGCCCCCTGAAGGACAAGCAGGCCGCGCGCCTGCACGACGCGGTCGCCTGACCCACCTGGCAAAGGAAGCAACAGACATGAGCAAGCTGCGCGTGGCGGTCCTCGGCGCCAAGGGCCGGATCGGTTCCGAGGCGGTCCGGGCCGTCGAGGCCGCCGAGGACATGGAGCTGGTGGCCGCCCTCGGCCGGGGCGACTCCCTCGAGGCGCTCACCGGCGCCGGCGCCCAGGTGGCCGTGGAACTGACCACGCCCGCCTCGGTCATGGACAACCTCGAGTTCTGCGTCGGGCACGGCATCCACGCCGTCGTCGGCACCACCGGCTGGAACGACGAGCGCCTGACCCGCCTCCAGGAGTGGCTGGCCGGCTCCCCGCAGACCGGGGTGCTCATCGCGCCGAACTTCTCCATCGGCGCCGTGCTCACCATGAAGTTCGCGCAGATCGCCGCGCCGTACTTCGAGTCGGTGGAGGTCGTCGAGCTGCACCACCCGAACAAGGTGGACGCCCCCTCGGGCACCGCCACGCGCACCGCCCAGCTCATCGCCGAGGCCCGCGCCAAGGCCGGCACCGCCCCCGCGCCGGACGCGACCACCACCGCCCTGGACGGCGCCCGCGGTGCGGACGTCGACGGGGTGCCGGTGCACGCGGTCCGGCTGCGGGGCCTGCTGGCCCACCAGGAGGTCCTGCTCGGCGGCGAGGGCGAGACCCTCACCGTCCGGCACGACTCCCTGCACCACAGCAGCTTCATGCCGGGCATCCTGCTGGGCGCCCGCCGGGTCGTGACGACGCCCGGCCTGACCTTCGGCCTGGAACACTTCCTGGACCTGGGCTGACCCGAACCATGCGAGCCAAGCTGTCCTACCTCGTCACGGCCGCCGTCCTGGTCTTCTACTTCGTCCTGGTCGGCAGCCGAGGCGTCCTGCTCATCCAGTCCGGCACGGTCGTCACCGTCACCTTCGGCGTGGCGGTGCTGGTCCTGCCGGTCATCGGCCTGTGGTTCCTGTGGAAGAACACCCAGTTCGTCCGCCGGGCCAACGCCCTGGCCGCCGAACTCGACGCCGAGGGCGGCCTGCCCGTCGACGAGCTGCGGCGCACCCCCAGCGGCCGCATCGACCGGGAGTCGGCGGACGAGGTCTTCGCCCGGCGCAAGGCCGAGACGGAGGCCGCGCCCGACGACTGGCGCACCTGGTTCCGCCTCGCCGTCGCCTACCACGACGCCCGCGACACCCCGCGCGCCCGCAAGGCGATGCAGCGCGCCATAGCCCTGCACGACGGCAAGCCCGTCCAGACGTGAGGCGTCAGTTCCTGGGGGCACGTCGTCGACCAGGCCGACCGAGCACAGCGAAGGGGCCGACCCGCACCCGGCGGGTCGGCCCCTTCGCGCGTGCGTCCGCGCGGCGTCAGCCCGCGTTCTCCGCGGCCCACGCCTCGACCGTGTCGGCCGCCCGGTCGAAGGCCTCGTGGCGCGCCAGGAAGTCCGCGTCGTGCGTGGTCAGCAGGGGTACGGCGTCCTCCGCGCCGCGGCCGGTCCTGACGAGGACGAGCGCCTGCCCCTGCACGGTCCTCGGCAGCCCCAGCCAGCGCACCGGCTGCTGCACCGTCCGCACCGCGCCGACCCGGTTCCACGGCACCGTCCGCGTGACGAGGAAGGCGACCTGCCGCAGCCCGTGCGAGCTGACCCACACGCCCATCCGCAGCATCCGCAGCGCCCCGGCGATGACGAGCAGCGACAGCCCGAAGACCGTCGCGGCCTCGGTCAGGGAGCCGGTGAGCGCGATGAGGACCGCCGCGAACAGCACGAACGAGGCCAGCAGCAGCAGGACCGCCGCCACGCCGACCCGCCAGGGGCCGGGCCGGTAGGGGCGCCGCCAGCGCTCGTGGTCGTCGTGGGGCAGTGCGACGTCGTCCGCGGCCTCGAAGGCGTGATCGGCCGTCAGGAAGGGCAGGGGCACGGGTGGTCCTCACTCGATCCATGCTGGAGCTGTGACCGGTGAGGCTATCCGTCCGGGTCGCCGCTCACCACCTTCGAAGCCCGGGAAGGGGTCAGTGTCCCTGGGACGAGTGGGACGGCTGGGACGCCTGCGACTGCTGCACCGGCACCGAGTGGTCGAGCGACAGCGCCGGCATCCCCACGATCAGCGCGCCGACGAGTGCGGCCACGATGGTGAGCCCCAGCAGCCAGCGCCCGGCCGTCTCACCGGCGGACGCGCGCTGCCGCGGGGGCGGGGTGACATTGCTGCGGAACCGCTCCGCCTCGGCCAGGAAGGCGAAGGGCACGGGCTCACGCCGACGGAACATCGGGGTGCAGCTCCTCTCGTGTCAGGGTTCGTGATCGAACTAGCGGACCTCACCGATTCAGACGCACGAGTGGCACAAAAGGTGCCCATGTCCGAAGAAATCTCTGCCGCATCTCGGCGGCCGAGGGTGCCGGGGGCCCGCCGGGCGCCCCGTAAGGTGGTGGCCGACCACAGCAGTGATGGAAGGACCGCCACCCCCGTGACCAGCCCCGAGTCGCTCACGTTCCGCAGTGACGTCACCGTCGAGCTGGTGAAGTCCAGCGCTTCCGATGCCGACGTGCTCTTCGCCGCCCGCGTCTCCACCGCCGGCGAGCAGTCCCTGGCGGAACTGAGCAAGGACCCCGAGCGCTCCAAGGGTCTGATCAACTACCTGATGCGCGACCGCCACGGCAGCCCGTTCGAGCACAACTCGATGACCTTCTTCATCAGCGCCCCGATCTTCGTCTTCCGCGAGTTCATGCGGCACCGCGTCGGCTGGTCGTACAACGAGGAGTCCGGCCGCTACCGCGAGCTCCAGCCGGTCTTCTACGTCCCGGACACCTCCCGCAAGCTGGTCCAGCAGGGCCGCCCCGGCAAGTACGAGTTCGTCGAGGGCACCGCGGCGCAGCACGCCGCGGTCAGCGACACCCTGCGGGAGTCGTACGAGCAGGCGTACACCGCCTACCAGAAGATGCTCGCCGAGGGCGTCGCGCGCGAGGTCGCCCGCGCCGCCCTCCCGGTCGGCCTGTACTCCTCGATGTACGCCACCTGCAACGCCCGCTCGCTGATGCACTTCCTCGGTCTGCGCACCCAGCACGAGCTGGCGAAGGTGCCGTCGTTCCCGCAGCGGGAGATCGAGATGGTCGGCGAGAGGATGGAGGCGGAGTGGGCCCGGCTCATGCCGCTCACCCACGCCGCGTACAACGCCAACGGACGCGTGGCCCCGTAACGCGGCACCGCGCGCCCGCGCGGTACACATGTACGGTTCCACCGCCCGAGGTGTCCGTATTGCGGCATTTCGAGAAGTTCATCTAGCCTGATCGAACGGACCCGGCACTGCTTGAACCCCCGAGCAGGCAGTGCCGGGCTCCACCTTTGTCCGGACTTGTCGCGACCCCCCGAGGGCAGACCCCGTGATGAGCAACGAGTAGCGTGTAACCCATGGCTCCGACCTCCACTCCGCAGACCCCCTTCGGGCGGGTCCTCACCGCCATGGTCACGCCGTTCACGGCGGACGGCGCACTCGACCTCGACGGCGCACAGCGGCTCGCCACCCACCTGGTGGACGCAGGCAACGACGGCCTGATCGTCAACGGCACCACCGGCGAGTCCCCGACCACCAGCGACGCGGAGAAAGCGGACCTCGTACGAGCCGTACTGGAGGCGGTCGGCGACCGGGCCCACGTGGTCGCCGGAGTCGGCACCAACGACACCCACCACAGCGTCGAGCTGGCCCGCACGGCCGAGCGCACCGGCGCACACGGCCTGCTGGTCGTCACGCCGTACTACAACAAGCCCCCGCAGGAGGGCCTGTACCGGCACTTCACGACGGTCGCCGACGCCACCGGGCTGCCGGTCATGCTCTACGACATCCCCGGCCGCAGCGGCGTCCCGATCAGCACCGAGACGCTGGTCCGCCTCGCGGAGCACCCGAGGATCGTCGCCAACAAGGACGCCAAGGGCGACCTCGGCCGGGCGAGCTGGGCCATCGCGCGCTCCGGCCTCGCCTGGTACTCCGGCGACGACATGCTGAACCTGCCGCTGCTCTCCGTGGGCGCGGTCGGCTTCGTCTCGGTCGTCGGCCACGTCGTCACCCCCGACCTGCGCGCCCTCGTCGACGCCTTCGTCTCCGGGGACGTCCAGAAGGCCGCCGAGATCCACCAGAAGCTGCTGCCCGTCTACACGGGCATGTTCCGCACCCAGGGCGTCATGACCACCAAGGCCGCGCTCGCCCTCCAGGGCCTGCCGGCCGGCCCCCTGCGCCTGCCCATGATCGAGTGCACCGCCGAAGAGATCGAGCAGCTCAAGATCGATCTTGCCGCGGGCGGGGTACAGCTCTGAACACCAGACTTCGCGCGCCGAACCGCGCACACAGACTCCACAACTGAATACGCAGGCCACCGGTGCCTGCACCAGACAACGACAACTGCTACTGCACGAACGTCACGCGCGCCACGTGCCCGACCGGTACGTGGCGTGCGTGGTGAGGAGAGTCTTTTGAGTCATCCGCACCCTGAACTCGGCCCGCCCCCGCCGCTCCCCGCTGGAGGCCTGCGGGTCACCCCGCTCGGCGGCCTCGGCGAGATCGGCCGCAACATGACGGTCTTCGAGTACAACGGCCGCCTGCTGATCGTCGACTGCGGCGTGCTCTTCCCCGAGGAGGAGCAGCCCGGGATCGACCTGATCCTGCCGGACTTCAGTTCCGTCCGGGACCGCCTCGACGACATCGAGGGCATCGTCCTCACGCACGGCCACGAAGACCACATCGGCGGCGTCCCCTACCTCCTGCGCGAGAAGCCGGACATCCCGCTGATCGGCTCCAAGCTGACCCTCGCCCTGATCGAGGCCAAGCTCCAGGAGCACCGCATCCGCCCGTACACCCTCGAGGTGGTGGAGGGGGACCGTGAGCGCCTCGGTCCCTTCGACTGCGAGTTCGTCGCGGTCAACCACTCCATCCCGGACGCGCTGGCCGTCGCCATCCGCACCCCCGCGGGCATGGTCGTCCACACCGGCGACTTCAAGATGGACCAGTTGCCGCTGGACAACCGCCTCACGGACCTGCACGCGTTCGCGCGGCTGAGCGAGGAGGGCATCGACCTCCTCCTCGCCGACTCGACGAATGCGGAGGTGCCCGGCTTCGTCCCGCCCGAGCGCGACATCTCCAACGTCCTGCGCCAGGTCTTCGCGAGCGCCCGCAAGCGGATCATCGTGGCCAGCTTCGCCAGCCACGTCCACCGCATCCAGCAGATCCTGGACGCCGCCCACGAGTACGGACGCCGGGTCGCCTTCGTCGGCCGCTCGATGGTCCGCAACATGGGCATCGCCCGCGACCTCGGCTACCTGAAGGTCCCGCCGGGCCTGGTCGTCGACGTCAAGACGCTGGACGACCTGCCCGACGACGAGGTCGTGCTGGTCTGCACGGGCTCCCAGGGCGAACCGATGGCCGCGCTCTCCCGCATGGCCAACCGGGACCACCAGATCCGCATCGTCTCGGGCGACACGGTGATCCTGGCCTCGTCCCTGATCCCCGGCAACGAGAACGCGGTCTACCGCGTGATCAACGGGCTGACCCGGTGGGGCGCCAACGTCGTCCACAAGGGCAACGCCAAGGTCCACGTCTCGGGCCACGCCTCCGCGGGCGAGCTGCTGTACTTCTACAACATCTGCCGCCCGAAGAACCTGATGCCGGTCCACGGCGAATGGCGGCACCTGCGCGCCAACGCCGAGCTGGGCGCCCTCACCGGCGTCCCGCACGACCGCATCGTGATCGCCGAGGACGGCGTGGTCGTCGACCTCGTCGGGGGCAAGGCGAAGATCTCCGGCAAGGTGCAGGCGGGCTACGTCTACGTCGACGGCCTCTCGGTCGGCGGCGTCGGCGAGCCGGCGCTGAAGGACCGCAAGATCCTCGGCGACGAGGGCATCATCTCGGTCTTCGTGGTGATGGACTCCTCCACCGGCAAGATCACCGGGAGCCCGCACGTGCAGGCCCGCGGCTCGGGCATCGACGACTCGGCCTTCACCGACGTCATCCCGAGGATCACCGAAGTCCTGGAGCGCTCCGCCCAGGACGGCGTGGTCGAGCCCCACCAGCTGCAGCAACTGGTCCGCCGGACGCTGGGCAAGTGGGTCTCCGACACCTACCGCCGCCGGCCGATGATCCTGCCGGTCGTGGTGGAGGTCTGACGTCTCGTCGGGCCGTCCGACCGTACGAACCCGGAGCGGGGCCCCTCGATTTGCATCGGGGCGCCCCGCTCCAGTACGTTTACGGCTCCGCCTCCGAGGGAACCCGGTCAGCTTCGAGCACCGGGACGTCCCGGGAGGGGCGGAAATCCGGCTCAGAACTTCTGATAAAGTCGGAGACGCCGGAAAGGAAACCGCGAAACAAAAGCGGTCGACTGGAAAGCACCGAGGAAATCGGATCGGAAAGATCTGATAGAGTCGGAAACGC
>NZ_SZPR01000030.1:69599-94933 GCF_005280195.1 Streptomyces galbus | reverse complement strand
GACCTGCTGGGCGGGGTCGCGCTGGATCAGGCCGATGGCGAACTGCAGGGCGGCGGTCGCCCCGTAGCAGGCCTGCTTCAGCTCCACCACCCGCGTCGCGGAGCGCAGACCCAGCAGCGCATGCACGTACACGCCCGCCGACTTGGCCTGGTCGATGGAGGACTCGGTGGCGAAGACCACGGTGCGGATCTTGTCGGTGCCGTGCCGGGCGACGACCGGCGCGGCGGCCGCGGCCGCCATGGTGACGATGTCCTCGTCGGCGGCGGGCACGCTCATCGACTCCTGGCCGATGCCCAGGTGGTACTTGCCGATCTCGGTGCCGTTGTACGCGGCGAGCGCGGTGTGCGGCAGGACGAACTCACCGGTCGCGAACGACAGATCATGGATACCTACGGACAGGGACATGCCTCATACACCAGCCTTCGCGGTCGTGTCGTGGCGTTCGAGCTGCACGTGCGCGCGCATGAGTTCGCCGGGATTGGTCTGGGCGGCCAGCAGCGACAGCTCCCCGCACAGCACGGTGGCCGCCGCCAGCACCGCCAGGCGGCGGGCGTTGTCGCCGGGGGCGGCATCGGCCCGGCAGCCCAGCCGGGTCAGGTTCGTCTCGACGAAGCCGAGGCCCTTGCCGTTGCCGACCGTGCCGACGATCAGGTTGGGCAGGGTGCAGGCGAAGTACAGGTCGCCGTCGCGGTCCTCGGCCATGACCACGCCCTGGGAGCCCTCGACGATGTTGGCCGCGTCCTGCCCCGTGGCCAGGTAGAACGCCAGCAGCATGTTGGCGTAGTGGGCGTTGGCCGAGCGGATGCCGCCGGCCAGCAGGGTGCCGAGCAGGTTCTTGCGGAGGTTCAGCTCGACGACCTTGGCCGCGGTGGTGTGCAGGATGTCGGTGACCACCTGGCGCGGCACGAGGAGTTCGGCGACGACGTTCTTGCCGCGGCCCAGGATGCCGTTGATGGCGGTGGCCTTCTTGTCGGTGCAGTAGTTGCCGGAGATCGACCCGTAGGAGATGCCCGGCACCGTCTGCAGGATGTGCTTGAGCAGCACGTCGGAGGCGAGGGTGGCCATGTTGTGGCCGGAGGCGTCCCCGGTGGAGAACTCGAACCGCACGAACAGCAGGTTGGCGTTGACCTCGTGCCGGATCTCCAGCAGCTGCGCGAAGCGGCTGCAGCCGCGCACCACCTCGCGCAGCTCCTCGATGCGCGCGTGGATGCTGCGGGCGGCCGCGAGCGCGGTGGCCGCGTCGGTCGCCTCCACCAGCACCGAACGGGTCATCCGCTCGTCCACCAGGGTGGCCACGATGCCCTTCTCGGCCAGCCGGGAGACCTTCGCGCCGCGGCCCACCGACGGCCACAGCGGGCTTTCGTAGGTGGCCAGCGGGACCTGCGTCTCGGTCCGGGCGACGTTCCCGGAGATACGCAGTGGGCCCACCCACCGCATGGGGACCCCGGCAATGGCGTGTGTCTCGGTCATCGTGTGCTTCCCGTCAACTCGTTGGAGCCCAGCCCGTGAAGGTCGCCCCCGGACGGCGGCCGCCCGGCACCGCACCCGCACCGTGGGGGAAAAGGGGGAGCTGAGAGGCCGTCAGGAGGCTGCGGCGTGGCGGCGCATCGCGATCTCCTGGAGTTCGTCGATGTCGAATTCCGAGCGGCAGTTCGGCGCGCCGTAGCGGGTGATCTTCCCGCGGCTCACCCATTTGCGGATCGTCGCCTCGGACACCCCCACCGCCAGGGCGGCCACCTGGGTGGGAACGAGCCGGTGGCGCGGCGGTTTCGTCATGCGGTGACATCCTTTCGCTGCCGTGTCATCAACTGCCTGAGCGCCGGCCCCTCGTGCGCCGGCCCCTCGTGTGCCGGACGCTCGTGCGCCGGCCGGGAAGGCCCCGCCGAGCGCCGCGCCCGTCGCCGGGCCGGGCCGGTGCGGTGACGCCTTTTTCCCGAACGTAAGGACCGCGGCTGGAGTCTCGATACAGCCGCGTTCGCAGCCCGCCGGAAGCCTCCCCGGCCCCCTTGTGGCACCGCCCGCACCACCCGCCACCTGGGCGCCTGTTGTTCCTCGAGCCGATCTCCGCCCGGGAGCGAGCCGTGGTTGAGCGCCTGCCCCGACGGTGGCCCGAGGAAGGAGGCACTGTGGACGGTACGCATGGAGGCGAACGCACAGCCCACGCCGCACTGACCCCGTACGGGACGACGGTCCCGCGGCCCCCGTACACCGGCGACGAAGCGCTCACGCACCTGGAGGTGTGCCTGGTCGGCGCAGGACCGCGCGGCCTTTCCGTTCTGGAACGGCTGTGCGCGCAGGAGGGCAAGTCGCCCCGCTGGGACGCCGTCACCGTGCACGTCGTCGACCCGGACCCGCCGGGTGCCGGACGCGTGTGGCGCCCCACGCAGTCCCGGCACCTGCTGATGAACACCGTGGCCTCGCAGGTGACGGTCTACACCGACGCCAGCGTCCGCATCGACGGCCCGCTGCAGGAGGGACCCAGCCTGCACCAGTGGGCCAAGGCCCTCAGCTCCCGCACCCTCGACAACGGCCCGCACGGCGGCTACGACCCGGACGTCCTGGCCGAAGCGGACCGCCTGGGCCCCGACAGCTACCCCACCCGCGCCCTGTACGGCTGCTACCTGACGTGGGCGTTCAGCCGTGTCGTCGACAACGCCGCCGCCCACATCACGGTGCGCCACCACCCGCAGCGCGCCGTCGCCCTTCAGGACGAGGGAAGCGGCCCGCACGCCACGCAGACGGTCGTCCTGGAGGACGGCACCCGGCTGAGCCACCTGGCCGCGGTCGTCCTGGCCCAGGGCCACGTGCCCACCCGGCCCAGCGACGGCGAGCGCCGGCTGACGGACTTCGCCCGGCGCCACGGGCTGACCTACCTGCCCCCGGCCAACCCGGCCGACGTCGACCTGTCCGCCGTCAAGCCCGGCGAGCCGGTCCTGCTGCGCGGACTGGGGCTGAACTACTTCGACTACCAGGCCCTGTTCACCCACGGCCGCGGCGGTGTCTTCACCCGTGTCGACGGCCGCCTGGTCTACCGGCCCTCGGGCCGCGAGCCGCGCCTGTACGCCGGCTCCCGGCGCGGTGTGCCCTACCAGGCGCGCGGCGAGAACGAGAAGGGCGCCCACGGCCGGTACCACCCCCGGCTGCTGACGGCCGGGTACATCGCCCGGCTCCGCTCGCGCGCCCCGGGCCGCCCGGCGATCGACTTCGCCGCCGACCTGTGGCCGCTGGTGTCCAAGGAGGTGTGCAGCGTCTACTACGCGGCCCTGCTCGCCCAGCGCGGCCAGGCGCCCGAGAGCATCGACGACTTCGTCGAGCGCTACCTGTCCGCCGAGCCCGGCGCCGAGGAGGACCGGCTGCTCGAGCAGGCGTCGATCGCCCCGGAGGAGCGCTGGGACTGGCAGCGTGTGGCCCGCCCCTGGGGCGAGCGCGTCTTCTCCGACCTGGCCGCGTTCCGCACGTGGCTGCGCGGCCACCTCGACGACGACGTGCGCCTGGCCCGCCAGGGCAATGTCAGCGGACCGGTCAAGGCCGCCCTGGACGTCCTGCGCGACCTGCGCAACGAACTGCGCCTGGCCATCGACCACGCCGGCCTGACCGCCGCCTCCCACCGCGACGACCTCGACGCCTGGTACACCCCCCTGAACGCCTACCTGTCCATCGGCCCCCCGGCCGCCCGGATCGAGGAGATGGCCGCCCTCATCGACGCGGGCGTGCTGGAGGTGACCGGCCCGGGCCTGCGCGTGATCGCCGACGAGGACGACCCGCAGGGGGCCTGTTTCACCGCCGTCTCCAGCGAGATACCCGACGTGCGCATACGCGCCACGGTCCTCATCGAGGCCCGGCTGCCCGAGATCGACCTGCGGCGCACCGCCGACCCGCTGATGAGCCGGCTGCTGCACAGCGGGCAGTGCCGCCCCTTCCGCATCCCCGCCGGCGACGGCACCGACGGCCCCGGCTACGAGACCGGGGGACTGGCCGTCTCCGAGCGGCCCTACCACCTCATCGACGCCCGCGGCGTGTCCCACCCGCGCCGCTTCGCCTACGGCGTGCCCACCGAGTCCGTGCACTGGGTCACCGCCGCCGGCATCCGCCCCGGCGTCGGCTCGGTCACCCTGGAGGACTCCGACGCCATCGCCGCCGCGGTCCTCGCCCTGCCCGCCCTGCCGGCCCCGCAGCGCCGGCCGGACCGCACGGCGGCGGACCCCGCGGAGCGTACGGCGGTCAAGGCCGCGGCGGTGCAGACGCCCGCGGGCGCACAGCAGGCCGCAGGGGTGCAGGCGGCCGCAGGGGTGGGGACGGGCGTGGGCGTGGAGGTGGCTCCGTGACCGCCGCGCACCCGGCCCCGCGCACCGCCGCCCCGGCCGACCACCTGGACGCCGGGCTGCTCTCACCGGTGCGGGCGGGCACCCCCGTCGAGGCGGCGGTCGGCGACAGCGCCTGGCTGCAGGCGATGCTGGACGCGGAGGCGGCCCTGGTGCGCGCCCAGGCCCGCTGCGGCACGGTGCCCGCCCGCGCGGCCGAGGTCATCACCGCCGCCGCCCGCGCCGACCTGCTCGACCTGCGCGAACTCGCCCTGGCCGCACGCGAGACCGCCAACCCGGTCGTGGGCGTGGTCAAGGCGCTCACGGCCGTGGTCGCCGAACGCTCCCCGCAGGCCGCCGAGTACGTCCACCGCGGCTCCACCAGCCAGGACATCCTCGACACCGGCGCCATGCTGGTGGCCGCCCGCGCCCTGCGCCTGATCGCCGCGGACCTGCGCACCACGGCCCGCGCGCTGGCCGGCCTCGCCGCCGAGCACCGCGACACCGTGATGGCCGGCCGCACCCTGGCCCTGCACGCCGTGCCCACCACCTTCGGGCTCAAGGCGGCCGGCTGGCACCACCTGGCCCAGGACGCCGCCGAGCGCCTGGACCGCCTCGCCGGCCGGCTGCCCGTCTCCCTCGGCGGCGCGGCCGGAACCCTGGCCGGCTACCTGCAGCACGCGGGAGCCGGCGCCGACCCCGCCGCCGTCGTGGACACCCTGGGCGCCGCCTTCGCCGAGGAGAGCGGCCTGGCCGCCCCGCACCTGCCCTGGCACGCGCTGCGCACCCCCGTCGCCGACCTGGGCGCGGCCCTGGCCCACACCAGCGGGGCACTGGGCAAGATCGCCGCGGACGTGCTGGTGCTGACCCGCACCGAGATCGGCGAGGTGAGCGAGCCCAGCGTCGCCGGACGGGGCGCCTCCTCGGCGATGCCCCACAAACGCAACCCCGTGCTCGCCACCCTGATCCGCTCCGCCGCCCTCCAAGTACCGGCGCTGGCCTCGGTGCTGACGCAGTGCCTGGTCACGGAGGACGAACGCTCGGCCGGGGTGTGGCACGCGGAGTGGCAGCCGCTGCGCGAGGCCCTGCGCCTGACCGGCGGCGCCGCGCACACGGCCGCCGAACTCGCCCGGGGCCTGAGCGTCCACCCCGAGCGGATGCGGGCCAACCTCGCCGCGACCGGGGGACAGCTCGTCTCCGAACGCCTCTCGGCGGTCCTGGCCCCGCGCCTGGGCAAGACCGCCGCCAAGGAACTGCTCACCCGGGCCTCCCTGCTGGCCACCACCACCGGCCGGCCCCTGGCCGACGTACTGGCCGAACTCCCCGAACTGGCCGGGGTGCTGGACCGCACCGAGGCGAGCGCGCTGCTCGACCCGTCCGGCTACACCGGCGCGGCCGGCCCCCTGGTCGACCGGGCCCTGCACACCCCGGGCCGGGCGACCCGCACACCCGCACCCTGACCCAGGGGGCGCGGCGGGGGCAGAAACCCCCGTCGATCAAGGGGAGTTGCGGGTGCGCGCGGCGCCCCGCCGGCTCTCCCGCCGCCGCGCGGCGGGGGAGCGGCGGTGGTGCGCGGGCGGCCGCAGGCGTGACCCGGCCGCCCGTGCGGCCGTGCCGGCCGGTGTTGCGCGTCCCGCCCCGCGGCGGGGCGCACTCGAGTCTTCCTCGCGCCGGCCTCGAAGGCCGCTCGAGGCGGCGCGAAAGGCGGCCCCCGGCCGGGCCGCGCCCCGCATGATGCACACGACGACGCACAGGGGAGGGCGGCCCGGATGAAGGTGTACGCACATGGTGTCCCCGACGGCGGCGGCCACGGCCACGCCGTGGTGATCGGCTCCGGCCTGGCCGGGCTCGCCGCGGCGGGGGCCCTGGCCCGCTTCATGGACCGGGTCACCGTCATCGAACGCGACTGGCTGCCCCGCGGCGCGGGCCGGCGCCGGGGCGTGCCCCAGGCCCGGCACACCCACAGCCTGCCGACCGCCGCCCACCAGGGCCTGGAGGAGCTCTTCCCCGGCATCCGCGCGGACCTCGTGCGCGCCGGCGCCGTCCACCTGCGCGTCCCCGAGGACCTGCTGCTGCTCGGCCCGGCGGGCTGGCTGCCCCGCTTCGACGCGGGCCTGTCGCTGCTCTCCGCCGGCCGGGACCTGCTGGACGCGGTGGTCCGCGACCGGCTGCGCGCCGATGCCAAGGTGGGCTTCCTGCACGACCACGACGTCGTCGGCCTGCGACCGGGCCCCCAGGACACCGTCACCGGCGTCCTCGCCCGCGCCCGGGACCGGCGGGCACCCGGCGGCTGGACGCCCCCGCGCCTGATCGCCGCCGACTTCGTGGTCGACGCGAGCGGACGCGGCTCCCACGCCCCGCAGTGGCTCGCCGACCTCGGCTACGAACCCCCCGCCGAGACCGTGGTGCGCACCGGCGCCACGTATGCGACGTCCCTGTACGCGCCGCCGGTCGGGCACGTCGCCGACTGGCAGGGCGTGTGGCTCATGGCCGCCGGCGACGACCCGCGCCAGGGCCTGCTCCACCCCGTCGAGGGCGGCCGCTGGTCGGTGTCGCTGAGCACCCCCGGCACCGCGCCCGCCCCGGCCGACCACGAGCAGATGCTGCACGCCGCCGCCGCGCTGCGCGACCCGCTGCTGCGCGACCTGCTGGCCACCGCCACCCCGCTGGGCCCCGTCTACCGGTGCGCCGTCACCGGCAGCCGCTGGCGCCACTACGAGCGGCTGCGCCGCTGGCCCGACCAGTTCCTCGTCGTCGGCGACGCCTTCGCCGCCCTGGACCCCGTCCACGGCGACGGCATGACCCTCGCCGTGCAGGGCGCCCTGCTCCTGGAGCGCATGCTCACCGCCCACGGCACCGCCGTCGGCATCACCTACCGCCTGCGCCGGGCCCTGGCCCACCAGCTCGCCCCGCTGTGGCGCCCGGGCACCCGCCCGCTCGTCCCGGCCCCCGCCCCCGACGAGCCGCTGCCGCTGCGCAAGCGGCTGCGCGGCCGCTACCTGTCCAGGATCGCCGCCGCCGCCACCGCCGACCCGCACGCCGCATCCCTGCTGCTCCACCTGCACCAGAACCTGGCCCCGCCCGCCGCCGTACTGGGCCCGCGGGCGCTCAGGGCGGCCCTGCGCCGCCCGGCGCCCGGCGCACAGCCGCAGGGGCCGCCCAGCCTCACCCACGGCCCCCAGGCCCGGCGCCGGCGCCCCGCCGTCCCCGTGGCCCCGGTCATCGGCGTGGCCACCGGCTCGGTGCGGCCCCGCCCCACCGGCTCCTCGGCCCACTGGCCCACCAGCGCACCCGCCGGCGACCGGCGATGACCGCACCCCGCGTTTTCCGGCCACCTGGCGCATCGCACCCCATCGCGGACCGGGGGGCACCGACCTACGCTCCGCACATGACGGCAGTGCACCAACGGGCGCGTACGGAGGCCCACTTGAGACGACACAGACCCACCCGCACCGCCAACACCCCACCGCACGACGCGCGATGGGCGCCCAGGCGGGAGCACCCCTGCCGGGGCAACTCACAACTGGCTCGAGAAACACCGCACTTGCCACTTGAGTCTCGCTTGAGCGCGGTTGTTCGGGCCGGGCGCACGTGGCTAGCGTTTCACCTGCTCCAGGGCACGGACCTGCTGGCGCCGCGGCAGGCCGCCCCCACCGCCGACCGCTCACCGGTCGGACCGGGTGTGCCCATGACAGCGCAGCGGCGAGGGGAGGGTGCGCGGGTATGACCGCGACCGACGAAAGGGCGCCGCACAGCGCGCGCACCACAGAACCGAAGGGCGTGCGGGTCGCCGACTGGGCGGACTCACGGCTGGGGATCTACAACTTCCGGTTCCTGATCCGCAAGGTCTTTCCCGACCACTGGTCGTTCATGTTCGGCGAGATAGCGCTGTACAGCTTCATCGTGCTGCTGCTCACCGGCATCTGGCTCACCATGTTCTTCGACCCGAGCATGCGCGAGACCGTCTACAACGGCTCGCACACCGAGCTGCACGGCATCCCGATGTCCCAGGCCTACGCCTCCACCCTGCGCATCAGCTTCGACGTGCGCGGCGGCCTGCTCATCCGCCAGCTGCACCACTGGTCGGCCCTGGTCATGATCGCCGCGCTGTGCGTGCACACGCTGCGCCACTTCCTGACCGGGTCCTTCCGCAAGCCGCGCGAGGTGAACTGGCTGATCGGCTTCACCCTGCTGGTCCTGGTCACCCTGGAGGGCTTCATCGGCTACTCGCTGCCCGACGACCTGCTCTCCGGCACCGGCCTGCGCATCGCCGAGGGCGTCACCCTGGCCATCCCGGTGGTCGGCACGTACCTGACGATGTTCCTCTTCGGCGGCGAGTACCCCGGCCACGACGTCATCCCGCGCTTCTACAGCTTCCACATCCTGCTGATGCCGGGCATCATCCTGGCCCTGGTCACCGTCCACCTGATCTACGTCTTCTACCACAAGCACACCCAGTTCCGCGGCCCCGGCCGCACCGAGAACAACGTGGTCGGCCAGCCGCTGATGCCGGTGTACACGGCCAAGGCCGGCGGGTTCTTCTTCCTCGTCTTCGGCGTGCTGGCGCTGCTGGCCGGCATCGCCCAGATCAACCCGGTGTGGACCTACGGCCCCTACCGCGCCGACCAGATCTCCCAGGGCTCCCAGCCCGACTGGTACATGGGCTTCCTCGAGGGCGCCCTGCGGGCCATGCCCTCCTGGGAGTTCGTCCTGCCCGGCGGCTACACCGTCAACATGGGCGTGCTGCTGCCGGCCGTCATCCTGCCCACCGTGCTGATGGCGGTGGTCGCGCTGTGGCCGTTCCTGGAGGCCTGGGCCACCGGCGACCGCGACGAGCACCACCTGCTGGACCGGCCGCGCGAACACCCCACCCGCACCGCGTTCGTCGCCTCGATCGTCGCCCTCTACCTGGTGCTGTTCTTCGGCGGCGCCAACGACGTCATCGCCGAACGCTTCCACCTCTCCCTGAACCAGATCACCTGGATGGTGCGCATCGGGGTGTTCGTGGTGCCGGCCCTGGCCTACTTCGTCACCCGCCGCATCTGCCTGGGCCTGCAGCACCGCGACATCGAGAAGGTCCTGCACGGCCGCGAGACCGGACGCATCCGCCGCCTGCCGCACGGCGAGTTCATCGAGGTCCACGCCCCGCTCGACCGGGGCACCGCCTACAGCATCCTGGCCCGCGAGGACCGCCCCGTCGTCCCGGCCCCCGTGGCCCAGGCCAACGGCGTGAAGAACCCCCACGCCCGCAAGCAGATGCTGCGCCACCGCGTCAGCCGCTGGCTGTACGGCAACCAGGTGCCCAAGCCCAGCCGCGAGGAACTGCTGCGCTCCCTGGAGCACTTCGAGCCCGCCTCGGCAGACGGCCACGGCTCCTCCAACGGGCACAGCAACGGCCACGGCCCGTCCCACGGGCACGTCTCCTCCAACGGGCACGCGGCGGCCCTGGAGCAGCAGGAGCAGCAGACGCACTGACCCCGGGGGCGCGCGGCGACCACCGGGCTGCACACGACGGCGGCGCGGGTGATCAGGGGACGATCACCCGCGCCGCCGCCGTCCCCCCGCCCGCCACCCCGACCACCCACGGGAGCTTGGATGAACCGCACGCCCCTGCGCCGCGACGCGCGCCGCGCCGAGTCCATCACCCGGGCCCGCACCGGCCTGACCCAGGACCTGCGCGGCCGCCAGCGCCGCTACCTCACCGCCATGCTGATCCGCACCGCCTGCGTGGTGGTGATGGCCCTGACGTGGCACCGCTGGCCCGTGGTCGCCGTCCTCGCCCTGGCCGGCGGCGTCCTGATCCCCTACGTCGCCGTGGTCGTCGCCCAGGCCGGCTGGCGCCAGCAGCGCGGCACCCGCGCCCCGCTGGTCGCGCCCACCGTCGTCCCGGCCCCCCGCGTGGTCCTCGAACCGACCCTGATCCTGCCCCCCGAACACGACAAGGCGGCCTGAACCACCCCGCCGGGCACCCCCCCACCGCCTGCCCGCTCCCTCACGGCCAGCACCCCGCACCCCGCCCCGCGCCCCGCGCGCCACGCCCCGCCCCGTCCCGCCAGTCCTCCGGGCGCCGGCGAGCAGACAGCGACCCCGCCCCCGCCCCCCACCGGGCTCGCGCCCACCGGGCCCGCGCCCGCGCCCGGGGACACCTCCCGCGCTCGCTCACCGGGCCCGCCACCCCGGGGCCCGGAAGGCGCCTCCCGCCCGGCAGCCGGCCGCGGACACGCACCGGCCACGACATCAACGACCGTGCCCCCGGACCCTGTTGCAGGGTCCGGGGGCACGGTCGCAGGAGGGCCGGCGCCGCGGGCGGCGGGTCAGCGGTGGAGCTGCTCCTGCGGGGGCTGGTTGCGCCAGGGCCGGCACACCGTGACGAAGCAGACGATCGCGGCGAGCGCGCTGCCGAGCTGGACCACGGCCATCGGCACCGCCGACTGCTTGCCGGCGATGCTCACCAGCGAGGAGGCGATCGCCCCCATCACGAAACACGACATGCCCACCAGCGCCGAGGCGGAGCCCGCGGCGTGCGGGGTGCGCATCAGGGCGAGCGCGTTGGTGTTGGGCAGCACCAGCCCGAGCGAGGAGATCATCACGAACAGGCTGGCCGCCAGCGGCACCGTGCCCACCTGCCCGAACACCCCCGAGGTCACCAGCAGCAGCACCACCCCGGCCGAGGCCAGCACCGCCAGCCCGCACCCGAGGGCCTTGTCCAGCCGCACCCGCCCCACCAGGACCTTGCCGTTGACCTGCCCGACGACCATCAGCCCCAGGGAGTTCAGGCCGAACAGCAGCGAGAAGGTCTGCGGGGAGGCCCCGTAGATGTCCTGGATGATGAACGGCGAGGCGGCGATGTAGGAGAACAGCGCCCCGTAGGTGAAGCCGTTGGTCATCAGGTAGCCGGTGAACACCCGGTCGGCGACCAGGCCGCGCATGACCCACAGGGCCGCGCGCACCCCGCCGCTCTGGCGCCGCTCGGGCGCCAGCGTCTCCGGCAGCCGCCGCCACACCAGCACCCCCAGCGCCACGCCGACGGCCGCGAGGATCAGGAAGATGCCCCGCCAGTCGGTCAGGTGCAGCACCTGCCCGCCGATGACCGGCGCCACGATGGGCGCGATGCTGGAGATCAGCAGCAGGCTGGAGAAGAACCGGGCCATGGCCAGCCCGTCGTACAGGTCGCGCACCACCGCGCGGGCGATGACGATGCCCGCCGACCCCGCCAGGCCCTGCAGCAGCCGGAAGCCCACCAGCACCTCGGCGCTCTGCGCGAAGGCGCACATCAGCGCCGCCAGCACATACGCGGCCAGCCCGGCCATCAGCGGCCTGCGCCGCCCCCACCGGTCGCTCATCGGGCCCACCACCAACTGGCCCAGCGCCATGCCGGTCAGGCACGCGGTGAGGGTCAGCTGGACGACGGAGGCGTTGGAGTCCAGGGTGCGGGTGACGTCCGGCAGGGCCGGCAGATACATGTCCATCGACATCGGCGGCACCGCGGCCAGGGCCCCCAACAGCACGGTGACCAGCAGCCCCGTCCGGCGCGCCGGCGCACCGGCGGCAGCCGGGACGGCCCCGCCCCCGGCCGGCGACCGCCCGGGCGATCGCCCGCCACCGGCGGTGGCTTCCTCCGCTTGCTGAGACATGCGCCCTCCGCGTGAACGTCGTTACGTGGTCAGGCCGATGCTCGCAGCCGCCCGCTACAGAACCGGCAGCGCGCGGGTTGCACCGAAGGCCAGGCCCGTTTTCCGCGAAGGCCGCGCCCACCGGAGTCGAGAACCGTCAGTGCGCCGCTCGAATTTCCCTCGCAATGGCCCCGAACGCCCACCGGCGGCCCTTGGCGTGAGCTGTTCGAACGTGTCACTATTTCGGCACGCCTTCCCTGCCCGAAAACTCGAACGACATGGAGCAGGCAGGGAATTGAGCCCGCGGACACCGGTTCTCCGCCGGTGGGACCCGCACCCCGTGCCGCATTCCGGCCCGGGATTCCTCTCGTATCCGATCCCCGCGCGCCGCGGTGTATTTCCGTGTGCTGCGCTCTCTCCGGAAGCTGTGCGCAGATTCGGCGCACAGAAGGCAGACTCTAGAGAAAGTAGAGCAACCCTATGCCCAGGCTATGCAAGCCCGCGGTGAGCGCGCCGGAACACGTCATCACCCTCGACGAGACCCTCGCCTTCGCCGAGGAGGCCCACGCCGGAAAGCCGCAGCTGCCGCTGGCACTGCGCCTCATCCGCAACACCGGAGTGCAGAAGCGGCACATCGTGCAGCCCATCGAGAAGACACTCCAGCACCCGGGCCTGACCGAACGCAACCGCATCTACGAGGCCGAGTCCAAGAACCTCACCCCGCCGGTCATCGAAGAGGCCCTGAAGAACGCCGACCTGACCGCCCGCGACATCGACGCCATCATCTACGTCTCGTGCACCGGCTTCAGCATGCCGTCCCTGACGGCCTGGCTGATCAACAACCTCGGCTTCCGCTCCGACACCCGCCAGATACCCATCGCCCAGCTCGGCTGCGCGGCGGGCGGCGCGGCCGTCAACCGCGCCCACGACTTCTGCCTGGCCCACCCCGGCAGCAACGTCCTGATCGTCTCCTGCGAGCTGTGCTCGCTGTGCTACCAGCCCACCGCCGACGACATCGGCTCCCTGCTGTCCGACGGCCTGTTCGGCGACGCGGTCGCCGCCGCCGTCGTCCGCGGCAACGGCGGCGTCGGCATCGACCTGGAGCGCAACGCCTCCTACCTCATCCCGCACACCGAGGACTGGATCTCCTACGCGGTCAAGGACACCGGCTTCCACTTCCAGCTCGACCGCCGCGTGCCCGGCACGATGGAGCCGCTCGCCCCGGTGCTGCGCGAGTTCGCCAAGGACCACAGCTGGGACGCCGGCAACCTCGACTTCTACATCGTCCACGCCGGCGGCCCGCGCATCCTGGACGACCTGGCGAAGTACCTCGAGGTCGACCGGCAGGTCTTCCGCCACAGCTGGGCCACGCTGACCGAGTACGGCAACATCGCCAGCGCCGTCGTCCTGGAGGCGGCCCGCCGCCTGTTCGAGGAGGAGACCCCCGCGCAGGACGCCACCGGCCTGATCGCCGGCTTCGGCCCCGGCATCACCGCCGAGATGTCGCTGGGCCGCTGGAGCTCCACCGACACCCGGGAGCTGGACTGACCCCTGCGCCCCAGCCCGCACCGCACCCTCGCTCAAGTGAAATTCTGCGCGGACAAAGGAATCTGAGCACATGACTGGCCTCATCCTCCCGCCCGGTCAGGGGCGCAAGCTGATCACCAAGGCGCAGGAAGTGACGTTCAAGGCCACCAAGGACCACGGCTCCGTCCTCTCGATCTTCGAGGTGGTCGTCCCACCCGGCTTCGATGTCGGGGCCCACGTCCACGGTGATGCGCAGGAGTTCTTCTACGTCCTGGACGGCGAACTGGAAGTACTGGCCTTCGAGCCGGTCCAGCGCACCGAACAGGACTGGCACACCTGGCAGTCCCCCGACGGGGACACCGCCGTACGTGCCACCGAGGGTGCCTTCATGTTCGTGCCGCCCGGAACTCCGCACGCCTTCAGGAACGCCTCCGACAGACCGGCGCGGATGCTCTTCCAGTGCTATCCGTCACCCGTCCACGAGCTGTACTTCGAAGAGATCGCGGAGATCTGGGCGGCCGGCGGCGCCGATCCCGACGCCATCGTCGAGATGCGCAAGCGCTACGACGTCACCCAGATCACCCCGCAGCGCTACGAACCGCCCGCCCTTTTCGATCCCCATTCCTCCGATTCCCGCGGAGCGTCCAAGAAATGAGCGACACCGACAAGATCCCTCTCGTTTTCGCGAGCCTCGGGGAACAGGAACTGGCCGCCGTCGCCGAGGTGTTCGCCTCGGGCTGGCCGGCCGGCCAGGGACCGAAGGGCAAGGCCCTGGAAGCCGAGCTCACCCAGCGCTACGGAGCCGGCGACGCCGTCGCCGTCAGCAACTGCGGCGCCGCCCTGCACCTGGCGATGCTCGCGTTCGGCGTCAAGCCCGGCGACGAGGTCATCGTCGCCGACTACACCTTCCCCGCCCCCGCCCACGCCGTGCGCTACGTCGGCGCGACCCCCGTCTTCGCCGACGTACGCCCCGACACCGGCACCGTCGACCCGCGCGCCGTGGCCGACCTGGTCACCCCCCGCACCGTCGGCATCATCGCCGTCGACACCGTCGGCCTGCCCGCCGACTACGCCGACCTGCAGGCCATCGCCGACCGCCACGGGCTGTTCCTCGTCGAGGACGCCGCCTGCGCCGTCGGCGCGACCTACCAGGGCCGCGAGGCGGGCGCCCTGGCCGAGGTGGCCTGCCTGTCCTTCCACGGACGCAAGGGCGCCACCAGCGGCGAGGGCGGCGCCCTGATCGCCACCGACCCCGCCATCGGCGCCAAGGCCCGCCAGCTGTCGTCGTTCGGCATCGGCAGCATCTACGACATGGGCCAGGTCATCGGCCTGCCCATCCCCGAATTCACCGAGATCGGCTACAACTTCAAACTCTCCGACATCGCCGCGGCCATCCTGCGCGTCCAGCTCGGCCGCATCGAGGAACTCCTCAAGCGCCGCACCGCCGTCGCCGCCCACTACGCCGAACTCTTCGCCGAAGAAGAGCTGCTGACGGTGCCGCACGTGCCGGCCGACCGCACCCACGCCTGGCAGTCCTACCTGGTCACCCTCGACGCCGGCGTGGACCGCGGGGCCGTCGCCACCGAGCTGCGCGCCAAGGGCATCGGCACCCTGCACGGCACCTGGGCCAGCCACCTGCAGCCGGCCTTCGACGCGGCCCAGACCTGCCCCGTCTCGGCCGACCTCTTCCAGCGCAACCTCGGCATCCCCATGCACGCCGAGCTCACCGAGAGCCAGGTCGAGAGGGTCGCCGAAGTCCTGCGCGGCGCGCTGCGCACCCACGCCAAGCCCACCGGAGGCCGCAAGACAAGCGCATGACGACCGACCAGCCCCATCGGACGGTGCGACGGGGCTGATCAACGGCTACTGGAACACCGGCGTCATCCCCGCAGCGGCCACCCACCGCCTCGTCACCCACCTGGAGGACGGCGCCCGCACCGCTGCGGAGATCGCCACCCGCGCGCACGTCTCCGAACGCGGCGCCCAAGCCGCCCCTTCCCCGCCGCGGGCCCCGGCCGTCACCGCAGGGCGGACCCGCCCGTGCGGGCGTGGCCCGGCCCGCGGAGGAGCGGCACCCGGCCGTGGCCGCAGCCGTTCCCACCGGCGCCGGCGCCGGCGCCGGTCATCCGGCCCGGCCGCCGTCACGGGCGCCGACGGCCCGCACGGGTGCCGGACGTGCCGTCGGCGCCCGTGACCGTACGGCGCCCACCCACCGCCCGGCAGCGCTGACACAGCGTCAGCGCCGCCGGACGGCATCCCGCACCGAGCCGTCGACCGCCCCCTGTCCACCGCCCACCGTCCACGCAAAGGAGACAGCCCACATGAAGGGCTCCGTGGCCTACCGATCCATACAGAAGCGCGGTCTTCACATCGGCCTGCTGCCGGAGATGGCCGCCGCCGTCAATCCCACCACCCCGATCACCCTCGACCACGACCTCGACGTCCTGCCCGAGGCCGGGCGGCGCCTGACCGTCGCCCAGTACGCCGAGCACGTCGACGACCTGGCGGCCCGCCTGTGGGCGGCCGGTGTCCGGCCCGACGAGCACGTCGTCATCTACAAGACGGCCAACGCCGACCACTGGATGCTCGCCGCCGCCGTCTCCCGCATCGGCGGGGTCGTCGTCAACCTCTCCCCGGCCCTGGACGCCAGGACCGTCGGCGTGCTGCTGGAGCGGGTCGGCCGGCCCACCCTGCTCTCCGACGGCGCCAAGCTCGACGTCCTGGCCGACGTGCCGCTGGCCGACCTCACCCGCAGGGTCATCACCTCCGCGGGCGAGCGCGAGGGCGCCGTCGCGCTCGCGGGCCTGGCCGGCGCGCCGCGCGTGAAGCCGGTCGTGCGTCCCATCGACGAGGCCGCCGTCATCACCCACACCTCCGGCACCACCGGCATCCCCAAGCTGGTCGTGCACACCCCGCGCACCCAGGGCATCCGCCTGCTGCCGCAGTGGCGGCTGCTGTCGCTGATGCGCAAGAAGGAGACCGTCGCGATCAACGTGCCGTTCGTGCACTCGCGGATGGTCGCGGCGATGTCGCTGGCCCTGCTCAAGGAGTACCCGGTCCTGCTGATGCGCGAGACGGGCCCGGCGGAGGTCGCCGAGCAGTTCGTCAAGCACCGGCCGGCGTTCGTCGAGGCGCTGCCCAACTCCCTGATGGAGTGGGAGGGACTCGCCGACGACCCGCGGGCGCCGTTCGGGTCGGTGAAGGTGTTCAGCAGCACCTTCGACGCCATCCACCCCGGCACGATGAGCCGCCTGCTGCACGCCTCCGACCGGCGCGGCGCGCTGTTCTTCCAGATCTACGGCCAGAGCGAGGTCGGCCCGGCCGTGGGCCGCGCCTACTTCCGCCACTCCGCGCACAAGGCCAACGGCCGCTGCGTGGGCTGGGCGATGCCGGGCGGCGCCGCGAAGATCCGCGTGGTCAGCCGGGACGGCAACCCGCCCTCGGAGACCAACCCCGGCTCCATCGAGGTCGCCTGGGACGGCATCGCCAAGACCTACTTCGGCGAGCAGGAGCGCTACGACACCAACCGCGACGGCCAGTGGTGGCGCACCGGCGACGTCGGCTACCGCACCCGGTTCGGCTGCCTGCACATGCTCGACCGGGAGGTCGACATGATCCCCGGCGTCAAGAGCTCCCTGGAGATCGAGGACGTCCTGCTGAGCCGGCTGCCGGAGCTGACCGAGCTGGTCGTGGTGCAGGGCCCCAAGTCCGAGCCGGTGCCGGTGATCTGCACCGCCGACGACACGCCCCTGGACCTCAACCGCTGGCGGGCTGCCGCGGCCGCGTTCCCGCAGCTCGCCGACCCGGTGCAGATCCCGCAGGCCGAACTGCCCAGGACCGCCACCTTGAAGGTGCAGCGCCTGGCCCTGGCCCGCCGCTTCGAGGAGCAGCCGCAGACCCGGGCCTGACCGCCACGACGACCCACCCGACGACGGCCCACGCGACGACGGCCCCGCCCCACCGGGCGGGGCCGTCGTCGCATGTGCGCCCGGGCCAGGACCCGTGGTCAGCGGTGCCGTCACACACCACGGGGCCGGACGACGCCCGGCCCCCGCAACCCTGCCGCCCATCATCGCCCCGCGCCCCTCGAGACCCGCTGGAGCTTCTCCCTGCGCCGGCTCGGCACGCCCGGCCCCGCCGCCCCCCCCCGGGCCGGCTCCAACCACACTCCACCTGCGCTGCATTCGCACCGCGCACGCTGACGCAGCCAGCCCGTGAGCGCTTCGCGCCCGGCGCCCGAGCCCCGTCCAAGGAGATGTGCCGTGACCACTGCAGTGACCCGCCGGGCCGCCACCGACCAGGCCGTCTGCGCGCGGCGCACCGTCGAGGACCTGCTCCAGCGCGTCCGGCACCGGCTGGCCTCCTTCCTCGCGGCCGAACGCGCCCACTGCGCCGAGGTCCACGAACACGCCGTCGTCGCCGTCGACGCCCTCGCCGACCTCGCCGCCGGCGGCCCGCTGCTGCGCCCGGCGTTCTGCCTGACCGGCTACCTCGCCGCGGGCGGCGACCCCGAGGAGGCGGGCATCGTGGACGCGGCCGCGGCCCTGGAACTGCTGCACCTGTCCACCCTCGTCCACGGCGACGTCCTGGACGGCTCGCGCACCCGGCGCGGCAAGCCCGCCGTGCACGTCCTGCACTCCACGCTGCACCGCACCCGCGGCTGGCACGGCGAGTCCCGCCGCTTCGGCGAGGGCGTCGCCGTCGTGGCCGGCGACCTCGCTCTGGTCTATTCCGACGAGCTGATGGCAGGCGCCCCCCGCGGCGCCCGCACCGAATGGCGCCGGCTGCGCACGGAGGCGGTGATCGGCCCGTACCTGGACCTCGCCGCGGCCGCCGAGTTCAGCGCCGCCCCCGACCTGCCCCGCCTCACCGCCCTGCTGACGTCCGTCCGCCGCGCCGTCCGCCGCCCCCTGGTCCTGGGCGCGAGCGCGGCCGGCCGCCCCGATCTCGCCGGCGCACTGGCCCCCTACGGCGAGGCGGTCGGTGAGGCGTCCCGGCTCCGCGACGACCTGCTGGACGCCTTCGGGGGCCCCGCGCACACCGGCGCGACCGCCGGCCCGGACTTCCCCCGGCACAAGGTGACCCTGCTGCTGGGCCGGGCGATGCAGCGCGACAGCCGCCTGCGCGACCTGATCACCGAACCCGGCCACACCCCCGACGAGATCCGCGCCCGCCTGCTGGAGACCGGCGTGACCGCCGACGCCGAACAGCGCATCGCCCACCTCGTCGACCAGGGCTGCGCCGTCCTCGCCGACGCACCCCTGCAACCGCAGTGGCGCGCCCGACTGACCGACATGGCCCTGCGCGCGGCCTACCGCGACAAGTGACCCGCACCGTCCGACAGGAAAAAGGAACCATGCCGGCCACCACACACCACGAGCTGACCGCCGGGATCGAACGAGCGGCGGCACTGATCGGCGTCACCTGCTCGCCCGAGAAGGTCCAGCCCGTCCTCACCGCCTTCGACGACGTCCTCGACGAGGCCATCATCGCCTTCCGGGTGGCGACCAACGCCCGCCACGAAGGCGAGTTCGACTGCCGCTTCACCATCCCGCGCCACGTCGACCCCTACGAGCGCGCCCGCACCCGCGGCCTGCTCACCCCCTCGGGCCACCCGGCCGAGAACCTCCTGCACGACCTCGCCCGGCACTGCCCCGTCGACAGCTACGGCATCGACTTCGGCGTCGTCGGAGGCTTCCGCAAGATCTGGACGTACTTCCCCGGCGGCACGGGCCAGAACCTCGCCGCCCTGCGCGACCTGCCCTCCATGCCGCCCGCCCTCGCGCACAACCTCGCCTTCTTCGCCGACCGCGGCCTGGCCGACAAGGCCGACATCGTCGCCGTCGACTACCGCAACCACACCCTCAACCTGTACTTCACCGGCTTCGCCGACCACCTGCGCGCCCCCGCCGAGATCCTGGCCATGCACCGCGCCGCCGGCCTGCCCGAACCCAGCGGGCAGATGCTGCGCTTCTGCGGGAAGTCCTTCGGCCTCTACACCACCCTGAGCTGGCACAGCACCGCCATCCAGCGCATCGCCTTCTCCATCAAGACCCACGACCCGCTGGCCCTGCCCGCCCGGCTCGGCACGAAGATCGAACGCTTCGCCCGCACCGTCCCCTACGGCCGCGACGACCCCAAGATGGTCTACGCCGCCATGACCGCCTCCGGCGAGGAGTACTACAAGCTCCAGTCGTACTACCGGTTCCAGGCGCGCAGCCGGCTGGACCTGATGCCCTCGGTCGACCATGCCGCCGACGCCGCGTGACACCGACCGCCCCGAGGAACTGCGCTTCAGCCGGATGGAGCGCCTCCTGGGCGAAGACCCGATCAGCACCGTGACCGTGGACGGCACCCGCGCCCGCTTCGTCACCGACCCGGCGCTGGTGCGCCGCATCCTGGTCACCGACGCCCGGCACTACGGCAAGAGCGAACTGCTGCAGAAGGCCAGGGTCCTCAGCAAGAGCGGACTCCTCGCCCCCGACGACGCCCGCCACCGCCACTATCGGCGCCTGGCCCACCCCCACCTGCGCGCCGCCGCGGTCACCGCCCACACCCCCCTCATGCAGGACATCGCCCGCGCCACCGCCGCCTCCTGGCGCCCCGGGCAGCCGCTCGACATCCAGGCCGCCATGTGCCGGGCGGCCGGCCGCATCGCACTGCACACCCTCCTGGGCGCCACCGACGAGGCGACATCGGCCCTGCTCACCGAACGCCTGGCGGCCCTGTCCCGGGAGATGACCACCAAGCCGCTGTACGGGAAGGCCGCCCGCGCCGAGCGGCCCGCCCGCCGCCTGCAGCAGGCCTTCACCGGCCTGCGCACCCCGCTGGCCCGGTGCATCACCGCCCGGCTCGACGCACCCCACCCCACCACGCACCACCTCTCCGCGCTGCTCACCGACGCCGGGCCGGCCGCCGGCAGCGCCCTGGACGGCGAAGAGGTCTGCGACGAGGCCGTCATGATGCTCACCGCCGCCACCGTCACCACCGCCTCGGTGATGTCCTGGGCCCTGTACACCCTCGCCCGCCACCCCCTGGCCGAGGAGAAGGTCCTCAAGGACCTGGCCCAGCCCGGCGACCCCCCCGCCACCCGCCCCGGCCACGGCCCGCCCGGCTACACCCTGCGGTTCCTGATGGAGGTCCTGCGGCTGCACCCGCCCGTGTGGATCACCAGCCGCCGCACCCTCACCCCCGTCACCCTCGGCGAGCACACCCTGCCCGCCGGCACCGACGTCGTCTTCAGCTCCTACCTCCTGCACCGCCACCCCGCCCACTACCGCGACCCGCACCGCTTCGACCCCGACCGCTGGCTCACCACCCGCCCCCGCCCCCAGGACGCCGCCTACCTCCCCTTCGGCACCGGGGCCCGCGGCTGCGTGGGGGAGACGTTCGCCTGGCAGGAACTGCACGTCCTGCTCGCCGCAGTGGCCCAGGAATGGCGCCTGACCCTCCAGCCCGGCACCCGCCCCCGCGCGGCCGCCCACACCACCTTGCACCCGCACCGCCTGCTCATGATCCCCCAGCCGAGATAGCCCACCCGCCCGGAGCGCGCTCATGACGACAGCGCCGACCCCCGCCCACACCGCCGACCTCACCGCCCGCGCCCTGACCGAGGCCCGCTCCATGACCGGCCCCGGCCACCCGCGCCCGCCCCACGACGGCCTGGCCGCCGCCGCCCTGCGCGCCCACAGCGCCCTGCAGGCCCGCTACGGCCACCACGTCCCGCTCACCGTCCTGACCCCCACCGGCGACGCGACCCGCGCCCTGGCCGCCTTCCTCGCCGTCTACGCCGCCCACGCCCCCCACCGGCCCGCCCCGCCCGCCCCCGTCCCGGCCACCCCGGCCACCCCGGCCACCCCGGCCGTCCCGGCCGTCCCGGACGCGGCCCCCGCCCCGCTCGCGCCGCCCGCCCCGCCGGGCCCCCTACCGCCGCCCGCCGGCCGGCGGCGAAAGCCGGCCGCCCGCACCCCCACCCCGGCCCCCGGCGCCGTATGCGGAGACTCGCCCTCCGCGTCAGCCCCGCTCGAACTGCGCTCGAGCGGACGGGACTTGACCGTCTCCCGGCCCTAAAGTGGGCCTGCGAGTCACCCGCCCGCCGTTCCCCCCTCCGGCGGGCGGGACGGCATCCGTACGCCGCCTCCACGGCCCAGCCCCCGCGCCCGCATCCGGACCCGGGAGAGCGCCCGGCGCCGCCGACGGCCTGACGCCCGCCCGGACACAAGGAGGGGCCCGGATGAGCCGGATCGAGGAGTTCGAGAAGGCGCGCCCCCTGCTGCTGTCGCTCGCCCACCGCATGCTCAGCAGCGCACGCCAGGCCGAGGCCGCGGTGCACCAGGCGTGGCTGCACTACGAGGCCAGCCCCGAACCGCCCGTCCCCGGGCGGGCGTTCCTGACCACCGCGCTCACCGACATCTGCCTGGACATCCTGCGCCGCGCCCACACCCGCCCGGACAGAGCCCGCACCGCGCAGCTCCCCGCGCAGCGGCCGGGCGAGGCCGGCCACACCCCCGCGGCGGCGCTCATGCTGCTCCAGCAACTCGGCCCCACGGAACGGGCGGTGTTCATCCTGCGGGAGGTCCTGCACTGCAGCCCCGCCCAGACGGCAGCCATCGTGGGCCGCCCCGAAACCGCCTGCCGCACCGCCGGCACCACGCTCCCGCCCTGGCCGCGGCGCATCATCGGCGCCGACCACATCGCCGAAGTCTTCGCCGCCATCGTCCCCGCACTGGACCACGTCGGCGTCACCCTCGCCCCCCAGCAGGTCGGCGACCGCCCCGGCGCGGTCTTCCGCGACCGCCACGGCACCGTGCTGAGCACCCTCGCCTTCGACATCCGCGACGGCCGCATCCAGACCATCCACTGGAGGAGCGGCCCGCACCTGAGCACCGACACCCCCGCCCAGACCTGACCGCCCCACCCGCACCCCGCCCCGCCGCACGACGACGCCACCGCACCACACCGCAGGCCGCAGACAAGGAGCCGTCCCCCCATGACCCGGACCCGCACCGAGGAGTTCGACCACCTGCGGCCCCTGCTGTTCTCGATCGCCTACCACCTCCTGGGCAGCGTCAGCGAAGCCGAGGACGCCGTGCACGCCACCGGCCGGCACTGGCACAGCCTGCCCGCCGCCCCGGCGGACGCCCAAGCCCACCTGACCGCCCACCTCACCCGCACGGCCATGGACCTGCTGCGCGCGGCCCGCGCCCGCCGCGCCGCCTACACCGGCACCTGGCTGCCCGAACCCCTGCTCACCGACCCCCACGACAGCCCCGCACCCGGCCCGCACCCCTACGGTTGTCTGCCCACCGCGATCCTGCTGGAGCTGGAGAGCCTCGAGCCGCTGCAGCGCGCGGTGTTCGTCCTGGACGAGGTGTTCGCCCTGGACTACCGGCAGATCGCCGCCGCGGTGGGCCGGCCGGAGGCGGCCTGCCGCGAACTCGCCGCGCAGGCACGCCGGCTGACCGCCGATGCCCGCCCCCGCCCGCAGGCCGACCGCACCCGGTGCGCGGCCCTCGCGGCCCGCTTCTTCGACGCCCTCAAGGACGGCGACGCCGCCGCCCTGCGCGACCTGCTCGCCCCCGACGCCCAGCTCGTCGGCGACGGCGGCGGCAAGGCCCCCCAACTCGCCCGCACCGTCACCGGGGACCACCGTGTGGCCCGCCTGCTGACGTCCCTCATCGCCCTGCTGGCCCGCGTCGACGTCACCGTGCAGGCCCGCACCGTCAACAGCCGCCCCGGCGCCCTGCTGCGCGACCGCGACGACAAGGTCCTGGCGACCTGGACGCTGGACGTGCGCGACGGACACATCCACACGATCCACTCGGTGACCAACCCCGACAAGCTCGCCCACCTGGGACCGGTCGCCGACGCCTGGGCCCTCAACCGCGAAGCCGGCCGCACCCGCCGCGCCCTGACCTGAGAGAGCCCCCCTCGGGCCGAGGCGGAGCAGCGCCTGCCGGTCGCGGCGATCGTATGGAGATGTCCCCCGACTCCTCGGCCACGCCTGGTGCGAGGCCGCACACCCCGTGAGACTGGCACCCCGGCCGCGGCGCCCGATGCGGGCCCCGCCGCCGGCCCTGACCGGTCCACCACCGAGGAGTCCAGATGCGCCTGCACAAGCGAGCGGTCGCCACCGTGTTCACGGCCACCGTCGCGCTCAGCGCCCTCGCCCCGCACGCCATGGCCGTCCCGACGCCCTGGGGGACCAGCACGACCCCCACGTCCGCCACCCACCGCGCCCCTTCACCGGCAGCCGGCGTCAGCGGCACGGTCACCGTGCTGTGTGTGGGCGGCTGTTACCAGTAGGCAGGCGAGGCCCACGCCGGGGCGTGTCAGCCCGCCCCGGCGCCGCAGGTCACCGCGTCACTTCTCCTGCCGCAGCTTCGCCGCCGGTTCCGTCAGCGGCTCGGCGGCTACGTCAGTTCGGCCAGTCGGCCAGCAGGTCCGCGCGCAGCAGCACCAGCGGGCCCACCGCGTCCTCGTCGGGGTGGACGCAGCCGCCGGCCGCCACGAGCGCACGCAGCCGCGCCCACGCCGAGCGGGCCCGCGGGCGCCCTGCATCCCGCGGCCCCTAGAGGTGATCCGCCCTGCTCCGGTACGTGCGCAACGCCCTCAGCACCAGCCAGACCAGCAGGACCTGCGCCACGGCGCCGACGGCGTGCACGGACGGCGCGTAGGTGTCCGGGCCCGGGCTGTCGTCGCCGACGGCGACCGCGAGGAACAGCACGGCGAGCGTCGTGAGAAAGCCCGCCGGGAAGGTCAGGACGCTCACCGCGACGGCCGCCGCGTCCGTGCCCCGTTCGGCACCGAGGTAGTCCAGGCCGGACACCACCAGCAGGTACGCCAGGGCCAGCAGGAGGCCGGTCCTGCGGGAGGGGAGGAGGGTCATCGATGCTTCTTCCGGGCCTGTCGTGCGGCGCCCGTGACGTCGCGGTGGTGGGACAGCCCCCCGAGGCTACCGACCGCCGGCACGGCTCATGTCGTCGCGGGTCACAGCGGATGCCAGTCCGCCGTCGCGGTGCCGTCCGCACGGGCGCGGCCGAAGACGACGTCGGCGAAGTGGATGCCGAAGCCGACGGTGTCGGGGCGCAGGAGTTCGGTGACCAGGGCGCGGCGGTGGTGTTCGGCGGCGGCCGGGTCGTCCTCGCGGATCGCCGACCACTCCGGGTGGCGTATCTGCAGCGGGGACAGCAGCGCGTCGCCGAAGGCCAGCAGGCGGCTCCCGCCGGAGGCGATCACGAAGCCCGTGTGGCCCGACGTGTGGCCGGGCAGGGCCATCGCGTGGACGCCGGGGAACACCTCCTCGCCCGCCAGCAGGAGCCGGGTGCGCGGCTCCAGGGCGCTCAGCGCCTCGTCCCGGTCGTCCCACTCGCCCTTGGGGACGGCGAAACCGGCGCGCGGGAACAGCGGCGGGTCGGTCAGGGCCCAGCCGGTGTGGTCGGGGTGCAGGTGGGTGAAGGCCACCGTCTCGATGTCGTCGGGGGAGCGGCCCAGCAGGGCGAGGTTGCCGGGCAGCAGACCCCCGTGGACCGCGCCCCGGTAGGGGTGCGCGGGGTCCTCCGGCACGGCGCGCGGGCCGAACCCGGCGTCGATCAGCAGGGCGCGGGCGCCCGACTCCACGAGCAGGCCCCCGGTGTTGGCGACGAGCCGGCGGGTGTCGTTGAGGTAGGCGCCGTAGGTGACCCAGTGGCGGTCGGCGGCCACCGGGGGAGGGGTGTGCGGCTTGACCAGCATCGCCCCGTCGGGGACGTAACTGACCTTCAGCGCCCCCACGCGCAGGGTGCGCACCGCGGAGGGCCTGCGCAGCCGGCTGTCGCTGTCGCTGCCGTCGTTCATGGGTGGTCTCCTCGTCCTGCGATGCGGGCGGGTGCGGGGCCGTGCGGTGCGGGTACGG
>NZ_SZPR01000030.1:0-69530 GCF_005280195.1 Streptomyces galbus | reverse complement strand
ACGGCCGCGCCGGATGCGCGGGTCGGGCGGGCGCCGGCGCGGGCGAGGGGCTCCGCGCCGCACCAGTGGCCTAGGCGGGGGTGCGCCTGCCCAGCACGGCGCCGACGAGCAGCGCGCCCACCAGGGCGACCACACCCGCCGTGACCATCCCGGCGTGCAGTCCGCCCAGGATGTCCGCGGGGGTGGGCGTGCCACCGGAGGACAGCGCGTTGGTGCGGGCCGCGGCGATCGCGCTCAGACCGGACACGCCGATCGCGGCGACGTACTGCGGCAGCTGCGACAGACCGCCGACGACGCCCTGGTCCTCCTCCGTGACGCCCGTGGTCATCACGGTGATGAAGGAGACCACGCTGAAGACGTGCCCCAGACCCATCACGGACGACGTCACGAGCAGGGCGGCCAGGTTGACGTCCTGCGGCAGGGCGAACATCGCGACGGTGCCGACGCCCTGGATGAGCAGGCCCGCGGCGAGGACCTTCACCCCGCCGAACCGGCCCAGCAGCCGCGCCACGTACATGCCGCCCAGGGTGGCGGCGGCGCCCTCGCCCAGGTAGCTCAGGCCGGCCTGCAGGGCGCTGAAGCCCAGCACGTCCTGCATGTACAGGCTCAGCAGCACCGTCGTACCGGCGCACATGCCGAAGGTGATGACACCGAACAGGCCCGACCACTTCACCGACGGCCGGTTCAGCACGGTCAGCGGCACCAGCGGCTCCGGGTGACGCCGCTCGACCAGCAGGAACGCCACCAGCAGCACCACACCGCCGACGATCGGGCCGAGCGCGCCGGGACGGGTCCAGCCCTGGTCACCGCCGGTGGAGATGCCGTACACCAGCCCGAACAGGCCGAGCGTGGCCAGGATCGCGCCGGGGATGTCCATGCGCCGGGCGGCACCGGACTCGTGGATCGCGGGCAGGGCCAGCGCACCGGCCAGCGCCAGCGCGCCCATCACGCACAGCGCGACCATGGTCCAGCGCCAGCTGAAGCCGTTGGTGATGACACCGCCGCCCAGTGCGCCGAAGACGAAGCCCAGCGACATCACGGCGCCGTTCAGGCCCAGGGCGCGGGCCCGCTTGGGACCCTCCTGGAAGTAGCCGGTCATCAGCGCGATGGCGGCCGGGGCGATCATCGCGGCGGCGGTGCCCTGCCCGATACGGGTGGCGATCAGCACGCCGGGGCTGTTGGCCAGCGCCGCGCCCAGCGAGAACAGGGTGAACACCCCGACGCCGAGCGTGAACAGCCGCTTGCGGCCGATCAGGTCGGCGACCCGCGCGAACAGCGGCAGCAGGCTCGCCGACGGCAGCAGGCTGGCCGTGGCCACCCACTGCAGGGTGCCGGCCGAGGAGAAGCCGAGGGCGGAGCCGATGTCGGGCAGGGCGACGGTGACGATGGAGAAGTCCAGGCCGCACATGAACGTCGCGCAGCACAGGGTGATCAGCACCAGCCACTCGCGCGCCGCGAAGCCGGCGCCGGCGGCGGGCCCGGGTGGCGCGCCGGCCTCGGTCGTGGTCGGGGCGGGAGGTGAGGATTCGGTGACGGCCATGAGCGGTCCTTCCTGGCGATCCGGGGTTGCCTGTTCAGCTTCGAATCAGCGGACCTGCGCAACAAGGACGATCTGTGCAACGATCGATTCGCTGGGCTAATCGTTCGAGGTCACGAAGATCGAGGGGCGCGGGAGAGCCGTTCATGGAACGCCAGGAGATCGAGATTTTCCTGACCCTCGCGGAGGAACTGCACTTCGGGCGGACCGCCGAGCGGGTGGGCGTCTCGCAGAGCAGGGTCAGCCAGACCGTCGCCCGCCTCGAACGCCGCATCGGGGCGAAGCTGTTCGACCGCACCAGCCGGCAGGTCACCCCCACCCCCATCGGGGAACAGCTCAGGGACGACCTGGGGCCCGCGTGGCGGGGCGTGGAGGACGCCGTCGCCCGCGCCATGGCGGCCGGACGCGGCATCACCGGCTCGCTGCGCATCGGCTTCTCCGGCGCGTTCACCGGCCACCTGCTGCACAGCATCACCGAGGTGTTCGCCCGCAGCTACCCGGACGTGGACGTGCAGATACGCCAGGTGCAGATCTCCGACCCCTACGGGCCGCTGCGCGCCGGTGACGTCGAACTGCAGGTGACCGAACCGCCCGTGGCCGAACCCGACCTGACGCTGGGTCCGGTGCTGGTGTCCCAGCCCAGGGTGCTGCTGATGTCGTCCTCGCACCCGTTCGCGCGGCGCGAGACGGTGGGCGTGGAGGACCTGGCGGAGGCGACGCTGCTGACGGTCGCCGGGAACGTGCCCGCGCACTGGCTGGACCACCACTTCCCGCGGCAGACGCCGTCGGGCCGGCCCATCCCGCACGGACAGGCCATGACGCACTGGGAGGACGCGCTGTCGCTGGTCCTCGCGGGCAAGGGCGTCACGCCCGTGGCGGCCGCGGGCGCGCACTACTACAGCCGGCCGGGGCTGGTCTTCAAGCCCCTCGACGGCGCCCCGCGCATCGACTACGCGTTCGTGTGGCCCACCGGCCACGAGACGGCCCGCCTGCGGGCCTTCGTCCGGGCGGCGATGGACCGCATCCGCGAACTGGGCGGCCCCACCCGGGCCGTGGAGAGCCTGTGGGGCGACCCGCCCCCGAGCCCGTGAACCCCCCGCCCCCGCGCCCGCCCCCAACCACCGCCCCGGCGGCCCCGCGCACCCCCCTGCCCCCTGCCCCCGGCGCCCGCGCGCCGGGCCGTCACCCCAGTGCCCCCGCTCCCGCCGCCGTGAGGTAGCGCTGGTCGGGGTGGTCCTGCAGCATCACGTGGTGCAGGGTCGTGGTCGACGGGGACGGGGGGATGCCCAGGTCGTCGGTCATCCGGCGGTGCAGCGACTGGTAGACGTCCAGCGCCGCCGCCCGCCGCCCCGACGCGTACAGCGCCCGCATCAGCTGGCCGTGCAGGTTCTCGTGGTACGGGTGCTCGCCGACCAGGGCGACGGCCTCCCCGACCGCCTCCTGGAAGCGCCGGCACAGCAGCAGCGCGTCGATGCGGACCTCGCAGGCCGCCAGGTGCGCCTCGTTCAGCACCCGGGCCTGCACGGTGAGCCGGCTGCCGTGGCGCACGTTGCCGAAGGGCGTCCCGCGCCACAGGGCCAGCGCCCGGCTGAGCACCTCGGTGGCGGCGTGCGCCTGCCGTTCCTCCAGCAGGCCGCGGGCGGTCAGGACCAGCTCCTCGAAGCGGGGGCGGTCCCATTCGTCGGGGCGCAGCCGCAGCACGTAGCCGTTGCCGTCGGTGACCAGCCGCTGCTCGGCGATGTCGCGGGCGCTGCTGCCGCTGCCGGCGGCCAGCGCCTTGCGTATCGCGCCGATGTAGGTCTGCAGCGCGGTCGTGGCGGTGCGCGGCGGTTCGCCGTCCCACACCTCGCTCAGCAGCGCCGGCACGGACACGCGGTGGTTGGCCTTCGCCATGAGCAGGGCGAGCACCTGCCGCTGCTTGGGTGCGCTGGGGGTGAGGTCACGCCCCTGTGCGCGCACGTCGATCGGTCCAAGGACACGGAACTCCACAGCCCCTCCTCGAGGTCGGGTCTCACCGCCCGGCGCGGCGCGCGGTGTGCGGGCGAACAGTCGGCGGGAGCCGCGCGTCGCTGCGGTGCTCCCGTGGTGCGGTGTGGGGGGAGGGGCCGGCGGTCCCCGCTCCCGTGGTGCCGTGGGGGCGGGGGGCGAGGGGGCCGGCGGGAGTGGCGGTCAGCAGTCGCCGGGTGCCAGGCACATCTCGTGGCCGAGGCGGCGGTGCGCGCAGGCGACGGAGACGAGCGTGGCGTGGCGGTGCCAGCCGGGGTAGGACCGGCCGGCGAAGTCGTGCAGGCCCAGTTCGGCCTCGGCCTGGCCGATCCGGGCGGCGGGCGCGGTGCCCAGCAGTCCCAGGACGCGGCTCTGCTGGGCGGGGGGCAGGCTGGTCAGCCAGATCCGGTCCGGCCGCGGACGGGGAGTCGTCCAGACGCCGGCCAGCACGGCCGGCTCGCCGCCCGGCAGCAGCACCCCTGCGGTGCCCAGCAGCGGCCTGCCCGGGGCGGGCGGGCCGGCCTGGCCCGGGCGGGCGAGCCGGCGCAGCCGGTCGCCGACGGTCTCCAGGGCGGTGTGGCGGGCGACCAGACGGCGCCCGGCGCCCCGGCGCACCCCGCCGTCCGCCCTGCGGGCGGTGCTCGCCGGGTGGGGGCCGGTGAGCGGGGCGAGGGACAGGGGCAGGGTGTCGGGGACGACGACGACCCAGTCCAGACCGCGGGCCTGCAGCCCCTCGATCACGGGCTCGGCGTCGATGTGCCCGTCGGTGTGGACCACGACCGGCGCCGTCACCGGGCTGGTCCGCACGAGCTGGTCGGCCAGGGCCAGGCACAGCTCGGCCGCGCTGGCGTGGCCGGCGGTGTCGGGGATGCGGGCCTGGTGGCGCAGCGCGGCGTCCTCGCTCCAGCGCGGGGGCAGGTACAGGCGCCAGTCCACGGAGAGGTCGCCCAGCTCCCCGGACAGGAACGCGCCCACCGCGAGCTGGCAGTTGACGGTGCGTCCGGAGGCGGCGACGAAGCGGCGGTGGACGCCGACGGCGAGCTCGCCCCGCTTGGGGATGACCACCGGGCACAGCGTCCAGGCGTGCGCGGGGGCGTGCTCGGCGACCCAGCGGGTGAGTTCGGCGCGGACCGGGCGCCAGGGCCAGGCGCTGTCGTTGACGAACTGCTGGAGCGACTGCGGCGCGGTCGGCGACGGCGTCACCGAGGCCGCGATGCGCCGCAGGGTCTTCTTGCCGGGCGTGCTCAGCAGCCCCTTCACGTACACGCCCGCCCAGCGCCGCTGGTCGGCCCGCGGCAGGTGGGCGAACAGCCGCTGCGCCGACGGGACGTGCCCGGTGGCCGGATGCATGAGGGCTCCTCTCTCCCGGTCGCCGCAAATATACAGAACATTCTCTATGTTTCTAGGGTCCGGGCGGGAGGCGGCGGGGCAGGGGAGCGGGCACGGGCGCTGTGAGCTGGGCGGGAAGGGGTGCGCGGGGCACGGGAAATTGCTGCGGGAAGGGGCGGGCGGGGGCACGGGAATCGCTGCCGGAGCGGACGGCGGACCACCCGCACGCGCCCTGCCGCCCGCGCCCCCGCTCAGGTGCCGCAGGTCTCCGCACCGGCCGGCCGGCACAGCAGGGGGCCCAGGGACTTCAGGGCCTGGGCCAGGCTCTCGTCGGGGGTGTCGCCGGTGACCGGGCGCAGCGCCTCCGGGGTCGAGGCGGCGGCCTCCACGCCGAGCACGACGTGGGAGAGCAGGGTGGTGACCGCCAGCGGGGTCAGCCCGCTGTCCGTGCCCTGCTCGCACCAGGACCGCTCCAGGGCGTCGCGCAGGTCGGGGGCCCAGCAGTCGTACCAGCCGTGGCCGGCGGCGTGGCCCTCGCGGGTCAGGCGGGCCGCGGCGCGCACGCTCGGCATGGTGCGCAGCGCGCCGGCCAGGGCGAGCACCCTCTCCAGCGCGCCGTCGAAGCCGGGGGCGGGGGCGGCGGCGTCCAGGGCGGCGCGGGTGGCGGCGGCGCCGGACTCCTGCACGGCGTCGGCGAGGGCCGACTTGCTGCGGAAGTGGAAGGTCAGCGCGCCCATGGTGACCCCGGCGGTTCTGACGATCCCGTGCAGGGAGGTGCCGTCGTAGCCGTGTCCGGCGAACTCGGTGGCGGCGGCCTCGACGATCCGCTGCCGGGTCTGCTCAGCCCGCTCCTGCCTCGCCACCTGTCTCGCCTCTCCTCCCGCCCCCCGTCGGCCGGTCCGTGCCGCCCACGATAGGTCAAGAGATTCCCAAGAACTCCGGAGAACGGGCAGCTCGGAACGTTCTTGGCAGGTTGGCTGGTAACGGCCCGTCCCAATCGGCTGACCGTGCGTGAGTCGAATGTTTGACTGGCCGTCATGATCGAACGCACGTACGCAATGGACGGCCGGGTCGTCATGGTCACCGGTGCCTCGTCGGGCATCGGCGCGGCGGCGGCCCGGCTCTTCGCCGAGCACGGCGCGGCCGTCGTGCTCACCGCCCGGCGCGAGGCGCAGCTCGCCTCGGTGGTCCAGGACATCGAGGCCGAGGGCGGCCGCGCGGTCCACGTGGCCGCCGACATACGCCGCGGCGAGGAGGTCGAGCGGGTCGTCGCGGCGGCCGTCGAGCGCTACGGCCGCCTGGACGCCGCCTTCAACAACGCCGGCCACGCCACGCTCGGCACCGACCTGCACGAGATGAGCGACGACGACTACGACACCGTGATGGACGTCAACGTCCGCGGGGTGTGGAACTGCATGCGCCACCAGATCCGGGCGATGCTGCGCACCGGCGGCGGTGCCATCGTCAACACCGCCAGCGTCGCCGGTCTGATCGCCACGGGCGTGGGCGCGCCGTACGTCGCCGCCAAGCACGCGGTGATCGGGCTGACCAAGGCCGCGGCGGCCTCGTACGGGGAGCGGGGCATCCGGGTCAACGCGCTGGCCGTGGGCAGCACGCTGACCGAGATGATGGAGTCGCTGCGCGAGCAGATGCCCGGCGTGGACCAGGCGTTCTTCGCGCGCGCCGTGCAGAAGCGGTTCGCGGCGCCCGTCGAGGTGGCGCAGGCCGCGCTGTGGCTGTGCAGCGAGGCGTCGTCGTTCGTGACCGGCGCGACCCTCCCGGTCGACGGCGGCACCCTCGCGGTCTGAACCCCCGCCGTCCTCCGCACGGGCCCGGGCCGGCCGTGCGCCTTCCGTACGAGGCCCCGTGCATCCGCCGCACATCCCCCCGCACGGGTTCGTACGCACCCCGTACGGGACCCGTGCGGCCGGCGCGCTACCCGGCCGCCGCCACCCGCTCCCCGGCCGGTCCGGCGGCCGGTCCGGTGGTCCACAGCGTGCCGGCCGCCGCCTCGGCGTCCACGGTGCGCAGCAGCCGTTCGTCGATCTCGTCCAGGCCGGCCACCCGGTGGCGCACGCCGGCCCGGCGCATCAGCTCGCCCTGGTGGCTGTGCTCGAAGTCGCTGGGGCGGCCGATGAACGGCGCGCCGAGCGCGCGGGCCGCCTCGGCGACGCGGGCCACGTCGTCGACGAAGAGGACCTGGCCGTGCTCGAGGCCGAAGTGCGCGGTGATCTCGCGCAGCCCGGGACGCACGTCGTTGGTGCACAGGTAGTGCGGAGGGGTGAACAGGTGGGCCAGGGAGCCCAGGTGCTCGTCGAAGTGGGACTTGGCCAGGCCGCCGTAGCAGACCACGTCCAGTCCCGCGGCGGCGAGCCGGTGCAGCAGCGCCTCGGCGCCGGGCGTGACGTGGACGGGGTGGTCGGCGAGGTAGGCGGCGCGCTCCTCGAAGTAGGCGGCCAGCGCCTCCTCGCCGGTCAATTCCTGCGGCACCGCCGCCGCCATGGCGCGCCCGGCGTCGCTCTGGCGCTGGGAGAAGACGCTGCGTTCGACGTCGGCGGACCAGACGCCGCCGCGGCGGGTGACGAAGCGGTGGATCAGCGGGCTGAAGGTGTCGTTGAGCAGGACACCGTCGATGTTGACGGCGGCCAGTCTGAGCCGGTGCAGGCGGTCGGTCATGGTCGGGTTCCCTCCCCTTCGGCGGGCGCGCTCAGGGATGTCCACAGGGACAGGGCGCGCTCCTCGCTGTTCTCGATCCCGTCGAGTGCCGGGCCGGTGGCGATGCCGGGCAGCAGCAGCCGCCACATGCTGACCGTGCGGCGGGGCAGGTCGGCCCGCCGGGACACCACCTGCGCGTACTCCTGCATGCCCGTGCAGGCGCCGACGACGAACTCGGCGAGCTCCTCGGTGCGTACGTGCTCGCGCAGTTCGCCCTGGGCGCGCGCCACGTCCAGGCAGTCCTGGAAGCTGCGGGCCCAGACCGTGTACGGCGTGGCGTCCTGCAGGCCGCTGGCGGCCTGTTCGGCGGTCAGCCGCACACCGGCCCGCAGCAGCGGGTCGGCCTGCAGCGAGTGCGACCAGATGAGGGTGATGTCCACCAGGCGCTGCAGGCCGGTCGTGGGCACGTGCGGCTCGATGGTGCTGCGCTGGGCGTTCATCACCTCCTGCGCGAGGTTCTGCTTGTCCTTGAAGTGGAAGTACAGGGCCCCCGCGGTCACCCCCGCGCGCTGCAGGATCTTGTTGATCCCCGCGCCGGCGTAGCCGAACTCGTCGAAGACCTCCGCGGCAGCCTTCAACAGCTGCTCTCGGGTGTGAATCGCGCGCTCCTGCTTGAGCGCGCGACTCGTGTTCGCTCGTGCCATGGCTGCATCCCGGTCTCGACAAGAAAAAGAACGTCCTCTATGTTACTGGCCGTGGCGCCGCCCCGCCAGGGGTGTGGGGGCAGCGCATGTCGGTGCGGGACTCAACGGCCGCACACAACAGGGGGGTACACACATGAACACGTCGATGACGACCGTCGCCTCGAGAGCGCCGCGCGTGGAGAAGGGCCTGGTCCACAAGCACGACGCCGGGCAGGTGCTGCTGTCGGGCCTCGAGCGCCTGGGCCCGGACGAGTTCCTGATCGCGGCCGACTGGACCGACACCGCCGGCCTGGGGGACGGCGCCGTCCTGCTCACGGAGACGATCCGGCAGACCTTCCCGCTGCTGTCGCACGCCGGGTACGACGTCCCCTTCGGCCACCGCCTGGCGTGGAGCGAGTACCGTTACGCGCTGAACCTGCCCTCGCTGCGCGAGAACGGCATCGGCGGCCGGCCCGACCTGCACATCCGCTGCTACGACGTGATCCGCCGGCGCGAACGCGTCACCGGCCTGTCCCTGCACATCACCGTGGTGCGCGACGGCGAGCAGCTGGCCACCGCCCACACCCGGTTCACCATCCAGCCGCCCGCCATCTACGACCGGCTGCGCGGCCCCCGCGGGGATGCCCACCGCATGCTGGAGCTGGCCCGCAGCCGCCCGCTGCCGCCGCCGGTCGCCGGGGCCGGCGAGGAGTTCCGCGACGTGGTGCTCTCGCCCACCGACGCCACCGACCGCTGGCAGCTGCGGATCGACACCCACCACCCCATGTACTTCGACCACCCCGGCGACCACGCCCCCGGCATCCTCCTGCTGGAGGCGGCCAAGCAGGCCGTGCGCACCCTGCGCCACCCGCGCGTGGGCGTCGCCGAGGCGATGGAGACCGTCTTCCACCGCTACGTCGAACTCGACTCGCCCTGCTGGGTCGACGCCCAGCTGCTGCCCGACGACCAGCTCGGGCGGGCCCGCTTCCTGGTGACCATGCACCAGGAGGGCCGGCTGTGCTTCACCGCGCTGGTGTCGGTGGCCAAGCAGGAACCGGGGCGGGAGCAGGCGCGGCCGGCGGCCGGCTGAGCGCGGCAGGACCGACCCCCGGCAGGGTGCCCCCGCCCACCCCGGCGACGTGCGCGCCGAGGACCAGGTCGTCGCCGACCGCGACGGGGTGGCCCACGGACCGCAGCAGGTCCAGGTCGGAGGCGTGATCGGCATACGCGGCGGCGCGCGAGGGATCCACCGCGCGCCGCCGCATCAGTGCGCGCGCCAGCCGGCCCTTCTCGGTGCCGATGACCGGGCGCTGCACCACGCCCGTGCAGTACCCGCCCTCGTACGACGGCTCGCTGCACAGGATCTCGTCCGCGCCCAGGAGTTCGGCCACCGGCTCCAGGCAGGGCCGGAACGAGCCCGACACCAGGACGATCCGCGCCCCGCGGGCCCGGTGGCGGGCCAGCGCGTTGACCACCGGCAGGTGCAGCAGGGTGCCGCAGGCCAGTTCCGCGTCGAACCAGGCCCGCCCGTGCGCGAACAGCTCCTCGCGCGGGCGCCCCGCGTACAGCCGGTAGTACTCCCGGTTGGTGACCAGCCGCGATATCCCCGCCGCCGACCTGCGCCGCAGGGTGCCCGCCGCCTGGTCGTACGCCGACTCCGGCAGCCCGCGCTCGCGGTAGTGGAAGCGCAGGAAGCGGAACATGCTCTTGACGGTGATCAGCGTCTCGTCGACGTCGAAGAACGCGAGGTCCACGGGGGCGGGGTCGCCGCCGGCGGATTCCCGCGCCCGCTCGTCCTGCGGTGCCGCGGGCGCGGGCTGGGGGACGGTGGTGGTCCGGGCGTGTGACATGGCTTGGGCCTTCCGGTCGGGTGACAGGGGTGAAGCCGGGCGGCGGCCCCCGGGGGAGGTCGGGGCCGCCGCCCGGCTGTTCGGGGCGGCCGGCCGGCAGGGCCGGCCCGCGGCTCAGGCGGCGGCGGCGACCGGGGCGGCCGCGCGGGCGGCGAGGTGGGTGCGGGTGTTCTTGCCGGGGGTCTTGCGGCCCAGGTGACCGGCCTCGACCAGCTCCTGCAGCAGCGCCGCCGGGCGCGGCGCCCGCAGCCGCGGCTCGGCCTGAAGGCGCCGCTGCACCTCCAGCGCCACGTCCGCGCCCACCGTGTCCAGCAGCCGTACCGGGCCGAGGGGCTGGCCGCCGACCGACTTCACGGCCGCGTCCAGGGCGGCGGTCGTCGTCTCGTCCGCGTCGAGCAGCTCCAGCGCCTGGTTCAGGTAGGGGAAGAGCAGCGCGTTGACGATGAAACCGGCCCGGTCCCCGCACGCCACGGTCTGCTTGCCCAGCCGCTCGGCGACCGCGCGGGCCCGGGCCAGGGTGTGCTCGCTGGTGCCCGCCAGGGCGACCAGCTCCACGAGCCGCATCAGCGGGGCGGGGTTGAAGAAGTGCAGGCCCAGCACGTCGGCGGGGCGGCCCGCGGGCTCGGTGCACTGGGCCACCGACAGGCTGGAGGTGGAGGTGGCCAGCAGGGCGTGCGGCGGGCACACCTCGCCCAGCTCCGCGAACAGCCGCCGCTTGACGGCGAGGTCCTCCACGACGGCCTCGACGACGATGTCCGCGCCGCCCAGCACCGAGCGGTCGGTGCCCGCGGTGAACGCGGCGTGGCCGCCGGGCTCCTGCTCGCCCGCCGTGGCGGTGCGCCCCAGTGCGAACTCCACGCGCTCGGCGGCGGCCCGGGCGCTGTCCTCGCTGCGGGCCAGCAGCGTGGTGGCGAAACCGCCGCGCACGAAGCACTCGGCGATGCCGGTGGCCATGGTCCCCGAGCCGACGACCACGACACGGCAGCCGGGCGGGGCGGTCGGCTGCACGGGCCGCTGCGCGCCGCCCGCGCTCCCGTGGACGTGGAAGCCGCGGCCGCTCTTGCGGCCGAGCGCGCCGGCCGCGATCAACTCGTCGAACACCGGCGCCGGTTCGCTGTGCCCGTCGTCGCGGGCGAGGCGGGAGAGCAGGTCGCGCGCGGTGTCCAGGCCGATCGCGTCCAGCACCGCCAGCGGGCCCTGCTCCCAGCCGCAGCCCAGCCGCAGGGCGGTGTCGACGTCGTCGGCGGTGGCGTACCCGTCGTGGACCATCCACGCGGCCCGGTTCAGCAGGCCGAGCAGCAGGCCGGGGGCGAGCGAGCCGGGCCGGTCCAGGACCCGGTGCGCGCTGATCCCGGCCGTGGCGAGGACCTCCTCCAGCCGTTCGGCGGCGCCCTGCCCGGCGTGCGGGCCGTGGGCGACCTCCACCGCGTCCAGGGCGTCGGCGCGCAGGAAGCGCAGCGCGAACAGGTCGGGCCCGGCCGCCTCCTCCAGCGCGGTCAGCGGCGTGGTGAGCGCGGTGGTCGCGACGGGGGTGCGGGGGGCGAGGTGCGGGCGTATCGCGGCCAGGACGCGGCGTTTGAGCGCGGCTGGTTCCGGCACGGCCTCGATGACGAGGTCGGCGCGCGCGACGCTCTCCAGGGAGCGGGTGAGGGTCACCGGGTGCCCGGGCCGGTCCTGCAGGCGGGCGCGCTCCAGGGCGCCGGGGTCGTCGTCGACGCCCACGACGTCCAGCCCGGCGCCGGCCAGGTGCCGCACCAGCGCAAGACCGGCACCGCCGAGCCCTACGACGACCACGGTGAACTGCTCGGACATGGTGTGCTCCTGTCGGTAGAAGAAGGGGGAAAGCGCGGTGGGGCGGGGCGAAACAAGGGGGGTGTCAGTAGCGGTCCCCGGCGGCCGGCGGCGCCGCGTCCAGCTCGTCCAGGTCCTCACCGGTCAGGCGCAGCCCGGCCGCGGCGAGGTTGTCCGCCAGGTAGCGGGGCTGCTTGGTGCCCGGGATCGGCACGACGTGCTCGCCCTGGGCCAGCGTCCAGGCCACCGCGACCTGCGCCGCCGTCGCCCCGTGCCGCGCGGCGACCTTCTCCACGGTCCGCGTGATCCGCAGGTTCGCCTCGAACACCTCCTGCGCGAAGCGCGGGTTGCCCGCCCGGAAGTCGCCCGCCTCGAAGTCCGCGGGCCCGCCGTAGCGGCCGGTGAGGAACCCGCGCCCCAGCGGGGCGAACGGCACGAACGCCGCCCCGTGCGCGGCGCACCAGCCGGAGATCCCGGTCCCGGCGTCCAGCGGTTCGCGGGTCCACAGGGACAGTTCGGACTGCACGGCGGCCACCGGGTGGATCCCGTGGGCGCGGTCGGCCTGCTCGCGGGTGACCTCCGACAGCCCGAGGTGGCGCACCTTGCCCGCCCGCACCAGCTCGGCCAGGGCGCCCCAGGACTCCTCCAGGGGGACGGCCGGGTCGACCCGGTGCAGGTAGTACAGGTCGATGACGTCGACGCCCAGGCGCTGCAGCGAGGCGTCGGCGCAGCGCCGGATGCGCTCGGGCGAGCCGTCGCGGCTCAGCGTGCGGGTGGCGAGGTCGTCCACGACGATCCCGGTCTTCGTCGCGACCACGGCGTCCTCGCGGCGCCCGGCCAGGGCCCGGCCCACGAGCCGCTCGTTGTGGCCGGCGCCGTAGGCGTCGGCCGTGTCCAGCAGGAGAGGGCCCGCGTCCAGGGCCTGCCGGATCACCGCGACCGACACCTCGTCGTCGCGCCGGGACTCGTCGTAGCCCCAGCTCATGCCCATGCAGCCGAGACCGACGGGGTGGACGGACAGCCCGGTGGGGCCCAGGACGCGCGTTGTCACGGGGAGTTCCTTCCGCAAGCAGAAAAATGAAGAGAGGAGAGGGAGAAGAAGAGAGGCAAGAAAGGAGTCATGGGGGCGGGCCCGGAGGGCCGGGGCGGTGGGGCACCCCGGCGCCTCCGCCGGTGCACCCTCAGGCCGCCGCCGTGAGGACCAGCGCGGCGTTGTGCCCGCCGAACCCCAGCGACGTGCTGGCCGCGACGCTGATCGGCCGGTGGCGGGCGGAGCGGGTGACCACGTCGATGTCGACGTCGATCGAGGGGTCCAGCGACTGCACGTTGGCGGTGGGGGGTATCGCGCCGTGGTACAGCGACAGCGCCGTGTACGCGGCCTCGACCGCGCCCGCCGCGGCGAGGGTGTGCCCGGTGACGCCCTTGGTGGAGGTGACCGCCGCCCCGGCGCCGAGGACCGAGTGCAGTGCGCGGGCCTCGGTCAGGTCGTTCATCGGGGTGGACGTGCCGTGCGCGTTGACGTGCTCCACCTCGTCGGGCAGCACGCCGGCGTCGTCCAGCGCGGCCCGCAGCGCCCGCGCCAGCCCCTCGCCGCGCGGGTGCGGGGCGGTGGCGTGGTGCGCGTCGGAGGTGGCGCTGAACCCGGCGATGTCGGCGTAGCGCCGCGCCCCGCGGGCGGTGGCGTCCGCGCACCGCTCCAGGACGAGGATCGCCGCGCCCTCACCGGCCACGAAGCCGTCCCGGTCCGCGGCGAACGGCCGCGACGCCGCGCCCGGGTCGTCGGTGCGCCCCGACAGCGCGCCCATCCGGGACAGCCCGTTGAGCGTGCCCGGGCTGATCGCGGACTCGGTGCCGCCGGCCAGCACCACGTCGCACAGGCCGGACAGCAGCCATTCGCGGGCGGTGCCGATCGCGGACGCCCCCGAGGCGCACGCGGTCGCGGTGACCAGGCTGGGTCCGTGGATGCGCAGGTCCATCGCGACGTACCCGGCGACCATGTTGACCATGCTCATGGGGATCATCAGCGCGGACACGTCCTCGGGGGTGCCCTCGCAGTAGGTGCGCAGCTGCTTCTCCAGGGTGCTCGCGCCGCCCAGGGAGTTGCCGATGACGACCCCGACGCGGGTGCAGTCCCACGAGCCGGTGTCCAGGGCGGCGTCGGCGACGGCCTGCCGGGCGCCGACCACGGCGAGCTGGGTGAAGCGGTCCAGCTTCCAGGCGGTGCGCCGGCCCAGTTCGGCCGTGGGGTCGAAGCCGGGGACGCGGCAGGAGATGTCGACCTTCTCGCCCTTGAGCTCGGGGTCGGTGGCGGCGGCGGAGACCCCGGACAGCACGCGCCGCCAGTTCTCCTCCACCCCGATCCCGGCCGGGGTGACCAGGCCCATGCCGGTGACCGCGACCCCGCGGCCCCGGGCCACGCCGCTCACGACCGATCCGCCTTCGCACGGATCACGGCGACGGCCTCGTCCAGGGTGAAGGACGACTTCAGCTCGCCCTCCTCCAGGACGATGCCCAGGTCCTTGCGCAGGATCAGGCTCAGCTCCACCAGGATCAGGGAGTCGATCTCCAGCTCGTCGAAGGTGGCGCCGGACGCCAGCTCCGCCTCGTCGAGGCCGAACTTCTCGCTGATCAGCGCGGAGACGCGGTGCTTGAGGGACTCCTGGGTCGGCATGACGGGAGCGCTCATGATGGTGGTTCCTTCCGGTGAGATGCTCGAATTCCCAATGAATTCGAGGGTTTTGTAGGGGTTTGTACGGTGGTTCAGCGGTGCGGTCGGCCGGTTTCCAGCTCCGGCCAGACCAGTGCGGCCGATCCCCAGGTGAGCCCGCCGCCGAAGCCGGTGAGCAGGACCCGGTGACCGGGCTGGAGCTCCCCGCCGGCGACGGCGTCGCGCAGGGCGAGCGGGATCGAGGCGGCGACGGTGTTGCCGACCCGGTCGAGGTTGGCGACGATCTGCTTCTCCTCCAGGCCGAGTTGCTCGCCGACCGCGTTGAGGATGCGGATGTTGGCCTGGTGCGCCACGACCTTGTCGACCTCGGCGGCGCTCCAGCCGACCCGCTCCAGCAGGCTCTGCGAGGAGCGGCTCATGTCCAGCACGGCCCGGGTGAAGACGGGCCGGCCGTCCATGGTGAAGAACTCCTCGCCCGCGGCCGCCGGTCCGGGCACCGAGCGCTGCCGGGAGCCCCCGGCGCGCACGGTGATCAGGTCGGCGCCGGAGCCGTCGCTGCCCAGGTCGAAGCCGAGCAGGGCGCCCGGCTCGCCCGCCTCGCCGGCCCGCAGCACCACCGCTCCGGCGCCGTCGCCGAAGATGGCCCGGGTGGTGCGGTCGGCGGGGTCGAGGATCGTGGAGAAGGTGTCCGCGCCGATCACCAGGGCCCGCCCGGCGACCCCCGCGGTGATCATCGAGGCGGCGGTGGCCAGGGCGTACACGAAGCCCGTGCACACCGCCGACACGTCGAAGGAGGCGACGTTGCCCAGTCCGAGCCGGTGCGCCACGTCCGGCGCGGTGGCCGGGCAGGGCCGGTCCGGCGTGCTGGTGGCGAGCACCACGAGATCGACGGGGCCGACGCCGGGGTCCGGCCGGTCGGCCGTGCCGCGGGCCGAGGCCAGCGCCTGCGCGCCGGCCTGCACCGCCAGGTCGGAGGTGGACTGGCCCGGGGCGACGACGTGGCGCTGCCCGATCCCGGTCCGGGTGCGGATCCACCGGTCGGAGGTGTCGAGCTGCGCGGCCAGTTCCTCGTTGGACACGATCCGCTCGGGCAGCGCCCCGCCCAGCCCGCACAGCACCGCCGCGCGGCTCACGACGCCAACTCCTCGGCCACACCGGCCACGTCGGCCGTGACCTCGTCGGCGGGCCCCGCTCCGGGTGCCGTGCGCGCGGCGGGGACCGTCAGCGCCCGGACCGTGCCCGCGGCCGCCGGGCGGAAGCTGCTGCCCGCGCGGCGCAGCGCGGTGCGCACCGCCGTCGCCTCCGGCGCGACGATCGCCGCGACGTGCCCGTCGGGACGCACCACCAGGGCGCGGGGCGCGGTGCCGAGCAGCGGGGCGAAGCCCGGCCAGCCGGACACGTCCCGCACGGGCACTCCCTCGGGCACGGCCGCCGTGACCGAGGCGCGGGCGGCCAGCCACGCGGCGTCCTGGCGGGCGCCGGCCCACAGCATCACCGTCAGCCGGGCCGGGTCGATCGCCGGCCAGCGCTCGGCGTCCGGCTGGGGGGTGTCGTGCGCGGCGAACACCGGCAGCCGGTCGCCGGTGCGGATGCGGCGGGTCAGTCCCGGCAGGGTGTCGCGCAGGGACTCGGCCGGCCGGTAGCTGACGTCGTGCTGGGCCATCAGCGGGGCGCCGAAGCGCTGGAGCACGCCGGTGCGGTGGGCCAGGCGCACCGTCGCGTCGCGCAGGGCGAGTTCGTGGCGCCGCTTGAACAGGCCCCAGCTCGTCTGCTTCGCGGTGGTCAGCACTATGCGCTCGGCGGCCAGGCGCCGGTCGGTGTCGTAGGTGTCGAGGATGCCCGGTTCGAAGGCGCCGCGCACCACACCGGCCAGCTTCCAGGCGAGGTTGACCGCGTCCTGGATGCCGGTGTTCATGCCCTGCGCGCCGGCCGCGCTGAACACGTGCGCGGCGTCGCCCGCGAGGAACACCCGTCCGGCCCGCATGGTCTCGGCGACCCGGCGCCGGGCGCGGAAGATCGTGGACCACTCCAGCTCGCCCACGATGCCCGGGCGCGGGGAGCGTTCGTCGACGAACCGCTGGAACAGCTCCGGCGGCGGCCCCTGTTCCCCGCGCCAGTCCGGGACGCTGATGGCCAGGCGGTAGGTCCCGCCGCCGAACGGCGCGATGCCCAGGGCGCCGGAGCGCGAGTAGCAGTAGACCAGGGCGTGCTGGTCCAGGTCGCCGGCGACGGGGCCGTCACCGATGGCGAACAGGACGTCGTTGCCGGTGCCGAGGAGCTCGATGCCGGCGAAGCGGCGCACCGCGCTGTGCGCGCCGTCCGCGCCGATGACGTACTCGGCCTCGATGCGGTCGGTGCTGCCGTCGGCGCGGCGCACCTCGGCGACGGGCCGGGGACGGGAGGTGTCGAGCCCGGTGAGGGTGCCGAACTCGATCTCGCCGCCGTAGGCGGCCAGGCGGGTGCGGATGACCTCCTCGGTGGTGTCCTGCGGGACGACCACACCGAACGGGTAGGGGGTGCCGGCGAGCCGGCTCATCTCCACGGCGCCCAGGTGGCGCTTGTCGGAGTAGTACTGCACCGAGTCCAGCCGGTTGCCGCGCTCGATCAGCGGCTCACTGGCGCCGATCCGGCCGAGCAGCTCCAGGCTGCGCGGCCACACGACGCTGGCCCGCGAGTGCTGCTGGGGCTGGGCGGCCGCGTGGTCGACCAGCCGGACCGGCACGCCCTGCGCGAGCAGCTCGGTGGCCAGGACGAGTCCGACGGGACCCGCGCCCACGACGAGGACGGGACGCCGTTCACCGGGCCCCCCGCGCTGAGGGAACGTCATGACAGTGCCTTTCCAGGATGGTGGGAGGAGGAAGGTGAAGGGGGGAGCAGGGGCGCTCCGGCGGGCCCGGGCCGCGGGGTCAGGTGCGGCGCACGACGGCCGCGCTCCAGGTGAACCCGGCGCCCGCGCTCAGCACGGCCGCGTGAGCGCCGGGCGGCAGGCGGTGCGGGCCGCTGTCGTCGGCCAGCGCGGCCAGGTTGGACAGCAGGTCCCCGGCGCCGAGGTGCCCGGTGCGCTCGCCCAGGTCGGCGACGGGTGCGCCGGTGACCTCGGCGACGGCGGGGCCGTAGACGTCGCGGGCGGTGGCCCGCCCCAGTCGCGGCAGCAGTACGGTGCTCAGCCGCCCGCCGCCGTCCGCGCCGCCGAGGCCGGCCTCGGCCAGGGCGTCGGCGAGGACGGTGGTGGTCTCGCGCCGCAGCCGGCCCAGGAAGGCCTCGCGGCCGCCCTGCGCGGCGAGGAACGCCTTCTTGGTGCGGCGCACGTCCACCGCGGCGCTGCGGGTGTGCGGTGCCGGGTGGAAGGCGTCGGTGTCACGGTGGGCGCTCTCCAGCTCAGGCGCCGCCCGGGTGACCAGGGCGCACAGGGTGAGCGCGCCGGCCGGGGCGGGCCCGGTGCCGGCGACGGCGGCGGTGGCGCCGTCGCCGTACCAGACGCCGTAGTCGCCGTGCCACCGGTCGAAGCCGGGGGGTGCGAAGCGGTCGGCGGTGGTGAGGAGCACCGGCCCGCCGCCGGGGTGCGCGGTGAGCTGGTGCAGCGCGCCGCGCAGGGCCGCCCCGGCGCCGTTGCACATCTGCTGCACGCCGGTGGGGACGGCGTCCAGCGCGCCGGTGCGGGCGGCGACGTAGTGGGCGGGCGACCAGAAGTCGTGGCCCTGGTAGTAGGTCCAGGCGTGCCAGAGCGCGCCGATGTCCTCGGCCGGCAGGCCGGCCCGCGCCAGTGCGCGCCGGGCGGCGCGCACCGCCATCTCGGGGGCCGACGGGCCGTCGGAGACGGGCAGTTGCTCATAGCCCATCGCGTCGGCCTCCTCGGCGGTGATCCGCCCGGCGGCCAGCGCGTCCGCCGTCTTCTCGGCGGCCGGCGGCAGCCACTGGGCGGGCACCAGCCACACCCCGGCGGCGCCGGTGCCTTCGGTGCTCACAGGCACTCCTCGCCCTCGAGGAGCGCGGTGCCGGTGGAGGCGGTGGTGGTGTGCATCTGCCCGGAGGCGATGACGTCGCCGTCCTGCTCGAAGTCGATGTGGAAGGTCCGCAGGTCCGGCAGCATCAGGCTGAGGTTGTCCTCGTGCGCGTAGGGCTCGGTCTTGCGGATGTGCACGGTGGTGGGGGAGTCGAGCTCGGCGTAGCGGGTGAAGGAGAACTCGAACCCGGCGACCGTGCTGCGGCTGACCGAGGCGCCCCACAGGTCCGACACCCCGAGCAGGCACAGCTGCCGGGCGGCCTCCATGAGCACCATGCCGGGCACGTGGTCCTGGCCGTGGTCGAACATGCTGCGGTTGTCCAGCGGCACCCGCACCGTCGCGGTGGCGTTGTCGCTGCCCACGGTGGCGTCGGCGAGGACGACGTTGGCCGGGTCGCTGCGGCCCACCAGGTGGGGGGTGACGTAGGAGGTCTGGCGCGGCAGGTCCTTGAACGGCACCAGCGGCCGGCCGCGGCCCTGCAGGCGCACCTGGTCGTAGACCTCGGCGGGGATGTAGCCCACGTCCATGCGCACGAAGCCCAGGCAGCGCTGGGCGAGCTTCATGTCGATGCCGAACGACAGCCGGCGCACGTCGCCGGGGGTGCCGCGGCGGTTGCTGGTGCGCACCGAGATCCGCAGCTCGCCGGGCCGCTCCTCCTGCGGCAGGGTCAGCAGCCCCGGCAGCTCCATCGACCAGTTGCGCAGCAGGAACTTGCTCGTGCGCGAGACACCGGCGTACTCGTGGCCGCCGTAGGTCTCGGCCTGCCGGCAGCACTCCAGCAGCAGCATCGGGTCGGGGGCGTTCAGCCGCGAGCCGTGCTCGGTGTAGTAGGCGTGCAGCGGGGGCAGCTGGGCGGCGGCGAGGTACTCCTCGTCACCGGTCTTGCGGGCGTCGGTGAGGAACACCTCCGAGAGCGCCCAGCGGTGCAGCAGGGAACGGTCCACGGTGCGCATGAATTCGAGATTCGCGGCACCCGGCAGACACGTCTTGCGTTCGGCGGGGTTCATTTCTTCGTCCTCCTGAGGCGGCGCGAGTGGGCGGGAATCCACGTCGATTCCCCCTTTTCTCGCTCTGTTTTCATTGTCGGGGGGGTCGGCAAAGCGCTCACTAAAAGCGGGCTCAAAGCACCCAGGCGAGCGGGCTGCGCCAGGCGTGGCCGGCCCGGTCCCAGGTGGCCCGCGGCGCGGCACCGGCCGCATCACCGCCGGCACCGGCGGCGGCGTCCGCGCGGCCGTGCAGCGCCACCAGGACGGCGACGAGCGCGGCGAGTTCGTCGGCGTCCGGGTTGCCGCGCACCACGCGGAACGCGGCCTCGCGCAGCAGCTCCAGCGGCCCGGCCGCACCGACGGCCGTCCGCGCGGCGCCGGCCGGGGCAGCGGCGGCGTCCGGGCGGGCGCTCACAGCGGGGTGATCCCGTGCTTGCGCTGGGGCAGCGCCCGGTGCTTGGTGTGCAGCATCTCCAGCGCGCGGGCGAGCACGGCGCGGGTCTCGCCCGGCTCGATCACGTCGTCGACGAGACCGCGTTCGGCGGCGTAGTAGGGGTGCATCAGCTCCGAGCGGTACTCCTTCACCATCTGCGCGCGCACCGCCTCCGGGTCGTCGGCCTCGGCGATCCGGCGCCGGAAGATGACGTTGGCGGCGCCCTCCGCGCCCATCACCGCCACCTCGTTGGTGGGCCAGGCGAACGACAGGTCCGCGCCCACCGACCGCGAGTCCATGACGATGTAGGCACCGCCGTAGGCCTTGCGCAGGATCAACTGGATGCGCGGCACGGTGGCGTTGCAGTACGCGTACAGCAGCTTCGCGCCGTGCCGGATGATCCCGTTGTGCTCCTGCTCCACCCCGGGCAGGAACCCGGGCACGTCCAGCAGGGTGACCAGCGGGATGTTGAACGCGTCGCACAGCGACACGAACCGGGCGGCCTTCTCGCTGGCACGGATGTCCAGGACACCCGCGCTGACCAGGGGCTGGTTGGCGACGACGCCGACGACGTGCCCGTCGATGCGGGCCAGCGCGCACACCACGTTGGCCGCCCAGGTGGGGTGGGTCTCGAAGAAGTCGCCGTCGTCGACGATCTCCTCGATGACCTCGCGCACGTCGTAGCCGCGCGCGGGGTCCGCCGGCACCAGGTCGGCGAGGCGGTCGGTGCGCCGCCCGGCCGGGTCCTCGCCGCGCAGCACCGGCGGTGCCTGGCGGTTGTTGGAGGGCAGGTACGACAGCAGGTAGCGCACGTCCTGCAGGCAGCTCACCTCGTCGTCGTAGGCGAACGCGGCCACCCCCGACACCGAGGCGTGCACGTCGGCGCCGCCCAGCTCGTCCATGCTGACCTGCTCGCCGGTGACGGCGCGCACCACGTCCGGCCCGGTGATGAACATCTGCGACACGCCCCGCACCATGAAGGTGAAGTCGGTCAGCGCCGGCGAGTAGGCGGCACCGCCCGCGCACGGCCCGAGGATGACGCTGATCTGCGGGATGACCCCGGAGGAACGGGCGTTGCGGCTGAAGATCCCGCCGTACCCCGCCAGCGCCGTCACCCCTTCCTGGATGCGCGCGCCGGCCCCGTCGCACAGGCTCACCAGGGGCGCGCCCGAGGCCTCCGCGAGGTCCATCAGCTTGTGGATCTTCGCGGCGTGCGACTCGCCGAGGGCCCCGCCGAAGATCCTGAAGTCGTGGGCGTAGACGAACACCTGACGCCCCTCGACGGTGCCCCAGCCGGTGACGACGCCGTCGGTGTGCGGCCGCCTGTCCTCCAGCCCGAACCCGGTGGCGCGGTGCCGCCGCAACGGCTCCAGCTCGGTGAACGACCCTTCGTCCAGCAGCAGTTCGACGCGCTCACGGGCGGTGAGCTTGCCGCGTGCGTGCTGCGCCTCGGTGGCGCGCTGCCCGGGCCCGGCCTGCACCTCGGCCCGCAGCCTGCGCAGTTCCTCCACGCGCACGTGCATGGTGTCGGCCCGCAGGGGCTGTTGTGCGGCCTCGACCGCGTCCTGCGGGGGTTTCTCGACCACGGTGGTCATGCAGTGCCTCCCGTCCCGTATGCCGGTCCGTCGCTCCGTCGGTGAATCACGGGAACGAGAGTCGGCCCTGCGCGGCAATGCCTGACTCAAGCCGGGAAAAAGCCGGGAGAAATCCGGGGGGAGAGGCGGGAAAAGGCCGCCGCAGGAACCGGGGAAAACTCTTGTGCGGCTCTTGAGCGAGCACTTGGTGATCACCGTGCCGTCCCTTGAGGAAAGGCCGCACAAGATGATCCGGACGCCCCCGACCGACGGAGGAAAAACCATGGAGACGCACGTCGAGGAATCGGCCGCCCCCCGGATCGCCGTCCTGTTCCCCGGCCAGGGCGTGCAGCGCCCCGGCATGGGCGAACCCTGGCGCGACACCCCCTCCTGGGCCCTGGTGGAGGAGGTGGCCCGGGCCTCCGGCTTCGACGTGGCCCACCTGCTGCTGGCGGCCGACCAGGAGACGCTCTCGCGCACCGACCACGCCCAGATCTCGGTGTTCACCGCCTCCCTGCTGGCCTGGTCCGAGTTCCGCCGCACCGACCCCGCGGCCGACGTGGTGGCCGTGGCCGGCCACAGCCTGGGCGAGTACGCGGCGCTGGTCGCGGCCGGAGCGCTGTCGGTGGCCGACGGCGCCTGGCTGGTGGGCGAGCGCGGCCGCGCCATGGCGGACGCCGCCCGGCTGCGCCCCGGCGCGATGGCCGCGGTGATGGGCGCCGGCCCGGACGCGGTCCAGGCCCTGGTGGCCGCCGAGCGGGGCGATCTGTGGGTGGCCAACCACAACAGCCCCCAGCAGACGGTGATCGCGGGCAGCCGCACGGCCGTGCGGGCGGCCGCGGCCCGGGCGGCCGAGGCGGGCCTGCGCTGCACGGTCCTGCCGGTCACCGCGGCCTGCCACACCCCGCTCATGGCCCCGGCCGCCGCCCCGCTGCGCCGGGCCCTGGAGCTGACACAGTTCACCGCCGGCCAGATCCCGGTCGTCGCCAACGTCGACGCCACCGCCCGTCAAGGCGGCCCGCACTGGCGGGAGCTGTGCACCCGTCAGCTCACCGGCCCGGTCCACTGGACCGCGACACTGCGCGTCCTGAGCGAGACCCTGGCGGCCACGACGTTCCTGGACATCGGCCCCGGCGCCACCCTCTCCGCGCTGACCCGCCGCAACCTCCCCGACGCCGAGTCGCTCCGCTTCCGGGCACCGGCCGTCCAGGGCGCCTGACGCACGCGCCGGGGGCCACGTGTGCTGGCCGGGCGTCGGACCATACAGGTCTCAAGTGCAACCACGGTGAAGCCAGCGGGTCGGCTTCCGCAGAGGCCGGTGTTGTCTGCAGATCGTCAACAGGCCGTTCTGTTGTAGTGCCCCACCGGGTAATGGTCCGACCAGCCGGTATGTGGCGACAGTGACGGATGCCACACAGTTGATATTTAACCGGTCACACATCGGTCGTGACCGCGTCAGTAGGCGTAGACCCCGTCCTCACCCCTGGCCCTCACGTGGTGTCACGACTCGGGAAACACCCCCTCAGCAGCCGTTGTTCGATCCCGTGTTCGCCGGTAACCGCGTCGAGCTCAAGGCGGTACAAGAATCAACTAGCCGTCAAACTTCGATTGATGAACGAAGTTGGTGCTGGCTGGTCGCGCACGGACCGGTGTTGTATGCCCGGCCCGGTATGCTCATCATCGGCATCTTCTCTCGCGGCGTAACCCGTCGATCGGTTGACCCGATCGGGGCCGATCGGCTCCGCGACCGAGAGGAGGTGTTGTGCGGATGGGAAACCCGCCGGAAGGCGGGGAGCGGAACGACCGGAAGATCTTCAAGAAGATCCTCGGTTGGCTAACGTTCCAGGCACTGGGTGTCTGGCTGCGTAGCCTGATCGAGCATCACTTGTAGACGTCAAAGGCCCCCTGCTGCAACAGAGGGCCTTCCGGGAGCGAGCTCCCCAGACGCTGGCCCTGCCCTCCGCCCACGGAGTAGCTAACCGTGGAGGTGCAGGGCCGCTTTCATAACCGATACACGCGGACCAGGGTCCCCAAACCGTGCGGCCGACGGCGTCCAACGTCGCGCATTTCCGCGTAAGCATCCACCAGTTCTGCCGCTAAAAAACACGGCAGGCCAGGTGAGGCTCACGCAGGTCGTGCATGTGAGACGTCCGTGGCTCTTGGATGGTACCTCTAAACTGGTCCCTTCGACGAGGAAGAGCACACGAATGGCGCGGGGCCTGGCACATTTCAGCGCTGCGGAGCTGCGGGCACAGCGGATGAACGTCTACGCGCGTCCGGGCGGGTCATCCATGACCGCCGAGGAACTAGCGAGGGCTGTCGGAGCGAGCAAGGCGCAGATCCTGGCCTACGAGAACGGGCACCGAGTGCCAGACCCGCCACGGCTGCGAGCCCTTGCCCGGGCACTGGGGATCCACACGTCCCTGCTCATGGACCGTGCTAGGCAGAAGACGTGGACGCTCGCAGACTTTCGGCGTGCCTCCGGGCTGCGGGCGCAGGACGTCGTGGACCGCCTGAGGGTTTCCCCGAAGAACTATCGGCGGTTCGAGAACGAAGGCATCGTGCCCAGCCGTAGCCCATTGTTCGTGGACGAGGTCGCAGAGGCTCTGGGGTTGCCCCGCCCCACCGTTGAACAGGCGATAGACCGGACCCCTGCCGTAAGACGCCGCCAGGCACGTGCCACCGAGCTGGTGGTAGCACTGGCGGAACGCTACGTTCCCCAGCGTGGGCCGTGGCGGGGGCCCGCGCTCGATGACCCTGAGCTGATCGAACTGTCCGCCGCCTACGGCCGCCCCGTACAGCGGCTGCGCCGCGTGCTTACCTACGAACTCGGCGAGCTGAGGCAGAGCCAGGTACGGGCTTACCGCGAGCGGGTTATCGCAGACTTCGACACAGATCGCGACCGTCAGACCAGCGCGCAGCAGGCTGTGGACCGCTGGACTGACGTCTTCACCCGAGACCTGGCCCGGATCCCACGCCGCCTGGAGCTCTTCCACCGCACAGCGCAGCCCTCGGACGTATGGCAGCTTCTTGTCGACCTCTACAACGTCGACGCGATGGCGCGCCTGGAGGCAGGCACATGGGCAGTCACCCGCTTGCTGTGCAACAACTCCGATGTGCTGTCCCCCTACCTCGTCCAGCAGCACACCGTTCACGATGTACCTGTCTGCCGCCTATCCAACCCCGGCGCGGTTCACGTACTCACCTTCGCCGGACTGTACGCAGCGCTGTATCCGGGCGTGCGTAGACCGATCCGCCACAACGCTCGCTCCAACATCAAGGGGCGGGGGGCCAGTCAGGAGACCTTCACGCTGCCCAACAGGCCTGAGCGCCTGGCTGTACCTCACCCGGTACTGGAGAACGCGCGAGTAGTGGCAGGGCCCAAGGCGCACCTGGCTCTGAGCCTGAGCCCTTCGCACGACCTCATCGTCGGGGCGACCGCCCTGTGGGCCGTACCTGCAAATACTCCTTTGCCGAGCGATGACAGAGACTGAGGAGAGACAACTCGAGCTCTCGGTTCGGCCGGGGCCGCAGCCGTACCTGGGCCCGGCCGCGGAGCATGCGGGCCGGATGGGCTGCCTGCCGGCGCCGGGAGGCGTTGTCCCGTCTGGCTGAGTCGACGGGCGGCCCTCTGATCGCTGCCCGGGCACTGGAAGCGGGCGCTGATCCGGAAACCGAGCGCCCCAGGGTGGACGCCCGCCCAGGCGCCCCGCTGCCGCCCGCCGCTGCAAGGTGTGGACCGCCCACACCGAGGTGGACCAGGACAATCGGATGGGCCTGGTCCAGCTCATGTACATGCCGCCGGGTCAAGGGCACAGACCCAGGTCCGAGTTGTAGTAGATGTCGATCGTGCCGCTCCAGACCATGCACCGGCCGGCCTCGGGCAGGTCCTTGTACACCGGGCCCGCGTAGGCCGTGTAGGAGCCGGCGTCGCGGGCCGGGGTGCTGCTGACCGGCCACGTGTCCAGGGTGACCTCCATGAAGACGCGGGCGCCGGGCTTGCTGCGCACGGTGACGGCGCACCACTGCCGGTCGGCGGAGCTGTAGGCCACGTAGGTGGTGGCGGCGACGGTCCGCTGCGAGGACATCACCGGAGTCGACGTGAAGACCTCGTACCCCGCGCCGCACGCCCCGTTGTAGGCGCCGGCGGTGGCGGCCGAGGCCGGTGCGGTCGCGGCGAGCGTGCCGCCCAGCGCCAGTACGGCGAGGGCGCTTGCGGTGGCTGCCGTGCGGCGGATCGGCTTCATGGTGGTTCCCCCTTGTCGGTTCACGGCGGGACGGCCGGTCCTCGCCGCCCACGCACAGTGAGACCGACGATCCCCGCTGACCGTTGTGGCCCGTTGTGTCCCGGTCCTGTCACCACGGTCACAGGATCCGTTACGACCGCTCCCGCCGCGCCGGCTGCGATATTCGCTGTCCGGCCGGCGCGCCACGGTGATAGACAGCCGCTGTGGCCATGACACTTCAGTTCTCCGACCTGCGGCGGCTGACGGACGAACGGGCGAGGGCCTTCCGCGCCGCGGTCGCCTCCGCGCCCAGCCTCGACGCGCAGGTGCCCACCTGCCCCGGGTGGACGCTGCACGACCTGGTGCAGCACCTGGGCGGCGGGGACCGCTTCTGGGCCGCCGTCCTCGGCGCGGGCCCCGCCGACACCCCGCCGGCCGACGCCGTCGTCGAGCGGGCCGCGCTGAGCGCGCCGCGCGAGCGCGCGGCCCTGCTGGACTGGTCGCGCGAGTCGACCCGGCTGCTGCTGGGCGCGCTGGGTGAGGCGGGCCCGCAGCGCGGGTGCTGGACCTGGTGGGGCACCTCGCACTCGCCGCAGAGCTCCGGCGCCGTCGCCCGCCACCGGCTCCAGGAGACCGCGGTGCACACCTGGGACATCCAGCTCGTCACCGGCGCCCCGCAGCCGCTCGCGCGGGAGGTGGCACTCGACGGCGTCGAGGAGTTCCTGTCCACCTGCTGCGCCACGACGGCCGCCTGGCCGCACGAACCCACCGCCCTCGACTTCCACGCCACCGAGGGCCGCTCCTGGCGCCTCACGCTCGACGGGGACGGCGCACGCCCCACCCGCCTGCCCGCCACCGGCCAGGCCCCCGAGGGCACCCCCGGCGCCCGCGTCAGCGCCACGGCCGGCGAACTCGTCCTCTACCTCTACGACCGCATCCCCGCCGACGGTGACCGCGTACGCATCGACGGGGACCCGGCCCTGCTCGACCAGCTGCGCGCCTGGGACCCGCAGGAATAACACCTGGCACCTGACAAGCCGTCATGTGCTGCGCGGCGCACGCTCGTTCACCTACCGTGTCGGTGCCGTGCCCTTCCGAGCCGAGGAGACCGTCCCCGTGACCGTGCCAGCGTTACGCCAGCCGTCCCAGCCGATGCCGCGCACCGCCCTGGCGGGCCTGCTCACCGCCGCCACCGCCGTCCTGACGGCCCTGATGCTCGCCCTCACCCAGTCCGCCGCCTACGCCGGCGGCCCCTACCGGTGGGCGCACGACGGCAACGTCGGCCAGCGCCTGACCGTCTGCGCCCAGACACTCGACGTCCGCAGCTCCTACGGCGGCGCGGCCTTCGGCCGGCTCACCTACGGGCAGACGTTCACCATGCACCAGAACTACGCGGAGTTCGGCAGCGAGTACGTGCGCGGCTTCGCCTGGGGCGACGTCAACGCCGAAGGGTTCGTGCAGAACGGCTGGTTCTGCTGACCCGGCCCGCGCCGTTCCCCTCCGGGTGACCGCCGCCCCCCTTTTCAGCGGGACACCGCCCGGCCCGCGCCCGGTCCGCCTTCGGCCGACGCCGGCGTGGGCCGGCCGCAGCCGAAGGCGGACTCCACGAAACACTGCCGGTAGGCGGCCTGCGCCCCCTGCTCCAGGGCGTGTTCGAGGGCTTGGGGGGCCGGGCGGGTGCGCCGGGACCAGCCCGCGCGCAGCAGCGACACGGCGAACCCGGCGAGGAAGGCGTCCCCGCAGCCCATCGTGTCGGTCAGGGCGCCCGGATCGGCGGCGCGGGCCGGCGCGCCGAGCGTGAGGCGGCCGTCGTGCACGAGCGCCCCGTCCAGGCCCCGGGTGGCCAGCGCCAGGCCCGCACCCCGCCCGGTCACCTCGGCCAGCAGCGCCGCCGTGGCCGCCTCGTCCAGGTGCGAGCAGGACAGCAGGGCCAGGTCGACGTGCGGGCAGACGCGGTCGAGGTAGGCGGGGGTGCGGTACTCCTCCTCGTCGGAGAAGTCGAAGCTCACCAGCGGGCCGGCCGCGGCCAGCCGGGGGAGCTGGGACTCGGTGGCGGAGTAGACGCTGGAGTGCACGAGCGTGAACGACGCGGCGTAGGCCGTCAGGGCGCCGTCCAGGACCAGCGGCCGGCGCACCAGGTCGCCGCCGGGGTCGTAGCCGAGGAAGACCCGGTCGCCGCCCTGCACGTGCAGGGTGGAGACCGAGGTCGCGCCGGGGCGCACGACGCTGCGGTCCACGGCGACGCCCTGGGCCGCCACGGCCGTGCGCAGGAAGGCGCCCAGGTCGTCGTCGCCGAACACCCCCAGGTAGGCGGCGTCCAGGCCGAGCCGGCGGGCGTAGACGGCCACGTTGACGCAGTTGCCGCCGGGGTAGTCGGTGGCGCGGTCCACGAAGCGGTCGACGGTGTTGTCGCCGAAGCCGAGGACGTTCATCAGGGTCTCCCGAGGCGCGGACGCGGCGTGCGGCGCACGCGGCGCCCGCCGTGGGCGCGCCGGTACCCCGCAGGGCACCGGCGCGCGCGGACGGACGGACGGAGAAGGGGGAACGGCCCGCGGGTCAGTAGTCCATGACGCGGTAGTAGCGGCGCAGGTCCAGCGAGTGGTCGCGGACCCGCTCCAGGTGCTTGCTGACCCGGTCCATCACGGTGTCCATGACCAGCGGGGAGAGCAGTCCGCGGAACTGCGCGCTGATCCCCTGAAGCGGGTAGTCGCGGGTGTCGAAGACGGTGACGTCCTTGGAGACCCGCCTGGCGAACGCCTCGGCCCGGTCGGTCAGGGCCCGCGTCTCGTCCTCCCCCTGGAAGACGATCACGCTGGTGTCCTCCTCCAGCAGCTCCAGCGAGCCGTGGAAGAACTCCGCGCTGTGCACCCGGGTGGTGCGCAGCCACTGCATCTCCTCGAGGATGCACATGGAGTACAGGTAGGTGAACCCCCACAGGTTCCCGCCGCCGATGAGGAAGTGGTAGTCGTCGTCCTTGTGGGCCTCGGCGAAGGCCGCCGCCACCGGCTCGGCCTGCCGGGCGACGTCCACCAGGACGCGGGGCAGCTCCGCGAGTTCGTCGGCCAGGCGCTCGTAGCCCTCGAACTCGCCCCGCAGGGACAGCAGCCGGCCCATGAACAGCAGCAACTGCACGTCGAACGGCCAGGCCTTGGGCGCGGAGACGAGCGCGGTGTCGACGCTTCGCGCGACGGGGGAGTCGGCGATGCCGGTGAAGCCGATGGTGTGGGCGCCGCGGGACCTGCAGTACTCGATGGCGCGCAGGCTGTCCTCGGTGGTGCCGGAGACGGAGGTGAACACGGCGGCGGTCCGCTCGCCGAGACGGGCGTCGCCGGAGGCGACCAGCTCGGCGGCGATCGCGGCCCGCACCGGCAGCGGCGAGGAGCGCCTAGCGAGGTGCTCGTAGGGCCACATCTGCGCGTACGTGCCGCCGGCGCCCACCAGGAGGACGTTGTCGCAGCCCTCGTCGACGAGGCGGTCGACGAGCTTTTCGATCTGGGGGCGCAGCGTCACGAGGCTTTCCGTCTGGGCGACGAACTCGGCTTCGTTGAACTTGAGCACGGTGATGTTTCCTTAAGGGGTTGTCGCGCACCGGCCGGCGGATGCCGGAGAGCCGGTGTCCGGGGGCGCGGGGACCGCGAGCGGGTCAGACCGCGCGGCGCCGCGAGAACAGGACGTTCGCGCCGGCGATGATCAGGCCGCCCACGAAGATCAGCGTCCCCATGACGTTGACCTGCGGGGGAACGCCGGTACGGCTGGCGCTGTAGACCCACAGCGGGAAGGTGACCGTACGGCCGGCGTTGAAGCTGGTGATGACGTAGTCGTCGATCGACAGGGCGAAGCACAGCAGGGCGCCGGAGGCCACCCCGGGCAGCAGCATCGGCAGGGTGACCAGCCGGAACGCCGTCCACGGGCCCGCCCCCAGGTCACGGGCGGCCTCCTCCAGCGTCGGGTCGTGCCCCGCCATCCGCGCCCGCACGGTGATGGCGACGTAGGGGATGCAGAACGCCACGTGCGCGACGACGACCGTCCAGTAGCCGCGGGGCACGCCCAGCACGATGAACAGCGACAGCAGGGCGGCGCCCAGGGCGATCTCCGGCGCCGCGATGGCGGCGAACATCAGCAGGTCCGTCGAGCCGCGGCCGCGGAAGCGGTAGCGGCCCAGCGCCAGCCCGATCGGGGTCCCCAGCAAGGTGGCGACCACGGCGACGACCAGGGCGATGGTCAGGCTGTTGACCAGCGCGGAGGTGAGGTTGGGGATGGCGAACAGGTGCCGGTACCAGGTCAGGGTGAAGCCCTGCCAGGTGAAGTTGACCTTGCTGGCGGTGTCGTTGAAGCCGAACAGGACCATCACGGCGATCGGCAGCAGCAGCCACGCCAGCACCAGCAGCGTGTACAGCGACAGCAACGGGCGGCGGCGCGCCCGCCGGGCGGGACGGGACCGGCCGGCGGCGGGGGAGAGGGTCGGGGAGCTCATCGCGCGGCCGCCTGAAGGACCTCGTCGGTGCCCAGGGTCCGGGCGTAGGTGAACACGGCCAGCAGCAGCGCGCCCATGAGGACGAAGGACAGGGCGGCCGCGCCGGGGTAGTCGAGGTTGGTGAAGTACTCGGTCTGGATGATGTTGCCGATCATCGTGGTCGAAGGGCCGCCGAGGATCCCGGCGTTGACGTAGTCGGCGGAGGCGGGCACGAAGGTCAGCAGCACCCCGGCGAACACACCGGGCAGCGACAGCGGCAGCACCACCCGCGTGAACGTCGCCGTCCGCGAGGCGTACAGGTCGGTGGAGGCCTCGATCACCTTGGGGTCCACCCGCTCCAGCGCCACGTAGACGGGCAGCACCATGAACGGCATGAAGTTGTACGTCAGCCCCCCGATCACCGCGTACGGCGTGGCCAGCACGTGGAAGCCGTCGGAGAGCAGCCCCAGGTCCTTCAGCGGGCCCAGCAGCACGCCGTGGTCGGCGAGCACCACGTTCCAGGACTGGGTGCGGATGACGAAGGAGACGAAGAACGGCAGCAACAGCACGAAGAGGAACACCGACTTGTGCCGGCCCGCCCGGAAGGCGATCCAGTAGGCGACCGGGTAGCCGATCAGGGCGCAGCACACGGTGGCCGCGGCGCCGTAGAGCAGGGACCGCACCAACTGCACGTGGTAGGTGTGCACCACGTCCGCGTAGGTGGCGACGTGCCACGTCTGGCGGAACCCGTCGATGAAGTCGCCGGTCTGCAGCGACAGCGACACCATCACGATCACGGGGGTGATGAAGAACGCGGCCAGCCACAGCCAGCCCGGCAGGATCAGCCAGTAGGGGGCGAGCGAGGCCCCCGGACGGCGCCGCCGCCGGGTCAGGCCTGGTAGATCGGTTCGAACAGTGCGTTCCACTGCTTCTCCTCCTCCTCGTCGAGCACCCGCAGGTGGCGCAGCTTCGCTTCGTCGCTGGTCGTCGGGAAGACCAGGGGGCTGGTGCTCAGCGCGTCGAGCACGCTGCGCCGCCTGCCGGTCGCGGCGGCCGCGTCCCGCGCGACGATGCGCTGCGCGTCGGGGACGGGGCACACGAACTGCACGGTCTCGCTGATCCGCGCGGCGACCTCGGGCCGGTAGGCGTAGTCCATGTAGGTCAGGGCGTCGACGGGGTGGGCGGCCGTCGAGGGGATGCACAGGTTGTCGGTCCACAGCAGACCGCCCTCGTCGGGGATGACGAACTCCAGCTTCGAACCGCTCTGGTTGGCCTGGAAGACGTCGCCCGAGTACACCAGCGACGCGGCCAGGTCACCGCGCTGGAGCGAGGACTGGTACGTCGCCGTGGAGTAGGAGCGCACCATGCCGGCGTCGCGCTGCCTGCGCAGCCAGGCCGCCGCCTTGCGCCAGTCGGCGGGCGTGGAGGTCTCCGGGTCCACCCCGACGGCCAGCAGGGCGACGTTGCCCATCTGCACCGCGTCGTTCCACATGCCCACCCGGCCGCGCAACCTGGGGTCGAGCAGGTCCTGCCAGCTCGTGATCTTCCGGCCGACCAGGGCCGGGTCGTAGCCGATGCCGGTCATGCCGGACTGCCAGGGCACGGTGTACACGTTGCCGGGGTCGAAGGAGGAGTTCTTGAACGCCGCCCCGCCGTACCGGGCGAAGTGCGGCAGCCTGCTGTGGTCCAGCGGGGCGAGGTAGCCCAGCTGGATGTACTTGGTGAGGTAGCTGTCGCCGCCGACGACCATCAGGTCGTAGCCGATGCCCTGCCCGGAGGCGAACTCGGGCTGGATCTTGCCGAACCAGGAGGCGCTGTCGTCGATCAGCTCGCTGTAGGTCACCTCGATGCCGCTCTCGCGGGTGAAGGCGGCGAGTGTGGGGTGCCTGCTCTGGTCGGCGGGGTCGACGTCGATGTACTGCGTGTAATTGACGAAGTCCAGCTTCCCGGACCGCTTGCGGCCGGCCCAGAAGCCGCTGACCGCCCGGGCGATCTCGGCCTGGCCGGTGGGGACGTGCACCCGCGCGCCGGGCACGCTGCACGCGGCGAGCGGGGCCAGCGCGGCCGCGCCGAACGCGGCCCGCAGCAGGCCGCGCCGGGACGGGCCGGCCGGGGGCAGGGTGCGCGGCCGGGGCACGAAGGGGGTGGAGTACTGGGGCATGGTGGTCCGCCTGTCGTCAGCGCGAGGTCGGGGAGCCCGCCGCGGCGGCGGCGGCCGCCGCGGGCGCGGGTGCGGCGGACAGCAGGTAGGAGTGGTCGGTGGACCAGGACAGCCACACGCTCTCGCCGCGGGCCGGGTGGACGGTGGCGGTGCCGTCGTTGGGCTGGAAGACCGTCATCTCCGCGCCGACGGCGGTGTCCACGGTGTAACTGGTCGAGGTGCCGAGGTAGACCACCTCGCGGACGGTGCCGCGGATCCGGCTGGCCGTGCCCGGCGGGCCGGCGCACAGCGTGACCTTCTCCGGCCGCACGGTCAGTTCGACGGCCGCCCCCGCGCCCCGGGCACTGCCGCCCAGCGCCACCGTGACCTGCTGGCCCTCCCCGAGGTCGAGCACCCCCGTCTCCCCCTCCACCCGGCTCAGCCGCCCGCCGATCAGGTTGGAGGTGCCGATGAACCCGGCGACGAACGCCGTCGCGGGCCGCTCGTAGACCTCCCTGGGCGGGGCGACCTGCTCGACCAGGCCGTTGTTCATCACCGCGATCCGGTCCGACATGGTCAGCGCCTCGGCCTGGTCGTGCGTGACGTAGATGAAGGTGATGCCGACCTCGCGCTGGATCCGCTTGAGCTCCAGCTGCATCGACTGGCGCAGCTTCAGATCCAGCGCACCGAGCGGCTCGTCCAGCAGCAGCGCACGGGGACGGTTGACCAGGGCGCGGGCCAGCGCGACGCGCTGCTGCTGGCCGCCGGAGAGCTCGCGGGGCCGGCGGTCGGCCTTGTCGGCGAGCTCCACGGTGGCCAGCATCGTCGCGACCCGCTCGCGGATCTCCTCCCGGGGCACCCGTTTGCGGCACAGCCCGAACGCCACGTTGTCGGCGACGCTCAGGTGCGGGAAGAGGGCGTAGGACTGGAAGACCATGTTGATGTCGCGCCGGTTGGCCGGCACGCCGACCATGTCGCTGCCGTGCAGCAGGATCTGCCCGCGGGTCGGTTCCTCGAACCCGGCGATCATCCGCAGCGTGGTGGTCTTGCCGCAGCCGGAGGGGCCCAGCAGCGAGAAGAACTCGCCCTCCTCGATGGAGAGGCTGACGCCGCGCACGGCCGCCGCGCCCCGGGCACCGCCGAAGTCCTTGACCACGTCGACGAGGGCGATGGCCGGGCCTGCGGCCGACGGCGGCGAGAGGGTGTCGGGTGCCATCCGTGAAACCTCCGGTGTTCGGGGCGTGGGACAGGGAACGGCCGCGGGCACGGGCGGGCGTGCAGGGGCCGGTCCGGGAAAGGCAGTCGGGTGCCGCGCCGGTGAATTTTGATAACGTTACCAACGGGCTCGTACCTTACCCACCCGCAGGCGCCGCCCGTCAATGGTTGAATGGCGCCGGATTTCACCGGCCCCTTCCTCGGCGTCCGCCGAGCCGTCACTCACGAAGAGACCCCATGCCGAACGCCCCCCGCCCGCCGCGCCGCGTCACCATCCCCGACGTCGCCCGGCACGCCGGCGTGGGACAGGCCACCGCCGCCCGGGTCCTGGGCGGCTACGGCTCCTCGAGCGCGGCCACCCGCGAACGGGTGCTGGCCGCCGCCGCCGAACTGGGCTACAGCACCAACGCGGTGGCCCGCAGCATGATCAGCGGACGCACCCACACGCTGGGCGTGGTCGTCGCCGACGTCGAGAACGCCTACTTCGCGCGCGCGGTGCGCGGCGTCACCGACGTCGCGGCCAGGGCCGGCCTCCAGGTCGTCCTCGCCAACAGCGACGAGAACGGCCCGACCGAGCGGGCCGCGGTGCAGATGTTCATCGAACGGCGGGTGGACGGCCTGGTCGTGGCGCCCGCGGCGGCCGACCACGAACACCTCGACAAGGCCGTCGCCTCGGGCGTGCCGGTGGTCCTGCTGGACCGCGTGGTCAGCGGCGCCGGCCTGGACACGGTCGTGGTGGACAACCGCGGCGCCGCCCAGGCCGCGGTCGCCCGGTTCACCGACGCGGGCCACACCCGCATCGCGGTCGTCACCTCCGCGTCCCCCGACGAGAACACCGCGCGCCTCGCGCCGGGCGCCGACATCTGGACCACCACCGAACGGCTCACCGGCTACCGGCAGGCCCTGCGCGCCGCCGGCATCCCGCGCGGGGCCGAACTGATCCGGCACACCGGGTACGACCGGGCCCTGGCGCGCTCGGCCGTCCTGGAGCTGATGTGCGCCGAGCACCGGCCCACCGCGCTGTTCACCACCGACAACGTGGCCACCCTCGGCACCCTCGACGCCCTGCTCGACCTCGGCGCCCGCATCCCCGACGACGTCTCGGTCATCGGCTTCGACGACGCCGAGTGGGCCACCCTCGTGCGGCCGCGGCTGAGCGTGGTCAGCCAGCCGGTGCAGGAACTGGGCCGGCTCGCGGCGGACATCCTGATCCGCCGCATCGAGGGCTCCACGGCCCGCCCCCGCCGCCACACCCTGCGCACCGCCTACGTCCCGCGCGAGTCGACCGGCCCCGCCCCCGCGCGCGTACGGCGGCTGCGGGCACCGGGGGAGTGAGGGCGGGGCCCTCCGCCGCCCGCGCACGCACCCCGCTCGTCGGGCCCCGGCTCTTCCCCGCCCCCGCCCCCGTGCCGGCCGGGTGCGTCCCGGCTGTCCCGTCCGTTGACAGGGCATCACCCCCCTCCCATCATGGGAGCGCTCCCACCGATCCTGTGCCCTTGCCGCCGGCCCCTGAGGGGGGACCCCCATGCCCTTACCGCGCAGCCCCGGCCGATCCGGCCGCCCCGGCCGCTCCCGTTCCCGCCGTCTCGTGCGCACCGCCGCCGCCCTGGCCGCCGCGCTCGCCCTGCTGTCCCCGCTCGGCGCCGCCGGGGTCGCCTCCGCGGCGGGGGAGGAGCCCGCCGCGGACGCCGACGTCCAGGTCGACGCGCAGGCGTCGCTGGGCCGGCTCACCGACACCGCGCGCGGGGTCAACGCCGCCGTCTGGGACGCCCACATGAACGACCCCGAGGTCGCGGCCCTGATGAAGCGGGCCGGCGTGGGGGCGATGCGCTACCCGGGCGGCTCCTACGCCGACATCTACCACTGGCAGACGCACACCGCGCCCGGCGGGTACGTCGCGCCCGGCACCGGCTTCGACGCCTTCATGGGCACCGTCCGTGCCACCGGCGCCCAGCCCGTCCTGATCGCCAACTACGGCTCCGGCACGCCCGAGGAGGCGGCCGGCTGGGTCCGCTACGCCAACGTCACCAAGGGCTACGGCGCGAAGTACTGGGAGATCGGCAACGAGATCTACGGCAACGACCACTACGGCAGCGGCTGGGAGCACGACGAGCACGCCGACAAGAGCCCCCAGGAGTACGCCCGCCAGGTCCGCGCCTACGCCGCCGCGATGAAGGCCGTCGACCCGAGCGTGAAGATCGGCGCGGTCCTGACCGCGCCGGGCAACTGGCCCGACGGCGTGGTCGGCCAGGGCGATCCGGGCGACTGGAACCACACCGTGCTCTCCCAGGTCACCGACGTCATCGACTTCGTGAGCGTGCACTGGTACGCGGGCGGCTCCGACACCAGCGCCGACACCGCCCTGTCCCGCCTGACCCGGCTGCCCGGCGAACTGCGCGAGGTGCGCCGCCAGCTCGACCGGTACGCGGGCGCCGACTCCCCGCGCATCGGCATCGCCCTGACCGAGGTGAACACCAACACCGGCGGCGGCCTGCTCACCGCGCGTCCCAACGGCCTGTTCGCCGCGGACGCCTTCGCCACGGCGCTGGAGAACGGGGTGTTCACCGTCGACTGGTGGAACACCCACAACGGGCCGGGGCAGATCAGCACCGTGGACGGCGAGACGGACTACGGCGACATGGGCATGCTCTCCAGCGGAGCGTGCAGCGGCGCGGTCTGCCAGCCGCCCGCGAACACGCCGTTCCACCCGTACTTCGGCATGAAGATGACGAGCGAACTGGGCACCGCGGGCGACACCATGGTCGCCGCCGCGTCCTCCGCGCAGGACGTCTCCGCGCACGCCGTGCACCGCCGCGACGGGCGCCTGAGCGTGCTGCTCATCAACAAGAACCCGGACGCCGCACGGACCGTCGCCCTCGCCTACACGGGCTTCACCCCCTCCGCCGCGACCCCCGTCGCGCGCCGCTACGCACGCGGCGACAGCGACATCACCGATGTCACCGGCAGCGGGGCGAGCGCCTCGCGGGTCACGGTGCCGGCGTACGGGATGCTCACCCTCACGCTCAGCCCGAAGTCGGGTACGGGGCCCGGCGCTTCGGCGGCCGGCACGCCGGGCACGCCGAGGCTGGAGGCGGTCACCGACACCACGGCGCGCCTGTCCTGGACGGGTGCGCCCGGGGCCGCGCGCTACCTGGTCCAGGAGCGCGACGGTGCGCACACGTGGACGGTCGGCGAGAGCACCGGCACCTCGGTGACGCTGCGGAACCTGCCCGCGGGCAGCACGCACACCGTCGACGTGCTGGCCGCGGACGCCTCGGGCCGGCTCGCCGCGCCGTCCGACCCGCTGACGTTCACCACGGGCACCCCCTCCGACGCCGTCTGCGCGGTGACCTACCACCGCGACACGGGCTGGGGCAACGGGTTCGTGGCCACGGTGAGCGTGCGCAACCTCTCCGCCGCCCCGGTCACCGGCTGGACGCTCGACTGGGACTGGCCGGCCGACGGCCAGAGCGTGTCCTCCGGCTGGAACGCCACGTTCACCCAGACCGGCCGGCACGTGCGGGTGACCGCTCCCGAGGGCGCGGGAGCGCTGGCTGCGGACGGCGCGTCGACGGCCTCCTTCGGTTTCGTCGGCGCCAACGACGGCCCCAACCCCGACCCGACGGCCTTCCGCCTCAACGGCGCGGTGTGCTCGGGCGGTTGAGGAATCCCCGGCCCGGGAGTACGGCAGTGTGCTCCCGGACCGGGGCCCCTTTGTGTTCAAGTCCCTGCGCAGGCGCGTGCGTCGACGGCCATCTCGGCTTCATCTCTTGACGGCTTTGGCACAGACCTTTAGGTTCCAGTTCGCCACAGCTTCACGAGTGCACCCGAAGTTCACATACGTGAACCCCGGTGTCTCTGCCGACCCCCACCGATGGTCTTCCCCCGAAGGGCTGTGAACCCCCCATGCGCCCCACGCTCCCCAAGTCCCCCCTGCCCGCATCCGCCCCCGCCCGCAGGACCGCGCTGCGCGCCGTCCTCGTCACCGCCCTGCTCGCGGGATCGGCGAGCGTCCTCGCCGCGCCCCCCGCCGCGGCCGCGACCGGCGCCGTCACCGGACTCGGCGGCAAGTGTCTGGACGTGGCGGGGGCGAACTCCGCCAACGGCACGGCCGTCCAGCTCTACGACTGCAACGGCACCGCCGCCCAGCAGTGGACCGTCGGCACCGACGGCACCCTCCGCGCCCTCGGCAAGTGCCTGGACGTGACCGGCGGTTCGACCGCCAACGGAGCACGGCTGCAACTGTGGGACTGCGCGGGCAGCGCCAACCAGAAGTGGACCGTCACCGCCGCCCGCGACCTCGTCGGCCAGCAGTCCGGCAAGTGCGCCGACGTCACCGGCAACACCGCCGCCAACGGCACCCCCGTCCAGATCTGGAGCTGCACCGGCGCCGCCAACCAGAAGTGGACCGCACCGGCGGCCGGCGACGGCACACCCCCCGCCGCCGCACCGATGGCCGTCGCCCCCTACCTCTACAACGGCTGGGGCAGCCCGCCCAACCCGGTCACCCTCATGAACGCCACCGGCGTCAAGTGGTTCACCCTCGCCTTCGTCCTGAGCAACGGCACCTGCAACCCCCAGTGGGACGGCACCCGTCCGCTCACCGGCGGTGTCGACCAGCAGACCGTCACCACCGTCCGGGCCAACGGCGGCGACGTCATCCCCTCCTTCGGCGGCTACAGCGGCAACAAGCTGGAGAGCACCTGCACCAGCGCCTCCGCGCTCGCCGGCGCCTACCAGAAGGTCATCGACGCCTTGGGGCTCAAGGCCATCGACATCGACCTGGAGGCCGACGCCTACAGCAGCGCCACCGTGCAGCAGCGCACCGTCGACGCGCTCAAGACCGTCAAGGCCGCCAACCCGGGCCTGAAGGTGTACGTCACCATCGGCACCGGCCAGTCCGGGCCCGACACCAGCCTGATCAACCGGGCCGCCGCCTCCGGCCTCACCGTGGACAGCTGGACGATCATGCCGTTCGACTTCGGCGGCGCCGGCCAGAACATGGGGACGCTGACGACCCGGGCGGCCGAGGGCCTGAAGAACGCCCTGAAGAACGCCTACGGCTACAGCGACGACCAGGCCTACCGCTCCATGGGCATCTCCTCCATGAACGGCATCACCGACGACAACGAGACCGTCACCCCCGCCGACTTCCAGACCATCCTCGGCTACGCCCAGCAGCACCACCTGGCGCGCCTGACGTTCTGGTCGGCCAACCGCGACCGGCCCTGCTCCGGCGCCTACCCGAACGACGACACCTGCTCGGGCGTGGCCCAGAGCGCCTGGCAGTTCACCGGCATCTTCGCCAAGTACACCGGCTGACCTCCCGGGACCGGGACGAAAGGACCGATCGGCAGATGCACGCACCGCACCCCGCCCGACCCGCACCCGCCCGCACCACGCCGCGGATCCTCCTCCTGCTCGCGGCCCTCCTCACCCTCGCCGCCCCGCCCGCCGCCCACGCCGGCCCCGCGGCGACCCCCTTCAAGGTGCTCGGCCTGTACAGCGGCACCTGGGACGCGGCCCACATCGACTTCGAGAAGGAGGCCAACGACTGGCTGCCCCGGCAGGCGGCCGCGAACGGCTTCACCTACACCGCCAGCAACGACTGGAACCTCCTCGCGAACGGCGGCGTCAACGCCTACCAGGTCGTCCTGTTCCTCGACGACCTGCCGCAGAGCGCCGCCCAACGCGCCGGATTCGAGCAGTACATGCGCTCCGGCGGCGCCTGGATGGGCTTCCACGTCTCCGCCTTCACCACGGACGCGGCGAGCTGGCCCTGGTACCACGACCAGTTCCTGGGCAGCGGCACCTTCCGCTCCAACACCTGGGGCCCGACGGCCGCCACCCTGAAGGTCGAGGACCGCACCCACCCGTCCACCGCGGGCCTGCCCGCCACCTTCACCTCGTCGGTCAGCGAGTGGTACAGCTGGTCCAACGACCTGCGGCAGAACCCGGACATCAAGGTCCTCGCCTCGGTCGACCCCAGCAGCTTCCCGCTGGGCACCGACCCCGACCAGTCCTGGTACAGCGGCTACTACCCGATCCTGTGGACCAACACGAAGTACCGCATGCTGTACGCGAACTTCGGCCACAACGCGATGAACTACGCCACCGACACCCGCACGTCGTCCACGTTCGCCAGCGCCACCCAGAACCGCTTCCTGCTGGACGGCCTGAAGTGGCTCGGCGGCGCCGGCACCACCACCCCGCCGGACGACACGCTCTCCGAGACCTCCCCCTACTCCCTGAGGAACGTCGGCAACGGCACCTGCGTCGACGCCCGCGCCGCCGCCACCGCCAACGGCACCGCGATCCAGCAGTACACCTGCAACGGCACCCAGGCCCAGCAGTTCCGGCTCGCCGCCACCGACAGCGGATACCGGCGCATCGGCGTACGCCCGAACCCGCAGCAGGTCATCGACGTGACCGACGTGTCCGGCGCCGACAACGCCCCCCTGCAGCTGTGGACGTACACGGGCGGGCAGAACCAGCAGTGGCTCCCCGTGAAGGAGGCCGCCGGACGCTACCACTTCACCGCCCGCCACAGCGGCAAGTGCCTGACCGCCGCGGCCACCGCCGCCGACAGCGCGCAGCTCACCCAGCGCACCTGCGACGGCTCGGCCGCACAGAGCTTCACCGCGACCGCCGCCTGACCCGCCGCCCACCCCGCCGCCGGGCGCGGTGGCGGGGGAGCGCCGTCCTCGGGGTAGATGCTTCAGGTGCCAGGCGACCTGCACCGGATGACGCGGCGGGCCCTCTGGCGCTGTCAGCGGCGGCAAGGGGAAGGACCGGTCGGTATGGCACGCACGCGCGCGGAGGCGAGCACCAGGCATCCCCGGCACGAACGCAGGGGCGAGGTACGGCTGCCCGCGGTCGTCGCGACGCTCACCGCGATCGCCCTGTACCTGTTCCTGCCCGAGCAACTGCTCGTCGCCCCGCGCTACGTGCTGCCCGCCCTGGAGTGCCTGCTGCTCGTCCCGCTCATCGCGATCAACCCCAGGCGCCTGACCCGGCAGACCAAGGCGTTCCGGGTGCTGTCCCTCACCCTGGTGGGCATCATCGCCGTCAGCAACCTGGTGGCGCTGGTCATCCTGGTCCACGAGCTGGTCTACGCCGGGGTCAAGGACGGCAGGTCCTTGCTGGTGGCGGCCCTGCAGGTGTGGCTGACCAACATCATCGTCTTCGGCCTGGCCTACTGGGAGCTGGACCGCGGCGGCCCGGTCAGCCGCACCCAGGTGCCCCGCTCGGCGCTGCCGCTGGCGGACTTCCGCTTCTCCCAGGACGAGAACGACGACGCCATCCAGGAAGTGGCCGACGGCGCCAGCGGCACCTCCGACTGGGTCCCCACCCTCGTGGACTACCTCTACGTCTCCGTCACCAACTCCACGGCGTTCAGCCCGACCGACACGATGCCCCTGTCGACCCGCGCGAAGGTGCTGATGAGCATCCAGAGCGTCTCGGCCCTGTTCACCTCGCTCCTGGTGATCGCCCGCGCGGTGAGCATCCTGCACTGACCGGCCGCACGGCTCAGGCCACGCCCTCGCCGTACAGGCGCACCCAGTCCACCGTCATCGTCGCGGGGGAGGGTGTGGAGCGATCGGGAGGACCGGGCCAGTCGCCCCCGACGGCGACGTTGAGCAGGAGGTGCAGGTCCTGTTCGAAGACCCAGTCATGGGGCCGGGGCAGCTGCGACGGGGTCAGCGTGAAGTACGGCCTTGAGTCGACGGACCAGGTGATGCGGTGCGGCTGCTTGTCGACCGCGTAGACGTGGAAGGCCTGCGAGGCGTCGCCCGGCAGGGCGGTGGAGCCGCCGATCCCGTTCTCGTTGAAGTAGGTCGGTCCGTGCGCGGTCCCGTACACCGTGCGCGGCTCCGCGCCGACCACCTCGCAGATGTCGATCTCCCCCTGCCCGGGCCACTCGACGCCGTTGTCGCCGAGCATCCAGATCGCCGGCAGCAGCCCCGTGCCGGTGGGCAGCTTCGCGCGGATCTCCGCCCGTCCGCGGCTGAGCGCGACCTTCCCCTGCGTGGTGAGCCGGGCGGAGGTCCACGGGCACACCTCCTGCGTGTAGCACGGCAGGTGCGCGCCCACGGGGGCGCGCCGCGCCGCGATCAGCAGGTGCCCCGCGCCGTCGAGAGACGAGTTGGCCGCGTCGTTGGTGTAGTACTGCAGCTCGTCGTTGCCCCACCCCTCGGCTTCCCGGTTGCCGGTCTCGGTGTTCCAGGACATCTCCGACGGACGGGTACCGGCCTCCCCCGCGAACTCGGCACTCCAGAACGGTTTCTCCGCGGCGGCAGGCGTCTGTGTGTCCGCGGCCGTGCCGCATCCGCCCAGCAGCGCGCTCAGCGCCATGGCGAGGGCCAGGCGACGGAATCGGGGGTTCATCGTGCTGCTCCTGCAGGTGGGCGGGGGGCGCACCTCAGTGTGGCGCACACCCGCACGGGCACGGCCGTCAGGGTGGGAAGAGGCGCCGGCCCCCCGGGGGCGGACCGATCGGTGACATTCGGGACGGATCCGTAGCAAGCCCGCGGGCAACGCATGCGGCCGCCGACGGGTCGTACAGGGGGCGAGGGCACAAGCCCGCGCACCCGCCCGGCCAGCCGGGCACGACCGATGGGGGAGACCATGCAGATCCGCGCCCGAGGCACCCGTATCACCCGTACCGCCCTGGCCGGCGGCCTGGCCGCGCTGGCGGCCGTGGCCGGCCTCGCCGCAGCCGCCGTCCCGGCCGCGGCCGGCCAGGACCCCTCCGACACGCCCCGGTACCTGGAGCCGGCCGAGCTGCCGCCGTACCCGTCCTCGCCCTGGTACGCGGGCCCCGTCACCGCCGGGCAGCCCGACCCGCTGCCGATGTGCGTGGGCGAGGCGCTGCCGTCCATCACCTCCCACCGCGAGTACTGGACGGAGCTCGACACCAACGCCCAGCAGCTCACCGTCGAGGGGCGCAGCGAGCAGTGGTCGAAGGAGTTCGCCGCCCTGCTGCGCAAGGACCTCGCCGGCTGCGCGCGGACGCTGATGCAGCAGGACCCCAACATCACGGCGACGCAGAAGTCCTACGGCCACCTGAACGTGGAGGAGGGCGCCGACGTCTACGGCATCCACACCGCCTCCGCCCAGGGCTCCTCCGACATCAACCTGTTCTCCGTCGGCCGCGACGGCGCCGCTGTCACCATCGTGCGCTGGGGCCGGATGGGCACCTTCAAGGACGCCCAGGTGGCGGACTTCAAGACCACGACCGTCACGGCGGTGAACAAGCTGTACTGACCGCCTCGGGCAGGTCGACCCGCCGCGCAGAATATCGGCAAAGGCGGACGCCGCCGCCGTGTCCGCCGCCGCGCGGTGGCGGCGGCCACGGCGCTGGTGATCGCCGGGACGGGCGGAGCGATGGCGCCGGCGGGTGGAGGTGGCGACGACGCCGTCCGTCCCGGCGGATCCGCGCCGCCTCGGAACTCCTCTCCAGAGCACCTACTTCGTGGGCAGGACCTTCACGAGCCACTTCGGGCAGGTCGCGCAGGGCGCCCGGGACGGCAGCAAGACGCTCCCGCTCCAGCTCACGGCAGGCCACCGACAACGGCTCGAGAGTCCAGGGCGTGCACGCCGACTTCCCCCCGGACGCCGCCGCGAAGCCCCTTTCGGTCCTGGCTGAAACGTCTGGCAGCCGTGCGGCCCCGGTCCCAGTCTTGGCGTGCGAGTCCGACCACTCAGACATCCGGGGGATGACATGAAATCGCTCAAGACGGCCGCGGCGGCCCTGCTCTGCGCGGGCGCACTGGTCACCACGGCCGGCACCGCCGAAGCCGCGCAGGAATCCCAGGACGGCGCCGCCACCGTCCTGGTCGTGAACACCTTCCAGAGCCTCGGCACGCAGCGCTGTATGGACGACAGCAAGCAGTACGGGTTCCGCACGTACCCCTGCAACAGCGGCCTCTACCAGCAGTGGGACGTCCACGTCTTCAACGACGGCACCCGACGCTTCCAGAACAAGGCCACCGGACGCTGCCTCTACGACGGCCCCGCCGGGTTCAGCACCCAGTTCTGCGACAGCTCCGAGAACGTGAGCTGGTACGTCGTCCACCACCACTCCGTGCGCCTGACCTTCCGCAACCAGTACACCGACGACTGCATCGACGACAGCGACGACAGCGGATTCCGCACCACCGGCTGCAACGGCGGCATCTACCAGGACTGGGTCTGACGTCCCACCCCACGGACAAGAGGCACACATGGCCGACGAGATGGTGGAACTCGCGCAGCGGTTCATCAACTCCTACAACATCTCCGGTATCCCGAAGGTGGAGGTCAACGGGCGCACCAGCTGGACGGTGATGTACGCCCTGACCCGGGCACTCCAGTACGAGCTGGGCATCACCTCGCTCTCGGACACCTTCGGTCCCACGACACTGAGCACGCTCCAGTCCCGGTTCGGGCCGCAGATCGACGACCTGACCCGGCACGGCAACGTCTACCGGATCATCCAGTCGGGCCTGTACTGCAAGGGCTACGACGGCGGCGGCATCGACGGCACCTACAACGGCAGGACCGCGGACTCGGTCGCCGCACTCAAGTCCGACATGGGCGTGGGCGGGGCCTATCCGGGCAACGGGCTGCAGCCCAAGGTGTTCAAAGCGCTTTTGACGATGGACCCGTACGTGCGGGTGGGCAACGGCACCCAGCAGGTGCGCCAGATCCAGCAGTGGCTGAACGGGAGGTACGTCCAACGACGGGAGTTCTTCATCTGCCCGGCCGACGGGAACTTCTCCCGGGACGTGCAGAAGGCGCTGGTCTTCGCCCTCCAGTACGAGATCGGCATGAGCGACGACGTCGCCAACGGGCGTTTCGGACCCGGCACGCAGGACGGCATCAGGACCCAGGCAATGCTCGGCCTCGGCTCGGCCGACGGCGCCCGGCAGTTCGTGCACCTGTTCCAGGCGGCGATGCGGTTCAACGGCTGGGACGTGGCGTTCGACGGCGTGTACTCCGGGTCGCTGCTCAGCACCGTCGTGGACTTCCAGCGCTTCGCCCAGCTGCTGCCCACCACCGGCACCGCGGACTTCCGCACCTGGGCCTCACTGCTGGTCAGCACCGGCGACCCGAGCCGCCCCGGCACCGCGGCGGACTGCATCACCGAGATCACCCCGGCCCGCGCCCAGGCGCTGCGCGCCGCCGGATACACCACGGTGGGGCGGTACCTGACCAACGCCAACGTCACCAACCCGAGGAACAAGAAGATCCAGCCCGGTGAACTCGCCACCATCGTCGCGGGCGGCCTGTCGGTCTTCCCGATCTACCAGACCAACGGCGGCGATCCGGACTACTTCAACGCGCAGCAGGGTGCCACGGACGCCCTGGCGGCCCTGGAGGCGGCCCGAGGACACGGCTTCCGCGCCGGGACCATCCTCTACTTCTCCGTCGACTACGACGCCGTCGACGAGGAGATCACCAGCCGGGTCGTGCCGCACTTCCGCGCACTGGCGGACCGTATGGCCGCCTACGGCAGCGAGTACCGCGTCGGTGTCTACGCCCCCCGCAACATCTGCAGCCGGCTCGCCAAGGCCGGTCTGACGGTGGCCAGTTTCGTGTCGGACATGTCCACCGGCTACAGCGGCAACCTGGGTTTCCCGCTGCCGAGGGACTGGGCCTTCGACCAGATCGCGACGATCACGGTGGGCTCGGGCACCGGGTCCATCGAGATCGACAAGGACGTCGCCTCCGGACGCGACACCGGGCAGACCCAGTTCACGCCCCGGGGCCCGGACACCGCGCTGGACGTGCCCTTCGACATGAACCAACGGGGAGCCCTGGCCACGGACCTCGTCCACTACATCGTGGCCAACGGACACGACGACTGGTACCGGGACCGCACCCCCGAGGAGTGCATCGACAAAGTCCTCGCCATGGACGCGCTGATCACCGGTCTCGCCCGGTCCTTCCGGATGCGCAAGTCGCTCATGCAGGCCGTGATCTTCTGGGAGTACCAGGCCGACTTCACCGACGAGGGCGTGGACGCGCTGGTCGCTGCCTACTTCGACTGGGAGGAGGCGCATGCCGCCTGGGAGCAGAACCCCGTCGGGATACCGCCCACCCCGCCGGCCGTGATCAGGGACGACTCCAGCACAGGCGTCGCCCAGATCTTCGGCAGGACCGCGATCAAGGCCCGTAACCACTGCATCCGCGCGGACGTGATCGCGGGCACGATCCAGGACATGGAGGACTGGCGGGCGCGCCGGGCGGTCTGGGACCGGCTGCGCAACGACGACGACTACAACGTGAGCACCGTCCCGCTGATCCACATCGAATCCGCTGCCCTCAAGGGCATCACCACCGACCGGCTGCGCTACTCCGACGAGGAGATCGTCGCGGTGCTCACCCTGTACAACGGCGCCGGCGAATACGGCCGCCGGGCACGCGACCTCTACGCCATATTCGAGCACTACAACGCGGCCCTGCGCGGCTGAGAGGGGACCCGGCATGCAGGCCAGGAACACGGGCGGACCGGGCGGCAGAGGTCTGCCCCGGCGGACCCTGCTGCTCACCGCACTGGCGGGGGTGATGACGGCCGGTGCCACCCTGCCGTCGGCCGCTCCCGCCGCCGCGGCCACGACCACCAGCGCCAACGGATGGCCCCTCACCACCACCGGTATCGCCACCCTGCCGGTGCCGGGCACCGCGGCCCGCGTCTCCCTGCTGGAGGGCGACGTCTCCACGGTGCTCGTCCACGTCATCCGCCGCTTCCACTACGAGGTCCAAGAGGTGGCCCGCCACGAACTCGCCGGACACCGCCCCGCCGCGGGGCTGACGGGACACACCACCAACTACGCCTCCGGCACGGCCGTCGAGATACGCCCGGCCGCCTACCCCCAGGCCGCGGCCGGCGTGCTGTTCCCCCCACAACTGGCCGTGGTACGCGACATCCTCAAGGAGTGCGGGGCGGTGGTGGCCTGGGGCGGCGACCTGCGCCGGCCGCATGCGGCACACTTCCAGATCGCCGTACGACCCGGTGATCCCCGGCTGCGCGGCCTCGCCCGGCGGATCACAGGCTGGACCCAGGCTCCGGGCCAGGGGGCGGGGGTGTTCACCCTGGGCGCCTGACCACGGCCGCGTCACCCGGCCCTGACCGATGGGATGCCGGGGCGGCCGTCCACCAGCGCCTCCCCCAGCGGGGTCGCGCTGTGGTGGACGGCCGGTCCGCGGCGCCGGGTGACGATCAGCCCGCAGTCACGCAGCGCGGTGGTGTGCTGCGACACCGAGGCGGGGGAGACGACGAGCCGCCGGGCGAGCTCCCCGGTCGATCCGCCACCCGCGGTGAGGGCGGCGAGCAGATCGGCGCGGGTGCGGCCCAGGAGGGTGCGCAGGGCCAGCCGCGGATCGCGCGATTCGGCGTTCGGCTGCGCCCAGCCCAGGTCGTGGGCCACTGGGTAGACGATCACCGGCGGCATGCCGGGATCGCGCAGGGTGATAGGAGCGCGCCAGCAGAAGAACGACGGCAGCAGGACCAGGCCGCGCCCGCCGAGGTGGATGTCGCGGTCGCAGGCGCTGGCCATGGTGAGCAGACCGGACCGCCAGCGCAGATCCGGGTGCAGGCCGGTCAGCATGCCCTCGACGCCCCCGTCCGCCACGGCCCGCACCCGCAGCTCACGGTCCCGGGTGAAAGCCGTGTGCACCCGGGACCAGTAGGGCCGCAGGGCGGCGGCGAAGTAGGAGCGCAGGATCCCATCCAGGCGGTGCAGGGTGTCCAGGTCCCCCTCGGCCAGGGACCGCGTCCAGGTGCCGGGACGCCGAGCGGCGGCCAGCCTCCCGGTGTCCCGGCGCAGCACGGGGCGCGGAGTGGACAAAAGGGCGTCGAGTCCCGCCTCCAGACCCTCCCCGCTGGGGGAGGGGGTGAGGAAGTCGGCCGAGTAGCCCCGGGGCGGGGCGAGGTCGAAGAGCATGGGGACGCCTGCGGCGAGCCGCGACCGCACCTGCCGCTTCCACGGTCCGAAGACGACCGCGCCGTCGTCCCCCCTGAGCAGATGCAGACTGAGCAGCAGCTCCCACATCGGATCCGGTCTGCTCGCCACCCGTACGCGGGCGATGTCCGCGCCCGTGAAATGGAACGTCAACACGTCGGCCCCCGAAGTGCGGCAGGCTCAGGGCAGGTTCGTCCATCGGTGCGAGGAGATGTTGTCGTTGAGCCACTCCCCGGCACCGGGGCCCGTGTTCGCGTCGAAGGTCCACTGGCGCAGGTCGCTGAGTCCGATGCCGTTGTGGACGCCCCGGCGCGCGCCTGTGTAGTTCAGACCCCAGTACACCCAGACGTCGTCCAGGTTGCCGGGGTAGCCGTTGTTCCACAGCGAGCTCACCTGGTTGCGGCAGCTGCCCCAGTCCGGGGCCTCTCCCGACCAGTCGTCGCACCATCCCGAATAACCGGTGTTGTAGTAGACGTGGAGGAGGCCGTCGGCGGGCGGCTCCTGTGAGGGCAGGGGAACGGGTTCCGATGCCTGGGCGGCGAGCGGTGTGGCCGCCACTGTCACCATGGCGAGAGCCGCGCCGATCAGAGCGCTGCGTACTGTGCCCATGTTCTGTCCTCCCGTTGCTGCGGATGTCGGGTTCATGAGGGTGTGCCGGCCTCCCGTGTGAGGTCGCGGGCACGGGACAGTGCGTTCAGCTGCAGTTCCCGGTAGCTGCGCACGGCCCGGTGGTACTGCCGGGCCAGGCTGCGGGCGTACTGCAGGTCCAGGGCCCGTGCCGTTTCGGCCAGGCCCGAACCGCGGGCGCACCGCGCCTCGGTGACGGCGAGGGCGATCTCCTCGCCCCGGGCAAGAGGGGGCGTGCGCGAACCTGCCGCAGCGCGCAGGTCGGCCGGGCTGGCAGCGGGGTGACCGGCTGCCCGCATGCACGCGGACCAGGGCTTGAGGGCCTTGGCGAACCTTGGGTCCCCGCTGACCTTGGCATGGCGGATCTCCGTCAGCGCGTCGGCGGTGACCTTGGCCCGGAACCACTCCTGCAGGTTTCCGTAGAGCGTTGCGTCGGCCTGCGACTGACAGCCCGCGGGACTGCGTTGGTACACCATGCCGTCGGGGGCCCTGGCCGTGACGGTCAGGGGAGGGGAACCATTGGCCGCCGCGAGCGCCGCCGCCCGCCGCCCGGCCGGCAGCCCGCGAAAGTACCGCTGGTTGGCGTCCGTTCTCCTCAGCTCGGACAGCGCGTGCTGGATGCCCGAGCCGTAGCCGTGTTCCCGGGCCCACGCGACGTCGTCGAGCACATACGGGAACTCCCGAGCCTGCGGAACCGGGTTCTCCTTGACCGGCTGGTAGTCGAAGCCCTTCCGCCGCATGCAGTCCCGCAGCAGAATCTGGCCCGCTTCGTGCAGGAGGCTCGCCTCCTGCCGCGACGGCTCACGCGGTTCTCGCTCCGCAGCAGCCGAGGCGGCAGGCGGGGAAGCAGCGAGTGTGTGGACGCCGCCCGCTACGACCAGGGCTGCGCCCGCACACACGACACCCACGACACATCGGCGACGCGCGCCGGAAGTCCGCCGGAATGCCCTCACTGCTGCCCCCTGCCGTGTCCCGGCCGGTCACCCGTCCCGGCGCGACAGCGTCACTTCGATGTCGCCGCCAGATACTCGCGTGACCGCTCCGCGGCCGGCAATGATTTCGAAGACCGTCGAAAGGTCGGGAGCGCCCGCGTCCGACCACGGCTTCGTCTCACGCCGGCCCCAGTCCCCAGGCCGCCCCCATCCGGTACGCCGCGCACAGGCCGACGTCCAGCAGGTAGGCGCCGGCCGTCCCGCACTGCGTCTGACCGCTGCCGGGGTCGACGGGCTGGCCGTGCCCCATGCCGGTGATGCTGTAGGTCTCCACCACGGCGGCGCCCGACGGCGCCCGGTACACCTGGTGCGGGTACCCGGCGACGGTGTCGCCGGCGTCGGCGCTCTGGTCGGCGCCCTGGACGTCGGTCCACTGCTCGACCAGGTCGGTCATGTTGACCGGTTTGACCGTGTAGTCGGCGCTGCCCTGGAAGACGGTCAGCTTCGGCCAGGGACCCGGGTAACCGGGGCGGGCGGCGCGCACCCGGTCGCCCCACTGGCGCGGGGTCTGGGCGGCGCCGACGTACATGCACACGTACGGCGACCCGGCGGCCTGCGCGCAGCCGTAGGGCAGCCCGGCGACGATCCCGCCGGCGGCGAACTTCTCCGGGTAGGCCGCCATCATCACGGCTGTCATCGCGCCGCCCGCCGACAGACCGGTGACGTACACGCGCGAGGCGTCCGCGCCGACGTCGGCGAGGTGGCGGTCGACCATCTGCGCGACGGAGGCGGCCTCGCCCTGCCCGCGCTGGATGTCGCCGCTCTGGAACCAGTCGAAGCAGGACGAGGCGTTGTTGGCGCTCTGCTGCTGCGGCAGGACCACGGAGAAGCCCCAGCGGTCGGCCAGTTGCAGCCAGCCGGTGCCGGCGCTGTACCCGGCGGCGTTCTGGGTGCACCCGTGCAGGGCGACGACCACGGGCCGGCCGGCGGGCAGCCCGTCGGGCACGTAGCGGAACATGCGCAGGGCACCGGGATTCGTGCCGAAACCGGTGACCTCCTGCAGGGAGGCCGCGGCGGCCCTGCCGGGCGTGAACAGGCCGAGGCTCAGGGCGACGAGCAGCGTCGCGAGCACGGCGGCGATGCGGTGGTGTGCGGCTCTGGTCGGTGTCATGCGCAGGGACGGTAGGAGCGGGGGCCACCCCCCGATATGGAGTGCGGCCCCACAATCGGCGCGCCCCGCCTGGGGGCCCGCACCGCGTCCGGTCCCCGCACGGACAGCGCCCGGACGTCTTGACAACAGGATTGGTCTGGACCAAGTTGTGTGCGCTGCGCCCCTCCAACTCCCCCGACCCCGGAGGCCCTTGTGGACCGCGCCCGACGTCCCAGATCCGTCCTCGCCGCGCTCACGGCCGCCCTGCTGGCCGTGCCCGCCCTCACCGCGCTCTCCTCGCCCGCCGGCGCGGCCGACGCGGACGTCGCGATCAACGGCGGCTTCGAGTCCGGTCTGACCGGGTGGACCTGCACGGCCGGCACGACCGTCGACTCACCCGTGCACAGCGGGCGTTCGGCGCTGCAGGCCACCCCGGCGGGCAGCGACAACGCCCAGTGCTCCCAGACGGTGACCGTCCAGCCCGACGCGCAGTACACCCTGTCGGGGTACGTCCGCGGCTCCTACGTCTACCTCGGCGCGAGCGGCACCGGCACCACCGACGTCTCCGCCTGGACCCAGTCCGCCCCCGACTGGCAGAAACTGAGCACCGCCTTCCGCACCGGCCCCGCCACCACCAAGGTCACCCTCTACACCCACGGCTGGTACGGCACCGGCGCCTACCAGGCCGACGACATCACCCTCGTCGGCCCCGGCGGCACCGGCACGGGCCAGCCGCCCGCCGTCCCGGCCGGCCTCAGGACCACCTCGGTCACCTCGTCCTCCGTGGGCCTGTCCTGGTCGGCGGTCAGCGGCGCGACGAGCTACGTCCTCTACCGCGACGGCACCCGGGCCCAGACGGTGACCGGCACCTCGGCGACCGTGTCCGGCCTCACGGCCTCGACGGCGTACAGCTTCCAGGTGGCCGCGGCCAACGCCGCCGGCGAGTCCGCGAAGTCCGCGGCCGTCACCGCCACCACCAGCGCAGGCACCGGCACCGGCGGCGGCGGCCCGTCCGACCTGCCCGCCCACGCCCTCGTCGGCTACCTGCACGCCAGCTTCGCCAACGGCGCCGGCTACACCCGCCTCGCCGACGTCCCCGACAGCTGGGACGTCATCGACCTGGCCTTCGGCGAGCCGACCTCGGTCACCTCCGGCGACATCCGCTTCAACCGCTGCCCGGTCACCGAGTGCCCCGGCGTGGAGAGCGACGCCGACTTCAAGGCCGCGATCAAGGCCAAGCAGGCCGCCGGCAAGAAGGTGCTCATCTCGATCGGCGGCCAGAACGGCCAGGTCCAGCTCACCACGACGGCCGCCCGGGACGCCTTCGTCTCCTCCGTCTCCAAGATCATCGACACCTGGGGCCTGGACGGCCTGGACGTCGACTTCGAGGGCCACTCCCTGTCGCTGAACGCGAACGACACGGACTTCAAGAACCCCACCACGCCCGTGGTCGTGAACCTGATCTCGGCCCTGAAGACCCTGAAGGCCAAGTACGGGACGAAGTTCGTCCTCACGATGGCCCCGGAGACCTTCTTCGTGCAGAACGGCTACCAGTTCTACGGCACCGGCAAGTGGGGCGGCCAGGACCCGCGCTGCGGCGCCTACCTCCCGGTCATCCACGCCCTGCGCGACGACCTGACCCTGCTGCACGTCCAGGACTACAACTCGGGCCCGATCATGGGCCTGGACAACCAGTACCACTCCATGGGCGGCGCCGACTTCCACATCGCCATGACCGACATGCTGCTCACCGGCTTCCCGGTGGCCGGCGACCCGAACAACGTCTTCCCGCCGCTGCGCCCCGACCAGGTCGCGATCGGCATGCCGGCCTACACGAACGCCGGCAACGGCTACGTCTCCCCGGCCGAGGTCACCAAGACCCTGGACTGCCTGACGAAGAAGACCGGCTGCGGCTCCTACGCCACCCACGGGACCTGGCCGGCGCTGCGGGGCCTGATGACGTGGTCGATCAACTGGGACCGCTTCGCGAACGGGGAGTTCCAGAAGACCTTCGACGCCTACTTCGGCTGAGCTCCGGCACGAGACAGGGCAGGGCAGGGCGGGGCGGGGCGGGCGGCCGGGTCAGGGCCGTACCGCTGCCGCCTCGCCGAGGACCTCGCGGGCCGCGGGGAGCGCCTGCTCGCGGTCCTCGCCGACCAGGCCGATGCGGGTACGGCGGTCCACCAGGTCGGACTCGTCCAGGGCACCCTCGTGCCGGACGGCCCACAGCAGCTCGGCGCGGGTGACGGGGTGGCCGGGCAGCACCGGCTCGGCCAGCGCGGGGTCGCCGGCGGCGAGGGCGTGGACCGCCACGGCCTCCGTGCCGTAACGGCGCACCAGGCGGCGGGGCACGGGCAGCGCGCGCAGCCGCCCGGGGGCGGCGGCACCGGTCAGCGCCAGCGCGGCGGTGGGGGAGGGCGCGGCGCGCAGGCCCCGGGCCGCGACGGCCGCGTCCACGGCGTCCTGGGCCATGCGCCGGTAGGTGGTGAGCTTGCCGCCGACCACGGTGGTGACCCCGTCGGGCGAGGTCAGCACGGCGTGCCGGCGGGAGATGTCGGAGGTGCGCTGCGCGGGGCCGCCGGCGCAGGTGTCGAGCAGCGGGCGCAGTCCGGCGAAGGCGCCGACCACCTCCTCCCGGCCGACCGGCACGTCCAGGGCCGAGCCCAGCACGTCCAGCAGGAAGCCGATGTCGCTCTCGGGCACCTCCGGCACGTCCGGCACCGGGCCCTCGACCGGCTCGTCGGTGAGGCCGACGTAGACGCGGCCGTCGTCCTGCGGCAGCACCAGCACGAAGCGGTTGCTCTCGCCGGGGACCGGGATGTGCAGGCCGGCCGGCAGGGCGCCGAGCCGCTCGGAGCGCAGGACCAGGTGGGTGCCGCGGGAGGGCCGGATGCGGATGCCGTCGGCGAGGGTGCCCGCCCACACCCCGGTGGCGTTGATCACGGCGCGGGCCCTGATCTCGCCCTCCTCGCCGGTGAGTTCGTCGCGGACGCGGGCGCCGGTGCCGGTCAGCTCCCGGGCGCGCACCCGGGTCAGCACCCGGGCGCCGTGCGCGGCGGCCGTCCTGGCCAGGGCCGTCACCAGCGCCGCGTCGTCGCTCACCTTGCCGTCCCAGGACAGCAGGGCGCCGCGCAGGCCGGCCGCGCGGACCGCGGGCGCCAGGTGCCGGGCCTCGGCCGCGGACAGCCGGCGCGGCGCGGGCAGCACCGGGCGCGGGGTCCGCGCGGCCAGCCGCAGCACGTCCCCGGCCCGCAGCCCGGCCCAGGCCAGCGACGCCTGGCCCCGGGACACCAGCGGGGTCAGCGGCAGCACGAACGGCTGGGCGGCCACCAGGTGGGGGGCGGTCCGGGTCATCAGCACCCCGCGCTCGACCGCGCTCTCGTGGGCGACGTCGAACTGCGCGGAGGCGAGGTAGCGCAGCCCCCCGTGGATGAGCTTGGAGCTCCAGCGCGAGGTGCCGAAGGCCAGGTCGTGGGCGTCCACCGCGACGACGTCCAGGCCGCGGGCCGCCGCGTCCAGCGCGGCACCGGCCCCCGTGGCGCCGAGCCCGACGACCAGGACGTCCACCGTGCGGCCGTCCGCGGCCTCGGCCAGTTCCCGGCGGCGCCGGTGCGCGCTCAGCGACGAGCCGGGCGCGGCCTCGGTGTGGCTCATGGCGTCAGGGTCCTCTCCAGGAGGGTGCGCAGCTCGCCGAGGAACGCCGCCGCATCCAGCTCCGGGTCGTCCTCGTCGGTCATCGTGCGCAGGGACAGGGTGAAGGACTGCACGGTCAACAGCAGCGCGCGCGCCTGCCGTTCGGGGTGGCCGGGCCGTACCGAACCGTCCGCGTGGCCCTCGCGCAGCGCCTCGCCCAGCAGGGCCAGCAGCGCCTCCTGGCTCGCGCCGCGCCGGTCCAGGACGTAGGGCAGGAGCAGTTCGGGGTCGACGTCGACGATCTTGCGGAAGAGCGGGTGGGCCCGGAACGCCTCGACCCCGGCGACCAGTCCGTCCACGATCCGGGTGCGCGTGCCGGTGCCGGGCGCGGCAGCCGGCATGGCCCCGGTGGCCACCGCGATCCACTCCCGCGTCATCAGGTCGCCCACCAGGCTCCGCAGGTCCGGCCAGCGCCGGTACAGCGTCATCCGGGAGACACCGGCGCGGCGGGCCACGTCGGCGAGCGTGGTGCGCCGCACCCCGACGGCCAGCACGCAGTCGCGGACCGCGTCGAGGACGGCGTCGTTGTCCGATCCGCCGCCCGAACCGTTGTGACGAATAGGCGTCATGTGTCACAGTGTAACGCCCCGGGGCCGGGGCGGAACCGGCACGGCCCCGCCGCCGGCCCGGGCCCCGCCCACCCGCACCACCCCGGCCGGCCGCCGACCGGGGCCGTCCCGCCGGCCCACCGACCAGCACACCGACCCGTGAGGACGACCGTTCGATGGACATGCTGTGGAACGGCTGGGGCGACCCGGCCAAGGCGGCGCCGCTGCCCGAGACGGTGACCGGGCTGCTGCACGACCTGCTCGGCGTCGAACCGCGCAGCACCCCCGCCCTCGGCCTGGAGGACATCCGCCCGCCCGCCCCCACCGCAGCCCCCGCCGCCCTGCGCGCCCTCGCCGCGGCCGTCGGCGAGGAACACGTGCGCACGGACACCGCGAGCCGCGTCCGCCACACCCGCGGCAAGTCCACCCCCGACCTGCTGCGCCTGCGCGCCGGCGACGTCACCGACGTCCCCCAGGCGGTCGTCCTGCCCGCCGGCCACGACGAGGTCCTCGCCGTCCTGCGCGCCTGCGCCGCACACGGCCTGGCCGTCGTGCCCTTCGGCGGCGGCACCTCGGTGGTGGGCGGACTCGCCCCGCAGCGCAGCGCGTTCGTCTCCCTGGACCTGCGCCGGATGAACCGCCTGCTCGACCTCGACCCGCTCTCGCGCACCGCCGTCCTCCAGCCCGGCCTGCGCGCCCCCGAGGCCGAAGCCCTGCTCGCCGCCGAGGGCTTCACCCTCGGCCACTTCCCGCAGTCCTTCGAATGGGCCACCATCGGCGGCTTCGCGGCCGCCCGCTCCAGCGGGCAGGCCTCCGCCGGCTACGGCCGCTTCGACGAGATGGTCCTCGCCCTGACCCTCGCCACCCCCGAGGGCACCCTCACGACCGGCCGCGCCCCGCGCTCCGCCGCCGGACCCGACCTGCGCCAGCTCATCCTCGGCTCCGAGGGCGCCTTCGGCGTCATCACCTCCGTCACCGTCCGCATCCGCCCGCTGCCCGAGGTCCGGGTCCACGAGGGCTGGCGGTTCGCCTCCTTCCTGGAGGGCGCCGCCGCCCTGCGCCGGCTCGCCCAGGACGGACCCCGCCCCACCGTGCTGCGCCTGTCCGACGAGACCGAGACGCTCGTCGGCCTCGCCCAGCCCGACGCCATCGGCGCCGACGCGGCCCAGGGCGGCGCGGGCTGCCTGGCGATCGCCGGGTACGAGGGGACGGCCGAGGACACCGCCCACCGCCGCGAGCGGGCGGCCACCGTCCTGGCCGGCTGCGGCGGCACCCCCGCCGGCACCGCACCGGGCGAACGCTGGGCGCACGGCCGCTACTCCGCGCCGTACCTGCGCGACGCCCTCCTCGACGCCGGCGCCTTCGCCGAGACCCTGGAGACCGCCGCCTTCTGGTCCCGCATCCCCGGCCTGTACACCGCCGTGCGCACCGCCCTGACCGACACCCTCACCCGGGCCGGCACCCCGCCCCTGGTGATGTGCCACATCTCCCACGTGTACGAGAACGGCGCCTCCTTGTACTTCACCGTCGTCAGCGCCCAGGGCGAGGACCCGGTGGCCCACTGGACGCCCGCCAAGCACGCCGCCAACGAGGCCGTGCTCGCGGCCGGCGGCACCATCTCCCACCACCACGGCGTCGGCACCGACCACCGCGACTGGTACGTCCGCGAGGCCGGCCCCCTCGGCGTCTCCGCGCTGCGCGCCGTCAAGCGCCGCCTGGACCCCGAGGGGCTGCTCAACCCCGGCGTCCTGCTGCCCACCGACTGACCCGCCCCACCCCGACCGCCTGCCCCGGAGGCCCACCGATGCGCCCGTTCACCGCCGTCGTCAACCCCACCGCGGGCGGCTCCACCGGGGCGGCGACCCTGCTGCCGCTGGCCCGGCTGCTGCGCGCGGCCGGCGCCGAGCTGGAGACCGAGTACAGCCGCAGCCTCGCCCACGCCCAGGACATCGCCCGCGCGGCCGGCGAACGCGGCCGGACCGTCCTGGCCGTGGGCGGCGACGGCATCGCCGGCGGCATCGGCGGCGCCCTCAGCGGCACCGGGACCGTGCTGGGCCTCGTACCCGCCGGACGCGGCAACGACTTCGCCCGCGCGCTCGGCCTGCCCGCCGACCCGCAGGCCCTCGCGGACATCCTGCTGCACGCCGAACCCCGGCCCGTCGACACCCTCGAGGTCGAGTCGGCCGTCCACCCGCGCACGGTGGTCCTGGGCAGCGTGTACGCCGGCGTCGACGCCGAGGCCAACCGGCACGCCAACCAGGCCCGCCTGCTGCGCGGCGCCGCCTCCTACTACGCGGGCGGCCTGCGCGCCGTCACCACCTGGCGGCCGGCCGGCTACCGGGTCACCGTCGACGGCGAGGAACACCTCCACCGCGGCTACACCGTCGTCGCCGCCAACTCCCCCTACTACGGCTCCGGCCGGCTCATCGCGCCCGGCGCGCGCGTCGACGACGGACTGCTGGACGTGGTGCTGATCCGCGAGGCCCCGCGCCGGCTCTTCTTCACGCTGATGAACGAACTGAAGACCGGCGCCCACGTCCGCCGCCCCGAAGTGCGCGTCCTGCGCGGCCGCGAACTGCGCATCGAGGCCGACCGCCCCGTCCCCTACGGCGCCGACGGCGAGGTCGAGGCCACCCTCCCGGTCACCGTCCGCGTACGCCCGGGGGACCTGCCGGTGCTGTACTGAGCCACGACCGGCCCGCCGACGCCTCTCGTAGGATCCCCGTATGGACTGGGGACCGCTGCTCAGCACGTCACTGGGTGCCGTCATCGGCATCGCGTCCACGCTGGCGACGGACCACCTGCGCACCAGGCGCGGCCGTCAGGACGACGACCGGGCCGCCCGGCAGCAGTTGTACGGCGACTACCTGGCCGCTCTGGCCAGGACGAGGAACCAGGTGCGGATGGCGGCCCGGCCGGCCGACGTGCCGGCCGCGGAGCGGGCCCGCAGGGCGGCCGAGGCGTTCCACGAGGGGAACGCCTATGAACTGCGCTACCAGATCGCGGTGGTGGCGCCCCGGGCGGTCGTGGAGGCGTCGACCGCCGCGTTCCGGGCCCTGCGGGACCTCAGGGACCGCGTGGAGGAAGGAGCCCTGCACACCAGCGAGGACTACGCCCGGGCCCGCGACAGGTGGGAACTGCTGCTGACGGAACTGCGGATGGCCATGAGACGGGACCTGGGCAGACAGGTCTTCTGAGCGTGGCGGGGCGTTGCGGGTGGGTGGGACCTCCGGCGGGCCGTGCGGCGCTTCGTGACCGTCGGCGCCGCACCCGTCGCCACCGTGCCCTCACCCGGCCGGCCCACCCCGCCCAGGCACGACCCGGGCGAGGGGTTCTTCATGCGCCCCCCGGGCGGTCGCCGCGCGCCGACGTCGCCCACCACATGCTGCGCGTCCTGGACGAGCCCGACGCGATCGGTCAGACCGTGGGCATCGCCTCCTGAGGCGCCCCCGGCGCCGGCCCCGGCCGCGTCAGCGAGGCCACGGCCCCGCCTGCGCCGCGTCCCCGTCTACGACACACTCGAAGCGGACCACCGGGCGGGCGCCGTGGCCCTCGCGCACGAACAGCGCCTGCTGCCGTGCACGCACCCGGCCCGGGACCGGCCGGCATCTCAGAAAGGCCCGCATGACATCCGCCGAGCCGCACGCCGAGGGCGCCGGGCCCTTCACCACCAGGCTCACCTGGCAGCCGCCCGGCGGGGGCACCGCCGTGTGGGAGTCACGGCCCGCCCGGCGCCGCGGCGTCATCGCGGTCCACCCGTCCGGAGCACCGGCCGGCCGCACCATCGCCGCCGACGACGTGACGCTCGGCCGGCTGCGCCGCCTCAACACCGTCGCCGCGACCGCCTTCGTCCTCGGCGGCGCGCTGTTCGCGGCCGGTGCCGCCGTCGCCCAGTTCGGCTCCGGCGACGCCACCACCTGCGCCTCGATCTACTTCGCCGGCGGCCTGTTCTTCACCACCGGCGGCTACGTCAGCCTGCTGCAGGTCGTCAACGCCCCCCGCCACGAACCCGGCGGCCAGGGCCGCCTGGTCGCCCGCGGCTGGCGCTGGTGGAGCTACGAGCCGGCACGCGTCGACTGGCTGGGCACCTTCGTGCTGTTCGCCGGAACGCTGGTGTTCGCCGTCGACCTGCTGGACTCCTTCCTGCGGGGCCTGAGCGTCCAGCAGGTCAACCGGCTCATCTGGGCGCCGGACGTGATCGGCTGCCTGTTGTTCCTGATCTCCGGCCATCTCGCCTTCGTCGAGATCTGCCACCGCGCCCGGCCCTGCGTGCGCCGCCGCAGCCTCGGCTGGTGGATCGCCGCCGTCAACCAGATCGGCTCCGTCCTCTTCATGGTCTCGGCGCTCGCCGCCTACACCCGCCCCGCCACCGGCGGCCTGGTCAACGCCAACATCGCCGACTGGGGCACGCTCCTGGGCGCCGTATGCTTCAGCGCGGGCGGCCTGCTCCAGCTGTACGAACGTCCCTGACCCGGTCGCCGACGGGCTCCAGGCGCACGACGATGCCCTTGGACGTGGGCTGGTTGCTCATGTCGGCGACGCTGTCGAGCGGCACCAGGACGTTGGTCTCCGGGTAGTAGGCGGCCGCCGAGCCCTTGGCCGCCGGGTAGGACACGACCCGGAAGTTCTCCGCCCGGCGCTCGGTGCCGTCCTGCCAGACGCTCACCAGGTCCACCCGGTCGCCCTGGGCGAGGCCGAGCTCGGACAGGTCGGCCGGGTTGACCAGGACGACCTGGCGGCTGCCGTGGATGCCGCGGTAGCGGTCGTTGTCGGTGTACGGGACGGTGTTCCACTGGTCGTGCGAGCGCAGGGTCTGCAGCAGCAGGTGCCCCTGGGGGGCGCGGGGGACGACCGGTTCGTTGCAGGTGAAGCGGGCCTTGCCGGTCTCGGTGCGGAACACGCCCTCGTTGACCGGGTTGGGCAGCTGGAAGCCGCCCGGGCGCGCCACCCGGGCGTTGAAGTCGTGGAAGCCCGGCACGATCCGGGAGATGCTGTCGCGGATGGTGCCGTAGTCGCCCTCGAACTTCGCCCAGGGGATGTCCCCCACGCCGTCGACGGTCAGCCGGGCGAGCCGGCACAGGATGGCGACCTCGCTCAGCAGCATGCGCGAGGCCGGCTCCAGCCGCCCCTGGGAGGTGTGCACCTCGCTCATGGAGTTCTCCACGGTGACGAACTGCTCGCCGTCGGCCTGCACGTCACGCTCGGTGCGGCCCAGCGTCGGCAGGATCAGGGCGGTGTCGCCGCAGACGGTGTGCGAGCGGTTGAGCTTGGTGGAGATGTGGGCGGTCAGCCGGCACGAACGCATCGCCTTCTCGGTGACGTCGCTGTCGGGCGCGGCGCGCACGAAGTTCCCGGCCAGGGCGAGGAAGACCTTGACACGGCCCTCCAGCATCGCCTTGATCGAGTTCACCGAGTCCAGGCCGTGCGGGCGCGGCGGGTCGAAGCCGAACTCCTTCCGCAGGCCGTCCAGGAAGCTGTCCGGCATCTGCTCCCAGATGCCCATGGTGCGGTCGCCCTGGACGTTGCTGTGCCCGCGCACCGGGCAGACGCCCGTGCCCGCGCGCCCCAGGTTGCCGCGCAGCATCAGGAAGTTGACGATCTCCCGGATGGTGGGCACGCCGTGCTTGTGCTGGGTGATGCCCATCGCCCAGCACACGACGACGCGTTCGCTGCCCAGGACCTCGTCGCGGACCTTCTCGATCTCCTGGCGGGTCAGTCCCGTCGCCGCGTGCACGTCGTCCCAGTCGACGGTGCGGGCGTGCCGGGCGAAGTCCTCGAAACCGGAGGTGTGGGCGTCGATGAAGTCGTGGTCCAGGACGGTGCCGGGACGCGCGTCCTCCGCCTCCAGCAGCAGCCGGTTCAGCGCCTGGAACAGGGCCAGGTCCCCGCCCGGTTTGATGTGCAGGAAGCGGTCGGCGATCTGGGTGCCGCGCCCCACGACCCCGCGCGGCTTCTGCGGGTTCTTGAAGCGCCGCAGTCCCGCCTCCGGCAGCGGGTTGACCGCCACGATGCGGCCGCCGTTGCGCTTGGCCTCCTCCAGCGCCGACAGCTGCCGCGGGTGGTTGCTGCCCGGGTTCTGCCCCACCAGGAAGATCAGGTCCGCGTGGTGCAGGTCGTCCAGGCTCACGGTGCCCTTGCCGACGCCGAGCGTCTCGTTCAGGGCGAAGCCGCTGGACTCGTGGCACATGTTGCTGCAGTCGGGCAGGTTGTTGGTGCCCAGGGCACGGGCGAAGAGCTGGAAGACGAAGGCGGCTTCGTTGCTGGCCCGGCCGGAGGTGTAGAAGACCGCCTCGTCGGGCGAGTCCAGCGCGGTGAGCTCCTGCGCGAGGACGCCCAGCGCGTCGTTCCAGCCGATGGGCTCGTAGTGGTCCGATCCGGGCCGTTTGATCATCGGCTCGGTGAGCCGGCCCTGCTGGTTGAGCCACTTGTCGGAACGGGCCGCCAGGTCGGACACGCTGTGCTCGCGGAAGAAGCCGGCGGTGATCCGGCGCGTGGTGGCCTCGTCGTTGATGTGCTTGGCGCCGTTCTCGCAGTACTCGTTGCGATGGCGCCGGCCCGGGGCGGGGTCCGCCCACGCGCAGCCGGGGCAGTCGATCCCGCCCACCTGGTTCATGGTGAGCAGGTCGACCCCGGTCTTGCGGGGGGAGGTCTGCTCCAGGGAGTACTCCAGCGCGTGCACGACGGCGGGGACACCGGCCGCCCACTTCTTCGGCGGTGTCACGGAGAGCGCGGTCTCCGGCTCGTCACCGGGCGGGTTCTGCATCGCTTGGCCTTTCTCTTGCCGTGTCCGGGGCGGGCGGGTCAGCCGACGGGCCACTGGGCGACACGGCTCCTGGGCGGTTCCGGGGTGTCGTGCTGGACGCGGCCGTTGCGGATGGTGCCGCGCCAGGCGCCGCCCTCCTGGCCGAGCCCCTCGATGAAGTGCTGGAAGTGGACCAGTTCGGCGCGCACCAGCCGGGCGGCCAGCCCCGTGACCGCGGGGGAGCGGGCGAGGACCTGCGCGGCCCCGTGCGGCCGCAGAAGCATCCGGACCGTGATGGCGGTGCCGCCGGACCCGGTGGGCCGGAACTCGACCTCGCCCTCGTGGGTGGGGTTCTGCTCCAGGCCGCGCCAGGCCAGGTAGGCGTCGGGGTCCTGCTCCACGATCTCGACGCAGAAACGGTGGCGCAGCGGGCCGTAGCCGATGGTCCAGGCGGTGACGGTGGGCCTGACCTGCTCGACGTCGTGCACCACGGCCGAGAAGCGCGGGAACGTTTTGAACTGCGTCCACTGGTTGTAGGCCGTGCGCACCGGCACCGCGGCCTCGACCGTCTCCTCGACGTGCCACTCACGCAGCGGGCGGCGGCGGGTGACGCCGCCTTCGGTGGGCCCGTCGTCCTCTTCGTGCGCCATCATGGTCCTTCTTCCGGTGGGAAGGCCGGGGCGTTCGGGCACCCGGCCCGCCCGCATGGGTCAGGGCACCCCTTCCGGTTCCCCGATCCCGGGTTTCGAGTCACCCGCGCGCGGCCCCGGCCGCGAGGAGGACACCGCCGCCCGGGGCCCGAGAGGAACGCCGGTCACGGACTGCTTCCGGTGCCCGGCGGACACCTCCAGCTTCACCCCGGCCCCCGGCCACCCGCCAGCCGGCGTCAGGACGCCGGCCGGCGGGACCCCGCTGTGCGAGGCGGTCAGGACTTCACGATGCGGCGCACGTTGTCGACCGAGCCGCAGCCCGCCTTCAGCTGACGCTCGCGCTCCTGAAGGAACGCCGCTCCCAGTTCCGCACGCCGCTCCATGGCCACGTTCTCGCGCGCACCGTTGAGGATGGTGCGTTCCTCCTCGTCGGCGTGGTGGGTGACGGCCTCCACCAGTTCCTCCAGCTTGGAGTCCCACTCCTCGGAGCCGACCTCCTCCACCTCCAGGAGGGCCAGCAGGGCCTCGTTGCCCTCGTCGTGCTCGTGCTCGCCGTGCTCGACCTCTTCGTCGTCGATGTTCTTGTACCTCTTCAGGGCGGGGTAGACCTTGGCCTCCTCGGCCAGCGCATGGGCGACCAGCAGGTCGGCGAACTCCTCCAGCGCGGCAGCACGGTCCGCCTCGACGCTGCGCATCAGACGGAACAGGTCCTCCATGCGCCGGTGGTCCTGGAGGATGAGCTCGACGACGTCCTGTGCCTGGGACATGGCGGGGCACCTTTCTTCCCTGCGAGCGGTCGGTGGTCCCTACCCCTTACCCTCACCGCCTGCATTGATGGCCCCCGGGCAGCGGACCGGGGAGAACGTCCCCCGTCCGGGTGGCGCCCCTTTTCGTCCCCTGCGCGAGCGCAGGGGACGGTCCGCACCACCCCTGCCCGGCCGACGCGACAGAGAATTCGAACAAGTGATCTAATGCCGGTATGGATGCGACCGACTTCCCCGACGACCTGGTGCGGACGCAAGCCGCCTGGAACACCACCTACCAGGCACTCGCCGCACCCCACCCCCGCGACACCGCCGCCCTGCGCCGCCGCCTGCTGCGCCTGTCCGTACGGCTGTGGTGGCACCCCTACTGGCAGACCGTCCCCTCGGCACCCACGGCGCGCACCGAGCTGCGCCACCTGGCCCGCGCCCACGGGGCCGTACGGGCCGCGTGACGGGGCGACCGGGAATCGCAGCCGGGGTGAAGAGGTTTCCTCCCCTATGAGTGATCCCTCCGGCAATGCCGCCTTTCCCCCGCCTCAGGCCGAGGCGATCCGTGCGGCGCTGGCGGCCGACCGCGCCGGCACACTGCAGCAGATATCCGCCCTGAGCCGTGAGTACGAAGGGATCGTCGCGGCGAACGCCCTGGTGGCCATCGACGACGAGCACGACCCGGAGGGGGCGAGCACGGCCTTCGAGCGGGCGCACGTCGCCGCCCTGCTGTCCCAGGCGCGCGAGCATCTGCACGATCTCGACCAGGCCCTGGAGCGATGGGAGGCAGGCGACTACGGGCGCTGCGAGCAGTGCGGTGAGCCGATCCCGGCGGGGCGCCTCGAGGTCCGCCCGGCGGCGAGAACCTGCGTACGCTGCGCGTCTGCGGCTCGTTGAAGCGCGCGGGGCCCGCGTGCGCACCGGGGGCGCGCCCCCGGTGCGTCGGGAATCCGGTCAGCGGACTTCCGTGAGCCTGCCCGTCGCCACGTCGAAGACGAAACCGCGGACGCGGTCCTTGTGGACGACGAAGGGATCGGCCTTGATGCGCGCGACGGACTGCCGCACGTCCTCCTCCAGGTCGGGGAACGCCTCGACCGCCCAGGGCGGACGGATCCCGGTGTCCTTCTGGACCGCGTCCTTGAACGCGTCGTCGGTGAACGTCAGCATGCCGCAGTCGGTGTGGTGGATGAGGATGATCTCCTCGGTGCCCAGGAGGCGCTGGCTGATGGCGAGCGAGCGGATCTCGTCCTGGGTCACCACCCCGCCGGCGTTGCGGATGACGTGCGCCTCGCCGTCGTTCAGGCCGAGGATCGCGTAGACGTTCAGCCGGGCGTCCATGCAGGCCACGACGGCCAGTCGGCGGGAGGGCGGCAGCGGGAGCGGGCCGGAGAAGGTCTCGGCGTAGCGGGCGTTGTTGGCGAGCAGCTCATCGGTGACGGACATGACGGACCTCGGTTCTCTCGTACGGGGAGGGCACGGACGGGGGTGAGGGCGCGCGGCGCGCTCACGAGGCCCGGCTACAGAAACCGTCGAAGAGATACACGCGGCGCGAGGGCCAGAAGCCCGTCAACGTCGCCACCAAGGCCGGCATCACACCAGTGAACTCCTCCATGCCGGGCCGGGCAAGGGAATGCGTGTTCGGCGCCGGGGCCGCAACGGCCTTCGCAGGACGGGGAGATGCTTCCGGCGACACCGGGACTCAGGCGGCGGGCCGGCCGTGGCTAGGATCGCGAAATGGACGTCGGGCGGGAAGCAGACGGGTTCGACCGCGTGCCGTGGGAGCGGTACGGGGTGGGCGAACTCCCCGGCGTGCTGCGGGCGCTGGCGTCCACGGACGTCGACACCTCGCAAGAAGCCCTCGAAGATCTCTACGGGCTGTTGCTGGACCTGGGCAGCACCGCGACACCCGCCACCGTCCAGGCGGTGCCCTGGATCGCCCGGCTGTGCGCGGCCGGTCTGCGGACTTCGGCCCTGCTCTTCTTCCTCGGCTCCGTCGCCGCCTCCGACCAGGAGAAGGGCATCCCCCCGGGTGCCGCCCGCGCCTCGGTCACCGCCCAACTTCCGCTCCTGCTGCCTCTGTTGGCGCACGAGGAGGCCGAGGTGCGCCAGCTCGCCGTCTGGGCGGTGGCCCAGTGCCGCAGCCCAGAGAACTCCGGTCGGGCGCTGGCCGCCCGCTGGGAGAGGGAGGACGAACCCTGCGTACGGCGGGACGTGCTGTTCGGCATCGCGCTGCTCGACGCGCTGTCGGCCCGCCGCCTGATGCCCACGGCCCTGGCCGCCGGCCGGCCCGACGAGGTGCGGATCGCCGCCCTGGTCGTCCTCCCGGACACCGGCCTTGCCTGGACGGCCGAACTGACCGCCGTGACGGTCTCCCTGCTGCCGGCGAGCGACCGTATCGGCCGGACCCCCTGGCTCACCGACCCCTTCCCCGACCTCGTCGAACGGCTCGTGGAACGGGGGCGTCCCGGTGACGCCATGGACGTGGTCACCGCGGCGCTGCGCACCGAGGGCGAGGACGGGGCCGGCGCGCGCAAGGAGGCCGTGTGGGGCGCCAGGACGCTGGCAGAACACAGGCCGGAGGTCCGGCTGCGCCTGCTGCCGGACCTCCTCGCCCTTGTCGACGATCCGGGGACGGCGGCGGATCTCCTCGTGAACGCATGGCGCAAGGAGGACGACGCCGTCGCGCGGGAGCTCGTACACCTGGCGTCCGGCGAGGACGACGTCCTCGCCGACCGGGCCCTGTCGGTCCTGATCGCCGCGGACGTCCCCGAGGCGACGGCCCTCCTCGCGCGGCACCTCCCGGACCGGCCGCGGGCCCTGGCGGCGACGGTCGTGTCCGAGGCCGGCGGACGGATCCGCTCCGTCCGGCCGCTCGCCTGCGATCCCGCACTGCTGCGGGCGGTCCGCACGCGTCTGGTCGCGGACGGCGTGGGGGAGGAGGAAGCGGTGTACCTCTTGGGGCTCCTCGCACACTGGGGGCCGCAGGCCCGCTCCGCGGTCCCCGAACTGCTGGCCGTGCTCCCGCGGTTCCCCCGGCGGGTGCCCGAGGTGCTGGCCGGCGTGGCCGCCGACGGCGACCGTCCGTCCGCCTGCTGTCACTGGACGTAGAGTGGGCACTTCGGTGGCAGAAGGGGGAGGGCCCGGTGGAGCGCTTCGCACGGCTGGCACAGATCCGGCGGATGGACCCCTACGAGCAGGCCTCGGAGATCTACCTCCTCACCACCGCCTACGAGTTCCCCTGGGACACCACCCGAGCCCTGGAACTGGCGCTCTACCGCACCTACGCGGTACCGAGCATCGGCCGCCTGCTCGCCACGACCGCCGAACTCACGGACCGCACACAAAAGCGCTACGACGACACCGCGCTGCTCCTCGACGCCGTCATCGAGCACGGCTTCGACAGCCGGGAAGCCCGCACCGCGATCCGGCGCATCAACCAGATGCACCGCGCCTACGACATCGGCGACGACGACATGCGCTACGTGCTGTGCACGTTCGTCGTCGTGCCCAAGCGCTGGATCGACGCCTACGGGTGGCGCAGGCTCTCCCGGCACGAGACGGTCGCCTCCGCCGTCCACTACCGCACACTCGGACGGCACATGGGCATCAAGGACGTCCCGCAGACCTACGAGGAGTTCGAGGACTGCCTCGACGCCTACGAGGCCGCCCACTTCGCCTGGGACGCGGACGCGCGCCGCGTCGCGGACGCCACGCTCGACCTCATGGCCTCCTGGTACCCCAGCCCCCTCGCGCCCCTCCTGCGCGCCTCGACCCTCGCCCTGCTCGACGACCCGCTCCTGGAGGCGTTCCGCTACCCACCTCCCGGCCCCGCCGCACGCGCCCTGGTACGACGGGCCGTACGCACGCGGGGACGGCTGGTCCGCCTGCTGCCCCCGCGCCGCCGGCCGCACCACGCACGCCAGAACCGGGAGATCAAGAGCTACCCGGACGGCTACCGCCTGGACGAGCTGGGCACCCGGCCCGTCCCCGGGCTGCGCGGCTGCCCCGTCCGTCACGGGGACGGCTCAGCCGTCCGGTAGAGGCCGGTGTGTCCCGCAGCCAGGCGGGTCCGGCGACGCTGAGCACCCCGCGCCCGGAAGGGACCGTCCGGCCGGCGCCCCGGCTACCGGCGGACCCGACGAATGCGCAGGGGTCCCCGTGCCCCGGTCTTCGCGACGGGCCGCCCGGCCTGCGTCACCTCGACCTCGCCGGCCTCCACCAGACGCCAGGCCGCCCGGCGTACCGGTTCCATCAGGGCCCGCCAGCCGTCGTCGTCGCCCTCGTAGGCCGCGCGTGCGGCGTCGGACGGGCAGATGGACGCCGTGTCGGCGCGGCGCTCCAGCAGGCTGATGATGGCCCGCTCCAGCCGCTGGTCGAGATGGTCCGGCTCCGCCACGCCTCCCAGTGTGGCACCCGGGCCCCCGGGCGCGTACAGCACGGTGAGCGGGCGCGGGCGCTCGCGCGGGGACCGGAAGACGCCGCCCTGCCCGGCGTGTGATCGGCATCCACCGCCGTTCATCCGCTCTTCGAGGGTTCCTCGTCCGCCGTCCGGCATCGTGACATGGATCACTCGACCCGGCAGGAGGACCAGGTGTACGACACCACCGAGGAGGACGGCAGGACAGCGGAGGGACGGGCGGACCTGCCCCCGTCCTGGGCTCCGCCGCTGCGGCTCGCGGGGATCGACGAGGACGAGCTGCGCGAGCCCCATCTCGTCCGCGGCATCGACTGACCCCGCCCCCGCGGCCGCACCCGTGCCGCCCTCAAGTGATCCGCGAGCGGACCTTGGGAGCTTGTGGAGGAGGTGACGAGCGACGGTGGAGGAGGCGGACGTGAGGCGGTTCTTTCGGGGCGGTCGGCGGGCGCTGTCGGACTACTTCGTACGACAGCTCTGGCTCTCCCTGGTCGACTTCGGCGCCGCCCACGATCCCTTCGCCGCGCAGTACGCCGACCGGGAGCAGTCGCCCCGCCAGCGCCCCGGAGGACCGCCGCCCGCCCACCCCGAACGCGTGCGCGAGGACGTTCCGCTCTCCGAGGAGGAACTGCGGATCCTGCGCGAACTGTGGCCGGCGCGCTACGAAGAACACCGGGCGTCCGAGGGCAGCTGACCTCCGCCGCGGCCCCGCGCCACCTCGGGCCGCCGAACCACAGGGGCCACCGGACCACCACGGCCGCCGGCCGTCAGCCGCCAGGGCTGACGGCCGGCGGCCGTGATGGTCCGTGGGGTCACACCGTCGTCGTGGAAGTTCTTCCCGGCGGCCCGCTGCAGCACATGACGCCGGTCAGCCAGGTCACATCCGCGCCCCGGGCCCGACCGCCGGTCCGCCGGGACGGCTTCGACCCGGGAGCGCGGGGACGAGGGTCATGCCTGCCTCACCACTCCACCAGGGCGAAACTCGCGGCCATGCCCCCGCCGAACCCGGCCATCAGGACCAGCTCGCCCGGCCGGATGCGGCCCTCACGGACGGCCGCGTCCAGAGTGATCGGGATGGAGGCGGCGCCGGTGTTGCCGTAGTGGGTCACCGTCTTGTGCATGGTGGCGCGCGGCAGGTGCAGGTCGGCGAAGACCTCGTCGAGCATGATGCCGTTGGCCTGGTGCGGGATGAAGTGACTGATGTCCGCGGCCTCCACGCCGGCTTCGTGGAGGAACCCCTTGACCAGTTGCGGCAGTTGCTCGACGACGAAGCGGCGCACCTCCCGCCCGTCCATCGCGAAGTACTGCAACCCGGCGTCGAGCGCGGCCTGGTCCAGCGGCTGCCGGCTGCCGCCCGCCGGCACCCGGATCAGCCCGGACAGCTCGCCGAAGGTGTGCAGCGCGACATGCTTGACCGACGGGCCCTCGGTGGTGGGGGCGAGGACCATCGCCCCGGCGCCGTCCCCGAACAGCACGACCGTCCTGCGGTCGGCCGGGTTGAGGATGCGTGAGTACACGTCGGCGCCGATGACCAGCGCGTAGCCGCCGCGCCGCAGGATCACGCTGCCGACGGCGGACAGCGCGAACACCGTGCCGGAGCACACCGCGTTGACGTCGAAGGCGGCCGTGCCGGACGCGCCGAGGTTGTGCTGGACGTAGGCCGCGGTCGGCGGCTGCGGACGGTCCGGCGTGGACGTGGCCACCGCGATCACGGTGAGCTGCTCGGCGGTGATGCCGGCCGACTTCATCGCGGCGCGGGCCGCGGCCGTCGCCAGGTCGGACGTGGCCTGCTCGGGCCCGGCCCAGCGCCGCTCCCGGATGGCGGTCTTGCGGGTGATCCAGGCGTCGTCGACTCCGGCCGGCGCGCCGACCTCGTCGTTGGAGACGATCCGCTCGGGCACGCAGGCACCCGTACCGACGATCCTGACGTCCCTGATGGGGCTGCCTGTTCGGTGGATGGTGGTGTCGTTCACGCGGCTGCCCTCCCCTCACATGGTCTGTGAACTCCAGTACGACAAGGCCGGCGGGTGCGCGGCCGTGACGGGCCGGCGCGGGAGCGGACGCACATGACGCCCCCGCACCGGCCCCAGACGCTCGACGCGTCCTCGGCGTCTAGCGCTTGGTGTAGATGCGCTTGTGGCCGCTGATGCCGGCCAGCCGGAACGGGCCGGTGGTCTGCTCCGGGTTGGCGTGGTCGCCGCCGTCGGCCGGCAGCTTGTGCTCGTGCAGCTCCCGGTAGCCGGCGTAGTCGACGGGCTTGCGCCGGTCGATCGCCTCGCGGTTGGCCTCGGTGCGCAGATGGTCCTTGTACCCGGCGACGACGGTGCCGGCGAAGAACTCGGCGACGGAGCCGGAGCCGTAGCTGAGGAACGCCACGGGCCGGCCCGTCAGGTCCTCCGAGCGGTCGAGCAGTGCGGCCACGCCCAGGTACACCGACGCGGTGTAGCTGTTGCCGATCACCCGGTTGTAGGCGGTGGTGTGGCCGATGGCGCGGTCGATGTCGTCCTGGTCGGTGTCGTGTCCGCAGTAGTTGAGCAGGTGGC
>NZ_SZPR01000003.1 GCF_005280195.1 Streptomyces galbus | reverse complement strand
GCATCAACAACGAACGCGTCGATGAGGCACTGTCGCTCAACCCCGACATCGTCTCCACCGCCTGCCCGTTCTGCCTGGTCATGCTCACCGACTCCGTCAACGGCAAGAAGAACGAGGGCAAGGCCAAGGAGACCGTCCAGGTCGTCGACGTCGCCCAGCTCCTGCTCGACTCCGTCAAGACCCCCGCCGACCCGGAGGAGACCCCGGAGCCGGAGACCGCGCCGGAACCGGAGCCGGTGAAGTAACCGACGGCACCGGCCGACCGACCGCCGACCGCCCCCGCGCCCTGTGAAGGGTGCGGGGGCGGTCGTGTCGTGGGAGGCGAGGACGTTCCGGGAAGTCCCTTAGGGGATGTCACAGGTCGGCCGCAAAGGCCCCGCAGCGGCCGGGGGCCGGGCCCGTCCGTCCGTGGGAACGGGTACGTTCGATGACGTGGCTGGATTCAGGATCGGACGCGGCGGCCGGGAAGGCCGGACCCCGCAAACGCGACCGCAACACCCTCCGTACGGGCAGCAGGCGCCCCAGGGGCCGTCGTACGGCTACCCGCCCGCGCCGCCGCAGTACCGCGGGGGCGACGGACAGCCGCCGTACAACGGCGGTGGTCACGGCGGCGGCTACGGCGGCCGGGGCGGCGAGGAGCCGGAGTACTTCGGCGGCGACGCCTACCCTCCGCACGCCCCGCAGGACCCGTACGCGGCCAACAACCCGGGCCACACCCAGGCGTTCTCGATCGACGAGCAGGCGGCGCCGTACGGGCCGGGCGGGCAGGACTACACGCGCGGCCAGACGTACTACGCGGGCTCGACGCCCCCCTCGGGCCCGGTCGGGCCGCGGCTGCACTGGAAGGACCTGCTGCGGGGCATCGTGCTGGCGCCCGCGCCGACCTTCCTGCGGATGCGGGACTACGCGATGTGGGGCCCGGCCCTGGTCGTGACGTTCCTGTACGGCCTGCTGGCGGTGTTCGGCTTCGACGGGGCCCGCGAGGACGCGATCCACGCGACGCTGTCCAACGCCGTCCCGATCGTGCTGACCACGGCCGTGGCGATGGTGCTCAGCGCCTTCGTGCTCGGCGTGGTCACCCACACCCTGGCCCGCCAGCTCGGCGGCGACGGGGCCTGGCAGCCCACGGTCGGCCTGTCCATGCTGATCATGTCGCTCACGGACGCGCCGCGGCTGGTCGTGGCGATGTTCCTGGGCGGCGACGCGACGTTCGTGCAGCTGCTGGGCTGGGCGACGTGGGTCGCGGCGGGCGCGCTCCTCACCATGATGGTGAGCCGCTCCCACGACCTGCCGTGGCCGAAGGCCCTCGGTGCGGCGTCGATCCAGCTGATCGCCCTGCTGTCGATCGTGAAGCTGGGGACGTTCTGACGGTGGGTCGGGCGGGGGGCGGGACCGCACCGCCCCTGGCCCGGCGCCCCACCTAGCTGGTACGACCCTCCTGAACCACGAGCTCGCCGGCGTGCGTCGGCTGCTCTACACGACGACAGGACTGCGGCGTTCGAGCAGGACGACGTCGCGCCATACGCCGTGGTGCCGTCCGATGCGTTCACGGGTGCCGATGACGCGGAACCCGGCCCGCCGGTGCAGCGCGAGGCTGCTGGTGTTCTCCGGGAAGATGCCGGACTGGATCGTCCAGATGCCCGCGGCCTCGGTCGATCCGATCAAGGCCCGCAGGAGCGCCGAGCCGACCCTCCGGCCGCGCGCCTCGGGGTGGACGTACACCGAGTGTTCGACGACGCCGGCGTACACGCACCGGTCGGAGACCGGGACGGCGGCGACCCAGCCGAGCACCTCGCCCGAGTCGTGGAGGGCGACGTACCGGTGGTCCGGGAGCTTGGCGGCGTCGAACTGCGGCCAGGTCGGAGCGGTGGTCTCGAACGTGGCGTTGCCTTCGTCGATGCCGAGTCGGTAGATCGCCAGGACCTGCTCGGCGTGCTCGGCGCCCAGCGGGACGATGCGGTGGTCACCGGTCGCGCCCGTGGTCATGCTCGGCCCACCGGTGCGATCTCGCCGACCAGGCCACGGACGCGCTCCTGTTCAGAGACCGGGCGGGCCAGGAGGGCGGCGAGCCGGTCGGTCGTCTCCGGGACGAGCCAGTAGTAGACCCAGGTGCCGCGCCGTTCACAGTCGATCAGTCCCGCCTGCCGCAGCAGCTTCAGGTGGTGGGAGATCGTCGGCTGGGACAGGTCGAAGGCGGGGGTCAGGTCACAGACGCAGACTTCGCCGCCCGCCCGGGAGGCGATCATCGAGAGCAGGCGCAGCCGCACGGGGTCGCCCAGCGCTTTGAACACCTTGGCCAACTCCACGGCCTGGGCCTCGTCCACGGGGGCGGTCAGCAGGCCGGAGCAGCACGCCCCGGCGCCGTCGCCCCGGTCGAGCACCACCCGCTCTTGATTAGACATACGTCTATATTGACAGCCTTCGATCGAGCGCGCAATCTTGCATCGACAAACGTCGATGAAGACAGGCGCTGTGCGGCAGGACGGTGCAGCGCCACCGGATGGGAGACCGCCATGTCCCGTGCCCAACTCGCCCTGCGCGTCAGCGACCTGGAAGCGTCGATCACCTTCTACTCGAAGCTGTTCGGCGCCGGACCGGCCAAGCGGCGCGAGGGCTACGCCAACTTCGCCCTCACCGAACCCCCGCTCAAGCTCGTCCTCATCGAGGGCGCCCCCGGCGAGGAGACCCGCCTGGACCACCTCGGCGTCGAGGTCGGGTCGACCGACCAGGTCCACGCCGCCACCACCCGGCTCAAGAACGCCGGTCTGGCCACCTTCGAGGAGAACGACACGTCCTGCTGCTACGCCCTCCAGGACAAGGTGTGGGTCCACGGCCCCGGCCAGGAGCCCTGGGAGGTCTACGTCGTGAAGGCCGACGCCGGCACCCTCGGCACGAGCGCCGACCCTCAGTCGGCCACCGGCGACGGATGCTGCGCCGGCCAGAGCACCGAGGAGGCCCCGGCCGCGGCCGACTGCGCCTGCGGCCGGTGAGGCCGACGGCCCAGTGAGGTGCCCGAGCGCCCCCGGCGGCTCAGAGCGCTTCCTTGTTCTCCTTCGGCGCCTCGCCCGACCTGTGGACCGGGGGCAGGACACTCCACGGGAAGTTGATCCAGTCGTCCGTGCGCTTCCAGACGTACTCGCACTTCACCAGGGAGTGGGACTTCTCGTAGATGACGGCGCTGCGCACCTCGGCGACCGTCTCCAGGCAGAAGTCGCGCACCAGCTTGAGCGTCTTGCCGGTGTCGGCGACGTCGTCGGTGATGAGGACCCGCTTGTCGGAGAAGTCGATCAGGTTCGGGACCGGGGCGAGCATGACCGGCATCTCGAGGGTGGTCCCGACGCCGGTGTAGAACTCGACGTTGACCAGGTGCAGGTTCTTGCAGTCGAGGGCGTAGGCGAGGCCGCCGGCGACGAAGACGCCGCCGCGGGCGATGCTCAGCACGATGTCGGGCTCGTAGCCGTCGTCGGCGATGGTCTGGGCGAGCTCGCGGACGGCGGTGCCGAAGCGCTCGTAGGTCAGGTTCTCACGCACATCGCTCATAGGGCCGTCACACCTGCGTCCGGTGGAAGTTGAGGTAGGACCGGGAGGCGGTGGGTCCGCGCTGCCCCTGATACCGGGACCCGTACCGCTCGCTGCCGTACGGGTGCTCGGCCGGCGAGCTCAGCCGGAACATGCAGAGCTGGCCGATCTTCATCCCGGGCCACAGCTTGATGGGGAGCGTGGCGAGGTTGGACAGCTCCAGGGTCACGTGGCCGCTGAAGCCGGGGTCGATGAACCCGGCGGTGGAGTGGGTCACGAGCCCGAGCCGCCCGAGCGAGCTCTTGCCCTCCAGACGGGAGGCTAGGTCGTCGGGCAGGGTGATGACCTCGTAGGTGGAGGCCAGGACGAACTCGCCGGGGTGCAGGATGAACGGCTCGTCGCCCTCCGGCTCGACGAGCCGGGTCAGGTCCGCCTGCTCGACGGAGGGGTCGATGTGCGGGTACCGGTGGTTCTCGAACACACGGAAATACCGGTCGAGGCGCACGTCGACGCTGCTGGGCTGCACCATGGATTCGTCGTAGGGATCGATCCGCACGCGCCCGGCGTCGATCTCGGCCCGGATGTCCTTGTCTGAGAGAAGCACGCCCCGAGGATACGCAAGGCGCGCGGACTCGCCCCAACCGGACGAGCCGCGCGCCGTGTGTGCGTACCGCCTGGTGGTACGACTTCCGCTGCGACTGGTGGTGCCGCCGCTCCCGTTACTGCTTCTGCAGCGCGACCGAGACGGGCACGACGCTGCGGAGCCGGGCGCAGCGGGGGCACCGGACGAGGCGTCCGGGACCGAGTCGCTCGGCCTGCTGCATCGGGAACGAAGCGGTGTTGAACACGTGTCCATCGGCACAGCGGACGACGGTGCTTTCCATCAAGTCCTAGAGTCCCTTCCCCAAGAGCCGCGTCACGTCTGGCTGGGATGCCGTGACGACGAAAGCCACATTACGGGACGGACCGGACGCCCCTCCAGGCGGCACTCCGACCCCGGGAAGACCCTCTCCAACCCCTCCACCGTACGCCCCAACTCGGGCCCACCGCAGCCGGATACCACCGTTCCGGCCCCGCAAACGCACGCGGGCCCCACGGCTTTCAGCGCCGGGGGCCCGGGGTTTGGTACAGTGACCACGCAGTTCGACACCGGCTCCGGTCGGCGTCTTGCGCGGGTGTAGTTTAATGGTAGAACATCAGCTTCCCAAGCTGAGAGCGCGAGTTCGATTCTCGTCACCCGCTCCATGCGAAATCCCCAGGTCATGACCCTGAGGGTTTTCAATGTCTAGACCATTCCGGGGGTTCCGTGCCCTCTGCGTGCCCCAAGCCTTTCCGGTGACCTGGGTCACGAGGTCGGCAAACGGAGGGCCAGTCGCCGAAGCAAAGGGCCTCGCCATCGCTAGGCCGTGTCAGGGTGGTCGCTGCTCAGCTCACGCTTGGATACCAAGCCCGGCGCTGCACCTCCGTGACCATGTCGGAGATAGGGAGCCTCGTCAGGGTGCCGCCCTAGCCTCGCGCGCCGCCAGGCCACGTCGAAGCTGATGCTCTCTCGATCATTCCGCATGATCTGGAATGCGCGCCAGCTAGTAAACGGGGATAACAGGCAGCGGAGCACGGTGAGCCCAAATTCGTTTCCGCCCTTCACGCGGGCCTCCCCTGTGGGGCTTCGTGAAGTGTGACGGGAAGCTGCTCTGCCAGCTCCTTCTCCCCGTACTCCTCGAACATCCCGCGGACCGTACGCAGAAGGTCGCCTCGGTCTTCCGCACTGAGGTTGGTGAGAAACGTGTGCAAGAGCTGGGCAATCACCACCCATTGCGCCTGGGGATGCCATTGCTGGGTTTCCCGGACGATCTCGTTGATGTCGGTGCCCGGTGGCAGAGCACCGTGCTGCGCGTTCTGTTCCAGCGCCAGGTAGAGCCGGGCAGTTGCCGGCGTGCGCAGGACTTCGTCAAGCATGAATCTGATCCGGGCTGCGGTCTGCTGTCGCGCCATGTCCTCGAGAGCTGTCTCGCGGCGCAGCTGAGCCATGCGCTCAGCGCTGGAGCGTGTGTGGTCGTCTACATGTAGCGAGACCTGAGCCCGCTGGATCTCGATGCCCTCTGTCAGCCACGGCGTTCGCCGCCGCAGCTCGTAGTTGATGTCCTGCTCCGTGGCCTCCGCACGCAGAACGCTGCGCTGTTTGGCCATGCTTTGTGCCACCAGCCGCACTTGGCGTCCTGCATCGTCGTAGGCAGTCGTAGTACTCGACGCATCAACAGGACGGCACCATTCGACTCGCATCGTGGCGGTGAAGGTCAGTTCGTCGTCTCTACTGTCGAGGAAGTCACGGAACTCGCGGACCCATGTAGGTCGTTCGGCTTTCCGACCCTTGGCGTCACCTCGGCGCATGAGTGGGCTCACGCCTCGTCCCAGCGATGGGATGCTCTCGGGTGATACTTGGCGACGGATCGGCTGCGGTCGTGATCCAGAAGGTCCACCAGTTCGTGCCGCAGCCGTACCCGGTCCGCATCGACGCTCGGCGCAGGCGAGGGCTGCCAGGCGTACAGGAGATCACGCAGCCGATGTCGCAGTCGGCGTCCTAGTGCTGAGTCTTCCGTGCTGACGGCTCCGCGGAGTACTCCGAAGATCAGGTGCTGAAGGCTGGGGTTCCCGTGAGCCGCGTCCATCCAGAGGTTCACAGCCTCTGTGGGCGCCTCCTCGTCAGCTTCAGTCGACAGAAGAAGCGCACCCCAGCAGATGGACAAGTCCTCGTACGAGGGCTGGAATCCTCCCTCTTCCTTGTCTCTCAGGAGCAGTGAAGGCACCCTGTCTTTGGGCTCATAGCCCTGTGAGGCTAGCGTTGCGAGCGCTGCGAATGAGCGCCGGCCGGATGCCATGCGGTCGGAGTTCGGTGCACACCATTTGGTGATCGAGGCGAACAGACTCTTGCGGGCCGAGGGGTCGGACCAGATCGTTCGTACGGCTGCGCCGACTGCCTTCTGCACTTCAGACTCCATTGAGCCCGCGGCGTATCCGAGACGGAGCAACGCCTTGGCAGTGTTTCGCCGCCCGAACTCGCCCGCGCACACTTCCACGGTCAGCTTCTGCAGTTCCGGAGTGTTGCTTGCCTTGGACCACCGCAGCAGGAGCTCATGTACGAACCGGCCCATCGTTGGGTGAAGGGCAGCGGCAGAGATCAGGTCGGTAGCCGCCGACCAGAGGTTCCTGTCCTTCTGCCAGGCCGAGATGATCTGTTCTAGAGGGTCCGGCTTCCGATGATGAGTGGCCCACCGCACGGCGAAGGCACCTACTCGGTTGGCCAGCACCAACCGCTCTTCAGGAGTGAACGTTTCCAGGAAGTCCGTTGTCTTGGTCGTGGGAGCCTCGGCCATCCAGGACAGGAAGGTCTTGCGCGCTGGGGGACGGTCGATCCAAAAGTAACTGAGGACAGCGTCGTCCCATCCAGGGCGAGCAAATTCGATGGTGTCGTTTGTCGGATCAAGATCAGCATCGATCTCTGACACCATCTCGACGACGCCCGGCTCTTCCTGCCCTTGCAGCGAGACCGGTTGCCCAAAGAGACGGCACAAGGCGGCTGTCTGTGCGTAAACGTGTGCAACGGAAGCATTCCGGAGCAGCGACGCGACGAGCAGGAAGTTCCGCTGGAAGCTTGTTCGCCCCTTCTTGCTATGCCACTCCAGCAGCTGCGTCCGCCAAGCTGTGCGCGCTTGGACAACGCTCAGGACCTTCGCGTGAAAGCCGTCAGGGTCGGAATCCGAGACGTCCGCCAGCGACGTTGAGCGTTCAGCCTTGAGAATGTGACCGACCGTCTCCAGTACGTCGGACGGTGACTGCCCTTCCAGCAAATTCGCAATGCGCTGATCAGCAAGCCAGCGTGACACGTCGAGGTCTTGGGGCGCCTCGGCCTTGAGCCATGCCTCGGCGACGGCGCGGCCGTCCGGTCGCCTCAACGGCGGTACGACGTCGGCGGGTGCGTCGCCGCCAACCCGCTGCCATTGCTCCGGCGTCGTCAGCACGATCAACCGCGACGACCGGTTGAGAAGATTCCTTTGAATTTCGAACAGAGACGCACCGAAGTCCGCGCTGACCTCGAAGGTGTCCTCGTCCGAGGGCAATTCCAGCAAGTAGCCGGCGTTCTCTTCCCTCGGCAAGCGGTGCAGCGGAAACCGTCCAGAGGTGCCGAAGCTCAGGGGACCCACTTTGGCTCCGGTACGGAGTTGCAAGTCAGCCAGGAGAGCGTGGGCTGTGAAGGTCCGCCCTGCGCCCGGCTCGCGTAGGAGGACGAGCACAGCACCGGGGTTCTCAAGCGTCTTGGACGCTTCCTCGTATCCATCGGGTGGGGCAAAGACTGCACGGACGGTGTCGAGATACCGCCTGGGCAGCTCCGAGTGTTCGAGCAGCTGTCCCAAGATCGCGGTCAGTTTGACAGCGTTCATCTCGCCGAAGTTGAACAGCGCTTCCTGGCGCAGCTCGGCGACGGCCGCACGAAGGACGCCGCGCATGTGCTGAATGGCCGGGTCGTCTTCTGCGCCAGCCGCTTCCCGCGAAGGAACAACATCGCTGCCAGAGTCGCCGTGCGCGGTCTCGGCGCAGACGGCGCTCTCGCCCTCATCTTGACGGGCCTCCGGCGATTCCCTTTCCTGTTGACCAGCAGGGTCTCGCTCTCCCCACCTCCTGTCGGCCAGGTCGCCCTGCGGGGCTGGCACGGGCGTACGCCAACCGCCACCGTGGCGCGGCTGGTCCGGCCAGTCAGAGCTGGAGTGATCGCCAGGCGTGGCGGAATCCACGTTCGTCCCCCTTTGGGTGATCGTTCGAGTCGCGGACCTCGGAAACCGACGGCTAAAGGAGGTTGTCGATCACAGCCCCGGTCGCCTCTCCGCCCGGGTGCACAACTTCGACGTCGTGCTCGACCTCGACATTCGCGAGGCGAGACACACGACCACCCCTGAAGCCAGTGGCCTTGCCATGCACATCTCCGGCACGCGCCACCACTCGGACACCACTGGCCGGTCGTTCCTCACCGACGAAGGTGATGCGCCGCCCGTAGACGTCTTCGAGAACGGCCCGCAGCCGGCCGAGGTTGCGACGCAACCGCTCGTCCTGACCATCGATGAGCTGCTCGTTCTCGGCATAGAGACCCAGCAGCTCCACGAGGGAGTCCAGGCGTTCGGCCCGCTCAGCAGTCAAACGCTCCAGTTCGAAGTCCAGAGGGTTCCCTGGGTCGCCGGCGACCACGGCGGGCACCACCTCCGGTGGGCGCTCTTCGTCGACGTTCCGACGCGCTGCCCGCCGGTCGAGAACCACCTCGGCACGGCGGTACAGGAACCCGATGGCCTGGGTAAGAGCCGAAGTGGCTAACACTGGGAACCCGAATGCATCGGTCAACGTCAATCCCCCCTCGTGATCCCCTCCGCACCCATAAGTCACGGTATGGAGGCGCATGCATCCAGAATGCGATGATCACGGCCCGCGAAAAGGGTCAATGACTAGAGATGACCTAAACGTGACGCCGAGGTGGAAAGCGGAACGTGCTCTGCGAAATGACCCATACCTGCTGGGAATCCGGCCATGACCTGCGTATGTAAGCACGTTCAGTCCTTGCTGGACGCCCCCTCGTGGGCAGCAAGAACGTTTCTGGGACTATGCCCCTCTTCTATGTGGATCGACCGGAACTCAACTATTGACAGCGATTGCACCACCAACAGGGCTGCACGACATAGCCAGCAGGGTCCCTGCCGAGCAGCTCGTCAGAACCCTGCCAAACTCGGACCGTCACGCTTCCCTTGCCCGCTCGGCCTCGACTGCCCCCCGTAGCTGGGTCCGGTGCGAGACCGCCCCTCCGAGACACGGACCGAAGCATGAATGCGCAGGCCAGAAGCCATGCGTGCGTTCAGGCGCCGTCACTTCTCAAGCCAAGAGCGCTGGACATGAGCAGGAGTCTGACGCACGGGTTTGACACGTCATCCGACGGAGTTTTTGTTGGCTGCGTGGTGATGGTGACCCAACACCGGCAGGCTCCGCATCAGTCTTCGGCTGTTCGGGCGTGGCCCAGCCGCTGAACTACCGGCGGGGCCGCACTCCACGGTTTCGAGATCTCACCGTTGGGCTCCCAGCCGTACCGCCGCAAGTCCTGAGCGTCCTCCGTGCGACCGGCCGCTTCCAGCAGTTCAGCGTACTGACGCCAGGCGTACGGGTCGCCGGTCCACGAAGCGCGGCGGAGCCAGGTGAGCGCCTCGTCGGTGCGACCCGCGATCCGGAGCAGCTCGGCCACGGCGGACCGCTGATCCGGGTAGTCCTTCTCGCCGTGACGGTCCGCGCACGACTTCAGCCAGTCGAAGGTCGCGTCCGGCCCCACGGCTGCCGTCATCAGGCGAGCCAGCTGCGGGATGACCTCAGGATCACCTCCTGCCACCGCACGCCGGTACCAGGCGAGCGCCTCCGACGGCCTTCCCAGTTGCTCGTACAGGGCGGCGACCTGCGCCACCGCGTCCCGTCGCCCGGTGTCAGCCTCTTTCCGGTACAGCACGAGTGCTTCCGTCAGGCGGCCCTGCTGCCTGAGCGCCTCTGGCGTGTCCGTGTCCTTCTCCCGACAGTCGCCCTTGGCGAGCCCCTCCACGTAACCCAGCAGTGCGCTCACATAGCGTCGCGCCGCGCTGTCCTGTCCCTCGTCATCGACAAGGCTCCACAATCGGGTGCGGAGGACGGCGTCCATGGCCAGGTGCCGGATCAACGCGTGCTCTGCCCAAGGGATACCGACCCAGTCCTTGCTGCCTTCTTCCGCTGCACGGAACAGCAGCCACGCCAGGACGGTGAGTCCGTTGTCACCGCGCTGCCGCATCAGGGCGGCCGTCTCCGCCACCGCGTATCCACCGCTTGCCTCGGCCTCTTGCTGGAGGTGGACGAGTGCTTCCTCCGTCCGCCCCGCCTTCTGCAGCAGGTGAGCCAGTTCTCCATGTCCACCGTGCACGCCGGCATGGGCCGCACGCCTGAAGCAGAGCTCCGCGTCCGCGAATGCTCCAGCCCTGCACAGGAGCATGCCGGCGAGGAGCCAGCCATAAGTTCCTCCCGCTTCGGCGGCCTTCTTGTGCCAGGCCACGGCGACGTCCGGCCGGGTCGCCTCCACGAGGGAGGCCACCTGCTCCATGGCCGCGATGTTCCCGGCTTCCGCGAGAGGCAGGCACCACAGCAGTGCCTCTTCCGGTCTCTCCTCTTCCTCAAGAAACTGAGCCCCTGCCACGGCAGCGCCCGGCACCCCCGCTTCCACCCCTGCCGCGAGCAGACGCAGGGCGATCCTCAGGTGGCCCCTGTCCCTGGCCGCCCCGGCCAACGCAATGAGGGAATCCCGCGCGGCGTGGTCCACCAGCGCGTCCCACAGCCCCGCCGGCGGTGCCTTGGTGCGCCTTTCCTTCCTGCCGTGCTGGTCCAGGTAGTCCGCGAGTCTGACGTCGTCGGTGAGGACACGAGGTCCGCCCGGTCCACGGAAGGTGACGGGCGTGAGGGGACCCCGGATTCCACGCGACGGCTGGCTGAGTTCCGCGAGTGCGTGCTCGATGTCACCGTCCGCCACCAAGTCGTACTGGTGGGCGGAGAGGTAGTGGCGGATCGATGCCTCGAGAAGTATGCGCGGAAAGGGCGTGTCGTGCCCGAGACGGCGGACATCCATGGCCGACTCGATCAAGGCCCTCTGAAGAGCCGTGGCGGTCTCATACCGGTGGATGAGTGCTCGACCGCCCGCGAGGTACTGCGTGATCCGCCCCGGCTCGCCCTGTTCCAGCGCTTCCTTGAGCCGGCCGTCCGCAGCGGCGCGACGCCGCAGCTCGGGCACGTCCGTGTCCTCGAAGGTGTCCGGCACCCGGAAGTGCTTCCCGGTGAGGAGGGCACGGGCCTGTGCGTGCGGATCTCCTCGGTCGCCGTCCTCGCGCGGCTTCACCAGATCCGCCCACAGGTCCGGCCAGGTCGTGCCCAGGACGAGCAGCGGTCCCCGCCGCGGGTCGCTGAGTACTTCTCGCAGGTGGGCAGCTGCCTGCTCGCCCCGGTCCCCGCTCAGGAAACGGTGGATCTCGTCGAGCCACAGGACGGTGCGGGGAGTTATCTCGGCCAATGCGGCGATCAGTGCTTCGGTGGGGCTCGGTACCAGAGGAAGTACGAGCTGCCAGTCCGGAGGGAGCAGGTTGAGCGCTTCCCAGCACGCCCTCGTCTTGCCGGTCGATGATTCACCGACGAGGACGGCTAATACGCCGCCTGGCTGTCCGGCGGACCGCGCGACGAGACCGTTCACCACGTCGGCCAGCCACCGGTCGTGCTGCCGTTCGACGTAGAGGGGAAGCAACGGCAACCCCGACGCGCCATCGCCGTCGATGGCCTCGTGCACTGCCAGCGTGAACGGATCGGTGAACTCACGGACCGGCCGTCCTGGGCCGGCCGGCACCGTGCGCAGGACCCGCACCGGTTGCGCCTGCTCCAGCAGGTTGCGCCAGTGACGCTCGTTGACACTCTCACCCGCCCAGGAACTCCACAGCCGCACCAGCGCCAGAACGTCGTCGCTGCTCCTGTCGCTCGGGACCTTCGGTTCCTTGTCCCTTGTCGGTACCCAGTCGCTGATCCGCTGGTCGCCGATTCTCCTCCCGTACGGAGGCTTGGCGAGCGCCTGGACCACCTCCCGCCGCGAGTACCGGCAGCCGGCTCGGCTGCGGGCCTCCCGCGCCTGTTGCTCCAGTGCGCGCAACTGCTCGTAGAGCAGTCGCGCCTCCCGAGACCGTGTTGTCACCCGCGCTCCCCCTCTTGGCCGCCGCGCCCGGGACCGCCCGCAGCGGGTGCAGCGGGCACCTCCTCGGCCAGCAGCGTAGAACGGGAAACGCCCGGTCCTCCCGCCCGGCCGGGTCTCTTCCACGTCACCCCACAACACTCGGACCGCCAGCTCGCAGCAGCGACGAGATGACCGGAGGAGATCCCGATGCGCAAGCTCACGGAACGGAAGCGGCAGCGAACCGTTCGTCGTCTGGGGCACGCCGCCCTGTTCGCCGCCGTACGCGGCGTCGCCACGGCTGCGGGCTCTGCGGTGGTCGGCTGCGGCCTCGTGTGGTGGCAGAGCCGCTGAACGAATCGCGGGCCAGCGCGAAGCGCCAGTGTGGTGGGGCGAGCCCGGTGCTCCATGAGCACCGCACGCCGCTTCTCCTCGGCAGGGGAAAGCGTCTAGGCGTCCGAGGTCTCCGAGCCGCCCCGGCGCGTGGGAATCAGTACCCTGGGCGCAGCGGGATCGGGCCCGCCGCACAGTGTCCGGGAGGTGTGTCGTGACTGCCGAGATGGTGGCCCCGGCGTGGATGCACGAGCAGATCACGGCGGAGGAGTACGACTCGTGGTCCGAGGAGCAGTGCGCCGGCATCGAGATCGTGGACGGAATGGTCGTCGTGAGCCCCAGCGCATCCAAGCGGCACAATCGGCTCGCCCGGCTCCTGGCGAACGCCCTGGACGCCGCGGCCGGCCCCGACTGGAACGCCGACACGGATTTCGACGTCCGGCTCCAGGACGTCCCGCTGACCAATCGTCGCCCCGACGTCATCGTCTACCGTGCGGACACGATCGACATCACGCCCACCCGTCCGGAGCACGTACTGCTCGTGGTCGAGGTGGTCTCGCCGGGCTCGGAGACCACCGACCGGATCGTGAAGGTGGACCAGTACGCCAAGGCCGGAATCGGCTTCTATTGGCGGATCGAGCAGGCCGCGACGGGCACACCGCTGGTGTACACGTACCTGCTCGATCCCGCGACGAGGACCTACCGCGAAGGGGACGTGTACGCCGGCACCCTGAAGATCACCGCTCCCTTCGCAGCGGAGATCGATTTCGGCCAGATCTGAACCGGCCGCAGCGCGAGGGGTACCACCCGAGCGCCGTCGCTTCCCAAGCTGAGAGCGCGAGTTCGATGCTCGTCACCCGCTCCAGAGTGAAGGCCCAGGTCTCGGACCCGGGCCTTTTGTTTTTCCCGGCGACCACCGTGGCGGGGAGCCGTAGGGTTCCCGCATGGTGACTGCATCTGTGCGTCAGTGGTGGGACGAGGAAGGGTGGGGCGTGCTCGACTCCCCCGAGACGCCCGGGGGGTGCTGGGGCCACTACTCCCACATCCAGGCGCACGGGTTCCGCACGCTGTCGCCGGGGCAGCGGGTCGACCTCGAGTGGGAGGCACCCGGCTTCCAGCAGGACGGGTACGACTACCGGGCGGTGGCGATCACGCCCCGGCCGGCCTGACCCGCGGCCGTGCAGGACGACGGGACAGGGCCTCCGATGAAATCTGTTGCCGTCATGTGAGAAATTCGCGCCGGGCATAGTGACTATTACTGGGTCGACAACTGGGCAAGAATTACACAGCGTGCAGCCCCGGGGGCGACGTGCTACTGTCGGTGTCAGTTGCAGGTGTGGTTGCCAGAAGGTTTTTCCGACGGCTGATCATCACGGCGACACGGAATGCACACAGGGTGCGTTCCTGAAACCGTCTCCGGAGGAGAAACAACATGGCTACTGGCACCGTGAAGTGGTTCAACGCGGAAAAGGGCTTCGGCTTCATCGAGCAGGACGGCGGCGGCGCCGACGTCTTCGCCCACTACTCGAACATCGCCTCCTCGGGCTTCCGTGAGCTGCTCGAAGGCCAGAAGGTGTCGTTCGACATCGCGCAGGGCCAGAAGGGTCTGACCGCGGAGAACATCGTTCCCGCCTGACCCACCCGCGCTCACGCGTACTTGCGAGCCGGGCCCGCACCCAGGGGTGCGGGCCCGGCTCGTTCTCTGTTGCGGCGCCAGGGGCCGGGCTTTTCCTTCTCGGTCGCGCCCTGTTATTGCCGCATTGTGGTACGGCCGCATTGCTGATGCATCGCCCTTTTGCGCCAGTGCCGCATTACTGCCGTTTTCCGTTTTCCCTTTCGTTCCTGAGGAGATCCCGTTGCGGGTGAGTGACGACATGACCGTCGAAGTCGCCCTGGCCGTCATGGCCGGGGCCCGGGTCGAGCACCTGGCCATCTGCGACGGGGACGACGAGAACACGGGATGCGTTTCCCTGGCCCAGCTCGCCGGCCTTCGGGAGAGTGCCGCGTACACGGACCGCGTCCGGCTGCGGGACGTCCTCGACGGTGGGGCCGCCGTGGCCATGGCCGCATGACACCGGGCGGGTGACCGCCCTCACAGACCCAGTGGGCCCTGCCGACGCGCGTCGGCAGGGCCCACTGGCGTGTCGGCGGACGGTCCGGTTCCCTGTCCGTCGGACGAGTGAAATCTGTCGTTGCCGATGTAGTTTTTCGTCGCCGGGCGGGGTATGGTTGTCGACGTAGACAACGGTCGAACGAGATCCGCCAGACATGAACTGGCGGGTGGCTGAAGACAAGTACGCAGGTCAGCAGTCCGTTCGGAAGAAATGGAGGAGCAGACGCCATCAGGATCGCCCGGTCCGCGAACGTGCGGCCCGGGTACCGCAAGACCCCGGATTGGATGGTGGTCCCCGGTCACGCAGCTGCGATCCCCCGCTCCGCCCTGCCGGGCCGGGTAGCGGAAACAGAAGGTCGGCACCGCACTAGGGCCGACAGATGGTGTTGAATTTCCTTCGGGGCCTTGGTGCCGTACGGCACCAAGGCCCCTCGACGCGTTGCACAGCGAGGTGACATGACATCGGACAACCCTCTGAATGATCGTCTGGACGACGACGACTATCCGGCGTACACGATGGGCCGGGCGGCCGAGATGCTCGGCACCACTCCGGCGTTCCTGCGTGCCATCGGCGAGGCCCGTCTGATCACGCCGCTCCGTTCGGAGGGTGGGCACCGCAGGTACTCCCGCTACCAGCTGCGGATCGCCGCACGTGCCCGGGAGCTCGTCGACAAGGGGACTCCGATCGAGGCCGCGTGTCGCATCGTCATCCTGGAGGACCAGCTCGAGGAGGCGCAGCGCATCAACGCCGAGTACCGCCGCGCCGCCAGCGGATCGCCGGCGGGCAGCTCCAGCTCCGGCTCCGGTGCGAGCTCCCGCTGAGGACCACCCGCCGGCCCGGCCGCCCCGTCCGGCCGTGAGGACTACCAGCTCACCGCGTCGTCCATCGACTGCTGCCAGTACGTGACCTTGAGCGAGTCGTCGACGTAGACGCCCTTCGCGGGGAGGGACGGGTGGGCGCCCGTGCCGACGCTCCCGCTGCCGGAGCGGCCCTGGAAGTAGACGGTCAGCGAGTTCACCGTGTGGCCGTTCGCGCCGCTGCCGTCGGTGGCGGCCAGATTCACCGAGGCGTAGCCGGACTGGCCAGGCTCCAGCGTGACCACCGCCTGCGGCTGCGAGTCCTCGATGACCGGGGGCACGGCCTGGGCTCCGCCGAAGCGGACCGCCGGGTAGCCGTAGAGGAAGCACGTCCTGCTGCCGGTGTTGGTCACCGTGAGCAGCATGTGGTTGACGGGACGGGTCAGCGGAGCGGCGGTCGTCCTGGTGACCGACCCCTCGCAGGTGACCGGCGTGCCGGACCCCCCGGCCCCGCCGTTCGCCCCGGACGCGCCCGGCGCCTTCGACGCGGAGTCCTTGCCCGCCGGTGCCTTGCCCGCCGGGCCCTTCGTCGCCGGGGCCGAGGCGTCCGTGCCCGAGTCCTGGCCCGTGCCGGCCGAGGGCTTGTCCTGCGGGGGCGAAGCGGGAGTGGTGCTCGGGGCCGCGGTCGTCGCGGTGCCGGTCGCCCGTCCCTCGCTGTGGACGCCCGTTCCGTCGTTGCAGGCGGTCAGGGAGAGGGCGGCGACCACGACGGTCGCGGCGGCGCCGACGAGACGGACGCGGGGGGTGCGGGCGGTGCGGAAGCTGGACATGTGGCTGAGCCCCTTCGGTGTTCGGGTTGCCGTGGTGATTGGATGACCGAAGCTTGTGCGGCGTTCTGTCCCACCCGCCACGACCAGCGGGGAGTTCGGGACGCCGGAACGGTGAAACGGGCTCTGAGCTGGGGAAATACCAACGTCCTGGAACGCTGTGCCGGGACACGAGGGGACGGGGGAACGCGGTGCCGGGGGCAACAGGGGCCGGGGCGACGGAGGCGTTCGCGCGGTTGCTGCGCGAGCTGAAGGACCGCTCGGGGCTGAGTTACGGAGCGCTCGCCAAGCGGATGCACATGAGCACCTCGACGCTGCACCGCTACTGCAACGGCACCGCCGTGCCCGTCGACTACGCGCCCGTGGAGCGCCTCGCCCGCGTCTGCAGGGCGACGCCGGAGGAACTGGTCGAGCTGCACCGGCGCTGGATCCTGGCGGACGCCGCGCGCGGGAACAAGGGGGAGCGGGAGCAGCCGGCTGCCCCGGCGCCGGCCACTGCCGCCGGGGACGAGGAGGCGGCTCCGGCAGCCGAGGGGGCGGTGGCTGCGGCATCGGAGGGGGCGGCCGGGACCGGTGATGCGCCCCTCGGCGGGCAGGGCGCCGTCCCGGCATCGGCGGCCGCCGATACGCGGGGGACCGTCAGCCCGGGCACGGCCCACCACGCCGCCGGCCCCACCGGCCCCACCGGTCCCGTCGTCTCCGACGTTGCGCGCGACGTCTCCCCGCCCCGCCGCCGGCGCCGCACCGTGCTGGCGGCCGCCTGCGTCGCCGGTGTCGTGGTGCTCGGGGCCGCCGTCCTCGTCGTTCCTCCGCTGGTCGGCGGCGGGGACGACGACGGGGGCGGTCGCCAGGCGGTGGCCGGGGCGACCGCACCCGCTACCACCGCGACGCCGGACGGCGGGAAGGTGACCGCCTCCCCGTCTCCGAGCGCCAAGCGGCCGAAGCCTTCCCCGTCCGCCTCCCCCGGTGCGGCCCGCTCCCGTGCGCCGGAGGACGCCGGCGGGGCCGCCCCGCGCGGCGACGACCGCGGCACCGGTGCCGTCCCGCTCACCGTCGGCACCCGGCCGTACGTCTACGACAGCCCGTGCAGCCAGCACTTCCTCGTCGACAGCGAACCGGAGCAGGTGGGTCCGCCGGCGGGCGAGCAGGACGCCGTGCGCTGGGCGGCCGCGTACGGGGCGGTGTCCTCGGGGGAGCAGGAGATCGCGCTCACCGTGCAGGGCACGGGTGCGGACACCGTTGTCCTGGAGGCGCTGCACGTGCGGGTGCTCAGCAAGGGCGCGCCGCTCGCCTGGAACGACTACTCGATGGGCGTCGGCTGCGGCGGTGGCGTGGGGACCAAGAGGTTCGACATCGACCTCGACGCCGGCAGTCCCACGGTCGGCGTGAAGAACGGCCAGCGTCCCTTCCCCTACAAGGTCAGCGAGTCCGATCCCGAGGTCTTCTACGTGACCGCCCGCACCGACGCCCACGACGTGCGCTGGGACCTCACCCTTGACTGGTCCAGCGGGAACCGCCGGGGGACGGTCCACATCGACAACTCCGGTACGCCGTTCCGCACCAGCGCCGCCACGGGCCGCCCGGGCTACGACTACCCGCTGGGCGGCGGGGAGTGGATCAAGCGCGAGGGCGGCTGACCGCGGGGCGTTGTCAGTGCCGTCTGCTCTACTTTTCCCAGGGCTTGACCGGGGGGATCGGGGGAGCGACATGGGCGTGCTGTGCGACTACTTCCACGCGGCCGACGGTGCGACGGCGGTGGAGCTGGCCATCGGTCCGGGCGGCGACTGGCTGAGCGGGACGTCGCTGGAGGACGCGGGCGCGGACTGGATCGACGCCAAGGGGATCGACCCGGACGTGGTGCTCGCGCAACTGGTCGGCTTCGCGGAGGGGGCCTCCGCGACGAGGGCCGCCGTGCAGGGCTCCTCGGTCGACGGCGGTCCGGCGGACGGGCCCGAGCTGGTCTGGCCCGACGTGCCGTACCCGCCGGGCGGGCCCGACGGGCCCGGCTCCGCGTGGGACACCGGGCTGATACTCCAGCAGCTCCCCGACCGTTGGCGGGACGTGCTCGCCGCGCTTCCCGAGGACGCGGTACCCGGCGTGGCGGCCCGGTGGGGCGGGATCGAGGAGCTGCACTTCGCCGATCCGCGCGACGCCGAGGACACGGTGGTCACCTTCGTACGCCTGGCCGGCCGGGCGCGCGCGGCGGGGGCCCACCTGTACTGCCGGTGCTGCGTGTGAGGCGGGTCGGCGCCCGTCGAGTTGTTCCCGCAGTTCCCCGGAATTGTCCGTAGTCCGTAACGGGCGGATCCTCGCGGGCTCCGTTGTCGTCCTGCCGTGTGGTCGTTCGAACAGACGGGGCAACTGCGGGAAGGCGGGGCGGGGATGGCGCGGCACGGGGGCAGGCGGGGCTGGTACGGCAAGGTCGTCGGTGCGGCGCTCGGGGTGACGCTGGTCGCCGCCGGGGCGTCGGTGTGGGCGGCGCAGGCCGGTGCCGCGGGGGGCGGTCCGTCGACGGCCGCCGCGTCCGCCACGCCGGTCAGTGAGGTCAAGGCCGTGGACGTGAGCATCGCGCACGCCTCCGACCGGGGCCCGCGGGGTGTCAACATCACCATCGACGACGGGCCCGACCCGCGCTGGACCCCCCAAGTGCTCGACGTGCTGCGGGAGTACGGCGTGAAGGCCACCTTCTGCATGGTGGGCGCGCAGGCGCAGGCCCACCCCGACCTGGTGAAGCGGGTCGTCGCCGAGGGGCACCGGCTGTGCGACCACTCGGTGTCGCACGACACCAGCATGGACAAGCAGTCCGAGGCGTACCAAAAGCAGCAGGTCCTCGACGCCGAGCGCATGATCACCGAGGCGTCCGGGGGTGTCCGGCCGATGTACTACCGGGCGCCCGGCGGCGCGTTCACGCCGTACAGCCGTACGCTCGCCGCCTCGCGGGGCATGCGACCGCTGGGCTGGAACGTCGACACCAAGGACTTCGAGCGGCCGGGCACGGACGCCATCGTCGCCACCGTGCAGCGGGAGGTGGCGAACGGGCCGACGGTCCTCTTCCACGACGCGGGCGGCGACCGCTCCCAGACCGTCGAGGCGCTGCGCCGGGTGCTGCCCTGGCTCACGGACCAGGGCTACTCGTTCGGTTTCCCGGTGCGGTGAGACGGCGCGGGACGGCGGTGAGGTGTCGTACGCCCGCGGAGCCAGGAACTTATCCGCCGCGTCGCTAGTTTCTACGGTGCTGTAGATCTGATGACAACGCACACACATGGAGTTCTCATGGCCCTGTGGGACCGCATCAAGGAGTCCGCGTCGACGATGCAGACCCAGCTCGTGGCGAAGAAGAACGACCTGAAGAGCGGCGCCTTCCGCGATGCGAGCATGGCGATGTGCGCCCTGGTCGCCGCCGCCGACGGCACGATCGACCCGGCCGAGCGGCAGCGCGTGGCCCAACTGATCGCCACCAACGAGGTGTTGCAGAACTTCGACGCCGACGACCTGCGCCGCCGCTTCGAGGCGAACCTCGACAAGCTGACCGCCGACTTCGCCTTCGGCAAGGTCAGCGTGTTGCAGGAGGTCGCCAAGGCGAAGAAGAAGCCCGCCGAGGCGCGGGCCGTCATCCAGATCGGCATCGTCATCGGCGGCGCCGACGGCGACTTCGACAAGACCGAGCAGGCCGTCGTCCGCGAGGCGTGCTTCACGCTCGACCTGCCGCCGCACGAGTTCGACCTCTGACCGGTTCGGCGGCATCCCTGTCCACGGCCCCCGCCCCGGGGCCTACAGGGGTGTCGCCGCCCGCAGGACGAGTGCCAGGGTGACGGCGGAGTTCGCGGACGACATGGCCGACACGGCCGTCCCCGCGGCCGCCGTCCAGGCCGCGAGGCCCACGGCCGTGAACGCCGACGGCCAGGCCCGCGTCACCGGGGCCGGGGCGAGGAGCGCGGCGACCCGGCGCGGCACCGGACCCGGTGCGGCCAGGCCCGCGAGCGTCGGCCCGGGCGTGCCCCGGGAGACCAGCGCCGCCCTGCCGATCGCGCGGGCCACGGCACGGCGGCTGCCGACCGCCTCGGCCGCCGCCTCGTCCGCCCAGCGCTCCGTCGTGTAGGCCACCGCGGCCCGCAGGGGGCGCAGGAACGGGTTGGCGCGTGCGGCCAGCCGCACGGTGAGCAGGTACCGGTGGTGACGGGCCGTCAGGTGCGCGCGCTCATGGGCGAACAGCGCGCGGCGCTCGGCCGGTCCGAGGTGCGTGAGCAGGGCCGTCGTCACGACGATCCGGCCGCGCGGCCCGCCCGGCAGCGCGTACGCGTAGGGCTCGGAGTCGGGCAGCACGGCGACCTCGGTGCCCGGCAGGCCGGCCAGAGCCGCGTGGCCCCGGCGGCGCACCCGCCGGTGGCGCCGGAGGGTCACCGCGCACGCGGCGAGCACGACCAGCAGCGCGGGCACGGCCGCCCGGCCGGCCACCTCGTCGTACGGCACCGCCGCGCGGACCTCGGGGTCGGACCAGCCGTCGGGCAGCGGGTTGCCGGGCAGTTGGGCGGTGCCCACCACCATGAGCAGCGCGAGGCACACCGTGCTGCACGTCGCCATGACGGCCGCCAGCGCGGTGAGCAGCCGGGTGGCCGTGCGGGGGTGCAGGTGCTGCGCGGCGAGCCGGGCGACCGGCCACGCCGTCAGCGGCAGGACCAGCGGGAGGAAGACGAACACGCCCACGCCGCCTCAGTCCTCCCCCTCGGGCCCCACTGGCCCCTCTCGCCCCTCGGGCCTCGCGCGCTCCAGCAGTTCCCGCAGGAGGCGTTCGTCGCCGGCGTCCAGGGAGGTGACGAAGCTGGCGAGAACCGCCTCCCGGTCGCTCTCGCCGTCCAGCAGCTTGCGCATCTTGTGCGCGGCGAGGCCCGCCTGGTCGGACACCGGCGTCCAGGCGAAGGACCGGCCCGCCCGCTCCCGGGTCACCGCGCCCTTGGCCAGCAGCCGCGTGAGGATGGTGATCACGGTGGTGTAGGCGAGGTCACCGCCGAGGCGTTCCTGCACCCAGCCCGCCGTCGCCGGGCCGTCGGCCTCCCGCAGCGCCGCCAGGACCAGCCCCTCCAGCTCGCCCTGGGCCCGGCGCCGGGGACGCTGCCGCCGGTCGCGCCGGCCGGGCTCCCGGTCGTCCGTCACCCTCGCTCCACCTCTTCCGCCTCAGGGGGTGTCTCGCCCCAGCCGCGTCGCGTCCCGCGCGGGACCGGTCCCGTGAGCGGTCATCGTAGAGACCCGAACGGCCGAGGGGCCGGGAGTAGCGCGGGGAGTGGCACGGGAGTGGCGTGGGCGCGGAAGAAAATCTGCAGTGACGCGTGCAGATGGCCGCGTGTGGCGCAGCCCACCGCACGGCTCGCCGGCCCACTACCGACGCCGTCTCCGCCGCCAGTTGTGCGGCGTCCGGCCGGGGAAACGGCCCGCCGGGGCGGCCAGGCCGGGAAGCGGGGGCCCGGAGGGTGGCGTCGGACGGGGCGAATATCTGATGCGGCCGATACAGATTTGCGGTGTGCGAGGGGATCAGAATATCCGGGCGCGGAGGAAACGCATGGCCGCCTGCCGGTGACCTGTGTTAGCGTGATAACTGTTGCAGTTTTGGTTGCCAGAGATTCAAGTCTTTGCAGTGCTTTCCGGATTCTTCCGGAGGGGTGATCATCGCGGCGACGCGGATTCCGTAAAGTGCGGAGTCCGGTACTGCCCCCCAAGGGAGATTCAACATGGCATCTGGCACCGTGAAGTGGTTCAACTCGGAAAAGGGCTTCGGCTTCATCGAGCAGGACGGTGGCGGCGCTGACGTGTTCGCCCACTACTCGAACATCGCCACGTCCGGCTTCCGTGAGCTTCAGGAAGGCCAGAAGGTTACCTTCGACGTCACGCAGGGCCAGAAGGGCCCGCAGGCCGAGAACATCGTTCCTGCCTGACGCTGACGCGTAACGCGGGCCACCGGCCCGCGACATCACATGTGGCTGGGGCCCGCGCTCTCGGGGTGCGGGCCCCCGCTCATTCCCGGATTTTCTTTCGGCTCATTCTTGTGAATCCTCGTGCGGTCGAGCGTCGCGTCACCACGCCCCCGGAGGAATTCCCTCGATACGTGCCGCATCGAGGAAGGTTCCCCCATGAACCGCGCCCGCCCCGCGCGTGGCAATCGTTTCCGCTCACAGGACTCGCAGCACCGCGGTTCCCGTCCCACCGCCGGCACCGGACGCCCCAACGGGCGCAAGGGCCAGGGCGACCGGGGCCGCGGCTCGGGCCCGGCCCAGCGGCCGCAGGAATTCGCCCTGCCGGAGACCATCACCCCGCCGCTGCCGCCCGTCGAGGCGTTCGCCGAACTCGACATGCCCGCACGGCTGCTCACCGCGCTGGACGCCGAGGGCGTCAGCGTGCCGTTCCCCATCCAGGCGGCCACCCTGCCGAACGCGCTGGCCGGCCGGGACGTCCTCGGCCGTGGCCGCACCGGCTCCGGCAAGACGCTCGCCTTCGGGCTGCCCGTCCTGGCCCGCCTCGACGGACAGCGGGCCCAGCCCCGCCAGCCGCTCGCGCTCGTCCTCGTCCCCACCCGCGAGCTCGCCCAGCAGGTCACCGACGCGCTCACCCCGTACGCCCGCGCGCTGCGGCTGCGGCTCACCACCGTGGTGGGCGGCATGTCGATCGGCCGCCAGGCGGGTGCCCTGCGCACCGGCGCCGAGGTCGTCGTCGCCACGCCCGGCCGCCTCAAGGACCTCATCGAGCGCGGCGACTGCCGGCTCGACCAGGTCGGCACCACTGTGCTGGACGAGGCCGACCAGATGGCCGACATGGGCTTCATGCCGCAGGTGACCGCGCTGCTCGACCAGGTCGCGCCGGGCGGGCAGCGGCTGCTGTTCTCGGCCACCCTCGACCGGAACATCGACCTGCTGGTGCGCCGCTACCTGCACGACCCGGTCGTGCACTCGGTGGACTCCTCCGCCGGCAGCGTCACCACCATGGAGCACCACCTGCTCCACGTGCACGACACGGACAAGCACGCCACGGCCACCGAGATCGCCGCCCGCGAGGGCCGCGTGATCATGTTCCTGGACACCAAGCACGCGGTGGACAAGATGGCCAAGCACCTGCTGTCCGTGGGCGTGCGCGCCTCGGCGCTGCACGGCGGCAAGTCCCAGCCGCAGCGCAACCGCACGCTCGCCCAGTTCAAGGACGGCCAGGTCACGGCGCTGGTCGCGACCAACGTCGCCGCCCGCGGCATCCACGTCGAGGGCCTCGACCTGGTCCTGAACGTCGACCCGCCCGGCGACCACAAGGACTACCTGCACCGCGGCGGCCGTACGGCGCGGGCCGGCGAGTCCGGCACCGTCGTCACCCTCGTGCTGCCGCACCAGCGGCGCGCGATGGACCGGCTGATGGCCGACGCCGGCATCACGCCCAGCAGCGCCCGGGTGCGGCCCGGCGAGGCGGAACTCGGCCGCATCACCGGCGCGCGGACCCCGTCCGGCGTGCCCGTCACCGTCCCCGTCCCGGCCCCGGCGGCCCCGCCGGCCGGTCAGCGGCGTGCGGGGACGGGCACCGGATCGGGAAGCGGGCGCAGCCGCGGCCGACGGGGCGCGTCGCGTCCCCGGCGTTCCGCGCCGCGGGACGACCGCTGACCCGCCCCCTGCTGCTCCAGCTCCCTCTCGCGGCCCCGGTCCCGGCCGGGGTCCTTCCTTCCCGTACTCCCGTGGAGGCGTCATGCGCTGTGTCATCGCCCGGTTCCCCTTCGACCTGACCAAGAGCGAGGTCGAGCACTCGATGCGGGACGTCACGCCCGAGCCGGCCGTCGGCACGTGCGTGACCGTCGGGAGCCAGGTCTACCCCGTCAAGCAGGTCGGCGAGGTCGTCACCCGGCAGGACCGGCGCGACTTCACCGCCGCCGAGATGCAGCGGGCGCTGACCCGGCTCGGCTTCACCTGCCACGACGCCGCGGCCACCCCGGCCGCCGCGCCGGCCGGCGAGGCGTCCGCCGAGGGCTGGGGCTGGTAGTCCCTCCGGCGTGGAGCCCCGGCACCCTGAGGGTGCCGGGGCTCCGTCGTTCCACGGCTCAGGCGGTGGCTTCCGTGCCACGGCTCACGCCGCGGCCCCGGCCGGGACGGCGTCGGACGACGGCTGTTCCACGACGGGGCGGCGCCGGGTCGGCATGCCGAGGGTCGGGTGGGAGACGCTCCAGGCCGCGCCCTTGCAGATCAGCTCCTTGTAGACGGCCGCGACGCGTCCCGTCAGGGCGCGCGGGACGGCGCGGTCGTCGGCGGTGACGTACTGGATGAGGCCGTCCTTGCGGCCCAGCGAGACGCACTGGTTGAAGTAGCGCAGCGGGGCGTCCTTCTGCTTGCCGCCGGTCAGACGGGCCGCGATGGCGTCGGCGGCCTGCCAGGCGGTGGGGGTGGCCGAGGCGCACGACATGCGCAGCGGCTTGTCGCCGGGGCCCATCGCGTGGGCCGCGTCGCCGACGGCGTAGACGTCCGGGTGGGAGACCGAGCGCATCGTCCCGTCGACCACGATCCGGCCGGTGTCGGTGACCTCCAGGGTGGTGGCCCGCGCGATCGGGTGGACGGTGAAGCCGGTGGTGCACACGGTCGCGGCGGACGGCAGGACCGTGCCGTCGTCGGTGAGGACGAGGTCGGCCTCGACGGCGACGACGGCGGCGTTCTCGTGCACCGTGACGCCCAGCCGGCCGAGGACGTCCTTCAGGTGCCGGCGGCCCTTCTCGGACAGCCAGTCGCCGAGACCGGTACTGGTCACGAGGGCGACGTCGAGGTCCGGGCGCGCCTCGGCGATCTCCGTCACGGTCTCCAGGCCGGTCAGGCCGCCGCCCACGACCACGACGGGCCGCCCGGCCTCCAGCGCGGCCAGGCGGTCGCGCAGCCGCAGCGCTCCGGCGCGGCCGGCCAGCTCGTAGGCGTGCTCGGCGGCGCCGGGGACGCCCTGGTCGTCCCAGTGGCTGCCGAGGGCGTAGACGAGGGTGTCGTACGGCAGTTCGCCGGGGCCGTCGGCGGTGGTGACGGTGACGGTCTTGCGGTCGGCGTCCACCGCGGTGACCCGGGCGACCCTGATGTCGACACCGGTGCCCTCGAACATCTCGGCGAGCGGCCGGGGCGGGAGGTCGTGGCCGGTGGCGAGCTGGTGCATCCGCACCCGCTCGACGAAGTCGGGCTCGGCGTTGACGAGGGTGACGGAGACGTCTTCGCGGCGCAGGCGCTTGGCGAGCCGCCCGGCGGCGATGGCTCCGGCGTATCCGGCTCCGAGGACGACGATGCGGTGCTGCATGTCGGTGCTCCTGTCTGGTCCGTGGTGGCGGTTCCCCCCTTGAACCGGACGGCGCGCCGATTCCTGACAGCGAGCCGGTGTGAAGCAGGTCACATCATCGTAGGCCGGCGCTCCGCCGGCCTCAGAACGCCGTGAGCAGGGGCTCCCCGTGGTCCTCGGCCGTCCAGGCGCGGGTCGCCCGCTCGAGCTTGACGGGGTTGACCTGGCTCCGGAACGCGGCGATGCCGTCCGGCGTCACCTCCATGCACATGACGCCGATGACCCGGCCGTCGAGCACGGCGACCAGGGCCGGGCCGCCGTTGGCGGTCGTCGCGTACATGCCGGGCGAGCCGCCGACCAGGGCGCGCTTGGCCTTGCCGGGCTTGAACAGGCCGCGCAGGAACGTCGCCACGGCGAGCGCGCCCCGGAACGCCTTGGCGCGGGCCGGGACGACACCGCCGCCGTCGCCGACCGCGACCGCGTCCTGGGTGAGCAGCCGCACCAGCGGCTCGGTCCGGCCGCTGGTCGCCGCCGCGAGGAACTCGTCGACGATCTTCCGGGCCGCGGACTCGTCGACCTCGGCGCGGGCCCGGCCCTCGGCCACGTGCTTCTTCGCGCGGTGGAAGATCTGCTGGCTGGCGGCCTCGGTGAGGTCGAGGATCTCGGCGATCTCCCGGTGCGGGTAGTCGAACGCCTCCCGCAGCACGTACACCGCCCGCTCGTTGGGCGACAGCCGCTCCAGGACGGTCAGCACCGCGTACGACACCGACTCGCGCTGTTCGACGGTGTCGGCGGGGCCGAGCATCGGGTCGCCGGCCAGGAGGGGCTCGGGGAGCCACTCGCCGACGTAGGTCTCGCGCCGGGCGCGGGCCGAGGTGAGCTGGTTCAGGCACAGGTTGGTGAGGACCTTGGTCAGCCATGCCTCGGGGACCTCGATGCGGCCGGGGTCCGCCGCCTGCCAGCGCAGGTACGTCTCCTGCACGACGTCCTCGGCCTCGCTCGCGGACCCGAGCAGCCGGTACGCGATGGCCTCCAGCCGCCCCCTGGACGCCTCGAACCGTTCCACGTCACTGACGGTCGTCGCCATGAGCGCGATCCTAGTCCGCGCCGGTCGGGGCGGCGCGGGGAGCGGGTGCCGGCGGGGGCGGGGGCCTGCTGTCCTCGTACGGCCCGGCGGGGGCGGGGAACGGCCGGGACGTTTGGGATCGCCCCGAATGCCGCACTCGTCCTCCGCATCCGCGAGGAGGACAGGACCTTCGATGATGACGAGAACCGTGGGGGTCGAAGAGGAGTACCTCCTGATGGACGCGACCACCGGGCTCCTGGCCCCGCACGCGGAGAAGGTGCGCTCCGCGGCCGGCCTGGAGCCCTTCGTCGCGCCGCAGGAGATCCAGGCCGAGCTGCTGCAGGCACAGGTGGAGGTGGTCACCCCGATCTGCGGCGCGCTGGAGGAGGTCGGCGGCCACCTGCTGCGGCTGCGGCACGCGGTCGCCCAGGCCGCGGCGGCGCACGGCTGCCGCGTGGTGGCGAGCGGCACCCCGCCCCTGCCGAAGGGGGCGCCGGTCACCGTCACCGAGCTGCCCCGCTACCGGGCGCTGGAACGGCAGGCGCCGCAACTGGTCGCCGAGCAGCTCGTCAACGGCATGCACGTGCACGTGGCGGTGCCCGGCCGGCACGTCGGCGTGCAGGTGCTGAACCGGATCCGCGTCTGGCTGCCGGTGCTGACCGCCATGGCGGCGAACTCGCCCCTGTGGGAGGGGCACGACACCGGGTTCGCGAGCTGGCGCACGGTCGTCTTCGACCGCTGGCCGGTCAGCGGCATCCCGCCGGCCTTCACCGACGACACCGACTACGACCGGCGCATCGGCCGGCTGCTGGAGACCGGCGTGATCGCCGACACCGGGCAGCTCTACTGGCAGGCCCGGCTGTCCGAGCGCTGCCCCACCGTCGAGGTGCGCTGCATGGACGTACAGCTGCGCACCGAGGACGCGGTGATGTTCGCCGGGCTGGTGCGCGCCCTGGTGGAGACGGCGGAGCGGGAGGCAGCGGCCGGGCGGCCGGCGCCGGACGCCCCGCCGGAGCTGCTGCAGGTGGCCATGTGGCAGGCGGCCCGGCACGGCCTCGGCGCGGAGCTGGTCGACCCGGAGGGGCGGCGCTGCCGGGCGGGGGACGCGGTGTCCCGGCTGCTGGAGCACGTGGAACCGGCGCTGGAGGCGGCCGGCGACACCCGCGAGGTGACGTCCCTGGTGCACCGCCTGTTCCAGGAGGGCACCGGCGCGGACCGGCAGCGCGAGGCGCTGACCCGGGGCGGTCCGGCGGGGGTGGTGGACCTGGTCACGGATACGGGGGTGCTGCCGTGACCTGACCGGGGGCGGGGCGCTGCGCTGAGCGGGGGGCGGGCGCTGCGCCGGCTTGGGGGTGGGTGCGAGGGCCGGAACTGAGGCCGGGGCCCCGGTTGAGGCGGTCCGGCGCTGAGGCCGGGGCCTGGCCCCTGGGGCCTGGCCGGAGCTGAGGCCAGGACCGGGGGCCGAGCCGGGCTGGCCGAGGCCGGGGCCGGGGGCCGAGCCGGGGTCGAGGCCAGGGCCGGGGCTGAGGCCGGGCTGGCCAGAGGCCCGAATCGGGGCTTGGTGATCGACGCCCCGCCCGCCCACGCGTCACTCCCCCAGCTCCACCGTGGTCACCACCCGGGCCAGGCCCGGGCGGCGGGGGACCGAGCCGAAGCCGAAGCGGACCGGTGGGGTCACGGGGGTGAGGGTGCCGAGGTCCTGGTCCTCGTACGACGCCGACGCGGTGGCGATCGCGTGCAGGTCCCGTACCCCGTACCACTCCCGGCGTCCCCCGCCCGCGCTGCCGCGGGTGCGCACCCCGCCCGGCAGCAGCCGGGCCGGTCCGTCGGTCAGGGCGCACCACGCCGGACGTGTCGCGAGCGACGCCGGTACCGCCCGCAGCAGCAGGCCCAGGCCGCCCCGCCGGCCCACCGCGAAGCGCAGGGCGAGGGGCCCGGCCGCGGCCGACCAGACCCGTTCGCCCGCGCCCGTCCCGGCCCCGGCCCCGGCCTCGACCTCGGGCTCGACCTCGACCTCGACCTCGACGGGCACGATCCGCACGGTGTCGAAGACGTACGTGGCCGCGACGAAGTCGGCGACCCGGCGCGAGGGTGCGAGCAGCAGCCGTTCCCCGTCGGGCCGTTCGACCATCACGTCGCTGAACGGTCCGAGCGGCGAGAGGGGCCAGTGCCCCAGCACGACCCGGGTGCCGCCGGAGAAGCCGAGCCCCGCGATCCAGCCGTCGAACCGCAGGCGCCGGCGTCCGCGCTCACCTCGGGCCCGCTGCCGGGCCGACGGGCCGGGACGGGCCGAACCGTACATGCCGCACCCCCTCCGAGAAGTGCACCAGCGGTGCCGAGGCGGGCGCGGGCAGCCCCGCCGCCCCGGTCAGGGTCTCCTCCAGCGCCTCGACGGACGCCTCGGCGAGCGGCCAGGGCTCGTGCTCCACGGGGGTCTCCCACAGCAGGCCGAGCCGGCGGGTGTACGCGCGCCAGCGGGAGGTGAGCCACACGTCCCGCTCGGCGGGCCGGATCGGGTCGCCGGGCCGTACGACCAGCCGGTAGGAGGCGCCGCCGCCCCAGCGCCTGCCCTCGTACGCGAGGGCGTCCCCGGCCCTGGCGACGGACAGGCTCCCCGGGTGGTACGGGGCGCCCACGGCCCGTGCGCCCAGCATCAGCGGGCAGGCCACCTCCAGGCTCAGGAACCACAGCCCGTCCGGCCCGTCCGGCCCGTCCGTGCGCCGCCGCACGTAGGTCCGCAGGTTGGTCTCCGCGAAGGACGGCAGCCCGGGCGCCGAGGACGGCACCGCGGCGGGCCGCACGTCCGTCATGACGAAGGGGGTGAAGCCCACCCAGGCCACGCCCTCGTAGGTGTCCACGACGAGGCCGCGGGGCAGCAGGGCCTGCACCGTCTCGGGCGGGTACGCCCAGTGGACGAACGTCTGCCGCATCCACCCGGCACGCAGGGCGGGGACCAGCACCCGCTGCTCGGCTCCGTAGGCCACCACGCCCGCCGGGTTCCCGGCGCCCCCCGGGAGAAACGGCGGGCGCGGCGGAGGCCGGCCGCCCGTGTCAGCCCTGGCGCGGGGTGGGCCTGAGGACCGCGAAGACCGCCTGGGAGGGGTCCGCGAGCCAGGCGATGCGGCCCACCTCGGGCACGTCGGAGGCGGGCATCACCACCGTTCCGCCGTGGCGGCGCACCAGGTCGGCCGAGGCGTCCGCGTCGGCGACGGCGAAGTACGGCACCCAGCGCACGCCCTCCGGTTCGCCCCGGTGCTCGGCCACGCCGCCGAACGCCGTCTGCTGCCGGTCGCCCTCCGCGAGGCTGAGCACCCGGTACGTCATCCCCGGCGCCTGCATGACCTCCGAGCGCCAGCCGAACAGCCCGCTGTAGAAGTGGATCGCGGCCTCCGGGTCCTCGGTGTGCAGCTCGACCCACAGCAGCGTGTCGTCCTCGGCCGCCCGCTCCAGGCCCTGATCCGACTTCAGCACGGCGAACTGCGCGCCCTGCGGGTCGGTGAACTGCGCCATCGAGGAGTCGCCCATGCTCATCGGCTCGGCCCGGACCGTGCCGCCCGCCGCGACCACCTCCCGGGCGGTCGCCTCGACGTCGTCGCTGCGGAAGTACGTCATCCACGCCGACCGCGCGCCCCGCTCGGTCAGCCGGCCGACGGCGCCGACCGTCCGGTCGCCCTTGCGGAAGACGCCGTACCCGCCGCCCTCCGGCCCGGCGGGCTCGTACGTCCACCCGAAGACGGCGGAGTAGAACGCGGCCGCCGCGCCGGGGTCCGGGCTGCCGAGGTCGATCCAGACGGGGGAGCCGGTGCGGAAACGGGTGCCGAGCATGGGGTTCTCCTGCCGGTCGGAGGCGGGGACGCCCGCCACTATGCCGACGGCGGCGCGACGACACGGTCGACCGGCCCGCGTGGTGCGGGGGTTTCACCCGTGGCGGGGAGCGGGCGCGGGAGCGGGCGGCGGCCGGGCGGCGACGGTGCGTGCGCGGGGCGGGACGGTCCGCAGCGGTCCCGGCCCGGTCCACGCGAGCCGCCCGGAATCCGCTCAGGAGCGCCACACACGCTGCACACAGCCTTGCGAAAGCCCCGTTAGCGTGACTGGCCGCTCGACCCCCCGTGCGAGCGGGACCAGGCCCTGGACCCGGTGGGCCCAGGGCGCAGTCGAACCAGGAAGACCGCAGATGGACTACTGCTCCGCGTGTCGTCGGCACCTCAACGGCGCCCTGGTGTGCCCCGGGTGCGGCGCCTACGCCCCGGACATCGCCCCGCCCGGCACGGAGGGCCGCCGGCCGTTCGCGGCGGGCGGCGTGGGGGCCATGGGTGGCGTGGGGGCTGCGGGAGGATCCGGTCCCCGGGGCGCCTGGGACGACGTGACGCGCGGGCGCGGGTCCGTCCTCCCCCCGTCCTGGCACGAGGACCACGCGGACCGTACGAGCGACGCGGACCGTACGAGCGACGCGGACCACGTCAACGACGCAGACCAGGCGAACGGCGCCGACCGCACGGACCTCGCCGGTGTCCCCTGCCGTGCCGGGGCGGTGGCGGGAGCCGCCGGCCCGCGGCCCGGTGACGTCCGCGACGCGCCGTCCGCCCCGCAGGGCCGTGCCGCGCGGCGCCGCCAGCGGGTGCGCTGGAAGAAGAGCCAGCGGCGCGCCGTGGTCGCGACGGCCGTGGCGCTCGTCGGCGGTGGCCTGACGCTCGCCTCCCTGGACCGGCACGCACCCGACCGCACCCAGGCGGCAGCGGCGCCGGACGACCGGGCGATGGGCGCGGCACGCGGACAGGTGCTGGACGAGGGCGCCGGCGGTCCGGCGCCCGCCGCACCCACGGCCTCGGTCCCGGCCCGCACCCTGCCCCGTACGCAGGCGCCGGCCGCGGGCACTCCGGCAGGCGCCCCCACGGCGCTCCCGGCCGCGGCCCGCCCGGACTCCGCGGGCCGGCCGCGCCAGGTCGGCTCGGCCGCCTCCGGGCCGACGACGGCCGCCACCGTGCCGATGACCGGCGAGGCCCCTCGCACGAGCCCGGCCGACCAGCCGGCGACGACCGAGCCGGCGCCCCAGGCGCCGGCACCCCAAGCCCCGGCTCCCGCCGATCCGGCACCCCAGGCACCCCAGGCACCGGGGACCACCTCCCCGAGCCAGCCGGCCCGTCTCTGCCTGCTGGTGGTGTGCCTGGGCTGAGCGGGGCTCGCTCGCGCGCGGCTCCGCCTCAGTGGACGGAGAGCCCGCCGTCCACGAAGAGGGACTGCCCGGTGACGTAGGCGGAGGCCCGGCTCGCCAGGAACACCGCCGCCCCGGCGAAGTCCTCCGCGAGGCCGTTGCGGCCGACCATGGTGCGGGCGGCGAGGGCGGCGACCCTCTCGGGGTCGGCCGACAGGCGGGCGTTGAGCGGCGTCATCACGAACCCGGGCACGAGGGTGTTGCTGGTGACGCCGTACGGCGACCACGCCTCGGCCTGGGAGCGGGCCAGCGACTCGAGCCCGCCCTTGGAGACGCCGTAGACACCGCTCTGCACGAAGGCGCGGTGGGCCTGCTGGGAGCTGATGTGGATGATCCGCCCGAAGCCCCGCTCGGCCATGCCGGGGCCGAACCGCTCGCCGAGCAGGAAGGGCGCCTCCAGGTTGACGGCCAGGGTGGTGTCCCAGACGTCGTCGCCCACCTCGCCCATCGGGGGGCGGAGGTTGACCCCGGCGCTGTTGACGAGGATGTCGGGTTCCCCGAAGGCGCCGACCGCCTCCTCGGCCGCCGCGCGCACCCCGGCCCGCGTGCCCAGGTCGGCGCTCACCCAGGCCGCGCGTGCGCCCAGGGCCTCCAACTCGGCGACGGTCTTCGCCAGTTCGGCCTCCCTGCGGGCCACGATCACGACCCGCGCCCCGGCCCGCGCCAGCGCCTCCGCGACGCCCCGCCCGATGCCGGAGCTGCCCCCGGTCACCAGGGCGACCCGGCCGTCGAGCGAGAACAGTTCGGAGAGGTACGCCTGCGAGGTGGTCATGAGCGCACCCTAGGAGACGCACGGGGTGCGGCCGCACCTGGGGCGAGGGTGTTCGGGGGGCCCGGGACAACCGGTGCCGCGTGCGCGCCCCGCCGACGCCGCCTCAGCCCAGCGGCGCGTCCCGCGGCACCAGCATGACGCGCCGCAGGTTGCACTCCGGCGTGGGCAGCGGGGCGGGCCGGTCCTGGGCGGACCGCTCGGCGGTGGCCTGTCCGGGGACCGCGCCGAGCGGCTGGGCCGGGGGGCCCTGGTGGGCCTTCAGGGCCATGCTGACCAGGCTCATCAGCAGGTGCTGGTCGGCCTCGCAGTCGAGCCGTACGGTCACCCAGCGGGAGCCGGGCAGCAGACGGATCGCCGTCGAGGCGCGCAGGTCGGCGGCGATGCGCCGGATGGCACCGCCGGTGAGGTGCAGGTCCACCTCGTGGTCGGTGTGGAAGTGGACGATCTCCGCGCGCGGGGTGCGCAGCGCCCGTCCTGTCCCGCAGGCGGCCGGACCCTCGGTGAGGTCGGGCCAGGCTTCGAGCTGGGCGAGGGCGCGCTGGGCCGGGGTCATGACCCCATCGTCACCCCCTCATCTCGCGGCCACCGGGGATTGAGAGTTCCGTAACCTGGACGTGAGGTTCGGGGGCGGGCGGCCATGCGACCCAATTGTTCATGGTCATGAACATCCATCACGTACATGTCTCTTGACGCGTTCAGAGCAGCAGCTCTACGGTCCGGAGAAAGCGCTTTCACAGCGAAGTCACGCACCCGCTTCAGCGCAGCTCCAGAACGCGGCCCGCCCCGCGTTCACGCACCCGAACGCACCGCCCCGGGGGCCCGTGACTGACCCGCGACCTGCAACCCGCACCCCGCAACCCCCGCGGTCGCACCCCGGCACGGCACCACCACACGGCACCACCCCACGGCACCACCCCACCCAGCCGTACTCACCACCTCTGGAGACGAACGATGCACCTGCGACCAGTCATCGCGTCCGTCGGCCTCCTGGCCGGCGCACTCGTCGCCCTGTCCGGCCCCTCCGCGCAGGCCGCGTCCCAGCGCTACGAGGCCGAGAACTCCCCCGCGGTCTGCAACGGCACCATCGACTCGGACTGGGCCGGCTACTCCGGCTCCGGCTTCTGCAACGGCACCAACTCCACCAGCGGGTCCGCACAGTTCACGGTCACCGCGGCGAGCACCGGCACGGGCACGCTCGCGGTGCGCTTCGCCAACGGCTCGACGACGGCCCGCCCGGCCGCAGTGGTCGTCAACGGCACGACGGTGCAGACACCGTCGTTCGAGGGGACCGGGGCGTGGTCGGCCTGGGCCACCAAGACCCTCACCGTGCCGCTGAACGCGGGCGTCAACACCGTCCGCCTGAACCCGACCACCTCCGGCGGCCTGCCGAACGTCGACTACCTGGACGTCGAGACCAGCGGCACCACCACCCCGCCGACGAGCGGCGCGCTGTACGTGGCGCCGGGCGGCACGGACGGCGCGGCGGGCACCCAGGCGGCGCCCACCACGCTGCCGTCGGCGATCAGCCGGATCGCCCCGGGCGGCACGATCTACCTGCGCGGCGGGACCTACTCCTACGCGTCCACGATCACCGTCCCGGAGAGCAGCAGCGGCACCTCCTCGGCGCGGACCACGCTGTCGGCGTACCCGGGTGAGACACCGGTCCTCGACTTCTCGGCGCAGACGGAGAGTCCGTCCAGCCGCGGCCTGCAGCTCAACGCGTCGTACTGGCGCGTCCTCGGCCTCGTCGTCCAGCGCGCCGGGGACAACGGCATCTACGTCGGCGGCAGCCACAACGTGATCGAGCGGACCGTGACCCGCTACAACCGCGACACCGGCCTGCAGCTCGGGCGCATCGCCTCGACCACGCCCAGCAGTCAGTGGCCGTCCGACAACCTCGTCCTGAGCGCGGAGTCGCACGACAACGCCGACTCCGACGGCGAGGACGCCGACGGCTTCGCGGCCAAGCTCACCACCGGCACCGGGAACGTCTTCCGCTACGCCGTCTCGCACCACAACATCGACGACGGCTGGGACCTCTACACCAAGACCGACACGGGCGCGATCGGCCCGGTGACCGTCGAGTACTCGCTGTCGTACAACAACGGCACGCTCTCCGACGGCACCGTGAACGCCAACGGCGACCGCAACGGCTACAAGCTCGGCGGCGACGGCATCGCGGTCGACCACGTGGTCCGGCACAGCCTCGCCTACCGCAACGGCAAGCACGGGTTCACCTACAACAGCAACCCGGGCGCGATGACCGTGACGAGCAACGTCGGTGTCGACAACGCCCAGCGCAACTTCTCCTGGGACGCCGGAACGTCGGTCTTCCGCTCCAACACCTCCTGCCGCTTCGCCGTCAGCGGCTCCCACGACAAGACCGTCGGCGACGCCGACGCGACCAACCAGTTCTGGACCGGCACGAACGGCTCCCGCTGCTCCTCCTACGCGGGCGCCCTCGGCTGGTCGTTCACATCGGACGGCCACCTCGTGGTCACCTTCGGCGGCAGTCCGGTGACTCTGTGACCTTCTGACCGGGGGCGGGAACGCGTTCCCGCCCCCCGTCGTCCTGACAGGCAGACATCGACGACGCCGTTGCGGACGGGAGGACGAGGGCAGTGACCGCGAGGGAGCCGGTCGTACCGGAGGCGGAGTGGGGGAAGTTCCTCCGCGACAGCGAGGAGGCCATACGCCGCTCGGCACCGCGCGAGCCGTCGGCCCGTGAGCGGGCGTCCGGCGCGGGCGTGGACGACACCGTCGGCGAGGTGTGGTGTCCCGAGGAGCCCGCGGCCGGTCCCGCCTGGCGGCAGCTCGACCCGGCGGCCAGGGTCCGGCGCGCGGCCCGTTTCCTCGGGCTGCTCACGGTGCTGCTGGTCCTGCTCACGCTCTTCCGCCACGCGCAGCCCGCCGTGCCCTCCCCCTGAACCCCGCCCGCTCCCCTACGGCGCCACCGGCAGGGTCACCTCGAAGCGGCAGCCGCCGGGGACGTTGCGCACGCCGGCCCGGCCCCGGTGGGCCTCGACGATGCCGCGGACGATCGCCAGGCCCAGGCCCGCCCCGGCGGGCGGGGTGCGGGCGTCGCTGCCGCGCCAGCCGGTGTCGAAGACGCGCGGCAGGTCCTCGGGCGGGATGCCGCCGCAGCCGTCGGTCACCGACAGCACCACGCCGTCCGGGGAGCGTTCGGCGGCCACCGCGACCGTGCCGTCGGCGGGCGTCCGGCGGATCGCGTTGACCAGCAGGTTCCCCAGCACCCGGCTCATCTCCCGGCCGTCGACCTCCACCGGGACCGGTTCCACGTGGGCGCCGACCAGCCGGACGCCGTGCTCCCGGGCGAGCGGGTCGGCCCCCGCGAGGGCGTCGCCGACCAGGTCGTACAGGGAGATCCGGGACGGGCTCAGCGGGAGGGTGCCCGCGTGGATGCGGGACAGCTCGAAGAGGTCGCCGACCATGTCGTTGAGCCGTTCGACCTCGGTGCGGATCTGCTTGAGGTAGCGGTCGGGGTCGGCGGCGACGCCGTCCTCCAGCGCCTCCGACATGGCGCGCAGTCCGGCCAGCGGGGTGCGCAGGTCGTGCGAGATCCAGGCGACCAGTTCCCGCCGGGACGTCTCCAACGCCCGTTCCCGCTCCCGGGATTCGGCGAGCCGGGCACTGGTGGCGGCCAGTTCCCGGCTGAGCGCGTCCAGTTCGGCGGTGCCGGGCTGCACGGGCGGGGCGAAGGCGCCGCCGTCGCCGAACGAGCGGGCGGCGACGGTGAGTTCACGGCTGCGGGCCACCACCCAGCGGCCCAGCAGCAGCGCGGTGGCCAGGGACACCGCGGCGGCCATGGCGACCACCGTGGTGACGACCTTCAGGTCGTGCGGGGACAGGAACATCGCCCACGCCACGGCCAGCGTCCCGGCGAGCATCGCGACCACCCCGACCGCCGTGACGACGGCGAGCGACGCGGTGAGCGAGCGGCGGCGGATGCCGCGCAGCACGGCGGCCCCGGCGAGACCGGTCAGGGCGGCGCCGGCGAAGGCGTACAGGGCGATGAGGAGGGTGTCGCGCACCGGTCAGACCTCCCGCTCGGCGGGGTCGGTGGCGGAGGGGTCGAAGCGGTAGCCGACGCCCCACACCGTCTGGATCAGCCGGGGCCGGGCCGGGTCGTCCTCGACCTTGCCGCGCAGCCGCCGTACGTGCACGGTGACCGTGGACAGGTCACCGAAGTCCCAGCCCCACACCTCGCGCATCAGGTCCTCGCGCCCGAACGCCCGCCCCGGGTGCCGCAGGAAGAACGCCAGCAGGTCGAACTCGCGCAGCGTGAGCGCCAGTTCCGTGCCGTTCTTGGTGGCGCGGCGGGCCGCCGGGTCGATCGTGAGGCCCGCCGCGCCCAGCGGGCCGGTGTCTGCGCGGGGGCGGGTGCGGCGCAGCACCGACTCGACGCGCAGGACCAGTTCGCGGGGGCTGAACGGCTTGGTGACGTAGTCGTCGGCGCCGACCTCCAGGCCCAGGATGCGGTCGTCCTCGTCGCCGCGGGCGGTGAGCATGATGACCGGCACCGGGCCGCTGTCCGCGCGCATCCGCCGGCACACCTCCAGGCCGTCCATGCCGGGCAGCATCAGGTCGAGCACCACCAGGTCGGGGCGGTGCCCGGCGGCCCGCGCGAGCGCCGCGGGGCCGTCACCGGCCCGGTCGACGACGTAGCCGGCGCGGTCCAGGTACCCGGTGACCACCTCGGCGACGGTCGGGTCGTCGTCGACGACGAGGATGCGGGCGGGACGGGAGGGGGCGGGAGCGGGGGAGGTGGGACCGGCGGGAGCGGGATGCGCGGGGGCGGGACGCGCGGGGGCGGCGCCGGCGTGAGCGGGCCGCCCGGGGCCGGCCGGCTCCGGCCGCTCGTGGGACTGCTGCATGCCACCAGCCTCGCACCGGGCCCGGCGAGCGGCGCGGGCCCGGCGCCGACGTCCGCGTTTCGTAAGGAGCGGCCGCCCGGAATGCCCGTTTCCCGTTCGTAGGGTGAGAGCGTGACGACGACCCCACCACCGCCGCAAGGCGTCGACGTCGTGCTCCCCTGCCTGAACGAGGCCGAGGCCCTCCCCTGGGTCCTCGCCCGCGTCCCCGCAGGCTGGCGCGCGCTCGTCGTGGACAACGGCTCCACCGACGGCTCGGCGGACCTCGCCCGCGCCCTCGGCGCGACGGTCGTGCCCGAGGCCCGGCGCGGCTTCGGCGCCGCCTGCCACGCCGGGCTGAGCGCCGCGACCGCCGACGTGGTCTGCTTCTGCGACTGCGACGCCTCCCTCGACCCCGCCCTGCTCGTGCCCTTCGTCCACGAGGTGCGCTCCGGCGCGGCCGACCTGGCGCTCGGCCGGCGCCGCCCGCAGTCCCGGCGCGCCTGGCCGCCGCACGCCCGGGCCGGCAACCTCGCCCTCACCCGCCTGCTGCGCCGCCGCACCGGCCTGCGCCTGCACGACCTCGGTCCGCTGCGCGCCGCCCGCCGCGAGCCGCTGCTCGCCCTCGGCCTGACCGACCGCCGCAGCGGCTACCCCCTGCAGATGGTGGTGCGCGCCGCCGACGCGGGCTGGCGGATCACCGAGCACGACGTGCCGTACCGCCCGCGCACCGGCGCCTCCAAGGTGACCGGCACCTGGCAGGCGGTGCGGGACATGAGCGGGGTGCTCGGGGAGGCGCCGCGGCGCGTCACGGAGCCGGCGCCGGCACACCCGGCGGACCGCTCATGACGACCGCGCGGGACGCCCGCCCCGCCGGCCTCCCCGCCGCCCCCACCACCCCCCTCGCCACCCCCCTCGCCACCCTCCTGGTCATCGCCAAGGAGCCGCGTCCCGGCCGCGTCAAGACCCGCCTCACCCCGCCGTACTCGCCGCAGGAGGCCGCCGCCCTCGCCGAGGCCGCCCTCGCCGACACCCTGCGCACCGTGGCCGCCACGCCCGCCGCCCACCGTGTCCTGGTGCTCGACGGCTCCCGCGGCCCGTGGCTGCCGCCCGGCATCGACGTCGTGCCGCAGTGCGGCGGAGGGCTCGACGCCCGCCTCGCCGCCGCCTTCGCGCACCGGCCGGGACCGGCCCTGCTGATCGGCATGGACACCCCGCAGGTCACCCCCGAGCTGCTGGGCGTGGACTTCACCGGCTGCGACGCCTGGTTCGGGCCCGCCGCCGACGGCGGTTTCTGGGCGCTCGGGCTCGCCGACCCCGGCCGGGCGGAGGCCCTGCTGCGGGGCGTGCCGATGTCGACGCCGGTCACCGGCGCCGTACAGCGCGAGCGGCTGCGGGCGGCGGGACTGCGGGTGCGGGACCTGCCGTGCCTGCGGGACGTGGACACGGCGGCCGACGCGGCGGAGGTCGCCGCCCTGGCCCCGACGGGCCGCTTCGCGCGGCGACTGGCCGCGTCCGGGCCGGGGGTGCGGTCGTGAGCGGCGGCTGTACGACGAGGGAGGGGGCGGCGTGAGCGGCGGCGGCAGCGGTACGGCGACGGAGGTGGCGGCCCACGACCCGGCGACGGCACAGGCCGGCCCGGGGGTCCCGGGGGCGTGGTCCGCCTCCGACCCGTACGCCACCGCCCTGCGCACCGGACGCGGGCCGCTGTTCCTGCGCCGGGCCGACGGCTGGCTGCTGCCGCTGGACGTCGAACGCTGGTGCGCGCGGGCGAACGCGGTCGACCGGGCGGTGCTGGACCGCTGCGAGGGCGCGGTGCTGGACGTGGGCTGCGGCCCCGGCCGGCTGGTCGCGGAACTCGCGGCGCGCGGCCGTACCGTCCTCGGCATCGACGTCAGCCCGGCCGCCGTGGCCCACACCGTGCGGCTCGGCGGGCAGGCGCTGCGCCGTTCCGTGTTCGACCCGCTGCCCGCGGAGGGGCGTTGGGACACGGTGCTGCTGATGGACGGCAACCTCGGCATAGGCGGCGACCCGCGGACCCTGCTCGACCGGGTGGCCCGGCTGCTGCGCCCCGGGGGGCTGCTGATCGCCGAGACCGCGCCGGTGGACGTGGACGAGCGCACGCACGTGCACGTCGTCGGCGTCGGCGACGTACGGCAGACCGAACCGCCGTTCCCCTGGGCGCGGTTGGGGACGGCGGCCCTGCTGCGGTACGCCCGCGGCTGGGACCCGGCCGGTGTGTGGACGGCGGACGACCGCCGGTTCGCGGCCCTGCGCAGCGGGGCGGCACCGGCCGGCGGACGGAGAGCACGGTGACCGGCCGCCCGGTCCGCGCCGGGCGCCGGGACGCGTACGCCGTCGCCGCGGCCGTGCTGCTCGTCGTCGCGGCGGTGCTGGCCGGCCGGCCGATCCAGGACCGGCTGCGGGTGAACTGGCCGCCGCTGCTGGCGACCTGGGACCCGCACGTCGGCCCCGGCACCCCGGCGGCCGTGGTCCTCGCGGCGGCGGTGGTCGTCCACGGTCCCGTCCTGGCCGCGCGGCTGCGCTGGCCCGCCCTGCTCGCGGCGGTCTGGGCGACGGCGACGGCCTGGATCTTCTCGCTGGCCCTGGTGGACGGCTGGCAGCGGGGCGTGGCGGGCCGGCTCACCACGCGGAACGAGTACCTGCGTGCCGTCGGCCGCTTCGACGACATCCCGGCCGCGCTGGCCGGCTTCAGCCGGCACATCCTGCTGCACTCGCCCGACAACTGGCCCGCCCACGTCGCCGGTCACCCGCCCGGCTCGACGCTCACGTTCGTGCTCCTGGACCGGGCCGGCCTCGGGGGCGGCGGCTGGGCGGCCGCGTGGTGCGTGGTGACCGGCGCGACGGCGGGCGCGGCGGTGCTGGTGGCGGTACGGGCCCTGACCGGTGAGTCCCTGGCCCGGCGGGCGGCGCCTTTCCTGGTGCTGGCGCCCGCCGCGGTGTGGCAGGGGGTGTCGGCGGACGCGTACTTCGCGGCGGTGGCGGCGTGGGCGGTGGCCTGCCTGGCCCTGGCGGTGACCGGCGGCCCCGCGCGCCGGTCGCTGCCGTACGCCGCCCTCTCCGGCCTGCTCTTCGGCCTGACCTGCTACCTGTCGTACGGCCTGACGCTGTACGCGCTGATCGGCGCGGCCGTGGTGGTGCTGGGCGGGCGGGGCGCGCGGGCGCGTCCCGTGCCTCGGGCGGTGCTGTTCCTGGCGGGCCTGGCGGTGGTGCCCACGGCGTTCACGGTGGCCGGCTTCGACTGGTGGGAGGCGTACCGGCTGCTGGTCACCCGCTACTACGAGGGGGCGGGCGGCGTCCGCCCGTACGGCTACTGGGTGTGGGCCAACCTGGCCTGCACGGCGCTGATCACGGGCCCGGCGACGGCGGCGGGCCTGAGCCGCGGCGGTACGGCCCTGCGGCACCCGGCGCCGGGAGCCGACCGCCGGCTGGCCGTCCTGGTCGCGGCGGCGCTGGCCGCGCTGCTGGTCGCGGACCTGTCGGGCATGAGCAAGGCCGAGACGGAACGCATCTGGCTCCCGTTCGCCCTGTGGCTCCTGCCCTGCTGCGCCTTCCTCCCCCGCCCCCGGCCCTGGCTGACCGCCCAGGCGGCCCTCGCCCTCCTGCTCAACCACACCCTGCTGACGGGCTGGTGACCCGACCCGAACAGTTGTCCACACCCTGTGGACGAACCGGCGCGATCCACGGACCCGCCTCCCGGTTCCGTCCACCGGGAGGCGGGACCCGCCGGCTCAGCCCGCCGCGACCGCCGGCGCCGCGGCCGCGGACCTGCGCCCCGCGGGCCGGTCCAGGTGGACCACCACACCGTCGTGGAAACGGTGCACGGCGTCGTCGACGCTGCGGATGAAGCCGGTCTCCGCGTTGCCGCGGCTGCTGCCCATGCTCTTGAACAGGGACAGCCGGAACCCGGTGATCCGGGCGCCGTTCTTCGGCAGCAGGTCCGCCGGCTCGGGGCGCAGCCGCTCCAGGGTGCCGCGCGGCCCGCCGCCCTCGCCCTCGACCAGGGTCTCCACGTGCAGGTCGGCCGGTGCCTCGGCCAGCCGTCGCACCAGCCGCTTGGCCCAGTTGAGCGGGTAGCCCTGCTCGGGCGCCGGGACCTCGATGGAGGTGCGCAGCTTGCCGGTGCGCAGGTCCGCGGCGACGGTCAGGACGCCCGGGGCGCCCTCGATCAGCACCTCCGCGTGCAGCCTGCCGTCCCGGCACAGCTCGTCGGCCATCCGGGCCCGGCGCACCCCGGGGTCGGTGCCGCGCCGGGCGCGCCGCACCGGCAGCACCTTCTGGCCGAGCTCGCCGCCGAGGCCCAGGCAGACCTGGCGGATGAGCCGCTCCCAGCTCTCGACGACCTCCAGCGTCCGCGGGTCGCCCTGGCACAGGGTCTCGTCGTCGATGCCCTTGCGCACGGGCACCCAGGCGGCGCCCATGTTCTGGAAGCCGTGGCACCCGGAGTTCTCGTGCTGGAGGTAGTGCAGCAGCTCCTGGAGCAGCCAGGCGTGGGCGCTGTTGCCGACGCCCTCGTGGCGGATCAGCATCTGCGCCTGGTGCGCGACCTCGGCCCAGGACAGGTGCCACAGGGCCACCTTGTGCTTGCGGCGGCCGTCGGTCTTCACGTCGACCAGTGGACTGCCTTCCAGGGCCACGTCGTTGGAGAGCGTGACGACGGCCTCGTAACCGCGGCGCGCGGCGATGTCCATGTACGCCTGCACCTGTTCGGCCCGCAGGGCGTTGCCGTTGGTCTTGGTCTCGACGAGCGCCGTCCACAGCTTGCCGGCCCGCTCGACGCGCAGGACGCCGTCGGGCCGGCGCGGGGTGTCACCGTGCGGCAGGGACACCTCGGTGAACGTCTCCATCCGGCCGGCCGGGGCGCCGAAGCCCGCCGTGAGCCGCCGCCCGAACTCCGGCACCTGCGCCATCACCGACAGCAGGACCGACGTGGCCCGCGTCTCGCGGTCGCGGTCGCTCTTGAGCGCCGACACGGGGAAGAGCCGGGCCGGCCGCCAGGACTCGTTCTCCGCGAGGGACGCGCGTGCCGTCTTCGGCAGGGTCACCTTGCGCCGGGCGGTGCGGGGCCGGGCGGCCTTGCGCGGCTCGCTCCCCGCCGCGCCCTGCGGCTCGCCCCCTACGGCGTCCCGTGCCCCGCCCTGCTCCTCGGGCCGCCGGGGGGCCGGTACGGCGGGCAACGGCTCCCCGCCGGCCGGCGATTCCGCCTCGACCGTGCTCCCGGCGGTGTCCTCCACGGCGACGGGGGCGCCGGAAGCAGCACCGGCGTCAGCGCCCTCCGCGCCGTCCGCGTCGTCCGCACCGTCGGCCGCGTCGGCCGCGTCATCGGCGTCGTCGATGTCCACCCCGAAGTCCGTCGCCAGCCCCGCCAGGCCGTTGTCGTAGCCCTGGCCGACCGCGCGGAACTTCCACTCCTCGCCGCGCCGGTACAGCTCGCCGAAGATGAACGCGCTCACCGACCCCGCGTCGTCGATCGAGAACCGCAGCAGCTCCTCGCCCGACCCGTCGGCCAACGTCACCCGCAGGTCCTCGAGTTCGCCGAACCGGGCTCCCCCGTAGCGGCTCGCGGCGATGACCACCCGTTCGATCCCGGCCGGGACGGCGGTCAGGTCGAAGCCGATGCGGTCCTCGCTGCCCTCCCCCGCGGGCTGTTTGCCCAGCAGGTGCACGCTGCCGTCGGCCGCGACCGGGTGGTTGTAGAAGTAGAAGTCCGCGTCGCTGCGGACCTTGCCGCTCGCGTCGAGCAGCAGCACGGACACGTCCGCGTCGCCCTCACCGGTGGGGCTCGCCCACCCGAGGCTCACGATCACCGCGTCGACGTTGTCGCTGAGCGTCGCCAACCCCACGTTGGCGCCCTTGACCATCTCGTACACAAGCCCCCCAAGCAGCCCGACGACGAAGACGGCCCCCGCCCGCCCGCCGTACCACGCGTGTGTGACCCCGCACACACTTTCCACACGGGATCACCATAGTCGGCGCCCCCTGCTCCCGGTGGACATCCGCCCCGACAGGCAACCCCCGCCCGCCCTTCGCCCCTCTCACAGGATGTTCACAGTCGCGGTCGGGGCGCGCTGGGGTGCGTCGTTCCTGTCGGCCGGGGGTGTGGGCTGTCCAGTCCGATGCCACTGACCATGGCACTCGCAGACGAGGAACCGATGACCAGTCAGCCAGACCGCAAGGCCCTGACGTGCGCGGCGTTCGCCGCGGCGGCCGTGCTCACCGTCGTCACCGTCGCCGGGGCCGCCCCCGGTGCCGGTGCGGCGCCGGCGAGCCCGGCCGGGACACCGAAGCTCAAGCTGATCGCCGCGTCGAAGGCCGTGACCCTCGACCGGTGGGAGGGGGAACCCGGGGTCTACCTCGACCTCGGCACGTACGTCACGGTGGACGGCGCGCCGCTGGAACTGAACGTGACGCGCGCGTCGTACAAGGACCCGGTCGTCGCGCGGCAGATCCTGCGCAACGGGACGCACACCACCACCAGGACGCTGCCCGCCGGGCTCGTCAAGGACTTCTCCGGGCTGCCGGGCTTCCTGGAGGTGTCCGTGAAGAACGCGGCCGGGCAGGAGGTGACGCGGAGCAAGGGCGCCTTCTGCCCCAACAACGCCTCCGGACGCCTGCGTCCGGACGCCCCGGCCACCTCGCACTACCCGGAGAGCTGCTCCACCAACCCGTTCACCCTCGGCTCCGTATGGGGCGTCGAGAAGGGCTGGGCGGCCAACTCCAGCACCGTCGACTACGACAAGCCGGTCGACCTGCCCGTCGGCGAGTACACCGCCACGGTGTCGGTCGCCAAGAAGTACCGCGACCTGTTCGGCATCCCGGACGACCGCCCGACGATCAGGGTGACCGTCCGCCAGACCGGTGGCGGCACGTCGGCCCTGTCCGGCCCGCACGCCCAGCACTCCCGGCCCAGCGCGGGCGCGGGTCACGCAGCCCACCACTTCGGGCCGCGCGGCGCCGACGCCCCCACCCCGGGCGCCCTGTCGCACGCCCTGGAGGCCCGCGGGCTCGCCCACCACGTCGGCGACGGGCTCGGCCACACCGACGGCTCACGTGTCGCCCCGGCCCTGGAAGCCGCCGGCCGGCGGCCCACCGGCCGCGCGGGCGTCCCCGCGAACGTGCCCAAGCCGGACCTGCGTTCGCTGCCGGCCTGGGACATCGCGGTCACCGACGGCGAGGACGGCGACGTACCCGGCAAGGACTACCTGGCGTTCAGCGCCAACGTCTGGAACGCGGGCCCCGCCCCGCTCGTCGTGGACGGCTTCCGCAAGCCGGGCGCCGACCTGATGGACGCCTACCAGTACTTCTACGACGCCCACGGCAAGCAGGTCGGCTACGCGCCCACCGGCACCATGGAGTGGGACCCGCGCATCGGCCACGAGCACTGGCACTTCACGGACTTCGCCAGCTACCGGCTGCTCAGCGCCGACCGCACCCGCCAGGTGCGCAGCGGCAAGGAGGCGTTCTGCCTCGCAAACACCGACGCCATCGACTACACGGTGCGCAACGCCAACTGGCACCCGTACAACACGGACCTGTCGACCGCGTGCGGCCAGCAGAACTCCATCTCCGTGCGCGAGGTGCTCGACGTCGGCTCCGGTGACACCTACACCCAGTACCGTCCCGGCCAGTCCTTCGACATCACGGACCTGCCGAACGGCACGTACTACATCGAGGTCAAGGCCAACCCGGCCCACCGCCTCCAGGAGACGGACCTGAAGAACAACGTCTCCCTGCGCAAGGTGGTCCTGGGCGGCACGCCCGGCGCCCGCACGGTGCAGGTCCCGCCGTACGACCTCATCGACGCCCCGTAGGAGGAGCGGGGTGGGGGCGGGTCCGTCGCGGCCCGCCCCCGCCCGGCTCCGACGGGCGTGTCAGGCGCTCGGGTTCACGACCACCCGGGCGGTGTTGTTGGCCGCCTTCGGGTCGAACTCGAACGGGGTGGAGGCGCCGCGCTCCGGGTGGGCGACGACCGTGCCGGTCGCGTTCGGGACGACCCGGTCGACGCGCAGCTTGAACGTGTAGTCGGCCTTCAGGCCCGGGTAGGCCGCGGACGGCAGGTAGCAGGTGTAGCGGGCGGCGCCCGCCGACTGCGGCTGGCACAGGTCGGGCACGCCGACCGCGGTCGTCCCCTCGGGGACGGTGAAGTCGACGAGCGCGGGCGCGTCCCCGGAGAACACGTGGGCGACCCAGGCCGGTCCGCGGTTGACGAAGCGGAACGTGGCGTCGACGGTCGTGCCGGCCGCCGCGCGCACCTCTGTGCCGCGCACCCGGAAGTCGGCGGTGTTGTCGGCCTGGACGCTCCACGCGCGGTAGTTGTCCGCACCGGACAGGTCGGTGGCCCCGCCGCCCGGCTCGACCTCGATGTCGAAACGGTCGTACAGCGCGGCCTTGTTCACGGCGAGCCGGACCTGTCCGGGAAGCTGCACGGTCGCGCCCGGCGCGACGTCGGTGTCGAACGTGCAGTCCACCTCCTTCATGTACCAGCCCTCGACCGGGTCCTTGGCCGCGCACTGCGGGAACTGCGTGAGCAGGTCCAGGCCGTACGACGTCGACATGCGCACGGTGAAGCCGTGGGCGGTCTCGTTGCCGGTGTTGGTGACGGCGAACGGCGCGGTGAGCGTGGTGCCCGGGGTGGCGTGGGTGACGTCCTGCGGGGCGGGGACGCCCAGGTCGGGACCCGAGCCGAGGGTCACGAACGTCTCCGCGCTGCCCTCCGGGGCGGTGAGCGTGCCGTCGGGGCCGCCGGTCGCGGTGGCCGCGTACGCGAGGGTGCCCTGGGCACCCGCGGCGGCGCCGGGCGCGCCCCGCAGCTTCAGCTCCACCTGGGGGCCGGGCCGGGTGGGCACGTCACCGGTGTCGCACACGGCGACCGTGCCGGCGGCGTCGGGCGTGCAGGCGGCGGGCCACTCGACCTCGGCGACCCCGGCCAGGCCGGAGACGTCGACGGTCAGCCGGCCGTCGGTCACGGTGAAGTTGCTGTTGTCGTGGTAGAGGCCGAGGGCCAGCGAACGGTACGGGGCGGTGCCGCCGTCCGGGGCGACGAGGACCGCCTGCTCGTACGGCGCCTGGATCCAGAGCTGGTCGCTCTGCGCCTCGTCGGCGACGGCGACCCCGCCGAGCCCGGTGACGAGCCCGGTGACGACGAGCGCCCCGACGGCCGAGGCGCACACCCCGCGGCGCAGCAGGCGCCCGACGGAGACAGAACTCATGACTTCCCCCAGGGGACAGAACGGAAGGGACCCCGGTGCGCCGACCCGCACCGGGCGGCAGTTGGACGATCCGCCGGGAGGGATGGTTGTAGGTCCCTTACCGTCTTTTTTGATCTTCCATTGGGGGCGGGGAAGCCGGGGCGGATCACTGCTCGGGGTGCACGCCCTTGCGGGCGAGCCACGGCAGGGGCGGCACCGCCGATCCGATGTACGGGGTGATGCGGACCTCGAAGTGCAGGTGCGGGCCGGTGACGTTGCCGGTGGCGCCGGACAGGCCGAGGAGCTGGCCGGCGCGCACCTTCTGGCCCTTGCGGACGTCGATGCGCGACAGGTGGGCGTACTGGGTGAAGTAGCCGTCGCGGTGCCGGACGATCACCTGGTTGCCGAAGCCGTCGCCGCAGGTGGTGACGCGGACCGTGCCGGGGCCGACCGCGCGCACGGGGGTGCCGGAGCCGACCGCGAAGTCCTGCCCGGTGTGCCGGTGCTTCCAGTGCCGTCCGCGCTCGGCGTACCCGGCGGTGAGCCGGTAGCCCGTGGTGGGCGCGGCCCAGGCGTCGTCCTCGCCGGCGTCCGGGGGCGGGGTGCTGCGCCGGCCGAGGGGGCAGTGCCCGGCCCGCCCGGCGGGGTCGACGGCCACCGGGTCCCCGAGGCCGCGCTCCACCGCCCACAGCAGGTCCCACAGGCGGCTGCGGACGTCCATCCGGTGCCGTTCGGCGTCGCGCACCTCGCCGGGCGGGGCGTCGGCCTCCCGCAGGTCCTCGACGCGGGCGCGGGCCTCCTCGTGGGCGCGGACGTCGCGGGCGACCAGCCCTGCGGTGTGCCCGGCGGGGGCCGCCGCCGCGGGGAAGGCGGCGAGCGCCACGAGCAGGAGGGTCAGGGGGGCGCGGAGTACTCGTCGCATTGTCGGATCTTCCGGCCGGGCGGGGGCGCGGGGCGGTACGGCGGTCCGTACGCGCCGCGGGGTTCCTCCGATCGGCCGAGGGCGGGGACGGGCGGGGGCGCGCAGCGGCGGGCGGGGCGCTCAGGGCGCCGTCGCCGTGCGCAGCAGCTCGCGGTAGGCGGCGGACGAGCGCGGGTTGTCCGGGCAGCGCCAGACGCCGTGCGGGCAGTAGTCGGTGATGGTCTGGTACAGGGGCCGCTGGGCGGTCATCCACAGCAGCATGCCGCGCACGTACGCCGGGTCGTCGCCGTTCTCGAACAGGCCCCACTCCGGGTACGCGATCGGCTTGCCGTGCGCGCGGGCGAACCGGACGTGGTCCCACAGGCCGTACGGCTCGCGGAGCTGCTCCGCGAACGACAGGCCGCGGGGGGCGTCGTAGGCGTCCATGCCGATGATGTCGACGTGGGAGTCGCCGGGGTAGCAGCGCGGCCAGGGGACGGCGTCGCGGCCGCGGGTGGGGGTGAACTCGAAGCGGAAGCGCTGGCCGGGTACCGAGCGCATGGCGTCGACGATCCGCCGCCAGTACGCCTTCCAGGCGGCCGGGTCCGGGGCACAGCGGTGGGTGTAGGTCACACCGTTCATCTCCCAGCCGAGGACCAGCACGGTGTCGGCGAGGCCGAGGCCCACGAGCCGGCGGGCGAGGGCGCGGAAGTGCCCGTCGTACGCCCCGCGCGCGCCCGTGCGCAGCTCGGTGCGGACGGTGGTGTCGGGGAGGTGGTCCTCGGTGCGTTCCAGCAGCGGCACGTTCAGCACGAACAGCCGGTCCCGCCGTGCCGCGCGCCACCGGGCCCACGGCTCCAGGTCGGCGGACGCGCCCTCGATGGCGGGCCACTGGTCGCCGGGCAGGTAGGCCCGCCCGACCCGCGGGGCGGCCGCCCCCGTCCACGCACCGAACCCCGAGGTCCGCCGCGCTCCGTCGCCCCCGTACCCGAGATAGGCGCCGAAGGCGGGCGGGGCGCCGGAGCCCGGGGCGGGAGGCGGCGGCCCGGGCTCCGGCGCCCCGCAGGACAGGACCCCGACGAGCAGCAGCAGGCACAGGGCGACAAGAGGAAGAGGACCGCGCACGCGTGCTCAACGCCCCGCCCGCCCCCCACGGCACGGCGCCGCTCAGGCCATCCAGAAGAAGACGGCGGTCATGCGCTTGTCCTCCAGGGTGGTGCCGCAGTAACCGGTCGCGGGCCACGCCCCGAACCCAGGACCGCCCACCCCCCCGACTCGTTCAGGTCAACGCCTCGGCCTGGGTGCTTTCGTGCCACCGCCGGCAGAAAACTGCGGATCGGGTCGAGACGACTCGGGCTCCGCTGCGTATCTGTGGGTGTCCGATGAACCCGGCCGGGCAGGAGGCACGGTGCGACTTTCGCGTAACACCCTGGGGACTCTTTTCGTGGGGGGAGCCCTGAGCGTCACCCTCGTCGCACTGGCCTATCCGTCGATGCTCGGGATCACCACCGTGTCCAGCGCGCCGGACCGGGTCATCGCCACCACCCAGTGGGGGCCCCTGACCGAGTCCGACCGGGACTTCGTGGTGAAGGTGCGGGCGGCCGGGCTGTGGGAGTACCCGGTGGGGCAGATGGGTGTGCAGAAGGGCACCAGCAAGGGCGTCATCACGGCCAGCCAGCACCTGATCGACGGGCACTCGGCGCTGGACACCACCTGCCGCAAGATCGCGCCGATGCTGAACATCACTCTGCCCAACATCGCCAGCCCCCAGCAGGTCGGCTTCGTCAACCAGCTCGCCTCCGACGCCAAGGGCCAGCAGTTCGACAAGGACTTCGCCAACATCCTGCGGATGACGCACGGTTCGATCTTCAACACCGTCGCGAAGATCCGCTCCACCACCAAGAACTCCCTGGTCCGCGCGCTCGCCGACCAGGCCAACGACACGGTCCTGGACCACATCACGGTGATGGAGCAGACCGGTCTGGTCGACTTCGACCAGACCCTCTTCCAGCAGACCACCCCGCCCAAGCTGCCCAAGTCCGACCTGACCCCGCCGCCCCCGGCCGCCGGTCAGCCCCCCGTCGTGCTCACCCCGCCGCCGACCGCCACGTCCACCCCGGTGGACATCGACCGCCTCGCCGGCGGCGCCGCGCCGGCCCCCGCCCCCACGGTGGGGTGAGCAAGGGCGCCACGGCCTACGCGAGCCAGACCGTGGTGTCCGGCGGCAGGACGCCCTCGTCGTCCAGCGGGGTGCTGGCCAGCAGCACCTCGCCCGCGGGCAGCCGTACGGCGTCGGCGCCGAGGTTGGTCACGCACCGCCAGCCGTCACCGCGCGCGAAGGACAGCACCGCGTCCGGCGCGTCCGGCGCCCAGGTCAGTTCCTCGCCCTGCAGCAGCTTGCGCCGCAGCCGCAGCGCCCTGCGGTACAGCTCCAGGGTCGAGCCCTCCACCCCGTCCTGGGCCTGGACGGCGTACGCCGCGAAGGACGACGGCTGCGGCAGCCACGCCCCGCCCGCGCCGAAGCCGTACGACGGGCCGTCCGTCGTCCACGGCAGCGGCACCCGGCAGCCGTCGCGGCCCTTGCGCACGTGTCCGGTCTGCTCCCACACCGGGTCCTGGAGCACCTCCACCGGCAGGTCGGCGACCTCGGGCAGGCCCAGTTCCTCGCCCTGGTAGAGGTACGCGGAGCCGGGCAGCGCCAGCATCAGCAGGGTCGCCGCCCGCGCCCGCCGCAGCCCGGCCCCCGGATCGACGCGCGGGGCGTGGCCGCCGGACAGCAGCCAGGTGTTCTCGTCGGTGCCGGGCGGCAGCATCAGCCGGGACGCGTGCCGTACGACGTCGTGGTTGGACAGCACCCAGGTGGCCGACGCCCCCGCCTCGCGCGCGCTGCGCAGCGACCCGGTGATGACCGCGCGCAGCGCCTCGGCGTCCCACGGGGCCTGCAGGTACTCGAAGTTGAACGCCTGGCCCAGTTCGTCCGGGCGGGCGTACAGCGCGCGCCGCTCGACGGGCACCCACGCCTCCGCGACCGCGGTGCGCGGGGGGTCGTAGGAGTCGAGGACGCGGCGCCAGTCGCGGTAGACGGCGTGCACCTCGTCCCGGTCCCAGTAGGGGTGGCTGCCGGGCGGGACCAGGGGCAGGGCCTCCTCGCCGGTCGCGGGCAGCGTGCCGAGGTCGCGCAGCGGCTCGGCGAGGTCCTTCACGAGCGCGTGCGCCACGTCGACGCGGAAGCCGTCCACGCCCCGGTCCGACCAGAACCGCAGCGTGGTGCGGGCGTCCTCGCGGACCTCCTCGTTCGACCAGTCGAGGTCGGGCTGTTCGGCGGCGAACAGGTGCAGGTACCACTGGCCGTCCGGCACCCGCTGCCAGGCGCTGCCGCCGAACACGGACTGCCAGTCGCTGGGCGGGAGTTCGCCGTGCGCGCCGCGCCCGTCGCGGAACACGTACCGCGCGCGGGCCGCCGAGCCGGGGCCCGCGGCCAGGGCCTCCTGGAACCAGGCGTGGCGGTGCGAGGTGTGGTTGGGGACCAGGTCGACGACGACCTTCAGGCCGAGCCGGTGCGCCTCGGCGGTGAGCGCGTCGAAGTCGTCGAGGCTGCCCAGGCGCGGGTCGACGTCCCGGTGGTCGATGACGTCGTAGCCGCCGTCGGCGAGCTCGGAGGGGTAGAAGGGGCTGAGCCACAGCGCGTCCACGCCGAGCGCGGCGAGGTGGGCCAGGCGTTCGGTGACGCCCCGCAGGTCGCCCAGGCCGTCCCCGTCGGCGTCGGCGAAGCTGCGCGGGTACACCTGGTAGACGACGGACTGTCGCCACCAGTCGGGGTTCCTCGTGGAGAGATCGGTCACGAGGAAAGGGTGTCCAGCTTGCCGGGAAAGTGAACCCCCCGGCGCCTACCCTCGGAGGTGAGCCGGAGGAGCGTGGTGACATGGCTGGTGCGGAGACCGTTCCGGTGGTGATCGACTGTGACACGGGGGTCGACGACGCCTTGGCGCTGCTGTTCGCCGTCCGGCACCCGGGGCTGGACCTGCGGGCGGTGACCTGTGTCGCCGGGAACACCGACGTCGACGGCGTCGTGCGCAACACCCTGACCGTGCTGGAGCAGGCCGGTGCCCCGCAGGTCCCCGTCGCGCGGGGTGCCGAGCGGCCGCTGATCGAGCCGGTGCGGGTGGCCCGGCACGTGCACGGCAGCGACGGCATGGGCGACCTGGGCCTGCCCGCGCCGACCCGCCGGGCGGCCGACACGGACGCGGTGACGCTGCTGCGCCACGCCATCCTGTCCAGCCCCCGCCCGGTCACCCTCGTCCCCACGGCGCCGCTGACGAACATCGCGCTGCTGCTGCGCACCCACCCCGAGGTGGTCCGCAACATCGGGCGGATCGTCTTCATGGGCGGCGCGGTGGCCACCGGGAACGCCACGCCCGTCGCCGAGTTCAACGTCTGGCACGACCCGGAGGCGGCCGCGGTCCTGCTCACGGCCGGGGTGCCGATCACGATGTACGGCCTGGACGTGTTCACCCGGGTCGTGGTGCCCGGCGCGGACGTACGGCGGCTGCGCGCGAGTGCGGAACCCGGTGCCCGCCTGGCCGGCGACCTGCTCGCCCACCGCCCGGCCTCCCCCGCCGCGGAGGACGACGCGGGCGGCCTGGGCGACGCGGGCGCGGTCTGCGCGGTCGCCGACCCGCAGGGCATCACCACCCGGCTGCTCCCGGTGGAGGTCTCCCTGGCCCCCGGTCCGACCCGCGGCCAGACGGTCGTGGACCGCCGCCCCCGCCCCGGCGAGTCCGAGATCCACGGCGCGTCGCGCACCCCCGCCCTGGTGGACGTGGCCCTGGACGTCGACGTGGACCGCTACGTGAAGCTGTACCTGGCGACGGTGGAGGGCCCGTAGCGCCGCTCGGGGCTCGGCGCTCAGGCCGTGTCCGCCGGGCGCGGCGTCCAGCGCTGTTCGACCTTGGCGAGCTTCCAGTACGCCACCGCCGCCGCCCACACGACGACGAACAGGCCCGCGATGAGGTAGCCGACGTGGTCGAGGTCGATGTCGGCGATCCAGGTGGTGACCGCGTCGGTCAGGTCGAGCTTCTCGTGCAGGACGCCGACCAGTTCGATGGTGCCGATGACGAAGGCGACCGCGATGGACAGCCCGGTGATGGTGAGGTTGTAGAACACCTTGCGCACCGGGTTGGAGAAGGCCCACTGGTAGGCGAAGTTCATGAACGTGCCGTCGAGCGTGTCGAACAGGCTCATCCCGGCCGCGAACAGCAGCGGCAGGCACAGCACCGCGTACCAGGGCAGCCCCGCCGCCGCGCCCGAGCCGGCCATCACCATCAGGGTGATCTCGGTGGCCGTGTCGAAGCCCAGGCCGAAGACGAAGCCGAGCGGGAACATCTGGCCGGGGCGGCTGATGGACCTGGTCAGGCGGCCGAGGATGCGGTTCATGAACCCCCGCGAGTCCAGGTGCTGTTCGAGCTCGCGCTCGTCGTACTCGCCGCCCCGCATCGCCCGGAACACCTTCACGATGCCCAGCAGGGCCACCAGGTTGAGCGCGGCGATCAGGTAGAGGAACGTCCCCGAGACGGTCGTGCCGACGACGCCGAGCACCTGGTGGGTGCGCGAGTCGTCGTTCATCAGGACGCCCGCGAGCGCGGCGCCGCCGGCGACCAGGGCGGCCATCAGCACCACCACGCTGGAGTGGCCGAGCGCGAACCAGAAGCCCACCGACACCGGCCGCTTGCCGTCCGCCATCAGCTTGCGCGTGGTGTTGTCGATCGCGGCGATGTGGTCGGCGTCGAAGGCGTGCCGCATGCCGAGCGTGTACGCGGTGATGCCCAGGCCGATCCCGAACGCCTTGTCACCGACCTCGTAATGGGCGGGGACGACCAGCAGGAAGAGGATTCCGAACGCCACCACGTGCAGGGCGGCGATCACCGCCATCAGCCCCGCGGTCCGGACGGTGTCCTCGCGTCGCCAGCGGAAGGAGACGGCATCGGTCATGCGTTTCACGCTCCAGCACCTCGTGGATCACTTCGTGAGCTGCCGTGGCCGGTCTCCTGGCTTACGGGGCTGGTATGTCCGCCGTTCCTGCCTTCCCGGTCGTACGACCAGTGGCCCGGCGGGTGCCGGACGGAACGGGGACTCCCCGGTCACAGTGGCGAGGGCCGCGCCGGTTTCCCACCGGCTTCCCGAGCACCACGGCCCGCCCACCGTAGGGGGCCGTGCCGTCCGCTGCATAGCTGCACAGCTACGCAGGTATGCAAGATCACATACGGGCGCCTGCGAGGATGCCCCCATGCATCTCGTACCGGCCGACCGTGCCGACCGCCGCACCATCGACGGTCACCGGGTGTGCGACGCCATCGCCGCGATCGGTGACGCCGGTCGTGTCCGCGCCTGGGCCGACCGCTTCGCCCTGCTCGCCGACCCCAAACGGCTGGCGCTGCTGCTCGCCCTGCACCGGACGGGCCCGCTGGCGGTGTCCGACCTCGCCGTCGCCACCGGCATGAACGACCCGGCCGTGTCCCAGGCGTTGCGCCTGCTGCGGGCGGCGGGCGTGGTGGCCGGCGAGAAGGAGGGCCGCGTGGTGCGCTACCGGGTGGTGGACGCGGACGTCGCGGGCCTGTTGGGTCACTGCGCGGCGGACGGCTGACCCGGCGCGTGGCCGAGCCGGTGGGCGGCTGAGCGGACGGGCGGTTGAACAGGCGGGTGGCTGAGCCGGCGGGTGGCTGAGCGGGCGGCGGGCCGCGGTCCGGCACCCGCTCGCAGCAACCTCCGTCACCCGTACGGGCCCGCGCGCTGGTCGGGTGGTGCGGGTGGTGGTGCCGTGAGGGAGACATCCCCCCGGGACGTCCCGGCATGTCCCGCAGGTCCCGCGCACCGCCCCCGGCCCGCACCCCCGCGGCCCGCCCGCCCAGGAGGCACCCGATGACCGTCGCTCCCGCCCGTGTCCTCCTGCTCGCCGTCGGACTGCTCGGCGTCACCGGCTGCGCGAGCCTCGGGCTGGAGCATCCGCCGACCGCGCCCCGGTCCCTGCCGACGATCGCCTCCCCGTCGCCGGCGGCCTCGCCCAAGGCGCGGGCGGCGGGCCCCGGTACGGCGCTCACCGAGGCGCAGGCGCAGGCCGCGCTCCTCACCGAGACCGACCTGGGCGCGCCCTGGTCCGCGACGCGCGGCGCGGCCACGTGGCGGGACGGCCTGCTGAAGGCGACCGCGGCCGGTCCGTGCCAGCGCCTGCTGGACGTGCTCTACACCGACGAGCTCCTCGGCGGCACGCCTCGCGCGGCCGTCGGCCTGGACGACGCCGACACCGGCGCGCAGCTCCGCTACCAGATCGGCGGCAGCAGCCCGCAGGACGCGGACCGGGCGCTGGCCTGGCTGGCGACGATGCCGCGCGACTGCGCCCGGTTCTCGGCCCGCGCCGGGCGGGACGTCACCGAGGACGTGCAGGTCTTCGACGCACCGCTGCCGGAGGTCGGGGACGTGCGCCAGGGCCTGCGCGTGGTCCTCACCGCGCAGCCGCCGACCGGCGAGCCGACCGTGCTCACCCTGGACGTGGCCGCTGTGCGCGTCGGCGAGGACTCCTTCGCCCTCACCAACGGCGGTCTGGGCGACGTGGCGAACGAGGCCACCCAGGCCGCGGTCCAGGTCGGCGCGCTGCGCCTGGCGGACGTGCGCAAGCAGGGCCGGGCCCAGGTCTGACGCGACCGCGTCACAGCGGGTCAGCCCGCGTCGAAGCCCTGCCGTCGGCCCACCAGGTCGTGGGCCGCGTCCATGAGCGTGCGGCCCTGGGCGAAGGCGCGGGCGCGCAGCCGGGCCAGGGCCTCGTCGGCGGCGACGCCGAGCTGGGCCATCACCATGCCGACGGCCTGGTGGACCTCGTCGTGGTGGGCGATCATCCCGTGCAGCCAGGTGTCCCCGTCGCGGCGCCCGCTGTCCGCGTCCCGCGACAGGGCCATGAGCGCCCGGGTGATCTCGTCCCGCCACGGTGCGCGCCGCGTCGAGGTCGGCGACGTCGAGGTCGCCGGGGGCCTCCCGGTACAGGTCGAGCGTGCCGACGCACACGGTCCTGTGGCCCAGCGGCAGCGCGTACACGGCGCGGATGCCGGCGGCGGCGGCCTGCTGGGCGTACACCGGCCAGCGCAGCGCGTCGCGGGCCGTGAGGTCACTGGCGAACACCGGGTCGCCGGTCGCCGCGGCGGTGAGGCAGGGCCCGTCGCCGAGGGTGGCCTGCACCTCCATGAGGTACTCCACGCGCGGGCTGCTCGCGCTGAGCGGTACGGCCATTCCGTCGGCGGTCAGCGACACGCTCGCGCCGGTCACCGGCAGCAGCCGCACCGCCGCGTGGCACAGCCGTCCGGGCGTCTCGGCCGGGTTGGCCCCGCGGACCTCCTCCGCGAGCACCTGCGCGACCCGGTCCTGATCGGACACGCCCCTCACCTCCGCCCGCGGCCGGCGTTCGGTCCGCCGCCGGGTACCCGTGCGGTTCCCGGGGGAAACGACCGGGTCGCGCGCTGCGGTGGGGCCGCGGGTCAGGGGGCGGCGGGGTCGCCGCGGGGGGTCACAGGGGCGGCTGGGCGGGGGCCGGGCCGAGGGTGGTGGTGCCCGGGGCGGTGCGGTGGCCCAGGCCCGTGCGGTAGGCGTCGAGGGCGGCCTCGGTGCGGCCGGTGCGGCGCAGCAGGTCGCCGAGGAGCCGGCACAGGTCGGCGAGGTCGCCGGCGGCGCCGGCCCGCTCCAGCAGGCTGAGGGCGCGGACGTAGTGCTCCTCGGCGGCGTCGGTGTCGCGGGCGTCCTCGGCGATGATGCCGAGCAGGCGGTGCGCGGCGGCGGAGTGGACGGCGCCGCGCTCGGAGGACAGGTCCCCGAGGACCCGGTGCAGCAGGGCGGCGGCCTCGTCGGACCGGCCGCGCCGGTGCAGCACGTCGGCGAGTTCGACGGCGACCTGGCTGCTGTAGAGGGTGGCGCGCTGGGCGTCGAGCATGCTCTGCGCCTGGCGCAACTCGTCCTCGGCACGGTCCAGTTCGCCGTTCTGGGCGCACACGTAGCCGCGCATCCAGTGGCAGTTGGCGAGTTCGGTGCGGAGCTGGAGCTGGCGGTACAGCTCGCTCGCCTTGGCCAGGGAGGCGTCGGCCTCGGCGATGCGGCCCTCGGCGAGGAGGGTGCGGGCGACGGAGCGGTGCATCCGGGCGACGAGGGCGGGGTCGCCGACCTGCGGGGCCAGGGCGAGCGCGAGCTCGGCGGCCTGGGCGGCGCGGGCGTGGGCGCCCATGTCCATGTACGGGCCGATGGCGGAGGCGTACAGCAGGAGCAGGGCGTCGGGGTCGTGCAGGCCGCCGCGGTTGAGTTCGTCGAGGGTGGACTCCAGCAGGTAGACGGCGTAGCGGAGTTCACCGGCCAGGTAGTGGGTGACGGCGCGGCCGCGCAGGGCGGGGACGCGGGCGGTCAGCGGCGCGTCGGCCAGGCGGGCCTCGGCGCGCTCGAAGTGGGCGCGGGCGGTGGTGAGGTCGCCGGTGTCGATGCCGCACTCACCGAGGCCGAGCAGGGCGGTGGCCTGTTCCTCGACGAGCGCGTGCCGCTCGGCCTCGGCGAGCAGGGCGGCGTACTGGCGGGCGGCGTCCTCGGCGGCGCCGGTGGCCAGGGCGCGCTGGGCCTCGGTGAGCCGCAGGCGCAGGTCGGTGCCGAGGTGGGCGGGGCGGCCGGTGGCCAGTTCCTCGAAGTCGACGCCGAGCCGGCCGGCGATGTGCCGCAGGGCGTCGTCGGAGGGCCGCACGCGGCCGGCCTCCAGGGTGGAGACGTAGGCGGGGGTGTAGGTGGGCTCGGCCAGCTGCCGCTGGGTGAGACCCCGGTCCACGCGCAGCTTCTGCACGCGGCGGCCGATCACGCCGGGTTCGTCCCGCTCGGCCATGTCCCGCTCCCCAACTCGGTTGGACGCCCTTGCCGTTGGGGTCGGACTGCCCCTAGGTTAAACGACGACTTAACCATGCTTAATACAGGGCTTCACCCCCGCCTGTCGCCCGAATCGTCATCTCCGGCCTGACCATCCGGAGCCGCCGACGTTGCGAGGTAGCCGTGCTCGACCCCGCCACCCCCCGCCGCGAACACCCGCCCACCCGTCTCGCCCGCGGCCTGGCCGCGGCGGTGATCGCGGTGGCCACCCTCGTCACGGCCGCGAACGCCGTCCCGGCGAGAGCGACCCCCCAGCTACGCCCGCACGAAAGCCACGAACGCGGCGAAGGCCTCCGGGGTGAGCGTGAGGATGCCGTGACCGGGGTTCTTGGAGTCCCGGACGGCCACGCGGGCGGGCAAGTCGGCGACCTCGACGCAGTCGCCGCCGGTGTTGCCGCTGTAACTGGACTTGTGCCACGCGGTGGTGCCGAGGGGGGCGCACTCGACGCACTCGCCTCCGCTGCTTCCGCTGAATGACGACTTACGCCACTGAGCGCGCGTCAGGTCCAGGCTGCTTGCCATAGCGTTCCTCCATCACCCGGGCGATCAGTGCCGCCGACTCCCTCGGTGAGAGGGCCTCGGCCTGGAGGCGAGCGTAACCGACTGAACGCCGCCTGATCACTTGCGGATTGGCGGTCATGTGGCCCTGGTCGTAGCTTTCGCTGTAGTGCACCTCGGGGTGATCGTCGAAGCGCAGCAGGGTGAACGAGCCCATCATGCTGGAGTGCTGTCCGACCGAGAACGGCAGCACCTGGAGCTCCATCCACGGCCGCCCGAAGAGGGTCAACAGGTGGCCCAGTTGCTCTCGCATGACGTCCGGCCCGCCGATCTCACGGTGCAGTGCCGCCTCGTCCAGCACGGTCCACATCACGGGCGGTTGCTCGCGCCGGAGGATGCGCTGTCGCTCCATCCGGGCAGCCACCATCTCTTCGAGCCTGTCCCCCTGCTCCACGCTCAACACGGCCCGTGCGTACGCCTCCGTCTGCAGCAGCCCGTAGACCAACTGGCACTGATACGTGGAGATGTAGGCGGCCCTCCCCTCCATGTCCGCGAACGGCTGGAACCAGCTCGGCAACTGGCTCCGCAGCACCAGCCCGACCAGGCGGGAGAAGAACCCGTCCGTCATCAGCGCCGCGTCCGCCCGTTCGGCGAACTCGCGCGTGGGGACCTTCTTCGCCGTCTCGATCTGGCCGACCAGCGAACCCGTGCAGAAGATCACGGACCCGAGATCGGCCAGCCGCATGCCCGCCGCCTCCCGCTTGCGCCGCAGCTCGTAGCCGAAGTAGTCCAACGGTGAGCGCTCGGGTCGAGTTCACGGATGTTGGCCATGTAGCAGAGCGTAGCCGCACGACTACGCCTGCGTCTGCAGGTCCCGCAACCGCCCCCGTACGTCGTCCAGCGCGCCCTCGCGACGGCCGGGCACCCGGCGCCGCAGCTCCGCGAGGGCGGCCCCCAGCTCGCGGGCGCGGGCGGGGTCGTCGATGCGCCCCCACTGGTGGTGGGCGCGGTCGACGGCGGCCTCCACGGCGGCCGCGTCGGCCGGCTGGCCCGCGGCGAGGCGGGCCTCGGCGACGGTCAGCCAGGTGCGGCAGCTCCGCTCGGCGTCGCCCGCGAACATGGCGAGGTCGGCGCGCACCTCGGCCCAGTGCAGGGCCTCGTCCGACCCGTCGCCGTGGGCCTCGCGCGCCTGCCGTTCCCAGCGGGCGGCGAGTTCGTCGGCCTCGCGGTGCCGCCCGTCCTGGACGGCGGCGGAGATGGCGGTGTGCGGGTCGGGCGCCGCGCCGGAAGCGGACGCCCGGGTGGCGGGGACGGCCGCGGCCACGGTGGGGACCGGGGCGGCCGGGACCGCGGGGGCCCCGCCGGGCGCGGGGACCGGCGGCTGCTGCGGGAAGCCCCCGCCGGGCGCGGTCACCGGCTGCTGCACGGTCCCGGCCGGTGCCTGCGCCGGCCACTGCTGCTGCGCCGGGACCAGGTGCTGGGGCAGGAGCAGGTCGCCGACCTCGCCCTCGGCGGTCACGCGGGTCACCGCGGCCTGGTGGAGCTGGTCGAGTGCCGGACGGCTGCCGCTGCGCAGGATCGTCGCGACCGCCTTCATGTACGTCGGCGCGGCCACGGCGCGCCGGCCCCGGGGCGGCGCGACGCGCCCGTACACGGCGGTCGTGCGCCCGCAGTCGAGGGGGTTGGCGCCCAGCCACTGCCAGGACTCCGGGTCCGCGTGCAGGTCGGCGACCAGGGTGGTGGTGCCGGGCGGGCGCAGCCGCAGCTCCTCGCGCAGCCAGTGCCAGGGCAGTCCCGTATAGCGCACGGTGGCGGGCGTGGAGCGGGCGAGCGCGAGGTGCGGCAGCCGCTGGCGCCGGTCGAGCTGGAGCTGGCCGGTGACGAACAGGGTCAGCGGCCCGGGCGCGGCCGCCGCGGCCCGCAGCCGGGTCAGGACGGCCTGCGGCTCCAGGGGGTCGGCGAGTTCGACGACGTTCGCCGTGTCGGTCCCCGCGAGCACCGCGGGCGGCACCGCCGCGAGCACGGGCAGCACGGAGGCGGCGTCCACCAGGCGTCCACGGCCCACGGGCGAGGCCGCCAGCAGCAGCACGGTTCCGGGCATGGTCCCCTCCCCCTTCGATCACGTACGTCAGCACCGTAACCGCTGCGCCTGCAAAGAGGGGTGTCAGGACGGCGAACGTCCCCGTACGGGGGCGTCGCGCGCGGTGCGCCGTACCGCGAAGACCGTCGTGTCGTCGGCGAGGCGCCCGCCGCAGTGCCGCAGTGTGCCGTCGCGCACGAGCCGTACCAGCCGGGCGGGTTCGGCGAACCGGGGGTCGCGGGCGACGGCCCGGGCCAGCTCGTCGGCGAGCGGGTAGAAGCAGCCCTGCTCGTCGCGGGCCTCGGTGACCCCGTCGGTGACCATCAGCACCGTCTCCCCGGGGGCGAGCGGCACGCGCCGCACCGGGGGCGGGTCCGGGTCGGCGGTGAGGTCGGCCAGGCCGAGCGGCAGCCCGTCGCCCTGCGGCAGGCGGCGCACGGAGCCGTCCGGGCCGACGGCCAGCGGCGCCTCGTGGCCGAAGCCGACCAGGTCGACGTACCCGTCGTCGTCCCGGGGGAAGCCGACCAGGACCGCGGTGGCGAACCGGTCCCCGTCCGGCCGCCCCAGCGCCCCGAGGTGCGTGCGGTGGCGGCGCATCCGGGTCTCCAGGCGCCGGGCGACGACCGCCAGGTCCGCCTCGTGGTAGGCCGCCTCCCGGAACGTGCCGAGCAGCGCGGCCGCCGCCTCCACCGCGCCGAGCCCCTTGCCCTGCACGTCCCCGACGAGCACCCGGGTGCCGTGCGGGCCGGGCTGGACGTCGTAGAAGTCGCCGCCCACCCGGGCCTCGGCGTCGGCGGCGAGGTACACCGCCGCGTGGTCGAGGCCGCCCCAGGCCGGCGGCAGCGGGCGCAGCACGGTGCGGCGCGTGGTGTCGGCGACGTCCATCATGTGCATCAGGCGCTGCTCCCCGCGCACCCGCAGCTCGCAGGCCAGCACGGACAGCACCCCGCCGACGGCGACCAGCACGAAGTCCGCGGGCCCGGACTGGTACTGCTCGGCGGCGGCGAGGTCGGTGCCGACGTACGTGGCGAGGGACAGCACGGAGAAGGCCACCGTCGTCCACACCCCGCACAGCGCGGCGGCGATCGCCGACACGAACACGCACCACGAGACGATCCGGAACCGCCCCGTGGTGTTGAAGTCGACCACCGTGATGGTCACGAGCAGCAGCAGCGGCACCAGCCAGGTGACACTGCGCCCGCGGAACCGCAGCAGTTGCTGCCGCTGGAGCACGGCCCGGCGCGGGGCCGGGTTCAGGCGTGCGACGACGGTTGTGGCGACGCCCGGCCGGCCCCGGACGTGCGACGGCGCGGGCGGGCGTCCGGCTCGGGCCCTCCGCTTCATGGGCCCAGACAAACACGCCCCGGGCGGGCCCGCATCCGCGGTGGGCCGCCGTGATCCGGGCGCCCGAGTTGCTCCCACCCGGCCGCCGGGTGTGCCCTGGAAGGCGAGGGCGGGGAGAGACCAGGAGAGAGGAGTGCTCCCATGGTTCACGCCGCACCCACCGCGGGCACGCCCACCGGGATGCACCGGGCACCCGACGTCTTCGACGCGAGGGTCCACCGGATCATGGCCTGGGTGACACCCGTCGCGCTCGGGCTGGTCTACGGCTTCTGGGCCGCCGAGATCCGCCGCTCGGGCGGTCCCATCACGGGCTGGAACCTGCTGTTCGGCTTCGTCACGGCGCTCGCGTTCATGGTGCTGTACGTGGCCGTGCGGACCCTGGCCGGGCGTCTGCCCCGCGAACTGCACGCCGCGCTGTGGACGGCGTTCATCGGCTGCGCGTTCGGCTTCTGCTACAGCCAGACCGGCGCCAGCACCGGCCGCGCGGTGCTCATGTCGCTCGCGGTCTCGGGGCTGGCGTTCGTGCTGCTCTTCTACCGCTACTACACGCGCGAGGACGCCGAGGGCCACCGCGTCAGGTGACCGCGGGCCCGCCACCCGCCGTGCCCGCCGGGCCCCGGAGCAGCCGTCACGGCCGCGCCGGGGCCCGGCGGCGTCCGCGCCCCACCCGAACGGCGCACGTTCGCTCGCGGCACGCCCTCCGGCGCCGTTGCCTTGAAGGGTGTCGCCCCGTCTGAGGACCGCCTCCTCGGCCGTCCTGATCGCGCTGGCCTGCCTGCTCGTGCCGCTGGGCACGCTGGCGGCCTGGGCGGCGTACGACCTGACGGACACCGACCGCTACGTCACCACGATGGCGCCGCTGGCCGCCGACCCCGCCGTGCGGGACGCCGTCGCGGACACCGTGGGCGACGGCATCGCGCAGGAGATCGGCGTGAACCGGGTGTTCGCAGAGGACGCGGCCCGCTCCTTCACCGCCACCCCCGCCTTCCGCGCCGCCTGGGACGCCGGCAACCAGGCCGCGCACGCGGCGGTGATGACGGCCCTGCACGACGACGACCGCGCCGGTCCCGTGACCGTCGACCTGGCCACGGTGACCACCCCGCTCAAGCGCCGGCTCACCGAGGACCACGCCCCGTTCGCCGCCCGCCTCCCGGTCGAGCACCGGCCCGTCGCGGTCCTGCCGCCGGGGGAGCTGGCGGCCCTGAGGAAGGGCTACCACGTGCTGCACACCGCCGGATTCTGGCTGCCGCTCGCGGCCGTGCTCTGCGGCGCCGCCGGGATCGCCGTCGCCGCGTGCCGCCGGCGCGCGGTCACGGCGACCGCGCTCGGCACCGCGCTGGGCGGGGCGTTCCTGGGCCTGGCGGTGGCCGTCGGGCGCCGCCTCACCCTGGACGACCTGCGCGACCCGGCCCACCGCCCGGCCGCCGCCGCCGTCTACGACGCCCTCACCGCGACCCTGCGCACCGCGTCGTGGCTGCTGCTCGTCCTCGGCCTGACGGTGGCCGCCGTCACCTGGCTCACCCGCCGGGCGAGCCTGCGCGGCCGCCGCCGACGAGCGTCGGCGACGCCCGTACCGGGGTCCCCCCCGGCCCCGGAACCGGGCCGAGCCCGAGCCTGACGCCGCGCGGGGCGCGGGGCGCGGCGCACGGTGGGGTCGCGGTGATGGCGGTGCCCGGGGTGACGGCGAACGTCCGCAGCGCCCGCCCCAGGGTCGGCGCCGGAGCAGGGGCGAGCCCGGCGCTCGGCCTGCGGGGCCGCCCCCGCTGCGACCGTCACCACCGTCACCACCGTCACCCGGCTCAGCCGCCGGGCGGGCCCGTGCGGGCGAGCGCGGCGAGCGTCCGCAGCGCCTGGCCGAGCGTGGGCGGCGGGGCCGAGGCGAGTCCGAGGCGGACGGCGGACGGCGTGCGGTGCGGGTCGACGGTGAAGGCGGTGCCCGGGGTGACGGCGATGCCGTGCGCGGCCGCGGCGGCGGTGAAGGTGTCGGCCCGCCAGGGCGCGGGCAGCTCCCACCAGGCGACGTAGGCGCCGGGGTCGCTGCGCACGCGCAGCCCGGCCAGGTGTTCGCGCACCAGTTCCTGCCGCCGCCGCGCGTCCTCGCGCTTGGCCGCGACGAGCCGCTCCACCGTCCCGTCCCCGAGCCAGCGCACGGCCGCCTCCAGCGCGAACCGCCCCGCACTCCACCCGCCGGACCGCACGGCCGCGGCGACCGTCTCCACCCGCCCGGGCGGCACGACGAGGAACCCGACGGTCAGGCCCGGCGCGACCCGCTTGGACAGCCCGTCGACGACGTGCGCGAGGCCGGGCAGGTGCGCGGCGAGCGGCACGGACCCGGGCCGCAGGAACGACCAGATCCGGTCCTCCACCACCGGCAGCCCCAAGTCCCCGACGACCGAAGCGAGTTCGGTCAGCCTCCGCTCCCCGGTCGCCCGCGAGGTCGGGTTGTGCAGGGCCGGCTGGAGGTACAGGGCGGACAGCGCGCCCGAGCGGTGCGCGGCGGCCAGGGCGTCCGGCCGCATCCCCTCCTCGTCCCCGGCGACCGGCACCAGCCGCACCCCGAGCCGCCCGGCGATCTCCTTGACCAGCGGATACGTCAGCTCGTCGACCCCGGCCCGCCCGCCGGCCGGCACCAGCGAGGCGAGCGCGGCGGCGATGGCCTGCCGCGCGTTCCCGGTGAACAGCACCTGCCCGGCCCCGGGCCGCCAACCGGCCCGCGCGGGACCGCCCGGGACGGCGAGCAGCGCCGCGGCGGCCTCGCGGGCGGCCGGCGTCCCCGCGGCCGGGGCCGGGCGCAGGGCCTCGGTGAGGACGTCGGGGCGCAGCAGCGGGGCGAGCGCGGGGGCCAGCAGCTCCGACTGGCCGGGGACGGAGGGGTAGTTGAGCTCCAGGTTCACCACGTCGCCGGTGCCGCCGCCCTCGACCAGCGCCCGCCCCGCCGGCGCCTCGGGCGCGGCCCGCACGAACGTCCCCCGTCCGACCTCGCCCACGACCAGCCCGCGCCGCACGAGTTCGCCGTAGACCCGCCCGGCGGTGGAGGGCGCGATGCGGTGGCGCCGGGCGAACACCCGCTGCGGCGGCAGCTGTTGCCCGGGCAGCAGCCGCCCGTCCCGGATGTCACCGGCGATCTGCTCGACGATGCGCCGATAGGACTCCATGCCCGCCCCCCTGGCCTCCACCCTCGTCCCACACCCTCACCCCGGCATTGCACCGAGGACAAAGAGCTTATTGCACCGAGGAGTTGGCCGCGCCTAGGGTCGCTCCCATGACCCCCTTCCTCGCATACGAGGACAAAGGCGCGGATTCCCCCCTGCTTCCCCTTGTCCTGATCCACGGCCACCCCTTCGACCGCACGATGTGGGCCCCGCAGGTGGCCGCGTTCGCGGCGGAACGCCGGGTCGTGGTGCCCGACCTGCGCGGCTACGGTGCCTCCCCCGTCACCCCCGGCCGCACCCCGCTGTCCCGCTTCGCCGAGGACGTCGAGGAACTGCTCGACACCCTCGGCGTGGACTGCTTCGTGCTGGCCGGCCTGTCCATGGGCGGCCAGATCGCGCTGGAGTGCTACGGCCGCTTCGGCGACCGCGTCCGGGGCCTGGTCCTCGCGGACACCTCGGCGGCCCCCGAGACGGGCGCGGGGAAGGCGGCCCGCGCCGCCATGGCCGACCGGCTGCTCGCCGAGGGCCTGCGCGGCTACGCCGACGAGGTCCTGGAGAAGATGGTCGCCCCGTACGCCGACCCCGAGGTCAAGGCCCACGTCCACCGCATGATGACGGCCGCCTCCCCCGAGGGCGCCGCCGCGGCCCTGCGCGGCCGGGCCGAACGCCCCGACTACCGCCCCCTGCTGGCCGAGGTCACCGTCCCGGCGCTGGTGGTCGTCGGCGAGGACGACACGTACACCCCGGTCGCCGAGGCCACGTCCCTGCACGCCGCGCTCCCCGACGCGGCCCTGGCGGTGATCCCCCGCACCGCCCACCTGCCCAACCTGGAGGCCCCGGCGGCGTTCAACGAGGCCCTGGCCGCGTTCCTCACGCGCGTGGAGGCGGCGGACCGGTGACCGATGACCGATGACCGGTGCGGCGGAGACCCCGGCCCCCGCCGCACGGACGACGTGCACGGGGACGACGTCACGAGGGAGACCCTCAGACGCCGATGTCCCGCCCGTCCGCCCGCCACACGGCGACGACCGCGGGGCGCACGATCCGGCCGGGCCCGTCGGGCCAGGTGCTCGCGGGCTTCTCCACGGACGCCCCGTCGACCTCGCCCGGGTGCTGCACGGCGACCAGGACGCGCCGGTCCTGGACGATCGGGCCGCAGGTCTCGGCGCCGGTCGGCACGGTCAGGAACTGCTTGAGCTCACCGCGCCGCTCGCCGCGCGTGGCCACGCCGAACAGGCCGTCGTGGGAGCCGAGCTGGTTGCCGTCGGTGGAGATCCACAGGTTGCCGTGCGGGTCGAAGGCCACGTTGTCCGGGCAGGAGATCGGGCTGACCCGGTCCTTCGGGAACCCGGCGAAGTAGGTGGCCGGGTCCTCGGGGTCGCCGGCGACCAGGAACAGCGACCAGGCGAAGGTCAGCGACTCGGGCCGGTTGCGCCGCTCGGTCAGCTCGAGGATGTGCCCGTGCTTGTTGGCGGTGCGCGGGTTGGCCTCGTCCGCCTTGGCGTTGGCGCCGACCCCGCGGTTGCTGTTGTTGGTGAGGACGACGTACACCTTGCCGGAGACCGGGTTGGGCTGGATGTCCTCGGGCCGGTCCATCTTGGTGGCGCCGACCTTGTCACCGGCGAGGCGGGTGAAGACGAACACCTCGTCGGCGGTCATGCCCTCGACGTGCGAGACGGCGCCGTCGGCGGTCGCGGTGGCCAGCGGGATCCACGCGCCGCTGCCGTCGAACTCGCCGTCGGCGGGCAGCTTGCCCGTCCCGTCGATGTCGGCGGCCGGGGAGTCACCGGTGAGCCGGGCGACGTACAGGGTGCCCTCGTCGAGCAGCGAGAGGTTGTGCTCGCGCACGGCGCGGCCCGACCCCTTCCGCATGCGCTTGCTGCTCACGAACTTGTAGAAGTAGTCGAACCGCTCGTCGTCACCGGAGTAGACGACGGGCCGCCCGTCGGCGGTCAGCCGCACGGTGGCGGCCTCGTGCTTGAACCGGCCGAGCGCGGTGTGCTTGCGCGGCGTGGACGACGGGTCGTACGGGTCGAACTCGACGACGTACCCGAACCGGTGCACCTCGTTGGGCTCCTGGGCGACGTCGAACCGCTGGTCGAAACGCTCCCACTTGCGCTCGGTGGCGCCGGTGCCGATGCCGTACCGCTTGTCGGTGGGGCGGCTGCTGTTGGCGAAGTACTGGTTGAAGTTCTCCTCGCCGTGCAGGGTCGTGCCCCACGGGGTGGTGCCGCCGGAGCAGTTGTTGAGCGTGCCGAGCACCTTGGTGCCGGTCGGGTCGGCGGAGGTCTTCAGCAGGTCCGACCCGGCGGCGGGCCCGGTGAGCCGGAACTCGGTGGTGGCGGTGACCCGCCGGTTGAGGTGGTGGCGCGGCACGGGGGTGAGCTTCCCGGTACGGCGGTCCTCCTCCACCACGACGGCGGACAGGCCGTGCGCCGCCCAGGCGACCTCGACCTGCTGCCGGGTGGGGGCGGCGGCGTCGTAGCCGCGGAACATCAGCACCTCGTCGGTGTACTCGTGGTTGGCGACGAGGAGCTGCCGGCCGTGCTCGCCCGGCAGGGGCAGCAGCGCGAGGAAGTCGTTGTTGTACCCGAACTGACCGGCCTGGGCGGCGGCGGTCTGGCGCTCCGGGTCGAAGGCGGGGGCACCGCGCAGGATGGGCTCGCCCCAGCGGATGACGACGTTCTGCCGGTACCCGTCCGGCACGACGACGGCGTCGGTGGTGTTGGGCGCGACGGCGCCGAACCGCAGCCCGCGCGCACCGTCACCCTTGCCGGCGGGCCGCCCGGCCTTCCCGGCCGGCGCGGCGGAGGCGGCCGGAGCCCCCACGGTCCCCGCCACGGTTCCCGCGGCGGCGGTCGCCACGGTCACGACGGCGGCGGCGCGCATCACCGAACGGCGGCTGAGCGCACCGGAGATGACGTCGCCGACGTACGGGTTGTCGCTGGTGTTGGGGACCTCGTGGAAGCAGGCGTCACCGCACCGGAAGCGACAGGTCATGGCGGAACGCCCGCCGGGATGGGCCGCGGACGGCGTCCCGATGATCGGCAGCAGCTTGCGCACTTTGCTCTCCCCTTGCATGCCCTTGGTGTGGACGTGACGTTAGGGGCGGGTCCGTGCGGGGGCGCGGCGCGGCGGTGAACGACGGGTGAATCCCGGGCAGCGGCACGGTTCCCGAGGCCAGGGGGCGGTATTGACACCGACCGCCGCTAACCTTACGTGTCCGTCCTGGCCAGGGATCGACGGCTCACCTCACGCGAAGGGTTGCGCACATGGGCATTCTCACTCTCCTGCGAAACGCGTTCAGCAGGCCACGCAAGGGCCGGGGGCCCCAGCCAGAGGATGCGTCCCCTTCCCAGGAGGCAACCCCGGCGACCCCGGCGACTCCGGCGACCCCGGAACCCGCGAAGACGCCGACGATCCCGGAGCCCCGCACGGCGGCGGACGACGAACACGAGCTGGTGGCGGCAGCCTTCGACAACGTCACGGTCCCTCCGGCGGCAGCACGGAAGCCGGAGACCGAGGAGGAGCCGCCCGCACCGGAGCCCGAGCCCGAGCCGACCACCGAGGCGGAGCCGGTCACGCCGGAGCCCAAGCCCGAGGAGAAGGCCGCAGCCGACGAGGCCGAGCCGGCCGCTGAGGAGCCTGCGGCCGAGGAGCCTGCCGCCGAGGAGCCTGCCGCTGAGGAGCCTGCGGCCGAGGAGCCGATAGCTGAGGAGCCGGAGGCCGAGGAGCCGGCCGCCGAGGAGCCGGCCGCCGAGGAGCCGATAGCTGAGGAGCCGGAGGCCGAGGCGCAGTCCGTCGCTGAGGAGCCGGCCGCGGCAGAGCCGGAGGCCGAGGAGAAGCCCACGGCGCAGGAGCCCGCAGCCGAGGAACCGGTCGCCGCAGAGGCCGAGGCCGAGGCCGAGCCGGCCGCCGAGGCGGAGCCGCAGGTGGAGGAAAAGGCTGAGCCTCAGGAGGAGCCGGCCGCAGAGGCGGAGCCGGCTGAGGAGCCGGAGGCCGAGACGGCGGAGGCCGTCGAGGACGAGCCGACGCCGGACGAGCCCGCGGCCGCCGACGGCGAGGACACCCCGCAGGGGCCACCCGCACCCGACGACGAAAGCAGCACGGGTGGTGCGGGTGGGAACAAGACCGAGGCCGAAGGCGAAGCCGAGGCCGAGGTACCCGAGCCCCGGAACCCCGTCGCCCACGCCCTCGCCAAGCTCGACAGACAGCACACCCCCGCCAAGATCTACCTCGTGCTCGACCGCTCCGCGAGCATGCGCCCGTACTACAAGGACGGCTCCGCCCAGGCCCTCGCCGACCAGATCCTCGCCCTCGCCGAGCACCTGGACCCCGCCGACACCCCCACCGTCCACGTCGTCTTCTTCTCGACGGAGGTCGACGGCACCACCGACCTCACCCCCACCGACCCCGACCGCGCCACGAAGATCGACGACGTGCACGCGTCCCTCGGCCGCATGGGCCGTACCAGCTACCACGCCGCCGTGGAGGCGGTCCTCGCCCACCACAAGAAGTCCGAGGACCCCAAGGCCGACGCCCTGGTGATCTTCCAGACGGACGGCGCGCCCGACGCGAAGACCCCCGCCACCCAGGCCCTCACGGACGCCGCGAAGAAGCACCCGGAGGTGTTCTTCTCCTTCGTCGCGTTCGGCGAGCACGACAACAAGGCGTTCGACTACCTCCGCAAGCTGAAGACGGACAACGTGTCGTTCTTCCACGCGGGCCCCACCCCCCGCGAGCTGACGGACGCCGAGCTCTACGAAGGCGTCCTCACGAACTGGCGCCCGCGCCCGTAGGCAAGCCGCAGAACCACCCCGGCCGCCCGCTTCCCACGCCGTAAAACGGCAAGCGGGCGGCCGACCCATGTCGGCTACCATTTCCAGGTTCGTAAAACAACCCGACCTGGGAGCAGCCCCCGATGGCTCGACACCTCATCACCAGCGCCCTTCCGTACATCAACGGGATCAAGCACCTGGGCAACATGGTGGGGTCCATGCTCCCGGCGGACGTGTACTCCCGGTACCTCCGCCAGCGCGGCCACGACGTCCTCTACATCTGCGCGACGGACGAGCACGGAACCCCCGCCGAGCTGGCCGCCCAGGAGCAGGGCCTGCCGGTGGCGGAGTTCTGCGCCCAGGCGCACGAGCAGCAGAAGGCGATCTACGACGGGTTCAGCCTCGCGTTCGACTACTTCGGCCGCAGCTCCTCCCCGCAGAACCACGAGATCACCCAGGAGATCGCCCGCGAGCTGAAGGCGAACGGCTTCATCGAGGAGCGGGCGATCCGCCAGGTCTACTCGATCACCGACGGCCGTTTCCTGCCGGACCGCTACATCATCGGCACCTGCCCCCACTGCGGCTACGACAAGGCCCGCGGCGACCAGTGCGAGAACTGCACCCGTGTCCTGGACCCGACGGACCTGATCGAGCCGCGTTCGGCGATCAGCGGCAGCAGCGACCTGGAGGTCCGCGAGACCAAGCACCTCTTCCTGCTCCAGTCGACGCTGGCCGGCGAGGTCGAGGCGTGGGTGGACGAGCGGGCCGACAACTGGCCGGTGCTGGCGTCCTCCATCGCCCGCAAGTGGCTGACCGAGGGCCTGCACGACCGGGCGATCACCCGTGACCTGGACTGGGGCGTCCCGGTGCCCGCGGACACCTGGCCGGACCTGGCGGCCGAGGGCAAGGTCTTCTACGTGTGGTTCGACGCCCCGATCGAGTACATCGGCGCGACGAAGGAGTGGGCGGACCAGGACCCGGAGAACCGCGACTGGCGCTCGTGGTGGTGGGAGTCGGACGCCGACGTCCACTACACGCAGTTCATGGGCAAGGACAACGTCCCCTTCCACAGCGTGATGTTCCCGGCGACCCAGCTCGGCACCCGGGCGCCGTGGAAGAAGGTCGACGTCATCAAGGCCTTCAACTGGCTGAACTACTACGGCGGCAAGTTCTCCACGTCGCAGCGCCGGGGCGTGTTCACGCACGACGCGCTCGACATCCTGCCCGCCGACTACTGGCGCTACTTCATGATGGCCAACGCCCCGGAGTCGGACGACTCGTCGTTCACCTGGGAGCACTTCACGGCCACGGTGAACAAGGACCTCGCCGACACCCTCGGCAACTTCGTCAACCGCGTCCTGTCCTTCTCCCGCAAGCGCTTCGGCGAGGCCGTCCCCGAGGGCGGCGAGCCGGGCGAGGCGGAGGCGAAGCTCGGCGCGGAGATCGCCCGGCTGCTCGCGGAGTACGAGGAGCAGATGGAGGCCCTCCAGTTCCGCAAGGCGGCGGCGGCGCTGCGCGCCCTGTGGTCGGCCGGCAACTCCTACCTGGAGGAGAAGGCCCCCTGGCTGGAGATCAAGACGAACAAGGACGGCGCGGCCCTCACGCTGCGCACGGCGATGAACCTCATCCACCTGTACGCGGTGGTCTCCGAGCCGTTCATCCCGACCACGTCGGCCGCGATGCGCGCCGCGTTCACGCTGCAGGACGACACCGCGCGCTGGGTCACCGCGGACGAGGCGCGGTCGCTGACGGCGCTCCCGGCCGGTACGCCGTTCACGATCCCGCCGGTGCTGTTCGCGAAGCTGACGGACGAGGACCTGGAGGGCTACAAGGAGCGCTTCGGCGGCCAGGACGCCTGAGCGCGCAGCGCGTGAGCAGCGGGGTGTGGGCGTGGACCGCTACGCTCCACACCCCGTGAACGTTCCCGCACCCCACGCGCGTCTCCTCGCGGACGCAGGCGCCGCCGGCCTGTCCCATCCACTGGCCCTGGCCGGCGGCCACGCCCTGGAGGCCCACGGCCTGATCGAGCGCCCCCACGCCGACGTCGACCTGGCCACCGAGGCCCCGGAGCCGATGGAGGAGGTCACCGCCGCCGTCGAGCGGGCGCTGACCGACCGGGGCCACGAGGTGGCCGTCCGCTCCCTCACCCCGCTGTCGGCGCAGCTCACGGTCACGGACCCGGAGACCGGGGAGACGAGCGAGCTGTCCCTGCACAAGGAGGCCCTGCGCCACCCGCTCGCCGTCACCGACCTCGGCCCGGTACTGGCCCTGGAGGACGCGGTGGGCACCAAGATCCGCGCCCTGTACGACCGGGGCGCGGCCGTCGACCTGATCGACGCCCGCGCGGCCGCCGCCCGCTTCGGCTTCCCGGAACTGGAGGAGCTGGGCCGCCGGCACGCCCGCGACCCGTTCGACCTGCCCACCCTCCAGTCCCGCCTGACGGGCTCGGACTACTACCCCGACAGCGCGTTCACGGCGTACGGCCTGGACGCCGCCTCCATCCCCGGCCTGCGCGCGTGGGCCCAGCACTGGTCCGACGACATCGCGGAACGCCTGCTGGAGGAGGGCGCGTCCCCGGACGCGGACCCGGAGCCCTAGCGCCCGGCGGCGAGCAGGAGGAAGTCGGCCCACGCCTGCGGCGCGAGGGCGAGCCGGGGGCCGGTGTCGCGGTACTTGGAGTCACGGACGTGGACGGTGCCGGGGGTGCGGGCGATTTCTACGCAGGAGTTGCCGTCGCCGCTACTGCTGTAGCTGCTCTTGAACCAGGTCGGCGTGGAGGGGTTGCCGCTCATGTCTCTCCCAGCATCTGCTCGATGAGAGCCCGTGACTCTCGGGGCGTGAGCGCCTGGGCCCGGATCATGTTATAGCGCTGGTCCAAAATGCGGATCTGCTTCGGATCGGTCACGGGCCGGCCGTTGAACGCCCCCTCGGAGCGCCCCACTTCCGTACCGTCCGGGAACTTCAGCACCTCGATCAGTCCGCCCGTGCCGAAGTGGTCCTCCGTCTCCGTCGGCATCACCTGGATCGAGACGTTGCGCAACGCGCCCAGCTCCAGCAGACGTTCGAGCTGACGACGCCACACCAGTCTGCCCCCGACCGGCCGCCGGAGCGTCGCCTCTTCCTGGACGAAACTGAGCGTCGGCGCGGGGGACCGCTGGAAGATCGAACGACGAGCCATGCGCGCGGCCACCATGCGCTCCGTCTCCTCGTCCGAGTAGGCGGGGAGCCACACCCCGAACAGCGCCGCCATGTGCTCCTCGGTCTGCAACAGACCGGCGATGTTGCTGTTCTCGTAGACCCCGATCTCAACGGCCCGCGCCTCCATGTCCGCCAGATCCCGCACCTTCTTCGGATAGCGGACCTTGGCCACGTCCTCCTTCATCGCCGCGAGCAGCCCGCCCGCGTCCAACACCTCGTCCGCCCTGTCCAGGAACTCGGGCCGGGGGATGCGCTTGCCGCTCTCGATCTTGTAGACGAGGTCCTCGCCGTACCCCACGGCCCGGCCGAACTCGCCGGCCCGCATGCCGACGGCCTCGCGCCGCAGCTTCACCTGCCGCCCCACGGTGGCGACGACGGCCACGCCCCACTCGTCGTCCGGGTCGACCTCCCAGCCGGGCTCGTCGGCCTCGGTCCTCAGACGCCGGACCTCACCGTCCACCGACATGCGCGTTCCTCCCCCCGACAGGCCCGGACACGGCCGGACAACGACCGGACAGTCACCGTACGCAAGCACGGTGTCACTCCCCACGGTAGGCGCATCCGGCCACGCTGAGTGACGTGATCCAGAACTTCAGCGTCCTGCTGTCCCCGACCCCGCGTGGTGCCCGGCTCGCCCGCCTGCTGGCCACCGAGCAACTGCGCGACTGGGGGCTTCCCTTGGACCCGGCCCGGCTCATCGTGGCCGAGCTGGCGAACAACGCCGCCACCCACGGCCGCGTACCGGGCCGCAACTTCCGGCTCCTGCTGTACGTGGTGGGCGACACCCTCCGCATCGAGGTGACGGACACGCGGGGTGACCGGCTCCCGCACCGCCGAGCTACGGACGAGGGTGCCGAGGGCGGCCGGGGCCTGGCGCTGGTGGCCGCCCTGGCGGACCGCTGGGGGGTCGTCCCGGGCCTGCCGCCCCGCAAGACGGTGTGGGCCGAAGTCACCCACCGGGCTGGGCAGTCACCGGAACCTGAACCCCCACGCCCCGGTCGGACCGGCGCTCCCCAAGAACAACCCACCGGGGAAAAAGCACCCCACCAAGCCCCACCCCTCCCTCCCGCCGGGCGGCGTCACTCCGGCGAGTGAATATGCCCAACTGGGCTGGATTCGCACCCGGTTGCGTGCCCTACGCTCAGCGCCAGCAGCACGCGACAACTCCAGACATGCGACGGCCCTCGCCGGGACTGCCATCCCACTGCGAGGGCCTGACCACCGAGGAAGGGCAACTTCCCGATGGACACCGAAAACCGTAGCGCGACCACCCCCGCCGAGTCCCGTGTCCCGGCGAAAAACCACCCCGCCGGGTACCGTCCGGCCGGCGTCGTCCACGAACACGTCCGCCACACCGAGAACTTCACGGTGATCGGCAACGACCTGGCGCAGCACCCGGAGCTGTCCCTGCTCGCCATCGGACTGGCCTGCCACATCCAGTCGGTGCGCCCGGGCACGGCCGTCGACATCAAGACCCTGGCCGCCCGCTTCCCCGAGGGCCCGACCCGCATCGCGGCGGCGCTGCGCGAGCTGGAGACCCACGGCTACCTGCGCCGCAGCCGCGAGCGCACCGTGACGGGCCGGATCGTGACCCGGACGGTGTCCTGCAACCGCCCGGGTCACCGGGCCGCCGCCCGGGAGACGGCACCCCGCAGGCCCGCCCGGCGCACGACCCCCGACGAGCCGGCCCCCCGCAAGCGCCTCCCCGCCGTCCCGCAGCCCGCGTACCCGGCCCCCGCGCTCCTCCGGACGGCCGTCGACGTCCTGGCGGGCCTGCGCCGCCACGACCCCCGCCTGCTCCTGTCGGCCACGGACGCGGAACACCTGGCCCCCGGGGTCGCCGCCTGGCTGGAGCGCGACCTCACCCCCACGGCCGTACGCCACGCCCTGACCGCGAACCTGCCACAGGAGCCCCTGACCCGCCCGGCCGCCCTCCTGGCCCACCGCCTGACGGCGCACCTCCCACCCCCGCCCCCGTTCACCCCTCCCCCCACCCCCCGCCACCCGTTCCAGACGTGCGACGGCTGCGACCGCCCCTTCCGCGCCCCGACCCCCGGCCGCTGCCGCGACTGCCGACCCGCTCAGTCACCCCAACCAGAGGGAAGCGACCACCAGCAGTGAGACTCGCCCATGACCTACAGCGGCCCCTCCCTGTGGCGGCTCGGCCGGATACCCTGGTCGGGGTACGCCTGGAGGACACCATGAGCACTCTGCCCGACCACGGACGCGAGCTGGTTCCCCGTCCCGAGCACACACCCGAGGCCCTCCGTGCGGCCCTCGCCGTCGTGGCTCCGGGCCGCCTCGCGGAGATGCAGGCCACGAAGGACGAGGCGTTCGCCAAGGCCGTCGAGTGGCAGTCCCTGAGCCCCGTACAGAGTTGGGTCCTCCGCTGGGCCCGGGACATCGAGATCGCCCGCCGACCGGAGTTGGCGGCCCGATTCGAGCGCGCGGAGAGCAGGCTCGAGGACGAGGACCCGAGCGTCGGTGAAGAAGCCCTACGCGAGCTGTCCGCTGTATTGGACCAGGCCATGAGGGCAGTGCGCGGTTGAGCTGGAAGTGGGAGTACGCCTTCGGCGCCGAGGAAGCCGCCCGCTCCGCACCCGCCGCCTTCCTCGCCCAGGTGGAAAGGAAGGCGGACGAGCTCGTCAGGGCCGCCGAAGCCCTCCACCTTCACGGTCGGGACCATGAGGGCTTCGATCCGAAGGGCGGCGACGTCATCGTGCCGGGCGGCATGTTCCGGTACCAGGTCGTCGTACGCAGCCAACGGGTCTACGTCGTCCAGATCACCTGCCTCGGATTCTGAGCCGGACCACCCGCCGTGGGACGCCGCCGCGTTGTAGGCGGCGACCAGGTCGGTCGGCTCCCGGCGTCGCCTCCGGCCCCACGACCACCCGCAGCCGCCTGTTCACGGCCGCCGCGCTCGGCCTGACCCAGCAGGACTCGACCATGCTGGGCGGCACCGGCCTCTCCTTCTGGGCCTGACGGCACCGGGACGGGCCGGGGACAAGCCGAAGGGGGCGGGAAACGGATCGTTTCCCGCCCCCTTCGGCGGAGTCAGGCGCAGTCCTACTTCGGCTGCGGCTTGCGCACCGTCAGGTGGAGTTCCCGCAGGCGGGACTCCTCCAGCTCGGTCGGGGCGCCCATCATCAGGTCCTGCGCGTTGCCGTTGAGCGGGAAGGCGATCGTCTCGCGGATGTTGGGCTCGTCCGCGAGGAGCATGACGATGCGGTCCACGCCGGGGGCGATGCCGCCGTGCGGCGGGGCGCCGAAGCGGAACGCGCGCAGCATGCCCGCGAACTCGCGCTCGGTGGTCTCGCGGTCGTAGCCCGCGATCTCGAACGCCTTGAGCATGATGTCCGGCTCGTGGTTGCGGATCGCGCCGGAGGACAGCTCGACGCCGTTGCAGACGATGTCGTACTGCCAGGCCAGGATGTCCAGCGGGTCCTGGGTCTCCAGGGCCTCCATGCCGCCCTGGGGCATCGAGAACGGGTTGTGCGAGAAGTCGATCTTGCCGGTCTCCTCGTCCTTCTCGAACATCGGGAAGTCGACGATCCAGCAGAACCGGAAGACGTTCTCCTCGAAGTGGCCGGCCCGCTTGGCGGCCTCGACGCGCACCGCGCCCATGATCTTGGAGACCTCGTCGAACTCGCCCGCGCCGAAGAACACGGCGTGCCCGGCCTCCAGGCCGAGGCGCTCGGTGAGGACCTTGACGTTCTCCTCGGTGAGGAACTTCGCGATCGGCCCGGACAGCTTGCCGTCCTCGCCGACGCGGACCCAGGCGAGGCCCTTGGCGCCCTGGGAGACGGCGAAGTCGCCGAGCTGGTCGAAGAACTTGCGGGGCTGGTCCTGGACGGCCGGCACGGGCAGCGCCCGCACGTGCTGACCGGCGAACGCCTTGAACTCGCTGTTCTCGAACACGTCGGTGAGGTCGACCAGCTCCAGCTGGGCCCGCAGGTCCGGCTTGTCGGAGCCGTACTTGAGCATCGCCTCGCGGAACGGGATGCGCGGGAACGGCGAGGTGACGTGCCGGCCGCCGCCGAACTCCTCGAACAGCTCGGTCATGAGCTTCTCGATCGGCTGGAAGACGTCCTCCTGCTCGACGAAGCTCATCTCGACGTCGAGCTGGTAGAACTCGCCCGGCGAGCGGTCGGCGCGGGCGTCCTCGTCGCGGAAGCAGGGCGCGATCTGGAAGTAGCGGTCGAAGCCGGAGATCATCAGGAGCTGCTTGAACTGCTGCGGCGCCTGCGGCAGCGCGTAGAAGCGGCCCGGGTGGATGCGGGAGGGCACCACGAAGTCGCGCGCGCCCTCGGGGGAGGTCGCGGTCAGGATCGGGGTGGCCAGCTCGTTGAAGCCGAGCCCGCTCATCTTCTGCCGGATGGCCGAGATGACCTGGGTGCGCAGCATGATGTTGCGGTGCATGCGCTCACGGCGCAGGTCCAGGAAGCGGTACTCCAGGCGCCGCTCCTCGTTGACCCCGTCCTCGGTGTTGATCGTGAACGGCAGCGGGGCGGCCGCGCCCAGCAGCTCGACCTCGCCGACCTCGACCTCGATCTCGCCGGTGGGCAGGTCGGCGTTGATGTTCTCGGCGCCGCGGGAGACGACCTTGCCGTCGACGCGGACGGTCGATTCCTTGGAGAGCTTGTCCAGGGCCTCGTAGGCGGGGGTGCCGGGACGGGCCACGAGCTGCGTGATGCCGTAGTGGTCGCGCAGATCGATGAAGAGGATGCCGCCCAGGTCGCGCCGATTGTGCAGCCAGCCACTCAGCCGGACGTCGGTGCCGACGTCAGAAGCGCGGAGCTCGCCGCAGGTGTGGGACCTGTACCGATGCATCGTCGTTCATCCAGTCTTCGCGGATCGGGGTGGAGGTTTCGGCCGGTACCGCCCGGTCGCAGCCGGTTTCGGCCGGTGTTTCACGTGAAACACCCCCCAGCGTACCGGGCGGCTCACCCCCGGCTCTCCTCCCTCACGGCCCGGTGATCACGGCCCGACAGTGGCGGGTCTCACATCCGTTCGGTGGCACGTCCCGGGACGCTCTTCTTAAAGTGGGGCAATGCGCACTGGTGAGCCCCTGCCCGCCGTGGGTGAGGTTCTCGCCGCCCTCGCGACCGGAGTCTGGCACTGGGACACGTCCACCGGCCTGGTCACGGTCGATGCCGAGGCGGCCCGGCTGCTCGGCCTGCCCGCCGAGGGGACCGTCCTCACCGAGGCCCAGACGCGCGCCCGCCTCCACCCGGTCGACTGGAACGAGATCACCGGCGTCGTACAGCTCGCGGTCGCCGAGGGCACCCTGGCCGAGGTCCGCATCCGGATCATGGACGAGCGGGGCCGCATCATCCGCGTCGTGCGCAGCCGCTCCAAGCCCTCCTTCGACCCCGTGAAGAAGGCGTACGAGCTGATCGGCACCCTTCAGCAGGTCACCGAGCCGGCCCCCGGCACGTCCGCCGGGCGCACCGCCGTCACCGGCGACTGGCGGCGCTCGCGGGAGGCGTTCCTGCTGGACGCGGGCCGCGCGCTGGCCGAGGCCCGCTCCACGGAGGAGGTGCTGCGGGTCGCGGCCGGGCTGTCGATGCCGGGCTTCAGCCCGGACGGCCTCGCCGTCTTCGGGGTGGAGGGCGACCGGCTGACGATCATCGGCCACCACGGCCAGCAGCCGGGCGACGAGATGCCGTTCCTGCACATGCCGCTGGAGACCGACTACCCGGCGGCCGAAGTGGTCCGCACCGGCCGCGCGGTGTACCTGTCCACCGTCGAGCAGTACAAGCAGCGCTATCCGCTCACCTGGCCGCTCGCCCAGCAGTTCGGCCGCCGCTCCTGGGCCTTCCTGCCGCTGACGGTCGCGGGGCGCACGATGGGCGCCTGGATGGCGGCCTTCGCCTACCCGGTGGCGTTCACGCCCGACGAGCGCTCGGTGCTGACCACCGTGGCCCGCATGCTGGCGCAGGCCCTGTCCCGCGCGGGCGCCGCCGAGACCCAGCGCGAGCTGACGGACGGCCTCCAGCGCACCATGCTGCCCCGCCTGGGCCCAGAGATACCCGGCATGACGCTCGCCGCCCGCTACATCCCCACCGGCGGCGGTCTCCAGGTCGGCGGCGACTGGTACGACATGATCCCGCTGCCCGGCGGCTCGCCCTCCGGCGGAGGACGGTTCGCGCTGGTCATCGGCGACGTCCAGGGCCATGACGTACGGGCCGCCGGGCTCATGGGCCAGCTACGGATAGCGCTGCGCGCGTACGCCGCCGAAGGCCACCGCCCCGACGCGGTCCTCTCCCGCGCCTCCCGCTTCTTCGCCGCGATCGCCCCCAGCGACGACGACCCCTCCGACCTGCGCTTCGCGACCTGCCTCTACGTCGAGGTCGACCCCGCCACCGGGGTCCTGGAGGCCGCCCGGGCGGGCCACCTCGACCCGGCGATCCGGCTGGCCGACGGCACGGTCATCCTGCGCAACACGGCCGGCGGGCCCCCGCTCGGCGTGGACCCCGACTCCGACTACCCCACCACCCGGCTGCTGCTGGAGCCGGGCGAGGCGATGATGCTGTGCACCGACGGCCTCCTGGAGACCGGCGGGCACGACCTCGACACCGGCTGGCAGCGGGTCCGCCGCATCCTGGAGGAGCACGACGCCGGCCTGGAGGACCTGGCCGACGCCCTGGTGCAGGCGGTGCACGGCCCCTCCTCCCACCACACCACGGGCCGGCTGACCGACCGCCGCGAGGACGACATCGCGCTGCTCCTGCTGTGCCGGCACGGCGCCGGCTCCCTCGGCCCGGCCGCCCCCGCCCGGCCCCGCACGCGCCGCACGATGCTGACGGTCGCGCAGGCCGAGCCCGAGCGGATCGCCGTCGCCCGGCAGCAGCTCCGCGAGCTGCTGCACGACTGGGCCTCGGCCGACCAGGTCGACTCGGCGGTCCTGCTGGTCTCCGAGATGCTGACCAACGTCCTCGTCCACACCGACGCCGACGCGCTGCTGGTCGCCGAGGTGTCGAGCGGTCCGGCCGGGCGGCGGATGCGGGTCGAGGTCAGCGACACCAGCGACGACCTGCCCCACAAGCGCCGCCCCGGCGAGATGGCGTCCTCGGGCCGCGGCCTGCTGCTCATCGAACTCCTCGCCGACACCTGGGGGGTGGCCCCGCGCGGCGAGGGCAAGAGCATCTGGTTCGAGCTGTGCGAGGACGGGACGGGGCAGGACCCGGCGGCCGCGACCCCCTAGCCGGTGTCCCCGGGGGAGGGCTGCCCCGGCGCCTGCGCGCCGTAGCGCTCCCGGAGTTCGTTGACCACGCCGAAGGCCGCTGCCGTGAGGGGGACGGCGAGGAGCATGCCGACGATGCCGGCGACGGACGCACCGGCCGTGATGGCGAGCAGGACGACCGCCGGGTGCATCTGCACGGTCCGGCTCTGGATGGCCGGCTGCAGGACGTGCCCCTCGAGGACCTGCACGGCCAGCACGACGCCGAGCGCCCACAGCCCGGTGACGAAGCCCCGGTCGGCGAACGCCACCAGCACGGCGACCGTGCCGGAGATGAAGGCGCCGAGGTAGGGGATGTAGGCGCCGACGAAGACCAGCGCGGCCAGCCCCGCGGCGCCGGGCACGTCGAGGACGAGCAGGCCGACGCCGATGCACAGGGCGTCGATCAGCGCGATGAGCGTCGTCCCGCGCATGAAGCCCTCGACCGCGCGGAACGCCCGCCGGGCCATCGCCTCCAGCAGGTCGGCGGTGCCGTTCGGGGCGAGCGAGCGCAGCGCTCCGACCGCGCGGTCGGAGTCGCGCAGGAAGAAGAAGACGAGCAGCAGCGCCAGCACGGCCATCGCGAGGGTCTCCCCGACCACGCTCACCCCGCTGACGACGCCCGACGCGGCCGTCCCGCCGAACTTGCCCAGCAGCTCGCGCCCGTGGGACGTCAGGTCGTCCAGGGAGGTGTCCGCCGTCCCGAAGTGCCGCGGGAGCGAGCGCGCCGCGTCCTGCAGCGAGGCGACGATCTGGTCCCCGGTGTCGACGAGCGCGGCCACCACGATGTACACGGCACCGCCCACCACGGCGACGACGGCGGCACAGGTGAGCCCCGCGGACAGCGACCGCGGCACCCGCAATCGCATCAGCCGCCGGTGCAGCGGCCGCAGCAGCGCGGTGCCCAGCAGCGCCAGCAGCACGGGCGTGACGGCCGTACGGAACTCCACGCACAGCCGGATGCCGACCCACCCGACGCCGCACACCAACAGCACGACGACGCACCACGCGGCGAGCCGGCGGACGGACGGGGGAAGCAGCAGCACACCCCCACCGCACCACGCCGGGGCCCGGCTGTCCCGCCGGACGTGCCACGAGGGTGACGCGACGTCAGATCGGACGCCGCGTCACCCTCGCGGGGACGACCGGGGACGACGGGGAGGCTCAGGCCTCCGGGCCGCTCTCCGTCATGCCGTGCACGGCCGGGACCGTGCCCAGGCGGCCCTTCTGGAAGTCCTCGAACGCCTGCATCAGCTCGTCCTTGGTGTTCATCACGAACGGGCCGTAGTGGACCATCGGCTCCCGGATCGGCCGGCCGCCCAGCAGGACGACCTCCAGGTCCGGGGTGTGGGAGTCCTGCTTGTCGTCCGCGCGGACCGTCAGCGAGCCGCCGGCGCCGAAGACGGCGGTCTGGCCGAGGTGGACCGGCCGCCGCTCGGCACCCACCGAGCCGCGGCCCGCGAGGACGTACGCCAGGCCGTTGAAGTCCTCGCGCCACGGCAGGGTGATCTCCGCACCCGGGGCGAGGGTCGCGTGGATCATCGTGATCGGGGTGTGCGTGATGCCGGGCCCGGCGTGGCCGTCCAGCTCACCGGCGATGACGCGCAGCAGCGCGCCGCCGTCGGGGGAGGTGAGGAGCTGGACCTGGCCGCCGCGGATGTCCTGGTAGCGGGGCGCCATCATCTTGTCCCGGGCGGGGAGGTTCACCCACAACTGCAGGCCGTGGAAGAGGCCGCCCGACATCACCAGCGACTCCGGCGGGGCCTCGATGTGCAGCAGGCCCGAGCCGGCGGTCATCCACTGGGTGTCGCCGTTGGTGATGGTGCCGCCACCGCCCTGGGAGTCCTGGTGGTCGAAGATCCCGTCGATGATGTAGGTGACGGTCTCGAAGCCGCGGTGCGGGTGCCAGGGGGTGCCCTTGGGCTCGCCCGGCGCGTACTCCACCTCACCCATCTGGTCCATCATGATGAACGGGTCGAGGTGGCGGTAGTGGATCCCCGCGAACGCCCGGCGCACCGGGAAGCCCTCGCCCTCGAAACCGCTCGGCGCGGTCGTGACGCCGAGCACCGGACGCGCCACGGCATCGGCCGGTGCGGTCACACGGGGCAGCGTCAACGGGTTCTCGACGGTCACTGCAGGCATGTCGGTACCTCCTTGGTACGCCCAGTTTAGTTGAGCGTTGAACTTTCTGCCACCCCAGAACAGCGGAAGCCCGGAGGGCATTCCCTCCGGGCTCCCCGGGCACGAGGGCGCTGGTCGCGCCGTTGCGCAGCGCCCTATCCGTACATGCGGCGCATCGCGAAGTCGACCATCTGCTCGACCGCCTTGGCGTCGAAGACCATGCGGTGCTCGCCCTCCATGTCCAGGACGAACCCGTAGCCGGTGGGCAGCAGGTCGATCACCTCGGCGCCGGTGATGACGAAGTACTTCGACTCCTTGCCCGCGTAGCGGCGCAGCTCCTTCAGGGAGCTGAACATCGGGATCACCGGCTGCTGGGTGTTGTGCAGCGCCAGGAAGCCGGGGGTGTCACCGCGCGGGCAGTACACCTTCGACGTGGCGAAGATCTGCTGGAAGTCCTCGGCGGACATCTGCCCGGTCGTGAACGCGCGCACGGCGTCCGCGAGCGAGGGCGGGGACGGCTCGGGATACAGGGGTGGCTGCTGGCCGTACCCCCCGACACCGCCCGCCATGGGCTGCTGCGGCGGGGCGTACTGCTGCTGCGCGGCGCCGCCGTCCATGGGCTGGCCGTATCCGTACATGGGCGCAAGCGTAGCGGTGTGCCCGGTCACAGATGCGGGGATGGGGTTGCGGCTTATTACCGACGGGTAGCATCATCGGAGCTACTTGTTGGTATGTAAACGTGCGCGAGGATTCCAGTGCCTCGCCGATCTCTCTACGGAGCCGGGAGCCTTCGCCATGGGGCACTACAAGTCGAATCTCCGCGACATCGAGTTCAACCTCTTCGAAGTACTCGGCCGCGACAAGGTCTACGGCACCGGTCCGTTCGAGGAGATGGACGTCGAGACCGCCAAGAGCGTCCTGGAGGAGCTGACCCGCCTCTCGGAGAACGAGCTGGCCGAGTCCTTCGCCGACGCCGACCGCAACCCGCCCGTCTTCGACCCGGAGACCAACACCGCACCGGTCCCCGCGTCCTTCAAGAAGAGCTACCAGGCCTTCATGGACTCGGAGTACTGGCGCCTGGGCCTGCCCGAGGAGATCGGCGGCACCACCTCGCCCCGCTCCCTGATCTGGGCCTACGCCGAGCTGATCCTGGGCGCCAACCCGGCCGTGTGGATGTACTCCTCCGGCCCCGCGTTCGCCGGCATCCTCTTCGAGGAGGGCAACGAGGTCCAGAAGCACATCGCCTCGATCGCCGTCGAGAAGCAGTGGGGCTCCACGATGGTCCTCACCGAGCCGGACGCCGGCTCGGACGTCGGCGCCGGCCGCACCAAGGCCGTGCAGCAGGAGGACGGCTCCTGGCACATCGAGGGCGTGAAGCGCTTCATCACCTCCGGTGAGCACGACATGTCGGAGAACATCCTCCACTACGTCCTCGCCCGCCCCGAGGGCGCCGGCCCCGGCACCAAGGGCCTGTCCCTCTTCCTCGTCCCGAAGTACCTCTTCGACTTCGAGACCGGCGAGCTGGGCGAGCGCAACGGCGTCTACGCCACCAACGTCGAGCACAAGATGGGCCTGAAGGCCTCCAACACGTGCGAGATGACGTTCGGCGACAAGCACCCCGCCAAGGGCTGGCTGATCGGCGACAAGCACGACGGCATCCGCCAGATGTTCCGCATCATCGAGTTCGCCCGCATGATGGTCGGCACGAAGGCGATCTCCACGCTCTCCACCGGCTACCTCAACGCGCTCGAGTACGCCAAGGAGCGCGTCCAGGGCCCGGACCTGGCCAACTTCATGGACAAGACCGCGCCCAAGGTCACCATCACCCACCACCCGGACGTCCGCCGCTCGCTGATGACGCAGAAGGCGTACGCCGAGGGCATGCGCGCCCTGGTGATGTACACGGCCTCGATCCAGGACGCCATCCAGCTCAAGGAGGCCGCCGGCGAGGACGCCTCCACCGAGCACGCCCTGAACGACCTGCTCCTGCCCGTCGTCAAGGGCTACGGCTCCGAGAAGGCGTACGAGCAGCTCGCCCAGTCGCTGCAGACCTTCGGCGGCTCCGGCTTCCTGCAGGAGTACCCGATCGAGCAGTACATCCGGGACGCCAAGATCGACACCCTCTACGAGGGCACCACCGCGATCCAGGGCCAGGACTTCTTCTTCCGGAAGATCGTCCGCAACCAGGGCGCCGCGCTCAACTCCCTCGCCGAGGACATCAAGTCGTTCCTGGCGCTCGGCACCGGCGGCGAGGAGCTGGCCGAGTCCCGCGAGCACCTGGCCAAGGCGGCCGTCGAGCTGGAGGCCATCGTCGGCCTGATGCTGACCGACCTCGCGGCCACCGAGCAGGACGTCAAGAACATCTACAAGGTGGGCCTGAACACCACCCGCCTGCTGCTGGCCTCCGGCGACGTCATCGTCGGCTACCTGCTGCTCAAGGGCGCCGCGATCGCCGCCGAGAAGCTGCAGACCGCCTCCGCCAAGGACCAGGCGTTCTACACCGGCAAGATCGCCGCGGCGAAGTTCTTCGCGGCCACCGTCCTGCCCGGCGTCACCCTGGCCCGCAAGGTGGCCTCCGGCGTCGACCTGGACCTCATGGAGCTCGACGAGGCCGCGTTCTAGGTCCCACCGGACCTCTGAGGACGCAAGGGACACACCCTTCTCTCACCTCCACACCGTCCTCACGAGGGCCCGCTCCCGGTAAGGGGGAGCGGGCCCTCGTCCGTCGTTAAGGTGAATGCCATGAGCCAATCCCCCCGCTTCGACCGCGGCCACACCGACGACCTGATGTCCTTCCTCGCGGCCGCCCCGTCGCCGTACCACGCCGTGGCGACCGCCGCGGAGCGGCTGGAGAAGGCCGGGTTCCGGCACCTGGCCGAGACCGACGCCTGGGACGGCACGAGCGGCGGGAAGTACGTGCTGCGCGGCGGCGCGATCGTGGCCTGGTACGTGCCCGAGGGCGCCGACCCGCACACCCCGTTCCGGATCGTCGGCGCGCACACCGACTCCCCCAACCTGCGCGTCAAGCCGCTCCCCGACTCCGGCGCGCACGGCTGGCGCCAGGTGGCCGTGGAGATCTACGGCGGCCCGCTGATGAACTCCTGGCTGGACCGGGACCTGGGACTGGCGGGCCGGCTCACCCTCCGCGACGGTTCCAGCCGCCTGGTCAACGTCGACCGGCCGCTGCTGCGCGTGCCACAGCTCGCGATCCACCTCGACCGCGCGGTCGCCTCCGAGGGCCTCAAGCTGGACAAGCAGCGCCACCTCCAGCCGGTGTGGGGTCTCGGCCACGACGTGCGCGACGGCGACCTGATCGCCTTCCTGGAGGAGGAGAACGGCCTCGAACGCGGCTCCGTCACCGGCTGGGACCTGATGACGCACCCCGTCGAACGCCCCGCCTACCTCGGCCGCGACGAGGAGTTCGTCGCCGGCCCGCGCATGGACAACCTGCTGTCCGTGCACGCCGGTACGGCGGCGCTGGCCGCGGTGGCCGGCGGCCCGGGCGCGGCGGACCTGCGGTACATCCCGGTCCTCGCGGCCTTCGACCACGAGGAGAACGGCTCCCAGTCGGACACCGGCGCCGACGGGCCGCTGCTGGGCGGCGTGCTGGAGCGTTCGGTGTTCGCGCGCGGCGGCTCCTACGAGGACCGGGCGCGCGCCTTCGCCGGCACCGTCTGCCTGTCCTCGGACACCGGCCACGCCGTGCACCCCAACTACGCGGAGCGGCACGACCCGACGCACCACCCGCGGGTCAACGGCGGACCGATCCTCAAGGTCAACGTCAACAACCGTTACGCCACGGACGGTTCGGGCCGGGCCGTGTTCGCCGCGGCCTGCGAGAAGGCGGACGTGCCCTTCCAGTCGTTCGTGTCCAACAACTCCATGCCCTGCGGCACCACCATCGGCCCCATCACCGCGGCCCGCCACGGCATCCGCACCGTCGACATCGGCGTGGCGATCCTCTCCATGCACAGCGCCCGCGAGTTGTGCGGCGACCGCGACCCGTACCTGCTGGCCAACGCCCTGGCGGCGTTCCTGGAGGGCTAGCCGCCCGGCCCGGAACGCCCTTGCGCCGCATGGGGGTTGACAACGGGGGTACCCGACTGTCCGGACCGGAAGGACCGGACCGGACAGGGAGGCGACACTCATGGGCCTCGGCGGGTGCATCATCCTCATCGCCGTGGGAGCCATTCTCACGTTCGCGACCGACTGGCACATGCAGGGGGTCAACCTCGACCTGGTCGGCGTCATCCTGATGATCGTCGGCCTGATCGGGGTGACGACCTTCAGCAGCATCGCGCGCCGCAGGCGCGTCATGGTGCCCCCCACGACGACGACCGTCGTCGAGGAGGAGCGCCACCACCACCACGGCCCCGGCGGCTACAGCGACGGCTACGGCGTCTGACCCGCGGTCGGCCCGACCGCACGGGACCGCGCCTCAGTCCGTTCCGTCCATCCCCGCCAGGACCAGCGGCAGCCGGTCCGCCCCGCCCTCGGTGAGGCGGACCGGAACCCCCCAGTCCTGCTGGTGGACACGGCAGGCCGGGTACGGGTTGTCCGGGTCGTCGTCGCAGCTCGCGGCCATGGCCGAGACGTGCAGGACGCCCTCCGGCACGGCCGGGTTCAGCTCCAGGTAGCGCGCCAGGTCGCTGCCCGCGCCCTCGCCCTTCAGCAGCAGCTCCGGCGGCGTGGCGGACACCAGCAGCCGCGTCGAGGGGCCGTACCGGGTGTCCGGCTTCTGGCCCGCCGGCGCCTGGAAGACCACCTCCAGCGCGAGCGGGCCCGGCGCGACCTCCGTCGCCGCCCGCTGCGTGCGGTGCGCGACGGCCTCCACCCGCACCGCCTCCTCCGGCAGGCGCAGCCGCGTCAGCCGGTGCCGGGCCGACTCCACCACCACGATGTCGCCGCCCACCAGCACCGCGTCACTGGGCTCCCGCAGGTCCGTGGCGAGCGTGCTCACCTCACCCGTCGCCGGGTCGTAGCGGCGCAGCGCGTGGTTGTACGTGTCGCTCACCGCGACCGAGCCGTCCGGCAGCACCGTGACCCCCAGCGGATGCTGGAACAGGGCCTGGCCCGCCGGGCCGTCCCGGTGCCCGAAGTCGAACAGACCGGTGCCCACGGCCGTGTGGACGATCCCGGCCCGGTCCACCCAGCGCAGCGCCGACGTCTCGGAGTCGGCGAGCCACAGCCGCTCTCCGTCGGCCGACACGGCCAGCCCCGAGGGCTGCGCGAACCACGCCTCGGCGACCGGGCCGTCCACCAGCCCCTCGTTGGTCGTCCCGGCCGCCACCCGCACCGTCCCGTCGGCCGGGTCGTACGCCCAGAGCTGGTGCACCCCGGCCATCGCGATCCACACCCGCCCGTCGAACACCGCCACGTCCCACGGGGAGGACAGGTCGGTCTCCCGGGCCGGCCCGGACACCGGCGAGCCCCGCCACCACTGCCGTCCGGTCCCCGCCAGGGTCGTCACGGCGCCGGAGCCGAGGTCCAGGCGGCGCAGGGCGTGGTTGACGGTGTCGGCGACGACCACGCCGGTGCCGTCGAGCAGGGCCAGCCCCTGCGGCTCGTTGAACGACGCGTCCCCGGGCCCGCCGTCGGCGAACCCGCGCTTCCCGGAGCCGATGCGCCGCAGCACCGTCTCGCCGTCCTCCGCCAGCTCCACGAGCTGGTGCCGGGTGGTGTCGCTGACCAGGAAGGTCCCGCCCGGCAGGACGAGCGCCTTGCCCGGGAAGCGCAGCGCGGTCGGCTCCGGCTCCGGCGCGACGTACGGGCCGTCGCCCCGGCGCAGGGTGCCCTTCGCCCCGTGCTCGGCCTCCAGCTCCGTGACCAGCCGCTCGATGGCGTGCACATGGCCCTCACCCGCGTGCTGGGCGACCACGTACCCCTCGGGGTCGATCACCACCAGCGTGGGCCACGCCCGCACCGCGTACTGCTTCCAGGTGGCGAGCTCCGGGTCGTCCAGCACGGGGTGCGCGACGCCGTACCGCTCGACGGCGTCCACGACGGCCCCGTGCTCCGCCTCGTGCACGAACTTCGGCGAGTGCACCCCGACGACGACCAGCGTGTCCCGGTGCCGCTCCTCCAGCTCGCGCAACTCGTCGACGACGTGCAGGCAGTTGATGCAGCAGAAGGTCCAGAAGTCGAGCACGACCACCCGTCCGCGCAGGTCGGCCAGGCGGTAGGAACGGCCGCCCGTGTTCAGCCAGCCGCCCCTGCCGACCAGCTCGGGGGCGCGCACGCGGACGCGGCGGGGAGCACGGCGGGCGGGTGAGTCGCTCATGGGTCCAGGGTGCCAGGCGGGGCGCGGTATCAGGGCAGGGCGTGGCCCGTCGTCGCGTCCACGTGGGACGGGACCTCGTCGTGGCGGTCGCCGACCGAGAGGGTGCCGGAGGGCTCGAACACCAGGATGTCGGAGGGGACGGGGGCGTACGGCTTGTGCTCGGTGCCGCGGGGCACGGTGAGCAGCGAGCCGCGGGTGAGCACCACCGTGCGCTCCCCGGCCGGCTCGCGCAGGGCGATGTGCAGTTCGCCGTCGAGGACCAGGAAGAACTCGTCGGTGTGGTCGTGGACGTGCCAGACGTGCTCGCCCTCCACGTGGGCGACGCGCACGTCGTAGTCGTTCACGGTGGTGACGATGCGGGGGCTCCACCGCTGGGTGAAGGAGGCGAGGACGGCGTCGAGGGAGAGGGGCTCGGGGGTCCGTTCAGGGGTCCGTTCGGTCGTCATGTCCGTCATCCTCGGGGGTGACGGCGGGACGGGCGAGTGCTAGGAATCGCACATGCCGCAAGGATCCTCGCATCCCGCTCCGGGCCGGCCCCGGCCCGCGCCGCACCGGGTCGCCGTGATCGTCGACGAGGGGACCAACCCCTTCGAAGTGGGCGTCGCCACCGAGCTGTTCGGGCTGCCCCGGCCGGAACTCGGGCTGCCGGGGCCGCTGTACGAGGTGACCCTGTGCACGCCCACGCGCGCGGTGCGCATGAACCACGGCTTCTTCACGCTGACCGGCGCCGCCCCGCTGGACGCCGTGGACGACGCCGACACCCTGGTGGTGCCCGGGCGGCCCGACAACGTCGTACCGCGCCGTGCGGACGTCCTGGACGCCGTCCGGCGCACCCACGCGCGTGGGGCGCGCATCGTCAGCCTGTGCACCGGCAGCTTCGCGCTCGCCGAGGCGGGGCTGCTCGACGGGCGGCGGGCCACGACCCACTGGATGTGGGCCGACACCTTCCGCCGGCTGCACCCCCGGGTGCGGCTGGAGCCCGACGTGCTCTACGTCGACGAGGGGCAGATCCTCACCGCCGCGGGCAGCGCCGCCGCGCTCGACCTCGGGCTGTACGTCCTGCGCCGCGACCACGGCGCGGAGATCGCGGGCGCGGTGTCCCGGCGCCTGGTGTTCGCGGCCCACCGCGACGGCGGGCAGCGGCAGTTCGTGGAACGGCCCCTGCCCGACGTACGGGACGAGTCGCTCGGACCGCTGCTGGCGTGGGCCCAGGTGCGGCTGGCGGAGCCGCTGACGGTGGCCGACCTCGCCACGCGCGCGGCGGTGTCCCCGGCGACGCTGCACCGCCGCTTCCGCGCCCAGCTCGGCACGACCCCGCTGGCGTGGCTCACCGGGGAGCGCGTGGCGCTCGCGTGCCGGCTCATCGAGCGCGGTGAGCGACGCCTGGACGTCGTCGCCGCCCGGTGCGGTCTGGGCACCGCCGCCAACCTGCGCGTCCGGCTGCGGCGCGAGACCGGTCTCAGCCCGTCGGCCTATCGGCGGCGTTTCGGGGCCGGTGCCGGGGAAGCGGTCCTGTCATGAGATTCCTCGTACGCGACCGGCTCCTCAGCATCGGTGACGACTACTGGATCGAGGACGACCGGGGCAACAAGGTGTTCCTCGTCGACGGCAAGGCCATGCGGGTGCGGGACACCTTCGAGCTGAAGGACACCCGCGGGCGCGTGCTCGTCGACATCCACCAGAAGATGTTCGCGCTGCGCGACACCATGGTGATCGAGCGGGAGGGGGAGCCGCTGGCCACCGTGCGCCGCAAACGGCTCTCCCTGCTGCGCAACCACTACCGCGTCACGCTGGTCGACGGCACGGTCCTCGACGTCAGCGGCAAGATCATGGACCGGGAGTTCGCCGTCGAGTACGACGGTGAGCTGCTGGCCGTCATCTCCCGGCGCTGGCTGCACGTGCGCGAGACCTACGGCGTCGACGTGGTCCGCGACGACGCCGACCCGGCGCTGCTGATCGCGGTGACGGTGTGCGTGATCCACCTGGCGGAGAAGGAACGGGAGGACGACTGAGGGACGGTCCCGTCCGGCGTCAGGCGCCCGTCGGCGGCTCCAGGCCCAGGACCCTGTCCTTCAGGGCGGGGAACTGGTCCCTGGTGGCCGCGACCCGCGCCGGGTCGAACTCCACGGTGAGGACCTGCTCGCCGGGCCCCGCCTCCGCCAGGACCTCGCCCCACGGGTCCACCACGACCGAGTGGCCCGCCTGCTGAACTCCGGCGTGCGTCCCGGCCGTTCCGCACGCGAGCACGAACGCCTGGTTCTCCACCGCCCGCGCCCGGGCCAGCAGCGTCCAGTGCGACCGGCGGCGCTCCGGCCAGCCCGCCGCGACGACCAGGGTCTCGGCGCCGTGGGCGACGAGACCGCGGAAAAGCTCGGGGAAACGGAGGTCGTAGCAGGTCGCCACGCCGAGCGTGGTGTCGGGCAGACGGACCGTCACCAGCTCGCGTCCGGCACCCATCAGCACCGCCTCGCCCTGGTCGAAGCCGAACCGGTGGATCTTGCGGTAGGCGGCGGCCAGGTCGCCGGAGGGGGAGAAGACCAGCGAGGTGTTGTAGAGCGGGCCCTCGGGGTCGCGCTCCGGGATCGAGCCCGCGTGCAGCCACACGCCCGCGTCGCTCGCCGCCTTGGCCATCAGCTCGTACGTCGGTCCGTCGAGCGGCTCGGCCTGCGCGGCGAACGCCTCGTAGGCGAACGCCCCGGTCGTCCACAGCTCCGGCAGGACGACCAGGTCGGCCGCGCCCGCCTGGTCACGGACCAACGAGACCGCCCGCCGCCGCCGGGCCTCGGCCGATTCGCCCTCGTCCACGGCGATCTGGATCAAAGAGGCGCGCACACTACCACCGTCCTGGCATTCGAGTCGTCCACACGGGCCTACGATCGTCACACGAAAGCACTGCCGGGGTGCCTCACAGCAGCGTAGCTTGGGGGCACTGCGGCTGGAGCGCAGCCGACAGCCGGGGGAGGCTCAAGGCACCCGCCGAGCAGCCACTTCCCGCCGGCACCGCCGTCAACCTGCCCGTGTACCGACCGCCGAGGGGTCCCGTTCCGTGAGTCTGCATCCCACCCTCCAGCCCTACGCCGACGCCTGGACCCACTCCATCGAAGCGATATCCGAGCTGGTGCAGCACCTGGTGGAGGCCGACTGGAACCGGCGCACCCCCTGCCCCGGCTGGTCGGTGCGCGACATCGTGTCGCACGTGATCGGGCTCGACAGCGAGATGTACGGCGACCCCCGCCCCATCCACTCCCTGCCGCGGGACCTCTTCCACGTCACCAACGAGCACCAGCGGTACATGGAGATGCAGGTCGACGTCCGCCGGCACCACACGGCGCCGGAGATGACGTCCGAGCTGGAGCTGATGGTCATCCGCCGCAACCGCCAGCTCCGCAACGAGTCGCGCGACCCCGGGGCCAAGGTGCGCGGCCCGCTCGGCGCCGAGCTGACCCTCGAAGAGTCCATGCGCTCCCATGCGTTCAACATCTGGGTGCACGAGCAGGACCTGCGCGCCTCCCTCGGCCGGCCCGGCAACCTCGACTCCCCCGGCGCGTACGTCGCCCGGGACGTGCTCCTCGACGAGCTGCCCCGGGTCGTCGCCGAGCGCGCCGACGCGCCCCGCAGCTCGGCGATCGTCTTCGACGTGCACGGCCCGGTGGAGTTCCTGCGCACCGTCCGCGTCGACATCCAGGGCCGCGGCACGGTGGAGGCGGTGCCCGCCCTCGGCCCCGCCGCGTCCTTCTCCCTCGACTGGGAGACCTTCGTGCGCCTGGCCTGCGGTCGGGTCGGCCCCGACGCGGTCGCCGACCGCGTGAAGGTCGAGGGGGACACGGCCCTGACGACGGCGATCCTGCGCAACTTCGCCGTGACGCCGTGACGCCGTAGGGAGCCAGGCCCGGGCGGGGGCCGGACCGGCCCGGTCCGCCGGGTGTCGCGGCGTTTAACCGGTGTCGCCGGGCGCCCGGCGGAAACTAGCGTGCCCTGCCATGACCGACGCCCACGCGCCCGACGCCACCGCACCTGGCACCCACGCATCCGACGCCCCTGCGTCCGACGCCACCGCCACGGACGCTGCCGACGCCCCGCCCCGGCTCGGCCGGCTCGTCTTCCACGGGCCCCTGTCCGAGCGGCGGGCCGGCGACCTCGTGCGGCGGCTCGCCGCGGGGGCGCCCCGGACCGTGCTCGACCTGGGCTGCGGCTGGGGGGAGTTGCTGCTGCGGGTGCTGGAGGCCGTACCGCGGGCGCACGGCGTCGGCGTGGACCTGAACGGCGAGGACCTGCGGCGCGGGCGGCGGGCGGCCGGGGAGCGCGGGCTCGCGGACCGGGTGGCGTTCGTCGAGGAGTCCGCCGTGGGGACCCGGCGCGGCCCCGCCGACCTGGTGCTGTGCGTCGGCGCCAGTCAGGCGCTCAGCGCGCGGCGGCCGCCCGCGCACCTGGGCGAGGCGCTGGGCGAGCTGCGGCGGCTGGTCGCCGACGGCGGGCGGGTGCTGCTCGGCGAGGGGTTCTGGGAGCGCCCGCCGACCGAGCGGGAGCTGGCCGGGATGTGGCCCGGCGCCTCGGCCGGCGACCACCACGACCTGTCGCGGCTGCTCGACCTGGCCGTGGGGGCCGGGTTCCGCCCCGAGTGGGTGGAGACGGCGGACCGCGGCGAGTGGGAGGCGTTCGAGTCGGGCTACCAGGCGGACACGGAGGTCTGGCTGGCCACCCACCCCGGCCACCCGCTGGCCGCCGCGACGCGCGAGCGCCTGGACCGCCACCGGCACCAGTGGATGCACTACCGGGGCGTCCTGGGGCTCGCGTACCTCACGCTCGTGCCGGTGACGCGCGCCCCCGCCTCGCCCTGACGGGAGCCTCAGGCGGGGACGTGCACCGTCTCCACCCGGCTGGCCACCAGCCGCTCCCGCTCGCGGCGGGCCGCCCGGCGGCGCAGGCGCAGGATCTGGGTGACGCCGAGGGCCTGCAGGACGAACACGGCGGAGAACGCGACGGTGTAGTCGTCGCCGGTGGCGTCCAGCAGCACGCCGATCGCGAACAGCGTCGTCATGGAGGCGACGAAACCGCCCATGTTGGTGATGCCGGACGCGGTGCCCTGGCGCTCGGGCGGGTTGGCCGGACGCGCGAAGTCGAAGCCGATCATCGACGCCGGGCCGCAGGCGCCCAGCACCGCGCACAGGACCACCAGCAGCCACATCGGGGCGTGGTCGGCCGGGTAGAGCAGCGTGGCCGCCCACAGCGCGGCGGTCGCCGCGACCGTGCCGAGCGCGAGCGGGAGCCGTGCCTCGTGGTGCCGGGCGATGATCTGGCCGTAGACCAGTCCGACGAGCATGTTGGACAGCACGACCAGGGTGAGCAGGCCGCCCGCGGTGGCGCGCGACAGCCCCTGCGCCTCGACCAGGAACGGCAGGCCCCACAGCAGCAGGAACACCATCGCCGGGAACTGGGTGGTGAAGTGCACCCACAGCCCCAGCCGGGTCCCCGGCTCCCGCCAGGAGGCGGCGATCTGCCGGCGCACGTAGGCCGCGCCCTGGTGCGGGAACGGCTCGGGGGCGTGCCCCTCCGGGTGGTCCTTCAGGAACAGCAGCAGCAGGACGAACACGACCACGCCGGCGAGCGCGCTGCCCGCGAACGCCGCGGTCCAGCCGACGCCGTGCAGCAGACGGGCCAGGACGAGCGTGGAGACCAGGTTGCCCGCCATCCCGGCGAGTCCGGCGAGCTGGGCGATCAGCGGCCCGCGCCGGGCCGGGAACCAGCGCGTGCCCAGCCGCAGCACGCTGATGAACGTCATGGCGTCGCCGCAGCCCAGCAGCGCCCGCGAGGCGAGCGCGGTGCCGTACGACGGGGAGAACGCGAAGCCGAGCTGCCCGGCCGTGAACAGCACGACCCCGATGGCCAGCACCCGCTTGGTGCCGAGCCGGTCCACCAGCAGGCCGACGGGTATCTGCATGCCCGCGTAGACCAGCAACTGGAGGATGGAGAACGTCGACAGGGCCGAGGCGTTCACGTGGAAGCGGTCGGCGGCGTCGAGGCCGGCCACCCCGAGCGACGTGCGGAAGATGACGGCGACGAAGTAGACGGAGACGCCGATCACCCAGACGGTGACCGCGCGCCGGCCGCCGGGCGGGTCACCCGGAAGGGTGGAGTTGCGCGGGGTGCTCACCGGACCTCACCCCGGGCCAGGTGTGAGAACCAGCCCACGTGCCGGTGCACGACGCCGACCGCCGCCTCGGCGTCCCCGGAGCGCAGCGCCTCCAGGATCTCCTGGTGCTCGGCGAGCGTCTTGGCGACGCGGTCGGGGTGGGAGTGCATGATCGCCACGCCCATCCGGAGCTGGCGGTCGCGGAGCTGGTCGTAGAGGCGGGAGAGGATCTCGTTGCCCCCGCTGCGGACGATCTCGGCGTGGAAGCAGCGGTCGGTGACGGCGGCCCCCGCCAGGTCACCGGCGGCGGCCTGCTCGCGCTGGCGGGCCAGCAGTTCCTCCAGGCGCTCCAGGAGCCCGGCCGGGGCGGGGACGGCCTTGCGCGCCGCGTGCTCCTCGACGAGCAGCCGGGTCTCCACCACGTCCGCGATCTCCTGGGCGGAGACCGGCAGGACCAGGGCGCCCTTCTTCGGGTAGAGCCTGAGCAGCCCCTCGGCCTCCAGGCGCAGCAGGGCCTCCCGGACGGGGGTGCGCGACACGCCGACGGCCCCGGCCAGCTCGCCCTCGGTGAGCAGCGTGCCGCCCTCGTACCGGCGGTCCAGGACGCCCTGCTTGACGTGGGTGTAGACGCGGTCGGCGGCGGGGGGCTGCTTGCCCCGGGGTGCGCTCGGGCGCGGGGTCGGGGTGCGGGTGGGCACGGCTGGGGCGGAAGGCATGCCGACAGGATAGATACAACACGTACGCATGCGGTACGCCCGTCCACCATGCGGACCCGGGGCGGCCCGCGGCGTCCCCCGGACCGGTGACGGCGGAGATTCCTCCCAGCGGGCGCACAACCATCTGTGCTACTTACGTGTCTCGTACGTGCGGCCCCACCTTCTTTCCCCTTTCAACTCGGCCGCACATCAGGGGCATTCGACGTAATCGGGGTATTTCAGTTGATAACCGCAACCCAGGGCATCCGAGTCCGCCGAGCCGCAGCCGTCGCCGTGACGACCGGCGCGATGTTCGCGACCGTTGCCCTCACCGCGGCGCCTGCGCAGGCCGTCTCCACGCCCACCATCGCCGCCAAGGCCGGCTTCGTGATGAACAACGCGAACGGTGCGCAGCTGTACGCGAAGGGCGCCACCACCAAGCTCTCCACCGGCTCCACCACCAAGATCATGACCGCCAAGGTCGTGCTCTCGCAGCCGAACCTGAACCTGGACGCCAAGGTCACCATCCAGAAGGCCTACAGCGACTACATCGTCGCCAACAACGCCTCGTCGGCCCGCCTCATCGTGGGCGACAAGGTGACCGTGCGTCAGCTTCTGTACGGGCTGATGCTGCCGTCGGGCTGCGACGCCGCCTACGCCCTCGCCGACAAGTTCGGCAGCGGCACGACGCGGGCCGCGCGGGTGAAGAGCTTCATCGGCAAGATGAACACCACCGCCCGGTCGCTGGGCATGACCAGCACCCACTTCGACTCCTTCGACGGCATCGGCAACGGGTCCAACTACTCCACCGCCAAGGACCTGACCAAGCTGGCCAGCAACGCGCTGAAGAGCGCGAACTTCCGCGCGATCGTCAAGACAAAGGCGTACACGGCCAAGACGATCACCCGGACCGGTTCGACCCGCACCATGGGCACCTGGACCAACACCAACACGCTGCTCAGCAGCTACAGCGGCACCATCGGCGTGAAGACGGGCTCCGGCCCCGAGGCGAAGTACTGCCTGGTCTTCGCCGCGACCCGCGGCGGCAAGACCGTCGTCGGCACGGTCCTCGCCTCCACGTCGACCACCCAGCGCGCCACCGACGCCACGCGTCTGCTGAACTACGGCTTCGCCCGGCTGGGCTGAGTCGCACGTACGCACCGGGAGCCCGGCCTGATCGACAAGACACCCCCCTAGCCCTCGGGCCCGCCGTGATCCACACGGCGGGCCCGATCGCTTTTCCGCGCGCGGTGTGCGCGCCGGGCCGTCAGGCCCAGGTGATGAGCCGCTTGGGCTGCTCCAGGATCGCCGCCACGTCCGCCAGCACCTTGGAGCCCAGCTCGCCGTCGACCAGGCGGTGGTCGAAGCTCAGCGCCAGCGTGGTGACCTGACGGGGCTTCACCTTGCCCTTGTGGACCCACGGCTGGAGCTTGATCGCGCCGACCGCGAGGATCGCGGACTCGCCGGGGTTGAGGATCGGCGTGCCGGTGTCGACGCCGAAGACGCCGACGTTGGTGATGGTGAGCGTGCCGCCCTGCATCGCCACCGGCGAGGTCTTGCCCTCGCGCGCGGTCGCCACCAGCTCGCCCAGCGCCTCGGCGAGCTGCGGCAGCGTCTTGTCGTGCGCGTCCTTGATGTTCGGCACGATCAGCCCGCGCGGGGTGGCCGCCGCGATGCCCAGGTTCACGTAGTGCTTGAGGACGATCTCCTGCGCGGCCTCGTCCCAGGAGGCGTTGATCCCCGGGTTGCGCTTGACGGCGACCAGCAGGGCCTTGGCGATCAGCAGGAGCGGGTTCACCCGCAGGCCCTGCAGGTCCTTGTCCTGCTTGAGCTCGTCGACGAGCTTCATCGTGCGCGTGACGTCGACCGTCACGAACTCCGTGACGTGCGGCGCCGTGAACGCCGAGCCGACCATCGCCTGCGCGGTGGCCTTGCGCACGCCCTTGACCGGGATACGGGTCTCGCGCGCCCCGTCGTACGACGCCGGGGCCGGGGCCGCGACGGTGGCGGGGCGGGCCGCCGGGGCGGGCGCGGCCTGCTCCACGGGCGCGGGGGCCTGCGGCGGGGCCGCCGCCGCGTGGACGTCCTCGCGGGTGATGATCCCGTCGGGGCCGGTCGGGGTGATCGCCGCCAGGTCGACGCCCAGGTCCTTGGCCAGCTTGCGCACCGGCGGCTTGGCCAGCGGGCGGGGCCGGTCGACGGCCGCGGAGGCGCCCCCGTGGCCGTTCAGCTCGGACTGCAGCGCCTGGGCCGCCGGGTTCGCCGGTGCCGCCGGGACAGCCGGGGCCTCGGTGGCGGGCGTCTCGGGGCCCTTGCGGGGGCGGCGCTTGGTGGAGGTGGTGGCCACGCCGTAGCCGACGAGGACCGGCTGGCGGCCGGACCCGACGGACTTGGCCTCCTCCTGCGCCGCGGGAGCGGCCGCGGCGGGAGCCTCCGCCACGGGGGCCGCCTCGGCCGGCGCGGCGCCGCCGGAGACGTCCACCGTGATGATCGGCGTGCCCACGTCCACCGTGGTGCCCTCGGGGAAGCGCAGCTCGCGCACCACGCCGTCGTAGGGGATGGGCAGCTCGACGGCCGCCTTGGCGGTCTCGACCTCGCACACCACCTGGCCGTCGGTGACGGTGTCACCGGGCTGGACGTACCACTTGAGGATCTCGGCCTCGGTGAGTCCCTCGCCCACGTCGGGCATCTTGAACTCACGCACGGACGCTTCGGTCATCGTCGTCACGACCCTCTCCTCAGTACGCCAGGGCACGGTCGACGGCGTCGAGCACCCGGTCCAGGCCCGGCAGGTACTCCTCCTCCAGGCGCGCCGGCGGGTACGGGGCGTGGTAGCCGCCGACCCGGAGCACCGGGGCCTCCAGGTGGTAGAAGCAGCGCTCGGTGATGCGCGCGGCGATCTCCGCGCCCGAACCGAAGAACACCGGCGCCTCGTGCACCACGACCAGCCGGCGGGTCTTCTCGACCGACGCCTGGACGGTGTCGAAGTCCAGCGGGGAGATGGAGCGCAGGTCGAGGACCTCCAGGCTCCGGCCCTCCTCGGCGGCCGCGTCGGCGACCTCCTGGCAGAGCTTGACCATCGGGCCGTACGCGGCGAGCGTGAGGTCGGTGCCCTCGCGCACCACGCGCGCCTTGTGCAGCGGGCCGGGGATGGCCTCGGTGGAGACCTCGCCCTTGTCCCAGTAGCGCCGCTTGGGCTCGAAGTAGATCACCGGGTCGTCGCTCTGGATGGCCTGCTGCATCATCCAGTAGGCGTCCGACGCGTTCGACGGGCTGACCACCTTCAGGCCGGACACGTGCGCGAAGAGCGACTCGGGGGACTCCGAGTGGTGCTCGACCGCGCCGATGCCGCCGCCGTAGGGGATGCGCACGACGACCGGGAGCTTGACCTTGCCCAGCGAGCGCGCGTGCATCTTCGCGAGCTGCGTGACGATCTGGTCGTAGGCCGGGAAGACGAAGCCGTCGAACTGGATCTCCACCACCGGCCGGTAGCCGCGCAGCGCGAGGCCGATCGCGGTGCCGACGATGCCCGACTCGGCGAGCGGGGTGTCGATGACGCGGTCCTCGCCGAAGTCCTTCTGCAGGCCGTCGGTCACCCGGAAGACGCCGCCGAGCTTGCCGACGTCCTCACCCATGACGAGGACCTTGGGGTCCTCCTCCAGGGCACGGCGCAGCGACTCGTTGATCGCCTTGGCCAGGGGCAGGTTCTTCGCTGTCACGTCCGCTGCCATGTCAGACCCCCTCGACGTCCGCGAACGACGCCTGGTAGGCGGCGAACTGGGCGCGCTCCTCGTCGACGAGCGCGTGCCCGTCCGCGTACACGTTCTCGAAGATGGCGAAGTGGTCCGGGTCCTGCATGGCGCGGACCGCTTCGCGCACTCGCCTGCCCAACGCCTCGGACTCGGTCTCGAGTTCCGCGAAGAATCCCTCGTCCGTGTGGTGTGCGGACTCCAGGTACCGGCGCAGGCGCAGGATCGGGTCCTTGGCCTCCCAGGCCACGCGCTCGTCGTCGTGCCGGTAGCGGGTGGGGTCGTCGGAGGTGGTGTGGGCGCCCATGCGGTACGTCCACGCCTCGATCAGGGCGGGGCCCTCGCCGCGGCGGGCCCGCTCCAGCGCCCAGCGGGTGACCGCGAGCGAGGCCAGCACGTCGTTGCCGTCGACGCGGACGCCGGGGAAGCCGAAGCCCTGGGCGCGCTGGTAGAGCGGCACGCGGGTCTGCTTCTCGTTGGACTCGGAGATCGCCCACTGGTTGTTCTGGCAGAAGAACACCACCGGCGCGTTGTAGACCGCGGCGAAGTTGAACGCCTCGCTGACGTCGCCCTGGCTGGAGGCGCCGTCGCCGAAGTAGGCGATCACCGCGCTGTCCGCGCCGTCCTTGGTGATCCCCATCGCGTAGCCCGTGGCGTGCAGCGCCTGGGAGCCGATGACGATCGTGTAGAGGTGGAAGTTGTTCTCGTTGGGGTCCCAGCCGCCGTTGTTCACCCCGCGGAACATGCCCAGCAGGTTCGTCGGGTCGACGCCGCGGCACCAGGCGACGCCGTGCTCGCGGTAGGTGGGGAAGACGTAGTCGTCCTCGCGGGTGGCGCGGCCGGAGCCGATCTGGGCGGCCTCCTGGCCCAGCAGGGACGCCCACAGGCCCAGCTCGCCCTGGCGCTGCAGGGCGGTGGCCTCGGCGTCGAAGCGGCGGGTGAGCACCATGTCGCGGTACAGGCCGCGCAGCTCCTCGGGGGTGATGCCGTCGACGTAGCGGTCGTACTCGGCGTTCTTCACCCGCTCGCCCTCGGGCGTGAGCAGCTGGACGAGCTCGGGCTCGGCGGCCGCCGTACGGGCGGTCGTGCGAGCGGTGGTGCGCTTGGTGCCGGTGGTGCCGGCCGCCTTGGTGCCGGTGGTGCCGGCCTTGCTCCCGGCGCTGCGTCGCGGCTGTCGCGCGGCAGTGCTCTCCACGGTCACGTGTGCTCCTCCGTCGGTCCGGCCCCCGGGATTGCCGGGAACCAGTGCGGCTCACCTGTTTTCCGACATCCGGGCACGGGGTGGGTGCCACTCGGCCGGGAACAGGCGTGACAGGTGCCCCGGCGAGCGCCCTGCAACAGTCACGTTACCCAGTGCTCCACATTTCTGTGAAACCCCTCCTGACCTGCGTTTTTGCTTGGATTTCCAAGTAAATCCGCAGAACCGGGAAGGACGCTGGTCACAGCCTTGCAGGAGGCCGGAGCAACGGCACGTTATCCCGCCCACCCAGGTCACGGGAAGAGTCCTCTGTGAGATGGATCCCGCGGACGAAACGCGACAAGTCGGGTTTTCCACCAGGCTCGGGCCCGGGCCAGGGGTGCGCCAGGGGACGCGGCGGGGGCACGCCGGGGGCCGAAACGCGCCACGCGCGCGTGGCGGGCCCGGCGGGCCCCACGCGCGCGTGCGGAGGGAGGGCGAGGGCGGTCAGTTCCCGGTGGTACCGCCGGCCGCGGGGCCGGCGGCAGCGCCGCCGTCGGCCGTCCCGCCGCTGGTGGTGGTGCCGCCGTCGCCGGTCCCCCCGTCGCCGGTCCCCCCGTCGGACGTCCCGCCGGTGGTGCCCGGGGCGCTCGACTGGTTGTCGCTCGGCTCCTCCGACGGCGCGGAGGACGTGTCGTCGCTCGGCTCGCTCGTCTGCGAGTACGACGGCGTGTCGGAGGGCGTGTACGACGGCGTGTAGTGCGACCCGGAGTTCGAGCCCGAGTCGTTGTCGGAGGAGCTGCCGGTGGACTCGTCGCTCGACGTGTCGGTCGGCGACGGGCTGGTCGACTCCCGGGTGGCGCTCGGCGAGGTCGTCGGCGACTTGGTCGTACCGCCCTTGTTCCCGTCGCCGCCCGCGTTGTTCAGCGCGAGGGCCACGCCCGCGGCGATGGCGATCACCGCGAGGACGGCCAGCACCCACAGCTTGCCACGCCCGTCACCCTTGTTGCCGTGGCCCTCGAAGCCGCCCTCGTCGCCGTTGCCGTACCCGCCGGGCAGGATCGGCTGGGGGATCTGCGAGGTGCCGTCGCCGGCGCCGGGGTGGGCCATGACGGCGGTGGCCGCGAACCCGGCTCCGGCCGCGGCGGCCACCGGGGCGTCGACCGGGCCGGTGTTCCAGGTGCCGCTGTGGCCGCCCTGGTCGTACAGCATCTGCAGCGCGTACTGCACCATGCCGCGCATCTCCTCGGCCGTCTGGAACCGGTCGTCGGGTTCCTTGGCCAGGGAGCGCATGACGAGGCCGTCGAGCTCCGGCGGGCAGGTGCCCTCCGCGATCGACGACGGCGGCGCCGGGATGTCCTGCACGTGCTGGTAGACCACCGACAGCGGGGTCTCGCCGACGAACGGCGGGCGCAGCGCGAGGAGTTCGTACAGCAGGCAGCCGGTCGCGTACAGGTCGGAGCGGTGGTCGACGGCCTTGCCGAGGGCCTGCTCGGGCGACAGGTACTGCGGGGTGCCCATCACCATGCCGGTCTGCGTCATGGTCGTCGACGCGCCGTGCAGGGCGCGCGCGATGCCGAAGTCCATGACCTTGACGGCGCCGTTGTGGGTGATGATGACGTTGGCCGGCTTGATGTCGCGGTGCACGATGCCGTGCTGGTGCGAGTAGGCCAGCGCCTCCAGCACGCCGGAGACGATGATCAGGGCCTGCTCGGGCCCCGGCGCCTCGGCGTTGAGCAGCAGGTCGCGGATCGTGCGCCCCTCGACCAGCTCCATGACGATGTACGGCACGCTCTGGCCGCCCACCACGTCCTCGCCGGAGTCGTACACGGCGACGATGGCGTGGTGGTTGAGCCCGGCCACCGACTGCGCCTCACGCGTGAAGCGGGCCTTGGACACCGGGTCCTCGGCGAGGTCGGCGCGCAGCAGCTTGACCGCGACGGTGCGCCCGAGCCGGACGTCCTCCGCCGCGAACACCTCGGCCATGCCGCCCCGGCCGAGCCTGCTGGTCAGCCGGTACCGGCCGTCGCCGACGAGCCCGCCGTTGCCCCAGTGCTCCGGCGCGTCCGACATGCCGCCGCCAGTCGCCTCGGGGTCGGACGGGCCCTGAGAGCGCTGCTGCTGTGCCATCAGTCCTCGCCGTCGTTTCTGCCCGCGGTGCGCGCGGTGTTGTCACGGTCTCCGTCGGCCACGCTACAGCCTCCGCGCAAGCCGCCGGACCGGGTCGTCCGGGGTTACCGGACCGAGACGGACCGGACATGAAACCCCCCGCGGCTGTCCACGTGCAAATCCTGTGCACCGGACGTGGGCCCGCGGTAACGCTTGCGCGACGCTTCTTTCGCGTACGGTCACGGAACGGGCACCGAGCTTGACGTGTCGGTGCCCTGGGGCAGACTTGGCCGGTAATGACACTTTCGATCATTGCCCGCGCCGTGCGCATCGCCGGCGGCGCGGACGACGACGGCCGGGGCGGCGCCGCGAGGCCGATGGGGGACGCGAAGAGATGAGCCAGGACGGCGCACACGGCCGGTACGCGGGGCGGGCGCTCGCCGGCGGCCGTTACCAGCTGCGCGACTTGCTCGGCGAGGGCGGCATGGCCTCGGTGCACCTGGCGTACGACGCCGTGCTCGACCGGCAGGTCGCCATCAAGACGCTGCACACCGAGCTCGGCCGTGAACAAGCCTTCCGCGAGCGGTTCCGGCGCGAGGCGCAGGCCGTGGCGAAGCTCACCCACACCAACATCGTCTCCGTCTTCGACACCGGCGAGGACGACGTCGACGGCATGACGACGCCGTACATCGTCATGGAGTACGTCGAGGGCCGCCCGCTCGGCTCGGTCCTCGACGAGGACGTCCGCCAGGCCGGCGCGATGCCCGCCGACAAGGCCCTGAAGATCACTGCCGACGTGCTGGCGGCGCTGGAGATCAGCCACGAGATGGGGCTGGTGCACCGCGACATCAAGCCGGGCAACGTGATGATGACCAAGCGCGGCGTCGTCAAGGTGATGGACTTCGGCATCGCGCGCGCCATGCAGTCGGGCGTCACCTCGATGACCCAGACCGGCATGGTCGTCGGCACCCCGCAGTACCTCTCCCCCGAGCAGGCGCTCGGCCGGGGCGTGGACGCCCGCTCCGACCTCTACTCGGTCGGCATCATGCTGTTCCAGCTCGTGACCGGGCGGCTGCCGTTCGACGCCGATTCACCGCTCGCGATCGCGTACGCGCACGTGCAGGAGGAGCCCGTCGCGCCCTCCTCGATCAACCGCGCGCTGCCCCCGGCCGTGGACGCGCTGGTCGCCCGCGCGCTGAAGAAGAACCCCAACGAACGCTTCCCCACCGCCGTCGCCATGCGCGACGAGTGCCTGCGGGTCGCCGCCTCCTTCCAGGCCGCCCCGCCGAGCATCGTCCCGGGAGCGCCGACGCAGAGCGGCTCGGGCGTCGGCTCCGCGGTGTTCCCGCCGGTCGGCCAGGGCACCCCGCCGGTGGGCGCCGTGCACACGCCGTACCAGCCGCAGACCCCCGCGCCGAACCCGTACGGCACGCCGCAGCCCTCGACGCCCGCGCCGTCGTACGGCTACCCGCAGCAGGGCGGCTACCAGGCGCCCGCGTCCTACGGCGCCCAGCAGCCCACCTACAACCTCACCCCGCAGCACCCGGCCCCGGCGTCCTCCGGGGGCGGCGGGAAGAGCAACCGGCCGGTGATCATCGGCTCGGTGATCGTCGCGGTGGTGGCGGTCGGCGCGCTGATCGCCGCGCTCGTGGCGAACGCGGGCGGCGACGACGACAGGGGCGGCGGCCGCGGCGGCGGCGGCAGCGCCTCGGCGTCCGCCACGGCCTCGCACGCGTCGGGGTACCGCGGGCCGGACACGTCCAAGACGATCGACGCGAGCGAGTGCAAGGAGCCGGAGGAGTCGTACAACGACCCCAGCAAGATCCGGGTGCCGAGCTTCAAGTTCAAGTACGTCAAGTCGGTCAAGGAGTGCTTCCAGGCCGCCGGCTGGACGTGGAAGATCACGCCCGTCGACGAGAACACCTACGGCGACGGCACCGTCATGGACCAGTTCCCCTCCGCGGGCACGGACGTCGACCCGAAGAACCCCCCGCAGATCGAGCTGAAGGTGTCCACGGGCAACCCGGCGTCCTGAACCGCCGGTCGACGGCACACGAGCAGGAAGAACAAGAAGGCAAGAAGAAGGGGCCCGGCGACACCGCCGGGCCCCTCGTGTGTGGTCGTGTGGTGGGTGTGCGGCTAGAGGTACGGGCCGCCGGAACGGCCGCCCGCGCGCGGGTCGTCCCCGCCCTCCGGTACCGCTCCCGGCGGCAGCGCCCGGCGCATCTGCTCCAACTGGGCCCGCGCGGCCATCTGCTGGGCGAACAGCGTGGTCTGGATGCCGTGGAACAGGCCCTCCAGCCAGCCCACCAACTGGGCCTGCGCGATCCGCAGTTCCGCGTCCGAGGGCGTCGCCTCCTCGTTGAACGGCAGGGAGAGCCGCTCCAGCTCCTCGACGAGTTCCGGTGCGAGGCCGTCCTCCAGCTCCTTCACGGAGCTGGCGTGGATCTCCTTGAGACGGGCGCGGCTCGCCTCGTCGAGGGGAGCGGCGCGCACCTCCTCCAGCAGCTGCTTGATCATGCTGCCGATCCGCATGACCTTGGCCGGCTGCTCGACCTGCTCCGTCACCGGGGTCTCGCGGGCGTCGTCGTCTGCGTCCATGCCGCCGAGCGCCATGCCGTCCTGGCCCACGACCAGGATCCTCTGGGCGTTCTCCGGCGACCCTTCGTTCCTCGGCATCTCCATGCCGCCATTGTCCCCCACGCCCCCGCCTCACCACGGTGCCGCCCCCCATCGGGGACGACCGGGCGCCACCGGAGCGTCCGGACGGGACGGACGGGTGCACCGGACGTGCCGGTTTCGTCCCTGCATGTGACGCTTGTCCCCGTGACGGCATGGTGGCGTGCGGGGTGTGTGACAGGGGCGGTGCTGCTCACGTGCGGGACGGTCGGCGCGTACGACACGCCGCACGAGGCGCACGAGGGCGGTACGGCGGTGTCGGCCGCGCCGGGGACTCCCTCGGCCGGGGCCGGCGCGGCGACGGCGCCCGGAGCGACGGCCGGGCACGGCTCCGGGGGCGGCGGCGATCCGGGGACCGGAGCCCACCCGGGCGGCGGCCACCAGCAGGCGGACGGCCGTCCTGAGCAAGGCTCCTCCGACGGCCGGGGAACCGGCCGGACACCCGGGGACCACCCCGGGCCCGGCTCCGGACACGCGTCCCCGCCGGGATCTCCCTCGGCCTCCGCGGCGGGGGCGGACGGCGGGCACCGCCCCGGGTCCGCGTCCGCCGCGCCCCGGGACCCCGACCGGGCCGGGAGCCGGGCGGGGGAGGGACGCCTGCGGCCGGGACGCGCCGAGGACGCGCACGCCTCCGACGACCCGGCCGGGAACGCCGACGCCGCAGCGGCCGACGACCCGGACCAGGTGGCCGACCCGGGCGAGGACCAGGACCCGGGCGAGGACCTGGCGGGCGACGGCACCGGCCAGGTCTCCGACCCGTCCCCCGCCGCGACGCCCTCCACCGCGTCCGGCTCCGTGGCCCGGGCCGGGCAGCCCGCCGAGCGGGTGCTGCGCATCGTCCCGCTGGGCAGCGGGCTGATCCTCATCGGCCTGGGCCTGGGCATCGCGTTCCTGGCCCTGCGCCTGCGGCGCACCTGGGAGCCGTGAGCCCGCCCGGGCCCTGACCGTCAGGCCGGTGACGTCACCAGCAGGACCTTGCCGACATGGCCGCTCTCCTCGACGGTCCGGTGCGCCTCGGACGCGTCCCGCATCGGCACCTCGCGGTCCACGACCGGGCGGACGTGACCGCCGTCCACCAGGGGCCAGACGTGCTCGCGGACGGCCGCCACGATCGTCGCCTTCTCCTCCAGCGGGCGGGCCCGCAGCGAGGTCGCGCTGACGGCGGCGCGCTTGGCGAGCAGGGCCCCGATGTTGAGCTCGCCCTTGGCCCCGCCCTGCATGCCGATGATCGCCAGCCGTCCGTTGACGGCCAGCGCCTGCACGTTGCGGTCCAGGTACTTGGCGCCCATGTTGTCGAGGATGACGTCCGCGCCCGCGCCGTCGGTGGCCTTCTTCACCTCCTCGACGAAGTCCTGCTCGCGGTAATTGATCAGGATGTCCGCACCGAGCTCGGCGCACCGCTCGAGCTTGGCCCGCGTCCCCGCGGTGACCGCGACCCGCGCGCCGACGGCCTTCGCGAGCTGGATCGCCATGGTGCCGATGCCGCTGGAACCGCCGTGCACGAGCAGCGTCTCGGCCGGGCGCAGGTGGGCCACCATGAACACGTTGGACCACACCGTGCAGACCACCTCCGGCAGGGCCGCGGCGCGGGTGAGGTCGACGCCCTTGGGCACGGGCAGCAACTGGCCCGCCGGCACGGCGACCTTCTCGGCGTAGCCGCCGCCCGCCAGCAGCGCGCACACCTCGTCGCCCACGCTCCAGCCGGACACCCCGGACCCCAGCGCGGCCACCCGGCCGGCGCACTCCAGGCCGGGGTAGCGGGACGCGCCCGGCGGGGGGTCGTAGAAGCCCTGCCGCTGCAGGATGTCGGCGCGGTTGACGGCGCTGGCCACCACCTCGACCAGGACCTCGCCCTCGCCGGGCACGGGATCGGGGACCTCGGCCCACACCAGCGCCTCGGGCCCACCGGGTTCGGGAATCGTGATCGCATGCATGCAAGGGACGCTACCCCCGCTTCCCGGCGGTACGACGGCCGGGCGAGGCCGGGTCCGTGATCACGTCGCTGCACCGGCCGTACGGCCGCGGGCGGCGCGCCGGCCGGCCCCGGATCAGCCGTGCCGCGGCTCCACCCGCACGATCGTGACCACCCGGTCCGTCGGCTCCAGCACGCCGATGTCCGGGTCGTCGTAGGCCAGCACCCGGTGCCCCCGGACGACGCTCACCACCAGGTCGTCCGTGTCGCGCGGGGTGCGGCCCGTCTCGGCCTTGGTGACCGGGCGTTCGACGATGTCCAGACCGGTGCCCTGGTGCAGCAGGTCCTCCAGCACCCGGCCGGCCGCCGGGCTCAGCACCGACAGGCCCAGCAGCCGCCCGGCCGCTCCCGCGCTGGTGATGACCTCGTCGGCGCCGGACTGGCGCAGCAGGGGCGCGTTCTCCTCCTCCCGCACCGCGGCGACGATCTTCGCCTCGCGGTTGAGCTGGCGGGCGGTGAGCGTCACCAGGACGGCGGTGTCGTCGCGCTGGGTGGCGATGATGACGCGCCCCGCCCGCTGCACCTCCGCCCGGCGCAGCACGTCGCTGCGGGTGGCGTCACCGACGACGCCCTCGTACCCCTCGGCCCCGGCGGCCTCGACCACCTTGGCGCTGGGGTCGACCACCACGACCTGGTCCTTGCGCAGCCCGTTGGCGCAGGCGGCCCGGATCGCGGACCGCCCTTTCGTGCCGAAACCGACGACGACGGTGTGGTCGCGCAAGGGAAGCCTCCGGAACGATCGGCGAAACCTGTGGGTGGGCTCGTGTGGCGGCCTGACGTCGGCGACGCGGCCCGCGACCATGGTGCCCATCGATCGGTTCGCACCACAGGGGGCACGCGATGACAGGGGGAGCACGATGAAGGACCACCGGAGCCGGCCGGGCGATCCGGGGAGGCTCTCCCTGCTGAAGTCCCTCTGGTACCGCTCGCGCAGCGACGCCCGGGACGACGCCGAGGCCAGCCGCTCGCTCACCATGCCGGTGCACACCGCCCGGCCGCCCCTGCAGCAGGTGCTCCAGCGCCTCGCCCTGGCCCTGGTCGTGCTGGCGGTCACCACCCTGATCGTCTACCTCGACAGCGGCGGCTACCACGACAACGCCGACGACGGCGTGGACCTCCTCGACTCGGCCTACTACGCCACCGTCACCCTCTCCACGACCGGCTACGGCGACATCACCCCGGTCAGCGACTCGGCGCGGCTGGTCAACATCCTGGTGATCACACCGCTGCGCGTGCTGTTCCTGATCATCCTGGTCGGCACCACCCTGGAGGTGCTGACCGAGCGCACCCGCCAGCAGGTCCGCATCCACCGCTGGCGCTCCCGCATCCGCGACCACGTGATCGTGGTCGGCTACGGCACCAAGGGCCGGCACGCGGTGGAGACCCTGGTCGGGCAGGGCGTCCCCAAGGAACGCATCGTCGTGGTGGACGCCCAGCGCAAGGTGGCCGACATGGCCGGCGACAACGGCCTCGTCGCCGTCACCGGCGACGCCACCCGTTCCGAGACCCTGATGAGGGCCGAGGTGCGCACCGCGGCCCGGGTGATCGTCGCTCCCCAGCGCGACGACACCGGCGCCCTGGTCAGCCTGACCGCCCGCCAGCTCAACCGGCGGGCCACGATCGTCGTCGCCGCCCGCGAGGACGAGAACGTGCCCCTGCTCAAGCAGTCCGGCGCCGACACCGTCATCACCAGTTCCAGCTCCGCGGGCCGGCTGCTCGGGGTCGCCATGGTCAGCCCGGTCGTGGCCGGGACGCTGGAGGACCTGATGACCCTCGGCAGCGGCCTGGACCTCATCGAGCGGCCCGTCACGGCCGCGGAGGCCGGCCGCAGTCCCCGTGCCTGCGCCGACCTGGTGGTGGCGGTGATACGGGGCAAGGACCTGCTGAACTACGCCGACCCCCGGCTGGACGTGCTCCGCGCCGGGGACCGGGTGATCACGGTCAGCCGTCCGGTGCAGACCGAGGCGGTCTGAGCGTGTTTCACGTGAAACACGCCCCGATCCCGGCCGCCGCCCAGGGCAGGTCGAGCAGTTCCGTCTCCTGACCGGCCCGCGCTCCGCCCGGGGGGACGACGGCCAGGGCGTCGGCGGCCGCGATGCCGCGCAGCATCGCGGGGCCGTTGTAGTGCAGCGGCACCGCCGCGTCGCCGCGCAGCACGACCGGGATCAGCCGGGTGTCGTACGGATGGCCGTGCACGGCGTCCCGCAGGGGCAGCGTGTACGGCTCGGGGGCCGGGCGGGTGGCCAGCGCGCCCAGCAGCGGCTCGGCGAGCGTGAGCAGGCCGGAAACGGCCGCGAGCGGGTTGCCGGGCAGGCCGACCAGGTGGCGGCCGTCCGTGAGGCGCGCCAGCAGCATGGGGTGGCCGGGGCGCACCGTCACCCCGTCGACGAGCAGGTCCGCCTCCAGGCGGCGCAGGACGGGGTGGACGTGGTCGACCGGTCCCCCGGCGGTGCCCCCGGTGGTGACGACCAGGTCGGCCGTCGAGGAGGTGACGGCCCGCTGCAGGGCCTTGGCGTCGTCGCCCAGCCGGCGCACGGCCACGACCTCGGCGCCCAGCGCGCGCAGCCACGGCGGCAGCATCGGGCCGAGGGCGTCGCGGATCAGGCCGTCGTGCGGGCGGCCCTCGGTGAGCAGTTCGTCGCCGAGGACCAGCACCTCGGCCCGCGGCCGGGGCACGGCGGCCAGCGTGTCGTACCCGGCGGCCGCCGCGAGACCGAGCACGGCCGGGGTGATGACCGCTCCGCCGGGCAGCAACTGGTCGCCTTTGCGGCACTCCTGGCCGCGCGGGCGGATGTCCTGGCCGGGGGACGGCTCCGGGGAGGCGTGCAGCCGCCCCTTCTCGTCGAGGCGGCCGTGCTCGTTGCGCAGGACGGCGGTGGTGTCCGCCGGGATCCTGGCACCGGTGGCGATGCGGACGGCCTCGCCGTCGGTGAGGGTGTCGGGCCCGGCCTGTCCGGCCAGCACGCCCTCGTCGCGGACGTCCCAGGGGCCGGGGCCGGCGACCGCCCAGCCGTCCATGGCCGAGGTGTCGAAGGAGGGCAGGTCGGTCAGGGCGGTCAGGGGAGCGGCGAGGACGAGACCGAGCGCGGCGTCCAGGCTCACCGACACGGGGGTGCGGCGGGCCCCGGCGGCGCGGCCGGCCCGGGCGGCGACCGACCGGGCCTCCGGCCAGGGCGTGGCCCGGTGCGGAGTGTCGTGCGCACGGCCCGGGCGGCCCCCGTGGCCCTGGGCCGGAGCGGTGGCCGGGACGCGGGGGGAGCCGCGGTCGAAGCCGTTGCCGTCGTTCACGAGGGCGAGCGCCTCCTCGACGTCGAGGTCGTCGGCGTCCCGGTCCTCCCGGGTGCCCCGGGCGGTCATCCGGCGTCCGGCCGGGTGTCCGGGGTGGCGTCGGGTGCCACGTCGGGCTGACCGGCGGCGTCCTCGGCGGCCCAGCGCTGGGCGAGCGCGGCGGCCTTGCGGGCGGCGTGCGCCACGGCCTCCGGGTCGTCGCCGGCGCGCCCCGCGGCGTAGCCGACGAGGAAGGTGGTCAGGGGGGCGGCGGGACGGGCCACCCCGTGGGCGGCGTCCCGGGCGAGGTCGAGCAGGACGCCGGTGTCGACGTCCAGGTCGAGGCCCAGTTCGTCCTTGACTGCGGAAATCCATTCATCCAACACGTGGCCATGCTCCCTGATGCGTGCCCTGGCGGCGGCGAGGTCGTCCCAGGTGTCGCAGTCGAACGACGCGACGGGGTCGGGGACGCGGGTGAGGTCGAGTGCGGCGGTCAGCCGGCGCAGCGGCAGCCCGGTGAGGTCGCCGTGCGCGTCGCCGAGCGAGGCGAGTCCCCGGCGCAGCGCCGCCGCGGAGTAGGCGGCGACGAGGGGCTGCTCACGGCCGTCGGCGTCGGTGAGCAGGGCGGCGTCGGTGCCGCCGGAGCGCAGGGCGGACAGCAGCCGTCGTACCGTGCCGGGCCCGAGGAAGGGCAGGTCGGCGGAGAGGACGACGACCCGGTCGGCGCCGGTGCGGCGCAGACCGGCGTCCAGCGCGGCGACCGGGCCCGCGCCGGGCGGGTCCTCGCGGGCCCACGTCACCGGGCGGACGGTGGGGCGCGGGTCGGCGACGACGACCGTGGTGCGGGCGTCGGCGCAGGCGGCGAGCACCCGGTCCAGCAGGGCCCGGCCGCCGACGCGCAGCCCCGGCTTGTCCGCCCCGCCGAGCCGTCGCGCACCGCCGCCCGCGAGGACGACGGCGTCGTAGGCGCACGGGTCGTGGACGCGGGGGTCGTCGGGCTCGTCCGGGGTCATCCCCCGAGTATGCGGGCCGACGCGATCACAGGGGAACGCGCCGGCCCCGCCGTCACAGCGTGCGCAGCAGCACCGCCGGCTGCTCCACGCAGTCGGCGACGTAGCGCAGGAAGCCGCCCGCCGTGCCGCCGTCGCACACCCGGTGGTCGAAGGTGAGCGAGAGCTGGACGACCTGGCGCACGGCCAGCTCCCCCTCGTGCACCCACGGCTTGGGCACGATGCGGCCGACGCCGAGCATGGCCGCCTCCGGGTGGTTGATGATCGGCGTGGAGCCGTCGACGCCGAACACGCCGTAGTTGTTCAGCGTGAAGGTGCCGCCGGTCAGGTCGGCCGGGGTGAGCGTCCCGGCCCGGCCCGCCTCGGTCAGCCGGGCGAACTCGGCGGTGAGCCCCTCGGCGTCGCGCGCGTGGGCGTCCCGGACCACCGGCACGACCAGGCCCCGGTCGGTCTGCGCCGCGAAGCCCAGGTGGACGTGGTCGAACTGGACGACCTCCCTGGCCTCCGTGTCCACCGAGGAGTTGAGCTCCGGGAAGCGGGCGAGGGCGGCCGTGCAGATGCGGGCCAGCAGCGCGAGGAGGGAGATCTTCGGGCCGCCCGCCGCGTTCATCGCGGACCGGGCCCGCATCAGCTCGGTCGCGTCGGCGTCGACCCAGCAGGTCGCCTCCGGGATCTCGCGCCGGCTGCGGGAGAGCTTGTCGGCGACGGCACCCCGGACGCCCTTGAGGGGGATGCGGATGCCTCCGGCGGGCGCGGAGGACACCGAGGACCCGGATGCCGGTGCGGGAGCCGGAGCCGGCTGCCGGGTGGCGCGGTCCCGCGTGGCGGCGACCCGCAGCGCGTCCTCGACGTCGGCGCGCAGGATCAGTCCGTCGGGCCCCGAGCCGGTCAGCTCCCGCAGGTCCAGGCCGTTCTCCCGGGCCAGGCGCCGGACGAGGGGCGAGATCACGGGGACGGGCCCCTCGCCCCGGAGAGTGCCGGTGCCGTGCGCCGAGGGGCCGGTGCCGTTCCCGTGGGCGGTGGCGCCGTCGGTGCGTCGCAGGCCGTCGGTACCCGGCGTGCCGTTGCCGCCCTGTGTACCGTTCCCGACGACGTCGGCCCGGGTCGGCACGGCGGCCGTCGCAGCGGGAGCGGCCGGGGCGCCGGCCGATGCGCCGGCCGGGGTGAGCGGCGCCGTGGGCCGCACGCGGCGCCGACGGGCCGGGGGCTCGCCGGTGCCGTAGCCGACGAGGACGTTGCCGGAGCCCTCGGCCGCACCGCGCGCCGGGGCGGCACCGGAGCGGTCGGCCGGGCCGTCCTGGGGGCCGTCGGAGGGCGCCGCGCCGACCGCCACGGTCAGCAGCGGTGCCCCGACGGGCAGTTCGGTGCCCTCCTCGCCGAAGCGGGCGGTGACCACACCGCCGTAGGGACAGGGCACCTCGACCATCGCCTTGGCCGTCTCGACCTCGACGACCGGCTGGTCGATCGCGACGACGTCGCCGACCTGGACCAGCCAGCGCACGATCTCCGCCTCGGTGAGCCCCTCACCGAGGTCGGGGAGCTTGAACTCCAGCACCTGTGCCATCAGTTCCCGGCCTCCCACTGCAGACGCGCCACGGCGTCCAGGATGCGGTCGACGCCGGGCAGGTGGTGGCGCTCCAGCATGGGCGGCGGGTACGGGACGTCGAAGCCGGCGACGCGCAGCACCGGTGCCTCCAGGTGGTGGAAGCAGCGCTCCGTGACGCGGGCCGCGATCTCCCCGCCCGGGCCGCCGAAGGAGCCCGACTCGTGCACGACGACCGCGCGGCCGGTCCGCCGGACCGAGGCGCAGACCGTCTCGTCGTCGAACGGCACCAGGGACCGCAGGTCGACGACCTCCAGGTCCCAGCCCTCCGCCCGGGCCGCCTCGGCGGCTTCGAGGCACACGGGCACCGACGGACCGTAGGTGATCAGCGTGGCGCTCCGGCCGGAGCGCCGCACCACGGCACGGCCGACCGGCTCGACGGCCTGCGGGTCGTCCGGGTTCCAGGTGTCCTTCGACCAGTACAGCCGCTTGGGTTCGAGGAAGACGACCGGGTCGTCGGAGGCGATCGCCGCGCGCAGCAGGCCGTAGGCGTCGGGGACGGTGGCGGGCGTGACGACGTGCAGGCCCGGGGTCGCCATGTAGTACGCCTCGGAGGAGTCGCTGTGGTGCTCGACGCCGCCGATGCCGCCGCCGTAGGGGATGCGGACCGTGATCGGCAGGGGCATCCGGCCGCGGGTGCGGTTGCGCATCCGGGCGACGTGGCTGACGAGCTGCTCGAACGCCGGGTAGGCGAACGCGTCGAACTGCATCTCCACGACCGGGCGCAGCCCGTACATGGCCATGCCGACGGCGGTGCCGAGGATGCCGGCCTCGGCGAGCGGGGTGTCCGTGCAGCGGTCCTCGCCGAACTCCTTGGCGAGGCCGTCGGTGACGCGGAAGACGCCGCCGAGGGTGCCGACGTCCTCGCCCATCACGTGCACCGTGGGGTCCTCGGCCATGGCGTCGCGCATCGCGCGCGTGAGGGCCTGCGCCATGGTGGCCGGCTTGAGGGCGACGGTGGCCATCAGTGGGAACCCTCCTGCTCGGCCTCGAGTTCGGCGGTCAGCAGCGCGCGCTGCTCGCGCAGCTGCGGGGTGGGCTCGGCGTAGACGTGGTCGAACAGGTCCATCGGGTTCAGGGACGGGTCCTGGTTCATGCGCTCGCGCAGGGCCGCGGCGAACGTCTCGGCGTCCTGCCGGGCGGCGTCGATGCCGTCCTCGTCGAGCAGCCCGCGCCCGGTCAGCTCGCGCTCCAGCAGCAGGATCGGGTCGTGGTCGCGCCACGTCTCGACCTCGGCGTCGCCGCGGTAGCGGGTGGCGTCGTCGGCGTTGGTGTGCGCGTCGACGCGGTAGGTGATCGCCTCCACGAGCGTGGGGCCGCCGCCGGCCCGCGCGCGCCGCACCGCGTCCGTGAGGACCTCCAGGACGGCGACGGCGTCGTTGCCGTCGACCAGGCGGCCCGGCATGCCGTACCCGACGGCCTTGTGGGCCAGGGAGGGCGCGGCGGTCTGCTTGGCGAGCGGGACGGAGATGGCGAAGCCGTTGTTCTGCACGAGGAAGACCACCGGCGCCTGCCAGACGGCGGCGAAGTTCAGCGCCTCGTGGAAGTCGCCCTCGCTGGTGCCGCCGTCGCCGACCATGGCGAGCGCGACCACGTCGTCGCCCTTGAGGCGGGCGGCGTGCGCGAGGCCGACGGCGTGCGGGAGCTGGGTGGCGAGCGGGGTGGACAGGGGGGCCACCCGGTGCTCGCGGGGGTCGTAGCCGGTGTGCCAGTCGCCGCGCAGCAGGGTCAGCGCCTCGACAGGGTCCACGCCCCGGGCGACGGCGGCGAGCGTGTCGCGGTAGCTGGGGAAGAGCCAGTCGCGCTCCTCCAGCGCGAGCGCGGCGGCGACCTCGCAGGCCTCCTGGCCGGTGCTGGAGGGGTAGACGGCCAGGCGGCCCTGCTTGGTGAGCGCGGTCGCCTGCGCGTTGTAGCGCCGGCCGCGCACCAGCTCGGCGTGGAGCCGGCGCAGCAGCTCCGGGTCGGCCCCGGCGGCGGCCTCCGTGCCCAGGACGCGGTAGGGCTCCGGGTCGGGCAGCAGCGGCGCGGGGTCCATACGGGGCTGCCAGGCGGGCGGCGGCGTGGGCCGGTAAGCGCCTCGCTGCTCCATGACCGTCATGACGGCACCTCCTCGTGGGAGCGGCTACGGGAGGCGGATCGGCTGTGACCCGTCTCACCTACCGATTGTTCGGTCGTCGGCACATTTTGGCTACGGGTGGCCCCAGGCTGTGGACAAACGGTTCTGCACAGCTTCACATGGACGCAGTACGTCCAGGGCAGGGAGGCGGGGGGACATGGCGTCTGAACAAATGGCCGAAGGGCCCGACCCGGGGGTGCCCCTGCCGCCCCCTCGGCCCCTGGACGCCATAGACCAGGACATCCTGCGCATGCTCCAGGCGGACGGCCGCGCCTCGATCCGGTCGGTCGCCGAACGCGTCCACGTCTCGCGCGCCAACGCCTACGCCCGCATCAACCGGCTCGTCGAGGACGGCGTCATCCGCGGCTTCGGCGCGCGCGTGGACCACGAGCGCGCCGGGCACGGCACGTCCGCGTACATCACGCTCAAGATCGTCCAGAACACCTGGCGCACGGTCCGCGAGCAGTTGCGCCGCCTGCCCGGCGCCGCGCACATCTCCCTGGTCGGCGGAGACTTCGATGTGCTGCTCCTGGTGCACACCCCGGACAACCGCGCCCTGCGCGAGCTGGTGCTCACCCGGCTCCAGGCGATCCCCGAGGTGCTCAGCACGCGCACGCTGCTGGTGTTCGAGGAGGAGGACGTGGAGCCGCAGGGCTGAGCCGCGGCGCCGGCGCACCGCCGTCGCGGAACCCCGGCGGCACGCGGCGGCCGGCGGGTCAGGACACGTTGCGCAGGCCCCCGAAGACCAGCCGGGCGACGGCGTCCGCCACGTCGCGCTCGCTCATGCCGCGGACGTCCGGGCGGTACCACTCCACGATGGAGTTGATCATCCCGAAGACCAGCCGGGTGGCCAGCCGCACCTCCACGTCCTCGCGCACGTCCCCGTCCGCGGCGGCCGCCTTGAGCAGCTCGGCGACCCGGTGGTCGAAGTCCCGGCGCCGCTCCAGCGCCCAGCGCTCGGTGGCGGTGTTGCCCCGCACGCGCAGCAGCAGCGTCACGTAGGGCAGCTCGGCGATCAGCACCTCGACCATGCGCCGTACGACGTACTCCAGGCGGTCGGCCGGGCGTCCCTCGCGCGCGTGCTCCTCCTCCAGGATCCCGAACAGGCCGTCCAGCGCCCGGCTCACGGCCCGGCGCAGCAGCTCCTCCTTGCCGGCCACGTGGTGGTAGATCGACGACTTGGAGATGCCGGCCGCCTTGGACAGGTGCTCCATGGACGTGCCGTCGTAGCCGCGCTCGATGAAGACCTGCACGGCGACCGAGAGCAGCGTCTCCGGGGTGTACGTGTCGCGCTTGGCGGTGGTCACGAGGTGCCCTCCCGCTGGTCGGTGGCGAAGGAGTGACGGTACAGGGCGAGCGACGGCGCGTACCGCCCCGAGGGATCGCGCTGGTGCAGGTCGTCCAGGACCGAGCAGGCCCAGGTGCGGCCCAGGCGCCGGTTCCACTCGAAGGGGCCGAGGGGGTAGTTCACGCCCAGGCGCATCGCGGTGTCGACGTCCTCCTCGGTGGCCACGCCCTTGGCGACGGCGTCGTACGCGAGGTCGATGATCCGGGCCACCGTGCGGGCGACGATCATGCCGGGCACGTCACCGATGAGGCTGACGTCCTTGCCCAGCGCCTGGAACAGCCCGGTCGCCTCGGACACCGTCCGCGCGCCGGTGTCCTGGCAGGCGGACAGGGCGATGCGGGTGGCCCTGCGGTAGTCCAGCGCCAGGTCGAAGTAGACGACGTCGCGGAACTCCACGGAGGTCTGCCCGTCGGCGAGGACGAGCTGGCCGCCGCCGGGCAGCACCAGCCGGGTGCCGTTGTCCTCGGCCTCCTCGCGGACCTCGATGCCCGCCTCGCGGATCATCGCGAGCAGCTCGGAGGCCGGGCCCAGGTCGCCCTCGGCGACGACGTACGCGGGCGGCTGCCGCTTGTCGGCGGTGTGCGGCTCGGGGCGCTCGGCGCCGTCGCGGTGGTCGTACCAGCCGCGGCCGGTCTTGCGGCCGAGGCGGCCGGACTCGACCAGCCGGCGCTGGGCCAGGGACGGCGTGAAACGCACGTCCTGGAAGAAGGACTGCCACACGGAGTGCGTGACCGACTCGTTGACGTCCTGCCCGATCAGGTCGGTCAGTTCGAACGCGCCCATCCGGAACCCGCCCGACTCGCGCAGCACCGCGTCGATGGTGGCCGGGTCGGCGGCCTGCGCCTCGTACACGGCGAACGCCTCGGCGTAGAAGGGCCGGGCGATGCGGTTGACGATGAAGCCGGGGGTGTCCGCGCAGGCGACCGGGGTCTTCCCCCAGGCGCGGGCGGTCTCGTACGCGCGCGTGGCGGAGGTGACGTCGGTGGCGAACCCGGAGACCACCTCGACCAGCGGCAGCAGCGGCGCCGGGTTGAAGAAGTGCAGGCCCACGAAGCGGCCCGGGTGGCTCAGGGCGCCGCCGATGGCCGTCACCGACAGGGAGGAGGTGTTGGTGGCGAGCAGGCAGTCCGGGGAGACGATCTCCTCCAGGGCGCGGAACAGCTCCTGCTTGACGTCGAGGCGCTCCAGGACGGCCTCCACGACCAGGGCGCAGTCGGCGAGCCCGGCCAGGTCGTCCGCGGGCCGCAGCCGGGCGCGGGCCGCGTCCCGGTCGGCCGCGGTGAGCCGGTCCTTCTCGACCAGCCGGTCGAGGCGGGCGCCGATCGCGGCGGCCGCTTCCCGGGCCCGGCCCGGGACGGCGTCGTACAGCCGTACGGGGTGGCCGGCGACCAACGCGACCTGGGCGATGCCCTGGCCCATGGTGCCGGTGCCGACGACGGCCACGGGGCTGCTGAGGTCGAGTGCTGTCATGTGCGCGATCCTCCCGCACGGGGTTTTCCACAGATGCGGCAGGCCCCCTTGTCCCGACCGATCGTTCGGTTACTCTAGCCCTGACCGTGCGTTCCCGCCCAGGTTTCCGCCCAGGTCATGAACTCGACGAGGAGTTCCCGAGACGAGGAGTTGGTCCCGTATGGCCGCCGAACTGACCGCCCACGACCTGATCGCCCAGCACCGGCCGACCCTCGACCAGGCGCTGGAGGCCATCCGCACGCGCGCGTACTGGTCCCCCCACCCCGAGCACCCCAAGGCCTACGGGGAGAACGGCAGCCTGGACATGGCGGCGGGCAAGGCGGCCTTCGACGCCGTCCTCGGCACCCGCCTGGACTTCGGCCAGCCCGGCACCGACGACTGGGTGGGCGGCGAGGTCTCGCCGTACGGCATCGAGCTGGGCGTGAGCTACCCGCACGCCGACCTCGACGTGCTGCTGCCCGCGATGAAGGCCGGTCAGCGCGCCTGGCGGGACGCGGGCGCGGAGGTCCGCGCGGTGGTCTGCCTGGAGATCCTCAAGCGGATCAGCGACCGGACCCACGAGTTCGCGCACGCGGTCATGCACACCTCCGGCCAGGCGTTCATGATGGCGTTCCAGGCGGGCGGCCCGCACGCCCAGGACCGCGGCCTGGAGGCCGTGGCCTACGCGTACGTGGAGCAGGTCCGCACGCCCGACACCGCCGAGTGGACCAAGCCGCAGGGCAAGCGCGACCCGCTCGCGCTCACCAAGCAGTTCGTGCCGGTCCCGCGCGGCATCGGCCTGGTCATCGGCTGCAACACCTTCCCGACGTGGAACGGCTACCCGGGCCTGTTCGCCTCCCTGGCCACCGGCAACGCCGTCCTGGTCAAGCCGCACCCGCGCGCGGTGCTGCCGCTCGCGCTGACCGTGCAGGTGGCCCGCCAGGTGCTCACCGAGGCCGGGTTCGACCCCAACCTGGTCGCGCTCGCCGCCGAGCGCCCCGGCGAGGGCATCGCCAAGACCCTCGCCACCCGGCCCGAGATCCGGATCATCGACTACACCGGCTCGACCTCCTTCGGCGACTGGCTGGAGGCCAACGCCCGCCAGGCGCAGGTCTACACGGAGAAGGCCGGCGTCAACACGGTGATCGTGGAGTCCGCCGGCGACTACCAGGGCATGCTGTCCAACCTGGCGTTCTCGCTGTCCCTGTACAGCGGCCAGATGTGCACCACCCCGCAGAACCTGCTCATCCCCCGCGACGGCATCCGCACCGACCAGGGCCCCAAGACCTTCGACGAGGTCGTCGCCGACCTCGCGCGCGCGATCGACGGCCTGCTCGGGGACGACGCGCGGGCCAACGCCCTCCTCGGCGCGATCGTCAACCCGGACGTCAAGGCCCGGCTGGAGGCCGCCGCGGGCCTCGGCGAGGTCGCCCTCGCCTCCCGCGAGGTGACCAACCCGGACTTCCCCGGCGCGGTCGTGCGCACACCGGTCCTGGTCAAGCTGGACGGTGCCAAGCCCGACGCCGAGGCCGCCTACATGAGCGAGTGCTTCGGCCCGGTGTCCTTCGCCGTCGCGGTCGACTCCGCCGCGGACGCCGTCGAGCTGCTGCGGCGGACGGTGCGCGAGAAGGGCGCGATGACGGTCGGCGCGTACACGACCGACCCGGAGGTCGAGGAGGCCGTCCAGGAGGTCTGCCTGGAGGAGGCCGCGCAGCTCTCCCTCAACCTCACCGGCGGGGTGTACGTCAACCAGACGGCCGCCTTCTCCGACTTCCACGGCTCGGGCGGCAACCCGGCCGCGAACGCCGCCCTGTGCGACGGCGCGTTCGTCGCGAACCGCTTCCGGGTGGTCGAAGTCCGCCGGGAGGCGTAGCCACGAGACGGCTGCTAGGCCGGTTCGCCGAAGCCCGTGGTGCTCCAGTGGTACAGCGTCATGGCCACGCTGGTCGCCAGGTTGTAGCTGGAGACCTGGGGGCGCATGGGCAGGGCGAGCAGGTGGTCGGCGCGGGCGCGCAGGGCCGCGGACAGGCCGGCGCGCTCGGAGCCGAAGGCGAGGACGGCGTCGTCCGGGAGCCGCACCGCCCGGAGGTCGTCGCCCTCCGGGTCGAGCGCGAACACCGGGCCGGGCGGCAGCTCTTCGACGTCCAGCCGCTCCACGGCGGTCGCGAAGTGCAGCCCGGCCCCGCCGCGCACCACCGTGGGGTGCCAGGGGTCGAGCGTGCCGGTGGTGACCACGCCGGTCGCCCCGAAGCCGGCGGCCAGCCGGATCACGGCGCCCGCGTTGCCGAGGTTGCGCGGGTTGTCCAGGACCACGACGGGCGCCCGGCGCGGCCCGCGGGCCAGCGCGGCGAGATTGGCCTCCCGGGGCGGCCGTACCGCCAGGGCGGCCACGGCCGTGGGGTGCGGGCGCGGCACCAGCGCCTCGTACGTCGCCCTCGGCACCTGCGCCAGCAGCGCGGCCAGCGGCTCGCGCACGTCGGGTGCGAGGTCGTCGGCGAGGGCCAGCGCGGCCTCCCGGTCGGCGGTCACCGCGACCGGGACGTCGGCGCCGAAGCGCACCGCGTGCTTGAGGGTGTGGAAGCCGTCGAGCAGGACGGCGGTGCCGGTGTCGACGAGGCGCCGCCACCGCCGCACGGGGTCGGCGGCGGGGTCCGCGGGGTCGGTCATGGCGTGAAGCCTATGCGCGCGTCCTCGGCGTCCTCGTCGCCCTTGGCGCCCTCGGTGTGCTCGGTGTGCGCGGTGTGCTCGGCACCCTCGGCGTTCTCGGTGTGCTCGGTCTCCCCGGCCGCGTCCTCCGGCTCGTCCTCGCCCCGCCGCCCGCGGGCGGTGCCGTCGCTCCCGGCGAGCACGGCGGCCCGCGCGCGTGCCGCCCAGCCGCCGAGGCGGCGCAGGAACGAGGTCGGCAGGAACACCGAGTCCGCCGCGATCATCGCCAGCGAGAAGAACGGCAGCCCGAGCACCACCGCGATCACGGCGTGCTCGATCATCATGATCACCAGCAGGACGTTCTTGACGCGCCGGTTGAACAGCGTGAACGGGAACGCCACCTGCACGATGACCGTCCCGTAGGTGACGAGCATGACCATGGTGCCGCTGGCGGCCAGCAGGTCGCCGAGCGCGGGCCAGGGGGAGAAGTAGTCCAGGTGCAGCGGGTAGTAGACCGCGGTGCCGTCCTGCCAGCGCGAACCCTGGATCTTGTACCAGCCGGCCGTGGCGTAGATCAGGCACGCCTCGGCCATGATGACCACCAGCGCGCCGTTGTGCAGGAGGTTCGCCACGACGTCGGCCAGGATCCGCGGCTCGCCGGACCCGGCCCGCCGGCCGACGAGCCACCACACCGCCTGCGCGAGCCAGACCGCCCACAGCAGCACCGGCACGGTCCACTCGCTCTCGAAGAGCCGCCCCGCCGACGTCACCGCCACCAGCGCGAACCCCGTCACGCACCACAGCAGGGGCCCGACGCGGTCGGTGACCTCCTCGCCCCGCGCGCGGGCCGCGTCCGCGCGCCGGGCCCGCCGCGCGTCCAGCGACCACACCTGACCGCAGCGGGTGAAGACCAGGTAGATGGACATCAGGTGCAGCACGTTGTCGCCGCCGTCGCCGGCGAACACGCTGCGGTTCTGCAGCGAGAGCACACCGACCATGAACAGCACCGACATCGTGCGGGTGCGCCAGCCCACCAGCAGCAGCGCGGCGGACAGCACGGCGAGCGCGTAGACGATCTCGAACCACGCGCGCGAGTCGCCCCACATCAGCGCCGTGAAGGCACCGTTGGTGTCGATGAGCCGCCGGGCCAGCGACCAGCTCCACGGGCCGTCGGGACCGTACAGCTCGGCGCGGTGGGGCAGCTCGCGCAGCAGGAACAGCAGCCAGGTCCCGGCGAGGCCGATGCGCACGACGGCACTCTGGTACGGCCCGGAGGCGGACTCGGTGACCCGGGCGATGCCCCGGGAGACGCACAGGGAGAACCGATTCACTGCACCCCTCCGCGGGCCTCGTCGCCGGACACGCTCCACCACGGCAGGACCCGGTAGGACGGGTCGGTCGAGACCTTCTCCCGGCTCCAGGACGGCGCCGCCACGTTGGTGGTGCGGGAGCGGACCTGTACCCGCTCGACCGCGCCGCCGGCACCGGCCGCGCCGCCCCGCTCCAGGCGCAGCACCACGATCCGGCGCAGGTACGTCTCCGACAGCGTGCCGCGCACGCCCGCGGCGCGGTTGCCGTTGTCGTGCGTGGCGGTGAAGAAGTCCCAGGCGCGGCGCAGCTCGTTCTGCTGCGTGTGGCTCGGCAGCAGGTTGCCGTCGATGGCCCGGCCGTCCTGCGCGGACAGGTCGTACCAGCCGGTCTCGCGCGAACCGCCGTCGGCCGTCCGCACCTGCGCGCGTACCTGCACGGCGACGTTCTGCTGGAGCGGGTTCGGCGCGAACAGCTTCCAGTTCTGCTCGAACTCCGGGTAGATCCAGTCGTCGATCGCCTTGCCGTGCGCCTTGGTCACCGTGTTCGACGGCGCGATGTGCAGGAACACCATCCCGAGGTGCACGCACACGGCGACGGCGACGACCGCGACGGCCACGGCGGCCCCGATCCGGTAGCGGGGGGAGAGGGCGGCCAGGCCGGTGCGCGGCTCGCCGGCGGGGGGCGGCGGCTGCGACGTCTCCGGCGCACCGGGCGTCTCGGCCACCGCCTGGGCACCCCCGGACCGCTCGGACCGCTCGGACCGCTCGGCTTCCCCTGCCTCCGGGGCGTCGGCGCCTCCGTCGTGCGTGTTCATTCCGCCCCGTTCCCCTATGTCCCCGCCGTCCGCTTCCCGCCCGTCGCTGCGACCGCCCCGCCCGGAGTCACCCGGACGGCCGTAGCGCGGCGGTCCCACGGAAAGGTACTCAGCCCCGGCGCCCGGCGCAGCCACGTCGGTCATCCACAGCGGTTGACACCTTACGACGGGCATCCCACCATGGAATCGCACGAACCGAACGATCGGTCGGGAGCCGGTCCCGCAGACCGGTGGAAGCCGGACGACCGGACGCGCAGCCGAACACCAGACACCGAGGTCGAGGGGGACCGCATGGCGACAGCAGCCGCGCAACAGACGGCCCGCACCCAGCCGGGCACGGGCAGGGACGGCACCGCCGGCAGCACCGACGCCGACGACGCCCTCGCGCGCGCCTTCGACGCCGCGGTGGCCGCCGACGAGCGCATCGAACCGCGCGACTGGATGCCCGACGCCTACCGCGCCACGCTGGTCCGGCAGATCGCGCAGCACGCGCACTCGGAGATCATCGGCATGCAGCCGGAGGCCAACTGGATCACGCGTGCGCCCTCCCTGCGCCGCAAGGCGATCCTGATGGCCAAGGTCCAGGACGAGGCGGGCCACGGGCTGTACCTGTACAGCGCGGCCGAGACGCTCGGCACCGGCCGCGACGAGCTGCTGGACAAGCTGCACTCGGGCCGCCAGAAGTACTCCTCGATCTTCAACTACCCGACGCTGACGTGGGCGGACGTCGGCGCGATCGGCTGGCTGGTGGACGGCGCCGCGATCACCAACCAGGTGCCGCTGTGCCGCTGCTCCTACGGGCCCTACGCCCGCGCGATGGTGCGCATCTGCAAGGAGGAGTCCTTCCACCAGCGCCAGGGCTACGAGCTGCTGCTGGCCCTGAGCAAGGGCACCCCCGAGCAGCACGCCATGGCGCAGGACGCGGTGGACCGCTGGTGGTGGCCGTCGCTGATGATGTTCGGCCCGCCCGACGACGAGTCCGCGCACTCCGCGCAGTCGATGGCCTGGAAGATCAAGCGCCACTCCAACGACGAGCTTCGCCAGCGCTTCGTCGACATCTGCGTCCCCCAGGCCGAGTCCCTCGGCCTCACCCTGCCCGACCCGGACCTCCGGTGGAACGAGGAGCGGGGGCACCACGACTTCGGCGCCATCGACTGGACGGAGTTCCGGGAGGTCCTCAAGGGCAACGGCCCGTGCAACGAGCAGCGCATCACGCAGCGCCGCCGCGCCCACGACGAGGGCGCCTGGGTCCGCGAGGCCGCCGCAGCCCACGCCGCCAAGCACACGACAGGAGCACCGCAGGCATGACCACCACCGACTGGCCCCTGTGGGAGGTCTTCGTCCGCTCGCGCCGCGGACTGTCCCACACCCACGCCGGCAGCCTGCACGCGCCGGACGCCGAGCTGGCCCTGCGCAACGCGCGCGACCTGTACACCCGGCGCGGCGAGGGCGTGTCCCTCTGGGTCGTGCCGTCGGCGGCGATCACCGCGTCCTCGCCCGACGAGAAGGACCCGTTCTTCGAGCCGGCCGCCGACAAGCCCTACCGGCACCCCACCTTCTACGAGATCCCGGAAGGGGTGCAGCACCTGTGACCGCGCCGTCGACCGACACGCCCACCGCGTCCGCCGCGCTCGCCCTCGGCGACGACGCCCTGGTGCTCTCCCACCGGCTGGGGGAGTGGATGGGCCACGCGCCCGTCCTGGAGGAGGAGGTCGCGCTCGCCAACATCGCGCTGGACCTGCTGGGCCAGGCCCGGGTCCTGCTGTCAATGGCCGGCGACGAGGACCAGCTCGCCTACCTGCGCGAGGAGCGCGCCTTCCGCAACCTCCAGCTCGTCGAACAGCCCAACGGCGACTTCGCCCACACCATCGCCCGCCAGCTCTACTTCTCCACCTACCAGCACCTGCTGTACGCCCGGCTCGCCGCCGGGGACGGCCCGTTCGCGCCGCTCGCCGCGAAGGCCGTGAAGGAGACCGCCTACCACCGCGACCACGCCGAGCAGTGGACCCTGCGCCTCGGGGACGGCACCGAGGAGAGCCACACCCGGATGAACCGGGCCTGCGCGGCCCTGTGGCGGTTCACCGGGGAGATGTTCCAGCCGGTGGAGGGGGTGGACGTCGACGGCGGGGCCCTGGAGGCCGAGTGGCTGGCGTCCGTCGAGGACGTCCTGCGCCGGTCCACCCTCGACGTGCCCGAGGGCCCCCGGTCGGGGGCGTGGACGGCGGGCGCGGGCCGGCAGGGCCTGCACACCGAGCCGTTCGGCCGGATGCTGGCCGAGATGCAGCACCTGCACCGCAGCCACCCGGGGGCGTCATGGTGACCCCCACCCCGCTGGAAGCCCGACTGCTCGAGGCGCGCACGCTGGAGGCCGAGCTGCTGGAGGTCGCCGGCTCGGTGCCCGACCCCGAGCTGCCCGTGCTCACCCTGCGCGAACTGGGCGTGGTGCGCGCGGTGCACGTGCGCGGGACGGACGCGGACGCCGTCGAGGTCGAGCTCACCCCGACCTACACCGGCTGCCCCGCGATCGAGGCGATGTCGGTGGACATCGAGCGCGTCCTGCGCGCCCACGGGGTGCGCGAGGTGACCGTGCGCACCGTGCTCGCGCCCGCCTGGTCCACGGACGACATCTCGGCCGAAGGGCGCCGCAAGCTGCGGGAGTTCGGCATCGCGCCCCCGCGTACCCGGTCCGCGTCCGGACCGGTCCCCGTGACCCTGGGCGCGACCCGCACCCGGGCCGGCACCGGCGGCGGCACCGGCACCGCCGCCGAGCCGCTGGAGCCGGTGCGCTGCCCGCACTGCGGCTCCGGCGACACCGAGCTGCTCAGCCGGTTCTCCTCCACCGCGTGCAAGGCGCTGCGCCGCTGCCTGGCCTGCCGCGAACCCTTCGACCACTTCAAGGAGCTGTGATGGCCCGCTTCCACACGCTCCCGGTGGCCGCGGTGGAGCGGCTCACCGACGACTCCGTCGCCCTCACCTTCGAGGTGCCCGAGGAGCTGCGGCCGGAGTTCCGGCACGCGCCCGGCCAGCACCTCGCCCTGCGGCGCGTGGCCGACGGCGTCGAGGTGCGGCGGACGTACTCGATCTGCTCCCCCGCGCCGGCCCCCGGCGAGGCGGGACCGCGCACGCTGCGGGTCGGGGTGCGGCTGGTCGAGGGCGGGGCCTTCTCGACGTTTGCGCTGAAGGAGATGCAGGTCGGCGACGAGGTCGAGGTCATGACGCCGGCCGGGCGCTTCACCCTCGAACCGGCTCCCGGGCTGTACGCGGCGGTCGTCGGCGGCAGCGGCATCACCCCGGTCCTGTCGATCGTCTCGACGCTGCTGGAGCGGGAGCCGCGGGCGCGGTTCTGCCTGGTGCGCGGCGACCGCACGGCGGCCTCGACGATGTTCCTGGAGGAGGTGGCCGACCTCAAGGACCGGTATCCGCAGCGGTTCCAGCTGGTCACCGTGCTGTCGCGGGAGGAGCAGCAGGCGGGGCTGCCGTCCGGGCGGCTGGACCGGGAGCGGCTGACGGGGCTGCTGCCGGCGCTCGTGCCGGTGGAGGCGGTGGCGGGCTGGTTCCTGTGCGGGCCGTACGGGCTGGTGCAGGGCGCCGAGCGGGCCCTGCGGGACCTCGGGGTGCCGCGGGCGCGGATCCACGAGGAGATCTTCCACGTGGACCCGGTCGCCCCCGCGGTCACCACCGCGGCGCCCGCGCACAGCACGGTCACCGCACGCCTCGACGGCCGCGGCGGCACCTGGCCGGTCCAGGAGGGCGAGTCCCTGCTGGAGACGGTGCTGCGCAACCGGCCCGACGCGCCCTACGCCTGCAAGGGCGGGGTGTGCGGCACCTGCCGGGCCTTCCTGGTCTCCGGCGAGGTCCGCATGGACCGCAACTTCGCCCTGGAACCGGAGGAGACCGACGCCGGGTACGTGCTCGCGTGCCAGTCGCACCCGGTGACGGAGGCCGTGGAGCTGGACTTCGACCGGTAGACCGGTAGACCGGCACGCCGGCACGCCAGCAGGTACGGGCAGGGGCGGCTCAGACGACGAAGCCCGGTCCGCCCGCGTCCGTGACCACGGGGCGGCCGGCGGCCTCCCAGTGCTGCATGCCGCCGGCGACGTTCACGGCGTCGATGCCCTGCTGCACCAGGTACATCGTGACCTGGGCGGACCGGCCGCCGGAGCGGCAGATCACGTTGACCCGGCCGTCCTGCGGGGCGGCCTCGGTCAGCTCGCCGTAGCGGGCGACGAACTCGCTGATGGGGATGTGCAGGGCACCGGCGGCGTGTCCCGCCTGCCACTCGTCGTCCTCGCGGACGTCCAGCAGGAAGTCGCCGTCCTTGAGGTCCCCGACCTCGACCGTGGGCACACCAGCTCCGAAACTCATGCGTCCGACGCTACCCGACGCGACGGCGGTCCCCACCGGCCCCACGGATCCCGGCACCCGACGGGCTCAGCCCAGCAGCCCGGCCAGTTCCGCCTCGCGGGCCGCCACGTCGGCGAGCAGCTTCTCGGCGATCTCGTCCAGGAGGCCGTCGGGGTCGTCGGGAGCCAGCCGGAGCATCGAGCCGATCGGGCTGCCCTCCAGCTCACTGGCGACCTGGGTCAGCATCTCCTTGCGCCGGGCCAGCCACTCCAGGCGGGCGTACAGCTCCTCGCTGCGGCCGGGCCGGTCCTGCGGCGGCACCGGACCGGCCGCCCACTCCTCGGCCAGCTCGCGCAGCAGGGCCTCGTCACCGCGGGCGTAGGCGGCGTTGACGCGGGTGAGGAACTCCTCGCGCCGCTTGCGGTCGTCCTCCTCGCGGGCGAGGTCGGGGTGGGCCTTGCGGGCCAGGTCGCGGTAGAGCCTGCGGGCCTCGTCGCTGGGGCGCACCCGCTCCGGGGGCCGCACCGACTGGTCGGTGAGCATCGCGGCGGCCTCCGGGAACAGGCCGTCGCCGTCCATCCAGCCGTGGAACAGCTCCTCGACCCCCGGCATGGGCAGCACCCGCGCCCGCGCCTCCTCGGCCAGGCGCCGGTCCTCGGGGTCGCCGGTGCGGGCGGCCCGCGCCTCGGCGATCAGGGCGTCCAGCTCGTCGATCCGGGCGTACATCGGGCCCAGTTTCTGGTGGTGCAGCCGGGAGAAATTCTCCACCTCGACGCGGAAGGTCTCCACGGCGATCTCGAACTCGATCAGCGCCTGCTCGGCGGCGCGCACGGCCCGCTCCAGCCGCTCCTCGGGCCGCGCCTGCTCAGCTTCGGGGGTCGTCACCCGACCAGCGTAGGCCACGCCCGACGGGCCCCCGGGGGACGCCGGGGACACGGCCGATCCGGCCGCACCGGCGCCACCCCCGGCGCCGGCCCTGGCACACCGTCGTCCCACCCCTGGCACCGCCCCCCGGCACCCCCTCGTCACACCCCCGTCTCCGCCGCGACCCTCCCCGACCGCACCGCCGCCAGCAGGTCCGCGTGGTCCGCTTCCGTGCGGTCGGCGTAGGCGACGGCGAAGGCGGCGACGGCCTCGTCCAGTTCCTCGTTCTTCCCGCAGTACCCGGAGATCAGCCGGGGGTCCGCGCTGTGGGAGTGGGCGCGGGCCAGGAGGGCGCCGGTCATGCGGCCGTAGTCGTCGATCTGGTCGGCGGCGAGGGCGGCCGGGTCGACGCTGCCCTTGCGGTTGCGGAACTGCCGCACCTGGTAGGGGCGCCCGTCGACGGTCGTCCAGCCCAGCAGCACGTCGCTGACCACCTGCATGCGCTTCTGGCCCAGCACCACCCGGCGGCCCTCGTGCTCGACGGGGGGCACCTCGAAGCCGGCCGTGCGCAGGTGCGGCACCAGCGCCGACGGGCGGGCCTCCTTCACCTGGAGGACCAGCGGCTCGCCGCGGTGGTCCAGGAGCAGCACGACGTAGGAGCGGGTGCCCACGCTGCCCGTGCCGACGATGCGGAAGGCGACGTCGTGCACGGCGTGCCGGGACAGCAGCGGGTGGCGGTCCTCCGGCAGGGTCGCCAGGTAGTCCTCCAGCGCCGCGCTGACCGCCACCGCCTCCGCGTGCGGGACCCGGCGCAGCACCGGCGCCGCGTCCACGAAGCGCCGGCCGCCGTCCTCGGTGGGCTCGGTCGACCGCGCGGCGAACCGCCCGCTGGTGTTGGCGCGCGCCTTCTCCGAGACCCGGTCGAGCGTGCCCAGCAGGTCGTGCGCGTCGGTGTGGGAGACCAGTTCCTCGTCGGCGATGGCGTTCCACGCGTCGAGCACGGGCAGCCGGGCCAGCAGGCGCATCGTGCGGCGGTAGGCGCCCGCGGCGTCGTGGGCCGCGGCCCGGCAGGTGTCCTCGTCGGCGCCGGCCTCGCGGCCCGCCAGCACCAGCGACGCGGCCAGGCGCTTGAGGTCCCACTCCCAGGGTCCGTCGACCGTCTCGTCGAAGTCGTTGAGGTCGATCACCAGGCCGCCGCGCGCGTCGCCGTACAGGCCGAAGTTCCCCGCGTGGGCGTCACCGCAGATCTGCGCGCCGACCCCGGTCACCGGGGTGCGGGCGAGGTCGTGGGCCATGAGGCCCGCCGAGCCGCGCAGGAAGGCGAAGGGCGAAGCCGCCATCCGCCCCACCCGTATCGGCGTCAGCTCCGGTATGCGGCCCCGGTTGGACTCCTCCACCGCGGCCACCGCGTCCGGGCGGCCCGGGTCCGGGTCGAACCCGGCGTGCGCCCCGCGCGGCACACGGCGCCGCAGGGCCTTGCCCTCCTCCTTGGGCGAGCCCCCCTCGACCGGCCACCGCGCGAACCCCCGCACGTGCGGCAACCGCACCCCGGACCCGGTCATCCCGACCGCCTCCCCCGTACCCGTACGCCGTCAACTCGTGCAGACGGTACAACCGCACGCGGTCAGGAGCCGAGGATCACCCGCTTCTGCTCCTCGAACTCGGCCTGGGTGAGCACGCCCTGCGCCTTGAGATCGCCGAGCTGCTTGAGCTGATCGATCTTGCTGGTCATGTCGGGGGCGGCCGGAGGCGCCGGAGCCGCGGGCGGCTCGGCCTGGTACGCCGGTTGCGCCGGGGGCGCTTCGTAGCCCTGCTGCGCCGCCCACCGCCCCTGCTGCCGGCGTGACACCCGGTTGGAGACGGCGGTCGCGGTCCCGGCGACGATGGCGGTCCGCGCGACCCCGCGGAGGAGACCTGGCATGGCTGTGTCCCTTCTGCCCTGAACCTGACGAACCTGAACGCCCTCGCGAGCGCTGTGCCTACTGCGTGGCCTCGACCGCGTCCAGGGCGGCCACGAGGTCGGACACCGGGATGCGTCCGGAGGCGACCATCCGGGCCCCGCCGCGGCGCAGGGCGGCCGCGAACGGCGCCGCCCACCGGTTCTCGTAGATGAGGATGCCTGCGGAGGTGCCGGGCTCCAGCGCGGCGGCCGCCTGCTCGAGGTCGTCCTGGCCCAGGAGCCCCGACGAGGCGCCCTCGAAGACGGCCAGGTCGAGCCGTCCGTCGCCGTCGAGGTCGGCGATCTCCAGCCCGGTCACGGTGCCGTCCTCGTCCTTGCGGACGAACTGCAGGTCCAGGACGCGGATGAGGCCGCGGTCCACCAGGTCGACGAGGAGGGGGAGTCCCTCGCCGGTCATCCGGTTCCCGGGGAACTCGACGACGAGGTAGTCGATCGGGCCCACTTCTTCGAATGCGTCGCTCACGGCGTCACCTCTGGTGCTCGCGGCTTCCCCCTGGGACACCCCCCGCGTCACGTCCCCCCCATTGCATCACCGGGCCACGCCGGTCGCACCTCCGTACGGTCACCCCGGTCACCCCGGCTCACCCCGGTACGCCGGTCACCCGCCCGGTCCCGCCCCGGTCGCGCCCGGCGCTCCGCACGCATCTGCTGGTGACCATGAGCGACAGCGGTGGCGGCGGGCTCCCGGCCCAGGAGCGCGGTGAGCTGGAGGCGCTGCGGGAGCGGGTGCACGCGCTGGAGAGCGCCGGCCCGCCCGGGGCATCGCGGCACCACCCGTTCCGCTCGCTCGGCTCGGTCCTGCTGATCCTGCTCGCCGCGCTGCTGTCGCTGCTGTCCGTCGTCGCGGTGTGGGCGAACAGCATCGTGCAGGACACCGACCGCTACGTCGCCACCGTCGGACCGCTGGCGAGCGACCCCGATGTGCAGAAGGCGGTCACCAACCGCGTCACCACCGCCGTCCTCGCGCAGATCGACGTGGACGCGCTGGTCAAGGAGCTGACGGACGCGGCCGGCCAACAGGGCGTCCCGCCCCGGCTGACCGAGCTGCTGGGCAACCTGAAGGGCCCCATCGACAACGGGCTCAAGCAGCTGGTCGACAGCACGGTGGAGCGGGTGGTCACCAGCAGCGCCTTCGAGACCGTCTGGGTGAACGGCAACCGCAGGGCCCACGCGGCGCTGGACAAGGCCCTGACGGGCCGGTCCGACGGCGCGGTGGAGGTGAAGGACAACCAGGTCGTCATCGACCTGGGGCCGATCGTCGCCGACGTCAAGAACCAGCTCGTCGACGCCGGCTTCTCGGCCGCCTCGAAGATCCCGGCCGTCCACACGACCTTCGTGGTGTTCGCGTCGAAGGACATCGGCAAGGTCAGGTCCTACGTGCGGGTGCTGCAGATCCTCGGCGGCTGGCTGCCCCTCATCGCGCTGCTGATCGCCGCCGCCGGGGTGTACGTGGCGTTCAACCGCCGCCACGCGGTGATCGGGACGGCGCTGGCGGTGTTCGTCGCCATGCTGGTGCTCGGCATCGGCCTCACCGTGGCCCGCGACGTCTACCTCGACCACCTGCCCCCCGGGACGTCCCAGGCGGCCGCGGGCTCCGTGTACGACGCGCTGGTCAAGTTCCTCCGGGCCGGTGTGCGGGCGCTCGCCGCGGTCGCCCTCTTCACCGCCGCCGGCGCCTTCCTCTGCGGCCCGTCCCGCATCGCCGTGTTCACCCGGACCGGCTGCCGCAGGGGCATCGGGGGCCTGCGCGAGGTGGCCGCCTCGGCGGGGCTCCGGCTCGGCCCGGTCGGACGGTTCGTCCACCGCTTCAAGCGCTGGATCGGCGCGGCCATCCTGCTGATCGCGGCCGTCGTGCTGTTCACCTGGAGCTACCCGACCACGGCCGTCGTGGTGTGGACGGCGGTGATCACCCTCGCGGGCTTCGCGATCCGCGAGTTCCTGGACGCGCCCGAGCCAGGGACATAGGGCGATCCACCTCACCGGCCTCACCCGTTACGGGTGGTTCCCCGCCCGGAGTCCTCGCCCATGCTCGGAAGCGGAGTGCAGCTCGCTGCGGCTCACCGAGAAAGTGAGGAATCGACCATGAGCAGAACCATGAGCACGACCCCCCGCTCGGACACCGCCCAGTCCTGGGCCGGCGGGCTGACGGCGTTCGCCGCCGTCCTGCTGTTCATCGCCGGCGTCCTGGACTTCTTCCGGGGGATCATGGCGATCGCCGACGACGACGTGTACCTCTCCACCCCCAACTACGTCTTCAAGTTCAGCCTGACCGGATGGGGCTGGATCCAGCTCATCCTCGGGGTGATCGCGATGGCCGTGAGCGCCGGCCTCTTCACGCGCGCCACGTGGGCCCGGGTCGTCGGGGTCGGCATCGCGGCCCTGCTGATCATCGCGAACTTCCTGTCGATCCCGTACTACCCGTTCTGGTCCCTCACCCTGATCGCGCTGTACGCCTTCGTCATCTGGGCGCTGTGCGTCGTGCGGCGGGAGCCCTGACCCGAGGCACCCGAGGCAGGGGGCTGCGTGGCCCCGCGAGGTGCGGCGGCGAAGTGCTACGCGGGTCCCCGCACCTCGCGACCACCCCTGACGCGCCCCGGACCGACGCACGCCACCGGCCCCGGCCCGGCCTTCGCGAGACAGCACGCAAGACAGCACGCCCGAGTGAGAGGTGCCACCCGTGGCCCTGCACAAAGCCAAGAAGACGGTCATCGACGCGGCCGCCGACATCTTCACCTCGCCGATCAGCGAGCAGCCCCTGTCCAAGCGGACCATGCCGGACTTCCCGGCCCGGCCGGGCGTCGTCTACCAGTTGCTGCGCAACGAGCTGCTCCTCGACGGCAACGCGGCGCAGAACCTCGCCACGTTCTGCACCACCTGGACCGACGACGAGGTCCGCCGCCTGATGGACCTGTGCCTGGACAAGAACATCGTCGACAAGGACGAGTACCCGCAGACCGCCGAGATCGAGTCCCGGTGCGTCAACATCCTCGCCGACCTGTGGCACGCGCCCCCCGGCGCCGACGGGTCCGCACCCGCCGTGGGGTGCTCCACCACCGGTTCCAGCGAGGCCGCCATGCTCTGCGGGCTCGCCCTGAAGTGGCGCTGGCGCGACCGCCGGCGCGCCGAGGGCCGGCCGGCCGACCGGCCGAACCTGGTGTGCGGGCCGGTACAGGTCTGCTGGGAGAAGTTCGCCCGCTACTTCGACGTCGAACTGCGCCAGGTGCCGGTGGAGCCGGGCGCGACCGGCCTGCAGGCCCACCAGCTCCGCCCGTACGTCGACGAGAACACCATCGGCGTCGTGGCGATCCTCGGGGTGACCTACACCTGCACCTACGAGCCCGTGGCGGAGATCGCGGCCGAACTCGACCGCATCCAGGCCGAGACCGGCCTCGACGTGCCCGTGCACGTCGACGCGGCGTCGGGCGGGTTCATCGCCCCCTTCCTCCACCCCGGCCTGGAGTGGGACTTCCGCCTGCCGAGGGTCGCCTCGATCAACGCCTCCGGCCACAAGTACGGCATGGCCCCCCTCGGCGTGGGCTGGGCGCTGTGGCGCGACAAGGCGGCACTGCCGGACGACCTGGTCTTCCACGTCGACTACCTCGGCGGCGACATGCCCACCCTGGCCCTGAACTTCTCCCGCCCCGGCGGCCAGGTCGTCGCCCAGTACTTCATGTTCCTGCGCCTGGGCCGCGAGGGGTACCGGCTCGTCTACCAGGCGTGCGCCGACACGGCCCAGCACCTCGCCCGGCAGATCGCCGCCATGGGCCCCTTCACCCTGCTCTACGACGGCACCGGGGCCCTGCCCGCCGTCTCCTGGACCCTGACCGACCCCGGCTCGGTCGGCTGGAGCCTGTACGACCTGTCCGACCAGCTCCGGATGCGCGGCTGGCAGGTGCCGTCCTACCCGCTGCCGCCCGACCGCCAGGAGACGGTGATCCAGCGGGTGCTCGTGCGGCACGGCGTCGACCGGGACGAGATCGAACTCCTCGCGGAGGACATCCGCCGGGCGGTCACGCGCCTCGAGAAGGGACACCCGCGGGACGAGGACCGCGTCAGCTTCCACCACTGACGCCGCCGGCCCGCCCCGCCGCGGGAGCCGCCGGCTCCAGGCGCAGGGAGGTGACGTAGGCGACCGCGACCGCCGTGATGACCAGCGGCATGACCGTCAGGCCGTCGCTCCCCATGAGCAGCGTGGCCAGGAGCACGGACGTCAGGGGGAGCCGGAGGACGGCCACGCACATGCCGCCGACGCCCATCGCGAACGCCGGCGCCAGGGACAGTCCGGGACAGTGGGACAGCGCGATGCCGCCCACCGCGCCCACGAACATGGACGGGAAGACCATGCCGCCCCGGAAGCAGCTCATGGACACCCCGTAGGCGAGGGCCTTGCACACGAGCAGCAGCAGGAGGGCACCGACCGAGTAGCGCGCACTGCCGTCCAGCAGGGGGCCCAGCGCGTTCTGGCCGGAGTACAGCACCTCGGAGGCGGCCCTCCCGCTGCCCTCGGCGTAGGCCAGGGCGAGCGCCCCGACGGCCAGGCCCGCGAGCACGGTGCCGCGCACCGCCCTGGGTGCGATGCGGGCCTCGAGCAGGACGCCGAGCCGTTTGATCCCCTGGCCGACGCAGGCGGCGGCCACCCCGGTGACCAGGGCCCAGCCGAACTCGGCGGCGGTGGGGGCGTGCGCGTGCGGGATGTCGTGCAGCGTCAGCGAATAGGTGCCCAGGCCGGTCCACGAGCCCAGGCCGGTGAACATCAGCGCGCCGATGCCGGAGGCGAGCAGGCCCGGCACCAGCACCACGTCGAGCACCGCGCCACCGAGCCCGGACGCCTCCATCAGCAGGAACGCCCCGAGCAGCGGTGAACCGAGGAGCGTGCTGATCGCGGCGAAGCTCCCGGCCGCTCCCATCGCCGCGACCACGTTCGGCGGTGCGCCGCGGACGACGAGCCGTACGGCGGCCGCGCCCAGTCCGGCGCCCAGCGCGATCAGCGGTGCCTCCGGGCCGAGGACCGCGCCCAGCCCGAGGGAGGTCAGCGCCGCGAGGACGACGCCGGGCAGGTCACGGGCCGGCGGGGCGCCCTTGGCCGACAGCCCCTCGGTGGGCCGGTGGCCGGCCGTCCCCGGCAGGTGGCGGATGGTCAGCGCCGTCAGCAGACCGGCCACGGCGAGCAGCGGCACCGGCCACCAGGACGGGGTGCCCTCGAAGCCGAGGGCCCGGGGCAGGTCGGTGTAGGTCCAGGACTGGAGCTTGTCGGTCAGCGCGAGGAAACCGAACGCCACCGCGGCGACGGGAGCGCCGAGGACGGCGGCCAGCACCAGGAGCACCGGGTATCCGCGCCCGCGGACGACGGCGAGCGGGTCGCGCGGCTGCGCCGCGGGTGCTCCTGTGCCATCGGCCGCCATGTCCTCAACCCCTTGAAGGATCGCCGCACTCGGGCACCGCCGCGCCCACGCCCACGGCGTGACGGCCCGTCACACGATGTCACCCGGCGGACGGGGCGAGCGCCCTTGTGGAGCGCGTGATCCGCCTTTCATCCGTGCGGCCCAACGGGCGGCCCGAGGCCCCCCGCCCGGCACCACCCACGCCCGGCGGGCAGGGCGTGCCCGCCGGAGCTAGGTTGGAAGGCCAGGTCGGAGACGGTCGCCCGGGGGCTCCGCCCATCGGGGACGACAGCATGGAGCGTGCGCCATGACCGACACCCGCCACTCCGGTGACGAGACCCGGCACCTCACCCCCCGGGAGAGGGCCGCTCGCGGCAAGGCCGCCCGCTCCCTCGCCCCCCGGTCCGGCCACGCCGAGTTCACGCCCCCGCCCCGGCGCCCCGACCCGGTGGACACCATCGAGTCCCAGTCGGCCCGGCGGGTGCCGGAGCTGGTCCCGATCCGCTACGGCAGGATGAGCGAGTCGCCGTTCCGCTTCTACCGCGGGGCCGCCGCGATCATGGCCGCCGACCTGGCCGGAACGCCCCGCAGCGGCATCACGACCCAGTTGTGCGGTGACGCGCACTGCCTGAACTTCCGGCTGCTCGCGTCACCGGAGCGGCGCCTGATGTTCGACATCAACGACTTCGACGAGACCCTGCCGGGTCCGTGGGAGTGGGACGTCAAACGCCTGTCGGCCAGCTTCGCCATCGCGGGCCGGGCGAACGGCTTCTCCGCCAGGGAGCGGGCGTCCGTGGTGCGCGAGGCCGTGCGGTCCTACCGCGAGCGGATGCGGGCGCTCGCCCGGCTGGGCAACCTCGACGTCTGGTACACCCGCTTCGAGGCGGACGAGCTGCAGCAGCAGTTCGCCCCGGTGCTGAGCGCCAAGGCCCGCGACCGCTGGGCCCAGGCCCGGGACCGGGCCCGCGCGCACGACACCCTGCAGGTGTTCGACAAACTCACGCACCTGGTCGACGGCGAGCGCCTGATCGCGCCCGACCCGCCGCTGCTGATGCGCCTGGAGGACCTGCTGCCGCGGGCCGAGCGCGACGCGCTGAGGACGGAGATCAGCCGGCTGATCGAGCGCTACGCACGGACCCTGCAGTCCGACCGCCGGTTCCTGCTGCGGGGGTACCGGGTGGCCGACATGGCACGCAAGGTCGTCGGCGTGGGCAGCGTCGGCACCCGCTGCTGGATCGTGCTGCTGCTCGGCAAGGACGACGAGGACCCGCTGTTCCTCCAGGCCAAGGAGGCCGACGAGTCGGTCCTCGCCCCCTACGCCGGGGCGAGCGCGTACGCCACCCAGGGCGAACGCGTGGTCTCCGGACAGCGCCTCATGCAGGCCACCAGCGACATCTTCCTCGGCTGGGAGCGGGTGCAGGGCATCGACGGCAGGCGCCGCGACTTCTACGTGCGGCAGCTTCGGGACTGGAAGGGCATCGCGGTGACCGAGACCATGGCGCCGCGGACGATGGCCGTCTTCGCCCGCCTGTGCGGCGCCACGCTGGCCCGGGCCCACGCCCGGTCCGGCGACCGGATCGCCCTCGCGTCCTACCTCGGCCGCGGCGACGTCTTCGACCGGGCGCTGGCGGTGTTCGCCGAACGGTACGCGGACCAGAACGAGAAGGACCATCAGGCGCTGCTCGACGCCGTCCGGACCGGCCGCGTGGCGGCCGAGGCGGCCTGAGACGGACCGCCCCGGAGCCGTGAGATAGCTCACGCGTCGGTTCGAGCGATCCTGGGAACGAGAAACGGGCCCCTGCGGTGACTTCCGTCACTTGCAGGGACCCGTCCGTCGTGGTGCGCGAGGGGGGAGTTGAACCCCCACGCCCTTGCGGGCACTGGAACCTGAATCCAGCGCGTCTGCCTATTCCGCCACCCGCGCATTGGGTGTGTCCTCCGGCTCCGTTCCTTTCGGCCCGGCGCCTTCCGACACGCAGAACATTAGCACGCTGGACGGGGTGGATTCACATCCGTTCTCCCCGCCGGCACGACCCCGGGACCGGCGCCCCGCGGCCCGCCCGGCACCGGACCCCGCGCCTCCCACCAGCCCCTCACGTCTCGGAGCGAACCGGTTCACGTATCAACCTCGTACCGGTGGCCCCCTCACGCCCGGCAGCCGGACGGAGTCCACAGCCAGGTGCGGGACACTGGTCGGCAGCCACCTCTACGATCCTGGGCAGAAGTACGGCAGGACGGTTCGGCGGATGGTTCGGCGGACGGTCCGGCGGAACCCGTCGCCCAGGTCGTTCGCCCGGGTCGTGAAGGGGGAACCAGCCGATTCACCGCCGCGTGGATACGATCAGTAAGCAGTACCAGCACGACCAGCGGGACCAGCAGTACCCGGCAAGACCCCGGCACAGCAGCTACGACGGAGGAGGTGCCCCATGGGAGTCCTGAAGAAATTCGAGCAGCGTCTCGAGGGTCTGGTCAACGGCACCTTCGCCAAGGTCTTCAAGTCCGAGGTCCAGCCCGTCGAGATCGCGGGCGCGCTCCAGCGCGAGTGCGACAACAACGCGACCATCTGGAACCGCGACCGCACGGTCGTCCCCAACGACTTCATCGTGGAGCTGAGCGCCCCGGACTACGAGCGCCTCAGCCCCTACTCCGGCCAGCTCGGCGACGAACTCGCCGGCATGGTCCGCGACTACGCCAAGCAGCAGCGCTACACCTTCATGGGTCCCATCAAGGTGCACCTGGAGAAGGCGGACGACCTCGACACCGGCCTGTACCGGGTGCGCAGCCGTACGCTCGCCTCCTCCAGCAACCAGCAGGCCCCCGCGGCCGCACCCGCCGCCGGCCAGCGCCCCGGCGGCTACGGCTACCCGCCGGCCGCCCCGGCCGGTGCCCCGCCCATGCCCGCCGCCCCGCCGCCCGGCGCCCCCGGCGCCCGTCCCGGCGGCTACGGGTACCCGCCCGCCGCCGGGCGCCCGGCCGGCGGGGGACTCGCCGGCGCTCCGCAGCCCGGGGCGCGCACCCGCCACTGGATCGAGATCAACGGCACCCGCCACCAGATCTCCCGCCCGACGCTCGTGCTGGGCCGCAGCACCGAGGCCGACGTGCGGATCGACGACCCCGGCGTGTCCCGCCGGCACTGCGAGATCCGGACCGGAACGCCCTCGACGATCCAGGACCTCGGCTCCACCAACGGCATCGTGGTGGACGGGCAGCACACCACCCGCGCTACGCTCCGCGACGGCTCGCGGATCGTCGTGGGCAGCACCACCGTTATCTATAGGCAAGCCGAAGGGTGAAGCGGGGGCAATGTCAGAGCTGACCCTCACGGTCATGCGGCTGGGGTTCCTGGCCGTACTGTGGCTGTTCGTGATCGTGGCCGTGCAGGTCATCCGCAGCGACCTGTTCGGTACGCGCGTCACCCAGCGCGGGGCGCGCCGGGACGCCGCACGACCGCAGCAGGACCGGCGCCAGGCGCCGCCGCAGCAGCGCCAGCAGCCGGCCGCCGGCGGTGGCCGCGCGCGGCGCAACGCCCCCACCAAGCTCGTCGTGACCGAGGGCACCCTCACCGGCACCACGGTCGCGCTGCAGTCCCAGACCATCACCCTGGGCCGCGCGCACGACAGCACGATCGTGCTGGACGACGACTACGCCTCGAGCCGCCATGCCAGGATCTACCCGGACCGCGACGGCCAGTGGATCGTCGAGGACCTCGGGTCCACCAACGGCACGTATCTCGACCGGACCCGCCTCACGACTCCCACGCCGATTCCGCTGGGTGCACCGATCCGGATCGGCAAGACCGTCATCGAGCTGCGGAAGTAGTGCTACATCATGAGTGAGCGCGAGCGGAGCGAGCACGCACTGGCGGCCGGCACCCCGGGCCCCGGCGCGCTCCCGACCGGAGGGTGGGCAGTGTGGCTCGACACGACCGGCTGTACCCGGAGCCGACGGGCGAGGTGGGCATGAGTCTGTCACTGCGCTTCGCCGCCGGATCGCACAAGGGGATGATCCGGGAGGGCAACGAGGACTCCGGTTACGCCGGTCCGCGCCTGCTCGCCATCGCCGACGGCATGGGCGGCGCCGCCGCGGGCGAGGTCGCCTCCTCCGAGGCCATCTCCACCATCGTGGCCCTCGACGACGACATCCCCGGCTCGGACGTGCTCACCTCCCTCGGCCAGGCCGTCCAGCGCGCCAACGACCAGCTCCGCTCGATGGTCGAGGACGACCCCCAGCTCGAGGGCATGGGCACCACGCTCACCGCCCTGCTGTGGACCGGCCAGCGCCTCGGCCTGGTCCACGTCGGCGACTCGCGCGCCTACCTGTTGCGCGACGGCGTCCTCACCCAGATCACCCAGGACCACACCTGGGTGCAGCGCCTGGTCGACGAGGGACGCATCACCGAGGAAGAGGCCACCACCCACCCCCAACGCTCTCTGCTCATGCGGGCGTTGGGCAGCGGCGACCACGTCGACCCCGATCTGTCGATCCGTGAGGTCCGGGCCGGCGACCGCTACCTGATCTGTTCCGACGGCCTGTCCGGCGTGGTCTCGCACCAGACGCTGGAGGACACCCTCGCCAGCTACCAGGGCCCGCAGGAGACCGTCCAGGAGCTCATCCAGCTCGCGCTGCGCGGCGGCGGACCCGACAACATCACCGTGATCGTCGCGGACGTCCTCGACCTGGACACCGGCGACACCCTCGCCGGACAGCTGTCCGACACGCCGGTGGTGGTCGGTGCGGTCGCCGAGAACCAGAACCAGCCGCACGACAGCAGCATCATGCAGACCCCGGCCGGCCGTGCCGCCGGCCTCGGCCGGCACGCGGCGGGCGGCGGCGGCCAGTTCGGCCCGCCCGGCTCCGGCGACACCACCGGCTTCATCCCCACCGGGGACTACGGCGGCCTCGACTACTCCGACGACGACTTCGTCAAGCAGCGCGGCGGCCGCAAGTGGCTGAAGAGGTCGTTCTACACGGTGCTCGCGCTCGCCGTCGTCGGCGGCGCGCTGTACGGCGGCTGGCGCTGGACCCAGACCCAGTACTACGTCGGCACCAAGGGCGAGCACGTGGCGCTCTACCGGGGCATCAGCCAGGACCTGGCCTGGCTGAGCCTGTCGAAGGTGGAGAAGGACCACCCCGAGATCGAACTCAAGTACCTGCCGCCGTACCAGCAGAAGCTGGTGCAGGCCACGATCGCCGAGGGCAGCCTGCCCACCGCCCAGAAGAAGATCGACGAGCTGTCCGTGCTGGCGTCCGCGTGCCGGAAGCAGGACCAGGCCGTGGGAACCAGTCCCGCCGCACCCCCGTCCAAGCCGTCGCCGAGCGCGTCCGCCTCGGGCGCCGCCAAGCCGTCCTCGTCCCCCTCGCCGTCCTCGTCCCCCTCGCCCTCGCCGTCCGCGACCGCCACTCCCAACCCCGGCGCCAGCCTGTCGGCGGAAGAGAAAGAGGTCGTCTCGCAGTGCGGTAAGCAGTAGGCAAGCCGTGAGAGGCCCCGTCACACGATGAGCAGTACTACCAACACGCCGACGCACCACACGTCCACGATCGGCTCGATCGGCGCGCCGAGCCGGCGCAACACCGAGCTCGCGCTGCTCGTGTTCGCCGTCGTCATCCCGGTCTTCGCCTACGCCAACGTGGGTCTCGCCCTCAACGAGCAGGTGCCGTCCGGCCTGCTGAGCTACGGACTCGGGCTCGGCCTGCTGGCCGGCGTCGCCCACCTCGTCGTCCGCAAGTTCGCGCCGTACGCGGACCCGCTGCTGCTGCCGCTGGCCACGCTGCTCAACGGGCTGGGGCTGGTCGCCATCTGGCGGCTGGACCAGTCGAAGCTGCTCCAGCGGATCCACCAGGCCGGCACCGCCGCGCCCCGGCAGCTCCTGTACACGGCGCTGGGCATCGCCCTGTTCATCGTGGTGCTGATCTTCCTCAAGGACCACCGGGTCCTGCAGCGCTACACCTACATCTCCATGCTGGGCGCGGTGCTCCTGCTGCTGCTCCCGCTCGTGCCGGGCCTCGGCCAGAACATCTACGGCGCCAAGATCTGGATCTCCGTCGGCGGCTTCTCCATCCAGCCCGGTGAGTTCGCCAAGATCGTGCTGGCGATCTTCTTCGCGGGTTACCTGATGGTGAAGCGCGACGCGCTGGCCCTCGCCAGCCGCCGGGTCCTCGGCGTGTACCTGCCGCGCGGCCGCGACCTGGGCCCGATCATCGTGGTCTGGGCGATCTCGATCCTGATCCTGGTCTTCGAGACCGACCTCGGCACGTCGCTGCTGTTCTTCGGAATGTTCGTCATCATGCTGTACGTCGCCACCGAGCGGACCAGCTGGATCCTCTTCGGTCTGCTGATGTCCTCGGTCGGCGCCGTCGGCGTGGCGAGCGTCGAGCCGCACGTGAAGATGCGCGTCCAGGCGTGGCTGGACCCGATGCACGAGTACATGCTGTCCCAGCAGAACGTCCCGGGACACTCCGAGCAGGCCATGCAGGCGCTGTGGGCGTTCGGCTCCGGCGGCACCCTCGGCACCGGCTGGGGCCAGGGCCACTCCGAGCTGATCAGGTTCGCCGCCAACTCCGACTTCGTCCTCGCCACCTTCGGCGAGGAGCTGGGCCTGGCCGGCCTGATGGCGCTGCTGCTGATCTACGGCCTGATCGCGGAGCGCGGTGTGCGCACCGCCCTGGCCGCCCGCGACCCGTTCGGCAAGCTGCTGGCGATCGGCCTGTCCGGCGCGTTCGCCCTCCAGGTCTTCGTCGTCGCCGGCGGCGTCATGGGTCTCATCCCGCTGACCGGTATGACGATGCCCTTCCTGGCGTACGGCGGCTCCTCCGTCATCGCCAACTGGGCGCTCATCGGCATCCTGCTGCGCATCAGCGACACCGCGCGCCGCCCGGCCCCCGCCCCCGCCACCAACCCCGACGCCGAGATGACCCAGGTGGTCCGCCCGTCATGAACAAGCCCCTGCGCCGGATCGCGATCTTCTGCGGACTGCTCGTCCTCACCCTGCTCATCCGCGACAACTGGCTCCAGTACGTCAAGGCCGACGACCTGGCCACGGACGACAAGAACCGCCGCGTCAACATCGCGCGCTACGCGACCCCGCGCGGCGACATCATCGTCGGGGGCAAGGCGATCACCGGCTCGGTGGAGAACACCAGCGGCGACTTCAAGTACAAGCGCACCTGGAAGGACGGCGCCATGTGGGCGCCGGTCACCGGGTACTCCTCGCAGGCCTTCGGCGCCAACCAGCTCGAGGCGCTGGAGGACGGCATCCTCACCGGCAACGACGACCGGCTCTTCTTCCGCAACACGCTCGACATGATCACGGGCAAGAAGAAGGAGGGCGGCAGCGTCGTCACCACCCTCAACGCGGCCGCGCAGAAGGCCGCCTACGAGGGCCTGGGCGACCGCAAGGGCGCGGTCGCCGCGATCGACCCCGCCACCGGCAAGATCCTGGCGCTGGTCTCCACCCCGTCGTACGACCCGTCGAAGTTCGCGGGCAACACCGACGAGGACGCCAAGGCGTGGAACGCGGTGCAGAAGAAGAACAACCGCGACGACCCGATGCTCAACCGGGCGCTGCGCGAGACCTACCCGCCGGGCTCGACCTTCAAGGTCGTCACCGCCGCCGCCGCGCTGGAGAACGGCAAGGTCTCCGGCATCGACGACAAGACCGACTCCCCGCTGCCGTACCAGCTCCCGGACTCCAGGACCGAGCTGAAGAACGAGGGCAACATCCCCTGCGAGAACGCGACCCTGCGCGTCGCGCTGCGCTACTCCTGCAACACCGTCTTCGCCAAGCTCTCCGACAGCGTGGGCAACGACAAGATGATCGAGCAGGCGGAGCGGTTCGGCTTCAACAACAAGAAGCTGGACACCCCGGTGCGCGCCGCGCAGAGCATCTACCCCGAGGACAACCGGCCGCAGAACGCCATGGACGGCATCGGCCAGGCCTCCAACCGGGCCACCCCGCTGCAGATGGCCATGGTCGCCTCGGCGATCGCCAACGACGGCAAGCTGATGCAGCCGTACATGGTGGACCAGCTCCGCGCCTCCAACCTGGACGTCATCGAGACCGCCGAGCCCAAGCAGCTCTCCCAGGCCGTCTCCTCGGAGACCGCGCAGAAGCTCCAGCAGATGATGGAGACCGTGGTCAAGGAGGGCACCGGAACCAACGCGCAGATCGACGGCGTCACCGTCGGCGGCAAGACCGGTACCGCCCAGCACGGCCTGAACAACAGCGAGAAGCCGTACGCCTGGTTCATCTCCTACGCCAAGCTGTCGGACGGCAGCTCGCCGGTGGCCGTCGCGGTGGTCGTCGAGGACGGCGCAGCCAACCGTGACGACATCAGCGGCGGTGGCCTCGCCGCCCCGATCGCGCGGAACGTGATGAAGGCCGTCATCGGCACCAAGAAGTGACCCTGCCCACATCGCCTGCACATCGGTGCACGTAGCGATACCGGTCCTGTATCGGGTGACGGGCTTGGCCAGGTCACACAGAGCGAGCCGGGTACGGTATGCCCGGTGGGCACACCGCCGGACCCAACAGGGTGCGGTCGGGACCGACGGAGAGGGCTGGTAGGTAGCTTATGGAAGAGCCGCGTCGCCTCGGCGGCCGGTACGAGCTGGGCCAGGTGCTCGGCCGCGGTGGCATGGCCGAGGTCTACCTCGCGCATGACACCCGCCTGGGCCGCACCGTGGCGGTGAAGACGCTGCGCGCGGACCTCGCGCGCGACCCTTCCTTCCAGGCCCGGTTCCGCCGGGAGGCCCAGTCGGCCGCCTCGCTCAACCATCCCGCGATCGTGGCGGTCTACGACACGGGCGAGGACTACATCGACGGGGTCTCGATCCCGTACATCGTGATGGAGTATGTCGACGGCTCCACACTCCGTGAACTGCTGCACTCCGGCCGCAAGCTGCTGCCGGAGCGCGCCATGGAGATGACCATCGGCATCCTCCAGGGCCTGGAGTACGCCCACCGCAGCGGCATCGTGCACCGTGACATCAAGCCGGCGAACGTCATGCTGACGCGCACCGGCCAGGTCAAGGTGATGGACTTCGGCATCGCCCGCGCCATGGGCGACGCCGGCATGACGATGACCCAGACCGCGGCGGTCATCGGCACCGCCCAGTACCTGTCCCCCGAGCAGGCCAAGGGCGAGCAGGTCGACGCCCGGTCGGACCTGTACTCGACGGGCTGTCTGCTCTACGAGCTGCTGACGGTGCGGCCCCCGTTCGTCGGCGACTCCCCCGTGGCCGTCGCCTACCAGCACGTCCGCGAGGAGCCGCAGCCGCCGAGCGTGTTCGACCCCGAGATCACGCCCGAGATGGACGCCATCGTCCTGCGCGCGCTGGTCAAGGACCCCAACTACCGCTACCAGTCCGCCGACGAGATGCGGGCCGACATCGAGGCCTGCCTCGACGGCCAGCCGGTCGCGGCCACGGCGGCGATGGGCTCGGTCGGCTACGGCGGCTACCCCGACGACCAGGCGACCACGGCCCTGCGCTCGGACGCGGGCGGCGGCGCGACCACGATGCTGCCCCCGACGAACCCGGACGACGGCGGCTACGGCTACGACGACCGCCCGGACCGGCGCCGGCAGAAGAAGTCGAACACCTCGACCATCCTGCTGGTCGTGGCGGCCGTGCTGGTCCTGGTCGGCGCCATCCTGATCGGCAAGTGGGCCTTCGGCGGCGGTGGTGGCGCGGGCAACGACACCGTGTCGGTGCCGAGCTTCGTGGACCAGACGAAGGCCCAGGCGCAGACCATGGCGACCAACGCCGACCTGAAGCTGACGTTCACCGAGAAGCCCTGTGAGAACACCGAGACCGGCAAGGTCTGCTCGCAGAACCCGACCGCCGGCAAGGAGGTCGACAAGGGCTCCACGGTCGCCCTGGTCGTGTCGACGGGTGCGCCGAAGGTGGCGGTGCCGAGTGTCCTGGGCAAGAGCCTGGACGACGCCCGCTCGCTGCTGGAGGGCGACCAGTACCAGTTCGACGTGAAGACCAAGCAGCGGGAGTCCTCGGAGGAGCCCGGCACGGTCCTGGACCAGAACCCCAAACTCGGTGACGAGGTCGAGAAGGGCTCCACGATCACCCTCACGGTCGCCAAGGCCGTGGAGAAGGCGACCGTCCCCGACGTCTCCGGCAAGTCCTGCGACGAGGCCAAGTCCCAGATGGAGGCCAACGGCCTCAAGGGCAACTGCACCGAGGTCGACGTCCAGGACCAGAACCAGGTCGGCAAGGTCGTCTCGACCAACCCGGGCATCGGCAGCTCCGTCGACAAGGACTCCACGGTCCAGATCAACATCGGCAAGAGCAGCCAGACCCAGGTCCCGCAGAACCTGCAGGGGCTGAGCCTGAAGGACGCCAAGAAGGCGATCCAGGACGCCGGGCTGAACGTCGGCACCGTGGGCCCGGCCCAGGACGACAACGCCATCGTGGTGGGGTCCGACCCGCAGCCGGGCAGCACCGTCGACAAGGGCAGCTCGGTGAACCTGGCCACGGTCGGCGGGAACAACGGCAACAACGGCGGGAACAACAACGGCGGCACCCAGTTCTTCGGTGGGCTCACCGGAGGATCGGGCCGCGAGGACTGACGCCGTCGTCCTGACCCGGAGCGGAGGAAGGCCCCGGCACTCGTCGAGTGCCGGGGCCTTCGTCTTCGTCCGTCCCCGCCGCGCGGGCGGGGTTCAGCGCAGTTCCTTCGGCGGGGTGCGGTCGCCGTCCACCTTCTCCGTGCGGACCAGTTCGCCCCACACGACGTACCGGTAGCGGCTGGTGTAGACGGGCGTGCAGGTGGTCAGCGTGATGTAGTGGCCGGCCTTGGTCCGCCCGGACTCCTTCGGGACCTGCCCGAGGACCTTGACGTTGTACTTGGAGGTCTCCGGGAGGATCGCGAAGACCTTGTAGACGTACCAGTCGTCGCGCGTCTCGAAGACGATCGGGTCGCCCTCGTCGAGCTTGTCGATGTTGTGGAACTTGGCGCCGTGGCCGTCGCGGTGGGCGGCCAGCGAGAAGTTGCCCGGCTTGCCGGTCATGGGGAGCGTGGCGCGGACGGGGTCGGTGTAGTAGCCGGCCACGCCCTCGTTGAGGACCTTCGAGGTGGTGCCCTTCTCGACGAGGACCTCGCCGTTCCTCATGGCGGGCACGTGCAGGAAGCCGATGCCGTCCCGGGTGTCCAGCGCGCCGGGCCCGGTGGCCTGGTGCTCCCACTGGTCGCGCACCTTGTCGGCCTGCGCGTCGGCGTGCCGGTCGGCGACGACGTTGGTCCACCACAGCGAGTAGACGACGAACAGGCCGAGCACCAGACCGGCCGTGATGAGGAGTTCACCGAAGACGCTGACCGCCGTCGCCACCGGTCCCGGCCGCCGCGCGGGCGGGGACGCGTCGGACGGGGCGGACGGAGGGGGAGCCGGTGCCGTCGGGCCGCTGTGCTCGCCGGTGCCGTCTGTGGTGGCTGCCACGGTGTCATCCGCCCCTACTCTACGAGCGCATCCGGTTTGCCCTTGCTGCGCGGCCGTTCCTCGACCATCTTGCCCCAGACGATCAGGCGGTACTTGCTGGTGAACTCCGGCGTGCACGTCGTGAGGGTGATGTAGCGGCCCGGCCCGGTGAACCCGGACCCCTTCGGGACGGGGTCGAGCACGCTCACGTTGCCCGGCGAGGTCACCGGCAGCATCGAGGCCACCTTGTACACGAAGTACTCGTCCTGCGTCTCGACGACCACCGCGTCGCCCGGCTGGAGCCGGTTGATGTACCGGAACGGCTCGCCGTGGGTGTTGCGGTGGCCCGCGAGCCCGAAGTTGCCGGTCTTCGCGTCGGGCATCGCGGTCCGCAGGGAGCCCTCGCCGTAGTGCCCGACCATGCCCTTGTCGAGGACCTTCTTGTTGCTGACGCCCTCGGCGATCGGGACGACCACGTCCAGCTTCGGGATGTGCAGGATGGCGAAGCCCTGGCCCGGCGAGAAGGCGCCGGGGTTGCGCCGGCCGTTGGCCCAGTCGTCCTGGAGGCTGCTGGCCTCCCGGTCGGCCTGGGCGTGCGCGCGCACGTTGGTCCACCAGAGCTGGTAGGTGACGAACAGCAGCATCAGCACGCCGGTGGTGATGAACAGCTCGCCGACGGCCCGGCTGGCGAGGACCGCGGGGCCGGGCTTGCTGGCCCGCGCCCGGCGCCGGGCCTCGACGCGGGAGAGGGGCCGGCCGTCGTCGTCCCCGCGCCGCGCGGGCCCCTGCGGCTCGCTGCCGCCCTCGGGTCCCCCACGGCGGCCGTGACGGCGCTTGGCGGCCTTCCTGCGGGCCGCGCGGCCGCCCCCCGGTCCGGGAGGGGCGTAAGGGGCCGCCGGGCCGCCTGGGGCCGCCAGGGGCTCGCCGTAGGACCCCGGGGCGTCCGGTGCCTCCGGCAGCCGCAGGGCCATCGTCTCGTCGTCGGGGGGCGGGCCGTACGGGGCCCCCGCGCCGGGAACGCCGAAGGACCCGTACGACGTCGTGCCGTACGCGTCCTCGCGCTCGGGGCGCAGCGCGGTCACGCCGTGGCCCTGCCCACCACCGGGGCGAGCCCCGCCGACCTCGCCACCGCGTCCCGGTCGCCGCACTCGGCCAGCCAGTTGGCCAGCATCCGGTGCCCGTGCTCGGTGAGCACCGACTCGGGGTGGAACTGCACACCCTCCACGGGCAGTTCACGGTGCCTGAGGCCCATGATGATCCCGTCGTGGGTACGGGCGGTGACCTCCAGCTCGTCCGGCACGGTCGTCGGCAGCGCCGCCAGCGAGTGGTACCGGGTCGCGGTGAACGGCGACGGCAGCCCGGCGAAGACACCCCGGCCCTCGTGCTCGACCGGCGAGGTCTTGCCGTGCAGCAGCTCGGGCGCCCGGTCGACGACACCGCCGTACGCCACCTGCATCGACTGCATGCCCAGGCACACGCCGAAGACCGGGACGCCGGTGGCCGCGCAGTGGCGGACCATGTCGACGCACACCCCCGCCTGCTCGGGCGTGCCCGGACCGGGCGACAGCAGCACCCCGTCGAAGCCGTCCTGGGCGTGGGAGGTGGCGACCTCGTCGTTGCGCAGGACCTCGCACTCGGCGCCCAGCTGGTACAGGTACTGGACCAGGTTGAAGACGAAGCTGTCGTAGTTGTCGACGACGAGAATGCGCGCGCTCACTGGTTGTCCACCGTCACATCGTTGAAGGGAAGCAGCGGTTCGGCCCACGGGAACACGTACTGGAACAGGACGTAGACCACGGCCAGGACCAGCACCGACGCGATCAGTGCCTTGATCCACGCGTTGCCCGGCAGATGCCGCCAGATCCAGCCGTACATGCCGTCCCTTCCGTCGTACCACGGCACCAGACCCACGCCGTACCGCACCAGACTAGCGGCGCGGCGCCACGGGGCCCGCGGGACGGCGTGTACCCCGACTTACGTGGTACGGGGTCGATCACCTCAACGTCCCCCGGAACGGTGTGCGGGCCGGCTACCCCGCGGGCTCGGCGTAGTGCAGGTCCACCGTGCCCGAGTAGCCGGGCAGCGTCACCGTGCCGTCCTCGGTCACCTTCCAGCCGAGGCCGTAGACGTTCACGTAGACCATGTAGTTCTGGATCGCGGGCGAGTCCGCGAGCGCCTTCTGCAGCTTTTCCGGGTCCCCGACCGCCTGGATGCGGTACGGCGGGGAGTAGACCCGGCCCTGGAGGATCAGGGTGTTGCCCACGCAGCGCACGGCGCTGGTGGAGATCAGCCGCTGGTCCATGACCTTGATGCCCTGGGCACCGCCCTGCCACAGCGCGTTCACCACGGCCTGGAGGTCCTGCTGGTGGATGACCAGGTAGTCGGGCTGCGGCTCGGGGTAGCCCGGCAGCTTGGCGGTGGCGTTGGGCGGGGCGTCGTTCAGCGTCACCGTGATCGCCCGGCCCTTGAGCTTCTGGGTGCCCGCGGTGTGCTCCAGCTCGGTGAGCTTGTCGTCCTCGGCCTTCGAGCGGCCGTCGTCGCGCTCGGCCAGGGACTCGACCTCGTCGCGCAGCGCCGCGTTGGACTCCTCGAGCTCGCCGTTCTTGCGGCTGCGCTCCTGGATGAGGTCGGACAGCTTCAGCAGAGAGGTGTCGGTGCGGAGGTTGGTGCCCTTGGCCGTGTTGAAGCTGGTGAAGAAGAGGAGCCCCGCGAGCGCGAACACCGCGACCGTCAGCACCCGCACCGGACGGAAACGAGGCCGGGGGGCGGGGGCGGAACCCGTTGTACCCGTCCCGGGGGAGTCGGCAGAATTGCTCAACGTACCCTTATCTCCTTCGGCGCCGTAGAAGCACTACGCTAACGGACGCCCGGGGGAGCGCTCCGTGTCCCCTTGCCAGCAGGAGAGACCCTCGTGCCGAAGTCACGTATTCGCAAGAAGGCCGACTACACGCCGCCGGCGGCCAGGCAGGCGGCGGCCATCAAGTTGACCAACCGCGCCTGGGTGGCGCCGGTGATGCTGGCCATGTTCATCATCGGGCTGGCGTGGATCGTGGTCTTCTACGTGACCGACGGCTCGCTGCCCATCGACAAGCTGGACAACTGGAACATCGTGGTCGGTTTCGGGTTCATCGCGGCCGGGTTCGGCGTCTCCACCCAGTGGAAGTAGCGGAGAAACCTCTGACCAGGGCTGTCCGCTGAGTTATCCACAGCCGTTTTCCACAGTGGGGAAAAGAACGACGATCTGTGGATAACTCAGCGGGGGTTGACGCCGGTGTGACGGAACTACCGGCGCCGGGCTCCTCTCGAAAACCTGTTCGCCCCCTGCCTGACCTGCGTGAACACGGGTCGGTGACAGGGGGCACAGGTGTTCCCGCACGTTGTGCACAAGATCTGCCACGCGCTGTGGACAACGGGATGCTCAGGTGAGCTGCGCGGTCCTCAGGAGCGTCATGACGACCACGGCGGCGAGCACCAGGCCGCACAGGCCGTACTGCACGAGCGCGCGGTGTTCCCGGGGTGCCTGGAACATGCCGTAGCCGATCAGCGCACCGGCGACCAGACCGCCGACGTGCGCCTGCCAGGCGATGCCGCTCCAGCCGAAGGTGATGATCAGGTTGATCACCAGCAGGGCGACGACCGGCCGCATGTCGTAGCGCTGCCGGCGCACCAGCACGGCGAAGGCGCCGAAGACGCCGAAGATCGCGCCGGACGCCCCCAGCGAACCCTGGTTGGGCGCGGCGAGCACATAGGTCAGCGCCCCGCCGGCCAGACCGGACAGCAGGTACACCGCGAGGTAGCGGACCCGGCCGAGCGCCGCTTCCAGGGGGCCGCCGATCCACCACAGGCTCAGCATGTTGGACAGCACATGGATGTAGCCGCCGTGCAGGAACATCGAGGTCAGCAGCCGGTACCACTGCCCCTCGGCGACGCCCTCGAGGTGGTCCGTGCCGAGCGACGGCACGATCGCGTGGCCGATCATCTCGAAGCGGTCCGTGAAGCGGTCGCCCACCGCGAGCTGCACCAGGTACACCGCGAGGCAGAGGCCGATCAGCACCTTGGTCACCAGGCGCGGGTCCGCCGCGACCGCGCCCCCGGCGACCGTGCGGGGCGTGGACGCGTCCGGCGCGTGTCCCGTGCCGGAACCGCTGCGCACGCACTCCGGGCACTGGAAGCCCACCGACGCGCTGACCATGCACTCCGGGCAGATGGGCCGCTCGCAGCGGGTGCAGCGGACGCCGGTCTCCCGGTCGGGGTGGCGGTAGCACCCGGGCAGGCTGCCCTGGGCGTCCGGCCGGCTGCCTGGCGCCTGTTCCATCGGATCCCTCTCCTGGCCGGTGCGCCGCCGGGGAACACCGAGCCGAACACACTGCATCGCCCTGTCCCTCCTTACGGACGGGCAGGGCGAATGGTTCCCGTCGGGCGGCGTGCGCCGAGGGTCAGCGCCTCTCGACGACGACGGACTCGATCACCACGTCGGTCAGCGGGCGGTCGGTGCGCGGGTTGGTCGGGGTGGCCGCGATGGCGTCGACGACCTTCTGGCTCGCCGGGTCGGTGACCTCGCCGAAGATGGTGTGCTTGCGGCTGAGCCAGGCCGTCGGGGCGACGGTGAGGAAGAACTGCGAGCCGTTGGTGCCCGGGCCGGCGTTGGCCATGGCCAGCAGGTAGGGCCGGTCGAAGCGCAGGTCGGGGTGGAACTCGTCCTCGAACTGGTAGCCCGGGCCGCCGGTGCCGTTGCCGAGCGGGTCGCCGCCCTGGATCATGAACCCGCTGATCACCCGGTGGAAGACCGTGCCGTCGTAGAGCCTGTCCGCGGACTTCACACCGGTGGCGGGGTGGGTCCACTCCCGGCCGCCCGTCGCGAGCTCGACGAAGTTCCTGACCGTCTGGGGAGCGTGGTCCGGGAAGAGCCGGACCTCGATGTCGCCGTGGTTGGTCTTCAGGGTGGCGTACAGCTGCTCAGCCACGATGTGCCTTCCGTCGTCTCTCTGTGACCCCCCGATCCTCGCACGCCCCGCACCCCCCGTCGTCCGCCCTCCCACCCCACCGCGCGGGCGTGGGAGGGGTCGGCGAAAAACAATCGGCATGGCGCGGGAGAGAGCGGGCAGAGGCGATCCGTGGCATGGTCGAGGCATTGTCGACGACAAGCTCCTGTTGCCCCGTATTCATCCACCGGGCACCCAAATGCCCGTCCCCGCATGCTTCTCCGCGCCGGGACAGGCATGATCCGCAAAAGGGTGGACAGTCGATTACCGTACGCCACCGAGGAGGAGGAACCCGTGACCCGCATCGACAGCGTGCGCGCCGCGACCGGCTCGGCGAAGGACAGCGTGCTGCACGCCGCGGAAGTGGTGGCGCCCTACGCCGACACGGCCAAGGAACGGGCCGCGCACTACGCGCAAGAGGCCCGCGTACGGCTCGCGCCCAAGGTGTCGCTGGCCGCCGAACAAGCCCGCGTCCAGTACGACGCCCACGTCGCGCCGCGCCTGGAGCAGGCCCGTGCGCAGCTACCCCCCAAGGTCGACCTGGCCGCGCAGGAAGCAGCCCTGCGTGCCAAGGTGGCCGCCCGTCAGGCCGCCGAGTTCTCCCGCCCGAAGCTGGAGCAGGCGGTGGCCGCGGCCGGCCCCGTCAAGGACGAGGCCGCCGCCCGCGGTCTCGCCGCGCTCGCGGCGCTGCGCGGGCAGGTGACGGCCAAGGAGATCGAGCGGCTGGTGCGCAAGCACCGGCGGCGGGCCAAGATCGGCAAGGTCGCCAAGGTCCTGACGATCACCGGCGTCGTCGTCGGCGGCGCCTACGCCGCCTGGAAGTGGTGGGACAAGCAGGCCAACCCCGACTGGCTCGTCGAGCCGCCCGCGGCGACCGAGGTCCCCGCATCCGGCGGTCTCACGTCGGTGGACGGCAGCGGCGACGTCCTGGACCCGGAGGTCGAGGCCAAGCAGGCCGAGGAGGACGCCGCGCGCGAGGACCGCGACTGACCCTGAGCCGAGCCGGTCCGTGGGGCAGGAGAGCACGTGTCTCCTGCCCCATCGCCATGTTTCACGTGAAACGGCCGGACGCCCCACGGCCCGCCGCGTACGACGAATCCCCTCCGCTCCGCGTGACCGCGGGACGGAGGGGATTTTGGTGTGGAGCCTAGGGGAGTCGAACCCCTGACATCCGCCATGCAAAGACGGCGCTCTACCAACTGAGCTAAGGCCCCGGAAAGCGTCCACGGCGGATCCCTCCACCGTGCGCCGCAGACCAGAGTACCGGGTCACCCCCGGGATCTTCCAAAAAGTTGGGGGGTCCCCGCGAACGACCACTCTCCGTAGGATGCTCGACGTGGTTCGCTACAGCGAACCGCCGTTTTTGGGGAAGCGATGGGGAGACGCAATGGACGCCGCACAACAGGAAGCGACCGCGAGAGCGCGGGAGCTCCAGCGGAACTGGTACGGAGAGCCACTGGGGGCGCTCTTCCGTAAGCTCATCGACGATCTCGGGCTCAACCAGGCCCGCCTCGCGGGGGTGTTGGGACTGTCGGCGCCGATGCTGTCCCAGCTGATGAGCGGTCAGCGGGCGAAGATCGGCAATCCGGCCGTCGTACAGCGCGTGCAGCAGCTCCAGGAGTTGGCGGGTCAGGTCGCCGACGGGAGCGTCAGCGCGGCCGAGGCGACCGAGCGGATGGAGGAGATCAAGCGGTCCCAGGGGGGTTCCGTGCTGAACAACACCACGCAGACGACGAGCAGTTCGGGAGCGCCGACGGTGAAGCGGGTCGTCCGCGAGATCCAGTCGCTGCTGCGCTCGGTGGCCGCCGCCGGTGACATCATCGACGCCGCGGACACCCTGGCCCCGACCCATCCGGAGCTGGCGGAGTTCCTCCGGGTGTACGGCGCCGGCCGCACCTCCGACGCCGTGACGCATTACCAGTCCCACCAGAGCTGATCGGGGCTCCCACGGGGGACACGGGGGACACGGGGGACACGGGGGACTCGCAGCACCACGGGGGCACGGGGGCACGGGGGACACCGCATCGGGGAGGAGCGGCACAGGGGACATGGGTGAGGTCTTCGCCGGACGGTACGAACTGGTCGACCCCATCGGGCGCGGCGGCGTCGGCGCCGTGTGGCGCGCCTGGGACCACCGCCGTCGCCGCTACGTGGCCGCCAAGGTCCTCCAGCAGAGCGACGCCCACTCCCTGCTGCGCTTCGTCCGCGAGCAGGCCCTGCGCATCGATCACCCGCACGTGCTCGCCCCGGCGAGCTGGGCCGCGGACGACGACAAGGTGCTCTTCACCATGGACCTGGTCGCGGGCGGCTCACTGGTCCACCTCATCGGCGACTACGGCCCCCTCCCGCCCCTGTTCGTCTGCACCCTCCTCGACCAGTTGCTCTCCGGCCTGGCCGCCGTGCACGCCGAGGGCGTCGTCCACCGGGACATCAAACCGGCCAACATCCTGCTCGAGGCCACCGGCACCGCCCGGCCCCGCCTGCGCCTGTCCGACTTCGGCATCGCGATGCGGCTCGGCGAGCCCCGGCTGACCGAGACCCACCTCGTCGTGGGCACCCCCGGCTACCTCGCGCCCGAGCAGATGATGGGCGCCGAACCCGACTTCCCCGCCGACTTGTTCGCCGCCGGCCTGGTCGCGCTGTACCTCCTCCAGGGGGCCAAGCCGGACGCCAAGGCGCTGGTCCAGCACTTCCTGGACCACGGCACGCCGGGCGCCCCGCAGGGTGTCCCCGAGCCGCTGTGGCAGGTGGTGGCCACCCTGGTCCAGCCGGATCCCGAGGCCCGGTTCCGCACGGCCACCGGTGCCCGCAAGGCCCTCGCCTCGGCCACCGAGCTGCTGCCGCCGCCCGGCCCGGACGACGAGATCATCGAGATCTTCGACCAACTGGGGCCGCTGCCCAAGGGGTTCGGACCGCAGGGCCCGCTGGAGCCGACCGGGGCGGACCCGGCGGCCGGCAGCGGCCGGACGGGCCCCACCGTGCCGGACGCCGCTCTCCCCTTCTCCGGGCGCAGCGGGAGGGGCGGGAGGAGCACCCGCACCGGGACCGACTCCGAGGCGACCTGGCCCGGCACCGGCTCCGTCCCGGCCGAGGCGGGCACCGGCTCGGTCCCGACCGGCTGGGGTGCCGCCGCCGTGGCACCGACGGATCCGCGCCGCCGGGCGCCCGACCCGTCGCCAGGCGCCCCCCGCCCGCCCGCACACCCGCCCACCGCGCACCCCGCCCCCGGGCCGACCCCCACGGCCACCCCGGCCCCCACCCCCGGGCCGTCCATGTCGGACACCGGCAGCTTCCACCTGCCGCCACCTCAGGAGCCGACCCCGCAGCCCGCACCGCCCAGGGAACCGGCCTCGCACCCCACGCCACTCCAAGGGCGGGCCTCCCACCCCGTGCCGCCGGCAGGACGGGGCTCCCACCCCGCGCCACCTCAGGAGCAGGCCCCGCACCTCTTCCCGCCGTCCTACGCAGCCCCCGCACCCCCGCCGCACTCCGCCCCGGAGCCCACGCACACCTACGTCCTGCCGCGCGCCGACCCGGCCACCGCCTCGTACACCACCCAGGACCCGCGGCCCGTGGCCGCCCAGGGGCGCCGGGCCGGGCGGCACGGACGGCGGGTGTCCCGGCCCGGGCCGCCCGCGAGGATCGCGGTGCCGGTGCTGCTGCTGGCGCTGCTCTGCTACGCCGTCGGGTTCTGGGCGTTGGCCCGGATCTGAGCGGCGTCCCGCCGCCGAGCGGTGACCGTCCACACCGCCAGCCCCAGCAGCAGCGCGCTGCCCGTCCCGATCCCGCCGGCGGCGAGGACCCGCAGGCCCAGGTCACCGCCGTGTCCCCCGGCACCCCCCGGGCCCCCGGAGGCACCGGCCCCGAACATCCCGCGGGGCACGGACTCCCCCGCGTACTCAGGCCCGGGACGCGCGCTCCCGCGCACCCCGACGCGCAGGACCACGCCGTAGGGCCCGTCCCCGAACTTCTCACCGACCTCGGCGGCGAGGTGCACGACGAGGTAGTAGGACCCGGCGAAGCGCATGCCGTTCACCGGGGCGGACACGGCGTACCGGTTGGCGTAGGAGACCGGGGGCACCGGGGCCAGGGCGGCCGACTTCTGGCTGCCGCCGTAGCCGGTCTGCGCGGACTCGACCTCGGCGCGCACCGGGTTGTGCAGGGTGAGCGAGAGGGCGGCGCCGACGTAGTCCGCGCTGCGGCCACCGGTGCTGCCGATCTCGACCGTGGCGTCGGGCTGCTGCCCCCAGCCGACGGGAACCACGTAGAAGAGGGTCTGCCCGGGGACGATCCGGCTCCGCCACGCACCCGGTCCCACGGCGGCGGCGGTGGCGAACCCGGCCCCGCCCGGCCGGTCCACGGCCTCACCGGCGGGCGGCGCGGGCGTGGCCGAGTCCCACGCCCCGGGGGCCCGGGTGGCGCCGGGCCGGGCGAGGGGCGGCTCGGAGACCGGCGCGAGCTCCAGGTCCCAGGGCTGGGAGGCGCTCTCCGGCCGGGCCCGCTCGACGACGACGTAATAGGTGCCCGCCGTGCGGCACAGGGACCGGTCCGCGACGACCTCGCGCGCGCCCCACGCGGTGAGCGGCCGGGGGCTCCCGGTGGCGCCGACGGTCGCGGAGTCGAAGGACGAGCAGCTCAGCCCGTCGGCGTCCTGCACCGACACCCGGATCCCGTCGCCGGCGTCGAGCGGGGCGCCGGGCCGCGGGACGGCGGTCACGGAGACGTAGGTGCTCGACGCGTCGTCCAGTTCGAGCCGGTAGTAGGTGCGCTCCGCGTCGGAGAGGGTGCTGCGGTACGTCGTACCGGGTGCGAGGCGCACGGCGTCGGCGGTACCGGTGGCGCCGGGGACGGTACGGGCACCGGCGGCGAAGGCGTAGGACGGGGCGTCGGCGGCCCGGGCCTGGGGAGCGGCCAGCGCGACGGCCGCGCAGAGTGTCACCGCACCCGCGGTGATCCGCAACCCGGGACCCCGGGCAGTGCAAGACCCCGGCCGCTGAGCGCGGCCGGGGTCTGTGCTGGTGGCAGGGTGCGGACTCACGAACCCGTGGGCACGGAGTCGGTCGCCTCCGTCCACAGATCCTGCTCGGCGCGATCCGCCTGGATCTGGCGGTACACGAGGAGCCCGCCGATGGCGGCCAGTGCGACCAGGAGAAGCTTCTTCACCGCGCGACCTCGTCTTTCCTTGACGTAGGGGACCTCTGGCGCCCGACTATACACACCGGCCGATACCGATCGGTGACCTGCCGGGGCGGCCCCAACTGCCGCCCGCGCCAGCTCAGTAGACGCGCCTCACACCCCTCCGATCGAAAGGTGATCACACCTCCACCGAGGGTGAGCGGGTCCCCTTTTCCCCTGTCTTCACCCCTCTTGCGGCCATCCGGGTGGTGTTCATCGGAACATCGCCACGCCGCGTGCGTCGGTCCCCCACTTCGCGAGCCGCATACACATCATGAGGAAAGTACGCAAATCGCCCAACCCGAAAGTGAGGGGATCATGGCCAAGACCCAGGTCATGAAGCTCTGGACCGCCATCGTCACCGCCTTCCTCGCCCTGTGCACGACACTGGGCCTCGTCACCACCACCTCCGCCCCGGCCGTCGCACAGACCGAGCCGACGCGCAACAGCAGCACCGGCGAGAACACCGACCGGGTGACGATTCCGGCACAAGCGGCACTGCCCTGGGCCTGGTCCCGGGCGAGGGCCCTTCCCCCCACGATGAAACAGCGCATCCGCGCCGAGGCCCACGGCAAGTCCCCGAGCTGCCGGCACCGCCCCCTCGCGGACGCCGAGTCGCAGGGCCTGCCGGACGCGGCCCACCCGGACGGAGCCTGCGACGACACCCCGGCGGCGGACTCCCGGACGGTTCCCCTGCAGCGCTGAGACCCCCGTGATCCCACGCGCCGACCGTTCCCGCAGCACCGCACCGACCGCACCGACCGCACGACCGTTGTAACGGCGACTTGCGTACAGCCGCACGATGCAGGCCCGGAAGCTCCCCTGGAGCAACCGGGCCTTCGCCGTGTCCGGACCCGAGGGGGCCCGTCCGTGCTCCGTGCCCTCCGGCGCCGGTCCCTCCCCACGCGGGGACCGGTGCCGAAGGACGCGTCGAGGGGCGACCCCCACCCGACGGCGAGGTCGTCGGACGGCGCCGCTCCCGCGCCCCGAGGGGGCCGGACGGTGCGGCGGCTGCGTCGGGCTGTCGCTCGGCGATCGTGCCAGGTGGGAGGGGCCGCCGGGCAGGCTCCGGTCTCCGTTTCCGACCATCGCCGCAGGTCAGCCGGGTAAGGTGAGTTTTCCGGTCCGGACGTCCGCATGCGGGAAGTGAGGGGTGGGACCTTGGGTCTCGACTCAGGGGCACGCACAGCTTTCGCCGAACGCCTCGCGCTGCTCTACCAGGAGGCGGGCAACCCACCGCTCAAGAGCGTGGCCGAGGCGGTCGCCCGGCTCCAGCAGGTCGACGAGCGCGGACGCCCCGTCCGGGTGTCCGCGCAGCGCATCAGCGACTGGCGCCGGGCCAGGAACGTGCCGGCCCAGTTCGCCGCGCTGACCGCCGTCCTCCAGGTGCTGATCCCCCCGGCCCGCCGCGCCCGGCCCGCCCCCGTGGTCCCGGGTCTGTACGACGTCGGCCAGTGGCAGCGGCTGTGGGAACGGGCGCTGGCCGACCCGGTCGGCGCCGGGTCACCGTCCGCCGACCCCTCGTCCCCGGTCCCCCCGGCCCGCCCCGTGGACGACGGCCCGTCCCCGAGCGTGTGCCCCTACCGGGGGCTCGCGGCGTACCGGCAGGAGGACGCCGGGTGGTTCTTCGGCCGGGAGCGCAGCACCGGTGCGCTGGTCGAGCAGCTCCGCGCGGCCGAGGGGACGGGCGGCCTGGTGATGCTGGTCGGTGCCTCGGGCGCGGGCAAGTCGTCCCTGCTCAACGCCGGCCTGGTCCCGGCGCTCCGCGAGGGCGCCCTGGGCGACCGGGCCCGGGGCGTGCTGCACCTCGTCCCCGGCAACGATCCCGTCGGCGAGCTGACCCGCCGCATACCCGAGCTGGCGTCGCTGGTGGAAGGGCCGGTGGGCGACCCCGGCCCCGGCCCCGGCCTCGCCCCAGCCCCCGACGCCGACGCCGTGCGTCGGGCCGTCGCCGCCTGGGCCCGGCGGGCCACGCCGTCGGCCGCACGGCCCGTGCTGATCGTCGACCAGTTCGAGGAAACGTTCACCCTGTGCGCCGAGGAGGCCGACCGCCGCGCCTTCATCCGGCTCCTGCACGCCGCGTGCACCCCGGGCGGCCCGGACGAACCCGCGCCGGCGATCGTCCTGCTCGGCATTCGCGCCGACTTCTACGAGCAGTGCCTCGGCCACCCCGAGCTGGCCGACGCGCTCCAGCACCGCCCCCTGGTGCTCGGCCCGCTGACCACGGCCGAACTGCGCGAGGCGGTGACCGGCCCCGCCAAGGCGGTGGGCCTGGACCTGGAACCGGGCCTGGCCGAGCTGATCGTGCGCGAGGTCGGCGCCGACGGCCCGCGCGGGGCGCACGACGCCGGGGTGCTGCCCCTGCTGTCGCACGCGCTGCTGGTCACCTGGCAGCGCCGCAAGGCGGGCCGGCTGACGCTGGCCGGCTACCGTGCGGCGGGCGGCATCCAGGGCGCGGTCGCGGCCACCGCGGAACGCGCCTGGTCCGGTCTGGACCCGGCCGCGCGCGGCGCCGCCCGGCTGCTCCTGCTGCGGCTGGTGCGGCTCGGCGAGGACACCCAGGCCACACGGCGCCGCGGTGACCGGCGCCGTCTCACGGAGGAGTCCACCGATCCGCGGGGCACGGAGGAGTCGCTGGAGGCGCTGGTCCGGGCCCGGCTGGTGACACTGGACGCGGAGACCGTGGAGATCACCCACGAGGCGCTGCTGCACGCGTGGCCGCGGCTGCGGCACTGGATCGACGAGGACCGCGGCGACCACCTGCTGCGCCAGCGGCTGGAGGAGGACGGCCGGGCCTGGGAGGCCTCGCACCGGGACAGCTCGCTGCTGTACCGGGGGTCGCGGCTGGAGCAGGCCCGCGGCTGGGCGGCGACCGCGGGCGACACGTACCTCACGCGCAGCGCGAAGGAGTTCCTGGCCGCCTCGGTCCGGCTGCGCAGACGCACGCTGTGGATCAGCCGGGGCGCGGTGGCGGCGCTGGTGGCGCTCGCCGTGCTGGCGGCCGGCTCGGCCGTGCTGGCATGGCAGCAGCGCGACGACGCCGTGTTCGAACAGGTGCTCGCGGAGGCCGACCGGGTGCAGTACTCCGACCCGTCGCTGTCCGCGCAGATCGACCTCGTCGCCCACCGGCTGCGGCCGCACGACGCGGACACGGGCAACCGGCTGGTCTCCATCGTCAACGCCCCGCTGGCCACCCCGCTCGCCGCCCACACCGGCGCCGTCTACCTGACGTCCTTCAGCCCCGACGGACGCACCCTGGCCACCGCCGGCAACGACCGGACCGTACGCCTGTGGGACGTGTCCGACCCCGGCCGGCCCCGGCCGCTGGGCCGGCGGCTCACCGGCCACACGAGCTGGGTGAGCAGCACCGTCTTCAGCCCCGACGGCCGCACCCTCGCCAGCGCCTCCGACGACGGCACGATCCGCCTGTGGAACGTCGCCGACCCCCGGCACCCCACCCCGCTCGGCACGCCGCTCACCCGGCACGACGGCACGATCTACCTGATCGCGTTCAGCCCGGACGGCCACACGGTGGCGGCCGCGAACGACGACCGCACGGTACGGCTGTGGGACCTGCGCGAGCCGGACCGGCCCACGGTGTCGGCCACCCTGAGCGGATACAGCGAGGCCGTGCGCTCCGTGGTGTTCAGCCCCGACGGACACCTGCTGGCGACCGGCGCGGACGACGGCACGGTGCGCCTGTGGAGCATGGCGGACCCGCACCGGCCGGCCCGGATCGGCACCGCGCTCACCGGCCACACCGGCACGGTGCACTCGGTCGCCTTCAGCCCCGACGGCCGCACGCTGGCCAGCGGCGCCGCGGACGACACGGTGCGCCTGTGGAACGTCGCCGACCCGCGCCACCCCGGCGCCCTCGCCGCGCCGCTGACCGGGCACACCGGCCCCGTGTGGTCAGTGGCGTTCAGCCCCGACGGCGGCACCCTGGCGGCCGGCAGCGCGGACAGCACCGCCAGCCTGTGGAACGTCAGCGACCCGTCCCACCCCTCCCAGGTCGGCGAGCCGCTGGCGGGCAGCAGCGGGGAGATGTACGCCGTCGGCTTCAGCCCCGACGGCCGCACCCTCGCCACCGGCAGCGGCGACGGGCGGCTGCGGCTGTGGTCGGTGCCGACGGCGGACGTGATCGGCCGCAGCGGGGCGTTCCGCCCGGACGGCAGGGTGCTGGCCACGGCGGCGCGCGACGGCAGGGTCCGGCTGTGGGACGTCACGCGTCCCGACCGGCCGGTGTCCCTGGGCGAGCCCTTCCTGCGCGGCGACGGCGCCGAGCGCACCCTGGCCTTCTCCCCCGACGGCCGCACCCTCGCGGTGCTCACCCCGAACCGCGAGGTGTACCTCTGGGACGTCCGGGACCCGTCCCACGCCGTCTCCTACGGCCCGCCCCTGCTCCTGCGCACCCGCTTCTCCGGCCCCACGGCCCTGGCCTTCGCCCCGGACGGCCGCACCCTGGCGACCACGTACGACGACCACACGATCCAGCTCTGGGACGTCACCCGCCCGGGCCGACCCACCCGCCTCGGCCGCCCGCTCACGGGACACAAGGGCTACGTCAACAGCCTGCTGTTCGCCCCGGACGGCCACACCCTGGCCAGCGGCAGCGCGGACGGCACGGTCCGCCTGTGGAACGTCGACGACCCCCGCCACGCCACCCCGGTCCGCACCCTCACCGGCCCCGCCGGCCCGGTGAACATCCTCGCCTTCGGCCCCGACGGCCACACCCTCGCGGCCGGCAGCGACGACGACACGGTCCGCCTGTGGGACGTCACCGACCCGCGCGCCGCCACCCCCTCCGCACACCCCCTGTCGGGCCACACCGAGGCGGTGGTGTCCCTGACCTTCAGCCCCGACGGCCACACCCTCGCCAGCGGCGGCAACGACAACACCGTGCGCCTGTGGAACGTCGGCGACCCCGCCGCCCCCTCACCCATCGGCCAGTCGATGAGCCCCCACGCCAAGACGGGCCACTTCCTCGCCTTCGCCCCGCGCACCAACCGCCTGGGCATCTCCAGCGGCGCGGGCACGGTCCGCCTGTGGAACCTCGACGTGGACGCGGCGATCACCCACATCTGCACGACGACCCACGACGTCCTGACACCCACCACCTGGCACGAATACCTCCCGCGCTTGTCCTACGACCCCCCGTGCCCGGACTGACGCACGGACCCCGCACCCGGGCGCCGCCCCCGCCGCACAGCCACGGCACCCGCGATGACCACGACCTCCACACAACCCATCAGTACCGCGGCACCCCACGACTCGCCCACCCACCACCGTCCCCCGAGAACCGCCATCACCAGCACCGCCCCGGCCCCGAAGAAGGCCACCCGCTTCCGCACCACTCGCGTCACACGCTCATCCACGCACCTCGGCCCCCCACGGGCAAGGCAGTTGACGGCACACCGCGCCCCCGGACCCGTGTGCACCCCATCAGGGCTGGGACGCTGCCACCCTGACGCCGAACCCGAGCAGGACGACGCCGGTGACCCGGTCCATGGCCGTCCGCACCGCAGGCCGCTCGAAGAACGCCCGGGCCTTCGCCAGCACCCTCACGTAGCCGCCGAGCCAGAGGAGCGTGAGCACGGCGTGCAGGAGAACGAGGAGCGCCATGCCCGCGTGCGGTGACATGCCCGAGGGCGCCAGGGTCGGCAGGAGCCCGGTGTAGAAGACGGCGATCTTCGGGTTGAAGACGTTGCTGACGAGCCCGGTCCGCCAGGGGTTCCCCTTCGTCGCAGCACCGCCCGCCGCCACCGGAGCGGCAGCACGGTGACGCCGGCTCTGCAGCAGCGACTGCGCACCCAGGAACAGCAGGTAGGCGGCGCCGGCCAGTTTGACCACCGTGTAGGCCGTGGCCGACGCGGCCAGCACGGCCGCCAGCCCCAGCACCGTGAGTGCTCCCCAGACGAGCAGACCGCAGGCGATACCCCCGACCGTCCGCAGCCCGTCCCGCCACCCCCACGCCACGGCCCGCTTGGTCACGACAGCCATGTCCGGCCCGGGAACCATGGTCAGAACACCGAGCACACCGGCCGCGGCCAGAAACCCCACGAACATGCGCTCATCATGGCACCGCCCCACGTCACCAGGACTCGGCCTGCCGAAAGAGCACGATCACCTCGGCGAAGAACCACAAGCAGAACGCCAAACACGCAACCCACAACCCCCACAAGGCCCACCGGACCTCTCGCCGCACGCGCATGAACGGATCATCCCCGCGCAGCCCCCCGGCCCAAGTGGGTGGACCGGGGGTTTTCGTACTGGTGGGGCTAACAGGATGTGAACCTGTGGCCCCGTCCTTATCAGGTCGATCATGCGGTTCCGGGGTCCTGCGTCAACCCGCCATGTTCCTCAACGGACGGTCCGCTGAGGGTCGACGTCCTCCGCCGCCGTCCGCCCTTGTTGGTGTCAGCTACCGTCCCGGTCCTGGACGGTCGGCGAGTGGCTGACTTCAGGGAAGGATCGCCGGTGATCACTGCCGTCGCCGTTGGTGTCAAGCGTGGATGCCAAAAGACCCCCGGCCCAAGGGGACCGGGGGTCTTCGTGCTGGTGGGGCTAACAGGATTTGAACCTGTGGCCTCATCCTTATCAGGGATGCGCTCTAACCAACTGAGCTATAGCCCCGCCGCGCTCTGCGGTGTGTCCCGCGCGCTGACTCCTGAAGATTAGCGCACGACCGGGGCAGTCCCAAAATCGGTTGTCCGGGGGCCGCCCCCAGGGGTTTGGCCGCAGGTCACTCGTCCTCTGCGAGCGTCAACTCCACGCCGCCCACGAAGCCCGCGGACAGGTTGTAGATGAAGGCGCCCAGCGTCGCCAGCGCCGTCGCGAGGACCACGTCGATGACCGCGATGATCGTCGCGAACGTCAGCACGTGGGGGAGCGACAGGAACGACTGGACGTCGAAGCCATTCGACTCGTTGGAGCCGGTCGCCTCGGAGACCGTGCTGCCGACCGACGAGAAGACGCCCATCGCGTCGATGACCATCCACAGCACCGCCGCCGCGACGATCGTGCAGACGCCCAGCGCGATGGAGAGCAGGAAGCTCACCTTCATCACGGACCACGGGTCGGCCTTGGCCACCCGCAGCCGGGCCTTGCGCACCCGCGGCGTGGTGCGCGCGCCCGTCCGGGGCCGCCGTACCGCGCCGGCCGCGGCGCCGCCCTGCGCCGGGTAGGCCTGCGGCGGGTGGTACGGCCCGCCCTGCTGCTGCGTCCGGCGCTCGCCGGGCAGCGGCGAGGCCGTCTCCGCGCCGCCGGCCGGGCCCGCGCCTGCCCCGTACTGCTGGGCCTGCGGGCCTCGGGTCTCCGTCACAGTTCCCCCCTGGGATCCGTCCGCGTCGACAGAGGGCGAGTCGGTGTCCACCTTGACCGGCTTGAGGTTGGTCGTGTGCGGATCCGTCACCTGCGCGGCGGAGCCACGGCCGCCGCCGCCCTTCTTCCCGGAAGACGTACCGGCGCCCGTGGCTCCGCTCACGATGACTCACTCCTCGTGCTACTCGGCCGAGGGCGCCTCACCCTCGTCCGTGCCGGTGGTCGCGGCATCCTCCGCGGACTCGTCCACGGCCACGTCGCCGTCGACTTCCTCCGCCTCGCGCCCCGCCTCGGCGTTACGAGCGATACCGACGACGGCATCGCGCTTGCCCAGGTTGATCAGTTGGACGCCCATGGTGTCACGGCCCGTCTCCCTGACCTCGTTGACTCGCGTACGAATCACACCGCCGGACAGCGTGATGGCGAGGATCTCGTCGAGCTCCTCGACAACCAGCGCGCCGACGAGCGAACCGCGGTCCTCCACGATCTTGGCGGCCTTGATGCCGAGGCCGCCGCGACCCTGGACGCGGTACTCGTCGACGGCGGTCCGCTTCGCGTACCCGCCGTCGGTGGCAGTGAACACGAACGTACCGGGTCGAACGACATTCATCGAGAGCAGCTCGTCGCCCTCGCGGAAACTCATGCCCTTGACGCCCGAGGTCGCCCGGCCCATGGGCCGCAGCGTGTCGTCCGTGGCGGTGAACCTGATCGACTGCGCCTTCCTGCTGATCAGCAGGAGGTCGTCGTCGGACGACACCAGTTCGGCACCGATCAGTTCGTCGTCCGAACCGTCCTCCCGCTCACGGAGGTTGATCGCGATCACACCACCGGAGCGGGGCGAATCGTAATCCTTCAGTGGCGTCTTCTTGACCAGTCCGCCCTTGGTCGCGAGGACCAGGTACGGCGCCGCCTCGTAGTCCCGGATGGCGAGGATCTCGGCGATCGACTCGTCCGGCTGGAAGGCCAGCAGGTTCGCCACGTGCTGCCCGCGCGCGTCCCGCCCGGCGTCCGGCAGCTCGTACGCCTTGGCCCGGTAGACCCGGCCCTTGTTGGTGAAGAACAGCAGCCAGTGGTGCGTGGTGGAGACGAAGAAGTGGTCGACGATGTCGTCTTCCTTCAGCTTCGCGCCGCGCACGCCCTTGCCGCCGCGCTTCTGGGCGCGGTAGTCGTCCGTCTTGGTCCGCTTGACGTACCCGCCGCGCGTGACGGTGACGACGATGTCCTCCTCGGCGATCAGGTCCTCGATGGACATGTCACCGTCGTAGGGCACCAGCATCGTCTTGCGGTCGTCGCCGTACTTCTCGACGATCGCCGCCAACTCCTCGCTGACGATGCCGCGCTGACGGACCGGCGAGGAAAGGATCTGGTTGTACTCGTTGATCTTCGCCTGGAGCTCGTCGTGCTCCTGGACGATCTTCTGGCGCTCCAGGGCGGCCAGCCGGCGGAGCTGCATCTCGAGGATGGCGTTGGCCTGGATCTCGTCGATCTCCAGGAGCTCCATCAGGCCGCCGCGGGCGACGTCGACCGTCTCACTGCGCCGGATCAGCGCGATGACCTCGTCGATGGCGTCCAGCGCCTTGAGCAGGCCGCGCAGGATGTGCGCCCGCTCCTCGGCCTTGCGCAGCCGGAAGCGCGTACGGCGGACGATGACCTCGATCTGGTGCGTCACCCAGTGGCGGATGAACGCGTCCAGCGACAGGGTGCGCGGCACGCCGTCGACCAGCGCCAGCATGTTGGCGCCGAAGTTCGTCTGCAGGTCGGTGTGCTTGTACAGGTTGTTCAGCACGACCTTGGCGACCGCGTCCCGCTTGAGCACGATGACCAGGCGCTGGCCGGTGCGCGAGGACGTCTCGTCGCGGACGTCCGCGATGCCGCCGATCTTGCCGTCCTTGACCAGGTCCGCGATCTTCTGCGCGAGGTTGTCGGGGTTCACCTGGTACGGCAGCTCCGTCACCACCAGGCACTGGCGGTTCTGGATCTCCTCGACCTCGACGACCGCGCGCATGGTGATCGAGCCACGGCCCGTGCGGTACGCCTCCTCGATGCCCTTGCGGCCGACGACCAGCGCGCCGGTCGGGAAGTCCGGGCCCTTGATGCGCTCGATGAGGGCGTCCAGCAGCTCCTCGTGCGAGGCCTCGGGGTTCTCCAGGTACCACTGGGCGCCGGCGGCGACCTCGCGCAGGTTGTGCGGCGGGATGTTGGTCGCCATGCCGACCGCGATGCCGGCCGAGCCGTTGATCAGCAGGTTCGGGAAGCGCGACGGCAGGACGGTCGGCTCCTGGGAGCGGCCGTCGTAGTTGTCCGTGAAGTCGACGGTCTCCTCGTCGATGTCGCGCACCATCTCCATCGACAGCGGCGCCATCTTGCACTCGGTGTACCGCATGGCCGCGGCCGGGTCGTTGCCCGGGGAGCCGAAGTTGCCGTTGGAGTCCACCAGCGGCATCCGCATCGACCACGGCTGGGCGAGGCGCACCAGGGCGTCGTAGATCGAGGAGTCGCCGTGCGGGTGGTAGTTGCCCATGACGTCGCCGACCACGCGGGCGCACTTGTAGAAGCCGCGCTCGGGCCGGTAGCCGCCGTCGTACATCGCGTACAGCACGCGGCGGTGGACGGGCTTGAGGCCGTCCCGGACGTCCGGCAGCGCGCGGGAGACGATGACGGACATCGCGTAGTCGAGGTACGAGCGCTGCATCTCCGTCTCGAGCCCGACGGGCTCGACACGCTGGGCGATGACGCCGTCGCCCTCAGGGGTGACGGGAGTGTTCTCGTCGGTCATTGCTGGTGAAGGTCCTTCCTGGTGCGGTCAGCTGAGACCGACTCAGATGTCGAGGAAGCGGACGTCCTTGGCGTTGCGCTGGATGAACTGGCGGCGGGCCTCGACGTCCTCGCCCATCAGGACCGAGAACAGCTCGTCGGCCTGGGCGGCGTCGTCGAGGGTGACCTGGCCGAGGACGCGGTGCTCCTGGTCCATGGTGGTCACGCGCAGCTCCTCGGCGTTCATCTCGCCGAGGCCCTTGAAGCGCTGGATGGAGTCCTCGCGCACGCGCTTGCCGCGCTGCCGGCCCATCTCGATCAGGGCGTCGCGCTCGCGGTCGGAGTAGGCGTACTCGATGTCGTCCCGGCCCCACTTGATCTTGTAGAGCGGGGGGCGCGACAGGTACACGTGCCCGGCCTCGACCAGCGGCCGCATGAAGCGGAACAGGAACGTCAGCAGCAGGGTGCTGATGTGCTGGCCGTCGACGTCGGCGTCCGCCATCAGGATGATCTTGTGATAGCGGAGCTTCTCGATGTCGAAGTCCTCGTGCACGCCCGTGCCGAAGGCGGAGATCAGCGCCTGGATCTCCTGGTTCTGCAGGATCTTGTCGATCCGCGCCTTCTCGACGTTGAGGATCTTGCCGCGGATCGGGAGGATCGCCTGGTACTGCGGGTTGCGGCCGGACTTGGCCGAGCCGCCGGCGGAGTCGCCCTCGACGATGAAGATCTCGCACTTGGCCGGGTCGTTGGACTGGCAGTCGGCCAGCTTGCCCGGCAGGGAGGCGGTCTCCAGCAGGCCCTTGCGACGGGTCAGGTCGCGCGCCTTGCGGGCCGCCACGCGCGCGGTGGCCGCCTGGATGCCCTTGCGGATGATGTCGGCGGCCTCGACCGGGTTGCGGTCCAGCCAGTCGTTGAGGTGCTCGTAGACCGCCTTCTGCACGAAGGTCTTGGCCTCCGTGTTGCCCAGCTTGGTCTTCGTCTGGCCCTCGAACTGCGGCTCGCTCAGCTTGACCGAGATGATCGCCGTCAGGCCCTCGCGGATGTCGTCACCCGTGAGGTTGTCGTCCTTCTCGCGCAGCAGCTTCTTGTCGCGCGCGTACTTGTTGATCAGCGAGGTCAGCGCGGCCCGGAAGCCCTCCTCGTGCGTACCGCCCTCGTGGGTGTGGATGATGTTGGCGAAGGAGTACACACCCTCGCTGTAGCCCGAGTTCCACTGCATGGCGACCTCGAGGGACAGGCTCTTGTCCTTGTCCTCGGCCTCCAGCGACACCACGGTGGGGTGCACCACGTCTCCCTTGCGGGAGTTGAGGTACTTCACGAAGTCGACGATGCCGCCCTCGTAGTGGTACGTGACCGTCTTCGGCTCGTCCTTCTCGTCCGCGCCCGCCTCGTCCGCGCCGGCCGTGGCCTTCGCCGACTCGCGCTCGTCGGTGAGCCGGATGGTCAGGCCCTTGTTGAGGAACGCCATCTCCTGGAAGCGCCGGGAGAGCGTCTCGAACGAGTACTCGGTGGTCTCGAAGATCTCCGGGTCGGCCCAGAAGGTCACCGAGGTGCCGGTCTCCTCGGTGGCCTCGTGCTGGGCCAGCGGAGCCGTCGGCACGCCCGTCTTGTAGTCCTGCGTCCAGCGGTGGCCGTCCGTCCTGACCTCGACCGACACCCGGTTCGACAGGGCGTTCACGACCGAGACGCCGACGCCGTGCAGACCGCCGGAGACGGCGTAGCCGCCGCCGCCGAACTTGCCGCCCGCGTGCAGCACGGTCAGCACGACCTCGACGGCCGGCTTGCCCTCGGAGGGGACGATGCCCACGGGGATGCCACGGCCGTTGTCGACGACGCGCACGCCGCCGTCGGCGAGGATCGTCACGTCGATCGTGTCCGCGTACCCGGCCAGCGCCTCGTCGACGGAGTTGTCGACGACCTCGTACACGAGGTGGTGCAGGCCGCGCTCGCCGGTCGAGCCGATGTACATACCGGGTCGCTTGCGGACTGCGTCCAGGCCCTCGAGGACGGTGATGGCGCTCGCGTCGTACGAGGTCGTTGCCTCGCCGGCGGCCGGGACGGCCGCGGCGGTCGCGCCTTCGTCGGTGGACGGGATGTTCTCGTTGGGGTTGCCGGAATCGGCCACGAAGCGCCCTTTCTGGCACAGCACAAGCCAGGCTCGTCGGCGGGGTGCCGGAGCGGCTGCGGCATGGTGCGTTGGTAAGCCTTGATCAGCGTTGCTCAGCTTTTCCCGGGCGGTCCCCACGGTTGGGGCGGGATTGCTTCCAGTCTACCGGTACCACTGACAGCGATGGGGGTTTGCCGGTACCTGAGTCCGCATGTGCCGCCCTGAACCGGCCTCTCCCGACTCCCGATATGCGGATGGGGGCTCCAAGAGGCTCACGGCGGCACTCAGCGCTTCCGGCTGTCAACCCTTGGCTACTGCGGAGTCACTCCGGGATTCGCACCCGTGTGCGGCGGTTTGACCTGGTGTTCTGTGGGGCGCGCGGGCCCGCGGCGCACCACCCGGGGTGCGCCGGCCCGCTTCCGGTCGTACGAAACGACGGCAGGGACGGTTCAAAGGAACCGTCCCTGCCGTCCTAGGGCCCGCGGGGAGCGCGCCTCAGCCACTCCCTGCGTGACGCAGATCACGCCCGTACGGGGCCGCCCCGGGGCGCTCACGCACGCGTGGGGGCCGCGCGGGGGCGACTCGGGCGCCGTGTCACCCGTAGGTGTCGCCCGGCCCCTTGCTGCCGGGGGCGCGCAGCGGGCCGTAGCGGCGGGCGGGGCCGGCGGGCCCCTGCACCTTGATCTGCCGCACCGCGCCGTGCCCCAGGTCCTCGTTCAGGCGGGCGACCAGGGTGGGCGCGAGAAGGCGCAGGTTCGTCGCCCAGGCCGTGGAGTCGCAGCGCACCACCAGCACCCGCTCGTCCTCGTCGTAGCGCTCGGGCACGCAGTGCTTGGCCACGTCCTCGCCGACGATCTGCGGCCAGCGGCCCATCACCCCGCCGACCGCGGCCGGCGCCTCCCAGCCGCGCTCGGTGAGCAGCCGGTTGATCGCGGCGCCCAGCGCCATGGGGTCGCGTCCGTCCGCCCGCGCGCCGGAGCGCAGGCCGCCCCCGCGCCGCGCCTGCTTCTTCTGCCGCGCCGCGTCGCCCCGCGCGCGGGCCTGTTCGCGCGCCGCCCGCAGCGCCACGCGCGCGAGGTCGACGCCGGACTGCTCGGGCTTCCCGCCGGGCTCCTGGGCCGTCATACACGCTCCACCGTTCCGTCGGACACCGCGTACCGGGCACCGCTCAGCACGTGCGGTACGTCGTCGTCGACCGCGGCCGTCACCAGCACCTGCTCACCGGGCGCCACCAGCTCCGCCAGCCGCTCCCGGCGCCGGGTGTCCAGTTCGGCGAAGACGTCGTCCAGGACCAGCACCGGCTCGTTGCCCTCGGCCCGCAGCAGGTCGTAGGAGGCCAGCCGCAGCGCCAGGGCGTACGACCAGGACTCGCCGTGCGAGGCGTACCCCTTGGCGGGGAGCTGCCCCAGCTTGAGCAGCAGGTCGTCGCGGTGCGGGCCCACCAGGGTCACGCCCCGCTCGATCTCCTGCTTGCGGGCCTCGACGAGCGCCGCCGTGAGCTGCTCGTACAGCTCCTCACGCGTGTGTGCCTCGCCCGGCGCGGACGGCCGGTACTCCAGGGCGACCGGACCGCCGCCCGGCGCGAGCTGCTCGTACGCCTTGTCGGCCAGCGGCTGCAGCGCCGCGATCAGGTCGAGCCGCTGGGCGAGCAGCTCGGCCCCGGCCCGCGCCAGGTGCTGGTCCCACACGTCCAGCGTGGACAGGTCCATGGACCGCCCGCCGTGCCGGCGGGCCAGCGCGGCCGACTTCAGCAGGGTGTTGCGCTGCCTGAGCACCCGCTCGTAGTCCGACCGCACGCCCGCCATGCGCGGCGAGCGCGCGGTGATCAGCTCGTCCAGGAACCGCCGCCGCTCCCCGGGGTCCCCCTTCACCAGTGCGAGGTCCTCGGGCGCGAACAGCACGGTCCGTACGATCCCCAGCACGTCCCGGGGTCTGACCTGCGAGGACCGGTTGATGCGGGCCCGGTTGGCGCGGCCCGGGTTCAGCTCCAGCTCGACGAGCTGCTGCCGCTCGCCCTGGCGGACCTGGGCCCGGATCACGGCGCGCTCGGCGCCCATGCGCACCAGCGGCGCGTCGGAGGACACCCGGTGGCTGCCCAGGGTGGCGAGGTAGCCGACGGCCTCGACGAGGTTCGTCTTGCCCTGTCCGTTGGGCCCGACGAAGGCCGTGACGCCCGGGTCGAGCGGGACCTCGACCCGGGCGTACGAGCGGAAGTCGGCCAGCGACAGGTGCGTGACGTGCATGGTCGGGTGCCGACCTCCCCAGCTGTGGTGCTGCTTACTTCTTCTCGACCGCGTGCCCGCCGAACTGGTTGCGCAGCGCGGCGATCATCTTCATCTGCGGCGAGTCATCCTGGCGGGACGCGAACCGCGCGAAGAGCGAGGCCGTGATCGCGGGCAGCGGCACGGCGTTGTCGATGGCGGCCTCCACCGTCCAGCGTCCCTCACCGGAGTCCTGTGCATAACCCCGGAGCCCGTCCAGGTGCTCGTCGTCGTCGAGGGCGTTGACGGCGAGGTCGAGGAGCCAGGACCGGATGACGGTCCCTTCCTGCCAGGAGCGGAAGACCTCGCGGACGTTCTCCACGGAGTCGACCTTCTCCAGCAGCTCCCAGCCCTCGGCGTAGGCCTGCATCATCGCGTACTCGATGCCGTTGTGGACCATCTTCGCGAAGTGCCCGGCGCCGACCTTGCCGGCGTGTACCGAGCCGAAGTCGCCCTCGGGCTTGAGCGCGTCGAACACCGGCTGCACCTTGGCGACGTCCGCCGCCTCGCCGCCGTACATCAGCGCGTAGCCGTTCTCCAGGCCCCACACGCCCCCGGAGACGCCGCAGTCGACGAAGCCGATGCCGCGGGCGGCCAGCTGCTCGGCGTGCTTCTCGTCGTCCGTCCAGCGGGAGTTGCCGCCGTCGACGACCACGTCGCCGGGCTCCAGCAGCTCGGCGAGCTGGTCGACGGTGGACTGGGTGGGCTCGCCCGCCGGGACCATCACCCAGACCACGCGCGGGGCGCTGAGCTTGCCCACGAGTTCTTCCAGGCTGTGGACATCCGCGACGTCCGCGTTGCGGTCGTACCCGATGACGGTGTGGCCCGCGCGGCGTATCCGCTCGCGCATGTTGCCGCCCATCTTGCCGAGGCCGACGAGACCGAGCTCCATCAGTTGTGTTCCTTAGGTCGCTGGGGCGTGTGCGGCACCCTCGTGCCGCCGTATGAGCCTAATCCCACAGGGTTGTGCACAGCTGTGGGCATACGCGCTCAGACGTGGCGCCTGACCTGTGGCTTCCGTGCTGCCGCGGTGCCGGTCACCCACAGGGGCGGACCGGCACCGTGCACACCTGTGGACGACGTCAGCCGCTGAGCCGCACCGGCATGATCAGGTACTTGTAGGCGTCGTCCGCCTCCGCGTCCAGGGCGGGCCGGCCGCTCAGCAGCGCCGGCTTGGTGGACGTGGTGAACGACAGCTGCGCCACCGGGGAGTCGATCGCGCTCAGGCCGTCCAGCAGGAACGTCGGGTTGAAGGCGATCGAGATGTCGTCGCCCTCGAGCTGGGCGTCGACCCTTTCCACAGCCTGTGCGTCGTCGCTGGAGCCGGCCTCCAGGATCAGCACGCCCTGCTCGAAGCTCAGCCGCACCGGGGTGTTGCGCTCGGCCACCAGCGCGACACGCTTGACGGCCTCCACGAAGGGCGCGGTCTCGATCACGGCGACCGAGTTGAACTCGGTCGGGAAGAGCGTGCGGTACTTCGGCAGGTCGCCCTCGAGCAGGCGCGTGGTCGTGCGCCGGCCGGCCCCCTCGAAGCCGATCAGGCCCTCACCGGCGCCGGAGCCCGACAGCGCCAGCGTGACGGTGTCACCGGCGCCGAGGGCCTTGGCGGTGTCCAGCAGCGTCTTGGCGGGCACCAGGGCGACCGCGGACGCGTCCGGGTTCTCCGGCTTCCACAGGAACTCGCGGACCGCGAAGCGGTAGCGGTCGGTGGAGGCCAGCGTGACCGTGTCGCCCTCGATCTCGATGCGCACACCGGTCAGCACGGGCAGCGTGTCGTCCCGGCCGGCCGCGATGGCCACCTGGGAGACGGCGGCCGCGAAGACCTCGCCGGGGACGGTGCCCGTGGCGTTCGGCATCTGCGGCAGCGCCGGGTACTCCTCCACCGGCAGGGTGTGGAGCGTGAACCGCGAGGATCCACAGACCACCGTCGCCCGTACACCGTCTGTGGAGATCTCCACCGGCCGGTTGGGGAGGGCGCGGGAGATGTCGGCGAGCAGCCGGCCGGAGACGAGGACCGTGCCCTCCTCCTCGACCTCCGCCTCGACGCTCACCCGGGCCGAGACCTCGTAGTCGAAGCTCGACAGGCTGAGCTGGCCGTCCTCGGCCTTCAGCAGCAGGCCGGCGAGGACCGGCGCCGGCGGACGGGCCGGGAGGCTGCGCGCCGCCCAGGCCACTGCCTCCGCGAGTACGTCGCGTTCCACCCGGATCTTCACCGTAAGCCGCCTCCTGCTGTTGCCGGCGCTTCTCGCCCTGCTTCGCTTCGTCGTCTGTCTGGGTGTCGCGGCTCCCTGGGTCGGGAAGGACACCGGGGACCAGTCTGACGCACCGCACTGACAGTCGGTGCCTCTCGGGGTCAAGTCGTGACGAGGGGCAGCCGGGCGCCGGAGGGCGAGTTGTGCACAGGACCCCCTTCGAAGCGATTTCCGGGCTCTTACTTGTCGGGAGTAGTAGTAGGGCCTGTGGAAACCGTGGATAACCTCGTTTGCCCAGCTCAGGGGCGGTTTTTTGTCCACGGTGCCTGTGGGCGGAGCCGGTGGACAACTCGGGGCTGCTGTGGAGAACGGAAAGTTCTGCACACCCCGTGCACAGGCCGGGGCGACTTCTCCCCAGCGGCGTCCCCAGGTTTACCCGCCTTTCCCACAGCCCAACCCGGCACCTTCGTGTGACGCCTTTCACTCGACACGGTGAGGAGGCGCGCCGGGTTGCCGAACAGTGGACAGCCATGTGGAGAAGCCGGGGATCGCTGGGGACAACCGGCCCCAGCCTGTGGGCGGCCCGTGGACAACTTTGCGCACAGCCTGTGGATCACGGCGTCGTCCACAGTCTGTGGAGATCCTTCGTCCACGGATCCACAGCCACCTGACCTCGTCTGATGGTCCCTCAACAGCCGGCCCTGTGGACACGATCGGGACAACTCCGCGGTCCCCAGTCTGTGGACGGGAGAAAGTCACCGAATCTGTGGAGGGGGGCCGTGACCAGGGACGTAATCGAACAGCCGGTGCGGCGGGGGTACGGCCCCCGGACGCGTCCGGGGACGGCCGGGGCACGGAACAGACGTGTCCCGGGACGTCCGGAGCACGGAAAAGGCGCTCCCGGAACCCTCCGGGAGCGCCTCACGTGCCGTGGATCCGCCGGTGGCCTCAGCCGTTCTTGATCCGGTTCGTCAGCTCGGTCACCTGGTTGTAGATCGACCGCCGCTCGGCCATCAGATTGCGGATCTTGCGGTCGGCGTGCATGACCGTCGTGTGGTCCCGGCCGCCGAACAGCGCGCCGATCTTCGGCAGCGACAGGTCCGTCAGCTCACGGCACAGGTACATGGCGATCTGCCGGGCGGTCACCAGCGCGCGCCCGCGCGAGGTGCCGCACAGGTCCTCGACGGTCAGCCCGAAGTAGTCCGCCGTGGCGCCCATGATGGCCGTCGACGTGATCTCCGGCGCCGAGTCCTCGCCGCCCGGGATCAGGTCCTTCAGGACGATCTCGGTCAGGCCCAGGTCCACCGGCTGCCGGTTGAGCGAGGCGAACGCCGTCACCCGGATCAGCGCGCCCTCCAGCTCGCGGATGTTGCGCGAGATGCGGGACGCGATGAACTCCAGTACCTCGGGCGGCGCGTTGAGCTGCTCCTGGACCGCCTTCTTGCGCAGGATCGCGATGCGCGTCTCCAGCTCGGGCGGCTGGACGTCGGTGATCAGGCCCCACTCGAAGCGGTTGCGCAGCCGGTCCTCCAGCGTCACGAGCTGCTTGGGCGGCCGGTCGCTGGAGAGCACGATCTGCTTGTTGGCGTTGTGGAGCGTGTTGAAGGTGTGGAAGAACTCCTCCTGCGTCGACTCCTTGTCCGCGAGGAACTGGATGTCGTCGACGAGCAGGATGTCCATCTCGCGGTAGCGCTTGCGGAAGCTGTCGCCCTTGCCGTCGCGGATGGAGTTGATGAACTCGTTGGTGAACTCCTCCGAGCTCACGTACCGCACGCGCGTGCCGGGGTACAGGCTGCGCGCGTAGTGCCCGATGGCGTGCAGCAGGTGCGTCTTGCCCAGCCCGGACTCGCCGTAGATGAACAGCGGGTTGTACGCCTTGGCGGGCGCCTCGGCGACGGCCACCGCGGCCGCGTGCGCGAAGCGGTTGGACGCGCCGATGACGAACGTGTCGAAGAGGTACTTGGGGTTCAGGCGCGCGGTGGGCTCGCCGGGCCCGCCGGACGGCGCGGGCGGGGCGGCCGACGATCCGGGTGCGCCGGCCCCGCCGGAGGGCGGCACGGGGGCGCCGTGACTGCCGCGGTGGCCCGGTCCGCCGCCCTGCTCGGACAGCTCGCGCCGGCCGCCGTCGCGCTGGTCGTAGTCCCGCGACGGCTCGTAGTCGCCGCGCGGCTTGTCGTACGGCGACTCGTACCCGGGCCGCTCCGGCGGCTGCGGGCGGTAGTCCGCGGAGGGGGCGTCGTAGGAGTCCCGTCCGGAGGGGCCGCCGTAGCCGTCCTGGTTGGGCGAGGCGTACGGGTCGCGCTCGGGGAAGCCGAGGCGCTGCTGCTGCCAGCCGTAGTCGTCCTGCTGGGCCCGCGGCCAGGCGCCCGGCTCGGGGCGCTGGTACTCCGAGGGGTAGGCCGGCCGGGCCGAGGGAAGCTGGTCGCGCCCACCGGGACGCTGGTCCCGCCCGCCCGTGTGCGGGTCCCGTCCGCCGGAGTGCTGGTCACGTCCACCGGTGCGCTGGTCGTGCCCGCCGTGCTGCTGGTCGCCGGGCGGCCCGGGCCGGGGTTCCGCGCGGTGCCTGCCGTACCCCTCGTACGGGCCGTCGTAGGACGTCTCGTACGAGCTGCGGCCGGCGTGGTTGCCGCGGCCCCCGTCGTAGGAGGTGTCGTAGGGGCCGGTCGGCAGCTCGGGCTGGGCCGACTGGGACGGCTGGGACGCCTGGGCCGACTGGTCGTCGTAGCGCTGCTGCTGCGTGGAGGGCGCAGGCGGGGCCGGGGGCTCGCCCGCGGAGTCGTCGACGGTGATCGCGATACGGATCGGACGGCCGCACTCACGGGTCAGCGACTCGCTGACGATCGGCGCGAGCCGGCCCTCCAGCACGTTCTTGGCGAACTCGTTCGGCACGGCGAGCAGCGCGGTGTCCGCGACCAGCGCCAGCGGCTGGGTGCGCCGCAGCCAGTGCTCGTCCTTCACCTCGACACCCTGGCCGCGCCCTTCCCCGAGGAGCTGCTCCAGTACGCGTGGCCACACTGCGGCAAGATCGGCAGGTACGTCAGCCACAGGGCACGCTCTCTCACAGGTCCCACGTTCGTGTGATCGTGGGACGGGTCGGGATGTTGTCGGGTGGACGGCGGGGACTCATCCGCTGGTGCGGGTCACAAGGGAACGAATCGGAGTTCAGCCACGGTAGTCAGCGCGGCGGGTACGGTTCAAGTTGTTGTCCCCAGGCTGTGGACAGTGTCCCCCGAGGGCCGCCGGTTTGACCGGATGGCGTAGCCGCGCGTACCGTAACCAGGTCGAGTTGTCGATGGCTGCTGCCGCCTGCCTCCGATGGGCACAGATCGCTGAAGGTGATCGGGAAGCGGTGCACTCGGGCGTGACGCGAGCTACTCGTGGGCGCACGGTGACAGCCAGGACGGCACCCCGCCACTACCGATTCTTTTCTGGAGCCCCCGAGTGAGCAAGCGCACCTTCCAGCCGAACAACCGTCGTCGCGCGAAGACCCACGGCTTCCGGCTGCGTATGCGCACCCGTGCCGGCCGCGCGATCCTCGCGTCCCGCCGTAGCAAGGGTCGCGCCCGTCTGTCCGCCTGATCCCGGTCAGGTCATGCCGTCGTGCTGCCCACCGAGAACCGGCTGAGGCGGCGCGAGGACTTCGCGACCGCGGTACGACGGGGGCGCCGGGCCGGACGCCCGACGCTCGTCGTCCACCTACGAAGCGGTGCCACGGACCCGCACGCGCCTGGGGAGAGCGCTCCCCCGACGCGTGCGGGTTTCGTCGTGAGCAAGGCCGTGGGCGGCGCCGTCGTGCGCAACACGGTCAAGCGCCGACTGCGGCATCTCCTGCGTGACCGAGTCGCCCTTTTCCCGCCCGGTAGCCTGGTAGTCGTACGAGCGCTGCCCGGCGCGGGCGACGCCGACCATGCACAGCTGGCCCAAGACCTTGATGCCGCCCTTCAACGGCTGCTGGGAGGGGGCGCGCGATGAAGTACCCGCTGCTGGCTCTGATCAAGCTGTACCAGTGGACGATCAGTCCTCTGCTGGGGCCGGTCTGCAAGTACTACCCGTCGTGCTCCCACTACGGCTACACGGCCATCGACCGGCACGGCGCGATCAAGGGAACGGCGCTCACCGCCTGGCGGATCCTCCGGTGCAATCCGTGGTCGCTCGGCGGTGTGGACCATGTGCCACCGCGCAAGCGTCCGCGGTGGCACGAGATGCTGCGCGACGCCTGGCGTGCACGCAGGGGCGGGCCCTCCGCCGCCGAAACGGCCACCGGGGACAATCGTTCCCCGAGCCCGGCCGCAGAGACACCGTCCCATGCCCAAGGAGCATGATTAGTGGACACGATTGCCAGCCTCTTCAGTTTCATCACGACACCCGTCTCCTGGGTCATCGTCCAGTTCCACAAGGTGTACGGCGCCGTCTTCGGTCCGGACACCGGATGGGCCTGGGGCCTGTCCATCGTGTCCCTGGTGATCCTGATCCGCATCTGCCTGATCCCGCTCTTCGTGAAGCAGATCAAGGCGACCCGGGCCATGCAGACGCTGCAGCCCGAGATGAAGAAGATCCAGGAGCGCTACAAGAACGACAAGCAGCGCCAGTCCGAAGAGATGATGAAGCTGTACAAGGAGACGGGCACCAACCCGCTCTCCTCGTGCCTTCCCATCCTGGCGCAGTCCCCGTTCTTCTTCGCCCTGTACCACGTGCTCAACGGCATCGCGTCGGGCAAGACCATCGGTGTCATCAACGACTCGCTGCTGGAGAGCGCCCGTAAGGCGCACATCTTCGGCGCCCCGCTCGCCGCCAAGTTCAAGGACGGCTCCTCCACCATCGAGGCCCTCGGTGCCTCGGTGACGGACGTGCGGGTCGTGACCGTCATCATGATCGTCCTGATGTCGGCCTCGCAGTTCTTCACCCAGCGCCAGCTGATGACGAAGAACGTCGACACCTCGGTGAAGACCCCGTTCATGCAGCAGCAGAAGATGCTGATGTACGTCTTCCCCATCATGTTCGCCATCTTCGGCATCAACTTCCCCGTCGGTGTCCTCGTCTACTGGCTGACCACCAACGTGTGGACCATGGGCCAGCAGATGTACGTCATCCACAACAACCCGACGCCGGGTTCGAAGGCCCAGGCCGCGTACCTGGAGCGCCTGTACAAGCGCGTCACGCACCACGGCGGCACCCGCGGACGGGGCGAGCGCGCCATCGTCAAGGCCATCGTCGCCAAGGGCCGCGACCGCAACGAGGCCGAGCGCAAGTTCATCAACGGGCTGAGCAAGGCGGGTTTCGCCGCCCAGGCGGACGGCACCATCGTCAAGAGCGAGGCCCGGGCCGTCGAGGGCACGGAGGACGGTGGGACCACCACCGCGGCCGCCGCCAAGCGCCAGCAGCCCAAGCGGCAGTCCAAGTCGCAGCGCCAGTCCGGCGTCAAGGCGGCCGGCGAGTCCGCCCTCTCGCTGTCCAAGACCGACGAGCCGCAGGACGACGAGCCGCCTGCCGCCGCTGCCCCGCAGGCCGCCCCGAAGCAGCCCACCGCCAAGCAGCCCGCCGCCAAGACCGGCAGCGGCCGCAGCAAGGCGCAGTCCGGGCAGCGCAAGGGTGGCCCGCAGCGCCCCAAGTCCCCGTCCAAGAAGTAAGAAGGAGCCCATCCCGTGACGGAAGGCACCACCTCCGCTGCCGCCGAGGGTGCAGACGCCCTGACCCGCCTGGAGCAGGAGGGCGAGATCGCGGCGGACTACCTCGAGGGTCTGCTGGACATCGCCGACCTCGACGGCGACATCGACATGGATGTCGAGGCCGACCGCGCCTCTGTGTCGATCATCAGCGACACGGGCAGCCGCGACCTCCAGAAGCTGGTCGGCCGCGACGGCGAGGTGCTGGAGGCGCTTCAGGAGCTGACGCGCCTGGCCGTGCACCGGGAGACCGGCGACCGCAGCCGGCTGATGCTGGACATCGGGGGCTACCGCGCCACGAAGCGCACCGAGCTCTCGGAGCTGGGCGCCAAGGCAGCGGCCGACGCGAAGAACAGCGGCGAGCCGGTCAGGCTGAAGCCGATGACGCCGTTCGAGCGCAAGGTCGTCCATGACGCGGTGAAGGCGGCGGGCCTGCGCAGCGAGTCCGAGGGCGAGGAGCCGCAGCGCTTCGTCGTCGTGCTCCCCAACTGACGCGGTACCTGCACCACCCCGCGGCCCCGTCTGTTGCGCAGACGGGGCCGCTCTTTGTCAGCCTGATAGTTCTGATGACCGGCGTGAGAAGCGCCGGTGCGGTACGGAAGGACGGTCCCCGTGACGGAGGCAGCGGAGCTCCCCCCTGCGCCCGAGCAGGCTCGCGAGGTATTCGGTGATCGCTTCGCTGATGCGGTCCGGTACGCCGAGCTGCTGGCCGAGGCAGGCGTGCAGCGCGGGCTGATCGGCCCGCGGGAGGTGCCCCGCCTGTGGGAGCGGCACCTGCTGAACTGCGCGGTGCTCTCCGAGGTCGTGCCCGAGGGCGTGACCGTGTGCGACGTCGGCTCCGGGGCCGGACTCCCCGGCATCCCCCTGGCGCTCGTCCGGGAGGATTTGAAGATCACGCTGTTGGAGCCGCTGTTGCGCCGCACCAACTTCCTCACCGAGGTCGTCGAGCTGCTCGGCCTGGACCACGTGACCGTGATGCGCGGCCGCGCCGAGGAGGTCATGGGCAAGCTCACCCCGGTCCACGTGGTGACGGCCCGCGCCGTGGCGCCCCTGGACCGGCTGGCCACCTGGGGCGTCCCGCTGCTGCGTCCCTACGGCGAGATGCTCGCCCTCAAGGGGGACACGGCGGAGGAAGAGCTGAAGAGTGCGACGACCGCCCTGAGCAAGCTCGGCGCCGTCGACACCTCCATCGTCCAGGTGGGCGAGGGCGTCGTGGATCCCCTGTCCACGGTCGTCCGGGTCGAGGTCGGGGAGAGCCCGGGCGGGGTGCGCTTCGCGGCCAAGCGGGCGAAGGCCGCACGGACCGGACGGACGCGGCGCCGACGCTGACCCGTACTCCACACAAGCTGCCCCACCCGTGTCTGACGGAGTGTCGCGAGAGTTCGGTCGTCGGCGCTGTGCATCGTGTTTCACGTGAAACGTCGCTCACTGCTGCACGGCATCATCAGTCGGGGCCGCGCCGCGGCCGACCCCCGCGACCGCAAGCCCCTCGGGTCCCTCGATGAGGGGGCGGAGTTGTCCACAGAGGTGGATTTCTCCACAGAACACCAGGCCTCACTGGTTCATGACCCCGAAGGCATGGGAGGCTCTGTTCATTGCGAGCCTGAAGTCGAGGAGAGTGAATCCTTGCGGTCCGACGCCAACATCGCGGGACCGATGACCGATCCGGTCCCCGGTCCCCGTACCGAGTCGATGGGGGAGGATGTTTCACGTGAAACGCCGCCCCCGATGGACGACACTCCGATCGGTCGTGCTGCCCAACTGGCGGTAGAGGCTCTGGGCCGTGCCGGCGAGGGCCTGCCGCGGCCCGAGCAGACGCGCGTGATCGTGGTCGCCAACCAGAAGGGCGGGGTCGGCAAGACCACGACCACCGTGAACCTTGCTGCGTCCCTGGCCCTGCACGGGGGCCGGGTCCTGGTGGTCGACCTCGACCCGCAGGGCAACGCGTCCACGGCTCTCGGGATCGACCACCACGCCGAAGTTCCCTCGATCTACGACGTGCTGGTGGACAGCAGGCCCCTTTCCGAGGTCGTCCAGCCGGTCCCCGACGTCGAAGGCCTCTTCTGCGCTCCCGCCACGATCGATCTCGCCGGTGCGGAGATCGAGCTGGTGTCCCTGGTGGCCCGCGAGAGCCGGCTCCAGCGAGCGATCCAGGCGTACGAGCAGCCCCTTGACTACATCCTCATCGACTGCCCGCCCTCCCTCGGCCTGCTGACCGTCAACGCCCTCGTGGCGGGGGCCGAGGTCCTCATCCCGATCCAGTGCGAGTACTACGCGCTGGAGGGCCTGGGACAGCTCCTGCGCAACGTCGACCTGGTACGGGGGCACCTCAACCCCCACCTGCACGTGTCGACCATCCTGCTCACCATGTACGACGGCCGGACGCGCCTCGCCTCCCAGGTCGCGGAAGAGGTGCGCACCCACTTCGGTGACGAAGTGCTGCGGACGAGCATTCCCCGCTCCGTCCGCATCTCCGAGGCACCGAGCTACGGACAGACCGTGCTGACCTACGATCCCGGATCGAGCGGCGCCCTGTCCTACCTTGAGGCGGCACGAGAGATCGCGCTGAAGGGTGTCGGCGTCAGCTACGACGCCACCCACGCCCACATCGGCGCCCAGAACAATCCGAGCATGGTGGAGGGGATCCAGTGAGCGAGCGACGGAGGGGGTTGGGCCGTGGGCTCGGCGCGTTGATCCCTGCTGCTCCGACGGAGAAGAACCCGGCCGCGGCAGCGGTGGGAGGCGGCGCGCCCGTGTCCCCGGCTGCCGTCCCGGTACTGACGGACCGCGGGGTGGCCGCGGCCAGGGTGGCGACGCTGCCGCCTGTTCCACGTGAAACACCAGAGGGGCCGTCGACGAGCAGCGCCGCGGAGGTTCCCGCACCTCCCGTGGGTGCGCACTTCGCGGAGATCCCTCTCGACGCCATCACGCCCAACCCGCGTCAGCCGCGTGAGGTCTTCGACGAGGACGCGCTCGCCGAACTGATCACCTCCATCAAGGAGGTCGGCCTCCTCCAGCCCGTCGTCGTACGGCAGCTCGGCCCCGAGCGCTACGAGCTCATCATGGGCGAGCGGCGTCTGCGGGCCAGCCGCGAGGCGGGGCTGGAGGCGATCCCGGCGATCGTCCGGGAGACGGACGACGAGAAGCTTCTCCTGGACGCGCTCCTGGAGAACCTTCACCGGGCCCAGCTCAACCCGATCGAAGAGGCGAACGCCTACGAGCAGTTGCTGAAGGACTTCAACTGCACCCATGACCAGTTGGCGGACCGCATCGGACGCTCCCGTCCGCAGGTCTCCAACACGCTGCGCCTGCTGAAGCTGTCGCCGGCCGTGCAGCGTCGGGTGGCGGCCGGAGTGCTCTCGGCCGGGCACGCGCGAGCGCTGCTGTCCGTGAACGACCCGGAGGAGCAGGACAGGCTGGCGCACCGCATCGTGGCCGAGGGGCTGTCGGTGCGGTCCGTGGAGGAGATCGTGACCCTGATGGGGTCGCGGCCGCAGTCGGCCCAGCGGGCCAAGGGGCCGCGCGCCGGCGCCCGGGTCTCCCCGGCGCTCACCGATCTCGCCACCCGGCTCTCGGACCGCTTCGAGACGCGCGTGAAGGTCGACCTCGGGCAGAAGAAGGGGAAGATCACCGTCGAGTTCGCCTCGATGGAGGACCTGGAGCGGATCCTCGGCACGCTCGCCCCGGGCGAGGGCCCGGTGCTGCACAAGGGTCTCGCGGAGGGCGGCTCCGACGACGCGGAGTCCTGATCGGACGTCGGCCGGGCGGACACCGTCCGGCCGGGAGCGGGCCCTGTCCGGTGTGTACCGGAACAGGGCCCGCTCTTTGCTTTTAGTCAGTTTCGACGCAAACACATCGTGGATACGCTCAAGGAACGGAGTGCTCCGACGGCCGCCCGCGGTGCTGTGGGCGAAGGAAGCGAGGAACAGCCTTCATGGGGCGACGGCTCGTACCGCTCACGCTGGACAACCTCCAGGACCTCCCCCAGCGCTGCGGCTCGTGCGTCTTCTGGGAGCTGGACCCCGTCAGCGGCGAAGCAGCGGTGAAGGGCGGCACGGCCACGCTGGAGAAGGAAGCCTGGATCTCCGCCGTGCTGCTGGACTGGGGCTCCTGCGGCCGGGTCGTCTACGTGGACGACGCTCCGGTGGGCTTCGTGCTCTACGCCCCACCCGCGTACGTCCCCCGGTCGTCGGCGTTCCCGACGAGCCCGATCTCCCCGGACGCGGTGCAGCTGATCACGGCCTTCATCCTGCCGGGCTACCAGGGGCAGGGGCTCGGCCGGGTGATGGTGCAGACGGTGGCGAAGGACCTGCTGCGGCGTGGCTTCAAGGCGATCGAGGCGTTCGGGGACGCCCGGTGGAAGGAGCCCGCCTGTCTGCTGCCGGCCGACCACCTGACCGCGGTGGGCTTCAAGACGGTGCGGTCCCATCCGGCCCATCCTCGGTTGCGGCTGGAACTGCGCTCCACGCTCTCCTGGAAGGAAGACGTGGAGATGGCACTCGACCGGCTCCTGGGAGCGGTGCAGAAGGAACCGGCGCTCCGGCCGCTCTGAGGGTGATGACCGATCGGGGATGACGAAGGGGCCGCCCCTCAGGGGCGGCCCCTTCGTGTGTCACGGTGTTTCACGTGAAACATCGGGCCGTCGATGGACGGCTCCGGGCGTCACTCAGCGAAGAACGCCTCGAGGTCGCGCAGGAGCGCGGCCTTCGGCTTGGCACCGACGATGGTCTTGGCGACCTCGCCGTTCTGGTAGACGTTGAGCGTCGGGATGGACATGACGCCGTACTTGGCCGCGATCCCCGGGTTCTCGTCGATGTTGAGCTTGACGATCTCGATCTTGTCGCCGTGCTCGGCGGCGATCGCCTCGAGCGACGGGGCGATCTGGCGGCACGGGCCGCACCAAGCGGCCCAGAAGTCCACCAGGACGGGCTTGTCGCTCTTGAGCACGTCCTGCTCGAAGGAGTCGTCGGTCACGTTCTTCAGGTCGGCCACGGCGGGCTCTCCTTCACTGGTCGGTGCGTGGGGCGGGAAGGGGGGTCAGACGGAGGTCTTCTCGGGCTCGGCCTGCTGCTCGGTGTCGGCCAGGGCGGCGAGGTACCGCTCGGCGTCCAGAGCGGCGGAGCAGCCGGTGCCGGCAGCGGTGATGGCCTGGCGGTAGGTGTGGTCGACCACGTCGCCCGCGGCGAAGACACCGGTCACGTTCGTCCGCGTGGACGGGGCGGCGACCTTCAGGTAACCCTCCGCGTCCAGGTCGAGCTGGCCCTTGAAGAGCTCGGTGCGCGGGTCGTGGCCGATCGCGATGAACAGGCCGGTGACCGGCAGGTCGGACAGCTCGCCGGTTTTGACGTTGCGCAGCTTCAGGCCGGCCAGCTTCGGGTCGCCGTGGATCTCGGCGACCTCGCTGTCCCAGACGAACTTGATCTTCGGGTCGGCGAAGGCACGCTCCTGCATGGCCTTGGAGGCGCGCAGGGTGTCCCGGCGGTGCACGATGGTCACGGACTTGGCGAAGCGCGAGAGGAAGGTGGCCTCCTCCATCGCGGTGTCGCCGCCGCCGATCACGGCGATGTCCTGGTCCTTGAAGAAGAAGCCGTCACAGGTGGCACACCAGGAGACACCGCGGCCGGAGAGCGCGTCCTCGTTCGGCAGACCGAGCTTGCGGTGCTGCGAGCCGGTCGTGACGATGACGGCCTTGGCACGGTGGACGGTGCCGGCGGTGTCCGTGACGGTCTTGATGTCACCGGTGAGGTCGACGGAGACGATGTCGTCCGGGATGAGCTCGGCGCCGAACCGCTCCGCCTGAGCACGCATGTTGTCCATGAGCTCGGGGCCCATGATGCCGTCCTGGAAGCCCGGGAAGTTCTCGACCTCGGTGGTGTTCATCAGCGCACCACCCGCGGTGACAGCACCCTCGAACACCAGCGGCTTCAGCGACGCGCGCGCGGTGTAGAGCGCCGCCGTGTAGCCGGCGGGCCCGGAGCCGATGATGATCACGTTTCGGACGTCGCTCACGGCTGGATTCCTCGTCTCTGGTCTACGTCAGTTCGACCGGTGGGAGTTTCTTGAACTCTCACCCCACCCAACGGATCCTAAGGGGCGTGCATTCCCGGTGTGTCCGGGCACACGGAGGGTGGCGGGGGCCGTCGGGACAGTGTTCCAGGACGGGAAAGATCAGGGACGGGCGTAGGTGCGCTCCAGCAGCACCTTGGGATGAACGCCGGGGTGCTGTACGCAGCTCGTGTCCACCAGGTAGGCGGTGACCTGACCGCTGTCGGAGGTGTGGGGCAGCACGACGAGGAGCACGTCGCGTCCCTCGTAGACGCCGGTCTGGGTGGCCAGGGCCGCCTCCTCGCGCCCGATGCCCCGCTGGACACACGCGGGCACCGTGGGCTGTGTGAAGACGCGGGGCGGCTCGGACTCGCCGTCCAGGCCCAGGGTGTGCGGTGATCGGGAGCCCTGGCTCTTCGAGAGCAGAGCGGTCACCTGATGCTCCAGCGCACTCCGGGAGAAGGTGTCCGCGGCGGTGGCGTGGGTGCTGGTCGCCGTGGTGCCGCTGTCCCCGCCCCCGCTGAGCGAGGCCACCAGCACCGAACCGAGGCCCAGCGCGGCCGCGCCGAAGACGGCGCCCAGGACAGCGATCTTGCGGCGTCCGGGGCGTCGGCGCTCCTTGCGGCCCGGTCCGGTGGAAGAACTCCGGGCATGTCCCGACGGCCGGTCGGGCGCCGTCGCCGATGTTTCACGTGAAACAGTCGGCGTTTCACGTGAAACATCAGCCGTGACGCCGCTCGCCTCGGAGGACCGGGCCGGGTCCAGCGCCTCGGCGTCGAGCAGGGCTTCGGCGGCCAGGGCGGCATCGATGCGCTGAGCGACGTCGTCCGGCATGCGGGCCGGGCCGGGAAGCGTGCCGAGCAGCCCGCGGATCTCCTCCAGCGAGGCGTGGACGTCGGCGCAGAGGTCGCAGGCCGCCAGGTGCCGGCGGATCTCCTCGCTGCGGGACGGGCTGAGCAGGCCGTCGGTGAGATCGGAGATCTCGGTGACGTCCGGGTGCCCGGTCGTGTCCGTCGTCGATGTCACGCTCGCCCACCTCCGCCCTTCACTGCGGCTGAGTCGCCTGTTCCGGCCCCACCCGGACCCTCACCGCGAGGGTCCGCTGCGGGTGGGACGGATGTCCCCTGCGCCCGGTTCCGTCCCGCGCCGGGTTCTTCTTCGCCGTGGGCGCCTTGTTTCTCGTCCTGCCCGGGGCGGTCGGGCCGGAGATGGGTCAGCAGGGGCAGGAGTCTGGCTCTGCCCCGGGCGCAGCGGCTCTTGACCGTGCCGACCGGCACATCGAGCACGCGGGCGGCTTCGGCGACCGGGTAGCCCTGCATGTCCACCAGGACGAGGGCGGCCCGCTGGTCAAGGGGAAGGGTGCCGAGCGCTTCCAGGAGCTGGCGGTGCAGGTCGTTGCGCTCCGCGGGGGCCGAGGCCGACTCGTGCGGCTCCAGGAGCTGTTCCAGGCGCTCGGTGTCGTCGACCGGGGCGGTCTTGCGGGAGGCGGCCTTGCGGGCCCGGTCGAGGCAGGCGTTCACGGTGATCCGGTGCAGCCAAGTCGTGACGGCCGAGTGGCCCCGGAAGGTGTGGGCGGCCCGGTACGCGGAGACGAGGGCGTCCTGGACGGCGTCGGCAGCCTCCTCGCGGTCGCCCAGGGTACGCAGCGCGACGGCCCACAGCCGGTCCCGGTGCCGTCGCACGATCTCACCGAAGGCATGGGGGTCGCCTTGCAGGTGCCGGGCGAGCAGGTCCTGATCGCTCACACCGTCGTACCCGCCGCCCTCGGCCATCGGACCCCCTCCCCGCTCGGCCTAGCTGGTCACCTTGATGTCCGCCACACGGCCGCGGTAGGTGCCTTCCTCGGTCATCGGCAGCTTGGTCAGCCAGACCAGCAGGTAGCGGGTCTTCACGGACTGGCCCGGCTTGAGGGTCACGGTGGTGCCCGTCCCCTCCGCGACCTTGGTGAAGGCCTCGAACGTCGTCGGCTCCGACCCGGCGTCGGCGGACGCGGTGCGCAGTTCGACCGAGGTGGAGCCCACGAAGGTCACGGTCACCTTGCCGACCTGCTGGACCTTGCCGAGGTCCAGGACGACACCGAGGCCGGGCTTGAGGTTCCCGAACGCGGCGCCCTGGTAGAAGTTCGTCTGCCAGTAGGTCGCCGTGCTGTCGTCGTACGTCTTGCTTATGTCGGCCGGCTTCTCCGACCCGTCACCGAACGGGTCGAAGTCCCGGGCGCCGGCGATGGTGAGGGGCCGGCTGATGGGCTTGACCGGGCTCTTGTCGTTGCCGTCCGTGGTCTGGGTCTGGTTGCTGTCGTCGGACTGGTTGCCCTGGTCCATGAGGGCGTCCGCGAGCTGCCAGCTTCCGAGCCCCAGCGCGGCGATGAGGAGGGCCGAGACGGCCCACTTCAGGGCCCGGCCGGTGCGGCTCTGCAGGGCCGGCGGCGCGGTGAGCGGCTGCGCGCCGCCCGCGGGGGCGGGGCGGCCGTACGTGCCCTGCTGGTACGTCGTGCGCTGGTACTCCGGTGGCGCCGTGAACGCCGGCTCGGGCGGGCGGATGCGGGGCATCTCACCGATCGCCTTGACCAGTTCCTCGGGCGTCGTGCACGCGGCCTCGTGCCGCGAGGCGGTCGCCCCGTCGTTGGCGAGGGCGCGCATGGCGAGCTCGGACAGCCCGCGGTGGACGCCGGCCCGCACCTGGTCCGGCGCGATGAGGCCGATGTACTTGGGCAGCCCGGACAGTCCGTAGGCGTCGTTCTCGTACGGCCAGCGCTGGGTGAGTGCCGCGTACAGCAGGGCGCCGATCGCCTCGGTGTCCGTGCGCTGGGGCGTCTGCGAGGAGACCCCGCGCAGGGCCGCGTTGACGGCGAGACCACGGATGCGCCACTGGCCGGTGGAGGTGCGCAGCACGGCGTTGGGGTTCAGCCGCAGGTGCGCCAGGCCCTCGCGGTGCGCGGCGGCCATGGCGGCGGCGACCTGACTGACCATCTGGTAGGCGTCGTGCGGTTCCAGCGGTCCCGCGGCGAGGAGGGTCGTCAGCTCCGTGGCGTCGGGCAGCCACTCGTGGACGACGTAGACGACGTCGTTCTCCTCGACGGCGTCCAGCACCTGTACGAAGCGCGGGTCGCCGAGCAGCGCGGAGGAGCGGGCGGCGGCGAGGACGGAGCGGGCCCGCGAGTGGTCCGCGGGCAGGATGTGGACGCCGACGGCACGCCGGAGTTTCTCGTCGACCGCGCGCCAACTGCTGAACCCGTCCAGACGGGTGACGCATTCCTCGAGCCGGTAGCGTCGGGCGAGCTTGTGGCCGCTGTGCAACTCGGGCGGTGAGGCCTTCCCGGGACGCTCGGTCCCCCCGCTCCCCTGTGCCTCGTCGTTGTCCGTGTCCCGCTCCCGGTTCGTGGCCACCCCGTCGGCCGTGGCCTTGTCCGCCTGTGCGGTCAGCGGCTCGTCACCGCTGTTGTCTGCCACGTCGACGGCAGCCGTGCTCCGTTCCGCCACCGTCGTTCCTGCCTCCCCATCCAGTGCGTGCCCTGCGACCTCGAGCACGCCGTCCGACGCCGAAACCAATTGTGCCCACAGTCCGACGCTATGCACGACACGCGGCGGCGGACGATGGTTGTGCGCCTACCCCCCGACTCAGCGACCCAGGCGTCCGCGGACGGTACCGACGAGCGAGTTGAGCTCCTCGATGCGCATCCGGCGGGCGCCGACGTAGAAGACGGCCAGCAGGACGGCCCCGCCGGCCAGCAGCGCGACGAAGGACCCGGCGGCCCCCTGGCCCAGGGTGCGTCCGATGCCGTAGCAGGCCGCGCCGCTGAGCAGGGCGGCCGGGACGGAGGCGATGCACAGCCTCGCGTACGTCCGCAGCACCCGCGCGCCGTCCAGGTCGCCGCCGAGCCGCTTGCGCAGCCGGTTCCAAGCGACGCCGACGCCGATGGCGTAGGCGAGCCCGTAGGAGGCGGCCATGCCGACCACGGCCCAGCGGGCCGGCAGGACGAAGAAGCACACGGTCGAGGCGCCGGCGTTGACGGCGGCGACGATGACCGTGTTGTAGAAGGGCGTCCGGGTGTCCTCGTAGGCGTAGAAGGCGCGCAGGACGACGTACTGCACCGAGTAGGGGATCAGGCCGAGGCCGAAGGCCATCAGCATGTACCCCATGTTGGTGGCGTCGCTGGTGCCCGACGAGCCGAAGATCAGGGTGCACATCGGGATGCCGAGCGCGAGGAAGCCGAAGGCGATCGGCACGATCGCGACGGCCGTGGTGCGCAGCCCCTGGGAGATGTCCTCGCGGACGGCGCCGCCGTCGCCCTCGGCGGCCGAGCGGGAGATGCGCGGCAGCAGCGCGGCCATGAGCGAGACGGTGATGATGGCCTGCGGCAGGCCCCAGATCAGCTGGGCGTTGGCGTAGGCGGCGAAGCCGGTGCCGTCGACGGGCGAGTCGTGACCGGCGGCGGTGGACAGCTGGGACACCACGAGCGCGCCCGCCTGGTTGGCGAGGACGAACAGGAAGGTCCACTTGGCGAGCGTGACGGCCTTGCCGAGGCCGTGGCCCCGCCAGTCGAAGCGCAGCCGCATCCGGAAGCCGGTCTCCCGCAGGTACGGGATCATCGCGAGCGCCTGGACGACCAGACCGAGGAGAATGCCGACGCCGAGGAGGCGCTGTCCCTCGGCCGGGATGGTGGTGACCTGCATGCCCGAGTCGGCGGCGGTGCCGTAGACCCAGATGAACATGCCGAGCGTCACGATGATGACGATGTTGTTCAGGACCGGCGTCCACATCATCGCGCCGAACTTGCCGCGCGCGTTGAGGACCTGTCCCATCACCACGTGGACGCCCATGAAGAAGATCGAGGGCAGGAAGTACTGCACGAAGGTGACGCCGACGTCGTTGGCGGCCGGGTTGCTGGCGACGCTGTCCGACAGCAGCCGGATCAGCAGCGGCGCGGCGAAGATCGCGGCGACGGTGAGCAGGCCGAGCGCCACCATGACGAGCGTGAGCAGCCGGTTGGCGTAGGCCTCGCCGCCGTCCTCGTCCTCCTTCATGGCGCGCACCAGCTGCGGCACGAACACGGAGTTCAGGCCGCCGCCGACGGTGAGGATGTAGATCATCGTCGGGAGCTGGTAGGCCACCTGGAAGGTGTCGCCGAGCAGGCCCACGCCGAGCGCGGAGACGATCAGCGCCGAGCGGATGAAGCCGGTGAGCCGGGACACCATCGTGCCGGCGGCCATGACGGCGCTGGACTTCAGCAGCCCCCCGGCCCGGCCGCCCTTCTTGGCGGCCGGAGCGGCAGCCGCGACGGGGGCGGTGGCTTCGGCGGGCGTGGTGCCCAGGTTCATCGTCCGGTCGTCGGCGGGCGCCGACGCCGCGGCGTACTGCTGTACCGGACCCGGTCCGCCGGGGGCCGCGGCGGGGCCGGGCACCGACGGGGAGTCCGCGAGCGGGCGGGTGCCGCTCTGCTGCTGGTCGCGGAAGAGGTGCGCGAAGGCGTCCGGCTCGTGCTGCTCCTCACCGGAGTGCGACACCAGGTCGTCCACGCCCACGTACTGGGTGGTGCGCGGGTCGTCGCCGTAGGGCAGGTACTGGGTGGCGCCGTCCGGCTCGGGCGCCGGGGTCTGCGCCCACACGCGCGGGTCGGGCGCGTACGGCGACTGCTGCGGCCGGCCGTACAGCGGCTGCTGCGGCTGCTGGTACGTGCCGGGGGGCGGCGGGGGGTGCGAGGCACGGTCGTAGAGCGCCTCGGCGACGGGGTCCTGCGCGGTGAGGTCCTGCGCGCGGTAGGGGTCCTCGTCGTAGGCGTCCTGGAGGTACATGTCCGCGGGGTGCTGCTGGGGCACCTGGCCGTGCTCGGGCGGCGGGCCGTCGGGGTACCCCGAGCTGCCCGCGGCCTGACCGCGGTCACCGTCGTACGGCGCGTTCATGGTTACCCCACCTCATCGTTCCGGGCCGCCGGCCACGACATCCTCAACGGTCCACTCTCTCACCCGTGCCGGACGGGTCGGCGCTTTCCGCTGCGGTGTCCGCTGTCCCGTCACTCGGCTGCTGCGGGTCGTCCGCCCGGGGGCGGGCGGTGGCCTCCTCCGGGAGACGGTCCCCGGTGTCCTGCGGGTTCCCGGCACCACCGGCGGGCTCGTCGGCCGCCTCGGTCCCGTCCGTGCCGTCGTCCTCCGGCGTCTGCTCCGCCTCACGGGCGGCCGCGCGCTTGCGCTGGGTGTACATCCGGAAGCCGGCCAGCACGAGCAGCAGCACACCGCCGCCGATGACCAGCATCACCGTGGCCGTGATCTCGGTGACCTTCACGTCGAACGTGACCGGGGCGCCGTACGCCTGGCCGTCCTGCGTGTAGAGCTGGGCGACGAGCGTGGACTGGCCGTTGGCGTTGGCCGAGGTGGTGAACTTCACCGTGGTGCTGTGCCCGCCGGAGACGGCGATGGGCTGCTCGTCGTAGTCCTTGCCGCTGATCTCCAGGCGGGTCGGGTTGGTGGAGCTGAGCCGCAGCACCAGGTGCCCGACGCCCTGCACCAGGTTGTTCTGCACGGTCACCGGGATGATGGCGCTGCGCCCGGACAGCTTCGTCGGTGACTTGTCGATCAGCCTGACCCGGCCGGCGAGCGTGTCGAGATAGCTGCGCACCGCCTGGCGGAACTCGCCGGCCGCGCCGGACCGGCCGCGCCACGACGCGGACATCTCCCGGTTGACGGCCCGCCCGAAGGGGGTCACCACCCGGGACTGGTCGCTGAGGATCACCTTGAAGCGGTCGAGCCGCTGCTGCGTGGTGGCGATCTCCTGGAACGCGGTCCGCGGAAGCTCCTGCTTGCGCAGCGCGGAGGGGTACGCCGAGCGGGAGGGCACCTTGGTGGTGGCGTCCGGGTCGGGCTTGGCCTTGGCGGTCGCGGTGAGGTCCTGGGGCTGCGACCAGGTGCTGCCCTGCAGCGCCGACACCGCCTCGGCCATCGCCCGGGCCTGCCCCGCGGTGAGCAGGCGCTGCGGCGCGACGACGACGCTGCGCTGCTTGTCGGTCTGCAGGCCGAGCGCGAGGCTCTGGGCGAGGAACTGCTGCACGGCCAGCGTCGCCGCGGACGCCTTCGTCAGGTCACCCTCGAAGGCCCGGGACAGCCTGCTGTCCGCGACGACCGCCGTGGTGCCCCCGCCGATCGGGCGGGCCGCGGACGGCGTGTACGCCAGACCGCCGGTCTCCTGGAGGCTGTCGCTGCGGGCGATGACCTTGTCGGCACCCGCGGAGGTGGCGACCTTGACGATCGACGGGTCGACGGCGCCCTGCACGGGCCAGGCGAAGTCGGTGCTCGGCGTCACGTGCAGCACGGTCTCCACCGTGGTGGCGGCGACGTCCGTGGCGGCCTTCAGCTGGCTGAGCGAGCCGGCGACGCGGGTGCCGTTGTGCGCGAGGGAGGCCAGGTCCGGGTCCGCGAACGGCAGGGCCACGACCTCCTTGCCGGTCACCGCGTCCTGGAGCTTGGCGAGCCACTGCTGGGCGACGGCCTGGTGCGTGCCGGGCTCGGTGGTGTCGCTGTCGACGCGGAGGCGGTAGCCGCCCGCCATGGCGTCCACGGACGCCAGCAGGTCGGGGTCGATCACCCAGGTGACGTCGAGGTCCTTGCCGAGGGCCAGAAGCTGGTCCAGGCGGCCGCCGGGGGCGATCTCCGTGGCGAGGTCGTCGTCGAGGAACACCGGCGTCTGCTGCTGGTTCGAGCCGGTCTCCGCCGTCATGTGCACGCTGGAGACGAGCGGCCACAGCACCGTCGTCCTGGTCGTCGTGTCGGCCTCGTCGGCCTGCCAGGGCAGGAAGGTGCGCTGGATGCCCAGCACCTGGTCCCACGGCTGGGCGGACGTCTCCCCGGACAGCGCGACCCCCAGCGGGTAGACGCCGTCCCCGCCCAGGTCGAGCTTGTCGACGGGCACGGAGATCGTGAAGTGCTCGGCGACGCCGGGCGTGAGCTTGTCGAACTCCGCCTTGTACGCGCCGCCCACCTCGGTGCCGTCGGTGCCCGGCAGCGCGTCGGCCCGCCGGGCGGCGTCGGCGATCGCCGACCGCGTGGTCAGCGCCGACCCCACCCGCAGGTCGACGTGGGCGTCGGTGACGGCCTGCTTGCCCTTGTTGGTCACGGTGCCGGACACGGTCACCGTGTCCCCGTCGGTGGGGGCGCTGGGGGTGAGCGAATCCACGGACACGGCCACCGAGCCGGAGCGCGAGGCGTCCCGCGCGCCCTCCGCGCCGGCCGCCTGTGCGGAACCGGCCGCGGGCAGCTGGAGCAGCCCGGCCAGCAGGGGCGCTCCAGCGAGCAGTGCTCCGGTGCGCCGAAGCCACCGGCGGGCAGGTGAGGGAGTCGTCCCCGGGGTGTCTGCCGCCTCGGCCACGCGTTCGCCGTCCCTCGTCGTCGTCAGTGGTCGTCGGAATGTGCGTCCACGCATGGTAACGAGGTGCGCTGAGAGGAAGTGCCGCGGAGTCCTCCGCAAGATCAGCAAGAGGCCGCCGGTCCGTCCTCTATGTGCACGTATAAAGAGGAGCGCCGCCGAACACCACAAGCGCTGATCTTGTGGGTGTATCGAGGGAGGTGTCCGGCCCTGCCGCGGTCGGACGGCCCGGCCCTCGTCGGGGCGCGGGGCGCCTCCGGGGCCACGTACCCTTTCCTGTTGTGCCGAACGCCAACGAAGACAACACCAGTGCCCTGAGCCAGGCGCAGCACCGCGCGGTCAACGAGCTGCTGCGGGTCGCGCCGGTCGCCGACGACCTCGCCCGCCGCTTCCAGGCCGCCGGGTTCTCGCTCGCCCTGGTCGGCGGTTCGGTCCGGGACGCGTTGCTCGGGCGGCTCGGCAACGACCTGGACTTCACCACCGACGCGCGCCCCGAGGACGTCCTGAAGATCGTCCGTCCCTGGGCGGACGCCGTGTGGGAGGTGGGGATCGCCTTCGGCACGGTGGGTGCCCAGAAGGACGGCTACCAGATCGAGGTCACGACCTACCGGTCGGAGGCCTACGACCGCACCTCCCGCAAGCCCGAGGTGTCCTACGGCGACTCCATCGAGGAAGACCTGGTGCGCCGTGACTTCACCGTGAACGCGATGGCCGTCGCGCTGCCCGAGAAGGAGTTCGTCGATCCGCACGGCGGTCTCGGTGACCTCGCGGCCCGGGTGCTGCGCACGCCGGGCACGCCCGAGGAGTCGTTCTCGGACGACCCGCTGCGGATGATGCGGGCCGCGCGCTTCGCCGCCCAGCTCGACTTCGAGGTGGCCCCGGAGGTCGTCACGGCCATGACGGACATGGCCGACCGCATCGGCATCGTCTCCGCCGAGCGGGTCCGGGACGAGCTGAACAAGCTGATCCTGTCCGCCCACCCCCGGCAGGGCCTGACCCTGCTGGTGGACACGGGCCTCGCGGACCGGGTGCTGCCCGAGCTGCCCGCGCTGCGGCTGGAGAGCGACGAGCACCACCGGCACAAGGACGTCTACGAGCACACGCTGATCGTCCTGGAGCAGGCGATCGACCTGGAGCAGGACGGCCCCGACCTCACGCTCCGGCTGGCCGCGCTGCTGCACGACATCGGCAAGCCGCGCACGCGGCGCTTCGAGAAGGACGGCCGGGTCTCCTTCCACCACCACGAGGTGGTCGGCGCGAAGATGACCAAGAAGCGCATGACCGCGCTGAAGTACTCCAACGAGCTGGTGAAGGACGTCTCCCGGCTGGTCGAACTGCACCTGCGCTTCCATGGCTACGGCACCGGGGAGTGGACGGACTCGGCGGTGCGCCGCTACGTCCGGGACGCCGGCCAGCTGCTCGAGCGCCTCCACAAGCTGACCCGGTCCGACTGCACGACCCGCAACCGGCGCAAGGCGGCCGCACTGTCGCGGGCGTACGACGGGCTGGAGGAGCGGATCGCCGAGCTGCAGGAGCAGGAGGAGCTGGACGCCATCCGTCCCGACCTCGACGGCAACCAGATCATGGAGGTTCTGGGCGTCGGCCCGGGCCCGGTCGTCGGCAAGGCCTACCAGCACCTGCTGGAGCTGCGGCTGGAGAACGGCCCGATGGAGCACGACGACGCGGTCGCGGCCCTGAAGGAGTGGTGGGCCGCTCAGGGCTGAGGAACGCAACGGGGTCATGTTTCACGTGAAACATGACCCCGTTGCCGTGCCGCCGTCGTGCTGTCACCCGGGTGCGGGGCGGTGTTTCACGTGAAACATCACCGCGCGGTGGGTGTCCTACTTGGCGTAGTCCTTCAGGCAGAGCAGGAAGTCGCTGCCGTCGCCGGACTCGGTGTAGGTGTACTCGAAGTCCTTGGCCTCGGCCTCGCACTTCGTGGAGGCGGTCACCTCGCCCGCGTACTTGCCCTTGATCTTGGCCAGTACGACGTACTGGGCCTTGGACGACTTGCAGTCGACGACCTCGAGGTCCGGGTCGGTGTCGGAGTTGCTCCCCCGGTGCATGCAGTCGCCGACCGCGGCCGTGTCCGCGTCGTCCCGGCTCGCTATGTAACCGCCGACCGCCACGCCGATGACCACGACGGCGATGACGATGTTCTTGATGAGCTTGAAGCTCACCTTGCGGCGGGGCGGCTGCGGCGCGGGGACACCCTGGTTGGGGAACGGGGCGTAGGGCGCCTGGCCCGGCTGCTGCGGCTGGCCCTGGGCGTAGGGGTTCTGGTCCTGCGCGTAAGGGTTCTGGCCCTGGGGCGGCGTCGTGGTCACGTAGGGGTCCCCCTGTGAAAAGTTGGTGGGCGCTCAGATAAGAAGCGCATAAGACGCACGTAAGTTACCGGCCACCACTGACACCGCTGACACCTGAGGGGACTCTGTGGCTCGGATGTGACACTCAGCGGCGTCCAAAGCGGGCCATAGCCGCCGCAACCGCTCCGTAGATCACGGCGATCGTTACCACCAGGGCCGCCGACCGGCCGTCCGGTGGGAGCATCAGGGCGGCCACCCCGGCGGCGCCCACGAAGGCGACGTTGAACAGGACGTCGTAGAGGGAGAAGACCCGTCCGCGATAGCCGTCCTCGACGCCGGACTGGACGAGGGTGTCGGTGGCTATTTTCGCCCCTTGCGTCACGAGCCCCAGCAGGAAGGCGAGGACGAGGACGGGGCCCTGGCGGAAGGGCAGCCCGAGCACCGGTTCCAGGACGGCCGCCGCGGCCGCGCACACGACGGTCCAGCGGACCGGGCCCAGCCTGCCCGCCGCCGACGGCGTCACCAGGGCCGCCACGAAGAAGCCCGCGCCGGAGACGCCCACCGCCAGCCCCAGCAGCGCCAGCCCCGCGTCCGGGTCGGAGCCGGACGACCAGGCGTAGCGGCAGAGCATCAGCACCATCACGGTCAGCGCGCCGTAGCAGAACCGCATCAGCGTCATGGAGCCGAGCGCCCACGCCGCCGTCCGGCGCCGCGGCTCGGTCAGGTGCCGCACCCCGGCCGCCAGACCGCTCGCCGTGCCCCTGAGCGCCGCCGACAGGCGCGGGCGCACCAGCGCGCGGTCGGGACCGAGCAGGTCGGGCGCCATGCGCAGGGAGGCGAGCGCGGAGCACAGGTACAGGCCGGCCCCCAGCAGCACCACGGCGGCGTCGGAGTCCGCCGCGACCAGCCGTACGACGAAGGCCAGTCCGCCGCCCGCGGTCGCGGCGAGCGTCCCGGCGGTCGGGGACAGGGAGTTCGCCAGGACGAGCCGCTCCGCGTCCACCACGCGGGGCAGGGCCGCGGACAGCCCGGCCAGGACGAAACGGTTGACGGCTGTCACGCACAGCGCGGAGACGTAGAACAGCCAGTCGGGGACCTGCGCGACCATCAGGGCCGCGGTGGCCGTCGCGAGCGCGGCGTGCAGCAGGTTGCCGTACAGGAACACCTGCCGGCGGCGCCAGCGGTCCAGCAGCACGCCGGCGAAGGGGCCGACGAGCGAGTAGGGCAGCAGCAGGACCGCCATGGCGGAGGCGATGGCACCGGCCGAGGCCTGCTTCTCGGGGGAGAAGACGACGTACGTCGCGAGCGCCACCTGGAACACGCCGTCGGCGCACTGGGAGAGCAGCCGTACGGCGAGCAGGCGCCGGAAGGCGCCGAAGCGCAGCAGAACGCGCAGATCAGGGACGACGGCCATGGCGGACAGCCTCACACACGGCAGGGTCCCCGGATCGAGTGACCCGGGGACCCTGTGAGCCCTGGCAGGAGCGTTGCTGTGCGGTGCCGTGCTTAGCGCTCGACCTCGCCGCTGATGAACTTCTCGACGTTCTCGCGGGCCTCGTCGTCGAAGTACTGGACCGGCGGGGACTTCATGAAGTAGCTGGAGGCCGACAGGATCGGGCCGCCGATGCCGCGGTCCTTGGCGATCTTCGCGGCGCGCACGGCGTCGATGATGACGCCGGCGGAGTTCGGGGAGTCCCAGACCTCGAGCTTGTACTCCAGGTTCAGCGGGACGTCACCGAAGGCGCGGCCCTCGAGGCGGACGTAGGCCCACTTGCGGTCGTCGAGCCACGCGACGTAGTCGGACGGGCCGATGTGGACGTTCTTCTCGCCGAGGTCCCGGTCGGGGATCTGGGAGGTGACGGCCTGCGTCTTGGAGATCTTCTTGGACTCCAGGCGCTCGCGCTCGAGCATGTTCTTGAAGTCCATGTTGCCGCCGACGTTCAGCTGCATGGTGCGGTCCAGGATGACACCGCGGTCCTCGAACAGCTTCGCCATGACGCGGTGCGTGATGGTCGCGCCGACCTGGGACTTGATGTCGTCGCCGACGATCGGGACACCGGCCTCGGTGAACTTGTCGGCCCACTCCTTGGTGCCCGCGATGAAGACCGGGAGGGCGTTGACGAAGGCGACCTTGGCGTCGATGGCGCACTGGGCGTAGAACTTCGCCGCGTCCTCGGAACCCACCGGCAGGTAGCAGACGAGCACGTCGACCTGCTTGTCCTTCAGGACCTGGACGACGTCCACCGGCTCCTCGGCGGACTCCTCGATGGTCTGGCGGTAGTACTTGCCGAGGCCGTCGAGGGTGTGACCGCGCTGGACCGTCACCCCGGTGGTGGGGACGTCGCAGATCTTGATGGTGTTGTTCTCGGAGGCGCCGATCGCGTCCGCGAGGTCGAGACCGACCTTCTTGGCGTCCACGTCGAAGGCGGCGACGAACTCGACGTCCTTGACGTGGTAGTCGCCGAACTGGACGTGCATCAGGCCCGGCACCTTGGACGCCGGGTCGGCGTCCTTGTAGTACTCGACTCCCTGCACCAGCGAAGCGGCGCAGTTGCCCACGCCGACGACGGCTACGCGAACCGAACCCATTCCGGTTGCTCCCTGTGTGTACGAGTGAGGCCCTGACTGGGCGCTCACGTGGCGGTGTCGCCGGGCGTATCCGTCCCGGGGGCGTCCCCGGGACGGGGCAGGCCGCCCGTCGATCCAGTGGTGGTGTCCTGCTGAGCGGTCCCCCCGGAGCCGGCACCCTTCAGGTCCCGTCCGGCCCGCTCGCTCTCGATGAGCTCGTTCAGCCAGCGCACTTCGCGCTCCACGGACTCCATTCCGTGGCGCTGGAGCTCGAGTGTGTAGTCGTCGAGGCGCTCCCGGGTGCGCGCCAGCGAGGCGCGCATCTTCTCCAGGCGTTCCTCCAGACGGCTGCGGCGGCCCTCCAGGACGCGCATGCGCACGTCGCGGGAGGTCTGCCCGAAGAAGGCGAAGCGAGCGGCGAAGGTCTCGTCCTCGTACGCGTCGGGCCCCGTCTGGGAGAGCAGTTCCTCGAAGCGCTCCTTACCTTCCGCCGTCAACCGGTAGACGATCTTGGCGCGACGGCCCGCGAGGGTGGTGGCGAGGGCGTCCTCGGGGCTGTGCCCCGGTTCCTCCGTCAACCAGCCGTTGGCGAGCAGCGTCTTGAGGCAGGGGTAGAGCGTCCCGTAGCTGAACGCCCGGAACACCCCCAGGGATGTATTGAGTCGTTTGCGCAGCTCATAGCCGTGCATCGGAGACTCGCGGAGCAGGCCGAGGACGGCGAACTCGAGGATGCCGGAACGTCGGCTCATGGGTCGCCCTCCTCTCCTGTCGTCGCACTTTATCTCGCGCTGATGTATCGACTCGATACATCACGACGATAGAACGGCCTTCCGCACGGGACAAGAGGGGAGACGGTGAACGGGATCACATCACCGTTTCGTTCGCAGCAAGTTGCCGGGTTTGGGGTGAACTTCGGAACTCGACGGGTTTTGACGGCCCGTAGTCTGTGCGGCATGCACACCACCGGGAACCGCGAGACGCCGGGGGGCGTCGAGACTCTTGGTGCCGTACGGGTGAATGGGGAACCGACCCCGTCCGTACTTCGGGGGGACCGGAAACCAGCTGCCGTTTCCAGGCGCGCACGGGTGCGCCTGCCCGAGGAGTAGTCGTTCGATGAGCGAGCACCGTCGCAAACCGCCGCAGCCGCAGGGAGGCGGACGTGCCGCGGCCCGACGCGGCCAGTCCGGTGCGTCCTCCGGCCGCCGCGCGGCACCGCGAGGCGCCACCGGATCCCCCTCCGACTCGTACGGGTCGGGGCAGTACGGCGCGGAAGGCGAGCAGCAGTCCTACGGCGGCCGGGCCGAGGCCCGGCGCGCGGCACAGCGGAACGCGGGCGGCCGGCGCCGGGCGCCCGAGCCGGGCACAGGCCGGCGCGGCGGCGCGGCGGGCCCCGGCCGCGGCCGTCAGGGGCCCGGGCGCAAGCGCCTGATCGACTACCCGCGCTACGGCAAGGACGGCTGGCGCCGCTGGATGCCCTCCTGGAAGCTGGTCAGCGGCCTGTGCCTCGGCTTCATCGGCTGCCTGGTGGCCGTGGCGGGCATCGGCTACGCCATGGTGGGCGTCCCGGACATCGCGAAGACCGCGAAGGCGCAGAACAACGTCTACTTCTGGTCGGACGGCACCGAGATGGTCGCCACCGGCGGTGAGACCAACCGGCAGATCATCGACTACTCCCAGATCCCCGCGGCCATGCGCTACGCGGTGATCTCCCAGGAGAACAAGACCTTCGAGACGGACCGCGGCGTCGACCCCAAGGGCATCGCCCGCGCGTTCCTCAACATGGCGCGGGGCGGACAGACGCAGGGCGGTTCGACGATCACCCAGCAGTACGTCAAGAACGCGATGCTGAACGACCAGTCCCAGACGATCTCCCGGAAGTTCAAGGAGATCCTCGTCGCCGTCAAGGTGGGCGCCACGATCGACAAGGACGAGATCATGGCCGGGTACCTGAACTCGGCCTACTACGGGCGCAACGCGTACGGCATCCAGGCCGCGGCCCGGGCGTACTTCAACAAGGACGCCATCAAGCTCAACCCGGGCGAGTGCGCCTTCCTGGCGGCCATGCTCAAGGGCGCCACCTACTACGACCCGGCGGGCGCCCAGTCCATCGACACCGCCGCCACGCCCGAGGCCAACAAGAAGCGCGCTCTCATCCAGATGCAGGACACGCTCGACAAGATGGTCGAGTACGGCCACCTGAACGCCGCCGAGCGGGCCAAGTACACCCAGCTCCCGAAGGTGAACAACCCCCGGTCGAACACGGCGCTGAGCGGCCAGACCGGTTACCTCGTCGACCTCGCCAACAGCTACCTGGTCAACAACAGCGACAAGACCGGGATCGACGAGGAGAAGCTGCGCACGGGCGGCCTGTCGATCTACACGACCTTCGACAAGAAGAAGGTCGACGAGCTCACCGCCGCGGTCACCAAGGTCCAGAAGTCCAGCATCAAGCCGAAGGAGCGCCCGGACACGGACACCCACGTCCAGTTCGGCGGCGCCTCGGTGGATCCGGCCAGCGGCGCCATCCGGGCCATCTACGGCGGCGAGGACGCCACCAAGCACTTCACCAACAACGCCGACCAGACCGGTGCCCAGGTCGGTTCGACGTTCAAGCCGTTCGTCCTCGCGGCCGCGATGACCTGGGGCGTGCGCGACCCCGACCTCGGCTCGTCGCAGGCGCAGGACGAGCGCACGATCGTCTCCCCCAAGAGCCTGTACTCGGGCAAGAACAAGCTCAAGATCAGGAACTACGACGGGTCGGTCTGGAAGAACGAGAAGGGCGAGGAGTGGCTCCAGACCAACGACGGCCAGGCCTCGTACGGCAGCCCGCCCAACTTCAAGATCGACCTGCGGGAGGCCATGCGGGAGTCGGTGAACTCCGCCTTCGTGCAGCTCGGCATGGACGTCGGCCTGGACAAGGTCAAGGACGCGGCCCTCAAGGCCGGCCTGAAGGAGAAGAGCCTGACGGGCACCAGCTTCCCGTCCTTCTCCATCGGCATCTCGGACCCCAGCGCGATCCGCATGGCGGGCGCCTACGCCACCTTCGCCGCGAGCGGCAAGCAGCGCGACCCGTACTCGGTGGAGAAGGTCACCAGCAAGGAGGGGGTGACCTTCACGCACAAGACCGAGACCCAGGAGGCGTTCACCTCGGCGGTCGCCGACAACGTCACGGACATCCTGAAGACCGTGGTCGACAAGGGCACCGGTACGGCCGCCCAGCTGCCCGGGCGGGACGTGGCCGGCAAGACCGGTACCACCGACGGCAACAAGTCGGCCTGGTTCGTCGGCTACACGCCGCAGCTCTCGACCGCGATCTCGATGTTCCGGTACGACGACAACGAGGCCAACAAGAACCGCACGTTCCTGGAGATGTACGGCACGGGCGGCCAGAAGAAGATCCACGGTGCGTCGTTCCCGGCCCAGATCTGGCACGACTACATGGCCGAAGCGCTCAAGGGCCAGCCGGCGAAGTCGTTCCCGACGCCCGAGCCCATCGGTAAGGTGCTGAACGAGGACCCGGCGCCGAGCCCGTCGCCGTCGGTGAGCGAGTCCGAGAAGTCCTCGCCGAGCCCGTCCCCGAGCCCGAGTGAGAGCGAGGTCGAGCCGTCACCGTCGCCCAGTGACACCTGCGGCAGGTTCGACTGGCAGTGCCAGAGCAACGGCGGCACCAACCAGGGCTCGTCCAACGGCGGCGCGAACGGCGGCGGTGGCGACCCGTCTCCCTCGCCTTCGGAGTCGTCCACGGACGTCGGTAATCCCAGGGGCCAGGACGGTGGTCTCTTCGGAGGCCGGAACGGGTAGCCACGGATTGTCCGACACTGCTTGTTTCACGTGAAACAGACGCATGTTTCACGTGAAACGCGGTCTGTCCCCCGGCGGACAGGGCCGGTGTACGCAGAGACCGAGGGCCGTCACACCGCACCAGGTGTGGCGGCCCTCGGCCTTTTCCCGGGTCCGTACGGCAGGATGTGAGCCATGCCCAGCGCAGATTCGACGCAAGCGAGCGTGCACGAAGCGGACCCGGTGTGCCCCACCAGGGACGACGCGATCTCCCGGGCCGGCAGCGAGCTGATCGGCGGCCCCATCGGCCGGCGCGCCCTGCTCGGCGCGTCCTGGTGGACGCCGGTGCGCGTGGTGGCGCTGGTGGCGATCGGGATGTTCGCCCTCGGCATGGTCCAGAAGCTGCCCTGCTACGACTCCGGGTGGTTCTTCGGCGCCAGCTCCCAGTACACGCACGCCTGCTACTCGGACATCCCGCACCTGTACCAGGGGCGGGGCTTCGCGGACGGCCTGGTGCCGTACTTCGACAAGCTGCCCGGCGACATGCAGTACCTCGAGTACCCGGTGCTGACCGGGCTCTTCATGGAGGTCGCCGCCTGGCTCACCCCCGGCAGCGGCAGCCTCCAGCACCAGGCCCAGTGGTACTGGATGGTCAACGCGGGGATGCTCATGGCCTGCGCGGCCGTGATCGTGGTCTGCGTGAGCCGCACCGACGCCCGCCGTCCCTGGGACGGCCTGCTGGTCGCGCTCGCACCCGCCTTCGCGCTGACCGCCACCATCAACTGGGACCTGTTCGCGGTCGCCCTGACGGCCGCGGCGATGCTGATGTGGTCCCGGGGCCGCGCCCTCGCGTTCGGCGTGCTGCTGGGGCTCGCCACGGCGGCCAAGCTCTACCCCGTCTTCCTGCTCGGACCGCTGTTCCTGCTGTGCTGGCGGGCCGGCAAGTGGCGGGCCTTCTTCACGGCCCTGGCCGGAGCCGTGGTCGCCTGGCTCGTGGTCAACGTGCCGGTCGGGCTGTTCGCGTTCGACGGCTGGTCGAAGTTCTACACGTTCAGCCAGGAGCGGGGCGTCGACTTCGGTTCCTTCTGGCTGATCCTGGCGCAGAAGTCCTCAGACCCGCTGACCACCGACAGCGTCAACAAGCTCGCCACGGCGCTGGTCGTGCTGTGCTTCCTGGGCATCGCCGGCCTGACGCTCACCGCGCCGCGCCGGCCCCGCTTCGCCCAACTGGCGTTCCTGGTGGTGGCGGCCTTCATCCTCACCAACAAGGTCTACTCCCCGCAGTACGTGCTGTGGCTGGTGCCGCTGGCCGTGCTGGCCCGCCCCAAGTGGCGGGACTTCCTGGTCTGGCAGGCCTGCGAGGTGGCGTACTTCCTGGGCATCTGGCTGTACCTCGCGTACACGACCAGCGGCGACGCCCACAAGGGCCTGCCGACCGACGGCTACCACTACGCCATCGGCCTGCACCTCGCCGGGACGCTCTACCTGTGCGCCGTCGTCGTACGCGACATCCTCATGCCCGAGCGGGACGTGGTCCGGCAGGACGGGGACGACGATCCCTCCGGGGGCGTCCTCGACGGGGCACCGGACAAGTTCGTCCTCGGGACCGCGGCCCATCCGCCGCGGCACGCCGCGCAGTTCGACGGCCCGCAGGTGGAGTGGGGCCGCGAGGAGGCGTCCGACGGCCCCTCCTGAGCCGTCAGGGATGCGGCAGGCTCCGGGAGGGTCCCGAGCACACGAAAGGCCGTACACAGCCCGTGTACGGCCTTTGTGTTGTGCTCTTGTCCCGCTCTTCCGGCGTCCTGCTGCGGGCGCCGGAGCGCCTAGCGGTCCACGAGACGGTCGAACTGCGTGGTCGTGTGCCGCAGATGGGCCACCAGCTCGTCCCCGACCTGGGGCTCCGGCGCGTCCGAGGGCACGAACAGGATGGACACCTGCATGTGCGGCGGCTCGGCGAACCAGCGCTGCTTGCCGCCCCAGACGAACGGCGAGAGGTTCCGGTTCACCGTGGCCAGACCGGCCCGCGCGACGCCCTTGGCCCGCGGCATGACACCGTGCAGGGCCTTCGGGGCCTCCAGGCCCACCCCGTGCGAGGTACCGCCCGCCACGACCACCAGATAGCCGTCGGAGGCCGCCTTCTGCTGGCGGTAGCCGAAACGGTCGCCCTTCGCGACCCGCGTGACGTCCAGCACCGCGCCGCGGTACTCGGTGGCGTCGTGGTCGCCCAGCCACAGCCGCGTGCCGATCCGCGCCCGGAAACGGGTCTGCGGGAACTGCTGCTGCAACCGCTGGAGTTCCTCGGCCTTCAGGTGGCTGACGAACATGGTGTGCAGCGGCAGCCGGGCCGCGCGCAGCCGGTCCATCCAGCCGATGACCTCCTCGACGGCGTCGGAGCCGTCGGTGCGGTCGAGCGGCAGGTGGATGGCGAAGCCCTCCAGGCGGACGTTCTCTATGGCGGAGTGCAGCTGCGGCAGGTCCTGCTCGCTCACCCCGTGGCGCTTCATCGAGGACATCACCTCGATGACCACCCGGGCCCCGACGAGGCCGAAGACGCCGTCGATGGAGGACACCGAGCGGATGACCCGGTCCGGCAGCGGCACCGGCTCCTCGCCGCGCCGGTACGGCGTCAGCACCAGCAGGTCACCGCCGAACCAGTCCTTGATGCGCGCGGCCTCGTACGTCGTCCCGACGGCGAGGACGTCCGAGCCGAGGCGGGTCGCCTCCTCCGCCAGCCGCTCGTGCCCGAAGCCGTAGCCGTTGCCCTTGCAGACCGGGACGAGTCCGGGGAACTGCTCCTGCACGTGCTTGTGGTGCGCCCGCCAGCGCGCGGTGTCGACGTAGAGCGTGAGCGCCATGGCCGGACCCGGGACCTTTCTCGTGACTGTGTTGGCTGTGTGTATCGAAGCACCCGTCGGGGAGCGTCAGCGGCGCGACATGTAGATGTCGAGGGCCTTGTGGAGCAGCTTGTTCAGCGGGAAGTCCCACTCGCCCAGGTATTCGGCCGCCTCACCGCCGGTGCCGACCTTGAACTGGATCAGACCGAAGAGGTGGTCGCTCTCGTCCAGCGAGTCGGAGATGCCGCGCAGGTCGTAGACCGTCGCGCCGAGCGCGTAGGCGTCGCGCAGCATCCGCCACTGCATGGCGTTCGACGGGCGGAACTCACGGCCGATGTTGTCGGAGGCGCCGTAGGAGTACCAGACGTGCCCGCCGACGATCAGCATGGTCGCCGCCGCCAGGTTCACCCCGTCGTGGCGGGCGAAGTACAGCCGCATCCGGTTGGGGTCCTCGGAGTTGAGGGCGGTCCACATGCGCTGGAAGTACGACAGCGGGCGGGGCCGGAAGTGGTCGCGCACGGCCGTGATCTCGTACAGCCGCTGCCACTCCTCCAGGTCGTGGTAGCCGCCCTGGACGACCTCGACGCCGGCCTTCTCGGCCTTCTTGATGTTGCGGCGCCAGAGCTGGTTGAAGTTCTTGTGGACCTCTTCGAGCGAACGGTTCGCCAGCGGCACCTGGAAGACGTAGCGCGGCTGGACGTCGCCGAAGCCGGCGCCGCCGTCCTCGCCCTGCTGCCAGCCCATGCGGCGCAGCTTGTCGGCCACCTCGAAGGCGCGCGGCTCGATGAAGTCGGCCTCGATGTCGCGCAGCCGCTTCACGTCCGGGTTCTGGATGCCCTGCTTGATGGAGTTGGCCTCCCAGCGCCGGATGACGACCGGCGGGCCCATCTTCACGGAGAACGCGCCCTGCTGCTTGAGGTGCGCGAGCATCGGCTCCAGCCACTCGGTCAGGTTCGGCGCGTACCAGTTGATGACCGGGCCTTCGGGCAGGTAGGCCAGGTAGCGCTTGATCTTGGGGAGCTGACGGTAGAGGACGAGTCCCGCACCGACCAGCGCGCCGGTGCGCTCGTCGAACCAGCCGAGGTTCTCCGACCGCCACTCGGCCTTGACGTCCGCCCAGGCCGGGACCTGCATGTGGCTCGCCGCCGGCAGGCTCTGGATGAATGCCAGATGCTGCTCGCGGCTGATCGTCCTCAGGGTCAGGCTCATGTCGGGGCGCTCCTCGGGCTGGTGTGTCCCCATGGGTACAGGGGCTCCGGCTCTCGCGCCGAAGCCTACTGCGCCCGGGGAGCGCCCCGTTTGGGCGTACGGCACCTTCGTCCCCGCCCGGGTGCGGCAGGGGCGTGTGCGGGGCGGCCGGAGGAGCCCGGCCGCCGGACGCGGTCAGGTCACCAGAGGCCGCCGAACAGGCCGCCGTGGGCCATGCCCAGCAGGAAGCCGACGCCGGAGGCACCGAGGCCCAGGATCAGTCCGAAGCGCTCGCGGGTGGTCACGGAGATCCACTGTCCGTAGGCGCCGGTGAAGATCCCGACCAGACCCGTCCAGGAGCTCAGCAGGTGGAGGCTGTGGAACTGCGCCGTGACGAAGGACACCACGCCGAGGACCAGGGTGACGGCCGTGAGGGCGTCCTGGACCGGGTGGCGTCTGCCGTCGGTGGCGAAGAGGGATCCGGCGGTGTTGGGTCGCAATGCCTGTTGTGCCATGGGGCACCTCCTGCGGAAGGCGGCGCATCGTAGCGCCGTACACACCCGACGTGTACAAGACTGACGGGCTTCCCGGCCGGATTTCAACCGGAAGCACGGGTGCGGGTAGTGTGTACCGTCTGCACCGGTGTCTGCCCACGCCCGACCGATTGTCAGTGGCGGCGGATACCGTTGCGTACGCATCACAACCCTCCTGCCACGGAACGACCGTGGCCGCTGAGTCCAAAGGAGGTGGGTTCCACATGCGTCACTACGAGGTGATGGTCATCCTCGACCCGGATCTGGAGGAGCGCGCTGTCGCCCCCCTGATCGAGAACTTCCTCTCCGTCGTCCGTGAGGGCAACGGAAAGGTGGAGAAGGTCGACACCTGGGGCCGTCGTCGTCTCTCGTACGAGATCAAGAAGAAGCCCGAGGGCATCTACTCGGTCATCGACCTGCAGGCCGAGCCTGCGGTCGTCAAGGAGCTCGACCGCCAGATGAACCTGAACGAGTCGGTCCTCCGGACCAAGGTCCTCCGTCCCGAGACCCACTGAGCCTCCGGCTCAGCCGATCCCGGGAATCGAGTAGCACCACCAGCAGCCAGCAGCAGCAAACCCGCCGAGAGGTTCCCCCATGGCAGGCGAGACCGTCATCACGGTCATCGGCAACCTTGTCGATGACCCCGAGCTGCGCTTCACCCCCTCCGGTGCGGCGGTCGCGAAGTTCCGTGTCGCGTCCACTCCCCGCACCTTCGACCGCCAGACGAACGAGTGGAAGGACGGCGAGAGCCTGTTCCTGACCTGCTCGGTCTGGCGTCAGGCGGCGGAGAACGTCGCCGAGTCGCTCCAGCGAGGCATGCGCGTGCTCGTGCAGGGCCGGCTGAAGCAGCGGTCCTACGAGGACCGTGAGGGCGTCAAGCGCACGGTCTACGAGCTGGACGTCGAGGAAGTCGGTCCCAGCCTGCGCAACGCCACGGCCAAGGTCACCAAGACCGCCGGCCGCGGTGGCCAGGGCGGGGGCGGCGGCTTCGGCGGCGGTGGCGGCCAGCAGGGCGGCGGCTGGGGCGGTGGCCCCGGCGGCGGCCAGCAGGGCGGCGGCGCTCCGGCCGACGACCCCTGGGCGACCGGTGCTCCCGCCGGTGGCGCCCAGCAGGGCGGCGGCGGCTGGGGCGGCGGCTCCGGCGGCGGTGGCGGCTACTCGGACGAGCCCCCCTTCTAGGGGCGGCTCGACACCCCCCTTCTTGATCACACAGGAGAAACACCATGGCGAAGCCGCCTGTGCGCAAGCCGAAGAAGAAGGTCTGCGCATTCTGCAAGGACAAGGTCACGTACGTGGACTACAAGGACACGAACATGCTGCGGAAGTTCATTTCCGACCGCGGCAAGATCCGTGCCCGCCGCGTGACCGGCAACTGCACGCAGCACCAGCGTGACGTCGCCACGGCCGTCAAGAACAGCCGTGAGATGGCGCTGCTGCCCTACACGTCCACCGCGCGATAAGGGAAGGGTGACCGACTCATGAAGATCATCCTCACCCACGAGGTCTCCGGCCTCGGCGCCGCTGGCGAAGTCGTCGACGTCAAGGACGGCTACGCCCGCAACTACCTGATCCCGCGGAAGTTCGCGATCCGCTGGACCAAGGGTGGCGAGAAGGACGTCGAGCAGATCCGTCGTGCTCGCAAGATCCACGAGATCCAGACCATCGAGCAGGCCAACGCCATCAAGGCCCAGCTCGAGGGCGTGAAGGTCCGTCTGGCCGTTCGCTCCGGCGACGCCGGCCGGCTCTTCGGTTCCGTCACCCCGGCCGACGTCGCGTCCGCGATCAAGGCCGCCGGTGGTCCCGAGGTCGACAAGCGCCGCATCGAGCTCGGTACGCCGATCAAGACGCTGGGCGCCCACGAGACGTCCGTGCGTCTGCACCCCGAGGTGGCCGCCAAGGTCAACATCGAGGTCGTCGCCGCGTAAGCGGTCTGCTCGCTGAGCACTGGCTGGGGCCGCATCCTTCGGGGTGCGGCCCCAGTTCTGTGTCAGCGGCCCGGATGCAGGCGTCCGCCGTCCCGAGCAGCGGCGCGTTCTGCTGCGCCCGGAGCGGGCCGGTGGCCCGGTGTTTCACGTGAAACGCTCAGCGCGTCGCGCCCGTGACGATCCAGCGGCCGGAGCGGGAGCGCAGCCACAGCGTCACCATCCGCACGATCATCATGAGCGTCATCGCCGCCCACAGCGCGGTGAGGCCGCCACCGAGGGTCGGCACGAGGACCGCCACCGGCGCGAAGACCGCGAGGGTCACGAGCATCGCCCGGGCCAGGTACGGTCCGTCGCCCGCGCCCATCAGGACGCCGTCGAGGACGAAGACGATCCCCGAGACCGGCTGGCAGAGCGCCACGATCACCAGAGCGGGCAGGGCGGCGTCCTGTACGGCGGCATCGCTCGTGAACAGCGCGAGGAACACCGGTCGGCTGGCGACGACCAGCGCACCCAGCACCAGGCCCACGGCGATGCCCCACTGGACCATGCGCCGGCAGGCGGCGCGGGCGCCGTCGGCGTCACCGGCCCCGAGGTAGCGGCCGATGATGGCCTGCCCGGCGATGGCGATGGCGTCGAGCGCGAAGGCCAGCAGGCTCCACAGGGACAGGATGATCTGGTGGGCCGCGATGTCGGCGTCGCCGAGTCGTGCGGCGACGGCCGTCGCGATCATCAGGATCGCCCGCAGGGACAGGGTCCGCACCAGCAGGGGCGCACCGGCCTGGGCCGAGGCCCGGATCCCGGCGGCGTCCGGCCGCAGGGAGGCACCATGGCGCCGGGCACCCCGGACGACCACGACGAGGTAGACCGCGGCCATGCCGCACTGGGCGATGACCGTGCCCCAGGCGGAGCCGGCGATCCCCAGGCCGGCGCCGTAGACGAGCACCGCGTTCAGGGCGCCGTTGGCGACGAAGCCCGCGACGGCCACGTAGAGCGGTGTCCTGGTGTCCTGGAGCCCGCGCAGCACGCCGGTCGCCGCGAGGACGGCGAGCATGGCGGGGATCCCGAGCGAGGAGATCCGCAGGTACGTCGTCGCGTAGGGCGCGGCCGTGTCGGAGGCCCCGAAGAGGTCGACGAGCGCGGGAGCGGCGGGGAGGACGACGACGATCACGGCGGCGCCGAGGAGCAGGGCGAGCCAGATGCCGTCCATGCCCTGGCGGATGGCGGCCTGGAGGTCGCCCGCGCCCACCCGCCGGGCGACGGCCGCGGTCGTGGCGTAGGCGAGGAAGACGAAGACGCTGACGGCGGTGGTGAGCAGGGCGGAGGCGACCCCGAGACCGGCGAGCTGCGCGGTGCCGAGGTGGCCGACGATGGCGCTGTCGGCCATGACGAAGAGGGGCTCCGCGACCAGCGCGCCGAAGGCGGGGACGGCCAGGGTGACGATCTCGCGGTCGTGCCGGCGCCTGACGTTCCGGGGGGTCGCGGGTGCCTGTGTCATGAGCACCAATCTAACCGTCCACAGGTAAGAGATGCAATGCGCCGATGACCCTTACTGCCCGTCCGGCCGTACGTGCTTGTGGACACAGTTCGGACCGATCTTGAGCCGACCGGGAAAGTTTTTCTTCTGCACAGCCGGTGGACGGGGAAAGCGCAGGTCACTGGGGGCAGGTGGAAAAGATCGAGGGCTTGTTCACAGGGCTGTCCACCGGCTCGTGCACAGGTTTCGCGGAGTTCTCCACAGCATCGGGGCCGTCGTCCACATGGCCTGTGGATAACCAGATTGGCTGACGGTGCCCGCGGGCCTACCGTGGTCCGGCGCCCGCTCCGTCCGCCGGTTGGGAAACCAGCACAAAACCGACCCGCCACAACCGGAGTTGGGCCTCTCGATTGTCAGTGCCGTGCCGTAGAAATGAGGAGCACGGCGAGGTCCGCTCGGCGGACGGGAGGAGGTCGCTCGGTGAGCATTTCCGAGCCCTTGGACGACCCGTGGGCCGACAGCGGTCCGAGTGATCGTCTGCCGGCCTCCCGCCGCCGCGGCGACGGCGGCCGGGGCCGTGACGACCAGCACGACCGGGGCCGGGACAGCGGTGCCTGGGACGGCGGGGGCCCCGCCTTCGAGCGGGTACCGCCCCAGGACCTGGACGCCGAGCAGTCCGTGCTGGGCGGCATGCTCCTGTCCAAGGACGCCATCGCGGACGTCGTCGAGATCCTCAAGGGCCACGACTTCTACAAGCCGGCCCACGAGACGATCTACCAGGCCATCCTCGACGTCTATGCCAAGGGCGAGCCGGCCGACCCCATCACGATCGCCGCCGAGCTGACCAAGCGCGGCGAGATCAACAAGGTCGGCGGCGCCTCCTACCTCCACACCCTCGTCCAGACGGTCCCCACGGCGGCCAACGCCGAGTACTACGCGGAGATCGTGCACGAGCGGGCGGTGCTGCGCCGCCTGGTCGAGGCGGGGACCCGCATCACGCAGATGGGATACGCGGCCGACGACGACGTCGACGAGATCGTCAACCGCGCCCAGGCCGAGATCTACGCCGTCACCGAGCAGCGCACCAGCGAGGACTACCTGCCGCTCGGCGACATCATGGAGGGCGCCCTCGACGAGATCGAGGCGATCGGCTCGCGCAGCGGCGAGATGACCGGTGTACCGACGGGATTCACCGACTTCGACTCGCTCACCAACGGCCTGCACCCCGGGCAGATGATCGTCATCGCCGCCCGTCCCGCGATGGGCAAGTCGACCCTCGCGCTGGACTTCGCCCGGGCGGCGTCGATCAAGAACAACCTGCCGAGCGTGATCTTCTCCCTGGAGATGGGGCGCAACGAGATCGCGATGCGCCTGCTGTCCGCCGAGGCGCGCGTGGCACTGCACCACATGCGCTCCGGCACCATGACCGACGAGGACTGGACGCGCCTGGCCCGGCGCATGCCGGACGTCTCGGCCGCGCCGCTCTACATCGACGACTCGCCCAACCTGTCGATGATGGAGATCCGCGCCAAGTGCCGGCGTCTGAAGCAGCGCAACGACCTGCGGCTGGTCGTCATCGACTACCTCCAGCTCATGCAGTCCGGCGGTTCGAAGCGCGCCGAGAGCCGTCAGCAGGAGGTCTCGGACATGTCCCGTAACCTCAAGCTTCTCGCCAAGGAGCTGGAGCTCCCGGTGATCGCGCTCTCCCAGCTCAACCGTGGCCCCGAGCAGCGCACCGACAAGAAGCCGATGGTCTCCGACCTGCGTGAGTCCGGCTCCATCGAGCAGGACGCCGACATGGTCATCCTGCTCCACCGCGAGGACGCCTACGAGAAGGAGTCGCCGCGCGCGGGCGAGGCCGACCTGATCGTGGCCAAGCACCGTAATGGCCCGACGGCGACCATCACCGTCGCCTTCCAGGGCCACTACTCCCGCTTCGTGGACATGGCCCAGACCTGAGCGGCTCGACCTCTGCCGCTTGCCCAGGGTGCCCGCCGCGACACGCGCAGTGCGATCGACGCGACCGGGGCACGCAGGGTGGACTGGGATCATGACGACACCTCACGAAGAGCTGCTGCCCACGACCCGGCGGGCCCTGATGCACCGGATCGCGGTCGCCCAGGCCGAGGGACGCACCCCCTCGCTGGTCGCCACGGTGGTCCGGGACGGACGGGCCGTCTGGCACGGGGCGCGGACGTCGGTGGACGGGCACGGGCCGGACGAGAACGTGCAGTACCGGATCGGCTCGATCACCAAGACCTTCACCGCCGTGCTCGTGCTGCGGCTGCGCCACGAGGGGCTGCTCGACCTCGACGACCCCCTGGAGAAGCACCTGCCGGGCACCGGCGTGGGGGAGGCCACCGTCGCCCAACTGCTCTCCCACACCGGCGGCTTGGCGGCGGAGACCCCCGAGCCCTGGTGGGAGCGGACGCCGGGCTCCCTGCGGCCCGGGCTGGCCGAGGTGCTGGGTGACCGTCCGCTCCGCCATCCGGCCGGCCGGCGCCACCACTACTCCAACCCGGGGTACGCCGTGCTCGGCGCGCTCGTCGAGCGGGTACGCGGTGCGTCCTGGGAGGAGGTGCTGCGCCGGGAGGTGCTCGATCCGCTGGGCCTGCACCGCACCGGCCTGCGCCCCGAGGCGCCGCACGCGGGCGGCTGGGCGGTGCACCCGTGGGCCGATGTGATGCAGCCCGAGCCCGTCGAGGAGTACGGCCCGATGGCGCCAGCCGGTCAGCTCTGGTCCACGACCGGTGACCTGGCGCGCTTCGCCGCCTTCCTGATGCGGGGGGACGACCGCGTCCTCGGCGCGGACACGCTGCGGGAGATGCGGGTGCCCGCCGCCCCGGCCGAGGCCGCGGACCTGGCCGAGGGCTCCGCGTACGGCCTCGGACTCCAGGTGCTGCACCGGGACGGCCGGCTGCTCGTCGGCCACTCCGGCTCGGTGCCCGGCTTCCTGGCCAACCTCACGATCGCCCTGGACGACGACGTCGCCGCCGTCGTGCTGACCAACTGCACGTCCGGGCCCGCGGTGTCCCAGGTCGCGGCCGACCTCGTCCGGATCGTCGCTGAGGCGGAGCCGCGCATCCCCGCCCCCTGGCGTCCGCTGCGGGAAGTCGACCGGGAGGTGCTGGAGTTGGCGGGCCAGTGGTACTGGGGGACCGCGGCGTTCGCGCTGCGCGTGACGGCCGACGGCCTCGTCTCTCTGGGCCCGCTCTCCGGTGCCGGCCGGCGTTCCCGCTTCCGGCCGCTCGGGGACGGCACGTGGACCGGGCTGGAGGGGTACTTCGCCGGGGAACCGCTGCGCGTGGTCCGGCGGGCGGACGCAAGCGTGGACCACCTGGACGTCGGGTCGTTCGTGTTCACCCGCGAGCCCTACGAGGAGACGGCGGACGTGCCCGGCGGGGTGGACCCGGAGGGCTGGCGGGGGATCGGGTAGGGCCCGGGCGGGCGGATCGGCTGACCCGCCCGCCCGGCCACGGCTCATGGACAGGGGTGTGTTTCACGTGAAACACACCCCTTTCGGTGTCAGAGCTGGAGCTTGAACCCCACGTGGGACGCCTCGAAGCCCAGCCGCTCGTAGAAGCGATGGGCGTCCGTACGGCTCCGGTCGGACGTCAGCTGCACCATCTGGCACCCGGCGGTCCGGGATTCCTCGATCACCCACTGGATGAACCGCGTGCCGAGCCCGCTGCCCCGCTCGTCGGCGTGCACCCGCACCCCTTCGATGATCGACCGGGTGGCGCCGCGCCGGGACAGCCCGGGGACGAGGGTGAGCTGGAGGGTGCCCACGACCCGGCCCTCGCGGACGGCGACGACCAAGCGCTGGTTGGGGTCGGAGCTGAGGCGCTCCAGCGCGGCGTAGTAGGGCGCCAGGTCGTCGGGCGACTCGCGCTGGGCGCCCAGGGGGTCGTCCGCGAGCATGCCGACGATCGCAGGCACGTCGTCGGCGACGGCGGGCCGTATGTCAAGATCTCCCATGGGCCGCACCCTATGCGGTGGCCGGCACCTTCAGGTCTTCCACGACCCGGACCAGCGGTGCCAGCTCCGGGCTCTTCGCCGCCTCGTCTAGTGCCTCGCGCAGGGCGGCGTCATTGGTGGGCCGGGCCTCTTCCAGCAGCTTCAGGCCCGCGTCCGTGACGTTCGTGTAGATGCCGCGCCGGTCGGTGGGGCACAGGTACCGCTCCAGCAGCCCGCGGTCCTCGAGCCGGGTGACCAGCCGCGTCGTGGCGCTCTGGCTGAGGACGACCGCGTCGGCGACCTGCTTCATCTGCAGGTGCCCGCCCTCGCCGTCGTGCTGTCGGCTGAGCACGTCGAGCAGGGAGTACTCCCGCGCGCTCAGGTCGTGGCGGGCCTGGAGCGCGCGTTCGATGTGGGCCTCGATCCTCCCGTGGAGCAGGGAAAGCGCACACCAGCTCTGTGCGAGGGCGGTGAGCGAGGGGTCCGTCGCGGTCATGGGCGATTCCTCCGTCCGGAGCGGCTGTCTCCAGGATAGAGCAACAACGAAATATCCAGCGTTTGCAATTAACGCGCGTCTGCAACTATTGTGGACGCACGCAAAGCGCACCTGCAATCGTTCGGAAGGTCTACCCCCTCATGCCTCTCGCGCTCCTGGCCCTCGCGATCGGGGCCTTCGGCATCGGAACCACCGAGTTCGTGATCATGGGGCTGCTGCCCGAGGTCGCGGGCGACTTCGGTGTCTCCATCCCCACCGCCGGCTTCCTGGTGACGGGCTACGCGCTCGGCGTGATGTTCGGCGCCCCGCTGATGACCGTCCTCGGTACCAAGGTCCCCCGCAAGCGCATGCTGATGCTGCTGATGGGCCTGTTCATCGTCGGCAACCTGCTCTCGGCCCTCGCCCCCGCCTTCGGCGTCATGCTGATCGGCCGGGTGGTCGCCTCGCTGGCCCACGGCGCCTTCTTCGGCATCGGCTCCGTCGTCGCGGCCGAGCTGGTCGCACCCGACAAGAAGGCCGGCGCCATCGCCATGATGTTCACCGGTCTGACCGTCGCGAACGTCGTGGGCGTCCCGCTGGGCACCCTCGTCGGCCAGAACATCGGCTGGCGCGTCACCTTCGGCATCGTCGCCGCCCTCGGCGTGATCGGCCTCGTCGGCATCGCCAAGCTCGTCCCCGAGGTGCCCCGGCCGGAGGGCGTGCGCCTGCGCCACGAGCTGGCCGCGTTCAAGAACGCCCAGGTCCTGCTCGCCATGGCGATGACGGTCCTCGGCTTCGGCGGTGTCTTCGCGGCCATCACCTACATCGCGCCGATGATGACCCACGTCGCCGGCTTCGCCGACGGCTCCGTCACCTGGCTCCTGGTCCTCTTCGGCCTCGGCATGGTCGGCGGCAACCTGGTCGGCGGCCGGTTCGCCGACCGCGCCCTGATGCCCATGCTGTACGTCTCCCTGGGAGCGCTGGCGATCGTCCTGGCCCTGTTCACGGTCACCGCGCACCACAAGCTCCTCGCGGCCGTCACGATCGTCCTGATCGGCGCCCTGGGCTTCGCCACCGTGCCGCCGCTCCAGAAGCGGGTCCTGGACCAGGCGCACGGCGCCCCGACCCTCGCCTCGGCCGTCAACATCGGCGCCTTCAACCTGGGCAACGCGCTCTCCGCCTGGCTCGGCGGCCTCGTCATCGCGGCCGGCCTCGGCTACACCGCCCCCAACTGGGTCGGCGCCGCCCTCGCCGCGGGCGCCCTGCTGCTCGCCGTCCTCTCCGCGGCTCTGGAGCGCCGGGACGACGCCGCGAGCGCCGTCGTCGCGGGCTCCGCGTCCGCCGGGACGCGGGTCCCCGCCCACCAGCGCTGAGCCGCCCGACCACGTCCCCTCGACCACCCGGCCGGGTCCGCGACCGCTTCACCGGGTCCCGCACCGCACCACCCTCGCCCCCTCACACCTCGCAAGGAGAAACCCCGATGAGCACCACCACCGCCCCCGTCGTCCCGCTGTCCATCCAGGACGCCGAAGCCCTCGTGTCCGCCGCGCACCGCGCCGCCGAGGCCGCCGGCGTCACGGTCAGCGTCACCGTCCTGGACGCGGGCGGGCACCTGCTGGCCTTCCGCCGCGACGACCGGGCCGTGCTGATCTCCGGGGAGACCAGCACCCGCAAGGCCTACACGGCCCTCCAGCTCGACGCGCCGACCGCCGACCTCGTCGACGCGGTCCAGCCCGGCGGGCCCTTCCACACGCTGCCCACCGCGCTCGACCGGCCGCTGCTCTTCATCGCCGGTGGGGTCCCGGTCCGCCGGGACGGCCGGCTGATCGGCGCGATCGGCGTCGGCGGCGGCGCCCCGGAGCAGGACCACGCGTTCGCCACGGCGGCCGTGGAGAACCTCGTCTGACCACCTCACGGCCCACGGGGTGACGCCCCGACGGCTCATCGCACCCGAGCGGCAACCGCAGAACGCCGGCTTCCACGGAAGCCGGCGTTCGCGTGCGGAATGCCCGTCCAGGCGCGGTGCGCGGTCAGCCGGCCGCCACTGTCAGGGGAGCGAAGCGGCGCGTCCAGTCGCCCGGCAGATCCGGGATGCCGTGGGTCATGACGGAGTTGAAGGCGACCGAGGCCAACCCGCGCTCCTTCAGCCAGCCCAGCAGTTCCTCGTGGCGCACGTCGACATCGGTGCGCAGCGGCCGGTCGGTGTGCGCGGCGAGGGAGGCCACCAGGGCCTTCGCGGTCTCCGTGTCCCGGGCGATCAACGGGCCGATGACATGGGTGTCCATGTTGGGCCAGGCAGCCGCGTAGCCGATGATCCGGCCCTGCTCGACGGCGACGCGCAGCCGGTCGGCGAAGGCGGGCAGACGGGTGATCATGTGGGTGCGGTCGGTGCCGAAGACGTCCTCGTCCAGCCGGATGATCGCCGGGAGGTCCTCGGCCGTCGCCGCGCGGGTCGGGACCGGGGGCACCGGCCCGCCGGGGAGGAAGCGTCCGCGTACCAACTCGGCCCGGCCCGTGGTCTTGAAGCCCAGCTCCTCGTACAACGGGCGACCGTGGGGCGTGGCGTGCAGGGTCAGCGGTGTGGTGCCCAGGGCGGAGACGACCTGGCGCATCAGGTGACGCCCGAGGCCCTGCCGGGCATGCCGCTGCGCGACCAGCACCATCCCGATGGCGCCCAGCTCCGGCCGCTCCTGCGGGCCGTACCGGGTCACGGCGCAGGCGGCCATGAGCCCGCCCGCCGGATCGTCGATGCCGTACCCCTGCCCGGCCGTCAGCAGCAGGCTCCACTTGTGCTCCTCGCGGGGCCACCCGCGATCCTCGGACAGGTCGGCGCAGGCGATGAGGTCGCGGTGTGTGAGCCGACGGACGGGCAGAGCGGTCGGGGGAGGAGTGAGCACGCAGGTCAGGCTCTCCGACCCGCGCCTGCGGCGTCCACCTGTTTCGCCTTTCTTTCCCCGGGGACGTACGCGCTTTCGGCCACCTCGTGGTCCCGGGCGACAGGGCCGGGGCGGAGCCCTGTTCCACGTGAAACCACGCCGGTGCGGTACCGGTGAACCGGCCCGACCGGCACGTTAGTTGGAGGGAAAGGGAAGAGCGTTCCGGTGGGCGAAGCGGGTACTGGGGTGCGGGGCGACGAACGGTAAGGTCGACTCCGGTCCGTGCCCGGAGCGACCCCTGCCGGGCGGGTGCTCCGCTGTCCGCACGGGCTGAGAGTAGGCGAGGCACAGCATGGACGTTCCGACCAGCAGGTCGGCCGACAACGGCTCGTCCCGCGGGGAGGACGGCTGGTTCGGGTCGCGCACGCGGCCGCCCTCCGGTCCGGGCGGCGGCGCGCCGGATGCGCGGGTACCACGGGCCGTCCCGGTGCCCCACGCCTCCCCGGACGCGGTCCTCATCCGCCGGACCATGGCCGAGCTGAGGCCCGTGGCCGACGAGGTCACGTCGTACTTCTACGCGCTGCTCTTCGTCCGCCATCCCGACCTGCGGGCGCTCTTCCCGCCGGCCATGGACGTGCAGCGCGACCGGCTGTTCAGGGCCCTGCTGACGGCCGTGGAGCACGCCGACGACACGTCCGTGCTCGCCGATCACTTCGGGCGCCTCGGCCGCGGGCACCGCAAGTACGGCACCCGGCCCGAGCACTATCCGGCGGTCGGCGAGTGCCTGATCGGCGCGCTGCGCCGGTTCGCCGCCTCCGTGTGGGACGCGGAAACCGAAGCCGCCTGGGTGCGCGCGTACACCAGGATCTCCCAGGTCATGATCGACGCGGCCGCGGCGGACGAACTGATCGCCCCCGCCTGGTGGCACGCCGAGATCGTCTCCCATGAGCTCAGGACGCCCGACGTGGCGGTGCTCACGGTCCGCCCCGACCGGCCCTACCCCTTCCTGGCCGGGCAGTACACGGCCCTGGAGACCCCGTGGTGGCCGCGGATCTGGCGCCACTACTCGTTCGCCTCGGCGCCCCGCTCCGACGGACTGCTCACCTTCCACGTGAAGGCGATCTCCGCCGGCTGGGTCTCCCGTGCCCTGGTGCACCGCGCCGGACCCGGGCACGTACTGCGCCTCGGCCCGCCGACCGGGTCCATGACCATCGACCCGGCCGGGGACGGCGGGCTGGTCTGCGTGGCCGGAGGCACGGGCATCGCCCCCATCAGGGCGCTCGTCGAGGACCTGGCCGAACGCGCCGCGCGACGGCCGGTCGAGGTGTTCTACGGCGCCCGCACCCAGCGCGACCTCTACGACATCGACACGCTGCTCGGGCTCCAGCGGGCGCACCCCTGGCTCGAGGTCCGCCCCGTGATCGACCGGGACGGGCGGCCGCAGCTGCCCCACGCGTTACGGACCTTCGGCCCCTGGGACGCCCACGAGGCGTACGTCTCCGGACCGCCCGCGATGATCCGCAGCGGGGTGGACGCGCTGCGGGGCATCGGCGTTCCCCCGGAGCGGATACGCCACGACGCGGTCGAGGAACTCGTCACCGCGGGCCACTGACCCGCAGCCACAGATCTCACCCCAGGTCAGGTGCGTGCATGGCGCGCACGCCCTCGATGTTGCCGTCCAGGTAGTGCCGCAGCGACAGCGGCACGAGGTGGACGGAGGCGATCCCCACGCGGGTGAACGGCACCCGGACGATCTCGTACTCCCCGGCGGGCTCCTCGACCTCGGGTCCGTGCCGCAGGGCCGGGTCCATGGACTCCAGGTGGCAGACGAAGAAGTGCTGCACCTTGACGCCCGTGGTGCTGCTGTCCTCGCCGATGTGCTCGACGGTGTCGACGAAGCAGGGCACCACATCGGTGATCTTGGCCCCGAGCTCCTCGTACACCTCACGGTGCAGGGCGTCCACGACGGTGGTGTCTTCCGGCTCGACCCCGCCCCCGGGAGTGACCCAGTAGGGATCCACGCCGGGCTTGGTGCGCTTGATCAGGATCAGGTCGTCACCGTCCAGGAGAACGGCGCGGGCGGTGCGCTTGACCACGGGTCGGACGGTCATGGGAGAAATGTGGCCCGCTGGGTTCCACGTGAAACATCGACCCGCGTTTCACGTGAAACATCGCAAAACGTCACCAAGGTGCGCCGGTGAGTGACACGCCCCGTGGCGGAAGAAGCGTGCGCCGGCTGCTCGCGCCCGCAGGCGCCATTGGCTACTGACGGCCAGTCACCTAGCCTGTGGGGAACGGTTCTTCGCGCGGAGAACCGGGGGCGGTCCGGGCCACCAGGGGGGAGGCCCGGACCGTCCGTCCGCCGGCGGGGCCCGACGGACGGCACGGTCAGCCGGTCACGCCGACTCGTCGAGCGCCCGCACCACGTCCGCGACCAGGTCCTCCGCGTCCTCGGCACCGACCGACAGCCGGATGAAGCCCTCCGGCACCGCGTCCCCGCCCCACCGTCCGCGCCGTTCGGCCGTGGACCGCACCCCGCCGAAGCTGGTCGCGTCGTCCACCAGGCGCAGGGCGTCCAGGAAGCGTTCGGCCCGCTCACGCGAGGCGAGCGTGAAGGACACCACACAGCCGAAGCGCCGCATCTGCTGCGCGGCGATCTTGTGCGACGGGTCGTCGGGCAGCCCCGGGTAGCGCACGCCGGTCACGTCGGAACGCCGGCTCAGCGTCTCCGCCACGGCCTGCGCGGTCGCGTTCTGCCGCTCGACCCGCAGGGCCAGCGTGGCGATCGAGCGGTGCGCGAGCCAGGCCTCCATGGGTCCGGGGACGGCACCGACGATCTTCCGCCAGCGCCGCACCGCGGTCATGGCCTCGCCGGAGTGCCCGGTGACATAGCCCAGCAGGACGTCTCCGTGGCCCGTGAGCTGCTTGGTGCCGCTCGCCACCGAGAAGTCCGCGCCGAGTTCCAGCGGGCGCTGGCCGAGCGGCGTGGCGAGCGTGTTGTCCACGGCGACCAGCGCGCCCTGCCCGTGGGCGGCGTCGACGAGCCGGCGGATGTCGCACACGTCGAGCCCGGGGTTGGACGGCGACTCGATCCACAGCAGCTTCGCCCCCTCCAGCACGGCGAGCTGGGCGTCGCCGCCGGTCGGCGCGGTGCGGACCTCGATGCCGTACGCCTCGAGCTGGGCGTGGACCAGGGGCAGCGCCTGGTAGCCGTCGTCGGGCATGACGACGGCGTCCCCGGCGCGCAGCTGGGAGAAGAGCGCCGCCGAGATCGCCGCCATGCCGGAGGCGAACACCAGCGTCTCCACGCCGTCCCGGCCGGGCGCCTCCAGCTCGCCGATGGCCTCTTCCAGACGCGTCCACGTGGGGTTCTCGTCACGGCCGTAGGTGTACGGCCCGGTGGGCTCGCCCGGCAGGTGGTAGTGGGCGGCGAACACGGGGCCGGGCAGTGTCGGCTCGTACTTCACCGGCTCGGGCAGCCCCGCCCGCACCGCGCGGGTGCCCTCGCCGCCGGCGGCGGTGGAACCGTCCTCGGATCCCGTCATGCTGCTCGTCCTTCCACTTCGTCGCGTACCGCGGCGAGCAGACCCTCGCTCGCCGCCTCCACCATCTCAAGACACTCCTCGAACCCGTCACGGCCCCCGTAGTAGGGGTCGGGCACGTCCAGGTCGTGGCCCGCGGCGGGGTCGTAGGAGCGCAGCAGACGCACCTTGGCGGCGTCCTCGGGAGTGGGGGCCAGCCGGCGCAGGGCCTTGAGGTGGTCGGCGTCCAGCGCGATCACCAGGTCGAGGCGGTCGAACCACGCCGGCCGGAACTGCCGGGCCGTGTGGGCGAGGGAGTAGCCGTGCTCCTCCAGGACGTCGACGGTGCGCGGATCGGCGTCCTCACCCTCGTGCCAGCCGCCCGTGCCGGCGCTGTCGACCTCCACCGTGCCGTCCAGGCCGGCCTCCGCCACGCGCGCGCGGAAGACGGCCTCGGCCATCGGGGAGCGGCAGATGTTGCCGGTGCAGACGAAGCAGACGCGGTAGGTCATGGGGTCAGTCCTCGTCCGGGAGGACCATGTTGAGCGCCCAGGACACGAGGGAGATGATCAGGCCGCCGAGGACCGCGGTCCAGAAGCCCTCGACGTGGAAACTCAGCTGGAGCTTGCCGGCCAGCCAGGAGGTGAGCAGCAGCATCAGCGCGTTCACGACCAGGGTGATCAGGCCGAGCGTCAGGATGAACAGCGGGAAGGCCAGTACCTGGACCACCGGCTTGACGAACGAGTTCACCAAGCCGAACAGCAGGGCGACGACGATCAGGGTGCCGACCTTCTTGCCGGTGCTGTCACCGGTCAGCGTGATCCTGTCGAGCAGCCAGACGGCCACCGCCAGGGCGCCCGCGTTGGCGATCGTCTTGACTACGAAATTCTTCATGTGTCTGATCGTCGCAGAGAGATCGGCTACGAGCACCGGGCAGGGGCGGACAAGGCGATGAAGGCATTCCGGCTGGACGAACTGGAGGCGGAGCGGGCCGCCAACGACGGCGCCTACCTGCAGTTCCTGCGGGAACGGAACATGTCCGTGGGGCTGTACGCGCTCGACGCGGGCGCGCACGACCCGCAGAACCCGCACGACCAGGACGAGGTGTACTTCGTGGTGAGCGGCCGCGCCTCCATCACCGTCGGCCTGGAGACCACCGAAGTCGCGCGCGGCAGCGTGGTGTACGTGCCGGCCGGGGCCGCCCACAAGTTCCACCACATCAGCGAGGACCTGCGGGTCCTGGTGGTGTTCTCTCCCCCGGAAGCCTGAGCCGCGACCCCGGCATTCCCTAGGGGATCGGTCAGGGGAGGACAAGGGATGCGGGGCCCCCGCCGGGCCACCTCGCGGCCCTAGCATCGGGTGCAGGACAACGAAAGGCTCCGGTCGCGGACGTACCGGACCGACAGGAACCCGGCACAGCGACGGGCGGAGAGGTAGGACGAGGGCGATGCGAGAGATCTTCGCGGGACTGCCGTGGTGGGTGAAGTGGGTCGCGGTGCCGGTCATCGCCCTGGTCGTCTTCGGCGGGCTGATAGCGAGCGTCGTCGGCTTCCTGATCGGCCTGCTGTTCAAGCTGCTGATCTTCGTCGCCCTGGTCGGTGGACTCATCTACGTCGTACGCAAGTTCATGGCGGGGTCCTCCTCGCGCAGCGACTGGTGAGCGGGACGGGACACCGCTGACCGGTAACACGGATCAGCGGTTCCCTCGGGCGAGGGAAGTTTTGCGGGCAGTCCGGCCGCACGCGGTGGCGGCCGGTTAGAGTCCGGAACTCGACGCGGGGACACCCCGCGAGCAGCGCACCCCCTCCCGTGTTCCCCGGCACGGGCCGCCCCCCTCGCGCTTCGGGAGTGACTCTTGGCCACGGTCGACACCGCATCCGGAGAACCGCACGCGTCCCTCAGCGGGCCGCGTACGGTCACGTTCCCGCGGCCCCCCGCACCGGCCGTGCCGGAACAGCCGCAGCCGGCCACCACCCTCATCGGATCGGTCCAGCGGGCCATGCGCCTGCTGGAGTGCGTGGCCGAGCACGAGTGCGGGGCACCCGCCAAGCAGCTCGCCCGCGAGACGGGTCTGGCCCTCCCCACGGCCTACCACCTGCTGCGCACCCTGGTGCACGAGGGCTATCTCCGCCGTGACAGGGGCCTGTTCTTCCTCGGTGAGGCAGCCGAACGGCTGAGCAGTACCGGAGCGGCGCAGAAACGTCGCAGCACGGTCGTGGACGCCCTCGCGCACTGGCGCGATTCGATCGGTGTCCCCGTGTACTACGCCGTGTACCGCGACGGCGAGATCGAGGTCATGTGCGTCTCCGACACCCCCGGCAATCCGGCGGTCGAGGAGTGGGCCGACTTCCGCGAGACCGGGCACGCGCACGCCATCGGCCAGTGTCTGCTCTCCCAGCTCGACGTGGAGGCGCGTCGCGATTACCTCGCCCGCTACCCCGTGCGGTCCATCACTCCGTACACGGTGCGTGACGACCTCACCCTTCTGCGCCGCCTCGAACGCATGCGCAGGATGCGGCCGGTGACGGAGCGACAGGAGTACGCGCTCGGCACCGTCTGTGCGGCGATCCCCATCACCGTGGGCACCACGGCGGCCACGATGGCCCTGTCCCTGCCCGTCCACCAGGAGGACCGGCTCCTGCTGGCGGCACAGCGCCTGCAGAGCGAGGTCGGCCGGAAAATCGGGTCGCTCGCCCTCTCTATCAGCATCTGAAAACTCACTCCTTGTGATCTGGCGTACACGTTCAGCAAGATGCGTGACAGAGTCAGGGGTCCGTTCCCGGCCAGTCGACGGCAACGACGGGGTTAGGCGATGCGCGAGTTCGCACAGGCGGTAGAGGCAGAGGTCATGATGAGCTTTCTCGTGTCCGAGGAGCTGTCGTTCCGCATCCCGGTCGAGCTGAGCTACGAGAGCAGCGATCCCTACGCCGTCCGACTCACCTTCCACCTTCCCGGGGACGCGCCGGTGACCTGGGCGTTCGGGCGGGAGCTGCTCATCGACGGGGTGGGCAGACCGTGCGGCGAGGGCGATGTGCGGGTCGCTCCGGTGGAACCGGACATGCTGGGCGAGGTGCTGATCCGGCTCCAGGTGGGCATGGACCAGGCGTTGTTCCGCTCCTCGACCGCACCGCTCGTGGCCTTCCTGGACCGGACCGACAAGCTGGTGCCGCTGGGGCAGGAGACCGCGCTGGCCGACTTCGACGCCCACCTCGACGAGGCACTGGACCGGATCCTGGCGGAGGAGCAGAGCGCCGGCTGAGCCCCCGCGCCGCAGGAGTGGCGGAACGCTTCAGCACAGGGGTGGAGGGACGCCAGGAACGGTTCTGCTGAGGGAGGCGGGCAAGAGGCGAGCCCGTGGTCGCCCGCCCCTCCCCGGCGCCTGTCAGCGCTTGCGGCGCCGCCCGCGGCCACCGCGCGACGGAGCCGGGGCCGGTGACGCCGGGCCGGGCCCCGCCGCGGCGGCCGCAGCGGACGCGGGCACCGTGGCTCCGGCCCCCGCCCCCCGTCCCCGCCCCGCGTCCGGTCCCGGCCGGTCGGCCGCGACGACCAGGGCCGCCAGCGCCGTGGTGACCGGCACCGAGGCGACCAGGCCGATCGAGCCCACCAGCGTGCGCACGATCTCCTCCGCCACCAACTCGCTGTTGGCGACCGTGCCGACGCTGCTCTGCGCGATGGAGAACAGCAGGAGCAGCGGCAGCGCCGCGCCCGCGTAGGCGAGGACCAAGGTGTTGACCACGGACGCGATGTGGTCGCGGCCGATCCGGATGCCCGCCCGGTACAGGCCCCGCCAACCCATCGCCGGGTTGGCCTCGTGCAGCTCCCAGACCGCCGAGGTCTGCGTGACCGTGACGTCGTCCAGGACACCGAGGGAGCCGATGATGACGCCGGCGAGCAGCAGACCGCTCATGTCGATCGACGGGTACAGCCCGTGGATCAGGCCGGTGTTGTCGTCGGTGTTGCCGGTGAGCGCGGCCCAGTCGATGAACAGCGAGCCGAGCACGCCGATGAGCAGCAGGGAGACCAGCGTGCCGAGCACCGCCACGGAGGTACGGGCCGACAGGCCGTGACACAGGTAGAGGGCGATCAGCATGATCGCGCTGGCGCCCACCACCGCCACGACCAGGGGGTTCGATCCCTGGAGGATCGCCGGCAGGATGAAGAAGTTCAGGATCAGGAAGCTGATGGCGAGCGCGACCAGCGCCATGACTCCGCGCAGGCGCCCGACGACCACGACGGCGACGGCGAAGATGCCGGCCAGCAACGCCATGGGGAAGCCGCGGGAGACGTCGGTGACCGAGTACTGCAGGTCCTTGGGTGCGGAGGGCTCGTAGGCGACCACGACCTTCTGGCCCTCGTGCAACTGCCGGGTCTGGTCCGGCTGGACGATCTCGGTGAACGTACGGCCCTCGTCCTTGCCGGTGTCGACCCGGATCGTGGCCTTCTTGCAGGTGCCGTCCGCCTGTTGCTGCGCGGAGGAGCCCTCGGCCGTCAAGGTGTCACCGGTCGGGGTGCCTCCCGAGGCGTTCACCGACTGGCAGCTGACCTCGACGACCTGGGTGACCGTGGCGTGCTGCGTCTGCCGGTCGAACCCGACGCCGGTGCGCTCGTGCGCGGGCGCACCGCCCGGCCACAGCACCGCGAGCCCGACGAGCACCGCCGCGCCGAACGGGATCAGGATGGCCGCGATGACCTTGCGCAGGTGCTGGGAGACGGGCGCGGCCGGACCATGACTGTGGCTGTGCCCGTGCGCGTGACCCCCGTGTCCGGAACCCCCGTGGCCGCCGTGGCCGCCGTGCCCGGGTCCCTCATGGCCGCGGTGGCCGCCGTGCCCGGACGCGCCGTGATCGCCGTGATCACCGTGGCCGCCTTGGCTGCCGTCCCCGGCGCTTCCGTATCCGTGCCCGTCCCCGCGCTCCGGGACATACCCCTGCACGGGCTCGTGGCCGAACGCCTCACCCGTGGGCGGGCGGCGGGGTTCCGGCGGCGGGAAGGGGGGACGCGGTGTCGTGGTCACCGCCCGATCATCGCAAGAACGGTGGGGGCCCTCTGTTCACCGCGCCCGAACGGACGCTAGCGTGGAGGCACCTTTGCACACGCGGGAGCTCGGAGCACCGGGCTGAGAGGGCGCTGACCTCCGTCTTCGCGATGTTTCACGTGGAACGAGAGATGTCCCACACGAGACGTCGGGGGAAGACGGTGACCGCTGCGTCGACCGCCGAACCTGTTACCGGGTAATGCCGGCGTAGGGAGTAGGTCTCATGACCAACAAGGACGCACGCACGCCTGCCTCCGTCCAGGACGGGTCGCCGCTCGAGGCGGCTCACGACACGTCCCAGGAGGCCGGGAAGTCCATCGGCTGGCACAAGGCGTACGTCGAGGGCACCCGCCCCGACCTGCGGGTGCCGGTCCGTCAGGTGCACCTCACCAACGGGCAGTCGGTCACGCTGTACGACACGTCGGGCCCGTACACCGATCCGCTCGTCGACACCGACGTCCGCCGGGGGCTGTCGCCGCTGCGGGAGAACTGGATCATCGGCCGCGGCGACACCGAGGAGTACGCGGGGCGGCCCGTCCGGCCGGAGGACGACGGGATCAAGCACACCGCGCCGCGCGGCGGGCTGCGCAACCTGGACGCGGTCTTCCCGGGCCGACCCCGCCAGCCGCGGCGCGGCCGCGACGGCCGGGCGGTCACCCAGCTCGCCTATGCGCGCCGGGGCGAGATCACGCCGGAGATGGAGTTCGTGGCCGTCCGGGAGAACGTCTCTCCCGAGGTGGTGCGCGAGGAGATCGCGGCGGGCCGCGCGGTGCTGCCGGCGAACGTCAACCACCCGGAGATCGAGCCGATGATCATCGGCAAGCGGTTCCTGGTGAAGGTCAACGCCAACATCGGCAACTCGGCGGTGACGTCCTCCATCGAGGAGGAGGTCGAGAAGATGACCTGGGCGACCCGCTGGGGCGCCGACACGGTCATGGACCTGTCCACGGGCCGCAACATCCACACCACTCGCGAGTGGGTGCTGCGCAACTCCCCCGTCCCCATCGGGACCGTCCCGCTCTACCAGGCGCTGGAGAAGGTCGACGGCAAGGCCGAGGAGCTGACCTGGGAGATCTACAAGGACACCGTCATCGAACAGGCCGAGCAGGGCGTGGACTACATGACGGTCCACGCGGGCGTGCGCCTGGCGTACGTGCCGCTGACGGCCAACCGCAAGACCGGCATCGTCTCGCGCGGCGGCTCCATCATGGCGGCCTGGTGCCTGGCCCACCACAAGGAGTCGTTCCTCTACGAGCACTTCGAGGAGCTCTGCGAGATCCTCGCCGCGTACGACGTCACGTACTCGCTGGGCGACGGCCTGCGCCCCGGCTCCATCGCGGACGCCAACGACGAGGCGCAGTTCGCGGAGTTGCGCACGCTTGGGGAACTCAACCGGATCGCCAGGCGTTTCGACGTACAGACGATGATCGAGGGCCCGGGACACGTCCCGATGCACAAGATCAAGGAGAACATCGACCTGCAGCAGGAGATCTGCGATGAAGCTCCGTTCTATACGCTCGGGCCGCTGACGACGGACGTCGCGCCGGCGTACGACCACATCACCTCCGGCATCGGTGCCGCGATGATCGCCTGGTGGGGCACGGCGATGCTCTGCTACGTCACGCCCAAGGAACACCTCGGGCTGCCCAACCGTGACGACGTCAAGACCGGCGTTATCACCTACAAGATCGCCGCCCACGCAGCCGACCTCGCCAAGGGGCATCCCGGTGCGCAGGAATGGGACGACGCGCTGTCCGACGCCCGCTTCGAGTTCCGCTGGGAGGACCAGTTCAACCTGGCCCTCGACCCGGACACGGCACGGGAGTTCCACGACGAGACCCTCCCGGCCGAGCCGGCCAAGACCGCCCACTTCTGCTCGATGTGCGGGCCGAAGTTCTGCTCGATGAAGATCTCGCAGGACATCCGCCGCGAGCACGGCGGCAACCGGGCCGAGATCGAGGAGGGCATGGCCCAGAAGTCCAAGGAGTTCGCGGCCGCCGGCAACAGGGTGTACCTGCCGCTGGCGGACTGAGGACGCTCGGTGCGGCTGAAACCAGTGACGGCGACGGCCCCGTCTTCTCAGGCGGGGCCGTCGCCGTCCTGCTGCCCTCCTCGCTCTGACCACGCAAGGAACGTGCCGTGTTTACCGCGATCTTCCAGCACCAAGTCGGCTACCTGGCCGCCTGCACACTGACTGCCCTCGTACTGGGTGGGGCGGTGTGGGCGCTCGCTCGAAGGCTGGGGAACCCCCGAGGCGTGTGGTGGGCGGGTCTCGCCTTCGCTGTCACCGGGGTTCTCGGCGTCACCTTCATGGATGCCTCCCGGGCCAGTGGCACATGTGTGCTCAACCACCAGCTCGCCGAGCCCTTCCACACCACGCAAGGGCTGTGGAACCTCGCCATGACGGTGCCTGTCGGCGTCCTCGCCCTGCTGGCCGTCCGACGTCCGCTGCCCGTCCTGGTCGGTGTGGTCGTCCTGCCCTCGGCTGTCGAGTTCACTCAAGCCACCGTGGACGGCCTGGGTCGTGTGTGTGACAGCTCCGACGCGATGATGAACATCATCGGAGGGCTGACGGGGTCCGCTGTCACCGCGATGCTGCTCGCGTCGCGCCGGTGGCTCGACTGGAAGGGCGGTGTCAGGGGTGCGCTGATCGCGGCCGCCGTGTTTCTGCTTCTGGGTGCCGGCGCAGCGCGTTCGATGCTCGTCTTCACGAACGTGGACGGCACCGGGCTCTCCGACGCGAGCTCCGATCAGAAGCGCGCGGTGGAGACGGTCGTGAAGGAGGCCTTCGGTGACCGCTACGACGTGGGTCAGGTGTATGAGCAGCCGTGCGGGGACACGTCCTGCAAGCACGTCATCTTCAACCTGCACAGCCGTGAGGCGGGGCGTACGGACGCCTTCGGCAACGGCAGCCTTTCCTGGCCGGACAAGAAGCATCTGAATGTGCAGCTGGAAGACAGTGACCATCTCACCGTCATGGGGTACCCGGTGGCGGGCGCGAAGACTCCGTCCACCGCCCAGGATGCCTACGGGGTGGCGCAGGCATACGCGCAGCAGCACTACCCGTGGGCGGAGGATGCAACAGTACGCCGAACGGATGCTGTGGGCGACAAGGCCCCACTGGGGTGGATCACCAACTGGCGTTGGACCCGGAAGGGCGTTCTGATGCCCCGCATGCTCGACGTCCAGGTCGACCGTTCCGGGCACGTCTCTCAGATCGATGTCACTCTCGGCCCGATCCGGGTCGATCTTCCGAAGGCCGAACTCGACGCACCGCAGGCAGAGCGTGCCGTGAGCAAGGCGATAGCCGCCCGGTTGCACGCCAACGGAGCTGTTGGCCCCACATTTCGGCCCGATGCGTTCGCACTCGAGGCGGTCGAACAGGACGGCACGTGGACACCTCATTGGCTTGTGAGCGTGGTGTGGAGCACGAAGGGAGCCGGTGGCGCCTCACAAGGCCGGCAACCTGGCGAGACGTACCACGTGAACGCCCTGAGTGGACAGGTATTCGATGACGGCGATGTGCCTGTGACAGCCGGCTGACCCACGAGCCCAGGAAGTTCCCGGAGCCGCCCGTTCCCCCGGGAAGTAGGCACACTGAGCCCATGACAGCGCGATCCTTGAGCAAGGGTGCCAATCTGGCCGTCGAGTCGGCGGGGGTGTGGGCCGAACTCAGTTGGGAGCACGGGGAGGGTGCGCCGGACGTGGATGCCTCGGCCCTGTTGCTGACCGAGGCGGGGCGGGTGCGGGACGACGGTGACTTCGTCTTCTACAACCAGCCGCGTCACCCCTCCGGCGCCGTGCGCCACCTGGGCAAGGACAGCACGGGTGCCGTCACGACGGACACCGTCGCCGTGGACCTGCGCGCGCTGGAGGGTGCCGTGGACCGGGTCGTGCTGTGCGCGTCGGCCGACGGCGGGACGTTCGGGCAGGTGGCCGGGCTGACCCTGCGGCTCCTGGACGCCGGGAGCCGGAGTGAACTGGCCCGGTTCGCGATGGAGGCCGACACCGAGACGGCGTTCATCGGCGGCGAGCTCTACCGGCGGGCGGGGCAGTGGAAGTTCCGCGCGGTCGGCCAGGGCTACGCCTCCGGACTGGCCGGGCTGGCCACGGACTTCGGGATCACCGTGGACGACGACGCCCCGGCGTCACCGGCGCCCACCCCGCCACCGCCCAGCACCGCACCGGCCCCCCTCCCGCCCCCGCCCGCCTCGCCGACACCTCCGTCGGCATCCCCGCCGCCGCCTCCCGCGTTCCCGCCCGCTCAGCCCCCGGCCCCGGGCGCCGCCCGTCTGACCAAGGGCGAGGAGCAGTTGCCCGTGGACATGCGCAAGCGGCTCTCCCTGCGCAAGGAGCAGGTCGCCGTCAGCCTGCGCAAGCACGGTGCCGCGGAGGTCACGGCACGGGTGATCCTCGTGCTGGACGCCTCCGGGTCGATGTCCTTCCTGTACTCCAAGGGCGTCGTCGCCGACGTGGTCGAGCGGATGGCGGCGGTCGCGGCCCAGCTCGACGACGACGGCGAGATGCAGGCGTGGACGTTCGCCACCCAGCCCGCCCGGCTGCCCGACCTGCGCCTCGCCGAACTCCCGCAGTGGCTGCGGCTGCACGTCAGGGTGGGTGAACTCAGCCTGTTCCGGCGCGGCAGGAAGCGCGGTCTGGAGCCCGGCCAGGTGGACATGCGGGCGGTCGGCATCGGCAACGAGGAGCAGAAGGTGATCGCCGAGGTCAGGGCGTACGTGCGGGCGAACCCCGCCGCGGCCCCGACCCTGGTGCTGTTCTTCTCGGACGGGGGCGTCTACCGCGACAGCGCGATCGAGAGCGAGCTGCGGGCCGCGGTGAGCGAGCCGATCTTCTGGCAGTTCGTGGGGCTGGGCCGCGCCCGGTACGGCGTCCTGGAGCGCTTCGACACGCTCCCCGGCCGCCAGGTCGACAACGTGGGCTTCTTCGCGGTCGACGACATCAGCACCGTGCCCGACCCGGAGCTCTACGACCGGCTGCTCTCCGAGTTCCCGACGTGGATCCGGGAGGCGGGCAGACACGGGATCCTGGGACGGTGACCCGGCTTGCGCTCCCCCCGCGCGAAGGACCCGGAAGCCCGGGGGGCCCAGGGGCCGGGGGAGCCGAGCCGCCGGCCGGATCACTCCGGCCGGTGTTCCGGGCCTCCGAAGTCCGGGCTGGTGTAGTCGGGGCTCGTGAAGCTCGGGCGGTGGCCCCGGGCCGGCCCCTCGTCGGGACTGGAGAAGCCGGGCCGGTCGTACCCGATCTTGGGGAAGCGGTCGGCCGGGCCCTGCGGGGCCGTCGAACGGGTCACGGCCGCGGCGGTGTCCGGGTCGGCGAGCGCCTCGCGCAGGAACGGCAGGATGCCGCGTTCCAGGAGGGCGTCCCGCCAGGCCTGACGGGCCCGTTCGACCTCTTCGGCGAGCTCGCCGTGGGAGTCGGCGTCGAGTGAGGGACGGTTGCGCAGGGCGGTGAGCAGCAGGCCGACCGTGGCGACGAGGATGGCGACCGCGGTCACCGCGCCGAACACCCAGCCCGCCGTGAGCAGGGTGTCGGCGAAGGCCGGCCGCGGCTCGATCATCTTGAGGAGATAGCCGACGAGAAGGAAGATCACCGCCGCGGTGCCGGCCAGGACCGGCGTGAGGACGGCCGCGACGGCGACGGCGCCCGCCCCGGCGGCCTCGGCGGCCTCCCCCATGCTGGTGGCCAGCCCCATCGCGCCCAGGCCCGGCTCCCCCGGGCCGGAGTCGTGGACGGACGGCGCGGCGGCGGGCGCCGGCCGGCGCAGCTCGTCACGGATCTCCGTGTAGTGCCGGTACTCGGTGGCCGCGGCCGCCGTGATGAGCGCGGTGGCGTTGAGCGCCATGGTGCGCAGCTGCTCGGTGTTGAGCCGCTGTCCGACAGCGGCCAGTTCCGGGTGGGCCGGGGCGGAGCGCAGCGCCTCGTCGAGGATCCGCTCGTACTCCTGGCGGTCCTCGGTGTGCAGGTGCTGCGGAACGCTGTTCATGTGCATCCCCCGATGCTCCGTGAGGCTTGGGGCTCGCATGCCAACGAGCCGTCGGGCAGAAACGGAGGGGAGCCTGCTACGGATAAGCCGATGGTAGAGCGGCGACGGCTCCAGGTGACAGGGGGTTCGCGGAAATTGGCCCCTGGCCTGCACGGTCCGTGAGGGCGGCGGGGGCCCGAGCGGCGCTCGGTGAACGCTCAGTGCTCCAGCGGCAGTTGCTGGACGAGCAGTTTCCCGGCCATGGTCACGCCGCCGTCCATCGCGATGGCCAGCCCGTCGGCGTACACGTGCGGGCCGACGACCACCGGGCCCGCCTCGTCCTCGCCCTCCTCGGAGCCGACCTCGCCCAGCAGGTACGGGATGGGGCTGTGGCCGTGAACGATGCGGGTGCCGCCGTACGTATCCAGCAGGGAGCGCACGGCGTCGGCGCCGCCCTCGTCGCGGAAGGAGAAGCGCTTGGTGAACTTGCGGAACAGGTCCCACACCTCGTCCGCGTCGTTGCGCGTGAGGGTGTCGTGGACGGTGTCGTTGACCTCCTCGATCGAGGAGCCGTAGTCCAGGTAGGCGGTGGTGTCGGAGTGGACGAGCAGGTGTCCGTCGGTCTCGGTGAGCGCGTCGAGGCGGGCCATCCACTGCAGGTGGTGGTCCTGCAGGCGGTCCATGTCCGATTTCTGCCCGCCGTTGAGCAGCCAGGCGGCCTGGAAGGTGGCGGTGCCGGCGCCGGAGTTGACGGGGGTGTCGGCGAAGCGCTTGGCGCCGAGCAGGAGCAGTTCGTGGTTGCCCATGAGGGCCTTGCAGTAGCCGCCCGCCGCGGCCGCCTCGGCCGACAGCCGCATCACCAGGTCGATGACGCCGATGCCGTCCGGGCCGCGGTCGGTGAAGTCGCCGAGGAACCACAGCCGGGAGGTGCCGGCGCACCAGTGGCCGGCCGCGTCGACGAGGCCCTTGTCCTGCAGGGCGGCGACGAGTTCGTCGAGGTAGCCGTGGACGTCGCCGACGACGTACAGCGGCCCGGGGCCCGTCGCGGGCACCGGGGCGGGGGCGGGGGTCGTGGGGTCGACGGTCACCTGCAGCGTGTCACCCCGGTTGATGACGGGCAGGTCGCGCTGGGTCGGGGTGTACCCCTCGGGGGAGTCCACGGGTTCCTCGACCGGCGGTACGGCGTTGCCGGGGTGCGTGCTGTGGGCGTACGGACCGGTCTCGTGGACGTACGCCGGCACCCGGAAGTCGCGCAGCGTCGCCGTCCGCTCCACCTCGGGTCCCTGACCGGCCCCCTGAGTCATCAGACCCCTCCACCATCGCGCCGCATCTGCACCGCTTCGGACTGCCTGGTCGCAGCGGCCCGCGGTGTCGTGGGCCCATCATAGGAATGCGGATCGCGCCGTGTGATGACCCAGGGGTGGTGAATCGGAGCAAGGCTCCAGTTCGCCGGGGCATTCGCCCCGATTGAGCCGGGCTTGGTCCCCCGCTGCACACCCGCCCCACCCCTCCCGTTCACCGGTGACGCGGTGGGAGCCGAGCGGGAGTCGAGGCGGCCGTCCCCCTCGACTCTCACCGCTCTCCCCCTCGACGGCCACCGCTCTCCCGATCGACGGCCATCACTCTTCCGATCGACCCCGCGGACCCCCCTCGGGCCATGCGCCGCCCGCCTCCGCACCCCGGCCGTCCCCCTCGGACCCCAGCCGCCCCCCGCCGCGGGGGCCCGCTACCCCCGCTCGGGCCCCCGCGGCGGGCTCACCGTCGTCCTCGGGGGGCGGCGCTGCGACGACGTGCGCACGATCAGTTCCGTCGGTATCACCTGCTCGACCGGGTGGTCGGACTGCACGCCCTCGATCGCGTCGATGAGGAGCTGGACGACCGCCGTGCCGATGCGCCGCGGCTTCAGCGACAGGGTGGTGACGGGCGGCTCGGTGTTCGCGTAGACCGTGGACTCGGAGCAGCACACCAGCAGCAAGTCCTCCGGCACGCGCAGCCCGTAGCGCCGGGCGGCGGCGAGCAGGTCCGTGCCGTTGGGGTCGAACAGCCCGTACACCGCGTCGGGCCGGTCGGGGCGGGCGAGCAGCCGGTCGGCGGCGACGGCGCCGGCGCACGGGTCGTGCGCGGGGTACGCCTCGTAGACCGGGTCCTGTCCGACCCGCTCGCACCAGCGCAGGTACGCCGTGGTCGACAGGTGGGTGTAGGTGTCCGTCGTGGTGCCGGTGAGCAGGCCGATCCGGCGCGCGCCCGCGTCGGCGAGGTGGTCGAGGATGTCGAGGACGGCGGCCTCGTGGTCGTTGTCGACCCACGCGGTGACCGGCAGGGGCCCGGCCGGGCGGCCGTCGGAGACGACGGGTAAGCCCTGGCGGACGAGTTCGCTGACCACGGGGTCCTGGTCGGAGGGGTCGATGACGACCGTGCCGTCCAGGGCCACGTTCGACCACACGTCGTGGCGGGAGGTGGCGGGCAGGATGACGAGCGCGTAGCCGCGGGCGAGCGCGGCGGAGGTGGCGGCCCGCGCCATCTCGGCGAAGTACGCGAACTCGGTGAAGGTGAAAGGTTCATCCCCGTACGTGGTCACGGTCAGGCCGATGAGGCCCGACTTGCCGGTACGGAGCGTGCGGGCCGCGGCCGAGGGGCGGTAGCCCAGCCGGTCGGCGACCTCGCGCACATGGCGTCGGGTGGCATCGGGGAGTCTGCCCTTGCCGTTCAGGGCGTCGGAGACGGTCGTGATGGAGACTCCGGCGGCGGCGGCGACGTCCCTGATCCCCGCCCGACCCGGCCGGCTGCCTCGGCGTGAGGTTTCCGCGCGGCTCACCTGGTGCTTCCCTGCTGCTGTCATGGCGAGCCGATAGTAGGGCTCATCCGGTGGGGTAGGGCGGACGCATATGCACGCGTTGACAGGCACGTTTCTGCAAGGTCACACACCGTCAGATGCCTGGGAAACAAAGCTCGTTGACGCCTCTCATGCCAATACGTGACGTGTCGGCGCGCATGAGCCTGCCAAGGCCGTCATGTTTCGAAGAGGTCTCAACTCACCTGCACGAGCGACGCGCGCCACGGCGCGAGCCACCCGCGCATAGATATATGTGGGGTGCGCCCCTGGTCGCTCCCCGGTTCGTTCCGTTTCGCACGGTGATGCCGGAGATGCGCTCAGGGTGCCGCCCGAGGGTGCCGTGCCCGCAGTGGCGAGCACTCCCGCTGTGACGCAGCACCGTCGTCCGACCGGTACGCAGCCGCCGCGAATCCTCATAAGGTGAGCAGTATTGAAGCCGGTGGTGGTCACGAGGAGGACTGCGGTGAGCGAGACGAACCCGAAGCTGCGTGCCGAGCTGGAGGGGATCCCCACCTACAAGCCGGGCAAGCCCGCCGCGGCCGGCGGGCCCGCGGCCTACAAGCTGTCCTCCAACGAGAACCCCTACCCGCCGCTGCCCGGTGTGCTGGAGAGCGTGACGGCGGCCGCGGAATCGTTCAACCGCTACCCGGACATGGCCTGCACCGGCCTGATGAACGAGCTGTCCGACCGGTTCGGCGTCCCGCTCTCCCACCTGGCCACCGGCACCGGTTCGGTGGGTGTCGCCCAGCAGCTGATCCAGGCCACCGCGGGCCCCGGCGACGAGGTCGTCTACGCCTGGCGTTCCTTCGAGGCGTACCCGATCATCACCCAGATCAGCGGCGCCACCTCCGTGCGGGTGCCGCTCACCCCGGGGGACGTGCACGACCTGGACGCGATGGCCGACGCGATCACCGACCGGACCCGGCTGGTCTTCGTCTGCAACCCGAACAACCCGACCGGCACCGTCGTGCGGCGGGCCGAGCTGGAGCGCTTCCTGGACCGGGTGCCCGCCGACTGCCTGGTGGTGCTCGACGAGGCCTACCGCGAGTTCATCCGCGACCCCGAGGTGCCGGACGGCGTGGAGCTGTACCGGGAGCGGCCCAACGTCTGCGTGCTGCGCACGTTCTCCAAGGCGTACGGCCTGGCCGGGCTGCGGGTGGGCTTCGCCATCGCCCACGAGCCGGTGGCGGCGGCGCTGCGCAAGACGGCGGTGCCGTTCGGCGTGAGCCAGCTCGCCCAGGAGGCGGCCATCGCCTCGCTGCGCGCCGAGGACGAGCTGCTCGGCCGGGTCGGCTCCCTGGTGTGCGAGCGCACCCGGGTGGTCGACGCGCTGCGCGCCCAGGGCTGGACGGTGCCGGAGTCCCAGGCCAACTTCGTGTGGCTGAGGCTGGGGGAGCGCACCGTCGACTTCGCGGCGGCGTGCGAGCAGGCCGGCGTGGTGGTCCGGCCGTTCGCGGGCGAGGGCGTGCGGGTGACGGTCGGCGAGGCCGAGGCCAACGACATCTTCCTGAAGGTGACGGAGGCGTTCTACAAGGAGCTCTGACCGCGCCGGCCACCCCGGTCCACCGCACCCCGCAGGCAACGAGCACCGCGCCTGCGGGGTGCTTCGTCGTGTGCGGCGGGCGCCGCACCGGGTGCGCATCGCGGATGTGACGAAATACACCCCGACGTCCCGCTGTGCCCTCGCGGGCGCACCACCACCCCGGGTTCCTCCCCTCTGCCGCCGCCGCACCCCCTCTCACCTGCTGCTTTGCCCAGGAGGGAGCGGACCGTCCCCGCTCGGACCGGTGGCCGGAGCAGGGCACCCCCCGCCTTCTCGGCCTCGAACGGGTATGCGCCATAATTGCTTGTGAATGTGAACGCTTTCACAAGCTGTCGCAACCACGGCGATGTAAGGAGACTGCGACGTGGACATGGCCTTGGCGCCGGAAACCCTGGCGCGTTGGCAGTTCGGCATCACCACCGTCTACCACTTCCTCTTCGTCCCCCTGACGATCTCGCTGGCGGCCCTGACCGCCGGCCTCCAGACCGCCTGGGTGCGCACCAGCAAGGAGAAGTACCTCCGGGCGACCAAGTTCTGGGGCAAGCTCTTCCTGATCAACATCGCGATGGGGGTCGTCACCGGCATCGTGCAGGAGTTCCAGTTCGGCATGAACTGGTCCGACTACTCGCGCTTCGTGGGGGACATCTTCGGTGCCCCGCTCGCCTTCGAGGCCCTGATCGCCTTCTTCTTCGAGTCCACCTTCATCGGCCTGTGGATCTTCGGCTGGGACAAGCTGCCGAAGAAGGTCCACCTGGCCTGCATCTGGATGGTCTCGATCGGCACGATCCTGTCGGCGTACTTCATCCTGGCCGCCAACTCCTGGATGCAGCACCCGGTCGGCTACCGGATCAACAAGGCGAGGGGCCGGGCCGAACTCACCGACTTCTGGCACGTGCTGACCCAGAACACCGCCCTCGCCCAGGCTTTCCACACCCTGTCCGCGGCCTTCCTGACCGGCGGCGCCTTCATGGTCGGCATCGCGGCCTTCCACCTGGTCCGCAAGCGGCACGTGCCCGTGATGAAGACCTCGCTGCGGCTCGGGCTGGTCACCGTCGTCGTCGGCGGTCTGCTCACCGCGGTCAGCGGCGACACGCTCGGCAAGATCATGTACCAGCAGCAGCCGATGAAGATGGCCGCGGCCGAGGCGCTGTGGGACGGCGAGAAGCCGGCTCCCTTCTCCGTCTTCGCCGTCGGCGACGTCGACAAGGGCCACAACAGGGTCGCCATCGAGGTCCCCGGCCTGCTCTCCTTCCTCGCCAAGGACGACTTCACCTCGTACGTCCCCGGCATCAACGACGTCAACAAGAGCGAGCAGGCGAAGTACGGCCCCGGCGACTACCGGCCCAACATCCCGGTCGCCTACTGGGGCTTCCGCTGGATGATCGGCTTCGGCATGACGTCCTTCGCCCTCGGCATGGCGGGACTGTGGCTGACCCGCAAGAAGTTCCTGCTGCCGCAGCACCTGCGGGTCGGCGAGGACGAGGTGCCGCACCTGGTGCTGCTGCCGAAGAAGGCGCTCGGCCCCACGCTGACCAAGTGGTACTGGCGCCTGGCGGTCCTCACCCTGGGCTTCCCGCTGATCGCCAACTCCTGGGGCTGGATCTTCACCGAGATGGGCCGTCAGCCGTGGGTCGTCTACGGCCTGTTCCAGACGCGTGACGCGGTCTCCCCCGGTGTCTCCCAGACCGAGGTCCTCATCTCGATGCTCACCTTCACCGCGCTGTACGCGATCCTCGCCGTCGTCGAGGTGAAGCTGCTGGTGAAGTACGTGAAGGCCGGGCCGCCCGAGCTGACCGAGGCCGACCTCAACCCGCCCACGAAGATCGGCGGCGACTCCCGGGACGCCGACAAGCCGATGGCCTTCTCGTACTAGGCCGAGGGAGCTGCACAGACATGGAACTGCACGACGTCTGGTTCGTCCTCATCGCCGTCCTGTGGATCGGCTACTTCTTCCTGGAGGGCTTCGACTTCGGGGTCGGTGTCCTCACCAAGCTGCTCGCCCGCGACCGGACCGAGAAGCGGGTGCTGATCAACACGATCGGCCCGGTCTGGGACGGCAACGAGGTCTGGCTGCTGACCGCGGGCGGAGCGACGTTCGCCGCCTTCCCGGAGTGGTACGCCACCCTCTTCTCCGGCTTCTACCTGCCGCTGCTGGTCATCCTGGTCTGCCTGATCCTGCGGGGCGTCGCCTTCGAGTACCGGGCCAAGCGGCCCGAGGAGAACTGGCAGCGCAACTGGGAGACGGCGATCTTCTGGTGCTCGCTGATCCCCGCCTTCCTGTGGGGCGTCGCCTTCGGCAACATCACCCGGGGCGTGAAGATCGACGCCCGCCTGGAGTACGTGGGCGGCCTCGGTGACCTGCTCAACCCGTACGCCCTGCTGGGCGGGCTGGTCACGCTGTCACTGTTCACCTTCCACGGCGCGGTGTTCGTCGGCCTCAAGACCGTCGGGGACATCCGGGAGCGCGCACGGACCACGGCCCTGCGCGTCGGCCTGGTGACCGCGGTGCTGGCGCTCGTCTTCCTGGGCTGGACCCAGGCCGACCAGGGGGACGGCACCTCGCTCGTCGCCCTGGTGGTGGCCGTGGCGGCCCTGCTCGGGGCGCTCGTCGCCGCCCGGGCCGGCCGGGAGGGCTGGGCGTTCGCCCTGTCGGGCCTGACCATCGTCGCCGCGGTGTCGATGCTCTTCCTGACGCTGTTCCCGAACGTCATGCCCTCGACGCTGAACGAGCAGTGGAGCCTGACGGTCACCAACGCCTCCTCCAGCCCGTACACGCTCAAGATCATGACCTGGCTCGCGGCGATCGCGACGCCCCTGGTCCTGCTCTACCAGGGCTGGACCTACTGGGTCTTCCGCAAGCGGATCGGCACCCAGCACATCGCCGACGCCGCGCACTGAGGTGTGTTTCACGTGAAACCGATCGATCCACGACTCCTCCGGTACGCCCGGGCCACCCGGTTCTTCCTGACGGCCGTCGTCGGGCTGGGTGCCCTGGGCGCCGGGCTCGTCATCGCCCAGGCGATGCTCGTCGCCGAGGTGGTCGTCGGGACCTTCCAGCACGGTCAGTCCGTCTCCGCCCTGCGCACGCCCCTGGTGCTGCTGGTGGCGGTGGCGGGCGGCCGCGCCCTGGTCTCCTGGCTGACCGAACTCGCCGCCCACCGGGCCGGCGCCGCCGTGAAGTCGGAGCTGCGCGGGCGGCTGCTGGAGCGGGCGGGCGCGCTCGGCCCCGGCTGGCTGAGCGGGCAGCGCACCGGGTCGCTGGTCGCCCTCGCCACGCGCGGGATCGACGCCCTCGACGACTACTTCTCCCGCTACCTCCCGCAGTTGGGGCTCGCGGTGGTCGTGCCGGTGGCGGTGCTGGCGCGGATCGTGACCGAGGACTGGGTGTCCGCGGCCATCATCGTCGGCACGCTGCCGCTGATCCCGGTCTTCATGATGTTGATCGGCTGGGCCACCCAGTCCCGCATGGACCGGCAGTGGCGCCTGCTGTCCCGGCTGTCCGGCCACTTCCTGGACGTCGTCGCCGGTCTGCCCACGCTGAAGGTGTTCGACCGGGCCAAGGCGCAGGCCGAGTCGATCAAGCGCATCACCGGTGAGTACCGGCAGGCGACCCTGCGGACCCTGCGCATCGCCTTCCTGTCCTCCTTCGCCCTGGAACTGCTCGCCACGCTCTCGGTGGCCCTGGTCGCCGTCACCATCGGCATGCGCCTGGTGCACGGCGACATGGACCTGTACGTCGGCCTGGTGATCCTCGTGCTGGCGCCCGAGGCGTACCTGCCGCTGCGCCAGGTGGGCGCGCAGTACCACGCGGCGGCCGAGGGCCTGGCCGCCGCGGAGGAGGTCTTCGCGGTCCTGGAGACCCCCCTGCCGTCGTCCGGTACCGCCGCCGTGCCCGCGGGGGGCCTGGCCTTCGAGCACGTGGACGTCCGCCACCCCGGCCGCTCCACGGACGCGGTGACGGACGTCAGCTTCACCGTCGAGCCGGGGGAGACCGTCGCGCTCGTCGGGCCGAGCGGCGCGGGCAAGTCCACGCTGCTCGACGTCCTGCTCGGCTTCGTCCGGCCCACCGGGGGCCGGGTGAGCGTCGGCGGGACCGACCTGGCCGACCTCGACCTGACGCAGTGGCACTCCCGGGTCGCCTGGGTGCCCCAGCGCCCGCACCTGTACGCCGGGACCATCGCCGAGAACGTACGGCTCGCCCGTCCCGACGCCGACGACACCGCCGTACGCCGGGCCCTCGCGGACGCGGGGGCGCTGGAGTTCGTGGACGCGCTGCCCGACGGGCCCGCCACCGTGCTCGGTGAGGACGGGGCCGGGCTGTCGGCCGGGCAGCGCCAGCGCCTTGCGCTGGCACGGGCGTTCCTCGCCGACCGCCCCGTGCTGCTGCTCGACGAGCCGACGGCCGCGCTGGACGGCGCGACCGAGGCGGAGGTCGTGACCGCCGTGCGCCGCCTGGCGGCCGGGCGGACCGTCCTGCTGGTGGTGCACCGGCCGGCGCTGCTGGAGGTCGCCGACCGGGTGGTGCGGCTGACCGGCAGCGAGGCGGCCGGAGTCACCACCGCCCCCGCACGCGCGGGCCGTGCGGACGGTACGACCGCTGCGGCCGACCCCGCCCACGAGACGGCACCCGCTGTCGCCGGGCCGGCGCCGGCCCCCCGTACCGAGCGCGAGGAGACCGCCCACCGGGGTGTCCTCGCCCGGGTCCGCGCCCTGTCCGGGGCGCGGCGGGGCCGGCTGGCCCTCGCCCTGCTGCTCGGGAGCCTCGCGCTCGGCAGCGCGGTCGGCCTCATGGCCACCTCCGGCTGGCTGATCTCGCGGGCCTCGCAGCAGCCGCCGGTGCTCTACCTGATGGTCGCGGTGACCGCGACGCGCGCCTTCGGCATCGGGCGCGCGGTGTTCCGCTACGCCGAGCGGCTGGTGTCCCACGACGCCGTGCTGCGGATGCTGGCCGACACCCGGGTCGCCGTCTACCGGCGGCTGGAGCGGCTGGCCCCCGCCGGACTGCGCACCACCCGCCGCGGCGACCTGCTGTCCCGGCTGGTGGCCGACGTGGACGCCCTCCAGGACTACTGGCTGCGCTGGCTGCTGCCGGCCGGCGCCGCGACCGTCGTGTGCGCCGGGACCGTCGCCTTCACCGCCTGGATGCTGCCCGAGGCGGGCGCCGTGCTCGCCGCAGGGCTCCTCGCGGCCGGCGTGGGCGTCCCGCTGGTCACCGGCGCGGTGGCCCGGCGCGCCGACCGCCGGCTCGCTCCGGCGCGGGGCGTGCTGGCCACCCGCGTGGCCGACCTGCTGACCGGCACCGCCGAACTCACGGTCGCCGGCGCCCTGCCCGCGCGCACCGCCGAGGCCCGGGAGGCCGACGGCGTGCTCACCCGGATCGCCACACGGGCGGCCACCGCGACCGCGCTCGGCGACGGGCTGACCGCTCTGGTCTCGGGGCTGACCCTCGCGGCCACGGCCCTGGTCGGCGTGCAGGCGGTCGCCGCCGGACGGCTCGGCGGGGTCGCCCTGGCCGTCGTGGTGCTCACCCCGCTCGCCGCCTTCGAGGCGGTCCTGGGGCTGCCGCTCGCCGTGCAGTACCGCCAGCGGGTGCGCCGCAGCGCCGAGCGGGTGTACGAGGTGCTGGACTCTCCCGAGCCCGTGCGGGAGCCGGAGCAGCCGCGCAGGGCGCCCGCGTCGCCGTTCCCGCTGGTGGTCAGGGGGCTCACCGCCCGGTACGCCGGGCAGGACCGTAACGCGCTGTCCGGGGTCGACCTCCGGCTCACCGAGGGCCGGCGGATCGCCGTCGTCGGCGCGTCCGGCTCCGGCAAGACGACCCTGGCCCAGGTGCTGCTGCGGTTCCTGGACCCGGACGCGGGCACGTACACGCTGGGCGGCGTCGACGCCTTCGCCCTGGACGGCGACGCGGTGCGGCGGCTGGTCGGGCTGTGCGCGCAGGACGCGCACCTCTTCGACAGCTCGGTGCGCGAGAACCTGCTGCTGGCCCGGAAGGACGCGAGCGAGGCCGACCTGCGGGACGCGCTCGCCCGGGCCCGGCTGCTGGACTGGGTGGACACGCTGCCCGACGGGCTCGACACGCTCGTGGGGGAGCACGGGGCCCGCCTGTCGGGCGGTCAGCGGCAGCGCCTCGCGCTGGCCCGCGCGCTGCTCGCCGACTTCCCCGTGCTGGTGCTCGACGAGCCCGCCGAGCACCTCGACCTGCCGACGGCCGACGCGCTCACCGCGGACCTGCTGGCCGCGACCGAGGGCCGCACGACCCTGCTGATCACCCACCGGCTGACCGGCCTGCAGGCCGTGGACGAGGTGATCGTGCTGGACGGCGGCCGAGTCGTGCAGCGCGGCGCGTACGCGGACCTGACCGCCGAGGCGGGACCGCTGCGCGGAATGGCCGAACGCGAGGAGGCGGCCGAACTGCTGGCGGGCGCACGCTGAAAGCCGACGGACGCGTCTGAAGGGCGCGTCCGGGGCGGGGCGGGCCGGGCCGGCCGGCCGACGGGTCCTGGCTCTCTACGCCCGCTCGGCCAGCAGTCGCTCGATGACGAGGGCCACGCCGTCCTCGTTGTTGCCGGCCGTCCGCCCGGACGCGGCGGCGAGCACGTCGGGGTGGGCGTTGCCCATGGCGTACGAGCGGCCCGCCCAGGTCAGCATCTCCAGGTCGTTGGGCATGTCCCCGAACGCGACGACCTCCTCGTGGGAGATCCCGCGCTCCGCGCAGCACAGGGCGAGGGTGCTGGCCTTGGAGACCTCCGGCCCGCTCAGCTCCAGCAGCGCGCTCGGGCTGGAGCGGGTGACGTTGGCGCGGTCGCCGACGGACAGCCGGGCCACGGTGAGGAAGGCGTCCGGGTCGAGGGTGGGGTGGTAGGCGAGGATCTTCAGGATCGGCTCGCGCGAGGCCACGCCGTCGGGCGCCAGCAGCTCCTCCGCGGGCGCCAGGTCGTCGGGGGTCTCCATGTGCAGCTTCGGGTAGTCCGGCTCCTGGTGGAAGCCGTACGTCTGCTCCACCGCGCACACCGTGCCCGGCGCCGCGTCGCGCAGCAGCCGTACCGCGTCCAGGGCGTTCTGCCTCGGCAGTTCCCGTACCTTCACGAACCGGTGGGCGCCGGGGCCGCCGTGCAGGTCGACCACGGCGGCCCCGTTGCCGCAGATCGCGAGCCCGTGCCCGTGGACGTGGTCGCTGACGACGTCCATCCAGCGGGCCGGGCGGCCGGTGACGAAGAAGACGTCGATGCCCGCCTGCTCGGCGGCGGCGAGGGCGGCGACCGTGCGCGGCGAGACGGTCTTGTCGTCGCGCAGCAGGGTTCCGTCCAGATCGGTGGCGATCAGCCGCGGCGGAACGGTGGAGGCCGGGGTCTCGGGCTGTCGAGTCGCTGAGGTCACCGCGTCATTCTCGCGCATATGCCCGCACGCCCGTGCGGGAGACCGCACGGATGAGACCCGGACGACACCGGCCGCCGCGGCCGCGTTCGGGGGCGGCCGGTTCAGCGCACCTGCGCCGGGGCCTCGGTCGCGATCTGCTCGAAGACCTTCTCGTCGGCGGCGAACTCGGAGTCCGGGATCGGCCAGTGGATCACGATCTCGGTGAAGCCCAGTTCGCGGTGGCGTCCGGCGAAGTCGACGAAGGCGTCCAGGGACGTCAGGGGCCGGTCCCGGTCCGGGGTGAAACCGGTCAGCAGAATCTTGTCGAGCTCCGCCACGTCCCGGCCGGCCTCGGCGCAGGCGGCGGCCAGCTTCTCGGTCTGCCCGCGCAGCGCCTGCACGGACTGCTCGGGGGTGCCGTTCTCGAAGAGCTTGGGGTCACCCGTGGTCACCCAGGCCTGCCCGTACCGCGCGGCCAGCCGCAGTCCCCGCGGGCCGGTCGCGGCCACCGCGAAGGGCAGGCGGGGGCGCTGCACACAGCCGGGGATGGTGCGCGCCTCGACGGCCGAGTAGTAGGTCCCCTCGTGGGTGACCGAGTCCTCGGTCAGCAGCCGGTCGAGCAGCGGCACGAACTCGGCGAACCGGTCCGCACGCTCACGCGGGCTCCACGGCTCCTGGCCGAGGGCCGTGGCGTCGAAACCGGTGCCGCCCGCGCCGATGCCGAGGGTGATCCGGCCGCCGGAGATGTCGTCCAGGGAGATCAGCTCCTTGGCGAGGGTCACCGGGTGCCGGAAGTTCGGGGAGGTCACGAGCGTGCCCAGGCGGATCCGGTCGGTCACCGACGCCGCGGCGGTCAGGGTGGGGACGGCCCCGAACCACGGGCCGTCACGGAAGGTGCGCCAGGACAGGTGGTCGTAGGTGTACGCCGTGTGGAAGCCGAGCTGTTCGGCGCGCGTCCAGGAGGAACGGCCGCCGTCGTTCCAGCGGCGGTAGGGCAGGATCACGGTGCTCAGACGCAGGCTCATGGGCCCACGGTAAGCGCCGGGCGGTGTTCCACGGGAAACAGTCACCGCACGCGGCCGGACAGCCACGGGCTGAGGGACACCAGGGGGATGTACTCCTTGTGCGTACGGTCGCCGGGCAGCGGGACGATCAGGAAGGCGCCCGGGGGGAACCGGCGGGCCTTGACCCAGGCGTGTCCGTCGTACACCGCGCGCAGGAAGGCGGGGACGTCGTCGCGGTCGACGTCGGGGCACTCGACGCCGTCGACGGTGATCAGCGCGTCGTCGTCGGGGTAGAGGCGCACGCTGACGTGCGGTCGGCCGCCCAGCTCGACAAGGGCCTCGTGCGGCAGGGAGCCGTCCGGGTCGGTGGTGACGCCGACGCCGGCGGCGCTGCGGCGGGACGTCTGGTCGGCACCGATGTCATGGCTGACCTCGATGGCGCGACCGTAGGTGTCCGCCAGGGCGCGCAGGGCACTGACGGCGGCTTCGGTGCTCGGCAGGTGGTCCACGCGACGGATCATGCCCGGTTCAGTGCGCTCCGGGGAAGCGCAGGTACCCGGGCGGTACCGCCCGGGTCAGCCAGACGCCGTTGGCGCTGACGTGGAAGACGTGGCCGTCGCGGTGCATGGCTCCGGCGTCCACGGCGAGCACCACGGGCCGGCCACGCCGTGCACCGACCCGGGTGGCGGTCTCCCGGTCGGCCGAGAGGTGCACGTCGTGCCGGTTCATGGGGCGCAGCCCCTCGGCCCGGATCGCGTCCAGGAAGCGGGCCACCGTGCCGTGGTAGAGGTACGGCGGCGGGGTCGCCGGCGGCAGCCCCAGGTCGACGTCGACGCTGTGGCCCTGGCTGGCCCGGATGCGGGTGCCGTCGACCGCGAAGCGCTGCTTGTCGTTGGCGGCGACGACGTGGTCCAGTTCCTCCCGGGTGAAGGGGAAGCCGTGGGCGGCGGCGGCCGCGATCAAGGTGTCGATCTCCACCCAGCCGCCCTCGTCGAGGGCCAGTCCGATCCGCTCGGGCTGGTGGCGCAGGTGCTTCGAGAGGTACTTCGACACCTTCACGGTGCGTCTGTCGTCCATCCCTCCAGCATGGCGGGAGAGACACGCGTCACGCATTTTCTTTAGCGTGAGATGTTTGATCCACAACCAACGATGGTTATCCACAGGATCGTTGGCGAAACTGTGGACAACTTGACTCCCTGGTCGAGTGGTTGGCCAACTCCCGGGCTGCTCCGCCGTTCAGCCCAACTCGCCCTACAGCCAACTGCCCTGCTCAACTCGCCTCGCGCGTCGTGCCCTTGGCCGAATCGCTCAGATCCGCGGCTTGATGCGCGCCGCCGCCCTCAACAGGCCCGGCGCGAAGCGGGAAAGGGCCCGCGCGCCTTTCGCCTCCGGCGTCACCGGGACGACCGCCTCGTTGCGCGCCACGGCACGCAGCACCGCGTCGGCGACCTTCCTCGCCGGGTAGTTGCGCCGGGCGTAGGCGCGCGTGGAGTTCTCGCGCAGGCGGTCCTGCTCCTCCGGCGCGACGCCCACGAAGCTCGCCGTGGAGGTGATCCCGGTGCTGACGATCCCCGGGCAGATCGCGCTCACGCCGATGCCCCGCTCCGCCAACTCCGCCCGCAGGCACTCGCTCAGCATCAGCACCGCCGCCTTGGAGGTGCTGTACGCCGGGAGCGTGCGCGAGGGCAGGTAGGCGGCGGCCGATGCCGTGTTCACGATGTGGCCGCCCTGTCCGCGCTCCGCCATCCGCGCGCCGAACAGACGGCAACCGTGGATCACACCCCACAGGTTGACGTCCAGGACGCGGCGCCAGTCCTCGGGCGTGGTGTCGAAGAAGGAGCCCGACAGCCCGATGCCGGCGTTGTTCACCAGCACGTCCAGCACGCCGAGTTCGGAGTGCACCTTCTCCGCGAGCTTCTCCATCGCCTCGGCGTCGGAGACGTCGACCGTCTCGGCCCAGGCCTCGGGAGCGCCGATCCGCCGGCTCATCTCGGCGGTGCGCGCCGCGCTTTCACCGTCGCGGTCCACCGCGATCACCCGGGCGCCCGCCTCGGCGAAGGCGTACGCCGTGGCCTGGCCGATGCCGCTGCCCGCCCCGGTGACCAGCACCAGTTGGCCCCCGAAGCGCTCGGCGTACGGTCCCTTGCCCGGCGCGGGACGGGGTGTGCCGCTCTCCACCGAGGTGACGAAGTCGGTGATCCACGCCGCCAGTTGGTCGGGGCGGGTGCGCGGGACCCAGTGGCGGTCGGGCAGGGTGCGCCGGGTCAGGTGCGGCACCCACTGCTCCAACGCGTCGTAGAGCCGCGGTGAGAGGAAGGCGTCACCCAGCGGGGTGATGAGCTGCACCGGCACGTGCGCGTACGCGTCGGGACGCGGGCGGCGCAGCCGGGAGCGGACGTTGTCGCGGTACAGCCAGGCGCCGTGGGCCGCGTCGGACGGCAGTGACGGGGTCGGGTAGCCGTCGCCGGGGACCTTCTCCAGGCGCCGCAGGACCGCCGGCCAGCGCCGGCCGAGCGGTCCGCGCCAGGCGAGTTCGGGCACGACCGGGGTGTGCAGCAGGTACACGTACCAGGACTTGGCCCCCTGGCCCAGGAGCTGGCCGATCCGCCGGGGCGTCGGGTGCTTCACGCGCGCGTCGATCCAGTGGCCGAAGTGGTCCAGGGACGGCCCCGACATCGACGTGAAGGACGCGATGCGGCCCTCGGTGCGCGGCACCGTCACGAACTCCCAGGACTGCACCGAGCCCCAGTCGTGGCCCACCAGGTGCACGGGGCGGCCGGGGCTGACCGCGTCCACGACCGCCAGGAAGTCGTCCGTCAGCTTCTCCAGCGTGAAGCCCCCGCGCAGCGGCTTGGGCGCGGTGGAGCCGCCGTGGCCCCGCACGTCGTACAGCACGACGTGGAAGCGGCCGGCGAGGCGCTCGGCGACCTGCGACCAGACCTCCTTGCTGTCCGGGTAGCCGTGCACCAGGACCACCGTCGGCCGGTCCGCGTCGCCGAGTTCGGCCACGCACAGCTCGATCCCGCCGGTCCGCACCCGGCGCTCGCGCGCGCCCTCCAGCATGTGGCTTCCCCTCTGTCCGGCGTGCCCGTTCCGCTCGGCGTGCCCGCGTACCCGTGACGTGACCTCGCGAATCTCGCACTTGTTAGAGAAAGCGTCAATAGGGCGTGGGGCCGGGGCCCGCGAACAGCCCGCGAGGGGCCGCGGACCGGTTCCCGTACCTCTCAGGCAGGGGGTCCCCTACGGGCCCCGTACACCTGAGGTCTGATCCGAAGACGGCTCTCCGGTCTGACGACCCGCGTGGTCCACGTCACTACCGTGGACCACGTGACTGTGATCGCGACCGAAAGCCTGAGCAAGCGGTTCCCCAGGGTGACCGCGCTCGACCGGCTGTCCGTGGACATCGGAGCCGGAGTGACCGGACTCGTCGGAGCCAACGGCGCCGGCAAGTCCACCCTGATCAAGATCCTGCTGGGTCTGTCGCCGGCCTCCGAGGGCCGCGCCGAGGTCCTCGGCCTCGACGTCGCCACGCGGGGCGCCACCATCCGCGAGCGCGTGGGCTACATGCCGGAGCACGACTGCCTGCCGCCCGACGTCTCGGCCACCGAGTTCGTCGTCCACATGGCGCGCATGTCCGGGCTCCCGCCGGCCGCCGCGCGCGAGCGCACCGCGGACACCCTGCGCCACGTCGGTCTGTACGAGGAGCGCTACCGCCCCATCGGCGGCTACTCGACCGGCATGAAGCAGCGCGTGAAGCTCGCCCAGGCGCTGGTGCACGACCCGCAGCTCGTCTTCCTCGACGAGCCGACCAACGGCCTCGACCCGGTCGGCCGCGACGACATGCTCGCGCTGATCCGCCGCATCCACACCGACTTCGGCATCTCGGTCCTGGTCACCTCGCACCTCCTCGGCGAACTGGAGCGCACCTGCGACCACGTCGTCGTGGTCGACGGCGGCAAGCTGCTGCGCTCCAGCTCCACCACCGACTTCACGCAGACCACCACCACCCTCGCGGTCGAGGTCACCGACACCGACGACCACCCCGACGGCACGCGTGCGCTGCGCGAGGCGCTGCACGCGCGCGGGATGACCGTCGAGGACGGCGGCGGCCTGCCGGGCGCCGGACACATCCTGCTCCTCACGGCGCAGGGCGAGGACACCTACGACCTGGTGCGCGACGTGGTGGCCGACCTCGGCCTGGGACTGGTGCGCATGGAGCAGCGCCGGCACCACATCTCCGAGGTCTTCCGCAGCAGCGACGAGGAAAGGAAGGAGGCCGCCGGACATGTCAGCTGAGCACCCCGTGGCAGCCGTCCCGGGTGACCAGACCCGCATCCACAACATCGGCTACCGCACCTACGACGGCCCCCGCCTGGGCCGCTCCTACGCGACCCGCTCGCTGTACTCGCAGTCGCTGCGCGGTGCCTACGGCCTCGGCCGCTCGGTCAAGTCCAAGGTGCTGCCGATGCTGCTGTTCGTGGTGATGTGCGTGCCCGCGGCCATCATGGTCGCCGTCGCGGTCGCCACGAAGGCCAAGGAACTGCCGGTCGACTACACGCGCTACGCGATCATCATGCAGGCCGTCATCAGCCTGTACGTCGCCTCCCAGGCGCCCCAGTCCGTCTCGCGCGACCTGCGCTTCAAGACGGTGCCGCTGTACTTCTCCCGGCCGATCGAGACCGCCGACTACGTGCGCGCCAAGTACGCGGCGCTGGCCTCGGCGCTGTTCGTCCTCACCGCGGCCCCGCTGCTCGTGCTCTACGTGGGCGCGCTGCTGGCCAAGCTGGACTTCACCGACCAGACCGAGGGATTCGGGCAGGGACTCGTGTCCGTGGCACTGCTCTCCCTGCTGTTCGCCGGCATCGGCCTGGTGATCGCCTCGGTGACCCCGCGGCGCGGCTTCGGCATCGCCGCCGTGATCGCCGTCCTGACCATCTCCTACGGCGCCGTCTCCACCCTCCAGGCCATCGCCGACGCGCAGAACAGCACCGGCGCCATCCCCTGGATCGGCCTCTTCTCGCCCGTCACGCTCATCGACGGCGTGCAGTCCGCGTTCCTCGGCGCGACCTCGGCGTTCCCCGGCGCGGTCGGCCCCACCCACGGCGAGGGCGCGGTGTACGTCCTGGTCGTCCTCGGCCTGATCGCCGCCTGCTACGGCCTCCTGCTGCGCCGCTACCGGAAGGTGGGACTGTGACCACGCTCTCCATCGACCACGTCTCCCGCTGGTTCGGCAACGTGGTCGCCGTCAACGACATCACCATGACCATCGGCCCGGGCGTCACCGGGCTGCTCGGCCCCAACGGCGCGGGCAAGTCCACCCTGATCAACATGATGGGAGGCTTCCTCGCCCCCTCCACCGGCACCGTCACCCTCGACGGACAGCCGGTCTGGCGCAACGAGGTGATCTACCGGCACATCGGCATCGTCCCCGAGCGCGAGGCGATGTACGACTTCCTCACCGGCCGCGAGTTCGTCGTCGCCAACGCCGAACTGCACGGCCTGGGCGCCAAGGCCGCCCAGCGGGCGCTCGCCACGGTCGAGATGGAGTACGCCCAGGACCGCAAGATCTCGACGTACTCCAAGGGCATGCGCCAGCGCGTGAAGATGGCCAGCGCCCTGGTCCACGACCCCTCGCTGCTCCTGCTCGACGAGCCCTTCAACGGCATGGACCCGCGCCAGCGCATGCAGCTCATGGACCTGCTGCGGCGCATGGGCGACGAGGGACGCACCGTGCTGTTCTCCTCGCACATCCTCGAGGAGGTCGAGCAGCTCGCCTGGCACATCGAGGTGGTCGTCGCCGGACGGCACGCGGCCAGCGGCGACTTCCGCAAGATCCGCCGCCTGATGACCGACCGCCCCCACCGCTACCTGGTGCGCTCCAGCGACGACCGCGCGCTCGCGGCCGCGCTGATCGCCGACCCGTCGACGTCCGGCATCGAGGTGGACGTCACCGAGGGGGCGCTGCGCATCCAGGCCGTCGACTTCGGCCGCTTCACCGCGCTGCTGCCGAGGGTCGCCCGCGACCACGGCATCCGGCTGCTGACCGTCTCGCCGTCCGACGAGTCGCTCGAGTCCGTGTTCTCTTACCTGGTCGCGGCGTAGGAGGCCGAAGATGTACGACCCCACTGTCGCCCGGCTCACCTACCGTGCCCTGCTCGGCCGCCGGCGCGCCCTCATCCTCGGCGCCCTGCCCCTGCTGCTCGTCGCGATCTCCGTGGTCGTGCGGGCCCTCGCGGGCGCCGACGACCAGACCGCGTCGGACCTGCTGGGCGGGCTCGCACTCGCCACGATGGTCCCGATCATCGGTGTCATCGCGGGCACGGGCGCGATCGGGCCCGAGATCGACGACGGCTCCGTCGTCTACCTGCTCTCCAAGCCGCTCAAGCGGCCCACGATCATCTTCACCAAGCTGATCGTGGCGATCGCGGTGACCATGGTGTTCTCGGCGCTGCCGACGCTGGTCGCCGGGTTCATCCTCAACGGCAACGGCCAGCAGATCGCCGTGGCCTACACGGTCGCGGCCCTGGTCTCCTCCATCGCCTACGCCGCGCTGTTCCTGCTGCTGGGCACCGTGTCCCGGCACGCGGTGGTCTTCGGGCTGGTCTACGCCCTGGTGTGGGAGGCGCTGTTCGGCTCGCTGGTGCCCGGTGCGCGCACGCTCAGCGTGCAGCAGTGGTCGCTCGCCGTCGCCCACAAGGTGGCCGGCGGCGACCTGGTGACCTCCGACGTCGGCCTCACGACGGCGACCGTGCTGCTCGTCGCGGTGACCGTCCTGGCGACCTGGTACGCCGGACAGAAGCTGCGCACGCTGACTCTGGCCGGAGAGGAGTGACGGGGCGGCCCTCACCGTCTTAATCGGTGGCGTCCGACACGCCCCGGAGAGACCCTGTTCGCGCAGGGGCGGCCGCTTCGAGCACGCGACTCGTTCGCGTGGGCCGCCCCTGTCTTGCATGAGAGAAACGCCGGGGGCCCGGCGAGGGCGTCCCCGCCCCCGACCCAGGGGCGCGGGGAACTGCGCGACCAGCCACGATGCACCCGCACCCCCGAAACCCGGGGCGCGCCTACGTGGCCCGCCCCGCCCCCGGAGGGACCGTCAGCCCAGCAACCGCTCCAGCACCACCGCGATCCCGTCCTCCTCGTGGGAGGACGTCACCTCGTCGGCCACGGCCTTGAGCTCCTCATGGGCGTTGGCCATCGCCACACCCCGCGCCGCCCAGGCGAACATCGGGATGTCGTTCGGCATGTCGCCGAAGGCGAGGGTTCCCGCCGCCTTGATGCCGAGGCGGCGCGCGGCGAGGGACAGCCCCGTCGCCTTGGACAGCCCCAGCGGCAGCAGCTCCACGATGCCCGCGCCGGCCATCGCGACCGTCACGAACCCGCCCGCGGCCCGGCGGGCGGCCTCGGCCAGCTCGTCGTCGGACAGCTCGGGGTGCTGTATGTAGATCTTGTTCAGGGGGGCGGACCACAGGTCGGACGCGTCGGTGAACGGCGTCGCCGGCAGCGCGCCGGTCAGGGCGTAGCCCGGTCCGACCAGGACCTCGCCGTCCAGCCCGTCCCGGCTCGCCGCGAGGTGCAGCGGGCCGACCTCGGCCTCGATCTTGGCGAGGGCCACCCCGGCGAGCTGCCGGTCCAGGGTCACGGAGGTCAGCAGCCGGTGCGCCCCGGCGTCGTAGACCTGCGCGCCCTGGCCGCAGACGGCGAGACCGTCGTAGCCCAGGTCGTCGAGGATGTGCCGGGTCCAGGGGACGGCGCGGCCGGTGACGACGATGTGGGCGGCGCCCGCCGCGGTGACCGCGGCGAGCGCGTCCCGCGTGCGCTGCGAGATCGACTCGTCGGACCGCAGCAGCGTGCCGTCGAGGTCGGTGGCGACCAGCCCGTAGGGGAAGCTCACCGAACCACCGGCTCCAGGACCTCCCGGCCACCGAGGTACGGGCGCAGCACCTCGGGCACCCGCACGGAGCCGTCGGCCTGCTGGTGGTTCTCCAGGATCGCCACGATGGTGCGCGGCACGGCGCACAGCGTGCCGTTCAGCGTGGCCAGCGGGCGGACGGTCTTGCCCTCGCGGACCCGGATCGACAGCCGGCGGGACTGGAACTCGGTGCAGTCCGAGGTGGAGGTCAGCTCGCGGTACTTGCCCTGGGTCGGGATCCACGCCTCGCAGTCGTACTTGCGGGCGGCGGAGGAGCCGAGGTCACCGGAGGCCACGTCGATCACGCGGAACGGCAGCTCCAGCGAGGTCAGCCACTGCTTCTCCCAGTCCAGCAGGCGCTGGTGCTCGGCCCGGGAGTCCTCGGGGGCGACGTAGGAGAACATCTCCACCTTGTCGAACTGGTGCACGCGGAAGATGCCCCGGGTGTCCTTGCCGTGCGAGCCGGCCTCGCGGCGGAAGCAGGGGGAGAAGCCGGCGTAGCGCAGCGGCAGGCGCTCGGCGTCGATGATCTCGTCCATGTGGTACGCGGCGAGGGGGACCTCGGAGGTGCCGACCAGGTAGAGGTCGTCCTTGTCGAGGTGGTAGACGTCCTGCGCGGCCTGGCCGAGGAAGCCGGTGCCGGCCATGGACTGCGGGCGCACCAGCGCCGGCGTGAGCATCGGGGTGAAGCCCGCCGCGGTGGCCTGGGCGATCGCCGCGTTGACCAGGGCGAGCTCCAGCAGGGCGCCGACACCGGTCAGGAAGTAGAAGCGGGAGCCGGAGACCTTCGCGCCGCGCTCGACGTCGATGGCGCCGAGGAGCTGCCCGAGCTCCAGGTGGTCCTTGGGCTCGAAGCCCTCGGCGGAGAAGTCGCGGATCTCGCCGTGCTTCTCCAGGGTGACGAAGTCCTCCTCGCCGCCGACGGGCACGTCGGGGTGGACGAGGTTGCCGAGCCGGAGCAGGAGCTGCTGGGTCTCGGTGTCGGCGGCGTCGCGCTCGGCCTCGGCGGACTTGACGTCGGCCTTGAGCTGCTCGGCCCGCTTGAGCAGGTCGGCCTTCTCCTCGGGCGAGGCCTTGCCGATCAGCTTGCCGAGCGACTTCTGCTCGTTGCGCAGCTCGTCGAAGCGGACGCCGGACGACCTGCGCCGCTCGTCGGCAGACAGGAGGGAGTCGACGAGCGCGACGTCCTCTCCACGGGCGCGCTGGGAGGCGCGCACACGGTCGGGGTCCTCACGGAGCAGGCGAAGGTCAATCACGCGCTCCAGGCTACCGGTGTGCGCTCGCGCCCCACGACCCACCATTCCGAGAAGATCCAAAAGGGGCCCAACGTTCGTTATGGGCGAATTGCGGAGCGTGTCAAGGGAAAGTGCTCCGCTCCCTGGGACGGGCTAGCCCGGGGGCCCGGTGTTGACTGGATTTCCTTGCGGGAGCGGGGACTTGGCGGGGTCCTTGTCCACAGGAGTCCGTCCGCTGGAGAGAGTTATCCACAGGGTGTGAGGACAATCTGTGGACATTCGAATTGATCATCACGCGTCCGGTTTCCCCGGGTGTCCATTCCTCGCGCAAACCGGTCCTGACCCCACTTTCGGGTGGAAAAGGGTCGCTCCAACGGAGGGCGCGGCGAAAACAAGTGGACGAGGGGTGACCTGTGGGGTGAACGCCCGGCATCGGCTCTGTAGGGCGATTTGTCGACCAGGTCGCGCTCCCGTGTCGACTTGTCCCCAGGTCGAGAACGCAGGCTGTGGATAACTCCTGTGGACAACGACGATATGGCCGTACTACTGGCCGGGAACGGTCGGGAACGGCTGGAAGCGGCTAGAAACGGCCGTCCTGGCAGCGCGCCACCCAGTCCGCCGCCGACGCGAACTCCTCGTCCGAGGTGCCCGGACGCGGCGGCCGGACCTCGGCCGCCGTGAGGTCCGCCCGCGGGTACGAGCCGAGGAAACGCACTTCCAGGCAGATCCGCTTCAGCCCGGTCAGCGCCTCCGCCACCCGCCGGTCGGAGATGTGCCCCTCGGCGTCGATGCAGAAGCAGTAGTTGCCGATGCCGGCCCCGGTGGGGCGGGACTGCAGCAGCATGAGGTTGATGCCCCGGGTGGCGAACTCGCCGAGGAGGTCGCGCAGCCCGCCGGGGTGGTCGTCGCGCTGCCACAGCACCACGGAGGTCTTGTCGGCGCCGGTCGGCGCGGCGGGCCGGGCCGGGCGGCCGACCAGCACGAACCGGGTCTGCGCGGTCTCCGGGAAGTCGTGGATCCCGGTCTCCAGCGCCTCCAGGCCGTAGCGCGCGGCGGCGAACTCACCGGCGAACGCGGCGTCGTAGCGGCCCTCCTGCACCAGGCGGGCGGCGTCCGCGTTGGAGGCGGCGGACTCCCAGTCGGCGTCGGGGAGGTGGGCGCGCAGCCAGTTCCGCACCTGCGACTGGGCGGCCGGGTGGGCGGAGACGGTCTTGATGTCGGACAGCGTCGTGCCCGGCCGGACCAGCAGCGCGAAGGTGATCGACAGCAGCACCTCGCGGTAGATCATCAGCGGGCTGCCCGCGACCAGCTCGTCCAGGGTGGTGGTGATGCCGCCCTCGACGGAGTTCTCGATCGGCACGAACGCGGCCTCGGCCTCGCCGGTGCGCACGGCGTCCAGCGCCGACTGCACCGACACGTACGGGATCAGCTGCCGGGTGGCCGCCTCGGGAAGCGTGCGCAGGGCGACTTCGGTGAAGGTGCCCTCGGGACCGAGATACGCATAGCTCGCTGGCATGACCTCACCCTAATGGGCCCACGCGCAGACGGCGGAGGCGTCTCACGACAACCACTCGACCGGGTGGTTTGGGAGCCCGTCCCGCAGGTCGGACCGTCAGCGGAGCGCACTCCGCCCTCACCCCTCCAGCAGCGCCTGCCCCACGTACTCCCCCTCGGCCGCCCCGCCCGGCACCGCGAACAGCCCGCTCGCCTCGTGCCGGATGAACCGCGACAGCGCGTCCCCGCGGTCCAGCTTGCGCTGCACGGTGACGAAGCCCCGCAGCGGGTCCGCCTGCCAGCAGACGAACAGCAGGCCCGCGTCCGGGGTGCCGTCCGCGTCGAAGCCGTCGTGGTACGAGAACGGCCGGCGCAGCATCGCCGCACCCCCGTTCTGGTCGGGCCGGGTGATCCGGGCGTGCGCGTTCAGCGGGATCACCAGGTCGCCGTTCGCGTCCGTCTTCTCCAGGTCCATCTCGGCTGTCTCGGTGCCCCCGGTCAGCGGCGCCCCGTCGGCCTTGCGGCGCCCGATGACCTGCTCCTGCGCCGCCCGGGACAGCCGCTCCCAGTCGTCGAGGAGCATGCGGATGCGGCGTACGACCACGTAGGAGCCGTTCGCCATCCAGGCGGGGTCGGCCGAGCCGGACGCCGGCACGAAGATCCGCCGGTCGAAGTCGGCGTCGGACGGCTTGGGGTTGCGCGTGCCGTCGACCTGGCCCATGAGGTTGCGGGCCGTCATGGGGTGGGGCGTGGCGCCGGGCGAGCGGTTGAAGCCGTTCATCTGCCAGCGCACCCGGGCCGCGCCGCCCGCGTCCTTCTGCAGCGCGCGCAGGGCGTGGAAGGCGACCAGGGCGTCGTTCGCGCCGATCTGCACCCACAGGTCGCCGTTGCTGCGCCGGGCGTCTAGGTGGTCGGAGGAGAAGGCCGGCAGCGGGTCCAGGGCGACCGGCCGGCGCTTCTCCAGCCCGGTGCGGGCGAAGAAGCTGTGGCCGAAGCCGAAGGTGACCGTCAGGGACGACGGCCCCGCGTCCCGGGCCACGTCCGTGTCGCCGTGGGCCGCGGCCTCGCCCGCCATCAGCCGCCGGGCGGTCCCGGACCAGCGGCGCAGCAGCGCGGCCGCCTCGGTACGGCCGGCGCCGGGCGTGAGGTCGAACGCGACGAGGTGGCCGTGGGCCTGGAGGCCCTGGAGGATGCCGGGCTGATGTTTCCCGTGGAACGTCACCTGCTCGCTGCCGACGGACGCCAGCGGGGTGGCCGGCGCGGGGGCGGCCGCGTACCCCACGGCTCCGCCCGCCGCGCCGAGCACGAGCCCGGTGGCGCCGGCGGTGCCGAGGAGGGCGCGACGGGACAGCCCCCGGTCGGCGCGGGCCTGCGACGGGGCGTCCGGCGCGGTGGACGGGGAAGCTTCGGGGAGGGACTGGTCGGGCATGGTGCGGTTCAGCCGATCTGCGCGTTCTTGGAGACGGTCACCTGGTCGATGTCGGAGGTCCGCACGGTCACGGCGATCTTCCATTCGCCGGCCATGGGGATCTGCACGCCGTTCGCCGACCAGTGGCCGGTGGTGATGTGGTCGGGGGCGACGGGCAGGGGCCCGATGCGCTGGGACTCCAGGGTGAGGGCGACCTTGACCTCGGGGACGTCGAAGGCGCGGCCGTTGGGCCGGGTGACGTAGACGTGCATCTCGTTGCCGCCGACCCGGGCGGGGTCGAGGTCCACGCTGACGACGCCCTTGCCGTTCGTGCCGCCCGCGTCGAAGGGCATGTCCAGGGTCAGCGCGCCGGAGGAGCTGCCCGTGCCGGACGACGAGGACGACGAAGCCGCCGTGGCCGCCTTGGCGTCCTGCTCGGTGCGGCCCGGCTCGGTGGACGTCAGCGCGGTGGTGACGGCGAGCAGGACCACCGCGACACCCGCCTCGGCGAGCACCGAGCGGCGCAGCCCGAAGCGGTGGGGGTCGGCGTCGCGGAGCCGCTTCTGCCGTGCGGCGTCCTCGGCGGCCCGCTGCCGCGCGAGCTGGGCGGCCCGCTCGGAGCCGACGGCACCGGTCGCGGCGTCACCGGGCTCCTCACCCGAGCCCCGGCCGGCACCGGCGCCCGCCGTGCCCTGCTTCCCGGTGCCCGGCTTCCCCGTACCCCGCCTGCCCGGGCCGGCCTGGGTGCCCGCGCCCGAAGTCTTGCCCGCGCCCAAGCTCCCGGCGGAGGCGCCCTTCCCGGCGGAGGCGGCCTTCCCGGAACCGGCGCCGACGCCGGCCTCGACGTCCGCCTCCGCGGTGGCCCGCGACCCCGGCAGCGCGGCCCCGGCCAGCCGCCCGGTCCACCGCCGGGAGATCGACGCGACGCCCACCAGCAGCGCCACCAGCCCGATCTTGACCAGCAGGAGCTGCCCGTACCGCGTGTCGGTGAACGCCGACCACGAGCCCAGCTGCCGCCACGACTGGTAGGTCCCGGTCGCGACCAGCGCGACCACGCTGCTGAAGGCGACGGTGGAGAAGCGCCGTACGGCGGCCGCCTCGACCGGCTGGTCGGCGGGCGCGCGGTACAGCGCGACGAGCAGCGTCGCCAGGCCGCCGAGCCAGGTGGCGACGGCGAGCAGGTGGAGCACGTCGACGGGCATGGCGATGCCCGGCTGCAGTCCCGTCGAGGCGTGCTCGGCCATGGCCCAGCTCGCGGCGAGCCCGGCCGCCACGACCGCCCCGCCGATCGCCAGCCCGAAGGTCAGGTCCCGCTTCTCCTCGTCGTCGCGCTTGTCGTACGCGCCGAACAGCACGGCGATGAAGAGCGCCGCGGCGGCGAGCAGCAGCAGCCGGGACACGAGGGCCGCGCCGGTCTTGGTCTGCAGGACGTCGCCGAGCAGGTCCAGGTCGAAGACGTCCGCGACCTTGCCGGAGCCGGTGTACGAGCCGCGCAGGAGCAGCAGGAAGAGCGTGGCGGCGGTGAGCGCCAGCCAGCCGGAGACGACGAGCCGCTGCACGGCCCGCACCGAGGTCCCGCGCGGCCAGCAGGCCAGCACGAAGGCGGCCCCGCCGACCAGCACGATGAACCCGGCGTAGGACAGGTACCGACCGAAGCCGTACAGCCCGCCGACGACCCCGCCGCCCACCTCCTGGCCGGACACCGGGACGCTGGTCCGGGAGGGCGCGCCGATGGAGAAGGTGTAGGCACCGGAGACGGGATGGCTGTCCTCGGACACCACCTGGTAGGTCACGGTGTACGTGCCGTCGGGCAGTCCGGCGTGGAGCTGGACCGCGTACGTCGTGCCGGAGACGTTGGCCGGCTTGCCCGTGTCGACCCGCTTGCCCTTGGGGTCGAGCACGCGCAGCGAGCCGTCGGAGGTCGCGACCTTCTCGGAGAAGGTCAGCGACACCTGGGCGGGTGCCGTGTCGACCACCGTCCCCTGCGCGGGGTCGCTGCCGGTCAGGGCGGCGTGCGCGGCGGCCGGTCCGGCGCCGACGAGCAGCGCGGCGACGGCCGCCAGGAACAGCAGCACCAGCGTCCGGACGCGGGGGGCGATGGCCTGAGTCACGGTGGTCCCTCCGTCAGTGTCCGGTCGTGGGGGTGTACGTGGCGGACCGCACCGGCATCTCGACGGTCACGGCGCCGGAGCCGGCGAAGTGGAGGGTGACGGACACCTTCCCGCCCTCGCGCGGCCTGCTCTTCAGGTTCTCGAACATCAGGTGGTTCCCGCCGCTCTCGAACACCAGCCGCCCGTGCGCGGGCACCTCGATCCTGTCGACCTCCCGCATGGACCCGCCGACCGTCTCGTGGACGGTGACGTCGCCGGCGGCGTCACTGGTGACCGAGGTCAGCTCGTCCTTGGCGCCGCCCTTGTTGGTGACGGTCAGGAAGCCGGCCGCCATGGAGCCGGAGACCGGCTGGGGCATGTAGGCGGAGCCTATGGACAGCTCGGGCCGGCCGCCGCCGTCGTCGCCGCAGCCGCCGAGGAGCAGCGCCCCGGCCAGCACCGCCACGGGCACGGCGAGGTGCCTCACGGCGAGGTGCCTCACGGCGAGGTGCCTCACGGCTTCTCCCCCTGGATGAGCTTGGGGAGGTCCTTCACGTAGTCGTCCACGGAGGCCTCTTCCGTGAACAGGACGTACCCGCCGTCGGTCTTCGGGGAGAAGGCGACCACCTGGGTGCCGTGCGTGGAGACCGTCTTGCCGTTCTTGTCCTTGTGCGGCGGCTCGATGGTGATGCCGACCGAACGGGCCGCGGTCTGGATGGCCGTGAAGTCGCCGGAGAGCCCGACGACCTGCGGGTCGATGCCCTTGAGCCACGCGCCGAGGGCGGCCGGGGTGTCCCGGGCGGGGTCGGTCGTCACGAACACGACGCGCAGCCGGTCCTGCTCCGCCTGGGGGAGCTGCTTCTTGGCGACGGCGATGTTGTTCATCGTCAGCGGGCAGATGTCGGGGCAGTTGGTGTAGCCGAAGTACAGCAGCGTCGGCCTGCCCTTGGTCTCGGCGCGCAGGTCGTACTTCTTGCCCTGGGTGTCGGTGAGTTTCAGGTCCGGCTTGGTGAACGGCTGGTCGAGCACGATCGCGGACTGCTGGGTGGCGTCGGCGGAGACCTCGGCGACCGGGCTGCTGCCGCCGTCGTCGCTGCCGCAGCCGGAGAGGGTGAGCGTGGCGGCGGCGAGCAGGGCCGCCGCGGCGAACGTCTTCTTGCGCATAGAGAAATGTCCCAGATGTATGGAATCCGGCGCGCACCGGGGCCGGCGGGGCGACCGCCGCCCCCGGTGCGCGGCACGGACGAGCAGGGTCAGGCGTCGGACCGGCGGCGGCCGGCGAACACGCCGTAGGCCACGCCGGCGGCGCCGACGACGATGCCGGCCACGCCGAGGACGCGGGCGGTGGTGTCGCTGCCGCCGTCGTCGTCGGAGTCGGTGTCGGCGGCCTGGGCGCCGGTCTGCGCCGTCTTCGCGTCGTCGGAGTCGTCCGAGGCGCCCTTGGCGCCGCCGCCGTGGTGGTCGTCGGACGCGGCCGACAGCTCCAGCACCGGCGCAGGGTTCTCCGGCTCCTCCTGGCCGTCCTGCTGGACCTCGATCCAGCGCACGACCTCCTTGTTGGAGTACGTCTGGATCGCCTTGAAGACCAGTTCGTCGGCGTCCTCGGGCAGCGGGCCCACGGACAGCGGGAACTTCTGGAAGAAGCCGGGCTCGATGCCCTTGCCGGAGGCGGTCCAGGTGACCTTGGAGACGGCCTCGGAGATCTGCTGTCCATGCACGGTCAGCGGCTTGGCCAGCTTGGCCTTGGTGACCTGGGCGGTCCAGCCGGGGATGGGCTCCGGCATCACGGAGGCCAGCGGGTGGTCGGTCGGGAAGGCCACCTCGAGCTTGGTGGTCGAGGCGTTGTCGCGCTCGTTGGGGACCTTGAAGTCCACGGTCGCGTAGCCGCCCTTGGCGGCGGTGCCCTCGGGGCTCACGCTGACGTGCGCGAACGCGGGGCCGGACAGGACGAGCACGGCCGAACCGGCGACGGCCGCGGCGGCGGCGAGACGGGAAGCCTTCATGGAAGCAAGCACTCCACTCTGAGTGAGATCGGGTGAGGACGTGCGCTCAGGCGCACGCGCGCGTGCCGCACGACGGCGGCCGCGCCTCCCGGTCGTGGAGCGGGGGTGCCGGTCGCGTCGTGTCAGGCAGCGAGAAGCAGAGCGGAGGCGGCCGGCGGGCCGCGACGGATCACCGAGTGCTGGAGCAGCACGCCGTGCGGGACGGGCACGGGCGGGGTGGCGGCGGGGCGGGCCACGCGCGGGCCGGGCGCGCCGGGCAGTCCGGCGAGCAGGGCCCGCACCAGCGCGAGCGCCCCGCGCAGGGACCGTACGAGCGCCCCCTCGGCGACTCCGTGCGCCGACAGGGCGAGCAGGCGCAGCAGCGCGAGGTCGCCGTGGCGCAGCAGCCAGCCGGCGGCCACGGCCGCGAGGACGTGGCCGAGCAGCATCGGCAGCGAGGGCAGCAGGGACGCGGAGGACGCCCCGGCGGTCAGCGCGTCGCCCGAGTGGTCCATCCCGCTCATGCCGCTCATGGCACCGCCGGAGCCGCCGTCGAGGATCCGCGCGTCGGCGAGGATCCGCTGGGCCTGGGCGGGGCTGAGCGGGGCCGCGGCACTGCCGCACAGGATGCGGGCGGCCTGTCGTACGACGGCGTCGTCGGCCGTCGCCGTCACGGCGCGGGTGCCGTGCTGGCCCAGCCCGAACAGGGTGTGCAGCACGGTCTGGCCGAGCGTCAGGACCACCGCGATGCCCGGCAGGGTCCGGGCCCGGCCGGCGAGCGGCGCGACGACCACGAGGACCCCGAGGAATCCGGCGCCGAGCGTCCACAGCGGCACGCTCACGCAGGAGGCCAGGGTGTGTCCGGCGGCGGCCAGCACGACACAGACCGCGGCGAAGACCGCGGCCCGCAGCAGCCGGAGACCGTCTCCTGCACGCGCCGGAGACTGGTGGGGGACACTCATGGCGGGCTCATCATCGCACTGGCCCCACGGCCGCCGTACGCCAGGTCCACAAGATTCCGGTGCACCCGGGTGCGTGCCGGTGTGCACGGGGAAGATCACCTTCTGGTGCCACTGGGGCAAGTGGCCCTACATACACCGGTTGATGCGCGTGGCGCATCCCCCATATGGGCGGCATCACGTCGGATGGGCGGTTACGCAGGGCCACCGGCGGCAATACGTAGGGGTATGTCGAGCCGCGGCCGGGAGGCTGGAGCATGAGCATCTGGTGGTCACTGCATCTGCGGCGCGAAGCCGCGAGCGTGCCGCTCGCCCGGCGCCTCCTGCTCGGCGCGATGGAGACCGCGGGCGTCGACCCGGACGTCTGCTACGACCTGTCCGTCGCCCTGAGTGAGGCCTGCGCCAACGCCGTCGAGCACGGCGGGGCCGACGCGCAGGACGGTGGCGCGGAGTACCGGGTCACCGCGTACCTGGACGGCGAGATGTGCCGGATCGAGGTCACCGACTCGGGCCCCGGCTTCGCCGGCGAGGACGCCACCGTGCGCCCCGCCCGCACCGACGCCGAGCAGGGCCGCGGCCTCTACCTCATCCGGGAGCTCGCCGACCACGTCCGGATCGGCAACCACTCCGGGGTCGGTGGCGCGGTGGTGAGCTTCGACAAGATCCTCAAGTGGCGGGAGAACGCGCCGCTCGTGGCCGTCTGAGGCACCTTCCCTCCGGACGCCCTTCGCGCGCGTCACCCCACCCGCACGTGCTGCCCGGCCTCGGCCGGGAACCGGCCGGCGGCCCGCCGCGCCGCGGGGCCCATCGCGTACGACGCCCCGAGCGTCACCGCGCCCAGCAGCAGCCAGCCCGGCGTGCCCCACTCCACCAGCAGCGAGGTCAGCAGCAGCGGGCCCAGGGTGCGGGCGACGGTGACGCCGGTGCCGAAGAACCCCTGGTACTCGCCCACCCGGTCGGGCGGGGCCAGCTCGAACGACAGCTGCCAGGACCCGGCCGACTGCCCCGTCTCGGCCGCGACCTGGAGCACCGCGCCCAGCACCAGCAGCCCCACCGCCCACGCCGTCCCGTGACCGGCGGACAGCGCGAAGACGGCGCACGCGGCCAGCATCACCCAGCCCGCCCGCCGCACCGCGCGCGTGGCCGGTTCGACGCCGTCCACCCCGCGGGCCGCCCGCACCTGGAACAGCGTCACCGCGGCCGTGTTCAGCACGAACAGCCCCGACACCAGCCAGGCGGGCGCCTCGGTCCGGGTGGTGATCCACAGCGGCAGCACCAGGCTCAGCAGCGGCAGCCGCAGCAGCAGCACGGTGTTGAGGAGCGCCACGCGCGCGTACGGCCGGTCGCGCAGCACCCCCGGCCCCGCCGGCCGACGGCCCGGCACCACGCCGGCCACCGCCCCCGGTGCCGCGGCCGGCAGCGCCGACAGCAGTCCCGCGCACACCAGGAAGCTCACCGCGTCCAGCACGAACACCGCGAGGTACGCCCCGCGCGTCCCGGAGTGCAGCGCGAGCCCGCCGAGCCCCGCGCCGACGGCCAGCCCGGCGTTCAGCGTCGCCTGCAGCCGCGCCAGCAGCCCGGTCCGCTCCCCGGCGGACACCAGCACCGCCAGCAGCGCCTGGCGCGCCGCCGCGAGCCCCGACTGCGCGGCGGCGTACCCGCACGCCACCAGCACGAACGGCAGGAAGCCCCGCACCGCGGTGAAGGACGCCACCGCGAGCGCCGTGCCCAGGGCCAGCAGCACGGCGGTACCGCGTGGGCCGCGCCGGTCGGCGAGCCGCCCCAGGGGCACCCCGGCGAGCGAGCCGACCGCCCAGCCGACGGTCAGCCCGAGGCCCACGCGCGCGGGGGCGAGTCCGACGACCTGGGTGAAGTAGAGGGCGGAGGTCGTGCAGTACGCGCCGTCGCCCACGGAGTTGCTCAACTGGGCGAGCGCGAGCAGGTGCCGGGGTGCGGGGCGCTGCGTCATGCCGGCGACGCTACGGACTCATTGGAGCCATGAGCAGGCCCAATGAAATGCCATGTCGGTGGTCCAATTCCGCGTCCCCGCGCGCCTGCTCACGCATCCCGTCCGAGCACGCCGGCCAGTACCTCCAGCGCCTGTGGGTAGGCGCGCTCCCGGGGCGTGCCGTACCCCACCACGAGGCCCTGCGGCCGCCCGGTCGCCCCCGGGGTGTGCCAGTGGTCCCCGAGGCGTCCGACCGCCAGCCCCGCCGCCTCGGCGCGGGCCACGACGTCCGCCTCGTCGGCGACCTCCACGAGCGCGTGCAGCCCGGCCGCGATCCCGTGCACGCCCCGGCGCCCGCCGAGGCGGTCCACCAGCAGGTCGCGGCGGCGCCGGTAGCGCAGCCGGCTGGCCCGCACGTGCCGGTCGTAGGCGTGGCTGTCGATCAGCTCGGCGAGCGCGAGCTGCCCGATGGTCTCGGTGTGGTGGTCGCTGTGCAGCTTGGCGTCGGCGACCGCGTCGACCAGGTGCGGCGGCAGCACCATCCAGCCCAGCCGCAGCGCGGGCCCGAGCGTCTTGGACGCGGTGCCGAGGTACACGACCTGGCCCGGCGCCATGCCCTGGAGCGCGCCGACGGGCTGGCGGTCGTAGCGGAACTCCCCGTCGTAGTCGTCCTCGACGACCAGGGCGTCCCGGGCGCGGGCCCAGTCGCCGAGCGCCCGCCGCCGCCCGGGGTGCAGCGTCACGCCGGTCGGGTACTGGTGCGCGGGCGTGACCACCACGGCCGCGGCGTCCCCCAACTCCTCGACCAGCAGGCCGCGTTCGTCGACGGGCACGGGCACCACCCGGCCCCCGTTGCGCCGCACCACCTCCCGGTGGAACGGCAGCCCGGGGTCCTCCATGGCGAGGGTGGAGCCGTCCAGCACGCGCGTGAGGAGCGCGAGCCCCTGCACGTACCCGGAGGTGATCACGATGCGCTCCGGCGGCGCGACGACCCCGCGCGCCCGCCCCAGGTAGCCGGACAGCGCGGTCCGCAGCTCGATGCGCCCGCGCGGGTCGCCGTAGTCGTACGCCAGGGAGGGCGCGGAGGCGATGGCGCGCCGCAGCGCCCGCAGCCAGGCGGCGGCCGGGAACGCCCCGACGTCCGGGCTGCCGGGCCGCAGGTCGAAACGGGGCTCGCGCGCGCGGGCGGCGGCCTCGGCCGGCCCGGCCTCCGGGGCGGGCAGCGAGGCGACCCGGGTCCCCGAGCCCTGCCGGGCCGTCAGGAAGCCCTCCGCGACGAGCTGGTCGTACGCCGCCTTGACGGTGTTGCGCGAGACGCCGAGCTCCTCGGCCAGCCGCCGGGTCGCCGGCAGCCGCTCCCCGGGGGCGAGCCGCCCGTCCCGTACCGCCTCGCGCAGGGCGCGCTCGAGCCCGGCGCGCCGGCCCACGGCGGCGATCACGTCCGGCCGCAGCTCCAGATGCAGGTCCACACCGACTCCCTGACGGGGGCACGGGGAGCGCACACGGAGCCCCCCCGACGGCCCCGGACGCAGCGAAAGGCCGGGCACCCGCGCGGTGCCCGGCCGTCTCCTGTCCTACTTCGCTCCCTCAGCCCTGGAGGGAGGCCATCCAGCTCTCGACCTCGTCGGACCGCCGGGGCAGCGCGGCGCTGAGGTTCCGGTTGCCGTCCCGGGTGACCAGGATGTCGTCCTCGATCCGCACGCCGATGCCGCGGTACTCCTCCGGCACGGTCAGGTCGTCGGCCTGGAAGTACAGCCCGGGCTCCACCGTCAGCACCATGCCCGGCTCCAGCACGCCGTCCACGTAGGTCTCGGTGCGCGCGGCGGCGCAGTCGTGCACGTCCATGCCCAGCATGTGGCCCGTGCCGTGCAGCGTCCAGCGCCGCTGCAGCCCGAGTTCCAGCACCCGCTCGACCGGCCCCTCGACGAGCCCCCACTCCACGAGCCGCTCGGTGAGCACCCGCTGGGCGGCGTCGTGGAAGTCCCGGTACTTGGCGCCCGGCTGCACGGCCGCGATCCCGGCCTCCTGGGCGTCGTACACGGCGTCGTAGATCTTCTTCTGGATCTCCGTGAACCGGCCGTCGACCGGCAGCGTCCGCGTGACGTCGGCGGTGTAGTACGTGTGCGTCTCCACGCCCGCGTCCAGCAGGAGCAGGTCGCCGGAGCGCACGGGGCCGTCGTTGCGCACCCAGTGCAGCGTGCAGGCGTGCGGCCCGGCCGCGGCGATGGTGCCGTAGCCGACGTCGTTGCCCTCGACGCGGGCGCGCAGGAAGAACGTGCCCTCGATGTAGCGCTCGGAGGTGGCCCGGGCCTTGTCGAGGACCTTCACGACGTCCTCGAAGCCGCGCACCGTCGAGTCGACGGCCTTCTGCAGCTCGGCGACCTCGAAGTCGTCCTTGACCAGCCGCATCTCGGAGAGGACGACGCGCAGCTCCTCGTCGCGCTCGGCGGTGACCTTGTCGGTCAGGGCCGCCTCGATCCCGGCGTCGTGACCGCGCACGACCCGCACCGGGCCGGTGGCCTCGCGCAGCGCGTCGGCCAGCTCGCGCACGTCGGACGCGGGGATGCCGTACAGCTTCCCGGCCTCGGTCAGGGAGTGCCGGCGGCCGACCCACAGCTCGCCCTGCCCGGACAGCCAGAACTCGCCGTTCTCCCGGTCGGAGCGCGGCAGCAGGTACAGCGTCTCGCGGTGGCCGTCGGCGGTGGGCTCCAGCACCAGGACGCCGTCCTCGGTCTGGTTGCCGGTGAGGTACGCGTACTCGACGGACGCGCGGAACGGGTAGTCCGTGTCGTTGGAGCGGATCTTGAGGTTCCCCGCGGGGATCACCAGGCGCTCGCCCGGGAAGCGGGCGGACAGCGCGGCGCGGCGGGCGGCGGTCTCGGCGGCCTGGGGGACCGGCTCGAGGTCGCGCAGCTCCGTGTCCGCCCAGCCGGACTTCATGTTCTCGGCAAGCTCGTCGGACACGCCCGGGTACAGGCCGTTCTTCCGCTGCTTGATGGGCTCCTCGGCGTCGCCTTCCGGGGTCTCCGGGGTGAGCTCGTCGGCCACGGTCATCCTCCTCGATACGGCACTGGACCTCCTCCATCGTACGGTCGCACGGAAGGGGGCCCAGGGCCGGAGGACCTGTTACACCGGGCCTGACCGGGACCGGGCGGAGGTCTATTCGAAGCGTGCCGCGAGCACCACCACGTCCTCCGCGCCGTCCTGCGCGTCGAGGCCGTCCGGCAGCACCGTGCGCAGCACGTGGTCGGCGACCGCGCCGGGGTCCTGGCGCAGCGCCCGGGGCACCCCGGCGGCGGCCGCGTGCAGCCGCGCGAACGCCCGGTCGGTGGACTCCCCGGTCCGGTGCAGCAGCCCGTCGGTGTAGAGCAGGACCGTCTCCCCGGCCTCCGCCTCCAGCTCCACGCTCGGCGCCTCCCAGCAGGCGAGCATGCCCAGCGGCGCCGACACGGTCGTCTCCACGAACTCGGTGCGCCGCACCCCCGTCAGCAGCGGCGGGCAGTGCCCGGCGCCGGCCAGGGTGATCTTGCGCAGCGCGGGCTCGCAGTAGGCGAACAGGGCGGTGGCCGAGCGGGCGGGCTCGGTCAGGCGCAGCAGCAGCTCCAGGTCGGAGAGCACGGCGACCGGGTCCTCGCCCTCCATCACGGCGTAGGCCCGCAGCGAGGCGCGCAGCCGGCCCATCGCGGCGACGGCGCTGGGCCCCGAGCCGGTGACCGCGCCGACGGAGAGGCCGAGGGCGGCGTCCGGCAGCGGCAGCGCGTCGTACCAGTCGCCGCCGCCGTGCGGACCGGTGCGGTGCCGGACGGCGAGCTGGACGCCGGCCACGCGCGGGAGCCGGGACGGCAGCAGCTCCTCCGCGATCGTCCGCATGCACGCGCGCGTGCGCTCGACCTCGCGCAGCCGGGCCAGGTGCTCGGCGGCGTGGCGGACGTACAGGCCGACGAGGTGGCGGCGGCGCTCGTCCGGCTCGGCGGGCTCGTCGTAGAGCCAGACGGCGGCGCCGAGGCGCCCGGCGGCCTCGCCGGCGAGGGGGAGGGCGTAGCTGGCGGCGTACCCGAGGCGGGCGGCGACCTCGCGGTGGCGGGGATCGAGGCCGTCCTGGGCGAACAGGTCGGGCTCGGCGACGCCGTCCTCGCCGCCGGGCAGTCCCTCGAGGAGGCGGCCGAACGGCAGGGCGCTGCGCGGCACGGTCTCCAGGTGGCCGAGGTCGGCGCGGCCGAGTCCGAGTCCGAGGGTGGTGTCCGGGCCGAGGCCGTCGGCCGGTTCCAGGGCGACCAGGCCGCGCTGGGCGCCCACCAGGGCGGCACCGGCGCGCAGCAGCTCCTGCAGAGCGTCGTCCAGGGAGCCCGTGCGGGCGAGGCGTTCGGTGAGTTCGTGCAGGGTCGTGAGGTCCGAGACCCAGCCGGCGAGGCGGTCCTGGAGGAGGGCTCCCGGGGCGCACGGCGCGGTGGGGGCGGTGGGGGCGGAGGCGACCGGTGGGGCGTCCGGGGCGGCGGGGGCGGGCGCGACAGTGTGTGCCGGTGAGGGAACCGTTGAATCGATTCCGGCCACTTTCGGAGGGTGAGGGGCGTTCATGGCGTCCGGCTCTCGGACCGGCGCGTATTGCTGAGAAGCATCGCAAACCCCCATGTGATTCTGCGCCGCCAGCAGTGTCTCCACATGTACACGCACTCGTGAGGGGATGTCCAGCATTGTCCTGCTGGGATTCCTGGTGTCCGTGGGGAGGCGCGGCACCCCTTGTGGAAAGGCGAAGTTGGCTTGAAACTGACTCGGGTTACCGGTGATTGCGGTCGACTGGACTGGCTCCACGGAGCGTCACAACGGTTGTGATGGGTACCTACTCGGTACGGCCGGGGTGGCGGACAGCCGCCCGGAACCTGGTGCCCGACCCGAGCGTCCTAGCCATCGACGACCGTGCCCCATCCTCCCGTGGCGGAGGCGGAGAGAACCAGCGGCGCGGCAAAACGCCAGACTTCGCCACCCCACGCCACGCCCAGGCATTTGATAGACCGCAGTGTGGGGTTTCCCTTGCCTCAGCAAGGGTGTGATGCGCCAACAGGTACGCCCAGTGAAGTGATCGACACATGGTGTGATGTGGCCCTCGGTGTTGCCAGCGGTGCAACGGAAAGGAACGAGCGCTCATGCGCGAGATCCTCGGAAGGCGACGCAGGCTCCTGTCCCAGCGCAAAGGCTCCCGGCGCGGCGACGGGGGGCCTGAGTTGATCGGCGCGGCCCTGGCCTGTGCGACGGAATGGCAGTGGCCCGTGCTCCCCGGTGTGGCGGCCGACGCGCGCGGCCGCTGCGCCTGCCCGGACCCGGACTGCACCGTGCCCGGAGCACACCCCTTCGACCCCGGCCTCCTCGCGGCCACCACCGACGCCCGCATGGTGCGCTGGTGGTGGACCAACCGGCCGACGGCCCCGATCGTCCTGGCCACCGGGGGCAGCGCCCCGTGCGCGGTCAGCCTCCCCGCCCTCGCGGCCTCCCGCGCGCTCGCCGCGCTCGACCGCCAGGGCATGCGCCTCGGCCCGGTGGTCGCCTCGCCGGCCCGCTGGTCGATCCTCGTCCGGCCCTACGGCCTGGAACAGTTGGGCGAGCTGCTGTACGCCAAGGACTTCGTCCCCGGCTCCCTGCGCTTCCACGGCGAGGGCGGCTACCTCGCGCTCCCGCCGTCCGCCACCGGCCAGGGCGCCGTCCGCTGGGAGCGCGCCCCGCTGCCCGGCTCGTCCGCCCCCTGGGTGCCCGACGTGGAGGCCGTGGTGGACGCGGTCGTCGACGCCCTCACTCGTACGGGTGTGAGCGCCCCCGAGTTGTAGGGGTGTCGGGCGCGCGCGGGGCGGGCGAGCGGTTCCGCCCCGTATGTTCCCGCCCATGAACGTTCGTCTCCTCGCCCTCGGCGCCGCCGCGACCTGCGCGCTCGTCCTTCCCCTGGCCGCGGCGTCCGCCGGACCGGTCGGTGACGGGGACGACGCCGTACGGTCCGTCGCGCGGGCGGTCGTCCACCAGCCGTCGTACGGCGGCGGCGCGGCCGGCCACGGGGCGGCCGGCGGCCGGTCGTACGACGACCGGACGGCCGACGGACGCACGGCCGGCCCTGCCGGGGGCCCGCTCGCGGGGGACGGACGCGCACGGGACGCAGCGGACGGTGACGCGAAGGGACCGGCGGGCGACGCCCCCTCCTCGCGCACGCTCGGACTCGGCCTCGCCACGGCCGCCCGCTGCGGTCCGGAACTCTCCTCCCCGGAGGGCGTCGAGGCGCAGACCTGTGTGCTGACGCAGGGCGACGAGACCTGGGCGCGCACCTACTACCGCAACTCCACCGGCCGCGCCCTGGGCGCCGAGCTGAGCCTGATGGGGCCGGACGGGCGGACGGTGCGGACGCGGTGCGCGGTGAGCGCCGACGACGAGCCCGCGAGCTGCGAGACCCCGCGCGGGCCGGGCGGGGGCGGACCGGAGGGCTACTGGGCGGTCGCGGAGTTCGCCGCGCCGGACCCGGGCACGGACGCCGCCGACGCCCCGCTGCTGCTGCGCTCCGGAAGCAACTCCGAGGCAGACTGGGGCAGTTGACGCCCCGCTCCGTCGTGTACAGCCGGCCTGGCATGAAAAGACCCGGTTGCTGGCGACGGGGGATGCACCAGCAACCGGGCTACTGGAACGGTAACAAGAGATCGGCTCCAAGCAAATTCGATCTGCTGTTTTCATCGGCTTTCCGGACACGCGCCGAGCGGCCTGCTTGGCTTCGACTCCCCTTTTGCGAACGGCAGTTGTGAGCGGAGTCACCTCCTCCGCGGACCCGTCGCCCGCCCGGGCGTGCCGTCCGGCCGCCCGGTCGCGCGTCCGTCGCATGTGCGATTGCGGTCAGCTGAGCGTGACCTGCCGGTTGGTGAGACCGCCGCGCGCCCGGCGCTCCTCGGCGGTCAGCGGCGCGTCGGAGGACAGCGCGGCGGCGAGCCGCTCGGCGAACTCGGCGGCGGGCTTCTCGACGTCGTCCGCGCCGACCCCGGTGGGCAGGTCCCACACGGGAACCGTCAGGCCGTGCGCCCGGAAGGACCCCACCAGACGGGTGCCCTCGCCGAGGCTGGAGCGGCCCGCCGCGTGCAGCCGCGCCAGCGCGTCAAGGAGCTGCTCCTCCGGGTGCGGCATGACCCACCGCAGGTGGTTCTTCTCCGGCGTCTCGCACCAGTACGCGGCGTCCACGCCGGCCAGCTTCACGGTCGGGATCGCGGCGGCGTTGGCCCGCTCCAGGGAGGCGGTCACCTCCGGCGTGGCGTTCTCCGTGTCCGGGATCCAGAACTCGAATCCGCTGTGCACGACCGGCTCGAAAGTGCCCTCCGCGTCCAGCAGGTCCTGCAGCCGCGGGCCGTCGGCGGGCGCGCGGCGCGCCTGCACCGGCGTACCGGGTGGGGCGGTCAGGGCGCGCTGGAGGGTGTCGGCGAGGTCGCGGCTGATGTCGCCGGACGCCGTGTCGTTCTGCAGGCCGAGCAGGACCGAGCCGTCGTCGCGGCGCAGGGCCGGCCAGGCCATCGGCAGCACGGTGGCGAGCGTGACCGAGGGGACGTCCTCGGGCAGCCCGTCCTTCAGGGGCAGTTCCACGGTGGCCGCGGGGACCAGCTCGCGCAGGGCGACCCAGTCGCACTCGCCCGGCAGGCCCTCGAACGGGCGGTGCACCAGCTCGGTCACCGCGTGCGCGGCGGCCCGGCCGTGGCAGGCCTTGTACCGGCGGCCGCTGCCGCAGGGACAGGGCTCACGGGCGCCGACGACCGGGATCTCCCCGTCGGTGAGCTGGGGCCGCGTGGCCCTCGTCTGGGGTCGCTTCTTGGCCATCTGGGTGTCTCCCGGGTACGGCTCGTCTGGTACGGGCGGGAGCCTAGCCGCTCACGGGGGGAAGGACGGGAACCTGTGGACGACGGGCCGCCGGTGGAAGGCTGGTCCACCGGGGGACCCCGCGGGTCGAGCCGGTCGTCAGTCCAGCTCGTCGAACGCGTCCGCGAAGTCCAGTGACGGCAGGGGCGCCGCGATCCGCGAGGCGAAGTCGTCGCGCCGGTGCAGGGCGGCGGGGTCGTGGACGTCGTCGTGCACGACGACCCACACGGTGACCTCGCCCCGTACGTCGTCCCGGACGCCCCAGTCGTCGGCCAGCGCGCGGATGATGTTGAGCCCGCGACCGCCGTGCGCGGTGACGGACGGGGTGGCCGGGGCGGGCCGGGTCGGTCCGCCGCCGTCGGTCACCTCGACGACGAGCCGTCCGGTCGGGTCCACCCGCCAGGCGGCCCGGACGTCGCCGTCCCCGGCCAGGGCGTCGCCCAGGGGCCGGCCGTGCTTGCACGCATTGCTGAGCAGTTCGGACAGGATCAGTACGGCGTCGTCGATGACCGCTTCCGACACTCCGCGCCCGCGTAGCTGGTCACGCATGCGGTGTCGCGCTTCCCCCACGCCCGCAGGGCCATGGGGTACGGCCATGCTCGACGACGTGGGCACCTCCTGTGCCACCACCAACGCCACCCCCGAGACCTCCTTCGCCCCACGCCACGGTGTGGATGCCCCATTGGCCTGAACCGGAAACCGGCCAATCCGCCTCCGGTGACGCATTCGCAGCGATCGAACACGGAGCGAACGCGCCGGTGCACTCCCGTGGGGAGTCCGTGGTCGCGCGCCTGTCCGTGGCCGGATTTCGATGGTGTGGCCGATTCGGAGAATGCTGTAGACCGGCTGTGTGGTCAAGGGGTGAGGGTGGGACTCGGGCACCCTTTTGGGACTTCTGTGACGTGAGAGCCGACAAAGCCCCACAGAACCGCCCCAGGGTGACGGCCCGGTGCCGCGCCCTCGCTCAGCGGCGGCCCAACTGGCGCAGCACCGCGCGCGGGCGGTTGGTGATGATCGCGTCCACGCCGAGCCCGACGCACAGCTCGACGTCCGCGGGCTCGTTCACCGTCCAGACGTGCACGCCGTGGCCCGCCCGCTTCAGCCGCTCCACGTACGCGGGGTGGCTGCGCACGATGCGGATCGACGGGCCCGCGATGCCGACGCCGGCCGGCAGGCGGCCGTCGCGCAGCCGGGGCGAGACGAACTGGGTGAGGTAGACCGTCGGCAGCGTCGGTGCCGCGGTACGCACGCGGTGCAGCGAGCGCGCCGAGAAGCTCATGATCCGCACCGGCGACTCGGCCGGGTCCGGCGGCGCGTCCAGCCCGAACCGCTTCAGCAGGTGCAGCAGCCGCTCCTCGACCTGCCCCGCCCAGCGCGTGGGGTGCTTGGTCTCCACGGCCAGCTCCACGCGCCGCCCCGCGTCGGCCACCAGCTCCAGCAGGCGTTCCAGGGTCAGTACGGAGGTCTGCTCGCGGTCCTCGGGGCGGAACTCCCAATCGGGCTCCTCGTCCCGGCTGCGCAGCGCCTCCCGTGCCTTCCAGGAGCCGAAGTCCAGCGCGGCCAGGTCGGCGAGCTCCAGTGCGGAGACCGCGCCGCGCCCGTTGGAGGTGCGGTTGACGCGGCGGTCGTGCACGCACACGAGGTGGCCGTCAGCGGTGAGCCGCACGTCGCACTCGAGGGCGTCCGCGCCGTCCTCGATCGCCTTCCGGTAGGCGGCCAGGGTGTGTTCGGGTGCCTCCTCGGAGGCTCCCCGGTGGGCGACGACTTGGATCGGGTGCTGTCGTGCGAGGGTCACCGCGTCATGGTGCCACCACGACGGGGCAGCCGTCCTTCGGAGTGGCATCCCGGAACCCGGTCCGGAGGGCCCTTGCGGGAGCCCGGCGGAGCGGCTTTCTGAGAACCGTCTGAGAACAGTCTGAGATGTTCCGGTGAAGCGGCCGGATTACCCCTAATGTCGGATATAAGGACTGGCTTCACCCCCATAGCCACCGCTTATGGTGCTCTGACGGCCCGTGGGAAAAGCTGACCGTACAACCACACCTGCACAGCTGCCGCGCACCGGGCCGACGAGACAGCGTCAACAGGCGTCACCCAGTGCGACCCCAGTGCGACCGACGACAACAGCCGTGGACCGAGGAGAAGAGCTGTGAGCACCGAGAACGAGGGCACCGCGGTACCCCCCGCCCCGTCCGCACCTCCCGTGCCGGTGGCATCTCCCGAGGCTTCCCGGCCGCACACCACGGGCGACGCGGGCGCCCCGACGACTCCCCTGCCCCCGACGCCGTCCGCCCCTCCGTCCGGGACGCCGGAGGCGCCGGGCCCCAACGACGCCGCACCGGCGGGCGCGGCCGAGGCGGGCTGGCCCCCGCCGGCTCCGTCCGCCCCGCCGCAGGACCCCTACGCGGCAGCGCCCCGGGCGCCGCACCCCGGCGGCCCGGCGGCGGGCGGCAGCCCCGACGGCACCGGCGCCTGGCCTCCCCCGCCGCCCGCCACCCCGTCGTACGCGGACCCGTCGTACACCGACCCGTCCTACGCGGGTGCGGCCGCGGGCGCCGGCGGGGCGGGAGCGGGCTCCGGCTGGGGCGCCACGTACGCCCAGCACCCGGCGCCGAAGGCGGGCCGGGGCAGGGGCGGTCTGGTCGCGGCGGTCCTGGTGGCCGCGCTGGCCGCGGGCGGCCTGGGCGGCGGCCTCGGCTACACCCTGGCCAAGAACGACGACACCGGCGGTTCCACGACGGTCTCCGCGTCCGACAGCGGTGGCTCGGTCAAGCGCGACCCGGGCACGGTGGCGGGTGTCGCCGCCAAGGCGCTGCCGAGCACCGTGACGATCGAGGCGGAGTCGACGAACGGCGAGGGCGGCACCGGCACCGGGTTCGTGTTCGACACGCAGGGCCACATCGTCACCAACAACCACGTGGTGGCCGACGCGGTGGACGGCGGCAAGCTCACGGCGACCTTCCCCGACGGCAAGAAGTACAACGCCGAGGTGGTCGGCCACGCACAGGGCTACGACGTGGCGGTCATCAAGCTGAAGAGCGCCCCCTCGGACCTGAAGCCGCTGACGCTCGGCAACTCGGACAAGGTGGCCGTGGGCGACTCCACGATCGCCATCGGCGCGCCCTTCGGCCTGTCCAACACCGTGACCACGGGCATCATCAGCGCCAAGAACCGCCCGGTCGCGTCGAGCGACGGCACCGGCAGCAACGCCTCCTACATGAGCGCGCTGCAGACCGACGCGTCGATCAACCCGGGCAACTCCGGTGGCCCGCTGCTGGACGCCCAGGGCAACGTCATCGGCATCAACTCCGCGATCCAGTCGGCGAGCAGCGGCGGCCTGGGCAGCACCGGCCAGGCCGGCTCGATCGGCCTGGGCTTCGCCATCCCGATCAACCAGGCGAAGTACGTCGCCCAACAGCTGATCAAGACCGGCAAGCCGGTGTACGCCAAGATCGGCGCCTCCGTCTCGCTGGAGGAGAGCGCGGGCGGGGCGAAGATCACCGACCAGGGCTCGGGCGGTTCCGAGCCGGTGGAGGCGGGCGGTCCCGCGGCCAAGGCCGGCCTCAAGCCCGGCGACGTCATCACCAAGCTCGACGACCGGGTGATCGACAGCGGCCCGACCCTGATCGGCGAGATCTGGACCCACAAGCCCGGCGACAAGGTGACGATCACCTACGAGCGCGGCGGCAAGACCCGCACCGTCGACCTCACCCTCGGCTCCCGCACCGGAGACAGCTGACCGACCGCCATGAGTGAGGCGGTCTGCCGGAAGTGTGGCTTCCGGCAGACCGCCTCTGCTCGTTGCGAGCCGTCGGATCAGAGGAGCGCACCGTCGGTGATCTGAGTGGCCATGCCGTTCTTGACCACGACTTCGGCCTCCACGCCCTTCTTGGCGGCCTTCTCCAGGTCGGCCTCCTCGCAGGGGGCGTCCACCTTCGAGCCGGCGGTGCCGCAGATCTGGCCCCCACCCAGGATCACGGTGTCCTCGGCGAGGAAGAACGCCTGCTGCTCACCGCCGGAGCCCTTGGCCGCAGGACCGTCGACCAGGTACTTGCCGGGTGCCACGTACCGCACGATGCCGTACCAGGTGCCGCTGACGCCCTTGCCCTTGTCGAGGCCCTCCACGACGGTCTCGCCGGAACCCGATGTGCTCCCGGAACCGGACGTGCTGCCACGGCCGGACACCTTCCCGGAACCGGACGTGCCACCGCCGGACGTGTTCCCGGAAGCAGAGGGGGACACGGAGGCACCGCTGACACCTGTGGCACCAGACGTGCTCGGCGCTGCAGACGTGTCGGCCTTGCCGGAGGAGCTGTCGGCCTCGTCGCTCTGGTTGCACGCCGTCATCAGCAGGGTGCCGCCCAGGAGCGCGGCGGAGACAAGGAAGGCCTTGCGGCGGTTACAGATCATGTGTCAGTTCCCCTGCGTGATCTCATGGTTGGGGCTGAGGCGTGGACGGCCCTCGGCGCGTTCTGATCACAATGAGGGGCCCAGGATCCGAGCGGTTGCCCCGGTCCTTGATCCAGGACGACACGGTGACGACCCTGTGACACGGCCAATCAAAATCCCACGAAACGGGCTTTACCGGCCGCCGCGACTTCCGTGGTGTCGGCGTGAGCCGGAACGAGCGACGTCCGTGGGACGAGTCAGACCTGGTGGACCAGGTGTGGACCACTGCCCCCGCCCGCGGCCCCCTCCCGGTACGCTGTACCCGCTCCGTCCCAGGTGGGCGCGGGCTGGGTGGGTTGCCCGAGCGGCCTAAGGGAACGGTCTTGAAAACCGTCGTGGCAGCGATGTCACCGTGGGTTCAAATCCCACACCCACCGCAGGCGAACGGTCCCTGACCAGGTATGAAGGTCGGGGGCCGTCGCCATGTCCGGTGCCCGCCTCGTACCGCTGTTCCCCCTGGTTTCCCGGCCGGACGGGCACGGAAGGGGCACGGGTGGGGCACGCCGTGAAAGGAGCTCCGGCGTCGTCTACCGGTTGATCGGGATCTCGTAGACGATCTCGCAGTGAGCGGCCGGCACGACGATGTCGGCTGTCTCGACCGGCCGCCCGTCGTCGCTGTAGTACGTCCGCCGGATGTGCGTGACGAGTGCGGCCTTCTGGATGCCGAGGAGTGACGCTTCCTCGGCGGTTGCCTGCCGTGGCTCGGGCTGCTCCACGGCGTGGCTGACGGTGACGCCGATGACGGCCATGCGGTTCACGACTCCCGCCCCGGCGTGCGGTCCTCCCTCGGGGAGGACGACGAGGGTGCCGGCTGTGAGGTCGTACGGCTCCCAACTCGTCGACAGCTGCACGGGCCTGCCGTCGGCGAGGAACTCGTACGTCGTCCGGACGCACAGGTCCCCTTCGGCGATGCCGAGCCGCCCTGCGATGTCGGCGGGCGCCGGCACCTTGGCATCGGTCCGGCTCTCCCAGTCCCCTTGCCTGCCGACGGCCTTCATGTCCGCCCGGAACGGCGATCCGGCGGGCTGCTCACGCGCCGAGGACCGGACGATCCGCACTCGCTGCCGAGGCTCGGCGACGTAGGTCCCCGATCCGGCCCGTCCTTCCAGTACGCCCTGGGAAATCAGCAACTCCTGAGCCCGCCGCACCACGTTCTCGCCCACGCTGAAGTCCTGGCCGATCTGGGCGCGTGAGGGCAGGCGGTCGCCCGGCTCCCACTCGTGCTCCGCGATCCGCCGCCGGAGTTCGTCGGCGATGCGGAGATAGGGCGGCTGCTCAGGCATGTGGAAAATCTAGTCCACTAGCCCTAATCTAGTTAACTAGCTTCACTGAAAGTGATCGCCGGTGACGGAGGCTGCCCTGTGCCTGCTTCAGGTGTGAGTGCGGAGGCCATCGCAGCACGGTTATCGGCCGCCGGGCTCGCCGCGCACGTGGAAGAGCACGCCCGGCACACGTCGGTCGAGGCGGAAGTATCGGAATCGCTCACCACAGAGTCATGGCGGGAGGTCCTGGAAGCGGTGGCCGAAGCGGACCGCTTCGGACTTCACGTCACCAGCCTGAACGGCCGCACCCTTTGGGCGGTCGTACGCAAAACGGTCCCCTCGACGGGCGATGTCGGGGGACCGGGCCATCAGCGATAGGAGCTGATCAGCGTGCTCAACCGTATCCGCCGAGCCTTCACGCTCACCAGAGGGCGGCACGTCTCCAGGGGTAGGCACCGCCGCGCCGTCGTGCCTCCTCGGTCGCCGGTCACCCCGGCTTCCCGTGCGTCCGCTGACGCGCCGACGGTCGCTCTACGGCGACCTTTTGACGGCGGGGGTCACCGCTACGGCCTCGCCGGAGAGGACAACGCGCTCATCCGCCCGTACATGTTGGCCGGGGAGAGGCGTACGCGACGGCACCCGGCGGTGGTCGTCGCTCCCTACCTGCCGGCCAATGCGAGGTCGCTTCTTCTGGGGGTGCGCTGATGTCCCGACCTCGATGTACTCCGGGTGTAGCGCCCTACCGATCGACTGCCTGCCGGATCGGTACGCACCGAGAGTGTGCGGTGTCGCCTCCGGCCCTGGCACCGGTCGACATCCCGGTGATCTACGAAGCTTGCGACTGCTCTTGTCACTCCCTGCCTGCCGAAGCCCAGCCGGCGGGGGCAGGGCGGTGAACGGCCAGACGTCCGATGCCGAGGTCACCGAGAGGCAGACGCCAGGATGAGGGTGCAGGACGAACTGAGGCTCCTCCCTTGGACGGGTCCAGAAGGTAAGCCGTGCTACCTGAGCACCGATGACCACGACGGCTACGTGGCCCGCCTGGCGGATCACATCGAGGCTATGCAACTCGGGGCGGCGACCAAACTGCGAGAGGACGCACTTGAAGTGCTGGAGGACCGAGATCTCGACGACGAGGACATAGCTCTCCTCGCCGCTCGGTTGGCTGGTGCCCTGGGGGACGTACTGCGCGTAGCGAACAGCCGCGGCCACCGCCTGGCCAAACTTGAGTCTGGCTGAGGGACAACGAGAACCGGGCAGCGGTCGAGACACCGCATCACCAACGGGAGGCAGCCGGCCTATGTACCGGCTGCCTCCCGCCGTAACGGCCTTCTGATCCGTAGGCGGGTGTCCCACCTTCGGTGGCAGTTCGCATCCTCGGACCTGGTGATGCATCAGCAGATGGCGCATGAGGAGCGGTAGTCGTACGCCTCCGTTGATGTCAGCTATTGATGTAATACAGCGAGCTTCCCACTACTGTTGCTCCCCCCCCGGACCGCCACGGCATGGGAAGCCAGCTAAACCCTGGCGTACCCTGTCTTCAGCGAGCGCGGCGCCTAGGAGCACAGGAATCCGCCATATATGGATCAGCGATAGACAACGACGTCACCATCTACTTTCCGCAAATTATATTCGAGATTATCCATCTCTTTTCGCAGATGCGCCAAATACTTGAGGCTTAAACCACCTGGCTCATTGGCGCTATCTACTTTGAGTCGCAGCGCGTCATCTTCACCCAGACCCTTGATTACAGTTTTGAGCTGCAATCCCGCACTGCGGCCAGTTCTCAAGGTAAACACGAGAGTGCACTCGTCTTCAGCCACCGAGTAATCCCACACGTACTCCCGGAGGTACGCAGGGCGATCTTTACCCGACAGGCTTTCGACCGCGATTTCAACGAGCAGCTCCAAATCGAGGCGAGCCGTATCAGCCCTCAGCCGCGGAGTGTTCACGAAATGCCCCTTCCAAGCGGTTCTGTTAACACCCGAGTGCCAAAACCACCTCGGCAGCCGAAAAGTGAAGTCGGCTCGACCTCAACCCCTTACGTGAAGCACCTCGCAACTAGTCGCTGCCTTTACTTTTGCCGCAATTCGCACACACAGTCGTACTGTGATTAACCTGCCCACAACTGCAGGTCCACACCCTGAGTGTCCCCTGATCCTTTAGCATTTGATCTCCCAGTGTTAGCGTTTCGATTTCGACCTTAGCTGGCTGAAATTCGTACAGCAATCGAACATCCAGAAACCGGGGTGAAGATTTTAACGTCAGAAAGGTGCGCATTTCTGATCTGAACAGACCGATTTCGCACGAATCTGTCGTTGCACCCAAGGGTTGCGGGCAAGAAATCAGTCACCCTGCGACGCATAGGCAGGGCGCTCGAGCCAGTTCGGGCCGTCCTATCTGCCATCGCCCAGCCGATCGAGCGGCACTCGATCGCCGCGGAGTCGCCGCGACCCCGCCGTGCCACCGGCCGCATCCCCGAAGCAGCGAAGTCGACCCGTCCCCGCCGCACAGCCGATCAACTGCTCGTCGAGGCTCGTACGGTGACCGCCGATTGGACGGACGCGCAAGTGACCGCCGAGGGCATCCGCGGCACGCTGCGTACGTCCCCTACGAACGCGCCGGACGGTGCGCGATACGCTGCTCACTGAGCGAGCCGCCTGATCACTGCCTCGCTGGCATACCGCCGGTCCGCCGCTCACCACACCCGGTCGAAGTGCCGGCGCGAAGCGGGATACGTCCTTCGCAACGGGCTCGGAGTGCGGTATGCCTGCACTCTTCCCCACATCAACCCGGAGAGTCCGCCATGGAACGGCTCCTCGCGCACCGTTCACTGACGGTCGTCCAGCTCCCCGACGGCACGCACGTCTACGCCGACCCCTCCGCCTTGCCCTTCCAGCAGCCGAACGGGCCACAGATCGCGCACATTCACCAGGCACCGCCGAACCGCACCGCGCAGCGCACGCACTCGGGTCAGGTGGCTCGGCGATGCCGCCGAGGAGTCAGAAGATTAGGAGGAGTCGAGCAGCGACGACTGAGCGCCGTCTGCGGCCGCTGTTTGCACTCGGCAGGACTCGAACCTGCAACCTTCTGATCCGTAGCTCTACAGAGAACGGTCGAGGACGGTCATACCGGTTGCTCGGGAGTTTCTGAGGGAGGCTGATGGGCGGGGGCGGTTGCTCGGGTTGCTGTATCCGGTTGCTGAATAGCTGCCGCGGCCTCACGAGCGCGGGCGAGGCTGTCGCGAGCGGTGAGAGTGTCAGGGTGGTCGGGACCCAGGACCC
>NZ_SZPR01000029.1 GCF_005280195.1 Streptomyces galbus | reverse complement strand
CGTTGGCGAGGTAGCCGTCGGAGAGGAGGAAGACCGGGGTGCGGTAGGCCAGGGCGATGCGGGCGGCCTCCAGGGCCGCGTCGAAGCAGTCGGCCGGGGTCCTCGGCGCCACCACCGGGACCGGGGCCTCACCGTTGCGGCCGTACATCGCCTGCAGCAGGTCCGCCTGCTCCGTCTTGGTCGGCAGCCCCGTGGAGGGCCCGCCGCGCTGGATGTCCACGATCAGCAGCGGCAGCTCCAGCGACACCGCCAGGCCGATCGTCTCCGACTTCAGCGCCACACCCGGCCCCGACGTCGTCGTCACCGCCAGCGAACCGCCGAACGCCGCCCCCAGCGCCGCACCGATCCCCGCGATCTCGTCCTCCGCCTGGAACGTGCGCACACCGAAGTTCTTGTGCCGGCTCAGCTCGTGCAGGATGTCCGAGGCCGGGGTGATCGGGTACGAGCCCAAAAACAGCGGCAGGTCCGCCTGACGCGAGGCGGTGACCAGCCCGTACGCCAGCGCCAGGTTGCCGGAGATGTTGCGGTAGGTACCCACCGGGAACGCCTGCGCGGCCGGCGCCACCTCGTAGGAGACCGCGAAGTCCTCCGTCGTCTCACCGAAGTTCCAGCCCGCGCGAAAGGCCGCGATGTTCGCCTCCGCGATGGCCGGCTTCTTCGCGAACTTCGTCCGCAGGAACCTCTCCGTTCCCTCCGTCGGCCGGTGGTACATCCACGACAGCAGACCCAGCGCGAACATGTTCTTGCTGCGCTCGGCCTCCTTGCGGCTCAGCCCGAAGTCCTTCAGCGCCTCCACCGTCAGCGTCGTCAGCGGCACCGGGTGCACGTGGTAGCCGTCCAGCGAGCCGTCCTCCAGCGGCGAGACCGCGTAGCCGACCTTCTGCATCGCCCGCTTGGTGAACTCGTCCGTGTTCACGATGACCTCGGCGCCGCGCGGCACATCGGCGATGTTCGCCTTCAGCGCCGCGGGGTTCATGGCGACCAGGACGTTCGGCGCGTCCCCGGGGGTCAGGATGTCGTGGTCGGCGAAGTGCAGCTGGAACGAGGAGACGCCGGGGAGGGTGCCGGCGGGGGCGCGGATCTCGGCGGGGAAGTTGGGGAGCGTGGACAGATCGTTCCCGAAGGACGCCGTCTCCGACGTGAAACGGTCACCGGTGAGCTGCATGCCGTCACCGGAGTCCCCCGCGAACCTGATGACCACCCGATCCAGACGGCGAACACTCTTCGTCGCCTCCCCCGTCTCCGGCGGCGCAGTGGTTTCCACAGACATACGTGCGTCAGCTCCTGTCAGTCCGGCGCTTGTCGATGGCGTGCCGGGTGAGTCGTGGCTCTGCGGACGGAGACTAACGGGGTCTGTTAGAGATGCACTTGGGTTGCCGCCGTGTCTTGCTTGGCCTCGATCGGCTGCCGGCGCTTGTCGTCCTTGATCCCGTGTGGTCGAGCCGGGCTCGCGCAACAGAACGGCTGTAATTCGCGCTGAGCAATATCGGCGATGACATCGCCGGTGCGTTCTCTGCACGCTGGTCCGTGAACGCGCTCGGCGAGAGCGAAGGAATTCTTCACGCGACTCGCGAGTGCCCATCGAGTCGGAACTGGGGAAGGTCTCGCATGTCGTCCACTCTGTTCGGGTTTTCTGACGATTTCGACGTCATCGTCATCGGCGGCGGGCCCGCCGGTGCGACCGCCGCGGGGCTTCTCGCCAAGCGCGGACACCGGGTTCTCGTGCTGGACCGTGAGCGGTTCCCGCGCTATCACATCGGGGAGTCCCTCATTCCGGGTGTGATGGTGCCGATGGAGGAACTCGGCCTCGTGGAGCGCATGGAGGCCAAGGGATTCGAGCGGAAGTACGGCGGAACTCTGGTCTGGGGCAACAACGAGGTCCCGTGGAACTTCTCGTTCACCACGGGCGGTCGTATCCCCTACGCTTTCCACACCCGCCGTGCCGACCTCGACGCGCTGATCCTCGACCGGGCCCGCGAGCTGGGGGCCTTCGTCGTGGAGGACGCGACGGTGAAGGACACCATCGAGGAGGACGGCCGTGTCGTCGGCGTCCGCTACGCCCTGCGCGGTCTCAACGGCACGCGTGAGGCCCGCGGCCGCATGGTCATCGACGCCTCCGGCCAGGCCCGGGTCGTCGGCCGCAAGTACACCGAGGTCAACTGGAACGAGCAGCTGCGCAACGTCGCGGTGTGGACGTACTTCGACAACTGCCACCGCCTGCCGGGCGACGAGTGGAGCAACATCCTCATCGAGGGCACCGCTGACGGCTGGTTCTGGGGCATCCCGATCGACAAGGGTGTCTTCAGCGTCGGCTACGTGACGCGCTCCGAGGTCGCCACCGCCTCCGACAAGGCCCTCGAGGACCTCTTCGTGTCCGAGCTGGCCACCACCACCAAGCTCAAGGACCTGCTGCGGGACGCGACCCCGGCCGCGGGCTACCGCTCCGCGCGCGACTGGTCGTACACCCAGGACCGGTTCCACGGCAACGGCTGGGTGCTGGTCGGTGACGCCGCGGCCTTCGTCGACCCGCTGTTCTCCACCGGTGTCGCGCTCGCCACCCTGGCGGCCAGCACGCTGTCCAAGGTCGTCGACAAGGTCCTGCGGCACCCGGAGATCGAGGAGAAGGCGCTGGACCGGTACTCCGCCGCCTACCAGGCGTTCTTCCACGACATCCGTCAGTTCGTCGAGGGCTTCTACGACCGGTCCAAGACCAAGGGCTTCTACTTCAACATGGCCCAGGACGTCATCGACCCGGAGAAGAAGAACGACGCGGAGGTCGACTTCGTCAAGCTGGTCTCCGGGCTCAGCGGGAAGGCCGGCGGCCTGTTCGAGCTGGAGCTCGACGACCTGGTCGCCGATGCCACTCCCCCGGCCACGGCCGGCTGACGGCGGGAACGATCCGAGCGTGCGGTGCGGCGGCCTCCTCTCCCGGAGGCCGCCGCACCGCACGTTTGCGTGGCCGCGCCGGCGGCGTAGCCGGGCCGGGGCTCCACGGGGTGGTGCAGGTCCGGGCAGGGTCAGGGTCAGGGCAGGGGTCCCCGGGCAGCGGATCGGCGGGGGTACGGCCCGGCGTGGCCGCCCTGCCGTACGCGGGCCGTACGCGGGCCGTACGCGGGTCGGGCGCAGGGCGTCCGCGGGGACGCGTCCGCGGGGACGCGGGTGGCCTCGGCCGACAGGAAGGCCCTGGCCGGGGCGGGCGCTGCGGCTGGCCGTGCCGGGGGCCGTGCCGCGTCGCTCCGTGAGGAGACGAAGCGGCCTGGCTCGCGTGACAGGGCGGGGCGCGGGGTGCCGGGGTGCGCCGGGGGCACGCAGAGCGAAGCGCCCGCGCCCGCCCGTCAACGGGGATGAAGGTGACGGGCGGGCGCGGGCGCGACGCCTTGCGGGGCCACCTCGGGGGGTGGCCGTCTCACACGCACAGGTGGGCCCGGCGGCCGGGGGGAGCCGCCGGGCCCGGGGCGTCGTCAGGACTCGACGTCGCCGTTGATGTGCCGCTGGATGAACTCGTGGGCGCGGTCGCCGAACTGGGCGCCGAACGGGATGGAGCGCTCGGCGGTCTCCCGGAAGGCCACGCCCGCCCATACCCGGCTGTGGGCGCAGTCGTCGACGAAGTCGGTCCAGGTCTCCCAGCTGAGCTTGAGGTCGCCGGCGGGCACGAGGCCCGGCTCGGTCTGGGCCGAGCCGGCGGGGAAGGCGTGCGTCCAGTCCAGGACGTCGTCGCCGAGGTAGCGCCGGGCCGCCTGTGCCTGCGCCGAGCACAGGGTGGTGAAGGCGGAGGGGTACTCGGGGTGGTTCCCCGCGGGCAGGTAGCTGCTCCACTCGTCGGCGGGGATGTCGGTGACGGTGCCCTTGCCGGGGCCGCCCCAGGCGGTGACCGGGGTGCTGCCGTACACGTGCCGGATCGCGCTGAAGGGCCGTACGGCGTCGTAGCCGTGCTTGTGGTGCCAGACGGCGATCAGGTTGTCGAACCGTGCCAGGGAGGTGGTGATGAACAGCTGCGCCCAGCCGTCCAGGTCCAGTTCGTGGGCGAGGGCCGCGGCGCGCGGCGCCCAGGTGAGGGAGACCGGGGAGTGCTCGAAGAACTCGGCCTTCACCTTCTGCTCGTCGGTGAGCTGGGCAGATGCCTGGAGGACCTCGTCGGCCGCCCGCTTGTACGCCTCGGCGTCGGTGTGGTCGAGGTGGTCGGGCGCGGCCAGTTCGAGGTCGGCGGGGTCGGTGAAGGTGACGGGCTGGACCAGCCGCAGCTGCGGGGTGGCGAACTGCTGCACGGTGAAGACGCCCTTGTCGCCGGGGCCTCCGCCGACGCGGCGCTGGTGCGGTCCGAGCGCGGGCTGCCAGCGTGAGGGGTCACGCAGCTCGTAGGCGGTGTTCACCGGCGTGTAGCCGGTGTAGTCGGCGTAGGGGCGGCCGTTGTAGGTGCGGCCCTTGTCGCCGAGGTGGTTCATGCCGTCGTGCAGGCGGGCGGCGACGACGGCCTTGCCGGCGATGTTGCCGATGCCGACGGGCGTGGTGGGGTCCTCGGACTCGTCGTCGGGGTTGAGGCCGATGGCCTGCATCGCCATCCGCATGACCGGTGCGCGCTCGGCGAAGGCGACCTTCACGACCTGGTAGGAGGCGTGCAGGCCGGCGATGTTCTTGTTGCGGTTGGTGGCCGACTCCTCGGCGGGGCGGCGGTCGATGCGGGAGTACACGCCGACCGCGGTCGGGTGGTAGGGGGCCAGCGCATCGAACCACGACACCTGGAACAGGAACGTGATCCAGGTGTAGATGGAGGTGTCCCCGGGGGCGATGGCCTCCGCGGGGGGAAAGCCTCCGCCGCCGTTGGTGGTGATGAGGTCTCGGATGAAGTTTCCGTTGTCGAAGTCGAACTCGATCTTCGGGGCGGCCGGTGCCACGGCAGAATGGCCGGACGTCGTCATGGATAAAGTCCTTTTCTTGAGAACGGGGCTGCGTGAACCCCGTCCGGAAATAGCCCGCACTACCCTCCTGGAGGATATCTCCCGCCGCTTGAGATGCGGTCGAGATTCGCTATGCCTTCCGGGCGGTGCGGATGTCAACAGACAAGATGAGTCAATAACTTGACAGGCCGCGCCCCGGGCGTCAATGCTTCCAGGGAGCGGCGAGCAAGGGGCACGCTTTTCATGGTGCTGGTGCGGCCCATCCGGACGATTCGCCTCCCATCCGTAGTGCCAATGATCTGCCCCGATTCGCATCGACATCGAGATGGACACTGGAGGACGACGAATGACCGGGACAGAGCAGCTGGAGAGTCTTTACTCCGTCATGGAGGAGACAGCGGGGCTGCTGGACATCACCCCCTCTCGCGACAAGGTCTGGCCCATCCTGAACGCGTACGCGGAATTCCTTCCGGAGGCTGTCATCGCTTTTCGGGTGGCGACCCGGGACACCAGCGACCTCGACTGCCGCTTCACCGCGTTCCCGCAGGGCTTCGACCCGTACGCGCATGCCGTGTCGAGCGGTCTGATCGAGAAGACGGACCACCCCGTGGGCTCGCTGCTGGCGGACCTCGAGGAGCGTTTCCCGATTCCCTGCCACGGCGCCGACTTCGGGCTGGTCGGCGGTTTCAAGAAGACCTGGACGTTCTTCCCGGTGGACAACCTCCAGAAGCTGTCCGACCTCGCCGAGGTCCCGTCCATGGCGCGCAGCCTGGGCGAGAACTTCGACTTCTACGCCCGGTACGGCCTGGAAGACAAGCTGAGCATGGTCGGGATCGACTACCCGAGCCGGACGGTCAACGTCTACTTCCTCGGCGCGGCCGCGGAGTGCTACCAGCCGGAGACGGTCCGGGCGATGCTGCGTGACATCGGGCTGCCGGAGCCGAGCGAGAAGATGCTCCAGCACGTCGCGCAGTCGGGCGGTATCTACACCACGCTGAGCTGGGACAAGCCCGGCATCCAGCGGATCACCTTCGCCTCGCTGCTGCCGGACTTCCAGGAGCTGCCGGCGCGCTTCGACGTCGAGCCGAGGATCGAGAAGTTCGCGAGGAACGCCCCCTACACCTACAAGTCCGCCGGCAAGGGCCTGTACAACGTGGCCTCGTACGCCGGCGGGGAGTACTTCAAGCTCCAGACGTACTACCAGATCAGTGCGGGCTCGGTGGAGGGCAAGGGGCTGCTCGGCCCCGGTGAGGCGTCCCCCTCCGGCTCCGGCGCGTAACGTACGGCGCTCCCAGGACCCCGCCCGTGACCGGGCGGGGTCCTGTTGTGGGTGGCCGGCGGCCGTGGTGTTCGGTCACGCCTGCTCGGCTGCGGGCACGGACAGGGGCCGGGCCGGCGTGTGCGGTTCGGGCCGGGGTTCCTGGCTGCGGGCCTTGAGCGCGCGGGCGGCCAGGAGGCACAGGGCGACGGGGGCGGCGAGCACGGTCAGGACCGTGCCCAGGCTCCAGCCCGCGTCGACCATGAGGCCGCCGAGCAGACCGCCGATGACGGGTCCCAGCTTGCCGACGCTGTTCGCCCAGCTGATGCCCGTGGCCCGTGCCGAGGGCGGGTAGGCGACCGCGGCGATCACCTGCAGCGCGGAGTTGGACGCCGGCAGGCACAGGCCGAGGACGAACGCCCCGGCGAGCAGTGCGGCGAACTGCCCGGTCCACGCGGCCGCCGCGGCGAGCGCGGCGACGGCCAGCGCCCACAGCGCGATCAGCACCTGGAAGCGGTCGTGGCGCTTGAGGACGAAGGACACCGACAGCTGTCCCACCAGTCCGCCCCAGCCGAACAGCGCCACGGCCGCGCCGGACTGGGCGGAGGACAGGCCCATCCGTTCGGCGAGCAGGGGCAGGTAACTGAGGATCAGGGCCACGGCGCCCAGTCCCACGAGGAAGCACAGCCACAGCAGCACGGTGGTCCTGGCCGTGCCCCCGGACAGCACGGCGCGGGACGCGGCCCGGCGCCGGGGCCGGGGCTCGGCGGCGCGGTCCAGGGCCACCTGGGCCAGGTCCTGGTCCGGGGCGGCGGTCGCCAGGGCCGCGCGTATCTCCGCCACGGGGCGGCCGCGGGACGCGAGGACGCTCACGGACTCCGGGACGCACCGGATGACCACGGGGGCCAGCAGGAGCGGGGCGAGCCCGCACACGGCCAGCAGCGTGGGCCAGCCGAACGCCGGGATGATGGTGGAGGACAGGATTCCGCCGAGGGTCGTACCGGCCGTCACGCCGGCGAAGGCCAGCGCGACCATCTGGCCCCTGCGCCGGGCGGGAGTCCAGTCCGCGACGAGGGCCATCATCGTCGGCAGGACCGCGCCGAGACCCAGGCAGGCCACGATCCGCAGGCCCGCGAAGGCGCCGATGCCGTCGGTGAGTGCCATGGCGGCCGTGCCGAGGCTGAAGACGGTGAGACCGGTGACCGTGACGCCCTTGCGGCCGTAGCGGTCGGCGAGCGGGCCGACGGCGGCGCCGCCGACGACCATCGCCAGCACGCTCAGTGTCACCGTGGCGGTGATCGCCCGGTCAGCGGTCCCCCACTGCTTCTCGAGCTTGGGGTAGACGAACGCGGCCACGATGGCGTCGAGCCCTTCGGCGACCATCGTGAGCAGCCCCACCGTCACGATGAGCCACTGGCGGCGGCTCATCGGGCCGCTGTCGATGAACTGTTGGGGACTCAGCTGTGCCGAGCCATCCGTGGTCGGGGATTGCGTGGTCACGGACGGACCCTTTCCGTGCGAAGGTACGGGGAGAAGGCGCGGGCGCGCGGCGCCGCGCGGCACTCGGGTGGGGGCGCCGGCCGGCGCCGAGAGCCGGCCGGGTCGGGTGGACCCGGCATTCCTCGGACACCTCTCCCGCTCGGTGTGCGCCGGGACGTGCGGGTCCGGCGGTTGTGGGTCGGGCGGGTGTTCGAGGGGGATGACCAAAAAAACGGCCGGCGCCGCCCTGGGGATCTCCCGGGGCGGCGCCGGCCGCCGGACCGTCGGGTCCGGGTGCGACGCGTCGTCAGGAAGGCGCGGGTTCCGTCTTCCCGGACTTCTGCTCGGCGGGCGCGCCCGCCGGGGCGGGCAGCGGGCCACCGGGCAGCATCACGGCGGCGACGACCGCGCCGACGGCGAAGATGGCGGTGCACCACCAGAAGACCCGGATGTCGCCGTGGATGGAGGCGAGGCCGAGCTGCTGCGCCGTCGGCTTGCCCTGGACGTGGCCGGCGAGCCAGTCGGTGGCGGTGGTGGCGGCGATCGTGTTGAGCAGGGCGGCGCCGACCGCACCGCCGAGCTGCTGGCCGGTGCTGATGACCGCGGAGGCGATACCGGCCTCCTGCGGGGCCACACCGAAGGTGCCGGTGCTCAGCGCCGCGCCGTAGATCAGGCCCATGCCCATGCCGACCAGCAGCAGCGGCAGGAGCAGGTGGGTGGCGTAGCCGGAGTTCTCGTCGATCCGGGTCAGCAGGGCCATGCCGACCGCGGTGACCAGCAGACCGCCGGCGATCAGCGGCCGGGGGCCGTACTTGGGCAGCAGCTTGATGGCGCCCACGCTGGTGCCCACCGGAGTGAGCGCGATCATCGGCAGCAGGGCGCAGCCCGAGGTGATCGCCGAGTAACCCAGGTTGGTCTGCATGTAGTAGACCAGGAACAGCAGGATGCCGAAGAGGCCGGCGCCGACGAGCAGCACGGTGAAGTAGGCGGCGCCGCGGGTGCGGTCGATGACGATCCGCGGCGGCAGCAGCGGGTGCGCGGCGCGCGTCTGCCAGGCCGAGAAGGCGATCAGCAGGACGGCGCCCAGGACGATGAAGCCCCACGTCGAGCTCTCGCTCCAGCCGTTGTGGGCGTTGGAGAAGCCGAGGACGACGCTGAACATGCCGCCGGAGGCGAGGACCACACCCGGGATGTCCATCCGGGCGCCGGTGCGCGGCTGGGCCTGGAGCAGCACCAGGCCGCCGACGAGGGCGATGCCGGCCAGGAACAGGTTGACGTACATGCACCAGCGCCAGCTCAGGCCGGTGGTCAGCGCACCGCCGATGATCAGGCCGAGGCCCGAGCCGCTGGCGACGACACCGCTGAAGATGCCGAATGCCTTGGCCCGCTCCTTGGGGTCGGTGAAGGTGGTGGTCAGCAGGGCCATGCAGACGGGCGAGAGCATCGCGGCGAAGGCGCCCTGCAGGGCACGGGCCGTCACCAGCATCTCGAAGTTGTTCGCGGCGCCGCCGATGGCGGAGGCGACGGCGAAGCCGAGCAGACCGATCAGGAAGGTCTGCTTACGGCCGATCAGGTCGGACAGCCGCCCGCAGAACAGCATCAGGCCACCGAAGGGCAGCGCGTACGCGGTGACGACCCACTGCCGGTCGGAGTTGCTGAAGTCCAGCGCCTCCTGGGCGGAGGGGAGCGCGACGTTCATGACGGTCAGGTCGAGGCCGATCATGAGGTACGCCGTGCAGATCAATGCCCCGATCAGCCAGCGCCGCCTTGCGTCCGCGGCCGCCCCCGAGCTCGGCCCAGCCGCGACGGCTGCGCTCTCTGTTGCCATGATCATCTCCTTGTGTTCCAGCGGACGGACTTGAAAACGTCACCCGGGGGCGGGACGTGGTGTCCCGCCCGTGACATGACGGCCGAGCGGGTCGGACCGGGAGTCGGCGCGGAGCGGGCCGGCGGGGCGTGTGCCGGGCCTGCACCGCGGTGGGGGGGTGACTCGGATGGGACGTCAAGCAGCCACGGCGTTCGAGGTGAACACCGTCAGCAGGCGAGAGGGGATCTGGTGGTACACCGCGAGGTCGAGGTGGTCGCCGGCGGGCGACCACTTGGCCGCCGAGGCGTTGATGCGCTCACCGCTGTAGGTGTACGGGGAATTCTTCAGGAACTGCTCGAGTTCCGGATCCAGCCTGGCCGGGAGTGCCGACGGGTCCAGGCCGGGGGACGGCATGGGAGCGAAGGAGATCCGGTGGATCTCCGAGGAGTCCCAGGTGAGCGTGACATAGACCCGGTAGGCCGTGCAGGCGTATGCCAGCATCTTCTCGTCCGGATCGGGCAGTCCTATCTCGCGCAGCAAGGACCGGATCACCTCGGGGTCGAGATGTCCGAGGACATCGCCGGGGAGCTGGAAGTAGAGATTCACGGACTTGCGCTGGTAATTGACGCCGACCAGTGCCACTTCCGTCAGGCCGTGACGCGCGAACAGGTCGGCGTTGTCGGCCACGGAGCGCGGCATGGAGGGCAGCTCGGCGAGCTGCGACACCTTCTGGAGGCTGCCGGGGAACTGCGCGTACACCTTCTTGAAGCCGCTGGTGATGTCACCGTCGATGAACCAGTCCTCGACGGTGACCCGCTCCTGGAGGTCCGACAGCAGGCTGCCGACGGGGTGGTCGGTCCGCGGGAGGAGGCCATGGGCGAGGGCCCGGGTGTAGGGGCCTTCGGACCCCGGGGAGACCTGGACCGTGTATTCGAGTTCGCCGACCTCACCGGCGTTTATCTGCGCACTGAAGATGATCGCCCCGTCCGGGAGCAGTGCCTCACGAAAAGCGTCCAGAATCGGCCAGACGCGGTCACGTGAGAAAGAAGCGCCCACAAGTCGGGACGTTTCCTCGAGAGCCGAGCACAGCTTTACTGCCTCAGCATCTTGGGACATCAGCACTCCAATAGTCTGCGTCATCCGTTGATCTCAAAGGATTCCCGCACTCGTTGCTCAACAAAGGGTAGCGGGAGGGCACTTGAGATCCGCTAGAAAGCCACTGGTGACAGGGAGCGGTCCGGCTCAGGCGGCCGTGCGGGCGGTGTTCGCCGCGGTCCCGGAGGCGGGCTGGGAGGCGGGCTCGGGCAGGCCGGCCGGGTGAGGGAGGCCGGTGTCCTGGGAGTGGCCGGTGTCCTGGGAACGGCCCATGATCCAGCTCAGCAGCGGGCCCGCCATCGCGGTCGTGACCACGGCCATGACGACCATGAGCGAGTACAGGTCCCGGCTGAGGAAGCCCAGTTGCAGACCCACGTTCAGCACGATCAGCTCGGTCAGGCCGCGGGTGTTCATCAGGGTCGCCAGCGCGGCGGACTGCCGCAGCGGCATCCGGTTCAGCCGGGCCGCGGCGAACGCCCCGGTGAACTTGCCTCCGACGGCCACGAGCAGGATCAGCCCGAGCGCGCCCAGCCCGCCCGTGTCCAGCCCGGACAGGTCCACCTTGAGACCGGCGACCAGGAAGAACACCGGCAGCAGCAGGGTGCCGCTGAGGTGGCTCAGGCGCTCCTGCACCGCGTGGCGTACCCGCTCGCTGCCGGTCCGCGGGAGGATCACGCCGAACAGGAACGCGCCGAAGATGTAGTGCAGGCCCACCCACTCGGTGACGGCGGCCGACACCAGCAGCCCCACCAGGACGCTCGCGAACACGGTCGGGGTGAGCTGGTGGGAGGGCCGCCGCGCCACGTACCGCTGGAGCAGCGGCCGTACGACGAAGAACATGCCCAGCAGGTAGGGCACGGCGAGCAGGAGGTGCCACTGCTCGGGGCCGGCGGAGCCGCTGATGGCGACGACGGCGGCGAGCAGGGACCAGGCGAGGACGTCGTCGATGGAGGCGCAGGCCAGGGCCACCACACCGAGCGGGGTGCGCGTCATGCCCCGGTCGGTGAGGATACGGGCCAGCACCGGGAACGCCGTGATGGACATGGCGATGCCCATGAAGAGCATGAACGCCGTCCGGTCGTCGGTGCCGTAGTCGTCCATCAGGTACAGCGCCAGCGCGGCACCGAGGCCGAAGGGCAGCAGGATGGAGCTGAACGACACGGACGCGGCGAGGCTTCCGCTGCCGCGGATCATGCCCGCGTCCCACTCCAGGCCGACGAGGAACATGAACACCACGACACCGACCGCGGCCAGCGCGCTGAGCAGGGGCCGGATGTCCGCCGGGAACAGGGCGTCGGAGATCGCGCCGTGGAAGAGGGTCGGGCCCAGCGCGATGCCGGCGAGGACCTCGCCGATCACCGCCGGCTGGTTGAGCCGCCGGGCCAGCATGCCGAGCACACGGGCCAGCAGCACGATGGCCGCGAGGCCGAAGAGGAGTGAGGTGGTCTGATGGGTGTCCATGAGGTCTCCGTGGAGAAGGATCCGGCCCGGGCAGCAGCCTCAAGGGGGGTCGGGGAAGACGGGACGAGAGGGGGGACCCCCGGTGACCGCCTGACGGGATCACCGGGGGTCCCCGGGAAGTGACCGCCCGGTCGGGGCCGGGGGGCTCAGACCGGATAGCCGCCGAAGCGCCGCTCGCGCCCGCGCAGGTCCTCCAGGGCGGCGTCGAAGTCGGCTCGCGTCATGTCGGGGAACAGGCACGGAGAGAAGTGCAGTTCGGCGTAGGGGGACATCAGCGGGAAGAACGACGACATGCGGATCGCGCCGCCGGTGCGGATGAGGTAGTCGACGTGGGTCGGGACGTAGGCGTTCTCGAGCAGGATCTCCTCGGTCAACTCCGGGATCTTGCCGTTGAGCTTGTTGAAGATGCCGATGACCTCGTGCGTGAGGGACATGCCGAGGATGTAGTGCAGGGTGAAGCCCGCGTTCTGGGCCGACTTGTCCCGCAGCTCCTCCAGCTCCGCCAGGTAGGGGGCGTCCACCAGGTCCAGCGACCCGGAGAAGTCGAAGCGGCAGGAGTCGTACACGCGCCGCACCACGTCGTTGAACGCGGTCATGAACGTGTTGACCGCGGCCTCGGGACGGCTGTGGTTGGCGGCGGAGGACGCCGTGACGTAGAGCGTCGTGACGCCCGCCTCCTTGGCCCAGCCCATGAACTCGATGAGCTTGTCCCCCATCGCCGCGTAACCGTCGTCGAGGGAGACGCCGTGCGCCAGGGACCAGCGGCGCATTCCGTCCGGCAACAGCATCAGGGTGGTCACTGTGATCTCCTTGAGAGTGCGTGCAGGCGTTCGGCCGGATCAGGCCGCCGTCGGCTGCGGGGCGAGGTCCATCAGGGCGGAGAGGATCGGTGGCCGGGTCCAGTCCGGCGGGCAAAGGGTGATGTCGAGGCGGTGGACGGTGTCGCCCCTCACCGCCACCGGGCCCGCGGTCGCGGTCAGCGCGGCGGGAGCGGTGCCGGTGGTGCCGCCTCGGGCCTGGGCCACCGCGTGGATGTACCAGGTGCCCTCGGGGACGCGGGCGAGCGTGAACCGCCCCGGTGAGGAGACGTGGCTCCACGAGGCGGGCGTGCCCTGGAGCACGGGGGTGTCGAAGGCGCCGACGCGCACGGGCGTCAGCACCCGGTGTTCGGTGTGCAGGATCCCCGTCACCGTGCCGGCGCACCGGACGGGGGCGGGCGGGGCCGCCGGGGCCGGCGCGGGCTCCCGCGGCTCGCCGGGTGTCTCCAGCGAGAGCTTGCGGTAGTGCGTCGGCGACACCCCCACCAGTTCGGTGAAGCGGCGGGTGAAGCTGCCCGTGCTGCTGTATCCGACGCGTACGGCGATGTCGGTGACCGTCAGCGAGGTGCTCAGCAGCAGCCGCTTGGCCTCCTGGAGCCGCACCGCGCACAGGAACCGTCCCGGGGTGACGCCGGTGACCCGGGTGAACACCCGCAGGAAGTAGTACTTGCTGACCATCGCGCTGCGCGCCAGCTCGTCGAGGCTCAGCGGTTCCCAGAACCGTTCGCGGATCGTGGTGACGGCATGCTGCACTAGGTGCTCCATGAAGGGCTCCTGATGGCGATGTGGCCGGTGCCAGAGCCAGAGGGCTCGAAGGGTCGCTGCGCCGATCGACGGGGCCGGCGGGCGCGGGGGCCGGCCGGGCCCGGACGGGGGCGCCTGGTCTTCCGGTTCGGTGCGACGGGCGCGGGCATCGGCGGCGGAGCCGGCGCGTGCCCGGAGGGAGACATCTGCTGCGCCGTCGGACGGGCGGCTGCGAGCGGTCCCGGAGCCCGGCCCTGCCGCCATGGCTGGAACAGGGCGCTCACTTCCCCGCCATGTGACTGATTTTGGGCAGGGTGGGCGTGCCGAAATAGTGACACGGTCGGGGGCCGCACGCCAAGGCCGCCCAGAAGTGACGTGGATCACACCAACTGCCGCTCCGTGTACGTGCGTTCAGGTGGCGCAGACGGTAGCCGCACACCGGTGCGAAGGGTGGGGTGCACCACCGTCGTGCGAGCGGTTCTGTAGCGCGCTGCTGCCAGGATCGGACCGCTGCGACAAGCCCAACCGACAGGGACGGCAGGCCAGTTGACTACGGCTCGACGGTGAGTGCCGCGAGGGCAGCCGTGCCGTCCTCGACGGCGTGGGGGCGGCGCCGGGTCGTCGCCGGGGGCAGGGCCAGGACCGCGGCGGCGATGGCGTCGGAGTCCTCCAGGGTGACCGAGCCGACGCCGGGGCGGATGCCGGCGGCGGTGACCCAGTGCACGGACTCGGTGGGCACGCCGAAGGCGAAACGGCGCGGGTGGGCCGTGCCGCGGGCGTCGATCAGGTGGTAGGGCCGCTCCGTGACGGCCAGTCCCCCGGTCTCGTGGCCGGTGCCGCTGCGGCCGGTGCCGGGGATGCGGTACGGGCGGCACTGCCCGGTGCGCAGCAGGCGTCGCAGCAGCGGGTCGGCGGTGCGGCGCAGGTCGATCTCGGGCAGCCGGGCCTCGATCAGGACGGTGGCGCGCACCCGCACGTGCGGTATGTGGCTGGAGACACCGGTGAAGCAGGGGCCGAGCGGGTCGCGGGGGTCGGTGCCGACGCGCAGGCCGGGGCCGGTGACGTCGAGGACGCCCGCGTCGATGAGCGCGGCCATCTCCTCGATGCGGGAGGCGGGCGGGCCGATGGACAGGTAGGCGTTGAGCGGTGTGTACCAGCCGTCCAGGTCGTCGCGGTGGGAGTCGGCGGTCAGGCCGGCGTGGTCGACGGCGAGCCGTATCTCGTTGCGCAGGTCGCGCAGGACGTCCAGGGCGGCCTTGACCGGTCCGCTGACGTTGCCCTGCCGGGCCAGGCGCACGTCGTCGTCGAGGTGGCCGCGCAGCCACGTGCGGAACGCGGCCAGGTCCTCGAAGACCCGGTAGCCGTAGGGGCGGGCGAGGCGGTCCCAGTCCCAGCGTTCGGCGGCCCCGACCCCGAACGCGTCCAGCAGGCGGTCCTCGGCCGGGCCGGGCTCGGCCTGAAGGTAGCGCTCGGTGAACTCCCGCACGGCCGCGCCGTCCGCACCGCGTGCGGTGAGCAGCGCCGCGTAGTAGACGGCGCACACCTCCTTGGAGATCAGCGGCCACAGGTCGGCGGCGAAGTCGACGGCCCCGCCGCGGGGGTCGCGGGCGCGCAGGCCGGCGATGTACCCGGCGGTCAGCAGGCGGGGGACGTGACGGCCGTGGGCGCCCTTCTCGTTCTCGCCGCGCGCCTGGTAGGGCACGCCGCGCCGGGAGCCGGCGTACAGGCGCGGCTCGCGGCCCGAGGGCCGGTAGACCATGCGGCCGTCGACACGGGTGAAGACACCGCCGCGGCCACGGGTGAACAGCGCCATGTAGTCGAAGAAGTTCAGCCCCAGTCCGCGCAGCAGCACGCTCTCGCCGGGCCGGATGGCCGACAGGTCCACGTCGGCGGGGTTGGCGGGCGGCACGTAGGTCAGGCCGTGCCGGTCGGCGAAGCCCGCCAGCTCGTGTTCGGTGGCGGTGGGCCGTGTCGGTACGTGGCCCTGGGCGAGGACGACGGCGGACAGGCCGGTCAGCCGGGTGCCGTCCGCCAGGACGACGGTCTGGGGCCCGGTGTGCCGGTCCGCGGGGTCGGCGTCGGTCAGGGCGACGGCCCGCACCGGGTGGGTGCGCACGCTCACGTGGGCGGCGGCGCCCGCGACGACCCGCTGGAACGCCCAGGTCAGATAGGCGCCGTACAGGGCGCGGGTGGGGTAGGAGTCCGGGCCGAGCGCGCGGGCCTCGGCGACGGTCTCGTCGTCGTGGGGGCCGTCCGGGCCCGGTTCGAGGGCGCCCGCCTCCAGGGCCTTGGCCCACTGGTACAGGCTGGGTCCCTCCTGCAGCGGGCCGTCGATCTCGACGCTGGCGTCGGTGAAGACCGTGACCTGGCAGGCGACGGTGTTCATCAGCAGGTGCCGGGACTGCGTGGGGCGCCACACCCGGCCCGCGCCGGGCGGGTCGGGGTCGACGACGTGCACGGTGACGGTGTCCCAGCGGGGCGACTTGCCCTCCTGCGCGCACAGCCGTTCCAGGACGGACAGGCCCCGGGGGCCGGCGCCCACGAGGCACACCTCCAGGTGGGCCGGCGCGACGGCTCCGGACGACCGGGCGGCCGCCCTCCGGGGCGGTCCTGCGGGGAGCCCGACGCGGGCTGCGCGTGCGTCTCCGTGCGTACCGTCCACAGTTCCTCCTTTTCCGCCACCGTCGGCGCAGCCGCTCGACGACTGCTCGGCCCGCGGTCGAAAAGAACTTGAGAAAGGCAGGCACAAAGGGGCGTCAGCGGGTCGCGAACGAGGCTGTATCGGGACTCGAGTCGCCGGGCCGGTAATAGAAGTGTTCGCCCGGGGGGTGCGGCCGGCAGCCGCTTCCCGGGGGACGGACGGAAACAGCAGGCCGGCTGTCGCCATCGGCACGGGATATCGATGCGATGTACAGCGATCGTGGGGGCGAGACGCCTCGTGAAGGAGCTTCGATGAAGTCTCAGGCATGCCCGAGAAGTCACGCCCAGGAAAGCCGTGCCGCCATCGGGTCCCTCCTGTGCGTGCCTTGCGTCAAGGTCGTGGAACGCCATCTGCGGGTGCTGCCCGCGCTGCATCAGGAATGCCTGCACCAGGCGTCGCCGATGGGCCGGCGGACCAATCCCACCAAGGTTTCCGGCAGCCGCAGGAGGGACTACCTGGACATCTCCGTGCTCGACGCCCGCCAGAACATTCTGGTCGTTCTGGAGTCCTGGTCGAAAATGGTGGCGGAAGAGCTCGGCATCCCCGCTCCGACGCGTACCGTGCCGGCCCTGGTGCGGTTCCTGACCAGTCATCTGGGATGGCTGGCCGGCCAGCCGCCGGCGGCCGACTTCGCGGACGAGATCGACGAGTTGGTCGCCGAACTGCGCAGGACCATCGACCCCGAGCCGAGCCCGCTGCAGACGCTGATCAGGCAGTGCGTGGTGGACAACTGCCCGGGGACGATCAGTGCGTCCCCGCAGGGCGGGCGGGCCGGCGGCAGGAGCATCACCTGCTCCTACGGACATTCATGGGCGATGCACGAGTGGCTCATTCTGCGGAAACTCATGGAACGGCAGCGAGAGGACGTCAACGCGTGATCGGGCCTTGGCGTCACGGGCTCGTCCGCCGCGGGAAGATCACCCTTTACGGTGCGCCGCACAGGCGCTCGGAGTTCGACATCGAAGAACGGGCGGAGACCGCTCTTCAGCGCCGGCATTGACTGCCCGCTCCCCCGTTCGAACTGCCCGCCGCGGCTGCTCCGGCAGCCGCGGCTGACTGCATTGCGGGAATAGGTTCATGGAATACACACCTGGCACGGAAAAAAGTGACCCACATCACTTTCGGCGGTGTTGGCGGGGCGTCGGACCCCGTGTCACTATTTACCCACGTCTCCGCTGCCCGAAATCGCTGCACAGCAGCGGATGATTGCGAAAGGCAGCGGATCGCGTGCCGTACCGGCGCCATTCAGCGCGTACGACACCCCCCTTTCCACCGCACCGGACCGATCACTCGCCCGGATGCCCCGTGTCGCATTCCGGCCGATGAAGCTCCTGGCTCCGTGCACCGGTCGACACACGCACGCCACCCGACGCACCGCGTCCGTCCTGCGCCCGTGTCCGCCCCGGTGCGCGCGCCGGCCTGACGCCCCGCACCACCTGACCTTGCGTCACTTCCCGTCCCCGGACTGCGACTCACGCGCGCAGCAGACCGCACAAGAGACAAAGGGAGCTGAGAGCGTTGACTCTACCGACCTCAGCGGAGGGGGTAACACGAAGCCATCGGGCCCGCTCCGTCGGCATCGGCCACTCTCACGCCAAGGCCATCCTGCTGGGGGAGCACGCTGTCGTCTACGGAGCTCCGGCGCTCGCTCTTCCGATTCCGCAGCTCACGGTCACGGCAAGCGCCGGATGGTCCACCCGCACCTCCGACGACCAGGACGACCTGTCCTACACGATGACCGGTTCTCCCTCCCGGGCGATGGTGACGCAGGCCTCCGACGGCCTGCGCCGGCTGACCGCGGAGTTCATGGCGAGAACGGGCGTGTCCGGCAGGCCGCACATCGACGTGATCCTCGACGGCGCCATCCCGCACGGCCGGGGCCTGGGCTCCAGCGCGGCGAGTTCGCGGGCGATCGCCTTCGCCCTCGCCGACCTCTTCGGCCGTGAACTGTCCGAGGACGCGGCGTTCGACCTGGTGCAGACCGCCGAGAACATGGCGCACGGCCGGGCCAGCGGCGTCGACGCCCGTACCGTCGGCGCGGCCCGCCCGCTGCTGTTCCAGGCGGGGCGGACCGAGGAACTGAAGCTCGGCTGCGACGGCCTGTTCATCGTCGCCGACAGCGGCGAGCTGGGCAGCACCCGGGAAGCGGTCGAGCTGCTGCGGAACGGGTTCGCCCGCCGGCCCGGCGCCCAGGAGGCGTTCGTCCGCCGGGCCACGGAACTGACCGAGGCGGCCCGCCGGGACCTCGCCGAGGGCCGGCCCGAGGAACTGGGCGCCCGGCTGACCGACTTCCACGCGCTGCTGCGGGCGGCCGGTCTCAGCACCGACGGCATCGAGGCCCTCGTCGACGCCGCACACGGCGCCGGCAGCCTCGGCGCCAAGATCACCGGCGGCGGGCTGGGCGGCTGCGTGATCGCACTGGCCAGGCCCGAGCAGGCCCGGGAGGTCACCCGGCGCCTCCACGAGGCCGGTGCCGTACAGACCTGGGTCGTACCGCTGAAGGGGTTCGGCAATCATGCGTCATGACCACCCGACCGCTGTGCTCCGCCCGCAGGAGCAGGACTCCCCCGGCTCCGCGACCGCGGTCGCGCACCCGAACATCGCGCTCATCAAGTACTGGGGCAAGCGCGACGAACGCCTGATCCTTCCGGTGACGGACAGCCTGTCGATGACGCTGGACGTCTTCCCGACGACCACCAGCGTCCGGCTCGCCGCCGGTGCCGGCCCCGACGAGGTGACCCTCAACGGCCGGGCCGCCGAGGGTGAGACGGGCCGCCGCATCACCGCCTTCCTCGACCTGGTGCGGCAGTCGGCCGGGCGCACCGAGCGGGCCGTGGTGGACACCCGCAACACCGTCCCCACGGGAGCCGGACTGGCCTCCTCCGCCAGCGGTTTCGCCGCCCTCGCCGTCGCCGCGGCCGCCGCCTACGGGCTCGACCTGGACGCCACCGCACTGTCCCGGCTGGCGCGGCGCGGCTCCGGCTCGGCGTCCCGGTCCCTCTTCGGCGGCTTCGCCGTCTGGCACGCCGGCCCCGAGCACGGCACCGACGCGGACGCCGACGCCGGCTCCTACGCCGAGCCGGTGCCGACCGCCGCCCTCGACCCGGCGCTGGTCATCGCCGTCGTCAACGCCGGGCCCAAGCCGGTCTCCAGCCGGGAGGCCATGCGCCGCACCGTCGACACCTCGCCGCTGTACCGGCCGTGGGCCGCCTCCAGCAAGGACGACCTGGTGGAGATGCGGGCGGCGCTGGGGCGCGGCGACCTGACGGCCGTGGGTGAGATCGCGGAGCGCAACGCGCTCGGCATGCACGCCACGATGCTGGCGGCGCGCCCCGCGGTGCGCTACCTGTCGCCCGCCACGGTCACCGTCCTCGACCGGGTGCTGCAGCTGCGGCAGGCCGGGATCGCGGCCTACGCCACCATGGACGCCGGGCCCAACGTGAAGGTGCTGTGCCCGCGCGCGGACGCCCAGCGCGTCGCCGACGCCGTCCGCGACGCCGCACCGGACAGCACGGTGCTGGTCGCCGGGCCGGGCCCCGGCGCCCGCCTGTCGGACGAGGACGGGCGGTGAGCGCGCCGCGCACGGTGGTCCGGCACGCGCCGGGCAAGCTGTTCGTCGCCGGCGAGTACGCGGTGGTGGACCCGGGCAACCCGGCGATCCTGGTCGCCGTCGACCGGTACATCACCGTCACCGCCACCGCCACCGACCCCGGACCGGGTGCTCCCGCCGTGGTGATCTCCACCGACCTGGGCCCGCAGGCCGTGCCCTGGCGCCTGCACGGGGACCGGCTGGTGCCCAGCGGCGCCCAGGACCCGCGGCTGCGCGGCGCGCTGGCCCACGTGGTGTCGGCGATCGAGACCGTGGGCCGGCTGCTGACCGAACGCGGACTGTCCCTGCCCACGCTGAGCGTGTCGGTCAGCAGCCGGCTCCACGACAACGGCAAGAAGTACGGGCTGGGCTCCAGCGGCGCGGTGACGGTGGCGACCGTCGCGGCCGTCGCGGCCCTGGGCGGCCTGGAGCTGACGGCCGGCGAACGCTACCGGCTGGCCCTGATCGCCACGGCCCGCCTGGACCCCAAGGGCTCCGGCGGCGACCTCGCCGCCAGCACCTGGGGCGGCTGGATCGCCTACCGGGCGCCCGACCGTGCCTTCGTGCTCGACCTGGAGCGGCGCCTGGGCGTCGACCGGACGCTGCGCGCGCCGTGGCCGGGTCACGAGGTGCGCCCGCTGCCGGCACCGAAGAACCTGACGCTGCAGGTCGGCTGGACCGGGGAGCCCGTGTCCACCGCGTCCCTCGTCTCCGACCTGCACCGCCGCAGCTGGCGGGGCAGCGCCTCGCACCGGAGGTTCGTCGAGACCAGCCGGGACTTCGTGGGCGCCGCGGCGGCCGCGCTGGAGTCGGGCGACGACGAGGACCTGCTGCACCAGATCCGCCGCGCCCGCGCCGAGCTGGCCCGGCTCGACGACGAGGTCGGGCTCGGCATCTTCACGACCAAGCTGAACCGCCTGTGCGACGCCGCCGAACAGGCCGGCGGCGCGGCCAAGCCCTCCGGGGCGGGCGGCGGTGACTGCGGTATCGCCCTGCTGGACGCCGGGGCACAACGGGACATCTCAGAAGTAGGGCAACGGTGGGCTGCGGCCGGGGTGCTGCCCCTGTCCGTCCGTCCCGCCCTGGAAGGGATCGAGGAATGAGCGCTCAACGCAAGGACGACCACGTCCGGCTCGCCATCGAGCAGCAGGACGGCCCCCGCGGGGTCAACCAGTTCGACGAGGTGACGTTCGTCCACCACGCCCTGGTCGGCATCGACCGGCAGGACGTGTCGCTGGCGACGGCCTTCGCCGGTGTCTCCTGGCCGGTGCCGATCTACATCAACGCGATGACCGGCGGCAGCGCCAAGACCGGCATCATCAACCGGGACCTGGCGATCGCCGCCCGCGAGACGGGCGTCCCGATCGCGTCGGGGTCGATGAACGCCTACTTCAAGGACCCTTCCTGCGCGGACACCTTCAGCGTGCTGCGCAAGGAGAACCCGGACGGGTTCGTCATCGCGAACGTCAACGCGAACGCCACCGTGGACAACGTGTGGCGTGCCATCGAGCTGATCCGCGCCGACGCCCTCCAGATCCACGTCAACACCGCCCAGGAGACGGCGATGCCGGAGGGCGACCGGGAGTTCTCCCACTGGCCGGGGCAGATCGAGAAGATCGCGTCGGCCGTCGACGTCCCCGTCATCCTCAAGGAGGTCGGCAACGGCCTGAGCCGGCAGACGGTCCTCGCCGTCAAGGACCTCGGGGTGAGCGTCGCGGACGTCAGCGGCCGCGGCGGCACGGACTTCGCCCGTATCGAGAACGGCCGCCGGGAGCTGGGCGAGTACGCCTTCCTGCACGGCTGGGGCCAGTCCGCGCCCGCCTGCCTGCTGGACGCGCAGGGCGTGGACCTGCCGCTGCTGGCCTCGGGCGGTGTCCGCAACCCGCTCGACGTCGCCCGTGCCCTCGCCCTGGGCGCCAAGGGCGTCGGCGCCTCCGGCGGTTTCCTGCGCACCCTGCTCGACGGCGGCGTGGACGCGCTGATCGGGCAGCTCACCACCTGGCTCGACCAACTGGCGGCACTCCAGACGATGCTCGGCGCGCGCACCCCCGCCGACCTGACCCGCTGTGACCTGCTGATCCAGGGATCCCTCCGGTCCTTCTGTGCCGAGCGCGGCATCGAGACGGGGCCGCTCGCCCGGCGCACCAGCTCCGCCGAGGCCCACCGCGAGACGACGGGAAGCACACGATGACCGAGACACACGCCATTGCCGGGGTTCCGATGCGCTGGGTGGGACCCCTGCGCATCTCCGGGAACGTCGCCCAGACCGAGACGCAGGTCCCGCTGGCCACCTACGAGTCGCCGCTGTGGCCGTCGGTGGCCCGCGGCGCGAAGGTCTCCCGGCTGGCCGAGAAGGGCATCGTGGCCACCCTGGTGGACGAGCGGATGACCCGTTCGGTGCTGGTGGAGGCGACGGACGCGCTGACCGCGTACACGGCCGCGCGGACCGTCGAGGCGCGCATCGAGGAGCTGCGTGAGGTGGTGCGCGGCTGCAGCCGCTTCGCGCAGCTGCTGGAGATCCGGCACGAGGTCAACGCCAACCTGCTGTTCCTGCGGTTCGAGTTCTCCACCGGGGACGCCTCCGGCCACAACATGGCCACCCTCGCCTCCGACGTGCTGCTCAAGCACATCCTGGAGACGGTGCCGGGCATCTCCTACGGGTCGATCTCCGGCAACTACTGCACCGACAAGAAGGCCACCGCCATCAACGGCATCCTGGGCCGCGGCAAGAACGTGGTCACGGAGCTGCTGGTGCCGCGGGACGTCGTCGAGAACGTCCTGCACACCACCGCGGCCAAGATCGTCGAGCTGAACATCCGCAAGAACATGCTCGGCACCCTGCTGGCCGGCGGGATCCGCTCGGCCAACGCCCACTTCGCGAACATGCTGCTCGGTTTCTACCTGGCCACCGGGCAGGACGCGGCCAACATCGTCGAGGGCTCCCAGGGCGTGGTCATGGCCGAGGACCGCGACGGCGACCTGTACTTCGCCTGCACCCTGCCCAACCTGATCGTCGGCACGGTCGGCAACGGCAAGGGCCTGGGTTTCGTCGAGACGAACCTGACCCGGCTGGGCTGCCGGGCCGACCGCGCGCCCGGGGAGAACGCCCGCCGCCTGGCCGTCCTCGCGGCGGCCACCGTGCTGTGCGGGGAGCTCTCCCTCCTCGCGGCCCAGACGAACCCGGGCGAACTGATGCGTGCGCACGTCCAGTTGGAACGCGACAACAAGACCGCGAAGGTTGGTGCATAGGGCATGTCCATATCCATCGGTATCCACGATCTGTCGTTCGCCACCGGTGAGTTCGTCCTGCCGCACACCGCGCTCGCCGCGTACAACGGCACCGAGATCGGCAAGTACCACCTGGGCATCGGCCAGGAGTCGATGAGCGTGCCCGCCGCCGACGAGGACATCGTCACCCTCGGCGCGACGGCCGCCGCGCCGATCGTCGCCCGGCACGGCACCGACAAGATCCGCACCGTCGTCTTCGCCACCGAGTCCTCCATCGACCAGGCCAAGTCCGCCGGGATCTACGTCCACTCCCTCATCGGGCTGCCGTCGGCGACCCGCGTCGTGGAGCTGAAGCAGGCCTGCTACGGGGCGACCGCCGCCCTGCAGTTCGCCATCGGCCTGATCCGGCGCGACCCCGCCCAGCAGGTC
>NZ_SZPR01000028.1 GCF_005280195.1 Streptomyces galbus | reverse complement strand
CGCACTCACCCACCTCACCCACCTCACCCACGACACACCCTCCCCCCACCTCCTCCGAGGCACCACCACCCCCGGCGACACAGCCTTCCTCTTCACCGGACAAGGCAGCCAACGCCCCGGCATGGGCCGCGAACTCTACGAAACATTCCCCGTCTTCGCCCAAGCCCTGGACCAGGCCTGCACCCACCTCGACACCCACCTCGGACGCCCCCTGCGCGACGTGATGTTCGCCGAAGACAGCGACAGCGACTCGGACTGGCAGGCGCAGTTGCTGGACCAGACGGTCCACACGCAGGCGGCGCTGTTCGCGCTGGAGGTCGCGCTGTACCGACTCGTGGAACACCTGGGGATCACCCCGCAGTTCCTGGCCGGGCACTCCATCGGTGAGCTGGCCGCGGCGCACGTCGCGGGCGTGCTGACGCTGGAGGACGCCTGCACCCTGGTGGCAGCCCGCGGCCGGCTGATGCAGGCCCTGCCCCAGGACGGGGCGATGGTCTCCGTGCTCGCGCCCGAAGAGGTGGTCACGCGGGAGCTCGCGGGCCTGGAACACGAGGTGACCGTGGCCGCCGTCAACGGGCCCGCTTCCACGGTGATCTCCGGCGACCTGCTGGCCACGCTCGCCGTGGCCAAGCGGCTCGAGGAGCAGGGGGTCAGGACGCGCCGGCTGCGGGTCAGCCACGCCTTCCACTCCCCGCACATGGAACCGATGCTGGAGGAGTTCCGGGCCGTGGCACGCGGGCTGGACTTCCGGGCCCCGCGCATCCCGGTCGTCTCGAACGTCACCGGGGACATCGCCACCGCCGAGGAGCTCACCTCCCCCGACTACTGGGTGCGGCACGTCCGCGAGGCCGTCCGCTTCCACGACGGCATACGCACGCTGCACCGGCTCGGTGTGCGCACTTACCTCGAACTCGGGCCGGACGGTGTGCTGTCCGGGATGGGCCGCGCCTGTTCGCCGGACTCCGGTGACGAGGAACCGGAGTTCGTCACGGCCCTGCGCAAGGACCGTCCGGAGGCCGGCACCCTGGGCGCCGCGGTGGCGCTGCTGTGGGTGCGCGGGATCGCTCCGGACTGGCGGGCCGTGTTCGGCGGCCGGGTGGCGCGGCGGGTCGATCTGCCCACCTACCCGTTCCAGCACCAGCGCTACTGGCAGCCGAACACGGCCGGCCCCAAGGACGCCACGGGCGTCGGGCTCGGCGCCGTCGACCATCCGCTGATCGGCGCGGCCCTGTCGCGCGCGGACAGCGAGGAAGTGCTGTTCACCGGGCGGTTGTCGCTCGCCGCCCAGCCCTGGCTCGCCGACCACGTGGTCCTGGACCGGGTCCTGCTGCCCGGTACGGCATTCGTGGAACTGGCCCTGCGGGCCGGCGCCGAGAGCCTGACCGGCGTGCTGGAGGAACTGACGCTGCAGGCACCGCTGGTGCTGCCGGAGCGGGGGGCGGTGCGGCTCCAGGTGATCGTCTCGGCTCCCGGCGAGTCCGGGCGGCGTGAACTGACCGTGCACTCCCGTCGTGAGGACGACGCCGACGACGTCCCGTGGACGCGGCATGCGAGCGGCTGGCTGGCCCCGGACGACGAGCGGTCCGGGCCGGATCTGTCCGACTGGCCGCCCCGGAACGCCGAGCCCCTCGACCTCACGGACCGCTACCAGCACCTGGCGGAGCAGGGGTTCGGGTACGGGCCCGCCTTCCAGGGGCTGCGCGCGGTCTGGCGGCGCGACACGGAGGTGTTCGCCGACTTGCTCCTGCCCGAGGAGCGCGGCGAGGACGCACGGGCCTTCGGTGTGCATCCGGCGCTGCTCGACTCGGCGTTGCACGCCATCGAGCTGGGCGCGCTGCCCGGCACGGGCGAGCCGCGTCTGCCGTTCGTCTGGAGCGGGGTCCGGCTGTTCGCGACCGGGGCGCGGGCGGCGCGGGTGCGGCTGGCGCCGGCCGGGACGGACGCGGTGTCGATCGACGTCGCTGACGCGTCGGGCGCCCCGGTGGCCTCCGTGGAGGCGCTCGCCGTCCGCGCGGTCTCCGCCGAGCAACTGAGTGCCGCGGCCGGGCGAGTGCCCGAGGGGCTGTGGCGCGTGGAATGGGTGCCGGCCGCGTCCGATGCCGCCGCGGCGATCACCCCGACGGTGGTACGGCTGCGGGGAGCGGAAGGCGGGGCGGCGGTGCACGACACCGTGCACGAGGCACTCGCCCTGGCCCGGAACTGGCTGGCCGAGGAGCGGCCGGAGCAGGAGCGGCTGGTGGTCGTCACCCGCGGTGCGGTCGCGGTGGCGGGCGAGGACGTGTCCGACCTCGCCGCCGCGGCGGCCTGGGGTCTGCTGCGGTCGGCGCAGACGGAGAACCCGGACCGGATCGTGCTCGTGGACGTCGAGGACCTCGACGACGAGGCGGCGCTGAGGGTGGCGCTCGCCGCCCCCGAGGGCCAGCTCGCGGTACGCGGCGGCACCGCGCTCACCCCGCGGCTGGCGCGGGTCGCCCCAGCCCCGGCCGAGGCCCCGGCGCCGCTCGCCACGGGCGGCACGGTGCTGATCAC
>NZ_SZPR01000027.1 GCF_005280195.1 Streptomyces galbus | reverse complement strand
CGCGCCCGGCAATGCCGTAGGAGTTGGCGAGGTTGTGGCGGGCTTTGAGGGTGGCGGGGTGGTCGGGACCCATGACCCGCTCCCGGTCGGCAAGGACCCGCTCGCGCAAGTCGAGGACGTCCTGGATGCGCCCGGCAGCGCCGTAGGAGACGGCGAGGTTGTGGCGAGCGGTGAGGGTGGCGGGGTGGTCGGGACCCAGGACCCGCTCCCGGTCGGCAAGGACCCGCTCGCCTAGGTCGAGGGCGTCCTGGATGCGCCCGGCAGCGCCGTAGGAGATGGCGAGGTTGTGGCGGGCGTCGAGGGTGTCGGGGTGGTCGGTACCCAGGACCCGCTCGTAGTCGGCAAGGACCCGCTCGCGCAGGTCGAGGGCGTCCTGGATGCGCCCGGCAGCGCCGTAGGAGACGGCGAGGTTGTGGCGAGCGGTGAGGGTGGCGGGGTGGTCCGGACCCAGGACCCGCTCCCGGTCGGCAAGGACCCGCTCGCGCAAGTCGAGGGCGTCCTGGATGCGCCCGGCATCGCTATAGGAGATGGCGAGGTTGTGGCGGGCGTCGAGGGTGTCGGGGTGGTCGGGACCCAGGACCCGCTCGTAGTCGGTCAGGACCCGCTCGCCGAGGTCGAGGGCGTCCTGGATGCGCCCGGCAGCGCCGTAGGAGGCGGCGAGGTTGTGGCGAGCGGTGAGAGTGTCAGGGTGGTCAGGACCCAGGACCCGCTCGTAGTCGGTCAGGACCCGCTCGCGCAGGTCGAGGGCGTCCTGGATGCGCCCGGCAGCGCCGTAGGAGGCGGCGAGGTTGTGGCGAGCGGTGAGAGTGTCAGGGTGGTCGGATCCGTGGATGCTGCTGCTGAGGCGGAGGGCGGTTTCGTCGTACTCGACCGCCTGGCGGTAGAGGCCTGCTTCGGTCAGGCTGCCGCTCACCCGATAGACGCATGAGTGGATGGTGGGCTGCCATAGGGCCGGCCGGGTGAGCCGGTCGAGGTGGACTACATTGGCGCGCAGCAGGGCGGCCAGTTCCCGTTCCTCGTGGTCGTGGCGGGGCCACAGACTGGTGAGGGCGTCGGCGGCGGCGCGGGCGGTGGCGGACAGTAGGCCGGTTGGGATGGTCTCCCGGACAGCGCGGGCGACCAGGGCGTGCATACGCAGGGGAGCGGTGTCAGTGTCCTGGGTGATCAGGGCGTAGGTGCGCAGATGTTCCAGCGCCTTGTGTACTTCCGTCTCGGTGACGGGTGGGTGGTGTTTGCGCAGCCAGCGGCGCTGTGGGGGGCGGGCAGTGCGCAGGTGGTCCAGGGCTTTGGGCGTGGTCCATGCGGTGGCGGGGTGGCCGAGGGGGTCCATGAGGGAGGCGAGGTGGAGCAGGGGCCTGGCCAGGTGACTGGTGTCGGCTTCCTCGACGGCGTCGAGGGAGAGCAGCAGTGAGGCGGTGACGGGCCGGCCGTAGCCTTCGGTGTCCGCGCTCTCCGGCAGGAGGTCTCCCAGTCGGCTGCCGGTGTCGCGCAGCAGGGAGAGGTAGTCGGCCATGGTGCGCCGTTTGTTGATGAGATACGCGGCGGCGTGGCCGAGCGCGAGGGGAAGGTGACCGAGTTCGGCCGCTATCTCGCCCGCCCGGTCGGGCTGGTGCAGGTGGCCCTGGCCGGCATCGGTGAGCCGACGCTTCAGGTAGGCGCGGACCTCGGAGTCGGTGTAGAGGCCGATCCGGATCAGGGCGCGGCCCCCTCCGCTGAACTGGGCGTCCTCGCGTCTGGTGGTGGCCAGGACCCAGCCGCGGCCGCTCCCGCAGTCGGGCCACCACTCCCAGAGCCAGTCGGGGTCGCTGATGTCGTCCAGCACCACCAGCCACCGCCGATCGGTCGCCGTCAGCCACCGCAGAAACAGCCGCGCCGCCTCGTCCTCGTCGTCCGGGACCGCTCCGGGAAGCTGCAACCGGTCGGCGGCTTCCGCGTATGCGCTGACGACCTGATCGATGCTGGTGGCGCGCACCCACACCAGCACATCCAGTCCGGCCTCACCGGAACGCTCCTGATCCCGCAGCTCCCGCGCCAGCGCCGCCGCGAGCTGGCTCTTGCCCACTCCGCCAAGACCGGACAGCACCACGTCACGGCCCTCGCCACGCGCCGCCTTCGCCTTCTTGCTCACCTGGGTACGGGGCTGGAAAGCAGCGGCCGGGCGCGGCACATCCCCCACCCACACCGGCCACTCGACCGACGAACCCCGCACCGGCGCGGGATGCACATGCATGTCCCCGGCCACCTGCGTCACATCCCCGTGCGCCTGCGCCGTCTGCCGTGCACGCCGCTGTCCCCAACCGGCCGACATACCTGCCCCTTGCCTCAGCCCCGGTTCCCGCCGACCTGATCGATGTCCCCCGCACCATCGGAGCGGGCCCTTTGCCGCACGTCCTCACGCACTACGGCACCCGGTGTCCCGGACCCTGCACCCTGGCTGCCGCCCGTCTGCCGGATACGGCCTCCGCCGCGGGCCGACTGCCGCACCCGGCGCGTCCCGGCCCCGCCGGCCTGCGACGCCCACCAGCCCAGAGCCGCCAGCACCCCCGCCGCCACCACACCCGCCACCGGACCGATCACATCCCACGGATCATCACCCCCCTTGACCAGCACCGCCCACGGCACCGCCACCCCAGCGAACGCCAGCGCCGACCCCACCACCGCCACCAGCCATCGCACAGCAGCCTGCACAACCCACCCCTGAGAAAGATCCGTCATGAAGCTCCGGACCGACCATGCTGGCACGCGAAGACTCCCGCCCACCGTATGAACCCACAAAACTCAGCTAATACGCGACACCACGTCACCACGAGCGGCGAAGCCTCAAAGGGGAGGGACGACCTGTCTTCTTGCCCTGGGTCCTGTCGGGGATCTTGGTGAGCTGGGTTTTTGCTGCTCAGAAGCGGTGGGGTCGTGCGCCTGGTGGTCGCCTTTGGTCGTCATTGGCCACTGTCGAGCGGCCTCGGACGGCCCAGGGACGGCCCAGCCGCCGAAGCTCCGCCCCAGTCTCTAACGTCGCCGGAGCCGACCGATAGCGCTGCACAGCACTTCGAACCAGCTCACGCAGAGATACCGCAGTCTCCACATCCAGCCTGCCCGTCGCCTCAGGCGCTGAGGCCCCAAACCGTGCGTCACGCCTGCGGGTGCTGGAGGCCGGCGGAGCCTGGGTGCCCGACTTCGCCTGGCACCGCCGTGTAGGTGGCAGAAGCCGTTCCAGCCCGCAGCATTACGGCATGCTTGCCCTTGCCGTGTCACACCAACGCAACGCCCCATGAACCGATTCTGACGTGGCCACGGCGAGCAGGAGCGCCAGTTTGCATCTTTGGGTTGTGACAGTTGTCCGGCCCTGCGCCCACGGCAATCAGCTTGGGAAGCTTGGGTTCTCTATGGGTGGTTGCTGAGCTGACCTGCGGTGGAGCGGCCCCGGGGCCTGGCTGACCGGCGGCCTGGTCCCTGTCATTCCCCGTGGTTCCCCGCAGGATCTGGCATGGTCCTGGCACGACCTCTTCGTCCCGAAGCAACTTGGACGGGGGCTCGGCCTTGGGGTCGTGGCCCGCTGAGTTGCTGTGATGGTCCACAGGCGTACGTGGTTGTCCGCCAGCGTTCTGCGGCGTTGTCACGCAGTTGGACACTCACTCGATGTCGTCTCTCGCCGACGTGTGGGTGCCGTTGTGAGCACGCCAACGTAACTTCAGCTATTCGGTTTTCCCTCTGGCGCAGCGGCGTTAGCCGGCCCCGAGAGCGCCTGGGAACGCTCTAGGCGCCGCTGCTGGGCACGTGTAACGCGAGCTGGTGACTGAAACAGATCGTTGAGCACTTCATCCATGAGCGTCAAGATCTCTTCGGCCATCTCGTGATCAATTGGGGTGAGATCGCCATGAGCCGTCTCGTTACCGCCGAAGCGCACTTCGTGGGCTGCTTCCTTGATGTGCCCGCGCAGTAGCCCCTGCTTGTGAAGCTCATCAATCTTCGCGATCAGGTTCCCTTTGGTGATCCCCTTTTTCTTCGCGGATGCCTCGACCACGGCCCGCGCAAGTGTGACGGCGGCTCGGTCCGCCTTGATCGCCAGGCAGTCGTGCGCTTCAACTGCGAGCGACTCGACGTCTGCGGGTACATCCGGGAACGTCCTGTTGGACATCGCGGGAGGAAGCCATCGTGGCTCCCGGGCTTGGGGGTGGTTCCAGAGATCGGAGGGGGCCTCGTCCCAATCGTTCGTAGGCTGGAAGTCTGTCCACCCGTAAGCGAGCACCAGACGACGGCAGTTGGCACACTGATAGGTCTCGAACCCTACGTTGAGACGGCTGTTGTGGTCGGGGATCACCTCGGAACTCCCAACCGGCCTCATGTGAGCCAACCGTCCACACCATCCGCATGTCGTGCTCGCCATGGTCGGAGACTAGTGCGAAGCGCCACGCCAAGCATGGGGTTTCGACCGCACTGCGCTCCGCCCCGACCAAGCTACAAAGCTGGCCTGCGCCGGCGGCGTCGAGGCCCGCAGCTTGGGAAGCTGCGAGTTCTCGGGACCGGATTAGGCGCTGACCTGGTCGAACGGCTCTGATACGGCCTCGCCGGAGCTGGCCGCCTTCGCCGTGGTTCCCCGCTGCTCTCCGCTCTGTTTGGTGCGCGTCCGGTGCACATACGAGTGCACACGACTGCGTCGGCCGCGACTGCTTGATTCGCCCAACCTAGCTGCGCCGAGTGGTGGACTTGTGCGCTAATGACCCTGTGGACTGGACAGCATCAACGGCCTGTGGAGCGTCGCATCGCGTCACACGGCGTCGCCGCCCTCCGCATACGCCCTGTTGCACGGACGATGCCAGCGCTGCTCGGGCTGCGGTCACTCAGCCAGGGATCAGGCGGCCTTGTGCGCTGGCGTCGTCGTCAGAGCTGGCGCGCCTGTCGCCTTTTATTTGCTCGTCAGTGTCATTGCGTCCTGCACCCAGAGTGGGAGATAGTTTCCATCTGTGGGCGGCGCATGGGGCCCTTCCTTCGTAGGTCCCGAGCGTAGACACACAGTGAGCTAGTAGCGGAAAACTCATAATCTACCCGTGGGCAAGGAATGGCAAACACCCCGATCGAGCCCCTGACGGCTAATGTCTTCGAAGAGCGCGCCGAGTACCTCTCTAAGGGTGAACTAGCGGCGTGGACGGCATCGACAAAAGCAGATAGAGCCATCCTTGCAAAGCTCAAAGGGCCAGGCGCGAAACTGCTCATCGGCCCGCGAGGTTGCGGGAAATCCACCCTGCTGCGCCGCGCCTACTTCGAGCTCCAGGAGGAAGGGACCCATCTCGGCGTCTACGTTAATTACAGTAGGTCCCTAGCGTTGGAGCCTCTGTTTCATAAATCGGCGAACGCTCTGCAATTGTTTCGCCAATGGGTTCTACTCAAGATTGCCGTTGGCGTTAAGGAAGCCCTAATAGAGGGCGAACGAGCAATCCCCCATACGCTAGAGGAGCTGACAGCAGACGCCCAAGCGTATATCAAGGCACTAGAAGCAGGAACTGCAGACTCTATCCCTGACGTCTACACTACGCCGACCGAGCTTCTACATGCCCTGGAATCGTGGACGCAGGTTAGTGGCATGAAAAGATGTGTCCTACTCCTAGACGATGCGGCACATGCTTTTTCGCCAGACCAGCAACGGGAATTCTTCGAAATCTTCCGAGAACTTCGGTCGCGGACAGTATCGGCGAAGGCCGCCGTTTATCCAGGCATCACAAGCTACTCGCCGAATTTCCATGTCGGACATGAGGCCGAACTCGTCGAGTCCTGGCTTCGTCCGGATGAAGACGGCTACCTCGAAGTCATGCGCGAGATCGTAAACCGCCGAATTCCGCCCTCTCATTTGAAAAGGCTAAAGGGGCGCGAGGAGCTGGTTGATTACCTCGCTCTGGCCTCCTTCGGATTGCCGCGCGGTTTCCTAGTCATGCTTTCGCAGCTACTAGGAGTTGAAGAGGATGAAAGCCATAACCCTACGCGGAAAATGGCTGAGGTTGCAATTTCCGACCATGCTGCCTCTGTCCGCCAAATCTTTAGCACCCTCGCCGGTAAGCTTCCTCGATACAGACACTTCGTAGAGTTCGGGCAGGAGTTGGAAGCGGGTTCCGTTCGGCAGCTGCAAATCTTCAACGCAGCCAGACGTGATCGCTCTAGAGCAACAGTTATCGCTTTCCATGAGCCCATGGATGCAAAGCTAACCCGCATGGTCGCCATGCTGGAATATGCTGGCATTCTGCGCGATGCCCACACGGTATCGCGGGGTGTGAAAGGTGTGTTCCATCGATACACGCTCCACTATGCGATCCTGATTGAAGGAAATGCGCTCAGTCTGGGCAGGGCATTCTCTGTTACGGACATCATTTCTGCTCTAGTTACTCGCGACGCGCACGCCTTCTCGCGGCTACAACCCACTAATGTTCTGGGTGCAGACTACGAGGATAGGTGCACTCTGGACCTACTTCCATGTCAAAATTGTGGCGCGCCACGCTACTCCGAGGACGCACAGTTCTGTATGAAGTGCGGTCGCCAGTTGAGAACGGCGTCAATTTACGAAGAGCTACTCAAGGCTCCGATTGAGAATCTGCCTCTGACGAAGAAAAAGCGCGACGGACTGCTCAAGTATACCGAGATTCGTACCGTGAATGACATTTTGCTCGACGAGGAGAATGTACAGATTCGCCGAGTGCCGCATATTGGTCCGGTGTGGGCTAAGCGAATTAAGCGCTACGCTGAGGAGTTCGTAAGTGTCTAAAAAGCACAACGTTAACTCCGTTTCGGCGGCCTGGGAGAGGGTTAATCTGCCACCCGAGACCACAAACGCAGAGTTTTCGGCGTGCTGCGTGAAGTCTGAGACCGGTGATAGCCCTATTGATGCATTCTATGGAAACCTGAGTGACGTGCTGCGCCTTGGGCTCCCTGATGCCCTCGCAAAGAACGACACCCTCGGCAGGCTGCTGGCGCTGGGAATTGTGACGGGGACAGAATCCTACTTCAGATCCATCTTCTTGGGGCTAATAAATACCTGTCCCCTCGTTAGAGAGAAGGTCGCTGACCAGCTGATTGCCCTAGGGGCGGTGGACTACTACGGGCCCAGCAAGTTGGGAATGGGATTGTTTGAAGGCGTTAGCTTTGCCAGTGAGTCTGAAATCAAGAAGAGAAGTGGCTCTCTTCTGGGTTTTTCGTGGCAGCCGCACAGTTCCCTTGCGATTGCTCTTAATAATTTCGACGTTGTGTGCCATATTCGCCATGCGAGTGTGCATTCGCATGGCGTGCTAAGTCGAGGAAATGCTAAAGCGTTGGGCTTGAGGAGTAGGGAGGAAACGACACAGATCGTATTGGATTTCGCCCACCTACAAAAAATCGCCCTCATATGTACTAGTGCTGTGCGTGAGTTCAATTTGATGCTCTACAAGGCGACGGTCGAAAAATGGGTACAGAACAGGATTCTTGTTGGCGCATGGAGTGCTGACAAAGTTCTAATGCGAAGCGCTTTCGATCTTTTCCGTTCCAGGGTAGACGGGACATCTCCCAGAGACGCTTATCGGTCCTACCTTGCTTTGCAACCATTGATTCGGCAGAGGTGGTCACACGGGAACGCGCGGAGATAAGGTGCCGAATATTTGCCCGGGCCTGGTTTTCAGTCGGTGTGGTGGGCTCTGGGGGGCTTAGCGTTGAGGGTTTGAAGACTGAGGTCGGTGGAGTCTCAATGACCCAGTCAAGGGCACGTACCCTGCCCGCCGTGAGTCCCTGCCCGACTGGCACGTGATCGGACGTGCGAGGCATGGCTGAGGGGGTCCGGGCCGGTCCCCGAACCCCCTCGCATCAAGAGCGCGATCGAAGGTTGGCGGTCCTCCGCCGTGGCGGGATGCTCTTGGTGGGCGCACCCTGACGTTGTCTCCGGCGGGCGCTGCGCAAGGCGACTGTAACGCTCCGGGCACCTTGATCGCCAACGGCCAACCACGTCTCTGCGCCGACGACTTGTGCGTGGTCGAGAGGTCGGTGGAGCGATTTTGGGCTGGAGCTGCTTCGGCGCGAGTGATCATGGTCCCGTAAGCTTCCGGCGCGTCGGGCAGTCTGTGGACCTGCCCGGTAAAGCACGACGTTGGGGCCATGATCTTCGAGGCTCGCGCCGAAGTGGCTGCCTCAAATCGCGGAGCCGGCCGCCCCAGCCACGACGTACCCCTTTCTCTTGCCTGAGGCGGCTGATTGCTGTGAGCGCGGCATGGGCGCCGGCCGGGCTGGAGCGGGGCGGAGACAGGAGCGCAGGCCCGGCCGGGGGCCGGGCCGCGCGCGGTGAGCGGAGCGAGCCGCCTTGATCAAGTAGGGAAAGTTGTACCGCGCTTGGCAGCGGACTGATCGTCGGCGCTTCGTCCATCTACTCGCGTGAGTGGTCCACAGCTACAGTTGTGGTGGTCGACATAACAGGACGACAGGGAGCGTGCTCGCCGGATGGGACCCAAGTCGGAGCGGGTCTACCGCACGATTCGTGAGTGGATCGCTGCGGGCAAGTACTCGCCAGGTTCCAAGCTCCCGTCCGAGCGGACTCTGTCGGAAGAGCTGGAGATCGGCCGCACGGCCCTGCGTCAGGTGCTGGCCAAGCTCGTTGCTGAGGGCCTCGTCGAGGTTCACGGCCGGAGCTCCTACCGGGTGCCGGATCGGTCCGTGTCCACGGAGGCGCCGGCTGATGTGGAGCCCTGGCAGATCCATGGTGAGCGGACGCTGTATGACAACCGCTGGGTGAAGCTGAGCCTCGTTGACGTCGAGCCGCCCGGCGTCGACCGGTTCGAACATCACGTAGTGAAACTCCACCACGTAGCCATCGCCGCGGTCATCGACGAACAGGACCGCGTCCTCATGATGTGGCGGTATCGGTTCGTCCCCGACTCCTTCGGCTGGGAGCTCCCCGGTGGCATCGTCGACCAGGGTGAGGAACCCCTTCAGACGGCCCTCCGTGAAGTCGAGGAAGAGACCGGATGGCGACCGAACGAGCTTGAGCACGTGGTCACTTACCAGCCCATGGTCGGCATGGTCGACTCGCCGCATGAGATCTTCGTCGGCCGTGGAGCCAAACTCGTCGGGGAGCCGACCGACCTGGAAGAGGCCGGGCACATTGCCTGGGTTCCTCTGTCCGACGTTCCTGGACTGATGGCCCGTGGTCAGCTGATGGGGTCGGGGACCCTGGTCGCCCTTCTCCATGTGCTCGCTTCACGGGGCGCCGGCACCTCGCCTACATCCGCTGCATGAGCTGCTCGATCCGACGCCGGTGACGCACTGACCCGGTTCGACTTGCCACCAGTCGGGCCTGCCGCAGGTGCTTCTGTGCCTCGCCGTACTCGCCGCGGGCGATGTGGGCCTGGGCCAGGTCGCAACGGAGACCCGCCGATGCCCTGATGAACGTGGGGTCCGTGGTGTCCAGCGCGGCGTACAGGCTGCTCACGGCTTCGGCGTCGCCGGCCAGGGCGAGTGCGCTTCCTCGCCACCTGGTCAGGTGGCCTTCGTTGAGGAAGATGCTCAGCATGTCGGGGTCTCGGGCGTCCTCTCCTGCGGGCAGATGCCGCGTCGCGAGCTCAAGGGCTCGTTGGCAGTCGTCGGGGAGTCCTGCTCGGGCGCAGATCTCCGCTTCAGCTGCGTACAGCCACGCCCGGAGGCGCGGGGACATGCGCTGTCCGCCGAGCCTTTGCGCCTCTCGGACCAGGTGGACGGCTGTCTCGGGGCGTCCGGCGTCGCAGAGTACATATGCCTGCTCGGCGGTGGCGTGCGCGAGGTACATGGGCTCCTCGGCCTCCTGGGCGGCCCGCTTCCCCAGCTCGTAGTGCCGCCAGGCTCGCTCGACCGCGCCGACGTCGAGGGCCTGCCAGGCGGCCAGGGTCGCTGCACCGGCCAGGGCCAGGGCGACCGGACGCCGGGTCTCCGGGAGTACCGCGAAGGTGAGGGCGTCTTCCAGTCGCGACAGGTGGGCGGTCATCTCGTCGACCAGGCTTGCGGCGCCCATCTGCCGGTCGATGGTTCGGAGTAACTCGGTCTGGTCCATGAACGTCTTGACCATGGTCAGGCTTACGTTTCGAGCCTCGTCGATACGGCTGATCAGCTCGTCGTATCCATCGGCCGGGGTGAGTGCCGGCGGTGACTGCGGTGCGCCGGTCAGTTCGGCGTCGGTGACTCCGAGCAGGGCGCGGAGGATCTTGGCGTAGCGGCTGGAGATCGTCCGGCGGCCGTTCTCCCACTCCGATACGTACACTCGCAAACTCGCGGTTGAGGCAACGGTCAGCATGTGCTGGCGCGCATGGCGTTCGATCTCCCGCACCAGGCGCTCCTGCGACCATTCCCGCGCCGTCCGTGCTGCCCTGAGTCCACTCATCGTGTACTGCCGCTCCACGTTGGGGTGTTGATCCGTAACAGCAGCATGCCTCACATCATCGCAGGTCGACAGGGGTTAACGGGGTTGCTGTTAACCCCTGTTGACTACCGGACCGTTCCTCGCCGCGCTTCTCTTGAAGTGTCGCAGGCAGGCGAGTTGAAGCGCCGGACCAGCGACCGTGCTTGACAACTGGTGCGCACCAGAGGGAACCTTCTGGTGCGCACCAGAAGGAAGTGCAGCTCTATCCCGCCGCTTTGCTGCGGCATGCCATCACTGCTCAGGAGCGGCGACCCACCGCCAAGCAAGTGCGCCGCTCCCGCCCTTGGAAGGGACCTCCATCATGCGTCAGATCCCCGTCGACACCTCCGCCGCGATCGTCATGGTTGCCAAGCCCGCTCAGCCCAAGGTGCGTGACCGCCGTACCGGTGAGATCGCCTTGGACGCCGACGGCGTGAAGCTGATGACCGTGGACGTGATGTTCGCGGCCAACGACGAGGTCGAGATCCTGTCCGTCACCGTTCCGGAGACTGGAATCTCCGGTGAGCTGGCCATGGGGACTCCGGTTGCGCTCACGGGTCTGATCGCCCGGCCGTGGGAGAACGAGTTCAACGGCCAGAAGCGGCACGGCATCGCCTTCCGCGCGGTCGCTGTGACCTCGCTGGCCGCTGCGGGCGCGAAGGCGGCCTGATCATGACCACCTGGTTACTGGTCACTGTGCTGGTGGTCGCTGCCGCTGCGGGTCTCCTGCGGTGGCGGCGCCCCGCCTGGTACTGGCTCTCCTTCGGCGTCACCCTCGCCACCGTGCGAGTCCTGGTCCGGTACACGACGGTGATGGACGCGTGCGGGCTGACCGTTCCGCCGGCTCGGTGGCGGCTGGCCCTGGCTCGCATGACCGGTCGGCAGACGCCGGAATTTCGGGCGCCGCGCATCCTGCGGCTGCGTCCGACCCGCACCGGCCTGGTGCTCCGTCTCAAGCTCAGGCCGGGGCAGGACGCCTTCGACGTCGCCGCCGCCACCGACCGGCTCCGCCACTCCTTCGGGCTGTACGGCGTCACATCCCGCGAGATCCGCTCCGGGGTCGTCGAGGTACGCATGACCGGCTACGACGTGCTGAAGCGGGTGCAGATGCCCGCCAAGTTCGACACAGGGCCGATGCGTGTCCCGGTAGCCCTGCGCGAGGACGGCTCGGTCCACTACCGCGACTACCGGACCGTCCCGCACGGGCTGACCCTCGGCGCCACGGAGTCCGGGAAGTCGGTCTACCAGCGCAACCTGGTGGTCGGCCTCGCCGCGCAACACGTCGCCCTGGTCGGCATCGACTGCAAGCAAGGGGTGGAGCTGTTCCCGCTTGCCCGCCGGTTCTCCGCGCTGGCTGACGATCCCGATACCGCCCTGGAGCTGTTGGAAGCACTTGTCGGGCACATGGCGGACGTCTATCAGCTCATCCGCGCCGAGCAGCGCATCAGCGTCGCCGTGCCGGATGCGGAGATCGCCTCCGACATTTGGGACCTGCCCGAGGATCTGCGGCCGGTGCCGATAGTGGTCCTGGTCGACGAGGTCGCCGAACTCGCCTTGTACGCCACCAAGGACGAAGAGAAGCGACGGGACCGGATCATCACCGCGTTGGTCCGCCTCGCCCAGCTCGGTCGCGCGGCCGGTATCTACCTGGAGGTCTGCGGGCAGCGCTTCGGCTCCGAACTCGGCAAGGGCATCACCATGCTCCGCGCCCAGCTCACCGGTCGTACCGCCCATCGCGTCAACGACGAGACATCCGCGAACATGGCCTTCGGCGATATTGCGCCTGACGCTGTGCTGGCCGCGATCCAGATTCCCCCCGAGACGCGCGGGCTGGCCGTCGCCGGAGACTCCACCGGCGGCTGGCATCGCATCCGCGCCCCGCACACCTCGCTGCGCGACGCCGTCAACATCTGCAACAAGCACGCCCATCGCACCCCCGACGTGCCTGCGCTGGCGGCCTTCCGCCCCGCCGTCGCCGCGGTACCCCCGGCCCGGGTCCGGCTGACCAAGTCAGCCCCCGCCACGGCCTGAACGTCACCCCTGCCTCGGTCGGTGCGACCACCCTCGTGCCAGATCCCTACCCCGGCCATGCCTGACGACAGAAAGGGAACCGTGATGGCCCGCCCCGCTCTCCGCGTCGACGCCGTCCTCGTCCAGGCCGTCATCGCGGGGGCGCTGTCCTTCGCCCACCTTCACGACCTCGCCGCCGCTGCCGGACAGGACGGTTGGAAAGCCTGGGCCTACCCGATCAGCGTCGACCTGCTGCTGGTCGCCGCCTGGCGTCGACTGCGCACCGACGGACCGACCCGACTGGCCTGGTGTTGGTTCGTCATCGCTCTGGTCGCCTCACTCGGCGCCAACGTCGCCACCGCCGGCCTTCTCGACCTGCACACCGTCCCGGCCTGGCTACGCATCCTCGTCGCCGCCTGGCCCGCGCTCGCCTTCCTAGGCGGCACCCTCCTCGCCCACACGCCCGCGCACGTCGAGCCGGAAGCGCGGGCCGACACCGACCCCGCACCCGGCCCCCCGGCCGCCGAGGACGACCAGGAGCACGCCCCCGCGTCCGGGGCCGATACCAGGGAGCCCGCCGCGCTTATCGCATCCGAGCCTGAGCCCGTACCGGTTCCGCCTGCGGTGTCCGCTCCTCCGGTCCCGGCCGCGCTGGTCGATCACGCCCGCAAGGTCGCCGACGACCACGAGCAGCGAACCGGTACCCCGATCGACTCCGACACCCTGCGCGCTCGCCTCGGCGTCCCGCCCCAGCTCGCCGACGCCATTGCCGCCCGGCTCACCTGACAGGAAGGCACCACCCATGGCCACCGACCCCTACGGGCTGACCGTTGCCGACTACCTCGACGGCGTCCACGACATGGTCGCCGCAGGCAGGCCCTACCTCGCCCACCTGCTCGCCGAGGAAGCCGCCCGGCTCACGCCCCGACCGGCCACCGCCGCCGGACTCCGCGCCACCTTCCCCGACCCGACGACCAGCCGAACGGAGACCGACTGACATGCCCGCCCGCGACCACTTCCACTCCGTGATGCGCATTGGCCCGGTGCAGATCGGCACCCACCGCGACCGGCGCGGCTGCTCCGTGCACGCGGCGGTGTGCACCAACGACGGCTGCGGCTGGTCCGCCGACTACTCCAGCCGCTCCGCTGCCCAGCTCGCCGCCCGTACCCACCGCTGCCGCATCAACTGACCGGAGGTTCTGCCATGGACGTCCCGCTCTGGCTCGCCCTGCTCTGCGTCGGAGTCCTCGGCGTCAAGCTCATCCGCCCGCCCTGGTGGCTCATCGCCGTACTCCTTCTCGGCGGCTACCTCCTCGCCGACAGCCTCCTTGCCCCTGTCATCGACACCGCCGTCAAGTAACCCGCTCGTCCGCCTACTTGAAAGGAGAACCGCTGATGTTCCGGCCCCAGCTCCCGACCATGCCCCAGCCGACCGGCCTGGTCACGCCGTCCACCGCGGTCGTCGTCGAGCCGACCACCGTCACGCCCGGTACCCCGGTCCCGCCGCCGGCCTCCGCCGCCCCGGCCTCGTCCCGGGCGGTCGTGCAGCTCACTCCCGGCACCGCGCTCGCTCTCGTCGGCGGCGGCACCATCGGGGTCCTGGTCGTCGGCGCCGTTCTGGTCTCCATGCTCCTGGCGGTCGCCATCACCGGCGCCTCGGTCGCCGTCTGCGCCGTCGTCCTGCGCTCCTTGCTCAATGCCGACGCCAAGCGTCGCTGACCGGCCCCGGGCGGCTCCGATACCGCCAAGCATCCGCCGCCCGGGCGCCGTCCCTACCTGATCCCGAAGGAACCGGAAGGAAGCTCCAGCATGCCGCAGCCCACGCGCCCGGCACCGTGCATCTGCCCGAACTGCGACGGCTTCGACTCCGTCGCCATCACGACCGGCGGACGCACCCCACCTGGCCACCTGCGCATCATCACCGTCGACTGCCGTGCCTGCCACGGCGCCGGCACCGTTCCTGCCCGTCGCAACCGGGAGGGTGCTCGTGTCTGACCTGCTCGACCCGGTCACCCTCGGCGACCTGCTGAGGGTGGCTTCGGCCCCCGACTACCACCGGTGGGAAGACCAGATCCGCCGCACCGGCGGCTGTGCCGACCCCATCCACCTCACCGGTTGGACCACCCACAAGGACAGGACCACCGGCGCCACCCTGCATCACTACTCGACCGCCTCGGAGCCGGGCGGACGCCTCCGCCTCGCCTGCGGCAATCGCCGCGCCTCCCGCTGCCCGGCCTGCGCCCGGACCTACGCGGGCGACACCTACCACCTCATCCGCGCCGGCCTCGCCGGAGACGACCGCCGAGACATCCCCGCCACCGTCCGCGACCACCCCCGCGTCTTCGCCACTCTCACCGCCCCCTCCTTCGGCCCGGTCCACAACCGTCCCGACTCCGGCACCTGCCGTTGCGGCACCGTCCACACGCCGGACGCCCCCGAACTGGGCACCGCCCTCGACCCGACCACGTACGACTACGCGGGCGCCGTCCTCTTCAACAACCACGCCGGACAGCTCTGGCGGCGCTTCACCAACCGCCTCCGCCGTGAGATCGCCGCCCGCGCCGGCCTCACCCAACGCGAGCTCCAAGAGGCCGCCCGCCTCTCCTACGGCAAGGTCGCCGAGTTCCAGAAACGCGGCGCGATCCACTTCCACGCCATCATCCGCATAGACGGTCCCGACGGACCGGACTCCGCCCCGCCTTCCTGGGCCACCGTGCGGCTACTCGACGACGCCATTCGAGCCGCTGCCGCGCATGGTTACACCTCGGTCTCCGTCCCGGCCGTCGATGACCAGCCCGCCCGCACCTTCCACTGGGGCCGACAGCTCGACGTACGCCCCGTTAAGGCGTTCGGAGACGGCTCCGACCTGACCGAACAGGCCGTTGCCTCCTACGTCGCCAAGTACGCGACCAAAGCCGCCGAGAACACCGGCACCCTCGACCGCCGCATCGGCGAACTCGCCGAACTCGACCGCCACGGCGTCCCGGCCCACACCCGCCGACTGATCACCGCATGCCGCGACCTGGACGCGCTGTACCCGGACCGGCGGCTCTGGGCCTGGGCGCACATGCTCGGCTTCCGCGGCCACTTCTCCAGCAAGTCCCGCCGCTACTCGACCACCCTCGGGGTCCTGCGCCAGGCACGTGCCGACTTCCGCGCCGAGCAGGAGCGCGCGGCTCTCGGCATCGACGTCGACGACCAGGCACCGGACACCGTGCTCGTCCTGGCGGACTGGCAGTACGGCGGCCACGGCCACACCCCTGGGGAGTCCCTCCTCGCCGCGACCATCGCGCGCGACCTGCAACTGAACCGTGAGACGGCGCGGGAAGCCTTGGCTGCGCTGTCCGTCGGCGAGAGGGAGGGCTGACGATGGACCGCCTCCTCACCGTGGACCAGGTCGCCGAGCAGCTCGGTACCGGTGTCCGCTTCCCTCGCCGCCTCATCGAGGAACGCCGCATCACCTTCGTCAAGGTCGGTCGGCACGTCCGCATCCCGGAAAGCGCCGTAAAGGCATACGTGAACGCCAACACCGTGGAGCCGCTCGTTGGGCGGCCTGCGGGACTGAGGAGGGCTGCCTGATGGCCGGCAAGCGCAACTCCCGCCGGAGCTTCGGCCGTATCCGCAAGCTGCCCTCCGGCCGGTTCCAGGTCCGGTACCCCGGGCCTGACGGTGTCCTCCGGCCCGGTGATCGAACGTTCGCCACGGTGACGGACGCTGACCGCTGGCTCAACCGGAAGCGGATCGAGATCGAGGAGGGCCGGTGGATCGATCCGGCTGAGGGGCAGACGACCGTGCACGACTGGTCGTCCCGCTGGCTCGCCGCCGTCTCTCCGCAGCTGAAGCACAAGACGCAAGCGACGTACCGATCACTGATCAACTCGCTGATCGTCCCGGCGCTCGGCGACCGTGAGCGGTCCAGCCTCCGGCCGATCACAGTCGTCGAGTGGGTCGGCGGGATGAAGACCAACGGACTCAGCGCGTCCCGGATCAGGCAGGCGTACCGGGTGCTCTCGCAGATCATGCGGGCCGCCGTCGACAACGACATGATCCCGCAGACGCCGTGCCGGGGCGTGAAGTTGCCGAGGATGCCGCAGACCGAACCGCACATCCTGACCCCTCTCGAAGCCTCCCGGATCGTCCGGAGTGCCGCCAAGCCGCATGACCTGTTGATCGCCCTCCTCGCGTACGCGGGCCTACGTGTCGGCGAGGCGTTCGCCCTTCGACGCGTGGACATCGACGTGTCCGGCGGCTTCGTCCTGGTCGATGAGAACCTGGCCGAAGCCAACGGCACCTTGGTCTTCGACACCCCGAAATCGCATCAGAAGCGGCTCCTGCGAGTTGGCCCGTCGCTTGCGAAGAAGCTCGGCCGGCACCTGGAGACCTTGCCCGACGGTGATGAAGCGCTCCTGTTCACGACGCCCGCGGGGAAGCCGCTGCGCTACAACCAGTGGCGCAAGGCGTACTTCGACCCTGCCGTCTCGGCGGCCGGGCTGACCGATGTGACCCCGCATGACCTCCGCGCCTCACACGGGACGTGGGTCGCCGACCGGTACGGCGTCATGACCGCCGCTCACCGACTCGGCCACTCGAACGCGAGCGTCACCACTCGGCACTACGCTCGTCCCGTCGCCGGTCGCGACGACCAGGTGGCCGCAGCCGCTGACTCCTGGCTCAGCGGGCACGACCCTGCCCCTGGGGCACGTAGCGGGCACGACGACGATGATGACGGCTCCGCTGGGGCGCTCGTGCCCGTCTGACCTGCGGCGGAGCGATCCTCCCGCCGAACCGCCGAGAGATCTTGAAAACCGTCGTGGCAGCGATGTCACCGTGGGTTCAAATCCCACACCCACCGCAGGCGAGAGAGCCCCTGACCAGCACCATCGGTCAGGGGCTCTCGGCGTCCCCCTTCTCTGTGGTCGCCCAGGTCTCCGTCATCCACCCGCGTCGCTCACCCCACCCCCCGCCGCCCCGTCATCCGCGCCGCCGAAGCCACCGTCGAGCGGGCCTCGCGCCGGGTGAGGCCCGTGTGGACCGCTGCCTGGATCAGGGCTTCCGTGAGGGTCGGGCCGATGCCGTTCTCGTAGGCGCGGCAGGCCGCCCAGAACAGGCGGGTGTTGCGCTGGCCCTCGTGGGCCGCGAGGACGAAGTGGATCAGGCCGTGGCCGTGGGTGTCCTCGGGGGACGGGGCGGTCGTCGTGGCCGCCGGGCGGGGCGGGGGCAGCAGGAGGTGCAGCAGGGCCCGGGGGCAGGGCGCCGGGGGCAGGTGGGCGGTGCCCGGGGCGGTGGCGTAGACGCCGTGGTCCGTGCGGGAGCCGGGGCCGACCAGGTAGCCGCCGGTGCCGCGGACGTCGATGCCGGGGGCCAGCCGGCTCGCGGAGTTGGGGATGGGCACGTCCGGTGGTCCGGTCAGCCACAGGTGGCGGCCCCCTGACGGCGTCACGACCACGACCGTCGGCGGGATGGTGAACAGGTGGCGCAGCGCCAGTTCGCGCAGGGCGGCCGAGGAGTCGGTGCCGGTCTTGGTGTCCAGGTCGATGCCGACGAGGTGGTGGGGCGGCAGGCCGCAGGCGATGCCGTAGCCGGTCGCCCAGGGCGCGGCGGCGAACATCTCCCGCACGCGTGCCGGGTCGGTGGAGGCGTCGTGCACCCCGTGCCCGAGGTGCCCGCACTCGCCGCGGCAGGGCGGCCCCGCCTGCGGCTCCGGTGTGTCGCGGTGCGGGGAGCGCAGGGCCGGGAGCTTGGTGCGGGACAGGGGGATCACCGCCAGGCCGCGTTCGGCGGCCGACAGTGCGTGGGCGAGGGCCAGCGTCGTGGCCTGCCGGAGGTGCCCGGGGTGCCGGGCGCGCGCGTACCGGTCGGTGGTGGCCATGGATTTAGTTTCGTACATGCGTTCGAAAAAGGGAAGGGGGATGGGTGGGCGGCGCGCCGGTGTGTAGGGAAAAGGCCGAAAACGTGCCGGAACGGTTCCGCTCTTGTCCCGCGCGGGCTCCGGGCGTCCGCGACGCGCCCGGGTCGCGGTGTGATGCCCGTAAGGGTGGCAGTGGAGGTTTATCGACTTGTCCTCACGCTTGCGTGCGAATCAGCCCTTTCGGTGTGGTTCGCCGGGGACCCCCTGGGCAACTCTGGACTCGCGACGTCGTCAATGCGCCGGGGTGGTCGGCCAACTGCCCTGGTCAAAGCCGTACTTGAGTCCGTGAGTTCTGGAGGAACACCATGGCAAGCATCCGTACCGCCCGCGTCATCGCCGCCGTCTCCGCCCTCCCGCTCGCTGCCGCGCTCTTCACCGGCATGGCGGCGGCGGACAACGGCGGCTTCGCGGACGACGGATCGAACGCGGGTGTCGCGAGCATCGTCGGCAGCGGTGTCGGGCACAACAACAACGGCAACTCGTCCACGTCCCAGCAGAACGCCGTCGGGTCCGGCGCCACCAACCAGAGCAACACCGCGCAGGTCGACGGATCCGCGTTCACCGCCATCAACCAGGGCAACAGCAGCGTCGGGGTGACGTTCTTCCCGCTCTTCCGGTGATCCGGCGCGCGGGGCCGGCCCCTTTCCCCGGCCCCGCGCGTCCGACGGGGACGGTGTGCTCAGGGGTAGCAGTCACGACGTCCGCGCGGTGGTGCTCCGGCGCCGCCGCGCGGACGTGTTCGTGGTGCCGTCCCGCTCGGCCGGGCGGTACGGCGGCATCACCGGTGCGCGCTCCGGACGGCCGGCCCCCAGGGGTGAACCCGCACTGCCCCCCGCCCGCCCGTCCACCTACAGGAGGTGGAGCTGGCACCACCCCTACAACCTGAGGGGGAGTCCCCTTCTGGACCTGCGGCCGATCCGCGCGAGCCGGTCCGCTCCTAGCGTGGAGCCATGACCACACCCGTCTGCACCAGCGCCTCGAACGGCATGACGAGACCGCCGGCGTACCCGTCGTTCTCGTCGTACGTCCGTGCCCGGCAGCCGGTGCTGCTGCGCACCGCGCGGTCGCTGACCGCCAACCCCAGCGACGCGGAGGACCTGCTCCAGACCGCGCTCGCCAAGACGTACGTCGCCTGGGAGCGCATCGAGGACCACCGCGCGCTCGACGGCTACGTCCGCCGGGCCCTGCTGAACACCCGCACCTCGCAGTGGCGCAAGCGCAAGGTCGACGAGTTCGCCGTCGACGAGCTGCCCGAGCCCGAGCCCGCCCCGGGCGACGACGACCCGGCCGAGCGGCAGGCGCTGCACGACGCGATGTGGCGGGCGATCCTGAAACTGCCGGCCCGGCAGCGCGCGATGGTGGTCCTCAGGTACTACGAGGACCTCAGCGAGGCCCAGACGGCCGAGGTGCTCGGCGTCTCGGTCGGCACGGTGAAGTCGGCGGTCTCCCGCGCGCTCGGCAAGCTCCGCGAGGACCCCGAGCTGGGCGTGGCCCGCGCCTGAGCGCCCTGACCGGCACGTCGAGCGCCGGGGTGTGCCGTACCGTGACTTGATCGATCGGCGGCACCTAGTGACATACCGCGCGGTATGTGCGCAGAATCAGCGCATCCGTTACCACCGCGTAGGCAATGTCGCCCGGGAGGACGCCGTGCTGAGCACCATGCAGGACGTACCGCTGCTGATCTCGAGGATCCTGACCCACGGGTCGACGGTCCACGGCACCTCAGAGGTGATCACCTGGACCGGCGAGGGCGGCCCCCAGCGCCGTACCTACGCCGAGATCGGCTCCCGTGCCGCCCAGCTGGCGCACGCCCTGCGCGAGGACCTCGGCGTCCGCGACGACGACCGCGTGGCCACCCTGATGTGGAACAACGCCGAGCACGTCGAGGCGTACTTCGCGATCCCCTCCATGGGCGCGGTCCTGCACACCTTGAACCTGCGGCTGCCCGCCGAACAGCTCGTCTGGATCGTCCAGCACGCCGCCGACCGCGTGATCGTCGCCAACGGCTCCCTGCTCCCGCTGCTGGCCCCGCTGCTCCCGCACCTGAAGACGGTCGAGCACGTGGTCGTCTCCGGCCCCGGCGACCGCTCCCTCCTCGCCGACGCCACCGCCCAGGTCCACGAGTACGAGGACCTCCTCGCCGGGAAGCCCGCGCACTACGACTGGCCCGAGCTGGACGAACGCCGGGCCGCCGCCATGTGCTACACCTCCGGCACCACCGGCGACCCCAAGGGCGTGGTCTACAGCCACCGTTCCATCTACCTGCACTCCATGCAGGTCAACATGACCCAGTCGATGGGCCTCACCGACCAGGACACCTCCCTGATCGTGGTGCCGCAGTTCCACGTCAACGCCTGGGGCCTGCCGCACGCCACCTTCATGACCGGCGTCAACATGCTGATGCCCGACCGCTTCCTGCAGCCCGCGCCGCTCGCCGAGATGATCGAGCGCGAGAAGCCGACCCACGCCGCCGCCGTCCCCACCATCTGGCAGGGCCTGCTCGGCGAGCTGACCGCCCGGCCGCGGGACGTCTCCTCCCTCACCCAGGTCACCATCGGCGGCTCCGCCTGTCCGCCCTCCCTGATGGAGGCCTTCGACGAGCTGGGCATGCGCGTCTGCCACGCCTGGGGCATGACCGAGACCTCCCCGCTCGGCACGGTCGCCCGCCCGCCGGCCCACGCGGTGGGCACCGACGAGGAGTTCGCCTACCGCCTCACCCAGGGCCGCTTCCCCACCGGCGTCGAGGCCCGCCTCACCGGCCCCGGCGGCGAACGCCTCCCCTGGGACGGCGAGGCGGCGGGCGAGCTGGAGGTCCGCGGCCCCTGGATCGCCGGCGCCTACTACAACGGCCCCGACGCCGAACCCCTGCGGCCCGCCGACAAGTTCAGCGAGGACGGCTGGCTGAAGACCGGCGACGTCGGCACCATCTCGCCCGACGGCTTCCTCACCCTCACCGACCGCGCCAAGGACGTCATCAAGTCCGGCGGCGAGTGGATCTCCTCCGTCGAGCTGGAGAACGCCCTGATGTCCCACCCGGACGTCGCCGAGGCCGCCGTGGTCGCCGTCCCCGACGACAAGTGGGGCGAGCGCCCGCTGGCCACCGTCGTGCTCAAGGAGGGCTCCACCGCCGACTTCACGTCGCTGCGCGCCTTCCTCGCCGAGGAGGGCCACATCGCCCGGTGGCAGCTCCCGGAGCGCTGGACGATCATCGAGTCGGTGCCGAAGACCAGCGTCGGCAAGTTCGACAAGAAGGTGCTGCGCCGGCAGTACGCGCAGGGCGAGCTGGACGTGACGCGGCTCGGCTGACCGCCGTGGCGCGGCAGACCTGAGGGGCAGCCCCGGTGCGGACCGGGGCTGCCCCTCAGGGTTTCGCCGGGTGACGGCCTGCGGGGACCGCCGTGCGGCTAGTTGGTGCCGATGCGGGACAGCAGGTCGACGATCCGGCCCTGGACCTCCGCGCTCGTCGAGCGCTCGGCCAGGAACAGCACCGTCTCGCCGGACGCCAGCCGCGGCAGGTCGGCCGGGTCCACGGCGGCCGTGTAGACGACCAGCGGAGTGCGGTTGAGCTGCCCGTTCGCGCGCAGCCAGTCCACGATCCCGGCCCGCCGCCGGTGCACCTGCAGCAGGTCCATCACCACGAGGTTCGGCCGGAACTGCCCCGCCAGCGTCACCGCGTCGTTGTCCGACGCGGCCCGCGCGACCTGCATCCCGCGCCGCTCCAGCGTCGCCGTCAGCGCCAGCGCGATCTCCGCGTGCTCCTCGATGAGCAGCACGCGCGGCGGGTGCTGCTCGCTGTCCCGAGGCGCCAGCGCCTTCAGCAGGACGGCGGGGTCGGCGCCGTACGCCGCCTCGCGCGTCGCCTGGCCGAGCCCGGCCGTCACCATCACCGGCACCTCGGCGGCCACCGCGGCCTGGCGCAGCGCCTGGAGCGCGGTCCGGGTGATCGGCCCGGTCAGCGGGTCGACGAACAGCGCGGCGGGGAACGCCGCGATCTGCGCGTCCACCTCCTCGCGCGAGTGCACGATGACCGGCCGGTACCCGCGGTCGCTCAGCGCCTGCTGGGTGCTGACGTCCGGCGCCGGCCACACCAGCAGCCGCCGCGGGTTGTCCAGCGGCTCCGGCGGCAGTTCGTCGTCCATCGGCTGCGGGCGCGGGGTGTCCGCGACCTCGACGGCCCCACCGGGACCGTCCAGCGGCTCGGGCCCCTCGGCGGCGTTCTCGTCCGGCGCCCCTATGGCGTACGACCGCCCCGCGCCCTCGGTACCGGGCGCGGCGAGCCGCGACTGACCGGCCAGGGAGGGGTGCGCGGGCTGGGGTGCGGATGCCGGGGGCGCGGGGGGCCCCTGCTGCGGGGCGGGATCCGGGGCCGGGGCCGTCGGTACGGGGCCCTGCCCCTGCTCGCCGGCCGCGCCGTTCGGGTGCTGGCGGGCGGCCGGGTCCGGGGGCGTGCCCAGCTTGCGGCGCCGGCCGGAACCGCCCGGGGCGTGCGGGGGCGGGGTCGCCGTACCGGCCGGGCCGGACTGCTGCACCTGCACGGCCTGCCGCGTGAACGGCACGCCCTGTCCCAGCGTCCGCACACTGATCGCCCGGCCCTGCGTGGAGTTCGGGTCGACCGGCGCGCCGGCCTCCGCGGGCAACGGCTGCGCGGCCCGCGCCGCGGCCCCCGCGGCCTCGGGCGGCAACGGTGTACCGGCCGCCGGCGTCCCGCCCGGAGCACCGGGCCCCGCCTCGGCGGGCAGCGGCTGGGCGGGCGCCTGCGACTGCACCTGCGCGGGGGCCTGGCCCTGCGGGGGTACGGGGGGTACGGGCTGCCCCGGCACCACGGGCTGCGCCACCGGAACCGGTTGTCCGGGTCCTACGGGCTGCCCGGCCGCCACGGGCTGTGCGGGCCCTAGGGGCTGTCCGAGTACTACGGGCTGCCCGGGCACCGTCGGTTGCCCGGGTACGGGGGCCTCCCCGGGTACTACGGGCTGATCAGATACGACGGGCTGCGCACCCGGCACCGGAGCCGCGCTCCCTGGTGCCGGAGCCGCGGTGCCCGCAGCCGCGGTGCCCGGAGCCGTGGCGCCCTGCGGCGGGACGGCGGCACCCGGTCGGCCGGGGACCCCGCCCTGCTGGGCGGGCAGGTGGACCGCACCGGCGGAACCGGGCACCTGGCCGGGGACCTGCACGGCTGCCTGACCCTGTACCGGAGCTGACGCCTGTGCCTGCGCCTGCGCGGGAACCTGCGGCGGCACCTGCACCGGGGCGGCCGGAGCCGGACCGACGACCGGGTGCTGCTGCCCCGGGGCCTGCGCGCCCGCCTCGGCGGGCGGGGCGACGGCCCGACGGCGGCGTCCGGTCGGGGCGGTCGTCGGGTGCGGCTGGGGCGGGGTGTGGTCGTCGCCCTGGTCGTGCGGGACGGCGTCGTGACGCCCGTGGTCCACGGCGGCGTCGGCGGGGCCGACCGGCTGCCCCGGGAGCGGCACGGCGACCGGGACGGCCTGACCGGGAACCTGCGGGGGGACGGCCACCGGGGCACCCGCGACCTGAGACTGACCCGGCACCGGCAACGGCACCTGCCCGGGCAGCGCACCGGGAACCGGCGCCCCCGGCAGAGGGGTCCCGGGAAGCGGCAGTACGCCGGGCACCTGAACGGCACTCCCCGGCACCGCCGCACCGGCGACCGGTCCGGCCGCGGCGGCCGTACCGGCCGCGATCCCGCCGGGCACCGCCACGTCGACGGCCTCGGCCGCGTCCCCGTCCGCGCGATCCGCGTCCGCGGGCGGCAGGGCGAACACCGCGCGCGGCCCCGCCTCCTGCGCGGCGGCCCGCTCCTGGGCGGCGGCGAGGGCACGCCGCCTGCGCCCGGTCGGCTGGGCGGCCTCGACCGCCGTAGCGGCCCCGCCCGGCTCGCCGTCCTGCGCTCCGGCGACGGCGGGCAGCGCCGGCGGCAACGCGTGCTGCTCCTGGCCCGGCCCGCCCTGCGGCGACTGCTCCACCGCCCGGCGCGCCCGGCGCCCCGAGGGCGCGCCCGGCACGGGCACCCCCTGCGGCGGGACGGTGCCGCCGAGCCCCGTACCCGAGGCGGCGGTCCCCGCGGCGTGCTCCGCGGCGGTGCGAACGGCACCCTCCGACACCCCGGCACCCGGACCACCCGGTCCCACCGGCCCGGCGGGAAGCGCGCCCGCGACGCCCGCCGCGTCCGCACCGTCGGCGTCATCGGCCGCCCGTCCGCGCCGCCGCCCGGAACCCCCCGGTCCGCCGGGGCCTTCCACGGCCGCTTCGGCCTGCGGCGGGAGGGCCGCGGCCGGCTCGTCGGCGGCCGGACCGCGCCGGCGCCCGGTCGGGACTCCGGCTTCCGGCTCGGCGGCGCCGGGCGCGTCGCTGTCCAGGAAGGCGTCCACGGACGACCGCCGGGCGCGCCGCCGACCGCCGGCGCCGTGGTCGGGGTGGTCGGCGTGCGCGCCGTCGGCCGGGTGGGTGTCACCGGACGCGGGCTGGGCGGCGGCGAGTTCCAGGGGGGCCGGGACGGGGGGAGCGGGCACGGCACCGGCGCCGCCGCCGAGCGGCACCTCCAGGACGTACGCGCTGCCGCTCATGCCGGGCACCTCGTGGGTCTGCAGCACGCCGCCGTGGGCGCGCACGATCCCCCGCACGATCGGCTCGTGCACCGGGTCGCCGCCGGCGTAGGGCCCGCGCACCTCGATGCGGACGACCTCGCCGCGCTGCGCGGCCGCGACCACCACGGTGTTGTCCATGTAACCGCCCGCGGAGACGGGCGCGTTGCCGGTGGCGTCGACGCCCGCGACGTCGGCGACGAGGTGCGCGAGCGCGGTGGCGAGGAGCGGCGCGTCGACCTCGGCCTCGATGGGCGGCGCGTGCACCGCGAACTGCACGCGGCCCGGCCCGATGAGCTCCACGGCGCCGTCGACACCGGCCGCGACGACGGCGTCGAGCATCACCTTCGTACGGGTGATGTCCTGCTCGCCGGTGTCCAGCCGCTGGTAGCCGAGGACGTTGTCGATGAGCGTGGTGATGCGGGAGTAGCCGGCCGAGAGGTGGTGCAGCACCTGGTTGGCCTCGGGCCAGAGCTGGCCCGCGTCGTCGGCGGCGAGGGCGGCCAGCTCGCGGCGCAGCTCGTCGAGGGGGCCGCGCAGGGACTGCCCGAGGAGGGTGAGCAGCTGGTCGTGGCGCGCGGCCAGGGCCTCGTAACGGTCCTTCTCGCGCTCACCGAGGGCGGCGTAGCGCTCCTCGCCGGCGGCCAGTTCCTCCTCGTGCCGCTCGCGCAGCTCCTCCAGCTCGGTGACGTGCTGCTGGCGCAGCGCGGTGAGGTCGGAGGCGTGCTCCTCGGAGAGCCGTTCCAGCTCCTCGGCGTGCCGCTTCTCGGCCTCGGCCTTCTCGGCCGCGAGCGAGTCGAAGGGCCGGCGGTCGGCGAACGTCATGACGGCGCCCACGAGCTGGTCGCCGTCGCGCACCGGCGCGGTGGTGAGGTCGACGGGCACCCGGTCGCCGTTCTTCGCGAACAGCACCTGCCCGCGCACCCGGTGCTTGCGCCCGGAGCGCAGGGTGTCGGCGAGCGGCGACTCGTCGTACGGGAACGGCGAGCCGTCGGCGCGCGAGTGCAGCACGAGGGTGTGCAGCTCCTTGCCGCCGAGGTCGCTGGCCCGGTACCCGAGGATCTGGGCGGCGGCCGGGTTGACGAGCACGATCCGCCCGTCGGTGTCCGTGCCGACGACGCCCTCGGAGGCGGCCCGCAGAATCATCTCGGTCTGCCGCTGCGAGCGCGCGAGTTCCGCCTCGGTGTCCACGGTCCCGGTGAGGTCCCGCACGACCAGCATCAGCAGCTCGTCGCCGCTGTAGCCGTAGCCGTCGTAGGCCTGCTGGCCGTTCTCGAGGTTGGCGCTGGTGACCTCGACGGGGAACTCGGTGCCGTCGGTCCGGCGGGCGATCATCCGGGTCGGCTTGGTCCGCCCGCGCGGATCCATGTGGTCGGGCCGCCGCATGGAGCCGGGGATCAGCTTGGAGTCGAACTCCGGCAGCAGGTCCAGCAGCCCGCGCCCGACGAGCGCGGTGCCCGGTGTCTCGAACGCCTCCAGGGCGATGGTGTTGGCGTTGACGACGGTTCCGTTGGCGTTGACCAGGACCAACGCGTCGGGAAGCGCGTCGAGTATGGCTGCGAGGCGAGCAGCGCCTCGGGATGGCCTGCTGCTCACGAGACGCTTCCTCCCTGTCACCGCACCTTGCCGACCGCTCGGGCCATCTTGCCAAGGGGCCCGCGGGGTGTCACGCGAGGGAGTCTAAGGGCTGGGGTTGTGCGAGCGGCGCCGGATGAGAGCGACCTCGCACGAGGACATGACACGGCTGGTGGACACGTGTACGACCCTCGGACGGACCTTCGCGAATGCTTCGCGGGGCGTTCACGCGAGCGGGGGCCCGGCGGGGGCGCCGGACCCGGACGTCAACGGGCCGGCTGGGGCTCGGGCGCGGGCTCGGGCAGGGGGGCGGGAAGAGGCGCGGGCAGGAGTGAGGGCCGGGGAGCCGGCCGGGTGCTGGCCCCGGGCGCCGGACGGGGAGCCGGCCGGGACGGATCGGCCGGCTGGAACGGGTGGGACGGGCCGGACGTGTGGTCGGACGGGTGGTGGATCGGGTGCTGGCTGGGAGGGGACGAGGGTCGCCCGGCGTGCACCTCGGGGAGCAGGGGGACGAAGCGGTCCCACCGCTCGATCTCGCACCCGTTGGAGCGCTCGAACGTGGCATCGACGGGGCGTCCGGCCCACCGTCCGGTGACGTGCGCGGTGGCGGGACCGCCGTACTGCAGGGTGCACACGCTGCCGTCGGGCACGGGGGCGAAGGCGTCCCGCCCCCAGACGCTGTTCCGGTCGAGGGCCGCGCAGGCGGCGTCGGCGTGGGGGTGCGTGCCCCCGCCGGGGTGGCAGGAGAGCCGGTACACGCCGTCGGCGCCGGGCACCCCGCTGTCCCGGACGGTGACGAGGAGCTGGTCCCCGCGCGCGTAGTCGGGCCGGTCCTCGTCGCGGACGGGGGGCGGGGCGAGGGGCGTGGCGGGGGAGGCGTGGGCGACGGCGGTGGCGAACGGGGCGAGGGCCGCGAGGGAGACGAGCGCGGACACGACACCGAGGGCACGGACGCGCCGACGTGAGGAAGAGGGGGTCGGGGAGGAAACCGGGGCGGTGGTCGCGGAGATCGCGGAGATCGCGGAGATCGCGGAGACCGGGATGGAGGTCGCGGAAGTCGCGGGGATCTGGGCCATGCCGTGCCTAACGCGGGCCGGGGGGAGGACGTTGCGCGCGGGCGGGGAACCCCTTTGCCCTGCGCCCGGCCTGCCTAGTACCGTGGAGGCCGATTGGTGACACGACGCTCGACTGTGTCATCATCTGCACGCACCACTCGCACACACGCGAGCGGCTGTGCTGGAGGCGTCGCCTAGTCCGGTCTATGGCGCCGCACTGCTAATGCGGTTTGGGTCTTAAAGCCCATCGAGGGTTCAAATCCCTCCGCCTCCGCTCGATCAAGGAGCCCCGGTCCACAGGACCGGGGCTTCGTTGTTCCCGCCCACCCCCGCAGACGTCGTTTCCGCAGGTCACAAGGGGTAGACCGAACGGATTTCACATGACGGCGGCAGTCATGTAATGTTCTTCCTGTCGCCGCGAGGGGCCCGCAAGGACCAGGAGCGAAGACGAAAAAACTGAACAAGCACTCGTAGCTTAATGGATAGAGCATCTGACTACGGATCAGAAGGTTGCAGGTTCGAGTCCTGCCGAGTGCACACAGGTCAGAGGCCCCGGAGAGATCCGGGGCCTCTGGCGTTGGCGGGTCGTTTGGGGCGGGGCTCGGAGATCATGGCCCCGACGTCGTGCTCCACCGCGGCCATCTGCAGTACGGCTCATGCGGGTACAAGGTCACCTGGAAGCGGTACCGTTCCGCCGGTGGCAGCAGTTGTGGCGGCGTCGAGATCGTTCATGGTTCGGCGACGCTCCCCACGTTCGAGACCGGCTGGCAGTACGGGGAAACGTCGTCATGATCAGTTCGGGCCCGCGGGCATGGCTCGCCGGATGCGCTGTGGCGGCGTCGGTACTCCTGCTTACCTCGTGCACGTCTGGCAGCGGTGACGGCAAGGCCTCCACAACTCCCTCGTCGCCCGTGTCGAGTGGGTCGCGGGCGGCAACCGGGTCCTCCGATAAGGAGTTCACCGCGCAGGCCCAAGCAGCCCTTGCCACCGTCCGCGGTGGGAAGTTGGTCGAGGCCGGCGCGGAGCGGGTGACCGACGGCATCCACACCGAGCCGAGCCTGAGCGAGGGCAGGACCTACAGGCTCAACCTGGTGTGCGTCGGCACAGGCCGTGTGCAGCTGGCCTTCACACCGACGAGTGCCGGCACAGAAACCGAGGTGCCGTGCGATCGGTCAGTGGTGCAGCAGCGGATCACCGCCCACGAACCGATACGCATTGATGTCGACGGCACCAAGGGATCCACCGGCGTGATCGCCTGGCAGATCGATGCCATCTGATGCGTGCATACGGGATTTCGAGCCCTGCTGAGTGCACACAGAGCGAGGCGCCGGAGAGATCCGGGGCCTCTGGCATTGGCGGGTCGGTCGCCGGCCTGGCGATCGAGCCCGTGCGGACGATCTCTGAGACGTGGTGGACGTCGACGAACTGCGGATGTGGCCCGCAGGGGCAGGGCGTAACGTGGGCCCTACACCCGGACCGCGCCCACTGGGCGTAAGTCCCGCGCGCCCCCCACTCATCGCTCCGTGGCCGGGGTGCGCCTGGACGAGCGGAGATTCTTCGATGGGTACAGTCACGACCGACGACGGCACCACGATCTTCTACAAGGACTGGGGTCCCCGGGACGGGGAGCCGATCGTCTTCCACCACGGATGGCCGCTGAGCGCCGACGACTGGGACAACCAGATGTTGTTCTTCCTGGCGCAGGGCTACCGGGTCATCGCGCACGACCGCCGTGGCCACGGACGTTCCACCCAGACCGCGACCGGCCACGACATGGACACCTACGCCGCGGACGTGACCGTCCTGACCGGCGCGCTCGACCTGCGCGGTGCCGTGCACGTCGGTCACTCCACCGGCGGTGGCGAGGTCGCCCGCTACGTCGCCCGCGCCGAGCCCGGCCGGGTGTCGAAGGCGGTGCTGGTGGGCGCGGTGCCACCGCTGATGCTGAAGACGGAGGCCAACCCGGGCGGCCTGCCGAGGGAGGTCTTCGACGGCTTCCGTGAGGGCGTGGCCGGCAACCGGGCTCAGACGTTCATCGACATCCCCTCCGGGCCGTTCTACGGCTTCAACCGTCCCGGAGCGCAGGTGTCCCAGGGCCTGATCGACAACTGGTGGCGCCAGGGCATGATGGGCGCGGCGAACGCTCACTACGAGTGCATCGCGGCGTTCTCCGAGACCGACTTCACCGAGGACCTGCGGCGGATCGACGTGCCCGTCCTCGTCGCGCACGGAACCGACGACCAGGTCGTCCCGTACGACGACTCGGCACCCCTGACGGTCAAGCTCCTGAAGAACGGGACCCTCAAGTCGTACGAGGGCTATCCGCACGGGATGCTGTCGACGCATCCGGAGGTCCTCAACCCGGACATCCTCGCGTTCATCCGTTCCTGACCCCGGCGGGCCGGCCCAGTGGCCGGCCCGCTGTCGCGGATCGTCAGTACAGCGCCTTGTAGGCGCCCCAGCCGGTGCCGATCTTCACGCGGGCGCCGAAGCCGCCCTTGCCGTTGCCCGCCCAGCGGTACACGTTGCCCGCGGTGTCGCGGGTGACGAGGTCGTTGCGTCCGTCCTGGGTGAGGTCGCCGACGCCGACCAGGGCGTTGTAGGAGCCCCAACCGGCGCCGATCTTCACGCGGCCCCCGATGCCGCCCTTTCCGTTGCCGTACCAGCGATAGAGGTTCCCGGCCTTGTCCCGGCCGAGGAGGTCTCCGGTTCCGTCGCCGTTGAGGTCGCCCACGCCCACCAGCGCCGTGTAGCCGGACAGTCCCGTGCCGACGCGCACCCGGGACTTGAACGTGCCCTTGCCGGTACCGGCGTAGAGCCACAGGGCTCCGGACCGGTCACGGGCCAGCAGGTCGGACCGGCCGTCACGGTTGAGGTCCCCGGAGGACGTCAGCAGGTCGTACGTGTTCCAGCCCGTGCCGATGACAGTGGACTTGTTGGTTCCCCGCGCGAAGTACACCTGCCCGAAGCCCCAGTACGCACGCAGCTCGCCGCTGGAGTTGCGGACCAGCATGTCCGCGTTCCCGTCCCCGTTGAGGTCGCCGACCGGTACCAGGGTGGAGGAGGTCGGCCAGTCCGCCGTGTAACTGCGGTTGTAGAAGTACCCCTTGGGATGCCCTTCCCACGAGTCGGTCCGGCCGTCCTTGCGGACCGCCACCATGTCCGGGAACCCGTCGCAGTCGTAGACATGGGTCGGCAGGGCGCCGCAGAGCACGTCCAGGCCGCCGCTCCCGACCCGCACCGGCACGGTCCCGCCGTTGAACCGAGCGCTCAGCTGCCAGGTGTAGAGACCACTCGGGGCGGGAGCACCGTTCGCCTCCCGGCCGTTCCACGTGGCCCAGATGCCGCTGAGACCGCGTTCGGGTCCGCCGCTCACCACAGCCACCCGGCGACCGGTCGTCTTTTGGACGATGTCCAGGTCCCAGGAGTCCACGGGGCGGCTCAGGAGCAGCGTGGCCGTCCAGGTCGAGTAGGCCGACGACGTGGTCCTCGGCGCGACGCTCCCGGAGGGGTACGCCTCTCCGATGACCGGAGCGGAGTCCGGTACCCCGTCCGCGCGCACATGCACGCGACGGTCGGCGTCCACGTAGGCGATGTGGCCGCCGTACTTGTCCACGGTCCACGTGATCCTGCGGTCGTCCGCGAGCGGTCCGGCCGGGAGGGCGGCCACGGAGCGCTCCGCGAGCGGGCTGCCGGTGTGGAAGTCCGTCAGCTTGAGCTCGCCCGCGTCCCGGTCGTGCCGGACCACGTAGCCGTCACCGAGCAGGGCGGGGCCCGACGGCACGGTGAAGCCGCGGTCGTTCGTCAGGTCGTACACCCCGGCCTGCTGGTCGGGGCCGCAGGACCAGTAGAGCCAACTCGCTGTCGCCTGCAGTTCGGTGGGCACGCAGGCGGCACCGGTGCGCACGGTGCGGAGGGGTTTGCCGGGGGTGGCCGCGTCCGGTGTCAGCCGCTCCGCCGTCAGCGTGCCGGGGCTGCCGGGGGTCGCGCTCCACAGGGTGGAATACCAGAGCGCCGCGGCCTGCACGGGGCGGCTGCGCACCACCTTGTGGTAGCCCGGGTAGATCACGTACTGGGTTCTCGGGGACCCGCCGTCCACCACCACGTACGAGGAGGACGCGTCCCTCACCTCGCCGCCACTGCCGGGCAACGGCACCTCGATGTGCGACGTGTAGGCGTCCACGCGGGTCTCCAGGTACGTCCGTCCCGCTGTCTCGGACAGGAAGGACAGGCCGTACCAGTTGCCCTCGACCATCCGCACGCAGTCCTCACCCGTCGCACAGCGCACGGTGGAAGAGGGGATTCCCGTGGGGAGCTTGGCCGCTCCCGCCACGGGGACCGGCCCGGTACCGACGTCCTGCTGGTGGACGGGGAGCTTGCCGTCCATGCCGTCCACCCGGCTCAGGGTGCCCCGGTACAGGTTCAGCCCCAGGACCTTGGAGGTCACCGGAGGCAGCGGCTGGACCACTGCGTGCGCCGGCGGCACGTCGGAGCCGACGGCGAAGCGGTGCACCGCCCAGTCGTCGGTGCCGGAGCCGCCGACGAGCAGGGCGCTCCCGTCCGCCGTCTGCGGTGGGAGGTCCGAGACGAGCGCGATGTGGTCGAGTGCGGTGCTCGGCTCCCCGCCGTCGAGCGGCCGGGCCGTCAGCGGCCGGCCGAGCGAGGTGCCCGAGCCGGTGTCCGGGCCCGAGGTCAGGAGGGCGCCGCCGAGGAGGGCCACCGGAGCCGCGTCGGCGGGGAGCGGCAACTCCTGCGCCCCGGAGGAGAGGTCGGCGCGGGGCAGCCAGCGCAGCCCGGTGAAGCCGTGGTTCCACCAGGCGACGCGGTCGGCGCTCAGCAGGATGCGCAGGCCCCGGCCGCTCATCGTCTCGGGGAGAGGGGTGATCTCGGCGGTCCCGGGGTCCAGCAGGCCGTAGCGGTACGCGCCGTCCTGCCGGAAGGCGATCACCGCGCCGCGGTCGTCCGCGGCACCCTGCTGCAGTGAGACGCTGCTGAGCTGCGCACCGGCGGGCAGGCCGGTGATGCGCAGCGGCTGCGCGGGATCGGTGCCGGTGTCGAGGAGCACACCGGCGGAGCTGGTGGTTGCGGTCGCGGACTCCAGGGCCAGCACCTTGCCCGCGACGGTCCCCCGGAACATGTAGCCGGCCGGGAGCTGCGCCTCCCGGCTCTCACCGGTGTGCGGATCGAGCAGGCTGTACCAGCCGGCGCCTCGGGCCGGGCTCGGTGAGATGGCGAGCAGGTCCCCGCCGGCGCCGACGGGGCGTACGAGCGCGTTGGCCGGCAGGGTCTGCAGGCCCGGCACCTGCGTCGAGGTGCCGCTCGAGAAGTCGGTCCAGGTGTAGCCGTCCCGGCCCTCCTGCTGGTGCAGGAATCCGGTAGTGCCCGCCGCCAGCGGGGTGTCCGCACGGGGTGTGGCCCGATCGGTGGGCGGGATCACGACCTCCTGGGAGGCGTCCGCCGCGGTCGCCGCGGACGCGTCCGCCGCGGTCGTCGGTTGAGCGGCCCACGCGGGCGGCGCGTCCACGGCGAGCGGGACGGCCGTACCGGCGACCGCCAGAATCGTGGCGGCCGCACCGGAAGCGAGGCCCGCGCGGCCTCCGCGGCGGCGGCCTGCGGGCAGTGGCTCAGTCGACGTCCGGGGCACAGCCCTCACGTCTCCCCCTAGTTGCTGTGACGATCTGCCGCCGCGTGGCGCTCCGATACGGCCGGACGCACTCCCGCGTCACCCCCTGCGGCCGCGGAGGATCTTGCCGGCCGCGTGTGCGTAGACGTTAACCGATCAACGAAGCCGCAGCCCGCCCCGAGAGGGTCACGATCGGGCAACCCGACGGCGCGTCACCATGGGCTGGTCGCCGCACAGTGCCTCGCGGGGACAGTGCCGGCTCCGTGTCGTGCCCTGACGATCTCCTGAGTGGTCCGCCCGCACCGACCTGCGGGCTGACTGGCATCATCCTCGGACGACCGCTGGTCGCGGCGGTGCTCGAGGGAGGGGATCGGCTGTGGTGGTGGGTATCGCGCTGTTCGTACTGGGGCTGGCGGGCGTGGCATGGGGAGCGATGTTCCTCTTCAACGTACGCGGCGCGGCGGACAAGGCCGCCGCGCGACGCAACGCCGTCCGGGCTGTGACGGCAGCGCGGACGATGGACCTGGGTCTCGCGGAGCCGTCGCAACTCGGTGCTTGGTTCTTCCGCCTCATGGGCGGCATCGTGCTCCTCGGCTCGCCCCTGCTCGCCCTCGCCGGACTCGTCATTGCCACGCTCGACTGACCCGCCCGCAGGGTTGGGCGCAGGGACCGGTTGCAGCGCAGCGCCTGGCTGTCGCCAGGGGGTGCCGGGTGGATACCGACGGGCGGGTCCACACCCGCCGGAAGTCCTCGGCCCGACCCACCCGAACCCGTTCCGTCCGCGGCGCAGGCCCCGTGTCAGCCCATCGTCTTCGCCCCGTCCAGGCTCTCCCGGATGATGTCCGCGTGGCCCGAGTGCTGGGCGGTCTCCGCGATGATGTGGAGGAGGGTGCGGCGGGCCGACCAGTGGGTGTTCGGCTGGTGCCAGGGGGCCTTGGGGAGGGGCTGGGTCGCGTTCAGGTCAGGGAGCACGGCGATCAACTCGTCGGTGGCGCGGGCCGTTTCGGCGTAGGCGTCCAGCACCGCTGCCAGCGTCTCGTCCGGCTGCATCCTGAACTCGGCCGCCCGGCGTGCCCAGTCCGCCTCCGTCATCTGTGTGAAGTCGCCCATCACCGACGGGCCTTGGACGATGAAGGCCGTCCAGTTCCGCTCCACGGCGGTGACGTGTTTGATCAGTCCGCCCAGGCACAGCTCGCTCGCCGTCGTGCGCAGCGCGGCCTGCTCGTCCGTCAGGTCGCGCGTCGTGTGGCGCAGCAACTGCCGGTGCTTGGCCAGTGTCGCCAGGAGATCCGCGCGTTCGTCCTCGGGTGTGGTCATGGGGAGACGGTAGGGAGGGGGTAGGTCGGATCCTGGCCTAATGGCCCCGGGCCTCCGGCCGCTTCTCATTAAGGTGCGGCGCATGAGCAATGAGGCGCCTGTCTGTCCTGAGTGCGGTGGAGTCATGAAGTCCGGTGGGCTCGTGCTCTGCACGCGGGAGGACGACGGTCGGCGGACCTGTCGTGCGGTGTGGCGGTGCGGCGGTCGGCACGTCTGGTGGCGGTGGGCGGACCGGGCGGACAGTCCCTGGGAGAGGTGTCCGGTGCCCGGTGCTTTCCGGTGACGGGTGACCGTTGACGGTTGACGTCGGGATGCGGGCGCTTCCCCCGATATCCGGCACCGCGCGCCTACTCCAGCCCCAGGTCCCGCAGCTCCTTGTGCAGGTCCGCCCGCGGAGAGGCCGCACCGCCCGAGCCCTCGCTCCGCGAGGCCGGCGCAGCCGACGGCACACCGCCCCCGCCCCCGCTCGCCCGCCGCTTCCCCCGCTCCCTGAACAGCCACGCGCCCAGGACCCCTCCGGCCAGGCCGCCCAGGTGGCCCAGCCAGCTCACCCCGGGGGTGCCCGGTACGGCCACCGTCAGGAGGTAGGCGAAGGACGCCGCCATCACTATCCCGATCAGGGTGTCGATCAGGTGGCGGTCGAAGAGGCCGCGGACGACCACGTACCCGAAGTAGCCGAAGACCAGGCCGCTGGCGCCCACCGTGTCGACGCCGCCCCGTTCGAACAGCCAGACCGCCATGCCGCTGGTGAGCGCGACCAGCAGGGTCAGGCCCAGGAAGCGGGTCACTCCCCGGTACGCGGCCAGGAAGCCGAAGACGAACAGGGGACCGGAGTTGGCCTCGATGTGGGCCCAGCTCCAGTGCAGCAGCGGCGCCGAGAGGAGCGCGGGCAGGCTGTCGGTCTCGCCCGGGACCACCCCGTGGTCACGGGAGAGGTCGTAGCCGTCGGCGGCGTTCGCCACCTGCACGAGCCAGATCAGGGCCACGAAGGCGAACATCACGAAGAACGCCTTCCGGGCCTCCGCGACCATCACCTCCGCGCGGCCGTCCGCGTCCACCATGCCCTCTCCCTCCCCCGGGCGGATCCGTACCCCGTCCGCCGTCCCCGCGCACTCTACAAACCCCCCCGGTCCTGTCCCCGCAGCTCCTCCCGGTACCCGTTCGCCAGCTCCGTCGCCCTCCTGAACCAGTCGGTCAGCACGGCGATCTCGTCCGGCGAGTAGGAGGCGAACAGGGCCGTGAGGCGTTCGTAGTACGGCCCGTACAGGGCGAACGCCCGGGCCACCGCGGCCGGTTCCGCCGCCACCCGGACGCGGCGGCGGTCCGTGGGGTCCGGGCGGCGGGTGATCCAGCCGGCGCGTTCGAGGCGGTTCAGGATCCCGGTCACCGCGCCCGTGGTCACGTGCACCTTCGTCGCCAGCTCGCCCGCCGTCAGCAGGTGCTCGCCGGCCTGGAGGACGTACGCGAACGTCGTGAGGTCGGTGACGTTCACGCCCAGGCGCTGCGCCATCTCCTGCTGGCCGACCATGCTGGCCGCGATCAGGTCGTCCATCGCCGCCAGCGCCTGCGCGGGTGTCGCCGTCGGCCGGCCGCTGTCGGCGGGTGGCACGGGTTCCACGGCCTCGTCCGGCATCGCGGGTTCCTCGCTCATGGGTCCTCTGTCTCGTGGCTGAAGCGTCGGCTCCCTTGTTATCCGCTTTCGAGATGTCTTACCTTGTAAGAGGTTCAGAAACATAACTTCTCACGTCGTGAGGTATTCAATGAGCGTGCATCCGTACGACGAGGGCCACACCGTCGCCGGCTGGACCGGCGTCGCCATCGCGACCGTCGGGACGTCCGTCATGAGCGTCGGCGTGTGCACGGTCTCGCCCCTCGCCCTGGTCGTCGGGGGCGTGATCGACGTCCTCGCGCTGCTGGTCACCTGGGCGCTGCACCTCAGCGGCTGGGGCAAGCCGCCCGGGATCCGGCCGCGGGCGGAGTGGAGCATGCGGGTGCGCGACCCGCACGCGCGCGGGGGGCACCCGGAGTGCCTGGGCTGCCGCCTCGCCGGGCGCGGACGACACGTGGCCTCGCCCCAGGCGGTGTCAGCCCCGGTGGTCCCTCCGGCGGTCGTCTCGTCCCCGGTGGCCTCGTCACCCGTGACCACGTCCCCGGTGGCCTCGACCCCGCTGTCAGTGCCTCCGTCTACGCTCGCGGGTGATGGCACAGGCATGGAGGTGCGCGGCGCTGCGCTGGTCGGCGGGCAGCCCGGAGCTGACGTGGGACGGGGGGCGTCGTAGCCCGCTGTCCTGGGGGAAGGACGTGGCCTTCGCGGTCGCGCCGGGGGAGGTCAGGAGGTGCGTGGGGGCGCGGGGGCACCCCTGTCCGCGCCGGACGCCGGTGCCGGCGCGGAGCACGGGCGGGCGGTGCGAGGAGTGTGCGCGGCTGGACCGGGCGCACTCGGTCGCGGCGGACACGCTCGCCGACGACCCGCGGCCGTACCACGTGTACCTGGCCTGGTTCGGCCCCGGGACGGCCAAGGTCGGCATCACCGCCGTCGAGCGCGGCACCGCCCGGCTGCTGGAGCAGGGCGCCGTCTGCTTCACCTGGCTCGGCGCGGGCCCGCTCATGGCCGCCCGGCGCACCGAGGAGCTGCTGCGGGCCGCCCTGCGCGTGCCCGACCGCATCCCGTACGCCGACAAGCGCGCCCTACGCTCCCGGCTGCCCGCGGGCGAGGCCGAGCGGGCGGCGGAGCTGGCCGGGCTGCACGCGCGTGCCGTCGGCCTCGCCGGCTGGCCGGAGTCGCTGGCGCCCGCGCCGTTCCGCCCGGTGGACCACGTACGGGCGTTCGGGCTCGACCGGGACGCCCCGGCCGCCGTGGGGGAGGTGGCCGAGCTGACCGCCGGGGGCGGGGTGCGCGGCGCACTCGTCGCGGCCGCCGGACCGGACCTGCACCTGCGCACCGCGCGGGACACCGTCGTCATCCTGGACACCCGGCTGATGACGGGCTGGGACCTGCTGCCGCCGACCGCGGGCGAGGACGCCCCGCCCGCGTTTCCCGTACGGCGGTTCGAGGCCCCCGCCGACGCCGCCCGGCAGGACGGGCTCTTCTGACCGGCGGCCGCCCTTCCTGACAGGACCCGGAAGAACTCCCGCTGCCGGCCCGGTTCCTGAGAGGCCCCTGTGTGTTTCTCAGGGAAATCACAGACAAGCGAAAGCGTGTTCTCAGAGGGCCCCGACAGGGTGTCACCATGACCACGACCTCGCCCCAGGGGCGCACCGAACTGCTGAGGCCGGACGGGAGCCCCGTCCGAGTGCTGGTGGTGGACGACGAGCTGTCGATCACCGAACTGCTGTCCATGGCCCTGCGCTACGAGGGCTGGCAGATCCGCAGCGCCGGGGACGGGCAGGGCGCCCTCCAGACGGCGCGGGAGTTCCGGCCGGACGCCGTCGTGCTGGACATGATGCTGCCCGACATGGACGGCCTGACCGTCCTCGGCCGGCTCCGCCGGGAGCTGCCCGACGTGCCCGTGCTGTTCCTGACGGCCAAGGACGCCGTCGAGGACCGGATCGCCGGTCTCACCGCGGGCGGCGACGACTACGTCACCAAGCCCTTCAGCCTGGAGGAGGTCGTCGCCCGGCTGCGCGGCCTGATCCGGCGTTCGGGTGCCGCCGACCGCCGCTCGGACTCGGTGCTCGTCGTCGGCGACCTCACCCTCGACGAGGACAGCCACGAGGTGTACCGGGGCGGCGACTCGATCCACCTGACCGCCACCGAGTTCGAGCTGCTGCGCTTCCTGATGCGCAACCCGCGGCGCGTGCTCAGCAAGGCGCAGATCCTCGACCGGGTGTGGTCCTACGACTTCGGCGGCCAGGCCAACGTGGTCGAGCTCTACATCTCGTACCTGCGCCGGAAGATCGACGCCGGACGGGAGCCGATGATCCACACCCGGCGCGGCGCCGGCTACCTGATCAAGCCCGCCGTTCCCGCCGTCCCGTGAGCGGGCGACGGCGGCCGCGGGCGCAGCGGGCACGGAGGCGCCGCCCCGGGCAGCCGCGCACCCTGCTGACCCGGCTCGTCGTCGCGTCCGTCGTGCTGATCGCCGTCGTCTGCACGGTCATCGGCACCGTCACCACCCTCGCCCTGCGCTCGCACCTCTACCAGCAGCTCGACGTCCGGCTGCGTGAGGTGGCCGCCCGCGTGGCACCCCGCGACTTCCGTCCTCCGAGCCAGCCCGGCACCGGAACGGAGAACGGCACCGACAGCGGCACCGGCACCGACAGCGGCACCGGCACGGACGCCGACACCGTGCCCGGCCGCCGGCAGAGCCCGCTGAGCGACCTCCCCGAGCCGACCGACCTCGCCATCTTCGTCACCCACGGCCCGGTGCCCATCGGCACGATCGCCGCGAAGGTCGAGGACGGCACCGTCACCGACTCCCGGCGCGGCGTGAAGTCCACGGCCAGCGGCAACTTCGCGATGACCTCCAAGGCGCTCGACGAGGCGCAGGTCAAGGTGCTCGCATCCGTCTCCCGGGACGGCGCCGAGCACACCGTGAGCCTGCCCGGCCTCGGTGACCACCGCGTCAAGTACACGACCAACGGCGCCTACGCCTACTACGTCGCCATCCCGACGTCCGACGCCGACAGCACCATCAGGACGCTGATCCTCGTCGAGGTCAGCGTCACCGCGGCCGGGCTGATCGCCGCCTCCCTCGCCGGCACGGTGATCGTCAGCGTCGCCACCCGCCCCCTGCGCAGGGTCGCCCACACCGCCACCCGCGTCTCCGAACTCCCCCTGCACACCGGCGAGGTGAACCTCAGCGAGCGCGTCCCCGAGGCCGAGTGCGACCCGCACACCGAGGTCGGCCAGGTCGGCGCCGCGCTCAACCGCATGCTCGACCACGTCCACGGCGCCCTGCACGCCCGCCAGCAGAGCGAGACCCGGGTGCGCCAGTTCGTCGCCGACGCCAGCCACGAGCTGCGCACCCCCCTCGCCTCCATCCGCGGCTACGCCGAGCTGACCCGGCGCGGCCGCGAGCAGGTCGGCCCCGACACCCGGCACGCCCTGGCCCGCATCGAGTCCGAGGCGGGCCGGATGACGCTGCTCGTGGAGGACCTGCTGCTGCTCGCCCGGCTGGACGCGGGCCGCCCCCTGCGGTTCGCGCAGACCGACCTCGTCCCCCTGGTCGTCGACACCGTCAGCGACGCCCGCGCGGCCGGCCCCGCCCACGTCTGGCGCCTGGAGCTGCCCGAGGAACCGGCGCTCGTCTCCGCCGACGCGGCCCGCCTGCAGCAGGTGCTGGTCAACCTCCTCGCCAACGCCCGCACCCACACGCCGCCCGGGACGACCGTCACCGCGCGCGTGCGGCGCAGCGGGCCGTGGCTGTGCGTGGACGTCGAGGACAACGGCCAGGGAATCCCGCCGCAGTTGCTCCCGCGCGTCTTCGAACGGTTCGCGCGCGGCGACTCGGCCCGCTCGCGCGCCACCGGCTCGACCGGCCTGGGCCTCGCCATCGTGCAGGCCGTGGCGACCGCGCACGACGGTGCCGTGACCGTCGACAGCGCACCCGGCCGGACCGTGTTCACCCTCCGCCTGCCCGCCCTCGCGGACCTGTCCGTGCCCGCCGTGCCCCGCCCGGCGGCCGGCACCGGCCGGCAACGGGACTCACAGGCACAGCACAGTGCCACCACATGGGTGCGACAGGGCTCCTGACGAGAGTCGTCGGCATGAGAACCGACTCTTCTCCCGGCACCCTGCCGGCGCGGGAGCACCTCCCGGCCGCGCCGGCCGGTACCCCTGTCCTGGACGTAGTGGTCCCCGTCTACAACGAGGAGAGGGACCTCCAGCCGTGCGTGCTCCGCCTGCACGAGCACCTCGAGCGCACGTTCCCGTACCCGTTCCGCATCACCATCGCGGACAACGCGTCGACGGACGCCACCCCCGAGGTGGCCCGCCGGCTGGAGGCACGGATCGCCTCGGTCCGGTCGTTCCGGCTGGAGCAGAAGGGCCGCGGCCGGGCGCTGCACGCCGTCTGGTCGGCCTCCGACGCCCCGGTCCTCGCCTACATGGACGTGGACCTGTCCACCGACCTCAACGCGCTGCTGCCGCTGGTGGCGCCGCTGATCTCCGGCCACTCCGACCTGGCGATCGGCTCGAGGCTCGCCCGCAGCGCGCGGGTGGTGCGCGGCCCCAAGCGGGAGTTCGTCTCCCGCTCCTACAACCTGATCCTGCGCGGCTCGCTGCAGGCGCGCTTCTCCGACGCGCAGTGCGGGTTCAAGGCGATCCGCCGGGACGTCGCACAGATCCTGCTCCCCCTGGTGGAAGACACGGGCTGGTTCTTCGACACTGAGATGCTGGTGCTCGCCGAACGTGCCGGACTCCGTATCCACGAGGTGCCGGTCGACTGGGTCGACGACCCGGACTCCACGGTGCACATCGTGAGGACGGCGACCGAGGACCTGAAGGGGGTGTGGCGCGTCGGCAGGGCGCTGGCCACCGGTTCACTGCCACTGGACCGGCTGACCAGGCCGTTCGGGGACGATCCCCGCGACCGCGAGATCATGGACGTACCCAAGGGACTGGCCCGTCAGCTCGTCGGCTTCTGCGTCGTCGGGGGTCTGTCGACCCTCTTCTACCTGCTGCTCTACAGCGGCTTCCGGCTCTTCACCGGCTCCCAGGCCGCCAACGCGCTCGCGCTGCTGATCTCCGCGGTCGCCAACACCGCCGCCAACCGCCGGCTCACCTTCGGCGTGCGCGGCCGGGGCGGGGCCGTCCGGCACCAGGCGCAGGGCCTGGTGGTCTTCGGCATCGGCCTCGCCCTGACCAGCGGCTCGCTGGTCGCCCTCGACACCGCCAACGCCCACCCCGCGCACTCGACCGAACTGGCCGTCCTGGTCGCCGCCAACCTCGCCGCGACCGTCCTGCGCTTCCTGCGTCTGCGCATCTGGGTCTTCTCCGACCGCGAAGCCGACCGCCCCGCGCCCACGGCACCGGGCGTCCCGGCCCCCTCCGCCGGCACTCACGCCCCGGCCCCCTCCCACGGCACCCACACCTCGGACCCCGCGATGCCCCCGGCCTCCCCGTTCCGCGTCGGTGACGCCGCGGACGGCACCTGGCGGGACGCCACCCCGCGCCTCGACCCGGCCCGCCGCCACGACACCGACCCGGGGGAGACCCGATGACCACCGGCTACGACCGCTCGGCCTGGGGCCCGCCCGCACCGGCCGCTCCGGAGACGCAGACACCGTCCGCCCCAGCTCCCCCCGCCCGTCCCGGGGCCGGTGAGCCACGGCAGCCGTTCCTGCGGAGGCTGGGGCGGGGCCACCCCGAGGACCCCCGCTGGGCCCGCCCGGCCTTCCTCGCCCTGCTCCTGGCGACCCTGCTGCTCTACCTCTACGACCTCAGCGCCTCCGGCTACGCCAACTCCTTCTACTCCGCCGCCGTCCAGGCCGGCTCGAAGAGCTGGAAGGCGTTCTTCTTCGGCTCGCTGGACGCGGGCAACGCCATCACCGTCGACAAGCCGCCGGCCTCGCTGTGGCCGATGGAGCTGTCGGTCAGGGTCTTCGGCCTGAACTCCTGGGCGATCCTCGTCCCCGAGGCGCTGATGGGCGTCGGCACGGTCGCCGTCGTCCACGCGGCCGTACGGCGCCGGTTCAGCCCCGCCTCCGCTCTGATCGCCGGCGCGGTGCTCGCGCTGACGCCCGTGGCGGCGCTGATGTTCCGGTTCAACAACCCGGACGCGATGCTGGCCCTGCTGATGGCCGTGGCCTGCTACCTCGTCGTCCGCGCACTGGAGGACGGCCGGACCCGCTGGCTGGTGTGGGCCGGCGTGGCGATCGGCTTCGCGTTCCTCACCAAGACCCTCCAGGCGTTCCTCGTCCTGCCGCCGCTGGCACTCGTGTACGCGGTGTGCGCGCCGGTCACGTTGACGAAGCGCCTCGGTCAACTGGCCGCCGCGACGGCGGCGTTGGTCGTCTCCGGGGGCTGGTGGGTGGCGGTCGTCGAGCTGTGGCCGGCGTCCTCGCGCCCGTACGTCGGCGGCTCGCAGAACAACTCCTTCCTGGAGCTGACCTTCGGCTACAACGGCCTCGGCCGGCTCAGCGGCGACGAGACCGGCAGCGTCGGGGGCGGTGGGGGCGGGGGCGGCACCGGGCAGTGGGGCGAGACCGGCTGGGACCGGATGTTCGGCTCCGAGGTCGGCGGCCAGATCTCCTGGCTGCTGCCGGCCGCGCTGGTCCTGCTGGCCGCCGGCCTGGTGGCCACGCGCCGGGCCGGCCGCACGTCCGTCACCCGCGGCTCGTTCCTGGTCTGGGGCGGCTCGCTGCTGACGACCGCGGTGGTCTTCAGCTACATGGCGGGCATCTTCCACCAGTACTACACCGTCGCCCTCGCCCCCTACCTGGCGGCCGTGACCGGCATGGGCGCCGGGACCCTGTGGGAGAGGCGCCGGGCGCTCTGGGCGTCGCTCGCGCTGGCGGCCGCGGCCGTCGCGGCGGCCACCTGGGGCTACGTCCTGCTCCACCGCACCCCCGACTACCTGCCCTGGCTGCGGTGGCTCGTCCTGGTCGGCGGCCTCACCGCCGCGCTCGGCCTGGTCTTCGCGGGCCGGCTGACCCGGCGGCTCGCCCTCGCCGCGGCTGCGGTCGGCCTGCTGGCCGCGCTGGCCGGTCCGACGGCGTACACCCTGAGCACCGTCCAGCAGGGCCACACCGGGTCGATCGTCACGGCCGGCCCGGCGGGCGCCGCCATGATGGGCGGGGGCCGCCCGGGCGGCGGCATGCGCGGCGGCTTCGGCGGCGACGGCATGCCGGGCCAGAACCAGCAGGGGCAGCAAGGGCAACAGGGCCGGCAGGGGCAGCAAGGCGGCCGGCCGGGCCAGAACCAGCAGGGCCAGGGCTTCCCCGGCGGGGGCACGGGCGGCTTCGGCGCCCTGCCCGGCCAGGGCGGCGGGCAGACCCAGCAGGGCGGCGGCCCGACCGGCGAGGGCGCGGGCGGCGGCGGTGGCGTCGGCGGCCTGCTGAACGGCGCGTCCGTGAACTCCCGGGCGAAGAAGCTGCTGGAGACGGACTCCGGCCGCTACACCTGGGCCGCCGCGGCCATCGGCTCCCAGAACGCCGCGAGCTACCAACTCGCCACCGGCGAACCGGTCATGGCGATCGGCGGCTTCAACGGCACCGACCCGTCCCCGACGCTGGCGCAGTTCAAGCAGTACGTCGCGGACGGGAGGATCCACTACTTCATCGCGAGCGGGTCCATGGGCGGTGGTCCGGGCGGCGGTGCGAACGGCACGTCGTCGCGGATCACCACCTGGGTCGAGGCCACGTTCAAGAAGGTCACGGCCGGCTCGGCCACCTTCTACGACCTGACGCAGGAGGCGAGCGGCTGACAGTCGGCCGAGCGCTTCCCCGGCAAGAGGCGGTGTCCCGCACGGGCACCGCCTCTTCCCGCATCTCGCTTGTACACCGTACGAGATCTCTTCTACGGTGTAGAGCATGCCTTCCGTCGCGAGCCATCCCCAGCGCTGGCTGATCCTCGGCGTCATCTGCCTCGCGCAGCTCACCGTGCTGCTCGACAACACCGTCCTGAACGTCGCGATCCCCTCCCTCACCCGGGAACTGGACGCCTCCACCTCCGACATCCAGTGGATGATCAACGCCTACTCGCTGGTCCAGTCGGGCCTGCTGCTCACCGCCGGCAGCGCCGCCGACCGGTACGGCCGCAAGAAGATGCTGATCGCGGGGCTCGCCCTGTTCGGCGTCGGCTCGGCGGTCGCCGGCTGCGCGGGCACCACCGGGCAACTCGTCGCCGCGCGCGCCGGGATGGGCGTCGGCGGGGCGCTGCTGCTGACCACCACCCTGGCCGTGGTCATGCAGATCTTCGCGCCGGAGGAGCAGCCGAAGGCCATCGGCGTGTGGGCCGCGGTGAACTCGCTCGGCTTCGCCACGGGGCCGCTCATCGGCGGCTTCCTGCTGAACCACTTCTGGTGGGGCTCGGTCTTCCTGGTCAACCTGCCGGTCGCGGCCGTGGCCCTGGTCGCGGTGGTCGCGCTGGTGCCCGAGTCTAGGAACCCGCAGGGCGACCGCCCCGACCTGCCCGGCGCGCTGCTGTCGACGGTCGGCATGGCCTCGCTGGTCTTCACCGTCATCTCCGGCCCCACGCACGGCTGGACGTCCGCGCGGGTGCTGGTCTCCGGGGCCGTCGCGGTGGGCGTCCTCGCGCTGTTCGCCGGGTGGGAGAGCAGGGTGCCGTACCCCATGCTGGACCTCGCCCTCTTCCGCGACCGCCGCTTCACGGGGGCCGTCGCCGGCGCGGTGCTGGTCACCTTCGGCATGGGCGGCGCCCTGTTCCTCCTCACCCAGCACCTCCAACTCGTCCTGGGCTACGGCCCCCTGGAGGCCGGCCTGCGCACCGCGCCGCTCGCGCTGACCGTCGTCGCCCTGAACTTCACGGGACTGGCGGCGAAGGCCACCGTGAAGCTCGGCGGGCCCACGGCGATCCTGACCGGCATGACGGCGATGGCGGCGGGCCTCGTCTCCATCGCCGTGGCCTCCGACGGGTACGCCGTCACCCTGCTCGGGCTGCTGCTCATCGGCACCGGCACCGCGCTGGCCGGACCGGCGATGGCCCACGCGATCATGAGCACCATCCCGCCGGCCAGGGCCGGGGTGGGCGCCGGCGTCAACGGCATGCTCGCCGAGTTCGGCAACGGGCTCGGCGTGGCGGTCCTCGGCGCGGTGCTCAGCGCGCGGCTGGCGTCCGGGGCGCGGCTCTCCTCGGCCCTGGGCACCGGGCAGGCGGTCGGCGCGGTGGCGGTGTTCGCGGGCGGCGTGCTCGCGGCGGTCTTGCTGCGCAGGGCGGGAAGAGCAGCATCAGCGCGGGAGGAGACGACGGCCGTCCCGTCGTAGCGAGCGCGTCGCCGCTGGTCGTGCGGCCCCTCCCGCGCCGTAGGGTGGGCCCGTCGGGGGCCGGTCGGTGGAGATCAGGAGGTGCCGCATGGCCGCCAGGGCAGGCGAACAGGCCACGCGCAGCAGTGTCTGGCTGGGCGGCAGGACGCGTCGCGGCCGGGGCGGGCAGCCCTCGGGGCTCGACCGGGACCGGATCACCGCGGCGACCGTGCGGCTGCTCGACGCCGAGGGACTGGACCGGTTCTCCATGCGGCGGCTCGCCGCCGAGCTGAACGTCACCGCGATGTCCGTGTACTGGTACGTCGACACCAAGGACGAGCTGCTGGAGCTGGCCCTCGACGAGGTGTTCGGGGAGCCGGCCGTGCCCGACCCGGACGACGAGGGTGCCGACTGGCGCGTCCTGCTGCGCACGCTCGCCCGCGAGTACCGCGCGCTGCTGGTCCGCCACCCCTGGGTGCCCCCGCTGATCGGGCGCTACCTCAACATCGGCCCGAACTCGCTCGCCTTCTCCCGCGCGATCCACCAGGTCGTGCGCCGCACCGGCCTGCCCGTGCACGGCATCACCGGCGCCATCTCGGCGGTCTTCCAGTTCGTGTACGGCTACGGCACGATCCAGGGCCACTTCATGTCCCGGGTCGCCGACGCGGGGGTGACCCCCGACGAGTACCACGCGCAGATGATGGCCTCGGTGGGCGGGACCCCGGACACGGCCGCCGTCATCGAGGAGACCCGCGACATCATGGACGCGCGGGGCGGTGCCACGGTCGACGAGATGCTCGACCGCGACTTCACCTTCGCCCTGGACCTGCTGGTCGCCGGCATCGAGGCGATGGTGGAGCGCTCGGGGCCCGCGCCGGACGCGTGAGAACGGACGGGCCCGCTTCCGGGGCGTCCGCCGCTCAGTCCTCCTGCGCCAGCCGCGCCGGGAAGCCGCCCGTCGCCACCGGGCCCCAGCGCTCCGGGGTGACGCGGATGATCGACTTGCCCTGCTCGACCATCGCCGCGCGGTACTCGTCCCAGTCGGGGTGCTCCCCGGCGATGTTGCGGTAGTACTCCACGAGCGGCTCGACGGAGTCGGGGGAGTCGATCACCTCGGCGGTGCCGTCGACCTGGACCCACGGGCCGTTCCACTCGTCGCTGAGGACGACGAGGCTGACCCGCGGGTCCCGCCGGGCGTTGCGGGTCTTGGCGCGCTCCGGGTAGGTCGAGACCACGATCCGGCCGGAGTCGTCCACCCCGCAGGTCAGCGGCGAGGCCTGCGGACTGCCGTCGGCCCGGCGGGTGAGCAGCAGGGCACGGTGCCGGGGCCGTACGAAGTCCAGCAGCTCGTCCCGGGAGACGGTCGTGTTCGTCGCGATGTTCGGTGCCATACCGGCAGCCTAGGCGCGATCCCCCACCGTGTGGCTGACCCTGGCGTGCCTACGCCCGGGTGCCTACGCCTGGGGCAGGGACTCGCCCTGCACCGCCTGGACGTCCAGCTCGACCTTGAGCGTGGTGCCGATGGCGGCGATGCCGGCCTGGACGACCTGGTTGTAGTTCATCGCGAAGTCGTCGCGGTGCAGTTCGGCCGTCGCCCGGAAGGCGGCGCGGGTGCCGCCCCAGGGGTCGGCGCCGGTGCCGAGGTAGGCGAGGTCGAGGTCGACGGGCCGGACGATGCCGCGCATGGTCAGCTCGCCGTGCACGGTCCAGCGGTCCGGGCCCGCCTCGGTCACGCCGGTCGAGCGGTAGACGATCTCCGGGAACCGCTCGACGTCGAGGAAGTCGGCCGACCGCAGGTGCTGGTCGCGCATCCCGTTGCCGGTGTCGATCGACGCCGACCGGATCACCGCCTCCACCCGCGACTTGGTCACGTCGTCCGGGGCGATCTCCACCGCCGCGGAGAAGTCCGTGAACCGGCCCCGCACGCTGGAGATCCCCAGGTGCTGGGCGACCGCGCCGACCGTGGAGTGCGCCGGGTCGACCGTCCAGGGGCCGGGCGGGGGCAGTTCGGTGCCGCCCTGCCGGGCCAGGGTCACCGTGCCGATCTCGGCCCGCCCGCTCGCGGTGACGATCGCGCTGGAGGCCACGGGCGCGTACCCGACGGCCGTGACGATCACCGTGTACGCCCCGGGCGCCAGCGCCGTGGCGTCCCGGACGACGCCCTCGTCGTCGGCCTCGGCGCGCACCACCTGCGTGCCGGTCATGTCGGTCACCGTGACGACCGCGTGCGACACGGCCCATCCGTCCCGGGTGCGGATCCTCGCGGTCAGTCCCATCCCGTTTTCTCTCCCCTACAGAGCTTCACGACACTGCTTCACAACAGAGCTTCATGACGAAGCGTCACAACTGGTCAGAACGTGGAACGGCCCGTGGCGGGGGCGCACCGGAAGCCCGGGTGCGCCTCCCGTCACGGGCCGGAACCGGACTACTCGCCGGGGTGGGCGAGCGCGATGTCGTGGTCGTCGACACCGGTGCCCGACAGGGTCAGGGCCGTGGCCACCGGCGGGTAACCGGTCGCGATGACCGTGTACTCGCCGCCGTCGAGGTCCGTGAAGGCGTACGCCCCGTCGGCGCCGGTCGTGGCCGAGCCGACCACGTTGCCCGCCGCGTCCACGAGCGTCACCCGCGCGTCGGCCAGCGGACCGTGCGGCGCGCGCACGACACCCTGCACCCGGGACCCCGCGTCGAGGAGGAGCTCCGTGCGGGTCACGCCGGTCGCGCCGATCTCCACGGGCAGTGCCCGCGGCCGGAACCCGGCGGCGTTGACCGCGACGGTCACGGCACCCGGCACCAGCTCCGTGAAGGAGAACTCGCCGTGCTCGCCGGTGGTTCCGGTGGCCAGCAGATCGCCGCGCACATCGGTGACGATGACCATGGCGTCCTTGACGCCCTCGCCGGACACGGCGGCCCGCACGACACCGGTCAGCCCGCTGGTGCCGCTGAGCAGGATGTCGTAGGCGAGCGGTTCTCCGTTGACCACGATCGTCGAGGCCTGCGGCTGGAAGCCGTCGGCGGAGGCGATCAGGACGTACGACCCCGAGCCCGGCGCGTCCAGCGCGTAGGCGCCGTCGGCCTGGGCGACGGCCCGGCCGAGCTGGCGGCCGGCCAGCGAGATCAGCGTGACCGCGGCGTGCGGCACGGGCGCGCTCTCGGCGCCGCGGACGAAGCCCCGGACCGGGACGCCCCCGGCGGGGGTGTCCGTGGCCCCGGCCACCGAGGCGACGGCGGCCACGGGCTGCGGCGCGGTGGCCGCACCGGCGGCGGTGGCGGCGCTGTCGGAGGCCGCGGGGGCACCGACGGCGGCCGGCACCTGCTGGGCCTCGGCCACGGTGGGCGCGGCGGCCGGGTCGACGGCCGGGGCCTCACCCTCGGCGGCCTGCGCCAGGGCGCCCTTGGTGCGCAGCGGCACCTCCTTGATGAACAGCGTGATCAGGAAGGCGAGCGCGGCGAGGAAGCCGGCGATCAGGAAGACGTCGGCGATGCCGTGACCGTAGGCGCTCTCCATGACCGTGCGCAGCGGCGCGGGCAGCTTGTCCATGTCCGGGATGGTGTCGGTCGACCCGGACTGCGCCATGGCGGCCGCGTACTTCGGGTCGATCGTGGCCAGGCCGTCCTTGACGTAGTCGGTGATCTTGTGGGACATCACCGCGCCCAGGGCGGACACGCCCATCGCGCCACCGAGGGAGCGGAAGAAGGTGACCGTGGAGCTGGCCGAGCCGAGGTCGCTGGGCTCCACCTGGTTCTGCGTGCACAGCACCAGGTTCTGCATCATCATGCCGATGCCGAGACCCAGCAGCGCCATGAACAGCGCCATCTTCCAGTAGTCGGTGTCGTACCGGATGCCGCCGAGCAGCAGCAGACCGGCCGTCACCAGCACACCACCGCTGACCAGCCAGGCCTTCCAGCGGCCGGTGCGGGTGATGAACTGACCCGAGACCGTGGAGGAGACGAACAGGCCGCCGATCATCGGGATGGTCATGACGCCCGACATCGTCGGGGACTTGTCGCGGGCGAGCTGGAAGTACTGGCTGAAGAACACCGTGCCGCTGAACATCGCGATGCCGACGAACAGCGAGGCGAGCGAGGCGAGCGTGATGGTGCGGTTGCGGAACAGGCGCAGCGGGATGATCGGCTCGCTGGCCTTGGCCTCGACGAGCACGAACAGCGCGCCCAGCACCAGGGACCCGGCGACCATCGTGTACGTCTGCCACGACAGCCAGTCGTACTTGTCACCGGCGAAGGTGACCCAGATCAGCAGCAGCGAGACCGCGGCGGAGATCAGCGTCGCGCCGCCCCAGTCGACCTTCACCTCACGCTTGACGACCGGCAGGTGCAGGGTCTTCTGCAGCACGATCAGCGCGATGACGGCGAACGGGACGCCGACGTAGAAGCACCAGCGCCAGCCCAGCCACGAGGTGTCGGTGATGACGCCGCCGAGCAGCGGTCCACCGACGGTCGCGACGGCGAACGTGGCACCCAGGTAGCCGGAGTAACGGCCCCGCTCGCGCGGGGAGATCATCGCGGCCATCACGATCTGGGCGAGCGCGGACAGACCGCCGACGCCGATGCCCTGCACCACGCGGCAGACGATCAGCATGCCGGGGTTCTGCGAGAGGCCGGCCGCCATCGAGGCGACGACGTAGATGACGAGCGCTATCTGGACGAGCGCCTTCTTGCTGTACAGGTCGGCGAGCTTGCCCCACAGGGGAGTGGCCGCGGTCATCGACAGCAGGGCGGCGGTGACGACCCAGGTGTAGGCGGACTGGCCGCCGCCCAGGTCGCCGATGATCTCGGGCAGCGCGTTGGAGACGATCGTGGACGACAGGATCGCCACGAACATTCCGAGCAGCAGCCCGGAGAGCGCCTCCATGATCTGCCGGTGGCTCATCGGAGCGTGGCCGCCGGAGGAGCCTCCCCCGTGCTTGGCATGGGCCCGCACACCGGCTGGTGTGGTCGTTGCCATGGGCTTCCTTTTCTTACGTGTTCGCGGGTGTACGGGTGGTCTGGTCGAGTGCGGGAGGGGCCGGCGGCGCTGCCGGTGACCCGGCGGGCGGCTGCGGCGGCCGGTGCGCGGTCGTACGGCAGTCGTCGAAACTGGACCGCAGCCGCTGCATCAGCCGGGTGAGCTGGTCGACCTCGTCGTCGGTCCAGTCGCCCAGCCGCTCCTCCAGGAGCCGGGTGGTGCGCCGGGACAGCTCGTCGATCTGGCTCCAGCCGGCCGGGGTCAGGCGCACGATGCGCGAGCGCTTGTCCGCCGGGTCCGGGGAGCGCTCGATCCAGCCGCGCTCGGCGAGGTGGGCCACGTGGCGGCTGGTCACCGACATGTCGACGACCAGCAGCTCGGCCAGCTTGCTCATGCGCATGTCGCCGTGGCGGCTGAGCAGCGTCAGTACGGCGGTGGAGCCGCTCGGGCAGTCGGACGGCAGGATCCGTCCCAGCTCCCGCTTCACGGCTCCGAAGGCGCTGAACTGACGCATCAGCTCCTCGTACCGCGCCTCGCCGGCCATCTCACCCTCCCGATTCGTTGCTTAGGGCAACCATAAGGGCGCTTGGTTGCTACAGGCAAATAAAGGGGGCTCCTCCGCCGCAAAAAGTTGGCAAAGGCAAGTATCACGGAAGTAAGCACGCTGGTGCCGTCCGCCGACGGCGGCCGGGGGCCGACCCCCGCTTGGGCTGCCGCGCCCGTTTTCGCTAGGGTCTCGGGCCATGGCTAACACCCAGGGCCCCCAGGGCAATTACGACCCCGCCGGCAGCACCCAGATGTTCCGTGCGTTCGTCGACGAGGGCACCCCGCAGCCGTCCCGCCAGGCCGCGGCGCCGTCCGGCTCCGGCCCGCGCCTCGGACTGATCATCGGCATCGTGGCCGCGGTGGTCGTCGTGGCCGCGGTCGCCTGGCTGGCGCTCAAGTAGGGAACCGCTGAGGCGGGTCACCGCCGACGGACGCACCGACGGCGACCGCCGCACCCCTGTGGCTCCTCCGGAGCAGGGGGCGGCGGCCGCCGGGTGGTGGGACCGGACCGCTCAGTCGGAGATCAGCCCGTCCCGCAGCTGCGCCAGCGTGCGGGTCAGCAGGCGGGAGACGTGCATCTGCGAGATGCCGACCTCCTCGCCGATCTGCGACTGCGTCATGTTGGCGAAGAAGCGCAGCATGATGATGCGGCGCTCGCGGGGCGGCAGCTTGGCCAGCAGGGGCTTGAGGGACTCGCGGTACTCCACGCCCTCCAGCGCGGTGTCCTCGTAGCCCAGGCGGTCGGCCAGCGAGCCCTCGCCGCCGTCGTCCTCGGGGGCGGGGGAGTCGAGGGAGGAGGCGGTGTAGGCGTTGCCCACGGCCAGCCCGTCGACCACGTCCTCCTCGGAGACGCCGAGGACGGCCGCCAGCTCCGTCACCGTCGGGGAGCGGTCCAGCTTCTGCGACAGCTCGTCGCTGGCCTTGGTGAGGGCCAGGCGCAGCTCCTGCAGGCGGCGCGGCACGCGCACCGACCAGGACGTGTCGCGGAAGAACCGCTTGATCTCGCCCACGACCGTCGGCATCGCGAAGGTCGGGAACTCCACGCCGCGTTCGCAGTCGAAACGGTCGATCGCCTTGATCAGGCCGATCGTGCCGACCTGGACGATGTCCTCCATCGGCTCGTTGCGCGAGCGGAAGCGCGCGGCGGCGTAGCGGACGAGGGGGAGGTTGAGCTCGATGAGCGTGTCCCGGACGTACGCGCGCTCGGGGCTGTCCTCGTCGAGCGCGGCCAGCCGCAGGAACAGGGAGCGGGACAGGGTGCGGGTGTCGATGGCCTCCGAGGCCGGGAGGGCCGGGGCCGGCGCGGCCTCGAGGGCCGTGACGTCGTCGAGCACGTCGGTCTCGACGGGCACGGCGGGCGCGGTCTCGCTCTTGTCGAGCGTGAGCACCTTCGAGCTGCCCTGATCTGCGGACATGCCACCCCCTTTGGGTCGCGGGACGGTCGTGGCGGACGCTCCCGGGGAGGAACGCGGCCTTCACCTGAATACCGGAGCCCGAGCTCCGGCAAACGCTCTTCCGGCAGAATGTCACATGTCGGCAACACGCTGTAGTGACATGTCGACATCGTAGTCACGAATCAGCCCTGCAGAGCGGGGGTGTGACGGTTTTTCAGGCCCAAGTCCCGGTGTTCGGGCCGGTGGAGCGATTCCCTCTCCCCGGGGATGCCTCGCTCAGGCGTACGGAAATCCTCCCGGTCTACACCTCGAACTCCCGTACGCCTACGCGTCGATCCGGTTGGCCGAGCGCAGTCGCTGGAAGCTGCGCGCCAGCAGGCGCGAGACGTGCATCTGGGAGACGCCGAGCTCGGCGCTGATCTGTGACTGGGTCAGGTTGCTGTAGTAGCGCAGCAGCAGGATTCGCTGTTCGCGTTCCGGAAGCTGGACCAGCAGGTGACGGACCAGGTCGCGGTGTTCCACGCCGTCGAGCGCCGGGTCCTCGTAGCCGAGGCGGTCCAGCAGGCCGGGCAGCCCGTCGCCCTCCTGGGCGGCCTCCAGCGAGGTCGCGTGGTACGACCGCCCGGCCTCGATGCAGGACAGCACCTCCTCCTCGCTGATGCGCAGCCGCTCGGCGATCTCGGCGGTGGTCGGGGTGCGCCCGTGGGCGGTGGTGAGGTCCTCGGTGGCGCTGTTGACCTGCACCCACAGCTCGTGGAGCCGGCGCGGTACGTGGACGGTGCGCACGTTGTCGCGGAAGTAGCGCTTGATCTCGCCGACGACGGTCGGCATGGCGAAGGTCGGGAACTGCACGCCCCGGTCGGGGTCGAAGCGGTCGATGGCGTTGATCAGACCGATGGTGCCGACCTGGACGACGTCCTCCATCGGCTCGTTGCGGGAGCGGAAGCGGGCGGCGGCGTAGCGCACGAGCGGCAGGTTCGCCTCGATGAGCGCCCCGCGCACCCGGTTGTGCTCCGGCGTGCCGGGGGTGAGGTCCTTGAGCTGGGCGAAGAGCACCTGGGTGAGGGCCCTGGTGTCGGCCCCGCGCCGCTTCTCCGGGACGTCCGTGGCGGGGGCGGGTGCCTCTTCCCCCGCCCTCTCCTGGGGCGGCGCAGTACTGGCCGACATGGTCAACGCCACCTCTTCATCGGTCAATCATCCGTCAAAAGCGGTCATAGCATCACAAGACATGTGCACTGTGTGCAAGCACCCCATAACACCGTGTTGATGGAGAAGTTGAGCCTTCCGGGTACGGAAAAGCCCCCCGCCGGCCGGTGGGGGGCTCGTGGGGCCGCTGCTCTCAGAAGGGGTAGTCGGCGACCACCCAGGTGGCGAACTCCCGCCACAGGGCGACGCCGGCCTGGTGGGCCGGGTGCTCCAGGTACCGCTTGAGCGCCGCCTCGTCCTCCACGGCCGAGTTGATGGCGAAGTCGTAGGCGATGGGCCGCTCGCTGATGTTCCAGCCGAGCTCCCAGTGGCGCAGCTCCTCGATCTGCTCGCCCAGCGCCCGGAAGGCGGCCTCGCCGGCCGCGACCCGGGGGTCGTCGCGGTGGACGCCCTCGTCGAGCTTGAAGAGGACCAGGTGGCGGATCATGGGCGCTCCCAGCGTGGTTCCCGTGCGGTGCTCGGGGACGCGCGCTACTTGGCCCCGTCGGCGAGCCAGGTGAAGAAGTCCCCGACGGCCTTGGCGGCGTCCGATATGCCCTCGAACCCTATCTGGACGTAGTCCGCGGCCTTGGCCGGGTCCGTGATGATCACGTACAGCACGAAGACCACGAGTACGTAGACGGCGATCTTCTTGGCGTTCACCGCCACCGCGGCCTCCCCTGCCACTGATGTGCCCCTCGGGCCCTCCTGCCGGGCGCGAGTGTAACGCGCAGATCGTTTCGTATGACTACAGGCGCGGCGGTGCGGGCGCCGAGGGCGCGTGGAACGCCCGGCGGGCTGCCCCTTCACCACGGCAGGGATCGGTGACCCAAAGTAGCGGGCGGGTAACTACCTGTCGTACACCCGGCCGTACTGACCCCAGGGGGGCACATGAACGAGCAAGAAGTCACCTTCTACACCCGGCCCGACTACACCGGCGACGCCCACACCTACGCGGTGGGCGCCAACGAGAACCTGCACCCGGGCGAGCTCAACGACCGGTTCAGGTCCCTCAGGGTCGGCCGCAAGGCCAAGGTCCTGGCCTGGCAGCACGCCAACCAGACCGGCAAGTACCGGGAGTGGGAGGTCGATCAGCGGGACATCTCCGACATCGGCGGGCTGACCCGGTTCAAGGTCGTCGAGAGCACCACGTTACCCATCGCGGTCCGGCTCCAGGACCTCACCGGCGCGCCGGCCGGGCGGTACAGCCTGAAGGTCAGCTCCTTCGACGTCGGGGACACCGTCGTCCGCTCCGGCGACCAGGAGTACGGGCTCGTCGGCGTCATGCCCGAGGACGGCCCCCCGGTCACCACCGCCATCTACGTCCGCGACGAGCACTCCGGCGCCTACGTCGCCGTGGGCGCCCTCTACTTCACCTGGAACTCCGCGGCCAGGTCGATCGACGTCGCCGACGCCTCGAACGTCCCCGAGAACCTGGCCTACTCGCGAGACGGCCGCAACCTGTTCACCTTCGAACTGACCGAGGCCTAGGAATGCCACGAGGGGCCCGGTCCATCGGACCGGGCCCCTCGCCCATGCGCGGTAGCGGAGGGATTTGAACCCTCGGTGACTTGCGCCACACTCGCTTTCGAGGCGAGCTCCTTCGGCCGCTCGGACACGCTACCGAGGGAGACCTTACAGCACGCCGGGACCGGGTCGGAAATCGATACGTCGGTCGCTCAGCGGTCCCGGAAGAAGTCGGTGAGCAGCCGGGCGCACTCGTCCGCGAGGACGCCCTCGATCACCTCCGGGCGGTGGTTGAGGCGCCGGTCGCGGACGACGTCCCACAGGGAGCCGGCCGCGCCCGCCTTTTCGTCGCGGGCGCCGTACACCACCCGGTCCACCCGGGACTGCACGATCGCCCCCGCGCACATCGTGCACGGCTCCAGGGTCACGACGAGCGTGCAGCCGGTCAGCCGCCACTCGCCGAGGCGTGCGGCGGCCCGCCGCACGGCGAGCACCTCGGCGTGGGCCGTGGGGTCACCCGCGGCCTCACGTTCGTTGTGGCCGACGGCAAGGACGCTCTCCCCGTCGGCGGACAGCACGACGGCGCCGACGGGGACGTCCCCGCCCCGGACGGCCAGTTCGGCCTCGTCCAGGGCGAGTCGCATTGCGGCCCGCCAGCGGTCGCGTACCGGGTCGGCGGCCCCGGGGGTCCCGGGGGGCCGGCCCCACTGTTCGGGTGCGGTCAGCGGACGGTCTCCAGCACCTCCGAGGCGCCGAGGGCCTCGGCGATCTCGTTGACGGCGTCCTGCGACAGCGACCGCAGCTCCTTCTGGCTGACGCCGAGGTCGTCGAGGATGCCGGCGTCGCCGACGGGGCCGTGCGGCACGGTCCCGTCGGTGGAGGCGGCGGCCGCGGCGGTGTCCGGGTCGTCGTCCTCCTCGGCGTCGTCCTCGCCGTCCTCGGTGCCGTCGAGATCGAGGGCGTCCAGGTCGGGGACGTCCTCACCCGGCTCCCGGCCGAGCAGCTCGTCGGTGAGCAGGATCTCGCCGTACGAACTGCGGGCGGCCGCGGCCGCGTCGGAGACGTAGATACGAGGGTCCTCCTCGCCGTCGACCCGGACGACGCCGAACCAGGCGTCCTCCTGCTCGATCAGCACGAGCACCGTGTCCTCGTCGGGAGAGGCTTCCCGGGCCAGGTCGGCCAGATCCGACAGGGTCTCCACATCGTCCAGCTCTGTGTCGCTCGCTTCCCACCCGTCTTCGGTGCGCGCGAGCAGTGCGGCGAAGTACACCGTGACTCTCCCACTGGTCATAGGCGTGCCGGTTGGGGATCCCCCCGGCGGAGGTTGCGGGCGGGGAGAGAGCTCGGGCTCCGAGCCCCACCCACTCGGAATCGTGGCAGAAACAAGGCGTTCAGGGGACGTCTTCGGCTCCCTGTGTCCGGCATTTTGATCGCAGCCCGGTGCCCGCCCCGGTGGCGCCGGGGTGACACGTGCGCAAGCGACCTCACCAGCACACTCGTTGCCGCCACTTGCGGATCGTACGCGGCTTTCCCGCGCGGCCACGCACGCCCACCCCTCGCAACGCGCGGGACGTCGGTGATCTTCCCCCTGCCGGCACCTCGTGTCGTGGCTCCCGTCGGGGGGCGTACGGCTACCAGCGGAAGGTGCGCATCCGCATCGCGTGGCGCAGCCGGGCGGCCTTGGCGCGGCGGGGCTGGACCCGGTCGCGCAGGGCGCGGGCCTCGGCGAGTTCTCTGAGGAACTGGGCGCGGCGGCGACGGCGCTCGGTGTCGGTCTCCCGCGCGGACGCGTCCACCGCGGACGTCCGGACCGTCCGTTCCGTCCGACCCGTCTGTTCCGTCCGACCTGCTCGGTCCGTTCGTTCTGCCATAGGTGCACCACCCCGCATCGGTCCGGGTCGACCACCCCGGTCCGTCGTCCCCTCCACCTTCCCCCGGTCGGCGGGATGCATGCCACGGCCGCGTGAAGGCCGGTGAAGCTCTGGCCTGTGTTGTGCGCTCCGTGCGGACGACCGGCCCGGTCGGCCCGGTTACTGTGGTGCCCATGCGTCTCCACGTCGTCGACCACCCCCTGGTCGCCCACAAGCTCACCACGCTGCGCGACCAGCGCACGGACTCGGCCACCTTCCGTCGTCTCGCCGACGAGCTGGTCACCCTGCTCGCCTACGAGGCCACGCGCGACGTGCGCACCGAGCAGGTCGACATCACCACGCCGGTCGCCCGGACCACCGGCGTCAAGCTCTCCTACCCGCGCCCCCTGGTGGTGCCGATCCTGCGGGCGGGCCTCGGCATGCTGGACGGCATGGTCCGGCTGCTGCCGACGGCCGAGGTGGGCTTCCTCGGCATGATCCGCAACGAGGAGACGCTGCAGGCCTCCACGTACGCCACCCGGATGCCCGAGGACCTCTCGGGGCGCCAGGTGTACGTCCTGGACCCGATGCTCGCCACGGGCGGCACCCTGGTCGCCGCGATCCGCGAACTGATCCGGCGCGGAGCCGACGACGTCACGGCGGTCGTGCTCCTCGCGGCCCCCGAGGGCGTGGAGATCATGGAACGCGAACTGGCCGGCACCCCGGTCACGGTCGTCACGGCGGCCGTGGACGACCACCTGAACGAACACGGCTACATCATCCCGGGCCTGGGAGACGCGGGCGACCGCCTGTACGGAGCCGCCGAGTAGGCAGCACCCCGGCCGACGACGACAGGTCCCCGTGCCCTTCAGGGGCGCGGGGACCTGCGTGAACAGCCAGGACGAGCGCGTCGGCCGCCCACGCACCGAACCACCCGCTGGGTCAGGGGCGCGGCGACCTGCGGGAGAACCCGCGACGGCGCCGCACCGGCCGGACCCGCCGGCCCCGGGACCTCAGCACCCCTTCTTCACCGCGGCCACCGGCTTCGGCGCGGCCAGTGCCGCCAGGGCGCGGTCCGCGTCCGTCCGGACCGCCAGCCCCTTGAACGCGTCGCCGATCACGAGATCCACCGACGGGTCCACCCGCTTCGCGTCGACCCGCCGCTCCGCCGCGGGCAATTGCACGCCCACCACCGGCACCGAGGTCTTCACCGAGGCCGCGGTCCCCACCAGCACTCCGGCCCCCGGGACCTTCTTGTCGAACGCGGCGCTCGCGTTCCCCACCTTGCCGACCTTGAAGCCCCGCTTCCTCAGCTCGTCGGCCGTGGTCTTGGCGAGCCCGCTGCGGGTCGTGGCGTTGTAGACGTTCACGGTGATCTGCGCCGGCTCGGGCAGCACCACCGGCGAGGCGTCGGCGACGGCACCGGACTTCGTGGTCGCACAGGCCTTCGCGGCGGCCGCGGACGCCGTACCGCCGCCGCCCGTGAAGACGTCGACGAGCTGCAGCGTTCCCCAGCCGGCGACTCCGAGCACGGCTCCGCAGACGAGGACGAGGCCGGCCATCCTGGCGCGCCGCCGGGGCGGGCGCATCCGCGGGTACTTGTCCCCCGTGATGCGGTACTGGCCGCCCATCCCGGGGGGAGTCAGCATGCTCATGAGCGCAGCGTAGTGCGACGGGGCGGCCGTGCCTACTAGATGATCATTCGACACCGCTCAGGTGAACCCGAAAGGGCCACACGGCGGCCGCCGTGTGCACGGGGGAAGGGGTCGTCGGCCGGCCCGTCAGTCCAGTTCGAGCACGCGCGCGTGCAGCACCTGGCGCTGCTGGAGCGCGGCCCGCACCGCGCGGTGCAGGCCGTCCTCCAGGTACAGGTCGCCCTGCCACTTCACGACGTGCGCGAAGAGGTCGCCGTAGAACGTGGAGTCCTCGGCGAGGAGCGTTTCCAGGTCGAGCTGCTGCTTGGTCGTCACCAGCTGATCGAGGCGGACCGGGCGCGGCGCGACGTCCGCCCACTGCCGGGTGCTTTCCCGGCCGTGGTCGGGGTACGGCCGGCCGTTTCCGATGCGCTTGAAGATCACACGGAAAGCCTACCGGCCCAGACCTTCCGGGCGCAGCCATGGCGAGCGAGTGCGACGCTGGAAATACCGCAGCAACCCGGTCATACCGGAAGCTCCCCGGGAGTGAACCCGGAATTGCGGAACGCGAACGATCCGGAAACGAGGGGTCTGCCGATGAACGCCAGCGAGCCCAGCCCCGGACCCCCCGCGGACGCCCCCACCGCCCCGCGCCCCGACCCGGTCGCGAAGATCGCCGCCGGATACGCGTTCTCCGGGCCCTCGCTCGACCTGGGCGCCCTGCTGTGGGAGGGGAAGTGCCTGCCCGACGCGCAGATCCGCGTCCCGCTGCCGATGCTCAACCGCCACGGACTGGTCGCGGGCGCCACCGGCACCGGCAAGACCAAGACGCTGCAGCTCGTCGCCGAGCAGTTGTCGGCGCAGGGCGTGCCGGTGTTCCTGGCGGACATCAAGGGCGACCTGTCGGGGATCTCGGTCCCGGGAGTCCCCGGCGACCGGGTGCGCACCCGGTCCTCGGAGGTCGGCCAGGACTGGACGGCGAGCGCCTTCCCGGCGGAGTTCTACGCCCTCGGCGGCCTCGGCCACGGCGTCCCGGTCCGCGCGACCGTCACCAGCTTCGGCCCGGTCCTGCTCTCCAAGGTGCTCGGCCTGAACCAGACCCAGGAGCAGTCCCTCGGCCTGGTCTTCCACTACGCCGACCAGAAGGGCCTGGAGCTGTACGACCTGAAGGACCTGCGCGCGGTCGTCGCCTTCCTCGCCTCCGACGAGGGCCGGCCCGAGCTGAAGGCCCTGGGCGGGCTGTCCCCGGCCACGGCCGGGGTGATCCTGCGCTCACTGACCGCCTTCGAGGCGCAGGGCGCGTCCGGCTTCTTCGGGGAGCCGGAGTTCCGCACGGCCGAGCTGCTGCGCACGGCGTCCGACGGCCGGGGCGTGGTGTCGGTGCTGGAGCTGGCCGCCGTCCAGGACCGCCCGCAGCTCTTCTCGACGTTCCTGATGTGGCTGCTGGCCGACCTCTTCCACGACCTGCCCGAGGTGGGCGACGCCGAGAAGCCGAAGCTGGTGTTCTTCTTCGACGAGGCGCACCTGCTGTTCCACGACGCCTCCAAGGCGTTCCTGGACTCGGTGACGCAGACCGTGCGGCTGATTCGCTCCAAAGGGGTCGGTGTCTTCTTCGTGACCCAGACCCCGAAGGACGTCCCCTCCGACGTCCTCGCCCAGCTCGGCAACCGTGTCCAGCACGCCCTGCGCGCCTTCACCCCGGACGACCAGAAGGCCCTGCGGGCGACGGTGCAGACCTTCCCGCACTCGCCGTACGACCTGGAGGAACTGCTCACCGGCCTGGGCACCGGCGAGGCCGTGGTGACGGTCCTCAGCGAGAACGGCGCCCCGACTCCCGTCGCCGCGACCCGCCTGCGCGCACCCGAGTCGCTGATGGGCCCGGTCGACCCGGCGGCCCTGGACGGCGCGGTGAAGGGCTCGCCGCTGTACGAACGGTATGCACAGGCTGTGGACAGGGAGTCGGCGTACGAGAAGCTGACGGCCGCGGCGGCCCGCTCGGCACAGGCCCCCGCACCCGAGAATCCGGCAGCCGAGAAGCCGGCGGCGGAGCCGGAGGCGCGGCCGGGGCGCGCGGCGCACGAGGAGCGGTCGGTCGTGGAGCAGGTCGTGAGCAGCGGCGTGTTCAAGTCCCTGGCCCGCTCGGTCGGCACCCAGCTCGGCCGGGAGATCACCCGTTCCCTGTTCGGCACGGCCCGCAGGAGACGCTGAGCCCCGTCCCGCCCGTCCAGCCCGTCCTGTCTGTCCCGCCCGTCCCGGCTGTCCTGTCGGTGCCGTCCTGGTCCGGCGGAGGCGGTCGCCCGCCCCCGCCGGACCTCGTTCAGCGTCGCCCTTGCTCGCGGGGCCGCTCGGGCCGGGGCCGCTGCTCCGGCTGCGGTCTGGGGGCGCTGCGGGCGGCCTCGGCGCGCAGCAGGGCGCGCAGGACCGCGTAGGGATCGGTGGGCATGACGGTTCCTCCGACTGCGTCGCGGACTGACCTCGGTGGCGGGGGAGGCGGGGGTCCGTCAGCAGCGCAGGACCACGGAACGCAGCACGCGGGGCGCGGTGTACGGCGGTTCGGCGGCGGGGCGTCCGGCGGGCACGGCGGCCCGGGGCCGCGGCCGCGGGCCCGGCACGGGCGTCGGCCGCAGGGGTGCGGCGGGACGGTACGCGGTGAGCCGGGGCGCGGGGGCGGTCACGTCGTGCTCGGCGGCGACCGTCCCGTGCGGTGCCGCACAGGCCGCCTCGCCGCCGGAGACGAGGAGCGCGAGCAGCAGGACGAGCACCCGCAGCCAGACGCGGCTGCGCGGACGGTGTCGTGCGGTGCTCACACAGGGGGCCTGCCCGGGACACGCCCGGCACCCGTCCGCCCGCCCGCCGAGTTCACCCGCACGGCGCAGGCCCAGGTCGTCCTACGGCTTCTTCGCGGCCTTCGCGGCCTTCGCGGCCTTCGCGGCCTTCGCGGCCTTCGCGGCCTTCGCGGCCTTCGCGGTCGTCGTCGCCTTCGCGGTCTTGGCCGCCGCCTTCATCTCCTGTTTGTACGCACGGACCTTCGCCAGCGACTCCGGGCCGGTGATGTCGGCGACCGAGCGGTGGGAGCGGGGTTCGCCGTAGGAGCCCGCGGCCTCCCGCCAGCCCTGCGGCGTCACCCCGAGCTGCTTGCCGAGCAGGGCGAGGAAGATCTGGGCCTTCTGCTTGCCGAACCCGGGCAGGTGCTCCAGCCGCCGGAGCAGCTCGCGCCCGTCGTCGACGCCCCGCCAGACGCCCTCGGCGTCACCGTCGTAGTGCTCGACGAGGTACTGGCAGAGCTGCTGGACGCGCTTGGCCATGGAGCCGGGGTAGCGGTGCACGGCCGGCTTCTCGGAGAGCAGCGCGGCGAAGGACTCGGGGTCGCGCGCGGCGATCTCGTGGGCGTCGAGGTCGTCGGCGCCCAGCCGGTCGGCGATGGTGCGGGGTCCCTTGAACGCCCACTCCATCGGGATCTGCTGGTCGAGCAGCATCCCGACCAGCGCGGCGAGCGGGGAGCGCCCGAGGAGCGCGTCGGCCTCGGGGTCCTGGGCGAGGTGCACGGTGACGTCCATGCACCGATGATCGCCCGCCGGTCACCCCGCCGCCTCCCCGAGGGACCCGCACGCCGGGTTCCGCGGCGGCTCAGTCCTCCCGCCAGTACCCCAGCGCGTGCAGCCGGTCCTTGGGCACGCCGAGGTCCCTGCGCACGTACGCGGCCAGGGCGCGGGTCGTACGGGTGTCGCAGGCGATCCAGACGTACGGGTGCTCGGTGGCCGCGAGCAGGCCGGGGAGTTCGGCGCGGACCCGGCCGGCCAGTTCCCCGCGCGGCACGCGGCGCAGCTGGTACCGGCCCGGCGCGGGGGAGGCGGGGAAGGGCAGGCCGTCGTCGCCGCCCTCGAACCACACCGTGGCCGGAGCGCCGTCCAGCGCGCCGAGCAGGGAGTTGATGGCGGGCAGCGACGCCGGGTCGCCGATCGCGAGGACGTGCGTCGGCGCGGGCTCGGGCCGGGTGAAGCCGGTGCCCTGGACGGTCGCCTCGATGGTGTCGCCGGGGCGCGCGGTCCGTGCCCAGTCGCTCGCCGCGCCCTCGTGCAGCGCGAACTCCAGGGCGAACGTGCCCCGCACGGGGTCGGGCTCCACCAGGGTGTAGGCCCGCTGGTGGGGCTTGCCCGCGTTGTCGAACCACAGCCGTACCCACATCGTCGGGTGGACCCCGGTCGCGGCGAGCAGCCCGCCGTCGGTCAGGTGCACCCGCCGGTACGACGGGGTGACGTCCCGCGCCCCGGTGACGGTCAGCGTGAAGTCCTTCGCCCGCATCAGCCGGAGGACCGCGCCCTCCCAGCCCCGCCCCTGCGCCATGACCTCTCCACCCCTCACGTACGATCTCTCCGCTCTTACTTAGGTGAGGCTAACCTAAAGCTCCTGACCGGCACAGAGAGGCTGCACGGTGACGACCGAGATCTACCGGGACGCCTGGGGCGTCCCGCACCTGCGCGCCTGCGACCCGTTCGCCCTCGCCCGGGCCCAGGGCCTGGTCACCGCCCGCGACCGGGCCTGGCAGCTCGAGGTCGAGCGGCACCGCGCGCAGGGCACCTCGGCGTCGTTCCTCGGCCCCGGCGCCCTCGCCTGGGACGTGTTCGCGCGCCGCGCCCGCCTGGAGGACACCGCCCGCCGCTGCCACGCCGCGCTCGCCGAGCGCGACCCCGAGACGGCCGCGTGGGTGGGGGCGTACGTCGACGGCGTCAACGAGGGCCTCGCCGGCGCCGGGGAGGGTTCCTTCCCGGGCGCCGCCCCCGAGTTCGCCCGCGTCGGCCTCGCCCCCGGCCGCTGGGAACCCTGGACCCCGCTCGCCGTGTGGCTGTCCACCCACATCCTGTTCGCCGGTTTCCCCGCCAAGCTCTGGCGCGAGGAGGCGGTGCGCCACCTCGGCCCCGAGGCGGTCGGCCTGTTCGCCACCGACGGCCCCGGCACCGCCGGCAGCAACGGCTGGCTGATCGCCGGCGAGCGCACGGTCACCGGGCACGCGCTCCTGGCGGGCGACCCGCACCGCTTCGTCGAGGACCCCGGCGTCTACCAGCAGATCCGCCTGGCCTGCGACGAGTTCGACGTGGTCGGCCTCGCCGTGCCCGGCGTCCCCGGCATCGCCCACTTCGGCCACACCGGCACGGTCGCCTGGGCCATCACCAACGCCATGGCCGACTACCAGGACCTCTACCGCGAACGCCTGCGCCGCACCGGCGCCGGCGTCGAGGCCCTCGGCCCGGACGGACTCTGGCACCGGGCCGCCCGGCACACCGAACCGGTCCACGTGGCCGGGGAGGACACCGTCGAGGTGGAGGTCCTGGAGACCGGCCGGGGCCCGGTGATCGCGGGCGGCCCGGAAGGACTCGACGACGGCACCCCGCTGGCCGTCAGCCTGCGGTACCCGCCGCGCGTCACCGGCGACCTCGGCTTCGGCGCCCTGCTGCCGCTGCTGCGGGCCCGCCGGGTCGCCGACGTGGACCGCGCCGTGGACGCCTGGGCCGAGCCCGTCAACGTCGTCCAGGCCGCCGACACCGAGGGCGGTGTCCTGCACCGGGTCGCCGGCCGTGTCCCGGTCCGCGCCGCGGCCGACCGGCTGCGGGTCGTGCCCGCCTGGGAGCCCGGCCACGAGTGGACCGGCTGGCACACCGCGCCGCGGGCCGGCCTGACCGACGGCGTCGCCGTGATGGCCAACCAGCGGGGCGTGGCCGCCCCCCTGGGCGTCGAGTTCGCCCCGCCGCACCGCGCCGACCGCATCCGCGCCCTCCTCGACGAGCGCCGCACCTGGTCCGCCGCGGACATGCCGGCCATCCACACGGACACCCACCTCGCCTCCGCCGCGGCCCTGCTGGACCGCCTCGCCGCCCTGGACGGCCTGACCGGCCCGGCCGCCGCGCTGCGCGAGCGCCTGCTGCGCTGGGACCGCCGTATGGACGCCGACAGCGAGGACGCGGCGGCCTACGCGCAGGTGCGCGGCGCGGTCGTACGCCACCTGGCCGCCCACCCCGCCTTCGCCGCGCTGACGACCCCGCCCGCCTACCCCGAGGTGCTGCTGCCCTGGCTGGCGCTGGTGCCGCGGATCGGGTACGCGCTGGAACACCTGCTGCGCGCCGAGGAGCTGTACGGCGTCGACCGTCCGGCGCTGGTACGCGCGGCGCTGGAGGAGACGGCGCACGCGCGCGCGGGCCGCCCCCCGGCCCGCTGGGGCGACACCCACCGCCTCGCCGCCTGGCGCGCCCTGCCCGGGCCGGAGGAGAGGACGGGGGCGCCCGCCCTCTCCGGCGACCACGACTGCGTGCTGTGCACCTCGGCCGTGCCCGGGCTGACCGACCTGGCCGCCCGCGGCCCCGCCGCCCGCTACGTCTGGGACCTCGCCCGGCGCGAGGACAGCCGCTGGGTCGTCCCGCACGGCGCACACGGCACCCCCGGCCACCCCCACCACCACGACCAGCTCCCCCTGTGGCTGCAGGGCGAGCTCGTCCCGGTCGTCACCGACTGGGCCCACCTGGAGAAGGAGAGCGATGCACCTGCCCGCCGATGAGGCCGCCCCCGCCGACAGCAGCGGCGAAGCCCCCGCACCGGCCCCCGCTCCCGTGCACGAGCAGCACCTCCCCGGCCTCGGCACGCTCCGGCTGCGCCCCCTGGACGCCGACCGCGACGCGCCCGTCGTGCACGGCTGGGTCAGCGAGGAACGCGCCGTGTTCTGGGGCATGACCGGCCTGACGGTCGACGAGGTCAGGGAGATCTACGCCCACCTGGCCGGCCTCGACACCCACCACGCCTACCTGGCCGAGCTGGACGGCGCCCCCGTGGCGCTGCTGCAGACCTACGAGCCCGCCGAGGACCGGGTCGGCACGTGCTACCCCGTCGAGCCCGGCGACATCGGCGCCCACGTGCTGCTGGCCCCCGCCTCCGAGGGGCCCGCCCGGCCCGGCTGGTCGGGGGCGCTGCTCGGCGCGTTCGCCCGGTACGTGCTGCTCGGCCTGGACCGGCGCCGGGTGGTCGTCGACCCGGACGTGCGCAACGACCGGGCCCTCGCCCGCTTCGCGCGGCTCGGCTTCGAGGCCGGACCGGTCGTCACCCTCCCCGAGGTCGACCTGCCCGACGTGTACCTGCCCGAGAAGCGCGCCCAACTGGCCTTCCTGCGGCGCGAGGTAGCCTTCCCGGGGTGACCCCGGACGAGCTGATCGCGCACTACGGCCTGGAGCCGATCCCCCGCGAGGGCGGCCTGTTCCGCCGTACCTGGGCGGGCCCCGAGGGACCCGACGGCCGCCCGGCGGGAACGGCGATCCTCGCCCTCCTCACCCCCGGCGACCACTCGGCCCTGCACCGCCTGCCGACCGACGAGACCTGGCACTTCTACCTCGGCGACCCGCTGGAGCTGCTGCTCCTCGCCCCGGACGGCACCTCCCGCACGGCCGTGCTCGGCCCCGACGTGCTGGGCGGCCAGGCGGTCCAGCTCACCGTCCCCGCCCACACCTGGATGGGCGGACGCACCCGGGGCGCCTGGACCCTGTTCGGCTGCACGATGGCCCCCGGCTTCACCTACGCGGACTACGAGCACGGCGACCGGGCCGACCTGACGGCGCGTTACCCGCACGAGGCGGCCCGGATCGCGGAACTCTGCCGCCCATGACCCTGCTCACGGGCCAGGTGGCCCGAGGGCCTGTCCGACCCTTCGCGTCCGCCGCGCGCCGCCGTGCACGCACCCCCGCCGCACCGGCCCTGCCCCGAGGGCGGTGTGCCGGGCGGGATGAGCACAGCGGAGCCTGGGTCCGTACGTAAGCGGGAGGCCGGACCCGAGGGCGGGGAGACGACGTGGGCGCAGAACGCGAGGCGAACGTGGGAGAGGGCCACGCGGCAGCACACCGGGACGCACCGACCGGCGTGCTCCGCAGACGGCTCCGGGCGCTGACGCTGCTCCTGGGCACGTTCCTGCTCCTGCTGCTCCTGCCGGGCGCGAACCCGGCGTCGGCCCACGCCGCGCTGCGCGCCACCGGCCCCGCCGACGGCAGCGTCGTCCCGACCGCCCCGCGCAGCGTCACCCTCACCTTCACCGAGTCGGTCGGCCTCCTCGACGACTCCTTCCGCGTGCTGGACCCCAGCGGCCACCGGGTCGCCACGGGCGACGCCGAGCACGCCGGGGGACACGCGGACACCGCGCGCATCAGCCTGCCGGCCGGCCTGGACAGGGGGACGTTCACCGTGGCCTGGCGGGTGGTGTCGGCGGACAGCCACCCCGTGTCGGGCGCGTTCACCTTCTCGGTGGGCGCCCCCTCGGCGACGGCGGCCCCGGTGCCGACGGGCCCGACCGAGGACCCGCTCACCGGATTCCTGTACGGCACCGCCCGCGGTGCGGCCTACCTCGCCGCCGCGCTGCTCATCGGCACCGCCGCCTTCGTCGCCGTGTGCCGTCCGACGCGGGCACGGCCGTTGCGGGGCCTGCTCCGCACGGGCGGCTGGGGCCTGGCCGGCGCGACGGTCCTGCTCCTCGTCCTGCGGGCCCCCTACGAGACCGGCGACGCCCCGTCCGCCGCCCTCGACCCGGACGCGCTCGGCCGCACCCTCACCGGCCGGCCGGGCTGGGCGCTGCTCGCCCGCCTCGTCCTCCTGGCCGCGTCCGCCCTCCTGCTGACCCGCGCGGCCCGGCGCGACCGCCCCTCCCGCACCCACCTGGCCCTCGGCACCGTCCTCGCCGTCGGCCTCGCGCTGACCTGGGCGGCGGCGGAACACGCCTCGGCGGGCATCCAGGTACCGCTGGCGATGACGTCCGCGGTCGTGCACCTGCTGGCGATGGCGGCCTGGCTGGGCGGCCTCACCGCCCTGCTGGTGCTGCTGCGCCACGCCACACCCCCGCTCACCACGGTCACCCGCTTCTCCCGCCTGGCGAAACTCAGCGTCACCGCCCTGGTCGTCACCGGCGTCTACCAGTCCTGGCGCGGCCTGGGCACCCTCGCCGCCCTCACGGACACGTCCTACGGCCGCCTCCTGCTGGCCAAGCTGGCCGCGGTGACGGCCCTGCTGACGGCGGCCGACTGGTCGCGGCGCTGGGTGGCGGAACGGGCCGGCGCCGCGGCGCCCGCGGAGCGGACGACGGAACTGCGCGTGCCGGAACGGGTCGGGGCGTCGCCGACCGCGACCCCGGCCGCGGGCGGCCCGGCCGGGCGGCCGACGCTGGGCGACGACGCTCCCGACGGCCGCACGGAGCGCCTCCCCGCGGGCGGCACGGCCCGCCCCGAGCCGCCGCACGACGGCGCCGCGCACCGCCGGGCCCTGCGCCGGTCGGTGCTGGTGGAGGTGCTGGTGGCGGCGGTCGTCCTCGCCCTGACGACGGTCCTGACGGGCACGCTGCCCGGCCGGGCGGAGGCCGAGGCGGAGGCCACCCGGCAGGCCGCGGCCCTGCCGGCGACCTCGGTGGTGATGGCCCCGTTCAGCGTGGCCGGCCACCGCGGCACGGTCCAGGTCACCCTCGACCCGGCCCGTACCGGAGACAACGCCGTGGAGGCGGTGGTCTACGGCGCCGACGGCGGCCTGGCCGCGGTCCCCGAACTCCGCATCGCCTTCGCCTTCCCCGCCCAGGACATCGGCCCCCTGAACGCCGACGTCACGGACCGGGGCGGCTACTGGGCCACGAACGCGGTCAACCTCCCGCTCGCCGGCACGTGGACGATGAAGGTGACGGTACGGGTGTCGGAGGTGGACCAGGTGACGGTGGAGAGGCCGGTGCGGGTGGCCCGGTGAGGGCGATCACCGCGGCAGCGGCGTGAGCCGCCCCCGGAACACCGCGGCGGCGTGCCGCCCCCACGCTCGCGCTCCCTCCGACCGACCGAAGCCCTGAGCGAGCTGTCGAGGATTGCATCCGGCCCAGGCGGAAACTCCGCCGTTGTCCGCGACGCACCTTTCCGCACCTACGGAGCCGAGCGGCACGCCGTCCGTCCACCGCACCGCACGTGGGGAGCACCATGACGACAGACACCCGCTCCACCCCCCGCCTCCGGCACGATCCGCTCGTCCGCGGCCTCGGCTGGGCCAGCGCGCTCCTGGGCGTGCCCCAGGTCGTCGCCCCGGCGGGCTTCGCCCGGGCCCTGGGCGTGGGCGACGCCGCCCGGCAGCGCTCGGCCACGACCGCCGTCGGCGTGCGCGAGCTGACGGCGGCGGCCGGGCTGCTGGGACGGCCGCACCCCGCCTGGCTCTGGAGCCGCGTCGGCGGCGACCTCATGGACCTGACGATGCTGGCCCGGGCCCTGAAGAACCACGACGGCCGGGGCCTCGGCCGCACCGTGGCCGCGACCGCCGCGGTCACCGCCCTCACGGCCACGGACGTCTACGCGGCCGTGACCCGCACCCGTAGGAGCACACCGATGGAACTGACCGCGACCACCACCGTCGCCCAGCCCCCGGACAAGGTCTACGCCCTCTGGAAGGACCTGGAGCGACTGCCCGACTTCATGGCGCACCTGGACGAGGTGCGGGTGACCGGCCCCCGCACCAGCCACTGGCGGGCCGAGGCGCCGTTCGGCAAGACGGTCGAATGGGACGCCGAGACCACCGAGGACGTACCGGGCCAGCGGATCGCCTGGCGGTCGGTGGAGGGCGCCGACATCGACAACTCCGGCGAGGTCCGCTTCACGCCCGCCCCCGGCGACCGGGGCACGGAGATCAGGGTGACGTTGCGTTACGACCTGCCCGGCGGGGCCGTGGGCAAGGCCGCGGCGCGCTACTTCGGCGAGGAACCGCACCAGCAGCTCGACGACGACCTGCGCCGCTTCAAGCAGATCGCGGAGATCGGCGAGATCACCCGCTCCGAGGGCGCACCCAGCGGCAAGCGGGCCCGCGGGGAGTTCCCGCAGCACCCGGCCCAGCCGCTGACCGAGGACGAACTGAAGGAGGCCCTGGCATGAAGGCGAACTGCTGGACCGGACGCAACTCGGTCGAGGTGCTCGACGTCCCCGACCCGTCGATCCTGAGCAGCCGCGACGCCATCGTGAAGGTCACCTCCACGGCCATCTGCGGCTCTGACCTCCACCTGGTCGACGGCTACGTGCCGACCATGCAGAAGGGCGACATCCTGGGCCACGAGTTCATGGGCGAGGTCGTGGAGGTCGGCCCCGGCGTCAACCCCAAACTGCGCGTCGGCGACCGGGTCGTCGTGCCGTTCCCCATCGCGTGCGGCGTCTGCGCGCCCTGCCGGGCCCAGCTGTACTCGTGCTGCGAGAACACCAACCCCAACGCCGGCATCTCGGAGAAGCTCTTCGGCCACCCCACCGCCGGCATCTACGGCTACTCCCACCTCACCGGCGGCTTCGCCGGAGGCCAGGCCGAGTACGCCCGCGTGGTGCTCGCCGACGCCAACGTGCTGAAGGTCGACTCGGACCTCACCGACGAGCAGGTGCTGTTCCTGTCGGACATCCTGCCGACCGGGTACATGGGCGCCGAGATGTGCGACATCCAGGGCGGCGACGTCGTCGCCGTCTGGGGCGCGGGCCCGGTCGGCCAGTTCGCCATGGACAGCGCCCGGGTCCTCGGCGCGGAGAAGGTCATCGCGATCGACAAGGAGCCCTACCGGCTCGACATGGCCGCGTCCCAGGGCTACGACACCATCAACTTCGAGGACACCGACGTACGGTCGGCCCTGCTCGAACTCACCGGCGGCCGCGGCCCGGACAAGTGCATCGACGCGGTCGGCCTGGAGGCCACGCACGGCGCCGCCCACGTGCACCTCTACGACCGCGCCAAGCAGGCGGTCCGCTCCGAGACCGACCGCCCGCACGCCCTGCGCCAGGCCATCACGTCCTGCCGCAGCGGCGGCGTGGTGTCGGTCATCGGCGTCTACGGCGGCATGATCGACAAGTTCCCGGCGGGCGCCTGGATGAACAGGTCCCTGACCCTGCGCACCGGCCAGTGCCACGTGCACAAGTACATGAAGCCGCTGCTGGGCCTGATCGAACAGGGCAAGCTCGACCCGACCCGGATCATCACCCACCGCCTGCCCCTGACCGAGGCCCCGAAGGGTTTCGACCTGTTCAAGAACAAGAAGGACCACTGCGAGAAGGTCGTCCTGACCCCGTGAGCACCACGCCGGGGGCCCGACCACGATGGGCGGGCCCTCGGCGGTTCGGTGCCGTCACGGACGGCGGTAGGCGGCGGGATCGGTCCGGGGTACTGGCGGGGGCGGCCGTGCATGATCGGCCGGTCTGCACCATGGGGGTGGAAGGCTCTGTTGTACGCGCACGAGGTGGTCCTGAACGAACTCGCACAAGGACGCAGACCTGTGGAACAGGGCGTCGAGTGGTTCGAAGAGCTCTCAGAGGGGGACCGACGCGAAGTCCTGCGCGCACTGGTGCTGTTCTGCGGACAGGCCGGCACCTGCGAGGAGGACGTGCCGGAAAGCATCGCGCGCTCCGGCATCCGTCCCACCCACACCCCGGCGGTAATGCTCACGAAGGGGCGCTTCGGGATGGAAGCACTTCCGGCCAACGAGCTGACCAAGTCCTTCCGCCTGCTCGTCGCCCTCTTCACCGTCGCCGACACTCGCAGACGGACGCTGCACTGCGCCGGCGGATGTGACCACTCGTGGCACAACCTGCCGGATCCGCCGGACACCGCACCATGAGATGCCCATGTCGTCGGCCAGCGAAGCGGTTCGCATGCGCGCCCGGTACCTGCATGTGACGGGAGCCATCTCTCAAGACGGAAAGTGAGACGGACAACGCCGAAGGGCCCCACCGCGAACGGTGGGGCCCTTCGACATCGTGCCCGGTGAGGCACTGGCGGAGGATACGAGATTCGAACTCGTGAGGGGTTGCCCCCAACACGCTTTCCAACTGTGTTGGTCGTCCCGGGGACCTCGGACGGGGTCGTTCACCTGCGTTCATCGGCGAGCGGTCGTGAGAGCGGCTACCGGCCTCGGTCCCGTCTGAACGACCGTGAACGGCGCTGAATGAGACGGAAACTGAGACGGACGGTGGGCCTGGTCTCGCTAGCATCTTCGCTGTTGGAGTGGATGTCATAGCTCTGGTCCGTAAGGGATCACGATGGGTTGTTGTCGACGGTACGGCCTATCGCTGGCGGCTGCGTGGCAGGTCGACGTACTTCCAGGGCCTGGCCTGGTCGCCGTGCACGTTCACGGTCAAGCATGCGGACACGCCGGGCATGACGCTCGTGATCACCACCGACCAGCCGCATCTGAGCAACTGGATCGGTCGTGAGGCTGAGACTGTACGGCCTCCAGCGTTGCTGCGGCTGTTCGGCTCGCCCTGCGCATGGGGTGGACTCCGACGGCTCCGAGATCCGCGTTCCACCTCGACCGGTCCGCCGGCTTCACGCCCTCCCACTGAAGAGAGCCCGGGAATCGCCGGTGCCTGGACCTGAGCCGACGACAGTCAGCTACCGCGATGGGTACGTCGAGCGATCAGGCGCGCGTGTGTCTCGCTGCACCCCCACAGGCCTCAGCCACGCCGTCCGTGTGTCCGTCAGCCAGAGCAAGCGCAACGGCCGGTCCGTTACGACGGCGCGGACACTCTCAGCTTGGGAACACGCCCGCTACCAGGGGTGGCCGGATAAGGGTCTCCAACGTGCTTGGTCCTGGGACGCGGACTCTCCCTCAACCAGGACGCTGGCACGCATGGCGGCATGCGACGGCGTTCAGCAGACCAAACCAGAGCCTGGCACTCGCCACAAAGCGAATGTTGGCTGAAGCTCGGACAAGGGCAAGAGCCAGCGACTATCCTCCCTGGCTAGGGACGTCAGAGTGACGGGCGACAGGGGGCAGTGCATAATGCGCGTGGCAACTTTGCAGGGTATTCGTTTCCGCAGCCTTCGCGATGCAACTCTGGAAGATTGCGGAAACCTTAACGTTCTCATTGGAAAAAATAACTCCGGAAAGTCGAATCTGCTTTCAGCGATTAGACTATTCTTTGACTTTTTCCAGACAAGTGGCGCGGTTGCAACTATCTCCCCTGAAATCTCTCGACAGACTGATTGGCACGCCAAGGATTCGACAGAATCGATCGAACTTAGAGTCACTCTAGAGCTGTCGAATGATGAGCTACAAAGCCTCGTCGAATCGATTTCCGCTGAGATGCCCCAGGTGCGTAATGCGCTATCCGGAGACAAGCTCGGAAATTTGGTCACGGTAGTTTTGAGTTTCCTTCGCACAGAAATGCAAGTCGGCTATATTTCGCGCATTTCCTTCGGGGGTGATGATGGCGTCGAAGAGACTGTAATCTTTGCTGTGAGCCCAGAAAGCGCATTGGATATTGCCAATAACTTCTCAAAGGCGAAGAACTATGCGCAAGAAAAGAACGCCCTTGAGCGAGTCCTGATTCGCTTTCCCGCAGAAGAATGGCGTATGATTTCGGAAAGGGCTAATAGTACGGCCTTTCTGCGTAGCGTTCTCGGCTCTGGCGCAGGGGATTCTACGGAACTTAGACGCATTGGTCGAATGATTCAAGAGGCTACTTCATATAGTGAATTTGCCGACCAGTGCAGGGATCGCATCAATGGACTTGAGCAGCAACGCGAATTGGCAATGGCTGCTGAAATCTCCCACCCTGTGACCACCTTTTCCGGTGACTCGGCCACCGTCCCAGATTACGTTACAGACTTCGTGCGAAGAGTAGCCCATACGAGTGTGCATCATCTCTCGGAACAGAGAAAACCGATTGGTGAGGTGGAAGCAAGCCGGATTCTTAAGCTGAAGACTAGTCGCGGGCAAGGGTCCGTTTTGCAGGAGATCCAGCACGTCGTATCAAGCTTGCTTGGCGTTGAGATCGACGCCTTCAGCTCCGATACACCGTCTGCGCGTGCAGGCGCCTTGTCGGCAGAGCTGGATGTCGACGAGTTTCTAGTACAGGTTAATGGATCGGGAATTCGCGAAGCCCTGCGACTCATTCTTGATTACGAATTCGAACGCCCTGAGATACTCCTCGTCGAGGAACCTGAAGTGCACCTGCATCCTGCGCTCGAAACTGCGTTGATGCAGTATCTCAAGAATGTGAGTTTGCATTCTCAGGTATTCCTGACAACGCATTCAACCAACTTCCTCGATGTCGGCTCTCTTGAGAATGTTTACCTGATTCGAAAAGAAGCTGAGACAGTAGTCCAGCGGCTCGACGTTGCAGGTGCAGAGGAAGCGATTCCCGAGGAGCTGGGTCTGCGCCTTAGTTCGCTGTTCATGTTTGATCGCCTCGTGTTTGTCGAGGGGCCTTCGGACGAGCAACTTCTCCGCACGTTTGCGGACACCCTGAATGTGAATTTCGGGCAGGCTTCTCTCGGCTTCGTCACCACCGGTGGTGCTCGTAACTTCACTCATTACGCTACCGCTGCAACGCTTTCGTTCTTGCGGAAGCGAAACGTAAGGACAGTATTTGTTCTTGATCGCGATGAGCGAAATCTGAAGGATCTCGAAGATCTACAGAACAGGGTGGGTGGGGTTAGTGAAGTTCAACTACTACAGAGGAGAGAGCTAGAGAACTATCTCCTGAACCCGTCAGCCCTCTCCAGGTTCATCCAGAACAAGTCTAACGGTCTGAGTTCTCCTACTCCAGAGGAGGTAGAAGCTGCCATCAGTGAGGTATGTGACGAACTACTTCCGATAGCCATTGAACGCAGAATCCTGAAGCGTGTATGTCGCCCCGTAATTCCTGATCGCCGCCCTGTCATCGACCGAGGTGATCGGGGATTCGATGAGGCTCTGGAGGAGCAGCTAAAACTAGCGCTTGAGAAGATATCCGCACTTTCTTCCGAGGTCGAGAAGATTCGAGAAGAATGCACGGAGGAAGTTCAGGCGGATTGGGGATTGCGTAAATCCGAAATGGTCCCCGGTGATGATTTGCTTGACGGGGTATTTCAGCGATTCGGCTTGCGATTTAGCAAGCGTCAAGATGCGCTGCGTATCGCACAGGAAATGGAGAAAAGTGAAATTCCCGCAGAAATGGCAGAATTGGTGCGACGTCTCATCTCCTGAGTGAGATGGCGAACTGTAGCGGTTGGAGATACCCAGGTTGCTGGAGCGGCTTTGGGCTGGAGCTGCTTTGGCGCGAGTGATCATGGCCCCGTAAGCTTTCGGCGCGTCGGGCAGTCTGTGGACCTGCCCGGTGAAGCACGACGTTGGGGCCATGATCTTCGAGGCTCGCGCCAAAGTGGCTGCCTAAAGCCGTGGAGCCGACCGCCCCAGCCACGACGTACCCCTTCTCTCGCATCGGGTGCTGATTGCTTTGAGCGCGGCACGGGTGCCGGCCGGGCTGGAGCGGGGCGGAGACAGGAGCGCAGGCCCGGCCGGGGGCCGGGCCGCGCGCGGGGAGCGGAGCGAGCCGCCTTGAACCAGTAGAGAAAGTTGTAACTCAGTCGGACGCGCGAGGCGTGAAGTCGTGCGTGCAGGCTGGGAGTTCAGCTCCCTCGCGGTGCGCCATCGGCAGGAAGGTCACCGGTCGGATCGTCCACGTGATGCGGATGTCGTCGTGGCTGACTGACACGGTGCAGGGCTCGGACCGCAAGAGGGCTCGTCGTGTCTCGATGCGGCCCTCGTACAACCACTCCCACGCCTCGTCGGACGCGTCCGGGTCGAGAGCCGGTGAGATCGTGCGGAGTGTGACAGCCACCCATCGGTCTGCCTGGGGCGCCGAGTAGGCGTCGAAGGATGCCAGCAAGGCCGGCCGTCGCTGTTGGGTCAGGCCTTCTGTCCAGCACTCGCACCAGTAGCCACGGCGAAGCTCCTTCGTCAGCACGGGTGGCCTCCCTGCTGGGGGCCCGCGAACAGTTCCGCGGTGACCGTGTGGCCCTGGTCGCTGTCGTGGACGACGACCCGGTGGGCGAGGGCGCTGACCATGCCGAGGCCCCGGCCGTGCTCGGCCTCCTGGTCCTGGTGCTCGATCTTCGGAGCCGTCCTCGTCCCTCCGTCGTCCGTTACAGACACCGCAACCACCTGCGGTGTTACCGCTACGGCCAGATGAAATCCGCCGGCTTCCCGGCCGCTGGCCGTGTGAAGGATCGCGTTGGCGCTCAGCTCGCTGACGATCAACTCTGCGTCTTCGGCTAAAGGGGAGCCGCGGAGGATGTCTCGGGTCCAGCGACGGGCTCTGCTGACCTCTTCCGGGAAACCTGGGCAAGACAGTCCCCACACCCGGGCACTACTCGTATACTCGTGCATACAAGTTCCTTCATGCTGGTAGACCGCCATGTGCAGCGGGTTCGGACTAGACGAGTTTCACGCCGTCGTGGGCGCGGACGGCCGGCGGGGACGCCGCGTCGAGTGCGTCGAGGACGCGGATCGCGTACGCCTCGTCGGCGAGTTCGGCCACTTCTTCACGGGTGACCCAGCGCAGTGCGCGGGTCTCGTCGCCGGTGGTCGGAGTGCCGTCGGCCGCCTCGCAGCGGAAGACCAGCGAGACGATCAGGCCCTTCATGTTCTTGTACACGCCGGTGAGGGTCGCCGGAAGCGCGATCTTGATGCCGGTCTCTTCGAGGACCTCGCGCTGAAGGGCTTCGGGGATCGTCTCCTCGCGTTCGAGGATGCCGCCCGGAGGTTCCCAGTGGCCGTTGTCCCGGCGCTGGATCAAGAGGGCCCGGCCCTGGCCGTCGACGACGACCCCGGCCACGCTCACGGAGTGCGGGCGTTCTGTGCTCACGTTCCTCGGCCCTCTCGGATGGCTAGGCTCTCCACCGTAGCAACAAGCACTCCCCCACTCGTCTAGATACCTAAAGGAGTACACACGTGAGCCCTCTTTCTTCGGGCCTGCTCGGTGATCTCGACCCCACGAGCGATCGTGCGCTCTTCCGGCAGATCGCCGACCAGCTGCGTGAGGCCATCGACCGTGGGCGATTCCGGGAGGGCGAGAAGCTGCCCTCCGAGGCCGAGCTGGTCGACCACTACGGGGTCTCCCGCATGACCGTCCGCAACTCGTTCTCCATCCTCCAGGGGGAGGGCCTCGTCCACGCCGAGCACGGCAAGGGTGTGTTCGTCCGGCCCCGTCCACCCGTCCGGCGGCTTGCCTCGGACCGGTTCGCCTGGCGTCACCGGGAACAGGGGAAGTCCGCGTTCATCGTCGAGGCGGATGCGGCCGGCAGTCACCCCCAGGTCGACAGCCTCGAGGTGAAGGAAGAGAAGGCCAGTCAGGACATCTCCACGCGGCTCGGATCCGTGCGGCGGGTCCTCGCGCGTCGGCGCCGCTACCTCCTCGACGGACGGCCGGTCGAGTTCGCCACCTCCTACCTGCCGCTCGACATCGCCCGCGGCACCCCCATCGCCGAGCCCAACCCCGGTCCCGGCGGCATTTACGCCCGCCTCGAGGAACTGGGCCACCGCCTCGACCACTTCGAGGAAGAGATCCGCGCCCGGATGCCCTCGCCGGACGAGGTGCGCACGCTGCGGCTTGCTGCCGGCGTACCTGTGATTCACCTGATCCGAACTGCCTTCGACGGGGAGGGGCGGCCCGTAGAGGTCTGCGACACGGTCATGGCGGCGGACGCCTACGTCCTGTCGTACCAACTCCCGGCCACGTGAGCCGGTGAGGGCGGGCGGTGCGCGGGGACGCCTCCTCGAACTCGTACACCCCAACACGCTTACTCGTATAGACGAGTGGGTAAGTTGTGTGGCAAGGTGATCGTCGTGAGCCCGATAGATCGAGGTTCGCAGGTCGCTTCTTGTATAGACGAGTAGATAGGAATACGCCTATGCGCACCATCCGCGTGGAGACCTCCGCCGCGACGATCCTCCTCACCGAGGCGCCCGAGCCGAAGGTTCGCGACCGGCAGACCGGCAGACCGGCGAGATCGCCAAAGACGCTGTCAGCGGCGAGGCACTGATGACCATCGGCGTCGTGTACATCGAGGACGGCGAGTCCTCGCTCATCAAGGTCACCGTCCCGGAAGGCGGCGTCTCCGAGGGGCTGAACCTCGGTGCGCCGGTCTCGCTGCCGGGGCTGGTCGCCCGGCCCTGGGAGTCCGTGTTCAACGGTCAGCAGCGTCACGGGATCGCCTTCCGGGCCGCTGCCGTCACCCCGGCCGTCTTCCCGGCCGCTATGGGGGCCTCGGCCTGATGTCCGAACTCGCGACGCTTCTGGAGGTGGGTGGTCCCGTCGCCGCGCTCGGCGGTGGGGCCGCCTACACCCGGGCTAACCACCCGTCCCTGTACTGGTCCGCTGTCGGCGGGCCGATATCCACCGTCCGGCTGCTCAGCTCGTACGCCTCGGTCATGGAAGCCTGCGGCCTGACCGTCGCGCCGTCCCGGCTGCGCGTCCTCGCCGTCAAGGCCACTACCCGCCGGGAGGTGCGGCCCGTCCCGCCCCGGCGGGGCATCATCCGCCCCACGGCGACCGGCTTACGCCTCCGCCTCCGGCTTGCTCCCGGACAGGAACCCGCTGACGTCACCGCCTCGGCCGAACGGCTGCGGCACGCCTGGGGCGTCCACGCCGTGTACGTCTCCACCGTCAAGCCCGGTGTTGTCGAACTGCGGCTCGTCGGCTTCGACGTCCTGCGCAAGGTGCGGATGCCGCGCAAGACCGGGGGCGGGTTCCTCCAAGTGCCCGTCGCACTGCGGGAGGACGCCACGCCCTTCATCCGTGACTACCGGGCCGTTCCCCACCAACTCACGCTCGGCGCGACGCTGTCGGGCAAGTCCATGTACCTGCGCCACCTCGTCTCGGGCCTCGCCCCGCAGGACGTCGCCCTCGTCGGCGTCGACTGCAAGCGCGGGGTCGAGCTGGCCCCGTTCGCCTCCCGCCTCTCGGCACTGGCCACCGACCCGGACGAAGCCGCAGAGCTACTGCCCGTCCTGGTCAAGGAAATGGAGGACCGATACGACTTGATCAAGGCCAGGCAGGGCATCGCCCCCGGTACCCCGGACGAGGAGATCACCTCCGACATCTGGGGCTTGCCCGACAGTGAACGGCCCGTGCCCGTCGTCCTGTTCGTCGACGAGGTGGCCGAACTCTTCCTGACCGCCACCCGCAAGGACGAGGAACGGCGCGACGAGATGGTCACCCAGCTCATCCGCCTCGCCCAGCTCGGCCGCGCGGCCGGCATCTACCTCGAAGTCTGCGGGCAGCGCTTCGGTGCCGAACTCGGCAAGGGCGCGACCATGCTCCGAGCCCAGCTCACGGGCCGTGTCTGCCACCGCGTCAACGACGAAGCCTCGGCCAAGATGGCCCTGGGTGACATCGCGCCGGAAGCGGTCGTCGCCGCCTGCGCCATCCCTGCCGAACGCCCCGGCCTCGCCGTCGCGGGCGACACGTCCGGCGGCTGGTCCCGCATCCGCACCCCATGTCTCTCCCTCGGCGACGCCGCAGACGTCTGCCGGGAGACGGCCCACCTGGTGCCGGACCTTCCCGCACTGAAGCCGTTCCGGCCCTACGTGCCCGCTCCCTCGCACCCCGTCGAGCGGCCAGGGCCCGCCGTCCAGCCGCGCCCCCTCACCGACTGAGCCTCACTCCACCCCGGTCGGCGTGACCGTCTCGCGCCACGTCCCTACCCCTCCCATGCCTGCACCAGGAAGGAGACGCCTTTATGCGTGCCCAACTGGCCCGGGTCGACGCGGTGCTTGTCCAGGCGCTCATCGCCGCCGCGCTGTCCTTCGCGCACCTCCACGACGTCGCCGTGGCGGCCGGACAGGACGGCTGGAAAGCCTGGGCCTATCCCGTCTCGGTCGACCTGCTGCTTGTCGCCGCCTGGCGTCGACTGCGCTCGGGCTCCGCCAGAGGTGCCGCCTGGTGCTGGTTCGTCATCGCGCTCGCCGCGTCCCTCGGCGCGAACGTCGCCACGGCCGGCCTGCTCGACCTGGGCGACGTCCCGGCTTGGCTGCGCATCCTCGTCGCGGGCTGGCCCGCCGTCGCCTTCCTCGGCGGAACCCTCCTCGCCCACACCGAGCCCGAGCTGGCCGACGACGTCGAGGACATCGACGACCAGGAGGACGAGCCCGAAACGGCCCCCGAGCCGACAGCCCCGCCACCACCCGCCATCGAGGTCCCGCCTGACCGCCCGGCCGTCCCGGTCCCGGCCGCCCTCATCGACCACGCCCGCAAGGTCGCGGCCGAACACCGCACCCGAACCGGCACCCCCATGGACGTCACCACCCTGCGCGCCCGCCTCGGCGTCCCGGCGCCTATGGCCGAAGCCATCGCCGCCCACCTCTGAAGGGAGCCCTGATGACCGCCAACCGCCGCTTCCGCAACGTCACACGCATCGGCCCGGTGCAGGTCGGTTCGGCCTACGACCACCGCGGCCGCGAGAAGCACACCGCCGCCTGCACTGCCCCGCGCTGCAACTTCTCCGCCGACTACGACAGCCGTGCCGCCGCCGAGCTGGCCGCGCGCACCCACCGCTGCCCCGTCCGCTGAAAGGACCCCGTTCCCCGTGACCGTCAGCCTGCCGCTCGTCGTCGTCCTCGGCTTCTTCGCCTGGGCGGCGATCAAGTTCCTCGGCGTCCGCGTCTGGATCGTCGTCCTGATCACCCTCTTCGGATTCTGGCTCTCGCGCACCTTCCTCGCCCCCGCCATCGAGTCCGGAACGCGGTCCGGCGTGGACGTCATAAACGGCTCAGATGACTAGACGAGTAGATAAGGAGAGTTCCGCCGTGTTCCTGCCCAAGTACCCGGACACCCCCACCCCGCCGCCCGCGCACACCCGCACCTCGGCTGATGTGGTCGCTCCCACCCGGCGGCCCACGCTCCCGGCCGTCTCCGTCAGCACCGGCGCCGTAGTTGCCGTGCTCACGGGTGGCGTCGTCCTCACCGCGCTCCTGGCCGCCGTCGCCGTCTCGGCCGTCTCGGTGGCCATCGCCGCCGTGGTCCTGCGCTCCCTGCTGCGTGAGCACAACCGGCGCTGAACGCGCCGACCCCGGGGGCGGCCCCGACACCGCCAAGCATCCGGCCGCCCTCGGGGCCCATCCCTCCTGACCGATCCAGCCAGAAGGAGACAGCCATCTTCACCCGCACCACCCCGCCCCCGCTCCCGGAACTCACCACGCTCGCCCAAGGCGGCACCCTGCCGGGCATCCTCCGGCAGCTCTCCGGGCTCGGCGGCTGCACCCATCCCATCCGCCTCGACGGCCACCGCACCGAGTACGACGTCGACGCCACGACCGGCGAGATCGGCCGCGTGCTTCAGCACCTGGACGCCTCTGACCTCCCGGCCGGCCAACTCCTCGTCCGCTGCAACAACCGCCGCACCACCCGCTGCCCGGCCTGCGCAGAGGTCTACCGCCGCGACACCTTCCACCTGATCACCGCCGGACTCCGGGGCGGCAAGGGCACCTCCGAACACGTCGCCACCCACCCCCGCGTCTTCGCCACCTTCACCGCCCCCGGCTTCGGCCCGGTCCACAACCGTCGCACTGACGGACGCCCCTGCCGCTGCGGCACCCGCCACGACCAGGACGACGAGGCGCTCGGCACGCCCCTCGACCCCGACACCTATGACTACGAAGCTGCCGTCCTCTGGAACGCCCACGCGGGCGCCCTCTGGCGCCGCTTCTCGACGTACCTCCGCCGGGAGGTCGCCAAGCGCGCGGGCCTGACCCAACGGCGCCTGCGGGACCATGCCCGCGTCTCGTTCGCCAAGGTCGCCGAGTACCAGAAGCGCGGCGCCGTCCACTTCCACGCGGTCATCCGCCTCGACGGCCCCGGTGGCGGTGAGACTCCGCCCCCGGCCTGGGCCACCGCCGAACTGCTGACCGACGCCATCTGCGCTGCCGCGTCCAAGGTTCGGGTCGACGGCCCGACCGTCGACGACCGGGCCCACACTTTCGCCTTCGGCCGCCAACTCGACGTCCGTACCATCCGATCCGCCGACTTCAACGACGGCCAGGAGCTCACCGAACGCGCCGTAGCGGCCTACATCGCCAAGTACGCCACCAAGGGAGCCGAGACCGCCACGGGAGCTCTCGACCGCCCACTTAAGTTCGCCGCCGAACTCGCCCAGCTCGACATCAGCGACCACGCCCGCCGCCTCGTCCGAACCGCCTGGACCCTTGGCGCCCGCAAGGACCTCGAACACCTCCGCCTGCGCGCCTGGGCCCACATGCTCGGCTTCCGCGGCCACTTCTCCACCAAGTCCCGCCGCTACTCCACGACCCTCGGTGCGCTCCGCGACGCTCGCGCCGAATGGCGACGTGCACAGGTCGCAGCGGCTACCGACGGCCTGAGCACCTACGGATATCCGGAGGTGGGCACGACCCTCGTCGTCGCCCACTGGGCCTTTGCCGGTACCGGCCTCTCCGATGCCGAAGCTTGGCTCGCCGCATCCCTCGAACCCGCCCCCGGCACGGAAGGAGAACCGACTCATGGCTGAGCCGCAAGCCACTGTCACCCCGCTGGACTCCCTCGACCCGTCCGTGGTCCTCCTGACCGTTGAGGAAGCCGCCCGGCGGCTCCGTATCGGCCGCACGACGTGCTTCCGGCTCGTCCTCGCCGGAGAGATCGAGTCGGTCACCGTGGGGCGGCTCCGCCGAGTCCCCGCCGACGCCCTGCCCGCGTACGTGGCCAAGTTGCGCCACCGACCCGCCCACGCGGCCTGAGGGGACGACATGGCAGACAAGAAGCGCACCCGGCAGCCCAACGGCGCCTCCTCGATCTACCTCGGCAAGGACGGCAAGTGGCACGGCCGTGTGACCGTCGGCCTCCGGGATGACGGCAAGCCCGACCGCCGCCACATCGAGCGGAAGACCAAGGCCGAGGTCACCAAGGCCGTCCGTGAGATGGAGCGGGCTCGCGACGACAAGAAGCTCAGGAAGCCGGGGCAGAGCTGGACGCTGCAAGCCTGGCTTGAGCACTGGGTGGAGAACATCGCCAAGCCGTATGTCTCCGAGAACACGTACGACGGCTATGAGGTCGACGTACGCGTGCACCTGGTGCCCGGCCTCGGTGCCCACAAGCTCGACCGCCTGGAGCCGGAGCACCTGGAACGCTTTTACCGGAGGATGCAGGAGTCCGGGAGCTCCGCCGGCACCGCTCACCACGTCCACCGGACGATCCGGGTCGCCCTCGGTGAGGCAGTGCGACGAGGACATGTGCCGACCAACGCGGCGGAGATCGCCAAGGCTCCGCGGCTCGAAGAGGCGGACATCGAGCCGTTCACGATCGAAGAGGTTCAGAGCCTCCTCGTCGAAGCGGCCAAGCTGCGCAACAGTGCCCGCTGGGTCGTCGCCCTGGCGCTCGGCCTGCGGCAGGGGGAAGCGCTCGGGCTGCACTGGGAGGACGTCGACCTCGACGCGGGATACGTCCGCATCCGGAAGAACCGGCTACGCCCCAAGTACGCGCACGGCTGCGGTGCCGAATCGTGCGGTCGGAAGGCTGGCTACTGCCCCGAGCGGGAGCAGATCCGTCGTGAGCACAAGTCCACCAAGTCCCGCGCCGGACGGCGCACCATCGGCCTGCCTGATCCGCTGATCAAGATCCTGCGCCAGCACCAGGAGGCCCAAGAGCGCGAACGGAACGCGGCCGGCGCGGACTGGGAAGGCAAGGGGTACGTCTTCGCCTCACCGACCGGCGGGCCGCTGAGCCCGAACACCGACTTCCACGTCTGGAAGCGGCTGCTGCGGGACGCCGGTGTCGGGACGGTCGTTGGCACGACGCTCGTCACACCGCGGAGACCGTCCTCCTGATCCTCGGGGTCCCGGACGTCGTGATCAACTCGATCATGGGCTGGGAGCCCGGAGGAGCAGCCCGGATGCGCGCCCGGTACATGCATGTGACGGGAGTCATGCTCCGCAAGGTCGCCCAGCAGGTCGGTGACGCGCTCTGGTCGCCGTCCAGCTCGGAAAAACTCGACTGAGACGGAAACTGAGACGGACAACGCCGAAGGGCCCCACCGCGAACGGTGGGGCCCTTCGACATCGTGCCCGGTGAGGCACTGGCGGAGGATACGAGATTCGAACTCGTGAGGGGTTGCCCCCAACACGCTTTCCAAGCGTGCGCCCTAGGCCTCTAGGCGAATCCTCCGCCGGAAACATTACATGACCGAGAGGAGTGCTCGCGAACTCGTTCAGGGGCCCTGGCATCGGGTAGCCTGTGCGAAGCCCCTCACGCGGCGCTATCTGACTGAACTCCCCCAGGGCCGGAAGGCAGCAAGGGTAGGTCGGCTCTGGCGGGTGCGTGGGGGGCGCTTGCGTTGCTGGGGGCGGTCGCTCCGGCACTTCCGCCGCCGGGCCTCCGGTCGTCCCAGGGCCCGGCGCCGATCCACCCTCGCCACCACCCCCCGCTCCAGCTCACAGCCGGGTACGAGGCCCGTCCCGGGCGGTCCGCTTTGTCAGTGGGCGCCATTAACCTCGTATGCGTGTCGTCTCTCGCGCTGTACCGCCGCTATCGCCCGGAGTCGTTCGCCGAGGTCATCGGGCAGGAGCATGTCACCGACCCGTTGCAGCAGGCGCTGCGGAACAACCGGGTCAATCACGCGTACCTGTTCAGCGGTCCGCGCGGTTGCGGCAAGACGACCAGTGCCCGCATCCTCGCCCGCTGCCTGAACTGCGAGAAGGGCCCCACCCCGACCCCCTGCGGCGAGTGCGACTCCTGCCGCGACCTCGCGCGCAACGGACCCGGTTCCATCGACGTCATCGAGATCGACGCGGCCTCCCACGGTGGCGTGGACGACGCCCGTGACCTGCGCGAGAAGGCGTTCTTCGGGCCGGCCCGCAGCCGTTACAAGATCTACATCATCGACGAGGCCCACATGGTCACGTCGGCCGGCTTCAACGCCCTGCTCAAGGTCGTCGAGGAGCCGCCCGAGCACCTGAAGTTCATCTTCGCCACCACCGAGCCCGAGAAGGTCATCGGCACCATCCGGTCCCGGACCCACCACTACCCCTTCCGGCTCGTCCCGCCCGGCACCCTCCGCGAGTACCTCGGCGAGGTCTGCCAGAAGGAGGCCATCCCCGTCGAGGAAGGCGTCCTGCCGCTCGTGGTGCGCGCCGGCGCCGGGTCCGTGCGTGACTCCATGTCCGTCATGGACCAGCTCCTGGCCGGAGCCGGCTCCGAGGGTGTGACCTACGCCATGGCCACCTCCCTCCTCGGCTACACCGAGGGCTCGCTCCTCGACTCCGTCGTCGAGGCGTTCGCCACCGGCGACGGCGCCGCCGCCTTCGAGGTCGTCGACCGCGTGATCGAGGGCGGCAACGACCCCCGCCGCTTCGTCGCCGACCTGCTGGAGCGCCTGCGCGACCTCGTCATCCTCGCCGCCGTCCCCGACGCCGCCGAGAAGGGCCTCATCGACGCCCCCGCCGACGTCCTGGAGCGCATGCAGGCGCAGGCCGACGTCTTCGGCGCCGCCGAGCTCAGCCGCGCCGCCGACCTCGTCAACGAGGGCCTCACCGAGATGCGCGGCGCCACCTCCCCGCGCCTCCAGCTCGAGCTCATCTGCGCCCGCGTCCTCCTGCCCGCCGCCTACGGCGACGAGCGCTCCCTCATGGCCCGCCTCGACCGCATCGAGCGCGGCGTGAACTTCTCCGCCGCCGCCCCGGCCGCCGGCCTGCCCGCCCTGGGCTACGCCCCCGGCCCCGAGGCCCACGCCCCCGGCGCCGCCGCACCGGCCGCACCCGCCGCGCCCGCGGCACCCGGTGGCGGTCCCGCCGCGGCCCGCGCCGCCGTACGGGGAGGCGCACCCGGCACTCCTGCGCCTGCGGCCACCTCCGCCCCGGCCCCCGCCCAGGCGCCCCCCGCTCCGGCTCCCGCAGGCCCTACGAGCCCCGCCCCCGCCCCGGCACCCGCGCCCACCCCCCAGCCGGCCGCCGACCCCACCCCCGCCCCGGCGGCCCAGCAGCCCGCGCCCCCGGCCGCCCCGGGCGCCTGGCCCACCGCCACCGCCGCGGGCAGCGGCCGCCGCCCCGGTGGCTGGCCCACGCCCGCGGCAGCGGGCACGCCCGGCGCCGCCCAGCCGGGGACCGGCACCCGTGCCACCCCTTCGGCTCCTACGACTGCGACGCCCTCCCCGGCCACCGCCGCGCAGCCCTCCGCCCCGCCGGCTCCCGCACCGGCCCCGCCCGCCGCCTACGCACCCCCCGCCGGCGGCCTGGACCCGCGTACCCTCTGGCCGAACATCCTCGAAGCCGTCAAGAACCGCCGCCGCTTCACCTGGATCCTGCTCAGCCAGAACGCCCACGTGGCCGGCTTCGACGGCACCACCCTGCAGATCGGCTTCGTCAACTCCGGCGCCCGCGACAACTTCTCCGGCAGCGGCAGCGAGGACGTGCTGCGCCAGGCGCTGGTCGAGCAGTTCAACGTCCACTGGAAGATCGACGCGATCGTCGACCCCTCGGGCGGCTCCGGCGGCGGGGGCCCGGCCCCCGTCCCGGGCGGCTTCGGCGGCCCCTCGGCGGGCTACGGCGCCCCGGCGACCGCCCCCGGCGGCCACGGCACTCCCGGCGGTCCCGGTGGCCATGGTGGTCCCGGCGGCCCGGGGGGCTACGGCGGCGCACCCGCCCCCTCGGCCACCCATGCCTCCGGCCCCACCGCGTCGTCCCCAGCCGCCACCGCCCGCCCCACGGCAGCCCCGGCGCCGACGCAGCCCGGCCCCGCGTCCCGCCCCTCCGCCCCGGAGCCGGTCGCCCCCGAGGACGACACCCCGGAGGACGACGACCCCGACCTCAACGAGTCGGCCCTCTCCGGCCACGAACTGATCGTCCGCGAGCTCGGCGCCACGGTGGTGGAGGAGTACACCAACGAGTAGCCGGCGGGGGCACCGCGCCGCGCGGCCCCCGCCCTTCAGGCCCGGCCCCGCACCAGGCGCCTTGGAGGAACCTCCAGGCCCCCTACAGCCCGCCCCTCGGACACCCGCACAACCCCCGCCGCCATCCCGGTTACGCTGGGCGCGTGAACGTCCTCGTCATCGGCAGCGGCGCCCGCGAACACGCCCTGTGCCGCTCCCTGTCCCTCGACCCCGCCGTCACCGCGCTCCACTGCGCGCCCGGCAACGCCGGCATCGCCGAGGTCGCCGAGCTGCACCCGGTCGACGCCCTCGACGGTGCCGCCGTCACCGCACTGGCCCGGGACCTCGGCGCCGGGCTGGTGGTCGTGGGTCCGGAGGCCCCGCTGGTCGCGGGCGTCGCCGACGCGGTGCGCGAGGCGGGCATCCCGGTGTTCGGCCCGTCGAAGGAGGCCGCGCGGCTGGAGGGCTCCAAGGCGTTCGCCAAGGACGTGATGGCCGCGGCCGGCGTCCCCACGGCCCGCAGCTACGTGTGCACCACCGCCGACGAGGTCGCCGTGGCGCTGGACGCCTTCGGCGCGCCGTACGTCGTCAAGGACGACGGCCTCGCGGCGGGCAAGGGCGTCGTGGTGACCGACGACGTCGAGGCGGCCAGGGCGCACGCGGCGGCCTGCGAGCGCGTGGTGATCGAGGAGTACCTGGACGGCCCCGAGGTCTCCCTCTTCGCGGTCACCGACGGCGAGACGGTCGTCCCCCTCCAGCCCGCCCAGGACTTCAAGCGCGCCCTCGACGGCGACGAGGGCCCGAACACGGGCGGCATGGGCGCGTACTCCCCGCTGCCCTGGGCCGACCCCAAGCTGGTCGACGAGGTCATGGAGACCGTGCTCCAGCCGACCGTGGACGAGATGCGCCGCCGGGGCACGCCCTTCTCGGGCCTGCTGTACGCCGGTCTCGCGATCACCTCGCGCGGGGTGCGGGTCATCGAGTTCAACGCCCGCTTCGGCGACCCCGAGACCCAGGTGGTCCTGGCCCGGCTGAAGACGCCGCTGGCCGGCCTGCTGACGGCCGCCGCCACGGGCACCCTCGCCCACCTGGAGCCGCTGCGCTGGAGCGAGGACGCGGCCGTCACGGTCGTCGTCGCCTCGCACAACTACCCCGGCACCCCGCGCACCGGCGACCCGATCACCGGCCTCGCCGAGGTGGCCGCGCAGGACGCCCCGCACGCGTACGTCCTGCACGCCGGCACCGAGCACGACGGTGACGCGGTCGTCAGCGCCGGCGGCCGCGTCCTGTCGGTCACGGCGACCGGCGCGGACCTCACCCAGGCCCGCGAGCGCGCGTACCGGGCCGTCGGCCGCATCGGCCTGGACGGCTCCCAGCACCGCACGGACATCGCGGCGAAGGCGGCGGCGGGGGAGTAGACCGCGATTGCAGGAGAACTCAGCTGAACCCCTCGGGCCCCGGATCCGTCTCACGATCCGGGGCCTGATCCTTGCCCTGCGTCATCCACCTTTCCCCAAAGCCATTCCATCGAGTGAGCGGTGTCCTATCCGGCTGACGGGGGCCGGGGCGCCAACTAGGGTGCCGCGCAAGCGTTCCGGCACTTGGCCCACCGGCATTGCGATGTCAGTGGCGGGTGCCACAGTGGGGGAGTGAGCAAGACCAGCAGAGCCGCCACCGGCACGGCCGGTGGGGCCAGGACCGCGGGGAGGGGGTGACGCCGGTCGTGACCGGGATCGGGATGGGCTCGGAGATGGGCGCGCAGGCCGCGCGCGCCCGGGCGGTCGCCGTGCTGCGCATCCGCGGCCGCGCGCTCGCGGTGGCGCTGCTGCCCGCCGCGGCGGCCGTGATCCTCGTCGCCGGCGGCACCAGCGGCCACCTGCCGGGCCCCGGCTGGGACGCCGCCCGCGCGGTGGTGAGCGCCGTCGCGCTGGTCGTCCTGATCGCCGCCGGGGTCATCGCCCTGGTCGTCGCCCGCGCCCGCCCGGCCGTCAGCCCGACCGTCCCGATCGCCGAGGACGCCGCCCCGGACCTGTACCGGCTGGTGCGCGACCTGGCCGACCGCCTGGACGTCCCGGCGCCCTCCGCCATAGCGCTCACCCCGGACTGCGACAGCTGGCTGGAGGACCGCACCCACCCGGCCCACGGCCCGCCCGCGCGCGAGGAGCGCGACGAGCTGGCGGACCCGTCCGGCGCACGCCGCCCGCACCGCCGTACGGCCGCGCCCGTGCTGGTCATCGGCTCCCCGTTCCTGTGGTGGATGCGCGTCGGCGAGCTGCGCGCGGTCCTCGCCCCGGTCGTCGCCGGTACGGGCCCGTCGGCGCACCCCGACATAGCGGCGGCCCGGCGCTTCGTGCGCGGTCTGGACGCCGCGGTGGCCACCGCGGCGGACCGCGGCCGATGTCCGGCGTTCCGGCTGGCCTGCGCGGGGATCGGCTGGGTGGCGCGGCTGCTCCTGCGCAGTTGCCGCCAGCACGCGGCGGAGATGGAGCGGGGTGTGGCCGCCGCGGCCGCCGAGCGGGCCCAGGCCGTGGACTACGGGGTGCGGATCGTCGCCCAGGAGCAGGTGGGCCTGGCGTACGCCGGCTGGGACCGGCTCCTCACGCGCGTGGCGCTGCCCGCCTGGCGGATGGGCCGCTGGCCCTCCCGGCTGGACGCGGGCGTCGTCGCGGCCCTGACCGAGCTGTCCCGGCGCGACCGGCTGGCCGAGGGGTTCGCCACCCGGCTGGGCGAGCGGCCGGCCTGCGACCTGCTGGAGGAACCCGGCACCGTCGACGAGGCCGCCTCCCTGCTCGCCGCCCGGCTGTTCCACGGCGGCCCGGCCGAGTGCGGGCCCGACTGGGCGCCGGTGGACTGGTCGGAGTACCCTGAGGAGGTCGTCGACCGCAAGTGGCGCACCGACGCCGCCCGCCTCCACCGCGTCCTGGACGCCCTGGGCGTACGCCGGACACCGGACCCCACGGCCCACGACCCGAACGGCCCGACGCTCTCCCGCGTCCTGGACCACCTGGCGACACCCGACCGCGCCGACCACGGATCCCCACCCGGGCCGCACGCGGCGCAACCGACCCACGCCCCGCACAGGCCGCACTCCGGTCACGAAGACCCCGGCCCGACCGAGCACCCGGGCCCGACCGAGCACTCGGACGCGCCGCAGCACCCGGGCGTGCCGCAGCACCCCGGCGACCTGCGCGCCCCCGCCCCCGAGATCGGCACCGACTGGGACGCCGACGCCGACGCCGACGCCGACATCGACGCGGACCCGGAGGCAGGCGCCGACACCCCCCGCACCGCCGCCCTCGCCGCCCGCCTGAGCGCCGAACTCGCCCGCGAGGAGGCCGCCGCGCCCTCCGCCCCCGCGCCCGGCACGGCATCCTCCGGCCAGGCGGGCCCCGACGCGCTCTGGGACGTCGGCGCGCTGCCCCTCTTCCCGCTCCAGCCGCCGCGCACCGAGCGCGAGCTGCTCGCCGACCACGTCACCGCGATGGTGTGCTGCGCCGCGATGGACACCGCCGGGGCCCAGCCGGGCCTGGACTGGCTGGACGGCCCGACCCTGCTGGTCGGCGGGGAGCGGGCCACCGACCTGGCGCCCAGGGTCCTCAGTCTCGTGGAGGACGGTGACCCGGGCCCCCTGCGGGCCTGGCTCAGCGACCTCGGTATACGCCCCGAGAAGCCCGTACGCCTCGTCTGACCAGGCGTGGATCACCCCTGAACGATCGGAAGGCCGGATTCCACTTTCGGTCAATTCGCGACGACCAGTGACAGTGCGCGTGCGTTATGTGATGTGCTGGGACCGATCCCGCCCTTGGCATGGGCGGCTGACATAAGACACACCGACGCGGGACGAAGCGACGACGACCGAGCGAACGACGCACGACAGGGCGACCGCACACCAGGGCGAGCGCAGAGGCAGCGACCGCACGACACAGCGACCGCACCACGCAGCGACACGCACGAACAGCGCGACCGCACGACCGAGCGACCGCACGCGTCCACGACCCGGGGGCAAGAGGGAGGGGAAGGACATGGGACCGGAGCAGATCCGCCGATGGGAGTCGGGAGCGCTGGCCCACGCCGTGACGGACCCCTTCGGCCAGGGCCCCGTCCCCTGGCTGCGCGGCAACGTGACGTACTTCGACGACACCGGCCAGGTCGTCCCCTGGTACGTGGACGGGCAGGCCCACCTGCCGGCCGCCGGCGTCCCGAGGATCCCGGCGCCCCGCACGGCCGGCCCCCGCTCCGCCGACGACGTGCACCGCCAGATCAAGGGCTTCACCTCCACCGGCGCGGTCGCCCCGGGCGAGGCCGTGGACTTCCACGTGACGGTCGACCCGCCGCAGGAGTTCAGCGTCGACGTCTACCGCATCGGCCACTACGACGGCGTCGGAGCGGCCAAGATCACCACCAGCCCCCGGCTGTCCGGCATCGTCCAGCCGCCGCCGCTCACCGCCGACCGGACGGTGTCCTGCCACCACTGGTGGCTGTCGTGGCGGCTGCAGATCCCGTCGTACTGGAACGTCGGCGCGTACGTCGCCGTCCTCACCACCGCGGACGGCTACCGCTCGCACGTGCCGTTCACCGTCCGCGACGACCGCCGCGCGGACCTGCTCCTGCTGCTGCCGGACATCACCTGGCAGGCGTACAACCTCTACCCGGAGGACGGCCGCACGGGCGCCAGCCTCTACCACGCCTGGGACGAGGACGGCCGGCTCCTCGGTGAGGCCGACGCCGCGACCACGGTCTCCTTCGACCGCCCGTACGCGGGCGCCGGCCTGCCCCTGCACGTCGGCCACGCCTACGACGTGATCCGCTGGGCGGAACGGTACGGCTACGACCTCGCCTACGCCGACGCCCGCGACCTGCACGCCGGCCTGGTGGACCCGACCCGCTACCGGGGCCTGGTGTTCCCCGGCCACGACGAGTACTGGTCCGTCCCGATGCGCCGCACGGTCGAGCGGGCCCGCGACAGCGGCACCTCGCTGGTGTTCCTCTCCGCCAACACCCTGTACTGGCAGGTCGAGCTGGGGCCGTCCCCGTCCGGCGTGCCGAGCCGGCTGCTGACCTGCCGCAAGCGCAAGGGCCCCGGCAGGCCGGTGCTGTGGCGCGAGGTGGACCGCCCGGAGCAGCAGCTCCTCGGCATCCAGTACGCGGGCCGGGTGCCCGAGCCGCACCCGATGATCGTCCGCAACGCCGGCCACTGGCTGTGGGAGGCCACCGGTGCGCACGAGGGCGACGAGATCCCGGGCCTGGTCGCGGGCGAGGCCGACCGGTACTTCCCGCGCACCCCGCTGCCGGAGCACGAGGAGCGCATCCTGCTCGCGCACTCCCCGTACACCGACACCGAGGGTGTCCTGCGCCACCAGGAGACGTCGCTGTACCGGGCCCCCTCCGGCGCCCTGGTGTTCGCGTCCGGCACCTTCGCCTGGTCCCCGGCCCTGGACCGCCCCGGCCACACCGACACCCGCATCCAGCGCGCCACGGCCAACCTCCTGGACCGCATCTGCAAACGCGACTGACCCGACCGACCCGGCGCCCGGCCGCACCCGCGGGCCGGGCCGCACCGGGCCCCTCGCTCGCCCCGCCGTCCGCCGCCCCTCCCCGATACGGGACAATCGAGCCATTGGCCAGAACCACGGGGAGGAACCGTGTCCGGATTCGTAGAAAAGCCCGAGCCGATCGAGGTTCCGGGCCTGGTGCACCTCCACACCGGCAAGGTGCGCGAGCTGTACCAGAACGAGGCGGGCGACCTCGTGATGGTCGCCAGCGACCGTACGTCCGCGTACGACTGGGTGCTGCCCACCGAGATCCCGGACAAGGGCCGGATCCTCACGCAGCTCTCCCTGTGGTGGTTCGACCGGCTAGCCGACCTGGTCCCGCACCACGTGATCAGCACCGACGTCCCGGCCGGCGCCCCCGCCGACTGGGCCGGCCGCACGCTGGTCTGCAAGTCCCTGACGATGGTCCCCGTGGAGTGCGTGGCCCGCGGCTACCTCACCGGCTCGGGGCTCGCCGAGTACGACGAGAGCCGCACCGTCTGCGGTCTGGCGCTCCCCGAGGGCCTGGTCGACGGCAGCGAGCTGCCCGGCCCGATCTTCACCCCGGCGACCAAGGCCGCGGTCGGCGACCACGACGAGAACGTCTCCTACGAGGAGGTCGCCCGCCAGGTCGGCGCCGAGACCGCCGCCCAGCTCCGCCAGGCGACCCTCGCCGTCTACGGCCGCGCCCGGGACATCGCCCGGGACCGGGGGATCATCCTGGCCGACACCAAGTTCGAGTTCGGCTTCGACGGGGACACGCTGGTCATCGCCGACGAGGTGCTCACCCCCGACTCCTCCCGCTTCTGGCCGGCCGACCAGTGGGAGCCGGGCCGCGCGCAGCCGTCGTTCGACAAGCAGTTCGTGCGCGACTGGCTGACCTCGCCGGAGTCCGGCTGGGACCGTGCGAGCGAGCAGCCGCCGCCCGCGCTGCCGCAGCACGTCGTGGACGCGACCCGCGCCAAGTACGTCGAGGCGTACGAGCGGCTGACCGGCACGAGCTGGAGCTGACGGCACCACGGCGCGACGCGCGGCCGTACGACGAAGGCCCCGGTTCGGTGAACCGGGGCCTTCGGTGACGAGCGGACGACGAGGCTCGAACTCGCGACCTCAACCTTGGCAAGGTTGCGCTCTACCAACTGAGCTACGTCCGCATGCGCCGTGGCGCGGAGGTAACTATACCCAACCCCGCTCACGGGCGAGACGCACCGCCGCGTGACGGTTGTCCGCCCCGAGCTTGGAGACGGCCGACGAGAGGTAGTTGCGCACCGTCCCCGGGGACAGCGCCGCCCGCTCGGCGATCTCCGTGACGGGCGCGCCGTCCGCGGCCAGTTCGAGCACCTCGGCCTCGCGCGAGGTCAGCGGGGAGTCGCCTGCGGCGATGGCATCGGCGGCCAACTCGGGGTCGACGTAACGGTTCCCGGCGTGCACCGTGCGGATGATCTCCGCGAGCCGCCGGGCGCTCACCGTCTTCGGGACGAACCCCCGCACTCCGGCCGCGAGCGCCCGCTTCAGGTGGCCGGGGCGGCCGTGGCTGGTGACGATCAGGACCCGGCAGCCGGGCAGTTCGGTGCGCAGCGATGTGGCGACCTTCACACCGTCGGCGCCGGGCATCTGCAGGTCCAGTACGGCGACGTCCGGTGCGTGGGCGCGGGCCATCGCCAGCGCCTCGGGCCCGTCGGCGGCCTCGGCGACGACGGCGAGGTCGTCCTCCAGCGCGAGCAGCGCGGCCAGCGCGCCCCGGATGAGGTGCTCGTCGTCGGCGAGCAGCACCCGCACGGTCACGACGCCTCCCCCTTCACGAACCGCACGAAGGCATCACGCCCCGGGCGCACCCCGGCGTCCTCGGCCTCCGCCGGCATCCCGGGGCGCCCCGCCCCCGACGCGGTGCCGGGAAGCGGTCCCGGCGCCCCCAACGGCACCTCGGCCACCACGCGGAACACGCCCTCCCCCACGGGCCCGGCCTCCAGCGTCCCGTCCACCGCCCGCAGCCGCTCCCGCAGCCCGGCGAGCCCCGAGCCGCCCCCGTCCGCGGCGGGTCGGGCCCCGTCGTTCTCCACCGCCAGCACCACGCGCTCCCGTGTCGTCGTCAGCCGGACCGAGCACCGCCCGGCGTCACCGTGCCGCAGCACGTTCGTGGTCGCCTCCCGGACCACCCACGCCAGTGCCGACTGCACCTCGGCGGGCAGCCCCTCGGGGTCGCCGTCGACCGCGCAGGCGATCCCGGCGGCCGCCAACACCCCGCGGGCGCCGGTCAGTTCGACGGCGAGGTCCGCCTCCCGGTACCCGCGCACCACGTCCCGCACCTCCCGCTGCGACTCCCGCGCGATCCGCTGGACCTCGACCATCTGCTCCACCGCCTCCGGCCGCCCCCGCCGGGCCAGTTGGACGGCCAGCTCGCTCTTCAGGGCGATCACCGCGAGGTTGCGTCCCATCACGTCGTGCAGGTCCCGCCCGAACCGCAGCCGTTCCTCGGCGACCGCCAGCCGCGCCCGGGTCTCGCGGGCCTCGTCGAGCGCGTAGACGGCGTCGAGGAGCCACACCGAGAACACGGACGTGAACGCGAGGAACCCGGCGGCCACCAGCACGATCAGCGAGGTCACCAGCGCGGCCGGCGCCGACATGCCCAGCGGGAGCGCCACGGCGCCGGAGCCCGCCGCGAAGCCGCCCACGACCGCGAGCACCCGGCGGCGGTTGCGCATCCCCAGCGCGACGACCCCGGCGCCGAAGACCAGCACCACGCCGAAGACACTGCCGGCGGCGGTGTCGGCGCTCTCCCGGTCCGGCCCGCGTTCGGACACGACCAGGGCGATCACGGCGACGGCCAGGGTGACGCAGGCCATCACCCACAGCAGCCGCACCGGCCGCGGACGCCGGCCCCGGGTCCAGTCCAGCGCCCGTGACGCGGTCACCATGCAGAGCGCGGCGTGCGCGGCGACCAGCGTCAGCAGCCAGCCGCCCAGCGCGTGGCCCAGCTCGCCGAGCAGCGGCAGCCCGACCGCCAGCACCTCGACCACCCCGAACGTGTGGAACGACAGCCGGGTGTACGTCTCCACCTTCTGCGGCGTGGTCTTGCCCCGCCACCAGCCCCGCGGCCCGCGCATACGTCCCTCGCCCTCCCCCGTGGTCAGCGCCGGGGCTCCCAGCGGAACCACCGCCGTACAGCAAACACCGCGAGGACGATCCAGGCCAGCGCCGTCGCGACGGCCCCCAGCGCCTCGTACGCGGACAGGTCGCCGGTCCAGCCGCCGCGGACCAGGGTGATCACCGGGGACAGCGGCAGCAGCGCGCAGACCGAGGCGAGCCGGTCGGGGAGCAGCTCCAGCGGGACGGTCACCCCGGACAGCGTCATCGACAGGAGCACCAGCGGCAGCGTCGTGACCTGCGCGCTCTCCACGGTCCGGGTCACCGCGGCGGTCACCGCCCCGAGTGCCGCGCACAGCACCAGGCCCAGCAGCAGCCCGAGGACGGCCAGGTGCGGTGCCTCCGGCGCGGGCACGTCCAGCACGACCGTGCAGGCCGCCGCCAGCACCAGCGACTGCACCAGAGCGGTGACCACGACCGGCAGCGACGCCCCGGCGAGGATCTCGGCGTCCCGCGGCTCCCCGGTGCGCAGCCGCTTCAGCACCAGTTCCTCGCGCCGTGCGGTGCAGATGCCGACCAGCGCGCCGTAGACCCCGAACAGCAGCGAGAAGCCGATCGAGGCGGGCAGCATCACCAGCCCGACGCTGAGTCCGACGTCGTCGAGGTCCATCTGCGAGACGGCCGAGCGCAACGCGAGCGGCAGCGCCAGCGGCACGAGCACGGCGGAGAGGAGCGTGCTCCTGCTGCGCCCGAGCAACGTCAGTTCGGCCCGCGCGAGGGCGGCCATCCGCCGCGCGGGCGTGGCCACCGGCCCGCGCCCCACGCCTCGCGCCCCCACACCCACATCCACACCGTTGCTCATACGACCCGCTCCTCAGCCCTCTCCGACCCCGACCCCGGAGCCGACTCCGATCCCAGGCCGGCCGCCCCGGAACCCCCCGCCCCCGACGCCTCCCGCGCGATCCCCAGGAACGCCTCCTCCAGCGAGGCCGGCCGCACGTCCAGCGCGCGCAGCTCCACCCTGGCCCGTTCGGCCCACACCAGCACCGCGGTGGCCGTCCGCTGCAGCTCATGGGTGCGCAGCCGTACGAGCCGCCCGCGGACCTCGTGTCCGCTCACGCCGAGTGCGGAGAGCGGGGGCAGGTCGCCGACGAAGTACCCCTCGGGCAGCTCGAAGGAGATACGGGACGGCTGGGCCGCGGTGACCTCGGCCGGTGTCCCGGCGGCCGCGACGCGCCCCTGGTGCAGGATGGCCAGCCGGTCGGCCAGGCCCTCCGCCTCCTCCAGGTAGTGCGTGGTGAGCAGCACGGTCGTACCGGCGTCGCGCAGGGCCCGGACCAGGTCCCAGGTGGCCCGGCGGCCCTCGGCGTCGAGCCCGGTCGTGGGCTCGTCGAGGAACAGCACCTCGGGGTCGCCGAGCAGGGCGAGCGCCAGGTCGAGCCGGCGCCGTTCACCCCCGGAGAGCTGCTTCACGCGCACCCCGGCCTTGGCGTCGAGGCCGACCAGCCCGAGGGCCTCGGGCACGGGCCGGGCGCCGCTGACGCAGCCGGCCCACATCCGCGCGGTCTCGGCGACGGTCAGTTCGGAGGGGAAGCCGCCCTCCTGAAGCATCACCCCGGTCCGCGGCCGTACCAGCGCCCGCTCGGCGTGCGGGTCGTGGCCGAGGACCCGGACCCGGCCGCCGCTGGGCGGGGCGAGGCCCTCCAGCACTTCGACCGTGGAGGTCTTCCCCGCGCCGTTGGTGCCGAGCAGCGCGAAGACCTCGCCCCGGCCGACGTGGAAGTCGATGCCGCGGACCGCCTCGAACCCGCCCCCGTACACACGCCGGAGGCCGGTGACCTCAATCACGTGTTCGTGTTCGTCGGTGTTCATGGGACCAGCCTCCGGGCGGTTCCGGGAGGGGAGCAGTGCGCGGTGTCACGAGTCCGCGTGACAAATGTCAGACACGGCGGGCGGACGCAGGAAGCGGGCGCACGAAAAAGACCCCGGTCCGATGGACCGGGGTCTCGTTCCCGAGCGGACGACGAGGCTCGAACTCGCGACCTCAACCTTGGCAAGGTTGCGCTCTACCAACTGAGCTACGTCCGCATTGCCCCCGACCGGCTCTCACCGATCGGTGCGGCACCAGCCTACCCGATCCACGGCAGTGGTCCGGACGGCGGTGCGGAGCGGGTGACAGGAATTGCACACTGCGCCTTCCCCCTGGAAGGGGGATGTTCTGCTACTGAACTACACCCGCGCGGCCTGTGTGAGCTGGGCTTTTCGGCCCTGCCCGGCGGCGTGCTCCAGACATTAGCCGATCGTGTGGGGGGTAGCGCAAGTCGGTTGCCCCCGGGGCCCGTCGGGCGGGTCCCGGGGCGGCGCGCGGCACCGTCCGGTGGGCGGCGCGGCCGCCGTTCCCGAACGGGTGTGCCCCGCGCCCCTACTGGGCCGCGGCGAAGGCCTCGTACACCTTCTTGGGGATCCGGCCGCGGGCCGGGACGTCCATCTTGTTGGCCTGCGCCCAGGCCCGGACGGCTGCGGGGTCGGGGGCGACCTCCGTCTGCTGGTACGCCTTGCCGGACCTGGCCCGCTTGCGGCCGGCCTCCACGTAGGGGGCGAGCGCCTTGCGCAGCTTCCCGGCATTGGCTTCATTCAGGTCGATCTCGTACGACTTGCCGTCGAGTCCGAAGGCGATCGTTTCCGCCGCTTCCGAGCCGTCGATGTCGTCAAAGAGAGTGACCACGACCTTCTGCGCCACGAATATCGGTCCCTTCGTACGGCACGTCGATACAGCTCATCCGGCGATGACGTGCCGAGTATCGGCTATTGCCAATTCATTTGTACAGTGCCCGGCAATGCATTGTGAAGCCCGACTAAATCTCTTGGCGTGTCCGAGCGCAATACCTGTCGCGAGGCGATCGGGGATCTTTCCCGTAACTTTTCCCCGGCACACCTGGACCCGGGGGCGTCGTGACGCCCCTCACGTAGCTTCCTACAACTCTACCCGCGTAGAAATTTTGTGCGGGTAGTCTGAAGGAACCTGCTCAGCACCACACACCGGGAGTGCCAGTGGCACGCGTCGTAGTCGACGTCATGCTCAAGCCGGAGATCCTCGACCCCCAGGGCCAGGCGGTCCAGCGTGCGCTGCCGCGCCTGGGTTTCGAGGGGATCTCGGACGTACGTCAGGGAAAGCGTTTCGAACTGGAAGTTGACGGGCCGGTCGACGAGGCCGCGCTCGCCCGCATCCACGATCTTGCGGAATCCTTCCTCGCCAACACCGTGATCGAGGACTTCACCGTCAAGGTGGAAGAGGCCGCGGAAGTCGCGGAGGCGGCGAAGTGACCGCTCGTATTGGCGTCGTCACTTTCCCGGGCAGTCTGGACGACCGGGACACGCAGCGTGCGATCCGTATCGCCGGGGCCGAGCCCGTCGCCCTCTGGCACAAGGACAAGGACCTCAAGCAGGTCGACGCCGTCGTCCTGTGCGGCGGTTTCTCCTACGGCGACTACCTGCGGGCCGGCGCCATCGCCCGCTTCTCGCCGGTGATGGAACCCCTGATCGACCAGGCGAAGGCCGGCCTGCCGGTGCTCGGCATCTGCAACGGCTTCCAGATCCTCACCGAGGCCCACCTCCTCCCGGGCGCGATGCTCGGCAACGACCACCTCCACTTCATCTGCCGCGACCAGAAGCTGCGGGTGGAGAACGCGGAGACCGCCTGGACCACGGACTACAGCGCCGGCCAGGAGATCCACATCCCGCTGAAGAACATGGACGGCCGGTACGTCGCCGACGACTACACGCTGGACCAGCTGGAGGCCGAGGGCCGAGTGGCCTTCCGCTACGTCGCCCGCGACGGAGTCGCTGATGAGCACTACAACCCGAACGGCTCGCTGCGGGACATCGCCGGCATCACCAACGAGGCCGGGAACGTCGTCGGCCTGATGCCGCACCCCGAGCACGCCGTCGAGTCGCTGATCGGTACGGGCCGTACCGACGGCCTGCCCTTCTTCACCTCGATCCTCAAGAAGCTGGTCACCGCATGAGCAGGACGCCTCTGGACACGGTCGAGCACGCGGCCGCGACCCCCGACGTCGAGCTGCCCTGGGCCGAACTCGGCCTGAAGAAGGACGAGTACGAGCGGGTGGTGGAGATCCTCGGCCGCCGCCCGACCGGCGCCGAACTCGCCATGTACTCGGTGATGTGGTCCGAGCACTGCTCGTACAAGTCCTCCAAGGTCCACCTCCGCCAGTTCGGCGAGAAGGCGCCGCAGAGCGACGCGCTGCTCGTGGGCATCGGCGAGAACGCCGGCGTCGTCGACGTCGGCCAGGGCTACGCCGTCACCTTCAAGGTCGAGTCGCACAACCACCCGTCGTACGTGGAGCCCTACCAGGGCGCGGCCACGGGTGTCGGCGGCATCGTGCGCGACATCATCGCGATGGGCGCCCGCCCGGTCGCGGTCGTGGACCCGCTGCGCTTCGGCGCGGCCGACCACCCCGACACCAAGCGCGTCCTGCCCGGCGTGGTCGCCGGCATCGGCGGCTACGGCAACTGCCTGGGCCTGCCCAACATCGGCGGCGAGGTCGTCTTCGACGCCTGCTACCAGGGCAACCCGCTGGTCAACGCCGGTGCCATCGGCGTGATGCGGCACGAGGACATCCACCTCGCCAAGGCGTCCGGCGCGGGCAACAAGGTCATCCTGTACGGCGCCCGCACCGGCGGCGACGGCATCGGCGGTGCGTCGATCCTGGCCTCCGAGACCTTCGACGACGCCAAGCCCTCCAAGCGGCCGGCGGTCCAGGTCGGCGACCCGTTCCAGGAGAAGCTGCTCATCGAGTGCACCCTGGAGGCGTTCGCCGAGAAGCTCGTGGTCGGCATCCAGGACCTCGGCGCGGCCGGACTGTCCTGCGCCACCAGCGAGTTGGCGTCCAACGGCTCCGGCGGCATGCGCGTGACCCTGGACGACGTACCGCTGCGCGACTCCACGCTCTCGCCCGAGGAGATCCTCATGAGCGAGTCGCAGGAACGCATGTGCGCGGTCGTGGAGCCCGACAAGGTCGAGCGGTTCCTGGAGATCTGCGACAAGTGGGACGTCATCGCCACCGTGATCGGTGAGGTCACCGACGGTGACCGTCTGGAGATCTTCTGGCACGGCGGGAAGATCGTCGATGTCGACCCGCGCACGGTCGCGCACGACGGCCCGGTCTACGAGCGTCCCTACGCCCGCCCGGACTGGCAGGACGCCCTCCAGGCCGACGACGCCGGCAAGCTGCCCCGCCCGGCCACGTCCGAGGAGCTGAAGGACCAGGTCCTGAAGCTGGTGGCGTCGCCGAACCAGGCGTCGAAGAAGTGGATCACCTCGCAGTACGACCACTTCGTGCAGGGCAACACGGTGCTGGCGCAGCCGGAGGACTCCGGCATGATCCGCGTCGACGAGGAGTCCGGCCTGGGCGTCGCCATCGCCACCGACGGCAACGGCCGCTACGCCAAGCTGGACCCGTACACGGGCGCCCAGTTGGCGCTGGCCGAGGCCTACCGCAACGTCGCCACGACCGGTGCCAAGCCCCTCGCGGTGTCCGACTGCCTGAACTTCGGCTCGCCCGAGGACCCGGCCGTCATGTGGCAGTTCGCGGAGGCCGTGCGCGGTCTGGCGGACGGCTGCCTGCAGCTCGGCACCCCGGTGACCGGCGGCAACGTCTCGCTCTACAACCAGACGGGCGAGGCGGCCATCCACCCGACCCCGGTCGTCGCCGTGCTCGGCGTGATCGACGACGTGGCCCGCCGCACCCCGGTCGCCTTCCAGGAGGAGGGCCAGCTCATCTACCTCCTCGGGGACACCCGAGAGGAGTTCGGCGGCTCGGCCTGGTCCCAGGTGGTCCACGACCACCTCGGCGGTCTGCCTCCGCGGGTCGACCTGGAGCGCGAGCGCCTGCTGGCGGAGATCCTGATCTCCGCCTCCCGCGACGGCATGATCGACTCGGCGCACGACCTGTCCGACGGCGGCCTGGTGCAGGCGGTCGTGGAGTCGGCGCTGCTGGGCGGCAAGGGCGCGCGCCTGATCGTCCCGGACGGTCTGGACGCGTTCACCTTCCTCTTCTCGGAGTCGGCCGGCCGCGCGATCGTCGCGGTCCCGCGCTCGGAGGAGGTCCGCTTCAACGACATGTGCGGCGCCCGCGGCCTCCCGGCCACCCGCATCGGCGTGGTCGACGGCGACACGGTGGAGATCCAGGGCGAGTTCACCCTCACCCTGGACGAACTCCGCGAGGCCCACGAGAGCACGATCCCGTCGCTGCTGGCGTGACCGGCGTTCCGTAGCCGGCGAGGGGCCCCGTCCGTGATCCACGGGCGGGGCCCCCGCGCGTGCCGCCCGCCCCGGTGACCGGGGACGGCCCGGCGGCTCCGCGGGCGCGTCCTAAGCTCACCCCATGCCCCCCGCCAAGAAGCGCCCCCGCGCCTACGACCCCGCCAAGACCCGTGCCGCCGTGCTCGCGCAGTTCGGGCACCTGCGGCAGGCCGTCCGGGGGCTCACGCCCGAGCAACTGGCGCTGCCCACCCGGCTCGGGGACTGGACCGTGCGGGACCTCGCGGCGCACGTGACGATGGCCGTGGAGACCGTCAGCCGCAATGCCGAGCGGGCGGAGCCGGCCAGGGCCGAGCTGACCCTCGTGCAGTGGCCCTCCGCCACCGCCGGCCGCGCCGCCGACATCTCCGACGGCACCCGGCGCCTCGCCGCGGAGAACCCCGACCTCGACGCCCTCTACGCCCGTACCGAGGACCGCTTCCGCACCACGCTCGCGGACACCCCGGGCACCCGGCTGCTGGCGGCCCGCACCGGCGCGATGGCGCTGGACGACTACCTCGTCACCCGCACCGTCGAGCTGGTCGTGCACACCGACGACCTGAACGCCGCCGTCCCGGGTCTGGACGTGCCCCACGACCGCCAGGCGCTGGCCGCCTGCACCCGGCTGCTGGCGGACGCGCTCGCCGCGAAGGCGCCCGGCGGGGCGACGGAGGTGCGCGTGCCGCCGTACGCCGTGGTGCAGTGCGTGGCGGGTCCCCGGCACACCCGGGGCACCCCGCCGAACGTCGTCGAGACCGATCCGCTGACCTGGATCCGCCTCGCCACCGGCCGTCTGACCTGGGCGGACGCCGTGTCCGAGGCCAAGGTCGCGGCGAGCGGCGAGCGGGCCGACCTCAGCGCGCTGCTGCCGCTGCTGTCCTGAGCCCCGCAGGCCGTGCGGTGTGCGACGCCTCACTCGCGAAACGGGCCGGAACGGGCCCCCGGCACCGACACCACCGCGGTGACCTGGGGAAACCCCGCGAAGATCCTTTGCTGCCGGTCATCACCGATTCGGCCCAGCGCGGGACCTCGCCTACACTCGACAACGTGCCACGTGGTGACGGTCTCCTCAATCACGATCTGCTCCCCGGTGAGAAGGGCCCCCAGGACGCCTGCGGCGTCTTCGGTGTCTGGGCTCCCGGCGAAGAGGTCGCCAAGCTCACGTACTTCGGGCTCTACGCCCTCCAGCATCGGGGCCAGGAATCCGCGGGAATCGCGGTCAGCAACGGCTCCCAGATCCTCGTCTTCAAGGACATGGGCCTCGTCTCCCAGGTCTTCGACGAGACCTCGCTCGGTTCGCTCCAGGGTCACATCGCGGTCGGTCACGCCCGCTACTCGACCACCGGTGCCTCCGTGTGGGAGAACGCCCAGCCGACGTTCCGCGCCACCGCGCACGGTTCGATCGCGCTCGGCCACAACGGCAACCTCGTCAACACGGCGCAGCTCGCCGAGATGGTCGCGGACCTGCCGAAGGACACCAACGGCCGCTCCACCCGGGTGGCGGCCACCAACGACACCGATCTGCTCACCGCGCTCCTCGCGGCCCAGACGGACGAGGACGGCAAGCCGCTGACCATCGAGGAGGCCGCCCACACGGTCCTGCCGAAGGTCCGGGGCGCGTTCTCCCTCGTCTTCATGGACGAGCACACCCTGTACGCCGCCCGCGACCCGCAGGGCATCCGCCCGCTGGTCCTCGGCCGGCTGGAGCGCGGCTGGGTGGTGGCCTCCGAGTCCGCCGCCCTGGACATCTGCGGCGCCTCCTACGTCCGGGAGATCGAGCCGGGCGAGTTCGTCGCCATCGACGAGAACGGCCTGCGCACCTCCCGGTTCGCGGACGCGAAGCCCAAGGGCTGTGTCTTCGAGTACGTGTACCTGGCCCGCCCGGACACCGACATCGCCGGCCGCAACGTGTACCTCTCCCGCGTGGAGATGGGCCGCAAGCTGGCCGCCGAGGCCCCGGTCGAGGCCGACCTGGTCATAGCGACCCCGGAATCCGGCACCCCGGCCGCCATCGGCTACGCGGAGGCCTCCGGCATCCCCTTCGGCGCGGGCCTGGTGAAGAACGCCTACGTCGGCCGCACCTTCATCCAGCCCTCCCAGACGATCCGCCAGCTCGGCATCCGTCTGAAGCTGAACCCGCTGAAGGAAGTCATCAAGGGCAAGCGCCTGGTGGTCGTGGACGACTCGATCGTGCGCGGCAACACCCAGCGGGCCCTGGTGCGCATGCTCCGCGAGGCGGGCGCCGCCGAGGTCCACATCCGGATCTCCTCGCCGCCCGTGAAGTGGCCCTGCTTCTTCGGCATCGACTTCGCCACCCGCGCCGAGCTCATCGCCAACGGCATGACGATCGAGGAGATCGGCACCTCGCTGGGCGCCGACTCGCTGGCGTACATCTCCATCGACGGCATGATCGAGGCGACCACCATCGCCAAGCCGAACCTCTGCCGCGCCTGCTTCGACGGCGAGTACCCGATGGAGCTCCCGGACCCCGAGCTGCTCGGCAAGCAGCTCCTGGAGACCGAGCTGGCGGCCGGCCCCGCGGCCACGGCCGCGGCCGACGCGATCCGCCGCCCGTAACACCCTGCAGTACGACACGAAAGCTCTCACAGTCATGTCTGAGACAACTGGTGCCAGCTACGCAGCGGCGGGCGTCGACATCGAAGCGGGCGACCGCGCCGTGGAACTGATGAAGGAGTGGGTGAAGAAGACCCAGCGCCCCGAGGTCCTCGGCGGCCTCGGCGGGTTCGCCGGCCTCTTCGACGCCTCCGCCCTCAAGCACTACGAGCGCCCCCTGCTGGCCTCCGCCACCGACGGCGTGGGCACCAAGGTGGACATCGCCCGGCAGCTCGGCGTCTACGACACCATCGGCCACGACCTGGTCGCCATGGTCATGGACGACATCGTGGTGTGCGGCGCCGAGCCGCTGTTCATGACCGACTACATCTGCGTCGGCAAGGTCCACCCCGAGCGGGTGGCCGCCATCGTCAAGGGCATCGCCGAGGGCTGCGTGCTGGCCGGGTGCGCCCTGGTCGGCGGTGAGACGGCCGAGCACCCCGGTCTGCTGGGCGAGGACGACTTCGACGTCGCCGGGGCCGGTACGGGCGTCGTGGAGGCCGACCGGCTGCTCGGCGCGGATCGCATCCGTACGGGCGACACGGTGATCGCCATGGCGTCCTCCGGGCTTCACTCGAACGGGTACTCCCTGGTGCGGCACGTGCTGCTGAACGAGGGCGGCCTGTCCCTGGACGCGCGGATCGACGAGCTCGGCCGCACCCTCGGCGAGGAGCTGCTGGAGCCGACCAGGATCTACTCGCTGGACTGCCTGGCGCTGACCCGCACCGCGGACGTGCACGCCTACAGCCACGTCACGGGCGGCGGTCTCGCGGCGAACCTGGCCCGGGTGATCCCGGACGGGCTGCACGCGGTGGTCGACCGCTCCACGTGGACACCGGCGCCGGTCTTCGACCTGGTCGGCCGGACGGGCCGGGTCGAGCGGCTGGAGCTGGAGAAGACGCTCAACATGGGCGTCGGCATGATCGCGATCGTGCCCGAGGAGTCGACGGACGTGGCCCTGGCCACGCTGGCCGACCGCGGGGTCGAGGCGTGGGTGGCCGGCGAGATCACCGAGCGGGGCGAGAGGACGACCGGCGCGGAACTGGTCGGCGACTACGCGTAGGCCCCCCGGGGCAGCACGAAACCCGGCCCGGGGCCCTCGGCTCCGGACCGGGTGACGCAACGGCTAGGCCGTTGTCGGCACTACGCGCCGCGACGGTGCTGGGAGGAGTCCTCGTCGTCGTCCTCGCCGTCCTCGTACAGCTCGGCGTACCGGGCGTACAGGTCGTCGTCGTGCTCATCGTCCTCGAACCGGTCGCCGTTCGGCGACGTGTTCGACGTCGATGCGCCCAGCTCTTCGGCCAGGCGTGAGAGGTCCGTCCCGCCGCTGTTGTACTTCAGCTGGCGGGCGACCTTCGCTTGCTTGGCCTTGGCCCGGCCGCGCCCCATGGCTCGACCCCCTCAACGACGGGGCTCGACGGCCCCAGAGTCTTGACACGCGTTCATGATCTAGAACGGTCTCTCCGCGGAGGGACCGTCTGTAGGGCTTCCACGGTACCTGAGCCCGCACCCATACGGTACGTCGCCCGTAGGAAGGGCGTGTGCGCAGGACCCTCGAGGTGCCCCGTCCTCGCTGGTCAGTGGCGATTTTAACCACTTATCGGCGGGCGACCCGCCGGGAAGAGTGAGAGTTCTCTCCAACATCCCGCCCGGCGGTACCGCCCGAAGTCCCGTCCGGGGCCCCTGAAGACGTGCCCGAATAGTTACAGGACCCTCACCATCCGCGCCGCTGGGCGGCCTCGTGGATGCGCTGCTCGGCGATCCGGTCGGCCGCCGCGGCCGGCGGAATGCCGTCCTCCTTCGCACGTGCGAAGATCGCCAGCGTGGTGTCGAAGATCTTCGCCGCCTTGGCCTTGCACCGCTCGAAGTCGAAGCTGTGCAGCTCGTCGGCGACCTGGATGACACCGCCGGCGTTCACCACGTAGTCCGGCGCGTAGAGGATCCCGCGGTCGGCGAGGTCCTTCTCCACGCCCGGGTGGGCGAGCTGGTTGTTCGCGGCGCCGCACACCGCCTTGGCGGTCAGCGCCGGCACGGTGTCGTCGTTCAGGGCACCGCCGAGCGCGCACGGGGCGTAGAAGTCCAGGCCCTCGGCGCGGATCAGGGTCGCGGTGTCGGCGACGGCCGTGACGCCCTCGGGGTGCGCGGCGAGGATGCGGCCCACGGCCTCCTCGCGCACGTCGGTGATCAGGACCTCGGCGCCCTCGGCCCGCAGGTGCTCCACCAGGTGGTGACCGACCTTGCCCACGCCCGCGATGCCGACCCGCCGGCCGCGCAGCGTGGGGTCGCCCCACAGGTGCTGTGCGGAGGCCCGCATGCCCTGGTAGACGCCGAACGCGGTGAGCACCGAGGAGTCGCCGGCGCCGCCGTTCTCGGGGGAGCGGCCCGTCGTCCACCGGCACTCGCGCGCCACGACGTCCATGTCGGCGACGTAGGTGCCGACGTCGCAGGCGGTCACGTAGCGGCCGCCGAGGGAGGCCACGAACCGCCCGTAGGCGAGCAGCAGCTCCTCCGTCTTGTCCCGCTCGGGGTCACCGATGATCACGGCCTTGCCGCCGCCGTGGTCCAGTCCGGCCATGGCGTTCTTGTACGACATCCCGCGCGCGAGGTTGAGGGCGTCGGCGACGGCCTCCTCCTCGGTGGCGTACGGGTAGAAGCGCGTCCCGCCCAGGGCGGGGCCCAGCGCGGTGGAGTGGAGGGCGATGACGGCCTTGAGGCCGCTGGCGCGGTCCTGGCAGAGCACGACTTGCTCATGACCGCCCTGGTCCGAGTGGAACAGGGTGTGCAGGACGCCGTCGGATACGTCGGTCACGGTGGTGACTCCTGGGTAACTAGCGACGGTTGGGGTCGGGGCTCCGCGCGGACCCTCCCCGCGCGCTTGTGGCGCGTGCGGCAGGGCGCCGGGGCCTGTGGGACGAGCGTAGAGCCTGGAGGGGCCGGCGGACGCGCAGTGCCGTGGATCACGTCCCCGGGTGGTACGGCCGTGCGACGATTCGCATGGTTTTGCGGCCCGTCCGAGGGCGGGTCCGCCAGGTTTCCCGGTCGGCCGGAGGGGGAGGGAGCAGGCGTGCCCAAGGTGTCCTCGGTGATCGTCCCGTACGCCGCGTACCTGCGCGTGTACGAGCCGCTGGCCGCCTTCCCCGAGCCCGAGCGCGCCCACTGGGAGCGCTACGCCCGGCGCCCGGACCGGCCCTCGTACCAGGACGAGCTGCGCCGCTCGCTGGCCGACCTGGTGCCCACCCCGCCGGTGGCGGTGCCGGTGCACGAGAGCGGCGACGCGTTCGTGATGGAGGCCGACGGCGTGCTGTGCGTGTGCCCGTGGCGCACCCGGCTGCGCGGCTGGCAGGCGCTGGACGACCTGGACGAGGAACTGCCGCCGACGGTCCGGGACGCCGTCCTGCCGCCGGTGGTGCGCCGGCAGGCCGCGCAGGACTACGAGCGCTGGCTGGCCCGCAACCCGGACGCCCGGCCGTGGATCCGTACGGCGACTTGGCAGGTGCCGATCAACTGGTTCGTGCTCGTCTCCGACGAGGAGCGGCGCTACGACCGGGGGACGGCGGACGTGCCCCCGCTGCTGCGCTACCGCACCCCGATGGTGCAGGCGCGCCGCCGGGTGGCCCGGGGGCTGCGCACCCTGCGGGACACGATGGACGAGGGGCCGCTCGTCGACGGCCTGCTGGACGTGGGGCGCTGGCTGGAGGAGTTCCACCCGCGCTCGGTGGTCGAACTCGACTACGGCGGCCTGGTGCACACGCTCCCCGCACGCCACCTGGAGGCCGACCACTCGGCCGCCGACGTCGCCGAGGGCATCGAGGCGCTGCGCCGGGGCGACGGGGAGCGGGCCGGGGAGGCGTACGCGCGGCTGGTGGAGCGCTGGCGGGCGGTGCGGGAGCGGCGGTCCGCGAACTGACCCGGGTTCAGGTGACCTGCGTCACGGCTTGAACGGTCCTCCAGCGCGTACGGTCATCGCACTTCCGGAAGTTGACGGGACGTAGGTCCCGATCCGGACGTAAGCGTCAAGGGTGACAGAACGCACGTACAAGGCCCTTGCGTCCCTTGCCACTCCTCATGCCAAAATAGGACAAGGAGTCCGGGGAGGGCTCTGTCTCAGCATTGCACGCTTTGGGGGGTCTGGTGCCTCCTGATCGCCCTGTGACTGATCGTCACAGTGGCGTGACTGTCCGCTATGGCATGGTCCATCGGCTTCCGTCGGTGATGAACGCCTGGGGGGGCAATTCCATCGGTTTGGCCGACGCGGCTGGACAGATGGTGTAGTTGTAGTGCCGAGGACAAGCCGTTCGTCCTATAACCGACTCGACTCGCGTCCGCCATTTCGGGCAACGCGGGTCAAGGTGCAGAATTTAGAGGAAAGAACCGAGAAGGTTCGGTTCTCCCGAGGAGGCCGCTCATGACCGCTCGCACCCCTGATGCCGAGCCGCTGCTGACCCCGGCTGAGGTCGCCACGATGTTCCGCGTCGACCCGAAGACGGTCACGCGGTGGGCGAAGGCCGGCAAGCTCACGTCGATCCGTACGCTCGGCGGACACCGCCGTTACCGCGAGGCTGAGGTCCGCGCTCTGCTGGCGGGCATCCCGCAGCAGCGCAGCGAGGCCTGAACAACTGAATACCGGGCAGAACGGCTGGTCCCCCAATCGGCCGTCGCGCCCGAACCCTGGCTCCGAGCGACGCGGGTGCCTGCCCCAACAGGCCCCTCGCCCACGCCGAACACATCGGTGAGGCACGCAAGACAGGGTGCGTCGTAGATCGCGCTGGACTCCGCCGGGTCCAGCGCGATCTTTTTTGTGCGCCGAACCGGAGGGGCGGGGGATCTGTGAGTGCCCTTGTGGGACTCTGGGGAGCCCTGTCGGGTCGGCTGTGCGCCGCCTCCGGGGAGAGTGCAATTGCACATATTAAATCGACCCGTTGTAGGAGCGGGGTAAGAACCACCGCTCCGGAAATTCATGCGGTGACTCCCGTCACATGCCAGGGGCCTTGTTGCCGCTGGTTCGGGTGGGTTAAGGGGAATACCTGCCCCAGTCCCCCACGGCCGCACGGGAGTTGACGCCGTCCCGGATCAGGCGGGCGAGGGCGTCTCCTCCTCGGCCGGCTCCCCGGGCGCCTGTACGGCCGCTGGGGCGCCCTCCAGGGCCAGCCGCAGCAGACGGAGGCAGACGGGACAGTGCCGGGTCGCGTGCCCGTAGGAGGACGCGGCCGACAGGTGCGCCCGGAGCAACGCCCGCGTCTCGTGCCTACCCGATGCCGCCATGCGCGCCACCTCCCCTGCTTCCGGGGTACCGAGCGAACGACGGACCGTCAAGAGGGCGACGGGCAACGCAAAGAGCCCGGATCCGAAGATCCGGGCTCTCTTTCACACTGCGGTCCTGACAGATGTGCTGCGTCCACGGCGGCTACCGCCGCGGGCGCGGCCTCCGCCCCGCAGGGTGGCGAGGTGGCGCCGGGACACGCGAAAGGCCCGGACCGTGGTGGTCCGGGCCTTCACTGCTGCGGTCCTGACGGGATTTGAACCCGCGGCCTCCACCTTGACAGGGTGGCGAGCACTCCAAACTGCTCCACAGGACCTGGTTTCGCTGCGCTGTTCGTGCGTTGCGCTGCGAGAAGGACTGTACAGGAGGGTGAGCCCGCTGGTCGAACTCACCCCCCGTACGGGCGTGATCACGGAGCGGCGGCGTCGATCGCCTTCACGATCCGCTTGTCGGAGATGGGGTACGCCGTGCCCAGCGCGTGGGCGAAGTAGCTGACCCGCAGCTCCTCGATCATCCAGCGGATCTCCAGGACCTGCTGCGGGACGGGCCGTCCGGCCGGCATCTGCTCCAGCAGCCAGGCGAACTCGTCCTGCATCTCGTGGACCTTCTCCATGCGCGTGGTGTCCCGCTGCACGCTGGTCGGCATCTGCTGCAGCCGCCGGTCCGCGGCCACCAGGTAGCGCATCAGGTCCGGCAGCCGCCGCAGCCCCGCCCAGGTCACGAAGCCGGGCTTCACCAGGGCGTCCAACTGCTTGCGCACGTCCTGGAGGTTCGCCAGCAGCGCGGGGCTGCGAACCGCCTTCAGCCGCCGCTCGCACGCCTGCCAGGCGGCCAGCACCTGCTGCACCTGGCCCACCGTGCGGACCGTCGTGTCGACGATCTCCGCGCGCACCTTGTCGTACAGCTTGCGGTAGGACTCCTCGTCCCACGCCGGCCCGCCGAAGTCGGCGATCAGCTTGTCCGCCGCGGCCAGGGCGCAGTCGTCGAACAGCGCCTGGATCGAACCATGCGGATTCGACGACAGCGCGAGCTTCTGGGCGTTCGTCAGCTTCTCGGACGCGAACTTCGCCGGGTTGACCGGGATGTTGCGCACGATCAGCCGGCGGGTGCCCTGCCACATCGCCTCGGCCTGCTCGGCCTCGGTGTCGAAGAGCCGTACGGAGACGGTGTCGCCGTCGTCGACCAGCGCCGGGTACGCCTTGACCGGCTGGCCGGCCCGGCGGGTCTCGAAGACCCGGGTGAGCGTGCCGATCGTCCAGTCGGTCAGGCCCGTACGCTCCAGCGACTCACCGCCCCGGCGCTCCGCGGTGGCCGCCGCGGCCTGCGACAGGGCCTTGCGCGCCCGGGGCTTGAGCTGGAGCCTCAGCGCCTCCAGGTCCTTGTCCTCGGCGAGCTTGCGGCGCCGCTCGTCGACGATCCGGAACGTGATCTTCAGGTGGTCGGGGACCTTCGACCAGTCGAAGTCCTCGGCCTCGAACGGCACCCCGACCATGCGCTTCAGCTCGCGCGCCATGGTCACCGTCAGCGGCTCCTGCAGCGGCGTCGCCCGCTCCAGGAACGCCTTGGCGTAGTTGGGCGCGGGCACGTAGTGGCGCCGGACCGGCTTGGGCAGGGAACGGATCAGCTCCGTCACCACCTCCTCGCGCAGGCCCGGGATCTGCCAGTCGAAGCCCTCGTCGGTGACCTGGTTGAGCACCTGGAGCGGGATGTGGACGGTCACGCCGTCCGCGTCCGCACCCGGCTCGAACTGGTACGTCACCCGGAACTTCAGCTCGCCCTGGCGCCAGGTGTCCGGGTAGTCGGCCTTGGTGACCGCCTCCGCCGACTCCCGGATGAGCATCTCCCGCTCGAAGTCGAGGAAGTCGGGCTGCTCCTGCCGCTTGCGCTTCCACCAGGAGTCGAAGTGGGCGCCGGAGACCACGTGGTCGGGCACCCGCTGGTCGTAGAAGTCGAACAGCGTCTCGTCGTCGACCACGATGTCCCGGCGCCGCGCCCGGTGCTCCAGCTCCTCGACCTCGCTGAGGAGCCGGCGGTTGTCGGCGAAGAACTTGTGGTGCGTGCGCCAGTCGCCCTCCACGAGCGCGTTGCGGATGAACAGCTCCCGGCTGGCCTCCGGGTCGATCCGGCCGTAGTTCACCTTCCGCTGGGCGACGATCGGCACGCCGTACAGCGTGACCTTCTCGTACGCCATCACGGCCGCCTGGTCCTTCTCCCAGTGCGGTTCGCTGTACGTCCGCTTCAGCAGGTGTTCCGCGAGCGGCTCGACCCAGTCCGGCTCGATCCTCGCGTTGACGCGGGCCCACAGGCGGGAGGTCTCCACCAGTTCGGCCGACATCACGAAGCGCGGCTGCTTCCGGAACAGCGCCGAGCCCGGGAAGATCGCGAACTTGGCGTTGCGGGCGCCCAGGTACTCGTTCTTGTTGCCGTCCTTGACGTCCTTCATCCCGATGTGGGACAGCAGGCCGGCCAGCAGCGAGACGTGGACGCGGTCCGGTTCGGCGTCCTGGTCGTTGAGGTGGATGCCCATCTGCTTGGCGACCGTGCGGAGCTGGGTGTAGATGTCCTGCCATTCGCGGATGCGCAGGAAGTTCAGGTACTCCTGCTTGCACATCCGGCGGAAGGAGCTGGAGCCCCGCTCGCGCTGCTGCTCCCTGACGTACCGCCAGAGGTTGAGGTAGGCGAGGAAGTCGCTGGTCTCGTCCTTGAAGCGGGCGTGCTGCTGGTCGGCCTGGGCCTGCTTGTCGGCCGGGCGCTCGCGCGGGTCCTGGATGGACAGCGCGGCGGCTATCACCATGACCTCGCGGGCACAGCCGTTGCGGTCGGCCTCCAGGACCATCCGGGCCAGCCGCGGGTCGACGGGAAGCTGGGCGAGCTTGCGGCCGGTCTGCGTGAGCCGCTTGCGGGGGTCCTTCTGGTCGGGTTCCAGCGCGCCCAGCTCCTGCAGGAGCTGCACGCCGTCGCGGATGTTGCGGTGGTCCGGCGGGTCGATGAAGGGGAACTTCTCGATGTCGCCGAGGCCGGCGGCGGTCATCTGCAGGATGACGGAGGCGAGGTTGGTGCGCAGGATCTCGGCGTCGGTGAACTCCGGCCGGGCGAGGAAGTCCTCCTCGCTGTACAGCCGGATGCAGATGCCGTCGGACGTACGGCCGCAGCGGCCCTTGCGCTGGTTGGCGCTGGCCTGCGAGACCGGCTCGATGGGCAGCCGCTGGACCTTGGTGCGGTGGCTGTAGCGGGAGATGCGGGCGAAGCCGGGGTCGATGACGTACTTGATGCCCGGGACGGTCAGCGAGGTCTCCGCCACGTTGGTCGCCAGAACGATCCTGCGGCCGGTGTGGGGCTGGAAGACCCGGTGCTGCTCGGCGTGCGAGAGGCGGGCGTAGAGCGGGAGCACCTCGGTGAACGGGAACTTCCGTTTCTCCAGCGCGTCCGCCGTGTCGCGGATCTCCCGCTCGCCGGAGAGGAACACCAGGATGTCGCCCTGGCCCTCGCCGCGCAGCTCCTCGACCGCGTCGATGATCGCGGTGATCTGGTCGCGGTCGGCGTCCGCGGCCTCGTCCGCGTCGTCGCCGACCTCCTCCAGGAGCGGCCGGTAGCGCACCTCGACCGGGTACGTCCGTCCGCTGACCTCGATGATCGGGGCGTCGCCGAAGTGCCGCGAGAAGCGCTCGGGGTCGATCGTCGCCGAGGTGATGACGACCTTCAGGTCCGGCCGCTTCGGCAGGAGCTGCGCCAGGTACCCGAGCAGGAAGTCGATGTTGAGGGACCGCTCGTGGGCCTCGTCGATGATGATCGTGTCGTAGGCGCGCAGCTCGCGGTCGGTCTGGATCTCGGCGAGCAGGATGCCGTCGGTCATCAGCTTGACGAACGTGGCGTCCGGGTCGACCTGGTCGGTGAACCGCACCTTCCAGCCGACGGCCTGGCCGAGGGGGGTGCGCAGCTCCTCGGCCACGCGCTCGGCGACGGTGCGGGCGGCGATGCGGCGGGGCTGGGTGTGCCCGATCATGCCGCGCACGCCCCGGCCCAGCTCCAGGCAGATCTTCGGGATCTGCGTGGTCTTGCCGGAGCCGGTCTCACCGGCGACGATGACGACCTGGTGGTCGCGGATCGCCGCCGCGATGTCGTCCTTCTTCTGGGAGACGGGCAACTGCTCGGGATAGGTGACCGCGGGCACGCGCGCGCGCCGGCCGGCCATCCGCTCCTCGGCCTTGCCCACCTCGGCCTCGATCTCGGCCAGTACGGCCGCGCGGGCCTCCGGCTTGCGGATCTTGCGCGCGCCCTCGAGCCTGCGCCCGAGCCGGTGCGCGTCACGCAGGGACAGCTCGGCCAGACGGGGGGCGAGGGCGCCGAGGGCGGGGGCGGGGTGCGTAGACATACGCGATCCAGGATCTCATCCCGCGGAAATTTCGCGCGAACGCTTTTGCTCCGGGACGGCGAGAGACCCCCGCCGGAATCCCGGCGGGGGCCTCTCCACTGTGGCTGGGGCCGGGGTCGAACCGGCGACCTATCGCTTTTCAGGCGATCGCTCGTACCAACTGAGCTACCCAGCCACGAGACCTCTTGCGAGATCTCAGCGGTCCTGACGGGATTTGAACCCGCGGCCTCCACCTTGACAGGGTGGCGAGCACTCCAAACTGCTCCACAGGACCAAGCTGTTGTGTGCGACGAACGCGCTCAAGTGTCGCACACCGTACTGCGTGCCCCCAACGGGATTCGAACCCGTGCTACCGCCTTGAAAGGGCGGCGTCCTAGGCCGCTAGACGATGAGGGCTATCGGCCCGCCTGGGCGCTTCTCAGCGCGTCGGGGACGTGAGAAGCATATGGGATGGCGGGAGGTATCGCCAAAACGGTTTACGGGGCGGTCGCCGGGCCGGTCGGCGTCGTGGTCGTGGGGGTCGCGGTCGTGGTCGTGGGGCTCGCGGTCGCCGGGTCCGTCGGCGTCGGGGCGGCCCCCGGCTGGTTCTCCTTCGGCAGGTGGCGGCTGACCTCGGCCGTCGTCAGGCCCAGGCCGCCCAGCTTGATCTCGTCCCACGCCTGCAGCCGCCGGGTGTCCCGGTCGAGATAGAGGATCGACGCCTCGATCGGGTCGGGGTACTTGCCCTCGACGGCCCGCAGCCCGCTGCCGCCGGTGGACCCCTCGACCCGCAGCCGCGTGCCCTTCTCCAGGACCTCGGTCTGCTCGTGGTGCAGATGGCCGGCCAGCACCAGCGGCACCTCGCCGTCCACGCCCCGCGCCGCGCTGGGCTCGTGCGCGATCGCCACGTCCACCGGCGTCCCCGCCGCCCGCTGCGCCCGCAGCGCCGCCGCGAGCTCCGCGCCGGCCCGCTCCTCGGCGTCCCCGCCGCCCGGCACCGTGGAGCGGTCCGGCGTGTACTGGGGGTCGCCGATGCCCGCGAAGCGCAGCCCGGCGACGGTCACGGCCCGCCCCCGGTCCAGGACGTGCACGCCGCGCACGCCCTCCAGGTAGCGCTGGGTGAGCACCGAGTCGTGGTTGCCCCGGACCCACACGTACGGCGCCCCCAGGTTGGCGACCGGGTCGAGGAAGCCGTTCTCCGCCGCCGTTCCGTGGTCCATCGTGTCGCCGGAGTCGACGATCACGTCCACCTTGTACTGCTCCACCAGCGAGGCGATGATCTTCCAGCTCGCCGGGTTGAGGTGGATGTCGGACACGTGCAGGACGCGGACGGTCGTCGGGTCCGGCTGGTAGGCGGGCAGCGTGGAGGTGACGTCGTAGAGCTTGGTCACGTTCGTCACCAGGCGGGCCAGTTCCTTCTGGTAGACGTCGAACTCCGTGACGATGCTGCGGGCGTTGCCCACGAGCGACGGGGCGGACGAGAGCAGGCCCGAGAAGCGCGGCTCCAGCACCGACTTCGGGTTCCACGTGGCGTACGCCGTGCCGCCCGAGGCCGCCAGCAGCGCCAGGGCCAGTCCGCCGGCCGCCGCGGCGCGGCCCGGGCGGCGGTAGACGGCGAGGCCGAGGGCCGTGGCGCCCGCCACCACTGCCACGCAGGAGCGCACCGCCAGGTCGAGCGTGCCGTGCTCGACGTCCCGCGCCACCTCGTCCTGGAGGCCGGACAGCCGTTCCGGGTGGTCCACCAGGGCCTGCGCGCGGGCCGGGTCGAGCTGGTCGACGTTCACGTCCAGGCGGACCGGCGCGACATGACTGTCCAGGTGCAGCGCGCCCAGCGGCGAGACGTTGATCTTCGTCCCGCCGCTCAGCGAGGGGCGCAGGGTCATCGTGGTGTTCATCGGGCCGACCTGCGCCCGGACGTTCCCCACGACCAGCAGCCCGAGCCAGGCCCCGGCGAGGACGACGGTGACGAGGCCGAGGGCGCGGCGCCAGGGGTGCGGGCGCGGGGCGAGTGCGAGGACGGGCGGCTTCGGCTTTCGCCTTCCGGGGGTGCGGACGCTGACCATTGGTCCCGTATGCCCAAGTGCGCGGGCGGGCATGCGGACGTCGGCCCGGGCCGCCGGTCGCGTCCTTGCCCGGCGCCCACGCGCCCGCGTGCCCGACAATGGCCCTGTGCTGGAGATGACGCGCGAGGAGTTCGAGGAACTGGTCGCCGAGGCGCTGGACCGTATCCCGCCGGAGCTGACGCGGCTGATGGACAACGTCGCGGTGTTCGTCGAGGACGAGCCACCGGCCGACGACCCGGAGCTGCTCGGGCTGTACGAGGGGACTCCGCTCACCGACCGCGGGGAGTGGTACGCGGGCGTGCTGCCCGACCGGATCACCGTCTACCGGGGTCCCACCCTGCGGATGTGCGCGACCCGGGAGGAGGTCGTCGAGGAGACCGAGGTCACCGTGGTGCACGAGATCGCCCACCACTTCGGCATCGACGACGCGCGGCTGCACGCCCTCGGCTACGGGTAGTCGCCCGCGGGGAGCGTGTCCTCTTATGGGCGGCGGGAGTTGGGCAGGTTGACTCCCGTCCCCCATCGGAGGTGGCTCCCGTGCGCCCCTTGTACGTACCCGTCCGCCTGGCCGCCACGGTCCTGGCCGTCGCCGCGGCCGCCGGCTGCATGAGCGTGGGTGACGGGGAGGGCAGCCAGGCCAAGCCGTCGCAGTCGGCCGGACAGCCGGGCGACGGGGCGCCGGGCGGTGCGCGCGGGGGCGGCGGCGGCCGGCTCGGGCACGCCGGCGGGCACGGCGACGGCAAGGGCGGCCACGGGAAGGGCGAGGGCGAGGACGACGCGTCCGGTTCGCCCACCGCCTCCCCGACCTCCGGTGCGAGCGCCCCGCCCACGGCGCGGGAGGAGCCCGGCCGGGGCGGGGGCGGCAAGGGGCCCGCCGGGCCCGGGGCGCCCAGCCCGAGCGGCGACCAGCCGGCCCCGCCGCGCCCCAGCCCCTCCGACCCGCCGCCCCCGGAGCCGCCCGCGTCGCCCTCGCCCGAACCGACGGTCGCCGAACCGTCCTCGTCGGCCCACGAGGACCCGCGCCCCCAACTGGCCGAGCGGCTGCCGGCACCGGAGGCGGGGGCGCCGGTGTGAGCCGGGGCGTGCGGAACCGGGGCCCTCGCTCTGTCACCGCTCTGTCGCCGCTGTGTCGCTGCTCACGCCGGAACGGGCGGCCGGCGTTCCGGCGCAGGTGGGGGGTGTCCCGTGCAGAACGGGCGTGACGGAGGCGGTTTGCGTTCCGGGGGGCAGGGTGCGTATGGTGGTAGATCGTTTGATCCCATTTGCCCGGCGCCACCGCAGAGCGCGCCGTGTGGCGCGTACTCTCCCTTGCCGTGGCGGACCGCATTGAGGCGGTCGTGATGCGAACACGGAGTTGACGGGCGCGTGCCGACGAGACTCCGGAAGGTTTCGCATTCGCATGTCCATTTCCAGCACTGATCACTCCGTCGTGCCCGAGGCCGTCGAGGCCGTCGAGGTCGAGGTCGAGGAGACCGGCGCCGAGGAGACCCCCGAGGTCACCTTCGCCGACCTCGGTCTCCCCGAGGGCGTCGTGCGCAAGCTCGCGCAGAACGGTGTGACGGTCCCCTTCCCGATCCAGGCCGCGACCATCCCGGACGCCCTGGCCGGCAAGGACATCCTCGGCCGTGGCCGCACCGGCTCCGGCAAGACCCTCTCCTTCGGCCTGCCGACGCTGGCCCAGCTCGCCGGCGGCCGCACCGAGAAGCACCGCCCGCGCGCGGTCATCCTCACCCCGACCCGCGAGCTGGCCATGCAGGTGGCCGACGCGCTCCAGCCCTACGGCGACGTCCTCGGCCTGAAGATGAAGGTCGTCTGCGGCGGTACGTCGATGGGCAACCAGATCTACGCCCTCGAGCGCGGCGTCGACATCCTCGTCGCCACCCCGGGCCGGCTGCGCGACATCATCAACCGCGGCGCCTGCTCCCTGGAGGACGTGCGGATCGCCGTCCTCGACGAGGCCGACCAGATGTCCGACCTGGGCTTCCTGCCCGAGGTGACGGAGCTGCTCGACCAGGTCCCGGCGGGCGGCCAGCGGATGCTGTTCTCCGCGACCATGGAGAACGAGATCAAGACCCTCGTCGACCGCTACCTGAAGGACCCGGTCCACCACGAGGTGGACGCGGCCCAGGGCGCCGTCACGACGATGTCCCACCACATCCTCATCGTGAAGCCCAAGGACAAGGCGCCGGTCACCTCCGCGATCGCCTCCCGCAAGGGCCGCACGATCATCTTCGTCCGCACCCAGCTCGGCGCCGACCGCGTCGCCGAGCAGCTCCGCGAGTCGGGCGTGAAGGCCGACGCGCTGCACGGCGGCATGACCCAGGGCGCCCGCACCCGGACCCTGGCCGACTTCAAGGACGGCTACGTCAACGTCCTGGTCGCCACCGACGTCGCCGCCCGCGGCATCCACGTCGACGGCATCGACCTGGTGCTGAACGTCGACCCGGCCGGCGACCACAAGGACTACCTGCACCGCGCCGGCCGCACCGCCCGCGCCGGCCGCACCGGCACGGTCGTCTCCCTCTCGCTGCCGCACCAGCGGCGCCAGATCTTCCGCCTGATGGAGGACGCCGGCGTCGACGCGGGCCGCCACATCATCCAGGGCGGCGCCGCCTTCGACCCGGAGGTCGCCGAGATCACCGGCGCCCGTTCCATGACCGAGGTCCAGGCCGAGTCGGCGGGCAACGCCGCGCAGCAGGCCGAGCGCGAGGTCGCCCACCTCACCAAGCAGCTCGAGCGCGCCCAGCGGCGTGCCGCCGAGCTGCGCGAGGAGGCCGACCGGCTGGTGGCCCGGGTCGCCCGCGAGCGGGGCGAGGACCCCGAGGCGGCGGTGGCCGAGGCCCAGGCCGCGGCGGCCGTCGAGAGCGCCGCGCCGGAGGTCTCCCTCCCGGAGCAGCCGACCGCGCGGGACGCCGAGCGGTCCGACCGGCCCGAGCGCGAGGAGCGTCCGGCGCCGACGACGTCGTACGAGCGCCGTGACGACCGGGGCGGCTTCCGCCGCGACGACCGTCGTGACGACCGTGGCGGCTTCCGCCGGGACGAGCGTCGTGACGACCGGGGCGGCCGGTCCTTCGACCGTGACCGCGGCGGCCGTTCGTTCGAGCGCCGCGACGACCGCCGGGACGACCGCCGGGACGACCGTGGCGGCTTCCGCCGGGACGACCGTCGTGACGACCGGGGCGCCCGCTCCTTCGACCGCGACCGCGGTGAGCGCGGCTACGACCGCCGGGACGGCGGCGACCGCGGCGGCCGTTCCTTCGAGCGCCGCGACGACCGCCGGGACGACCGTGGCGGTTTCCGCCGGGACGAGCGTCGTGACGACCGGGGCGCCCGCTCCTTCGACCGCGACCGCGGCGGCCGTTCCTTCGAGCGCCGTGACGACCGGGGCGGCTTCCGCCGCGACGAGCGCACCGGTCACCGGGGCAGCGACCGCCCGTTCAACCGCGACCGCCGCGACGACCGCCCGGGCTATCGCGCCGGCGGCCACGACCGTCCGGGTCACGACCGCCCCTACGGCCGCCGTGACGACCACCGCGGCGGCGGCTCCTTCGGCCGCCGCGAGGACAAGCCGCGCTGGAAGCGCAACGGCTGATCCGACCACCGGCTGAGCGCCGTGCCCCCGACCGGGGGCACGGCGCTCAGCCGTATCCGGGTAAGATCGGCCCACTTCTGAGACGGATGCGACGGCCGGGGGGCCGGGCACCCGGACGCGGTGCACGTCCCGTCTCGGCTTCCCGGGGAGGGTCCTTCTTGGCTCGTCACACGTCCGCACGCCTGCGCGCGACCGCGGCCTGCGCTCTGCTCACCGCCGCGCTGATCCCGCTGCTCCCGGCCGCGCCGGCCGCGGCGGACACACCTCAGGAGACGGTGGTGCCGGCGGCACTGAGCAGCACCCACCCCGCCGTCTCCCTGTGGGACACGGGATCGCTCCTCGGGCGGGAGGGCGCGGGGAGGCAGGGCGTGTTCCTGCGCACGGACGACGGACTCGTCTGGATGCGGTACGCGGACGCCGCGACGACGAAGCCGACCCGTCCGGCCGGGGCCAACCCCGCCCTCATGACGGGCGGGGACGCCGTGGCGTACCGCTACCCGGACGGCCGGGTCGACCTGTGGAACGCCGTCGACGGCACCACGCGCACGGTCCGCGTCCCCGCGGGCCAGACCCTGCTCGGCGCCTACGACGACCTGGTGGTCTCCTACCGCGAGGTGACGGACCCGAACGGGACCCGCGTCCTGCGCGACATGCACCTGCTCTTCCCGGACCCCGACGGAACCACCCGGGACGTGCCGGTGACCGGGGTGCCGGACGGGTACCTCCTCGGCCAGGTCTTCGGCGGCGACACCGACGACCTCCTCTTCAACGCGGGCCGGCCGGGTGGCGGCGGCGACTACCCGTGGGTCCTGGTCGACCGCCGGACGGGCCGGGTGCGCACCTGGACGGCGACCTCGAAGCTGTACGGCCGGGCGAAGATCACCGACCGCCACGTGCTCCTGTACGGCTCCGGCGAGCCGACCGCGCTGGTCTACGACCGCACCGACCTGTCGGCCGCTCCCACCGAGGTCGTCCCGGACGGGGCCGGCGGCTCGCCCGGGTACCTCACCACGGTCGGCGACTGGATCGTGCGCCAGTCGGGCGATCTGAAGATCGTGGCCAAGCCCCTCTCCGGGGGGCCCGAGCGGACCCTCCTGACCGGTTCGTACGTCGGTTTCGACGGCCTCTCCGACGGCACCGCCGTCGCCGTGGGCCGCACCTCCGCGAACCCCGACGGCTGGGGCGTCCAGCGCATCCAGGCCGGCCCGGACGGCACTCCGGTCGTCACCCGGGTGAAGGCCCTGCCCAAGCCGCCCCTGAAGATCCAGGGCCTGTCCCTCACCGGCGGGAAACTGGTGGTCGGGGACTACCTGCGCTCCGACGTGCGGCGCCTGTCCCAGCGGACCGTCGCGCCCACCGGCACGCCGGCCTTCGGCCCCTCCACCCGCTACTCGTTCACCGCGAACGCCTGCCCGGACTCCGACCCGGGCTGCGCCGTGTTCCACGGCACCGGCGACGGGCGGGTCGCCCGGGTGGACCACGGGGCGAGCGCGGACTCGATCGTGGTCGACGGGCCGGGGGACAGCGACACCTGGGTGCGCGGGGACCTCCCGCGGGGCGGCCGCCTCACCGACGTCTCGGGTCAGTACCTGATCTACACGGCCGCCTCCGAGCAGGACGTCTTCCGCATCGGCGGCACCGGCACCGCGGCGCTCACCCGCGCCCCGGGCCCGGCCGCGCTGTCCGGCGACACCCTCTGGACGCCGGGCCCGACGCCGGGCCAGGTCACCGCGTACGACCTGACGGCCGGGAAGACCACCGAGACCGTCGGCACCGGCGCCGGCTGCACGCCCACCGACCTGCAGGCGCTGGGCCGTTGGATCTACTGGACCTGCGACGGACAGGCCGGCGTCTACGACCGGACGGCGCGCACGTCCGTCCCCGTCCCCGCGGGCGAGGCCGAGCTGGGCGACGGGTACGTCGTCACGCACGACAAGCAGGCCGGGAAGCTGGTCCTCACCACCGTGGCCGACGGCGCCCCCGCCGGCCGGGTCGTCGGGGACCTGCCCGACACCGGCGTCTCGCAGCGCGGCGTGCGCTGGACGGTGGACGAGTCCGGGGCGAACCTCGCCTACGTCGACGACCGCGAGCAGGTCCACCTGGTGCCCTCGGGCGTCGCGCAGCAGCCGCTGCGCCAGTTGGGGCCCGCGCAGAGCGTGACCCGGACGGCCCCCGGCACGCACACCCTCACCTCGGTGCTGCTGTCGAAGCCGGCCTCGGGGTGGACGCTGGACGTGCGCAGCGGGGCCACCGGCAAGCACGTCGGAGGCACGGACGGCGGCGCCGTGAGCGGGGTGCTGAACGTGGGCTGGAACCCCCTGGGCCCCGGCAGCACGGTCTCCCCCCTGCCCAACGGCACCTACGACTGGACGCTGACCGTCACGCCCGCGGACGGCGTCGGCGCCCCCCTGCAGGTGCGGGGCACCGTCCGCATGGTCGACGGCAGCGCCGTGTTCCGCGACCACGTCGGCCCGGGCGCCGAGCCGGACGGCGTGGGCGACCTGCTGACCATGCCGAGCACGGGCACCCTGACCTTCCAGCAGGGCACCGGCCGGGGCACCTTCTCCGGCCAGGTCAGCGGCAGCGGCTGGCCGAGCGGCATCAGGGCGGTGCCCTTCGGCGACCTGAACGGTGACCGCTGCGCCGACGTGCTGGTGCGGCTGACCAGCGGGGAACTGCGGCTGTACGCGCCCGGCTGCGGCGCTGCCGTGACGCCGAGGTCGCCGCACTGGACCGTCGCGTCCAAGGGGTTCAACCAGTTCGACGTGCTGACCTCGCCGGGGGACGTGACGAAGGACGGCCGCCCCGACCTGATCGCCCGCAACCCCTCCACGGGCCGGGTCTACCTCTACCAGGGCACGGGCCGGCCGGGCTTCGCGGCGCCCGTGAAGCTCTACGACACCTGGAAGTCCTACAAGAAGATCATCGGTGCCGGTGATCTCAACGGCGACGGCGTCGGCGACCTGCTCGCGCAGGACACCGCCGACAACCTGTACCGGTACCTGGGCCGGGGCAACGGCACGTTCTCCGCGCGGGTGAGGCTCTTCGCCGGCTGGGGCGGCAGCTACAACGCCGTCGTCGGACCCGGTGACATCACGGGGGACGGCAAGGCGGACCTCGTCGCCCGCGACACGGCGGGCACCCTGTACCGGCAGAACGGCACCGGGACCGGGACCTTCGGACCGCGCGTGAAGGTCGGCACCGGATGGCAGAAGTACAAGGGCCTCTTCTAGTCACCACGGGAGCCTTTCTGCTTCCCCTGTGACGCATGTCATGCCCCCGGCGAGGGAATCGCTGGGGGCATGACAGATGACGCCAGAGGGAGTGGGCTGTCGGACGAAGAACGGCTGGCCCAGCTCGGTTACACGCAGACGCTCGCCCGACGCATGTCGGCGTTCTCCAACTACGCGGTGTCCTTCACGATCATCTCCGTGCTGTCGGGCTGCCTGACGCTGTACGCGTTCGGCCTGAACACCGGCGGCCCCGCCGTGATCACCTGGGGCTGGGTGGCCGTCGGGCTGATGACCCTCTTCGTCGGGCTGTCCATGGCCGAGATCTGCTCGGCGTACCCGACGTCGGCCGGCCTGTACTTCTGGGCCCACCGGCTGGCGCCGCCCCGCTCGGCGGCGGCCTGGGCCTGGTTCACGGGCTGGTTCAACGTGCTGGGCCAGGTCGCGGTGACCGCGGGCATCGACTTCGGCGCCGCCTCCTTCCTGGGCGCCTACCTGAACCTCCAGTTCGGCTTCGAGGTCACCCCCGGCCGCACGGTCCTGCTGTTCGCGGCGATCCTCGTCCTGCACGGCCTGCTGAACACCTTCGGCGTGCGCATCGTCGCCCTGCTCAACAGCATCAGCGTCTGGTGGCACGTCCTCGGCGTGGCGGTGATCGTCGGCGCGCTCACCTTCTCGCCGGACCACCACCGCCCGGCGTCGTTCGTGTTCGGCGAGTTCGTCAACAACACCGGCTGGGGCAGCGGCTTCTACGTCGTCCTGCTGGGCCTGCTGATGGCCCAGTACACCTTCACCGGCTACGACGCCTCCGCCCACATGACGGAGGAGACCCACGACGCGGCCACGGCCGGCCCGAAGGGCATCGTGCGGTCCATCTGGACCTCCTGGATCGCCGGCTTCGTCCTGCTGCTCGGCTTCACCTTCGCCATCCAGTCCTACGACGGCGCCCTGGACTCCCCGACCGGCGCGCCCCCGGCCCAGATCCTGCTCGACGCGCTCGGCGCCACCGCGGGCAAGCTCCTCCTGCTCGTGGTGATCGGCGCCCAGCTCTTCTGCGGCATGGCGTCGGTGACGGCCAACAGCCGTATGATCTACGCCTTCTCGCGGGACGGCGCGCTGCCCTTCTCCCATGTGTGGCACACCGTCAGCCCGCGCACCCGCACCCCGGTCGCCGCGGTCTGGCTGGCCGCGATCGCCGCCCTCGCGCTGGGCCTGCCGTACCTGATCAACTACACCGCCTACGCCGCGGTGACCTCGATCGCGGTCATCGGCCTGTACGTCGCCTACGTCATCCCCACCCTGCTGCGCGTGCGCAAGGGCGCGGCCTTCGCGCGCGGCCCGTGGCACCTGGGCCGCTGGTCGCAGGTGATCGGCGTGGTCGCGGTGGTCTGGGTCGGCGTCATCACCGTGCTGTTCATGCTGCCGCAGGTCTCCCCGGTCACCTGGGAGACGTTCAACTACGCCCCGGTGGCCGTCCTGGTCGTCCTCGGCTTCGCGGCGGCCTGGTGGCTGGCCTCGGCCCGCCACTGGTTCCTGGACCCCGACCACGAACGCACCCGCGCCCGCGAGGCGTCCCGCCGCGCCGCCGCGGCCCCGGAACCCGCCGACCCCTGACGCCCGCCGCCTCCCCGACCGCGGCCGGCGCCACGACACGTCCGCCCCGCCCGTGTCCCGATACCCGATCGGACACCGGGCCCGCTCCGGCTATGCTCGGGGAGGCAACATCGCCCGGGCCGTTAGCTCAATTGGCAGAGCAGTGGACTTTTAATCCATTGGTTGTGGGTTCGAGTCCCACACGGCCTACGACACAGCCCCGGCCCAGGTCTTCCTGGGCCGGGGCTCGTTGTTCCCCGGGGTCCGGACGGACCCGTCCCCGCTACGCCTCCCCACCCCGCCGCACCAGCAGGTACGAGCGTCTGCTCGGGTGTTCGACCCCGGGGTACGGGGCCCGGTCGAGGTGGGCCGTGACCGTGAGGTCCGCGGCGGTGAGGGACGTCGTCTCCGTGGCCGGGTCCAGGAAGTGGAAGGTGAGGTCCACCGGCCGGCCCCACCAGTCGGTGAAGTGGGCCGACTCGCCGGGGCGGGTGTCGGCGGTGCTGGTGTGGAAGGCCAGCAGGGCGTGCCCGCCGGGGCGCAGGACGCGGGCGAACTCGGCGTAGGCGGCGGCCCGTCCGGGTGCGTCGAGGTGGATGAGCGCGTACCAGCACAGCAGGCCCGTGAGGCTGCCGGAGCGCAGCGGCAGGGCGGTCATGTCGGCCACGGCGAAGGGCAGCCCGGTGCCGCGGCGGGCCACGGCGCACATCCCGGGGGAGAGGTCCAGGCCCGTGACCGCCACGCCCCGGCCGGCGAGGTGGGCCGTCGCCTGTCCCGGGCCGCAGCCGACGTCGGCCACCGGGCCGTGCCGGGTGACTTCCGCGAAGGCGTCCAGCAGGGCGCGGTCGAGGGGCTTGCCGGGGAGTTCGCTGCCGATGTCGGCGGCGTAGGGCTCGGCGACGGCGTCGTAGCTGCGGCGGGTCGCCGGCGCGGCCGGGTTCTGCTCCGGGGGAGGCGGGTTCGTCACGCCCGGGTGTCTCCCCGGCTGCCGGGGTCCCTACGCCCGGCGGGTCAGCCCGCGTGCAGTTCCGTCAGGTCGCCGAGCGGCAGCGTGTGGCTGGTCTGCAGGACCTTGGCGCGCAGGTAGCGGACGTTGTGCGGGGTGGTGAAGACGCCGGTCGGGACGCGGTCGTGGACGTCGATGCCCAGCGCGCGCAGTTGCTCCGCCTTGTCGGGGTTGTGGGAGAGCAGGTCCACGCGGGTGACGTCGAGGGCGCGCAGCATCTGGGCGGCGGCCGTGTAGTCGCGGGCGTCCTCGGGCAGGCCGAGGGCGGCGTTCGCCTCGTAGGTGTCCAGGCCCTGGTCCTGGAGGGCGTAGGCGTCGAGTTTGTTGTAGAGGCCGATGCCCCGGCCCTCCTGGCGGAGGTAGAGCAGTACGCCGCCGCGCTCGGCGATGCGCTCGACGGCCTCGCGCAGTTGCGGGCCGCAGTCGCAGCGGGCCGAGCCGAAGACGTCCCCGGTCAGGCACTCGGAGTGCAGCCGGACCAGGGGCGTGGTGCCGGGAGCCGGGTCGCCGAGGACGACGGCGATGTGCTCCCGGCCGTCGACGAGGCCGTCGAAGGTGACGAGGTCGGCGTCGACGGCGTACCCGTCGTGGAAGCGCAGCGGGACCCGGACGCGGGCGCGCGGCGTGGCGGCGGTGAGGTCAGCGGGCATGCGGTTCTCCGGGTCCTGGGCGGCGCACCGCCCTCCTGCTGCTTCAGATTTGAAGCAGATTCTCGGAGCCGACCCTACCTGTGCTTGAAGTTTGAAGCAACGGGGTTCCGGTCCGCCCCGCCGGCCTCACGGACATCGTCCCGCCGACCTCACGGGCACGGCGTCGAGCGCCGCTTCCAGGGCACGTCCTCCGGGCCGCCGCCGTCCTGCGCGCCGCCCACCAGCCCGCCCGCGATCCGCGCGCAGATCTCCTCGAGCTGCCCCACCTGCTCGGGGCTGAGCCGGTCGAACAGGGACGCGCGGACCGTCTCGACGTGGCCCGGCGCCGTGCGCTCCAGCACCGCCACGCCCTCGTCCGTGAGGGCGGCCACGCTGCCGCGCCGGTCCGACGGGCACTGCTCGCGCCGCACCAGGCCGTCCTTCTCCAGCCGGGCCACCGCGTAGGTGAGCCGGCTGCGGGTGATCTTCGACCGCTCGGCGAGGTCGGTCATCCGCAGCCGCCGTTGAGGCGCCTCGGAGAGATTGGCGAGGATGGAGTAGTACAGGTGCGGCATGCCGGCGTCCTGCTGGAGCTGGCGGTCGAGCGTGTCCTCCAGCAGGAGGGTGGCGGCCATGTAGGCACGCCAGGCGCGCTGCTCGTCGGAGGTCAGCCAGCGGGTCGTCATGCCGCCAGTGTAGGTTTGCTTCAAACTTGAACCAAGATCGTCGTCGTCCCGTCCGGAAAGTGTCCCGGCCCCAGCCGCCCCGCCCGTCTCACCGCCCCGCCCGTCCCGCCGGTCCCACGAGAGAGCGCGCCCCCATGCCGTACCCGTACGTCCTGCTGTCGGCCGCCGTCTCCCTCGACGGCTTCCTCGACGACACCGGCCCGGAGCGGCTGCTGCTGTCCAGCCCGGCCGACTTCGACCGCGTCGACGAGGTGCGCGCGTCCGTCGACGCCATCCTCATCGGCGCCGGCACCCTGCGCGCCGACAACCCGCGCCTGCTGGTCAACTCCGCCGGGCGCCGCGCCGCCCGGGTCGCCGCCGGCCGGCCCGCCTACCCGCTCAAGGTCACGGTCAGCGCCTCCGGCGACCTCGACCCCGCCGCGCAGTTCTGGCACACGGGCGGCGACAAGCTCCTGCTGACCACCGACCGGGGCGCCGAGCGCGCCCGCGCCGCCGGGATCGCCGCCGACGTCGCCGCCCTCGGGCCCGGCCTCGACTGGCGCCGCGCGCTGGAACACCTGCACGACGTACGGGGCGTGCGCCGGCTCATGGTCGAGGGCGGCGGCACGATCCACACCCAGCTCCTCCAGCAGGGCCTCGCCGACGAACTCCAGCTCGTCCTCGCGCCCCTGTTCGTCGGCGACCCGGACGCCCCCCGCCTCTTCGGCCCCGGCGCCTACCAGGGCGGACGGCTGCGGCTGCTGGAGACGCGGCGGATCGAGGACGTCGTCCTCATGCGCTACGAGCCCACCGCCCCCGGCGCCGGCCCGCTCCCCTCCGCCGCCGACCGCCGCTGGCTGGCCCTCGCCTGCGACCTGGCCGACCGGTGCCCGCCCTCGGGCACCGCGTTCAGCGTCGGCGCGGTGGTCGTCGCCGCTGACGGCACCGAACTGGCCCGCGGCCACTCCCGCGAGGCCGGCGACCCCGTGGTGCACGCCGAGGAGGCCGCCCTGGCCAAGGTCGACCCCGCCGACCCGCGCCTGGCCGGCGCGACCGTCTACAGCAGCCTGGAGCCGTGCGCCCGCCGCGCCTCCCGCCCGGCACCCTGCGCACGCCTGATCCTCGACGCGGGGGTGCGCCGGGTGGTCACGGCCTGGCGCGAGCCGGACACGTTCGTGGAGGCGGCGGACGGCAACGGGCTGCTGGCGGCGCACGGCGCCGACGTCGTCGTGCTGCCCGGGTACGAGGAGCGGGCCAAGGCGCCGAACCGGCACCTCCTGGGCTGAGCGCGCTGCCCGCCCGGGGCGCCCTGGACAACCGTTTCGCTTTTGGTCCCGCACATGGCGTACAGTGGAGTCACCGACGCGGGGTGGAGCAGCTCGGTAGCTCGCTGGGCTCATAACCCAGAGGTCGCAGGTTCAAATCCTGTCCCCGCTACTGAAGGCCGAGGGCCGGAATCCGAAAGGGTTCCGGCCCTCGGTGTTTTCGCGCCTTCCCGCCCGTTCACTCTGCGTGAGCGGGCGACCGCCCTGTGCATAACAACTGAGTCACCATCAAACGCCCGGTGACTGCTGATTCATTCCCCTGGCTTCCCTGACGTCCCGCCAACTCGCCCGTTTTTCCCCGGTCGTGGCAGGAAAGTCCTGGTCAAAAATGTTGTCGATCAAGCGGAACAGCTTGGAAAGCCGGCTCCATGTCTATTAACGTTCGATAACGCAGCGCGGTCGTCCCAGCCGTCACCAGAGGCGGCTCCGTGCGCACGCGCCGAATCCCGCGAGGGAACCGGGGAACCACCACCTTGGGGTGAATCACGCGGAAGCCGCCGCCGACCAGCGGCCGGTATACGCGCGTAGGAGACCTTCCCGCTCCGAACCCGTCAGCTAACCCGGTAGGCGACGGAAGGAAAGGAGCGCGCCCGCGTGGCGTCCAACCGGCCTGCCCCAGAAGCCCCCTCCCTGCCGGGCCAGCGTCCCTCCGAGACGTTCGCCTACGGCGGCCAGCACATCGACGAGGGCCCCTGGGAGGAGTGGAACCCCACCGCGGACTCCCTCCGTCCGGTACGCGGCCGGCACCGCGTCGCCAAGCAGCGCGGCGGACTCGCCCGCAGCTCCACCGTCCTCGGCGTCGGCGTCATCGCCGCCGTCGGCGCGGGCGGCATGGCCAGCGCCAACACCGGCAAGCCGCCGGTCTCCATCTCGCTGCCCGACCTGCCCTCCGTCGGCTCGCTGATCTCCGACCACGACGCCCCGCAGGAAGCCGCCCCCGCGGCGCTGAGCACCTTCGGCACCACCGCGGACGACACCGCCCGGGGCACCGCCGACGCCGGTGAGGCCCTGCGCAACCGGATCATGGCGCAGGCCGAGTCACAGCAGACCCAGGTCGACACCAAGGCGCTCGCCGCCGTCGAGGCCGCCGCGGCCAAGGCGGAGGCCGACGCCGCCGCCCAGGCCGAACAGGAGGCCCAGGCGAAGGCCGCCGCCGCGAAGAAGAAGGCCGAGGAGCAGGCGGCCGAGGTGGCCGAGGCCGCGCGCCTGGCCGCACTGGCCAAGCAGTACACGCTGCCGACCTCCTCGTACACGATCACCTCGACGTTCGGCCAGGCCGGCTCGATGTGGTCCTCCGGCTACCACACCGGCCTCGACTTCGCCGCGCCCACCGGCACCCTCATCAAGGCCGTGCACGGCGGCACGATCACCGAGGCGGGCTGGGCCGGCTCCTACGGCTACCGCACGATCCTCACCCTCGACGACGGCACCGAGCTCTGGTTCTGCCACCAGTCCTCGATCAGCGTCAGCGTCGGCCAGAAGGTCGGCACCGGCGACGTCATCGGGCGCGTCGGCGCCACCGGCAACGTCACCGGGCCGCACCTGCACCTCGAGGTCCACCCCGGCGGCGCGGCCACCGGGATCGACCCGATGGCGTGGCTGCGCGACAAGGGCCTGACTCCCTGACCCGACCCCCCTGATCCGTCCCTGACCGGGCGGCCGGCCGAGGAACGGGTTCCCGGGACCGGCCGCCCCATGCACGGCACCGCGCGAACCGGCGGCGGCCGCTCCGGTTTACGTGAAGTTTGCGGGCGGGCGGGATGACCGTCCCGGGGCCGGTCGTTGGAACAGGGCATGACTGCTCTGCGCAAGCTCGGTTCCTCCGACCTCGAGGTCTTCCCGCTCGCCCTCGGGGGCAACGTCTTCGGCTGGACGGCCGACGAGGCCGCCTCCTTCGCCGTCCTCGACGCCTACACCGCGGCCGGCGGCAACTTCCTCGACACCGCCGACTCCTACTCGGCCTGGGTCGACGGCAACAGCGGCGGCGAGTCCGAGACGATCATCGGCAAGTGGCTCGCGTCGCGCGGCAACCGCGACGACGTCGTCATCGCCACCAAGGTCAGCCAGCACCCCGACTACCAGGGCCTGACCGCGGCGAACATCAAGGCCGCCGCCGACGCCTCCCTGCGCCGCCTGGGCACCGACCGCATCGACCTGTACTACACCCACTTCGACAAGCCCGAGGTGCCGGTGGAGGAGATCATCGGCGCGCTCGACGAGCTGGTGAAGGCGGGCAAGGTCCGCCAGATCGCCGCGTCCAACATCTCCCCCGAGCGGCTGAGCGCCTCCCTGGCCTTCTCCGACCGGGAGGGCCTGGCCCGGTACGTCGCCCTCCAGCCGCACTACAACCTGGTCTCCCGCGACACCTACGAGGGCGCGCTGCGCGACCTGGCCGAGCGCGAGGGCCTGGCCGCCGTCCCCTACTACGCCTTGGCCTCCGGCTTCCTGACCGGCAAGTACCGCCCGGGCACCACGGTGGACAGCGCCCGGGCCGCGGGGGCCGGCAAGCACCTGGACACCGAGCGGGGCCGCCGCGTCCTCACGGCGCTCGACGAGACCGCCGCCGCCCACGGGGTGCCGGTCGCCACGGTCGCCCTGGCCTGGCTCGCCGCCCAGCCCACGGTCGCCGCCCCCCTCGCCTCGGCCCGGACGACCGACCAGCTCCCGGACCTGCTGGCGCTGGCGGAGCTGGACCTCACGGGCGAGGAACTGGACGCGCTGACGGAGGCGTCGGCGTAGGGGCGTGCGCCGGTGCCGGCGTCACGTCCGGTACGGGTTGTACGCGGGGTGCGGGGCCGCCGGGTACCCGTACCCCTGCGCCGGGGCGTGGTGGTGTCCCGGCGGCTGCGCGTATCCGTAGCCCTGTCCCGGGCCCTGTGCGTACCCGAAGCCGGGTCCGGGCCAGGCCGCCACGGGGACCGGCATGGGGGCGGCCACCCGGCCCGCGTGCTCCAGCGCCGGACGCGCGGTCTCGCGCCGGCGCCACAGCTCGTTCAGCAGCTCGCCCTCGCGTACGACGAAGTCGCTGCCGGCCCGGCCCAGCCGCCCCCGGTGCCGCAGGAACGCCAGGGAGGTGGCATAGGCCTCGTACTCGGCGACGGCCCGGGCGGCGGGCCTGCCCCCGTGGTTCTTGGCGACGGTGCGCGCGAGCCGCCGTGCCCGCATCGAGCCGAGCGCGTACGGCTCGGCCGGGGACAGCCACCCGGCGACGGCGTAGGCGGGCAGTTCCTCGCGCACGGTGTGCAGCTCGCGCTGGCGCGTCCACACGACGAGCCAGGTCAGCACGGCGAACGTGGGCACCATGAAGGCGCCGTAGACCGCGAAGAAGCCGAACTCCCCGAAGGTGGAGGAGCCGTTCCAGAAGGAGTGCATGCCCATGGCGAGCAGCAGCCCGGCGAGCGGCAGCAGGACGCGCCGCACGTGCTGGCGTTCGCCGGAGAGCGCGGCGATGCCGAAGCCGATGCCGGTGAGGACGGTGAACAGGGGGTGCGCGAACGGGGACATGACGACGCGCACGAAGAAGGTCGCGGCGGTGACGGAGGGGATGCCGCGGTCGCCGGTGAGCTGGTCGGTCCCGAAGGCCGTGCCGAGGTAGAGGATGTTCTCGGTGAACGCGAACCCGGTCGCGGTCACCCCGGCTATGACGACGCCGTCGACGATCCCGGTGAAGTCCCGTCTGCGGAAGAGGAAGACGAGCAGGACGGCGGCGGCCTTGGCGGACTCCTCGACCACCGGCGCTATGACGGTCGCGCCCAGGGTGTCCGCACCGGAGGGGTCGGCGGTCGCCGTCGCGATCCACTTCGTGGCGAAGCTGTTGGCGACGATGGCGATGAGCGCGGCCGCGCAGGCGCCCCAGGCGAACGCGAACACCAGGTTCCGCCAGGGGCCCGGCTCCACCCGGTCCAGCCACCGGAACGCGGCGATGAGCAGCGGCACGGGCAGGACGGCCAGCCCCAGGCCCACCAGGAAGCCCTCGGTGCCGGTCTGTTGGCGCACCAGCGCGAGGATCACCAGCCCGGACAGGGTCAGCAGGGTGATGAGCGCGCCGTACCGCACCCAGGTGCGCTGCCACCAGTGCGCGTGCCGCAGCGCCCCGCCCCCGGCGGGGCCGTCGGGCGGGGTCGGGTACGGCGGGTACGGGGGACTGATGGCCACGGCATCGACCCTAACGAGGGACGGCGCCGCCCGCGACGGTGCCTCCACGGGCGCGGAACGGGCGGTGCCTTGACGGGTGCGGGGTGGTACGGCGGCGGGGTGGGCGGTCAGCGGTGCTGTACGCGGCGGAACAGCAGATCGTTCACCACGTGGCCCTTGTCCAGCCCCTGGCCCTCGAAGCGGGTCAGCGGACGGAAGCCGGGCCGGGGCGCGAACCCGCCGTCGGGCTGGGTGTTCTCGAAGTCCGGGTGGGCGTCGAGCACCTCGAGCATCTGCTCGGCGTACGGCTCCCAGTCGGTCGCGCAGTGCAGGACCGCCCCGGGCCGCAGGCGCGTCGCGGCGAGCGAGAGGAACTCGGGCTGGATGAGTCTGCGCTTGTGGTGGCGCTTCTTCGGCCAGGGGTCCGGGAAGTAGACGCGCAGCCCGTCGAGCGCATCGGGGACGAGCATCTCGCGCAGCAGGATGATCGCGTCGCCGTTGGCGACCCGGACGTTGGTCAGGCCGCCGCGCTCGGCGAGTGCCAGCAGGTTGCCCTGGCCCGGGGTGTGCACGTCGACGGCGAGGATGTTGGTGTCCGGGTCGGCGGCGGCCATCTGCGCGGTGGCCTCGCCCATGCCGAACCCGATCTCCAGCACGACCGGGCGCTCGTCGCCGAACAGCTCGGCCAGGTCGAGCACCCGCTGCCCGTCGATGTCCAGCCCCCACTTGGGCCACAGCCGCTGCAGGGCGTCGGCCTGCCCGGCCGTGACCCGGCTGCGCCGCGGCTGGAAGCTCCGGATGCGCCGCTCGAAGTGCGACCCGGCGGGGTCCGCCTGCGGCCCGTCGGGGAAGCGCGGCTCCCCCTTGGGCCGCGTGTGCCGCACGGACACACCGGGGCGGTGCCACCGCTCGTCGGCGGCGGTCCGGGGGGCTTCGGGGGAGTTCAGCGAGTCAGACACAGTGGAACCGATTTTACGGGGCGGCGGACCGGGGACGCGGCCCACCGTCACCGGCCCCGCCCAAGCCTGCGTCACGCGCAAGCCTGCGTCACGCGGACTCCAGCACGGCCAGGGCCCGCCGGGCCACCTCGCGGCCGATCGGCAGGGACGCCGTCGCGGCGGGGGACGGCGCGTTCAGCACGTGCACCGCCCGGTCGCCCTCCCGGATCAGGAAGTCGTCCACCAGCCCGCCGTCCCGCAGCACCGCCTGCGCCCGCACGCCCGCGCCGGCCCGCACCAGGTCCTCCTCCTCCACCGCGGGCAGCATCCTGCGCACCGCCGCCACGAACGCCCCCTTGGACACCGACCTGCGCAGCTCCCCGAGCCCGTACCGCCAGTGCCGTCGGCCCATCCGCCAGGCCCCGGGCCACGCCACCGTCCGGGCGACCTCCCCCGGCCGGACGACCCCCCACCCGTACCCCTCGCGGGCGAGCGCCGGCACCGCGTTCGGACCGACGTGCACGCCCCCGTCGATCCCGCGCGTGAGGTGCACGCCGAGGAACGGGAACGCCGGGTCGGGCACCGGGTACACCAGGCCCCGCACCAGCTCGGTCCGCGCCAGCTCGTAGTACTCCCCGCGGAACGGCACGATGCGCACCTCGGGCTCGTCCCCGGTCAGCTCGGCGATCCGGTCGCAGTAGAGCCCGGCGCAGTTCACCAGCACCCGCGCGCGCACCACGTCCCCGCGCGCGGTGCGCACGGCCACGCCGAGCCCGGCCCGCCGGTCGACCTGGACGACCTCCGCGCCGTAGCGGATCTCCGCCCCGGACGCCTCCGCGAGCTGCCGCGCGACGGCCCCGTAGTCGCAGATGCCGGTCGTCCGCACGTGGATCGCGGCGAGGCCGCGCACCTCGGGCTCGTGCTCCGCGATCTGCGCGCCGCTCAGCTCCTGCACCGGGATGCCGTTCTCCCGGCCTCGCTGCACGAGCGCGTGCAGCCGGGGCAGCTCGTCGCGCTCGGTGGCGACGATCAGCTTGCCGGTGACGGCGTGCGGGAGGTCGTACTCCGCGCAGAACTTGATCATCTCGGCGGCGCCCCGCACCGCGTACCGCGCCTTCAGCGATCCCGGACGGTAGTAGATCCCGCTGTGGATGACCCCGCTGTTGCGCCCCGTCTGGTGACGGGCCGGCGCGGGCTCCTTCTCCAGCACGGTCACGCGTGTCCCCGGCGCGGCCCGCGTGATCGCGTACGCCGTCGACAGCCCGACGATCCCCCCGCCCACGACCAGCACGTCACCGTCGTATGCCGTCCCGGCTCCCACCAGGCACCACCTCCCGCTCCCGATAGTGCACTGCGCCACTGACAGCGGCTTCAAACGCGGGGGGAGCGGTGTTCCTGGCGGGGCGCGGGCGGCGGTGCTGAGGCGGGGGCCGCCGGTGGTGCTTCCGCCGGCGGGCCTACGCCGGGGCCAGCAGCGGCCGGGCGCGCTCCCGCAGCTCCACGACCCGCGGCTCGTCGCCGTAGGGCTCCAGCCGGTGCAGGAGGTCCTTGACGTACTCGGTGGTGCGCGCGGAGGAGATCCGCCCGGCCACCTCCACGGCCCGCACGCCCTGCTCGCAGGCCGCGTCGAGGTTGCCGGACTCCAGTTCGGCCACCGCCGAGACGACCAGCCGCAGCCCGTGCGAGCGGACGAACTCCTCCGTCGGCTGCGACAGGGCCTGCTCGGTGAACCGCCGGACCTGGCGCGGTGCCTTCAGGTCGCGGTAGCACTCGGCGGCGTCGGCGGCGAAGCGGTCGTAGGAGTAGAAGCCGAGCCAGGACGGGTCGTTGTCGCCCTCCCGGGCGCGTTCCAGCCATCCCTCGGCGGCCTTGAGCGCGGCGCCCGCCGCATGGGCGTCCCCCGCACGCGCGTGGGCGCGCGCCTCGACGAGCCGGAAGAAGCTCATCGTGCGCGCCGTGGCCAGGCCCCGGTTGCGCTCCAGGGCGGCCTGCGCCAGGTCGACGCCCTCGTCCCCGAAGCCGCGGTAGGTCGCCTGGAGGGACATGGACGCCAGGACGTACCCCCCGAGGGGGACGTCGGCCGCGGCGCGGGCGAGCCGCAGCGCCTGGATGTAGTACCGCTGCGCGGCCTCCTGCTGGCCGGTGTCGAAGGCCATCCACCCGGCCAGCCGGGTCAGTTCGGCGCTCGCCCCGAACAGGGCGCGGCCGACCTCGTCGGAGTAGGAGCCGAGCAGCAGGGGCGCCGCCTCCACCCGCAGGCACTCCGGCACCATGGACGAACGCCAGTCGCCGCCCCCGTACTTGGAGTCCCAGCGCCTGGCGTCCTCGGCTGCCTCCCGCAGCTTCCGCACGTCGCTGTGGCCGACTTTGAGCGGTGCGCCGGAGCTCTCCGAGGAGTACGCCTCGCGCGCGACCGAGCTGTCGGCCGGGGTTATCAGCCAGCGCGAGGCGGGCGTGGCGTAGGCGCTGACCGCGAACGAGCCCGCCAGCGACTGCCAGATGCCTCCGGTGCCGGCGCGGCGGCCGGCGAGGTCCAGCCGGTACAGCTCGGTCGCCGACCGCACGGCCTGGCCGACGTCCCGGGGGAAGGCGAGGCCCACCTCGGGCGCGGGATCGGCGTCCGCGAGCCCGATCTCGTGCAGCGGCACCGGGCGGCCGAGCTTCTGGCCGATCGCGGCCGCGATGAGGTGCGGCGCCGCTCCCTGCGGCACCATGCCCTTCGACACCCAGCGCGCCACCGACGTCTTGTCGTAGCGGAGCGTCAACCCACGTTGCGCCCCTAAGTCGTTGACGCGTCGCGCCAGTCCGGCGTTGCTGATTCCCGCGAGGGCGAGAACGGCGCCGAGCTTTTCGTTCGGCCCGCGTTGCTCCCTGGACATTGCGCCACCCCTCGACACAGACGGCTGCCGCGATGGCATAACCACGCGGCATTCGTAAACCCAGCGTAGTTCGCCGCATCCCAAGCGTTAAGGGGCATTCTTCCGGATGGCGGGATTGTGGCCCGTACGTGAGGGCGGCGTTCCGTACGCACCGTTGCGGCGTGCTCCTGGCGTGTGGCCGTGCGCCCGTGCGTGCGCTCTTCTCCGGCCATCCCGGGAGCGGTTCCATGGCCGTGCGTGGGTCGGCCCGCTGTACTGGATCCAGTGGGCTGGGGGACACCGCCGCCTTCATCCCCGCGGGCGGCGGAGCGGTCCGGGAGGCGCTGCCCGTCTCCCGGGCCGACGCGCCGAGGACACGGCGCCGGTGTGCACGGAGCGTGTGCGAAGCTGTTCCAACATCCTTTGCGCGCAAGGGATTTGGCCGAAAATCGCCCCCGTGTCCGCCGGTGCATCACGGCTCCCACCACGGAAATCGAGGGCGCACGGGGCGTTTTGGGGGAGCGCAGCGGGGGCGCATTCGCATCGCAGTGACGGGATCGCACGCGGGCGCCCGAGCCGGAGCGAGCGCCCGTGCGCCCGTGCGTTCCCCGGATCACAAGCCGTCCCGCCTTCGCTCTGCGGCGCGTTCTTCGTGGCAGCATGGTGAACCGTTCGTACGGTGCACTGGTTGTCCACAGTCCGTGGAGGCGTCGATGCGGTGGTTGGTGGGGTGGAGCAGTACCGCCGACGGCCGCGGCAAACACGGCACTTTCGGCGGGTACGACACCTACGGCGGCCCCGACGCGTACGCCGGACACGGTGAACGCGGCGGCGCGGTCGGCCCCGACGGCGAGACCATGCACCCCGTCGGCTCCCACCTCCTGTGGGGCGACCCCGATCCGCTGTGGGCGGTCGGCGACTGGCGCCCCGACGAGGTGCGCGTGGTGCGCGCCGACGAGCGCACCCGGATCGCCGTCCTCGGCATGTGCGGCGCCTCCGACGAACAACTGCGCGTGGGCCTGCTCGCCGCGCGCGGGGGCGCCCTGCGCCACCTGACGGCCTGGCCCGGCAGTTACACCGCCGTCGTGCAGGTCGGCCGCCGGATCACCGTCTGCGGCGACCTGGCCGGCGCCCGGCCGGTCTTCCACACCCCCTGGGCGGGCGGCACGGCCTACGCCACGGCCGCCCTGCCGCTGGCCGACCTCGTCGAGGCCAACCTCGACTACGGCCACCTCGCCGCGCTGCTGGCCGCCCCCGACGTGCCGGCCGCCCTGCTGGACTCCACCCCCTACGACGGCGTGCGGCGCATCCCGCCGGGGCACGCGCTGATCCTGCGCGCCGGGGCGCGCGAGATCGCCGGGTACGAGCCGGTCGCCTCCATCGCCGTGGCGGCGGCCCCCGTCGACCCCGACCGCGCGGTCGACGGCGTGCGCGACGCGCTCGTGGAGGCGGTACGCGCGCGTCTGTCCGCGCCGCGCCACGTCCCCGGCGCCGACATCGACCCCGGCCCGGTGCCCGGCATGGGACCGGCCGAGCGCAGGGCCGCGCGGGGCATGCCCGTGCCGGGCATCGGCGCCGACCTGTCCGGCGGCCCGGCCTCCGGCACCCTGGCCCTGCTCGCGGCGGGCCTGCCCGGCATGCCCGGCACGGTCCTCGGCCACGGCACGGGCGCCGGCGAGCGCCTCCTGGCGGTCACCTTCAACGACCTCGCCGTGGGCGGCCAGGAAGCAGAGCTCGAACGCGCCGGCGCCCTCGCGGCCAACCCGCGGCTGCACCACGTCGTCGTGGCCGGCGCCGAGGACACCCTCCCCTACGCCGACCTCGACGGCCCGCTCACCGACGAACCCGGCCCCAGCCTGGTGACCACCGCCCGCCACCGTGCGCGGCTCGCCGCCGGCAGCGCCGACCACTTCACCGGCTACGGCGCCCGCCAGGTCCTCGACGCCCACCCGGCCCGCCTCGCCGACCTGCTGATGGACCGCAAGCGCCGCCACCTGGTGCGTCCGGTCGCCGCGCTGACCAAGGCGGACGGCTCGGTGTTCGTCCCCGCGCGCGTGTACGGCGCCGCCCGCCGCCTGGCCCGCACGCCGTACCGCACGGGCGTGGAGAGCCTCGCCGAGCGGCTGCGCGACCGGCGCTTCGACGACTTCGGCAGCGCCGTCGGCGCCTCGCTCGCGGCGCTGGCCTGGGGCAGTCCCGGGCCGGCCGCACGCTGGCTGACGGGCGAGGCCCTGGCCGAAGTATCGGTTCGCCTGGAGAGCGCGGCGACCCGCTCCGGGGGCGGCCCCGGCGAGCGGCCCGGTGACCACCGCGCGCGTGCGGCCCTCGCCCGTGCCGCGGGCGACCTGCGCGTGCTGGAACAGGCCGCCGAGATCCGCTTCCAGCGCCTGCACACGCCGTTCCTCGACAACCAGGTCGTGCGCGCGTGCCGGGCCCTGCCGGAGACCCTGCGCGTCCAGCCCGGCGCCCGGGCCGCCATCCTGCGCACCGTCCTCAAGGGTGCCGGGGTGGCCGACCTCCCGCCCGGCTGGGGCGCGCCCTCGCAGAGCACGGCCACCGCGGCCGCGCGCGCGGGGCTGCGCGTGGCGGCCGACTCCCTCCTCGGGCTCTTCGACACGCCGCTGCTCGCGGAGGCGGGCCTGGTCGAGGCGCGCGTCGTCCGCACGGCGGTGCGCAGCGCGGCGGCGGGCGAGCCCCTGCCGCTCGACGGCCTGGCCGACCTCGTCTCCCTCGAACTGTGGCTCCGCCGGCTGCTCTCCCGCCGGGGCACCTGCTGGACGGGCACACCGGCCCGGGCGCGGGCGGTCCCGGCGGGGATCGCGCCCCTGCGCAGTGCGTTGTCCTCCGGGGGGTGAGCGGGGGCGGGGCGCGGGGTGGGGGTGGCTCGTTCGTCGCCGGGTGCGGGTGCGGGTGCGGGTGCGGGTGCGGGTGTGTGGGGGGTGTTGCGCAGTTCCCCGCGGCCCTCAGGCAGGTGAGCGCGGGGCTTTCTTGCACGGTGCCCCGGTGCTGCCGGTCGGCGTGACTGAACGTGAGTTCGAAATGCCGTGCTGCGAGTGGCGGGCGCGGGGAGAATGGGGCCGTGCGGTACAGGATCCTGGGCGTCACCCAGACAGCGGACGACCAGGGCACAGCCCTGTCCATCCCCGGCGCCCGCCTCCGCGCCCTGCTCGCGGCCCTCGCCCTGCGCCCCGGCCGTACCGTCCCGCCCGAGGACCTGATCGACGACATCTGGACCGACGCCCCGCCGCAGGACGCCCACGCCGCCCTCCAGGCCCTCGTCGGCCGACTGCGCCGTACCGTCGGCAAGGACGGCGTCACCTCCGAGCCCGGCGGCTACCGCCTCACCGCGACCGAGGACGACGTCGACCTGTTCGTCTTCGAGCGCCTCGTCCACGACGGCACGCGCGCCCTGCGGCACGGCGACCCCCGCACCGCCGCCCGCGCCCTCGACGACGCCCTCGCCCTGTGGCGGGGCCCCGCCCTCGCCGACCTCCCCGACCGCACCCCGGCCGCCCGCCCGGACGCCCTGCGGCTGGAGGCGACCCGGGCCCGCGCCGAGGCCGACCTCCTCCTCGGCCGCGCCCAGGAGGCCGTACCGCGCCTGACGGAGCTGACCGCCGCCCACCCGTACGACGAGCCGCTGCACGCCCTGCTCATCCGCGCCCTGCGCGACACGGGCCGGGGCGCCGACGCCCTCGCCGCCTACGAGACCGCCCGCCGGGCCCTGGCCGACGGACTGGGCGCCGACCCGGGACGCGAGCTCCGGGCGCTGCACGCGGAGCTGCTCCAGCAGGCGGCCCGTGCCGACGGGGGCGCGGCCACCGGCCCCAGGGCGGGCACCGGCGAGCGGGCGCCCGCCCCCGCACCAGCGCCTGCTCCCTTCCTGGACCCCGCTGCCCCCCTCGACCCCGCCCCCGGCCCGGCGCCCGCCCCCCGGCACCCGGTCCGCACCGGCAACCTCCGTCCGCGCCTTACCTCTTTCGTGGGCCGGGAACCGGAGATCGCGGCGATTCGTTCCGAACTGCACAGGGCCCGCCTGGTCACGCTCACCGGACCGGGCGGTTCGGGGAAGACCCGTCTCGCCGAGGAAGCCGCCGCCGGGCTCCCGCAGGCGTGGCTGGTCGAGCTGGCGCCGCTCGACCGGCCGGAGGCGGTGCCGGGCGCGGTGGTCAGTGCCCTCGGTCTGCGCGAGACCGTGCTGCTGGCCTCCGAGCTGGCGACCCCGCAGGACGACCCGGTCGCCCTGCTCGTCGAGTATTGCGCCCCGCGCAGCGAACTGCTGATCCTTGACAACTGCGAACACGTCATCGGCGCGGCCGCCACCCTCGCCGAGACCCTGCTGACCCGCTGCCCGGGCCTGACGATCCTCGCCACCAGCCGTGAACCCCTGGGTGTCCCAGGCGAGTCGGTCCGCCCGGTCGAGCCCCTCCTCCCCGGCCCGGCGCACCGCCTCTTCCGGGAGCGCGCGGCCGCCGTCCGTCCCGACGCGGCCGACGTGCTCCGGGACGAGGGCGCGGTGGCCGAGATCTGCCGCCGCCTGGACGGGCTGCCGCTCGCCATCGAGCTGGCGGCGGCCCGCCTGCGGCTGCTCACCCCCCGCCAGATCGCCGACCGCCTCGACGACCGCTTCCGCCTGCTCACCTCCGGCAGCCGCACGGTCCTGCCCCGCCAGCAGACCCTGCGCGCGGTCGTCGACTGGTCCTGGGACCTGCTCGACGAGGCCGAGCGGACCGTGCTGCGCGAGCTGTCGGTGTTCGCCGGCGGCTGGGACCTGGAGGCCGCCGAGGCGGTCTGCTCGGGCCCGGTCGCCGAGCTGGTCGGGGCGCTCGTCGACAAGTCCCTCGTCGTCGCCGCCCCCGACGCGCGCGACGGCGGCATGCGCTACCGGATGCTGGAGACCATCCACGAGTACGCCGACGAGCGCGCCGCCGAGGTCCCCGCACTGCGCACGGAGGCCGAGCGCCGCCACCGGGCCTGGGCACGGTCGCTCGCCGAGCGGGCCGACCCCCTGCTGCGCTCCGCCGAGCAACTCCCGTGGATCGCCCGCCTGGAGGCGGAACTCGACAACATCCGGGTGGCGATCGACCGCGCCCTGGCGGCGGGCGCCGAGGAGGAGGCCGGCGCGCTCTGCCTGGCGATGGGCTGGTTCTGGTGGCTGCGCAACTACCGCCACGAGGGCGCCGACTGGGTCGACCGCACCCTGCGCCTGGGCGCCGCCCTCGACGTTCTCGGCGCCCACGAGGGCCCGGGTGGGGATCCGTCGTCCGGACCGGCGCCCGGGTCCCGCGTGCCGGCCGAGCTGCCCGCGCTCATGGCCCGGGTCGACCCCGTGGACGCCTATCTCGCCCACGCGGACGACGAGGAGGGCCACCCGCGCCACGCCCAGCGGATGAACCTGCGGATGCTGCACGTGTTCCTGCTCTCCGAGGCGGGGGACGAGCGCATGACGCGCGAGCCGCGCCGGCAGCTCTTCGCCGGCCTGCTGCGCGCCCGCTTCGAGCGGGGCGGCCCCGACGCGGCCCGCATGCCCGGACTGGTCTGGCCCATCACGCTCTTCGAGCACGGCGGCACCACCGACGTCGCCCGCGTGGAAGTGCTGGGAATTCTCGACCGGGCGGTCGCCAACTGCCGCGCGCACGGCGGGGAGTGGGAGCTGGCCTGCGCCCTGATGTTCCGCACGCACATGGTGGTCGACTCACCGGGCGGCCTGCTCGGCGTGGACGAGGACCTGGCCGAGCTGCGCGACCTCGCCCGCCGGGTCGGCGACCGCTGGGTGCGCGCCCAGGTGTCCAGCGCCGTCGGCGAGGCGGCCATGGCACGCGGCCGGTCCGCCGAGGCGGAGAGCGAGTACCGCGAAGCCCTGCGGCTCGCGTACGAGGTCGGCGCCTACACCGAGACGCCGTTCCTGCTCGCCCGGCTCGCAGAGATCGCCTACCGCGCGGGCGACCTGGCAGCCGCGCGCACAGCGCTCGACGAGGCGAGCGAGTCCGCCGACCGCTACGGCGTGGCCGACGCCCGGGCGTTCGTCCTGCTGCTGCGGGCCTCCATCGCGCTCGACGAGGAGGACACCGCCCGCGCGCGGGAGCTGTGCACCGAGGTCCGCCGGGTGTGCGGCGAGGGCACGCCGCCCCCGCAGTTCCTGGTGGCGCTGAACCTGGTCGACGCGCAGGTCACCGCCGCCGAGTCGGGACCCGCCCGGGGCCTGCCGATCCTCGCCGGGACCCTGCGCCGCGCGGTGGCCGACCACTGCTCGGAGGCGGTCACCGCGGCGGTCGTGGACACCGCGGCGGAGCTCCTGGCCGACGTGGGCGACCTGGCACGCGCGGCCCGGCTGTCGGCGGCCGCCGACCGGCTGCGCGGCGCCCACCCGCGCCCCCGGCCGGAGGGCGCCCGCGCCGAGCGTACGGCCCGGACCGCCCGCGAGGGCCTGGGCGAGCGGAGCTACGCGGCCGAGCGCGCCCGCGGCGCGACCCTCACCCCGCCGGACACCCTGCGCCTGCTGGAGGAGGCGGCCGGGCACCACACCTGCGACCACCGGGTCAGGAGCAGCTGAACGCCGAGTCGGCCCAGTCCGCGAGCGCGACGGTGTCGAAGGGGGTGTGCGGTTCGACGACGAGGCGTACCGTCCGGCGGCCGGTGAGGTCCACGTGGACGGGCACCGCCGGGTCACCGCCCTTGATCCGGCCGGAGCGCCACAGCCGTACGCCGTCGGCGTAGACGGAGAAGTAGACGTGGCCGAGCTTCAGCGTCAGGTCGTCCACACCGACCATCGCGTCGTAGGAGGAGCAGGACCGGTTGAGGTCGACGGTGACGGAGGAGTCGCCGTGGACGGTCGCCCCGCGCGCGTAGTGCCGCTCGGCGATGGATAGGCCGGAGCGCTGCCACACCCAGCTGCTGCCGGCGAGCCGGATCTCGGGGCCGGTGCCGTCGCCGACCACGTCGAAGGCCAGCTCGTCGAGCCGGTAGCGGGCCGGGACCGGGGGCGGCGGGGGAGGCGGCGTGGGGGTGGGCGTGGGGGTGGCCGTAGGACTCGGGGTCGGGGTCGGTGTCGGCGTGGAGCCGGGCGTCCGCGCGGGCGGGGGAGCCGGGCGCGGGCTGGTCCTCCCGTCCGGTGTGACGGCCGGGGCGGGCGTCGGGGTGCGCCCGGGCGTGGGGGCGGTCACCGGCCCCGTCTGCTCGCCGGGTGGCGTGGGGGCCGGCGCGGTCGGGGCCGGGGCCACCGCGGGGGCGGAGGCGCGCGGCTCGGCCTCGGGCCGCTGCGGCGGTGACGTGTCGTGGCCGACCAGGGCGAGGGCCACCACCGCGGCCGCCACGGCGACCACACCGGCGGCGATCCCGGCCTTCACCGGCGCGCCCAGCCCCTCGGAAGCCGCGCCGCCCGCGCCCCCACCGGAGGAACCACCGCCCGCCGCGGCGGCCCCCGCGGCACCCGCCGCTCCGGCACCGGCGCCGCCCGCGACGAGCCCCAGGGCCTTGGCGTACCCGGCGGCACCGAACCAGCCGATGACCGCGACCGGCACCACCGCGGGGATGCTGCCGGCGACCTCCTCGATCTGCGCGGCCGCCAGCCGGCACCGGGCGCACTCCTCCAGGTGCTTGCGCAGGCCCCGTTCGGCGCGGACGCGGAGCCGGCGGCGGGCGTAGGTCCCGAGCTGGTCGGCGTAGCGGGCGCACTCCTCGTCGCTGGTGAGGGTGGTGCTGACGTGGGCCTGGAGGTAGGCCTGCTTCAGGCCCTCGCGGGCGCGGCTGGCCAGCACGCGCGTGCCATTGGCGTCGAGGCCGAACAGCACGGCGACCTCGCTCGGCGACTCGTCCTCGACCTCGGTGTGCCACAGCACGGCCTGCCAGCGCTCGGGCAGCGACCGAAAGGCCCGCATGGCCATCGACTGCTCGGCCTCGTGCATCGCGCGCACGTCGGCGCCCAGTTCCAGGGTGTCGTCGTCGGCGACCTCCGAGGAGCAAGAGGCTTGCGCGGCGAACACCGCGAAGTCGTCGACCAGGTGTTCCCGCTTGGCGGTCCGGGTCCAGTGGGCGGCGACGCGCCGGACGGACGTGAGCAGGTAGGCGCGGACGGCGTGTTCGGGCCCGGAGCCGCCGCGCACGGCCTGGAGCATGCGGGCGAACACCTCGGCGGTGAGGTCGTCGGCGGTGTGGCCGTCCCGGCAGCAGGTGCGGGCGTAGCGGCGCACGGCGTGGGCGTGGCGGCGGTACAGCTCCTCGTAGGCGGTGTCGTCGCCGGAGCGCATGCGGTCGATCAGCTCGGCGTCGGACGGCGGCGCGTCGTGCGGTGGCCCCCCGTGCCGTGGTCCGTCGTGCTGTGGTCCCTCGTGCTGTGGTCCGCCGTACGGCGAGGGCGGGACGTCGTCCCCGTGCCGCCCGCGCCACTCCCGCTGCGCCGGCACGCTGTGGTCGGGGGCTCCGGCGACCGGGGTGCCTCCCTGCGCGGGGACACCTTCGTGGGACGCGGTCGGACGGCCGCCCCGGCCCGGCACCTGGGGCGGTCGGTGGCCGGTGTCCGCGTCGCCGTCACCGAGGGACTCGTCCCGCCCGTCACCGCTCATCGCGCAACGCCCCCGCCGCCTGCCCTGCCGGTCCTGACCACCGGGTCAGAGTGCCATACGCCCCTTCGGGCAGAGCCCCGTCGTCCGGTCCATCCACTCGTCCGGGCGGACTTGTCACATCCCTGTACTGCTCCTCACCCGAACGGGGAAGGTTCAACTGCCGTCTGCCGGGCAGCAGTTGCCCCCGTCAATCCGAGATGCGGCGAGTGTCCCGCACGGGCCGGGCGGCGGCCGGGGCGCCGCACAGGCACCCGCGTCCGCCGCCCGGCCACGGCGACACCGTGTCCGTCTCGCTCACGCGGACGGCCGTGAGCGCAGCCCCTCCAGCAGGATGTCCAGCAGCCGCGCCGAGGCCGCCGCCTGCTGCGCCGCGTCCGGCAGCGAGGGCGCTGCCGTCGCGATCACCAGCAGGACGTCCGACACCGACACGTCCGGCCTCAGCTCGCCCGCCGCGCGCGCCCGATCCACGAGCTGGCCCACGACCTCGAGCAGCGCGGCCGCTCCCGCGTCGTCGTCCGCCACGGCCGACGTGCTCGCCACGACCGGCACGCCCGGCTCGGCGAGCAGGCGCAGTTCGCCGCCGCCGGGCTGGGTCCGCTGGTGCGGCACGCGCGCCTCGTCGGCCGCCGTGTCCTCCTCCGCGACGCCGACGCGCAGCACCTGCGGCGGCAGCAGCCGCCCGGCGCCGGACGCCACCGACGTGCGCAGGAAGCGTGACAGGGCCGACCACGGCTCGTCCTCCTGGCCGAGCGCCGCGCGGGCCTGGTCGGTCAGCCGCGAGGTCTCCTCCTCGGCTATCCGCCGCACCAGCACGTCCTTGCTCGGGAAGCGCCGGTACACCGTGCCGACACCCACCCGCGCGCGGCGCGCCACGTCCTCCATCGGCGCGCCGTAACCCAGTTCGCCGAACACCTCACGCGCCGCGCGCAGCACGTGCTCCAGATTCCGCTGCGCGTCCACGCGCAGCGGTGTCGTCCGCGACACCTCCCGTCCGCCGCCCACGGCCGCGCTCAGCGTCCCGCCGGGTGCGAGGGCGGACGCCGACGACGCCGTTGACCAATGAGAGTCCTGAATGTGCATGCGTATCCCCCGGTGATGACGTCTCCCCCCGGAGACTCCCCGCCTGAAAGCTGGGGGCGCGTGGACCGGGCTCGTGCCGTGGCCCGCCCGTCGCGGATCGTGGTACGCCCCCTACACCCCGTGGAGACGAACATAGTTGAGAGGGCGTCAATTCAGAAGGGGGAGGTTCCGCACGGAGCGCCCCCCGATCGGAGCACGCGTCGTATACGCCCCGAATGCATCCCTTGCCGCACTCCGGTGCGCACCGCCTGACCTGCGCACCGATCGGGCGGGCCGGCGATCCGGCCGGCCCGCGCCGGAGCCGGCCCGCGGTCACACAATTTGCCGGGGCTGTGGACAAACTCCGGAGACGGGTGCGTCATGGGATGGTGAAGGAACGTGCGCGCATTCTCGTTGTCGGCGGCGGCTACGTCGGGATGTACACGGCCCTGCGGCTCCAGCGGAAGCTGAAACACGAGCTGGGGCGCGGCGAGGCCGAGATCACGGTCGTCACGCCCGACCCGTACATGACCTACCAGCCGTTCCTGCCCGAGGCGGCCGCCGGCGCCATCTCCCCGCGGCACGTGGTCGTGCCGCTGCGCCGCGTCCTGCCGCACTGCCGGGTGCTCATCGGCGAGATCACCGCCGTCGACCACGCCAAGCGCACCGCCACCCTCGCCACCCCGGCGACCGAGGAGGAGGGCACCGGCCCGCGGGAGCTGCCGTACGACGAGCTCGTCCTCGCGCCCGGTTCGGTCTCGCGCACGCTGCCCGTCCCCGGCCTCGCCGAGTACGCCATCGGCTTCCGGACCGTCGAGGAGGCCATCGGCCTGCGCAACCACGTCATCGAGCAGATGGACATCGCCTCCTCCACCCGCGACCCGGCGATCCGCGACGCGGCCCTCACCTTCGTCTTCGTCGGCGGCGGCTTCGCGGGCGTGGAAGCGCTCGGCGAGCTGGAGGACATGGCCCGCTACACCACGCGCTACTACCACAACGTCAAGCCCGAGGACATGAAGTGGATCCTCGTGGAGGCGTCCGGCCGGATCCTGCCGGAGGTCGGCGAGGACATGGGCCGCTACACGGTCAGCGAGCTGCGCCGCCGCAACATCGACGTCCGCCTGGAGACCCGGCTGGAGTCCTGCGCCGACCGCGTCGCCGTCCTCAGCGACGGCTCCCGCTTCCCGACCCGTACGGTCGTGTGGACCGCGGGCGTCAAACCGCACCCCCTGCTCGCCGCGACCGACCTGCCGCTGACCGCCCGCGGCCGCCTGAAGTGCACGCCGCAACTGGCCGTCGAGGGCGTCACGCACGCGTGGGCGGCCGGTGACGCCGCCGCCGTCCCGGACGTCACCGCCGGGCCCGGGCAGGAGACGGCGCCCAACGCCCAGCACGCCGTCCGCCAGGCCGGCCTGCTCGCCGACAACATCGCGCACTCCCTGCGCGGCGAGCCCCTGGAGACGTACGCGCACGCGTACGTCGGCTCGGTCGCCTCCCTCGGCCTGCACAAGGGCGTCGCACACGTGTACGGCCGCAGGCTCAAGGGCTACCCGGCGTGGTTCATGCACCGCGCCTACCACCTCAGCCGCGTGCCCACCTTCAACCGCAAGGCGCGCGTGCTCGCCGAGTGGACCCTCTCCGGACTCTTCAAGCGGGAGATCGTCTCCCTCGGCTCGCTCGAACATCCGCGCGCGGAGTTCGAACTGGCTGCCGGTGGAAAGCCTTCCGGCGACCGGACGGACCCCGCCGACGGGAACCGGGCCCAGGACCCGCGCCACCAGGAAGGCGACGACGACCCGTTGGGGTAGTCCTGTCCGGATCCAGGAACTCCACCGGCCGCTCCGGCGTCCGACGATTGTCGGCCCGGACGGCCACCCTGCCAGACTGCTCCCCGAGCCCGGCGGGCCACCGCCCGCCCCGCGACCCACGAGGCTGTTCCAAGTGCTGCATTTCCCGGGTGCTGCGACAGGTGCTGCGACAATGTGCGGCCCCCGCCGCGCGGCCCGGAGCCCAGGCCGGGCCAGGAGCCGGCCGACGACGACTACACGAGGCAAGGATTCGTGAACTTCACGCGCTGGAGCGCCCGGCTCCCCGGAACGCAGCGCCGCGCCGCCGCGCGGGCCGAGCACGCGGTCACCCTCCCGACGGACCGGCGGAGCGACACCTCGGTACCGGCGGCCCGCGCCGAGCACCTCGCCGACGACACGCCCCCCGCCCCGGCCGTCGACGACCTGCCGGTCCGTGAGGTCCTCGACCGCGTCCCGGCCCTCGTCGCCCTGACGCACGGCGCCGACCACCGCCTCGCCTACGTCAACGACGCCTACGCGGCCGCCTTCGGCCCGCGCCCGCCCGGCGCCCCCGCCGCCGAGGCCCTGCCCGAACTGCGCGACCTCGGCCTGCTGCCCCTGCTCGACCAGGCCCTGCGCAGCGGCAAGCCCCGCACCCTGAAGTCCCGCAAGGCCCCCGACGGCCGCTCCTACACGTTCACCTGCACGCCCGTCGCCGACGGCGGCGACAGCGCCGTTCTGGTGTTCGCCACCGATGTCACCGACCACGCCGAGGCCGCCGAGCGCCTGCGCGCGAGCGAGCGCCGCCAGCGCGAGACGGCCGTCACCCTCCAGCGCTCCCTGCTCCCCCAGGAGCTCGAACAGCCGGACGACCTGCGCATCGCCGCCACCTACCAGCCCGGCGGCACCGAGGCCGCGGTCGGCGGCGACTGGTACGACGTGATCACCCTCGGCGGCGGCCGCACCGCCCTCGTCATCGGCGACGTCATGGGCCGCGGCGTGCGCGCCGCCGCCGTCATGGGCCAGCTCCGCACCGCCGTGCGCGCCTACGCCCGCCTCGACCTGCCCCCGCACGAGGTGCTCCAGCTCCTCGACGGCCTCGCCACCGAGATCGACGCCAACCAGATCGCCACGTGCGTGTACGCCATCCACGACCCGAACGAGGGCCGGCTGGTGTACGCCTCCGCGGGCCACCTGCCGATCCTGGTGCGCGACGAGAACGGCACCGTCCAGCGCGCCGACGAACCCACCGGACCGCCCCTCGGCACCGGCGGCTGGATGCACGCCTCCGGCTCGATCGCCCTCGGCCCGGGCGCCACGGCCGTCCTCTACACCGACGGCCTCGTCGAACGCAGGAACGAAGACCTGGACGAGGGCATCGCCGCCCTGGAACGCGCCCTGTCCGGAGCCACCGGCACCCCCCAGGTGGTCTGCGACCGCCTGGTCCGCTCGGCGGGCGTGACCGCCGACCACGACGACGACGTCGCCGTCCTGGTCCTCCAGCACCCGCACCGCACGGGCAGCGACGGCGAGCTGTTCCGCAACGCCGCGCTGGAGCTCCTCGGCGGCATCGAGGCGGCCCCCCGCGCGCGTGCCTTCGCCTCCGGCGTCCTCACCAGTTGGCGCTTCCCGGCCGACCTGCACGACCTGGGCGTCCTCGCGGCCAGCGAGCTCGTCGCCAACTCCCTCCAGCACGGCACCCCGCCCATGCGGCTGCGCCTGCGCCGCACCGACCGCCGCCTGATCGTCGAGGTCACGGACGGGGACGACCACCTGCCCAGGCGCCGCCGCGCCGAACCCGGTGACGAGTCCGGCCGCGGCATCGCGATCGTCGCCACGATCGCCTCGAACTGGGGGAGCAGACGCACCCCGGGCGGCGGCAAGGCCGTGTGGTGCGAGTTCGCCCTGCCCCAGGGGTGAGCGCCGGGGCACGCGCGCGGGGTCAGGCCTCGGCGGACACCGACGTCGCCGCCGTACCGCCGCGGGCCACCACCCGGTTGCGCACCCACGGCTGGTCCTGCGCGGGCGTCAGGTGCGCCCCGAGCCGCAGCGCCAGCGCCGTGATGCCCAGCGAGAACAGCAGGAACGTCACCACGTACGGCGCGTGCAGCGACGCCCCCATGGGCCCGCCGACCGCCGGACCGATCGCCAGCGCCAGCTGCTTGACCAGCGCGAACGCCGAGTTGTACTGCCCGGCGAGCCCCGTGGGCGCGAGATCCGCGACCAGCGGCGCGACGGTCGGCGACAGCATCGCCTCACCCAGCCCGAACAGCGCGTACGTCGACACGAAGGCGGCCGTCGCCATCTCCTGGCTGCCGTGCCCCAGACCGGCGTACCCGGCGGCGACCCAGGCCACGGCCCAGATCAGCCCCACCGCGGCGATCACCCGTGACCGCCGCCGGCGCTCCACGAACCGCAGCACGGCGAACTGCGCCACGACGATCATCAGCGTGTTCGCCGCCAGCGCCGTGCCCAGCGCGGACGTCGAGATCCCCGCGGCCTCCACGCCGTACGCGCTCAGCCCCGACTCGAACTGGCCGTAGCAGGCGAAGAACAGCACGAAGCCCAGCACGGAGAGCTGCACCATGGCCCGGTTGCCCAGGAGCTGCCTCCAGCCGCCCCGCGCGGAACGCGGCGCGTCCTCGACCCGCGGCACGTGCGGCATCCGCACCGTCGCCATCACCACGACAAGCAGCAGGAACATCGCCGCCTCGATCGCGAACAGCAGCGTGAAGGAGGACACGCGCGTGGTGTCGACGAGGTGCCCGCCGATGAGCCCGCCGACGCCGAGCCCGAGGTTCTGCAGGAAGAACTGCGTGGCGAACGCCCGCGACCGCGTCTCCGACGGCGAGCAGTCCACGATCATCGTCGCCAGCGCCGGCTGCATGACGGCCTGTCCCGCCCCGAGCGCGCCCGCGGCCGCCAGCACGGTGACGGCGCTGCCGGCCAGCCCCAGGCTCAGCGCGCCCAGCGCGGCGGTGACCAGGGAGGCGACGAGCACCGGAAGCGGGCCGCGCCGCACGATCGCCCGACCGGCGAACGGCAGCACGATCAACGCGGCCACGGCGAAGACGGCGAGCACGAGCCCCGCCGTCATGGCACCGAGCCCCCGCACCTGCGCCACGTAGACGTACAGGTAGGGGACGGTGAAGCCGAGCCCGAACGCGCTGAGTGCGTTGCCCACGTGGATCCGGCGCATCGCTGCGCCCATGTCCCTGGTCACGTTCACCTCTTCCACTAATTAGGTGTGAAGACTTCAAAGCTAAAGTTCGAAGCTAAAGACTACATACCGAAGGACTTCAAAGCAAAGAGGCCCCGTGGGATACTGCGCGCATGGCCGACACCCCCGGGGTCACGGAGCCGACCCTCGAAGAGCAGATCGCCGCCTACCAGCGCGAGTTCCAGGACCTCGACCCCCAGGTCGAGAAGATCGTGTCGGCCCTGTCCCGGCTCAACCGCCGCATGAACGTCGCGTACGGCCGCCAGACCGCCGCCCTCGGCATCAGCAATGCCGACTGGGAGGTCCTCAAGGCACTCGTCCTGTCCGGCGCCCCCTACCGGATGGGCCCCAGCGACCTCGCCAAGCGCCTCGGCCTGACGCCGGCCGCGATGACCCACCGGATCGACCGCATGGTCACCGAGGGACTGGTGACCCGGGAACGGGACGAGGCGAACCGGGTCCGGGTCATCGTCGAGCTGACGACCGACGGCCGCGAGAAGTGGCTGGAGGCCATGCGCCTGGCGACGGTCTTCGAGGAGGACCTGCTCCAGGACCTCTCGGCGGACGAGCGCACGGCTCTGGGCGAGGTCCTCACCCGGCTCCTGCGCCGGGTGGAGCACGCCCAGCCGGACGCGGGCGGACGCCTCGCCGACCTGGAGTAAAAGATCTTGACAGGGGGTGCTTGACACGCCCCTGGTGTATCCGTAAGGTTCTTCGGGTTGCCACGGAGCCGTAACGGTTCTCGGGCAGCACCTCAGCCGCAGCAGCGGCAGAACCTCACACCACCAGCAAGATCTCTCCCAGCGGGATTGAATTCGGCGTGCCCGAATTGAATTCGAATGGGAGCCGGGAAGCCCGATTAGCGCTCACCGGGAAGGATCCGCTAAGGTTTGAGACGTCGGAACGGCCCAACGGCCGGGAAGACAACCCCCTCTGACTGGTAAACAGACGCCGAAAGGATCTGATATAGTCGGAAACGCAAGACCGAAGGGA
>NZ_SZPR01000026.1 GCF_005280195.1 Streptomyces galbus | reverse complement strand
CCCCGGACCCTGAGCAGGTCGGGCGCCGCCACGGCGTCCGCTGCACGGATCGCGGCCGGCCGCACGCCCACCTGCTCGGTGCGGGACGGCCCGACGGCTTCGAGGGCCGAGGTCGTCCCGGTCGTACCGCAGCACGCCTGCCGGGCCCCCGCGGGCGGGTCAGCGTGCCGGAGGGGGCGCCGGTCGCAGAGCCCGGAAGACCGCCCAGGCCACCGAGACGAAGGGCACCGCCACGACCGCGCCGATCACGCCGGCCACGGTGCCGCCGGCGAGGACGGACACGGCCACGACGAGCGGGTGGAGGCGGACCGCCCAGCCCATCACCAGGGGATGCAGGACGTGCCCCTCCAACTGGCCGACGATCACGATGAGCGCCAGCACGACGAGCGCGACGGCCGGGCCCCGACCGGCCAGGGCCACCACCGTGGCGACGCCGAGCGCGACCGGCGAGCCGATCAGCGGCACGAAGGCGGCGAAGAACTCCAGCAGGGCGAGCGGCAGGGCCAGCGGCACCTCGAGGGCCAGCAGGGCGATCCCGACGAGCACGGCGTTGGTGGCGGCCACGATGATGATGCCCCGCGTGTACCCGGCGAAGGCCCGCCAGGCCGCGCGGCCCGCCCGGTCCCACGCCGGCCGCGCGCGGCCGGGCACCACCTCGTCGCGCGACCAGGTCCACAGCCGTTCGCCCGAGTGCAGGAAGAAGACCGAGGCGAACAGCGCGAGCGCGCCTCCCGTGACGAACTCCACGGCGCGGCCGAGGCCGCTGAGGGCGCTGCTGAGGAGCCCCGCCCGGTGGGCGGAGAAGTAGTGGACGATCTGGTCCTGCAGGCCGGACAGCTTCTTCTGGCTCAGCCGGAACGGTGGGCGCTGCAGCCACACTTCGATGCGGTGCACGCCGTTGCGGAACTCGTCCGCCAGGGTCGCGGACTCGTTGGCCACCGCGTCGCCCACCAGGGCGAGCAGCCCGAGCAGGACGACGATGCTGCCGACCAGCGTGACGGCGACGGCGAGCGGCCGGGGCACGAGGCGGGCGAGCAGGTCGGTGGCCGGACGCAGCACCGATGTGATGACCAGGGCCAGGAACAGGGCCACGGCGATGGTCTGGAACCGGCCCAGCACCGCGAAGAGACCGTAGACGACGATGCCGACGAGGATCAGCCGCCAGGCGTGGGCGGCGGCGGAACGCAGCCAGGGCCCGGTGCGGTCGGTCGCGGGGGCCTCCGCCGCCGGGCGGCGCGGTGGGAGCCGTACGGTGTGCGCGGGGCGGCTGCCCAGCGCCGTGCGGCCGCTCCCGCGCCCCGCTCCGGCCGCCCCGCGACCCGCTTTCACCACCACGCCGTACGCCTCTTTCGTTCCCCGCCGGACCGGTCACCCGCGGAGCACCGTATGCACGGGCGCGGCGGGGAGCGGGCCGCAACGCCGTGCGGGACACCCGCTCGGTGGGCTCAGGCGGGTGGGGCCACGACGCCTCGGGCCGGGGGTGACGCCCGGTCACTACTCGAAGAACTTGAGGCTCCAGCCGGTGCTCGTGGTCGGGCCGGGGACGTTGGCGCGACCGTAGGTGGTGCCTCCCCACCAGGCGAACGTGCCGGTGTACCAGTACCGGTTCTCCCACGCGTACGGCGTCCCCTTCGGCACCGCGTGGTACATCAGCGGGAAGCGGGGGCCCGCGGGCGGGATCGTGGCGATGTCGCCGTCGAGCAGGACGAAGGTGTGGTGGCCGGGTCCGTCGACGTGGAGGGTGGGGTCCCAGCCCGCCATCATCGTGGCGCGGTGGGAGCCGAAGAGGCAGCCGTTGGACTTGTACCAGTCCCAGACGTACGTCGGGTCGCCGCCCGCCCGCAGCCGCAGGTCGGCCAGGCAGTACTGGTCGCTCCAGCTCCCGTTGGCCGAGTAGACGACGTGCAGCTGTCCGGCCGGGTCCTTGATGGGTTCGGGGCCCTCGTTGATGTACGGGTTGCCGACCACCCGCTCCCAGGACTCGCGCGGCTGCGAGATGACGTACCGCGCGCCGGTGGGGGTCGTGGGACTGCTCATCCGGGCGATGTACAGGTTCTGCTCGACGTTGGTGTCACCGGCCCAGCCGGACCAGACGAACCAGCGCTGCCCGTTGAAGGTGAACAGGGCCCCGTCGATGGCCCACTTGTCGTCCGGCAGGGCCAGTTTGGCCGCGCCGGTGTACCCGCTGTCGGCGGCGGCGGAGCTGATGACGTACATGCGGTGGGCCGAACCGCGCCCGGCCGTGAAGTAGATGTAGTAGCGGCCGCCGTCCCGCACGATCTCCGGGGCCCAGACCTCACCGAGGTCGCCCGTGTCCGACCAGACCCGGCGGGCGGGCGCCGAGGCGAGGGCGTCCGTCGAGGATGCCTGCCGTACGGCGATGCCGTCACCGACGGACTGCACCGCGACGTAGGTCGCGCCGACGCGCAGCACGCTCGGGTCGGCGGCCCGCAGCGCGGTCTGGCCGGCCCGGGCGGGCTCGGCGGACGTCAGGGACAGCACGGCGGCGAGCACACCGGCCAGCAGCAGGGCCGTGGCGCTCCTCAGACAGCGGTAAGAGTTCATCGTCCCGTCCCGTGGCCGCTCGGAACGTGGCTGCGGCGCCACGTTTTACATCGATGGAAAGTGGTGTCCCCAGCGTCCCGACAAGGAGTGGACATGTCAATGGTTGGTCCTCGGGCCGTTCACAGCCGCCACGGTGGGCGCTGCCTCCCTCCGTACGGGCCGGCCCGTACGATGAGTGCCGTGATCAGCAGCAGCCACCGAACCAGCCGCCCTGTCGGGCGGCTGTTCGCGCTGCTGGTGCTGGCCGTGCTCGCCGGGGTGCTGGGCATGCACGGCCTGGCCCCGGGCGCTGCCGTGCCGCCGGAGGCGACCGCCGGACACGAGAGGGTCAGGGCCGCCGCCGACCACGTCACGCACGCGGACGGAGGCTGCTCACCCATGGACGACGGACCGGGCCGTCTCCATCACGCCGACGCCACCTGCGCGGCCGCCGGCACCGGCTCGCCGTACTCACCACCGGCGCTCGCCGTCGGCCCGGCGCTCCAGGCGTCGGCCGCAACCGGTCCCGGTACGGCGCCCACCGGCTCGTCCCACGACGGACGCGCTCCGCCCGACCTGTCGGAACTGCAGCTCCTGCGGATCTAGGCCGTGTCTTTCGGATCACCCCGGGGCCGCGGGGCTTGGCACGCACATCTGCCGCGTTGTCGTCGGTTGTCGATGCTCCGCATCGACGCCCTCCTCCGCCTTGCAGCTGCACGCACCAAGCCCCGCTCACCGACACTGTCAAGGCGCCGTCGGTCCGTACCGGGCTGATCCGAAAGACACGGCCTGGAGCGGCCCGCCCGGCACCGTCGCGTCCCCTGACGCCGGTGCCGTGCTCCCGCACGCCCCCATCCGATCCGCCGCGCGCCGTGAGCGGCGCGCACCGAGGAGCTGCACCACCATGATCCGCAAGCGTTCCCTGTTCCGCCGTACCGCTGTCCTCGCCGCCGCGGGTGCGGCAGCGCTCGTTCTGGCCGCCTGCGGCGGCAGCGGCGACGACTCGTCCGGGCACGGCGACCACGACAGCGCTACCCCCGCCGCCTCCGCCGCGCCGGCGTCCCCGGGGCGGCACAACGCCGCCGACGTCGCCTTCGCCCAGGGGATGATCCCGCACCACCGCCAGGCCGTGGAGATGGCCGGCCTCGCGCCCGGGCGGGCTGGGTCGGCCGAAGTGAAGAAGCTCGCCGCCGCCATCAAGCAGGCACAGGACCCCGAGATCAGGACGCTCTCGGGGTGGCTGACCTCCTGGGGCGAGGAGGTACCCGCCGGGGGTGCCATGGACCACTCCCTGCACGGCGGCGCTGGCTCCGGCGGCATGATGACCATGCCGGAGACGGACGAGCTGGAGAAGGCCTCCGGGAAGGCGTTCGACAGCGCCTTCCTGGAGATGATGGTCCAGCACCACCAAGGCGCGGTCGCGATGGCCGAGGCCGAGCAGGCCGACGGTGCCTTCGCCCCGGCCAGGAAGATGGCCGGGCGGATCGTCACCTCGCAGAGTGCGGAGATCGAGCAGATGAACAGGCTGCTCGGCAAGGACTGACGCCTTCGGGCTGCGGGGTGTGGGCCGACGGCTGTGGGCCGGTGACTCACACCCCGTGCCGTGCGTGCCGAGTTCAGTCGATGCAGAACTCGTTGCCCTCGATGTCCAGCATCGGGATGCACGCGTCATTGCCGTCGTACAGGGTCTGCACGTGGACCGCGCCGAGCGGGACCAGCCGTTCGCATTCGGCCTCGAGCGCGGCGAGGCGTTCCTCACCCACGAGTCCCGTGCCGACCCGCACATCGAGGTGCACCCGGTTCTTGACGGCCTTGCCCTCGGGGACGCGCTGGAAGTACAGGCGCGGGCCGACGCCCGAGGGGTCGACGCAGGCGAACCACGCGTCCCGCTCCTCGGGCGACTGCGACCGCTTGAAATCGTCCCAGGTGGCGAACCCCGCGGGCGGCGGCGGTACGACGTAGCCCAGCACCTCGCACCAGAAACGGGCGAGACGCTCGGGTTCCGCACAGTCGAAGGTGACCTGGAAGGTCCTGATCTCTGACATCGGCGCACCGTACCGCGTACCGGGCCGACCCCGCCGCTCAATTCCCGGACCGTCCCGCCCCGGGCTCACGGGTCCCGGACGTCGGGTCCGTCCGGCAGGGTGGCATCCGAGGCGGAGTAGAGGAACTGCAGGAGCTTGCCGTATGCCTCGCTGTGCCGTCTCGCCTGTTCCGTCGCGTGGTGCGACGTCTCTGTCCCGTCGTCGACCGCGTGCAGCCACTCGACGACCGCGCCGAAGACCGGCACCAGGGCGCCACTTGCCGCTTGCGCCGCATCGGCCATCCGGCCGGGACCTTCCACGTGGACGACGTGCATGAGGCGGTCGAGCCGGTGGTGCAGGGCAGTCGCCTCGTTCCAGAGGCGGCGGGCGGTCCGGCGCCGCTCTTCGCGTTCGTCAGGAGGGTCACCTCGCGCGATGCCTCCCAGCTTGAGGGCTGCTTCACCCAACATCCCGTGGACCTGGCTCCAGCCTTCGGCGAAGGCCAGGTAGGCGCTCTTGCGCGATGCGCGCAGAGCGAGGGTCCGTTCAGCCTCTATCTGGAGACGTGCCTGTCCCAGCTGCGTCTCGGACTGGATCCTGGCCTGTTGCTCCGCCTTCCTTCCGGTGATCCACGCGGATGCCGTGGCGCCGACCGCGCCGACGGCTGCGCCGATGACACCACCGAGGAGACCTGCAAGTCCTGCGTCCATGGCTCACCGTCCGAGGAGTTCGAGCACGTGGGGCCGACTGTCCGCCCTCGCGCGGGCGTTCGCCGCGCGGGTTGCGCCCGGGTGGCCGCATCCGCCGCTGAGGAGGTAGGGGAAGTCCGCCACGGCGTGTCCGGCCTTCGGATCGCCCTCTGCATCCGTGCAGTGTGATCGTCCGATGTCTGCGCAGGCAAGGGGCAGATGAGCACAGTGACCCCCGCCCCGAGGCGCGGTCACGACTCCGGCGGGCTGAGCGCCTCCCGTGCGGCGCCGTAGCCCGTGACGCCGACAGCCGGTCGACCGACCGACGGCGTCGGCTCCGGCCCACGTCGAAGGACGCGGGCCGGAGCCGAGGGAGGCGCGGAGAAGGCGATGGTGGTCAGTCCACGGAGCGCACGGTGGGCATGGTGAGGGTGACCGGGCCCGTGCCGGATCCGCTCTTGCAGGCGTCGTGGCAGTCCTTCTCCAGGCTGCAGCACAGTGAGCAGATCGCCGCGGCGTGGAAGTGGCAGTTCGCCACGTCCGGCCGCTCGAAGTCGGTCGTGCACACGGTGCAGGTCAGCAAGGCCGCGGAGGGCAGGCCGTCCGCGGCCAACAGCGGCTCCTCCAGGTCGTCGACCCGGGCGATGTAGTACCGGCCCTTGGTGAGCACCGCGAACAGCGGTGAGAGGACCATCGCGAGGAACAGGGCGATGAAGGGGGAGTACGCCTTGCCGTACTCGCCGAACGCCTCGAAGTACGCCGCGATCGAGACGGCCGAGGCGATGAGCATCGAGCCGAAGCCGACCGGGTTGAAGTGGTACAGGTGGGCGCGCTTGAACTCGATGTACGAGGGGCTGAGCTTCAGCGGCTTGTTGACGACGAGGTCGGCGACGACCGCGCCGATCCAGGCGATGGCCACGTTGGAGTAGAAGCCGAGCACGGTGTTGAGGAAGCCGAAGACGCCGCCCTCCATCAGAGCCAGCGCGATGCCCACGTTGAGGAAGATGTAGACGACCCGGCCGGGGTGGCGGTGGGTGAGCCGGGAGAAGAAGTTCGACCAGGACAGCGAACCGGAGTACGCGTTCGTCGAGTTGATCTTTATCTGGGAGAGGATCACGAAGAACGTGGCCAGGCCCAGCGCGACGGGCGCGGCGAAGGTCCTGAACCCGTGGACGTACTGCTGAATGGGCTCGTTGGCCTTGGACAGCCCCACGCTGCCGGCGATGTAGAAGGCGAGGAAGGCCCCGCCGATCTGCTTGGCCGCGCCGAGCACCACCCAGCCCGGGCCGGCGGAGAGCACGGCGCCCCACCACTTCCTGCTGTTCTGCGGCGTCTTGTCGGGCATGAAGCGCAGGTAGTCGACCTGCTCGCCGATCTGGGCGATGAGCGACAGGGCCACGCCGGCGCCCGCGCCGATGCCCAGCATGCTGATGCCCGAGCCGGTGGGGGAGTTGCCGGCGAAGTGGGTGAACTGCGAGAACTTCCCCGGCTCCTGGACGGCGATGGACACGAACGGCGCGACCATCAGCACCAGCCACACCGGCTGCGTCCACACCTGCATCTTCGACAGCGCCGTCATGCCGTAGATCACCAGCGGCAGGATGATCAGCGAACAGATCAGGTAGCCGACGGCCAGCGGGATGTGCAGCCCCAGCTCCAGGGCCTGCGCCATGATCGAGCCCTCGAGGGCGAAGAAGATGAAGGTGAAGCTGGCGTAGATGACCGAGGTGAGGGTGGACCCCAGGTAGCCGAAGCCCGCACCCCGCGTCAACAGATCCATGTCGATGGAGTACTTCGCCGAGTAGTACGAGATCGGGATGCCGGTCAGGAAGATGACCACCGCCGCGGCGAGGATCGCGACCATGGCGCTGGAGAAGCCGTGGGAGATGGCGATCGAGCCGCCGATGGCGAAGTCCGCGAGGTAGGCGATGCCACCCAGTGCCGTGGTGGCCACCACGTAGGGGGTCCAGCGGCGGAAGGACTTCGGCGCGTAGCGCAGCGAGTAGTCCTCCAACGTGTCGTTCTGCGCCCAGTGGTTGTACGTCCGTCCGCCCGTACTCGCCGGCGGTGCTTCCTTCTCGACGATCTCCGTCACGGCAGTCCCTCTTCCCAGCACTGGGGATGGCCCCGGCGACCCCGGGTGATTGCACGGAAGAGTCACGCCGCGCTGTTTCTCGAACGTTTCTCTTCCTTTGCGGGGAGAGTCTTTAACGTGCCTTTGCGCGACGCGCGTAGACGCCGCGTCAGAAGGGGGCGCCGGACGACCCCGGCCGATCGGCTGGACTGCCGTTCTGCGAACATGCGTACCCACAGGACGCCCGTCCGACGTCACAGGGGGAGCTCTTTCATGACCGACCGGATATCCCGCGGAAGCGCGGCCATCACGACCACCCTGGGTGCGGCGCTGCTCGTCGGCGCCACCGCCCTCCCGGCCGCGGCGGCACCGACGACCGCCGTCGTGTGCACATCCGCCACAGCCGGCCTCGCCGAGAAGCTGACGAAGGACATCACCGCGGCCCTCGCGAACCGCGAAGGCACCGTCGCCCTCGGCGTGTACGACCGCTCCACCGGCACCACCTGCACCCTGAACGGCACCACCGCCTTCGACTCGGCGAGCACCGTGAAGGTCACGGTGCTCGCCACGCTGCTGTGGGACGCGAAGAAGACCAACCGGTACCTGACCGACACCGAGGCCGACCTCGCCAAGGCGATGATCACCGAGTCGGACAACGACGCGACCAGCACGCTGTGGAAGCAGTTGGGCGTGGCGAAGATCCAGGGCTTCCTGACGGCGGCCGGCATGACGAAGACCGTGCCGGGCGCGGACGGTTACTGGGGTCTGACCCAGGAGAACGTCGAGGACGAGCAGAAGCTGCTCAAGCTGATCACCGCGAAGAACACCGTGCTGAGCGACAACTCCCGTGCCTACATCCTGAAGTTGATGGGCCAGGTCATCGCCGACCAGCGCTGGGGCACTCCGGCGGGGGCGCCGTCGTCCGTCGCCGTGCACGTGAAGAACGGCTGGCTGCAGCGCTCCACGCACGGCTGGCGGGTGCACAGCCTGGGCACCTTCGACGGTGCCGGCCACGACTACGTGATCAGCGTGCTGACGCAGGACAACAGCACCATGGACTACGGGGTCGCCACGATCCAGAACGTGGCCAAGGCGGTCCACAAGGCCCTGGTGCCGACCACGCCGGGCGTCACCCGCTACACGCCGACCGGCTCCCCGCGCGAGGCGTTCGTCGCCGTCCCGCCGCGCGGCTGACGCGGCACGCGACGGCCACACCGGCCCGGTGGCGGCCACCCACCGACCGCTCCCGGGCCCTGCCTCCGCTCCCGGACCTGGTTCCAGGCCCGCCCGGACTCCGGCCCGGTTCGCTGATGGACGCAGGCACGTACGGATGAACGCGCTGGGGCAGGGCGGCGTGTCGTGGCCGGGTCGACAGGGGCGCCGGTCGAGGCTGTGGCCGTGCGATGACTCGGCGGACGACCGGCAACAGGAGGGTGAGGCGCGTGCTCGTTCTGGATCGCCCGCAGGTCGAGGCCCTGCTCGACTGGGACTCGCTGATCGACGCCCTCGCCCCGGCGATGGCGGACCTCAGCGCGGGGCGCGCCTCCGTGCCGGACCGCGTCGCCGCCCTGGTGCCCGAACGCGACGGGTTCCTGGCGGCCATGCCGGGTTTCCTGCCGTCGTCCGGGGCGCTCATGACCAAGCTGGTGTCACTCTTCCCGCACAACGACGGGGCACGACTGCCCACGCACCAGGCGCTGATCGTGGCCTTCGACCCGGACACCGGAACGCCCGCCGCACTGCTGGACGGTACGGCCGTCACCGCGGCGCGGACCGGCGCCTGCTCCGCGCTGTCGGCCCGACTGCTGGCCCGCGAGGACGCGACGGTGCTGGCGGTGCTGGGCACCGGCGTGCAGGCGCGGTCCCACGCCCGCGCGATCTGCCGGGTCCGTCCGATCCGGCAGATCCGCGTCGCCGGCCGCGACGCGGCGAAGGCCGTGGTCCTGGCCGAAGAGCTCTCGGCCGGCTTCGACGGTGAAGTCCGCGCCGTGTCGGGCTACGCCGAGGCACTCGACGGCGCGGACATCGCCGCCGCGACGACGCACGCCGTCGAGCCCGTGATCCGCCGTTCCTGGCTGACCCCCGGTGTGCACATCACCTCCGTCGGGTTCAACCCGGCCGGCCGCGAGATCGACGACGCCACGGTCACCGAGGCACTGGTCTGCGTCGAATCGCGTCAGGCCGTGCTCGCCCCGTTCCCCGCGGGCAGCAACGACCTCCTCGTGCCGATCCGCGAGGGTCTCATCACAGCCGATCACGTGCACGCCGAGCTGGGCGAACTGATCGCGGGCAGCAGACCGGGACGCACCTCACCGGACCAGATCACCCTCTACAAGTCGGTCGGCGTGGCAGCGCAGGACGCCGCGGCCACGGCCTTGGTCGTCGCCCGTGCCCGCGAGCAGTCGATCGGTGCGGAGATCACGCTGGAGTGACGCCAGCGCCGGCCACCACCGACCCCGTCTCGGACACGGGTCAGCCGGGCGCGTTCCCTCGCTGCCACGTCAATGCGCCGACCGTCCGATTCGCCCGCCAGGGTGAGGCTGTCGCGGGCGTCTGCCGGGACTTCCGGTCATTGTCGTGGCCGGTGGCCCGGGTCCCCTGCTGTCTCCCCTGACGCAAGGGCCTCTCGCATCGAACCCGCCTCATCGGCGGCGCCGTGTCATTCCCTCCGCGTCCGGCGATGAAACCGGGTCGAAGCACGTTGACCGACCTCCGGAGGCGGTCGCTGTTCACCGCCACCGTGCCGAGGTTTGCTGAGACACGCCGTCGCCCGACGGGCGCGCGGCCGGCGCGTCCCGTCGCTCGCGTGGCGCGCAGAACTGTCAGCAAAGATGGGGGGACTCCTCATGTCCATCCGGAAGACTCTCGCCCTCGTGTCGGTCCCGGTGGTGCTGGGCGGCGGCCTGTCCCTGCTCGCACCGGCGGGCGGCGCGTCGGCCACGCCGCAGAACACCTCCGCGCAGTCCGCGGCCGGTCAGCACCTCCGGCCCGCCGCCGGCTTGGAGTGCGGCCGGAACTGGCCGCACCACCAGTACCGCAAGGGCGGTGTGTCCGGGGCCTACACGGGCTTCCACCTGTGCTGGGACAACCGGCGCAACGCGCGGATCGACTATTCCTCGTCCTACGTCAAGGACACGCGGACGGACCGCCACAAGGCGTACGTGTACGTGCGGTACCAGAAACTCATCGACGGCCGCTGGAAGCGGGAGTGGACGGGCCCGCTGGCCGGGGCCGGACCGCGCAACGGCAGCAAGAAGAAGTTCCAGTGGGGAAACTCCTCGGTACAGGGCGTGGCGGTGGCCGTCTGTGCCGGGACCAAGGCACCGTGGCAGCGCGGCAGCCACTGCAAGCTGGTCTGACGAGCCGATCCCCCGAGGTCGCGGCAACCGGAGCCATGACTCCCACCTGCTGGAACAGCGCCCGGTGACGACACCCGGCGCTAGCCTGGGGACATGAAGCGCAACGGGGGAGACGTACGCGCGGATCGTGTCACCGACGCGGCGTTACGGGCGGCGCGGTCCGCGCGCACCGTGGAGGAGTTCTTCGAGAAGGTCAAACGGGTCACGCGTCCGGCGCTGCGGTTCGACATCTGCGCCGGTGTGACCGTGGACCCGCAGACCCTGATGAACACCGGCGGCGACTACCGCGACGCACTGCCGCCGAGCATGATGCCGCGCATGCTCGACATCGAGTACCGGGAGGGCGACGCCAACGACCTGTCCGACCTGGCGACCAGGACGACGCCCGTGGGCCTGCTGAGCCGCGAGACGGGCGGCTGCCTCGAACGCAGCCCGCGCTACCGGGACATCATGCGTCCACTGGGGTTCCGGGACGAACTGCGGGTGCTGCTGCGTGACCGGCACGGAGCGTGGGGTGCGCTGATCATGGGGCGCGCGCAGGACGCACCCCCCTTCGCTCCGTCGGACCTGGCCGTGGCGGCCTCGCTCGCTCAGCCGCTCGGCTCCGTCCTGCGCCGGCTGCACCTGACCCGGCTCGCCGAGGCCGGCGCGTCGGCGGCGGCACCGGGTCTGGTGCTGCTGGACGAGGAGTACCGGGTGGTGCACCGCACCCCCACCGTGGACATGTGGTTCGACGACCTGGGCCGACCGGCCGACGCCGCAGCCCCGTTCGCGGACGAGCGGCTGCCTCCGGCCGTCTACGCCGTGGCGGCAGCGGTCCAGGCGTCGGACGCGCCGGGGACCCACACCTCCTGGATGCACAGCCGGACACACGGCCGCGTGCGGTTGAACGCCTGGTGCCTCGGCCGCTCCGACACGACGGGGGCCCGCACCGCCGTCGTCGTGGAACAGGCGGGCTCCGGTGAGCACTTCGGGCTGATCGCCGCGGCCTACGGGCTGACCCCACGCGAGAGGGACGTTACCGGTCTGGTCCTGCGCGGGCACTCCACCGCGGACATCGCGCGCCGCGCCGGGCTGTCCCCGCACACCGTCCAGGACCACCTCAAGTCGGTGTTCGACAAGACCGGACTGCACAGCCGGCGCGAGCTGGTGGCGGGTGTCTTCGCCCGCCACTATCTGTGACGTACACACCCTGCGACGCTGTGCCGCCCGGTCGGCCGCTGGTGCACCTGGTCCAGACCTCTTGACGAAAGGTCTGGACCAGAGCAGTGTCATGCCTACGACACCTCACCGAACCCCCCACCGGGAGGCCCGTATGCTCCGCCGTGCCCTGTCCCTGCTCGCGGCCGCGCTGGCGACCGCGGCGCTCACGCAGTTCGCGCAAGCCCCCGCCGCCTCCGCCGCCGACACCTGCGCGGCGCGGCCCAAGCCGACCGGCAAGGTCCTCCAGGGCTACTGGGAGAACTGGGACGGCGCGGCCAACGGGGTGCACCCGCCCTTCGGTTGGACCCCGATCACCGACTCCCGTATCGCCGCGCACGGCTACAACGTGATCAACGCGGCCTTCCCGGTGATCCGTTCCGACGGCACCGCGCTGTGGGAGGACGGCATGGACGCGGGCGTGAAGGTGGCGACGCCGCAGGAGATGTGCGCGGCCAAGGCGTCGGGTCAGACGATCCTGCTGTCCATCGGCGGCGCCGCGGCCGGCATCGACCTCAACTCGACCGCGGTGGCGGACCGTTTCGTCGCGACGATCGTGCCGATCCTGCAGAAGTACAACTTCGACGGCATCGACATCGACATCGAGACCGGCCTGACCAACAGCGGGAACATCAACCAACTGTCCACGTCCCAGGCCAACCTGATCCGAATCATCGACGGGGTGCTGGCACGGATGCCGGCCGGCTTCGGCCTGACGATGGCCCCCGAGACCGCGTACGTCACGGGCGGCAGCATCACCTACGGGTCGATCTGGGGCGCCTACCTGCCGATCATCAAGAAGTACGCCGACAACGGCCGGCTGTGGTGGCTGAACATGCAGTACTACAACGGCAGCATGTACGGCTGCGCGGGTGACTCCTACCAGGCAGGCACCGTGGAGGGCTTCACCGCCCAGACCGACTGCCTCGCCAAGGGCCTGGTGGTCCAGGGCACGACGATCCGGGTGCCGTACGACAAGCAGGTCCCGGGCCTGCCCGCACAGCCCGGCGCGGGCGGCGGCTACATGGCACCGTCCCTCGTCTCCCAGGCGTGGAGGCACTACGGCGGCGCCCTCAAGGGCCTGATGACCTGGTCCGTGAACTGGGACGGCTCGAAGAACTGGACCTTCGGTGACACCGTGAAGGCCCTGCAGGGCCGCTGACCGGCCCCGGGCGCACGAACCGACCATGCCGGTCACCCACACGGAGGGCCGGGCCGGACGGCCCGGCCCGGCGACCGGCGGACCACCCGAGTCAGGCGGGCGGCTCCGGCCAGGCGCTCATCGCGAGCCGGGCCACGCGCCGCAGCTCCTGCGTGCTCGCACCGTCCCGCGCCTGCTGCGACATGCCCTGCACGACCGCGCCGAAGTACACCGCGAGGGCCCGGGTGTCGGCCTCCTCGGAGAGCGCGCCCCGGGCCCTGGCGTCCTCGAGCCGGGCCTCGAAGGACCGCAGGTTGGCCGTCCGGCGGGCGCGCAGGTCCTGCTCGACGTCGGCGGTCTGCGGGGAGCAGTTGGTCGCCGCGGAAATGACCAGGCAGCCCGCCGGGTGCCCGGGGTCGGTGTACGCCACCGCGGCCTCTTCCAGCATCCTCGCGAAGCCCGCCCGCGGGTCCCTCTCCTGGGCGAGGGCGTCGTCCATGAAGGCGCCGAAGGTGGTGCCGTAGCGCTCGACCACCTCGGTGAACAGGGCGCGCTTGTCGCCGAAGGCCGCGTACAGGCTCGGCGGGGAGATGCCCATGGCGGCGGTCAGATCGGAGACGGACGTGCCCTCGTAGCCGTGCTGCCAGAACAGGAGCGTCGCCCGCACGAGGGCCGCCTCGCGGTCGAAGCTGCGCGGCCTGCCCCGCTTGCTCGTCGTCATGCCTTGATTTTACAGCGATCGCTAAAGAATGCTTGTACAGTATTAACGTAGTGATCGCTACAGAACTCAGGCATGGAGGTGCACCATGGGTACGCTCGCGGGCAGGACGGCACTCGTGACGGGCGGCAGTCGCGGCATCGGACGCGCCGTCGCCGAACGGCTCGCCGCCGACGGAGCACTCGTGGCCGTCCACTACGGCCGCGACACCGCAGCCGCCGACGACGTGGTGGCCGCCGTCCGTGCCAGGGGAGGCCGCGCGTTCACCGTCCACGCCGAACTGGGCCGGCCCGGCGACGTGCAAACCCTCTGGGACGGCTACGACCGCCAGATCCTGCGCCACGCCGAGGTGGCGGGCCTGGACATCCTGGTCAACAACGCCGGCATCACCCCGCGCGGCGAGATCGAGGAGACGTCCCCCGAAGCGTTCGACGAGGCCGTCGCCATCAACATGCGCGCCCCGTTCTTCCTGACCCAGCAGGCCCTCGAGCGCCTGCGCGACGGCGGCCGGATCATCAACATCTCCTCCGGCGCCACCCGCATCGCGCTCACCGACATCATCGCCTACGCCATGACCAAGGGAGCCCTCGACGCCTTCACCCTCACCCTGGCCAAGGCGCTCGGCGGCCGCGGCATCACGGTCAACTCCGTGGCCCCCGGCATCATCGACACCGACATGAACGCCTCCTGGCTGCGCGGCAACGAGGCCGCCGAGCGCTCCGCGGCCCAGCTCTCGGCACTCGGCCGGGTGGGCCGGCCCGAGGACGTCGCCGACGTCGTCGCCTTCCTCGCCTCCGGCGACGCCCGATGGGTCACCGGCCAGGTCCTCGACGCCACCGGCGGCTCCCGGCTCTGACCCACCGGCCCGGCCCGGGCCGGTTCCGGAACCCCGCGCGGATGTCGACGGCGACACCCGGCCTGCGGCCCGGCGGCCCGCCGAAAGCAGTTGCCCCGGGTGCGTGGCGCGGGGAAGGGTTCGTGACCATGGACGAAACGGTCTTGCTCAAGCGCTCCGGCGGTCCGTCACCCGCAGCCGGATCAGCCGTGACCTGGCGGCCCTCGGCCTCGGGGACGGCGACGTCGTCATGTTCCACACCCGCATGTCCGCCATCGGCTACGTGGCAGGCGGACCGCAGACCGTCATCGACGCCCTCCGCGACGTCGTAGGGGCGCGGGGGACCCTCATGGTGACCTGCGGCTGGAACGACGCTCCCCCCTACGACTTCGTCACCTGGCCACCGGACTGGCAGCACGCCCTGCGCGCAGAGCATCCCGCGTACGACCCGGCCCTCAGCGAGGCCGATCACCACAACGGCCGTCTCCCCGAAGCGCTGCGCCGCCGGCCCGGGGCCGTCCGCAGCCGGCATCCGGACGCCAGCTTCGCGGCCCTGGGGGCGGCAGCGGACGAGCTGATGGCCGGCCACCCCTGGGACGATCCCCACGGCCCCGGCAGTCCCCTCGCCCGGCTGACCGCCCGCAGAGGCCGGGTCCTGCTGCTCGGCGCGCCGTTGGACACCATGACGCTGCTGCACCACGCCGAGGCGCTCGCCGAGGCCCCCGGGAAACGGTTCGTGGAGTACGAACAGCCAGTCCTGGTGCGGGGACAACGGGTCTGGCGCCGCTTCCACGACATCGACTCGGAGGACGGGGCCTTCGACTACTCGGCCGTGGTGCCCGCCGGGACGGATCCGTTCGAAGCGATCGCCCGGGACATGCTCGCCGTGGGGATCGGCCGGGGGGGCAGCGTGGGCGCTGCCGAGAGCCATCTGTTCGAGGCCGCGGAGGTCATCGACTTCGCCACCGCCTGGATCGAAGACAAGCTGGGCAGGTAGCACGCCGCCGACCGCAGGTCGCCACCCTTGGACTATCCGGATTTCGCGGCCGCAGGTGTTGTTCTTTCAGTGTGCCATCGATATTTTGCAGCCTGTAGGCCGCGCAAGCGCACGCTGCTCCCTTCCGCGTCCGTCCGTCGCGGCCGGAGACACCCCCACTTCCCCCCACCCGCGCGCCCACCTCACCGGGTGAGGCGTGCATTCGGAGCACACATGGCCAAGACACACGGCAGGACAAGCTGGACCCGGCGCCGGGTCCTCGGCACGGCCGCCGCAGGCACCGCGGCAGCCGCGGCAGGGTCGCTTCGCGTCGCCGAGGCCGCCACCGCGTCGAGCCGTTCGGCCGCCACGCCGTCCGCGTCCCCCGCGGGAGACGTGGTCGGCAAGATAACCGTCGGCTACCAGGGCTGGTTCGCAGCCAAGGGAGACGGCGCCCCCATCGACGGCTGGTGGCACTGGTCCCACGACTGGAGCAAGCCGCCGTCCCCGGCGAACACCGGCATCAAGTGCTGGCCGGACATGAGCGAGTACACGCGCACCTACCGCACCGGCTACGCCGACCTGGGCAACGGACAGCCCGCCACGCTCTTCTCGTCCTACGACCAGCAGACGGTCGACACGCACTTCTCGTGGATGTCCCAGTACGGCGTGGACACCGCGGCTCTGCAGCGGTTCGACCCGACCGGGGGCGAGGGCCCGACGCGCGACGCGATGGCGTCGAAGGTGCGCAGCGCCGCCGAGGCACACGACGTCAAGTTCTACGTCATGTACGACGTCACCGGCTGGACGGCCATGCAGTCCGAGATCAAGACTGACTGGACCGCGAAGATGAAGGCCCACACCGCCAGCCCGGCCTACGCCCGCCAGAACGGCAAGCCCGTGGTGGCGATCTGGGGCTTCGGCTTCAACGACGACGCCCACCCGTTCTCCGCCGCCGCCTGCGGCGACGTCATCGCCTGGTTCAAGTCCCAGGGCTGCTACGTCATCGGCGGCATCCCCAAGGAGTGGCGCACCGGAGGCCAGGGCACCCGGGACGGCTTCCTCGACACCTACCGTGCGTTCGACATGATCTCCCCGTGGATGGTCGGAGCCATCGGCAGCGCCGCCGACTCCGACCACTACTACCAGTACGTGAACCTGGGCGATCAGGCGGAGTGCGACGCCCACGGCATCGACTACCAGCCCTGCGTGCTACCGGGCGACGTCTCCGTCCCCGGTCAGCGGGCCCACGGCGACTTCATGTGGCGGCAGTTCTACAACATGGTCCGGGTCGGCGCGCAGGGCCTCTACATCTCGATGTTCGACGAGTTCAACGAGGGCAACCAGATCGCCAAGACCGCGGCCACCAAGGCAGCCGTCCCCGTTGACTCGGGGTTCCTCGCGCTGGACGAGGACGGCACGGCCTGCTCGTCCGACTACTACCTGCGGCTCACCGCCGACGGCGGCCGCATGCTCAAGCGCAGCATCGCCCTGACCGCGACCCGCCCCACTGAGCCCGTGCCGGGCGGCACGACGCCGACCCCCACCGGCAAGGTCGTCGCCTTCAGGGCGAACGTCAACAACGCCTACGTCACCGCCGAGAGCGCCGGTGCTTCGCCCCTGATCGCCAACCGGGCGGCCATCGGCCCCTGGGAACAGTTCGACATGACCAGCGCGGACGGTGGATCGATCACCCTGCGCTCGCACGCCAACGGCCGCTACGTCACCGCGGGTTCGGCCCCGTTGATCGCCGACAGCAGCACACCGGGCCGCGCCCAGGCGTTCCAGCTCGTCCGCAACTCCGACGGAACAGTGAGCCTGCTCGCCCTGGCGAACGGGCAGTACGTCACGGCCGAGAACGCGGGCGCTTCCGCCCTGATCGCCAACCGCACCGCGATCGGCCCGTGGGAGAAGTTCACTCTCGTCACCGACTGAACACCGGCGTGCCGACGCTGCCCGGGGCGATGATCCGGTACGGAGGTCGACCAGCGGGTCTGTTCGTTGCCGTCGACCGCTTGTGAGGCGGGGAAGGCGCTGTTCTCCGTGGACGAGGCCGTCACCGGCCGGCCCTGCGAGAGCAGGGTCCCGGCGGCTCGAGCGGGGGGCGGCGAGGCCGGGTGGACGGCCACAGCGGCGAACAGTTCACAAGTCGAACGGTGCCGGGCCGACCGCCCCGCCCCGGAGCCGGGAACGTCCCGACCGGAGCGGGGCGCGCGGTCCTGCCTCACGGCCCGGTCCGGACCTCGTACGGTTCGCACAGGGCGAGGTGGTCGACGTGGCCGTGCCGGCCGAAGTAGCCCTCGCCCACGGTGCTCTGGGTCCGCGGGGCCAGCGCGTAGCACAGGCCGGCCGCGCCGTCCTGGTAGACGACCTGGACCTGGTGGGTGGTGCCGCAGTCGTTGGACGCGGTGACGTAGCGCCAGCTCTCGTACACGGCGACGCACGAGGGCGCCGGCGGTGCCGTGAGCGGGGGCGCGGCGGAGACCGGGGCCGCGCACAGGAGCGGGAGGCCGCACAGGGCGGCGGTGGAGGCGGCGGTCGCGATGGCGCGGGTGCCGCGCGTCCAGCGGTGCGTCCGGGTGAACATGGATGACCTCGCAGTCGGTACGTCGGGTGACTTCGGAACGCTGGGGTCACGCGTTCGGGAAATGAACCTCGCAGCCGCGCCCTACCCGTCGCAAAAGCGCCAGCTTGTTCGGGACAGAGCAGTCCTTGCAGCTTGGAACGGCTCCCAACTGGGCCGTTGGCCCGCGGGTCAGCCCCGACGCCGAGGTCATCGTTCAACCATTGCAGACATCTCAGGGCCGCCGTCTGACATGAGACCAGGTGGCGGCTCTGCGACGGCGTTGAAGTCGTTCATCTTCTGCAAGCCGACCCGGCCTCGGAATGTCGCGGTCACGTGCCCTCGCGGGGCATGACCACCGCGGACAGCGCGGCGGGCGCCGCTCCGACGAGGAGCATGACCACGGACCAGGACGTGGCCGCGAGGATCCCGGGGACGACGAGCGGCGTGAGGAAGGCGCCGGCGAACACCATGGTGTTCTCCAGTCCGAGGGCGGTCCCGGAGCGCTCCTTGCCCGCCATGATCGCGATCTCGGCGTAGTGCACGCCGTGCCAGCCGCAGGCGAGCACACCGGCCACCACCATCAGCGCGGCCGCGGCCCACGCGGGTCCGGACCCGCACAGCGCGAGTCCGGCGAAGCAGGCGGCGATGACCCAGCTGTAGACGATGACGATGCCACGGCGGTGCTTGCCGCCCCTGCTGTCCGTCCAACGCCCGCTCCACACACGGGAGACCGCGCCCAGCGCCTGCACGGCGAACAGCAGGCCGGAGACGGCGGTGAGACCGACGCCGTGCACCCGGTGCAGGTAGATCGCGGCGAACGACAGGACGGTGAACTGGGGGAAGTCCAGCAGGAAGGCGCTCAGGGAGATCCGCCAGATCTTCCAGCGGCGCAGTGGGTCGACGCCGGCGCTGCGGTGCCCGGCGGGCGGCAGCGGCGGCTCGTCCAGCCAGCAGACGACGGCGGCCGTGGCGGCGAGGGCGAACGCGGCCAGGAAGCCGAACACGCCCCGGAAGCCGACACTCAGGGCCAGGGCGGGCAGCGCAAGCGCGCCGATGGCGCCACCGAGGGGGACGGCCGCGACGCGCAGGCTGATGGCGAAGCCGTGGTCGCCGGGCGGGAACCAGCCCAGGACCGCCCGTCCGGAAGCGCTGTTCACGCAGCCGCCGAGCGCGCCGGCGAGCAACAGGACGGCGGACAGCAGCCAGGGCGGCGGGGTGTACCCGCCCGTGGGCACGAGGAACGCGGTGGCGGCGGCGAGGCTCACGGTGGTGCCCCCCAGGCCGGTGACGAGCACCGCCCGTTCGCCGTACCGGTCGGTCAGGACGCCCCAGACGATCTCCGTGACCGCCGCTCCGCACGTCAAGGCGGCCAGGACGAGGCCGAGTCGGCCGGTGGAGTAGTGGTAGTCGGACTGGAGGACCGCGCCGGCCATGGGAATCCCCTGGAACGCCGCGCCGAAAGCCGCCTGCGCGAGGATGCCGATGCCGAGGATGCCCCACTTGTAGTGCGGGGAGTGGGTCTTGCCCGACCTGCCGACGGGGAGCGGGACCGCCGTACGGGCGACCGGTGCCGCCGTGATCTGCTGGGCCATGGTCTCGGGCGCTTTCTGCTCAGAGGTGCGGAGGGGCCCAGGTGCGGGAGTCCGAGGAGACCGTCGGGAGCAGGATGCTGATGGCTCCGGACCGGACGGGACGCACGAGGAGGACCTCCTGTCGAGGGCCGCGGTCTGGCGCGGCACCTCGACGATCTCTGCTTCCGGGGCTCGGGCCCAGACCGGTTCGGCAGTCGTGAACCCCGGTTCGCAGATGCCGTACTGACCCGCTCCACGGGCCGGTCGGCGGGCTAGGTTCGGACTGCGTCACCGTCTGTCGATGCCACGACTCCGACGGGGAAGCGACGCAGCCGTCGGCCTTCCTTCGACCCGGCGGACGGCGAGGGCCGCGGGACGGTGGGCGGGTGGGGCTGCGGCGGGCGCAGCCGTCGTAGGTGCGGGATCACGTGCGGGGGCGTGACCTCGGCGTTCCAGATCAGCTCGGTCACCACCGGCGACAGCGCGGGGAGCGGCAGCTCCACCAGTCGTCCTGACCGCAGGTGCGGTCCGACCGCGACGGCCGGGACCACGCCCACGCCCATGCCGGCCAGCACGGAGGACGTGACCCCGTCCACGCTGCCCACCTGCTGGACCTGGACGCGTCCGAGGCGGGGGAGTGCCTGCCGTTCGGCGATGTCGCGGTAGACGCAGCCCGGCGCGGTGACCAGGAGGCGCCGGGGGCGGGCCACCTGTTCGGGCGCGCCGACCAGGGCGACCCGGTCGGTCCACAGGTGCCGGCGGTCGTCCTCCCCGGCCGACCGGTCGTCCGGGGCCACGGCCGACGGGCGTGCGGCGGGCACGGTCGCCGAGTTGACGAGGGCGGCGGACAGCTCGCCGCGGCCGACCTGCTCCCGCAGCTCGGGCACCGAGCCGACGACCACCTGCGCGTCCAGGTGGGGCATGAGCCGGTGCAAGGTCCGCAGGAAGCCCGGCAGCCGGTAGGTGCACAACGACGCCGTCGCGCCGAGGCTCAGGCGTCCGCCGCCGTCCTCCGCGGCGGCCGCCACCGCTGCCTGGGCCTGCGCCAGTTTGTCGAGGATGTCGGTGGCGTACTCGAGGAACCGGGTCCCCGCCCCGGTCAGCCGGTTCACGGACCCTCCCCGCTCCACCAGCGAAGCGCCCAGGTCCCGTTCGAGCCCCTGCAGGTGGCCGGTGACGGTCGAGCGCGCACAGCCGAGCCGGTCCGCGGCCTCGGCGAGTGTGGTGCTCCGGGCCACGGCCACGAACGTTTCCAGTCGCCGGACGTCCACGGTGCGGTCTCCTTCCGGTCGGTTTCCGGGGCGTCGCGCCGCCCCGACCGCCTTGAACGAGGATCTTGAGTCACGGTTGGATCAGACTACATTCATGCACTCCGGTCCAGAAAGCGTGAGACGGTCGGCCGCCCGGTCACGCGAGTGCGCCGATGGAGTACGAGAGCGCCGTTGCTCCTGGGTGGCGTCACCGCCCGGGTCTGACGAGCCTCACCGCGCGGGGAGTCGCCCTGCGCGGCATCGGGCGTCAGGGGGACGCCAGGTCGCGTTCGTACCAGGTGCCGTTCCTGCCGCCGAGTGCCTCCGGGCCGGCCGGGCCCACGGCGGTGAAACCGGCCTTGGCCAGCACCCTCCGGGACGCGGGGTTCGTGTGGGCGGTGGCCGCACGCAGCCTGCGCAGCCCGTGCCGCGACGCCGCCAGCCGGCACAACTCCCGTACGGCAGCGGTCGCCACCCCACGGCCGGCGACGTGTCGGGCGACCCGGTAGCCGACGTCGGCGCCGCCGTCCTCGAGGTCGTACAGGTTGAACCGGCCCACGACCGAGCCGTCCTCGTCGAAGAGCAGGTAGAACGCGCAGACGCCGGCCTCCTGTTCGGCCAGCAGGGCGCGGAACCGCTCGGCGAACGTGTCGAACCAGGCGTCCCCGCGGTCGGACACCGAAGCGGCGAAGTAGGCGCGGTTCGCGCGTTCGAACGCAAGCACCGCCGGGGCGTGACCGGCGTCCAGCGGCATCAGCTCGGGCATGTCCCGACTCTACGGCGCGCGGGCCCTGCCGGCATGGCCTGAACGCGTCCTGCGGTACGCCAGGATCGGAGTCAACCGGCGCTAGGTATGGACCAGTTGACCGGGTCGGCGTAACCTCCGGCCTGGAGTTGAGAGCGCTCTCACCGTCAGCGCGCCGACCCTTCGCGGTCGACGCGCCCCCCACGAACGGAAGGAAGCACTCCATGCGTCCCCTACGACCGCGCGCCGTCGCCGCCGTACTGATCGCCCTCGGAGCCGGCGCCGCCGTCCTCTCCCCGACCGCCCAGGCCGCCCCGGACCCGTCCGCCGGCACCCGGGCCGCCGCCGAACCGTCCCCGGGCCTGCTGCGGGCCATGCAGCGCGACCTGCACCTCACCAAGGGCGAGGCCGAGCAGCGCCTCCTCGCCGAACGGCGGGCCACCGCGCTGGACCAGCGCGTCCGGAGCCTGGCCGGCAGCTCCTACGCGGGCAGTTGGTTCGACGCGTCGACGGGCCGGCTCACCGTCGCCTCGACCGATCCGTCCCGCACCGGCAGGCTGCGGGCAGCGGGTGCCGACGTCCGCCGGGCGACCTACTCCTCGGCCCAGTTGGACGCCACCAAGAAGCACCTCGACGCCGCCCGCGCTCCCCGGGGCGTCGCCGCCTGGCGCGTCGACCCCCGGGCCAACCGCGTGGTGGTCGACGTCGTCGCGGACCGCAGAGCGGACAACGATGTCAGGGCGTTCGTCGCCAAGGCCCTCAGGGCCGGCCCCGTGCAGGTCCGCGAAGTGAACGCCGCCCCGCGCACGTTCGCGGCCGGGACGGTCGGCGGCGACCCGTACTACACCGGCAACGTGCGCTGCTCCATCGGCTTCTCGGTACAGGGCGGCTTCGTCTCGGCCGGCCACTGCGGGCAGCCCGGCGCGGGGGTGAGCGGCTGGGACCACACCTACATCGGCACCTTCCAGGGCTCCTCGTTCCCGGACAACGACTACTCCTGGGTGAGCGTGGGCAGCGGCTGGTGGACCGTCCCCGTGGTCCTCGGCTGGGGCACCGTGCCCGACCAGTTGGTGCGCGGGTCGAACGTGGCCCCCGTCGGGGCGTCCGTCTGCCGCTCCGGCTCCACGACCCACTGGCACTGCGGGACGGTGCTCGCGCAGAACGAGACGGTCAACTACAGCCAGGGCGCCGTCCACCAGCTCACCAAGACCAACGTGTGCGCCGAACCGGGTGACTCGGGAGGCTCGTTCATCTCCGGCGACCAGGCGCAGGGCGTCACCTCCGGCGGCTGGGGCAACTGCAGCAGCGGCGGCGAGACCTGGTTCCAGCCGATCAACGAGATCCTGAACCGGTACGGGCTGCGCCTGCACACGGCGTGACAGCGGCGGGGCCGGCGCGCACGGGGACGCGTCGGCCCCCGTCCCGTCAGCAGCCGGGTGAGGAGGCGGCCACGCGTTCCCTCACCGGGTGGACGACCCGCGGGGGAGGGGCCCGACGTCGCTGTGCCGGCCGGGGCGTGCGGCGGCGTGGCGCTGTCCCGGGCCGAGGCCGTCACGGGCGGCCAGGGCGTCGGCGACGGCGCCGGTGGCGAAGGCGTAGACGGCCTTGTGCAGGAGGTCCACGACCAGCTCCTTGCGGGGCCACGTGGACGGCGGGGCGCCGACACCGGTCGCGTTCTCCAGGATCTGGTCGTTGGTGAGGCGGACGACGGCGAACTTCGCGGAGGCGACCGGTCCGCGCAGCCCGGCCTGGGCCATGACCGACCGGACCACGCCGAGCAGGGCCGCCTGGCCGAAGTGCATCGCCCAGTTGACCGGCAACGGTTGCCTGCCAGGGCGTTCGGGCAGGCCGGCCAGCCGTTCCAGGACCCTCCCCGGGACATGGGAGTCGGGCCGGCCGGTGAGGGCCTGCTCGGCCTTCTCGCCGAGGGTCATCACGACACCTCCGGCGGCACCCGCCACCAGCCCCTGCCACAGCGCACGCGTGAACATGCCCGCCGGGTACCCACGCCGGCCGCCCTCACCCGGGCGTGCCGAGGGCGGACGGACGGGGCCGGAGCCGAGGGTCGCCCCGTGACACCGGTGGATTTGCCGATGCCAAGGCCGGCGCCGTGCGGTGACACTGCGGTCGCAAGCCCGGAGACCCCCTTCCCTCACGGAGGCACCTCGTGCGCATCCCTGCCCGCTCCGCCCGGCGGTCCGTCACCGCCACCGCGCTGGGGGCGCTGTTGTGCGGCGCCCTGCTCCACGTTCCGCAGGCCACCCCGGCCGCGGCCGCCACCGCCGCGGCCGCCGGCCCCACGATCACCGTCCCACCCGCCGGCAGCCACGGCTTCCCGTTCCTCGCCGCGGCGGAGGACCTCGGCTCGTACGGCTACACCGAGAGCGAGTACTTCCTCTCCGGCACCGCCACGTCGTACGCCAAGTCGGGACTGTGGACGTCGGACGGACGGTGGAACGTCCGCGCGTCCGGCACCGCCGCGTACAAGAGCCGCCTGCTGGTGCGTCGCCCCACCGACCCCGCGAAGTTCAACGGCACCGTGGTCGTGGAATGGCTCAACGTCAGCGGCCAGATCGACCTCTCCCCGGACTACTGGTTCGAGCGCGACGAGCTGCTGCGGCAGGGCTACGCCTGGGTCGGCGTCTCGGCCCAGGCCGTCGGCGTCAACGGCGGCCTCGGCGAGATCAAGGGCCTGAAGGGCTGGGACCCGGCGCGGTACGGCAGCCTCGTCCACCCCGGCGACGCCTTCGCCTACGACATCTTCTCCCAGGCGGGCCAGGCGCTGCGCGCCCCGAACGGACCCGACCCGCTGGGCGGGCTCCCCGTGCGCACCCTGCTCGCCGACGGCGAGTCCCAGTCGGCCGGCTTCATGACCACGTACGTCAACGCCGTCCAGCCGGTGTCCAAGGTGTACGACGGCTTCATGGTGCACAGCAACAGCGCCGTCGCCGCCCCGATCACCGGCTCCCTGGCCGACACCCTGCTCATGCCGAACCCGTCCCGGATCAGGACCGACCTGTCGGTGCCGACGTTCGTCGTGCTCACCGAGACCGACGTGCCGGGCGCCTCGGTCGCCCGGCAGCCGGACACCGCGAGCGTCGTGCACTGGGAGCTGGCCGGCACCGCCCACGGCGACCAGTGGGCCTACGACCTCGGCCAGCCGACCGTGGAGAAGTCGGCGGGCTCGGCCGCGCCCTCGGCCGACTGCGCCGCCGGTTCGGCCCCCTTCAACGACGGACCCGGCCACTGGGCGATGAACGCCGCGCTGCGCCACCTGGCCGGCTGGGCGCGGGGCGGGCCGCGGCCGCCGAGCGGTCAGCCGCTGAGCACCGTGCTGCGCGACCCGGCCACCGGCCTGGCCACCGGCGGGGTGCGCCTGCCGGACGTCACCGTGCCCACCCGTACGCTGACCGGCCTGCGCGACACCACCGACAGCGGCGTCTTCTGCGGCCTGTACGGCGCCCGCGACCCCTGGAACGGCGACGCCGACGCCTGGGACCGCCACGACGACGGCGACCCGTCCGACCCGTCGTTCCCGCCCACCGCGGAACCGGTGCTCAGCCGCCTGTACCCGACCCACGCCGACTACGTGGGCAAGGTGCGCACGGCCGCGCAGCGCTCCGTCGAAGCCGGCTACCTGCTGCCGGAGGACGCGACGGCGATCGTCGCGGCCGCGCAGGACTCGGGCATCGGCGGCTGACACGGGCCGTCCCCGGCCCTGACCCCGTGGTGCGGGGCCGGGGACGGGGGCGGTGGACGCGTGCGCTCAGGGCTGCGGGTGATCGGGGACCCAGGCGCGCTCGCCCGCGTCGTTCCTCCCGTACCAGTAGTGCGGCCGGCCGGTGATGCCGGTGGTCCGGAACGGGCGGCCGTGGTCGTCGATGCGGACCGTGCCGGTGCGGCCCTGACAGGACCAGTCCAGTTCGAGGTACCAGCGGGTGTCGTGGGCCCGGGTCGTCGCGTCGACCAGCAGCACCTCGGGGTCCTCGGCGGAGACGCGGTACGGGAAGCGGACCGCGGGAAGGCGCCTGCCGACGTCCGCGCCGTCCTGGGGGCGGGCGACGGGACGGTCGATGTCCAGGTCCACCGCGAACCGGCGCGGCGCGAGGTCTCCGCCGCAGCCCTGGCCCATGCCGTACGCGTTGCCGGCGGCCGGGGCGTCGCGGCCCGCGATGCGGACGTGGAGCGCTTCGAGGACCACGGCCGTGTCCGACCGGCCCTGCACCGTGATCCGCACCAGGGTGTGCCGCCCGTGCACCGCGTGCTGCGTCGCCGCCCACAGGCCAGCGTCCTGCTCCACCGGAGGCGGGGGCACCTCGGAGGGCGGCTTGTCGATGACGTAGTCGTGGTCGCAGCCCTTGTCCCAGACCAGGGGGTCCGTGGCCCAGGCGAGGGGCGGGACGGTGGCGGGCTCCGCCGCGGTGGTGGGACGGCCGCGGGTGCCGGTGGGGGCGATCGACCCGGTCGTCGCGGACGTTGCGGGGGCCTTCGACGAGGACGTCATCGAGCGGTGGGGCACGCCGGGGGCGGCGGTCGTGCGCGAGCCGGCGGACAGGGGCGGGCTCGTCCCGGGGGAGTGGCCGTCCGACAGGGCGGCGCTGCCCAGCACGGTCGCGAGGAGCCCGCAGGCGACGGCGGTGGACACCAGGACGCCTCGGCCGCGGTACCAGGGACGGGCGGTGACGGAGGAGGCGGAGTCGGTGGCGGCCGGCTCCCTGCCCGGGGCCGTGTCCGGGTTCGTGTCCGTCCCCGTCCCCGTCTCCGTTCCCGTGTCCGTGGCCGGACCGTCCGCCTCCGGACTTGCCTCCCGGTGCGCGTCCGCGTCCGCCCCTGACTCGGGCGGACCGCCGGGAACCGTCCCCTGCCGGGCGGCCACAGCCGACAGCCACAGCCGGTGCAGTGCGAGCCGTTCGTCCGGCGCGGCCCGGCAGAAGGCCGCGAGCCGCTCGACGGGCGCGAAGTCGCGCGGTACGGCCTCGCCGGTGCAATACCGGTGCAGCGTCGAGGTGTTCATGCCGACCCGCCGGGCCAGCGAGCCGTAACTGCGGTCCGTACGGTCCTTCAGCGCGCGCAACAGCGCGGCGAACTCCTCGACCTCGTCCCGCATCGACACCGTTCCTCCGTCGCGGCCCGCGATCCCGCATCCCAGGCACCCATGTCCCTGCACGTCAGACGGGCTGGGATGGTTCCACCGTCCCGGAGGGGGCGGAGATCGTTGCGCGGGACGTGGGCGGCCGCCGATGCTCCTGGTGTCGCACCGACCGGGGTCCGAGACCAACCGGTGGCGACTTCAAGGCCCTTGGGCGGGCGCCGCGCTGGCCGCCGCTGCCCGCGCGGCCCCCACCGACGACGCACCCGTTTCCCTGGAGGTTCGATGGAGTCCGTCCGCAAGGTCGCAGCCCTCGCGAGCGTGGGCCTGGCCGTGGCGGCCCTGTCCGCGACCGCCGCGCCCACCGCCCACGCGGAGCCGGCCACCCACGGCTGCCCGTACCCCTACGTCTGCTTCTACGTGGACGAGCACGCCTACGAGGCGGGCACGCCGGTCACGAAGTACCGCGACGTCACGAGCGGTTACCAGACGGTCCGGTCCCGCCCGCACTACCACGTGGTGAACACCCGCGACGACGACGTGGCGTACCTGCGGCTGCAGGACGGGACCTCGATCTGTCTGCCGCCCGACAACGAGACCGTCTTCTCGAGCGCGTACAGCGTCACCGGGATCCGGATCTCGACCAGTTCGACCTGCTGAATCCCGCTGACCGCACAGAGAAGGAACACGCACATGAACAGCAAGCCCTCCGCTGCGCGCCGTCCCGGCCGCCGCGCCGCCGTCGCCACCGCCCTGGCCCTCGCCGTCGGGCTCGGTGTGTCGGCCCAGGTGTCGGCGCAGGCGTCCGTCGCCGCCCCGGTCAGGACGGCCAGTGCCGCACCCCGGCCGGTGACCGGCACGCAGGGCCAGGCGGTGACCCGGGTCGCCGACTTCTACGGCGCGTACATCGACGCCAGGGGCGACTACACCGACCCGGACGCCACGCTCGCCACGGCCCTGCGCGCGCACTACCTGACGCCCGAGTTCGCCGCACGCCTCGCGGCCTGGGAGAACGCCAACGGCGCCGACGGCGTCCTGCGCGCCCAGAACGTCCCGACGCGGTGGACCGTGAGCGACAACGGCGCCGTGGGCAACGGTCACGAGGTCGTGGTCACCCTGACGTTCGGCAGCGGGGGGACGGTCCGGACGACCAAGCTCTTCGTGCTGCTGGAGCGGTACGACCGCGTCATCGACATCGAGACGACGAGCAGCCGCTGACGCAGGACGTCGGGCGGTGGGCTCCTCGCTCGTGAAGAAGAGCCCACCGCCCGGCCGGTGTGCGCGCTCGTCGTCCCCGCGCCTTTCGTCGGCCGGCCGAGGCAACCCCGGACGGTGATCCTCCGTCTTGTCGGACGACGAACGGGCCGCAGCCCTCTCTCCCCTCCCTCGGCAGAAGGGCTGACGGCCGCCGGACTATACGCTTGGTGTATACGCGACGTGTATACCAGGGGGTCCGGGCCACCGAACGGAAAGGCTTCGATGTACGGCAAGGCATTCGCCCCGGAGTACCAGGGCGCCCTCACCACCCTGTCCGTCAACGCACCGCTGGCGGACGTGCTCGCGGCAGGCACCGAGCAGATGCAGGAGGCCGTGCGGGCCGGACGGACCGCCGAGGCGGCGCGCACGGGCCTGGCGGTGGCCGAGGCGCACCGGCGCCTCGGCCAGGTGCGCGAGGCCGAGCGGGCCTGGAAGGCGAGTTACCGCACGGCCCGGGAGGCCGGGGACCTTGCGGGGATGGCCTGGGCGCTCTGGAGCGGCGGCACCCTGGCCCGCCAGCGGGGTGCGTTCCCGCTGGCCCGCCGGCTGCTGGCACTCGCCGCAGAACTCGGCGAGCAGGCGGGGGACGTCGTCGTCCGCGGGTACTCGCTGGCGGGTCTCGCGGAGACCGGCCGCATCCAGGGGGACTACGAGGCCGTGGGCCGGCTGCACGAGCAACTCCTCGACGAGGCCCGCAAGCGCGGGGAGGCCCGCCACACCGTCTGGGCGCTGGAGGGCATCGCCCAGATGCGGCGCAACACCGGCCAGTACGACAGCGCCCACGCCCTGTTCGCCGAGGCGGCCGAGATATCCGCCCGGGCCGACGACCGGCGGGGGCACGCCTGGGCCCTGCGCGGCCTCGCGGACGTCGTGTCCGTGCGCGACGGCGACACCGAGCGGGCCCTGTCCCTGCTGTCGCAGGCCGAGACCATGTGCAGGGAGATGAAGCTGAAGAGCGCCCTCGCCTACAACCTCAAGATGCGGGGCAACGTCCTCTACCGCGCCGGGCGTTACGCCGAGGCCCGTGACCTGTACCAGGACGCGCTGGCGGAGTTCCGCGAGATGACCGAGCCGCGCGGTGAGACGCTGGCCCGGCTCGGGCTGGCCAAGGCACTGGCCCGGCTGGGCCGTGACCGCGCCGCGACGGCGGCCGAACTGGCCGAACTCGCCCGGCTGACCGAGCGGATCGGACTGCGGCACGCCCGGGAGATGGTCGCCCGGGCCCAGGCGGAGTTCGTCCCGGACGAGGAGGTCTCCGCGTGACGGTGACCGACGTACCGGCGGTACCGGCCCGGATCGTCGACCGGTGCGCGCGGTTGACCCGGCCGGCGTTGCGGGAGGCCGTCGGCCGACTGCACCCCTGGGTCGGTGAGATGGCCGCCTACTCCTTCGGCTGGTGCGACGTGGGCGGCGCGCCGGTCACCGCCCCCGGTGGCAAGGGCTTACGGCAGGCGCTGGCCGTGCTGGGTGCGGAGATCGCCGGAGCGCCCCCGGAGACAGGGGTGCCCGCCGCCGTGGCGGTGGAACTGGTGCACACCTTCTCGCTCCTGCACGACGACATCATGGACGGCGACCCGGTGCGCCGGAGCCGTCCCGCCGTCTGGCGGGCGTACGGGACCGGCCCCGCCGTCCTCGCCGGCGACGCCCTCTTCGCGCTCGCCGTCGACACCCTCGCCACGTCCGCCGGCGGGGTCGAGGGCGTACGGCTGCTGTCGGCGGCGCTGGGCGACCTGGTACGCGGACAGGCCGACGACCTGCTGTTCGCGGGGCGCCCGTGGACCGGGCCACACCGCGTGCGGAGCACGGAGTACCGGCACATGGCCGAGGGCAAGACCGGTGCGCTGCTGGGCTGTTCGCTGGCCCTGGGAGCGCTGCTCGCCGGCGCGTCCCCGGCCGTGGTGGCCGGCCTCGACCGCGCCGGCCGGCAGGCGGGGGTCGCCTTCCAGATCGCGGACGACGTGCTGGGCACGTGGGGCGATCCCGCCGTGACCGGCAAGCCCGTCCACGGGGACCTGCGGGAGCGGAAGAAAACCCTGCCGGTGGTGTCCGCCCTGGACAGCGGCCACCCCGCCGCCCGTCGTCTCGCCGCGCTGCTCGAAGCGGACGGGGACGTGGCCTCGGCGGCGGAGCTGGCCGAGGAAGCGGGGGGACGCGAGGCGGCGCTCGCGGCGGCGCGGCGGTGCAGGGCCGCGGCGCTGTCGGAGCTCGACCGGATCAGGACTCCCGCCCGGCCGGCGCGCGACCTGCGGGCGTTGCTGGACGGCGTGGTGGTGCGCAGCCAGTGACCAGGGAGACACCCCCTAGGTGCCGGGCCCGGACGGCGGGCCCCGACGCTCACCCGGCGATCGAGTCGAGCTGCTCCGGCGCCGGGCGCAGCAGCCACAGGTCGCCTCCCGGCGGTGCCTCCAGGGACGCGAGGGCCTCGCGGGCCCGGCGGTCCCCCGCGTCGGCGGCCGCGTGGACGACGTCGGTCGCGGCGTAGCGGTGGAACTCCAGTTCCGGGTGCGGCCAGGCGGCGGCCCCGGTGGCGCCCGGGAGCAGGTAGTCGACCGCCTTGGACAGGCTCTGCCCGTCCGGGCCTTCGTAGCCCCACAGGTCCACGCCCACGTGCCGGCCGATCGCGGCCAGCCGGGTGTGGGCGACCAGGGTGAAGGCGGAGTAGTGCCAGCTCCGGGTGCGGGCCAGCTCCTGGGGCTGGCTGCCGTCGGCGGCGATCTGCGGGGTGATGCGGGTGGTCGCCGCCTGCCGGACGGTACGGCGTGCCAGGTCCTCGTCGCCCGTCGCGTACGCGAGGGCCGCGAGCTGCAGGTCGTAGAAGGTGCCGTGGTTGTTGGTGGCGGCGCTCTCCTGGTGGCCGAAGTCGCTGTCGCGCAGCCAGCGCAGGAAGTCCTCGTTCCACCGGGTCATCGCGGCACGGTCACCGGCGGACCAGCCGGGGGCGCCGGTGTCGAGGAGGGCGATCGCGTCGAGGACGCCGGTGTACGACTGGGAGAAGTCGATGATGCCGATGGCCCGGCCGTCGTACCGGCAGGGGATGAACTGCGCGTGGTCCAGGCGGGGGTTCATCCGGGTGGCCGGGTCCAGGAACCAGGTGCGCAGGACCTGGGACGCCTTGCGGGCGTAGCGGCCGTCGCCGGTGTAGTACCAGGCGAGGGAGAGGTCGTACACCGAGTCGACGACCTTCTCCAGGTCCTGGCGGTCGGTGCCGGTGTCGACCTCGGGGTTGCGCTGCCCGTCGCGCTGCACGTACGGGCAGCCCCAGGGGTTGTCGGGGCCGGGCGGTCGGGAGGGCCACCAGTAGGGCGCCTGGCTGAGGTAGTCGTGGACGTCGCCGCCGGGTGCCGGGCGGGGTTTGTCGACGACCGTCCACGGGCCCTGTCCGAGCCAGGCGTCGGCGCGGGCGGTCAGCGTCCGGGCCACTCGCCGCAGGGGGGCGTCACCGTGCTCCAGACGGATCTTCGTACGGTGCAGGCGGGCGCCGTCGAGGACGACGGTGCGGGGGACCCCGTGCGCGACGGGTGCCGCCGGTGCGGGGGCGGCGGGTGAGGCGCCCCCGGTGACGAGCGCCGCGCACGCGGCCAGAACGGTGACCAGGACGGCGGTCCTGCGGTGCCCGGTCCTCATCGGCCGGCTCCCTTCGTGTGGGCCCGCTGGGCCTCGTACAGGTTGCGCGGACGCACCACGTCGCTCGTGCCGTACAGCTCGAGCCGGCTGTTCAGGTCGCCGTCGAAGTCGGGGACGTCGATCTGGTCGAACTCGCGGACCTCGTTGATCCCCACGGTCGCGGAGCAGGGCGCCAGGCCGTCGATCTTCACCAGGCCCGCGCGCCCGTTGGTGACGCGGATGTTCCAGTGGGTGAAGCGGGCACCGAAGAGGGGCCCGGCGCTCGCGTCGCCGCCGTGGCGGCCGTCGTTGGTCACGGTGATGTCGGTGCGGACCCCGGCGAAGGGCAGCCCGCGGTGGCTGTCGAAGGTGCCCATGCGCATGTCCCCCCGGGACCAGACGTTGTACGAGGACAGGCCCTCGACGTTGATGCCGTGGAGCTGGGTGCCGGCGGGCGCGGGGGCGGTGCGCTCCTCGATGGTGAAGTCCTCGACGAGGTTGTCGTGCGAGCCCTCGCGGCAGAAGTACGGGTGGTGGGAGCCGCGTCCCGCGACCCGGGTCCGGCGCAGGGTGCACGCGGAGGCGGCGACCAGGCCGAAGCCGTTGTCGGTGTGACGGACCGTCACGTCGTCCGCCCAGCAGTCGTACGCGCACTGCAGCACGACGCCGTTGTGGCCCAGGTCGAGGAGGTGGGGGCGTTGCACGGTCTCCACCGCCTCCAGCGTCAGCCCCTCGACCCCCGCACCGGTCAGCTCCGGTACGTGCGTGGTGAGCCGGGGGTCCCACTCGGGGCGCACGTCGAGGGGGAGGGGCCGCTCCAGGGTGACCCGGTGGCCGTGGACCCGGGTGACGCGGACCGGCCACTCGTAGGGGACGTACGACAGCAGCTTGGACTTGTCGTCCCAGGGGTAGGCGGCGGTGCCGGGGCCGTCCCCGGCGATGTGCCGCAGCAGGGTGTGCCCGGCGTCGTCGGCGAGGCGCAGCAGGACCAGGGCGCCGGGGCGCAGGCCGGCCGGGTCGGTGACGGTCACCGTCCGGTCGCCCCGGCGGGCGGGCGCGACGGCGGCGAGCGTGCGCCACTCGTCGCGCCGGTTGCCGGTCCAGCCCTCGAACGGCCACTGCCGCGCCCTGATCGCCTCGGTCAGCGAGTCCCAACGGGCCTGCGGAGTCAGCCAGATGAGACCTCCCGCCCAGGACCACGACGACTTGTCGCCGCCGTAGCGGGAGCCGTACGGGCCGATCAGCTCGGTGAGGTTCCTCGTCGCGTACAGCGTCGTCCGGCCGCTGCCGGCGCCGCGCAGGACGACGTGGGAGTGGCCGAGGCGGATCAGGCCGTCGATGCGGAAGGTGCCGGCCGGGACGGTGACGGTGCCGCCGCCCGCCTCGCCCGCGGCCGCGAGGGCGCGGTTGATGGCGGGGGCGCAGTCCGTGCGCCCGTCCGCCACGGCACCGAAGTCCCGTACGTCGGCCACGACCGGCGGCCGGGGCAGCCGCGTCGCCCCGCCGCCGTACCCGGACCGTCCGACGAACGGGATCTGGGGGTGCCGGACGGGGTCGCGCGTGAACTCGCGCCAGAGTCGCGGCACTTGTCCGGGGCCGGCCGCGGCGGGGCCCGCGGTCGCGGCGCCGAGCGCGCCGACGGCGGCACCGCCGAGCAGGGTGCGCCTGCTGATGCCGGGGGTGCCCGCGCTGTCGTTGCCGGTCATCTCGCCTGTCTCCTTGCTCTCGCGCGTGGGCTGCGTGCGGTGTGGCCGCACCGGCCGGTGGCTGCCCGGGGCTTCGAGGTGCACCCCGACGGGTCAGTGGCTGGACAGGTCGAGGGCCCGGTCGGCGTCCCGGGGGCGCAGCACGCGCAGGAGGCCTTCGAGCAGGTAGTAGTCGGCGTAGGGGAGCGAGATCTCGACCCCGTCCTCGGCCGGCCGGTTTCGGGTGCACCGGGCGACGACCGCGTCGGCGCGCGCCGACGCCCGGGTCAGACAGGTCCGGGACAGCGCGGTGAGCAGCCGCAGCGCCACGTCGCGGTAGGCGCCCTCGCCGGTCACGGCGGCCAGGTCCCACAGCCCGCAGGCCATGACGGCGCCCGCCGAGGCGTCCTTGACGTCGTACGGCTGCTGCGGCGCGCGGTAGTCCCACACGGGCACGTGGTCGCTGCCCAGCGCGCGGACGGCGAAGTCGGCGAGCCGGCGCGCGGTGCCCAGGAACGCGGGGTCGCCGGTGCGGCGGTGCATCGTGGTGAAGCCGTAGATCCCCCAGGCCTGGCCCCGTGACCAGCAGGACGCGGGACTGTAGCCCTGGACCGTGCCGGGGCCGACGGGGGCGCCGGTGTCCGGGTCGAAGTCGAAGACGTGGGGGGTGGAGCCGTCGGGCCGGGGGAAGTGCCGCTGGGTGGTGGTGGCGTGCTGGACGGCGATGTCGAGGTAGCGGCCGTCCCCCGACTCCCGGCTGGCGAAGGCCAGCAGGTCCAGGTTCATCATCGTGTCGATGATGACGCGGCCCGCGTTGGCCGTCTCGTCCGGCCGGCCCCAGGCCCTGAGGAAGCGCCCGCGGGGATTGAAGCGCCGGATCAGGGTGTCGGCGGCCTGGAGGGCGCCCGCCCGCCAGTACGGGTCGCCGGTCAGCCGCCAGGCGGTGACCCACGAGGGGCCGAACAGGAAACCGAGGTCGTGGGTGGTGGTGTCGTACTGGCGCGGAGCGAGCCGGCGGGCCCAGTCGAGGGCCGCCGTCCGCAGTGCGGTGTCGCCGCTGTACAGGTGTGCCAGCCACAGGGTGCCCGGCCAGAAGCCGCCGACCCAGTCGCCGTTCTGCGAGTACACCCACTTCTCGAACTTCGTCCCGACGGGGAAGCCGGTGACCTGCGGGGCGACCGCCCGCACCTTCTCGACGGCGTACTCCGCCGCGGACTCCAGGGTGCGTCTCACCTCGGCGGGCGCCGGCATCGCCGCCGCGGCTCGGGCGTCGGGTGCGGCGGGGACCTGGACGGCGGTGACGGCGGCTGCCGTGGTGAGCACTGTGCGCCGGGAAACGGCCATGCGTGGGTGACCCCCAACTCGTGACGACGGGCAGGCAGTTGTCAGGAGCGTGACACAGGGGAGGAGGATCGGTACACCCATGTGCATGGAGTTCAAGTACGTGAACGTCACCGTCGGCGGTGCAGGTTGGCCCGCTCGGCGTCACCGCCGTAGTGCGCCAGCACCTTGGGGTCCATCACCCGCCGCCACAGCGGTGTCAGCCACGCCAGCACGATCATCGACGCGTATCCGGAGGGCAGTTGGGGCGCCTCGTCGAAGTGGCGCAGGGTCTGGTAGCGGCGCAGCGGGTTGGCGTGGTGGTCGGAGTGCCGCTGGAGCTGGTACAGGAAGATGTTGCTGGTCGTGTTGTTGCTGTTCCAGCTGTGGCGCGGGGCGACCCGCTCGTACCGGCCGTCGGGCCGTCGCTCGCGCAACAGGCCGTAGTGCTCCAGGTAGTTGACCGTCTCCAGCAGCAGGATGCCGCACGCGGCCTGGAACAGCAGGCAGGGGAGGACCGCCGGCCCGAAGCAGACGGCGAGCAGCGCGTAGAGCGCGGCGGTCAGTGTCCAGGCGGTGAGGACGTCGTTGTGGCGCGACCAGGTGCGCTGCCGGCGGCGGTTCAGGCGACGGGCCTCCAGGTGCCAGGCGGACCGCAGGCTGCCCAGGACCGTGCGCGGCAGGAACGCCCACACGCTCTCGCCGAGCCGTGAGCTGGCCGGGTCCTCGCGGGTCGCCACGCGCACGTGGTGCCCGTGGTTGTGCTCGACGTAGAAGTGGCCGTAACCGGCCTGGGCCAGGGCCAGCCGGGCGAGCCGGCGTTCGGCGGTCTCCCGCTTGTGCCCGAGTTCGTGCGCCGTGTTGATGGCGACGCCGGCCACGACGCCCACGGTGGCCGCGAGACCCAGCGCGTCCGGCACGGTCATGCCCCGCGACCAGAGCAGGCAGGCGTAGCCGAGACCGGCGTACTGCAGGGGCAGGTACAGGTAGGTGCACCAGCGGTAGTAGCGGTCCTGCTCCAGCAGCGGGATCGCCTCATCCGGGGGGTTCTCCTGGTCCGGGCCGATCACCGCGTCCAGCACCGGGATGAGCACGAAGGCGAAGAACGGCCCCCACCACCACAGCGGGGCCCAGCCGGTGGCCGCGACCAGTGCCGCGGCCTGGAAGGGCAGGGTGGGGACGGCGAGGCCGAGCAGCCACGCGTAGCGCTTGCGGTCGCGCCAGGGCGGGGCGGCCTGCGCGGGAGGGGGCGTCGTCGACGGGGCTGTCATCGTGCTGCGCTCCTCGGGGGTCGGCGGCTCCGCGGCGCGGTGCGCCGCCGGATGCCGGGGGTGCGGGCGCCGGACGGCTCGTCGGCCGCGGCGGTGCCCGGGTGGGGTTGCGGCTCCGGGACCCGGACGCCTGGCAGAGCGTGGCACCACCGGCTCACGCTGACAATCGGGGACGCGCTGTCAACGTTCTGATATCCCGTCAGGTCATGGCGTCGTCCGGACGGGGCGGGTCGGCGCGCCGTTCCAGCACCCCCAGGGCAGCGGCGGTGATGAACTCAGCCGTCTCGTGCAAGCTGTGGGCGGGGGGAGGCAGAACGATGCAGGACAGGGTGAGGCGCACGATGACGTCGGCCGCCTGGTCCGTCCGCACGTCGTCGTGGTGCCGGTAGTGCGCCTGGTACCAGGACCGCACCAACTCCCGGGCCCCGGCGACCACCGGCTCCGAGCGGGTGGTCAGGTAGGGCAGCAGGGAGTCGCTGCCCTCGCGGGCCGCCTGGACCACCGAGGCCACCAGGGTGTTGTCGCGGGCTTCCCGCAGGGCGTGCAGGACGGCGGCGGACAGGGCGTCCGACGCGGTCGCGGCGGGCCGTCGCAGGGCCGCCGCCACGCCGCCCAGGAAGCGTTCGGCCTCCCGCTGCACCAGCGCCCGGCTCAGCCCGCCGCGGCTGCCGAACTCCTTGTACACCGACGGCCGGGACACCTCGGCGCGGGCCGCCACCTGGGAGAGGCTCACAGCGTCCCAGCCGCGCTCCGCGGCCATGGAGCGCGCCGCGTCCAGGACGTCCTCCCGCATCTTCCTCCGCCACGCCTCACGCGGCGGCACGGCGGCCGCGGCACGCCCCTGCGCCGGGGCGGACGACGCGTCCTCCACGATGTCCCTCCTCGCATCCGGTTACCGCGTGGGCGCCGGACGGGGCGGCCGCCCGGGGCGGCGCGTCCCCCCTGCCGCCCGGCGAAGGCGGAGACGCACCCTTGGGGGAGCACGAGCCTGTCAGTGACACGGCGTCGGTGACCAACACCGGCGCCCGCTCACGCGGGGAAGGCCACCAGCGCGATCGGCGCGGACGTCGGGCGGTCCGATCCGCCGGCCGGTTCCAGGGTGATGCCCACGCCCGACGCCGAGACCACGTCACCGTGCAGCAGCACCGCCTCGCTCTCGCGGCCCGGGTCCATGAGCCCGGCCGGGCGCATGGTGCCGTGGTCGTTCAGCCAGAGCTGGTACACCTTGCCGCCGGGCGGCCGGTCCATCCCGGCCGCGACGAACACCGCCCGGTCGAGCCGGCGCGAGACGACGAGCGTGCCGTCGGCACCACCGTCGAACCGGGCCCTCGCCGTGCGGGCGTCCGGCGCGGACAGGACCGCGCTGATGTCGCTCACCCGCTGTTCGGCCCGCTGGGCGGCGACGTGGGCCCGTTCGGCCCGGTCGTGCTGCCACGCGGCGACCCCGCCCAGGCCCACGGCGCCCGCGAGGCAGGCCGCGAGCGCCCACTGCGCGGCGCGCCGCCTGCGCGGGGTGCCCCGCCACCGGGCGGGCGCGGCGGCGGCGCTGCCCGGCGGCTCCTGCCGTACGGCCGTGACGCGGCGCAGCACCTGCTCGCGCAGGACGGGGCGGGGCGTGTCGACCGCGGCCAGGCCGAGCCGGGCCGCCGTGGCGGAGAACTCGGCGGCCTCCTGCGCACAGGAGTCGCAGTGGTCCAGGTGCCGCCGGAACGCGGCCCGCTCGTCCTCGTCGAGGGCGTGCAGCGCGTACGCGCCGGTCAGCGTGTGCAGGTCGTGGCGCGTGGTCACGCGGTCACCCCCAGGCAGTCGCGCAGCCGGATCAGTCCGTCGCGCAGACGGGTCTTCACGGTGCCCAGGGGCAGGGCCAGCGCCTCGGCGACCTGACGGTAGGTCAGGCCGCGGTAGTAGGCCAGCGTCACGGCCTGGTGCTGCAGCTCCGTCAGCGTGCGCAGGCAGCGGCGCACCTGCTCCCGCTCGAGCCGGGTCTGCACCTGTTCGGTCACCTCGTCGTACTCCGGGAGCTGGTCGAGCAGGGCCGCCTTGTGCTCCCGTTCCGCCGAGGCCTCGACGGACCGCACCCGGTCCACCGCGCGCCGGTGGGCGAGGGTGAGGATCCAGTTGATCGCCGTGCCCCGGTCCGACCGGTAGCGGGGCGCCGTGCGCCACACCTCCACCAGGACCTCCTGCATGACTTCCTCCGACTGCGCCCGGTCCCGCAGCACGCTGCGCACCACGCCGAGGACGGGGCCCGCGACCACGTCGTACACCGCCGCGAACGCCTCCTGGTCACCGAGGGCCACCCGGCCGACCAGCTCTTCCAGGTCCGGTTCGGCGACGGGTTTCCTGCCGATGAAGACCGGCTCTTTCACGAGGCTCCTCCCGTGGGGGTTGCGCGATGGTCCGGTGGAATCCGGAGCCGGACGGCCGGCGGATTGGTCCGCGGCCCCCGCACTTCTCTTGGGCTGCCCGACCCCTTCCGGATGCGGGCAGCCCGGTGGAATACGGAGCCGCGTTCGGTGGCCCTACGGCGGACGCCGCGGCGCTCGCGGTGGCCTCCGGCCCGAGCCGGGTGCACGCTCATCCCGTGTCCGGCTCGGGCCGCCCGGTCAGGGCTCCAGTCCGCCCTGTTCGCAGACCCGACGGGCCACTTCGCGCAGCTTGATGTTCCGCTCCTGCGAGTAGCGGCGCAGCACGTCGAACGCCTGGCTCTCGGAGAGCCGGTGACCGCCCATGAGGATGCCCATCGCCTCGCCGATGGTGTGCCGGGTGGCGATGGCCTCGCCCAACTGCGCGTGGGTGCGGGCGGACGACAGGGCCACGGCCGCGTGCGAGGCCAGCAGCCACCCCGCCGTCTCGCTGTCCCGGGTGAACGCGCCCGGGTGGCGGGCGTAGAGGTTCATCGCCCCGAGCTCCTGGTCCTCGGTGTACAGCAGGAAGCCCATCATGCTGCCCACGCCCAGGTCCCGCGCCGGGGGAGCGTAGGCGGGCCAGCGCTGCTCGTGCGCGGTGAGGTCCGGGATGCGGAACACGTGTTCGCCGGTGCGGCTGCGCGCCGCGTCGAAGCAGGGGCCCTCCTCCAGGCGTTCCTGGAGCCGGTCGCTGTCGAGGACCAGCTGGTGGGTGGGGGCGAGGGTCTCCACGGTCGCGCCGTGCAGGATCAGCACGCCGGCCGCGTCACACCCCTCGACCAGCTCGGTCGCGGACCGGGTGATGCGCTCCAGCGTGGCATCGACCGAATCCTGTGCCAGGAGATCACGCGCCATCGTCGCCATCTGCTCGGCGAAGTCCCGCCAGTCCACTGCGCCTCCTCCACACCCGCCCGCCGCCGTCTCCCCACGCCTACCCGCTGCGTCCATGACCGCTCATCCGGCTGTGCGGCCGCGTGCGGCCTCCGCGCCCAGCTCCTGGTGGAGGGTGCGCAGGAAGTCGGCGACCGTGGCGAGCTGTTCGGGCGTGAACTGCCGCATCGTCGCCTCCGTGCTGCGGGCCAGCGGACTGAAGTACTGGCGGGCGAGCGCCCGGGCGCCGGGGTTGTAGACCAGGTGCACGACCCGGCGGTCGGCGCTGTCCCGGGTCCGGCTGATGTGCCCGGCCCGCTCCAGCCGGTCGAGACAGGCGGTCACCGCGCCGGAGGTGAGGTTCAGGCGCTCGGCCAGCCGCGACGGGGTCATCGGGCGGCCCTCCAGGGCCGTGGAGTCGAGGATGGCCGCCAGGGCGTGGACGTCGGTGGCGTGCAGGTCGTGACCCTGGGCGAACGCGTGGGCATGGCGGTTGAACTCGCTGTTCAGCGTGCGCAGCAGGACGGCGTAGGTGTGCAGGTCGGGGACGGTGGCCTCGTCCGCGGCGCTGTCGTCGGCGGGTGCGGTCCGGCTGTCCCGGCTGCTGCGTTCCATACCCCTCAGGATACGATCACTCAATGATTGAGATACTTCGTCACTGAGATGCTTCACGTTTGAGTCGCCTCGTGGGAGGCACCCCTCCGTCGATGTCGTCCTCGCGCCCGTTGGGAAGTGCATGAACGCCCTGCGCCGACCGGCCCGCCGGCTGGTCCCCCTCGTCCTCGTCCTCGTCTGGCTCGGTCTGGGCGGAGCCTTCGGCTCCTACGCGGGCAAGCTCGGCGAGGTCGCCACCAACGACCAGGCGGCGTTCCTGCCGCGCAACGCCCAGTCCACCCGGGTCATCGAGGAGCAGAAGGCCTTCCACCAGGAGGAGACCCTGCCCGCGGTCGTCCTGTGGACCGCACGGGACGGCGGGAAGGTCAGCGCCGCCCAGCAGGCGGACGCCACCCGGCGGCTGGCCTCGCTGGCCGACGCCGACGGTGTCGAGGGCAGGCCCTCGCCCGCGCTGCGCTCGCAGGACGGCCAGGCACTGCAGGGCGTCGTCCCGCTCGGTCCCGGCCTGGGGGAGCGGCTGCCCGAGGTGCTCGACCAGGTGCGGGCGACCGCGGGCGAGGTCCCCGGCACGCGGGTGCAGCTCGCCGGGCCCGCCGCCACCCAGGGCGACCTCGGGGACGCCTTCGCCGGTATCGACGGCATCCTCCTCGGCGTGGCGCTGGCCGCCGTCCTGGTCATCCTGGTGCTCGTCTACCGCAGCGTGCTGCTCCCGTTCCTGATCATCGTCAGCGCCGTCTTCGCGCTCGGCGTGGCCTGCGCCCTCGTCTACGTCCTCGCCGACCACGACGTCGTACGCGTCGACGGGCAGGTCCAGGGCATCCTGTCCATCCTGGTGATCGGCGCGGCCACCGACTACGCCTTGCTCCTGACGGCGCGCTTCCGCGAGGAGCTGGCGCACCGGGACGACAAGGCGGCCGCCGCCCTCGCCGCCCTGCGCGGGTCGCTCGGCGCGATCACCGCCAGCGCCGCGACCGTCGCCCTGGGCCTGCTGGCCCTGCTGATCAGCGACCTGACCAACAACCGGGCGCTCGGGCCGGTCGGTGCCATCGGCGTCGTGTGCGCGGTGCTCACCACGCTGACGTTCCTGCCCGCGGTGCTCGCCCTGCTCGGCCGGGCCGCCTTCTGGCCGGCCAGGCCGCGGTCGGCCGACGCGGAGACGGGCGGCCACGGCATCTGGCGACGGGTCGCCCACCGGGTGGACAGCGGCCCCCGACGGCTGTGGCTGGGCACGACGGCCCTGCTCGTCGCTGCGGCCGCCTTGTTCCCCACCTTGGAGTCGAAGGGCGTGCCCCTGGACGAACTGTTCATCAACGACGCCCCGTCCGTCGCCGCGCAGCAAGCCCTCGGCGAGCACTTCCCCGGCGGCTCGGGCCAGCCGGCCGTGATCATCGCCGACGCGTCGAAGCGGGCGGAGGTCGCACGCGCCGCCGCCGGCACGCGGGGCGTGGCGGACGTCCGCGCGGTGACCGCGTCGGGCGCGCCGGGCCGGACACCGCTGGTGGTCGACGGCCGGGTCCGCCTCGACGCGACCCTCACGGCCGCGCCGGACAGCGAGGCGGCCAAGGACACCGTGAGCCGGCTGCGGGACCGGCTCGACGCCCTCGACGCCGGCGCCCTGGTCGGCGGCTACACCGCCCAGCAGTACGACACCCAGCGCACCGCGGAACACGACCGCACGCTCATCATCCCGGTCGTCCTCGCGATCATCCTGGTCATCCTGGTGCTGCTGCTGCGCTCCCTGCTGCTGCCGGTGCTGCTGGTGGCGACCGTGGCGCTCAACTACCTGGCGACGCTGGGCATCGCGAGCCTGGTCTTCACGCACGGCTTCGGCTTCAGCGGCACGGACGCCTCCGTCCCGCTGTACGGGTTCGTCTTCCTGGTCGCCCTCGGCGTGGACTACAACATCTTCCTGATGTCCCGGGTGCGGGAGGAGACGCTGCGCCACGGCACCCGGCAGGGCGTGCTGCGCGGACTGATCGCCACCGGAGGGGTCATCACCTCGGCCGGGGTCGTGCTGGCGGCGACCTTCGCGGCCCTCATCGTCATCCCCCTCGCGTTCCTCGCGCAGATCGCCTTCATCGTGGCGTTCGGCGTGCTGCTGGACACCGTCGTCGTCCGGTCGCTGCTGGTGCCGGCCCTCGTCCGGGACATCGACCGCACGGTGTGGTGGCCGAGCCGCCTGGCCCGGGGCGCGAAGGAGCGGAGCTAGGGGGTGTCTCGGGGTGCGGGGGCGCTCCGTTCCGTCCCGTGACGGTGCGCCCCCGCCGGCCGCGCACCATGCTTTGCGTACCGGTGTATTGACTGCCCGTCACGGTGTCCCTAGGGTCCTCGACGAATTCACGAACAGTGTTCGGTATATCGACCATACCGACGCGGTCGTGGATGTCATGCGCATGACTAAGCAGAGACCGGACTCCACCCCCCGATCCCCAGGAGACCGCCCATGTCGGTGACAACGCCCCCCACCTGGCGGGCCAGGCCACTCGTCCTGCTCGCCCTCGCACTGGCCCTGGTCAGCGCCGTGTTCGCGGCCCAGACCTCCGCGAGCACCAGCGCCGCGGCCGCCGGCTCGCTGCCCTGCGACCTGTACGCCGCGGGCGGCACCCCCTGCGTCGCCGCCCACAGCACCACCCGCGCCCTGTACTCCGCGTACAACAGCCGCCTGTACCAGGTGACACGCGCCTCCGACGGCGCCACCCGGGACATCGGCGTGCTCGGCGCGGGCGGCTACGCCGACGCCGCCGCACAGGACGCGTTCTGCGCCGGCACGAGCTGTCTGATCACCGTCCTGTACGACCAGTCCGGCCGCGGCAACCACCTCACCCAGGCACCGCCCGGCGGCTTCCAGGGGCCCGCCGCCGGCGGTTACGACAACCTCGCCGAGGCCTCCGCCGCACCCGTGACCGTGGGCGGCCACAAGGCGTACGGCGTCTTCATCGCGCCCGGCACCGGCTACCGCGACAACAGCACCAACGGCATCGCCACCGGCGACCAGCCGGAAGGCATGTACGCCGTCCTCGACGGCACCCACTACAACGGCGGCTGCTGCTTCGACTACGGCAACGCCGAGACCAACAGCCGCGACAACGGCAACGGCACCATGGAGACCATCTACTTCGGCAACAGCAGGACCTGGGGCTACGGCTCCGGCAACGGCCCCTGGGTCATGGCCGACCTCGAGAACGGCCTGTTCTCCGGCGTCAACCGCGGCTACAACGCGGGCAATCCGAGCGTCAGCCACCGCTTCCTCACCGCCGCCGTCAAGGGCGGCCCGAACCACTGGGCCATCCGCTCCGGCAACGCGCAGTCGGGTGGCCTGGCCACCGCCTACGACGGTCCGCGGCCCAACGCCACCGGCTACAACCCGATGAAGAAGGAGGGCGCCATCATCCTCGGCATCGGCGGCGACAACAGCAACGGATCGGCCGGCACCTTCTACGAGGGCGTCCTGACGTCGGGCTTCCCGAGCGACGCCACCGAGAACGCCGTCCAGTCCAACATCAACGCGGCCGGCTACGCCACGTCCCCCGTGGCGGGCGCGCCCACCGTCGGCTCCCGCGTCTCCCTGCGGGCCACGACCCCCTGCTGCACCGCCGACTACCTGCGGCACAACACCGCCGACGCCAACGCCGTCATCGCGGCGACGTCCTCCTCCAGCCCGGCCGCCGACCGCGCCGCCGCCACCTGGACCGTGCGCGCCGGGCTGGGCGACGCCTCGTGCGTGTCGTTCGAGTCCGCCGACAAGCCGGGCCAGTACCTGCGCCACTACGACTTCCGGCTGCGGGTCGACACCGTCGACACCGCGCTGGCCCGGCTGGACGCCACCTTCTGCCCGCAGGCCGCCCACAACGGCCAGGGCGTCTCGCTGCGGTCGGCCAACTACCCCGCCGACTTCGTCCGCCACTACACCTACGCCGCGTACGTGGCCTCCGACGGCGGCTCCCACGCCTGGGACAGCGCCACCTCCTGGGCCGACGACACGAGCTGGGCCGTGACCTCCCCCTTGGCCTGACTCTCCGTCCTGGCCCCGGACGGCTGTGCCGCACCTCCCGTGCGGCACAGCCGTCGGCCGGTCAGCGCCACCCGAGCCCCGGCGCCACGTGCGTCAGGATGCTGTCGATCACGTGCGCGTTGTACTCGACACCGAGCTGGTTCGGCACGGTGAGCAACAGGGTGTCGGCCGCGGCGATCGCCTCGTCCCGGGCCAGCTCCTCGACGAGCACGTCGGGCTCGGCGGCGTAGGACCGGCCGAAGACGGCGCGGGTGGTCGGGTCGATGTAGCCGATCTGGTCCTGCGAGTGCCGCTCCCGCCCGAAGTAGGCGCGGTCCCGGTCGTCGACGAGGGCGAAGATGCTGCGGCTGACCGACACCCGCGGCTCCCGGGTGTGGCCCGCGGCCCGCCACGCCTCCCGGTACGCCTCGATCTGCTTGCGCTGCTGGACGTGCAGCGGTTCGCCGCTCTCGTCGTCCTTCAGCGTCGAGCTCTGCAGGTTCATCCCGAGTCCGGCCGCCCACACCGCGGTGGCGTCGGAGCTCGACCCCCACCAGATCCGCTCCCGCAGCCCCTCCGCGTGCGGTTCGACGCGGAGCAGGCCCGGCGGGTTGGCGAACATGGGACTGGGGTGGGGCTCCGCGATCCCCTCGCCCTTCAGGACCTCCAGCAGCCGCTCGGCGTGGGCCCGGGCCAGGTCCGCGTCGGTGCCGCCCTCCGGCGGCCGGTGCCCGAAGTGCCGCCAGCCGTCGAGCGCCTGCTCCGGGGAGCCCCTGCTGATGCCGAGCTGCAGGCGGCCGCCGGAGATCAGGTCCGCGGCCCCCGCGTCCTCGGCCATGTACAGGGGGTTCTCGTAGCGCATGTCGATCACCCCGGTGCCGATCTCGATGCGGTCGGTGCGGGCGCCGATCGCCGCGAGCAGCGGGAACGGGGAGGCGTGCTGCCGCGCGAAGTGGTGGACCCGGAAGTAGGCGCCGTCGGCCCCCAGCTCCTCCGCCGCGACCGCCAAGTCGATCGCCTGGAGCAGCGAGTCCGCCGCGGAGCGGGTCTGCGAGTGCGGAGACGGCGTCCAGTGCCCGAAGGACAGGAACCCGATCTTTTTCATACCTGCTTCAACCATCGTGCGCGCCGTTCATTCCGTGCGGCCGGGTCACCCGACCGGCCCGACCTGTGCGGCGCAGCGGGGTGCCGCTCCGCACGGTGGACACAGACGGACGCGCGAGCAGGACCGCGCCCGGCAGCCGCGAGGAGAGGGGACGGTCACCGTGGCGAACGACCTCACCGGTGCCGGCAGGACGCACGACGACGCCGCGCACTGGCTGTTCGGCGACCAGCTCGGCCCCCGTTTCCTCACCCCGGACGAGGACGGCCCCGCGCCCGGCACCCCCGTGCTGATGATCGAGGCCCGCTCGGTGCTGCGCCGGCGCCGCTTCCACCGGGCCAAGGCCCACCTGGTGCTCTCCGCCATGCGGCACCGGGCCGCCGAACTGGGCGACCGGGTGCGCTACATCCGTGCCGAGACCTACCGGGAGGGCCTGCGCGAGGCCGTCGGCAGGGCTCCCGTCACCGTGCACCACCCCACCTCCTGGGCGGCACTGCGCCTGGTCCGCTCACTGGAGCAGGTGCGCGTGCTGCCGGCGCGCGGGTTCCTGATGCCGCAGGACGCCTTCCGCGCCTGGGCGGACGGGCACACCGGCCGGCTGCGGCAGGAGGACTTCTACCACTGGGTGCGCCGCGCCCACGACCTCCTCATGGACGGCGGCACCCCGGCCGGCGGCCGGTTCAACCACGACCACGACAACCGCGAGCCCCCGCCGAAGGGCGCCCGCACCCTCGGCGCGCCCCGGCCCTACCGGCCCCGCGAGGACGACATCGACGCGGAGGTCCGCGCCGACCTGGACCGCCTCGAACGCGACCACGGCGTCCGCTTCGTCGGCCGCGACGGGCCCCGGCTCTTCCCCGCCACCCGGCGCGAGGCGCTCGCCGCCCTGCGGCGCTTCATCGACCACCGCCTCGCCGGCTTCGGCCCGCACGAGAACGCCGTGCTCGCCGCCGACCCGGTGATGAGCCACAGCCTGCTGTCGTCCTCCCTCAACCTGGGCCTGCTCGACCCGCTGGAGGTGGTCGCCGCCGCCGAGGAGGCCTGGCGGGCCGGGAAGGCCCCGGTGAACAGCGTCGAGGGGTTCGTCCGGCAGGTCGCCGGCTGGCGCGAGTACGTGTGGCAGCTCTACTGGTACTTCGGGGACGACTACCGCCGGCGCAACGCCCTCGGTCACCACGCCCCGCTGCCCCCGTGGTTCCTGGAGCTGGACGCCGACGCGGTCACCGCCCGCTGCCTCGCCACCGTCCTCGCCCAGGTGCGCGACACCGGCTGGACGCACCACATCCCGCGCCTGATGGTGCTCGGCAGCCACGCCCTCCAGCGCGGCTGGGACCCGCGGGCGGTCACCGACTGGTTCCACCGCTGCTTCGTCGACGGCTACGACTGGGTCATGCTGCCCAACGTCACCGGCATGTCCCAGTACGCCGACGGCGGCCTGATGACGACCAAGCCGTACACCTCGGGCGGGGCCTACATCCACCGCATGAGCGACCTGTGCGGGGGCTGCGCCTACCGGCCGGGCGACCGCGTCGGGGACCGGGCCTGCCCCTTCACCACCGGTTACTGGGCCTTCAGCCACCGCCACCGCGCCCTGCTCGCCGGGAACCGGCGCACCTCCCGGGCGGTGCAGGGACTGGACCGGCTCGGCGATCTGGAGGAGGTGCTGGAGACCGACCGGTGCTGGGACGAGCGGCCCCCGTGACCCCGGCTCCCGCAGGCGCGGCCGCCCCGGACCTCCTTACCCTGGGAGTGACCCGGGCGGACACCGTCCGTCCCCCCACGGAGGAGGCCCGGACATGTGCCGCTGGATCGCCTACTCGGGTACGCCCATCTTCCTCAGCAGGGTCCTGTTCGACACCCGGCACAGCCTGATCGACCAGAGCCTGCACTCCCGGCTCGGGGTGGAGACGACCAACGGCGACGGCTTCGGGATCGGCTGGTACGTGCCCGACGTGGACACCCCCGCCGTGCTGCGCGACACCGGCCCGGCGTGGAACGACCGCAACCTCCACGACGTGGCGCACCACGTCCGCTCCGGCATGTTCTTCGCCCACATCAGGGCCACGACCGGAACGGCGGTGCAGCAGACCAACTGCCATCCGTTCCGCAAGGACCGCTGGCTGTGGATGCACAACGGCGCCATCAGCGAGTACGGCCGTCTGCGGCGCGACCTGGCGCTCGCGGTCGACCCCGCCCTCTACGCCGAGATCGAGGGGTCCACCGACTCGGAGCTGATGTTCTACCTCGCTCTCACCTTCGGGCTCGACGAGGACCCGCCCGCCGCCGTGGCCCGCATGGCCGGGCTCGTGGAGGAGACCGGACACCGTCACGGTGTCCGGCACCCCCTGCAGATGACCGTCGCGGTCGCCGACGGCGAACGCCTGTGGGTCTTCCGCTACTCGAGCGAGCGCGCCTCCCGGTCGCTCTTCGTCAGCGCCGAGGTGGACGCCCTGCGGGCGCTGCATCCGGACGTCGACTTCCTCCGGCAGGTCTCGGAGGACACCCGGCTGGTGGTGTCCGAGCCGCTGGGCGACCTGCCGGGCGCCTGGAAGGAGGTCCCGGAGAACAGTTGCGGCGTCATCCAGCCGGGCCTGGACGTCTTCCAGGTATTCCAGCCCGGGTGAAGCGGGCGGGTGTCAGCCGCAGTCGATGATCAGCGACGTGATCACGGTGCAGGTGCGCGAGGCGGTGTCGTCGGCGGGGCCGGGGTCGGCGGGGGCGCTCGCGGTGCGCTGTGCGGTGACGGTGTAGGGCAGGCCCACGGTGAGGGTGCCCATCGGCACCGTGAAGGTGCGCGTGGCGGTGGCGCCGGGCGCCAGGGCCCCGACGGTGCAGGTGACGCGGTTGCCGGCGGCCGTGCAGGAGCTGCCGGCGGTGGCGGTCGTGCCGGTGGACAGGGTGGCGGTGACGGTGCCCGACGTCAGCGGCGAGGGACCGTTGTCGGTGACGGTCAGCGTGTAGGTGATGCGGCCGGCCGGCAGCCCGGGGACGCCGGTCGCCGTAAGGGCCACGCCCAGGTCCGCGGTGGGCGGGGCGAAGGCGATGCCGGCCGGACGGCTGCCGACGGCGAGGGTCGAGGCTACGGTGGCGGTGGCCGTGTCGAGCACCGTCACCGTGCCGGCGTTGCCGTCGGTGACGTACGCCCGGGTGCCGGAGGGGTGGAAGGCGACGGCCTCGGGGCCCGAACCGGCCGGGACGGTGGCGGTGGTGGTGCGGGTGGCGGCGTCGACGACCGAGACGCTGTTGCCGTCGTGGTTGGCGACGTAGACGAGCGAGCCGTCGGGGGAGACGGCCACCCCGTGCGGGGCGATGCCGGTGGGCACGGTGGAGGTCACCGTACGGGTGGCGGTGTCGACCACGGCGAGGGAACGGCCGTTGACCAGGGCGACGTAGGCGCGCGTGCCGTCCGGCGCGAACGCCACCCCGTACGCGTGGGCGGGGAGCGGCACCGTTCCGGTGACGGCGCGGGTGGCGGTGCTGATCACCCACAGAGTGTTGGTGTCGCTGTCGTTGGTGACGTAGACCTGGGTTCCGGACGGGTCGACGGCCACGCCGACGGGGTGTACGCCCACGCCGACGGTGGCGGTGACGGTGCGGGTGGCGGCGTCGATGACCGAGACCGTGTTGTCGCCCGAGTTGGCCACGTACACCTGGCTGCCGTCCGGGGTGACGGCCACCGCGTAGGGCGAGGCCCCGACCGGGACGGTCGCGGTCACGGCCCGGGTGGCGCTGTTGATCACCGAGACGGTGCCGTTGCCGGAGTCGGTGACGTACACCCGGCTGCCGTCCGGGCTGACCGCCACGCCGCTCGGCGCCCCGCCGACCGGGACGGTGGACGTGACGGTGGTGCTGCCGCCGTCCACCACGGAGACGGCGCCCGCGCCGCTGACGGCGGCGTAGGCGAACGGGCCGGGCAGGACGGCCGCGTCGGCGGTGGCGAGGCCGGCCACCCCCGCGGTCAGCAGTGCCACGGCTGTCACCAGGGCGGCGAGGCGGCGGCGCACCACGCCCCGCGGCGGACGGACGAGTAACGGCGAGAACATCAGGGTCCCTCCCCGGGCGTCGCACCACGACTGCGGGGACCGGAGGGCTCCGGGCCCGGCCGCGGTGCCCTCATACGGTCCCACTACGCGCCGTCACTGACCATCACCGCCCAGGGGGCGGACGGCGCGGGCGGCGGCACGGCGCCCGCCTCCCGCCTTGCAACGCGCTTGCGTTCCGGCGACCCAGGAGTCGCGACGGACACGTAAACTGTTTGCGCTTCTTGCGCTAGCCTTGCAGACATGACGCGACGACTTGCTCAGGTGGCCAAGAAGGTGGGGGTCAGCGAGGCCACGGTGAGCCGTGTCCTCAACGGGAAGCCCGGTGTCTCCGAGGCGACACGGCAGGCCGTGCTCACCGCGCTGGACGTCCTCGGCTACGAGCGGCCGACGCAGCTCCGCGGCGAGCGGGCCCGGCTGGTCGGCCTGGTGCTGCCGGAGCTGCAGAACCCCATCTTCCCGGCGTTCGCCGAGGTCATCGGGGGCGCCCTGGCGCAGCAGGGCCTGACGCCGGTGCTGTGCACGCAGACCCAGGGCGGGGTCTCCGAGGCCGACTACGTCGAACTCCTGCTGCAGCAGCAGGTATCCGGCGTGGTGTTCGCCGGGGGTCTGTTCGCCCAGGCCGACGCGCCGCACGAGCACTACCGCCAGCTCGCCGAGCGCAACATCCCGGTCGTCCTGATCAACGCCTCCATCGAGGGGCTGGACTTCCCGTGCGTCTCGTGCGACGACGCGGTCGCCGTCGAGCAGGCCTGGCGCCACCTGGCCTCGCTCGGGCACGAGCGGATCGGCCTGGTCCTCGGTCCCGTCGACCACGTCCCCTCGGGCCGCAAGCTGCAGGCCGCCCAAGCCGTGGCGCGGGCGTCCGGGGGCGCGCTGCCGGACGAGTTCGTGGTCCGCTCGATCTTCTCGCTCGAAGGCGGACAGGCGGCCGCCGCCCGCCTGCTGGAGCGGGGCGTGACCGGCATCGTGTGCGCGAGCGACCCCCTGGCCCTGGGCGCCATCAGGGCGGTGCGCCGCCGCGGGCTGTCCGTGCCGGGTGACGTCTCGGTCGTCGGCTTCGACGACTCCGCCTTCATGAGCTGCACCGAGCCGCCCCTGTCGACCGTCCGCCAGCCCATCGAGGCGATGGGACGGGCCGTGGTGGAGCTGCTGTGCGCCCAGATCCAGGGCACCCAGGCGCACCCCGGCGAGCTGCTGTTCGAGCCGGAACTGGTGGTCCGCGGCTCGACCGCGCAGGCTCCCGCGGGCTGACCCCGCCCCGTCGCACCGGCCGGCGCCGGCACCCGGAACGTCTCCCGGGTGCCGGCGCCGGCTGCGTTTCCGCCTGCCGCCCTCCGGGGCCGTCCACGGCGACCGCGAGCTGCGTGCCCTGAACGGCCCGTCCTGTGACGGCCGTTGACAAAGTCTTCATCTGCTAGAAACCTGTCTCGTCAGCGACGCAAATATTTGACGAATTAACTCAAAACCGCATTCAGGCGTCGCAGTCCACCACTGGTCATGCACCGCGGCCGGATCACGGAGAGGCCATGATGAGAGGGAGACACGCGCGCCTGCGGACGACCGTCGGCGCCCTGATCGCGGCACTGCTCGCCCTCGCGCTGCTGCCCGCCGGCGCGTACGCCGTTCCCGCCGGCGCGGCCGCCGAGGTGAACCTGGCCCTGGGCAAGCGGACCGGCGCGAGCGGCGCGCACGACGGATACCCGGCGGGCCAGGTCACCGACGGCACCCAGCAGTCGTACTGGGAGGGTCCCGCCGGGGCGTTCCCCGCCTGGGTGCAGGTCGACCTGGGCAGCGCTGTCCGCGTCGACCGGGTGGTGCTGAAGCTGCCCGCCACCTGGGAGGCGCGCACCCAGACGCTCGCCGTGCTGGGCAGCACCGACGGCAGCGCCTTCACCGCGCTCGCCGCCTCCGCCGCCCGCGCCTTCACCCCTGCGCAGGCCAACACGGTCGGCATCGACACCGGCGCCGCCACCGCCCGCTACGTCCGCGTGCAGGTGAGCGCCAACAGCGGCTGGAACGCGGCCCAGTTGGCCGAGCTGGAAGTGTACGGGCAAGGGCAGGACCCGACCGATCCGCCGCCGGCCACCGGCTCGAACCTGGCGCGCGGCAAGCCGGTCGAGGCGACCTCGACCACCCAGACCTACGTCGCGGCCAACGCCGTCGACGACACCGCCGGCACCTACTGGGAGTCGTCGGGATTCCCGTCCAGCCTGACGGTGAAGCTCGGCGCGAACGCCGACCTCCAGGCCGTCGTGGTCAAGCTCGACCCCGACCCGGCCTGGGGACCGCGCACCCAGTCCTTCCAGGTGCTCGGACGCGAACAGTCGGCGACCGACTTCGTCCAGCTCAAGGCCCGCGCGGACTACGCCTTCAGCCCGTCCGCCGGGCAGAACTCCGTCACCGTAGCCGTCACCGGCCGCTACGCCGACGTCCGCCTCACCTTCTTCTCCAACACCGGCGCCCCCGGCGGCCAGGTCGCCGAGTTGCAGGTGGTCGGCACGGCGGCGCCCAACCCGGACCTCACGCTCACCGGCCTGGACTGGAAGCCGGCCGCGCCCACCGAGGCCGACCCGGTCACGGTGAACGCCACCGTGCGCAACGCCGGCTCCGCACCCGCGCCCGCCACCACCGTCGACGTCAGCCTCGAAGGCGCCGTCGCCGGTTCCGCCGCCGTCGGCCCGCTCGCGGCCGGGGCCTCGACGACCGTCGCGGTGGCCGTGGGCAAGCGGCCGGCCGGCTCCTACGGCGTCTCCGCGGTGGTGGACCCCCGCGGTACCGTCCCCGAGCAGGACGACACCAACAACAGCCGGACCGCGGCGACGAAGCTGGTCGTCGACCGGAGCCCGGGCCCCGACCTGACCGTCACGGGCATCGCCACCGACCCCACCGCCCCGGCCGCGGGTGCCAAGGTGTCCTTCACCGTCACCGTCCACAACCGCGGCACCACCACCGCACCGGCGGGCACCGTCACCCGCCTCACCGCCGGCGGCACCACGCTCGACGGCACCACCGGCGCCGTCGCGGCGGGCGGGTCCGTCACCGTGGCCGTTCCCGGCACCTGGACGGCCACCGACGGCGGGGCGACGCTCGCCGCCACGGCCGACGCCACCGACGTGGTCAAGGAGACGAACGAGGACAACAACACCTTCGCCCGCTCCCTCGTCGTCGGACGTGGCGCCGCCGTGCCGTACACGGAGTACGAGGCGGAGGACGGCCGCTACGACGGCACCCTGCTGACCACCGACGCCAAGCGCACCTTCGGGCACACGAACTTCGCCACCGAGTCCTCCGGGCGCAGGTCGGTCCGGCTCACCTCGACCGGCCAGTACGTCGAGTTCACGTCCACCACCCCGTCCAACTCCGTCGTCGTGCGCAACTCGATCCCGGACGCACCGGGCGGCGGCGGACAGGAGGCGACCCTCAGTCTCTACGCGGACGGGACGTTCGTGCGCAAGCTGACCCTGTCGTCCAAGCACAGCTGGCTGTACGGCACCACCGACGATCCGGAGGGCCTGACCAACCGGCCCGGCGGCGACGCCCGGCGGCTCTTCGACGAGTCCCACGCCCTGCTCAGCGACACCTACCCGGCCGGCACCCGGTTCCGCCTCCAGCGGGACGCCGGTGACGGCGCCGCGTACTACGTCATCGACCTCGTCGACCTGGAACAGGTGGCGCCCCCGGCCGCCAAGCCCGCCGAGTGCGCCTCCATCACGGACTACGGCGCGGTGCCCAACGACGGCGTCGACGACTCCGACGCCCTCCAACGCGCCGTCACCGCGGACCAGAACGGGCAGATCCCCTGCGTCTGGATCCCTGCCGGGCAGTGGCGCCAGGAGAAGAAGATCCTCACCGACGACCCGCTCGACCGGGGCCAGTACAACCAGGTGGGCATCCGGGACGTCACCGTCCGCGGCGCCGGCATGTGGCACTCCCAGCTCTACTCGCTGATCCCGCCCCAGGACGCGGGCGGCATCAACCACCCGCACGAGGGCAACTTCGGCTTCGACATCGACGACAACACCCGGATCTCCGACATCGCGATCTTCGGGTCCGGCACCATCCGCGGCGGCGACGGCGGAGCCGAGGGCGGGGTCGCGCTCAACGGCCGCTTCGGCAAGAACACCAGGATCACCGACGTGTGGATCGAGCACGCCAACGTCGGCGCCTGGGTCGGCCGTGACTACTCCGACATCCCCGAGCTGTGGGGCCCCGGCGACGGCCTGGAGTTCAGCGGTGTCCGCATCCGCGACACGTACGCGGACGGTGTCAACTTCACCAACGGCACCCGCAACTCGACCGTCTACAACTCCTCGTTCCGCAACACCGGCGACGACGCGCTCGCCGTGTGGGCCAACAAGTACGTGAAGGACACGTCCGTCGACGTCGGCCACGACAACCACTTCCGCAACAACACCGTCCAGTTGCCCTGGCGGGCCAACGGCATCGCCGTCTACGGCGGCCACGGCAACACGGTCGAGAACAACCTGGTCTCCGACACCATGAACTACCCGGGCATCATGCTGGCCACCGACCACGACCCGCTGCCCTTCTCCGGCCAGACGCTCATCGCGAACAACGGCCTGTACCGCACGGGCGGCGCCTTCTGGGGCGAGGCGCAGGAGTTCGGCGCCATCACCCTGTTCGCCCAGGGGCAGGACATCCCGGGCGTCACGATCCGCGACACCGATATCCACGACTCCACCTACGACGGCATCCAGTTCAAGACGGGCGGCGGCGCGACCCCGGGCGTGCAGATCCGGGGCGTCACCATCGACAGGTCCCTGAACGGTTCCGGGATCCTCGCCATGGGCGGGGCGCGCGGCAGCGCGACGCTGACCGGCGTCACCATCACGAACTCCGCCCAGGGGGACGTGGTCGTCGAGCCCGGCTCGCAGTTCGTCATCAACCGCGGCGGCTGAGGACCGCGGCACCGGTACGGCGGTCCGCCCCCGGCGGGCCGCCGCACCGGCATGCCCGTCCGCCCTCCTGCCGCTCCTCGCGCAGGCGGCGGGCGCCGCTCAAGACAGGCTGTCCGATCCGTAGACGATCGGACGATCCTCTGCAACTCTCTGAGCCGCCAGCGCAAAAAACTAACTGCGCCTCCCCGTCGACAGCAGCGGCGGAGAGAGATCGAGGACCGATGACATTCCACCGAAGGAGATCACGGGCCCTGAGCACCGTGATCGTGACCAGCCTCCTGGCCCTGGGCGGCCCAGTGCTCGCCGCCCGCGCCGCCGGGGGCCCCAACATCGCGCTCGGCGACACCGCGTCGGCGAGCAGCGCCCAGAGCGGCTACGCGGCCCCCAACATCACCGACGGCAACCAGGGCACGTACTGGGAGAGCGCGGGCTCCGGGCTCCCGCAGTGGGTGCAGACCGACCTCGGCGCCACCCAGCGCGTCGACGAGGTCGTCCTGAAGCTGCCCGCGGGCTGGGAGAGCCGCGACCAGACCCTCGCCGTGCAGGGCAGCGCCGACGGGACCAGCTTCAGCACCCTGAAGACCAGCGCCACGTACACCTTCAGCCCCGCCTCAGCCAACACCGTGACGGTCGCCTTCCCGGCCGCCCAGACCCGGTTCGTGCGGATCGCCGTCACCGCCAACACCGGCTGGCGGGCGGCGCAGCTCTCCGAGCTGGAGGTGCACGCCGCCACCGGCTCGTCCGCCAACCTCGCCGCCGGCCGCACCCTGACCGCGAGCAGCACCACACAGGTCTACGCCGCGGGCAACGCCAACGACGGCAACCGGGCTACCTACTGGGAGAGTTCCAACAACGCCCTGCCGCAGTGGCTGCAGGCCGACCTCGGCTCCTCCGTGCGCGTGGACCGCATCGTGCTGAGGCTGCCCGCCGCCTGGGAGAGCCGCAGCCAGACGCTGAAGATCCAGGGCAGCACCAACGGCAGCGACTTCACCGACCTCACGGCGGTAAAGGCGTACGGCTTCGACCCGACGAGCGGCAACGCGGCCACGATCTCCTTCGACGCCACCACGACCCGCTACGTGCGGGTGCTGGTCACGGCCAACACGGTCCAGCCCGCGGCCCAGATCTCCGAGCTGGAGATCTACGGGCCGCAGGGCGGCGACACCCAGGCGCCCAGCGCCCCGGCGAACCTCGCGCTGACCGAGCCGGCCACCGGCCAGATCCGGCTGACCTGGAACGCCGCCACCGACAACATCGGGGTGACCGGCTACGACATCTACGCGAACGGCTCCCTGCTGACCAGCGTCGGCGGGGACGTCACCGCCTACACCGACACCCGCCCCGCCGCCGAGACCGTCTCCTACTACGTGCGGGCGAGGGACGCGGCGGGCAACCAGTCCGCCGACAGCACCACCGTCACCCGCAGGGGCGACACCGGCGACACCCAGGCGCCGACCGCGCCCGGCAACCTGGCGTACACCGAGCCCGGCGCCGGGAAGATCAAGCTGACCTGGACCGCCTCCACGGACAACGTCGGCGTGGCGAAGTACGAGATCTACGCCAACAACGCCCTGCGGGCCACGGTCGCGGGCGACGTCACCACCTACACCGACACCCAGCCCACGACGAGCACCGTCACCTACACGGTGCGGGCGAGGGACGCGACCGGCAACCAGTCGGCGCCGAGCAACGGCGTCACCCGCAACGGCACCGGCGGTGGCGGCTCCGACCTGGCCGTCGGCAAGCCGATCAGTGCCTCCTCCGTGGTGTACACCTACGTCGCGGAGAACGCCAACGACAACAACGTCGGCACCTACTGGGAGGGCGCGGGCGGCAGTTACCCGAACACCCTCACCGTCAAGCTCGGCGCCAACGCCGACCTCGACCACCTGGTGCTCAGGCTCAACCCGGACGCCGCCTGGTCCCGGCGCACCCAGACCATCGAGGTCCTCGGCCGGGAGCAGAAGGCGGACGGCTTCACCTCCCTGGTCGCCGCGAAGAGCTACACCTTCGACCCGGCCGACGGCAACACCGTCACGGTGCCCGTGGCGGCCCGCGTGGCCGACGTCCAGCTCAAGTTCACGGCCAACTCCGGTTCGTCCGCCGGACAGCTCGCCGAGTTCCAGGTGATCGGCGTCCCGGCGCCCAACCCCGACCTGGAGGTCACCGGGCTGAGCGTGTCGCCCGCGGCGCCCGTGGAGTCGGACGCCCTGACCGTCTCGGCCACCGTGCGCAACTCCGGCCCGGCCGACGCCCCGGCGAGCTCCCTCGCCGTGCGGCTGGGCGGCACCAAGGTCGCCTCCGCACAGGTCGGCCCGCTGGCGGCGGGCGCGCAGACCACCGTCACCGCGTCCCTCGGGCAGCGCGAGGCCGGCACCTACCCACTCAGCGCCGTCGCCGACGAGTCCGACGCGGTGATCGAGCAGAACGAGACCAACAACACCTACACCAGCCCCACCGCGCTGGTGGTCAAGCCGGTCGAGAGCGCCGACCTGGTGGCGTCCTCCGTCACCACCACGCCGTCCAGCCCGGCGGCCGGGGACACCGTCACCTTCCGGGTCTCGCTGAAGAACCAGGGCAACAAGGCCAGCGCCGCGGGCAGTCACGGCGTCACGCTCACCCTCACCGACGCCCAGGGCGGCACGGCCAAGACCCTGAGCGGTGCGTACAGCGGCACGCTGGCCGCGGGCGCCTCCACGGACGTGGAACTCGGCCCGTGGACCGCGGCCAACGGCTCGTACACGGTGCGGACGGTGATCGCCGACGACCCCAACGAGCTGCCGGTCAAGCGGCAGAACAACACCGCCGCTCAGCCGCTGTTCGTCGGCCGCGGCGCCCACATGCCGTACGACATGTACGAGGCGGAGGACGGCACGGTCGGCGGCGGGGCCACCGTCGTGGGCCCCAACCGGACCATCGGCGACATCGCCGGCGAGGCCTCCGGCCGCAAGGCGGTCAGCCTCGACGCGACCGGCGAGTACGTGGAGTTCACCACCCGCGCCGCGACCAACACCCTGGTGACCCGCTTCTCCCTCCCGGACGCGCCGGGCGGCGGGGGCATCGACTCGACGATCGACGTCTACGTCGACGGGGTGTTCAAGAAGGCCCTCCCGCTGACCTCCAAGTACGCCTGGCTGTACGGGGCGGAGGCCTCACCGGGCAACTCGCCGAGCGCCGGTGCCCCGCGGCACATCTACGACGAGGCACACATCCTGCTCGGCGAGACCGTGCCCAAGGGCAGCCGGATCCGGCTGCAGAAGGACGCCGCCAACACGTCGACCTACGCCATCGACTTCATCAACCTGGAGCAGGCCACCCCGGCCGCCAACCCCGACCCGGCCACGTACACGGTGCCCACCGGCTTCACGCACCAGGCGGTGCAGGACGCGCTGGACAAGGTGCGCATGGACACCACGGGCAAGCTCGTCGGCGTCTACCTGCCGCCCGGCGACTACGAGACGTCGAGCAAGTTCCAGGTGTACGGCAAGGCGGTGCAGGTGGTCGGCGCCGGCCCCTGGTTCACCACCTTCCACGCCCCGGCGTCGCAGGAGAACACGGACATCGGCTTCCGCGCGGAGGCGTCGGCCAAGGGGTCGGTGTTCAAGGGCTTCGCCTACTTCGGCAACTACACCTCGCGCATCGACGGACCGGGGAAGGTGTTCGACTTCTCCAACGTGTCGGACATCGTCATCGACGACGTCTGGAACGAGCACACGGTGTGCCTGTACTGGGGCGCCAACACCGACCGGATGACCATCAAGAACTCCCGGATCCGGGACCTGTTCGCCGACGGCGTCAACATGACCAACGGTTCCACCGACAACCTCGTCACCAACAACGACGCGCGCGCCACCGGCGACGACAGCTTCGCGCTGTTCTCGGCGATCGACGCGGGCGGCGCGGACGAGAAGAACAACGTCTTCGAGAACCTGACCACCACGCTGACCTGGCGTGCCGCGGGCGTGGCCGTGTACGGCGGGTACCACAACACCTTCCGCAACATCCACATCGCGGACACGCTGGTCTACTCCGGGATCACCATCTCCTCGCTGGACTTCGGCTATCCGATGAACGGCTTCGGGACCGACCCGACGACCTTCGAGAACATCTCCGTGGTGCGGGCCGGCGGCCACTTCTGGGGCCAGCAGACCTTCCCGGGCATCTGGCTGTTCTCGGCCTCGAAGGTGTTCCAGGGGATCCGGGTGAACCACGTCGACATCGTCGATCCCACCTACAGCGGGATCATGTTCCAGACGCAGTACCTCAACGGCCAACCGGTCAACCCGATCAAGGACACCGTCTTCACGGACATCTCCGTCACAGGTGCCCACAAGAGCGGCGACGTCTTCGACGCCAAGTCCGGCTTCGGCCTGTGGGCCAACGAGATGCCCGAGCCGGGGCAGGGCCCCGCGGTCGGCGAAGTGACGTTCAACGGGCTGGAGATGAGCAACAACGCCGTCGACGTCCGCAACACCACCTCCACCTTCAAGATCAACATCAATCCGTGACGGCGGGCGCCGCGCAGGCGCCGCCGCGTACGCCGGAGGGCCGGTGCGAGCTCCGTGGGGGCTTGCGCCGGCCCGTCCGCGTGTGCCGGTGCGCAGGCGCCCCTGCGGAGCCTCTCTTCCCTGTTCTGTCGAGGAATTACGAAATCTGCGCGAGATATTGCGCTCCTTTGCTGGCGGTGGTTGAGTGTGCGACGCCCCACCACGCATCGGCGACGGGGCCACCTCATCGTTCCTGCCGAAGGGGAACCACCCATGAGAACAGCCCGGCTCCGCCGTACCCGCCGCACCGGCGCGGTCGTCGTCGTCTCCGCCCTCGCGCTCAGCGCTCTGGCCGCCTGCGGCACGAGCAGCAGCAGCGACGACAGCGGCAACTCCGGCAGCGGGTCCTCGGACCCGGCCGCGCCGCTGGACCCGAAGACCAAGGTGACGATCACCATCGACTGCATGCCGCCGGCGGCGAAGGCGGCCGAGCTGAGGGAATGGAAGGAGGACGTCGCGGCGTTCAACAAGACCTACCCGAACGTCACGATCGAGGGCCGCTCCACGCCCGGCCAGTGCCTGGAGCCGCCGCGCTTCACCGCGATGCTCAAGGCCAAGTCGCAGCCGGACGTGTTCTACACGTACTTCACCGACCTGCCGCAGGTGCTCGACAACGACGGCGCCGAGGACATCACCGCCTACGTCACCGACAAGACGGTGCCCGCGCTCAAGGACATCGACCCCAACGTGCTGGGCTCGCTCAAGCACGACGGCAAGCTGTACGGCCTGCCCACCAGCAACTACACCATGGGCCTGCTCATCAACCGCAAGCTGTTCCGGCAGGCCGGCCTCGACCCCGACAACCCGCCGCGCACCTGGGAGGACGTGCGCAGCGCGGCCAAGAAGATAGCCGGGCTCGGCAAGGGCATCGCCGGCTACGGCGACTACAGCGCGGCCAACACGGGCGGCTGGCACTTCACGGCGGCGGTGTACAGCCTCGGCGGCGACGTCGTGGACTCCAGCGGCAAGAAGGCCGCCTTCAACAACGACATCGGCAAGCAGGTCGCGCACAACCTCCACGCCATGCGCTGGGAGGACGACAGCATGGGCAAGACCCAGCTCCTGAAGTGGGGCGACCTGCAGAAGCAGATCGCCACCGACAAGCTCGGCATGTTCCTCGCCGCCCCCGACGACATCGCCTACATGGTCCAGCAATTGGGCGCCACGTACGAGAACTTCGGCATGGGCCCGATCCCGGGCGGCAAGAACACGCTGGCCGGCGGCAACAACTACATGATCAAGAAGGGCATCTCCGGCGACAAGATCAAGGCCGCGATCGCCTGGCTCAACTACAAGAACCTCACCGTCGGCAAGGGCCAGTTCGACTGGGCCCGCACCAAGGCGGACAAGCTGCCCGTCGGCGTCCCGCAGCCCAACTTCTGGCTGGGGGAGTCGAAGAAGAAGGACGACGCCGCCCGGGCGGCCAACGCCACCATGCCGGTCGCCAACTTCAAGACGTTCATGGACAACCCGGTGGCCGGCAAGGCGGAGCCGCCGAAGGCCCAGGAGATCTACAAGGTCCTCGACAACGTCATGTCCGGCATCCTCACCGACAAGGACGCCGACATCGACAAGCTGCTGTCCACGGCCGAGTCACAGGTCGACCAGGTCCTCGCCAACCAGTGACCGCCCCCGGCGCGGGCGGGCCCCGAGCGGTCCGCCCCGCCCGACCAGCACGCCCCGAGGAGCGACGATGTCGGCCCCCAGCCTGACCCCGAGCACGACCGACGCGGCCCGCCGCACCCTGCCCCGCCCGGCGGGCCCCCCGCCCGCCCGGGGCCGGTTCGCCAGGAGCCTGCGCCGCAACCTCACCGCGCACGCCTTCCTCATCGGCGCCCTGGTGTGCTTCGCGGTGTTCTCCTGGTACCCGATGGTCCGCGAGTTCGGCCTCGCCTTCCAGAAGACCGAGTCGGGCCACACCCGCTGGGTCGGCCTGGACAACCTCACCACGGTCGTCAACGACCCGGCGTTCTGGCAGGCGTGGCGCAACACCGCGCTGTTCACCGTGCTGGCCCTGCTCCTCGGGTTCGCGGTGCCGTTCGTCGCCGCCCTCGTCATCAACGAGTTCCGCCACGGCCAGGCATACCTGCGGCTGCTCGTCTACCTGCCGGTGATGCTGCCCCCGGTCGCCTCGGTGCTGCTCTTCAAGTACCTCTACGACCCCGGCTACGGCCTGCTCAACGAGGTGCTGCGGTTCCTGCACCTGCCCGAGCAGCAGTGGCTGCAGGACGCGGACCTCTCCATGCTGTCCGTCGTGATCGCCGCGACCTGGATGAACATGGGCGGCGCCGCGCTGATCTACCTGGCCGCGCTGCAGAACATCCCGGGCGAGCTGTACGAGGCGGCCGAACTCGACGGCGCCGGCCTGCTGCGCAAGATCTGGTACGTCACCATCCCGCAGACCCGGCTGATCCTGTCCCTGATGCTGCTCATGCAGGTCATCGCCACCATGCAGGTCTTCGTCGAGCCGTTCCTGCTGACCGGCGGCGCCGGCCCCGAGGGCTCGACCACCACGGTCGTCTACCTCATCTACCAGTACGCCTTCAACTTCAACAACTACGGCGCCGCGGCCGCGCTCGGCCTGCTCCTGCTCGTCCTGCTCGCCGGTTTCTCGGGGGCGTACGCCAGGCTCAGCCGCGCCGACGACGAGTGACCCGGGGGAGACCGCCATGTCCACACGCACCCTCATCTCACCGGCCCAGCTCGCCAGACCCCGCGGGAAGATCGTCTACTGGACGGTGTTCGCGGTGGTCGTCACCGGCTTCACGCTGGTCTTCCTGGGCCCCCTGTACTGGATGATCTCCAGCGGCTTCAAGGACAGCCAAGAGGTGGTCCAGACACCCCCGACCTGGGTGCCGAAGTCGTTCACCCCGGGCAACTACTCGCACGCCTGGGAGGTCATGGACCTCTCCACGCTGCTGCTCAACACCCTGTACTACGCCTTCGGCGCGCTCGCCTTCCAGCTCGTGCTGGACGTCGCCGCCGCCTACTCGCTGTCCCGGCTGCGGCCCGTGTTCGGCAAGGCGATCCTCGGGATGATGCTCGCCACGCTGATGATCCCGGCGACGGTGCTGGTCGTGCCGCAGTACCTGACCGTGCTCGACGTGCCGATCGTGCAGCGCAACCTGCTCAACTCGCCGTGGGCGATCTGGCTGCCGTCCGTCACCAACGCGTTCAACATCTTCCTGCTGAAGCGGTTCTTCGACTCCATCCCGCAGGAACTGCTCGACGCGGCCGCCATGGACGGCGCGTCCCCGACGCGCGTGCTGTGGTCCGTCGTGCTGCCCATCTCACGGCCCGTCCTCGGGGTGGTGTCGATCTTCGCGGTCGTGGGCATCTGGAAGGACTTCCTCTGGCCGATGCTGACCCTGCCCGACCCCTCCAAGCAGACCCTCAACGTCGGCATCTACTCACTGTCCAACGGCCTGCCCGTGAACGTCCTCATCGCGGCGCTCACCATCGCCTCGATCCCGACGCTGCTGCTGTTCCTGGTGTTCCAGCGCAACATCATGAGCGGGCTCACCGCGGGCGGCCTCAAGGGCTGACGTCCGCCACAGAGGCCCCGTACCGCGCACCCCACCCCTGCCTTCGCCGCCGGTCCGTCCGACGCCCCGCAGCCTCCGGGCCGGCGGCGAAGCACCACCCCTGCCCGAAAGGACCGTTTCACGTGGCAGCCCCTCACCCGCCCCGCACCGACGCCTGGTGGCGAGACGCCGTCATCTACCAGATCTACCCGCGCAGCTTCGCCGACGGTGACGGCGACGGCACCGGGGACCTCGCGGGCGCCCGGGCGAGACTGTCCCACCTCGCCGAACTCGGCGTGGACGCCGTCTGGTTCACCCCGTGGTACGCCTCACCGATGGTCGACGGCGGGTACGACGTCGCCGACTACCGCGCCGTCGACCCGGCCTTCGGCACCCTGCAGGAGGCGGAGAAACTGATCGCCCAGGCCGCGGAGATGGGCATCCGGGTGATCGTCGACATCGTCCCCAACCACGTCTCCGACCAGCACGCCTGGTTCCGCGCCGCACTGGAGGCGGGACCCGGCAGCCCGGAGCGGGAGCTGTTCCACTTCCGGCCCGGCCGCGGCCCCGACGGCGAACTCCCGCCCAACGACTGGCCGTCGCAGTTCGCCGGGCCCACCTGGACCCGCGTCCCCGACGGCGAGTGGTACCTGCACCTGTTCACGCCCGAGCAGCCGGACCTCAACTGGGCCCACCCGGCCGTGCGCCGGGAGCACGAGGACATCCTCAGGTTCTGGTTCGAACGCGGGGTGGCGGGGGTGCGCATCGACTCCGCGGCGCTGCTCGTGAAGGACCCGGCGCTCGCCGACTTCACCGAGGGCGTCGACCCGCACCCGTACATCGACCAGGACGGGCTGCACGACATCTACCGCTCCTGGCGCGCGATCGCCGACGAGTACGGCGCCGTGTTCGTCGGCGAGGTCTGGCTCCCGGACGCCGAGCGCTTCGCCCGCTACCTGCGCCCCGACGAACTGCACACCGCCTTCAACTTCACGTTCCTGACGTGCCCCTGGGACGCGGGCCGGCTGCGGCGCGCGATCGACGACACCCTCGCCGAGCACGCGCCCGTGGGCGCCCCCGCCACCTGGGTCCTGTGCAACCACGACGTGACCCGCACGGTCACCCGCTACGGGCGCGAGGACACCGCGTTCGACTTCGCCACGAAGGCGTTCGGCACGCCCACCGACCTGGAGCTGGGCACCCGGCGGGCCCGGGCCGCCGCGCTGCTGACCCTGGCCCTGCCCGGCTCCGTCTACCTCTACCAGGGCGAGGAACTGGGGCTGCCCGAGGCCGAGGTGCCGCTCGACCGCATCCAGGACCCCATGCACTTCCGCTCCGGGGGCACCGACCCGGGCCGCGACGGCTGCCGCATCCCGCTGCCGTGGGAGGCCGACGCCCCCCACGCCGGCTTCGGCTCTCGCGAGGAGCCCTGGCTGCCGCAGCCCGAGGGCTGGGCCGCCTACGCGGTCGACCGGCAGGGCCAGGACCCGGACTCGATGCTCTCGCTCTACCGCACGGCCCTCGCCCTGCGCCGCGCCGAGCCGGGCTTCGGCGACGGCCCCTTGACCTGGCTCGACGCCCCGACGGACGTGCTGGCCTTCACCCGCCCGGCCGGTCTGCTCTGCGTGGTCAACCTGTCCGCCGCCCCGGTCGACCTGCCGTCGCACGCGCACGTCCTGCTGGCCAGCGGCCCCCTGACGGCGGAGGGCAGTCTCCCGCGGGAGACGGCGGTGTGGCTGCGGACGGAGTAGACCGCACCGGCGGGGGCGGCCCGGGGCCCGTCGTCCGGGTCATTCCGGCGTGGCGGAGTGACCCGGACGACAGGCCCCGGCGGCACCGGCGGGCGACCCGCCGCGCGCCTCACTGCTGCCTGGTGTTCTCCGTGACCTGCTGCGCGGAGTCGCGGGCCTGGCCGGCGACCGTGCCGGCCTGGTCGCGGGCCTCCTCCTGGGTGGTCTGCAGGGCCTCCTGTGCGGTGCCCTTGACCTCGTCGGCCGCGGACTGGGCCGCGTCCCTGGCGTGCTCCTTCAGGTGCTGCGCGGAGTCGAGGGCGGCCTGCTTGACCGGTTCGAGGCTCTCCTTGCCCTGTTCCACGATCGCGGAGGCGGCCTGCTCCTCCGCCTCGGTCGTGGGCAGGAGGGAGGAGGCGAGGACACCGACGCCGAAGGCGATCAGGCCGGCGGCCAGCGGATGTCCCTGTGTCTGCCGCCGGGCCTGCTCGGGCGCCTGGCTGAGCATCTCACCCGCCTGCTGGGCGGTGTCGCGCGTCGCGCCGGTCACCTGACCGGCGCCGCCCTGCAGGGAGCCGGCCGCCGACCGAGCCCCTTCGGCGACGCTGTGCGCGGTGTCGGAGGCGGAACCCATGATCTGCTCCTTGAAGCCGGTGAAGGTGCCGCGCACGCGCTCGGTACGGCGGCGCACGATGTGCCGGGGGCTGGCGTGGTCGGCGAGCCGGTTCACGTCGTCGGACAGTCGGTCACGGGTGGCGTTGATCTCCGCCCTCATTTGGTCGGGTGACGTGCCCATCGGGTGTTCTCCTTCATGGTCTCGACGGTTCGCTCCGGTGTGGGGGAGACGGTGCGCATCCGGGAGCGGCCCTGTGCGTAGAGCACGCCCGCGACCACCGCCCAGACGGCGGTGACGATCAGGGCCGCCCAGCCGCCGTCCATCACGTTGGACAGGCCCAGGACGGCGGCGAGGGACAGGAACAGCAGGACCATGTAGCCGGCGAAGCCGGCGCCCCCGTACATGCCCGCCGCCTTGCCCGCCTTGGTGGCCTCCTCCTTGACCTCGGCCTTGGCGAGTTCCACCTCCTGGCGGAACAGGGTCTGGACGTCCGAGGTCACCCGCGACAGCAGGACACCCACCGAGGGCTCCTCGCCGTAGGGGTCCGCGCGGTCCGGCCGGGGGGACGACGCCATGTCACACCCCCGGGTGCGGAGGCGTCAGGTCACCGGGGCCGGCGGCCGCGGGCGGGACGGGCGGCGGTGCCGTGGGGACGGGCGGGACCGCCGGCGGGGGAGAGGGCTCGGCCGGCTGGGCCGGCGTCCACTGCCCCGAGCCCGGGGCGGGCGCCGGTACCTCCGGCCCGACCGGGCCCGGGGGCTCCACGGCTGCCGCGGCTCGCTCCTGGCCGGCGCCGGCCGACTGCGCGGCCCGGCCCGCCGACTTCCCCAGACGCCCGGCGACCAGCCCCGCCACCAGCGCGCCGCCCAGGAACAGCCCGGGACGGCGTCGCGCGAAGCGCTGGACGTCTCCGACGATGCCCTCGACGCCGTGCCGGTCGACGTAGTCCGCCGCGCGGTGCCCGCGGTCGGCGAGCTGCGCGGTGAGGCTGCGGGCGGGGGTGTCCCCCGGTGCGCCGTCCGCCAGGTCCGCCAGGTCCTGGGCCCACTGCCGGAGCACCCCGGCGGCCCGTTTGGTCTGCCCCTCGGCCTCGTCCATGACCCGGCCCCGCAGGTCGCCCACGACCGACCCGGCCTGGTGCCGTACCTCGTCGGCCACGGTCTTCGCCTGCTGCGCGGCCGTGGTCGCGACCTGGCCCGCGGCCTCGCGCGTCTGGCCGGCCGTGGCGGTCGTCTCCGCCCGGACCGACTCCCCGACCTGCTGCAGCCTTCCGCTGTTCTCCGGTACGGACTGACTCATGCCACCCTCCTCACCGCCGGTGCATGCCGTTCATGCACCTTGGGTGACGAGTGACTTGATACGTCCGATTCACTCACGATCAGGAAGAAATTCCGATGAGAGGTCGGCGGACCCTAGTAGCTGTCGTACGTCGGCTCGCCGCTCGGCCGGTAGACGCCGAGGACGGTGCCGGTCTTCGTGGTCGTGACGCTGACCGGCTCGAGTGCGGTGGGGATCGCCCCGTCGGCGAACAGCCGCTTGCCGCTGCCGATGATCACCGGGTGGATGGTGAGCCGGTACTCGTCGACGAGGCCGTGCCGCATCAGGGTCTGGGCGAGGTCGCCGCTGCCCACGACGTTGATGTCCCCGCCGTCGGTCTCCTTCAGCGCGCGGACGGCGTCGGCGACGTCGCCCTGCAGCAGGGTGGAGTTTTGCCAGTCGACGGACGTCAGGGTCCGGGACGCCACGTACTTGCGCAGGGCGTTCATCCGCTCGGTGAACGGGTTGCCGGGGTCGGCGGTCGGCCAGTACGACGCGAAGATCTCGTACGTCTTACGGCCCAGGAGCATCGCGTCGGCGGGCTCGTACCAGCCGGCGACGGCGTTGCCGACCTCGTCGTCGGACACCGGCTTCTGCCAGCCGCCGTGCTCGAAGCCGCTGGTGGCGTCCTCGTCCGGGCCGCCCGGTGCCTGCATGACGCCGTCGAGCGTGAGGAACGTGCAAACGATGACCTTGCGCATGGTGCGCTCCTTTCGTCGACGGGGTAGACGGCGGGGCCGCCGGAAACTCATCGGTCGGCCGGCCGGACCCGTCAGCCGGGTGGCGTCCCCGTGCCCAGCAGGGCCGACAACTGCGGGGAGTACGTGGCGTGCAGCACGAGCGCCGCGCTCCCGACGACCGCCGCGTCCACCCCGAGCCAGGACGCCTCGACGTCGACGACCCGGACGTGCCGCGACAGCGGGCGCCGGGCCAGCGCGGCGGCGACGACCTCCACGTAGCGCGACTCGACGTGCTGGATGCCGTGGCCGCCCAGGACGATCAGGTCCACGTCGAGGAAGTTGGCGATGTCGACCGCGACCGAGGCCACGTGCTCGGCGCTCTCGTCGACGACCGCGGCGGCGACCGGGTCGCCCGCGGCCGCGGCCAGACCGATGGCGGGGTGGTCGACGGCCCCGGGGTCCTGCGCGAAGGCACGCGCCAGCGCGCTGTCCGGGTGGGACCCGGCGGCGAGCCTGCGGTGCACCTCGGCCACGATGGCCGTGGGGTTGACCAGGCGCTCCAGGCAGCCCCGGTTCCCGCAGTAGCACTCCGGGCCGTCGGGCAGCACCGAGGAGTGCCCGAACTCGCCCGCGTTCAGTGAACCGCCCCGGTACACCTGGTGGTTGAGGATGAGGCCGCCGCCGACACCGGTGCCGAAGTAGAAGTAGGCGAAGTCCGCCACGCCCCGGCCCGCCCCCGACCAGCGCTCGCCGACCGCGGCCGCGGTGGCGTCGTTGTCGAGGGTCACCGGCAGACCGGTCGCCTCGCTGAGCATGTGCTGCACGGGCACCCGGGTCCAGCCGGTGAGCTGCGGGGCGCCGACGATCGCACCCTGCTCGAGGTCGATCGGCCCGGGGGTGGCCAGTCCGAGGCCGAGGATCTTGCCGCGGTCGACGCCCGTCTCGGCCAGGACGTCGGCGACCAGCTCGGCCATGGCCTTGACGACCTGGGGCGGGTCCGCGTCCGGGTGCGTGGGGCGCTTCTTGACCAGCAGCGGCCGGCCCAGCAGGTCCACCACGGTGCAGCTGAGCTGGACGGGGTCGAAGTGCAGGCCCACGGCGCTGCCCGCCTCGGCGTTGATGCGCAGCGTGGTGCGGGGCTTGCCGCCGCTGGCCACCCTGCTCGCGCCGTCCTCGCGGACGATGCCCTCGTCCAGCAGCCGGCGCACGATGCCGGACACCGTCTGCGGTGTGAGGCCGGTGTGCTCGGCGATCTCGACCCGGCTGATGCCGTCGGCGAGCTGGATCTGGTCGAGCACGACGGCCCGGTTGTAGCGCCCGACCTTGGGAAGGTTCGTTCCTGCCTGCCGCACCTGCGGTCCTCTCTCGTCGCCCCCCACCAACCTATCTCCACCAGGCCATTGACTTAGTAAAACAAATGGATTTAGTGTCCGGTGCCGCAGCAGACGAAATCTCGGACACGCCGGTCCAGGCCGTGTCATCGGAGGCAAGTTGATGTCCATGCAATGCCGCAGGACCGGAGGTCGCTGGGCGCCGGTGCGCGTTCCGGGCGGTGGGGAGCGCCGCCCATGACGCCCACCCGCCCGAACCTGCTGGAGATGCGGTCGATCACCAAGACCTTCCCCGGCGTCACCGCGCTCGCCGACGTCAACCTCGTCGTACGGGAGGGCGAGATCCACGCGATCTGCGGGGAGAACGGCGCCGGCAAGTCCACGCTGATGAAGGTGCTCAGCGGGGTCCACCCGTACGGCAGTTACTCCGGGGACATCGTCTACCGGGGCGAACAGGTCCGCTTCCACGACATCCGGGCCAGCGAACAGGCCGGCATCGTCATCATCCACCAGGAACTCGCCCTGGTGCCCGGTATGTCGATCACCGAGAACCTCTTCCTCGGCAACGAGCCGCGCCGCCGCGGCGCCATCGACTGGAAGACGGCCCAGCGCCGGGCCCTGGAGCTGATGGACCAGGTCGGACTCCGCGAGGACCCCGACACCCTGATCAAGGACATCGGCGTCGGCAAGCAGCAACTCGTGGAGATCGCCAAGGCGTTCGCCAAGGACGTCAAGCTCCTCATCCTCGACGAGCCCACCGCGGCCCTCAACGAGGACGACTCCCGGCACCTGCTCGACCTGCTGCGCGGCTTCCGGGAGCGGGGCATCACCTCGATCATGATCTCGCACAAGCTGAACGAGATCGAGGCCGTCGCCGACACCATCACCATCCTGCGCGACGGCCGCACCATCGAGAGCCTCGACGTGCACGGCGACGGCGTGGACGAGGACCGCATCGTGCGCGGCATGGTGGGCCGCGAACTCGCCAGCCGCTTCCCCGAGCGCACGCCCGACATCGGCGAGGTCTTCTTCGAGGTGCGCGACTGGACGGTGCGGCACCCCGCCTCGGACGAGCGGATGGTGTGCAAGGGCTCGTCCTTCCACGTCCGCCGCGGGGAGATCGTCGGCTTCGCCGGGCTGATGGGCGCCGGCCGCACCGAGCTGGCCATGAGCCTGTTCGGCCGCTCCTACGGCACCTGGCTGTCCGGACAGGTCTTCAAGGACGGCGCGGAGATCCGCCTGAAGACCGTCGCGGACGCCATCCGCCACGGACTGGCCTACGTCAGCGAGGACCGCAAGTCCATCGGCCTCAACCTGCTGGACGACATCAAGACCTCGATGGTGTCCGCGAAGCTGTCGAAGATCACCCGGCGCCGGGTGATCGACCCGGTGCGCGAACACCGCGTGGCCGAGGAGTACCGCCAGAGCCTGCGCATCAAGACGCCCAGCGTCGACGAGGGCGTCGTCAAGCTCTCCGGCGGTAACCAGCAGAAGGTCGTCCTGGCGAAGTGGATGTTCACCGACCCGGACCTGCTGATCCTCGACGAGCCGACCCGGGGCATCGACGTCGGGGCCAAGTTCGAGATCTACCGGATCATCCAGCAGCTCGTCGCCCAGGGCAAAGGGGTGATCGTCATCTCGTCCGAACTGCCCGAGCTGATCGGCCTGTGCGACCGCATCTACACGGTGTTCGAGGGCGCCGTCACCGGCGAGGTGGCCCGCGCCGACGCCGATCCCGAAGTCCTCATGAAGCAGATGACCGCGACGAAGAAGAGCCGAACGCCATGAGCCGCATCACCGACCTGCAGAAGAACCTCTTCGGAGGCACGACCTCCAACGCCCGCCAGTTCGGCATGATCTTCACCCTGGTGGCCATCGTCCTGCTGTTCCAGATCTGGACCGGCGGGCTGACGCTGACCTCCGGCAACCTCATCGCCGTGGTCAGCCAGTACTCCTACATCCTGATCCTGGCCATCGGCATGCTGATGGTGATCGTCGCCGGACACATCGACCTGTCGGTCGGCTCGGTCGCGGCCTTCACCGGCATCGTCGTCGCCAAGGCCATGCAGGAGCACGGCCTGCCCTGGCCCCTCGGCATCCTGCTCGGCCTGCTCGTCGGCGCGGCCATCGGCGCCTGGCAGGGCTTCTGGGTCGCCTACATCGGCGTACCGGCGTTCATCGTCACCCTCGCCGGGATGCTGCTGTTCCGCGGCGGCAACCAGTACATCGGCAACGCCGACACCGTCCCCGTGCCCGAGGGCTTCCGCAAGATCGGGGCGGGCTTCCTCCCCGAGGTGGGGCCGGACACCGGCTACAACAACCTCACGCTCCTGCTCGGGCTCGCCGCCTGCGCCGGTGTGGTGTGGCGCGAGTGGCAGGCGCGCCGGACCCGGCTGGAGATGAAGGCCGACACCGCCCCCCTCTGGGTCGCGGGCGTCCGCCTGGCCGTGATGCTCGGCGTCATCGTCTTCGCCACGCTGCGGTTCGCCGGCGGCCGGGTCGGCACCAGCCTGCCCATCTCCGGCATCATCCTGATCGTCCTGGTCCTGGCCTACTCGCACTACACCCGCAACACCATCGGGGGCCGGCACATCTACGCGGTCGGCGGCAACGCACGGGCGGCCGAACTGTCCGGCGTGAAGCTGAAGCGGGTCAACTTCTTCGTCATGATGAACATGTCGGTGCTGGCCGCGCTCGCCGGCATGATCTTCGTGGCGCGGTCCTCCGCCTCCGGCCCCCAGGACGGCCTGAGCTGGGAACTCGACGCCATCGCGGCCGTGTTCATCGGCGGCGCGGCGGTCTCCGGCGGCCTGGGCACCGTCAGCGGCTCCATCGTCGGCGGCCTGGTGATGGCCCTGCTCAACAACGGCCTCCAACTCGAGGGCGTCGGCTCGGACATGGTGCAGATCATCAAGGGCCTCGTCCTGCTGCTCGCCGTCGCCTTCGACGTCTACAACAAGAGCCAGGGGCGTTTCTCCATCACGGGGACACTGATGCGGCCCTTCCGGCGGGACGACCCGGCCGGTACGGCGACGGTGCCGGCCCAGGCCCCCGACGCCGACACGGCCAAGGTGGCCGGCTGACCGGCCGGCCGTACTCCGAGCGGTGCCCGCCCCCGCCGCGGCCCACCCCCGCTCGCCCCCGACGGCCGGTCACCCGGCCCCCTGACAGCCGGGTGACCGGCTCATCCCCCCGCGACAAGGTTCCGCCCAGCACCCACGAAGGGTTCTCCACCACTATGCGCACATCCCTCATCAGAACGGTCGCCGCCGTCGGCGCCGCCGCCCTGCTCACCCTCGGCACGGCCTGCTCCAACGAACGCGAGGGCGCGGCCGGCAGCGACAGCGCCGACGGCAAGGGCTTCGCCAAGGACTCCCTGATCGGGGTCGCCCTGCCCTCCAAGACCTCGGAGAACTGGGTGCTCGCCGGCGGTCTGTTCACCAGCGGGCTCAAGGACGCCGGGTTCAAGGCGGACGTCCAGTACGCGGGGGCCTCGACCACGGTCGCCGACCAGCAGGCGCAGATCTCCTCCATGGTCACCAAGGGCGCCAAGGTCATCGTCATCGGCGCCACCGACGCCTCCCAGCTCGCCACCCAGGTCAAGCAGGCCAAGGACGAGGGCGCCGTCGTCATCGCCTACGACCGGCTCATCACCAACACCCCGGACGTCGACTACTACATCGCCTTCGACAACTTCAAGGTCGGCCAGCTCCAGGGCCAGGCCCTCGTCGACGGCATGAAGGCGAAGAAGCCGAAGGGGCCGTGGACGATCGAGCTGTTCTCCGGCTCGCCGGACGACAACAACTCCAAGGTGTTCTTCGACGGCGCGATGCAGGTGCTCAAGCCCCTCATCGACAAGGGCGACATCGTTATCGGCTCGGGCCAGACCGACATCAAGCAGACCGCGATCCAGGGCTGGAAGGCCGAGAACGCGCAGCAGCGCATGGACTCCCTGCTGACCTCCGCCTACGGCGGCAAGAAGACCCTGGACGGCGTCCTGTCCCCGAACGACACGCTGGCCCGCGCCATCCTCACCTCCGTGAAGGGCGCCGGGAAGCCCGTCCCGGTCGTCACCGGCCAGGACTCCGAGGTCGAGTCGGTCAAGTCGATCATGGCGGGTGAGCAGTACTCGACCATCAACAAGGACACCCGCAAGCTGGTCGCGGAGACCGTCGGCATGGTCAAGGCCCTGCAGAAGGGCGACAAGCCGACCATCAACGACACCAAGTCGTACGACAACGGCGTCAAGGTCGTGCCGGCCTACCTCCTGCCGCCCGTGATCGTCACGAAGCAGAACGCCGCCCAGGCGTACGCCAACGACCCGAAGCTGGCGCCGCTCACCAAGTAGTCGTCGCCCGGTCCGTCGCCCGCCCCCGCTGTGCTCGCCGGGGCGGGCGACGGCGTACCCGCACCCGGGGGAGCCGGGGCGAGCCCGCAGGCGCGAGAGCCCGCGGAGGGGGTACAAGGAGCAGCGACATCCAGGCAACGACGTGCGGCTAAGGCGGGTCCCATGCAGTTCGACGACGACGCCCCTCTGGACACCTCCGAGGTGCAGGACGAGAGGGGCAGCCGCGTCCCCGGCGGCGGGGCGACCATCGGCGGCGGCATCGTGGGCCTCGTCGTCCTGGTCGTGGGCCTCTTCCTCGGCATCAGCCCCGACCACCTGGGCCTGTCCTCCGGGGGCGACGCGCCGGCGACCTCGTCCTCCGCCGGACAGGTCCAGCAGGAGTGCCGTACCGGGCAGGACGCCGACACCAAGGACGAGTGCCGGATCGTCGCGGTGGTCAACAGCGTCCAGGACTACTGGGCGCAGGAGTCCGGCCGCCACCGGATCGGCTACTCCAAGGCGCCCACGGTGCTGTTCACCGGGCGCACGAGCACCGGGTGCGGAGCCGCCACCTCCGAGGTCGGCCCCTTCTACTGCCCCGGCGACAAGCGGGTCTACCTCGACCTCGGGTTCTTCGACGAACTGCGGACGAAGTTCGGTGCGCAGGGCGGCCCCTTCGCCCAGGCCTACGTGGTGGCCCACGAGTACGGCCACCACATGCAGGACATCGAGGGCACGCTGTCCGCGCACCGCAGCGGGGCCACCGGCGCCGACAGCGACTCCGTGAAGACGGAACTGCAGGCCGACTGCTACGCGGGCGTGTGGGCGCACCACGCGACGACCGTCAAGGACGAGACGACGGGCAGGCCCCTCATCACGAGCCTGACGGACGCCGACATCCGCGACGGGCTCGACGCGGCCGCGGCGGTCGGCGACGACCGCATCCAGCAGGAGTTCCAGGGCCGGGTGACCCCCGACACCTGGACCCACGGCTCGGCCGCGCAGCGCCAGCAGTGGTTCCAGCGCGGCTACCGCACGGGCGACATGGCCCAGTGCGACACGTTCCGCTGACCGGGTGATCCCACCCGGCGCTCCCCGGCTCCTGCGGGCCTCAGCCGTCCTGCCGGGCGTCGAGGCCCGCGAGTCCCTCCTCCCAGCGCCGCCGCCGTTCGTCCTCGGACTGCTCCCACCAGGGGGTGCCCCGTTCGCCGAGCGCGACCTTCGCCCGCTGGACGCGGGCCCGTGCCGCCCGCTCGGCCGGCCCGTCACCGGCGCTCGTCGCGGAACGCACCGCGCGACGGGCGGACATCAGGTGCTGCCGAAGGCGGGCGGCCACGTCGTCCGGGACCAGGGGATCGGTCGCGCGCCACCTCCTGCCCTTGATGACCACGAAGTGGCCGTCGGGGGTCGTCTCCGGTGACCGGTGTGCTTCCACGCGGCCATTGTGGCCGAGCGGGACGCCCCACCGCCGGTCCCCGCCGCGGTGCGCGCGGGGACCGGCGGTCGAGTGCGGTGGAGTTCTGCCTTCGTGCCCCCGGTGTTCCTACGTCGGTCACGCCGGTGTCGAGGCGGGCTGCGGAGCCGGTTCCGGACGGGCCGCCTCGACGGCGACCTCGCTCGTCGGCCGCTCGGTTCCCCTGTCGCTGATCTTGTCCGTGTCCTCGGCCTCGGCCTCGACCGACTCCGGGTGACGCAGCGCCAGCAGGACGGCCGCCGGGGCCACCAGCGCCAGCACCGCGCACAGCAGCCACGTCGTGCGCAGGCCCAGCCCCGCCGACAGGGAGCTGAACAGGGCGATGGACACCGGGCCCGTGCCGATGCTGGCCAGGGACAGGGTCGACATCGCGGCGCCCATCCGGGAGGCGGGCGCGGCCTGCTGGTACACCGTCACGATGGCCGGGCCGTTGAACCCGGACATCACGCCCACCCCGGCGGCGACCACCGCGAGGCCCGTCACCGACGGCATCAGCGCCATCACCGCGATCCCCGCGCCGATGCCCGCGCCCGACACCACGAGCCGGACCATCACCGGGATGCGGTGCGCCAGGGCGGCACCCACCGCGCTCGCGCACAGCGCGCCGCCGCTGAACGACGCGATGATCACACCGACGGCGCCGACGCCCCAGCCACGGTCGGACACCAGCAGCGGCAGCGCCACGTCGATCGGCCAGCCGAACGCCATGTCCAGGCAGAGCGAGGCGACGAACATCCAGCGCAGCCGGCCGTGCGCGGCCAGCAGCCGCAGACCGTCCGCGGAGTGCCGGAGCAGACCACCGTCCCGGCGCCCCCGGGCCGGCCGCGGCAGCCCCCGGGTGACGTACACCAGGCAGGCCAGCCACACGGCGCTGGTCAGCGCCGTCACCAGCAGCGCCTGCCACAGGCGGCCCACCGCGATCAGCCAGGCGCCGACCGGCGAGCCCACGATCGGGGCCACCCGGAGCACCATCGCGTACAGCGAGTTGGCCCGTGCCAGATGGGTGCGCCGGGCGAGGTTCGGGATGATCGACCCGGTCGACGGACTGGACAGTCCGAACAGCACCCCGTCCAGCACGGCGATCACCATCAGCGGCCACAGCGACTGGGCGGTCGCCACCACGGCGGCGCCCGCGGCGAGCACCGCGATCCGGGCCGACGTGGTGCGCAGCAGCACGAAGCGGGGGCCGAGCAGGTCGGCGACGGCGCCGCCGAACACCAGCATCACCGCGCGCGGCACGGTCGCGGCCAGCATCAGGGCCGTGACGGCCGAGGAGCCGCCGAGCCGGATCGCCGTCCAGTTCATGGCGATGAGCAGGACGTAGCCGCCGCCCAGTGACACGCCCTGGCCGCCCACCAGGGCGATGACCTTGCTCCACTGCACCGGGCGCTCGGGCGCGGCGCTGCCGCCGCCGTCGTGCGAGGGGGTGGGTTCGTTCTGCGAGTCCATGGGAGTGACCTGTTCCGTGTGGTCTGCGGGAGGAGGAGAGGGAGAGCGGGGGGAGCGGGGGAGGGGAGCGAGGGACGAGGGCGTTCCCCCGCTCTGGGGTCAGTCGGCCGGGAAGGGCGCCGCGGGTGCGCCCGGGACCGGCGGCAGCCGGAGCGGCCGGCGGCGCAGCGCGTGCTCCACGGCCCGGGCCGCCGCGCGTTCCTCGGCGGCCGGGTCGGACGGGCCGTCCCGGCCCGCCACGAGGACGAGGTGGCCGCCCAGGTCGGACCGGCCGAGCCGGGCGAGCGCCCGTCCCGCGGCCCGCACCGCGTGATCGGCGCGGGCCGGGGTGGACGTCAGGACGGGCAGCTCCGACGGCACGAACCGGGCGTACGGCGGACTCTCGGACGACGGGGACGACGGGGACGGCGGGGACGACGGGGACGACGGGGACGACGGGGACGACGATGGCGACGGCGCCTGGGCGCCGGACGGCGTCCGGTCCCGTCGGCCGGCCGGACGGCGGTTCACCGGACCCCACCGCCGACCGGCTCGGGGGCGTCGGCGGGGTCGGCCGTCCGCCGGGTCCGGGCGCCGGGCGGGAGGACCAGCCGGGACTCCGCGGGGCCGTCGGCGGGCGGGCCCGAGGCCCACTCCCAGTCGAACAGCCGCAGGCCGGGCTCCGCGTCGCCCAGCGTGGCCAGCGCGGCCACGAAACCGGGGGGTGCGGGCAGGTCGCGCAGGAACCAGCGCTCACCGGCGAACGCCCCGTCGCCCAGTACCGTCCCCGGAGAGAGGACGTCGAGCCGCAGACCGTCCAGCAGCCGTCCGCCGCTGGCCTTGACGCAGGCCTCCTTGCGGGACAGCAGCCGGTGGTAGGCGACGCGCGCGGCCGGCCCGTCCGGGTCCGCGTCCGCCTCGTCGCCGGCGGGGCCGGCCGCGCCGCTCAGCCGTCCCACGTCGGCCGCCTCCAGCGCGGGAAGGAACCGCCGGGCCAGCGCGAGCGCCTGGGTCTGCGCGCCCACCCGCTCCAGGTCCACCCCGACGGGGGCCGTGGTGCACACCGCGAGCAGCGCGAGCCCGTCCGCCCGGCTCAGGCTCCACTGCCACGCGCCCCACGGGCCGGTGAAGTACGGCTTGCCGTGCGGTCCGACGGACCAGTGCACCGCCGCTCCGGACACCCCGAGGTAGCGGCCGAGGATGCTGCGGGCCGCCGCGTGGGCGAGGACGAAGCGGTCGGCGGCCAGCGCGTCGCGGAACCGGTCCGCCCGCTGCCGCTCGCGCGCGTCCAGCAGCCGTACCGCCTGCCGCACCGTCCGGTCGCCGCCGTCCAGCCGGATCCGCCACACGTCCGCCTCGGGGCCGCGCGGGAGCGGCGCCGGCTCAGGCCGCGCGGTCATCGGACAGCCGCCCGTGCAGGTAGCCCTGGGCCACGCCCAGGCGCTGGATGTTGCCGGTGCCCTCCATGTACTCGAAGGCCCGCGCGTCGCGCACCCACTTGTCCAGCAGCGGGTGGTCCCACCGGGCACCCGGCCCGAAGCAGTCCACCGCCGCGAGGGTGAGCTCCTCGGCCAGCCGGGTCGCCCGGATCTTCGCGGCCGAGGCCAGGGTGCCGTCCCCCGGGTCCCGGTCCGCCGACCGCGCGGCGTCCAGCACCAACGCCCGCACACCCGCGAGGCGTTCGGCGAACCGTTCCATGGCCCAGGACTCGTCGGCCCGCAACCGGCGCCGGTGCGCGTGCACGTAGTCGTACGCGGCCTGCGCGACGCCCAGGGCGAAGCACGCGACCACCGGGCGGAAGCGGTTGAAGGTCCGGGTCGCCGCCCACATGCCCTGCCGGGTGGCACGGCGCCCGTGTCCCAGGACGTCCCGCTCGGTCACCGGCACGGCGCTCAGGTCGAGTTGGCTGAGCTGGAGGCCGCGCAGGCCGGACGTCTCCAGCGGGGTCGCGGTGAACCCGGGCCTGCCGGTGTCGACCAGCACGGCGGTGACACCCAGCGGTCCGGCGTTGCGGCGGGCGAAGACGACGCCCAGGCCGGCGCGGGCCCCGTTGCCCACGAACCGCTTGGTGCCGTCGAGGGTGAATCCGGTGCCGTCGTCGCGGGGCCGCAGGACGGTGGCCATGCCCGCCGGGTCGGACCCGTGCGCCGGTTCGGTCATGCCGAAGAAGGTCCAGGTCGGGGCCTGCGCGAGGCGCCGGTAGTAGCGCTCGCGCTGTTCCGCGTCGGCCAGTTCGGCCACCACCTGCCCGGACATCGACGGGCCGGGCAGCGCCAGCACCGCGGCGGCGTCCCCGCGGGCCAGCTCCTCGAAGACGACGACCTGTTCCACGCAGCGGTCCAGCAGGACCGGGCGGCCGGCGATCCGCAGCGGGTCGTCGGCGAAGTCGGCGGGCAGGCCCATCAACTGCCGCCAGGGCAACGGCCCGTGCAGGAGCAGGTCGGCGGCGCGCGTCGGCGCCCGGTCGAGCTCGAGCGAGGTGGTGCGGACCAGGTCGGCGAACTCGCGTCCCTGGGCCCTCAGTTCGCCGAGGAAGGTCTCGGTGTGGGTGGTCATGGGCGGTCTCCTTCCGGTACCGGGGGAGGCGGGGCGTAGGTGTCGGCGAGCAGCTCGGAGGCGCGCACGAGGTCCCCCGTGCCCCCGGTGACGAAGCCGGCGGCCCCGAGCAGGTGCAGGCAGGCACGGCCCGACTCGTCCAGCGCCCGGTGCGCCCGGCGCAGTTCGGCGGGGCCCGGGTCCGTGACGGGGGCCGACAGCAGCGCCCCCGCCTCGGCCAGGCCGCACGCGGCGTCCGCGATCAGGGCGCGGACCAGGGGCAGGTGGAGCATGACGGTGCCCTGGACCGTACGGTCCCGCAGCCGGTCGGCGACTTCCCGCAGCGCGCGCTCGGCCAGGCCGAGCCGCACCGCCACGAGCCCCCGGGCCCAGGCCGCGCCGCCGTCCGGGCCGGGACCGGAGCCCGGGACGCGCAGCGCCACCAGGGCCTCGCCGCCGGGCAGGGCCACCCGGGCCAGCAGTTCCTCGCCCGCGTCGGGACGGCGGGGACGCGGCCCCTCGGGGGTGTCGTACCGCGAGCCGGCCGCCGCCACGGCCTCCGGGACCAGGACGTGCCCGCCCGGACCGGCCGGCAGCACACCGGGCAGGGTGGCCGCGTGCAGCACCCCGAGGGCGTGCGCGGCTCCGTGGTCCCGGGCGGCGGCCCGGACCCGCCGCGCGAGGGCGGGGGACCAGAGGTGGCCGGGTGTGGCGTCCGCCTCGGAGCGGGCCGCGGGGATCGTGAGGCTCATGCGACCGGCTCCAGTACGGGCCGGACGGCGACCTCGGGCAGCACACCGGGCTGCCGCGCCGGCACCGGCCGGGTGAGCGTCACCCGGCACGCGTACGGCAGGACCGGGTCGCGGTCGGCGATCACCAGCCGTCCGTCCGGGCCGTACGGCGGTCCGCCGGGGCCGGCCAGTCGGTCGGCGAGCGTGAGCCACGCCCCCGCGCACGGGTGACCGGGAGGGGCGTCCGGCGCCGGCGGGGCGGCTTCGGCGCCGCGTCCCGTGACGCCCACCTCGGGGCGTTCCAGGCGCGGTCCGGGGCCCGGGCCGGCGTCGAGGAGCAGCGCCACCGCCACGTCCTCCACGGGCCCGGCGAAGGAGCCCGGCGGCAGGGTGCTCTGCTCGACGACGAGGACGAGCGCACGTCGGCGCAGTCCCGCGCGGAGCTGGTCGTGGGCGAGCCGCAGGGCGGTGAAGGGGCCCGCGACACCCTGCTCGGAGATGCCGAGGACCAGCGGGTCACCGGGCAGGGCCGCGGCGAGCAGACAGGCCGGGAAGCTCTGGTGGCGGCAGTCGGGGCTCGCGTCGACGGTGACGACCAGGTCGACGCCGGCGAGGTCCGCCCCCAGCCGCTCCACGACCACACGGACCATGTCGTGGTAGCTCACCCGGGCGCCGCCGGTCAGCCAGTCCAGTTCGACGGTGGGGTCCGGGGTGCCCGCGGCCCGGTGCAGGGCGCGCAGGTGGTCGACGTACGGCTGCGGGTCGCCGGGCGCGGGGTCCCGGTCGGCGGCGGAGAAGCGGAAGGCGACGGCGTGGTCCAGGCGGGGCCCGGCCGGTTCGGCCGGGGCGGGTGTCCGCCGAACGGTGCGGATGGCGGGCACGCGGTCACCGGCTCTCGGCGATGAAGCCGGCCAGCGCGCCGACGCTCTCCAGGTGGTGCTGCTGCAGGCTCTCCGGGTCGACCTCCATGTCCAGGGCGTCCTCCAGGGCCATCAGCAGGCCCAGGACGGCGGTGGAGTCCAGGCTCAGGTCGTCGAACAGCCGCGTCTCGGCGGTGATGTCGGTCAGCTCCTGCCCCAGCACGTCGCAGAGGGCGGTGACGATGGCGGCGACGATCTGCGGGTCGGCGGAGACGGCGTCGGCGGAGGTGGCGGAGGTGTGGGCGACGGTGGTCATGACGGGTCCTTGTCTGTGGGTCGCTGAGGAGTGAGAAGGGAGGAAGAACAGCGGAGGAGCGGAGGAACGGAGCAGTCGGGAACGGGAGTTCCGGAGTGCGGGGGTGCGCGCCGGGAGCGCCGGGCCGCGCGATCAGTCCTCGTGCGGGGTGAAGTCGTGCAGGATCTGGCGGGCGAGCATCTCCTCGGCGTCGTCCCGCGACCGGATCAGGCGGGCCCGGCCCCGGTGGACCAGGACCTCGGCGGGGTAGCCGTGGCTGAGGAAGTGGACGGGGGACGCGGTCGGACCGTAGGCGCCGGAGCGGTCCACGCCGACCAGGTCGCCCGGCTCCAGGTCGGCCGGCAGCTCGACCGCCTTGCCGAGGGTGTCGTTCGGCGTGCACAGCGGTCCGGTGACGTTCCACTTGCGGCGCTCGTCGGAGCCGGTGCGGTTCAGCAGCCGCATGGGGAAGTTGCGCTTGACGAAGGAGCCGATGCCCACCGCGGCCATGTGGTGGTTGGTGCCGCCGTCGGCGACGGCGAACTGCTCGCCGCGGGACTCCTTCACGTACCGCACCCGTACGGCGTAGGTGCCGCTGTGGCCCACCAGGTAGCGGCCGAGCTCCATGACCAGCCGGGTCCCGGGGTGCCGGGCGGCGAACTCCGCGAAGTGCGGGTTGAGCAGCTCGACGGTCCGCTCGGGGTCGAGGTCGCGCTCGCCGGCGAAGTAGGCCACGCCGAGGCCGCCGCCGACGTCGACCACGTCCAGGGGCACCCCGAGCCGCGCGGACAGGCGTTCGGCGAGGTCGAGGATGCGGCCGGTGTTCTCGGCGACGACCTCCTCGGTGAGGATGCGGGTGCCCATGTACACCTGGAAGCCGCTGAGCCGCACCGCCGGGTGCCGGCCGGCCAGCTCCGGGTCGGCCAGCAGGGCCTCCTCGTCGATGCCGAACTGGCGGGGCTTGCCGCCCATGGTGAGGCCGCTGCCCTTGACGGCGAACGCGGGGTTGACGCGCAGCACGACCCGGGCGGTGGTGCCGAGGCCGGCGGCGACCTCGTCGATGAGGGCGAGTTCGCCGAACGACTCGCAGATCAGCAGGACGTCGTCCTTGACGCAGGCGGTGACCTCGGCGCGGCTCTTGCCCGGGCCCAGGAACATGAGGTGCTCGGCCGGGACCCCCGCGCGCTGCGCGGTGATTAGCTCGGTCAGGGACGACACCTCGGCGCGGGCGCCCAGCGAGTGCAGCAGCGCGCACACGCTGATGTTCGGGTTGGCCTTGAGGGAGTAGAACACCTCCACGCCGGGGTGCAGCCGGTCGAGCAGGCCGCGCAGCCGGGCGGCGATCTCGTCGCCGTCGTACACGTACAGCGGGGTGCCGAAGCGGTCGGCGAGCTCGGTGAACGCGATGCCCTGCACGGCGAGGTCCTCGGGCGTCGAGGACCCGGCCGTCGGTGCGCCGGTCGTCGGGGTGTCAGTCATCGGGGTTGGTCTCCTTCCGGACGGCCTCGGCGACGGCGCGGTCGAGGGCGTCGAGTTCGGCGGTCGATCCGGCCAGCAGCAGGCCGTAGAGGCGGCCGGTCCACGGACGGCCGTCCGGGTCGGCGGGGGCGGCGGCGTTGACCGTGGCGAAGTTGTTGATGATCAGTCCGCGGCCGGTCGCCGGGTCCAGCAGGAGGTCACCGAGCCGGTCCCGCAGCCGGGCGAAGGACACCCGGGCCGTCGGCGACAGCTCGTACTGGCGCGCCAGGGCGGTGCTGCCCGGGCGCATGAACCGCTCCTGCAGGGACGTCTGGTAGGTCGACATGTTGTTGCGGGCGTTGATCTCCAGGAGCGGCAGCAGGCCCCGGTCGCGGGTGAGCATCGCGTCGACGCCGACCACTCCGTGGAACCCGTCGGCGGCCAGCCGCGCGCCGATCCGGGCCGACGCGTCCTGGACCGCGGCGATGTGCCCGGGGTCGAGCTGAGCGGGGAACCGGTGGCCCTTGTGGACGCCGTTCTGGGTCAGCGCCTCCTTGACGAAGTCGAAGCGCACCGAGCCGTCGCGGCCCACCGTGAAGTGGTAGTTCAGGTCGGTGGTCTTGTCCGCCCACTCCTCGATGACCAGCGCGATCCGGTCGTCGCCGCGCTTGGCGGCGCCCCGCGCCACCATGCGCACGAGCTGGCGCAGCCGGCGGCTGTCGTCGATGACGGCGATGCCCTTGCCGGACACCCCGTAGGCGTCCTTGACGCCGACCCGGCGACCCTGGTCCACGCAGAGCGCGACCGCTTCTTCGGCCGCCTCCTCGAAGGCGCCGACCGTCTCGCACTCCCAGCCGCGGGCCAGCGGCAGTCCCAGCTCGGTGGCGAGGCGCCGGCTGTAGATCTTGCTGTTGACGGACTTCACCAGCGGGGAGGGCGGCAGCGCGGACGCCAGGCCGGTCCGCTCGCACAGCTCGTCCTCCAGGGCCGACTGGCCGTGCGGCAGCAACCGGGCTCCCCGTCCGGCGAGTTCGCGGAGCGAGGCCATCAGGCGCGGGGAGCGCAGCGCGTCGACGGTGACCGAATGCGCCGGGTCCTGCACGTCGGTGACCAGCACGGTGGGCAACTCGACGCCCAGGGACGCCAGGTGGTCGAGGTAGTCGGCGTCGGGCGCCGACTTGAGGACGACGTGGTCGTCCGGGCCCGCCAGCAGCAGGGCGAACTCGTCCATCCGGTTGACGATGGCGGCGGAGTTGCGGCCCGCGAGCATGGGCAGCCCCGACTCGCCCTTGGCCCACTCGTCCTCCACCTCGAAGTTGCCGAGCAGGACCAGCGGGGTGCCGGCGGTGCCGGTCAGGGCCCGTCGCGCCCCGTCGAGGAAACCGGCGGCGGGCGGGGCGGGGGCGTGTCGTACGGGCGACGCCAGGGGCGGGGACATGGGCTGTCCTTTCGGATGACGGACGAGAGGGGCGAAGAGCGGCGAAGAGGGACGACGAGGAGGCGAGAGGGGGAGACGGCGGGAGCGGGGTGGCGCCGGGGCGCGCTCAGTGGCGCAGGACCGCCGCCGAGAACGTGGCGCCCAGGCCGACGGCGGCCATCAGGTACAGGTCGCCGGGGCGCAGCAGGCCGGCGGCGCGGGCGTGCACGTGGTTGACGAACGGGTCGGCGGTGAAGCAGTGCCCGGTGACGGGGATGTTGTCGAGGAAGACCCGCTCCAGGGGCAGGCCCAGCTCGCGGCAGGTCCAGGACCACGACAGCCGGTTCACGTTGTGCGGCAGGACCAGCGCCAGGTCGTCGAGGGCGACCCCGGCCGCCTCGACGGCCTCCCGCACGGTGGCGGCGAGCAGGGTGTTGTGGTCCTTCAGGAAGGAGGGGTTCAGCGCGTGCGGCGGGAAGTCCTCCGCGTAACGGCCCTCGGTGCGGCAGGCGTAGCCGAGGAGCCGGTCACGCGGGCCGTGCGGGGCGACCAGCGCGGCGGCCGTCGCCTCGCCCATCACCGTGCTCTCCGGGATGAGTTGCAGCGCGGCACCGAAGGTCTTCTCCCCGGTCAGCACGATCGCCAGGGCGTCGGGGTCGCCGTCGGCGTCGAGCAGCCGGCCGGCCAGGTCCAGGGCGAGCAGGCCGGTGGCACATCCGTGCTGGGTCAGTGTGAACGCCACCGCCCGGCTCAGCCCGGCCGCCGCGCACACGTCCTCCAGCGGCGCCTCGCCCGCCGGGGCGACCTGCGAGACCGTACGGGCGTACAGCACGTGGGTCACCCGGTGCTCGTTGCCCGGCAGGGTGGCCAGCGAGGCGACGGCGGCGCCGAGGGTGTCGCGCAGGCCCTGGTCGGGTGCCCGCCGCACCTCCCGCAGGCCGTAGAAGCGGCGGAAGGTCCACATCTGCCGTTCCTCGGCGCCCGCCTCCGCGCCGACGACGTCGACGGGGACGGAGGAGCCGGGCAGGTGGCAGCCGACTTCGAGGAGGGCGGTCATGCGGGGCCTCCGACTCGCTGGGGGAGGGACGGGCGGCCGGGGGCCGCGCCGGCCGGGATGGCGCTGTCCGTGGCGGACGCGTAGGGGGAGGTGCCGGTGTCCGTGGGGGGTGTGAAGCGGGAGGTGCCGGTGTCCGTGGCGGACGCGTAGGAAGAGGTGCCGGTGTCCGTGGCGGGCGCGTACGCCGTGGCCGCGGGGCCGTCCGGCCACCACACGTCCTCCGCGGTGAGCGCGGCGGGCGCGTACTTGCCGAGCGCGCTGACCAGCAGGCGGCACTCCAGGGCGATGCTCTCCGCGAGCCGGACCAGGCCGTGCTCGGGGTCCTCGTCGACGGCCAGCAGCGCGGCCCGGCCCAGGCCGGCGGCGCGCGCCCCGAGGGCGAGGGCCCGCACGGTACGGCCGCCCTCGTGGAAGCGCCCGGTGACCAGCAGGCAGCCCTCGGGCGGGCCGATCCGGCGCAGGCACTCGGCCAGCGGCAGGCCCACCTGGTCCAGGAAGGCGCGCGGCGCCCAGCCGGTGCCGCCCTCGGCCCCGTCGACGGTGACCGCGTCCGCCCCGGCCCGCCACGCGGTGCGCGCGGCCAGGGCGACGTCGCGGCCCGGCGGCAGCTTCACCCACACGCGGGCGCGCGGGAAGTTGTTGCGCATGAAGCGGACCTGCTGGCGCACGATCTCCTCGGTGAACGTGCCGGGCGTGGCGCACCGCAGCCGGGCCGGCGCCGAGGCGCCGAAGACGTCGCGGACGGCGAAGGCGTCGGACAGCCGGTCCGCCGCGTCCCGGTCGACCACGGTCATCCCGCCGAGGCCGGGCTTGGCGCCCTGACCGATCTTCAGCTCGAAGGCGAGCCGCCCGGAGTCCACCAGGGGCCGCAGCGCGGGGTCGCTGTAGAGCAGGTTCCACACCTCGGCGTCGGCGTCCTCGGTGCTCTGCTGGACGACCACGCCGCCCGACGTGCCGTCCGAGGCGTCCGCGTAGGCCCGGATGCGTGCCGTCAGCGCCGGGAGGGTGCCGTCGGCGGGGGTCGCGTAGCCGTGGACCGGGACCATGTTCTCGCCCAGCACCATGGGGATGCCGAGCCGGCCGGCCTGGACGCTCGCCGCCAGGGCCAGGTCCCCGCTGCCGGCCCGGGTCGAGCCGAAGGCCGACAGGAACAGCGGCAGCGAGGAGGCGAACCCGCCGACGCGGGTGCGCAGGTCGACGTCGTCGTACACCGGTTCGCGGCCGAGTTCGACGAGCTTCTCCAGGCGCTGCGGCATGAACACCGGCGGAACCAGGCGGGCACGGTCCAGCGCGTCGGCGGACGGGGCGTACGCCCCCGAGGTCCCGCTCCCGGCGCCGAACAGCGCGTTGCCGTAGGCGTCCACCGGCGGGAAGACCGCGGCGGTGCCGGCGCGGGCCCGGGCGCGGACCTCGTCCTCGGGGAACCCGGCGGCGCCCAGCGGGCCGGGGCCGGTGCCCTCCCGGTGTGCGGCGGTCACGGCGCGATCACCCCCGGCAGCTTCGGGTAGGCGGTGACCTGCCACAGGGCGTCCAGGCCGGTGAGGAAGCGGACCAGCCGCTGCAGCCCCATGCCGAACCCGGCGCTGCGGGGCAGTCCTTCGCGGGCGGCGTCCAGGTACCAGGCGTACTTGGCGGGGTTCTCCCCGCTCTCCCGCATCCGCGTGACGATCGTGGCGTAGTCGGCCTCGCGCTCGCTGCCGCTGACCAGTTCGCCGAACCCGCCGTGCGCGATGAGGTCGAAGTTGCGCAGAGAGCCCGGGCGTTCGGGGTCCTCCCGGTCGTAGAACCCGCGGGAGCCCTTGGGGTAGTCGGTGATGAAGAAGGGCCGGTCGGCCGCCCGCGACAGGGCTTCCTCGCCCGCCCAGTCGATCTCCGCGTCCGGGTTCTGGGCGCGGCCGTCGTCCCACAGCCGCGCCACCGCCTCGGCGTGCGGCAGCCGGTCGAACGGCGCGGAGCGCAGGGCGGAGAAGAAGCCGGGGTCGCGGCCGAGTGCGGCCAGCTCGTGCGGCACGCGGTCCACGACGTGCTCGACGACGTGGCGCAGCAGGCCGGCCGCGATCTCCATGGCGTCCTCGCGGGAGGCGCCCGCGATCTCCACGTCGATCTGGTGGAACTCCACCAGGTGCCGTCCCGTGCCGGCCGTCTCGGGTGGCTCCACCCGGACGTTGGGAGCGATGTAGAACAGCTTGGGGAAGCCGTGCAGCGACGCCTGCTTGTACAGGATGGCGCTGGTCATCAGCTTGTACCGGCGGCCGTAGTAGTCGACGTCGAGGGCCTTGGCCCCGCGGCCGCCCGGGTCCGTGACAGGCCCCAGCAGCGGCGGCAGCAGTTCGACGAAGCCGAGGCCGCGCAGGTGGTCCCGCGCCGCGGCCAGCGCCTCCTGCTGCACCAGCATCGCGGACCGCAGCCGGGGCGAGGCCAGGTGCCGGGCGGGGTCGGGCGGTCCGGCGGGCCCGTCCGCGGGGGCCGCGGAGGACGCCTCCGGGTGCGTCTCGGGGTCCGCGCCGGCGGGATGGCCGGCGGGGGCCGGACCGTGCATGACGGCCGTGTGGTTCATCTTGACTCCCGGTCTCATCGGTCGTATCGGAGTGCCACGCTGTTCAGGGCGGTCAGCAGCCCTGCCGAGGTCATGACCTCGTGACCGCCCGGCGGGCCGTCGGCGGTGAGGGGCATCGCGCCCACGGACGACCAGCGCAGCCGGCCGGAGGCGTCGACGACGCTGCGGGCGCGTCCCGCGTTGTCGGGGTGCAGGCAGTAGGGGACGTCCAGCAGGCCGTGCGCGAACGCGGTGCGCAGCGCCAGACCGACGTCGGGGGAGAGGTCGAGCACCGCCTCCACCAGGGCCCGCGCCTCGGCGTGCACCTCGGAGTCGGCCGGCGGCACGCATCGCGGTGTCCGTCCGTCCCGCAGCCGGGCGGCGGCGAGTTCGGCCGCGGTGCCCGCCGACTCCAGGGCGCCGATGTTCTCCGCGACCGAGGGGATGCGGTGCGCCTCGGCGGCGGTCTTCACGACGAGCCGCTCCACGCCCGTGCGCACCGCCAGGCGCGCGGAGTCCTCCAGCAGCCGCCGGGCGCCCGGGCCGGTGCGCGGGAACACCCCCATGTAGGTGTAGAGCACCAGGTGCCAGTCGGTGCCGGCGGGCAGGAAGCGCGCGGCCAGCCGGCGCAGCGCCAGCAGGGCGTCCTCGTCCTGCCCGGGGTGGGTCTGCTGCGCGTAGCTGAGCGAGACGCTGCGGATGCCGTGCTGGGTGAAGAACAGCGCCTCCAGCACGCTCACCGCGACCAGCAGGGCGGGCGGGCACAGTTGGCCCAGCAGGCAGCCGCCGAACGTCTCCAGGTGGGGCAGGCGCGGCGCCGGGACGAGCCGGGTCAGCAGCTCGCAGGCGCGGGCCCACTGGTCCACCGACTCGCGCAGCGGTGTGCGGCCGTAGGGCAGGCAGTACGACACCGGACCGCCCTCGGTGGCGTCCAGGCCGGCCCGCGTCATCGCCTTCACGATGGCCGCGGGGCGGGCGGAGCCGTGCCGCACCTGGACGGGGAAGTCCGGGCCGAGCAGGCCGTCCAGCAGCCGCCGGGTCCGCCCGGCGGGCAGGTCCACCAGCGGGTAGCCGTTCAGCGGGAGCCCCGCGCGCAGGGCGCGGCGCACCGCGGCGTGGTCGCCGAGGCGGGTGTAGCTGTCCAGGGTCAGGGTGCCCACGGTGGTGGCGGCGGCGAACCGGGTCCGCTCCAGTCCGTGGCGCATGCGGGCGGGGTCGCCGAACCCCATGCGGGGCTGCACCACCAGGCGCCCGTCGGCGGCCGCGTCGGCGACGAACCGTCCGAACGGCGAGGCCGGTGCGGTGGCGGGGGAGGGGCCGGTGCTCATGCGCGGCTCCCCCCGGTCGGCGCGCCGGCGGTGGCACGGGTGCGGGCACCGAGGTCGGCGGTGGCGCCGGCGCGGACGCCGAGGTCGGCGGTGGTGCGGGTCGGCGCGCTGTGGCCGGCGAGGCCGCCGACCCAGGTGTGGAAGGCGGCGAGGTCGCCGTCGTCGAACACGGCGGTGCAGCCGGCGGCGCGCAGCGCGTCGGCGGCCGCGGCGTCGCGCACACCGTCCACGCCCAGCTTGCCGCCGAGGGCCACCGGGACGGCCGCCAGCGACGGCTCGCGCCGCAGTCGGCGTACGGCCCGCAGGCCGTCCTGGTACCCGTGTCCGTTGACGCTGCCGATCACCACGGCGTCCGGGCGGTGCGTCAGGCACTCCTGGGCGAGCAGCTCCTCCGGGACGCAGGGGCCGAGGTTGGTCACCCGGTGCCCCGCCTCCTCGAGCAGGAGCTGGAGGCAGACCAGGTTCCAGGTGTGCGCGTCGGAGGCGCCGCCGCACACCAGAACGTGGAGGCCGTGCTGCGAATGAACCATGGAATGCTCTCTCCGGGTGACGGGGTGATTTCTCATCTCGCTCTACGAATATAGGAGTTGGGCAGGTTCCGGAACGGTAGTTGGAGCGGCAGGAGTGCGGCAGTGGGAAAGTGCCGTCGGGAGAAGGGAGTCGGGCTCCGGGAAAAGCCGGTGCGGAAAAGGAAAAGGCGGCCGGCGGTGCCGTGGGGCACCGCCGGCCGCCGGCCGGGACGGGGTCTCAGTACTGCGCGAGGAGGCTCTTGGGGCGGATGTCCTGCCAGTGGGCCTCCACGTAGTCCAACGCCTCCTGCCTGCTGCTCTCGCCGAGGGCGACGGTCCATCCGGCGGGCACGGGGGCGAAGGAGGGCCACAGGGAGTGCTGGTCCTCGTGGTTGACCACGACCAGGAACGTGCCGTCGTTGTCGTCGAAGGGGTTCGTCATGGTTCAGTTCCTCTGCTGTGTGTGGGCGACGGTGGAAGAGGTGCGGGAAAGCCTTTCGTCGAGAACGCGGCCGATGTGTTCCAGAGATTCCGGTTCGGCCATCCGCAGGTGGGCGGAATCCACCCGGTGGTTCTCTATCGGGCCCCCGATATAAGGGGCCCATTGGTCGGCGGTGAAAGACGTGGTGTCGCGGTGCCGGTCCGCCGTGAAGAACAGCAGGTCCCCGTCGAAGCGGCGCAGCCGGTGGTGGCGCATCAGCTCGGCGTGGTTCACGGAGGTGCCGACCAGGCGGGTCACCTCGGCGTGGCTGAAGCCGGCCAGCACCGGGTCGCGCTCCTGCAGCAGCCGGGCCGTCTCGGCGGGGTCGAAGCGCAGGTCCTCGTCCGCCGCGTCCTCGTCGACGCCGACGAGGATCTGCAGGATCTCCCGGTCGGTGAGGGGCCGGCCCACGTCCTCGGGGGGCATCGGGTAGACGTCCATCAGCGCCAGGACCTCGACGCGCTCGCCGGCGTCCTGGAGCCGGGTGGCCATCGCGTGGGCGACGTACCCGCCGAACGACCAGCCGAGGAAGCTGTAGGGGCCCTCCGGCTGCACCCGGCGGACGTGCTCCAGGTAGTCCGCGGCCATCTCCTCGATGCTCACGGCCCGGTAGTCGGGGCGGGACAGCGCCCGCGTCTGCAGCGCGTACAGGGGACGGCCGCCGCTCAGGTGCCGGGCCAGGCCCGCGTAGGGCCAGCCCATGCCGGAGCCGGGGTGCACACAGAACAGCGGGCGCAGCGGCGTGCCGGTCTTCGCCTCGCGCAGCGGCAGCAGCACCCCCAGGCTGTCGTCGCCGGCGCCGTCGTCGAGCAGTCCGGCCACGGTCGGCGCCCGGAACAGGTCGCGCACGGTCAGCTCGACGCCGAGGACGGCCCGGGCCCGGCTCATCAGCCGCACCCCGAGCAGCGAATGGCCGCCCAGGTCGAAGAAGTTGTCGTCGATGCCGACCCGGTCGATGCCGAGGACCTCCGCGAAGAGGCCGCACAGGACCTCCTCGCGGGCGTTGCGCGCGGCCCGGCCGTCCGCCGCCGCGATCCGGAGGGGGGCGGGGAGGGCCGCCCGGTCCAGTTTGCCGTTGACGGTCAGCGGCAGCCGGTCCAGGACCAGGACCGCCGACGGCACCATGTGCGCGGGCAGCGCGCGGGCGACCGCCGTGCGCAGCTCGCTCTCGTCCAGCGCGGCGCCCTGCTGGGCGACGACGTAGGCCACGAGCCGCTTGTCGCCGGGCCGGTCCTCGCGGACCAGCACCGCGGCCTGGCCGACCGCCGGGTGCGCGGCGAACGCGGCCTCGATCTCGCCGGGTTCGATGCGGAACCCGCGCAGCTTGACCTGCCCGTCGGCCCGCCCCAGGAAGCGCAGCTCACCGTCGGCCGTCCACGACACCAGGTCACCGGTGCGGTACATGCGCCCGCCGCCGTCCGGGTCGAAGGGGTCGGCGACGAACCGCTCCGCGGTCAGCGCCGAGCGCCGCAGGTAGCCGCGCGCCAGGTGGGAGCCGGCCAGGTACATCTCGCCGGTGGCGCCGGGCGGCACCGGCCGCAGCCGCTCGTCGAGCACGTACACGCGGGTGTTGTCCATCGCCCGGCCGAGGAACACACCGGGCAGCTCGCGGTCGCCGCCGGTCGTCGCGAACCGCTGGTGGTGGGAGGCGAACGTGGCCTCCGTCGGCCCGTACGAGTGCACCACCACGGTGTCCGGGCAGTGCGTGAGGACCCGCTGCAGGGCGACCGGGGAGGCCACGTCGCCGCCCGTCCACACCTCGCGCAGCCGGGCCAGCGTGTCCAGGCCCTCGTCGGCCATGATGTGGAACAGACCCATGGTGAAGTACGCGGCGGTCACCTCGTGCCGCTCCACGGTGCGGGCGAGCTCGGCGACGTCCGCGCCGTCGCCGGGCGCCACCACCAGGCAGCCGCCGTGCAGCAGCGGCACCCACAGCTCGTAGGTGGAGGCGTCGAAGCCGTACGCCGAGTGGACCAGCATGCGGCGGTGGTGGTCCGCGTCCCAGCAGCGGTCCAGGCCGAGCTGGACCACGTTGCGGTGGGTGACGCCGACCCCCTTGGGGCGGCCGGTGGAGCCCGAGGTGAACATGACGTACATCAGGGACTCCACGGGCACCGGCAGCCCGGGATCGGTGTCGGGCACCTCGGGCTCGTGCGGTGCGGGACGCTCGGCGACGAGCACCGTGGTGCCGGCGGCCGCCTCGGCCCGGACCGCGTCGCCGTCGGCCAGGACCGCGTCGGTGAGCAGGACGTGGGCACCGGTCTCCGTCATGATCATGCGCACCCGGGCCGGCGGCAGCTTCGGGTCGACCGGCACGTACGCCGCGCCCGCCTTCAGCACCGCCAGCGTCGCCACCACCAGGTGCTCGGTGCGGTCCATCAGGACGCCCACCGCCGCGTCGCCGTCCGGCGCGCCCTCGCGGACACCGGCGGCCAGCAGGCGGTGCGCCAGCCGGTTGGCACGCCGGTTCAGCTCGGCGTACGTCAGCTCGGTGTCCCCGAACACGACGGCCGGCGCGTCGGGCGTGCGGCGGACCCGCTCCTCGAACAGCTCGTGCGCGCAGCGCTCCGGCAGTCCCGGCACCGCCGTGTCGTTGTACGCGTCGACCAGCGCCCGCCGCCGCGCGGGCGTCAGCGCGTCGAGCTCGTCCACGCGCCGCTCCGGGTCGGCGGCGACCTGGGCGGCGAGGTGCGTGAACACCTCGGTGACCACCTGGGCCGTCGCGGCGTCGAACAGGTCGGTGGCGTACTCCAGCACACCGTCCAGGCCAGCGGGCCGCCCGTCCTCGTCGCGCCGGTCGTGCAGCGCCAGCGTCAGGTCGAACTTGGTGAACTCCGTCGCGAACGGCACGGGCGTGCCGTCCAGCGGCCGCGGGCCGCCGGCGGTGCCCGCCGGTGCCGGGTGGAGCTGGAGCAGGACCTGGGTGAGCGGGTGGTGAGCGGTGGTGCGCTCCGGGTTGAGGTGCTCGACGAGCAGGTCGAAGGGCAGCGTGTCGTGGGCGTAGGCCGCGAGGTCGGTGGTGCGCACCCGCTCCAGCAGCTCGGAGAAGCGCGGCCCGCCCGACACGTCCGTGCGCAGCACCAGCGTGTTCACGAAGAAGCCCACGAGGCCGTCGAGCTGCGGGTCGGCGCGCCCGGCGGTGACCGTGCCGACGGGCAGGTCGTGCCCGGCGCCCAGCCGGCTGAGGGTCACCGCGAACAGGGCGTGCAGCGTCATGAACAGGGTGGCGTCGTGCCGGGCGGCGACGCGGGCCAGGGCCCGGTGGGTGTCCGCGTCCAGCGCGAGCGGCAGCACCGCGCCGCGGCCGCTGGGCTCGGCCGGCCGGGGCCGGTCGGTGGGGAGCTGGAGGACGTCCGGCGCGCCGTCGAGCACCTCGCGCCAGTGCGCGGTCTCGCGGGCCAGCAGGCTGCCCGGGTCGGCGCCGTCGCCGAGGACGTCGTGCTGCCAGAGGGCGTAGTCGGCGTACTGCACCGGCAGCGGCTCCCAGCCGGGCTCCCGTCCCGCGGCGCGGGCCTCGCAGGCGGTGGCGAGGTCGTCGAGGAGCCGGTCCAGGGACCAGCCGTCGGCGGCGATGTGGTGCACGACCAGCACCAGCGTCTGGGTGCCGTGTTCGTCGGTGTAGAGGCGCGACCGCAGGGGCGGTTCGGCGGCCAGGTCGAAGGTGTGCCGGGTGTCCCGGTGGACCAGGTCTCCCAACTCCTCGATGGTGGTGCGGTGGTGGGCGAAGTCCGGGACGAGGTGGGCGTGCACCCGCTGCGCGGGACGGCCGTCGGTGTCGGCGTACGTGGTGCGCAGCGTCTCGTGCCGCCGGGTCAGGTCGTCCAGGGCCAGGCCGAGGACGGCGGGGTCCAGCGGCCGGTCGAGGCGCAGCACCAAGGGGATCGTGTAGCCGGGGCCGGGCCCCTGGAGCTGGTCGATGAACCACAGCCGCCGCTGCGCGTGGGAGAGCGGCAGGACCGCGGGGCGCGCCGCGCGGGCGGTCAGCGACGGCAGCCGGGTGCCGCTGTCGCCGTCGACCCGCCGGGCGAGCGCCCGGGGCGTCGGGGCGAGGAACAGGTCCCGGACGGTGAGGGAGGCGCCCAGCACCGTGCGCACGCGGTGGACCAGCCGGATGCCGAGCAACGAGTGGCCGCCGATCCGGAAGAAGTTGTCCTGCGGGCCCACGTGTTCACGCCCGAGGACGTCGGCGAACAGACCGCACAGGATCTCCTCGCCGGGTGTACGGCAGTCCGTACCGCCCGACGCGGCGGCGAGGGTGTCGCGGCCCCGGGAGGCGGCGGCCTCGGCGAGCCGTTCGCGCCGTCCGCGCAGCCCGCGCGCCTCATCCTCCGACAGCGGTGCGGCGGCGGGGCCCGACGGGTCGTCGGCGAGGGCCGTCAGGGCGCGGACCAGCAGGTCGAGCAGGAGCCGCGCCGTGGGCTCCTCGAACAGGTCGGACGCGTACTGCAGCCACACCTCCACGCCCTGCGCGGCACCGTGTGCGTCCCGCACCTCCACGCAGGAGGCGCTCAGGTCGAACTTCGCCGTCTCCGTCCCGGCCGGCAGGACCTCGCCCTCGGCCGCGCCGAGCCGCACCCCGTCCTCGCCGCCGGACGCCGTCTGGACGGTGAGCATCACCTGGAAGAACGGGTGGTGGGCGAGGGAGCGTTCGGGGTTGAGGTGTTCGACGAGGAGGTCGAAGGGCAGGTCGTCGTGGGCGTAGGCGGCCAGGTCGGTGTCCCGGACGCGGGCGAGGAGGTCGGTGAAGGAGGGGGCGCCGGACAGGTCGGTGCGCAGCACCAGGGTGTTGACGAAGAAGCCCACCACGTCGTCCAGCGCCTCGTCGGAGCGGCCCGCGACCGGCGTGCCGACGGCGACGTCCTCGCCGCACCCGGCCGCCGCGAGGGCGGTCGCCAGCGCCGTGTGGACGGCCATGAACAGGCTCGCCCCCTGCGCGGCGCACACCTGGAGCAGCCGGGCGTGCGTCCCCGCGTCCAGCCGTGCACCCAACGTGGCTCCGCGGAAGGTGGGTTCGGCGGGCCGCGGCCGGTCCGCCGGGAGGTCCGTGACGTCCGGCAGCCCCTCCAGCGCGGCCCGCCAGAAGCCGAGCCGGCGGGCCAGGACACTGGCCGGATCCTGCGGGTCGCCGAGCATGTCGTGCTGCCAGAGGGTGTAGTCGGCGTACTGCACCGGCAGGGGTTCCCAGGTGGGCGCCTGCCCCGCCGTACGGGCCGTGTACGCGTCGACGAGGTCACGCAGGAGCGGCCGCAGGGACCAGCCGTCGGTGGCGACGTGGTGCATCAGCAGGACGAGGACCGAGCCGGGGCCGTCGGTGCCCGTGCCTGTGTCCGTCTCCGCGCCCGCGCCCGTGAAGAGCCGTACCCGCAGCGGCAGATCACGGGTGATGTCGAACGGTGCGGCGGTGAACTCCTCGACGCGCGCGTCCCGTGCGGCTCCGTCCCGCCCGCACGCCACCACGTGGAAGTCCACGGGCGCGTCGGGCGGCGCGATCCGCTGGTACGGCTCGCCGTCCGGGCCGGCCGGCAGGGTGGTGCGCAGGCTCTCGTGGCGCGCCACCACGTCCCGCACGGCCGCCTCCAGCGCCACCGGGTCCGGCACCCGGTCGAAGCGGATCACCACGGGCACGCTGTAGGTGTCCGAGGGCCCCTCCAGCCGGTTCAGGAACCACAGCCGCCGCTGGGCGTACGAGAGGGGGACGCGCTCCTCGTCGGAATCCAAGTCGACGTCTGCCGGGGCAAGCTCGTCGGTGGACGGGGCGGGTGCCGGGGGAGCGGCGTTCACCCGCACCTGGCGCAGCAGCGCCCGGTCGGTCTTGCCGGTGCTGGTGCGCGGCAGCGCGGCGATCCCGTGGAGCGTGCCGGGCACGGCCTGCGACGGCAGCCGGTCGGCCAGGTGGGCGCGGAGGTCGTCGGCCAGGTCCGCGGGCAGCGGGGCCGGTGTCGCCGTGGGGGCCGGCACGCGGGCCGCGCGGGCCGACGGCACGACGAAGGCGACCAGGGCGCGGTCCCCGTCCGGCAGCAGCGGGGCGACCACGGCCGCCTCCCGCACCGCCGGGTGCTCCGACAGCACCGCCTCCACGGCGGCCGGGTCGATGCGGTGCCCGCTGATCTTCACCTCGTCGTCCCGGCGCCCGCGGTGCAGGAGCTGCCCGTCCGCCGCCAGCCCGGCGAGGTCCCCGGTGCGGTAGGCGGGCGCGCCGTCGAGGGTGGTGAAGCGCTCGGCGGTGAGCGCGGGACGCCCGAGGTAGCCGTCGGACAACTGGGGGCCCTGGAGCCACAGTTCGCCCTCGATGACGGCCGCCCGGATGCCCGGCAGCGGACGCCCGATCGGCACCGGGCCGCCCGGGTGGCCTGTCAGGTCGGCGACCGTGGCGACCACGGTGGTCTCCGTCGGCCCGTAGGTGTTCAGCAGCCGGACCCCGTCGCCCACGGCGCGGCACCAGCGGGTGACGTGCTCGGGCAGGGCGGCCTCCCCGCCGATCAGGACGGTGCGCACCGACGCCGGCAGCGCGGCCGTGCCGTCCGCCAGCACCTCGGTGAGCTGCCGCCAGTACGCGGTGGGCAGGTCCAGCACGGTGATGCCGTGCGCGGCGCACCCGGCGGCCAGCGCCGGCACGTCCAGCATGTCCTCGCCGCGCAGCACCAGGGTGCCGCCGGCGCACAGCGTCACGAAGATCTCCTCGACGCTCGCGTCGAAGTGCAGCGGGGCGAACTGCAGGACCCGGTCGTCGGCGCCGATGCCGTAGGCCCGCGCCGCGACCGTGGCGAAGTGGTCGAGGGCCGCGCGGCCCACCGGCACCCCGTTCGGCGTCCCGGTCGAGCCCGAGGTGTACATGACGTAGGCGGTACCGGGGGGCACCGGGCGGCCGGGCAGCACGGTCTCGCCGGGGCGGGCGACCGGAGGCTCGGCCGGCTCACCGGGCGGGGTGTCGCGCGGGTCCGGCAGGCCGTCGGCCCCGGCCGCGCACACGTCGGCGAGGATCGCGGCGGTGCGGGCCGCGGGGGCGTTCACGTCGAGCGGCAGGTACGCGGCGCCGGCCCGCAGGGTCGCGAGGATCGCGGTGACGGCCTCGATGCCCCGCGGCCTGCGCACGGCCACCAGACGTCCGGGGCCCGCCCCCTGCTCCCGCAGCCGCTCCGCCTTGCGCGCGACCGCGTCGGCCAGTTCGCCGTAGGTCAGCCGCACCCCGGGGCGGGAGGCGTCGACCACGGCGGTGCGGTCCGGCGTGGCCTCGGCGTGCGCGGCGATCAGGTCGAGCACGGGGCGGGGCGGCACGGCCGGGGCGCCGCCGTCCACGACGGCGGACGGCCGCGGCGCGGCCCGGCCGGGCGCGCTGCCGGTCGTGGTCACCGTGGTGCCGGATGGGGGCATCGCGCTTCCTCCTGACGGTTCGACGGGCGACGGCTGCCGCTGTGACGAGGCTAGGTACGGCCACGGACCCGGAACGGCAGGAGCAGCGGCAGGTACAGGGGCGGCAGTCGGCTCCACCCGGTGCCGCCTCCCGGTGCGCGCACGCGCGGGGAGGCGGACCCGGCAGTGGGTCCGCCTCCCCCGGGGGGCGTGCCGCGCGAGGCGGCCCGAGGGCTAGCGGCCGGCGCCGGCGCGGGCACGTCGCCGCAGCGGCGGCGGGGCGGCCTCGGTGGTGCCGGCCGTACGGAGGTGCTCCGCCAGCCGGGCCGGGGTCGGGGCCTGGAACACGTCGCGCAGGCTCAGCCGCACCCCGAGCACGGAGGTGACCCGGTTGACCAGCCGCACCGCGAGCAGGGACTGGCCGCCGACGCGGAAGAAGTTGTCCCCGGCCGCCACCGGCCGGCCGCCCAGCACCTCGGAGAACAGGCCGCGCAGCACCTCGGTGCGCGGATCGTCCCCCGCGCCGTCCGAGGACCGTGCGGAGGCTCCGGGGGCGGGCAGCGCCGCCAGGTCGACCCGGCCGTCCGGTGTGCGCGGCAGCGCGGGCATCGTGACGACCGCGGACGGCAGCGCGTACTCCGGCACCTCCCGCGCGAGAGCCGCCCGTACGGCGGCTTCGTCCACACCCGTTCCCGGCCGCGCGGCCCGGGCGCCGACGACGTAGGCCGTGACGCCGGGCCCGCCCTGGCGGGCGGTCACCACGGCGTCCGTGACGTCCGGCAGGCCCAGCAGGGCGTCCCGCACCGCCTCGGTGTCCACGGGCAGCCCGGCGACCCGGACCCGCTCACCGGGGCGGCCGAGGAACCGCAGCGTCCCGTCGGCGGTGCGCCGCGCCCACCGCCCGGTCCGCAGCAGCGTCGCACCGGGCGCGCCCAGCGGGTCGGCCACGACGGTGACGGCGGTCGCGCCGGCCCGGCCCGCGACGCCGTACACGCTCCCGGACGCCGGTACGTACACCTCTCCCGGCACCCCGTCGGGCACGGGCCGCAGGCGGTCGTCGAGCAACCGCACCGGGCCGTCGCCCCCCGCCGTACGGTGCGCCCCGCTGTCCGCCCGCCCGTCGCCGTGCGCCGCACCGGCGGGGCCGCCGAGCAGCCCGGACCACAGGGCCAGGGAGAAGTCGGCCGAGGTGACGGGCGCATCGGCCGCCCCGGTGCCGCCCCGGGCCACGGCGGCGGCCAGCGCCCGGTGCGTGACGAGCACCGGTGCCGGGGCGCCGTCGGGCCCGGTGACGTGGTGGACGCAGGCGACGTCGTCCCCGTACGCCCGACCGGCGTACGGGGCGGACTCCTCCGGTGCCGGCGCCTCGGCCTCCGCCACCACGTCCGCCTCGGTCAGCACCAGGTGGGCCCCGGCGTCCCGCGCCACGGCCGCGTCACCCAGGACGTACCCGGCCCCGCAGCGCAGCACCGCGAGCACGGCCACGGCCAGCGGCTCCCCGGGAGCCATGCGCAGGCCCACCAGCGACCCGGGCCGCACCCCGCGCCGCCGCAGTCGTGCGGCCGATCGCTGGGAACGCGAGGCCAGTTCGACGCGGCTCACCCGTGCGCCGTCGTGGCCGACGGGGAAGGCGGGACTGTCCGGCGCGGCGGCCGCACGGGCGTCGAACAGGTCGGTCAGCGACGGCACGGGCCGCCCGTGCGGCCTCCCGCCCTCGGTGCTTCCGTCGTCCCCGTCCGTGACGGGGCCGATGAGCCCCAGGTCCGCGACGCGCCGGTCGGGATCGGCCGCCACCTCCTCGGCGATGCTCACGAACCGCTCGACGATCAGACGGGCGGTGCCGGGGTCGAAGAGGTCGGTGGCGTACTCCAGGACGCCGTCCAGCCCCGCGGGCCGGCCGTCGGCGTCGCGCCGGTCGTGCAGGGCCAGCGTCAGGTCGAACTTGGCCCGGCCGGTGTCCACGGGCACGGGCGTGCCGTCCAGGGGCCTCGGGCCGGCGGTGGCGCCGGCCGGGGCGGGGTGGAGCTGGAGGACGACCTGGGTGAGGGGGTGGTGGCTGGTGGTGCGGTGCGGGTTGAGGTGCTCGACGAGCAGGTCGAAGGGCAGGGTGTCGTGGGCGTAGGCCGTGAGGTCGGTGGTGCGGACCCGGGCGAGGAGTTCGCGGAAGGTCGGGTCTCCGTCCGTGCGGGTGCGCAGGACCAGGGTGTTGACGAAGAAGCCCACCAGCCGGTCCAGTCGGGGGTCGCTCCGCCCCGCCGTCACGGTGCCGATGGGCAGGTCGTGCCCGGCGCCGAGGCGGGTGAGGGTGACGGCCAGCAGGGCGTGCACCGTCATGAACAGCGTGGCGTCGTTCTGCGTGCTGACGCGGACCAGGGCCTCGTGCGCCGACGCCCCGAGGGCCACCCGGGCGAGGGCTCCGCGCTGCGTCGGCCGGGCCGGCCGGGGCCGGTCGGTGGGCAGGTCGATCAGGTGCGGCGCGCCGTCGAGTTCGCGCTTCCAGTGGGCGGTCTCCCGGGACAGCAGGCTCTCGGGGTCGGCGCCGTCGCCGAGGATCTCGTGCTGCCAGAGGGCGTAGTCGGCGTACTGCACCGGCAGCGGTGCCCAGCCCGGGGCGTGGCCCGCGGCCCGGGCCCGGTAGGCGGTGTCGAGGTCGTCGAGGAGCCGGTCCAGGGACCAGCCGTCGGCGGCGATGTGGTGCAGCACCAGCACCAGCGTCTGGGAGCCGTGCTCGTCCGTGTAGAGGCGGGAGAGCAGCGGCGGTTCGGCGGCCAGGTCGAAGGCGTGCCGGGTGTCGAGGCGGATCCGTTCCGTCAACTTTTCGGCAGTGGTGCGCACATGGCGGTGCCGGACGACGACCGGGTCCACGTGGACGGTCTGCTGCGGGCGCCCGCCGGACGCCGCGTACGTGGTCCGCAGGATCTCGTGGCGGGCCACCACGTCGCCCAGGGCGGCGTGCAGCGCGCCGGGGTCCAGCGGCCGGCGCAGGGAGAGCACCACCGGCACGTTGTAGGCGGGTCCGGAGCCCTGGAGCTGGTCGACGAGCCACAGGCGGCGCTGGGCGTGCGACAGCGGCAGCACCGCCGGGCGCGGCCGGTACGGCGTCAGCGGCGGGACCGTGGCACCGTCGGGCCCGGACAGCCGTCGGCTGAGGGCGTGCGGGGTGGGCGCCAGGAACAGGTCGCGGATGGTCAGGGAGGCGCCCAGCACGGTGCGGATGCGGTGGGTGAGGCGGATGCCCAGCAGCGAATGGCCGCCGGTGCGGAAGAAGTTGTCGTGCGGCCCCACCCGGTCGCGGCCCAGCAGGTCCGCGAAGAGCCCGCACAGGATCTCCACCCGGGGGTCCGCGGGGTCGCCCACCCCGGCCGCGCCGTCCGTCTCCGGTGCCGACGCACCGGCGGGGGGCCTCCCCGTACGGGCGGGCAGCCCCCGCAGGGCGCGCTGTTCCTCCGGCCCCAGGGGTGCGGCCGCCGGGGCCGAGGGGTCGTCGGCCAGGGCCGTGAGGGTGCGCACGAACAGGTCGAGCAGCAGCCGGGCCGTGGACTCCTCGAACAGGTCCGTCGCGTACTGCAGCCAGACGTCGAGGCCGCCCTGCCGGCCGTCGGCGGACGGCATCTCCGCGCAGAAGAACGTCAGGTCGAACTTGGTGGTCCGCAGCTCCACCGGTTCGACGCGCGGCGTCAGACCGCCCAGCGACGGCCCCTTCTCCTCCTCGGGGGCCGTCTGGAGGGTGAGCATGACCTGGAAGAAGGGGTGGTGGGCGAGGGAGCGTTCGGGGTTGAGGTGTTCGACGAGGAGGTCGAAGGGCAGGTCGTCGTGGGCGTACGCGGCGAGGTCGGTGTCGCGGACCCGGGTGAGGAGGTCGGCGAAGCGGGGGGCGCCGGACAGGTCGGTCCGCAGCACCAGGGTGTTGACGAAGAAGCCGACCAGGTCGGCCAGGTCCTCCTCCGGCCGGCCCGCGACCGCCGTGCCGAGGGCCACGTCCTCGGTGCCGGCCGCCGCGCCGAGCGCGACCGCCAGCGCCGTCTGCACCGCCATGAACAGGCTCGCGCCCCGGCCCCGGGCCACGGCGGCCAGCCGCCGGTGCGTGTCCCGGTCCAGCCGCGCGGTGACCGTCGCGCCGCGCCCGCTGGGCTCGGCGGGCCGCGGCCGGTCGCAGGGCAGGTCCAGCACCGCGGGCGCACCCTCCAACTCCGCTCTCCAGTGCACGAGTTGCTCGGCGGCCACGCTCGCCGGGTCCTGCGGGTCGCCGAGCATGTCGTGCTGCCACAGGGAGTAGTCGGCGTACTGGACCGGCAGCGGCTCCCACGCGGGGGCGTGTCCTGCCACACGGGCCGTGCAGGCGTCGGCCAGGTCGCGCAGGAGGGGGCGCACGGACCAGCCGTCGGTGGCGACGTGGTGCAACAGCAGCACCAGGGCCGACCCGTGGGCGCCCGGGGCGGTGAACAGCCTGACCCGCAGCGGCAGGTCACGGGTGACGTCGAACGGCTCGTGCACGAAGGCGCGCACCGCCGTGTCCACACCGCCGTCGCCGTCGCACTCCACCACGGCGAGGTCCACGGGCGCGTCGGGCGGCGCGATCCGCTGGTACGGCTCGCCGTCCGGGCCGGCCGGCAGGGTGGTGCGCAGGCTCTCGTGGCGCGCCACCACGTCCCGCACGGCCGCCTCCAGGACCACCGGGTCGGGCACGCCGTCGAGGCGGAGCACCACCGGCGCGTTGTACGCCGCCGACGGCCCCTGGAGCCGGTTGAGGAACCACAGCCGCCGCTGCGCGTACGACAGCGGGATCATGTGCGCACCTCCGTCCCGCCGGCCGGACCCGCGGCCAGGGCGCCCTCGATCTGCGCGGCCAGGTCCCGCAGCCGGGGGTGGGCGTACACCGTCTTCACGGGCAGGCTCACCCCGAGTTCGGCCTTCACGCGGGACACCAGCTTGATGGCGAGCAGCGAGTGACCGCCCAGCTTGAAGAAGTTGCTGTCGGCGGTGAGCGTCCGCACGCCGAGCACCGACGACCACACCCGGGCGATCAGCTCCTCGGCCCGCCCGGCCGGCAGGTCGGCGGCCGACGCGCGGGACTCCTCGGGCGGCTCGGGCAGCGGCAGGGCGGCCCGGTCCAGCTTGCCGTTGGCGGTGGTCGGGAAGCGGTCCACGGCGACCAGCGCGGACGGCACCATGTACGCGGGCAGACGCCCGGCCAGGTGGGCGCGGAGCGCGTCGGCGGCCGACGGCGCACCGGTCCGGTAGTACGCCACCAGACCCGGGGCGCCGTGCAGGTCGTCCACGAGGACCACCACGGCCTCCGCCACCGACGGGTGCGCGGCGAGCTGGGCGCGGATCTCGTCGAGCTCGATCCGGTGACCGCGCAGCTTGACCTGGCCGTCACCGCGGCCCAGGTACTCCAGCCGCCCGTCGGGCCGGCGCACGCACCGGTCGCCCGTGCGGTACATCCGCTCACCCGCCCCGCCCGCCGGGTCCGCGACGAAGCGCTCGGCGGTCAGCCCCGGACGGTTGCGGTAACCGCGGCCCACCCGCGGGCCCGCCAGGTACAGCTCACCGGGGGTGCCGTCGGGGACCGGCCGCAGCCGCTCGTCCAGCAGCCGGACCCGCAGTCCGGGCAGCGCGCGGCCGATGTGCGGGGCCGCGTCCGCACCGATCCAGCCGGCCGTGGCGTCGACCGTGCACTCCGTCGGCCCGTACAGGTTGACGGCCCGCAGCCGGCCCGCGTCGGCGTGCTCCGCGATGCGCCGCCACAGGGCGGGGCCGATCGCCTCGCCGCCGATCAGCAGGGTCAGCGGACCGCCCTCGGCTCCCGGGGCCGGTGCGGTCGAGGCCGCCAGCCGGTCGATCACCGGGTCGGCGTGCGAGGGGGTGATGTCCAGGTCCGTCAGACGCTGCTCCCCGACGCAGCGGACGAGCAGGTCGGGGTCGGCACGGGTCTCCTCGTCGATCATCACGAGGGTGTCGCCGCGGCACAGCCGCACCCACTGCTGCACCGAGGCGTCGAAGGACGGCGAGGCGTTCCAGCCCACCCGCCCCTGGCCGGGCCGCACGATGCCCGTGGCCGGCGACTCCAGCTCCGTGAGGAGGGCCGCCGCCGCGGCCCGGGTGATCTCCACGCCCTTGGGACGGCCGGTGGAGCCGGAGGTGAAGATGACGTACGCGAGCGCGTCACCCGGCACCGGCACCGGACCCGCGGGGCTCTCCTCGAGACCGTCGGCCGCGGCCAGTTCGGCGAACGGCACGTGTGCGGCCGTCCCCTCGCCGGATCCGCCGACCACCAGGTCGGCCGCCGCGTCCGCCAGGAGCTGGCGGCGGCGCTCGGCGGGGAGCCGCGGGTCGACCGGCAGATAGGCCGCGCCCGCGGTGAGCGTGCCGATCAGCGCGCTCACCAGGTCCGCGCCGCGCGGCAGACCCAGCGCCACCACGCTCTCCCGGCCGACGCCCCGCGCCGCCAGGCGGCGGGCGATCCGGCCGGCCTCCGCGCGCAGCGCGCCGAAGGTGAGGGTGCGGTCGGCCGCGACGACGGCGATCCGGTCCGCGGGGACGCGCGCCAGGCGCGCGATCAGGTCGTCGTCGGCGAGGGCCTGCCCGGGCCGCACGGCGGTCATGACCGTCATCGCCGTCACCGCCCGCTCGTGGCGCGGGAACCGGCCGGCGTGCCCGTCGCCGGGGCCACCGTGGGGCGGCACGCGTCCAGCGACACCGGGTCGCCCATGGCGACGAGGATCTTGCGGTCGCCCCGGAAGGCCTCCCGTCCGTGCGCGCACAGGATGTTGTCCACCAGCATGAGGTCGCCCGGCTGCCAGGTCTCGCGGACCGTGACACGGTCGTACACCGCGTTCACCGCGTCGACCTCCTCACGGGTGAGCGGCGAGCCGTCCCCCAGGTAGGTGGCGAACGGCAGGCCGTCCGGACCGTACGTCTCCGTGAGCACCTCGCGGATGTCCTCGTCGAGCGTCCACTGGTTCCAGAAGGCGAAGTGGTTGAACCAGACCCGCTCACCCGTCACCGGGTGCGTGACGACCGCCGAGCGGACCTGACGGGTGCGCAGCGCCCCGTCCTCCAGCCACTCGTGCCCGATCGTGTTCTGCCGGCAGTACTCCTCGACCTCGGCCTCGTCGTCGGTCGCGAAACTCTTGTACCAGGGCAGTCCGGCCAGCTCGGAGAAGTTGCGCACCAGCAGCCAGCCGGCCGCCTCGAAGCGCTCCCTGAGCTCCGTCGGAAGCTGCCGCAGCGCCTCCCGCATGTCGCCCACGGTCGTGGCGCCGCCCTCCTCGGGCGCCGTGAGGCAGCAGAACAGCAGGGTGCCGGGGAAGTCGAGCGTGTAGCTGTTCTCGTTGTGCAGCCGGATCGGCTGCACGGCCGGCAGGTCGGTGGAGGAGAAGACTCCCTCGCCGAAGTCGGTACGGGGAGTGGCCTTCTCCTTGTAACCGGCCCGCTGCTCGATCAGTACGTCGCGGGCGGCGGCGAAGTCGGCGGCCGACCGCACCGGCAGGCCCCGCACCAACAGGGCGCCGGAGCGCAGCAGTTCCTCCCTGACGGCCGTCCGGTGGGCGCGCAGCCAGTCGAGGGCACTGTCCAGGCCGGACAGCTCGGGCGCACGCAGGACGACGGGCGCGCCGGGGGTGCGGACCAGGTCGAGGTCCACGACGGAGCCGTGGGGGTCGGTGGGCATGACATCTCCTCAGGTGTCGGGAGCGGTGACGCGGGGGTGTGGTTGCGGGGCGGGCGAAGGACGGCGGAGGGTCAGACCAGCGCCCCCCGGCCGGTGCTGGCGGACGCCCGGTCGAGGACGTCCTCGAGCAGGGCGAAGAAGCGCTCGCCCTGCTGCTGGAAGTAGAAGTGGCCGCCCGGCAGCGTCGCCGTCGAGCACGGTCCGTCGGTCACCTCCGACCAGCGGCCGAGGGCGGACACCGGCACGATCGGGTCCTCCCGGCCGCCGATCACCGTCACCGGGCAGGACAGCAACCGGGCGGGCCCCTCGTGGCGGTAGTCGTCGTCCAGGGCGAAGTCCGCCCGCAGGGACGGCAGGACGATCTCGCGCAGCTCGGGCTCGTCGAGGACGCCGTCCTCGGTGCCGCCACGCTCCTTGATGGCGGCGACCAGTTCGTCGTCGGTGAGCCGGTCCGGGTACACCTTGGCCGGGTTGGGCAGGAACGGCGCCCGGCAGGCGGACACGACGAGGGCACGCGGCGGCCGGCCGGCCGCCGTCAGCGCCCGGGCCACCTCGAACGCCACCAGCGACCCCATGCTGTGCCCGAGGACCACCAGGTCGTCGGCGTCCTCCGGCAGGGCGTGCACCACGGGCCCCGCGAGGTCCGCCATCGTGGTGGGCAGCGGCTCGGCGAACCGCGCGCCGCGCCCCGGGTACTGGCCGATCAGCAGCCGCACCTCGTCCGGCAGGGCGTCCCGCCAGGGGGCGTAGGCGTGGGCGTTGCCGCCCGCGTGGGGCAGGACCAGCAGGGACAGCCGGTGCCCGGAGCCCGTCTCGGGCAGGCGCCAGACGACGTCCTCGTCCGGGCACGGCGCGGGCAGGGCATGACTCATCTCGGACTCCGTTCACACAAGGGATGGACACGGTGGAACACGGTGGAACAGGGGGAGGGCGAAGAGGCCCGGGCGGGCTCAGGACTGCGGGAGCAGCGCGCCCGCCGACGTCCGCCGGCGCAGCGCCGGCCGGGCGCGCCGGACGGCCGGCCCGCCGTCGGGGCCGTCCCGCAGCGCGTCGATGCGGGTGGTGAGGTCGGCGACCGTCGGTGCCTGGAAGACGTCGCGGACGGTGAGGCGGGTGTCAAGGGTGTGGTTGGCGCGGTGGGTGAGGCGGGCGGCGAGCAGGGAGTGTCCGCCGAGGTCGAAGAAGTCGTCGTCGAGGGTGACCGGACGGCCGGTGTTCAGCACCTCCGCGAACAGCTCGCACAACAGCCGCTCACGGTCGGTGCGCGGCGCCCGGCCCGGCTCGCCGACCGCGAAGCGCGGCGCCGGCAGCGCCCGCACGTCGAGCTTGCCGTTCGGCGTGAACGGCAGCCGCTCCAGCACCGTGAACGCGGCCGGGACCATGTAGTGCGGCAGCCGGTCCCGCAGCCACGACCGCACCTGCCGGGTGTCGAGGTCGGTTCCGGGTGGG
>NZ_SZPR01000025.1:126693-225622 GCF_005280195.1 Streptomyces galbus | reverse complement strand
ACGTCATCGGCAGCAGCGCGCCGAGAGAGGTGGAGCCGTTCGCGTTGCGCTTGAACCAGATGTTCGGGAACGCCAGGAACCGGTGCCAGGCGATGCCCATGTCCGTCCGGAGCGAGACGACGATCATCCAGATGAAGGACGTCGCGATCTTGATCATCGCGGTGAGGTAGACGAGGTTCTGCAGCGTGCCGGTGGTCAGGCCCTTGAAGGCGAGGACCAGCGGGTACGACGCGAAGTAGGCGGCCTCGTAGTGGTGCACGCCGGCGAGCGCGCCCTCCAGGCCCCGCAGGGTCATGATCGCCAGGCCGATGATCAGGATCACGGACTCGACGAAGTACGCCTGGCCGAAGTTGGAGCCGGCGAAGCGGGACTTGCGCCCGGGCTGGCGCGGGTGGCTGAGCTGGCGGATGACGATGAGGGTCAGGATGCCCAGCGACGTCATGGTGCCGATGAACTCGACGAAGAGCTCGTAGGGCAGCCAGTGCCCGATGACCGGCAGCGTCCAGTCGGCCTGGAAGAGCTGGCCGAAGGCGTTCACCAGGGTCAGCACCAGGGAGAAGAAGCCGATCGCGACGAACCAGTGCGCGAAGCCGACCACGCCCCACCGGTTCATCCGGGTGTGACCGAGGAACTCCCTGATCACCGTGGCGGTACGGGCGGTCCAGTCGTTGGTCCGGGTGCCCGCGGGCACGTCCTGGCCGAGCCGGACGAACCGATAGATCTGGGCGATGGCGCGGCCGAACAGCGCCACGCCGACCACGGCGAGCACCAGCGACACGATGATCGCGGCGAGTTGCATGGGGGGCTCCTGGAGGGCGGCCTCGTCATTACTAAGCGGTAACTTATGCAGTCCGTCTGAGACTACCCCCAAACCCGAGCCGCACTGTAGCCGGGAGTGCGGTGATCTGCGTCGCTGAGGGTCCCCTCAGATGCGGGGGGCAATCCGATCGTGTTATTCGTACCAAATTGGTACATACGGTACTAACTTAAGCCTGTGCTCTACGGAATCGCCGCCGCCACCACCGCCCTGCTCCTCACGGCCGTGCTGGCCGCCCTGCTGCGGGTGCCCGCCCGCCGCCTCGGGCTGGTCGAGCGCCGGCAGCGGCAGCGGCGGGTACCGGTGTCCGGCGGCCTCGCCGTCGTGCTCGTCACCAGTCTGGTCGCCGTCGCCGGCGACCGCACCGGCTGGGCCCCGCTGGGCGACGGCGTGGGACGCCTGCTGGTGGCGGCCGCGTCCGTCGCGGGGCTCGGCCTGGTCGCCGACGTCTCGCGCCTGAAGACCGGCATCCTCGTGATCGGTACGGCCGTGGCGGCCGCCTGCGTCATGCCGTACGGCGACCTCGGCGTGCCCGGTGGCCTGCTCGGGGCCGGATGGGTGACGTTCGTCGCGCTGGCCCTGCGGTCGCTGGACCATGCCGACGGGCTGGCCGGGACCGTCGGGGTGGTCACCGCGTTCGGGGTCGGCGCCTGTGTGGCGGCCGAGCTGCTGGACGGGCTCGCGGTGCTGCTGAGCGTGCTGGCGGCCGCGCTGACCGGGTTCCTGCTGCACAACTGGCCGCCGGCCCGCGCCGCCCTCGGAGCCTGCGGGTCGCTGTTCGCCGGGTTCCTGCTGGGCGCGGGCGGCGTGTACGCGCGCGTGGGGCACGATCCGCTGGAGAGCGCGGGCGTGCTGTTCGCGCTCGTCGCCCTGGCCGCCGCCGACACCCTGCTCGTGGTCCTCTCGCGGCGGCTCGCCGGGCGACCGCTGCTGAGGGGCGGCCCGGACCACCTCGCGCACCGGCTGCGGCGCCTCGGGATCACCGCGCAGGGGGCGGTCGTCCTGCTGGGACTGCTCGCCTCGTGCGGGGTACTCGCGGGGGTGCTGGTGCACATGGGCCGGCTCGGCGCGCAGGCGCCGCTGTGGGGGGCGGGGGTCGTCGTCGTGATCGTGCTGGGGCTGCTCCGGGTGCCCGTGTACTTCCCCCGGCGCCCCTCCCTCACCGTGGTCCGTCAGCCCGGGAGCCCGACATCCACGCAGGTCGGAGCGCCCTTGCGTGTAAGGAACGGATAAGAGTTGAGCCTGGCTGGCTCAGGTCTGTTGACCCAGCGGCCGACCTCATGCACACTTGAGCCTGTTGCACTCAAGTCAGTGGAGGAATCAACCATGGCACGTGCGGTCGGCATCGACCTGGGCACGACTAACTCCGTCGTCAGCGTTCTGGAGGGCGGCGAGCCCACCGTCATCACCAACGCCGAGGGTGCCAGGACCACGCCGTCCGTCGTCGCCTTCGCGAAGAACGGTGAGGTGCTCGTCGGCGAGGTCGCCAAGCGTCAGGCGGTCACGAACGTGGACCGGACCATCCGCTCGGTGAAGCGCCACATGGGCACCGACTGGAAGATCCAGCTCGACGGCAAGGACTTCAACCCGCAGCAGATCTCCGCGTTCATCCTGCAGAAGCTCAAGCGGGACGCCGAGGCCTACCTGGGCGAGAAGGTGACCGACGCGGTCATCACCGTCCCGGCGTACTTCAACGACTCCGAGCGCCAGGCGACGAAGGAGGCCGGCGAGATCGCCGGCCTGAACGTCCTGCGCATCGTCAACGAGCCGACCGCGGCCGCCCTGGCCTACGGCCTCGACAAGGACGACCAGACCATCCTGGTCTTCGACCTCGGTGGCGGCACCTTCGACGTCTCGCTGCTGGAGATCGGTGACGGCGTCGTCGAGGTGAAGGCGACCAACGGCGACAACCACCTCGGTGGTGACGACTGGGACCAGCGCGTCGTCGACTACCTGGTCCAGCAGTTCAAGTCCGGTCACGGCGTGGACCTGGCCAAGGACAAGATGGCCCTGCAGCGTCTGCGCGAGGCCGCCGAGAAGGCCAAGATCGAGCTGTCCTCGTCCACCGAGACCTCGATCAACCTGCCCTACATCACGGCGTCCGCCGAGGGCCCGCTGCACCTGGACGAGAAGCTCACCCGCGCCCAGTTCCAGCAGCTCACGGCCGACCTGCTGGAGCGCTGCAAGACGCCGTTCCACAACGTCATCAAGGACGCCGGCATCTCCATCAACGAGATCGACCACGTCGTCCTCGTCGGTGGCTCCACCCGCATGCCCGCCGTCGCCGAGCTCGTCAAGGAGCTGACCGGCGGCAAGGAGGCCAACAAGGGTGTGAACCCGGACGAGGTCGTCGCCATCGGCGCCTCGCTCCAGGCCGGTGTCCTCAAGGGCGAGGTCAAGGACGTCCTGCTGCTCGACGTCACCCCGCTGTCCCTCGGCATCGAGACCAAGGGCGGCATCATGACCAAGCTCATCGAGCGCAACACCACGATCCCGACGAAGCGCTCCGAGATCTTCACCACGGCCGAGGACAACCAGCCGTCCGTGCAGATCCAGGTCTACCAGGGCGAGCGCGAGATCGCGGCGTACAACAAGAAGCTCGGGATGTTCGAGCTGACCGGTCTGCCGCCGGCGCCCCGCGGCGTCCCGCAGATCGAGGTCTCCTTCGACATCGACGCCAACGGCATCATGCACGTGACCGCGAAGGACCTGGGCACGGGCAAGGAGCAGAAGATGACCGTCACCGGCGGCTCCTCGCTGCCGAAGGACGAGGTCGACCGCATGCGCCAGGAGGCCGAGCAGTACGCGGAGGAGGACCACCGCCGCCGCGAGGCCGCCGAGGCCCGCAACCAGGGCGAGCAGCTCGTCTACCAGACCGAGAAGTTCCTCAAGGACAACGAGGACAAGGTCCCCGGCGAGATCAAGACCGAGGTCGAGGAAGCCGTCGGCGAGCTGAAGGAGAAGCTCAAGGGCGAGGACACCGCCGAGATCCGCTCCGCCACGGAGAAGGTCGCGGCCGTCTCGCAGAAGCTCGGCCAGGCCATGTACGCCGACGCCCAGGCGGCCCAGGCCGCCGGTGGTGCCGGTGAGGCCGGCGACGCCGGTGCCGGCCAGGCCAAGGCCGACGACGACGTCGTGGACGCCGAGATCGTGGACGACGAGCGCAAGGACGGTGCCGCGTGACGGAGGAGACCCCGGGCTTCGAGGAGAAGCCCGACGTCCCCTCCGGCGCCACCCCTGACGACGCCGAGCCGAAGGCCGCCGCCTCCTCCGAGGAGACGGCGGCCCCGGCCGGGGACGCGAACGAGACAGCGGGTCTGGTGGCCCAGCTGGACCAGTCCCGCAAGGCGCTCGACGAGCGCACCGCGGACCTCCAGCGGCTCCAGGCCGAGTTCCAGAACTACCGCCGCCGGGTCGAGCGGGACCGGATCGCGGTCAAGGAGATCGCCGTCGCGAACCTCCTGACCGAACTCCTGCCCGTGCTCGACGACATCGGCCGCGCGCGCGAACACGGCGAGCTGGTCGGCGGGTTCAAGTCCGTCGCCGAGTCGCTGGAGACCGTCGCGGCCAAGATGGGCCTGCAGCAGTTCGGCAAGGAGGGCGAGCCCTTCGACCCGACGATCCACGAGGCCCTGATGCACTCCTACGCGCCGGACGTCACGGAGACCACGTGCGTGGCCATCCTGCAGCCGGGGTATCGCATCGGCGAGCGCACGATCCGCCCCGCGCGGGTCGCGGTCGCCGAGCCCCAGCCCGGCGCGCAGACGGTCAAGGCCGAGGAGCAGCAGGGCGAGGCCGCGGCGGAGGACTCCGCGACGAAGGACAACGGTGGCCCGGAGGAGGGCTGACGTCGACACCGACGGACGCACTGAAGGCACTGACGTAGGGAAGGAGGGGCGTCGGGGATGAGCACCAAGGACTTCATCGAGAAGGACTACTACAAGGTCCTCGGCGTCCCGAAGGACGCCACCGAGGCCGAGATCAAGAAGGCGTACCGCAAGCTCGCGCGCGAGTTCCACCCGGACGCCAACAAGGGCAACGTCAAGGCCGAGGAGCGCTTCAAGGAGATCTCCGAGGCGAACGACGTCCTCGGCGACCCCAAGAAGCGCAAGGAGTACGACGACGCCCGCGCCCTCTTCGGCAACGGAGGGTTCCGGCCCGGCCCGGGTGCGGGCGGCTCGTTCAACTTCGACCTGGGCGACCTCTTCGGAGGCGGCGCCGCCCAGGGCGGGGGCGGGGGCGGCTTCGGCGGCGGACTCGGCGACGTCTTCGGGGGCCTGTTCAACCGCGGCGGCACCGCGGGGACCCGGACCCAGCCCCGGCGTGGCCAGGACATCGAGTCCGAGGTCACCCTGAGTTTCACCGAGGCCATCGAGGGGGCGACGGTCCCGCTGCGGATGTCGTCGCAGGCGGCCTGCAAGGCCTGTTCCGGAACCGGCGACAAGAACGGCACACCGCGCGTGTGCCCGACCTGCGTCGGCACCGGGCAGGTCGCGCGGGGCTCCGGCGGCGGTTTCTCGCTGACGGACCCCTGCCCCGACTGCAAGGGCCGCGGGCTGATCGCGGAGAACCCCTGCGAGGTCTGCCACGGCTCCGGGCGCGCCAAGTCGTCCCGGACCATGCAGGTCCGCATCCCGGCGGGGGTGAGCGACGGCCAGCGGATCCGGCTGCGCGGCAAGGGCGCACCGGGCGAGCGCGGCGGCCCGGCCGGCGACCTGTACGTCGTCGTGCACGTCGGCGAGCACCCGGTGTTCGGGCGCAAGGGCGACAACCTCACGGTCACCGTGCCGGTGACGTTCACGGAGGCGGCGCTCGGCGGCGAGGTCAGGGTGCCCACCCTGGGGGGTCCGCCGGTCACGCTGAAGCTGCCGCCCGGCACGCCCAACGGCCGCACGATGCGCGCCCGGGGCAAGGGGGCGGTCCGCAAGGACGGCACCCGCGGCGACCTGCTGGTGACCGTCGAGGTGAGCGTGCCCACGGACCTGTCGGGGAAGGCTCGTGACGCACTCGAGGCGTATCGCGAGGCGACCGCGGGCGAGGACCCGCGGGCGGAGTTGTTCGAGGCCGCGAAGGGAGCATGAGGCAGATGGAAGGCCGTCGACGGAACCCGTATGAACTGACCGAGGAGACCCCGGTCTACGTCATCTCGGTGGCGGCCCAGCTCTCCGGACTGCACCCGCAGACGCTGCGCCAGTACGACCGCCTCGGCCTGGTCTCCCCCGACCGCACGGCGGGCCGGGGCCGGCGCTACTCGGCCCGTGACATCGAACTGCTCCGTCAGGTGCAGCAGTTGTCGCAGGACGAGGGCGTCAACCTGGCCGGCATCAAGCGGATCATCGAACTGGAGAACCAGGTGGCCGCGCTCCAGTCCCGCGTCGCGGAGATGGAGGCGGCTCTGGACGCCGCGGCGGCGGCCATCCAGCAGCGCGAGGCCGCGGTCCACGCGTCCTACCGCCGCGACCTGGTCCCGTACCAGGAGGTCCAGCAGACCAGCGCCCTGGTGGTCTGGCGGCCGAAGAAGGCCAAGGACTAGCAGCGGCCGGGCGCGGTCACAGGCACACGCACACGGCGAGGGGCCCGGGAGTCGAACTCCCGGGCCCCTCGCCGTCGTCGCGTGCGGATCAGGTGGCCGGGCCGGTGACCGCGTCGTCGACGTTGGAGAAGGCCTCCGTGCCGTCCGCGTTCGTGAAGGACACCAGGTAGTACAGCGTGGTGCCGGCGGGGGCGGTGGTGTCGGTCCAGTAGGGGGCCGTCACCGGGGCGTCGGTGAGGCGCGTCCAAGTGGCCTTCACCCGGTCCCAGCGGTAGACCTGGTAGCCGTCCGCCTCCTTGAAGCGCGAGCCGTAGCAGTACGGGTCCACCTGGACGGCGCCCGAGGCCAGGGGGATGGCGTCCAGGTCGCAGGCCGTGTTCTCGGGGGCCGGGGCGGTCGGGCGCAGGTCCAGCTCGGTGACCTTGACGGCGGCGACGGGCTGGTCCCAGTAGGTGCCGTCGCCCTCGGGGTCGCCGACGTACGAGGCGACGTTGCCCCAGCGGTCCACGGCCAGGACGACGTACCGCTTCTGTTCGCCGTCCGCCGTCATGCGCAGCATCGCGTACGTGCGGGTGGCGTCCACCGTGCCGACGTAACTCGGGGTGTCGAAGTCGGCGGGCTGCTCGTAGATGCGGTACTCGGCGAGGTCCGCCGCCGGGCTCGCGTGCCACTGCAGGCGCACGCCGTACTCCAGGGCCTTGGCGGTCAGGCCCGTGACGGCCGGCGGGGCCACCTCGTCACCGGGGCGGGTGACGACGATCTCGGCCGAGGGGGAGGACCAGCGGCCGTAGGTGTCCTTGCGGATGACGGCGTAGGCGTACGGCGTGCCGCGGTGGCCGCTGCTGTCGGTGCAGGTGCGCACCGTGGCGCCGGACGCGTCGGTGGCGGTCTTGCGGCTGCCGCAGGTGACGGGCGCCCAGGTGCGGGCGGCGCTCGTCGCGGGGGAGCGCAGGACGCTGTAGGTCTCGGTGTCGTTCCCCGCGGGGTCGGTCCAGCCGATGACGGCGCCGTGGTCGGGGGTGGTGGCCGTGACGTGCCGGGGCACGGCGATGGTGGTGCGGCCGGTCACCACGGCGGAGTCGGCGTGGTTCCAGGCGGCGTCGTAGGCGCGGATCTTGTACTCGTACACCTCCCCGTACGCGGGGTAGGAGTCCGTCCACGTGGTCGTCGTGGTCTCGGGGGTGTACTCCTTCCACTCCGTGTCGCCGGGCTGCTTGCGGAAGACCGAGTAGGCGACCGCGTCCGACGGGGCCGTCCAGGACAGCTCGTTGGTGTCGACGGAGCTGGTGACGGTGAGCACCGGAGCGGCGGGCGCGGTGAAGTCGCGCGTGGGGACCGGGCCGAGGGCGCCGGTGCCGGCCGACTCGTTGCCGGCCTTGTCGTAGGCGCGGACCTGGTAGCGGTACGACTGGCCGGTGTGCGGCGGGGTGTCGTCGAAGGTGCGCCGGGCGGTGGTGGTCGTGCCGATCCGGGCCCAGGCGGTGCTGCCCGCCGCCTGGCGGTAGACCCGGTAACCGGCCAGGTCCATCTCCTTGTTGGCGGCCCACGACAGCTTCGCGGTGCTCCGGCCGTCCGCCACCTGGTAGTTCCAGGCGGCGCCGGCCGGCGCGAGGGGACGTACCTTGTCGACGGCGGCCGTGGTGCGGGGCGTATAGGTGACGGCGACCTTCGCCGAGCCGGTCCAGTGGACGTAGTCGACGCGCAGGGTGTGCTTGCCCGACGGGACCGTGACGTTGACGGTCTTGGCGACGGTGGCGGAGGTGTTCCGCCACAGACTGATCTTCCGGCTGCCGTCGAGGTAGACGCGGATGCCGTCCAGGCCGGACGCGGACAGCGTGAAGGGGCCGCCGGAGCCGAAGTCGCGGGTGACGGACCAGCGGACGGAGAAGTTGTCCTTCGGCACGCCCGAAGCGGGCGCGCCCGTACCCCAGTTCTCGCTGATCGCGGCGTCGCAGGCGGTCTGCTTGGCGGTGCCCGAGAAGTTCGTGTTGGCGTAGATCTGCCGCTTGTAGACCGGTGAGGTGCAGTTGGTGGCGGCGGACGCCGGGCTCGCGGCCGCGGAGGTGAGCAGGCCGCCGGCCGTGGCGAGCACCACGGCCGTCGCGAGGCTGACTGGCTTCATTCGTTCCCCTGTCGGACGGTCGGCGGCGGGAACCGCCGTGATCATGACGTGCCGGGAAGGGAATTGGTTGCACGGATTTTTGCCGGGTCGTGAAGTCTCGTTGGTGAAGGGCCCGTAAAGGGCGTCAGGAGGCGATTCCGCTTCGTCTCCATGCGTCTTCACCTGCTGAGCGGAGCGTGATGTTGTCATCTCGTTAAGTAGTTCCGCTTGACGCCGGTACGGCTGGCCGCGTTGTCTTTTCAGACACCTGGGTCGACTTGCCCCATGCCCCGAACGCACCTGAAGTGAGCCCCTGAATGCGTCGAATAGCCATCGCTGTGGTCGCCGCCACGATGACCCTCTCGCTCGCCGGCTGCGGCGTGCTGAACGCGACGGAGGACGGGGCCGACGCAAGTCCCACCAAGGGCAACGGCATCACCGTCGGCGTGCTGATGCCGGAGACGACGAACACCCGCTACGAGCGGTTCGACTACCCCATCATCCAGGCCAAGGTGAAGTCGCTGACGCGCGGCGAGGGCAAGACCGTGTACGCCAACGGCGAGGCGGACCCGGACAAGCAGGTCCAGCAGATGGAGAAGATGATCGACGACAAGGTCGACGTCATCCTGCTGGACGCGGTCGACGCCGAGGCGATCGCCGGCACCGTCAAGAAGGCCAAGGACGCGGGCATCCCGGTCATCGCCTACGACCGTCTCGCGCAGGGGCCGATCGACGCCTACGTCTCCTTCGACAACGAACTCGTCGGCGAGGTGCAGGGGCGCACCCTGGTCGAGGGCATGGGCTCGCCCGACGCCACCGACAAGATCGTCATGATCAACGGTTCGCCCACCGACCCGAACGCCGGTCAGTTCAAGCAGGGCGCGCTGTCCGAGCTCAACGGCCGGGTGAACATCGCCGCGACCTACGACACGGACAAGTGGAAGCCGGAGCTGGCGAAGAAGGAGATGGCCGAGGCGATAGCCAAGATCGGCAAGGGCAGCATCGCCGGTGTCTACTCCGCCAACGACGCCATGGCGGGCGCGGCCATCGAGGCCCTGAAGGAGGCCGGCGTCAGCCAACTGCCCCCGGTCACCGGCCAGGACGCCGAGCTGGAGGCCGTGCAGCGGATCATCTCCGGCGAGCAGTACATGAGCGTGTACAAGCCCTACCCGCAGGAGGCGGAGGCCGCCGCCGAGATGGCCGTCGCCAAGGTGCAGGGACGTGACATCCAGTTCGACGCGCTCACCCGCGACAAGGTCGACAGCCCGACCGACAAGAACATCCCCGCGCAGCTCGTGACCGTGGTCGCGCTGACCAAGAGCAACATCAAGGACACCGTGGTCGCCGACGGCATCTTCAAGGTGTCCGAGATCTGCACCGGCAAGTACAAGGCGGCGTGCCAGACGATCGGCCTGAAGTAGCCGGTCCGGCGGCCGGTGCACGGCCGGGTCCGGACGGCCGCCGGCCGACCGGATCCGGACAGCCGCCGAATGGCCGGAATGCGATGTTCCGTTATTCGGCCGGAACTCGTCGGTCGGGGGCCGCTCCCGGGCCCCTCACGGGCCGGTCCGCGGCTCCTCGCGGATCAGCACGCCGTCCGGCGCGTGGTCCGCGGGACGGGTGCTGAGGTAGCCCGAGGGGTCGCGGTCGCCCGTCACGCGCAGTCCCGTGACCCGGGCGTCGCGCGGGACGTCGTACCAGAGCTCGACCTCGACGAGGTCGTGGCCGCCGATCTCGACCTCCTCGTGCTGGCGGCGTACGGCCATGGCGAAGGCGTCGGGCCGGGCGCGGGGGCCGGTCACGCCCTCCAGGCGCTGCTGCGCCGCCACGAACGTGTGGAAGTTCGGGTCCTGGTTGTCGACCCGCAGCCGCGCCGAGCAGAACTGCCCGTCCGGCTGGGCCTCGCTGTGCGACCCGGCCACCGCGGTCAGCCCGCAGCGCAGGGCGAGCAGGGTGAACGTGAGGTGCCCGTCCCGGTGGGGGCGGGAGGGCCGCTGCGGGGCCGGCGCCGACGCCCGCCCCGCGTCCTGCCCGGACCCCGTCCCCGCACGGCCGTCACCGCCGCAGCCGGCCAGTACGCCCAGCACGACCGCGCACGTCATCCCCGCCACCACCGGCCTCGTCGCCATGCGCCGATTGTCCGCCGGACCGGGGCGGAAGGGGAGGGGTGGACGCCCCTGGAGCGCCCGGACGACAGCTTGTTGCACGGCGGCGCGCGGAGGACGGTCCGAGGCGGTGCGAAAACCTGTCAAAGCGGCGGTTTCCCCAGTGGCCGCCGGGGGCAGCCGTGTTGCGGAGCCGGTCCGGGCCGCGCATAGTTGCGTCGCGGAACAGGCGCGCAGCGGGGGTGGTATGGGCGATGGCCGGGACCGGGACGGAGGAGCATCCTCACGGTGCCGACCGACTGTGCGAGGCCGGGGATCGCGTGTATTCCCGGGCCGTACGGCGCGGCCGGGTGCCGCGCCGTGACGCCGACCAGGTGCCCTGCCTGCTGGACCTGGCCCTGCTGCACCCCGACCCCGACGACATGGACTGGCTGGTTCCGACCTCCCCGCAGGAGGTCATGACCCGGCTGCTGCGCGGGCTGTACGAGGACGTCAGGGCCAGCCAGCGCCGGGTGGGCTCGGCGGTGGCCGCCTACGAGTGGTACGCGGGCCTGGGCGGTTCCGCGCCGGCGGCAGCGGCCGGCGAGGGCTCGGCGATCCGCGTCCTGGAGGGGCTGTCCCGGATCCAGGCGGCCATGGACGAGGCGACGGAGGCGTGCACCCACGAGGTGCTGACCGTCCAGCCCGGCGGCATCCGGCGCGAGGACGAGCTGGCGGAGGGCCTGCACCGGGCGCTCACCCTGCGCGGCCGGGGCGTGCGCATGCGCGACCTCTACACCCACGTGGCCCGGCACGGGCAGGGCCTGCTCAACTACCTGGAGCTGATGGGCGAGGCGGTCGAGGCGCGCTCGCTGGACGAGGTGATCGACCGGCTGATCCTCTTCGACCGCACGGTCGCCTTCATCCCCGCCAACACCGACCGCACGATGGCGCTGGAGCTGCGCCACCCGGCGCTGGTCGGCTACCTGGTCACGGTGTTCGAGCGGCTGTGGCGGCTGGCGATCCCGCTGACCGCCCCCCTGCCCGACACCCGTATCGAGGGCATCTCCCACCGCGAGCAGTCCATCGCGGCGCTGCTGGCCGAGGGCCACCAGGACGCGGTGATCGCGGAACGGCTGGGCATCAGCGTGCGCACCTGCCGGGCCCACATCGCCCGGCTCTCGGAGACCCTCGGCGCGGCCAGCCGCACCCAGCTCGGCGTGCGCATCGCCCAGGTGGGCCTGGACGGCCCCCGGGAGCCCGTGGACCTCTCCCAGGTCACCGTGCCGGGCCAGGGCTCCCGGACGGGCCGTTAGGCACCCCGGGAGGCCCCCGCGGCCCCCGTGACCTCCGTGGCGCCTAGGTGTCCTGCTCCAGGATGCCCGACTGCGCTATCAGGTAGCCCAGTTGGGCCCGGCTGCCGCTGCCCAGGGCCGTCGCGAGCTTGGCGATGTGGGCCCGGCAGGTGCGGACGTTCATCCCCAGGCGGCGGGCGATGGCCTCGTCGACGTGGCCCTCGACGAGGAGCTTGGCGATGGAGTGCTGGATCTCCGTGATGCCGTCGGGGGCGGTCTCGTAGGGGGCGCCGGCGGTCAGCGGGACCGCGCGGCTCCACATGAACTCGAAGACCTTGACCAGGTACTGCACCAGCCCGGGGTGGCGCAGTTCGAGGGCGACCTGCCGGTCGTCGCGTATGGGGATGAAGGCGACCGTCTCGTCGCAGATGATCAGCCGCTCGACCAGCTCGTCGATGGTGCGGTACTCCGCCTTGCCGTTGGCGAAGCGGTCGACGTACGCCAGCCGTTCGGGGCTGTAGCGGGCGGTGTGCTGGTACAGGGTGCGGATGCGCACCCCGCGGTCGATGAGGGTCTGGTCGCGCTCCAGGCCCTCGATGACCCGGCGCTCGGGGTGGCGGGCGCTGGGCTGCACGGTGAGCATCTCGTTGCGGCACTGGTCGGCGGCCAGGTCCAGGGCCGCGTTGATGCGGTCCAGCCCCTCCAGCACGGTGATGGCGTGGGTGGGGGCGGTGTCCTGGGCGCTGAGCGCCATGAACGGCTCGAAGACCCCGGCCAGCTCGATGGAGGTGCGCCGGCGCTCGGTGATCTCCCGTTCGATCGGATTCAGCCGTTGCGCCAGCGCCACCGTCGGCGGAACCGGGCGCAGCCAGCCCGCGTCGTCCGGGTCGGGGTGGAGCAGGGCGAACTCCATCAGGCAGGGGGCGCTCTCCACCTCCGCGCGGGCGATTCGCCCGGTGCGCAGCGCGTGGGCGTACAGGCGCCCTCCCTCGTCGCACAGTTCAGTGATGGCGTGGGGATGTGTCGCTTTAGCCGGATTTGTTGTCAAATCTCCACCCCCCAGGGTCCTGAACATGCAGGAACATGATGCACCGATTGTGTGGTCATGACGTGCCTGAATGAGCCATCGTCTTACCCGACGGGGGAATGAGGGGACCTTCAAGTGAGGACGAAGCCGACTATGCGTAAGAGAATGCTTCGCTCGGTGCTTGTCGCCGCCTTCTCCGCCGTTGTGGCCTTCGGGACTCTGAATGGCCTCTCCACTGCGAAGGGCGACGCACAAGCGGACAGCCGGTGGTCTGTGGTGGTCGTGTCCGCCGCGCCCGCCGACGGAGCCGACGGGGCTGTGGCCACCCCCGACGACAGTATTTGGTCCTGACATGACGACACCTCCCGACGACCGCAGCTTCCGCCGCGAGATGGCCACCGCCTACCGGTCCGGCTGGCACTTCATCGACCTGGTCACCGCCATCCCCCACAGCGGCGACTCGTTGATGGTCACCGTGTTCGGTGAGCCGGTCGTCGTCACGCGGGACGAGGACGACGACGTACGGGCGTACCGGTGTCTGCGGCGGCCTCGGGGGGCGCCGCAGCCGGTCCGGTGCGCGATCCGGTACGGCATGATCTTCGTCAACCTCGACCAGCGCGACCACGAGCTGGCCGAGCCGGCGGCCCCCACCGCCCCGCGCACCATCTCAGCCACCCCCCGCAGTGCCTGACGCGATTCCCCCGTCGTAACAGATCGCCTCAGGTGCTTCCCCCCGCAGCGGCGTCACCGTGACCTGAACACGGTGACGCCGCTGTGTTGTGCGGGGAAATGTCCCGCTGTCCGCCGTCCCGTCAGTGGCCGGAAATCGATGAGCCGGCGGGCCGTATCGGGTCAGCCCTGCCCCATCGCCCGGGTCAGGGCGATCTCGATCACCGCCCGGGTGGGGTTGGGGCGCGGGGTGCGCCCGTAGCGCTCGGCGTAGCGCCGGACCGCCTCGGCCACCCGCTCCGGGTCCTCGCTGACCGTCGCGCGGCCCTCCAGCGTCGCCCAGCGGCGCCCCTCGACCTGGCACACCGCGACCCGTGCGCCGTCCGGGCCGGCCGCCACCACGTTGCGCACCTTCCGGCTGGCCCGGTCCGCGATCACCCGGGCCAGCCGCCGCTCCGGGTCGTAGGTCACGCCCACCGGCACCACGTGCGGGCTGCCGTCGGGGCGCGGGGTCGTCAGCGTGCACAGGTGCCGCTCGCGCCAGAAGGTGAGATACGGCTCGTCCGGCGCACCCGGGTCTCGGTGGTTCGTCATGACTGTCGAACTTAGCCGCCACGGCCCTCCCGCATCGAGCCTTGAGTGGAATAGACTCAACTTTGTGTACGTTGACTGAGTCAGTACCGGGGAACGCCGGACGACGTGGCACCGACCGCTGACGCAAGGAGGAGAAGCAGACCGTGGACGCCGAGCTGACCAACCGGAGCCGGGACGCGATCAACGCGGCCAGCAACCGGGCCGTGACCGAGGGGAACCCGGACCTCACCCCCGCCCACCTGCTGCTGGCCCTGCTCCAGGGGCAAGGCCGCCAGGCAGCAAACGAGAACATCGTGGACCTGCTGGCGGCCGTCGAGGCCGACCAGGCCGCCGTGCGCGCCGGTGCCGAGAAGGTGATCGACACGCTGCCCCGGGTCGCCGGGTCCACCGTCGCGCCGCCGCAGCCCAACCGCGAGCTGCTGGCCGTGGTCGCCGACGCCCAGAGCCGGGCCCGTGACCTCGGCGACGAGTACCTCTCCACCGAGCACCTGCTCATCGGCCTGGCCGCCAAGGGCGGCGCCGCCGCCGACGTGCTCGTCCAGCAGGGCGCGAGCGCCAAGAAGCTGCTGGAGGCCTTCCGCAAGGCCCGCGGTGGCCGGCGCGTCACCACCGCCGACCCCGAGGGCTCGTACAAGGCGCTGGAGAAGTTCGGCACCGACTTCACCGCCGCCGCCCGCGAGGGCAAGCTCGACCCCGTCATCGGGCGGGACACCGAGATCCGGCGGGTCGTGCAGGTGCTGTCCCGGCGCACCAAGAACAACCCGGTGCTGATCGGCGAGCCCGGCGTCGGCAAGACCGCCGTCGTCGAGGGCCTCGCCCAGCGCATCGTCAAGGGCGACGTGCCCGAGTCGCTGAAGGACAAGCGGCTGGTGGCGCTCGACCTGGGCGCGATGGTCGCCGGGGCCAAGTACCGCGGCGAGTTCGAGGAGCGGCTGAAGACCGTCCTGGCCGAGATCAAGGACTCCGACGGGCAGATCATCACCTTCATCGACGAGCTGCACACCGTCGTGGGCGCGGGCGCCGGCGGCGACTCCGCGATGGACGCCGGCAACATGCTCAAGCCGATGCTGGCCCGCGGCGAGCTGCGCATGGTGGGCGCCACCACCCTCGACGAGTACCGCGAGCGGATCGAGAAGGACCCCGCCCTGGAGCGGCGCTTCCAGCAGGTGCTGGTCGCCGAGCCGAGCGTCGAGGACAGCATCGCCATCCTGCGCGGGCTCAAGGGCCGCTACGAGGCCCACCACAAGGTCCAGATCGCCGACAGCGCGCTGGTCGCGGCCGCGACCCTGTCCGACCGCTACATCACCTCCCGCTTCCTGCCCGACAAGGCCATCGACCTGGTCGACGAGGCGGCCTCCCGGCTGCGCATGGAGATCGACTCCTCGCCCGTCGAGATCGACGAGCTCCAGCGCGCCGTCGACCGGCTGAAGATGGAGGAGCTGGCCATCGGCAAGGAGACCGACGCGGCCTCCCGCGAGCGCCTGGAGAAGCTGCGCCGCGACCTCGCCGACAAGGAGGAGGAGCTGCGCGGCCTGACCGCCCGCTGGGAGAAGGAGAAGCAGTCCCTCAACCGGGTCGGCGAGCTGAAGGAGAAGCTGGACGACCTGCGCGGCCAGGCCGAGCGCGCCCAGCGCGACGGCGACTTCGACACCGCCTCCAAGCTGCTGTACGGCGAGATCCCCACCCTGGAGCGCGACCTGGAGGCCGCCTCCGCCGCCGAGGAGGAGGTCGCCAAGGACACCATGGTCAAGGAGGAGGTCGGCGCCGACGACATCGCCGACGTGGTCGCCTCCTGGACCGGCATCCCGGCCGGCCGCCTCATGGAGGGCGAGACGCAGAAGCTGCTGCGCATGGAGGAGGAGATCGGCCGGCGCCTGATCGGCCAGGGCGAGGCCGTGCGGGCGGTGTCGGACGCGGTGCGCCGCTCCCGGGCCGGTATCTCCGACCCCGACCGGCCCACCGGCTCGTTCCTCTTCCTCGGCCCCACGGGCGTGGGCAAGACCGAGCTGGCCAAGGCGCTGGCCGACTTCCTCTTCGACGACGAGCGGGCCATGGTCCGCATCGACATGTCGGAGTACGGCGAGAAGCACAGCGTGGCCCGGCTGGTCGGCGCCCCGCCCGGCTACGTCGGCTACGAGGAGGGCGGCCAGCTCACCGAGGCGGTGCGCAGGCGGCCGTACTCCGTGGTGCTGCTGGACGAGGTGGAGAAGGCGCACCCCGAGGTCTTCGACGTCCTGCTGCAGGTGCTCGACGACGGGCGCCTGACGGACGGTCAGGGCCGCACGGTCGACTTCCGCAACACCATCCTGGTGCTGACCTCCAACCTGGGCAGCCAGTTCCTGATGGACCCGCTGACCAGCGAGGCGGAGAAGAAGGAGCAGGTGCTGGAGGTCGTGCGGGCGTCCTTCAAGCCCGAGTTCCTCAACCGGCTCGACGACCTGGTGGTCTTCTCGGCCCTCACCAAGGAGGAGCTGAGCCGCATCGCCCGGCTCCAGATCGACCGGCTCGCCCGGCGCCTCGCCGAGCGTCGGCTCACCCTGGACGTCACGCCGGACGCGCTGGCCTGGCTCGCCGCCGAGGGCATGGACCCGGCGTACGGGGCGCGCCCGCTGCGCCGTCTGGTCCAGTCCGCGATCGGCGACCGGCTGGCCAAGGAGATCCTGTCCGGCGAGGTCAAGGACGGCGACACGGTCCGCGTGGACGCCTTCGGCGACGGCCTGATCGTGGGCCCGGCCACCGGCAAGACCCTCTGACCCGAGCCGCGCCGCACGGGCCCGTCACCCCCCGGGTGGCGGGCCCGTCGCGCGCTGCGGGCCGCCCTGCGAACGCTCTGAGCTGAATTACGCCAAGCGCAGGTGAACCATGGAAGGCGGGGCTTGCCACCCCCCTCTCCGCATGGGGGAGGATGGCGGAATCCGTACGAAGGGAAAATCACGGTGACCATCGACCCGTCCTCGATTCCGAACTTCGGGGGCCAGCCCGAGCCGCAGCCTGAAGGACCGGCGGGCCCCGTCGTCCCGGATCAGGATCTCGTGAAGCAGTTGCTCGACCAGATGGAGCTGAAGTACGTCGTCGACGAAGAGGGTGACCTCGCGGCGCCGTGGGAGGAATTCCGCACGTACTTCATGTTCCGCGGCGACCAGCCCGAACAGATGGTCTACTCGGTGCGGACGTTCTACGACCGGCCTCACCCGATCGAGGACAAGGCGCAGCTCCTGGAGTCCATCGACGACTGGAACCGCCGCACCCTGTGGCCCAAGGTCTACACCCACACCCACGACGACGGCACCGTCCGTCTGATCGGTGAGGCGCAGATGCTGATCGGCGCCGGGGTGAACATCGAGTTCTTCGTCTCCTCCACGGTGAGCTGGGTCCGCGCGGCCATCGAGTTCGACAAGTGGCTCGTGGAGCAGCTCGGCCTGGAGCAGGACGTCAACGACGCCGACGGGCCCGAGGAGGGCGACGCGTAACCGGGGCCTGCCCCCGGACCCACCGGGACTCACAGCGGTGTGCGGGCGAGGACGACCAGGTACGCGCCGTACGCGTAGGAGAGCCCGGCCAGGGCCGCGACCACCACGGTCGCGTGCACGGGCCGGGCTCTCGCCGTGCGCACCAGCGCCGCAGCGAGCGGCAGCAGCAGCGGGAACGCCGGCAGCAGGAACCGCGGCTTGGACTCGAAGAACCCCGAGCCGCCCAGCGCGATCAGCAGCAGCACCCCGCCGTAGACCAGCAGGGGCAGCGGGGCGCGGTCGGCGAGCAGCAGCGCGTACAGCACCACCGCCGCCGCGACGATCACCATCGTCACCGGGAAGACCAGCCGGTCGCCGCGCAGCAGCAGGTGGTGCACGAACCGCAGCGAGCCCCGCCCGAAGTCGAAGCGCGAGCCCCACAGGCGCTGCACCGCGAAGTAGCCGCGCAGCGGGTCACCGGTGCGCGCCCCGACCCACAGCACGTACGACACCCAGCCCAGCGGGGCGAGCGCCGCGCCCGTCCACAGCCTGTGGGAAACCCGGCCGCGCGCCCGCCACACCGTCCACGCGGCGGTGACGAGGACGGCGGCGGCCACCGCGAAGCCGTTGGGCCGCGACAGCCCCGCGAGGGCGGCGAGCGCCCCCGCCCACCGCCAGTGGCCGCGCAGCACCGCGTACAGCGCCCACGCGGCGAACGCGGTCAGCACCGGCTCGGTGTACGCCATCGACAGCACGATCGAGTGCGGCAGCAGCCCCCACAGCACGACCAGCGCCGTCGCCACCGCCCGCCCGTGCAGCAGCCGGCCCACCGCGTAGATGCCCCAGGCGGCCACCGCGGCCGCGGTCCACGACACCACCAGGCCGGCCGCGCCGCCGCTCAGCGGGGTCACCGTGGTCACCGCGCGCACCAGCGCCGGGTAGAGCGGGAAGAACGCCAGGTCGCTGTGGACGACGTCGGGCGCGAAGCGCAGGGTGCGGCCGTAGCCGTGCGCGGCGATGCCCAGGTACCACAGCGAGTCCCAGGAGCGGCCGAGGAGGGCGAGCGGCTGCTGCCCGGTCGCCTCGGCCGTGAGCGCGAGGAGCGCGACGCCGGTCAGCCGGGCCGCGGTGAACAGGGCGAGCGCGGCCGCCGCTCCCGGGACACGGCGGGTCCGGCGGCCCGCCTCGGCGTGCGGGTGTGTGACTGCGGACGGGGCGAGCGTGCTGGCATGGGTCACACCCGCACGATGCCGTGCCCCTGCCGGGGGCGCGAGCGGGTCTGGTCCAGGCGGGTGGCCCTTCTGACGGCCCGTCGGGCGGACCGCGGCCGTGCCCCCGGGCGGGCCCGCGCCGGCCGTGCCGCCCCTGGGCCACCGGGGTGACGTCCGGGGCCGAAGGGGACCGGCCGGGCGCGTCGCACCGGCGTCCGCGGCGCCGATGCACTGTTCTGGCCACCGCGTTCCCCCTCCCGCGCGGGCGCCCGGCCGAGGACCACGGAAAGGGACAGTTCGTGACGACGGACGACGTGTTCATCGGCGTGGGCCTGCTGGTGGTCCTCGCCGTCGGCTCGCAGCTCCTGGCCGGCGTGCTGCGCATCCCCGCACTCATCGTGCTGCTGCCGGCCGGGTTCGCGGCCGGTGCCCTGAGCGACGTCGTCGACCCGCAGCGACTGCTCGGCGCGGCGTTCTCCCCGCTGGTGTCCCTCGGTGTCGCCGTGATCCTCTACGACGCCGGACTCGGCCTGGACCTCGGCCGGCTGAAGGGCCACAACCGCACGGTCGTCACCCGGCTGATCTGGCTGGGCGTCCCCGTCACCTGCCTCCTCGGCGCCGGCCTCGCCGTCCCGCTGCTGGACATGTCCCGCGGGGCGGCCATCACGCTGGGGGCCGTGCTGGTGGTGTCGGGGCCCACCGTCGTCGGGCCGCTGCTCGCCCTCGTGCGGCCCGAGGACCGCCTGCGGCACGTCCTCGTGTGGGAGGGGTCCCTCATCGACCCCGTCGGGGGCATCCTCGGCGCGATCGTCTTCCGTGCCGTGGACGCCGGCACCCAGCCCTCGGCGGCCCGCGGTGTCCTGCACTTCCTGGCCAGCCTGGGCACGGGGGCGGCGGGGGGCGTGGTCGGGGCGGCCGTGCTGTGGGCCCTGTTCCGCCTGGTGCGGCCCGGGGAAGTGCTCGGCACCACGGCCCAGCTCGCCGCGGTGATCGGTGTGGCGGCCGCCTGCGACGTCCTGCAGGACGACTCCGGGCTCATCGCCGCCGTCCTGATGGGCCTGTCGGTGGCCAACCTGGCCCGCATCGACGTGCCCGTGCGCCGGACCTTCTTCGAGACCCTGGTCAGCCTCGTCATCGGGCTGCTCTTCACCTCGATCTCGGCCACGATCAGCCCCGCGTCGCTGCGGCACGTGGGGCTGCCCGCGCTCGGACTGGCGGCCTTCCTGGTCGTCGTCGTACGTCCCCTCGTCGTCGCGGTGTGCACCGCCCGCACCGACCTGTCGCGGGCCGAGCGGACGTTCCTCGGGTGGATGGCGCCCCGCGGGATCGTCGCGGCCGCCACCGCCTCGACGTTCACGTCCGCCCTGGTCGCCCGGCACATCGGCGGCGCCGCCCGGATCCTCCCGGCTACCTTCGTCGTCATCGTCGCCACCGTCACCCTCTACGGCCTGACGGCCGCCCCCGTCGCCCGGCTGCTGCGCGTGGTGCGCCCGTCCCGCTCGCGCCCCCTCCTGGTCGGCGGGGAGCCCTGGGCCGTCGACCTCGCGACGACCCTGCGGGCCACCGGCATGGAGGTGCTGATGTGGGCCGGTGCGCCCGAGCAGCGCGACCGCATCGAGCGGGCCGGGATCGAACTGGCGCCGGGGGAGATGCTGGCCGGCGCGACCGGCCCCGGCGCGGAATGGGAGGGCGTGACCGGCGTGTACCTCCTCACCGCGGAGGACGACTTCAACACGCTGGCGACCTCGATCCTGCGCGGCGGCGTCGAGGGACCGGTGTACCGCGTCGGACCGGCGGCCGGCAGCCAGGGGTGGGCGGCCCCGGACGCCGGCGGCGAGGTCCTGTTCGGGCCGCACCTGACGGGCCGCGCCCTGGCCCGCAGACACCGCGACGGCGCCGGCATCGTGGCCGTGCCCGCCCGGGAGGCCGTGGCGGGCGGCGGCGACCTGCTGTTCGTCGTCCGCCCCGGTCACCGGCTGGAGCCCGTGACGCGGGGCGGCCCGCCGCACGCCGGCCCGCAGGACACCCTGGTCCTGCTGACGCCCGCCCGCTGACGGTCGGCGGGCGGGTTCGCCGACCGCGGCGGATAGTGGGTGGTGGGGGGAAACCGACGGCGCAGCACGACGGCGCTGCCGTCCCCCCAACCCCTACTGGAGGACCGATGCGCGCTCCACGGTCGTCGGCCGCGCTCGCCGGTGTCGCCCTGCTCGGCACCGTGCTCACCGCCTGCGCCGACAACGGGTCCGGTCAGCTCATGGCCCGCAACGGCGACAGGCTCGTCCAGACCCTGTCGAACCCGCCGACCGGTACGTGCCACCGGTTCCCCGAGGGCGTGACCCACGTCGAGAACCACATGCTGAGCAACATCGTCCTGTACACCACGCCCGACTGCACCGTGCCGAAGGGCGGGGAGAGCACCTACCTCTCGCAGCAGTCCGCGGACGAGGTGGTCCGCTCCACCGGACTGTGGCGGAGCTTCGACTTCGCCCAGGAGTGAGCGCCGAGAGCCGAGGAGCGGGCGCTCAGCCGTGGGCCAGTGCCTTCAGCCGGGCCACCGCCTCCTGCAGGACCTCCGTCCGCTTGCAGAACGCGAACCGGACGAACGGCGCGCCGTCCTCCCGGTGGTCGTAGAACACCGCGTTCGGGATGGCCACCACGCCCGCGCGCTCCGGCAGCGCGCGGCAGAAGGCGACGCCGTCCGCCTCGCCGAGCGGGCGGACGTCGGCGGTGACGAAGTAGGTGCCGGACGGGACGTAGACCCCGAAGCCCGCCTCCGCCAGGCCCCCGGCCAGCAGGTCGCGCTTGGCCTGCAGGTCGGCGCGGAAGTCGGCGAAGTACGACTCAGGCAGCGCCAGGGCCTCGGCCACCGCGTACTGGAACGGGCCCGACGCCACGTACGTCAGGTACTGCTTGGCCGACCGCACCGCCGTGACCAGCGAGGCCGGCGCCGTCACCCAGCCGACCTTCCAGCCGGTGAACGAGAAGCTCTTGCCGGCGCTGCCCAGCGTCACCGTCCGCTCGCGCATCCCCGGCAGCGTGGCCAGCGGCACGTGCTCGGCGTCGTCGAACACCAGGTGCTCGTACACCTCGTCCGTCACCACCAGCAGGTCCCGCTCCACGGCCAGCTCGGCGATCACGGCCAGCTCGGCGCGGGTGAGGACCGCGCCCGTCGGGTTGTGGGGGGTGTTGATCAGCAGCAGCCGGGTGCGGTCGGTGACCGCGTCGCGCAGCTCGTCCAGGTCCAGGCGGAAGCGGCCCGCGTCGGGGCGCAACGTGACCGGCACCCGGCGCGCGCCGGCCATCGCGATGCACGCGGCGTAGGAGTCGTAGTACGGCTCCAGCGCCACCACCTCGTCGCCCGGCTCCAGCAGCGCCAGCAGTGACGCCGCGATCGCCTCCGTCGCGCCGGCGGTGACCAGCACCTCGGTGTCGGGGTCGTACGCCAGCCCGTAGCGGCGGAGCTGGTGGTCGGCCACGGCGCGGCGCAGCTCGGGCACGCCGGGGCCCGGCGGGTACTGGTTGCCGCGGCCGTCGCGCAGGGCGCGCACCGCCGCCTCGCGGATCTCCTCGGGGCCCTCCGTGTCGGGGAAGCCCTGCCCGAGGTTGATCGACCCCGTCCGCAGGGCCAGCGCCGACATCTCGGCGAAGATCGTCGTCCCGAACTCGGCGAGCCGGCGGTTGAGGAAGGGGCGTGCGCTGGAGGTCATGCCGGCCATCCTGCGCCGAAGCTCTGGAGTTCCTCAAGTGTGCTTTGGCCGTTCGGGCGGCCGGGCATCCCCCGTGCACGCAAGCGGTCGGGGACCGCACGGGGCGCCCACGGGGGGCCGCTTCGGGGGATCGGAAGGAGGGCGGTGCCATGATCTTCGGTATCAGCCTGGTGGTGGTCGCGGTGGTGCTCGTCATCGGCCTCACGGCGGCGGCGCGGCGGCCGTCGGCCGGGGCCCGGCGCCCGGCGGGCCGGCGGGGGAGCGGCGGGAGCAGCAACAGCTGGTGGGCCGGCGGCAGCGACGGGGGGTCGTCCTGCGGCTCGGGCGGCCACCACGGGGGAGGGCACTCCTGCGGGGGCGGCCACTCCTGCGGCGGCGGGTCCTCGTGCGGCGGCGGGTGCGGCGGGGGCAACTGACCCGGCGCGGCGGGGCCGTCACGTCACCGGCGCAGGCCGGGCGTACGCCGGTGACGTGCGGCGCGCGCCGTGGGTGAACAGGTGAGCTGGGGAGCCCCCTGAGGGATGGAAACCACACGAAGTTGGGTAAAAACGCTGTGGCCGCACCGGCGTTCATGATTCCCTCCGGACTTACCCCTCTTGCGTGCTAGCGGAGCCGATCCATGCTCACGACCCTGAACACCTCCTACACCGACACGCGCGCGGCCGACCTCGCCTGGGCCCTGGGGCGCGAGCCGCTCCCCGCGCTGGCCACGCTCGACCTCGAACTGGCCGGCGCCCGACTGCAGTTGCGGCTCCTCGGCGCCTCGCACCAGGTGCTCCTCGAGGAGGAGCGGGGCCGCTGTTCGGAGACGGTCGCGTGCATCGCGGGCAGCAGCACGCCCCTCCCGCTGGGCGTCGCCAAGCGGGTGGGCGGCTGGGAGTACGAGTTCGCCGCGCGCGTCGAGGCGCTCCCGCCGCACTCCTTCGCGGGCCGCGCGCAGGAACTCCTCGCCCTGGTCTCCGACCACCCGCACGGCCTCGTCGGGGTGTTCCCCGGCAGCCCGCACGCCTTCACCGCGCTGCTGGCGCACCGTCAGGGCGCCCACGTGCACTGGCGCACCTGGCACGCGTACCCGCAGGACGGACAGCTCGTGGCGACCCGGACCCGGGTCGGCACGCGCGTCGCGGTCGGCGCGGCGCGCGGCGCGCGCGATGGCGGTGGGGGTGGCGGTGACTGACGGCGCGCGCAACGGCGCGGAGCAGGGGTGTGTGCGGTGACGCGGACTGACGGCGCACGGAGCGGCGCGGGATAAACCCGAACACCCCATGCGTCTCCGGTTCCACACGTGTGGGTGACAGGCGGTACCCGGCCCGTGACGTAACGTCGCTGTCGTGATCGACCCGCACGCCCCCGCACCGCCCGGCGCCCCGCCGCCCTGGCGTGCTCCCGCACGGCTGCCCGTCCGGCCGGCGACGGGGCGGTTCCTGGTCCTCGCCTGCGTGTTCGTCTGCGCGGCCTGCGGACTGGTCTACGAGCTCGAACTGGTCGCCCTCGCCTCCTACTTGATGGGCGACTCGGTCACCCAGGCGTCCGTCGTGCTGTCGGTCATGGTGTTCGCCATGGGCATCGGCTCGCTCGCCGCCAAGCGACTGCGCCGGTTCGCGGCGGCCGGGTTCGCCGCCCTGGAGACGTCCCTGGCGCTGATCGGCGGGTGCAGTGCCATGGCGCTGTACGCGGTCTTCGCCTGGACGGGCGACTGGGGCGGCATGTGGGCCGACGGGCCGCGGCTGCTGCTGGTCGCCTTCTCCCTGGCCATCGGGCTGCTCATCGGCGCCGAGGTGCCGCTGCTGATGGAGCTGATCCAGCGCATCCGCCGCCAGGACGCGGGCGGTGCGGTGGCCGACCTGTTCGCCGCGGACTACGTCGGCGCGCTGGTCGGCGGCCTCGCCTTCCCCTTCCTGCTGCTGCCGCTCCTGGGCCAGCTCACCAGCTCCCTGCTCACCGGCGCGGTCAACGTCGTCGCGGGCGGCGCGCTGGTCCTCGGCCTGTTCCGCCGCGACCTCACCCGCCGGGCCCGCCGCGTCCTGGTCGCCGCCACCCTCGGCACGCTCCTGCTGCTGGCCGCCGCGGCCGTCCTCGTCGACGACTTCGAGCGGGCCGCGCGCCAAGCGGTCTACGGCGCGGACGTCCGCGTGGCCGTGCGCAGCCCCGTCCAGGAGATCGTCCTGACCGGCGGCACCCGCGGCCGGCCCCTCGACCTCTACCTCGACGGCCGCCTCCGCGTCGGCGCCGACGAGCGCCGCTACCACCAGGCCCTGGTCCGGCCCGCCCTCGCCGGCCCCCACGCGCGCGTGCTGGTCCTCGGCGGCGGCGACGGGCTGGCCGCCCGCGAGGTGCTGGCCCAGCCCGGCGTCCGCCGCGTGGACCTCGTCGAGCCGGACCCCGAGGTGGTCCACCTGGCCCGCACCGACCCCGGCCTCACCCGCCTCAACGCGCACGCGTACGACGACCCGCGCGTCCACGTCAGCGTCGACGGCGCCTTCCACCGGCTGCGCGCCACCCCGCCCGGCCGCTACGACGTCGTCGTCGCCGACCTGCCCGACCCCGGCCTCACCGAGAGCACCAAGCTCTACTCCGAGGAGTTCTACGGCCTTGTCCGCCGCGCGCTCGCCCCGCACGGGCGGCTCGTCGTGCACGCCGGCCCGGTCGCCGGCCGGCCGCGCGCCTTCTGGACCGTGGAGGCGACGGTCCGCGCCGCCGGCCTGCACACCGCGCCCTACGTCGTCGGCAGCCCCCGTACGGCCGGCGGGTCCGGGGCGCCCCGCGACCGGGGGTTCGTGCTGGCCTCCGCCGAGCGCGCGCCCGCCCTGCGGCTCCCCGCCGGAGGGTCCCGCCCGCACGCGCTCACCCAGGCCGAGTTGACCGCCGCCGCACGGGCCGCCGAGCGGCTCCGGATGGCCGGACTGCGGGCGTCCACCCTGGTGCACCCCCGGTACTGAACCTCGGTCACAACGGGTGCTTTTCCACGCCCGCTGGGTAGGCTCCAGCGACATGGAGCATGAGGTGTTCGTTCCGGTCCCGCCCGACCGGCTGAGGGCGTCCCTCGCCGACCCCGCGCAGGTGGCCCGTGCGGTTCCCGGGCTCCAGCGGGACGCGGGCGCCGAAGAGCCCGTCGCCGGGCGGCTCAGGGTCCGCGTCGGCGGCCACACCATCACCTACCGGGGCGAGCTGCGCGTCGCGGCGCGCGAGGACGACGCGTTCACCGTCGAGGGCGACGCGACCGAGGCCCGCGGGACGGGCACGGTCACCCTCGCACTGACCCTCCGGGTCACGGAGGCCGACGGCGGCTCCACCCTGCACGTCGACGGCACGGCGACGGCCGACGGCCGCATCGGCGAACTCCCGCCCGACGCCGTGGACTCGGCGACCCGCCGCCTGCTGACCCGCTTCGCGGAGAACCTGGCCGACGCGCAGCCGCAGGAGCCACAGGAGCCGCAGGCATCCGAGCACCCCGAGCACCCCGAAGAACCGGAAGAGTCCCAGGAGCCCGAGAGCCCCGGGCCGGAGAAGCGGGCGTCGGTCTTCGAGGCGGAGGTCCCGCCGCCGGCGCTGGACCCGCTGGCCGACGACGACTTCACCGACTCCCCGGAGCCCCCCGCGGAGGCCGCGCACGCCCGCCGCACGATGATCGGCCGCAGCGCGGAGGAGGTCGACCACGCCCCACCGCGCGGCCGCTACGCCCCGGTCCCGGCGCCCCAGACGGTCGTCCCCACGGAAACGCTCCGCTGGGCGGCCCCCGCGGCGGCCCTGGTCCTCGCCTCGGCCATCGTGGTGACAAGAGCCCTACGCCGCCGCCGCTGATCCCCCCAGGACGCGAGGAACGCGCGCGAAACACCACGACGCCCCCGCACCCGACAACGCCCCACCAGCCCCCCACCTACCAGGGGCGCGGGGAACTGCGCGAGAAACCACGACGCCCCCGCACCCGACAACGCCCCACCAGCCCCCCACCTACCAGGGGCGCGGGGAACTGCGCGAAAAACCACCACGCACCCGCACCCGACAACCCCCCACCAGCCACCCCAACGGCCCGATGCCCCCTCACCCCCCACCGATCAGCCCAGTAGGGTCGTCCCGTGAGTGACGAAGACATCACGCTGACCGCGGGCGACGCGGAAGCGGTCGTACAGCCGGCCAACGGCGGACGCATCGGCAGCCTGCGCGTGGCCGGCACGGAACTGCTCCGCCAGGGCGACCGCTTCGGCTGCTTCCCGATGGTCCCGTGGTGCGGCCGCATCCGCGACGGCCGCTTCCGCGACGGCGCCACCGTCCACCAGATGCCGCTCAACTCCCCGCCGCACGCCATCCACGGCACCGTCCGCGACGGCGCCTGGCGCGTGGCCCGCCGCGCGCAGGACGAGGCGGTGATCACGTACGACCTGGTCGACCCCTGGCCCTACCCCGGCCGGGTCACCCAGGTGGTCGCCCTGACCGGGGACGCGCTGACGCTGACGATGTCCGTCGAGACGTACGGCTCGTCGTTCCCGGCGCAGATCGGCTGGCACCCCTGGTTCAACCGCACCCTCGGCGGCGCGGGCGTCACGCTCGACTTCAGCCCCGCCTGGCAGGAGGAGCGCGGCGCCGACCACCTGCCCACCGGCAACCGCGTCGAGCCGGAGCCCGGCCCCTGGGACGACTGCTTCGGGATGCCCGGCGGCGTCGACGTCACCCTCACCTGGCCCGGGCAGCTCGAGCTGAACGTCGCCAGCCGCGAGGAGTGGGTCGTCGTCTACGACGAGCAGGAGGCCGCCGTCTGCGTGGAGCCGCAGACCGGGCCGCCCGACGGGCTGAACACCCTCCCGCGCCTGGTCACGCCCCTGGAGCCGCTGGAGGCCGCCACGACCTGGCGCTGGCGGCGCCTCTAAGCTGGTCGGCATGACGGACGTCGACGAAGCAACGCCGCGGGACCCGCGGGGCGCACTGCTCCAGCAGATCAAGGACAAGGCCGTGGTGCACGGCAAGGTGACCCTCTCCTCGGGTCTGGAGGCCGACTACTACGTCGACCTGCGCCGCGTCACCCTCGACGGCGAGGCCGCGCCGCTGGTCGGGCAGGTGCTGCTGGACCTCACGGCGGAGCTGGAGTTCGACGCCGTCGGCGGTCTGACCATGGGCGCCGACCCGGTGGCCGCCGCCATGCTGCACGCCGCCGCCGCGCGCGGGAAGCGGCTGGACGCCTTCGTCGTGCGCAAGGCCGCCAAGGCGCACGGGCTGCAGCGGCGCGTCGAGGGCCCGGACATCAGGGGCCGGCGGGTGCTGGTGGTGGAGGACACCTCCACCACGGGCGGCTCGCCGCTGACGGCCGTGGAGGCCGTCCGGGAGGCCGGCGCCGAGGTCGTCGCGGTCGCCACGATCGTGGACCGGGCGACCGGCGCCGACGAGAAGATCCGGGCGGGCGCCGGGGTGCCGTACCTCTTCGCCTTCTCGAAGGATGAACTGGGTCTGGACTGACGGGCGGCTTTGACCTGGACTTGTCGCGCGCGTGGACCATCGCTCCAGGTCTGGAAAGATGGGCTCGACGATGACGTCGAAGCGCAAGGTCTAGGTCAGGGCCGTAGCACGTAGAACGCCAACCCGCAGACTCAAGGAGCGGACGAATGCCCATCGCAACCCCCGAGGTCTACAACGAGATGCTCGACCGGGCGAAGGCAGGCAAGTTCGCCTACCCGGCCATCAACGTCACCTCGACCCAGACCCTGCACGCGGCTCTGCGCGGCTTCGCCGAGGCGGAGAGCGACGGCATCATCCAGATCTCCACGGGTGGCGCGGAGTTCCTCGGCGGCCAGTACAGCAAGGACATGGTGACGGGCGCCGTGGCCCTCGCCGAGTTCGCGCACATCGTCGCCGAGAAGTACCCGGTCACCGTGGCCCTGCACACCGACCACTGCCCGAAGGACAAGCTCGACGGCTACGTCCGCCCGCTGCTCGCGATCTCCGAGGAGCGCGTCAAGGCCGGCCGCAACCCGCTGTTCCAGTCGCACATGTGGGACGGCTCCGCCGAGACCCTCGCCGACAACCTGGCGATCGCCCAGGAGCTGCTGGCCCGCGCCGCCGCCGCGAAGATCGTCCTCGAGGTGGAGATCACCCCGACCGGCGGCGAGGAGGACGGCGTCTCCCACGAGATCAACGACTCCCTGTACACCACGGTCGACGACGCGATCCGCACCGCCGAGGCCCTGGGCCTGGGCGAGAAGGGCCGCTACCTGCTGGCCGCGTCCTTCGGCAACGTCCACGGCGTGTACAAGCCGGGCAATGTCGTGCTCCGCCCCGAGCTGCTCAAGGAGCTCGCCGAGGGCGTCGCCGCCAAGTTCGGCAAGCAGAACCCGTTCGACTTCGTCTTCCACGGCGGCTCCGGCTCCACCGAGCAGGAGATCGCGACCGCGCTGGAGAACGGCGTGGTCAAGATGAACATCGACACGGACACGCAGTACGCCTTCACGCGTCCGATCGCCGACCACATCCTCAAGAACTACGACGGCGTCCTCAAGGTCGACGGCGAGGTCGGCTCCAAGAAGACGTACGACCCGCGCACCTGGGGCAAGCTGGCCGAGGCGTCGATGGCCGCCCGGGTCGTCGAGGCCACGCAGCACCTGCGCTCCGCGGGCACGAAGATCAAGTAGGAGAGGACCGGCGGTCCACTCCGTCGCGGTGAGCCCGGTGCTTCGGCGCCGGGCTCGCTGTATACCTGGGGCATGTCCGACGTCCGGCTGGCTTCCCCGCAGGGCCGGTGGGTCCTGCTGACCACCGTGCTCGGCTCCAGCATGGCCCTGCTGGACTCCACGGTCGTCAACGTCGCCCTGCCGCGCATCGGCCGCGACCTCGACGCCGACCTCGCGGCCCTGCAGTGGACCGTCAACGCGTACATGGTGACCCTGGCCGGGCTGATCCTGCTCGGCGGTTCGCTCGGCGACCGGTACGGGCGGCGCAAGGTGTTCGTCATCGGCGTGGTGTGGTTCGCCGCGGCCTCGCTGCTGTGCGGGCTGGCGCCGGACGCCGGGGTGCTGGTGGCCGCCCGCGCGCTCCAGGGGGCCGGCGGCGCGCTGCTGACGCCGGGCTCGCTGGCCCTGATCCAGGCGTCCTTCCACCCGGACGACCGGGGCCGCGCCGTCGGCCTGTGGTCGGGCTTCGGGGGCATCGGGGCGGCCGTCGGGCCGTTCCTCGGCGGCTGGCTGGTGGACGGGCCCGGCTGGCGCTGGGTGTTCCTGCTGAACGTGCCGCTGGCCCTGCTGTGCGCCCCGATCGCCGTACGGCACGTACCCGAGTCGGACGCGCGCTCCGGGGCGCGGGACGCCGGGGTGGCCGGGCGCCCGCCCCACGGTCACTTCGACGTGCTCGGTGCCGCGCTGGGCGCCCTCGCGCTCGCGCTGGTGACGTACGCCCTGATCGAGGCTCCCGGGGGTTCGCCGTACGTCGTTCCCGCGGCGGTCGCCGGGGTGGCCGCGGGCGTCGCCTTCGTCGTCGTCGAGCGGCGCCGGCCCGAACCGATGATGCCGCCGGACATCTTCACGTCCCGGCAGTTCACCGCCGTGAACCTGGTGACGCTGTGCGTGTACGCGGCGTTCGGCGGCTTCTTCTTCCTGGCGGCCGTCCAGCTCCAGGTGGTGGCCGGCTACTCGGCGCTCGGCGCGGGCACCGCGCTGCTGCCGACGACGGTGCTGATGCTGCTGCTGTCCGCCCGGTCCGGGGAGCTGGCCGAGCGCATCGGCCCGCGCCTGCCGCTCACCGTGGGCCCGCTGCTGTGCGCGGCGGGGATGCTGCTGATGCTGCGCGTCGGCCAGGACGCCCGCTACCTCACCGACGTGCTGCCCGCCGTCCTGGTGCTCGGGCTCGGCATGGTCAGCCTGGTCGCGCCGCTGACGGCGACCGTCCTGGCCTCGGTCGACGTGAGCCGGGCGGGCCTGGCCAGCGGCGTCAACAACGCGGCGGCCCGGGCGGCCGGCCTGGTCGCGGTGGCCGCGCTGCCGCTGGTGACGGGGATGGGGCCGGAGGCGTACCGGTCGGCGCCGGCCTTCGACCACGCCTTCCAGCGGGCGATGGCGGTGTGCGCCGGGGTCCTCGTCGTCGGTGCGGTGCTGGCGTGGGCGACGGTGCGCCGTCCGGCGCCGGGGTGCCGGAAGCCGGAGTGCCGGCGGCACGCGAGTGTCACGGCTCCGCCGCTGGAGGGGGAGCGGCGGGGATAGGGGTTCCTGTGGTTCGTCGGGCGGTGCGGGGGAGTGTCAGGTGCGCTGTCAGATGCGTTGTCAGGTGCGGATGCGTGGGGGCTGGTCGCGCAGTTCCCCGCGCCCCTGGGGGGTGCCGCCGGGTTCCTCCGTCGGGTGCGGCCGGTGACAGACTGGAACGCATGACGATTCACGAGAACCTCCTCGGGGGGCCGCCCCCGACCCACCTCCCCGACGACCCCGAGCCGCGCGAGCTGCTCGCGAACGGCACCCCGGCCGCCGACGTCGCCGCGAAGTACCCGACGTCGTCCCTGGCCTGGGCGCGCCTCGCCGACGAGGCGTTCGAGCGGGGCAGCGTCGTCGAGTCGTACGCCTACGCCCGGACGGGCTATCACCGCGGCCTGGACTCCCTGCGCCGCAGCGGCTGGAAGGGCCACGGCCCGGTCCCCTGGGAGCACGAGCCGAACCGCGGCTTCCTGCGCGCCCTGCACGCCCTCGCCCGCGCCGCGCAGGCGATCGGCGAGCAGGAGGAGTACGAGCGCTGCACCCAGTTCCTCAAGGACTCCTCGCCGACCGCCGCCCAGACCCTGGGCTAGACCCGTCGTCGCTGCTCCCGGGCCCGTCTGCGCCGTCAGGCGGGCCTTGCCTTTTCGGCGGACCATCGAAGAGGATTCCCGGCGGGGACCGGGGCCCCCGTGTCGGTAACGGCAGGGGCGGACCGCTACCCGGAGTAACACAGGAGACAGCGATGTCCCACGAGGCTCACGAGGCCGAAGAGCCCGCGACTCCGCATCTCGACTTCCAGGGCACGACGCCGTACGAGGACTACGTCAAGGCGGACGTCCTCACCCACCTCCAGCACCTCCTCTCCGACGACCCCGGCGAGATGGTCTTCCTGGTCACCACCCAGGTGATGGAGCTGTGGTTCACCGTCGTGGTCCACGAGTGGGAGACCGCGGCCCGCGCCCTGCGCGAGGACGACATCCCGACCGCGATCGCCGCGCTGAAGCGGTCCGTGCGGGAGCTGGAGGCGCTGAACGCCTCCTGGAAGCCGCTCGGGCAGCTCACCCCGGCGCAGTTCAACTCCTACCGCTCGGCGCTCGGCGACGGCTCGGGCTTCCAGTCGGCGATGTACCGCAGGATGGAGTTCCTGCTCGGCGACAAGTCCGCGTCGATGCTGGTCCCGCACCGCGGCGCGCCCCGCGTCCACGCCGAGCTCGAGAAGGCGCTGCACGAGCCGAGCCTGTACGACGAGGTCGTCCGGCTGCTGGCGCGGCGCGGCCACGACATCCCCGACGAGGTGCTGCTGCGCGACGTCTCCCGGCGCTACGAGCCGTCGGACGCGGTCGAGGCGGCCTGGGCGGCCGTGTACGCGGGCGACCAGAACGGCGAACTGGCGCGCCTGGGCGAGGCGTTGACCGACGTGGGCGAACTGGTGTGGCGCTGGCGCAACGACCACCTGGTCGCCACCCGCCGCGCGATGGGCGCCAAGCAGGGCACCGGCGGCTCCGCCGGCGTCGCCTGGCTGGAGAAGCGGGCGCAGAAGAGCGTCTTCCCCGAGCTGTGGACGGCGAGGTCCCATGTCTGACCTCGCCCGCCGCGCCGAGAAGCTCGACGCGACCGACGAACTCGCCGCCAAGCGCGGTGAGTTCGAGCTGGACGACACGGTCTACCTGGACGGCAACTCGCTGGGCGCCCTGCCCGCCGCCGTCCCCGGCCGCGTCGAGGACGTCGTCCGCCGGCAGTGGGGCCGGCTGCGCATCCGCTCCTGGGACGAGAGCGGCTGGTGGACCGCGCCCGAGCGGATCGGCGACCGGATCGCCCCGCTGGTCGGCGCCGCGCCCGGGCAGATCGTGGTGGGCGACTCGACCAGCGTGAACGTCTTCAAGGCGCTCGTGGCCGCCGTACGGATGGCGGGCCCCGGCCGGGACGAGATCGTCGTCGACGCCTCCACCTTCCCCACGGACGGCTACATCGCCGAGTCGGCGGCCCGCCTGACCGGCTGCGCGCTGCGTCCCGTCCGGCCCGCCGAGCTGCCGGGCGCGCTCGGCGCGCGCACCGCCGCGGTGCTGGTCAACCACGTCGACTACCGCACGGGACGGCTGCACGACCTGCCGTCCCTGACCGCCGCCGTCCACGCGGCGGGCGCGCTCGCCGTCTGGGACCTGTGCCACAGCGCGGGCGCGCTGCCGGTCGGGCTCGACGCGCACGGGGTCGACCTGGCGGTCGGCTGCACCTACAAGTACCTCAACGGCGGCCCGGGCGCACCGGCGTACCTGTACGTGCGCCGCGAGCTGCAGGACCGTTTCGACTCGCCGCTGCCCGGCTGGAACTCCCACGCGGACCCGTTCGGGATGAGCCCGGCCTACACGCCCGCGCCCGGTGCGCTGCGCGGGCGCGTGGGCACGCCCGACATCCTCTCCCTGCTCGCCCTGGAGGCGGCGCTGGAGGTGTGGGAGGGCGTCCCGGTCGAGGCGGTGCGGGCCAAGTCGCTGGCGCTGACGGACTTCTTCCTGGAGTGCGTGACCGCATACGTCCCGCCGGGCGCGGTGGAGTGCCTGACCCCGCTCGCCCACGCGGAGCGCGGCAGCCAGGTGGCGCTGCGCTGCGCGGACGCCGGGGACGTCATGAAGCGGCTGATCGACCGCGGGGTGGTCGGCGACTTCCGCCACCCGGACGTCCTGCGCTTCGGCTTCACCCCGCTGTACGTCGGGTTCGCGGACGTGGAGCGCGCGGCGCGGGTGCTGGGCGAGGTGCTCGGCGAGGTGCTGGACGAGGTGGCGGGGGGCCGGGCGGAGTAGCGGACGGGCAGCGGCGGCACGCGCGCGGACGGTGGCGGCACGCGCGTGTGCGGTGACCGTCCGTGCGGCCGCCCGGTCACGGCACCGCCCTGGCCTCACCCTGCGTGACATCCGCGTGTCCGCGCACGTCACCGGCCTGGTACCGTCCCGGCCAACGGCCGTGTCCCCCGCCGGCCCGTACTCGCCTGGACCGCCAAGTCCACGTGACCGCTGAGAGGTTGGAGCATGCCGGACGACGTCGCCGCAGCCCGGGCCGCCGCCGAGGAGCGGTCGGCCTTCTCGCACCCGCCCGTCGATCCGGACGCCACCGCCTCCTACGGCGATCTGCCCGACCAGGTCGTCGACCTCTACGCCCCGCGCGTGCAGGTCGGCCCCGGCGGCCCCGTGCCGCTGGTGGTCGTCCTGCACGGCGGAGCCTGGCGTGCCGCGCACGACCGGCGCCACGTCACCCCGTTCGCCGACTTCCTGGCCCGGCGGGGCTTCGCCGTGGCCAGCGTGGAGTACCGGCGGGGCGGCGACACCCCCGACACCCCAGACACCCCAGACACCCCCGAAGGCACGGCGGGCGCGGTGGGCGCGGTGGGCGCGGCGGGCACGGCCCCGGCCGCGGGCCGCTGGCCCGACACCTTCGACGACGTCGCCGCCGCCCTCGACGCCCTGCCCGCGCTCGTGCGCGAGGTGCTGCCGCAGGGCGACGCGCGCCGCACGGTCCTCGTCGGGCACTCGGCCGGCGGCCACCTGGCCCTGTGGGCGGCCGCCCGGCACCTCCTGCCCGCCGACGCCCCCTGGCGCACGGACCGCCCGGCGCCGCTGCGGGGCGTGGTCGCGCTGGCCCCGATCGCCGACCTCGCGGTCGCCGACAAGCTGGACGTGTGCGGAGGCGCCGCACGCCAACTGCTGGGCGCCGACGACCTGTTCGAGCAGCGTCGGCCGTACGCCGACCCGGCCCTGCTGCTGCCGACCGGCATCGCGACGACGCTCGTCCAGGGGCGCGCCGACCGCGTGGTCCCGCAGGCGGTCGCCGAGGCGTACGCGGACGCCGCGGCCAAGGCGGGCGAGGTCGTGGGACTGACGCTGCTGGAGGACGTCGGCCACTTCCCGCTGATCGACCCGGTGGCGGACGCGTGCGCGGTGGTGGCGGAGGAGATCGCGCAACTGGCGTGGTGACGCGCGACCGGGTCGCCGGTCCCGGGGGCGCGTCCCCTGTGGTCGCCCCGGTAGCCGCCCCCTGTCGTACCCGTAATACCTGAGAGCTACAGCGCGAAAGAGCTCTGCGGCGGGACGCGAACCACGTGCGCTGATCCGTAACTTCCCAGCCAGAGCGGTCCGACGGGCGGACCGGGCGGGCGGGGAGGACGACGGGCATGGGCGCGGTGACGGGTGCGGGTGCGGGTGCGGTGACCGGGGCGGAGGCGGGTGCGGGTGCGGCCCGTGAAGCGGGCCGGGGGACGGGTGCGGGTGCGGCCGGTGGCGTCGGCCGGGGGGCGGGTGCGGGTGCGGCCGGTGGCGCGGGCCGGGACGGGGAGGTGCGCGGGGACGCGGCGCGGGACCGTCCCCGCCTACGGCTCCTGCGGCCCTTGCGGCTCCTGCGGCTCCTGCGGCCCTTGCGGCCCCTGCGGGCGCTGCTCGCCGCTCTGGTGGTCGCCGCCCTGGTCGTCCCGCTGTCCGGCGCGGCCCGCCCCGGCATCCCAGCCCCGCCTCCGGCCGCCCTCGCCCCGGTCACCGCCGCGACGCTGACGCAGGCGTACGCCGCCAACCGGGCGAACGCGGCGCTCGCCTCCCGGATGGCCGCGGCCCACGGCGACGGCCACCGCGCGGCGGCGGAGCGGGCGTTGGCCGCCCCGGCCGGCGCCCTGCTGGCCTTCGACGGGCGCGGGCCGGGCCTGGTCACCGAGGTCTTCGGCGACCTGGCCCGCGCCGACCGGATCGCGGTGCTGGTCCCGGGCTCCGACACCTCGCTGGACACCTACGCCCGCCTGCGCACGGCCGCCGTGTCCCTGCACCACCGGCTCGCCCGGACGGCCCCGCCCGGCACCCGCACGGCGGTGGTCGCCTGGCTCGGCTACCGCACACCGGGCACGGTCAGCACCGCGGTGACGACGACGGCCCGCGCCGACGAAGCGGCCCCGCGCCTGCGGGACTTCCTGCGCGAGCTGCGGGGCGTCACGGGACCCGGCGCCCGGCTGACGCTGGTGTGCCACTCGTACGGCTCGGTGGTGTGCGCCCGCACGGCGGCCGGCGCGGACGTCGACGACCTGGTCCTGCTCGGCAGCCCCGGCACGGGCGCGGACACCGCCGCCGGCCTGGACACCCGGGCGCGGGTGTGGGCGGCCCGGGGCGCCGACGACTGGGTGGCGCACGTCCCGCACGTCAGCGCGGACCTGTTCGGCACGACCGTCGGCTTCGGCACCGACCCGGTGTCCCCGTCCTTCGGCGCCGACGTCTTCGCCGCCGGACCGGGCGGCCACAGCGACTACTTCGCGGCGGGCTCCGCCTCCCTGGCCAACGTCGCCCGGATCGTCCTCGGCCGGACCGCGGAGGTGACCCGTGCCTAGGGCGCGGACACGGCCCGGGACCCCCCGCGGCACGACCGCCCCCGCGCTCCGCGCGCGGATACGGCGGGCGGCCGTCCGGATCGACGCCGCCACCCCGCCCGGCCGCGACCGCGCGGTGGACGCCCTGCGCGCCTGCGCGATCCTCGGCGTGGTCCTCGGCCACTGGCTGGTGACCGCCCTGGTCGCCGACGGCACCGCCCTGCGCGCGGCCAGCCCGCTGGGGCACATGCCGTGGCTGGCCCCGGTGTCCTGGGTGTTCCAGACACTCGCGGTGTTCTTCCTGGTGGGCGGCCACGTGGCGACGAAGGGCCTCGCCTCGGCCCGCGCACGGGGCACGTCGTACGGCGCGTGGCTGCGGGCGCGGCTGGCGCGGCTGTTCGGGCCGGTCGCCGCCGTGCTGGGGGTGTGGACGGTGGCGGCGGCGGGGCTGCTCCTGACGGGCGCGTCCTTCGTCACCGTGCACACGGTGGTGAAGCTGGCGCTGTCGCCCCTGTGGTTCCTGCTGGTGTTCGCGGCGCTGACGGCGGCGACCCCGCTGCTGACCCGGCTGAACCCGCTGTGGCCGCTGGCGGTCGTCCTGCACGTCGACCTGGTGCGCTTCGGCCTCGGGGGCCCCGCCTGGCTCGGCTGGGTCAACCTGGCCGCAGGCTGGCTGGTCCCGTACACCCTGGGCGCGGCGTGGACGCGGGGCGAGCTGGAGCGCCCGCGCGCGGGCTGGGCGCTGCTGGCGGGCGGCGCGGTGGCGACGGCGCTGCTGGTCGCCTGCGCGGGCTATCCGGCGTCGATGGTCGGCGTGCCCGGCGCGGCGGTCTCCAACCTGAACCCACCGACGCTGGCCGCGGTGACGTTCGGCCTGGCCCAGTGCGGGCTGGCGCTGCTGCTGCGGGAGCGGCTGCGCCGGGCGGTGCGCCGGCCCGTGCCGTGGGCGGCGGTCGCGCTGGTGAACCTGTCGGCGATGACGCTGTTCCTGTGGCACCAGACGGCCATGATGGCGACCACGGCCACCGCTCTGGCGGCCGGCCGGCTGCCCGGTCTGCACACCGTGCCGGACGGCACGGCCTGGGTGGCCGCCCGGCTGCTGTGGCTGCCGGTGTTCGCGCTGGCGCTGGCCGTGTGCTGGGCGGCGTTCCACGGGTTCGAGCAGCGACGGGCCCGCCGGGCGCGGACCGCGGGCCCCAGCCGCGTGGTGCGGGTGGGGCGGGCGTCGGACAGCGCCGCCGGGGAGGCGGTGCGGCGTGCATAGGGTGGTGCGGGTGGGCGGGGTGGAGAAGCGGCTGACCCGTGGACTGCGGGTGCTGCGCGAGGACTTGTGGACGCTCCGGGCGGCGCCGTTGCCGCCGTCGGTGTGGCTGCGGTGGCTGCCGCACGGCCTGGTCTGCCTGGTGGCGTTCGCGGTGGCGGTCGCCAACACGGACCAGTTCGTGCAGCGGTACGGCCTCGGCCCGCAGTTCGGGCTGCTGTGCGCGACCGCGCAGGGCGTGGCGGTGGCCCTCGCCCTGTGGCGCCCGGTGCCGGCCTGGTGGCTGTCGACCGGGGTGACCGTGGTGGTGGCGCTGGGCGCCCGTCCGATGCTGCTCGACGGGAGCGGGGCCGAGCGTCCCTGGCCGTGGGGACCGGCGAGCCTGGTCGGGCAGTGCCTGGTGCTGTTCCTGCTCGCGCTGCGGCTGCCCACCCGGGTGTCCGCCGAGGTCCTCGCGGCGACCGCGCTGCTGACCTACGGGCTGGAGGGCCTGATAGGGGGCGACTCCTACGCGCCGACCGGCGTCCTCGGGGTGGCGCTCTTCGCGGGCGTCACCGTCCTCGGCACCGCCCTGCGCGGCCGCCGAGAGGCTCGCCACCAGCTCGTCGAACAGACCGGGATCACCGCCGAGGAGCGCGCCCGGCGCACCCTGCTGGAGGAGCGCAACCGCATCGCGCGCGAGCTGCACGACGTGGTCGCCCACCACATGTCGGTCATCTCCATCCAGGCGCAGGTCGCCCCCCACCTCGTGGAGAACCCGTCGCGGGAGCTCAGGGAGAACCTCGACGGCATCCGGCAGAACGCACTGGAGGCCCTGGCCGAACTGCGCCGGGTGCTGGGCGTGCTGCGCTCGGAGAACCCCGACGACCCCTACGGGCTCGGGGCCACCGGCGGTGCCGCGGCCGACGCCCCGCAGCCCACCCTCGACCACCTGGACGCCCTGATCGAGAACACCCGGGCCGCCGGGCTCGACGTGGTCAGCGAGGTCAGGGGGCCGGCACCGGTGTACCCGCCGGGCGTGCAGCTCTCGGCGTACCGGATCGTGCAGGAGGCGCTGAGCAACGCCATGCGGCACGCGCCGGGCGCCCGGGTGCGGGTGGAGCTGACGCACCGGCCGGACGGTCTGTGCCTGGAGATCACGAACTCCCGCCCGAGCCGGCCCGGCCCGCGGCCCGCCGGTGCGGACGCCGGTGCGGGACCCGGGATGGGGCACGGCCTGCTCGGCATGCGCGAGCGGGCGGCGATGCTCGGCGGACGGGTCACCGCGCACCCCACGCTGCACGGCGGGTTCTGCGTGCTCGCCTTCCTGCCGCGTGACGGCACCGCGCGGTCCACCGGACCGGACGGGGGCACCGGACCGGCGGACGGCATGGAACTGTTCTTCCCGGACCCGCCCCCGACAGGAGACAAGACCCCATGACGAGCGGCCCGACCAGTGGCTCGACCGGTGCTCCGACAAGTGCCCCGACCAGTGCTTCTACCGACCCCGTGAGCGGCCCGACCGGCGCTCCCGCCGAGGCCCCCGCCGCCGGGACGATCCGTGTGCTGATCGCCGACGACCAGCAGATGGTCCGGCAGGGCTTCACCGTGCTGCTCAACGCCTACCCCGACATCGACGTGATCGGGCAGGCGGTGCACGGCCTGGACGCGGTGGAGCAGGTCGACCGCCTGCTCCCGGACGTCGTGCTGATGGACATCCGCATGCCCGAGCTGGGCGGCATCGAGGCGACCCGGCGCATCAAGGCGGCCACCCCGGACATCAAGGTGCTGGTGCTGACGACGTTCGACCTGGACGAGCACGTGTACGACGCGCTGAGCGCCGGCGCGTCCGGGTTCCTGCTGAAGGACGCCTCCGCCGACCAGCTCGCCGAGGCGGTCCGGGTCATCGCGGCCGGGGACGCGCTGCTCGCGCCGGGGATCACCCGCAAGCTGATCACCGAGTTCTCCCGGCTGAACGGCACGCCCCGCCCGCCGCTGAAGGAGCGCGTCGGCGACCTCACCGAGCGGGAGACGGAGGTCCTCACGCTGATCGCGCAGGGCCTGTCCAACGCGGAGATCGCCCGGCACCTGGTCGTGGCCGAGCAGACCGTGAAGACCCACGTGGGCCGCATCCTGGTCAAGCTGGGCCTGCGGGACCGCACCCAGGCGGCGGTGTTCGCGTACGAGTCGGGACTGGTGCGCCCGTCGGGTTACTGAGCCGGCGGCAGGACCCGTAGTACCTGAGACGGATGCCGCAGGACCCCTCTCACTGGTGACGCCGGGTACCTCCCGCCGCCTCTACTTTGGGAGCGTGACCGAGACGACCCACACCCAGACGGCCCCGTCCGCAGCGGGCGGCCGACCGCGCAGCCCGGAGTACCGGCTCGCGGCGGGCGCCCTGCGGGGCCTGCGCCAGGACCTGTTCCACGACGCGTTCGCCTACCGCCCGCTGCCCGCGATGAGCGTGGACGGCCCGATCACCGGCCGCCTCACGCCCCGCCTGCGGCAGCGCGCCCTGTGGACGCCGCACTGGCTGGTGGCGGGCGTGGCCGTGTTCGCCATGCTGGTGGGGTGGGCCTCGACCGGCGGGGGCGTGGGGTCGACGCTCGCCGGAGTGCTGGTCGCCGTGCCGGTGCTGCTCACCCTGATCCGGCCGGTCGGCGCCTTCTGGCTGTCCTTCGTGGTGACGACGTTCGTGACCGTGCTCAGCGGCTCCCTGCTGGACTGGCCGTGGCTGCCGGGCTCGGGCGTGTCCCACGTGGCGGTGCTGACGATCGTCGCGATACGCACCCGCCCGCGCACGGCGGCCTGGATGTGGGTGGTCACGGGGGCCTACGGCTTCGTCGCGGAGTTCCTGTTCGGCGGTGGCGACGACTACGGCTCCAACACCGCGCCGATGCTGGTCGTCTCCGCGATCGCCCTGCTGGCGGTCACCGTCTGGCACATCCGGCGCGACGCCCGGCAGGAGGTGACCGCCCAGCGCACCGCCACCGCGCACGAGCGCTCCCGCCGGACCCTGCTGGAGGAGCGCACCACGATCGCCCGTGAACTGCACGACGTGGTCGCCCACCACATGTCGGTGGTCGCCATCCAGGCGGAGGCCGCGCCGTACCGGGTGGAGAACCCTCCGGAGGAGCTGGAGAAGGCGTTCGCCACCATCCGGGAGAACGCGGTGGCGGCCCTGACCGAGCTGCGTCGGGTGCTGGGCGTGGTCCGCGCCGAGGACTACGAGGCCCCGGACGCCCCGCAGCCCACGCTCGCCGACCTGGACGCCCTGCTGGCCAACGTGCGCGATGCGGGCCTGGAGGTGAGCAAGACGGTGACCGGGGCGGTGCGGGAGCTGCCGCAGGGGGTGGAGCTGTCGGCGTACCGGATCGTGCAGGAGGCGCTGAGCAACGCCCTGCGGCACGCGCCGGGCGCGGGTGCCCGGGTGGAGGTCGCCTACGTCCTCGGCGGACTGGGCCTGCGCGTCGTCAACTCCGCGCCCCCGGAGCCCGGCCAGGTGCGGCCCTCGCCGGGCGCCGGCCACGGGATCACGGGGATGCGGGAGCGGGTGTCGATGCTGGACGGCGAGATGACGGCCGGCCCGACGCAGGCCGGGGGCTACGAGGTGACGGTGTTCCTGCCGGCGCGCTCCACGGGCGAGGAGGAGGCGTGACGATCCGGGTGCTGGTCGCGGACGACCAGATGATGGTCCGCGAGGGCTTCTCGGTCCTGCTCAACGCCATGCCGGACATCGAGGTGGTCGGCGAGGCGGTGAACGGCCGGGAGGCGGTGCGGCAGGTCCGTGAGCTGGCCCCCGACGTGGTGCTGATGGACATCCGCATGCCCGAGCTGAACGGCATCGAGGCGACCCGGGAGATCGTGGCCTCGGACACCACGGCGAAGGTGCTGGTGCTGACCACGTTCGACCTGGACGAGTACGTCTACCAGGCGCTGCGCGCCGGGGCCTCGGGGTTCCTGCTGAAGGACGCCTCGGCGCGGCAGCTCGCCGACGGGGTGCGGGTGGTGGCGGCGGGCGAGGCCCTGCTGGCGCCGTCGGTCACCAAGCGGCTGATCACGGAGTTCTCCAAGCTCGGGGACGCCCCGCGCCTGCCCCCGGCCGCCCAGGCCGCCTACGGCGACCTCACCGAGCGGGAGACGGAGGTGCTGGTCCTCATCGCGCAGGGCCTGTCCAACGCCGAGATGGCCGAGCGGCTGGTGGTCGCCGAGTCGACGGTCAAGACCCACGTCAGCCGGATCCTGGTGAAGCTGGGCCTGCGGGACCGCACGCAGGCGGCGGTGTTCGCGTACGAGGCGCGGCTGGTGACGCCGGGGTAGCCGGGCGGGGCAGCGCCTGCCGGGGTGCGGGAACCCCCTGGTCAGTGGGGGGCCGGGCGGGTAGCGTCCCCGCATGGTTGCCTTCGATCCGTGGGACCCGGCGTTCGTGGCCGACCCCTACCCCGCCTATGCCGAGCTGCGCGCCCAGGGGAGGGTGCGGTACTTCGAGGCCACCGACCAGTGGCTCGTGCCGCACCACGCGGACGTGTCGGCGCTGCTGCGGGACCGGCGGCTGGGGCGGACGTACCTGCACCGGTACGCGCACGAGGAGTTCGGGCGGACGGCGCCGCCGCCGGAGCACGAGCCGTTCCACACGCTCAACGACCACGGGATGCTGGACCTGGAGCCCCCGGACCACACCCGGATCAGGCGGCTGGTGTCGAAGGCGTTCACCCCGCGCACGGTGGAGCGGCTGCGGCCCTACGTCGAGCGGCTGGCCGGGGAGCTGGTGGAGGGGCTGCGCGCGCGGGGCGGCGGCGACCTGCTCACCGAGGTCGCCGAGCCGCTGCCCGTCGCCGTGATCGCGGAGATGCTGGGCGTGCCGGAGGGGGACCGGCACCTGCTGCGGCCGTGGTCGGCGGCGATCTGCGGGATGTACGAGCTGAACCCGTCGGAGGAGACTGCGGAGCGGGCCGTACGGGCGTCGGTGGAGTTCTCGGACTACCTGCGCGGGCTGATCGCCGAGCGGCGGAGGGAGCCGGGGGAGGACCTGATCTCCGGGCTCATCGCCGCGCACGACGAGGACGACCGGCTCACCGAGCAGGAGATGATCTCCACGGCCGTGCTGCTGCTCAACGCCGGTCACGAGGCGACCGTCAACGCCACGGTCAACGGCTGGTACGCGCTGTTCCGCCACCCTGACCAGCTCGCCGCGCTGCGCGCCGACCACTCGCTGGTGCCGTCGGCGGTCGAGGAGCTGATGCGGTACGACACCCCGTTGCAGCTCTTCGAGCGCTGGGTGCTGGAGGACATCGAGATCGACGGCACGACCGTCCCGAAGGGCGCGGAGGTGGCCCTGCTGTTCGGGTCCGCCAACCACGACCCGGCCGTCTTCGCCGACCCGGAGCGCCTGGACCTGACCCGCGCGGAGAACCCGCACATCTCCTTCAGCGCCGGCATCCACTACTGCATCGGCGCCCCGCTGGCCCGCATCGAACTGGCCGCCTCCATGACGGCCCTGCTCACGAGGACCCCGACGCTCACCCTCGCCGGCGACCCGTCCCGCAAGCCGAACTTCGTGATCCGCGGCCTGGAGGGCCTGCCCGTGGAGGTCCGCTGATCACTCGTTCGGCTGATCGGCGACCGGTGCGGCTCCCGTCTCCGCGGCGCTTTGCCAGGCTGGTGGCCGCCTGCGAAGGGGGGCACCATGGCGGTCATGGCAGAGCGCACGTCGCAGACGTCCCAGATGTCGGTGGAGGACTTCGAGCGGATCGCCGAATTCGCCGCGAAGGAGACCGACGACGCCGTCAGGTTCGAGTTCATCGACGGACGGATCGGGGTCAGGAAAGTGGCGGACGGCGACCACAACACCATCGTGATGTGGCTGGCGCGGCGATGCATGCAGGCGAGGCCGGACCTGGACCTGTACCAGAACCAGGGCCTCGAGGTGGAGCGGTACCGCGAGGGGCGGGCCCGCCCCGACGCCGTCCTCGTGCCCGAGGGGCACTTCGCCGGGCATGGCGAGTGGGCTGATCCGAGCGGGGTCCTGCTCGTCGTCGAGGTCACGTCCTACGACTCCGACACCGGCCGGCGCGACCGGCAGGAGAAGCCGGTCGCCTACGGTGCCGCGGGCATCCCGTTCTACCTCCTGGTCGATCGGGACTCGTACACGGTCGCGCTCCACAGCGATCCCGAACCGGACGTCGGCTACCGGACGATCCGCAGGGTTCCGTTCGGCGACCGGCTGGAACTCCCGCAGCCGCTCGGCTTCGAGCTCGACACCGAGAAGCTGAAGGAGTACGTCGACTGACGCACCCGAGCCACCGGGCAGCCTCGTTCACCCCTCCGGCAGCACCAGCCCCAGCGCCCCCTCCCACACCGTCCACGTGCGGCGGCGGACCGGGCCCGCCTCGCCCGCGTCCGCGCGGTAGCGGAAGTCGGGGCCGGAGACCGTGACCCGTCGGCCCCGGGCCAGCAGCGGGGACGCCTCCGCGCCGACCGACAGGGGCCGGACCTCCACGTCGGCGAGTCCGGCGGCGCCCGGGGTCACCGAGACCGCCTCCAGGGGTTGGCCGAGGTCGACCAGGGTCTCGTCGTCGACCTCGACGCGCAGCCGGGGCGGGGCCGGCGCCGGCGCCGGGGCGACCCGCTGGGGGCGGGCCGGGACCAGGGTGCGGACCAGGGACTGGCAGGTGCGCAGCCAGGGCCGGGCCCCGGCGGGCTCACCGGGCCCGCAGGAGGGCGTCAGCGGCACCGACGGTATGCGCAGGGCGCCCAGGACCACGCCGTCGCTGTCGTCGACCAGGACGTCCAGCCGGCGCTCCCTGCCCTCCAGGACCGCCCGGGCGGCGGCGACCGTGCCCGCGGGGACGCCCAGGGAGCGGGCCACGGACAGGCAGGGCCCGACCGGGACCACCGACAGGGCGCAGCCGGCCAGCTCGCGGCGCCGGTGCAGCAGGGACACCGCGCGCACCAGGGAGCGGTCGTCGCCGATCACCACCGGGCGGCGCGAGCCGCGCCGGGTGAGGGCGCGGGCGAACTCCTCGGCGTCCTCGGGCAGGCACACCTTGGTGGCCGCACCCGCGCTGAGCACGTCTTTCGCGATGCGTACGGACTCTCCGTCCGTCCGCCGGGCGACCGGATCGACGACCACCAGCAACTGTTCGGACATCGCGGAAGTCGCCACCTCGGTCCTGCCTCGCTTCCTCGGGTAGCATCTTTGTGCAAGAGCCCCTTGCGCTATTGCGCCAGGGGCTTCGTCTATTCCGGGGCATCCGGTCCGACGGTTGTGCGGCCAACGACGGTCGCGGTGGCACGCGGCGGTGAACCTTACGCCCACGCCCCTGACCTTGGACATGCCCCGCCCGGAAGGGGTGTACGCGCGTGCCCGCACTTGTGCTGCTCGGTGCTCAGTGGGGTGACGAAGGCAAGGGGAAGGCCACCGACCTGCTCGGTGGCTCGGTGGACTATGTAGTGCGCTACCAGGGCGGCAACAACGCCGGCCACACGGTGGTCGTCGGCGACCAGAAGTACGCACTCCACCTCCTCCCTTCCGGAATCCTCTCGCCCACCTGTACGCCGGTCATCGGCAACGGCGTCGTCGTCGACCCGTCGGTCCTGCTCTCCGAGCTGAGCGGTCTGAACGAGCGAGGCGTCGACACGTCCAAACTCCTGATCAGCGGCAACGCTCACATCATCACGCCGTACAACGTGACGGTGGACAAGGTCACCGAGCGGTTCCTCGGCAAGCGCAAGATCGGTACCACCGGGCGCGGCATCGGCCCGACGTACGCCGACAAGATCAACCGCGTCGGGATCCGCGTGCAGGACCTGTACGACGAGTCGATCCTGACGCAGAAGGTCGAGGCGGCCCTCGACGTCAAGAACCAGATCCTCACGAAGCTCTACAACCGGCGTGCCATCGCCGTCGACCAGGTGGTCGAGGAGCTGGTGGGCTACGCGGAGAAGCTCGCTCCGTACGTCGCCGACACCGTGCTGGTGCTGAACCAGGCGCTGGAGGACGACAAGGTGGTGCTGTTCGAGGGCGGCCAGGGCACGCTCCTGGACATCGACCACGGCACGTACCCCTTCGTGACCTCCAGCAACCCGACCGCGGGCGGCGCCTGCACGGGTGCTGGCGTCGGCCCGACGAAGATCAGCCGGGTCATCGGCATCCTGAAGGCGTACACCACGCGGGTGGGCGCCGGTCCGTTCCCGACGGAGCTGTTCGACGAGGACGGCGACGCGCTGCGCCGCATCGGCGGCGAGCGGGGCGTCACCACGGGCCGCGACCGCCGCTGCGGCTGGTTCGACGCGGTCATCGCCCGCTACGCGACCCGCGTGAACGGCCTGACCGACTTCTTCCTCACCAAGCTCGACGTGCTCACCGGCTGGGAGCAGATCCCGGTCTGCGTCGCCTACGAGATCGACGGCAGGCGCGTCGAGGAACTGCCCTACTCGCAGTCGGACTTCCACCACGCGAAGCCCGTCTACGAGACGCTGCCGGGCTGGTCCGAGGACATCACCAAGGCGAAGTCGTTCTCCGACCTGCCGAAGAACGCCCAGAACTACGTCAAGGCGCTGGAGGAGATGTCCGGCGCCCCGATCTCCGCGATCGGCGTGGGCCCGGGCCGCGACGAGACGATCGAGATCAACTCGTTCCTGTGACCGCTGCCTGAGGCAGCACCGGTTCGTCCCCCGGGCGGCAGCGCGCCGACCGGGGGACAATCGGTTCATGGGCGTCCACCGGAGCGCGTTGTGCCGGGGACCGTACGGCGGTGACGGTGACCGGACCGACGGCACGGACTGCTCCGACCCGGCCGTCTTCGAGGTCGCCCGCCACGACAGGCCCCCGCTGCGGGTGTGCCCGGTGCACCTCGGCCCCTCGTTGCTGCTGGCGAGCGGCGTGCTGTGGCCCCCGGAGATCACCCTGATCGGCCGCCCCTGACCCGCTCACCGCGCCGCGCCCGTTACCCCTTCACCAACCGTGCCAAACGCCCCGTTCGGGCATATTCTGACCCCGTACTCGCGTGCGTCGGCCAGAAGAAGGTGATCACGATGCGCGTGCTGATGAAGGCGACCATGGACACGGAGAAGGCCAACGAGGTCATCCGCAGCGGCAAGATGCCCCAGCTGCTGCAGGAGACCCTCGACATGCTGAAGCCGGAGGCGGCCTACTTCGGCGCCATCGGCGGCAGGCGGACGGCCCTGCTCTTCCTCGACATGCAGGACAGTTCCGAGATGCCGCGCAACGGCGAGCCGTTCTTCTCGCAGCTGAACGCCGAGATCGAGGTGTACCCCATCATGAACGTGGACGACCTGCACCGGGGTCTGTCCCAACTGGGCTGACCCCGCGCCGGGTCAGCTGAAGACGATCATCGAGCCCTGCGCCAGCGACCGGGTGGCCGCCGCGTGCAGCCCGAGCCACACGTGGCGTTCGCGGGCGAAGGGACTGGGGTCGTACGGCGCCGGGACGGCGGGCTCCTCCAACTCGGTGGGAGCGCTGGGGGCCTGGGGGGCCGCCGGGGGGTTGGCCGGATCGATGCCGATGGCCGGGGCGACGTGCTCCAGCTCGCGCAGCAGTGCCTGCGAGGAGCCGAGCGGGCCGCCCCCGGCCAGCAGGTCGTCGTTGGACAGCGGCTGGGCGAAGTCCACCGGGACGTAGGCGCCCGCGTGGTCGTAGTGCCACACCAGGTGGGACTGCTGGGCCGTGGTCTCGAACATCTCCAGCAACTGCTCGTAGTCGCCGCCGAGTTCGTCGACCGGCGTCACCGGCAGCCGGCACACCTGGAGCAGGTAGGCGCGGCGCAGGAAGTGCAGGGCGTCGTAGTCGAAGCCGGCCACCGGGGCGACCTCGCCGGACAGGCCCGGCATGTACTGGTACACCGGGACCGGTGGGAGGCCGTTCTCGGCGAGCGCCTTGTTGTACTGCGCGAGTTCCTCGGCGAACGGGTTGTCGGGGGTGTGGCACAACACGTCGACGAGCGGTACCAGCCACAGGTCACAGGCCAACGAGGGCTCCTCATTCGGTGCGTACGGTGCGCAGTACGGTCAGGGAAGCGTAGTCGGTGCCGCCCGGCGGCGGGCACGGTCGTACGGGTCCCCTTCCCCCACGGGATACCCACCCGGGGGCCGCCCGTCTCATCCCTCGGCCAGGCGCTCGACCAGCTCGGCGGAGTGCGCGTGGTACGCGGTGAGGATCGAGCGGGCCGCGGGGATGTCCTTGGCCAGCAGGGCGTCGACCAGTTCGGTGTGCCCGGCCCACAGGTGGCCGCGCAGGTCGGTGAGGCGGCGCAGGTGCTGCACGGTGCACACCCAGGACTGCACGCGCAGCCGGTGCAGGAAGTCGGCCAGGTAGGGGTTGCCGAACAGGGCGCTCAACTCGCGCCAGAAGCGCAGGTCGTAGCCGATGAGGACGGTGAGGTCGCCGGCGGCCGCGGCGCGCTGGGCCTCCTCGCCGCGGCGCCGTACGCCCGCGACGGCGGCGGCGGTGCGCGGGTCGTCGAGGTCCTGCAGGCCCGGGTGGCCGTCCTCCAGGGCGAGGAACATGCCGTCGGTGATCAGGCTGCGCGCCTCGACCATGCCCCGGTGGTCGGCCACCGAGTAGGCGTGCACCCGGAAGCCCCGGTGCTGGTCGGCCTCCAGCAGTCCCTGCGCGGACAGGTCCACCAGGGCCTCGCGGACCGGGGTCGCGGAGACGCCGTACTGGTCGGCGATCTCCTTCACGGTGAACGCCTGGCCCGGCCGCAGGCGCCCCGCCAGCACCTCGTCGCGGAGCGCGTCCGCGATCTGCTGCCGCAGGGTGCTGCGCGTCACGGCGCCGGTGCCGCTGGTGCCGGGCATGGGCGGGACGTCTCCCTCGTGGTCGCGACCGGTCGCACGCGTGCGGCGTGCTCGTCTGTGTCCTACGAGCACGCCACCTTACGCGTTCGAATCGGGAGGAGCCCGGCCCGTTCGGGGCGTACCGCTACGACACGGTGTACTCGTCGGCCACCGACAGCGCCGCGTCCAGCGCCGCCAGGCCCTCCTTGAGTTCGGCCTCGCTCGCGTTGCAGGGCGGGACCACGTGGGTGCGGTTCATGTTCACGAACGGCCACAGGCCGTGCTGCTTGGCCGCGGCGGCGAAGGCGGCCATCGGCGCGTTGGCCTCGCCGGTCGCGTTGTACGGCACGAGCGGCTCGCGGGTCTCGCGGTCGCGGACCAGTTCGAGGGCCCAGAACATGCCGACGCCGCGCACCTCGCCGACGCTCGGGTGCCGCTCGGCCAGCGCCCGCAGGCCCGGCTCCACGACCGACGCGCCGAGCCGGGCGGCGTTCTCGACGACGCCCTCCTCGGCCATGGCGTCGATCGTCGCGACGGCGGCCGCGCAGGCCAGCGGGTGCCCGGAGTACGTCAGGCCGCCGGGGTAGGGCCGCTTGCCGAAGGTCTCCGCGATCTCCCCGGAGATCGCCACGCCGCCGAGCGGGACGTACCCGGAGTTGACGCCCTTGGCGAAGGTCATCAGGTCGGGCACGACGTCGAACAGGTCGGCCGCGAACCAGGTGCCGGTGCGGCCGAAGCCGGCCATGACCTCGTCCAGCACGAGGACGATGCCGTACCGGTCGCACAGCGCGCGCACCCCGGCCAGGTACTCGGCCGGCGGGACCATGATGCCCGCGGTGCCCGGGATGGTCTCCAGCAGGATCGCCGCGACGGTGCCGGGCCCCTCGAAGGCGATCGTGGTCTCCAGGTGCTCCAGCGCCCGGGCGCACTCCTGCTCCTCGGTCTCGGCGTAGAAGCGGGAGCGGTACAGGAACGGCGCCCAGAAGTGCACGACGCCGTTGGTGCCGCTGTCGTTGGCCCAGCGGCGCGGGTCGCCGGTGAGGTTCACGGCCTGCTGGGTGCCCCCGTGGTACGAGCGGTAGGCCGACAGGACCTTGGGGCGGCCGGTGTGCAGCCGGGCCATGCGCACCGCGTGCTCGACGGCGTCGGCGCCGCCGTTGGTGAAGAAGATCTTGTCGAGGTCGCCGGGGGTGCGCTCGGCGATCAACCGGGCGGCCTCGGAGCGGGCCTCGACGGCGAACGCGGGCGCGAAGGTGGTCAGGCGGGCGGCCTGCTCCTGGATCGCGGCGACGACCTTGGGGTGCTGGTAGCCGACGTTCGTGTAGACGAGCCCGCTGGTGAAGTCGAGGTAGCGGTTGCCGTCGTAGTCCCAGAAGTACGACCCCTCGGCGCCGGCCACGGCGAGCGGGTCGATGAGTTCCTGCGCGGACCAGGAGTGGAAGACGTGCGCGCGGTCGGCGGCCTTCACGGCGGCGCCGGCCCGGGGGTCGGTCTGAGGGGTCATGCCCGCGAGCGTAAGTGTCCCCGATGCGGAAGCGGTATCGGCGTCCTGTCTGCGGACCCGGGGTTTCCGCGACAGGTTGTCGGGCGTGGGGAGCGTACGGGAGCGACCGGGGTCGCCGGTCGCCGGTACCACTTTGACAGCACGCTGTCTAAGTGACAGCATTCTGTCATGCAGGTTCGTCGCGAGGTCCGAGGAGGACTCATGAACCGCAAGCCCGTGTACCTCGCCGTGTACGACACCCTCGCCGACTGGGAGACCGGGCACGCGACCGCCCACCTCGCCCGCGCCGGCTTCCCCGTCCGCACCGTCGGCCCCACCACCGACGAGGTCCGCTCCCTCGGCGGGCTGCGCGTGCGGCCCGACCTGGCGCTGGCCGACCTGCGCCCCGAGGACGCGGCGCTGCTGATCCTGCCCGGCGCCGACCTGTGGGACGCGGGCGACGACCTCGCCCCCTTCGCCCGCGCCGCCCGCGCCTTCCTGGACGCCGGCGTCCCCGTCGCCGCGATCTGCGGCGCCACCCTCGGCCTCGCCCGCGAGGGACTGCTCGACGACCGCGACCACACCAGCGCGGTCTCCTTCTACCTCGCCGCCTCCGGCTACGCGGGCGGCGGGCGGTACGTGGAGGCCGACGCCGTCACCGACCGCGGCCTGGTCACCGCGGGCCCGACCGAGCCCGTCGCCTTCGCCCGCGAGGTGCTGGCGCTGCTCGGCGTGTACGAGGGCGAGGTGCTGGACGCCTGGTACCGGCTGTTCCACGACTCCGACGCCGGCGCCTACGCGGTGCTCCAGCAGGCGGCCGCAGAGTGAGCCGGGAGCGCCAGGAGCTGCTCAGCCGCGGTGCGCTCGGGGTGTTCCGGCTCAACGGCCAGTTCCTCGCGGTCGCCGAGGAACTGGCCCGGCCCGCCGGGCTGACCGCCGCCTGGTGGCAGGTGCTGGGCGCGGTGCTGCCCGCGCCGCTGCCGGTCGCCGGGATCGCCCGGGCCATGGGCATCACCCGGCAGAGCGTGCAGCGCATCGCCGACCTGCTCGTGGAGCGCGGCCTCGCCGAGTACCGGCCCAACCCGGCGCACCGCCGCGCCAAGCTCCTCGCGCCCACCACGGCCGGGCGCGAGGCCGTCGCCCGCATCGGCCCGGGACACGCGGCCTTCGCCGACCGGCTGGCCGAGGCGCACGGGGAGGCGGAGCTGGCCGCGGCCGTCGCCGCGCTGGAACGGCTGGCGAAGGTCCTGGACGCGCTCGGGCCACCCGTTACGGAACCGTAGACACCGTGCCGCACGACTCCCCGGACGGCGGGATTATCCTCGCCCCGATCACACGTGTGTGGGGGGAAGGTGAGGCGGCCATGGAGAAGCTGGGACCGGGGGATCCGCAGCGCATCGGTGGCTACCGGCTGCTCGGGCGGCTGGGCGCCGGCGGCATGGGCCAGGTCTACCTCGCCCGCTCGGACCGCGGGCGGACGGTCGCCGTGAAGCTGGTGCGGGCGGACCTGGCGGCCCGCGAGGAGTTCCGAGCGCGCTTCCGGCAGGAGGTGCGCAACGCCCAGCGGGTCGGCGGCTACTGGACCGCGCCCGTGCTCGACGCCGACACCGAGGCGCCGGTGCCCTGGGTCGCCACCGGCTACGTCGCCGGGCCCAGCCTGGAGCAGGTCGTGGGCCGCGACCACGGGCCGCTGCCCGAGCGGTCGGTGCGCATCCTCGCCGCCGGGCTCGCCCACGCGCTCACCAACATCCACGCGGCCGGCATCGTCCACCGCGACCTCAAGCCGTCCAACGTGATGGTCACCATCGAGGGGCCCCGGGTCATCGACTTCGGCGTGGCCCGGGCGCTGGAGACGTCCGGCGCGCCCGGCACCGACGGCCTCACCCGGACCGGCGCGGTGATCGGCTCGCCCGGCTTCATGGCGCCCGAGCAGGTGCGCGGCGAGCGGATCACGCCCGCCTCGGACGTCTTCTGCCTCGGTTCGGTCCTCGCCTACGCGGCCACCGGCACGCCGCCCTTCGGCTCCGCCGACAGCGGGGCGCACGCCCTGATGTACCGGATCGCCGAGGGCGAACCCGACCTGACGGGCCTGCCCGAGGGCCTCGCCGACCTGGTCCGGGCCTGTCTGCGCAAGGACCCGGCCGCCCGGCCGACGCTGGAGTGGATCCTGGAGCGCACCGGCGCCGAGGACACCGTCTTCGAGGGCCGCTCCCGCGACCCGTGGCTGCCGGGCGCGCTGGTGGCGCAGCTCGGGCGGCACGCCGTACGGCTGCTCGACACGGAGGACCCGGAGGGGGCGGTGCCCGAGCACGGCTCGCCCGGCCGGCCCGCCCCGGCACCGGGCCCCGTCGGCGTGCCCGCGCAGCCTGTCCCGCCGCCCGCGCCGCCCGCGTACGGGCACGCCCAGCCGCATCCGCAGCCGGCCTACGGCCACCCGCAGCAGGGCGCCTGGACCGGGCAGCCCGTGCCGGACAACCCGTACGCCTCCGTGACCGCGCCGCAGCCGCCGTACACCGGCCACGGCGGGCAGCCGCTCACCCAGCCGTACGGGCCGTACGACCCGCCCGGACCCGTCGGTCCGGGCGGCCCGTACGGTCCCGGCGACGACGAGCCCGAGGAGCAGCGGCGCGGGGGGCGGACCGCGCTGCTCGTCGTGATCGCGCTGGTGGTGGCGCTGGCCGCCGGGGGATCGGTGTACGCGTTCCTCGGGGGCGGGGACGACGGCGGGGGCGGGCAGGCGCACGGCACGACACCGAGCCCGACGCTCACCACGTCGTCGGACGGTCCGGCGCCCTCCGAGTCGGCGTCCGGGTCGCCGTCGCCCTCGGCGAGCACGGACGGGGCGGTCCCGGACGGGTACCTCGGCACGTGGACCACGACGATCGACACCGCGGGCGGGACCAACACGCGGCGCCTCACCCTCGTCCAGGGGGACGTGGGCGACGCGGTGCTCACGCTGGTCGCGGAGGGCGCGGACTACCACTGCGAGTTCACCGCGGCCCTGACGGCGCGGCCCTCCGGGAACGGCCCGCTGGAGATCGGTCCCTCGAAGGTCACCACGGGGGAGCCGCGGACGTCGTGCACCCCGGGGGCGCCGACGGAGGTCACGCTGCTGTCGGACGGGCGGCTGCAGCGGGTGAACACGAGCACGGGGGAGAAGCTGACGTACGCCAAGGGGTGACGGGGACCCCGGGGCTCACCTGGGTTCCGGCGGGCGCTGCCTCGGCATGTTGGGGCGGCTGCCGTTCGGGTGGGCGGCGAAGCGGGCCCGGTCGGGCAGGTCGGCGCTCCGGCCGCCCGCGGTCAGGGCCGACTGGATGCCGAGGGGGGCCGGGCCCGTGCGGAACTGGACCATCCAGTCCGCGGTCTCGGTGCGGACCAGCTCCGTGACGTCCTCCGAGAAGCGTCGCAGCACCCCCAGGCACCGCTCCGCCGCCTCCGCCGCCGTGCCCTCGGCCGGCCCGAGGACCTCGCGCACGCTCTCCGCCGCCCAGTCGAACTGGAGCACCTGGAGCCGCCGCTGCACCGCCTGGGCCGTCGCCACGTCCCGCATCCAGCCGGACGTCACCCCGAAGAACCGGTCCGCGCCCACGCACGACACCGCCACGAGCAGCGCCAGGTACCCCCACCGCGCCGCGCCGTCCAGCACCCCGGTCAGGTCCAGTAACGGCAGCGCCGCGCCGGTCACCGCCCCCGCCGCGGTCCCGGCGCGCAGCGCCCGCGCCCCGCGCCGCTTCCCCGTCCGGTCCGCGAGGTACCAGGTCACCGTCTCCAGCGCGCCGCGCTCCACCCACCGGTACAGCTCGTCGAGGCGGGCGGCCGGTTCGCCCCAGTCGCCGAGCGGGAACGCCCGCCCGGACAGGTCGCCCGGCCGCAGTCCGGCCGCGCCGTCGCCCCGCCCCTGCTGAGGGGGACCCTCGGGCTGCATCTCCGGCTGACCCACCCGGCACTCCCTCACGACTCTGCCCTGACCCTGCGCCGGACCCTTCCTACCGCTCCCCGGACGGTCCGGGGATCGCTTCCGTACCTTTTCCGCCCGGAAGAGGCCCTGGATCAGGTGGAGACCCGCCGATCGGCTCACTCGAAAGAGTGGCGGGGCGAGCGTCACCCGGACCACGTAGGCTCGTGCCGAGCGGGAAACAACCCGTACGGACGCTAGGAGTGATCGTGATTCCCGGTGGTGGCCAGCCCAACATGCAGCAGCTGCTCCAGCAGGCCCAGAAGATGCAGCAGGACCTCCAGCAGGCCCAGGAGGAGCTGGCGCGCACGGAGGTCGACGGACAGGCGGGCGGCGGCCTGGTGAAGGCCACCGTGACCGGCGCGGGCGAGCTGCGCGCCCTGAAGATCGACCCGAAGGCGGTGGACCCGGAGGACACCGAGACCCTCGCCGACCTGGTCGTCGCGGCCGTCCAGGCGGCCAACGAGAACGCGCAGGCCCTCCAGCAGCAGAAGCTCGGCCCGCTGGCCCAGGGCCTGGGCGGCGGCAGCGGCATCCCGGGCCTGCCCTTCTGACCCGGGTCGTTCCCCTGTTCGCCCCCCGCGCGACACCGCCGCCGCCTTCCTAGGAGGGGCGGCGGCCAACTACCGTACGTACTGCAGGAACCCCGAGGAAGAAGGCAGTCCGTTGTACGAAGGCGTGGTCCAGGACCTCATCGACGAGCTGGGGCGGCTGCCCGGCGTCGGTCCCAAGAGCGCGCAGCGGATCGCCTTCCACATCCTCCAGGCCGAGCCGACCGACGTGCGGCGGCTCGCGCAGGCCCTGATGGAGGTCAAGGCGAAGGTCCGCTTCTGCGCGACCTGCGGCAACGTCGCGCAGGAGGAGCTGTGCGGCATCTGCCGCGACCCCCGCCGCGACGCGTCGGTGATCTGCGTGGTCGAGGAGCCGAAGGACGTCGTCGCCATCGAGCGCACGCGCGAGTTCCGCGGCCGGTACCACGTCCTCGGCGGCGCGATCAGTCCCATCGAGGGCGTCGGCCCGGACGACCTGCGCATCAGGGAACTCCTCGCCCGGCTGGCCGACGGCACGGTCACCGAGCTGATCCTCGCCACCGACCCCAACCTCGAGGGCGAGGCGACGGCCACGTACCTCGCCCGCATGATCAAGCCCATGGGCCTGAAGGTCACCCGCCTGGCCAGCGGCCTCCCGGTGGGCGGCGACCTGGAATACGCGGACGAGGTGACCCTCGGCCGCGCCTTCGAGGGGAGACGACTCCTAGATGTCTGACGCCACGCTGCACGCGACCGACCACAACCCGGACGACTTCGCGGTCCAGATCGCGGACCAGGTCGAGAGCTTCCTGGTGGCCGTCACGGAGGTGGCCCGGGGCGACGAGCCCGGCTCGGCCGTCCCGTTCCTCCTGCTGGAGGTCTCCCAGCTCCTCCTGGCCGGCGGCCGGCTCGGCGCGCACGAGGACTTCGTCCCCGACGAGCGCTACGAGCCCGACGCCGGCCCGGACACCGACATGGACGAGCTGCGCGAGAACCTCGGGCGGCTGCTGGAGCCGGTCGACGTCTACTCCGAGGTCTTCGACCCCTACGAGCCCCGCAAGGCGCCCGTGCCGGCCCGCCTGTCCGACGACCTCGCCGACGTGATCAGCGACCTGCGCCACGGCATGGCCCACTACCGGGCCGGCCGCGTCACCGAGGCGCTGTGGTGGTGGCAGTTCTCCTACTTCTCCAACTGGGGCCCCACGGCGTCCGCCGTGCTGCGCGCCCTGCAGTCGGTCCTCATCCACGTCCGCCTCAACCAGCCCCTGGAGGAGCTGGACGGCCTCGACACCGACCAGTCCGACCTCGGCGACGACACCCTGGAGTTCGAGGCGGGCCGGGTCATGGTGCAGGAGATCGCGGGGCCGCTGGGCCTGCGCCCGGCGAAGAAGTGACCGCCAGCAGCGCCCCGGCCGCGACGAACGGTGCCGTGCGCGTGGGCTCGCTGTACCAGCGCAGCGGCCAGGTGTTGCCCTCCAGGGCCGGTACGCCGACGTAGGTGACGCTCCGGTGCGGGCGCCAGCCGTACCGCTGGACGCCCAGCGGCCAGTCGTGCCGGTGCACCGTCCCGGGCGGCAGCAGGAAGTACACCCACCGGGTGTCCGCGCCGCCCGCGCACACGATCGGCCCGGCGTCGTCCTCGGTCCGCTCGATCAGCTCGTCCGCGACGGCCTCACCCCACCGGCCGGCGATCCGCACGGCGTCGAAGTGCACGCCGGCGAGGCGCAGCCGGTGTCCGCGCACCGGCACCCAGGAGGGCCGGTGCCGGTGCTGCATTGTGTTCATCATGGTCACACGCTGGCGTCCGGGTGGCTACGCTCGGTAGTGACCCAGGTGTGACACAGCGCGGTGTACCGGCCGGAGGTGCGTGCAGTGACCCAGTCGCCCCCCATGTGGCGCTTCAGCGGCAACCAGTTGAAGCGCTGGCGCACGAAGGCGAACGTCTCCCGCGAGGAGCTGGCGGCCGCGTCGAACTACTCCCCGGACACGATCAAGGCCATGGAGCAAGGGGTCCGCATGCCGACCCCCCGAGTCCTGGACGTGGCCGATGAGTTGTGCGGCGCGGAGGGGATGCTGAGCGCGGCGAAGGACTACTTGAGCAGGGAGAAGTTCCCGCCCCGGGCGCAGGAGTTCATGGAGCGGGAGAGGGAGGCGGTGAGTCACTGGTCGTACGAAGCCACCCTCATCCCGGGCCTGTTGCAGACCAAGGCGTACGCGCGGACCCTGATGGAGAACCGCTACCCGCCCCTGGACGACGACACGGTCGAGGAGCGCGTCGCGACCCGCATGGAGCGGCAGGCCATCCTCACCGAGAGGAAGCCACCCGTGCACCTGAGCTTCGTGCTGTACGAGGCGGCCTTGTGCAACCCGCTCGTGGACGCCGAGCAGTTGGGCCGACTGCTGGAAGTGGGGACCCTGCGCAACGTCGAGGTGCAGGTGCTGCCGTTCGAGCGGGTCGTCCCCTCCGCCCTCGCGGGCGCCATGGTGCTTCTGGAGACGCGCGACCACGAGCGGCTCGCCTTCGCGGAAGGTCCGTTCGCCAGCGAACTGTCGGCCGATCCGGGGGTTGTCAGCCGGGTGATCGGGCGGCTTAGCATGATCCGCACCCAGGCCCTCAGCACGGCTGAGTCGGCCCATTTCATCAAGGGGATGGTGGATCGGCCATGAGCGACCCGTTGACGTGGGGCAAGTCGAGCTACAGCGACGACGAGGGCGGCAACTGCGTAGAAGTCGCCGCCACCCCCGCCACCGTCCACATCCGCGACTCCAAGACCCCCCAAGCCCCCCACCTCACCCTCCCCACCCCCGCCTGGACCGCCTTCGTCACCGCCCTGCGGACCGGCGACGCGTGAGCCGGGGCACATTCCGCTTGTCCCTCGGACCGCCTGGGAAGGAGCCCCCGCGGCGGGTGTCCGGGGCATCTCACGATGCGATACCCCAGGGGCGGGATTCGGGCGCTCGTTAGACTGAGCCGACCCGCAGTACAAGGGCGTACGTGCGGAAACAGACAAACTGAGCGAGGAGCGCACGTGGGCCTTGTCGTGCAGAAGTACGGAGGCTCCTCCGTAGCCGATGCCGAGGGCATCAAGCGCGTCGCCAAGCGGATCGTGGAAGCCAAGAAGAACGGCCACCAGGTGGTCGCCGTGGTTTCCGCGATGGGCGACACGACGGACGAGCTGATCGATCTCGCCGAGCAGGTATCCCCCATCCCTGCCGGGCGCGAGCTCGACATGCTGCTGACCGCCGGAGAGCGGATCTCCATGGCCCTGCTGGCCATGGCGATCAAGAACCTGGGGCACAACGCCCAGTCGTTCACCGGCAGCCAGGCAGGTGTCATCACCGACTCGGTCCACAACAAAGCCCGGATCATCGACGTCACGCCGGGCCGCATCCGCGACTCGCTCGACGTGGGCAACATCGCCATCGTCGCGGGGTTCCAGGGCGTCAGCCAGGACACCAAGGACATCACCACGCTGGGCCGCGGCGGCTCCGACACCACCGCGGTCGCGCTGGCCGCCGCGCTCGACGCCGAGGTGTGCGAGATCTACACCGACGTCGACGGCGTGTTCACCGCCGACCCGCGGGTGGTGAAGAAGGCGAAGAAGATCGACTGGATCTCCTTCGAGGACATGCTGGAGCTCGCGGCCTCCGGCTCCAAGGTGCTGCTCCACCGCTGTGTGGAGTACGCCCGCCGTTACAACATCCCGATCCACGTCCGGTCCAGCTTCAGCGGACTGCAGGGCACGTGGGTCAGCAGTGAGCCGATTGGGGACCAGCAGGTGGAGCAGGCCATCATCTCCGGTGTCGCGCACGACACCTCCGAGGCCAAGATCACGGTCGTCGGCGTGCCCGACAAGCCCGGCGAGGCGGCGTCCATCTTCCGCACGATCGCCGACGCCGAGGTCAACATCGACATGGTCGTGCAGAACGTGTCCGCCGCGGCCACCGGCCTGACGGACATCTCCTTCACGCTGCCGAAGACCGAGGGCCGCAAGGCCATCGACGCGCTGGAGAAGAACAAGTCCGGCATCGGCTTCGACTCCCTGCGCTACGACGACCAGATCGGCAAGATCTCCCTGGTCGGCGCGGGCATGAAGACCAACCCGGGCGTCACGGCCGACTTCTTCACGGCCCTGTCGGAGGCGGGGGTGAACATCGAGCTGATCTCGACCTCCGAGATCCGCATCTCGGTCGTCACGCGCGCCGACGACGTGCCGGAGGCCGTCCGCGCCGTGCACACCGCCTTCGGGCTCGACTCCGACAGCGACGAGGCCGTCGTCTACGGGGGCACCGGGCGCTGACGCCCGGGACCGCAGATGCCCGCATCGCAACGTCCGACGCTGGCGGTCGTGGGGGCGACCGGCGCCGTCGGGACCGTGCTGCTCCAGATCCTGTCCCACCGGGCGGACATCTGGGGTGAGATCCGTCTCGTCGCCTCGCCGCGCTCGGCCGGCCGCAAGCTGGCCGTGCGCGGCGAGGAGGTCGAGGTGGCCGCGCTGAGCGAGGACGCCCTCGACGGCGTCGACCTGGCGCTGTTCGCCGTGCCCGAGGAGGTCGCGGCCCGGTGGGCGCCGGTCGCCGTCGCGCGCGGCGCCGTCGTGGTCGACACCTCCGCCGCGTTCCGCGCGGACCCCGAGGTGCCGCTCGTCGTGCCCGAGGTCAACCCGCACGCCGTACGGATGCGGCCGCGCGGCATCCTCGCCGGCCCGGACGGCACGACCCTGACCATGATCGTGACCCTCGGCGCCCTGCACGCCGAGTTCGGGCTGCGCGAGCTGGTCGTCTCCTCGTACCAGGCGGTCAGCGGCGCCGGACGCGACGGCGTCGGCACCCTGCGCCGGCAGCTCTCCCTGGTCGCCGGCACGCACCTGGGCACCAGCCCCGGTGACGTACGGCGGGCCGTGGGGGACGGCACCGGGCCGTTCCCGGAGCCGGTCGCGCTGAACGTCGTGCCGTGGGCGGGGTCGCTGCGCGCGGACGGCTGGTCCTCGGACGAGATGGCGGTGCGCGACGGGACCCGCAAGGTCCTCGGACTGCCCGCCCTGCCGGTGGCCGTGACGTGCGTGCGCGTGCCGGTGGTCACCGTGCACTCCCTCACCGTCCACGCCCGCTTCCAGGACGAGGTCACCGTCGGCCGGGCCCGCGAGATCATCGCCACCGCGCCCGGCGTGGTGCTGTGCGACGACCCCGAGGCCGGCGAGTTCCCCACCCCCGCCGACGTCGTCGGCACCGACCCCACCTGGGTGGGCCGGGTGCGCCGCGCCCTCGACGACCCGACCGCCCTGGAGCTCTTCGCCTGCGGCGACAACCTGCGCAAGGGCGCCGCCCTCAACGCCGCGCAGATCGCGGAACTGGTCGTGGCTGAGCGTCAGTGAACGCCAGACCGGCGGGGGTTGCCGTAAGTAACCCCTGGCCAGGGCCGAAAACGTTTGTAGGATTTGCTCACTGGTTGTTTCCTCCCCGCTCTCCGCAACCGTGCGGAGCGCGGGGAGCGTCTTTGCGGTCGCCCTTCCAGGGTGCGGAAGCAGACGGCCACGGCGCGCAGGGGGCGCCGCGGCCGCGGGCGTGGGGACGCCCGATCGTTGGTGGACACAGGGGAAGAGCGGGACGCATGAGGGCATGGGACACGCCGTCGGTTGTGCTGCCCGGCGCCGGAGACGGGCCGGCCGGGGCGTCCGGGGGGAGACCGGCGGCGCCACCCCGCGCAAGAGGTGGGCATCACGCGTACAACCCCCGAGGGGGTAGGCGTGTCCAACTGGCGTGGCAGAGGTACTCGACTTCCCCGCGACGACCCGGGGCACCGCTTTGCGGCCGCCCCGCCGGATCGTCCGACCCCGCGCGGCCGGGGCGCCCGGCGGCATGCCGGTGATCGCGCCCATGCCCGCAGCGCGGCCCGCCCGCATCCCCAGCCCGCGTGACGGCGCCGACGAGACCGTGGCGGCCGGCACCACCGTCGACCACCTCACCGAGACCTACCGGGCGCACTACCGCTCGCTGCTCGGCCTCGCCGCCCTCCTGCTCGACGACACCGCCTCCTGCGAGGACGTCGTCCAGGAGGCATTCATCCGCGTCCACTCCGCGCGCAAGCGCGTCCGCGACCCGGAGAAGACCCTGGCCTACCTGCGCCAGACCGTCGTCAACCTCTCCCGCTCGGCGCTGCGCCGGCGCATCCTCGGCCTGAAGCTGCTCTCCAAGCCGATGCCCGACATGGCGAGCGCGGAGGAGGGCGCCTACGACCAGTTGGAGCGCGACGCCCTGATCAAGGCGATGAAGGGCCTGCAGCGCCGCCAGCGCGAGGTCCTCGTCCTGCGCTACTTCGCGGACATGACGGAGGCCCAGGTCGCCGAGACCCTCGGCATATCGCTCGGCTCGGTCAAGGCGTACGGCTCACGCGGCATCGCCGCGCTGCGGGGCGCGATGGGAGCGTCGGCGTGAACCAGGACGGCGAGGGACGCGACTCCCATGAGCGACACGAACCGTACGCGTGGCACGAGCCGATGGACCCGGCCGGCCACCCGAAGCACACGCACGCTGGGAACGGACACGTGAACCACCACCTCGACGACCAGGGCCCCGAGGGGTTCGGCTCGGACGAGCTGGCCCTGCGGCGCATGCTGCAGCAGGCGGTCGCCGACGTCGAACCGCGCGACGGCACCCTCGACCACCTGCGCAAGGCCGTACCGGCCCGCCGGGCCCGCAAGCGCCAGGCCGCCGTCGGCATGGCGGCCGCGGCGCTCTTCGTCGGCACCGCCGTCCCGGCCCTCATCCACGTCTCGAACTCCGGCGGCACCGACGCCAACCCCGCCATCGCCGGCCAGGCCTCCCAGGCCCACGGCGGCACCGGCGAGGGCAAGCAGCCCGACGGCGGATCCGCGGGCAAGGCCGACACCGGCGGCCCGACCGGCGACCAGGGGACCGGCGGCACCAAGGGCGGCGACGACGGCAAGAGCGGCGGCAGCGCGGCCGGCGCCGGCGGCGGCAGCGACCCGTCCGCGCCCAGCTCCGCCGAGGCCCCCGCCTGCGCCGCCGACCAGCTCGGCTCCGCCACCGCCGCCGTTCAGGGCGCCGACGCGGCCGGCATCGTCTACGGCAGCTTCCGCGTGACCAACGTCTCCGGCAAGAGCTGCGCCGTCGACGGCGGGGTCGCCCTCACCACCACCCCGCAGGGCGCCGCCGACCCGGCGAAGATCAGCGTCACCGAGCACACCTCCGGCGACGCCGCGGCCGCCCTGCCCGACCCGTCGCTGTACGTCTCCCGGCTGGTCCTCACGCCGGGCTCGGCCTACGACGTGCGGTTCGCCTGGGTGCCCTCGGAGACCTGCCCGACGAACGGCGGCGACTCCGGCGGCTCCTCGTCACCGAGCCCGAGCCCGACCGAGCAGAGCAGCGCGGCGAACGGCGCCACGACCACCGGCGCGACCGGCGGGTCCGGCGCGAACGACACGTCCCCGCAGCTGTTCACCGAGGACGGCACGGCCGACGGCAGCGTCGCCGTGTCGTACACCCCGGACGGCGGCGGGCCCACGGTCACCGCGACCGTGCCCGACGCGTGCGCCGGGACGGTCTACCGGACGGGCGTGCTGGCGCCGTCGTAGGAAGTCCCGGGGGCGGCGGGCTCCTCGCCCGTCGCCGGTTCCCCGGCCTCCGCCGTCGCCGGTTCCCCGCCCTCCGCCTCGGGGAGCAGGCCGAGGGCCGCGTCGCGCTGGAACTCGACCTCGCGGCGCAGCAGGCGGAACCACATGAACACCACGAAGCCCGCGAAGACGAACCACTCGCCGGTGTAGCCGAGGTTCTGGAACGCCTTCAGGTCCAGGCCGGTCCCGGCGGGCGCGGTCGCGGGCACCGCCGTCATCCCGGAATCCGCCGTGTCCAGCGTGACCCAGGCGTCGTAGACGTCGTACGGCACGAGGTTGACCAGGGAGGCCGCGCTGATCGCGGCCGTCTGCCCGGCCGGCAGCCCGCCCCGGGCGCTGACGCCGTTGTCCCCGGGCGTCTCGGACGCCTGCAGCGCACCGGTGACGGTGACCTCGCCGGCCGGCGGGGCGGGCGCCGCTGCCGCGTCGGCGGTGCCCGGCAGCCAGCCCCGGACCACGGGGAGCGCCTTGCCGCCGTCGGTGCGCAGCAGGGTCAGCACGTAGAACCCCGTGCGCTCGTCCAGCGTGCGGTCGGGCACGAGGAGCTGCGTGCCGTAGCGGCCCGTCGCGGTGACGCGCTTGCCCGAGGTCGCCTTGTCCACCGGCAGCATCTCGGAGAGCGGGCGCGCCGCCTCGGTGCGGTCCTCGGAGACCTGCGCCTGCGCGGTGCGGTGGTCGTCGACGCGCGCCTCGAACCGGCTGAGCTGCCAGGACCCCATGAAGATGCAGAACGGCACGGCCAGCAGCAGGAAGACGTTGATCCCCCACCAGCGGGGCGTCAGCAGGAACCGGTACACGCCCTCAACGGTACGGGGCCGCCGCGCTGTGCCGGGGCGCGGGGGGCGGGTTCATGGACCGTCCGTGGAGGGGCCTGGTAAGTACATGACGAAAGTTGTCCACAGGCTGGGGAGCGCGGCCGCACACAAGTCGTCCGAGCAGGCACTATGGGGCCATGACTGAGAGCAACGGGCCGGACGCGGCCGAGCCGACCGAGCAGATGCCGGACTGGGAGAAGCGCTTCCGCGCGCCGAGGGTGTCCCTGCCCGACTGGGCGGAGGACGCACCGGACCGGTCCTTGTTCGTGTCGAACGCGACGGGGACGTACGAGCTGTACGCGTGGGACCGCGCCACCGGCGAGCAGCGCCAGGTAACCGACCGGGCCAACGGCACCACGGACGGCGTGCTCTCCCCGGACGGCGCCTGGATCTGGTGGTTCGACGACAAGGACGGCGACGAGTTCGGCGTGTGGCGCCGCCAGCCCTTCACCGGCGGCGAGGACGAGCTGGCGGCCCCCGGCCTCGACCCGTCCTACCCGGCCGGCCTCGCCCTGAGCCGCGACGGCCGCACCGCGGTGGTCGGCCGCTCCACCGACGAGGACGGCACGACGATCCACCTGGCCCGCGAGGGCGAGGCACCCTTCGAGCTGTACCGGCACCGCGAGTCGGCGGGCGTCGGCGACCTCTCCCACGACGGTTCGCTCATCGCGGTCGAGCACACCGAGCACGGCGACGCCATGCACTCGGCGCTGCGCGTGCTGCGCCCCGACGGCACCACGGTCGCCGAGCTCGACGACACCGACGGCGGCCGCCGGGAGCTCGGCCTGGACGTGCTCGGCTTCGCACCCGTCGACGGCGACACCCGCCTCCTCGTCGGACACCAGCGCCGGGGCCGCTGGGAGCCGCTGGTGTGGGACGTGCGGACCGGCGAGCAGACCGACCTGGAGCTGGACCTGCCGGGCGACGTGAGCGCCGAGTGGTACCCGGACGGCTCCGCGCTGCTCGTCGTGCACGGCTTCGAGGCCCGCAGCGAGCTGTTCCGCTACGACCTCGCCGGCGGCACGCTGACCCGCATCCCCACCCCGCCCGGCACCGTCTCGGGGGCGACGGCCCGCCCGGACGGCAGCGTGGAGTACCTGTGGTCCTCGGCCGCCGAGCCGCCCGTGGTCCGCTCCACCACGGGTGCCGTGGTGCTCGACCCGCCCGGCATGAAGTGCCCCGGCTCGGTGCCGGTGGAGGACGTCTGGGTGGACGGCCCCGGCGGCCGCATCCACGCCCTGGTGCAGAAGCCGAGGGGCGCCACGGGCCCGCTGCCCACGGTGTTCGACATCCACGGCGGCCCCACCTGGCACGACAGCGACGCCTTCGCGGCGGCCCCGGCCGCCTGGGTCGACCACGGGTACGCGGTCGTCCGCGTCAACTACCGCGGCTCCACCGGCTACGGCCGCGCCTGGACGGACGCGCTCAAGCACCGCGTCGGCCTGATCGAGCTGGAGGACATCGCGGCGGTGCGCGAGTGGGCGGTGGGCTCGGGGCTCGCCGACCCGGCCCGGCTGGTCCTCACCGGCGGCTCCTGGGGCGGCTACCTCACCCTGCTGGGCCTCGGCGTCCAGCCCGACGCCTGGACGCTGGGCATCGCCGCCGTCCCGGTCGCCGACTACGTCACGGCGTACCACGACGAGATGGAGGCCCTGAAGGCCCTGGACCGCACGCTGCTCGGCGGCACCCCCGAGGAGGTCCCCGAGCGCTTCGCGGCCTCCTCCCCGCTGACCTACGTGGACCAGGTCAAGGCCCCCGTCCACATCTCGGCGGGCGTCAACGACCCGCGCTGCCCCATCCGCCAGATCGACAACTACGTCAAGCGCCTGGAGTCCCGCGGCGCGCCCCACGAGGTGTACCGCTACGACGCCGGGCACGGCTCCCTGGTGGTGGACGAGCGCATCAAGCAGGTGAAGCTCGAACTCGACTTCGCGGCACGGCACCTGCCGAAGTAGCCGATGACGGGAGGGGGCCGGCGGCTGGGGGCGGCCGGCTCCCTCAGGGCACCTGCGGGCGGGGCGCGGCGGTCCGGGCCGTCGTCTCCCGCCGCCGGCGGCGCAGCAGCTCCGCCAGCCCCTGCCGGGTCGCGGCCAGCACCACCCGGTCCTGCCCCCGCAGCACGTACGCGTCCGGCAGGTCCCACACCAGCCCCGACGCCCCGACGCCCGTGTCCAGCGCCAGCACCCGCCAGTACCCGGCCCGGAACGCCTCGCCGACCGTCTTGTCCGCCAACTGCGCGTACGCCCCCGCCTCCAGCGCCACGAACAGCAGCACCCGCCGCTCCACCGGTATGGCCCCCAGGATCTGCCGGCCCAGCATCGCCCCCGCGAACGCCGGCGCCGCGAGGTGCGACACGCTCCGGCTGCGGGTCTGCGCCCCCGGGTAGGCCACCCGCAGCGTCCGGTACACCGCCGTGGCGAAGTCGTCGTCGTACAGCCGCAGCACCACCCGCAGGTCCGGCCGCACGGACCGCGCGTACAGCACCGCCTCCAGGTTCGTCGTGTCGGAGCTGGTCACCGCGAGCAGCGCGTGCGCACGGTGGATCTTCGCGGCCTCCAGCACCCCCTCCTGCGTCACGTCCCCGAGCACCACCGGCACCCGCAGCCGCCGTGCCACGGCCAGCCCGCGCGCGTCGGCCCCGGCCTCCACGCACACCACCGGGATGTCCAGCTCCCGCAGCCGGATCAGCACCCGCGTGCCGATCTTCCCCAGCCCCAGCAGCACCACGTGCCCGCCCATGCCGCGCGGCGGCCGCCGCAGCGCCCCGGCCCCGCGGAACGTCCCGAGCGCCTCCAGCACCGCCGCCAGCAGCACCGGCAGCAGCAGCAACCCGACCAGCCCGGACAGCAGTTGGAGCACCTGGCGCTCGGTGGACGCGCCGACCGCCGGGTCGTTGATGGCGAACAGGTCGAGCAGGGTCAGGTACAGCGCGCCGAGCGGATGGATGCCGGTGGCCAGCCACAGCGCCACCGCCAGCGCGACCACACACGCCACCAGCCCGGCGAGGGACCACCGCAGCCGCCGGGAGAACAGCGAGGCGAGCCGCGACACGACCCCCGACACCAGCCCGAACGGCCCACCGTCCCCGCGTGCGCTGCGCCCCCGCCGACGGGACCCGCCGGACGGGGCGTCCGCGGCGTACGACACCTGCTCCAGCACGACGGTCCCGCGCCCGGCCGCCGACCGCACGGCGTCCGCGTCGGGCAGCAGCGTCGGCCCCTGGTCCTCGCCCACGGCGGAGGAGCCCGCCGCAGTCGTCCCGTTGGCCGCCGCGGACAGCAGCGCGAGGGTGGCCAGGCCCGGGCCGGCCGTCTCGCCCGGCGCCCGCTCGACGGCCCGCAGCAGCAGCCCGTCCGTCTGCACCACCTTGGTCGTGCCCACCACGGCGCTCGCCGCCAGCGCGGGCGCGGCGGTGTCGGCGTCGGACAGCACGGTCGTCGTGGCCGCGTCCGCCCCGGCGGCATCGGACCCGGCGGCATCCGTCCCGGCCGGGTGCCCGGTCGCCAACGCGGCTGCCTGGTCGAGGAGTTCCTCGATGTGCTGGCCCAGCCGCCGGTTGTACAGCCGGACGACGAGCCGCAGCCGCGGGTTGAGGCGCCGGGCGGTGAGGGCGGCGCGGATGTTGGTCTCGTCGTCCTCGTAGACCAGCGCCAGCGCGGCGGCCCGCTCCACGCCCGCCTCGGCGAGCACGCCCTCGCTCGGCTCGGCGGCCTCCAGGGTCCGCTGGCCCGCGGCCGGCTCCCCGACGGCGGTCGCATCGGTACTCCCGCCGCCGGCACCGCCGTTGGGGGCGCCGCCGGCCCGGCTGACGGCCGCGCTCACCACCCGGTCGAGCAGCGCGGCCGACACCGCGCGGGCGCGCCCGACGACGGGCGGCCGTACCGTGCGCTCGGAGGCCGGTACGACGAGGGTGACCTGCTCCCCGTACACGCCCCGCAGTTCGGCGGCGAGGCGGTGCGCGAGCCCGTCGTCGCCGCACACCACCATGTGGCCGCCGTCGTCCGGCGACCCCGGCCGCACACCCTGGTCAGGAACGCTCCCCACGAGGGAGAAGAGTGCCCCACCGGGGCGGGTGGTTCCACCGGCCGGCCGAACGCATGACTGAACGGAGTGCGGCGCCCGCCCGTACGGAAGGGGAGGCGACGACACGACCGGAGGTACCCGCACGTGGCCCTCACCAAGTCGGCCCCGCAGGAGGCGACTCCGCACGACGAGCCCGGGGGGAGCGCGCCGACCGGCCCCCAACGGCGGGTCACCTCGCCCCTCGTCCTGATCCTCGTCCTCCTGCTCCTCGTGACCTTCCAGGGTCCCGTCCGCCGGGCCCTGTCGGCGCCCGTGATGCAGAGCTGGACCACGGTGTTCGTGGCGGTGGTGGTGCAGGCGCTGCCCTTCCTGGTCCTCGGCGTGCTGCTGTCGGCGGCGATCGCCGTCTACGTACCGCCGTCGTTCTTCGCCCGCGCCCTGCCCGGCCGCCCGGCGCTGGCGGTCCCCGTGGCCGGCCTCGCCGGAGCGGTGCTGCCCGGCTGCGAGTGCGCGTCGGTCCCGGTGGCCGGGGCACTGGTGCGGCGGGGCGTGACCCCGGCGGCGGCTCTGGCGTTCCTGCTGTCCGCGCCCGCGATCAACCCGGTCGTCCTGACGGCGACGGCGGTGGCCTTCCCGCGCGAGCCGCGGATGGTGGTGGCCCGGCTGGCCGGCGGACTGCTGGTGGCGTGCGTGATGGGCTGGCTGTGGCAGCGGCTGGGCCGCACGGACTGGCTGCGCCCGCCCCGGCACGCCCCGCACGAGGGCGCGACCCGGGGGGAGACCTTCTGGAACTCGGTGCGGCACGACGTGATGCACGCGGGCGGCTTCCTGGTGCTCGGCGCGACGGCCGCGGCCACGCTGAAGGCCATCGCCCCGCAGAGCTGGCTGCGCACCGCGGCGGAGAACCCGGTGGTCTCGGTCCTGGCCCTCGCGGTCCTCGCGGTCGTGCTGTCGATCTGCTCGGAGGCGGACGCGTTCGTGGCGGCGTCGCTGACCCAGTTCTCCCTGACGGCACGGCTGGCGTTCCTGGTGGTGGGCCCGATGATCGACCTGAAGCTGTTCGCGATGCAGGCGGGGACGTTCGGCCGCGCCTTCGCGGTACGGTTCGCGCCGGCCACGTTCGTCCTGGCGGTGGCGGTGTCCGTGCTGGTCGGGACGGTGCTGCTGTGAACCGGCAGGCACAGTCCGCGGTGCTGTTCCTGCTGGGCGCGGCCCTGTGGCACGCGGGCACGACGGACCTGTACCTGCGCTACGTCAAGGCGGGCCTGCGCCCGCTGCTGCTGGCGGCGGCGGTGGTGCTGGTCGCGGCGGCGGTGGCGTCGGTGGGGTACGGGTGGCGGGCAGCGCGGCGGGGAGCTGCGACCGGGCCCGGGTCCGGGTCCGAGTCCGAGTACGAGTCCGAGTACGAGTACGAGTACGAGTCCGGGCCTGAGTGCGGGCCTCAGTCCGGGTCCGAGTCCGGGTCCGGTCGTCCGGCCGGGTCGGCGGGGCACGGGCACCACGCCCCGCACGTCTCCTGGCTGCTGCTCCTGCCCCTGCTGGCGCTGATCCTGGTGGCGCCGCCGGCCCTGGGCTCGTACAGCGCGACCCGTACGGGTACCGCCCTGCAGCAGCCGCTCGCCTACCCGGCGCTGCCCGCCACCGACCCCCTGCGGCTGAGCGTGGTGGACTACGCGGGCCGCGCGGTCTACGGCAGGGGCCGCACGCTGGAGGGCCGCCGGGTGCAGGTCACCGGCTTCGTGGCGGTGGACCGGGCGGGCACGCCGTACCTGGTGCGCATGGCGCTCAATTGCTGCGCGGCGGACGCCCAGCCGGTGAAGATCGGCCTCATCGGAGCGATCCCGCCGGTCCTGCAGCCGGACACCTGGCTGACCGTCACCGGCACCTACACGCCCCGCACGGCGAAGGACCCGGTGAACGGCGGCCCGATCCCGTTCCTGCGGGTGACGGCGGCGACACCGGTACCGGTGCCGCACGACCCGTACGACGAGAGCTGGAACACCTGACCGGGGAGTTCACCGAGTCCTCGCTGAGCCCTCGGTGAACTCCCGTCCCTCCTACTGGTCCGAATACCCGATGTCCCCGATGGTCCAGGCGCTCACGTCGGAGAGCGCCACGCGGTACATCCCGCCGGAATCGGGGATGCCGTAGCTGCCCTGGAGGATGCGGGCGACATGGAAGTGGAGGTGGGTCGGCGGCCCGTCGCGCCGGGGCGCGACCGTGCCCTCGCGGGCGGCGGGGGAGAAGACGGCGGCGAAGTCCCCGAGCTGGACGGAATCCCGCAGAACCTCCGCCACGCGCTCCTTCCACATGGCCTCGGGGGCCAGCCGGCCCGTGATGACGGCCCCGGGGACCACGACGGTCAGGGACATCCGACTGGTGTGCTGCGACTCCACGAGCTCGGCGATGCCGACGAGCAGTTCGTCAGGGTGCGACATGGTGAGGAGCCTAGTCGGGCGCGCCCCCGGCCGACGGGGAAGGGGGGCGGATGCGCCTTGACGGGAGCGGACGGGGGAGCTGATCTGGCAGAGTGCGCCGCGACCCGCGCCGACCACGCCGAAGGCGCGGACGACGCCGAACGCGCCGTCACCGCTCGACAGAATCTCCCGGAGTCCCGATGACCGCCCGTGACAACGGTACCCGGGCCGCCGCGTCCGGCCCCTCCCCGCAGGAACCGGCGGCCGCCCCGCCCCGCCGGATGTGGCCGCTGTACGCCGCGGGCTTCACCACGGCGTTCGGCGCGCACGGCATCGCCGCGAACCTCGGCGGCTTCTCCTCCGACGCCGTCACCTCGCTCCTGGTCCTGGGCGGCCTGCTGGCCCTCTACGACGGCGCGGAGGTCGTCCTCAAGCCGCTCTTCGGCACCCTCGCCGACCGGGTGGGCGCCCGTCCGGTGCTGCTGGGCGGCCTGGTCGCCTTCGCGGCCGCGTCCGCGGTGTACGTCGTGGCGGACAGCCCGGGGTGGCTGTGGGCGGCCCGGCTGGGCCAGGGCGCGGCGGCCTCGGCGTTCTCGCCGTCCGCCTCGGCCCTGGTCGCGCGCCTGAACCCGGCGGCGAAGCGGGGCCGGGCCTTCGGCGGCTACGGCTTCCACAAGTCGATCGGCTACACGCTCGGCCCGCTGCTGGGCGGGGTCCTGGTGTGGGCCGGGGGACTGCGCCTGCTGTTCGCGGTGCTGACGGTGCTGGGCGCGGGGGTGGCGGTGTGGGCGGCGCTGGCCGTCCCGGCCGTACCGCCGCTGCCCAAGGCCCGCCAGACGGTGCTCGACCTGGCCCGCCGCCTGGCCGACCCGGCGTTCCTCGCGCCGACGGCGGCCCTGGCCGCGGCGACGGCGGCGCTGTCCGTGGGCGTGGGCTTCCTGCCGGTCTCGGGGCGCGCGGCGGGCCTGGGCACGGTGGCGACGGGGGCGGCGGTGTCGCTGCTGGCGGCGTCCGCGGCACTGGTCCAGCCGCGGGCGGGCCGCGCCCTGGACGAGGGCCGCCTGTCGACCCGTACGGGCCTGACCGCGGGCCTCTTCCTCACCGCGATCGGCCTGGCCTGCGCGGCCCTCCCCGGCCTGACCGGCATCCTCACGGCGGCGGCCCTCACGGGCACCGGGACGGGCCTGATCACCCCGCTCGGCTTCGCGTCCCTGTCCACGCACACCCCGCAGGAACGCCTGGGCCAGACGATGGGGGCCGCGGAACTGGGCAGGGAGCTGGGCGACGCGGGCGGCCCGCTGCTGGTGGCGGGGGTGGCGTCGGTGGGGACCCTGACGTACGGCTACGCGACGCTGGCGGCCCTGATCGGGCTGGCGGCCGTGGCGTCGTGGGCGACCAGCACGAGACCCGCCCCCTGACCTACGGCGACGGGAACACGGATCAACCCTGGCCGGCGCCCGCTTCCCCTTCCCCTTCCTCTTCCCCGATGTTCACCACCCAGGGAACCCCGAACCGATCGGTGCACGCCCCGAAGACGTCCCCCCACATCTGCTTCTCCAGCGGCACGGACACGGAACCGCCCTCGGACAACGCCGCCCAGTACCCCCGCAGCTCGGCGTCGTCGTCCCCGCTGAGGGCGACGGCGAAGTTGGACCCGGCGCTGAACTCGGCCCCGGGCGGCAGATCACCCCCCATGAGCGTGAACCCACTGCCCGTCTCCAGCATCCCGTGCATGATCCGCCCGCCGTGCGGAGTCCCCTCCAGCCCGAACTCCCCGAACGTGCTGAGCGTGAGACTCCCGCCGAACACCTCCCGGTAGAACCCCATCGCCTGCCGGGCATCCCCGTCGAACGTCAGGTAGGGATTGAGCCGCGACGCCATGACAACCTCCGCGAACCGTGACGAACGAACCCACACTTCGCACGGTAGCGCGGGACACCGACAGCGGCGCGACGAACGACCCCGACGCCCGCTACCCGCCCTCCCGACCGGGAAGCGGCGCGCCCCGAAGGAACGCGCGGTAGGCATCTGCGGCGTCGTCCTCCACGACCGGTGCCCCCGCCCCGTACCGCGTGTCGCTCCGGTCGCGCTTCGGCCCGGACACCCAGAACTCCTCGTCGGTCTCGACGTCGTAGAAGTTGGCGTCGAAGAGCCCGAGCCCCGTGGCCCGCCGCAGCGTCCGCCCCTGGAAGCAGGCGGTCCTCCAGGTCTTGGAGAAGGTCACCCACCCGATCCAGGAGGGCCCACGGTCGGTGTCGTAGCCCGTCTTGAGCTGCAGGAACATGATGCGGCGAGACATGCCCCCAGCTTGACCGCCGGCCCCTCCGGACCGCACCTGGATTGACACCCGACCGCGCCACGACACCCCAACGGCGGCGCATGTGAAGGCACTTGGACACCCGCTGCGTTTCGGGACGCAGTACAGTGCGCGCCGTGGACACACCCGGCTGGTTCGTCTGGATCTGCCTCAGCGCGATCCTCTTCCAGATCCTCGCCCTCGGCCCCGCGCTCGGCCGACTGCGCGGCCCCGACGCATCGCTGCGCACCAAGGCGCGCTGGGACCTGCTGGAGATCGCCGGCACGCTGCTCCTCTTCGGCGGCCTGCTGCTCCACCTCGAAGGAGCGAAGTCCTGGTCCTGGCTCCCGCTCGCCGGCCTCGCCCTGATGACCCCGGGCTACGCGGTGCAGGCCACGCGGTGGCTCCGCGCGCGCCGCCGCCCGACGGCCTGCGCGCAACGAGAGGCTTGGCGCCTGACCGAGGCGATCGTCGGCCACGGTCGCCGGACCAGACCACAGGGTGGGGGATCAAGTGACTGATCAGCCGGTATTCGTCCTGGGCGGCGATCTGCAGGCCCTGGAACCGGCCACGTTCGAGACCGAGGAGGAGTTCCAGGAGCTCCTCGCGCGCCACCCGCGGGTGCTGGATTTCGGCTCGCTGGCCGACGGACAGCCGTTGCGGCTGGTGCTGGTCGCACGGGAGATGGGCGTCCCGACGAGCGCCGAGCGCGGTCCGGCGTACTGGCTGGACCACCTCTTCGTCGACGCCGATGGCGTACCGACCCTGGTGGAGGTCAAGCGGGCGAGCGACACCCGGATCCGGCGCGAGGTGGTCGGCCAGATGCTGGACTACGCGGCGAACGGAGCCCGTTACTGGCCCGGACCACTGCTGCAGCGCTCCTTCGAGGAGACCTGCGTCGCGGACGGCCGGTCCCTGGAAGAGGCGTACGGCGAACTCCTCGGCGAACGCTCCCCGGAGGAGTTCTGGTCGCTGGTCGAGGAACGGCTGGCCGCCGGGCAGATGCGGCTGCTGTTCGTCGCGGACCGGATCCCGCTGGAGCTGAGGGCGATCGTCGAGTTCCTCAACCGGCAGATGCGGCAGACCGACGTGTACGCGGTCGAGCTGACCCAGTACCGGGGAGACGGAGACCTCCGCGTCCTGGTCCCACGGATCCACGGGGAGGTGGCCACGGCCGCGAAGTCTCCCTCCGGCCGACGCACCACGCAGCGGACCACCCGGGACGACATGGACGCGGTGATCCGGACCCGGCTCGCCCCGGAGCCGAGGCGGATCGCGACCGCACTGCTCGATCACGCGGCAGCCAGGGGCCGGTTGGAGGGCGGAACGGCCAAGTACCCGAGCATGTCCGTCCGCTATCCCGTCGCCGGCCGCCAGGTACCGCTGTGGACCCTGTCCTTGTACGACGACCCCGCCAAGGAGGAACTCGCCTTCAGCTTCGGATCGATCACGCATCACCTCGGCCCCGGCCGGGCGGCGGCGTTCGCGGAGTCCCTGCCTGCCGTTCCCGAACTGCAGAAGAAGCTGGAGGCGGAACGCGAGAAGGGATACAAGGGCTGGCCGTCGATCACCCTGACCTCCCTGGCAGCCGACCCCGACGCCGCGGAGGAGATCCTGGCCGCGATCCAGCAGCTCATGGCGGGCGGGGGAGCGTCCGACGACGTCGGTTGAGCGGGGAGTCGGCGGCAGGGGACGAGGCGGCGAGGCTCCGGCCGATGACGGTGGCCGTGCGCGAGGCTCAGCGCAGCCCGGCGAACAGATCGTTCTCGGGCACGGCCGCGCCGGTCGGGTCCTGGACCCGTAGGAAGGTTTCCACGCCCATCAACTCGCTGAACCTCTCCTTGCCCATCCTGAGGAAGAAGATGTTCTCGCCCTGACTGGCATGCGCGGCCAACGCGTCGAACTTCTGGTCGCTGAACGCGGTGGCGTCCACCCAGGTGGTGACCTCGTCGTCGGGGAGGCCGATCTCTGCCATCGCAGCGGCCTCGGCGGGATCCGGCTCCGGCATGTCCGGCTGGAACTCCCGCATGATCTCGCCGAACCGCTGCATGCCCGAGCGGGGCATCGTGGTCCAGTACACCTTCGGTGTCAGCTCGGTCATCTCCAGCGCCGCCATGGTGATGCGGTGGGCCTGGATGTGGTCGGGGTGGCCGTAGAAGCCGTTCTCGTCGTAGGTGACGACCACATCGGGTCGGTAGTGCCGCATGAGGTCCGCGAGCCGGGCCGCGCCCTCCTCCACAGGGGTCTGCCAGAAGGATCCGGGGGCGTCGTTGCTCGGCCAGCCCATCATCCCGGAGTCGGCGTACCCCAGCATCTCCAGATCGCTGATCTTCAGGACGTCGCAGCTCGCCTGCAGCTCCTGACGGCGCATCAAGGCGACGGCCGCCGGATCGTGCCCGGGATCACCGGGCTTCACGCCCCCCGGTCCGTCACCGCACCCGCCGTCGGTACAGGTCACGAGGACCGTGCGGATGCCTTCCGCGGCATACCGCGCGAGGACCCCTCCCGTTCCGGTGGCCTCGTCGTCGGGGTGGGCGTGTACTGCCATGAGCGTCAAGGGCCGGTCAGTCATCGGGTAATCCTCCTGCAGCGATACGTCGTGGTCCGAGGGCGCGGCGGGCGTACCGCCGTCCGGGGGCCCGGATCCGGTCGGGCGGGTGACCCTGCGGTTGCCGGGTTGCCCGCCCGTGGGACGCCGGCCCCTCGGCCGGTGCAACATCACCGAGCGGACCTGCTGTTCCCGGCGGGGCGGGGCTGCGCGTCTCAGCGCCGGGTCATGAGGGCGCCGGCGGGAACTATTGCGGGCGCGGAGGGTCGGGGTGGTCGGGGCCGGGGCGTTCGCGCTTGGTCCGCATCTGCTCACTCAGTTTCCGCAGGAGTTCGCGGACGGCCACCACCTGCTCGTCGAGTTCGAGAGCTTCCTGAATGCGTCCGGCGTCGCTGTAGGAGTCGGCGAGGTTGGCGCGGGCGCGGAGGGTGTCGGGGTGGTGGGGGCCGAGGAGGCGTTCGCGGTCGGCCAGTACCCGCTCGCGCAGTTCCAGGGCCTCCTGAATGCGCCCGGCATTGCTGTAGGAGTCGGCGAGGCTGCTGCGGGCGCGGACGGTGTCGGGGTGGTCGGGGCCGAGGACGCGTTCACGGTCGGCCAGCACCCCCTCGTCGAGCGCGACGGCCTCGTCCATGCGGCCGGCAGCCCGGTCGGGGTCGGCGAGGCCGGCAGCCCGGTAGGAGTCGGCGAGGTTGCTGCGGGAAGTGAGGGTGTCGGGGTGGTCGGGGCCGAGGAGGCGCTCGCGGTCGGCCAGCACCCGCTCGCGCAGTTCCAGGGCTTCCTGGGCCCGCCCGGAATCGCTGTAGGAGATGGCGAGGTTGCTGCGGGAGGTGAGGGTGTCGGGGTGGTCGGGACCGAGGAGGCGCTCGCGCTCGTACAGCACCTGCTCGTCGAGTACGAGGGCTTTCCGGGCGCGTCCGGCATCGTTGTAGGAGTTGGCGAGGTTGTTGCGGGCGCCGAGGGTGTCGGGGTGGTCGGGGCCGAGAAGACGTTCGCGGTCGGCCAGCACCTGCTCGCGCAGTTCCAGAGCCTCTTGGACGCGTCCGGCATCGCTGTAGGAGTTGGCGAGGTTGTGGCGGGCGCCGAGGGTGTCGGGGTGATCGGGGCCGAGGAGGTGTTCGCGGTCGTCCAGCACCTGCTCGCGCAGTTCCAGGGCTTCCCGGGCGCGTCCGGCATCGCTGTAGGAGTTGGCGAGGCTGCTGCGGGAGGTGAGGGTGTAGGGGTGATCGGGGCCGTGTGCCTCGCAGCTCTTCTCCAGCATCCGTCGGCCGTACTCGACGGCCTGCCCGTAAAGGCCCACCGCTCTCAGGCTGCTGCTGACCTTGTGGATGCACCCGTGCGTGGTGGGCCTCCACAAGCATGGGGAAGTGTGCTGGTCGAGCAGCACGGTGTTCGCGCGGAGGGACGCGGAGAGATCCCGATCGTTGAAATCGGGGTCGGGCCAGAGGCTGAGGATGGCGTCAGCGGCGGTGCGCGGCATCGTGGGCAGCACCTGCGCAGGAGTCGTCTCGCGTATGGCCCTGGCGGTCAGGGCGTGGATGCGGATCGGTGCCTGGCCGGTGTCCTGGGCGATGAGGGCATAGGTGCGCAGGCACTCGAGCGCGGCGTGGACGTCGTGCTCGGTAACGGCAGGCCGGCGCCTGCGCAGCCACCGGCGGTGGCCGGGTCGCGAAGCGCGCAGATACGCCATCACGGGCGGCGTGGTCCACAGGTCGGCGGGGTGACCGAGCGGGTCCATCAGTGCGATGAGTTCGAGAAGCGGACGGGCGAGGTGGGTGGTGTCGGCGGCCTGCACGGCGGTGAGGGACACGAGGAGGGCTGTCGTGACCGGGCGGCCGTAGCCCTCGGTGTCGGCGTTCGGTGGCAGGAGATCGCTCAGCTTGTTCCCGGTGTCGCGGAAGCGCTCCAGGTAGTCGGCGATACCGCACCGCTTGTTGATCATGTAGGCGGCGGCGTGGCCGAGAGCGAGCGGCAGACGGCCCAGCTCGTCGGCCAACAGGTCGGCCTGATCGGCGTCGTAGAGGTGCGGGTGCCCGGCGTCGGCGAGGCGGCGGTGGAGGTAGGCGCGGGCTTCCTCCACGGTGTAGAGGTCCAGGCGGATCAGCTTGCGGCCCTGCCCGCTGAGCAGGGCGTCGCTGCGCCGGGTCGTGGCGAGGACCCAGCCGTTGCGGTCGCTGCCGTCGGGCCACCAGGGATCAACGGCTTCCGGGTCCGTGATGTCGTCCAGCACGATCAGCCACCGCCGCTCGGTGGCGGGCAGCCAGGCCAGGAACGCTCTGGCCGCGGCGGCGGCATCGCCGGAGGCACTGCCTGGAAGGCCGAGCTGGTCGGCGGCATCGGCGTAGGCGGTGATGATCTGATCGGGTTCGGTCGCGTTCGCCCATATCAGGAGGTCGAGTCCGCTGTCCTCCGACCGGTCCTGGTCGCGCAGCTCGCGGGCCAGCGCGGCGGCGAGCTGACTCTTGCCGACCCCGCCGTCGCCGGCCAGCACCTGCGAGAGCACCACGCTGCCACCCTCGCGGCGGGCCTGAGCGACGTCTTCGCGGGCTCGGGCACGCGCCTGGAAGGCCGCGGCCAGCCGCGGGACGGTACCCACCTGAATCGGCCACTCGACCTCGGACGTCCTGACCGGCGGCACCTGGACATGCACGTCGCCCGCGATCTGGGTGACGCTCCCCTGCGTGCGGGCGTTCTGCCGCGTGTGGCGCCGCGCCGGGCCCTGCTTCACCGCTGGCATCCCCCACTAGGCGCGGTTGCCGCCGACCTGGTCGATGTCACCACCGCCGCGCGCCTTCTGCCGGACGCTCTCGCGCCGGACACGACGGGAAGCGGCGGCCCCGCCCCGGTCGCCTCCGGTCTGCGTCACGTTCCCCTGCCCGCGCGCCGACTGCCGCACCGTGCGCGTCGGGGAGGCTCCCGCCGGGGCGGCGCCGGCCTGTGCCGCCCACCAGCCGACGGCCGCCAGAACGCCTGCGGCAACCACCCCCGCGACGGGCCCGATGACCTCCCACGGGTCCTTGCCTCCGCCGGACACCATCGCCCAGGGCACCGCGACGACGAAGAAGGCCAGCACCGAAGAGGCAACCGCCACGAGCCACCGCACTACTGCGTGCACCGCATCCCCCGAGAGCCGCTGTCGCCAACACGCCCTGAACAGGCTCATGTTGACACGGAACACCCCGACTGCACGCGCACATCCAGGGATGCGCCGGTGTCGAGCGTGGGGGAGATCATGCGACGCCGTGTGACAGATGGCAGGCAGACAGAAACAGATCAGGCGGGTACTGGATCCAGTACCCGCCTGATCTGCTGTTTCGGCTGTCGGGGTGGCGGGATTTGAACCCACGACCTCTTCGTCCCGAACGAAGCGCGCTGCCAAGCTGCGCTACACCCCGGTGTCGCTGCTCATCGCGGCGACGTCGTTTACTTTAGCCCACCGGAGGCTGGAGACGAAATCCGGTTTTGGTGCGGTGACGGGTGGGGTTCGGGCGGGTGTGGTCCAGGGCGACCAGGACGAGCGCCAGGGCGTAGAAGGCCAGGCCGAGGAGGAGGGCGTTGGCCAGGACGTGCCGGTAGCCGTGGGCGGCGACGTCCAGGAAGGGGTAGAAGTACCGCGTCCCCGCCTCGCCCTTCGCCGCCACCGTGCCCGGCATGTCCAGCGCCCCCCGCGCCAGCGTGAACGCCAGGTACGCCACCGGGTACACCAGCCACGACGCCGCCTGGCGCAGCCGCAGCGTGCCCGGTGCCGTCAGCAGCAGCCAGTCCAGGACCGCCGCCGCCGGGACCACCGTGTGCAGGAGGACGTCCGTCAGCAGGTGGTGCCAGCCCGTCGATGCCGTGCCCGGGGTCGTCACCGAGAACGGCGGGGTCGTGTCCGCCAGCAGCAGGTGGTCCACCAGCGCCGTGATCACCACGTAGAGAAGTGCCGCTCCCGTCAGCGCCGACGGGAGCGGCTTGCGGGCCGTCCAGGCCCGCCGTGCCGACGCCGCCGTCACCAGCGCCAGCAGGATCGTGCTCTGCACCGCGAAGTGGCTCAGTACCCGCACCGGGCTCCCCAGCAGCAGGGTCAGCGCCACCGTCGTTGCCGCCAACGCCGCGATCAGCAGGCGGAACACCCCCACCAGGGGGCGCCGGACCGGGGCTACCACCGCCGCCGCGGGGACGTAGGAGGGGATCAGCGCGTGCGTGCGGGGGATCGCCGGCAGCTCCGGGATGTCCCTGGGTATCGGTGCCGTCATGCCCCCAAGCTAGGCAAAAGGGGCATGACCGGCTATAGGGGAGAACCGTTCGAGTGAAGCCGGATGAAGATGACGCCGGATGAAGATGACGCCGGATGAAGACGGAAGAAGGTGAAACTGGGGGCCGGTGGTTCCTCGCCCCTGTTGCTACTCCCGCCCCACCAGCGTCAGCAACGTCGCCTCCGGCGGGCACGCGAACCTCACCGGCGTGTACCGGCTCGTCCCGCAGCCCGCCGAGACGTGCAGGTACGCCGTCCTGCCCTCCGCCGTGTGCGTGGACAGGCCCTTCACCCGGTCCGTGTCCAGGTCGCAGTTGGTGACCAGGGCGCCGTAGAACGGGATGCACAGCTGGCCGCCGTGCGTGTGGCCGGCCAGGACCAGCGGGTAGTCGTCCGCCGTGAACGCGTCCAGCGCCCGCAGGTACGGCGCGTGCACCACGCCCATCGAGAAGTCCGCCGAGCCGGACGGGCCGCCCGCGACCCGCTCGTAGCGGTCCCGCTTGATGTGCGGGTCGTCCACCCCCGTCAGTTCCACCGCCACGCCGTCGACCTTCAGCACGCCCCGCGTGTTCGTGAGGTTGAGCCAGCCCCCCGCGTCGAAGCCGTCGCGCAGGTCCTCCCACGGGTTGTGGACCGCGCCGACCACCGGCGGGTTGCCGTTCAGCCCGTGCCGGCCGCTGACCTTCTCCAGCAGGTAGCGGGCCGGGTTGCGCTTGGTGGGGCCGTAGTAGTCGTTCGAGCCGAAGACGTACGCCCCGGGGAACTCCATCAGCGGGCCGAGCGCGTCCAGTACCTCGGGCACGCCCTCCGGGTCCGACAGGTTGTCACCCGTGTTGATCACGAAGTCCGGGCGCAGGCCCGCCAGCGAGCGCAGCCAGCGCTGCTTCTTGCGCTGCCCGCTCACCATGTGGATGTCGGAGACCTGCAGGACGCGCAGGGGGCGCATGCCCGAGGGCAGCACCGGGACCGTCACCCGGCGCAGGCGGAAGGAGCGGGCCTCGAAACCCGCCGCGTACACCAGACCGGCGGCGCCAACCGCCGTGATTCCCAGGGGGACTTTGTATCGCGCGCGCATACGTCCATCGTCTCAGACCCGGGAGGCGGGACGGAGCCGCGGCGGTCGCCGCCGGCAGCCCGGGCCGGACGGGGCGCCCGCGGAGACAGCTCGAAACGGCGCACCGCCCGCCGTCCCCGGCCGCCCCCGGAAATCGGCGGGCGGCCGTCCTCCCGTACCTGCGACAATCGACCCCATGACCACGCTCAAGTCGAAGCTGCAGGAAGACCTCAACGCCGCGATCAAGGAGCGCGACGAGCTCCGCTCCTCGACGCTCCGGCTGACGCTCGCCGCGATCACCAAGGAGGAGGTCGCCGGCAAGGAGAAGCGCGAGCTCTCCGACGACGAGGTCCTCAAGGTGATCACCAAGGAGGCGAAGAAGCGCCGCGAGGCCGCCGACGCCTTCGCCCAGGGCGGCCGGGCCGAGCAGGCCGAGCGGGAACTGGCCGAGGGCGAGGTGCTCGCCGCGTACCTGCCCAAGCAGCTGAGCGACGACGAGCTGAACGTGATCGTGGCTCAGGCCGTCGAGGAGGCCAAGGCCGCCGGCGCCGAGGGGCCGCGGGCCATGGGCGCCGTCATGAAGATTGTGAACCCGAAGGTGGCCGGTCAGGCCGAGGGCGGCCGCGTCGCTGCCGTGGTGAAGAAGCTCCTCGCCGGCTGAGCCCGGCTGAGTCCGGCTGAGCCCGGCTACGTCCGGCGTCCGGCTGAGTCCGGCGAGCCCGGCGTCGGCGGGCCACCCGCCCGCCCCACGACGCCGACCGCGACGCCCGCCGCGACGCACGAACGGCCCCTGCTCACCCGGAGCAGGGGCCGTTCCCCGTTCCCGTTCTCGTCCCATCAGGACGCCGTCACCGCGTCATCTCGACGGCACGGCACCGCACGGCACCGCACGGCGCCCGTCGCCTCAGCGTCGCCCGCCCGTTCCGTTCCCGTGGCCGCCCCCGTTGCTCTGGCCCTGGAACAGGTTGTCCGGGAGGGAGATCGTCGGGGTGGGCAGGCCGTTGTCGCCGCCGTTGCCGGTGTTCCCGGTGGTGCCGCCGTTGGCCGTGCCGCCGTTCAGGAAGCCGCCGATGAAGCCGCCGCCGTCGCCGTTGTTGCCGTTGTCGTCCCCGCCGTCACCGTTCCCGTCGCCGTTCCCGTCGCCGTCGCCCTCGCCGCCGTCCTTCTTGTCGCTCGGGAGGTGGACGGTGTGGAACTGACCGGAGTCCTTGCCCTCCAGGGCGCCGGACATGGCGTCCTTCCAGATCGGGCCGGGAGTGTCAGCGCCGTAGACCTGGGCGTGGTACCGGCCGCCGATGGTGATGTCGAACATCTCCACCTTCTGGCTGGCGCTGCCGACCCACACGGCGCCGGAGAGCTTCGGCGTGTAGCCGACGAACCAGGCGTTCTTGCGGGAGTCGGTCGTGCCCGTCTTGCCGGCGTTGTCGCGGTCCTTCAGGCCGGCCGCCTGACCCGTACCGGAGTCGATCACGCCCTGAAGCAGGGTGTTGATGGTGTCCGCGGTCTTCTCGCTCATCGCGCGCGAGCAGGTGGACTTGGGGACCTCCAGCGACTTCTGCTGGTCGCCGACCTTCTGGGTGATCGACTCGATGGCGATCGGCGTGCAGTACATGCCGCGGGAGGCGAAGGCCGCGTACGCCGTGGCCATGGTCAGCGGCGAGATGCCCTTGGAGCCGAGCGCGATGGCGGGGACCTGGGGGAGCCGGTCGCCGTTGCCCTGGACCACGTGCAGCGCGTCGGTCATCTTCATCACCGGGCACAGGCCGATGTCGCTGATCATCTGCACGAAGTAGGTGTTCACCGACTTAGCCATCGCCTCGCCCAGCCGGTACGGGCCGTGCTCCGACTCGCTCTCGTTCTCCAGGCGGGCCCGGTCGGTGTTGACCCACTGCTTGCCGTCACACGTCTGGACCGGGCTCGGGTACTCCATCTGGTACGGCGAGGAGTACTCCTGGGTGGGCGGGCGGCCCTGTTCCAGCGCGGCCGCCGCGACGAACGGCTTGAACGTCGAACCGGTCGGGAAGCCGAAGTTCGAGCCGCCCCGGTCCGAGCCCACCGAGTAGTTGATCTCGGTCTCGTTCTTGCCGTAGCCGTACGGCTTGGACTGGCCCATCGCCAGGATCTTGCCGGTGCCGGGCTCGACCAGCGTGGCGGCCGCGGCGACCTTGTCCGACTTGTAGATGTGGTCCTTGATCGACTCCTGCACCGACTCCTGGGCCTGCGGCTCGAGGGTCGTGCGGATGGTCAGGCCGCCCTGGTTCCAGATCTTGGCCCGCTCCTCCCTGGTCCGGCCGAAGACCGGGTCGCCGAGGAAGACCTTCTCGACGTACTTGCAGAAGAAACTGGCGCCCTTGGTCGCCGTGATGCAGCCGTTCTGCGGCTGGGTGACCTTCAGGGCGAGCGGGGTCTCCTTCGCCGCGTCGGCCTCCGCCTGGGACACGTCGCCGAGCTCGGCCATGCGTTCCAGCACGATGTTGCGCCGCAGGGTGGCCTGCTTGGGGTCGTTGATCGGGTCGTAGACGCTGGGGGACTGGACGATGCCCGCCAGCAGCGCCGACTCCTGGAGGTTCAGGTCCTTGGCGTGCTTGGAGAAGTAGCGCTGGGCGGCCGCCTCGACGCCGTAGGCCTGCTGGCCGAAGAAGGTGATGTTCAGGTAATTCTCGAGGATCTTCTTCTTGCCCAGCTCCTCCTCGACCTGGATCGCGTACTTGAGCTCGCGGATCTTGCGGCCGATGGTCTGCTGGGTGGCCTGGGCGACCTTCGTCGGGTCGTCGCCGGCCTCCTCGATGAAGACGTTCTTCACGTACTGCTGCGTGAGCGTCGAGGCGCCCTGGCTGACGCCGCCGCTCTGGGCGTTCTTGTTCAGCGCGCGCAGGATGCCCTTGAGGTCCACCGCGCCGTGCTCGTAGAAGCGCGAGTCCTCGATCGCGACGATCGCCTTCTGCATGTACGGCGAGATGCTCTTGAGCTGCACCACCGTGCGGTCGCGCGAGTACACCGAGGCGATCTGGTTGCCCTCGGCGTCCAGGATCGAGGTGCGCTGGCTCAGCGGTGGGGTCTTGAGGTTGGCCGGAAGTTCGTCGAAGGACTCGACGGAACCCTTGGCGACCAGGCCGAGCGCGCCCACCGCGGGCAGCGCGATGCCGGCCAGCACCGCTCCCGCGAGCACGCTGACACCGAGGAACTTGGCGGCCTGCTGCGTGGGGGACAGGCCACCGCCCGAGCGCTTCTTTGGCATAGGGGCAGCCTACGTTCTCATTCGCCGGACACGCGTATATGCCTTGGCCTAAGCTGCTGCCAACTGTCACAGCAGCAGGGCTACGTATCAATACGTCCGGCGACCCCGAATCGTTCCGGAGGTTCCCTGATTTTCTGGTGGGGGCGTGTCCGAATCCGCCTTCTGTGTCATCCGGCGTCCGGTGTGACGCACCAGAACTGTCCCGCTTTGCCGGGATGGTCGCGCATGTCGCGGGCTCACTCCCCCGGGTGATCTGCCGCTTACCCATAGTCCGTTCGGGCCATTCAAGATTGGGCCCGGAGGGGGTGTTGCGCTGCGTCCACCTTCCGTAACGTCCTCAACTGGCGGCGGTGAATATGCCGCTTGCCGCCGTGGGGGAGCCTCGATTCGGGAGAGGACGGCGCCGGTATGGGCTGGGTTACCGACTGGAGTGCGCAGGCTGCCTGCCGCACTACCGATCCGGATGAACTGTTCGTTCAGGGAGCAGCGCAGAACAGGGCCAAGGCGGTGTGCACGGGCTGCCCGGTGCGCACCGAATGTCTGGCCGATGCGCTCGACAACCGTGTGGAGTTCGGCGTGTGGGGAGGCATGACGGAGCGCGAGCGGCGGGCCCTGCTGCGCCGCCGGCCGACCGTCACCTCGTGGCGGCGCCTGCTGGAGACGGCGCGTTCGGAGTACGAGCGCGGCGTGGGCATCGTGCCGCTCGACGACGACCAGGTGTACGAGAACTACGCCGCCGTGAGCTGAGCCGGTACGGCCGCGGCGGTCGTCGCGGCCGCGGTGGGCCGTACGGCCTCAGGGTGGCCAGGCCAGGCCACGCCACCTGTCCGCCACGCCTGCCGTCCGTCACCTCGGTGACACCGTGTGGCCATGAGCCGTTGTGCTCATGAGCCTGTGTGCTCATGAGCCTGTTGTGCCCGTGTGCCGAGGCGCCGTCCCCAGGGCGCCTTCACGGGGCCCCTTGCACGGTCGTGCCCCGCACGGTCGTCTCCCGCACGGCCGTTCCGCGGCGTGTGCGCGGACGTCGTTCGGCGTGTCGGGTCAGGTTCCGGCCGGGTCGGGCAGTTCCGGCCGGTTGTCCGCGAGGCGGTTGCCGATGTCCCGCAGGCCCGCCAGGTCGTGCACGTCGCCGGGGAGCGCGGCCACTTCGGCCACCGCCACCTCCGGGTGGAGCGCGGTGAAGCGGTCACGCGTGCGCTGCTCCCGGGAGAGCAGGTGCATGCGCTCGGCGTGCAGCCGCAGCAGACCGGCGGTGAGCTGGTCGACCGGCCGCTCCTCGCCGGAGCCGCCGACGTCGCTGCCGTTGGCGTTGTCGCTGCCGTCATCGATGTCGCCGTCCCCACCGTCGCCACCGGGAGCCGGTGCCGTCCCGGACGGGTCGTCGGAAGCCGTGGGGGCGGCCCCGGGCCCGGACGGGTCGGATGACGTGGGACTTTCTGAACTGCCGTGTGTTTCGGGAGAGTTACGAAGTCCAGCTTTCCCGCCGCTCTGATCCACAATGCGGGCGTCCGCAAGATTTTCCGCGGCGTCCAGCGCCCGCTCGGCCGACAGCTGCGGGGCACCGCTGCCGTGGACCCGGTTGAGCACCAGACCGGCCAGCGGCATGTCCTCCGCGGCCAGCCGCTCCACGAAGTACGCCGCCTCCCGCAGCGCGTCCCGCTCGGGCGCCGCCACCACCAGGAACGCCGTGCCGGGCGCCTGGAGCAGCTTGTAGGTGGCGTCCGCGCGCGTGCGGAAGCCGCCGAACATGGAGTCCATCGCCGCCACGAACGTCTGCACGTCCTTCAGGAGCTGACCGCCCAGCACCTTGCCGAGCACGCCGGCCATCATCGACATCCCGACGTTGAGGAACTTCATCCCCGCGCGGCCGCCGACCTTGGCGGGCGCCAGCAGCACCCGGATCAGCTTGCCGTCGAGGAAGGACCCCAGCCGCTTCGGCGCGTCGAGGAAGTCCAGGGCCGAGCGGGACGGGGGCGTGTCGACCACGATGAGGTCCCACTCCTCCTTGGCCCGCAACTGGCCCAGCTTCTCCATCGCCATGTACTCCTGCGTGCCCGCGAAGCCCGCCGAGAGCGACTGGTAGAAGGGGTTGCCCAGGATGGCGGCCGCGCGCTCCGGGTCCGCGTGCGCCTCGACGATCTCGTCGAAGGTGCGCTTCATGTCGAGCATCATGGCGTGCAGCTCGCCGTCCCCCTCGACGCCCTTGACCCGGCGCGGGGTGTTGTCCAGGGAGTCGATGCCCATGGACTGGGCGAGCCGGCGGGCCGGGTCGATGGTGAGCACGACCACCTTGCGTCCCCGCTCGGCCGCGCGCAGCCCGAGCGCCGCCGCGGTCGTCGTCTTGCCGACCCCGCCCGAGCCGCAGCACACCACGATCCGGGTGTCCGGGTCGTCGAGCAGCGGGTCGACGTCGAGCACGCGCGCGGGGCCGAGGCGGCGCTCCTGGGTGGTGGCCGGGTCCGGACTCATGCGATTCCCTGCTTCCGCAGCTCGGTAGCCAGTTCGTACAGACCTGCCAGGTCCATGCCCTCGGCGAGGAGCGGCAGTTCGTGCAGCGGCAGGCCCAGCTCGCCGAGCACCGCGCGCTGCTCCTGCTCCAGCGCGTACCGCTCGGCGTACTCCTCGGCCTGGGCCAGCAGCGGGCCGACCAGCTTCTCCGCGGTGCCGCCGCGGCGCGCGCCGCCGAGGCCGGCCGCGGACAGGGAGCGGGCGATCGCCGCGCGCGACGTGGTGCGCGCGAGGTCGAGGTCGGACGCGTCCAGCACCTCGGGCCGGACCATGTTGACGACGACCCGGCCCACCGGCAGCCGGGCCGCGCGCAGTTCGGCGATGCCGTCGGCGGTCTCCTGGACCGGCATCTCCTCCAGCAGCGTCACCAGGTGCACGGCCGTCTCGGACGACTTCAGCACCCGCATCACCGCCTGCGCCTGATTGTGTATCGGGCCGATCCTGGCCAGCCCGGCCACCTCGTCGTTCACGTTCAGGAAGCGGGTGACGCGGCCGGTCGGGGGCGCGTCCATGACGACGTAGTCGTACACGAACCGGCCGGCCCGGTCCTTGCGCCGCACGGCCTCGCACGCCTTGCCGGTCAGCAGGACGTCCCGCACGCCCGGTGCGATGGTGGTGGCGAAGTCGATGGCGCCGAGCTTCTTCAGGGCGCGGCCCGCGCCGCCCAGCTTGTAGAACATCTGGAGGTAGTCCAGAAGGGCCAGTTCGGGGTCGATGGCGAGCGCGAAGACCTCGCCGCCCCCCGGGGCCACGGCGATCTTGCGCTCCTCGTAGGGCAACGCCTCCGTTTCGAAGAGCTGTGCGATGCCCTGCCGGCCCTCCACCTCGACGAGAAGCGTCCGCTTCCCCTCCTCGGCGAGGGCCAGCGCGAGGGCCGCGGCGACCGTCGTCTTTCCGGTCCCGCCCTTACCGCTGACGACCTGGAGCCTGCTCACGTCTTCGAGCGTAACCACTCGGCGCCGGGACCAATCAGCAGCCTGTGGACAACCGGGCCGACAGTACGACGAACATGGGGTGCGACCGGGGCGCGGCACGGCCCCGGCCAGCGGCTACAGTCGGCCCATGACCAAGTGGGAATACGCAACCGTGCCGCTGCTCGTCCACGCCACGAAGCAGATCCTGGACACCTGGGGCGAGGACGGCTGGGAGCTCGTCCAGGTCGTGCCCGGGCCGAACAACCCCGAGCAGCTCGTGGCCTACCTGAAGCGGGAGAAGCAGGCGTGAGCGCGGTCGAGGACAGGCTCGCGGAGCTGGGCCTGACGCTGCCGGCGGTCGTGCCGCCGCTCGCGTCCTACCAGCCGGCCGTGCAGTCGGGTGCGTACGTGTACACCTCCGGCCAGCTGCCCATGGTGGAGGGCAAGCTGCCCGTCACCGGCAAGGTCGGGGCGGAGGTCACCCCGGAGGAGGCCAAGGAGCTGGCCCGCACCTGCGCGCTGAACGCCCTCGCCGCGGTGAAGTCGGTCGCCGGTGACCTGGACCGCATCGCGCGCGTGGTGAAGGTCGTCGGCTTCGTCGCCTCTGCTTCGGACTTCACCGGCCAGCCGGCCGTGGTCAACGGAGCGAGCGAGCTGCTCGGCGAGGTCCTCGGCGACAAGGGCGTGCACGCGCGCAGCGCCGTCGGCGTGGCCGTGCTGCCGCTGGACGCGCCGGTGGAGGTCGAGATCCAGGTGGAGCTGGCCTGAGGCGTACCGGGAGGGGCCGGCGGGCCCGGGCGCGCGGCTGAGAGCTGTCTCCGGCCGCCCGGCCCCGGGTCGCGGGCCCCTCTCGAACATTCGCGCACCACGGGATAGCCTCCGGCCATGGCGAATGGGCAGTGGTTCCCCCCGGACTGGCCGGAACGCATCCGCGCGCTCGCGGACGGCACGCTCGAGCCGGTCGTGCCCAGACGCGCCGCCACCGTCATGCTCCTGAAGGACACCGGCGCGGGTCCCGTCGTGCACATGCTGCGCCGGCGCGCCTCCATGGCCTTCGCCGCGGGCGCGTACGCGTACCCGGGCGGCGGCGTCGACCCGCGCGACGACGAGCACCACGTGGCCTGGGCGGGCCCCACGCGCGCGTGGTGGGCCGAGCGGCTCGGGGTCGACGAGGCGGCCGCCCAGGCGATCGTCTGCGCGGCCGTGCGGGAGACGTACGAGGAGGCCGGCGTCCTGCTCGCCGGGCCGACCGCCGGGACGGTCGTCGGCGACACGACGGGCCCCGACTGGGAGGCCGACCGGGCCGCGCTGGTCGCCCGGGAGCTGTCCTTCGCGCAGTTCCTGGAGCGCCGCGGCCTGGTGCTGCGCTCCGACCTGCTGGGCGCGTGGACGCGCTGGATCACGCCCGAGTTCGAGAGCCGCCGCTACGACACCTGGTTCTTCGTGGCCGCGCTGCCCGAGGGCCAGCGCACCCGCAACGCCTCCACGGAGGCGGACCGCACGGTGTGGATCCGCCCGGCGGAGGCGGCCGCGTCGTACGACCGGGGCGAGCTGGTGATGATGCCGCCCACGATCGCGACGCTGCGCCAGCTCGCGCCGTACGGCTCCGCGGCCGAGGCGCTCGCGGCGGCACCCGCGCGTGACCTCACACCCGTGCTGGCCCGCGCCCGCCTGGACGGCGACGAGGTCGTGCTGAGCTGGCCGGGCCACGACGAGTTCACGCGGCACGTCCCGGCCGCGCCGACCGGTGGGGCGTCCGCATGAGCGACGCACACGCGCGTACCCGTACGGGGCGGCCGCCCGCCGGCCGCGCCGCCCGGGTCCGCCCGCGTCCGGAAGGAGCCCTCCGATGACGGAAGCAGCCGCCCTGCCCGGTCAGCCGCGCGGCGCGGTGCTGTCGGGCCCCGCCACGTCCCGCGCGGTCAACGTCCTCGCGCCCAACGCGTCCGCGATGACGCTGGACGGCACCAACACGTGGATCCTGTCCGAGCCGGACTCCGCGCTCGCCGTGGTCGTCGACCCCGGCCCGCTGGACGACGGCCACCTGCGCCGGGTGATCGACACCGCGGAGGAGGCCGGCAAGCGCGTCGCCCTGACGCTGCTGACGCACGGCCACCCCGACCACGCCGAGGGCGCCGCCCGCTTCGCCGGGCTGACCGGCACCGCAGTGCGGGCGCTGGACCCGGCGCTGCGGCTCGGGGACGAGGGGCTGGCCGCCGGGAACGTGGTCGAGGTGGGCGGCCTGGAGCTGCGGGTCGTGCCGACGCCGGGCCACACGGCCGACTCGCTGTGCTTCCACCTCCCGGCCGACCGGGCGGTGCTGACCGGGGACACGATCCTCGGGCGCGGCACGACGGTCGTGGCGCACCCCGACGGCCGCCTGGGCGACTACCTGGACTCGCTGCGCCGCCTGAGGTCGCTGACCGTGGACGACGGCGTGCACACGGTGCTGCCGGGCCACGGCCCCGTCCTGGAGGACGCGCAGGGCGCCGTCGAGTTCTACCTCGCGCACCGCGCCCACCGCCTCGCCCAGGTCGAGACGGCCGTCGAGGACGGCTTCCGCACCCCGGAGCAGGTCGTCGCCCACGTCTACGCCGACGTCGACCGCTCCCTGTGGCCCGCGGCGGAACTCTCGGTCCGGGCCCAGCTCGAGTACCTGCAGGAACACGGCCTGATCTGAACCCCTGCCGTTCCGGCCGGCCGGGACGTCACGGACCGTCGGGCCGGGGCGCCTTCACCCCGTGCACGCGCGCGTACTCGTCGGCCAGCCAGGGGCCGAGATCATCGACGTAGGAGCGCAGCACGTCCGGATCGCCCATCGGCTCCCGTCCCCGTTCCGCCGCGGCACGGACCTCGTCGGCGCGCTCGGGGTAGTACCCCGCGAACGCCTCCGCCATCTCGTGCAGGTCGCTGGTCCAGCCGTTCCAGCGGGGCATGACCAGGGTGAAGGCGGTGCGCACGAGATGACGCGACAGGAAACGGACCAGGGGCCGCCGCGCCTCCTCCGTGTCCGCGACGCCGGCGACGCGCTCCCGCCAGCGCGGCAGCAGCGCCGCCAGGTCGCCGTTGGTCTCGCGGGCGAGGAGGCTGTCGGGCCGGTAGCGCGGGAGGTACGCGGCGAGGTCGTCACCGAGCAGCGGTGTGCACAGGCACGCGACGAACCACGCCAGGTCGTACCGTTCCGGCTCGCTGAGCACTCGTGCCCGGCTGTAGAGGAGCGTCGCCACGCCCTCGACCTGCTCGAACTCCGCGTCGAGGGTCCGCTCGAACTCCCGCACGTCCTCCCGGTCCGCGTCCGTCGGCTCCTCGTGGAGGGCGACGAGCAGGTCCAGGTCGCTGCGTCCCACGCGTGCGGTGCCGCGGGGGACCGACCCGTAGAGGTACGCGCTGTGCAGCCGCGCGCCGAGGACGTCGCGCAGCCGCTCGCGGGCCGCGGCGACCACCGGGCGGAAGGCGGGTGGCACCCGCGTCAGAGCGCCTTCGCGAGCGATGTGACCCTGGGGATCCAGACCGCGGGCGGTCCGGTGCGGTGTCTCGGACATGCGGATGGGGGCCGGTTGCCCGGCCCCCTGCGCGCGCTAGCGCGACCGCTTGGCCAGGCGTTCCACGTCCAGGAGGATCACCGCGCGGGCCTCCAGGCGCAGCCAGCCGCGCTGGGCGAAGTCGGCGAGGGCCTTGTTGACCGTCTCGCGGGAGGCGCCGACGAGCTGGGCCAGCTCCTCCTGGGTGAGGTCGTGGACGACGTGGATGCCCTCCTCGGACTGCACGCCGAAGCGGCGCGACAGGTCCAGCAGGGCGCGGGCCACGCGGCCGGGGACGTCCGAGAAGACCAGGTCGGACATGGCGTCGTTGGTCTTGCGCAGGCGCCGGGCGACGGCGCGCAGCAGCGCGGCGGCCACCTCGGGACGGGCGTTCAGCCAGGGCTGGAGGTCGCCGTGGCCGAGGCCGAGCAGCTTGACCTCGGTGAGGGCGGTCGCCGTCGCCGTACGGGGGCCCGGGTCGAACAGCGACAGCTCGCCGATCAGCTCGCCGGGGCCCACGACGGCCAGCATGTTCTCGCGGCCGTCCGGGGACGTGCGGTGGAGCTTGACCTTGCCCTCGGTGACGACGTAGAGCCGGTCACCCGGGTCTCCCTCGTGGAACAGGGAGTCGCCACGCGCGAGGGTCACCTCACTCATGGAGGCGCGCAGCTCCGCGGCCTGCTCGTCGTCGAGAGCCGCGAAGAGCGGGTTGCGCCGCAGAACGTCGTCCACGAGTTCTCTCCTTGTCGACCTGCTCAGGGGATCTTGCCCCCCGTGTACCCGTGTACCAGGGGTCCGTGGTGCCCATTTTGCCGGACGGTCCAAACAGTGTGATCTGTCACAAGGATGCCGTACACGTGTCCGGGGGTACGCGGCAGGGGTCCAATCGGGGGCCGATCCTTCGGCCCCACGGCGGATGTCGGTGCCGGGCTTTAGGCTGGCCGGGTGTCCAAATCGCCGGTGAGAGCACAGGCCAAGGGGGCTGGGCGGGTGGTTGCACGTCGTGATTCCGCTGTGGGCGAACAAGCCCCGGGCGGTGATGAAAAAACGACAAAAGCAACGAAAGCGGCGAAGGCTGCTCCGGTCAAGAAGGCGGCCGCCAAGAAGGTGAAGGCCGCAGCGAAGAAGGCCGCTCCGGCGAAGGCGGCCGCCCCGGTGAAGAAGGCCGGTGCCGCCAGGACGGTGGAGGTGCGCCCGCTCGGCGGTGAGTCCCGCACGGCTCTGGTCCGCCGCGCCCGGCGCATCGACCGCGAGCTCGCCGAGGTGTACCCGTACGCCCATCCGGAGCTGGACTTCGACAGCCCCTTCCAGCTCATCGTCGCCACCGTGCTGTCCGCACAGACCACCGACCTGCGGGTGAACCAGACGACGCCCGCGCTCTTCGCCAAGTACCCCACCCCCGAGGACCTGGCCGCGGCGAATCCCGAGGAGGTGGAAGAGATCCTCCGCCCCACCGGGTTCTTCCGGGCCAAGACGAAGTCGGTGATCGGGCTGTCCAAGGCCCTCGTGGAGGACTTCGGCGGCGAGGTGCCCGGCCGGCTGGAGGACCTGGTCAAGCTCCCGGGCGTCGGCCGCAAGACCGCGTTCGTCGTCCTCGGCAACGCCTTCGGGCGCCCCGGGATCACCGTGGACACCCACTTCCAGCGGCTGGTGCGCCGCTTCCGGTGGACCGACGAGACCGACCCCGACAAGATCGAGGCCGCGATCGGCGCGCTGTTCCCCAAGAGCGACTGGACGGACCTGTCCCACCACGTCATCTGGCACGGCCGCCGCATCTGCCACGCCCGCAAGCCGGCCTGCGGCGCCTGCCCCATCGCCCCGCTCTGCCCGGCCTACGGCGAGGGCGAGACCGACCCGGAGAAGGCGAAGAAGCTGCTGAAGTACGAGAAGGGCGGCTTCCCCGGCCAGCGGCTGAACCCGCCCCAGGCGTACCTGGACGCGGGCGGCCGGCCGGCCCCGCCGCTGGGGGCCGGATGACGGAACGATCTCGGGGGCGTCGGGCGTTGTGCTGGGTGAGCGGGGGGTGGTGCGCGGATGACGCGGGCGAGTGACATCCAGGACGTGACGCTGAGCAAGGAGGGCCTGCCGGACTGGCTGGACCCGGTGGTGCGGGCCGTGGAGACGGTCGAACCGCTCCAGCTCAGCCGTTTCCTGCCGCCGCGCGACGGCACCGGACGGCAGTCGGCGGTGCTGATCCTGTTCGGCGAGGGCGCGCGGGGGCCCGAGCTGCTGCTGATGGAGCGGGCGAGCTCGCTGCGCTCGCACGCGGGCCAGCCGTCGTTCCCGGGCGGCGCGCTCGACCCGGAGGACGGCGACCCGGAGGGCGACGGGCCGCTGCGGGCGGCCCTGCGCGAGGCCGAGGAGGAGACCGGCCTCGACCCGTCCGGCGTCCAGCTCTTCGGCGTGCTGCCGAAGCTGTACATCCCGGTGAGCCGGTTCGTGGTCACCCCGGTGCTCGGCTGGTGGCGGGAGCCGAGCCCGGTCGGGGTGGTGGACCCCAACGAGACCGCGCGGGTCTTCACCGTGCCCGTGGCGGATCTCACGGACCCCGCCCACCGCGCCACCACCGTGCACCCCAGCGGCCACCGCGGTCCGGCATTCCTGGTCGAATCGGCCCTCGTGTGGGGCTTCACGGCCGGCCTCATCGACCGCCTGCTGCACTACGCGGGCTGGGAGCTGCCCTGGGACCGGGACAAGCAGGTCCCGCTCGACTGGAGGTCATGACAGGGTGTCCCCCGTGCCGTGTCAGCCCGGGGGGCGCCCCCGGAGCTGCCGGCCGACCGGTTCCGACGGCGAGACGACGAGGCGAGGCCCCAAGCGGTGAACGTGCTGGACATCCTGTTGCTGGTCGCTGCCGTGTGGTTCGCGGTCGTCGGCTATCGCCAGGGCTTCGTCGTCGGCATCCTGTCGGTCATCGGCTTCCTCGGCGGCGGACTCGTCGCCGTCTACCTGCTGCCGGTCGCCTGGGACGCCCTCACCGACAACTCCGAGGTGAGCACGACCGCCGCCGTCGTCGCGGTCGTCATCGTGATCGTCTGCGCCTCCGTCGGCCAGGCCCTGACCACCCACCTGGGCAACAAGCTGCGCCGCTACATCACCTGGTCCCCGGCCCGCGCCCTGGACGCCACCGGCGGCGCCCTCGTCAACGTGGTCGCGATGCTGCTGGTGGCCTGGCTGATCGGGTCCGCCCTCGCCGGCACCACGCTGCCCACCCTGGGCAAGGAGGTCCGCAGCTCCAAGGTGCTGCTGGGGGTCTCCCGGGCGCTGCCCGACCAGGCCGACACCTGGTTCGCCGACTTCTCCTCCGTCCTCGCGCAGAACGGCTTCCCGCAGGTCTTCAGCCCGTTCTCCAACGAGCCGATCACCGACGTCCAGCCGCCCGACCCCGCCCTCGCGGGCAGCCCGGTGGCCACCCGCGCGCAGCGCTCCATCGTCAAGGTGATGGGCACCGCCGAGAGCTGCGGCAAGGTCCTGGAGGGCACCGGCTTCGTCTTCGGCGAGCGCCGCGTGATGACCAACGCGCACGTGGTCGGCGGCGTCGACGAGCCCACCGTCCAGATAGGCGGCGAGGGCCGGCGCTACGACGCGACCGTCGTCCTCTACGACTGGAAGCGCGACATCGCCGTCCTGGACGTGCCCGACCTCCACGCGCCGGTGCTCCACTTCGCGGCCAAGGACGCCTCCAGCGGGGACAGCGCGATCGTCGCCGGCTTCCCGGAGAACGGCGCGTACGACGTGCGCGCCGCCCGGGTGCGCGGCCGGATCACGGCCAACGGCCCCGACATCTACCACCGCGGCACCGTGCGCCGCGATGTGTACTCGCTGTACACGACCGTCCGCCAGGGCAACTCCGGCGGCCCGCTGCTGACGCCCGACGGCCGGGTGTACGGCGTGGTCTTCGCGAAGTCGCTCGACGACGCGGACACCGGGTACGCGCTCACCGCGGACGAGATCCAGCGGGACATCACCAAGGGCCGCACCGCGAACCAGCAGGTGGACAGCGACAGCTGCGCCCTGTAGCGCGGTCCGCGCAGGTGTCAGGGGCGGGGGTGACGCAGGCGTACCGAGACCCAGCGGGCCCGGCGGCGCAGGATGCCCGGAATGCCCACCCGGAGGTCGCTGCCCGACTGCGGGGAGCCGTCCCGCTGGTGGGTGCTCAGGCCCGAGGCCGAGCGACGGTTGCGTGCTGCGTCACTGTAGTCGTGCGTCCAGCCCATACCTCGACGTCTGCCCCCGCCCCAAGGTCCATAACCGCCTGGGAGACAGCCAATTGGCCTATGCGGCAGGCATGTGGCCGTTCATAGGACAGTAGGTCCGGCTCCGGGTACCGGGCGCTTTCGAACGGTCACCGGTCGGGTTCGGGATCCTTCAGCCAATTGACCAGTTCGGAGGAGAAGGCGACCGGGTCCTCCTCGTGCGGGAAGTGCCCCAGCCCGTCGAACAGCCGCCACCGGTACGGGGCCTCGACGTACTCCCCGGAGCCGGCCGCGCTGCGCGTACGGCTCACCGGGTCGAGTGAACCGTGCAGGTGCAGCGTCGGCACCCGCAGCGGGCGCTTCATCCGGCGGTAGAACTGGACGCCGTCCGGCCGGGCCAGCGAGCGCACCAGCCACCGGTACGGCTCGACCGAGCAGTGCGCGGTGGAGGGGATGCACATCGCCCGCTGGTACGTCTCGATCGCCTTGTCGTCCGGCGGGTTAGGGCCGGACCACTGCCGGATCAGCTCGCCGACCAGTGCGCCGTCGTCCGCGGTGAGCCGGCGCTCCGGGATCCACGGCCGCTGGAAGCCCCAGATGTGGGAGCTCGCCGCCGACTGCCGGTAGTCGGCGAGCATCGCCGAGCGCCAGCGCCGCGGGTGCGGCATCGAGGCCACCACGAGCCGCCGGACCAGCTTGGGGCGCATCACGGCCGCCGTCCACGCCAGGTAGCCGCCCAGGTCGTGACCGACCAGCGCGGCGTCCGGCTCGCCCAGCGAGCGGATCACGCCGGTGATGTCGAGGGCGAGGTTCGCCGGGTCGTAGCCGCGCGGGGTGCGGTCGCTGCCGCCGACGCCCCGCAGGTCGACGGCGACCGCGCGGAAACCGGCGTCGGCGAGCGCGGTGAGCTGCTCCCGCCACGTCCACCAGAACTGCGGGAAGCCGTGCACCAGCAGGACCAGCGGCCCGTCGCCGGCCTCCGCGATGTGGAAGCGGGCGCCGTTGGCCGCCACGTCCCGGTGGGTCCAGGGACCGTCGGGTCGTACGACCGAAGCGGGTTGCGCCGAAGGGGTGGGGGCCGGGTCCGTCATGAGGACGAGCGTGCCACAGCCTCGATGGCCTCCGGGGTCCGGTCCACGTCCAGCTCCGGCCGCGGGTGCGGCTTGGCGTTCTGCAGCACGCCCGCCGTCTCCTTCACCGACGCGGCGACCTTCTGCGGGCCCTTGCCCTGCTTGGCCTTCTTCGCGAACACCACGCCGATCAGCCCGAGCACGCCCGCGACCAGGACGTTCGCCGCGAAGGACAGCAGGAAGCAGACCGCCAGGTTCCAGTGGCTCCAGGTGCGGATGCCGTACGCCAGCGCGAAGTTGAGCATCGGCAGGGAGAACACCAGCAGCGCCCCGGCCAGCGAGAACGCGCCGCCGCTCGTCGCCCCGCGCTTGACGTCCTGCTTCAGCTGCGCCTTCGCCAGCGCGATCTCGTCGTGCACCAGCGCCGACATCTCGGTCGTCGCCGAGGCGAACAGCTGGCCGATGCTGCGTTCCGCGCCGACCGGGCTGCCGTCGGGTGCGCTCATCGCGGTCTCCCTCGTTCTCCTCGGGGGTGCGCCGCCCGGCCGTTCGGCCGGACCACGTACGGTCCCGTCTTTTGTACCGTCCCGTCAGATCATGCCGGACGGCCGCCCTCCTCGCCCGCCCCGCCCGGCACTTCGGCGCGTGCGCGCCGCGCCGCGGCCATCTCGGCGGCGATCTTGCGGTGCTCGGCGGCCTTGCGGTCGTGGATCGCGGCCATCCGCAGGTGGTACTCCGGGTCGTCCTCCTCGTAGACGTCCGGGATGCCGTCCCCGTCGTCGTCGCGCTCCTCCGCCTCGCAGAGCCTGCGGTACCTGGCGTTCCGTATCTTCAACAGCACCGTCGACCAGCTCGCCGCGATCAGCGAGCCGACGAGCACGGCCGCCTTCACCTCGTCGGTCATGACCGCGTCGCCCTCGAAGGCGAGCTCGCCGATGAGCAGCGACACGGTGAAGCCGATGCCGGCCAGCGAGGCGACCGCGAAGACGTCCGGCCACGCCAGGTCGTCGCTGAGCGAGGCGCGGGTGAAGCGGGCGGTCAGCCAGGTGCCGCCGAAGATGCCGATCGTCTTGCCGACGACCAGACCGAGCACCACGCCGAGGGTCTCCGGCCGGGTGAAGATGTCGCCGAGCGCCCCGCCGGAGACGGTGACACCCGCGCTGAACAGCGCGAACAGCGGCACCGCGAGTCCCGCCGACAGGGGGCGCACCCGGTGCTCGACGCGCTCACCGGGGGAGCACCGCTCGCCCTCGCGGGTGGTGCAGCGCAGCATGAGCCCCATCGCGACGCCGGCGATGGTGGCGTGGACGCCGCTGTTGTACATCAGCGCCCAGATCACGACCCCGAGCGGGACGTGGACGTACCAGCCGCGCACGCCCGTGCGCAGGAGCAGCCAGAACACGCCGAGGCCGACGACGGCACCGCCGAGGGCCGCGAAGTTGATCGTGTCCGTGAAGAAGACCGCGATGATCAGGATCGCGAACAGGTCGTCGACGACGGCGAGGGTGAGCAGGAAGGCGCGCAGCGCGCTCGGCAGCGAGGTGCCGATCACGGCGAGCACCGCCAGCGCGAAGGCGATGTCGGTGGCGGTGGGCACCGCCCAGCCCGCCAGGGAACCCGCCTCGGCCGTGTTGGTCAGTGTGTACACCAGCGCCGGTACGGCCATCCCGCACAGCGCCGCCACGACGGGCAGGGCGGCCGCCCTCGGGTCGCGGAGGTCACCGGCGACCAGTTCCCGCTTGAGCTCGATGCCGGCCACGAAGAAGAAGATCGCGAGCAGGCCGTCCGCCGCCCAGTGGGCGACCGACAGGTGCAGGCCGAGGGCTTCCGGGCCGAAGTGGAAGTCGCTGACGCTCTCGTAACTGTCGTGCAGCGCGGGGACGTTCGCCCACACGAGCGCCGCGACGGCGGCCAGCAGGAGCAGCACGCCGCCGACCGTCTCCGTGCGCAGGGCGTCCCCGACGAGGGTGCGCTCCGGCAGGGACAGCCGGCCGAAGAGCTTGCGGGGCGAGCTCGGGCGGGGGGCGGTGGAGCGGGGCGCGGCCACGGGGGGAACCTCCGGTCGGTGGGCAGGACAGAGCACCTGCCGACCAGACTTCCCGGCACACCGTGGTCTTCTCGTGTTGCGGTCTTCGCGTGTTGCGTGTCGCTTCGTTCAGTTTTACCCGAGCGGGCCGCCCTACACCCGACGAGCCGGGTGCATGTCCGGTGCAGGTGCGGGCGGCGCTCCGGGTGCGGGGACGCGGGGCCCCCGCACCCGGAGCGCCGCTCCTCGGTCCTCCTCGGCCGGCCGTCAGTCCTCGGAGGGCGCCGCGGGCAGCTTCGCCTGGATCAGGTCCATCACCGTGGAGTCGGTGAGGGTCGTGACGTCGCCGAGCTGCCGGTTCTCCGCGACGTCCCGCAGGAGGCGCCGCATGATCTTGCCGGAGCGGGTCTTCGGCAGCTCCGCCACCGGAAGGATCCGCTTGGGCTTGGCGATCGGGCCGAGCGTCGCGCCGACGTGGTTGCGCAGCTCGTCGACCAGCCCCTCGCTCTCCGCCGCCGAACCGCGCAGGATGACGAACGCCACGATCGCCTGGCCGGTCGTCTCGTCCGCCGCGCCCACGACCGCCGCCTCGGCGACGGACGGGTGGGACACCAGCGCGGACTCCACCTCGGTGGTCGAGATGTTGTGGCCGGAGACGAGCATGACGTCGTCGACCCGGCCCAGCAGCCAGATGTCGCCGTCGTCGTCCTTCTTCGCGCCGTCACCCGCGAAGTACTTGCCCTCGAAGCGCGACCAGTACGTGTCGAGGAACCGCTGGTCGTCGCCCCAGATGGTGCGCAGCATCGACGGCCACGGCTCGGTGAGCACCAGGTAGCCGCCCCCGCCGTTCGGGACCTCGTTCGCCTCGTCGTCGACGACCGTGGCGGAGATGCCCGGGAGCGGACGCTGCGCCGAACCCGGCTTCGCCTCCGTGACGCCCGGCAGCGGGGAGATCATCATGGCGCCGGTCTCGGTCTGCCACCAGGTGTCCACGACCGGGGTGCGGTCGGCGCCGATGTTCTTGCGGTACCAGATCCACGCCTCGGGGTTGATCGGCTCGCCGACCGAGCCGAGGACACGCAGGCTCGACAGGTCGAACTTGGCGGGGATGTCGTCGCCCCACTTCATGAACGTCCGGATCGCCGTCGGCGCCGTGTAGAGGATCGTGACCCCGTACTTCTGCACGATCTCCCAGAACCGGCCCTGGTGCGGGGTGTCCGGGGTGCCCTCGTACATCACCTGGGTGGCGCCGTTGGCCAGCGGCCCGTACACGATGTACGAGTGGCCGGTCACCCAGCCGACGTCGGCCGTGCACCAGTAGACGTCGGTCTCCGGCTTGAGGTCGAAGACCGCGTGGTGGGTGTACGCGGTCTGGGTGAGGTAGCCGCCGGAGGTGTGCAGGATGCCCTTCGGCTTCCCGGTCGTCCCCGAGGTGTAGAGGATGAACAGCGGGTGCTCCGCGCCGAACGCCTCCGGGGTGTGCTCGGCCGACTGCCGCCCGACCAGGTCGTGCCACCACACGTCCCGCTCGTCGCTCCACGCCACGTCCTGCCCGGTACGGCGGACCACCAGCACGTGCTCGACGTTGTCGGCCTTGGCCACCGCCTCGTCGACGGCCGGCTTGAGCGCGGACGGCTTGCCGCGCCGGTAGCCGCCGTCGGAGGTGATCACGACGCGTGCGTCGGCGTCCTGGATGCGGGTGGCGAGGGCGTCCGCGGAGAAGCCGCCGAAGACGACGGAGTGCGCGGCGCCGATCCGGGCGCAGGCCAGCATGGCGATGGCCGTCTCGGGGATCATCGGCATGTAGACGGCGACCCGGTCGCCCTTCTGCACACCCAGCTCCAGCAGGGCGTTCGCGGCCCGGGAGACCTCGTCCTTCAGCTCGGCGTAGGTGAGGGAGCGGCTGTCGCCGGGCTCGCCCTCGAAGTGGATCGCCACGCGGTCGCCGTGTCCGGCCTCCACATGGCGGTCGACGCAGTTGTACGCGACGTTCAGCTCGCCGTCCGCGAACCACTTGGCGAACGGCGGGTTCGACCAGTCGAGCGTCTCGGTCGGTTCCTTGGCCCAGGTCAGTCGGCGGGCCTGCTCGGCCCAGAAACCGAGCCTGTCAGCCTTGGCCTGCTCGTACGCCTCTGCCGTGACGTTGGCGTTCGCGGCCAGGTCAGCGGGCGGCGCGAAGCGTCGCTCCTCCTTCAAGAGGTTGGCCAGGCTTTCGTTGCTCACGACATCTCCCTTTCTCAGGGTGTCCGTTGTGTCCCGGGCCACAGCTCATCAGACCCGGGGGCCGGTGACAAGGGCCGCCCGGGAATTGGTTTAGACCTGTGGGTCGAGTGGCGACGGCCGGGCCGTCGTCGGTAGGCACGGACCCCAGTGGGGGAGAGTTCAGCAGTTCAGTGGGTGTAACCCCGCTCACACGCACTGCCCGGTCGCTCCTGCGCGGCGCCGG
>NZ_SZPR01000025.1:0-126631 GCF_005280195.1 Streptomyces galbus | reverse complement strand
GCGCCGGTGTCACGCCGGGACGTCGACCGGGCGTACGTGGTCGAACACCCGGCCCGCCCCGGTCAGCAGGTACGCCTGCGCCTCGCCCACGTGGAAGTACATCCCGTGCAGCTCCAGCGCACCGGCCCGCAGCGCGCGGTCAACGGACGCGTGGGCCCGCAGATGATCGAGCTGCTGGACCACGTTGGTCAGGCAGAGCTGCTCCACGGCGTCCGCGGCGGCGCGCCCGGCGATCCGGGCCGGGGGCCGGCTGTCGTCGGCCATCCGCTCCAGGCTGGGCAGCCCGTGCCGCAGCCACCGCTTCAGCGGGGTGTGCGCCGCACCGGGCTCGGCGTTGAGCAGGGCCTGCATGGCCCCGCACCCGGAGTGTCCGCACACCGTGATGGACCGCACCTCCAGCACGTCCACCGCGTACTCGATCGCCGCGGCCACCGAGTCGTCCCCGCTGTCCTCGCCCGGCAACGGCACGAGGTTGCCCACGTTGCGCACCACGAACAGGTCGCCCGGACCGCTGGACGTGATCATCGAGGTGACCAGTCGTGAGTCCGCGCACGTGAGGAAGAGCTGCGAGGGCCGCTGCCCCTCCCGCGCCAGCCGCTCCAGCTCGTCGCGCACCAGCGGGGCGGTGTTGCGCTGGAACGCGCTGATGCCCCGCACGAGCTGGTGGGTGGTGGGTGGCGGGTCGGTCTCCTTCCGGTCGGTGTCCCTGGTCCTGCCTTCGTCCGTGTCCTCGCCCGCGACGTGCGCGACGTGCGTGATGTCCGCGCTCTGGGCGTCCGAGCTCTGGGCGTCCGCGCTGATGAGGTCCGTGCTCTCGACCGACGCAGCGTGGGTGCCGGTGCCGGTGCCGGTGCCGGTGCTATGGGCGTCGGTGCCCGTGCCTGTGCCGGTCGCGAGGGGGGTGTCCGCCCGGCGGGCCGTGTCGCTCGTGTCCGCCGGCGCGAGGCTCGTCAGGTCGCACTGGTGGTTGCGCCACGGTGTCCAGGGTCCGCAGCGGCAGTCGGCGTCCTCGTCGGCGTGCGGGATCACCGGCTCGGCGATCCGCAGGCCGGGGCGGCGACCGCCGAACTCGACCGTGCCTCCGTGCGCGGTGTGCGTCTTCTGCCAGTCCTGGAGGGTCTCGTAGGCCGCGTGGTCCATGAACGAACCGTCCAGCTCCACGACGGCGGGGACCCCGTGGGGCACGAGGTGCAGGGCCCGGCTGAGGCGCGGGACCGCGAGGAACGTCAACTGGCCCCGGACACGTACGTGATGGACTCCTTCCCGCTCGTCATGGGTGATGCGGGTGTGGGCGAGGCGGTGCAGCGCGGTGGCGACGGCGAGGGCGATGCCCAGCGCCACGCCCTGGAGGACGCCGAGGAACACCACACCGAGGGTGGTCACGGCGTACACCAGCACCTCGCGGTGGCGGGTCACCGTGCGGATGTGGTGCAGGGACACCATCTGGATGCCGACGGCCATCACCAGGGCGGCGAGGGAGGCGAGCGGGATGAACTCCAGGATCGGGACCATCAGCAGCGCGGCGACCACTACGAGAACGCCGTGGAGCATCGTGGAGTTCCGGCTCACCGCCCCGGCCCGCACGTTCGCCGAACTCCGCACCGCCACACCGGCGATGGGCAGCCCGCCGAGGGCCCCGGAGACGATGTTGGCGGCGCCCTGACCGAGCAGCTCACGGTCGAGGTCGGAACGCGGGACGCGGGGCGGCGAAGGTGAGGCGGCGGGCGGGGCGGTGGCGGCGGCCGAACCGTTGGCGGTCGGCGGGGCGGTGCCCGTCGGCGAGGCCGTGGCGGCAGCCGCGGGGCCGGGAGCCGCGGGGCCGGCAGCCGCGGGGCTGGGAGCCGCGGGGCCGGAGGCCGTGTCGTCGGCCGGCTCCGTCCCGCCGGGTGACGCGGCGCGGGAGGCCACCAGCTTGTCCACGGCGACCGCACCGAGCAGCGACTGCACGCTGCACACCAGGGTGATGGTGAGCACGGCGGCGACCAGGCCCAGGGCCGGCCCCTCGGGCAGTCCGGCCAGGGCGTGGCTGCCCCAGGACGGCAACTCGACGCGGGGCAGGGCGAATCCGGCGAGGGCGGCGACCGCGGTCGCGCCGGAGACGGCGACGAGCGCGGCCGGCACCTTGCGGAGCACGCGGCCGGCGCGGCCCGGCAGCCGTGGCCACAGGAGCAGCAGGGCGAGGGTCAGGGAACTCACCGCAAGAGCGGCCGGGCGCACCGCGGCCACCTGGGCGGGCAGGGCCAGCAGGTTGGCCAGGACCGAGCTCTGCGGGGTGCCGCCGAGGACGATGTGCAACTGGGCCACGGCGATGGTCACGCCGATCCCGGCGAGCATGCCGTGCACGATGGCCGGACTCACCGCGAGCGCGGTGCGCGCCACGCGCAGGCAGCCGAGGCCGAGTTGGGCGAGTCCGGCGAGCACGGTGATGGCACATGTCGTGCGCCAGCCGTAGCGGTGGATGAGGTCGGCGGTGACCACGGTGAGTCCCGCGGCGGGCCCGCTGACCTGCAGTGCGGAGCCGCCGAGCCGGCCGGCGACCAGGCCGCCGACGGCGGCGGCGACGAGACCGGCCTGCAGCGGCGCGCCGGTGGCCAGGGCGATGCCGAGGGACAGGGGCAGGGCGATCAGGAAGACCGCGATGGACGCGGACACGTCGGCGCCCGCGAGGCGGAAGCGGCGGCGCGGGGCCGGTGGCGGGCTGTGGGGCTGGTGCAGGCGCTCGGGCGTGGCCGAGTCGGACGGTTCGGTGGTGCGGGTGGGGACGCAGGCTGACATGTTCCCGTCTCCTCCGGGGCAGCGCGGTCGCGGATCTGGGTGTTCCCCCCGGCAATGGCGGGGGGTGGTCGCGGCCGTGGGTCACGGCTTGCAAGCGGCGGGATGAATCAACGCTCGGTAAACGGATCGTAATGCAGAGTAAAGGACGAGCATGGATATTTGTGGCAAATGGCGCACGTAACCCTCCTAAAGAGTGAAGTGAGCTTTTTATCGGCTTGTCGTATTAATTCCTTCTCGGCCTCCGTGCGACGTTGACGGCGCCGTCGGCTGGTCGGCGGCGCACCAGAACGCCGTGGTCGGCGTTGGCCTGAGAGAAGGAAGAAGGTGGGCGGAACATGACCGCCACCCAGAGGATCGCCACGGGGACCGTGGTCGCCGCGGCCGTCGCCGCGTCACTGGCCGGTTGCTCGACGGGGGCCACCGGTTCTCACGCAGCGGGCGCGGGCGCGTCCGGGACCGGGTCCGGGAGGCAGCAGGCGGCTCCCGCGCCCAAGAGCCTCGTCCGCCTGATCGGCGACGGCTCGACCGCGTACACGGGGGCCCAGCCGCACCTGCCCCGGCCCGAGCGGCTCAAGCCCGGGCAGAAGCCGCCGCAGTTCGTCGTGTTCTCCTGGGACGGCGCCGGCGAGGACAGCCAGAAGCTGTTCTCCCACTTCCGCGAGGTCGCCAAGGCCAACAACGCGACCATGACGTTCTTCCTCAGCGGCGTCTACATGCTGCCCGAGGAGAAGCGCGACCTGTACAAGCCGCCGCAGCACTCGCCGGGCCGCTCCGACATCGGCTTCAACGACGAGCAGGGCATCGCCGACACCGCCGAGCAGCTCCGCCTGGCGTGGCAGGAGGGCAACGAGATCGGCACCCACTTCAACGGCCACTTCTGCGGCAAGGACGGCGGAGTCGGCCAGTGGTCGGTGGCGGACTGGAAGGACGAGATCACCCAGGCCAAGCAGTTCGTGAAGACCTGGAAGACCAACACCGGGATGACGAAGGCCGCCCCGCTGCCCTTCGACTACGACAAGGAGCTGATCGGCGCCCGCACCCCCTGTCTGGAGGGCCAGGAGAACTTCATGAAGGCCGCCCGCGACATGGGCTTCCGCTACGACACCAGCGGCGTCAACAACCAGGTGTGGCCCGGCAAGAAGGAGGGGCTGTGGGACCTGTCGATGCAGCTCGTGCCCTTCCGCGGCCACTCCTACGAGCAGCTCACCATGGACTACAACTTCATGGTCAACCAGTCCGGGACCGCCACCCAGGGCGACCCGGCCAAGCGGTCCTTCTGGGGCCACCAGATGCGTGACAGCCTGCTCGCCGGCTTCCAGCGCGCGTACGAGGGCAACCGCGCGCCGCTGGTCATCGGCAACCACTTCGAGTCCTGGAACGGCGGCGTGTACATGCGCGCCGTCCAGGACGTCGTCGAGGCGGTCTGCAACAAGCCCGACGTGCGCTGCGTCTCCTTCCACCAGCTGGCCGACTGGCTGGACGCCCAGGACCCGGCGACCCTGGCCAAGCTGCGCTCCCTCGACGTGGGCGAGGCGCCGCGCGAGGGCTGGGAGCAGTTCCTGTCGGCCCGGCCCGCCCCGGCCCCCAAGGGAGTACCGGGGGCACCGGCGGCCAAGCCGTAGCTACGGGAACGCCGGGCCGTCGCTACGGGAACGGCTCAGCCGTCGCTGCGCGAGGGCCGAGCCGTGGCTACGCGGGGGCGGTGACGCCCTCGCGGAGCACGAACCCGGGGTCGACCTGCGCGGCCAGGTCGGCCCCGGTGCGCTCGTTCCCCCAGGACCGGGCGTTCTTCAGGTGGAAGTGGACCATCTGGCGGGTGTAGCGCTCCCAGTCGCGCCGCGCGTACGTCGCGTCGGCGGCCGACCGCAGCCGGCGCAGGGCCTCGTGGTGGGGCTCCTCCAGGAGCTCGAACCGGGGCGGGCGGCCCTTCTCCATGGCGCGGACCCAGTCCGACTGCCCGACCGTCACCAGCAGGTCGTCACCGACCTCGGCGCGCAGGAAGTCGATGTCGTCCTGTCCCTGCACCTTGTTGCCGACGACCTTCAGCTCGACGCCGTAGTCACGGGCGTACTCCTTGTACTGGCGGTGGACGGAGACTCCCTTCCGGGTCGGCTCGGCGACGAGGAACGTCATGTCGAAGCGGGTGAACATGCCGGAGGCGAAGGAGTCCGAGCCCGCCGTCATGTCGACCACGACGTACTCGTCGGGGCCGTCCACCAGGTGGTTCAGGCACAGCTCCACGGCTCCGGTCTTGGAGTGGTAGCAGGCGACCCCCAGGTCGGCGTCCGTGAAGGGGCCCGTGACCATCAAACGGACGGCGCCGCCGTCGAGTTCCACCGGGCGGGCACAGGCGTCGTAGACCGGGTTGTCCTCCTGGACCCGCAGCAGCCGGGAACCCTCGCCGGGCGGGGTCGTCTTGATCATCGTTCCCGCGGAGGCGATGCGGGGGTTGGACCCGCGCAGGTGGTCTTTGATCAGGGGCAGGTGCTCGCCCAGCGCGGGCAGTGCGGCGGCATCCGCCTCCTCCAGGCCGAGGGCGGCCCCCAGGTGCTGGTTGATGTCGGCGTCGACGGCGATGACCGGCGCGCCGCTCGCCGCGAGGTGACGGATGAACAGGGAGGAGAGGGTGGTCTTGCCGCTGCCGCCCTTCCCGACGAAAGCAATTTTCATGTTCACGAAGCGTAGTCGCTCGGCAGCGGTGAGTGGCAGCGGTGCGTGAAGAAGGCCACTCCATCGTGGGCTCACGGCCGGGGGTGCGTAGGGTCGTGCGCATGAGTACGACAGGTGCGACCGCCGATCCGCTCGCGACCCTGGGCTCGCTGCCCGGCGTGCCCGATTCCGTCGAATCCGTCCGCAAGGCCGTGGACCGGGTCTACGGGCACCGCATCATGCGCCGCCGCAGTACCGAGATCACCTCCGAGGCCGCTCTGCGCGCCTCCCGCGGCTCCGCCGCGCTGTCCGGCGCGGACTGGGCCCTGGAGGAGGTGCGCCGGCGCAGCGACTTCGGCGCGGACGACGAGGCGCGGACGGTGGGCGCAGCGCTGCGGCTGACCGCGGAGGCGGGCCAGCTGCTGTCGATCTGGCGGCAGTCGCCCCTGCGGGTGCTGGCCCGGCTGCACGTCGTGGCCGCCGCGGAGGCGGACGACGCGGTGGGGCGGCCGCGACGGGCCGGTGAAGCGGTGCGCGAGCCGCTCGTCGAGCTGCCGGCACCGGGCGCCGGCGAGGTGTCCGGCCGACTGGACGGCCTCGCCGAGCTGATCGTCGCGGGCAGCTCCGCGCCCGCCCTGGTGACGGCCGCCGTCGTCCACGGCGAACTCCTCGCCCTGCGGCCCTTCGTCTCCCACAACGGCCTCGTCGCGCGCGCGGCCGAACGCATCGTGCTGATCGGCAGCGGTCTCGACCCCAAGGCCGTCTGCCCGTCCGAGGTGGGGCACGCGGAACTAGGCCGTGCGGCCTATCTCGCGGCCCTGGACGGCTATGTCTCCGGCACGCCCGAGGGCATGGCGGCGTGGATCGCCCACTGCGGCCGGGCCGTGGAACTGGGTGCCCGCGAGTCGACGGCGGTGTGCGAGGCCCTGCAGCGCGGAGCGGCGTAGGCGAGGGCGCCTGTCACGGGGGCGAACGACGAAGGCCCCCACGAGGGGGCGAAAAGGGTTGCGGCGGTACGAGGGCTCGTACCGCCGCTGGCATGCCCACCGGGTTACCAAGCGTCCTCGATATGTGCCCATCAGGTCGGGGACTTTGCCCGCCACCTGGTGCGGCTGGCCCGTAATCGACGGGTCGACGTCGCGTGGGTGCCCGGTGTTCATGCTCGGTCCGTGGGGCCAATGCGTTGAAGAAGGGGATCCTCGCGGATGTCCTTTGGTCTCGCGGGCCGTTAAAACCTTTGTACTCCAAGCCCCCGGCGAGCGAAAGCCCTGACCCGAGTTCTTTACTTTTGCGCTCAAACAGCACGGAAACGGGCAGGCGTACGACGCCGGAGGCCGCCGGACGGCCGGACGTCCAGACGGCAGGACGGCTCAGGCGGGTGCGGCCGCCCGGCGCCGGCTGGCGTACCAGACCAGGCCCGCCGTGGCCGCCGCCGCTCCCACGGCCGCCGCCACCACCAGGGCCGGGCGCGGTGGCACGGCGAAGCGCGGCATCCGCTGCTTGAGGCGCACCGGGCGGTGGAAGTCGAGGATCGGCCACCCGCGCGCCACGGCCTCGCGGCGCAGCGTCCGGTCCGGGTTCACCGCGTGCGGATGGCCCACCGTCTCCAGCATCGGCAGGTCGGTCGCCGAGTCGCTGTAGGCGTAGCAGCGCTCGAGGTCGTAGTGCTCGGACTGCGCCAGCTCCCGGATCGCCTCCGCCTTGGTCGGTCCGTACGCGTAGTACTCCACCTCGCCGGTGAAGCAGCCGTCGTCGCCCACGACCATCCGGGTCGCCACCACCCGGTCGGCGCCGAGCAGTTCACCGATCGGCTCGACGACCTCGGCGCCGGAGGTGGAGACGATCACGACGTCGCGGCCGGCCCGGTGGTGCTCCTCGATGAGGGAGGCGGCCTCGTCGTAGATGATCGGGTCGATCAGCTGGTGCAGGGTCTCGGCCACGATGTCCTTCACCTGCTGGACGTTCCACCCGCGCACCATGGCGGACAGGTACTCGCGGGTGCGTTCCATCTGCTCGTGGTCCATACCGCCCACGAGGAAGACGAACTGGGCATACGCGGTACGCAAGGCGGCCCTGCGGTTGATCAGACCGCCTTGGTAGAACGACTTGCTGAAGGTGAGCGTGCTCGACTTCGCAATGACCGTCTTGTCCAGATCGAAGAAGGCGGCTGTGCGGTGCAGGGAGTGGTTTTCCACGCCTCTGAGCATAGGGGCAGCCCATTCGGCGTAAGGTGGGCGCGTGGGTTTGCCTGACAGGGCTGTCGGGTACACCATGGAAGTCACGGATCGTTCGCGACCGTGCTAACCCGGTCCGACTCCTCCCCCCCCGAGTCGGCCGTGGAGACGACCCCCGCTCTCCCCCCCGGCGGGGGTCGTCGCATGTCCGGACGTATTTTTCCCCTCCCATCGCGGTGCGGCCTCCTCTCCTGGTCGCCGCGCATGCCCCGCGTCGCGCACCCCAGGTTAGTCACTGTGTGTAGTCGTGGGACTGCTCTGTGGAAACCGCGCAGGAGTTGCCGCAGGGCTCACCGGTTTGGGTGATGGCGATATTCACAAGCCCTGACTCGTCCACAGAAATCGACCAAGATCCACACGATTTCCGGCTTCGCTGCACGGTGATTCCCAGGCGTCCCGCTCGGGCCGAGTTCATGTCCCGTTCCGTTTGTCGGACGCCCACGGCCGGTTTCCGCCGTCCGTTCAAGACGGCTGTTCCTCACGGCCGTTCATTGGAGGGCCGGCCGCCGGTTCTTCACACATTCGGCAATCGCGGGGCCGCAGGGGCTCGGCGAGACGCAGCGAAGGGGGATGGACACCGTGACCGGAGCCGTCACACACGACCCGCCACCCGCGATCTCGGGCCGGCCGGGAAGGCCGTTGATCGTCACCGAGGACACCGAGCTCCTCGACGACCTGCTGCGGCTGTGCGCCGCCGCCGGCGCCACACCAGAGGTGCGCCACTCGCTCCCGCGGGGAAGGGGCGGCTGGGAGTCCGCACCGCTGGTCCTGGTCGGCGACGACGCCGCCCGGCGGGTCCGGGGGGCCGCCCGACGGCGCGGCGTGGTCCTCGTCGGACGCGACCAGGACGACTCCGGTGTCTGGCGCCGGGCCGTCGAGATCGGCGCTGACCACGTCCTGGTGCTGCCCGACGGCGAGCAGTGGCTGGTCGACCGGATCGCCGACGTCGCCGAGGGCGTGGGGCGACCCGCCCTGACCGTCGGGGTCATCGGCGGCCGCGGCGGGGCCGGAGCCTCCACGCTCGCGTGCGCCCTCGCCGTCACCTCCGCGCGCGAGGGACTGCGCACCCTGCTCGTGGACGCCGATCCCCTGGGCGGCGGACTCGACGTACTCCTCGGCGGCGAGACGGCCCAGGGCCTGCGCTGGCCCGCGTTCGCCGCCTCGCGCGGCCGCGTCGGCGGGGGCGCCCTGGAGGAGTCGTTGCCCGAGCTGCACGCCCTGCGGGTGCTCAGCTGGGACCGCGGTGACCGGGTCGCCGTCCCTCCGCAGGCCGTCCGCGCCGTCCTCGCCGCGGCCCGCCGGCGGGGCGGCACGGTCGTCGTCGACCTGCCGCGCCGTGTCGACGACGGCGTCGCCGAGGTGCTGGCCCAGCTCGACGTCGGACTGCTCGTCGTGCCGGCCGAACTGCGCGCCGTCGCCGCGGCCGGACAGGTCGCCTCCGCCGTCGGCATGGTCCTGAAGGACCTCAGGGTCGCCGTCCGCGGCCCGTACGCCCCCGGCCTGGACGACCGCGAGGTGGCCCGCCTGCTCGGCCTGCCACTGGTGGGCGAGGTGCCCGTGGAGCCGGCGCTGCTCCGCCCGGACGGCGGCCGGACCCCGCCGGGAGCGTCGGCGCGCGGACCGCTCGCGCGCTTCTGCAAGGAGTTCTGGGAGCGGGCGTCGGCGGAGGTGGGGAGCGGATGAGCGCGGGATTCGACGAACGGGACGCCCCGGCGCTGCTGGACGGGGTGCGGCGGTGGCTCGCCGAGAGCGGGTCCGAGCCGACGCCCGCACGCGTGGCGCAGGCGCTGCGCGAGCAGGGCAGGGTGCTCGGGGACGCGGAAGTCCTCGGCGCGGCGGAGCGGTTGCGCTCCGAGCTGGTCGGCAGCGGCCCGCTGGAGCCGTTGCTCGCCGATCCGTCGGTCACCGACGTCCTGGTCTCCGCACCCGACCGGGTGTGGGTGGACCGGGGCGGCGGCCTGGAGCGGACCGACGTGTCCTTCCCGGACGCGGCGGCGGTACGACGCCTCGCGCAACGCCTGGCCGCGGTGGCCGGACGGCGCCTGGACGACGCCCGGCCGTGGGTGGACGCCCGGCTGCCCGACGGGACCCGGCTGCATGCGGTGCTGCCCCCGGTGGCCGTCGGCTGCACGTGCCTGGCGCTGCGGGTGGTACGCCCCCGAGCGTTCACCCTGGACGAGCTGGTCGCCGCCGGCACGGTGCCGCCCGGCGGTGACCGCGTGCTGCGGGATCTGCTGGAGGCGCGGCTGTCCTTCCTGGTCAGCGGCGGCACCGGGAGCGGCAAGACGACCCTGCTGAGCGCACTGCTCGGGCTCGTCGGGCCCGGCGAGCGGATCGTGCTCGCGGAAGACTCGGCCGAGCTGCGGCCCGACCACCCGCACGTGGTGCGGCTGGAGACCAGACCCGCCAACCAGGAGGGCGTCGGGCTCGTCACGCTCGAGGACCTGGTGCGGCAGGCGCTGCGGATGCGGCCCGACCGGCTGGTCGTCGGGGAGGTCCGCGGAGCGGAGGTCGTGCATCTGCTGGCCGCGCTCAACACCGGCCACGAGGGCGGGTGCGGGACGGTCCACGCCAACGCGGCGGCGGACGTACCGGCTCGTCTCGAGGCGCTCGGCACGGCGGCCGGGCTGGACCGGGCCGCCCTGCACAGCCAGTTGGCGGCGGCGCTGTCGGTCGTGATCCACCTCGTGCGGGACCGGACGGGACAGCGGCGCATCGCCGAGGTGCACGTGCTGGAGCGGGACCCCGCGGGGCTGGTGCGGACCGTGCCGGCGCTGCGGTGGGAGGCGGGGGCGTTCGTGGAGGAGGTCGGCTGGGGCCGGTTGCGGGGGTTGCTGGGCGCGGGCGGGGTGCGTGCGTCGGGGGGCGCTGCGGATGCGCTGAGCGGGCCGGGTGCGATGGGTACGTCGGGCGCGGGCTGGGTCCCGCATCCCGTGGGTGTGGCGGCGGGTCCGGTGGGTGTGCACCCCGCTGGAACGGCGGGAGGGGCGTGGTGAGCGCGTTGCGTGAGGTGGCGACCGTGGCGGCCGTGGCGTGGGCCGCGGTGGCGGCGTGGATGTCGAGCCGGTGGCACTCCGGGGCCCGGCGGGCCCGGCTGGTGCTGGCCGGTGGCGGAGTGGTGGGTGCCGGGCCGCCGACGTGGCAGGACTGGGCCGACGAGGTGAGACGGATCCGGCGGAGGTGGCGCCCGGAGTGGTGGTCGCTCGTGGCCGGGGTGGCGCTCTCGGTGCTGGGGGCGTCGGTGCTACCGGTCGCCGCGGGGGCGGTCGGGGTGCCGCTGCTGGGCCGGGTGCGCCGGGCCGGGGCGCGGCGGCGGGCCCGTGAGCGCCGGGGGGACGCGGTGATCGCGCTGTGTGCCTCGCTCGCCGGTGAGGTGCGGGCGGGACGGCAGCCCGGGGAGGCGCTGCTGGTGGCGGCGCGGGACTCCGGAGGGCTGGGCGGGGCGCAGGCGGGGGTGTTGGCGGCGGCCCGGTTCGGCGGGGACGTGCCCGGAGCGCTCGCGGCGGCTGCCCGGCGGCCGGGCGCGGAGGGACTGCTGGGGCTGGCGGCGTGCTGGCGCGTGGCCGTGGACCAGGGCGCCGGCCTCGCCGACGGACTGGACCGCCTGGAAGGAGCCCTGCGGGCCGAACGCGACCAGCGCGCCGACCTGCGGGCCCAGTTGGCCGGTCCGCGGTCCACGGCGGTGATGCTCGCCGGGCTGCCGGTCCTCGGCCTGCTTCTCGGTGCGGCGTTGGGCGCCGATCCGCTGCACGTCCTGCTGCACACCGGCGCGGGCCTCGGCTGCCTGGTGGCCGGAGCGGTGCTGGAGGGCGCCGGGTTGTGGTGGGCGCTGCGGGTCGTGAAGGGGGCCGAGGCGGCATGAGACGGAGCGAGGACCGGACGTGCAGCGAGAACGGGGATGTGCGGTGAGCGCCGAGTTCGTCCACAGGCTGGGGGCGGTCGTGGGGATCGCGGTGGCCCTCGTGTGGCTGGTGCGGTGGGCCGAGGGCGTACGGCACCGGCGACGCGCGCGACAGCGGGCCGCCGAGCTGCTGGCGGTGGCGGTGGCGCGGCGGACCCTGACCCCGCGGCCCGTGCTGGGCGACCGTGCGCGGCGGTGGCTGCCCGAGGTCGGGGTCGTGGGCATCGGCTGGGCGCTGATCGGGGGAGTCACCGGGATCGTGGTCGGCCTGTGCGGCGCGGCGGGGCTGTGGCGGTGGCGCCGGCGGCAGGAGGCGTCCGGTGCGGCGCAGCAGGCCGAGCACCAGGCCGAGGCGGCCCGCCAACTCCCGCTGGCGGCCGACCTGCTGGCCGCCTGCATCGCGGCCGGGGCGGGACCGGTGGCGGCCGCGCAGGCCGTGGGGGAGGCACTCGGCGGTCCGGTGGGTGAGGGGTTGGCGCGCGGTGCGGCGGAGGTCCGGCTCGGCGGCGAACCGGCCGAGGCGTGGCGCCGGTTGGCCTCGGCGCCCGGAGCGGCACCCCTGGCGGCGCTGCTGGAGAAGGCGGACGTGTCGGGGCTCCCGGCGGCCGGACCGGTCGCACGGCTCGCCGCCGACGCCCGCGCGCAGTGGGTGCGCTCGGCGACGGCACGTGCCCGGCGCGCGGCCGTCGTGGTCACCGCGCCCGTGGGTCTGTGCTTCCTGCCGGCCTTCATCGCCGTGGGGGTGCTGCCCGTGGTGATCGGGCTGGCGGGCGGCGTGCTGGGAGGAGGTGGGCCGTGACGGGGTGAGGGGCCCGAACGGGCCGATCGGCGAAGCGACAGCGATGCACGGCATGACATGACGCGAAGCGACACGACACGCACGACGCGACAAGACAAGACAAGACAACGGAACGAGACCTCACGGGGGTTGAGATGTACAAGGCGGTACGGGCGCGACTGCGTGCCCTGGTGTGCAGGGTGCGGGCGGCGCGAGGGGACGCGGGGATGGTCACCTCCGAGTACGCGATGGGGATCGTCGCGGCGGTGGCGTTCGCGGTGCTCCTCTACAAGGTGGTGACGTCTCCGGCCGTCGCCGAGCAGATGCAGGCCATCGTGAAACGAGCGCTCAGTGCGCGGATGTGAGCGGAGGCGTCGGTGCCGTTCGGACCAGGGGTTCGTGACGGCGGAGGCGGCCGTGGTGCTGCCGGTCCTGGTGGCGTTCGCGATGGCGCTGGTGTGGGGGCTGCTCGTGGTCGCCGCCCAGCTCCGGTGCGTGGACGCGGCCAGGGCCGGCGCCCGGGCGGCGGCACGGCAGGAGGCCCCGGACGCCGTGGTCGAGATGACCCGTGCGGCCGCGCCGCGGGGCGCCGAGGTGACAGTCGGCCGGGAGGGGGACCAGGTCCGTGTGGTGGTCGTGGCGCGGCCGCCGTTGCTGCGGGGCCTGCCCTTCGAGGTACGGGAGGAGGCCGTCGCCCTGGCGGAGGACGCGGAGGTGGGGTCGTCGTGAGGTCACGGGTCGGCAGGGACCGGGGCTCCGCCTCCGTCTGGGGCGTGGCGGTGATCGCCGTGCTGTGCGTGGTGTTCGGCGTGGTGCTGTCGCTCGGGCACGCCGTCGTGGTCCGGCACCGGGCCGCCGGCGGCGCCGACCTCGCGGCCCTGGCGGCGGCCGACCACTGGAGCGACGGCGAGGCCGCGGCGTGCGAACGGGCGGAGCGGGTGGCCCGGGAGCAGGGAGCCTGGTTGGTGCGGTGCGCGGTCGTGGGGGAGGTCTCGGACGTGACGGCGACGTCGGGAGGAGGGCCGTTCAGGGCGGAGGTGAGGGCACGGGCGGGGCCTGCGGGGGTGGACGCGGGACAGCGCACGTCTCCGGGACCGGCGGCGCCCCTTGGACCCACCGCACCTCACCCCGGCCGCTGAGCCCCGTCCTCCGGCTCCGTGCCCGGCACCGGCGTCTCCTCGGGCACCAACGTCTCCTCGGGCACCTTCGTCTCCTCCGGAGCCCCCCGCAGCAGTTCCCCGAGCAGCCGTACCGCCCCCCGCTTGTGCAGGGGATCGTTGCCGTTGCCGCACTTGGGGGACTGGATGCAGGACGGGCAGCCGGCGTCGCACTCGCAGGAGGCGATGGCCTCGCGGGTGGCGGTGAGCCAGGCGCGGGCGGTGTGGAAGGCGCGCTCGGCGAAGCCCGCGCCGCCGGGGTGGCCGTCGTAGACGAAGACCGTCGGGAGCAGCGTGTCGGGGTGCAGGGGGATGGACACGCCGCCGATGTCCCAGCGGTCGCAGGTCGCGAAGAGCGGCAGCATGCCGATCGAGGCGTGTTCGGCGGCGTGCAGGGCGCCGCCGAGGATCTCGGGGTTGATGCGGGCCGCGTCCAGCTGGTCCTCGGTGACCGTCCACCACACCGCGCGGGTGCGCAGCGTCCGGGGAGGGAGGTCGAGCTTGGTCTCGCCGAGGACCTCGCCGGTGATGAGGCGGCGGCGCAGGAAGGAGACGACCTGGTTGGTGACCTCGACGGAGCCGTAGCACAGGCGGCCGTCGCCCCAGGGGACCTCCACGTCGGTCTCCAGGACGGAGATCGCCGTGGTGTCGCGGGCGACCGTGGAGTAGGGCGGGGCGGCCTCCTCGACGAGCGCGACCGAGTCCTCCAGGTCCAGTGTCCGCACCAGGTAGGTGCGGCCCTGGTGCAGGTGGACGGCGCCCTCGTGCACGGTGGTGTGCGCGGAGCCCGCGTCGACCGTGCCGAGGAGGCGGCCGGTGCCGGCCTCGACGATCTGGATCGGCCGGCCGCCCTCGCCGCGGATGTCGGTGAGGTCGGCGGCCCGTTCGCGGCGGGTCCAGTGCCAGGCCCTGGTGCGGCGGCGCAGCAGGCCGGCGGCCTCGAGCTGGGGCATCAGCTCGGCGGTGGCCGGGCCGAACAGCGGCAGGTCGTCGTCGGTCAGCGGCAGCTCGGCGGCGGCCGCGCACAGGTGGGGGGCGAGGACGTAGGGGTTGTCGGGGTCGAGGACCGTGGATTCCACCGGTTGGTCGAACAGGGCCTCGGGATGGTGGACCAGGAAGGTGTCCAGGGGGTCGTCGCGGGCGACGAGGACCGCCAGGGCGCCCTGTCCGGAGCGGCCGGCGCGGCCCGCCTGCTGCCACAGGGAGGCTCGGGTGCCGGGATAGCCGGCGATCAGGACGGCGTCGAGGCCGGAGACGTCGACGCCGAGTTCCAGGGCCGTCGTCGCGGCGAGGCCGAGGAGCTCGCCGGAGTGCAGGGCGCGTTCCAGAGCGCGGCGCTCCTCGGGGAGGTAGCCGCCGCGATAGGCCGCGACACGCCGGGCCAGGGAGCGGTCGACCTCGCCGAGCCGTTCCTGGGCGATGACGGAGATCAGCTCGGCGCCGCGCCGGGAGCGGACGAAGGCGACCGTGCGGATGCCCTGGACGGTGAGGTCGGTGAGCAGGTCGGCGGTCTCCGCGGTGGCCGTGCGGCGCACCGGCGCGCCCTTCTCGCCCTGCATCTCGGTGAGCGGGGGCTCCCACAGGGCGAACACCAGTTCACCGCGTGGTGAGGCGTCGTCGGCCACCTCGAACACGGGCAGGCCGGTGAGGCGGCGTGCGGCCACGGACGGCTCGGCGGCGGTCGCGGAGGCCAGCAGGAAGACGGGCGACGCGCCGTAGCGGGCGCAGAGCCGGCGCAGCCGGCGCAGCACCTGGGCGACGTGCGAGCCGAACACGCCGCGGTAGGTGTGGCACTCGTCGATGACGACGTACTTGAGCGCCTTGAGGAAGGAGGACCAGCGCGGGTGGGAGGGCAGGATCCCGCGGTGCAGCATGTCCGGGTTGGTCAGCACGTAGTTGCCGTACTGGCGGATCCACTCGCGTTCCTCGAACGGCGTGTCGCCGTCGTACACGGCGGGGCGCACGGCGGTGCCGAGCGGCTGGGCGAGTTCCCTCACCGAGCGGCACTGGTCGGCCGCGAGGGCCTTGGTCGGGGCGAGGTACAGGGCGGTGGCGCCTCGGCCGTTCGGGGCTTTCGACCCCTCCAGGAGGGTGGACAGGACGGGCACGAGGTACGCCAGGGACTTGCCGGAGGCCGTGCCGGTGGCGACGACCACCGAGTCGCCGTCCAGGGCGTGCTCGGCGGCCAGTGCCTGGTGCGCCCAGGGGTGCTCGATGCCCGCCGCGCGGACCGCCGCGATCACCTCGGAGTGAATCCGGTGAGGCCAGACGGCATGGCGGCCCGCACGCGGGGGCAAGTGCTCCGTATGAGTGATGCGCGAGGCCCGGCTCGGTCCCGAGGCGAGCCGGTCCAGGACAGCGCCCGGAGACGGGCGGTGCACGGTGTCCGCCGGGGATCGATCGGATCGGTGATTCTTGGCCATCGGCACCGAGTGTGTCACTGGCGTGACGGACAATGGAGCCAAGGCGTCGTGCACGCCTGCCGGTAAGTGATTGAATGCCATCGCGGCTGGCGAACCGTCCTGGGGGCTTCAAGCCGAGGTGACCCGAGGGGCGACCGCTCGATAGCAAGGTGCTGGAGGATCCGTGGACCTGTCCCTGTCGACCCGTACCGTCGGCGATCGTACGGTCGTCGAGGTCGGTGGCGAAATCGACGTATATACCGCGCCCAAGTTGCGCGAGCAGCTGGTCGAGCTGGTGAACGACGGGAATTTCCACCTCGTCGTCGACATGGAGGGCGTGGACTTCCTCGACTCCACCGGGCTCGGCGTACTGGTCGGCGGCCTGAAGCGAGTGCGGGCCCATGAGGGCTCGCTGCGCCTGGTGTGCAACCAGGAGCGCATTCTGAAGATCTTCCGCATCACCGGCCTCACCAAGGTGTTCCCCATTCACACCTCGGTCGACGAAGCGGTCGCGGCCACCGACTGACCCGCCGCCCCGGGCCGCGCGCCCGGGCGGCATCAGGTGAACACCGGGGGACCGGGCCCTCGCGCCCGGCCCTCCGACAGCACGCCCGTAGTTCGGAGGGGATGCATGGCCACCGTTGAACTCCGCTTCAGCGCGCTGCCGGAGCACGTGCGGACCGCCCGTCTGGTGGCGGCAGCGGTCGCGCGCAGGTCCGGAGTGGACGAGGCCGTCCTCGACGAGGTCAGGCTCGCCGTCGGTGAGGCGTGTTCGCGTGCCGTGGGACTGCATCAGCTCAGCGGGGTGACCGCGCCGGTGAAGGTGTCCCTCATCGAGGAGGAGAAGCAGTTCTCCATCGAGGTGGGCGACGAGGCGCCGCACGCGGTGCCCGGGGCGCGGGGGTCCGGCGGTGCCGAGCCCGACGCGGAGACCGAGGAGGACGAGATGGGCCTCGCGGTCATCAGCGGCCTCGTCGACGACGTCGAGGTCTCCACCGGGGAGCACGGCGGCCTGATCCGCATGACCTGGCCGACGACCCCGGCCACCACTCCACTGGTCTAATCCGTCCCGGACGGAGCAGTCCGCAGAAGTCTTCTTCCCCAAGGGCCCCACCCCCCGGTGGGGCCCTTCGGCGTGTGCGGACCCGGGCGGGCGTGCTTACAGTGGTTCCATGAAATAAATCATGGAAAGTGAATCTTGCCGCCCGGAATATCGTGAAGCAATTCACGATCAACGCCTTTGAGGCATTACTTGACGCCGAGGCGAATTCCGTTTCCCGCGATCTGTTTTGATCAGGTTCCGGTACCTACAATCCGTCCACATCTTGAGCTCAGCCCAAGCGTCAAGGAGGACGAATGGCGGGGCTTTCTACCCCTCAACGGTTGGACCACACCACGACGTTCGCAGCCGCGGTGCTGACCGACGACAACCGCATCCTCGTGATGGTCATCGGGCTCGTGGCCCTGGCCGCCCTGGCGGTCGCGGGCCTGCTGCTGCGGCAGGTGCTCGCGGCCGGCGAGGGCACCGACAGCATGAAGGAGATCGCCGCGGCGGTCCAGGAAGGTGCGAACGCCTATCTGGCCCGGCAGTTGCGCACGCTCGGCGTATTCGCCGTGGTCGTCTTCTTCCTGCTCATGCTGCTGCCCGCCGACGACTGGAAACAGCGCGCCGGACGATCCGTGTTCTTCCTGATCGGTGCCGCGTTCTCCGCGGCCACCGGTTATATCGGCATGTGGCTCGCGGTGCGCAGCAATGTGAGGGTCGCCGCGGCGGCCCGGGAAGCGACACCCGCGGAAGGCGAACCGGAAAAGGATCTCACCACCGTCTCGCACAAAGCGATGAAGATCGCTTTTCGTACAGGGGGCGTGGTCGGCATGTTCACGGTGGGCCTCGGCCTGCTCGGCGCCTCCTGCGTCGTGCTGGTGTACGCGGCCGACGCGCCGAAGGTGCTGGAGGGATTCGGTCTGGGCGCCGCCCTGATCGCCATGTTCATGCGTGTCGGCGGCGGCATCTTCACCAAGGCCGCCGACGTCGGCGCCGACCTCGTCGGCAAGGTCGAGCAGGGCATCCCCGAGGACGACCCGCGCAACGCCGCGACCATCGCCGACAACGTGGGCGACAACGTCGGCGACTGCGCGGGCATGGCGGCCGACCTGTTCGAGTCGTACGCCGTGACGCTGGTCGCCGCGCTGATCCTCGGCAAGGCGGCCTTCGGTGACGCCGGGCTCGCCTTCCCGCTGCTGGTCCCCGCGATCGGCGTGCTCACGGCGATGGCCGGGATCTTCGCGGTCGCGCCGCGCCGCGCCGACCGCAGCGGCATGTCCGCGATCAACCGGGGCTTCTTCGTCTCCGCGGTGATCTCGCTCGTGCTGGTCGCGGTCGCGGTGTTCGTCTACCTGCCGGGCACGTACGCCGACCTCGACGGCGTCACCGACACGGCGATCAGCGGCAAGAGCGGCGACCCGCGGATCCTCGCCCTGGTCGCGGTGGCCATCGGCATCCTGCTGGCCGCCGTGATCCAGCAGCTGACCGGCTACTTCACCGAGACGACCCGGCGCCCGGTCCGGGACATCGGCAAGACGTCACTGACCGGCCCCGCCACCGTCGTCCTCGCCGGCATCTCGGTCGGGCTGGAATCGGCCGTCTACACCGCCCTGCTGATCGGGCTCGGCGTGTACGGGGCGTTCCTGCTCGGCGGCACGTCGATCATGCTCGCGCTGTTCGCGGTGGCGCTGGCCGGCACCGGCCTGCTGACCACGGTCGGCGTGATCGTCGCGATGGACACCTTCGGGCCGGTCTCCGACAACGCGCAGGGCATCGCCGAGATGTCCGGCGACGTCGAGGGGGCGGGCGCCCAGGTGCTCACCAACCTGGACGCGGTCGGCAACACCACCAAGGCCATCACCAAGGGCATCGCCATCGCCACCGCCGTCCTCGCGGCGTCGGCGCTCTTCGGGTCGTACCGCGACGCGCTCACGACCGGCGCGCACGACGTCGGGGAGAGGCTCAGCGGCGACGGCGCGCCGATGACCCTGATGATGGACATCTCCCAGCCCAACAACCTCGTCGGACTCATCGCGGGCGCGGCGGTCGTCTTCCTCTTCTCGGGGCTGGCGATCAACGCGGTGTCGCGGTCCGCGGGCTCGGTGGTCTTCGAGGTGCGCCGGCAGTTCCGCGAGCGCCCCGGGATCATGGACTTCAGCGAGAAGCCGGAGTACGGCAAGGTCGTCGACATCTGTACCAAGGACGCCCTGCGCGAGCTGGCCACGCCGGGTCTGCTCGCCGTCATGGCGCCGATCTTCATCGGGTTCACCCTGGGGGTCGGGGCGCTCGGCGCGTACCTGGCGGGCGCGATCGGCACCGGCACGCTGATGGCGGTGTTCCTGGCGAACTCCGGCGGCGCCTGGGACAACGCCAAGAAGCTCGTCGAGGACGGCCACCACGGCGGCAAGGGCAGCGAGGCCCACGCCGCCACGGTGATCGGCGACACGGTCGGCGACCCCTTCAAGGACACCGCCGGCCCGGCGATCAACCCGCTGCTGAAGGTGATGAACCTGGTCGCGCTGCTCATCGCGCCCGCGGTCATCAAGTTCAGCTACGGCGACGACAGGAACGTCGGCGTGCGCATCCTGATCGCGGTGCTCGCGCTCCTGGTGATCGTCGGCGCCGTGTACGTCTCCAAGCGGCGCGGCATCGCGGTCGGGGACGACAACGACGCCGAGCGGCCCGCCAAGTCGGCGGATCCTGCGGTGGTTTCGTAGGGCCGGCCCCGAGGACGGGTCCTGAGGTCCTGCTCAACGGGCGGGCGGACGGCGCGGGTTGACGTGCCGGCCGCCCGCCCCGCTCGTGTGGCCCGCGTCTCGCCGTGAGGCTTCTCTCCCCTGGGGCGAACCGTCGCAAGCACGGGCACAACGGTCATCCGTTCTGGGGTGGTCGCCCGGTCTGCGTGTATGTTCCGGGGCCGAGAGCCATGGAAGGGACGCAACCGGTGAACAAGAAGCTCGCGGCCGCACTGTCCGGCGGTGCGGTACTGGTACTGGCGCTGACGGGATGCAGCAGCAGCGGCGACGACGGGAACAAGGAGCTCGACGCCTGGGCCAAGCAGGTCTGCGACGCGCTCCCGGCCCAGGACGCGAAGGTCGACGCGGCCAACGAGGCGATCAAGAAGGCCGCCACCGACAACAACGCGCCGGCCACCGTGCAGAAGACCGACTCCCAGGCCTTCCAGGACATGTCCGACGCCTACAAGGCGCTGGCCGGCGCCGTCGACTCCGCCGGTGCGCCGCCCGGCGTCGAGGACGGCAAGAAGAAGCAGTCGGACGCCGTCGCCGCTCTCAACACGCTCTCCACCTCCTACGCCGACCTGAAGAAGAAGATCGACGTCCTCGACACCAAGGACCAGGCGAAGTTCGCCGAGGGCCTGCAGGACATCGCCACCCAGCTCGGCACGCTCAGCAAGAGCGGCAACACCGCCCTGAAGAATCTCGAGGAGGGCGACGTCAAGACGGCCATGTCCCAGCAGGAGAGCTGCAAGAAGGTCGCCTCGTCGTCGTCCGCCGGGGCCTCGCCGCAGACGACGCAGGGCTGATTCCTGCCGGGCCGCGCCCGCGACGCGACGCGAAGGCGCGAGGGGGACGGGACACAATGGGGGCGTGAGTAACGCCACCCTGTCCCCCCTGCCCGCCGCCGACCACGAGGTCGCCGCCCGGCTGCGCGAGGCCCTGCTCGCGGCCTCCTTCACCGCCGACGGCCTGCTCGACCTGCTCGGCGCCCCCGCGTACGCGGCGCTGGCCCGCAGCGAGACCGTGCCCGCGCTGCGGGCGACCCGCGGGGACACGCCGCTGGAGACACTCGTCCGGCTCTTCCTGCTCCAGCAGCCCGTGCCGTACGCGCGCGTGGAGGGCGTGCTGCCCGTGCACGCGTGCGAGGCGGGCGGCTGGCTCACCCGCGTAGGCGACGCCGGGGGCGACCTGGCCGCCACCGTGGACGTGAGGCCGTACGGCGGGCCCGACGGCGAGGACTGGTTCATCGTGTCCGACCTGGGCTGCGCCGTCGGCGGCGCGGGCGGCATCGGCAGCCGCGACGAGGGCGTCGTCCTGGGCGTCGGCGGCGCCTCCACGACCCTGGCCGGCATCACCGTCCGTACGCCCGTGGCGTCCGCGCTCGACCTCGGCACCGGTTCCGGCATCCAGGCGCTGCACGCGTCCCGGCACGCCACGCGCGTGACCGCGACCGACCTCAACCCGCGCGCGCTGCACATCACCGCGCTCACCCTGGCGCTGTCCGGCGCCCCGGCCGCGGACCTGCGCGAGGGCTCGCTGTTCGAGCCGGTCCGGGACGACGAGACGTACGACCTGATCGTCTCCAACCCGCCCTTCGTGATCTCGCCCGGCGCCCGGCTGACCTACCGCGACGGCGGGATGGGCGGGGACGATCTGTGCCGCTCGCTCGTTCAGGAGGCGGGGGAACGGCTGAACGAGGGCGGGTTCGCGCAGTTCCTCGCGAACTGGCAGCACGTGGAGGGGGAGGACTGGCAGGACCGGCTCAGGTCGTGGGTGCCGCGCGGCTGCGACGCGTGGATCGTGCAGCGCGAGGTGCAGGACGTCACGCAGTACGCCGAGCTGTGGCTCAGGGACGCCGGTGACCACCGCGGCGACCCGGCCGAGTACCAGGCGCGCTACGACGCCTGGCTGGACGAGTTCGAGGCGCGCAAGGTCAAGGCGGTCGGCTTCGGCTGGATCACGCTGCGCCGGACCTCGGCCGCGGAGCCGGTGATCACGGCCGAGGAGTGGCCGCACCCGGTCGAGCAGCCGCTCGGGGACACGGTCCGGGCGCACTTCGAGCGCCTGGACTACCTGCGCGCGCACGACGACGCCGCGCTGCTCGCCGGGCACTTCCGGCTGGCCGGGGAGATCGTCCAGGAGCAGGTCGGCCTGCCCGGCGCCGAGGACCCGGAGCACGTCGTGCTGCGCCAGAACCGGGGCATGCGGCGGGCCACCAAGGTGGACACCGTCGGCGCGGGCTTCGCGGGCGTGTGCGACGGCACGCTCAGCGCGGGCCGCATCCTGGACGCCATCGCGCAGCTCGTCGGCGAGGACCCGGTGCTGCTGCGCGACCGCACGCCCGCACAGATCCGGCTGCTGGTGGAGCAGGGGTTCCTGGAGCCGGTACCGCGGTGACGGGGCGGCGGGCTCCGGGGACGGAAGTAGGCCGAAAAGCACGCGCCGCCCCCCTTTCCGCGGCGGCCCCCTGCCCCCGTCCGCGGCGGCTCCCTGATCCGTCTGCAGCGGCCCCATGGCCCGCTCCCCGCACCCGCACCTCCCCGTCGGTCCGCCGTTCACCTCGGGTTCTCCCGGGCGCCGCCCGCGCGTGCCAGTCTCCGGTGGCTGGACACGGGCGGGCGGGAGAAAAAGGGGCGGGGCGGGCATGGACGGCGGACCGGCGGTGTTCACGGGCGCGGTGTTCGCCCTGTTCGGACTGGCGCTGCTGGCCTGGACCGCGGTGCGCGTCCGGCACCGCGAACCCGTGGCGCACGGTGTGAGCCCTGTCGCATCGGCGGCCCTCGCGACCCTGGCCGCGCTGCTCTCGCTGGCTGCCGGCGCGTGGTGCCTGACCCGGCTGTGAGGAGCGGGCCGCACCGGCCGTGAGCACCGGATCGGGGTGGTGGAGCGGTGCGCCGTACCGTGGACGGGGAAGGCTGCGTTCCGCTCGGGTGGAAAAGCACCGGTCGGCAGTCCGGGCGGCAGGAATGGCGGTAGTCGGGTTACCGTTCGAGTGGCCGTTGCGGGCTTTTCCCGTTTGACACGGGGGCGGGATGTACCGTCACACTCCGCAGCGTCACCATGACCGTGCCCCGGGACGAAGGCCTGGGGAGGCCCCAGCGTCGACCGGAGAGAAGAGCGAAGTTGTCCCCGACCAGCGAGACCGCGAAGGGCGGCCGCCGACTCGTCATCGTCGAGTCGCCTGCCAAGGCGAAGACGATCAAGGGCTATCTGGGCCCCGGATACGTTGTCGAGGCGAGCGTCGGGCACATCCGCGACCTCCCCAACGGCGCCGCCGAGGTGCCCGAGAAGTACACCGGTGAGGTGCGCCGCCTCGGCGTGGACGTCGAACACGACTTCGAGCCGATCTACGTCGTCAACGCCGACAAGAAGGCGCAGGTCAAGAAGCTCAAGGACCTGCTGAAGGACTCCGACGAGCTCTACCTCGCCACCGATGAGGACCGCGAGGGCGAGGCCATCGCCTGGCACCTGCAGGAAGTGCTCAAGCCCAAGGTCCCGGTCAAGCGGATGGTCTTCCACGAGATCACCAAGTCCGCGATCCAGGCCGCCGTGGCCAACCCGCGCCAGCTCAACCAGCGGCTGGTCGACGCCCAGGAGACCCGCCGCATCCTCGACCGCCTCTACGGCTACGAGGTCTCGCCGGTCCTGTGGAAGAAGGTCATGCCGCGCCTGTCGGCGGGCCGTGTGCAGTCCGTCGCGACCCGGCTCGTCGTCGAGCGGGAACGCGAGCGCATCGCCTTCCGCTCCGCCGAGTACTGGGACCTCACCGGCACCTTCTCGACCGGCCGCGCGGGAGACCCCTCGGACCCGTCGTCGCTGGTCGCACGGCTGCAGACCGTCGACGGCAGGCGCGTCGCGCAGGGCCGCGACTTCGACTCCCTGGGACAGCTCAAGAGTGCGAACACCCTCCACCTCGACGAGGCGAACGCCCGCGCCCTCGCCGCCGCGCTGGAGGACACCCGGTTCGCGGTGCGCTCCGTCGAGTCCAAGCCGTACCGCCGCTCGCCGTACGCCCCGTTCCGTACGACGACGCTGCAGCAGGAGGCGAGCCGCAAGCTCGGCTTCGGCGCGAAGGCCACCATGCAGGTCGCGCAGAAGCTGTACGAGAACGGCTACATCACCTACATGCGTACGGACTCCACGACGCTGAGCGAGACGGCGGTCTCGGCGGCCCGCGCGCAGGTCACGCAGCTCTACGGCGCCGACTACCTGCCGCCCCAGCCGCGCACGTACGCCGGCAAGGTCAAGAACGCGCAGGAGGCGCACGAGGCGATCCGCCCCTCGGGTGATCGTTTCCGCACCCCGGCCGAGACCGGCCTGACCGGCGACCAGTTCAAGCTGTACGAGCTGATCTGGAAGCGCACGGTCGCCTCGCAGATGAAGGACGCGACCGGCAACAGCGTGACGGTGAAGATCGCCGGCACCGCGGCCGACGGCCGGGACGTCGAGTTCAGCGCGTCCGGCAAGACGATCACCTTCCACGGCTTCCTCAAGGCGTACGTCGAGGGCGCCGACGATCCGAACGCCGAGCTGGACGACCGTGAGCGCCGCCTGCCCCAGGTCGCCGAGGGCGACGCGCTGTCGGCCGAGGAGATCACCGTCGACGGCCACGCGACCAAGCCCCCGGCGCGCTACACCGAGGCGAGCCTGGTCAAGGAGCTGGAGGAGCGGGAGATCGGCCGCCCGTCGACGTACGCGTCGATCATCGGCACGATCCTCGACCGCGGCTACGTGTTCAAGAAGGGCACGGCCCTGGTGCCGTCCTTCCTGTCGTTCGCCGTGGTCAACCTCCTGGAGAAGCACTTCGGTCGGCTCGTCGACTACGACTTCACGGCCAGGATGGAGGACGACCTCGACCGCATCGCGCGCGGTGAGGCCCAGGCCGTGCCGTGGCTGAAGCGGTTCTACTTCGGCGAGGGCACGGTCACCGGCGCCGCCGCCGACGCCGGCAACGGCGACGGGGACCACCTCGGCGGCCTCAAGGAGCTGGTGACCGACCTGGGCGCCATCGACGCGCGCGAGGTGTCGTCGTTCCCGGTGGGCAACGGCATCGTGCTGCGGGTCGGCCGCTACGGCCCGTACATCGAGCGCGGCGAGAAGGACTCCGAGAACCACCAGCGCGCCGACATCCCCGAGGACCTGGCGCCCGACGAGCTGTCCGTGGAGCTGGCGGAGGAGCTGCTCGCCAAGCCGAGCGGCGACTTCGAGCTGGGCACCGACCCGGCGACCGGCCACCAGATCATCGCCAAGGACGGCCGCTACGGCCCGTACGTCACCGAGGTGCTGCCCGAGGGCACCCCGAAGACCGGCAAGAACGCGGTCAAGCCGCGCACGGCCTCGCTGTTCAAGTCGATGTCGCTGGACACGGTCACCCTGGACGACGCCCTCCGGCTGATGTCGCTGCCGCGCGTCGTCGGCACCGACGCCGAGGGCCAGGAGATCACCGCGCAGAACGGCCGCTACGGCCCGTACCTGAAGAAGGGCACGGACTCGCGGTCCCTGCAGTCCGAGGACCAGCTGTTCACGATCACGCTGGAGGAGGCGCTGGCGATCTACGCCCAGCCCAAGCAGCGCGGTCGGGCGGCCGCCAAGCCGCCGCTGAAGGAGCTGGGCGAGGACCCGGTCAGCGGCAAGCCGGTCGTGGTGAAGGACGGCCGCTTCGGGCCGTACGTCACCGACGGGGAGACCAACGCGACCCTGCGCTCCGGCGACAGCGTCGAGGCGATCACCCCGGAGCGCGGCTACGAGCTGCTCGCCGAGAAGCGCGCCAAGGCCCCGGCCAAGAAGACGACGAAGAAGGCCGCCGCCAAGAAGGCCCCGGCCAAGAAGGCGACCGCGACCAAGACCGCCGCCAAGAAGACGGCCGCGAAGAAGACGACCGCCAAGTCGGCGGCCGCCAAGACGACGGCCACCGCCAAGAAGACGGCTGCGGCTTCGCGGGCGGCGGCGTCCGAGGACTGAGTCTCCGGTCCGCTGGTCCGATGATCCTCTGATCCTCCGCCAGTTCTTCACCGCGGCTTCGCAATCCGCGCGCCCTGCCCCACTTCGGTGTGCCGGGGCGCGCGTGCGTTCGGGCGTGTCCCACTCGGTGTCAGCCGCGGCCGATAGGCTGAATGCATGACCCGAGCCGAGCAGCCAACGGCCCCCACACCCGTCCCGGACGAAGCCCTGGTGGTGGACTCCCGCGAACGCGCCGTGCGCGCCCTGTTGCGTCAGCCGACCGTACGGCGGCTGTGGAGTGCCCAGCTCGTGGGCGGTGTGGGCGATGCCCTCGCGCTCCTGGTGCTGGTGCTCCTCGCCCTGCAGGCGGCCATCGCCCAGGGCTCCTTCGGGGGCGGCTACCGGGGCGTCGCGTTCGCGGTGACGACCGTCTTCGCGGTGCGCGTTCTGGCCACCCTGCTCTTCGGGGCGGTCCTGCTCGGACCGCTGACCACCCTCACCGCCAAGGACGGCCCGCTCGACCGGCGCTGGACCATGGTCGGCGCGGACGGCCTGCGGGCCGCGCTGCTGATCGTGGCGCCCCTGTGGATCGACTGGACGCCGGACAACGCCCTGGCGCTGCTCCTCGTCACCGTCTTCGTGCTCGGGGTCGCCGAGCGGTTCTGGACGATAGCGCGCGAGAGCGCGGCGCCCGCGCTGCTCCCCCCGCCGCCCCCGGAGGGCGCGACGGTACGGCCGCTGCCGGACCACCTCGACGCCCTGCGCCGCCTGTCGCTGCGCACCAGCTTCCTGGCCGTCCCGCTCGGCGCGGCCGCGCTGGTCGTGGCCGGCCTGGTCAACAACCTGCTCGGCGCGGGCATCGACTGGTTCGCCCAGCACCAGGCGGCCCTCGCCTCGTACGTGGCGGCGGGGCTGTTCGCCGCGGCGCTGTCCGTCGTGGTCTACCTGGAGCTGCCCGACGCGCGGACGCCCCGCGCGCGTTCGCCGCTCGAGGGACTGCGCCGGCCGCGCACGGCCGCCGGGGTGGACGCCGGCCGCACGCGCGCGATCCCGCTGCTGGTGCTCGCCTGCGCGGCGGTCGCCGGGGCCGTCTCCGCTGCGGTCGCGGTCGCCGTGCTGCACGCCAAGGACCTGGGCGGCGGCCCGGTGCTGTACGGCCTGCTGGTGCTCGGACTGACCGGCGGCGTCGTCGTCGGCATCCGTACGGCGCCGTCCGTGCTGCCCGCCCTGTCGCGCCGCCGCCTGCTGTCGCTGGCTATCGCCTTCACCGGCGTCGCCCTGCTCGCGGCCGGTCTGGTGCCGGACGTCACCAGCGTGCTGCTGATCCTCACGCTGGCCGGGGTCGGCGCCGGCGTCGCCGCCAACGTCGGGCACACCCTCCTCGACCAGGAGGCCGAGGAGCACCGCAGGGCGCGCACCACGGAGCACCTGCACGCGGTGGTCCGGGTGTTCGTGGCGCTGGGCGCGCTGATCGCCCCGCTGGTGGCCGCGCTGATCGGGCCGCACCGGCTGGAGAACGGCAAGTTCGTCTTCGCGCACGGCGGTGCGGCGTTCACGCTGATGCTGGTGGGCGCGCTGCTGCTGCCGGTGGCCGTGCTGGTGCTGGCCAAGCTCGACGACCGCTCGGGCGTACCGCTGCGCAAGGACCTGCGGGACGCGGTCCTCGGCGGCGACGAACCGACGCCCGCGCCCGCGACGAACGGTTTCTTCATCGCCCTGGAGGGCGGCGACGGCGCCGGGAAGTCGACGCAGGCCGAGGCGCTGGCCGAGTGGATCCGGGCCAAGGGCCACGAGGTCGTCCTCACGCGCGAGCCGGGGGCGACGCCGGTGGGCAAGCGGCTGCGCTCGATCCTGCTGGACGTCTCCAGCGCCGGCCTGTCGCACCGCGCGGAGGCCCTGCTGTACGCGGCGGACCGCGCCGAGCACGTGGACACCGTGGTGCGCCCGGCGCTGGAGCGCGGCGCCGTGGTCATCTCCGACCGGTACGTCGACTCGTCCGTGGCCTACCAGGGCGCGGGCCGCGACCTGTCCCCGGTGGAGATCGCGCGCATCTCGCGCTGGGCGACGAACGGGCTGGTGCCGCACCTGACGGTGCTGCTGGACGTCTCGCCGGAGACCGCGCGCGAGCGGTTCACCGAGGCGCCGGACCGGCTGGAGTCGGAGCCGGCGGAGTTCCACGCGCGCGTGCGCTCCGGGTTCCTCACGCTGGCCGCGTCCGACCCCGGCCGCTACCTGGTCGTGGACGCCGGCCAGGAGCCGGAGGCCGTCACGACCGTGGTGCGCCACCGCCTCGACCGGATGCTGCCGCTGTCCGAGGCGGAGATCAAGGCGCAGGAGGAGGCCCGGCGCAAGGCCGAGGAGGAAGCGCGCCGCAAGGCCGAGGAGGAGGCCCGGCGCAAGGCCGAGGAGGAGCGCCTGGAGCGTGAGCGCCAGGAGCAGCTCGCCAAGCTGCGCGCCGAGGAGGAGGAGCGCAAGCGGCGCGAGCTGGAGGAGGCGCAGCGGCGCGAGGCCGAGCGGCAGGCGGAGGAGGCCCGGCAGCGGGCCGAGGAAGCGCGCCGGCGGGCCGAGGAGGAGCGGCAGCGGCTGCTCGCCGAGGAGAAGGCCCGGGCCGAGGAGGAGGCGCGCCGCAAGGCCGATGAGGAGCGGCGCCGCCAGCAGGCCGAGCAGGAGGCCAGGCTGCGTGCCGAGGCCGAGGCGCGGCGGCTGGAGAAGCAGCGCAAGGCCGAGGAGGCCCTGCTGCGGGCGGAGGAGGCCCGGCGGGCGGCCGAGGAGGCCGCCGCGGCGGCGCAGGCCGGAGCGAAGCCGGTGGCACCGCGTCCGGCCGCGGCGGCCACGGCCGCCTCGGACGCGCTGACCGTGCCGACGCCGGTGATCTCCTCGCCGGTCGCGTCGGACGACCCCACGACGGTGCTGCGTCCGGTGCGCGACGACGCGGAGCCGGACGCGCGGGCCGGCGGCGCGGCCGCCGACGCCGAGGTGACGGCGGAGCTGCCGCAGCCGAAGGTCGCGGCGGAGCCGGCCGGGGCGCCGGAGGCGGAGTCGGAGGAGACGGCGGTGCTGCCTCCCGTCTCGCCCCAGGAGGAGACGGCGGTGCTGCCCCCCGTGTCGGCGCAGGAGGAGACGGCCGTGCTGCCTCCGGTCCCGCCGCAGGAGGAGACGGCGGTCCGTCCCCCGGTGCGCGGCGAGGAGCCGGTGGACCGCCGGGTGCCGCCCGGGTTCTTCCGCGACGAGCCGGCCGGCCCGGCCCGCACCGAGGAGCCCGGGGCGGACGACCGCACGCGTGAGCTGCCCCAGCTCGACGAGGACGGCACCCCGCGGCGCCGGACCCGCTCCGACTGGGCCGAGGAGACGCCCCTCGACGACCTGCCGACCCTGGCGGACGAACTGCTCGGCCCGCACCGCGAGGAGGACGAGCCGGACGAGGGACGCGGACGCGGGTGGGGGCGTCGCCGCTGACGCTCCCGGTGGGGGGCGGACCGGCTGACGGCGTCCGCTGTCAGTGCCGCCCCCCACAATGGAAGCCGCGACACCGAGCACCACGGAAGGGCGGCGCCGAGCGATGACCGTGTGGGACGACCTGGTCGGGCAGGACAAGGTCTGCGAGCAGCTGGCCGCGGCCGCCCGGGACGCCGACGCGTTCGTCACGGCGATCTCCACCGACGCCCCGCCCCCCGAGGCGTCGAAGATGACGCACGCGTGGCTGTTCACCGGCCCCCCGGGAGCCGGCCGCACCCAGGCCGCCCGCGCCTTCGCCGCCGCCCTCCAGTGCGTCAGCCCCGACCGCGCCCTCGGCGGCGTCCCGGGCTGCGGCTTCTGCGACGGCTGCCACACCGCCCTGATCGGCACGCACGCGGACGTCACGACCGTCGCCGCCGTCGGCACCCAGATCCTCGCCGAGGACATGCGCGACACGGTCCGCAAGTCGTTCACCTCGCCGGCGAACGGCCGCTGGCAGGTCATCCTCGTCGAGGACGCCGAGCGGCTGAACGAGAAGTCGGCCAACGCCGTCCTCAAGGCCGTCGAGGAGCCCGCGCCCCGCACCGTCTGGCTGCTGTGCGCCCCGTCCATCGAGGACGTGCTGCCCACCATCCGCTCCCGCTGCCGCCACCTCAACCTGCGCACACCCACCGTCGACGCGGTCGCCGACCTGCTGATGCGCAGGGAGGGCGTCGAGCCCGCCGTCGCGATGGCCGCCGCCCGCGCCACGCAGGGCCACGTCGACCGCGCCCGGCGCCTCGCCACCGACCCCGCCGCCCGGGAGCGGCGCGCCGCCGTCCTGAAGCTGCCCCTGCGGGTCGAGGACGTCGGAGGTGCCCTCAAGGCCGCCCAGGAACTGGTGGACGCGGCCGCCGAGGACGCCAAGGCGCTCGCCGAGGAGCTGGACGGCAAGGAGACCGAGGAGCTGAAGGCGGCGCTCGGCGCGGCCCAGGGCGGCCGGCTCCCGCGCGGCACCGCGGGCGTGATGAAGGACCTGGAGGACAAGCAGAAGCGCCGCCGCACGCGCACCCAGCGCGACAGTCTCGACGTCGCGCTGACCGACCTCACCGCCTTCTACCGCGACGTCCTCGCCCTCCAGCTCGGCTCCCGCGTCGCCATCGCCAACGCGGACGCGGAGGACGCCCTGGAGCGGCTGGCCCGCGCGAGCACCCCCGAGGCGACCCTGCGCCGCATCGAGGCGATCGCCGCGTGCCGCGACGCCCTGGACCGCAACGTCACACCGCTGCTGGCCGTGGAGGCGATGACGATGGCACTGAGAGCCGGCTGACGAGCGCGCTGACCGCGGAGTGACAGCGGGCGGGGACGGCTGAGGACCGCGTCACTCGTCCGTGGGGCATCCGGCACGGAGCGCACCGGAGCCGTCGCGCAGAGTTACGCTCGCTTGATGCACGCCCTGCGCTACCCCCGCCCCAGCACCACCCGCACCAGCCGCCGAAGGCGCCGTCACCCCACCGGTCTCGGCCTGCTCGCCCTGGCCGCTCTGCTCGTCCCGGCCTGCTCCGCCCAGGGCGCCAGCACCGCCGCGGGCTCGACCAGCACCGCCACGGCGGAGGCGGTGCTGACCCCGCTGCCGAAGGCGACGCCGTCGGCGCTCGCGCCGTACTACACGCAGCGGCTGAGCTGGCGGGACTGCGGTGTGCCCGGGTTCCAGTGCACCACCATGAAGGTGCCGCTCGACTACGCGAAGCCGAAGGACGGCGACGTACGGCTGGCGGTGGCCCGCAAGAAGGCCACCGGCCCGGGGAAGCGGATCGGGTCGCTGCTGGTGAACCCGGGCGGTCCCGGCGGCTCGGCGATCGGCTACCTCCAGCAGTACGCGGGCGTGGGCTACCCGGCCCCGGTGCGCGCCCGCTACGACATGGTGGCCGTCGACCCGCGGGGCGTGGCCCGCAGCGAGCCCGTCGAGTGCCTGGACGGGCCGAAGATGGACGCGTACACGCAGACCGACGTCACACCGGACGACCAGCGGGAGAAGACCGGGCTGGTCGACGCGTACAAGACGTTCGCCGAGGGCTGCGGCGCCGACGCCCCGGCGCTGCTGCGGCACGTCTCCACGGTCGAGGCGGCCCGGGACATGGACATCCTGCGGGCCCTGCTGGGCGACGAGAAGCTCCACTACGTGGGGGCGTCGTACGGGACGTTCCTCGGCGCCACCTACGCGGGGCTGTACCCGCAGCGGGTGGGCCGGCTGGTGCTGGACGGCGCGATGGACCCGTCGCTGTCGGCGCGCCGGATGAACCTGGACCAGACGAAGGGCTTCGAGACGGCGTTCCAGTCGTTCGCGAAGGACTGCGTACGGCAGTCGGACTGCCCGCTCGGCGGCCGCGGTACGACGCCCGCCCAGGTGGGCCGCAACCTCAAGGCGTTCTTCGGCCGGCTCGACGCCCGCCCGGTCCCGACCGGCGACGCCGACGGCCGCAAGCTCGGCGAGGCGCTGGCCACGACCGGGGTGATCGCGGCGATGTACGACGAGAGCGCCTGGGGCGAGCTGCGCGAGGCGCTGACCGCGGCGATGAAGCGCGACGACGGCTCCGGTCTGCTCGCGCTGTCGGACAGCTACTACGAGCGGGACCCCGACGGCCGCTACAGCAACCTGATGTTCGCCAACGCGGCGGTGAACTGCCTGGACCTGCCGCCCTCCTTCGACACCCCGGACCAGGTCGCGCGGGCGGTGCCGTCGTTCGAGGAGGCGTCGCCGGTCTTCGGTGAGGGCCTGGCGTGGTCGTCGCTGAACTGCGCGTACTGGCCGGTCGCGCCCACGGGTGAGCCGCACCGCATCGAGGCCAAGGGCGCGGCGCCGATCGTCGTGGTCGGCACCACCCGCGACCCGGCGACCCCCTACCGCTGGGCCCAGTCCTTGGCCGGCCAGCTCGACTCCGGTCGCCTGCTGACCTACGAGGGCGACGGCCACACCGCGTACGGCCGCGGCAGCTCCTGCATCGACACCGCGATCGACACCTACCTGCTGCGCGGCACGCCCCCGGCGAAGGGCAAGCGCTGCACGTAGGACGGAGGCCAGGGGTGTGGTCGGAGCACCCTGCGAAACTGTGTAGACTTACCGACGTTGCCGATCGCACCATGGTGCGAGGCGGCGCGCCGCCTTAGCTCAGATGGCCAGAGCAACGCACTCGTAATGCGTAGGTCTCGGGTTCGAATCCCGAAGGCGGCTCCACTGGGACCCCAGGCCGGAATCATCCGGCCTGGGGTTTTTCTGTGTCCGGAGTGCCGTGCGCCCGGGTATTTCCGCTGCAGGTCGGAAAAGCGACCCGGCGGCAGTGAACAGGTCCTGCTCCTGTAGGGGATACGCCCGGTCATTGACCTGAAGTATCTGAATTAGGGGTGGTCGGAATAGTGCTCGTCTGTCAATTGCCTCACCCGTTCGCCACAGTATCCGTGCCCCCCGGCCGCCGTTAGGTGGGATATGACGAGGGCAACCGGGGATGGGTGCTTCGACCTCAGGGCGACCGAGGGGCGAGCGGGTCAACTGATCGAGCGGGCGGCCGTACTGGGGGCGTACACCTACGTCCCCGCTCCTAGAGGTTCGGCGGCCGTGACCAACGGGACGCTGATCAGGGACGGAAGGGCGGTGACCCTCCGGGTGACCGAACCGCTGCTGCGGGACTTCGTGGAATCGATGATCTGCATGGAGGCCGATCTGGCCCGCCGCTGGATGGACGCGCAGACCCTGTCGTCCTTTCCCGGCGCGGAATAGTCGGTCCGTATCATGTACGACGAACGAACGGGCCAGTGGGGAATTCAGGATCACGGACAGCATTTCCATGACGTCGGTACGGGCCGGCACCGCGCGGCCCCGGACGTCTTCGTCGACCGTGCGGAAACCGCGGACCTGATCTGGGATCCGGCGGAAGAACTCGCCTTCATGCTGCAGGACGCCATGGAGCGGGACGACGAGCCGCGGCCGAGGATTCCCGCGGCGCGCGAGGAGACCCCCCTCGTCGATCCGGCGCCCGGTACGCCGATGCGCAACCTGCAGGACCTCACCGCGGAACTGCCGCCCCTGCGGCACCCGCGCGCGGCGCACCGGAAGGTCCGTGAACGCCGGCGGGTCAGCAGCCTCCGTGTGATCAGCCTGTCCATCACGGGAATGGTGGCCGTCATGGCGTCCGCGGTGAGCCTGTTCGGCGGCATGGTCGCCTACAGCCCCCTGCACCTGCTGGCCGTCTCGCGCACGGGAGGCGGCATGGCGACGTGGTGGCCGCTGCTGGTGTACGGGCCGTGGCTGGTGGCGGCCCTCTCGGTGCTGCGGGCCGCGGTGCACCAGCGGCGTGCCGTCCACTCCTGGTGCGTGGTGCTCCTCTTCTCCGCGACCGCGCTCCTGATCTGCGTGCTGCAGTCGCCCAGGTCGCTGACCGGCCACGTCGCGGCGGCCCTGCCGAGCGTCGCGTCGCTCGCCTGCTTCCAGCAGCTCGTGCGGCAGATCACCCTGACCCGCCCGCCGCGGCGGGCCGTCGTACCGCGGCACCGGCAGCGGCCCCCCGCCCAGGACGTGCAGGCCACAGACGCGGGACCGGTCGCGGGGCAGGCCGGTCGGGGTGCCGCGGGCGGCCGGCCGGGGGAGCGGGGCGGCAGGTGAGTCGCCGGCCGGACGGGCGGTCGGGTGCGATCCCGCGCTCGTGGTGAGAACGCTGTACGCATTTAGCATGGGCGCATGGCCGAACCCGAACCCCACGACGCGGTCCCGCCGAGCGACCGTACCGACCTGAACGACCCGCAGCCGATCATCTGGCTGCGGCCCGAGCGGGGAGCGCGCGGGCCGATGCCGGCGTACAGCCGTGAGCGCATCGCCGAGGTGGCGATCGCGCTGGCCGACGGCGAGGGCATCGAAGCGGTGACGATGCGGCGCATCGCCAAGGAGCTGGGCACCGGCGCGATGACGCTGTACCGGTACCTGCCGACCAAGGAGGACCTGTACGCCGTCGTGGTCGACCAGGCCCTCGGGTTCGAGCCGCAGGAGCCGACCGGTGACGTACGCGCCGACCTGGCCACGTTCGCCCGCCGCTACCGGGAGACCCTGCGCCGGCACCCCTGGCTGGCGCACGCCGTCGCCAGCCGGCCGGTCATGGGACCCAACATGCTGCGCGGCAACGAGCGCGACCTCGCGCTGGTCGACGGCCGGGGGCTGGACATCGACCAGATGATGCAGGTGGTGAACCTGATCCGGCACTGGGTCACCGGCGCCACCCAGGCCGAGACGGCCGAGCGGGAGGCCGCCCTGCGCTCCGGCATGGACCGCACGACCTGGCAGCAGCGGATGGGTCCGTACATCAGGGAACTGCTGGCCACCGGCGCGTTCCCCTACCTCGACCGGATGGTGCGCGAGGCCCGGCACCCCAGCCGTGACGATCGGTTCGAGACGGGGCTGGCCGTACTGCTGGACGGCATTGAGGCCCGCTTCCCCGCGCTCGCCGGGCCGCGGCGCTGAGGGCCACCGCCGCTGCGGCGGCGTTCCCGCGTCAGAGTCCGGCCCGGGTGAAGCGCCGGACCGACAGGGGCACGAAGACCGCCAGGAGGAGCGCCGACCACAGCAGGGTCGCCGCCAGCGGGTGGGCCAGCGGCCACGAGCCCCCCGCGGCCGTCGCGCCCGGGTTGCCGAACAGCGACCGGCAGGCGGCGACCGCCGCGCTGATGGGGTTCCCCTCGCAGACCACGCGCAGCCAGCCCGGCATGCCGTCCGTCGGCACGAACGCGTTGGACAGCATGCTCAGCGGCAGGGTGAGCGGCGCCAGGGCGTCGGCCGTCTGCTCGGAGGGCATGATCAGGCCGAGGTAGGTGCCGACCCACGACATCGTGCAGCGGAACAGCAGCAGGACGCCGACGGCGCCGAGGGCGTGGCCGAGGCCGTGGTGGGCCCGCCAGCCGAACGCCAGCCCCGAGGCCAGCAGGATCAGCAGGCCGATGAGGCCGGTGACGGTGTCGGCGCCGGTCTGCCCGACGGGCACCGCGGCGCGCGCGGTGGGCATCGAGCGCAGCCGGTCGGTGACCCCGCGCCCCTGGTCGGCGGCGACGTCCACCATCGCGGAGGACAGCGCGAACATGCCGGTCATGACGAAGAGGCCCGGCATCAGGTACTCGCGGTAGTTGCCGCCGCCCGGCACCTTGATGGCGCTGCCGAAGACGAAGCCGAAGAGCACCACCATCACCGCCGGCATCACCAGCATCGCGACCAGGGTGCCGGGCTGGTGCCGGAGGTGGAGCAGCTTGCGCTGCACGAGGGTGAGTCCGTCCGCCAGGACGATCATGCCGTCGCTCCTTCCGTCGACCGCTCGCGCCGGCGCGCCTTCTGCGCCTCGGGCCCGTCCTGCGGCGTCCCGGTCGTGCCCCCGCCGGCTCCACCGGTCCCGGCGGTGCGGCCGGTCAGCGTGAGGAACACGTCGTCGAGGCTCGGCCGGCGGACGCCGACGTCCTGCACCACCACTCCGGCCGCGTCCAGCTCGCGCACCAACTGCGGGACCGACGGGGCCCGGCCCGGCACGCCGGTGACGATCCGCAGGTCCTCGACGGCCGGCCGGCCGCCGGTCAGCCGTTCCAGGACGGCCACCGCACCCGCGAGGTCGGCCTCGCCGCCCACCTCGACGTCGACGTGGCTGCCGATGCGCGCCTTCAGCTCGGCCGGGCTGCCCTCGGCGATCACCCGGCCGTGGTCGATCACGGCCACGGCGGACGCCAGGTGGTCCGCCTCGTCGAGGTACTGGGTCGTGAGCAGCACGGTCGTGCCCTCGGCGACCAGCTCGCGCACGATCGCCCAGATGTCCAGGCGACTGCGCGGGTCGAGTCCGGTGGTCGGCTCGTCCAGGAAGAGGACCGCCGGGGCGCGCAGCAGGCTGGCGATCAGGTCGACGCGCCGGCGCATGCCGCCGGAGTACGTGCTGACCAGCCGGTCGGCCGCCTCGGTCAGCTCGAAGCGTTCCAGCAGGTCGTCGGCGCGACGGCGGGCACCGCGGCGGCCCAGGCGGGCCAGCCTGCCGAAGATCCGCAGGTTCTCGCGGCCGGTGAGCTTCTCGTCGACGGCGGCGTGCTGTCCGGCCAGGCCGATGGCCTCGCGGACCGCGTCGGGCCGTGCGGCCACGTCGTGTCCGGCGACCGTGGCCTGGCCCGCCGTGGCGCGGGTCAGTGTGCTGAGGATCCGCACGACGGTGCTCTTGCCGGCGCCGTTCGGGCCCAGCAGCCCGTAGACGGTGCCCGGTGCCACGGCCAGATCGAGGCCGGCCAGCGCCTCCAAGTCGCCGTAGCGCTTGCGCAGGCCGTGCACCGACACGATGGGTGAGTCCACGTTCCCCTCCCTCTTTCGTTCAACGGACAATTTCTGCGTACGGCGTACGCGATGACTGTACGCAGATGAGTACGGTGTACGCAATGGACGCGTTCAGTGGGGGCGCGTCAGCCGGTCGGGCTGTCGCTGCCGGGGGACGGGCGCCCTACTTGGCGTCCGCGTAGCACTCCACCACGGCCGTCGTGAACGGGAACCGGACCGGCGTCTCCCCGAACGTCAGGCGGCCGGCCACGTGCGACGCCTCGCGGATCGCCGCGACGACGGCTTCCGCCTCGTCCTCGGGGCAGTGCACGATCACCTCGTCGTGCTGGAAGAAGACCAGCTCGGCCGCCATGCCCGCGCAGGCGCGGCGCAGCGCGGCGAGCAGCAGCAGGGCCCAGTCGGCGGCGCTGCCCTGGACGACGAAGTTGCGGGCGAAACGGCCGCGGGCACGGGCGTCGGTGGAGGCGTACCCCGGCACCCACGGGCGGTCGTCGGTGCCGTCGTCACCCACCGGGATGCCGGCCTCGTCCTCCGCGTCCTCCCCGGTCCGGGCCGCGGGTGGGCAGGTGCGGCCCAGCCAGGTGCGCACCAGCCGCCCCTCCTCGCCGGCCCGGGCGGCGTCGTCGACGTACGCCACCGCGCGCGGGAAGCGGCGGCGCAGCGCGGCGAGGTTCTTCAGGCCGTCGCCGGAGGTCTGGCCGTAGACGGCGCCGAGCACGGCGAGCTTGGCCTGGGCGCGGTCGCCGGAGAAGGCGCGGTCGGACACCGCCTGGTACAGGTCGCTCTCCCGGCCGGCCACCTCCATGAGCCCGGGATCGCGCGAGATCGCAGCGAGCACGCGCGGCTCCATCTGGTCGGCGTCGGCGACCACCAGCCGCCAGCCGGGGTCGGCGACGACGGCCCGCCGGATGACTTTCGGGATCTGCAGGGCGCCCCCGCCGTTGGTCACCCAGCGGCCGGTGACGGTGCCGCCCGCGTGGAACTCCGGCCGGAAGCGTCCGTCGCGCACCCAGTCCTGGAGCCAGGACCAGCCGTGCGCGACCCAGATGCGGTACAGCTTCTTGTACTCCACCAGGGGCTTCACCGCGGGGTGGTCCAGCGACTCCAGCTCCCAGCGGCGGGTGGACCTCACCTTGACGCCCGCCTGCGCGAACGCCTTGACCACGTCGGCCGGCAGGTCGGGCCGCACCCGGCGGCCGAAGGCGGCGGACACCTCGTCGGCCAGCTCGGCCAGGCGCCGCGGCTCGCCCCTCCCGGCGTACCGCTCGCCCAGCAGGTCGTGCAGCACCGCGCGGTGGACGTCCGCGCGCCACGGCAGCCCGGCGCGGTTCATCTCGGTGGCGACCAGCATCCCCGCCGACTCGGCGGCGGTCAGCAGCCGCATCCGGTCGGGGTGCTCGGCCCGGTCGTGGCGCCGCTGCTGCTCCGCGTAGACCGCGAGGAGGTCCGCGAGGCGCACCGGGGTGCCCTGCGGTTCGAACAGCGGCGACTGGGAGCCCGGCTCGGCCGAGCGCGGCGGCGGGTCGGGCGGGACGGGTCCGCCGCGCAGCCGGGCCAGGGCGGCGGCCGCCGAGCGGGGCTCGCCGTACCGCCCCTCGTGGCCCAGGAGGAGGGTCTCGGCGTCCTCGACGTCGTAGCACCGCTCGACTCGCACCCCCGTGGCGAGCAGACGCGGGTACACCTCGGCCGTGGAACGCCAGACCCACCGGGTCACGTCGGGCCGGCTGCGCACGGCCTCGACGAGATCCGCCTCCCGGACGACCGGCCCGGCGGGCAGCCCGTCCCCGCCGAGGGGGGCGAGCTCCACGCCGCCGTCCTCGGCCGGGGCGAGCGCCCAGCGGTCGGTCATGCGGTCAGTGTGGCAGGGGGGTCTGACAACTGCCCTGACCTGCGGTGACGAGCCTTCCGAGCCTGGGGCGTGCACAGGCCCGGTCACTGGCCTCCGGTGCCTGAGACCTCCGGGTCACGGGCCCTTCGGCGCCTCGGGCGGGTTCGCCTCGGCCTGCTGCGCCACCAGCCGCGCCAGGGCCTCGGCGACGTACCGCTCGGTCGCCGCCTTGTCGATGCCGAGTCCGCTCAGGACGCCCGAGCCGTTCTCGTGCTCCAGCAGGGCGAGCAGCAGGTGTTCGGTGCCGACGTAGTTGTGGCCGAGGCGCAGGGCCTCGCGGAACGTCAGCTCCAGCACCTTCTTGGCGTCCTGGCCGTACGGGACGAGTTCCGGGGCGTCCTCGGCGGCGGGCGGCAGCGCGGCCCTGGCCGCCTCGCGCACCGCGTCCAGGCTGACGCCCTGAGCGGTGACCGCCCGGGCGGCCAGCCCCTCCGGCTCGGCGAGCAGACCGAGGACCAGGTGCTCGGGCAGGCCCTCGGTGGCGCCGGCCGACTGGGCCTCGTTGTGGGCGCTGACGACGACGTTGCGCGCGCGGGGGGTGTAGCGGGTGAAACCCTGCTGGGGGTCGAGGTCGGTGGACTCCTTCGGCACGAACCGCTTCTGGGCGGCCTGCCGGGTGACGCCCATGCTGCGGCCGATGTCGGTCCAGGAGGCGCCGGAGCGCCGTGCCTGGTCCACGAAGTGCCCGATGAGGTGATCGGCCACGTCCCCGAGGTGGTCCGCGGCGATCACGGCGTCCTGGAGCTGCTCCAGGGGTTCGGTGTGGACCTTCTTGATGGCGTCGATGAGGTCGTCCAGACGGACGGGGGTGACGGCGGGATTCGGGTTCGTCGACATGTGTCAACCGTAGGTTGACAGCCGTCGGGCGTCAACCCACGGTTGACAGGGGAGTGCTTCTCCGCGCGCGTGCCACCATCGACGGGTGAGCAGCACCGAGACCCCCACCGGCCCGTCCACCGTCGAGCGCGCCTTCCGTACGGCGCTCTACTCCGGCGCTGACAGCGCCGACGCCTCCCTCGACACCGGCGCCTCGTTGCTGGCCGCCGACCCCGCGGCGGACGCCGACCTCGCGCGCCGCGGGGAGGAGTTCGTGGCCGCCCTGTGGGGACGCGGCTGGCAGCCCGCCGACGTCGTACGGGTGGTCCGGCGCGAGCTGGACGACACCGCGGTGCGGCTGCTCGCGGGGCTGATCCGGGCGCAGGCGCCGCGGGACCGGGTGCGCGGCCGCCGCTGGCGCGACCAGCTCGCCCAGCTCGACGAGCTGCTCGCCGACCCCCCGCCCCGCCCGGACCGCTTCACGCACGCGACGGCGGTCCTGGAGCTGTACCGCCTGCTGCTGCGGCTGCCCGCGCTGGAGCCGCTGCAGGACCACCCGCACGCGTCGGGCCGCGCGAAGGCTTCGGGCGGCTCGGGAGCTTCGGGCGGCTCGGGCGCGAGGATGCTCTCCCGGATCCGCGCCCTGCTCGCCAAGGCGGAGGCGACCGGGTACCCCGACGAGGCGGAGGCGCTGAGCGCGAAGGCGCAGGAGCTGATGGCCAAGCACAGCGTGGACGAGGCCCTGCTGGACGCCGCGACGCCCGCGCCCGACGCGCCCGGCGCCTGCCGGATCGGGGTCGAGGCGCCGTACGAGCAGGCCAAGGCGGTCCTGCTGGACGCGGTCGCGTCCGCGAACCACTGCCGGGCCGTGTGGAACGAGCCGTTCTGCTTCTCCACGGTCGTCGGCTTCGAGGCCGACCTGGAGGTGGTCGAACTGCTCTACACCTCGCTGCTGGTGCAGGCCCAGTCGGCGATGACCCGGGCGGAGGCCGCCCAGCGCGCCGGCGGGCGCAAGCGGACCAAGACCTTCCGGCAGTCGTTCCTCGCCGCCTACGCCCACCGCGTGGGCACCCGGCTCGCGGAGGCGGCCGGGTCCCAGGTCACCGACGACCTGCTGCCGGTGCTCGCCTCCCGCGAGGTCGCGGTCACCGCGGCGGCCGACCGGTTGTTCCCGGACACGGTCAGCACGCGTCTGCGCGGGGTGAGCGACGCGGCCGGCTGGACCGAGGGCGCCCGCGCCGCCGACCGGGCGCAGATGCGCTCCCGGCCGCGGCTGCCGTCGGAGTGACCACGCCTCGGCACGCGCACGCGCAGGAACGCCGACGGCCGTCCGTCGAGCGCCGCCGCCGAGAAGGGGCTGCCGCTCCGACGCCCTGCCGGGATCAGTCGCCCGCCTGCTGGAACCCGCTCACCGTGGCGTCCACCGCGCCGTCGTCCTTGCGCGCGACATCGCCGTAGGACCAGTCGAAGTCGACGGGGGCACCGGTGCCGTTCGGCAGGGCGTAGGAGGCGGTGGTGGCGGCGACGCTCTTGCCGCCGTCGCCCCGCACGTAGGTGATGGTGAAGGACGCGGTGCCCTGCTCGGGCAGCGTCACCGACTGGGCTGGGGCGGTGGGGTCCTGGGGGACGTCGACGTCCGCGTCGGCGTGCAGGCGGACGACGGGGAAGCCCTTCAGGGTGCACTCGGCGCCCTTGTTGGTGAGCGTGACCGTGACGGTGCCGGTGTCCCCGGCCGCCGGCGCCTCGCTGACCGGGCCGACCTGCGCGTCCAGCCCGTCGGCCGCGCACCCGCCCGAGGCGGCGGCGGACGGGGTGGCCGGGGGCTTGGCGTCGTCGTTGCCGGAGTCGCCGCCGCTGTCGCAGGCGGTCAGCAGCAGGGCGGCGGCGAGGGTGGTGACGGTGATGGGAACGGCGCGCATGAAGGGGTCCTCGGATGTCGTGACGGTGCTCGAAGGATCATCACGCATGATCACCCCTGTCCGCCGCCCGCCCCGGCGGTCGTGACCGGACCGCTACGAGCCGAGTCCCGCCGTCGGCAGCCCCGACGGCCAGCCGCCGCCGCTCTCCGCCTTGGTGTACGTCTCCTGGCCGGCGCCACCCTGCCAGGTGACCCGGAGCGTCGAGCCGTTGACGGAGTCGACCGTGCCGGTGGTGCGGGTCTTCTTGCCGCTGGCGCAGGTCAGGTGGATCGTCCGCGCGCCCGCCTGCTCGCCGGTGCTGCCGCTGCACACGGTGCCGCCCGTCGCGTACAGCGCGGCCTTGGCGCCGGTCACCATCAGCACGACGGCCTCGCCGTCGGCGGTGCCGAGCCAACTGCCCTCCAGGGAGGCCGCGTCGCCGGTCACCGACGCGGAGGGGCTGCCGCCCGTGCCGTCGGCCCCTCCGGTGTCCGCCGTCGCCGTGGCGCTCGGCGAGGGGGACGTCCTGCCGCCGGAGTCGCCGCCGTCGTCGCTGCACCCGGCCAGCGCGAGCGCGCCGGCCAGCGCGGCGGCCGCCGCCCACGTGCACCGGCGGGAGTACGTCACCGAAGTCACTGCACACACTCCAAGCTGTCGCCGGCCGGCCCGCCCGACCGGGAGGTCCGCAGCAAGCTACCAGCAGGGGGCGCACGACGACCCCGAGCGCCCCAGGCCCCCGTGCACTCCCGCACCCCCTGCCGGTCATGGGCCGTTCACGGCTCCCCGCTCACCACGACGCCTTCCGCACCCCCGGCAGATGACCGGCGTGGGCCTGTTCCCGCAGGTTCACCCGCGACAGCCCGAAGGCGCGGAGGCAGCCGCGCGGACGCCCGTCCACCTGGTCGCGGTTGCGCACGCGCGTGGCGCTCGCGTCGCGTGGCTGGCGGGTCAGTTCCCGCCGGGCGGCGAGCCGTTCCTCCGGCGGGGACGAGGGCCTGCGGAGGATCTCCTTCAGCTCGGCGCGGCGGGCGGCGTACCGCGCGACGACCGCGCGGCGCTCCTCGTTCTTGGCGATCTTGCTCTTCTTGGCCATCAGACCCGTACTCCCCGCGCGCGGATGCGGGCGACGGCCGCCTCGACGCCGATCGCGTCGACCGTGCGGATGCCCCGGGCGCTCAGCCGGAGCCGTACGTACCGCCCCTCGCCGGGCAGCCAGTACCGCTTGGTCTGCACGTTCGGGTCGAAGCGACGCGGCGTGCGCCGGTGGGAGTGGGAGACGCGGTGGCCGAAGCCGGGGCGGGCTCCGGTCAGCATGCAGTGCGCGGACACGGTGACGTACCTCTCCTCGATGCCGTGATGCTAATGGGATTCATTTTCAGTAAGGTACCAGCATCGCGCGCCGCACCGAACGCCGCGTCGACTTCCGAGAGGAGCGCTGAACCAGCGTCATGCGCAACGGAATCCACCCCGCCTACGGCCCCGTCGTCTTCCGTGACCGGGCCGCGGGCCACGCCTTCCTGACCCGCTCCACCATGACGAGCGAGAAGACGGTCGTCTGGGAGGACGGCCGCACGTACCCGGTCGTCGACGTGGAGATCTCCGACGTCAGCCACCCCTTCTACACCGGCACCGCCCGCGTCCTGGACACCGCCGGCCGCGTCGAGCGCTTCGAGCGCCGGTACGGGAACGGGAAGAAAGGCTGATGCTCCCCGTCGTGATCGTCGGCGGGCTGCACGCCGACGCCCGCCGGGCGGCCGTCGCCCGCCTGCTCGCCGACGTGCCCGGCGCCGTCGCCCTCCACCACGACCTCACGACAGCCGCGTCCGGCACGGTCGTCCGCACGGTCCGCGACGCCACCGGCCTCCGCTCGGCGGGGGAGGCGCCGCTCGTCAACGACTGTGCCTGCTGCGCGCTGCGCGAGGACCTCGTGCCGGAGCTGCGCCGGCTCGCCGGCGACGGCGCCACCCGGCTAGCGGTGGTCGAACTGTGGGACTCCGTCGAGCCCAGACCCATGGCCGAGGTGGTCGTCGCGGGCGGTCTCACCCTCACCGGGGTGATCACCGCCGTCGACCCGGCGCTGCTGCTGCCCTGCCTCGGCAACGGCGACGACCTGGCCGAGCGCGGCCTCGCCGCGGCCGCCACCGACCGGCGCACCGTCGCCGACACCTTCGCCCGTCAGCTCGAGTACGCCCCCGTCCTGGCCGTCGTGGACTCCCCGGAGGCCGACGACGAGGACCGTGAGCTGCTGGTCCAGCTCCATCCGACGGCCCGCCGCGTCGCGGTGCCGAGCGGAGCGGCCCCCGGCGGCACGCCGGCCCCCGGCGATACGGCGGGCCCCGGCGGGACAGCGAGGCTCAGCGCACAGGAATCCGAGGCCGACGCCCACGGCGTGAGCACCCTCGTCTGGCACCGGCGCCGCCCCTTCCACCCCGAGCGGCTGTACCGCGCCCTGGAGGACCTGACCTGCGCGGCGGCCCGCAGCCGGGGCAGGTTCTGGCTCGCCGACCGGCCCGACACCCTGCTGCACTGGGACGCGGCCGGCGGAGCCCTGTGCGTCGAGCCGGCCGGACCCTGGCTCGCCTCCCTGCCCGACGCGGCCTGGGACCGGGTGCCGCCGGTGCGCCGGGCCGCCGCCGCCCTGGACTGGCACCCCGAGCACGGTGACCGCGGCCAGCACCTGGTCTTCACCTCACCGGCCCTCGACCGGGAGGGCGTGACCCGGCTGCTGGAGTCCTGCCTGCTCACCGACGCCGAGTACGCCGCCGGGCGGGACGCCTGGAAGCGGCTGCCGCCCGCCTTCGACCCGCTCCTGGAGGTCTGACCCGCCATGCCCCGCCGCACCGACCGCACGCCTGTGAAGGGCCGGCCCAACCCGCTCGACCAGGCGGGTGTCACCTCCATCGACTACAAGGACACCGACCTGCTCCGGAAGTTCCTCTCCGACCGGGGCAGGATCCGCAGTCGCCGCGTCACCCGCGTGACGGCCCAGCAGCAGCGCCTCCTCGCGCGCGCCGTCAAGAACGCCCGCGAGATGGCCCTGCTGCCGTACGGGAGCCGCTGATCGGGACGACCGCCGCAACGGCTCGCCGGCCGCAACCGCTGACCGCGTCCGCTCGCCGAGCGGAGAGCCGACCGCGCGCCCACCCTGCCCCGCTCACCAGGCCCCGCCGAGCGCCGCTCGCCCCGCCCCCGGAGACCGTCTCCGCCCCCGGAGATCCTCTCCGGGGGCGTCCGGTTTTCGCCCCCCGGGTCCGCTCATCGCCGTACCGGACCTCCCACAGCCGTACGGCCTCCACCGGCGCCTGTCAGCGACGCCCTCTCGGCCATGTTCCGCACCGCACTCCCGCCCGGCGCCGACGTCCGCGCCCCGCCGTACCACCGACACACCTCGCCCGTGCGTCGTACCGTGCACTCCGTCGTCCGCACCGGGTCACCCCGGCCGTCCGAGGTGGCGGGGCGTCGCGTCCGCGGTGCGGCGCAGCACCGCGCGGTCGCCGTCCCCGGGGGCCGGTCGCGGCACCCGGGCCCGGCGGGCCGCCGCCGTCGGGGCCGCGCCGAGGAACGGACGCCTTCCGTCCGGCGGACGCCGGGGATCCGCCCCGTGAGACGGCGCGGATCTTCACATCCGCGACGGAACAACGGGCGCGCCCCGTGCGTCTGTTCCTAGTGAACCGAGGGCCGGCCACCGCATGTGCCGTGCCCCTCGGGGCAGACGCTGGAGCAGATTCCGTGAAACCGCACCGGTCCGGTAAAGCGTGCGTCAAAGCTGTAACCACAGGAACACCGCGCGTGCACGTGCATCTGCTCATGCAACTGCACATGAACGGGGTTATGATCCCCGACAGTTGACCACCGCACCAATGGCCACACGAGCCAGTGCACCAGCAGGGAGCGACCTGTGGACCACGATGTTGACGGGGGACGCGACGTGTACAACGGCATGGCGGCCACACACCTGCACGGCGTCGCGTGGCAGAAGAGCAGACACAGCAACTCGCAGGGATCCTGCGTGGAGTTCGCGCGGCTGCCCGGCGGTGACGTGGCGGTGCGCAACTCGCGCTTCCCGGACGGCCCGGCGCTCGTCTACACCCGCGCCGAGATCGAGGCGATGCTGCTCGGCGTCAAGGACGGCGAGTTCGACCACCTGATCGCGGGCTGACGTCCCCGCCCGCTCCCCGTGCCCAGCCGGAACCAGCCGCGACGCGCGTAGAGACAGCCGGCGCCCGCGCTCGCCGAATGCCGTCTAGTCGGCCGGAGTGGGCAGCCGGAACAGCGCCCAGACCACCTTGCCGCCCAGCGTGCCGCTCAGCGGCTGCCAGCCCCAGCCGTCGGCGAAGGAGTCCACCAGGAACAGGCCGCGGCCCGACTCCGCCGCGAAGTCGTCCGCCTCGCCCGCGACCGGCCCCTCACGGCTGGGATCGCGCACCGCGCACACCAGCCGGCCGGTCCAGTGCATCAAGTGCAGCCGCACGGACGGATGGCGGTCGGCGGGACAGGGGGCGTCGCGCGACGACAGGCCGTGCCGCAGGGCGTTGGTGACGAGTTCGGAGACGACCAGGCATATGTCGTCGAAGCGGTCGCCGACATCCCACTGTCCGAGGGTTCTTCGCGCGAACCTGCGCGCCTCGCCCACCGCTTCGAAGCGGGCGGGCAGAGCACAGGAGGCAGCGTTGGACACGGCCGCGGGATCCAGCGGCGGAAGGCCCTGCCGTAACGGCTCGAGCATGGTCGATCCATTCGTCCCCATGCGAGGCACTCCCGGGAATTCGCGGTCGTTGCGATGCAGCGGTGGCGCGGGACCATGGTTTCGGATGCGTACACCAGATGCAAGGGCAGATGCACGTGCACGTGACCGAAATCGACCTGCCCGTACCGCTTCTTGGCCATTTTTTCCGCCATCTTCTCGCAGATCGGCGGCCGGAAGTCGTGCGCTCCTGCCTCTTCCCCTGTGCGCCGCCGTGCGTATGCTTTGGCTTCTTTCCGTCTCTGTAATCGGACGAGTACTGCTCGAAGTGTTTTAGTGGCAGACTCCTGCCCCTGAGGACGGTTGGGGAGGCTGGCGAACGTGAGCGCGGGAGAGCCCGGATCGGTGGTGCGACGCATGCTGCTCGGCTCGCAACTCAGGCGGCTGCGTGAGTCACGCGGCATCACGCGCGAGGCTGCGGGGTACTCCATCCGTGCCTCGGAATCGAAGATCAGCCGGATGGAGCTGGGCCGGGTGAGCTTCAAGACACGCGACGTCGAGGACCTGCTGACGCTGTACGGCATCACGGACGAGGCGGAGCGCGCGGCGCTCGTCGGACTCGCCCGCGAGGCCAACGTGGCGGGCTGGTGGCACAGTTACTCGGACGTGCTGCCGAGCTGGTTCCCCACCTACGTCGGTCTGGAGGGCGCGGCCTCGCTGATCCGCGCCTACGAGGTGCAGTTCGTGCACGGCCTGCTGCAGACCGAGGCGTACGCGCACGCCGTCGTCAGCCGGGGCATGAAGGACGCGAGCGCCGCCGACATCGACCGCCGGGTGGCCCTGCGCCTGGAGCGCCAGAAGTACCTCGTCTCCGAGAACGCCCCCGACGTCCACATCGTGCTCGACGAGGCCGCGCTGCGCCGCCCCTACGGCGACCGCGAGGTGATGCGCGGCCAGCTCCAGCACCTCATCGAGATCTCCGAGCGCCCCAACATCCGGCTGCAGGTCATGCCGTTCAGCTTCGGCGGGCACGCCGGCGAGTCCGGCGCCTTCACCATCCTCAGCTTCCCGGAGTCCGACCTGTCCGACGTGGTCTACCTGGAGCAGCTCACCAGCGCGCTGTACCTGGACAAGCGCGAGGACGTCGCCCAGTACGAGAACGCACTGCGCGAACTCCAGCAGGACAGCCCGGGCCCCGACGCCAGCCGGGACCTCCTGCGCGGCCTGCTCCAGCTCTCGTAGAACCGCACGGGACGCTCGTGGTCCCGCGTCGTTCCCCGCGCCGGGGGACAGACCCCCGCATCCCGCCCGTCGCCTCGCCTTTTTCCGTCAACGCGCCCTCCAACTCGTGCCGGACATAAGTACGATGACGCGAGATCAGAGCCTTCGTGCTCCGACGGCAAGGGATTGAGGGATCACATGTCGTCCTGCTTCACCGACCTGGCCCTGCAGTACATCGACGGCGAGTGGCGCCCGGGCACCGGCTCCTGGGACATCATCGACGTCAACCCGTACGACGGCACGAAGCTGGCCTCGATCACCATCGCCACCGTCGACGAGGTCGACCAGGCCTACCGGGCGGCCCAGCGGGCCCAGCAGGCGTGGGCGGCCACCAATCCCTACACCCGCCGTGCCGTGTTCGAGCGCGCCCTGCGCCTGGTCGAGGAGCGCGAGCAGGAGATCACCGAGGCGATCATCGCGGAGCTGGGCGGAACCCGCCTCAAGGCCGGGTTCGAGATCGGGCTCGCCAAGGAGTTCCTGCGCGAGGCCGCCCAGTTGACCCTGCGCTCCGAGGGGCGGCTGCTGCCGTCGCCGATCGAGGGCAAGGAGAACCGGCTGTACCGCGAGCCGGTCGGCGTGGTCGGCGTGATCAGCCCGTTCAACTTCCCGTTCCTGCTGTCGATCAAGCCGGTCGCCTCCGCGCTCGCCCTCGGCAACGGCGTCGTGCTCAAGCCGCACCAGGACACCCCGGTGGTCGGCGGCACCTACATCGCGCGGCTCTTCGAGGACGCGGGCCTGCCGCCCGGGCTGCTCAACGTGGTCCTGACCGACATAGCCGAGATAGGCGACGCCTTCATCGAGCACCCGGTCCCCAAGGTCATCTCCTTCACCGGCTCCGACAAGATCGGCCGGCACATCGCCACCGTCTGCGCGGCCCAGCTCAAGCGCACGGTGCTCGAACTCGGCGGCAACAGCGCCCTGGTGGTCCTGGACGACGCGGACATCGACTACGCGGTCGACGCGGCCGTCTTCAGCCGCTACGTCGACCAGGGCCAGGTCTGCATGGCCGCCAACCGCGTCCTGGTGGACCGCTCGGTGGCCGAGGAGTTCACCGAGAAGTTCGTCGCCAAGGTCAGGACGCTCAAGACCGGCGACCCGAGCGACCCGCAGACCGCCATCGGCCCGGTGGTCAACTCCCTCCAGGCGAACGCCGTCTCGGCCGCCGTCGACCAGGCGGTCGCCGAGGGCGCCACGGTCCTGGTGCGCGGCGGGGCGACCGACAACCTCGTCGAGCCGTCCGTGCTGACGGACGTGCCCGCCGACTCGGCCCTGCTGCACAAGGAGATCTTCGGCCCCCTCGCGCTGCTCGTGCCCTTCGACGGCGAGGAGGAGGCCATCCGCATCGTCAACGACACGCCGTACGGGCTCAGCGGCGCCGTCCACACCGCCGACGTCGAGCGGGGCGTCGCCTTCGCCAAGCGCGTCGACACCGGGATGTTCCACGTCAACGACGGCACCCTCCACGACGAGCCGCTGGTGCCGTTCGGCGGCGAGAAGCACTCCGGCATCGGCCGGCTGAACGGCGAGACGACCCTGGACGCCTTCACCACCCTGAAGTGGATCTCGGTGCAGCGCGGGCGGAGCCGGTTCCCCTTCTGAGCCGCCCCGGGGCCTCCGGAGGCGTGGAACCCTTCGGGGGACGTGCCCGAGTTGAGGACAGCGGTTGTCCTCAAGAGTCCGTAACGTCGTCGGTGTCAGGCAGCAAGGGCCTGGCGGTGCGATCCGACGAAAGGCAGCCGGACATGGTCACTCACGTGCGAGCCGAGGCGCAGGGCGACGAGCGGGGGGCGCTGCTCTCCTTCCTCGCGGAGCAGCGCGGCGGGATCCGCCGGTCGGTGCTGGGGCTGACCGAGGAGCAGGCGTCGAGCCGCCCGAGCGCCAGCGAGCTGTCCCTGGCCGGGCTGGTCAAGCACGTCGCCGAGGTGGAGCAGGGCTGGATCGCCCGCGCCAAGGGCGTCCCGCCGGCCGTCGCGCGGGACCGGTCGAACTGGCACGAGTGCTTCACCCTCGTCGGCGACGAGACGCTGCAGGGGCAGCTCGCGTACGGGGAGGAGGTCGCCGCGCAGACGGACGAGTTCATCCGCTCGGCACCGAGCCTGGACGACACCTTCCCGCTGCCGAACGAGCCCTGGTTCCCGCCGGACGAGAGGGTCTCGCTGCGCTGGCTGTGCCTGCACCTGATCCGCGAGACCGCCCGGCACGCCGGCCACGCCGACATCATCCGGGAGTCCCTCGACGGCAGGACCGCCTTCGAGCTGGTGGCACTGGAGCGGGACGGCGCCTGAACGGGCCTGTCCTACGCTGGGGCCCATGTCAGCGATCCGTCTCCTCGTGCTGGGCGCGGTGCGCCAGCACGGGCGGGCCCACGGCTACCAGGTGCGCAACGACCTGGAGTACTGGGGCGCCCACGAGTGGTCCCACGCCAAGCCCGGCTCGATCTACCACGCGCTGAAGCAGATGGCGAAGCAGGGGCTGCTGCGCGCGCACGAAACGGCCCCGTCCACCGCGGGCGGCCCGCCGCGCACCGAGTACGAGATCACCGAGGCGGGCACCGAGGAGTTCCTGCGCCTGGTCCGCGAGGCGCTGACCGAGTACGACCAGAAGGTGGACGTGAAGTCCGCGGCGATCGGCTTCATGGTCGACCTGCCGCGCGCGGAGGCGGTGGCGCTCCTCGAGGAGCGGATCGAGAAGATCGCGCAGTGGCGCGCAGCCGTCACCGAGCACTACATCCCCGCGGAGGGCCCCGAACAGCTCGGGCACATCGGCGAGATCATGCACCTGTGGGTCCACACGGCCGACGCCGAGTCGGCGTGGACCCGCGGGCTCGTCGAGCGCATCCGGGGCGGGGCGTACACCTTCGCCGGTGAGGGCGAGCCGTTCGTCGGCGTCCTGGCCGACGGCCAGGAGAACCCGTACGCGACGGGTGACCGGCATCCGCAGGACGACCATTAATCAAGTTTGACGAGTCGACTGGGCGGGAGTACGTTGCCTGGGCAGTAGTCAAGTTTGACTAACAGGAGGGCGCGCTGTGACCGACGACCCCGCGATCACCGTCGAGGGCGTACGCAAGAGGTACGGCGGCAGGGCCGCGCTGGACGGGCTGGACCTGACGGTGGCGCCCGGCACCGTGCACGCGGTCCTCGGACCCAACGGCGCCGGCAAGACCACCCTGGTGCGCGTCCTGGCCACCCTGCTGCGCCCCGACGCCGGCCGGGTCGAGGTGGCCGGCCACGACGTGGTGCACGAGGCCCGCGCCGTCCGCCGCGCCATCGGCCTGCTCGGCCAGCACGCGGCCCTGGACGAGGAGTTGAGCGGCCGGCAGAACCTGGAGATGTTCGGCCGCCTCCACCACCTCGGCGCCCGCCACGCGCGCGTGCGCGCCGACGAGCTCCTCGCGCGCTTCGGCCTCACCGACACCGGCCGCAAGCCCGTGCGCGCCTACAGCGGCGGCATGCGGCGCCGCCTGGACCTCGCCGCCTCCCTCGTCACCGAGCCCCGCGTGCTGTTCCTCGACGAGCCCACCACGGGCCTGGACCCGCGCGGCCGCGCCGAGGTGTGGGCCTCGGTGCGCTCCTTGGTCGGCGGCGGCACGACCGTGCTGCTCACCACGCAGTACCTGGAGGAGGCCGACCAGCTCGCCGACCTCATCTCGCTCGTCGACCGCGGCCGGGTGGTCGCCGAGGGTACGGCCGACGCACTCAAGGCGCGCACCGGCGGCGACCGCATCGACGTCGTGCTGCGCGACGCGGGCCGGCTCGGCGCCGCCGTCGCGCTGCTCCCGGTGGCCCGGGACGACCTCCGCGTGGACGCCGACCGCCGGCTGTTCAGCGTCCCGGTCACCGACCGCATGGCCGCGCTGGCCGGCGTCGTACGGGCGCTCGGCGAGGCCGGGATCGAGGCCGAGGACATCGCCCTGCGCCGGCCCACGCTGGACGAGGTGTTCCTGCACCTGACCGGAGTGCACGACCGCGCGGAGGAGCAGGACCGTACGGAGGAGCACGGCCGTACGGCGGGACGGGACCGCGCACCGGGACGCGACCGCACGGAGGGACGGGCCGCATGAACGCCCACGCGCTGACCGACTGCTGGACCATGACCCGCCGCGAACTCGCCCACTGGGCCCGGCAGCCCGTCCGGCTGCTCGTCGGGCTGGTGTTCTCCGTGATGCTGCTGCTGATGTTCGGCTACCTCATCGGCGGCGGCCGCGGGGTGCGCGGCGACTACCTCGACTACCTGCTGCCCGGCATGCTCGCGCTGACCATGGTCTTCGGCCTGGAGAGCACGATGCTCGCCGTCACCCAGGACCTGAACAAGGGCGTCGTCGACCGCTTCCGGTCCCTGCCGATGGCCGACGGCGCCGTCCTGGTCGGCCGGGCGAGCGCCGACATGCTCCAGTCGGTGCTCTCCCTGGCCGCGCTGACCGGGGTGGGCCTCGCCCTCGGCTGGCGGCCGCACGGCGGCCCCGGCGCCTTCCTGGCCGCCCTCGGCCTGCTGCTGCTCCTGCGCTTCGCGATGCTGTGGATCGGCATCCACCTCGCCCTGGTCGCCGGGAAGCCGGAGCTGGTGCAGGCCGTGCAGATCCTCGTCTGGCCGGTCGGCTTCCTGTCCAACGCGCTCGCCGCGCCCGGGTCCATGCCGGGCTGGCTGGGCACGGCCGTGGAGTGGAACCCGATGTCCCGTACGGCGACCGCCGTGCGCGACCTGCTCGGCGCCCCCGGCGGCGAGAGCGGCCACGTGACGGCGGCGGTGCTGTGGCCGCTGGCCCTGCTGGCGGTCTTCTTCCCGCTGGCGGTGCGCAGGTTCACCCGCCTGGGCCGCTGACCGCACGGTGGTCAGCGCACCGGGGTCCCGTCCGGCTCCAACTGCATCTGCGGGCGCCCCGTCACCAGCAGCCAGGCCGGTAGCGAGGCGATGCACAGCAGGGCGAGCACGGCCGGCGAGGAGACCAGCACCGCGGCGGTGAACAGGCTCACCCAGCCCTGCCGGGTGACCGCCAGCAGCACGCCCAGCACGGCCGTCGCCACCCCGAGCGCCGGATGCACCGCCGGTACGAGCGCGTGCGCGCACAGGCCGAGGGCGGTGCCGACGAACACGGACGGGAAGATCCGCCCGCCCCGGAAGCCGCAGGACGCGGCGACGAGCATCGCCGCCAGCTTCACCACCGCCATGGTCGCGAAGCCGCCCGCCGACCAGCCCTCCGGGTCCCGCGCCAGCTCCCCGATCTGGTCCAGCCCCTTGAAGAGCGTCAGGTGGCCGCCCACGGCCGCCAGCAGGGCCAGGACGACCCCGCCGGCCGGGAGCGCCAGCATCGGGTGCCGCAGTCGCCGGAAGCTGCCGTGGACGTACGGGAAGAGGTACACCGCGCACAGGCCGAGCAGCGCGCCGGCCGAGGCGACCACCAGGGCGGCGAGCAGGTCGGCCCAGTCCGGCCGGCCGAGCGGCGGCAGGTGCAGGTCGAAGCTCGGGTGCGCCACCAGCGTCGTGGTGATCGCACCGGCCGCGGCGGCCGCGAGCGGCGCGAACAGGTTGTCCCACAGCAGCCCCTGCACCCGGCGGCCCGCCAGCGCCTCGGAGATGACCAGCGCCGCGGCGACCGGCGTGCCGAACAGCGCGCCGATCGTCGCCGCCTCGGCCAGCGCGCCCCACAGCCCGGCCGGGGCGCCGGGGAGCGCCCGGGTGCCCAGCCACACCGCGAGGCCGACGTTCACCGCGATGATCGGGTTCTCCGGGCCGAGGCTCGGGCCGCCGGCCAGCATCAGGGCGGTCGCGAGCAGCAGGCCGGGCAGCACGAGGGGCGGCAGCACGGGCGCGTCGAGGCCCGTGGTCGCCGGATCGGGCCCCGCGTGTCCCGGGACGCGCCACACCACCAGGCCCACGGCCACGCCCGTCGCGACGAGCATCACCGTCATCCACAGCACCGAGTAGCTGCCCACGCCCAGGGCGTCCGGCAGGTCCGTCCACAGCACGTGCTGGAGCTGTTCGGCGGCCGCGCTCACCCCGATGAAGACCAGGCTCGCGGTCACGCCCACCACCAGGGCGGGCAGGAGCGACCGCAGCAGCACGCGCGCGGGGGCCGCCGGAGCGGAGGAGGGCGCCTGCTGCGCGGAGTGCTGGGCCACGCGCTCACGATAAGCAGACAAAAAGGACTCAACATCCGGAGCGCGGCCCTCGGGGGAGCGTCGCGGGTGCCGCCGGGGAAAGCCGCTTGCACCTCACGCGGCGTGAGGACCCACTGTGGAGCGCGTACCGAGAAAGGAGCGGAAGTGAGCTACTCCGTCGGACAGGTCGCCGGCTTCGCCGGGGTCACGGTGCGCACCCTGCACCACTACGACACCATCGGCCTGCTGGTGCCGAGCGAGCGCAGCCACGCCGGCCACCGGCGCTACGGCGACGCGGATCTCGACCGGCTCCAGCAGATCCTGTTCTACCGGGAGCTCGGCTTCCCCCTCGACGAGGTCGCGGCCCTGCTCGACGACCCGGACGCGGACCCGCGGGAGCACCTGCGCCGCCAGCACGCGCTGCTGACCGCCCGGATCGAGAAGCTGCGGAAGATGGCCGAGGCCGTGGAGCACGCCATGGAGGCACGCACGATGGGCATCAACCTCACGCCCGAGGAGAAGTTCGAGGTCTTCGGCGACAAGGACCCCGAGCAGTACGCCGAGGAGGCCGAGCGCCGCTGGGGCGGCACGGAGACCTACGCCGAGTCGCAGCGCCGCGCCGCGTCCTACGGCAAGGGGGACTGGCAGCGGATGCAGGCCGAGGTGGCCGACTGGAGCGAGCGCTACGCCGCCCTGATGGCCGCGGGGGAGGCGCCGTCCGGCGAGGCCGCGATGGGCCTCGCGGAGGAGCACCGGCTGCACATCGACGGCTGGTTCTACCCGTGCTCGTACGCCATGCACCGCGACCTCGCCGACCTGTACGTCGCCGACGAGCGCTTCAAGGCGTTCTACGACGCGATGCGTCCCGGGCTCGCCGAGCACCTGCGCGAGGCCGTCCGGGCGAACGCGGCCCGGCACGGCGGCTGAGCGCCGGGAGCGGACGACGGCGCCGCGGGCGCGGGACGGTGCGGTGGCCCCGGTGTCACTCCGGGGCCACGACCACCGCCGTGCCGTACGCGCACACCTCCGTGCCGACGTCGGCCGCCTCGGTCACGTCGAAGCGGAACGCCAGCACCGCGTTGGCGCCTCGCGCGCGTGCCTGCTCGACGAGCCGTTCCATCGCCTGGTTGCGGGTGGCCACGAGCGTCTTCGTCAGCCCCTTCAGCTCGCCGCCGACCATCGACTTCAGGCCGGCGCCGATCTGGCTGCCCAGGTGCCGCGAGCGCACCGTCAGCCCGAACACCTCGCCGATGACCTGCTGCACCCGGTGCCCGGGCACGTCGTTCGTCGTGACGACCAGTACGTCGGGGCGGGGGCCCTGCCCACCGCCGTGGTCCTCGATGCTCATGGACACAGCTTTGTGCCAGGGGGAGCACAGTGCATCCTGAGGGGGCCCATGGAACCTGGGCCCGGCCGGCTGCGTTGATACGTTGGGGCAGCCAGCCCTCCGCCCGCACCCCCCACCCGCAGGAGCCACAGACCCGTGACCACGCTTGCGCTCGGCCCCGAGTGGCTCAGCCCGGACTACCTGATCGAGACGTTCAGCCTGCCCGGCATCCTGCTGATCGTCTTCGCGGAGTCCGGGCTGTTCGCCTTCCTGCCCGGCGACTCCCTGCTGTTCACGGCCGGTCTGTTCGTGGCCGAGGGGAACTTCATCAGCCAGCCGCTGTGGCTGGTGTGCACGTTGATCGTGCTGGCCGCCGTCCTCGGCGACCAAGTGGGCTACATGATCGGGAAGTTCCTCGGTCCCAAGCTCTTCGGCCGGCCCAACTCCAAGCTCTTCAAGCAGGAGAACCTGGACAAGGCCCACGAGTTCATGGAGAAGTACGGCCCGAAGGCCATCGTGCTGGCCCGCTTCGTCCCCATCGTGCGCACCTTCGCCCCGATCGTGGCGGGCGCCGGCCGGATGAAGTACCGCACCTTCCTGGTCTACAACGTCATCGGCGGCGTCGCGTGGGGCACCGGCGTCACCCTCGCGGGCTACTGGCTGGGCCAGATCGGGGTCATCAAGAACAACGTCGAGGCCATCCTCGTCCTCATCGTCCTGGTGTCGGTCGTCCCGATCCTCATCGAGTACCTGCGCGAGCGCGGCAAGAAGAAGCGGGCGGCGGCGCAGACCTCCGAGGAGCCCGAGGCCGGGCAGCACCAGCCCCAGTACCAGCACCAGCCGATGGACGACGCCACGACCCAGCTCCGCCGCATGGAGCCGGACCCCCGCGACCAGCAGCAGTCCCGGCACCAGCACCAGCAGTACCCGCAGCAGTACGAGCCCCAGCCCCAGCAGGCGCCGTACGGCAACGACCAGGGCTACCAGCAGGGTTACGACCAGAACGAGTACTACGGCCGGCAGTACCCCCAGCACCAGCAGCAGCCCCAGCACCAGCAGCACCAGCCGTACCAGCAGCCCTACGGCGCCCAGCAGGGCGGCCACCCGCAGCAGGACAACGGCCAGTACCAGCAGCAGAACACCGGCCAGTACCCGTACGACCAGGGCGGCTACTGACCGACCCGGGCGGCCGCGCGTCGGCCGCCCGGCTCAGAAGCCGCGGGTCCGCTTCGCCGCCCTGCGCTTCTCCACCGAGACGCGCAGGAACAGCCGGGAGACCTCCGACCCGAGGTTGACGCCGATCGCGATGGCCATGGCCAGCGCCGCCGCCTTGGTCAGCGACACCAGACCCCGGTCCACCTCGTTCTGCGCGATGGCCAGCAGCCCGAAGTACGTGGCGGAGCCCGGCAGCAGCGGCCCGATCGCCGCCGTCGTGTACGGCAGGGCCGAGGCGAACCGGTAGCGCGAGAGCAACTGCCCGAACAGGCCCACCAGGCCCGCGGCGGCCGCCGTGGAGGCCACCGGGGAGATCCCGCCCGTGTAGTGCATCGCGCCGTAGACGACCCAGGCGACACCGCCGTTGCAGGTCACCGACAGCACGGTGGACCGCTCCTGCTGGAGCAGCACCGCGAAGGTGAGCGACAGCAGCATGGACGCGACGGTCTGCACCACCGGCCGCTCCGCGCCGACCAGCGCCGCGTCGGGGTTGAGGTGGGCGCCCAGGTTCACGCCCACGTAGAGCACCACCAGCACCCCGACGACGATGCCGACGAAGAAGTACATGACCTCCAGCAGGCGCGCGGCCGCGGTGATGTAGAAGCCGGTCAGCCCGTCCTGCACGCCGGCCACCAGCGCCCGCCCCGGCAGCAGTGCGAACAGCCCGCCGGTGATCACCCCGGACGCGGCCACGTCGACGTGCGCGAGCGTCAGCGCCACCCCGATCGCCGCGGGCGGCATCGCGGCCACCAGGAACTGGTAGAACTCCGGCAGCCCGCGCCCCGCGCACAGCCAGGCCAGCCGGTCGCCGAGCATCGCGCCGACCGCCGCCGCCAGGAACACCAGCACCCCGCCACCGACCAGCACCGAGGCCGCGCCCGCCAGCAGCCCGCTGGCCGAGGTGAGCACCCAGGTGGGGTACGGGTGCCGGTTGCGGCGGATCTCCGCGAGGCGCCGGTAGGCGTCCTCCAGCGACAGGTGGGTCTCCGGGTCGCTCAGGTCGTCCACGAGCCGGAACACGGCCGCCAGGCGCGTGTAGTCGCTGCCCCGGCGGCGCACCGTGCGCGAGGCCGTCACCGGGTCCTCCACCAGCGACGGCTGGTAGGAGATGGACAGCAGCGTGAAGGTGACGGTCGGCTCGCAGCGGTCCAGGCCGTAGCTGCGGCACACCGCGAACATCGCCGCCTCGACGTCCTCCGCGCCTTCCCCGCCGGCGAGCAGCAGCTCGCCGATGCGCAGGGTCAGGTCCAGCACGCGCGGCACGGCCGGCCCCTCGTCCTCCGCCTTCGGCCGGTGCTCCGGCGCGGGCCGCTCGGTCACCGGCATGCGCAGCATCGCCCGCATCCGGTCCTGCCAGGGCACGTCCTTGGCGAGGCTCACCGCCGGCACCCCGGCGGGCGGCGTGAACGCGGCCGGGGCGCTGCGCGCGTCGTACGTGCTCGGCAGGCTGAACGCCGACCCCTCCGGCTCGGCGGTGGTCGCCTGCGGCGCGTCCAGCCCCCGCGGGAGGGCGAACTCCGACGTGGTCTCCGCCTCACCGCCGGTTCTCTGGACGGCCAGCCCCTTCGGGAGGGCGAACTCGGACGTGATCTCCGACGTCGACTCGCCGTCGTAGACACTCCTCGCCTCGTCCGACTGCGGCTTGCGGTCCTCCGCCTCCGTCACTGAGCAACGCTCCCTGAACGACACATTCCGTATCCCTCAGTATGCGCACGGAGATCCATCCGACACACGAAGGGGCCGCACGCGCACGCGTGCGGCCCCTTCGGGTACAGGCTCAGAGGTCAGAGCCCAGGGCACCGGGCTCAGTGGCCGCCCTGCTCCTTGAAGCGCTTGTACGACCGCTCGATCTCCGTCTCGGCGTCCGTGCGGCCGACCCAGTTGGCGCCCTCGACGGACTTGCCGGGCTCGAGGTCCTTGTAGACCTCGAAGAAGTGCTGGATCTCCAGCCGGTCGAACTCCGACACGTGGTGGATGTCGCGCAGGTGCTCCACGCGCGGGTCCGTCGACGGGACGCACAGCAGCTTGTCGTCGCCGCCGGCCTCGTCGGTCATCCGGAACATGCCGATCGCGCGGCAGCGGATCAGGCAGCCCGGGAAGGTGGGCTCGTCCAGGATGACCAGCGCGTCCAGCGGGTCACCGTCCTCGCCGAGGGTGTTCTCGACGAAGCCGTAGTCGGTCGGGTAGGCGGTCGAGGTGAAGAGTCGACGGTCCAGGCGGATCCGACCGGTCTCGTGGTCCACCTCGTACTTGTTCCGCGAACCCTTCGGAATCTCGATCGTGACGTCGAACTCCACCGGTGGCTCCTCCATGATCAACACATACTTCGGGTGATTAAGTGTCCCTCACGCAGGTGTGTGATCGCGAAAGGGGCTGGTGGTCGTGCCAGAACTGAGGCCTTGGCGGGCCGCGGGACCGCACGCGGCACGGGTCGCCGCCGCCCTACGCCCCCGTCTGGCCCGGGTCGCAGCGACGGTGGCACCGCCGCTCGCACGGCTGCGGCGGACCGCCTCCGCACGGGTCGAGCCGTCGGCAGCGCCACGGGACGCACAGGCCGCGGGCCCCCGGGTGGCCCGGGTCGCGCGGGTCGCGCGGGCCGTTCAGCCGCGGGTCGCGCGGCTGGTGCAGGCCACGAAGGCGCGGGTTGGGCACCTGCGCGGCACACGCCCGAAGCCCGGCCCGAACTGGCGCTACACCGCGGGTGCGACGACCGTCGGGCTGGCCCTGGCCGCCGGTGTGGTCACCGCCGCCGGCCCCTGGGACTCCACCGGTCAGCGTACGGCCGAGCGGGACCACGCCGTCGCCCTCGGCCGCACGGGTGGCGCAGATCACGGAGCCGCGCACGGCCCCGCCCACCCCGCGGACGCCGTACCGCGCCCCGCGCCCAGCGCCGCCGCCGTCCTCACCGGCCTCGGCGGCGCCACCGGCAACACCGTGAAGTCCGCGCCGCGGTCCGCCCCGGACCCGGCCGCCCTCGCCGCGGTCCTCGGCCCGCTCCTCGCCGACCCGGCCCTCGGCCCCCAGCACACCGCCGCCGTCGTCGACGTGGCCACCGGACGGCTGCTGTACGGCTCCGGCGCCGACCAGCCCCTGACGCCCGCCTCCACCACGAAGATCGCCACCGCCGTCGCCGCGCTGTCCGCGTTGGGCCCCGACCACCGCCTCACCACCCGCACCGCCCTCGAACCCGACACCGGCGAACTCGTCCTCGTCGGCGGCGGCGACCCCACCCTCACCGCACGCCCCCGCGCCGACGGCTGGGCCAGCCTGCGCACCCTGGCGGACTCGACCGCGGCGGCGCTGAAGAAGCGCGGCATCAAGCGCGTCACGCTGTCGTACGACACCACCCTGTTCGCCGGGTCCGGCCGTCACCCCATCGGGGAGAACGGCAACCTCGCCCGCGTCACCGCCCTGATGGCGGACGAGGCCCGCACCGACGACTCCACCAGCGGCCCCGTGCGGCGCTTCCCCGACCCGGCGGCGCAGGCGACGAACGAGTTCGCCGCGTTCCTCGACGCGGCCGGCATCACCACCTCGCCGCCCGGCCCCTCCAAGGCGTCGACCCGCGCGCAGACCCTCGCGACGGTGTCCTCCCCGCCGCTGTCCGCCCTGGTCGAGCGGATGATGACCAACAGCGACAACGACATCGCCGAGGCCCTGGCCCGCCAGACCGCCCTCGCGAGCGGCGTGCGCGCGGAGTTCGCGGGCGCCGGCACGGCGATCGGGGCCCAGCTCGAGAAGCTCGGGCTGCCGCGGGCGGGGGCGATCTTCCACGACGGCAGCGGGCTCGACCGCACCGACAAGCTGACCGCCCGCCTGCTCACCGCCCTCCTCACCAAAGCGGCCGACCCCGCCCGGCCCGGTCTGCGCCCCGCCCTCACCGGCCTGCCGGTCGCCGGCTTCACCGGCACGCTGTCCGCGCGCTACGCGAACGGCCCGGCCGACGGCGCCGCGGGCGTGGTCCGCGCCAAGACCGGCACGCTGACCGGCGTCAACACCCTCTCCGGCACGGTCGTGGACCAGGACGGGCGCCTGCTGGCCTTCGCCTTCCTCACGGCCGACCCGGACAGCCCGGGGGAGGCGCCACCCGTGCAGGCGGCGCTGGACCGGGCGGCGACGGCGCTGGCGGCTTGCGGCTGCGGCTGAGCGGGGCGGTCCGTGGGGGTGGGGCGCGGCGGTCGTCGAGGTGCGGGCCGGTGGGGGCTGGTCGCGCGGTTCCCCGCGCCCCTGAGTGGGACCGGTGGACGCCGTTGAGCAGTGGCCCGAGCCCCTTCGGTGGGAGCAGCGACGGCCGTTGAGCAGTTGCCCCGGGGGCTCCGTGCTCTGCCCCAAGGGGGAGGGCTCACGTACGGTTGACGCATGACGAGCATCGGTGGTGCCGAGATGGTCGACTGGAATCTCGCGGTCGCGACCGCGACCCGGCTCGTGCGGCCGGGCCCCGAGGTGAGCCGCGACGAGGCCAGAGCCGTCGTCGCCGAGCTGCGCCGTCACGCCAAGGCCTCGGAGGAGCACGTCCGGGGCTTCACCCGGATGGGCACCGAGGAGACCCACGACACCCCGGTCCTGGTCGTCGACCGCCCCGGCTGGGTCCGGGCGAACGTCGCCGGCTTCCGGGAGATCCTCAGGCCCCTGCTGGAGAAGATGCAGGAACGTCGCGGCAACAGCGCCGGCGGCGCGGTCCTCGGCGCCGTCGGCGGCAAGGTCACCGGCGTCGAACTGGGCATGCTCCTGTCGTTCCTGTCCTCCCGCGTCCTCGGCCAGTACGAGACCTTCGCCCCGGCCACCCGCGACCTCCCGGCCGGCGGGAGCGGCGGCGGCCGGCTGCTCCTGGTCGCCCCCAACATCGTCCACGTGGAGCGCGAACTCGACGTCGACGTCCACGACTTCCGCCTGTGGGTGTGCCTGCACGAGGAGACGCACCGCACCCAGTTCTCCGCCGTGCCCTGGTTGCGCGACCACCTGGAGGGCGAAATCCAGTCGTTCTTGGCGGAGACCGACGTCGACCCCATGACCTTCCTGGAGCGGATCCGCGAGGCGGCCCAGTCGCTGGCCGGCGGCCGCCCCGAGGCGGAGGAGGACGACGGCGGCCGGTCCCTCGTCGAACTCGTGCAGTCCCCGGCGCAGCGCGAGATCCTCGGCCGCCTCACCGCGGTGATGTCCCTCCTGGAGGGCCACGCCGACTTCGTGATGGACGGCGTCGGACCCGCCGTCGTGCCGAGCGTCGCCGAGATCCGCGAGAAGTTCCAGCAGCGCCGCGCCAAGGGCGCCTCCCGCCTGGACACCGCCCTGCGCAAGCTGCTCGGCCTGGACGCCAAGCTGCGCCAGTACCGCGACGGCGAGCGCTTCGTGCGGGCGGTCGTCGACGAGGTCGGCATGGACGGCTTCAACCGCGTCTGGACCAGCCCGAACACCCTGCCCACCAAGGCGGAGATCTCCCAGCCGGCGGACTGGATCGCGCGCGTGCACCGCTAGCGGGGCCCTGGCCCCGCCGGCCCGGCGCGCAACGGATCGGCAGCCCGGCGTGAAAGGAATCGGCCGACGGCAGACGAACGCCGCTCCAATCACCCGTCCGAGGGACCGTGAGGCTCCCGCAGGCGTGCGATGCTCGGGGAGCGCCCCGGTTCTGTCACCATCTACACACTCTGCGTGACCGGACTTCGGGCTCACCCCCCGAAAACTTCATGAAGGGAACCGGACATGGGTCCCCATCCTGCGGTCGCGGCGATACGCCTGGCGGTCCGCCGCGTCCTCCACGACATCCTGATCGAACAGACCTCCCCGCAGCCCCCGGTGCCGACCCCGGCGGCCGCCGGATCCACGGCGCCGTTCCCCCGGGCCGCCGCGCGCCCCCCGCACGAGCGAGCGCCGTCGCCGCTCGTGCTCGTGGCCTGCTCCGGCGGCGCCGACTCCATGGCGCTCGCCTCCGCCCTCGCCTTCGAGGCCCCCCGGCTCGGCGTCCGCGCGGGCGGCGTGACCGTCGACCACGGCCTGCAGACCGGCTCCGACCAGCGCGCCGCCGAGGTCGTCCAGCGCCTGCGCGAACTCGGCCTGGACCCCGTCGAGTCCACCGCCGTCACCGTCGGCCGCGAGGGCGGCCCCGAGGCCGCCGCGCGCGACGCCCGCTACGCCGCCCTCGACGCCGCCGCCGAGCGCCACGGCGCCGCCGCGGTCCTGCTCGGCCACACCCGGGACGACCAGGCCGAGACCGTCCTGCTCGGTCTCGCCCGCGGCTCCGGCATCCGCTCCCTTTCGGGCATGGCCGCGGTCTCGGGGGCCGACGGCCGTTACCGGCGCCCCTTCCTCCACCTCGACCGGCAGACCGCCCGTAAGGCCTGCATGGCCCAGTCGCTGCCCGTCTGGGACGACCCGCACAACGCCGACCCCGCGTACACGCGCTCCCGGCTGCGGCACGAAGGACTGCCCGCCCTGGAGAAGGCGCTCGGCAAGGGCGTCGTGGAGGCCCTCGCCCGGACGGCCCAGCTCTCCCGCGACGACGCCGACGCCCTGGACGCCTGGGCCCGCCAGGCCGAGGACGCCGTACGGGACGCCACGGGCCTGCTGGAGTGCGCCAAGCTCTACGCCCTGCCGCCCGCCGTGCGCCGCCGGATCCTGCGCCGCGCCGCGATCGAGGCCGGCGCCCCGGCCGGTTCGCTGTTCGCCCGCCACATCGAGGAAGTCGACCGGCTGATCACCGGCTGGCGCGGCCAGGGGGTCATCAACCTCCCCGGCAAAGTCGTCGCCCAGCGCCAGGGTGGCAGACTGGTGATTCGGCAAGGCTGAATCCGACCCCCTGCGGCGGAGCGCGACAGCCGGTGGGACGACCGAAAGTGATGCGGGTGGACGCGAAAGACATGGGTGCCGACCTCCAGCAGGTGCTCATCACCAAAGAAGAGATCGACGCGAAACTGGCCGAGCTGGCCGCGAAGATCGACGCGGAGTACGCGGGCAAGGACCTGCTCATCGTCGGAGTCCTCAAGGGCGCGGTGATGGTCATGGCCGACCTCGCCCGGGCGCTGTCCACCCCGGTCACCATGGACTGGATGGCGGTGTCCTCGTACGGCGCGGGCACCCAGTCGTCCGGCGTCGTGCGGATCCTGAAGGACCTCGACACCGACATCAAGGGCCGGCACGTCCTGATCGTCGAGGACATCATCGACTCCGGCCTGACGCTGTCCTGGCTGATCAACAACCTCGGCTCCCGCGAGCCGGAGTCGCTGAAGATCTGCACCCTGCTGCGCAAGCCGGACGCCGCGAAGGTCGCCATCGACGTGGAGTGGGTCGGCTTCGACATCCCGAACGAGTTCGTCGTCGGGTACGGGCTCGACTACGCGGAGAAGTACCGCAACCTGCCGTTCGTGGGGACGCTCGCGCCCCACGTCTACGGCGGCTGAGCACCCTTCCCGTCCGGCCACTGGGCCGGACGGGCCGGTCCGGCACGGCGATCGGGAACCCCAGCGGCTCCCGCACCGTTGGACCATGCGGACGGGCTCCCGGCTCTCCGGTGCGGCTTCGGCCCACGATGCTGGGGTACCGTCAGAAGAACTGTCTTATCAAACTCACTATGGCAGGAGGGACGGGGCGGCACCGCTCCGTATGGATGGACGTGAAGCGATACTTCCGTGGGCCGGTCATGTGGATCGTGCTGGCCGTCCTTGCCGTGGTCGTGTTGATGCAGGTCGTCGGCTCGTCCGGCGGCTACAAGACGGTGGACACCGGCCAGGTCGTCGCAGCGATCAACGACAACAGGGTCGAGTCGGCCAAGCTCACCACCGGTGACGAGCAGACCATCAAGGTCACGCTGAAGGACGGCGAAAAGGTCGAGGGCAGCTCGAAGATCCAGGCGAGCTACATCGGCGACCAGGGCGTGACCATCGCCAACACGCTGCAGACCAAGTACCAGGACAAGCAGATCACGGACGGCTACACGGTGTCGCCGTCCAAGCAGAACCCGTTCGTCGGGATCCTGCTCTCCCTGCTCCCCTTCGTCCTCATCGTGGTCGTCTTCCTGTTCCTGATGAACCAGATGCAGGGCGGCGGCAGCCGGGTGATGAACTTCGGCAAGTCGAAGGCCAAGCTCATCACCAAGGACACCCCCAAGACGACCTTCTCGGACGTCGCGGGCTGTGACGAGGCCGTCGAGGAGCTCCAGGAGATCAAGGAGTTCCTGCAGGAGCCGGCCAAGTTCCAGGCCGTCGGCGCCAAGATCCCCAAGGGCGTGCTGCTCTACGGCCGTCCCGGCACCGGCAAGACGCTCCTCGCGCGCGCCGTGGCCGGCGAGGCCGGGGTGCCGTTCTACTCGATCTCCGGTTCCGACTTCGTCGAGATGTTCGTCGGTGTCGGTGCCTCCCGGGTCCGCGACCTGTTCGAGCAGGCCAAGGCGAACGCCCCGGCGATCGTCTTCGTCGACGAGATCGACGCGGTCGGCCGCCACCGCGGCGCCGGCCTGGGCGGCGGGCACGACGAGCGCGAGCAGACCCTGAACCAGCTCCTCGTCGAGATGGACGGCTTCGACGTCAAGGGCGGCGTGATCCTCATCGCCGCGACGAACCGGCCCGACATCCTCGACCCGGCGCTGCTGCGGCCCGGCCGCTTCGACCGCCAGATCGCGGTCGACCCGCCGGACCTCCAGGGCCGTCTGGAGATCCTCAAGGTCCACCAGAAGGGCAAGCCGGTCGCGCCCGACGTCGACCTCGCCGCGGTCGCCCGCCGCACGCCCGGCTTCACCGGCGCGGACCTGTCGAACGTGCTGAACGAGGCGGCCCTGCTCACGGCCCGCAGCGACAAGAAGCTGATCGACAACTCCATGCTGGACGAGGCGATCGACCGTGTGGTGGCGGGCCCGCAGAAGCGGACCCGGATCATGTCGGACAAGGAGAAGAAGATCACCGCGTACCACGAGGGCGGACACGCCCTGGTCGCGGCGGCCTCGCCGAACTCCGACCCGGTCCACAAGATCACCATCTTGTCCCGCGGCCGCGCCCTGGGCTACACGATGGTCCTGCCGGACGAGGACAAGTACTCCACCACGCGCAACGAGATGCTGGACCAGCTGGCCTACATGCTCGGCGGCCGCGCGGCGGAGGAACTGGTCTTCCACGACCCGACCACGGGCGCGGCGAACGACATCGAGAAGGCCACGGCCACGGCCCGCGCCATGGTCACCCAGTACGGCATGACCGAGCGGCTGGGCGCCATCAAGTTCGGCGGCGACAACACCGAGCCGTTCCTCGGACGTGAGATGGCTCACCAGCGCGACTACTCGGAAGAGGTCGCCGCACTGGTGGACGAGGAGGTCAAGAAGCTCATCGAGAACGCGCACAACGAGGCCTGGGAGATCCTGGTCGAGAACCGCGACGTCCTCGACAACCTCGTCCTGAAGCTGCTGGAGAAGGAGACGCTGGGCAAGGAGGAGATCGCCGAGATCTTCTCCACCATCGTCAAGCGGCCGGCGCGGCCCGCCTGGACCGGCTCCTCGCGGCGCACACCGTCCACCCGTCCGCCGGTGCTCTCCCCCAAGGAGCTGGCCCTGACGAACGGCGCCAACGGCGCGACGCCCGCGATCTCCACCGTCAAGTCCACCGCGACGGAGTCCGCCCCGGTGGCGGAGCCCGCCCCGGAGGACCGCCCGGAGAGCTGACCAGGCCCGGAATGGATGCCGCGCCCCCCAGGTTCTAGCCTGGGGGGCGCGGTTTGTCGTATGACCGCCCCCGCAGCGCGTACCCCACACGTGTGACCCGCAGAGGAACGAGGCACCAAGATGACCGACCCCGTGACGCTGGACGGCGACCGCGGCGGCGCCATCGGCGAGTTCGACGAGAAGCGCGCCGAGAACGCCGTGCGCGAACTCCTGCTGGCGGTCGGCGAGGACCCGGACCGCGAGGGCCTCAAGGAGACGCCGGCGCGGGTGGCACGGGCCTACCGGGAGATCTTCGCGGGTCTGTGGCAGCAGCCCGAGGACGTCCTGACGACGACCTTCGACCTCGGTCACGACGAGATGGTCCTGGTGAAGGACATCGAGGTGTTCTCGACCTGTGAGCACCACCTGGTGCCGTTCCGGGGCGTCGCGCACGTCGGCTACATCCCGTCCGCCAGCGGGAAGATCACGGGCCTGTCCAAGCTGGCCCGGCTCGTCGACGTCTACGCCCGGCGCCCCCAGGTGCAGGAACGTCTCACCACGCAGATCGCTGACTCCCTGATGGAGATCCTGGAGCCGCGTGGCGTCATCGTCGTCATCGAGTGCGAGCACATGTGCATGTCGATGCGGGGCATCCGCAAGCCCGGCGCCAAGACGCTCACCTCTGCGGTGCGCGGTCAGCTCCGGGACGCGGCGACCCGCAACGAGGCGATGAGCCTCATCATGGCGCGCTGACGCGCCGTGCCCCGGACGGGGGCGGTCCGTGCCCGGTCCGTGCCTCCGCCCGGTCGATCCGGCGGGCGGACCGGTTCGGGAGGGCTCAGGCGGCCGACGGGGCGCCCTGGTCGTGGTCGTCGTCCTCCGGGAGCCTGCAGACGCGCTCCAGGAAGATCCCGGCCGCTATGACGCCGATGCCCGCGAGGACCGAGAAGCCGGCGTAGATGGCCTGGTCGCGTCGGGCGGGGATGTCCAGGGACTCGAGCAGGACCACGCCGGTGCCGCCGTACATGCCGGCGACCAGGGCCGCGACCAGGGCGCTGGCCTGGCCGAAGACGACCGCGCGGGCCGCCATCAGCGGATCGACGCCCTTGGCCTCGGGACGGCGCTCGCGCTGGGCCCGCAGCCGGGCGCGGAGCGAGAGCGCCGTGGCGAGCAGGACCACCGCGATGAGGGCCAGCACGATGGGCGCGGCCAGGGGGACGCTGGGGAGGGTCCCGATCGAGTTCCAGAGGCGGGCGCCCGCCCAGGACAGGACACCGGCCACGACGAAGACGCCGGCCAGCAACCTGATGCGCAGCTCTCTCACGGTGATCCTTCAGCTCCCCCGGCCGGGCCCGGCGTACGTGTGGTGTCCTCGACCTTAACGACTACTCGGGCAGCCGGAGTTCCAGGTCCGCGCGGGGCGCGACGCCGTCGCGGGTGACGGTGCCGAGGAGGTCGGCCACCGGACCGCGGCCGGGAAGCCGCGCGCCGGGCTCCACGTCGTGCCACGGGGCGAGCACGAAGGCCCGTTCGTGGGCGCGCGGGTGGGGGAGCGTCAGCACCGGGTCGTCGGAGACGACGTCGGCGTACGCCACGATGTCGACGTCCAGCGTGCGGGCGCCCCAGCGCTCCTCGCGGACCCGGTGGAAGGCCTCCTCGACGGCGTGGGCCCGCTCCAGCAGGGACGACGGCGGCAAAGTGGTCTTCAGCAGCACCACGGCGTTGAAGTACGACGGCTGGCTGCCCGGCTCCACGCCCCACGGCTCGGTCTCGTACACCGGGGAGACGGCCTTCACGCGCACGCCCGGGGTGTCCTCCAGGGCGTCGACGGCGCCCTGCAGGGTCTCCAGCCGGTTGCCCAGGTTGGAGCCGAGGGAGATCACCGCCCGCTGCGGGTTGTGCAGCGTGGTGTCGGCGGCGTCGACCCGCTCGACGACGGAGGCGGGCACCGGCTGGACGGTCGGGTCCGTCGGGCCCTGCGTGAAGGACGCGGTCATGCTCGGCTCCGGATGATGGTGACGGTCACGTCGTCGAACGGGACGGTGATCGGCGCGTCCGGCTTGTGGACGCGGACCTCGACCTCCTGGACCTGCTCGTGCTTCAGGCACGTCTCGGCGATGCGCTCGGCGAGCGTCTCGATGAGGTTCACCGGCTCGCCCTCGACGACGGCCACGACCTCCTCCGCCACGATGCCGTAGTGCACGGTCTTCGCCAGGTCGTCGTCGGCCGCGGCCGCCCGGGTGTCCAGTCCCAGCACGAGGTCCACGAGGAAGGTCTGGCCCTCCTCGCGCTCCTTGGGGAACACGCCGTGGTGCCCGCGGGCCTTCAGGCCGCGCAGCGCGACACGATCCACGCGAATCACTCCTGCAATCGTCGGTGGCGGCCGGTCGCTGCCACGTGCGGGCGGCACGCCGGCCTCGAACGAATCTACCTGCGGGCACCGACAACGACGGGCCGCGGGGGCGCCGGCGGGTGTCGGATCCGGCCGGTTGCGCCGGGTGTTCCCCCGGGGGAACACCGGTGGTTCACCGGTCGGTGCCCGCACCTGCCGCCGGCGGGTGATTCCCACCACGCCCCGAGAGGCGTCTACCCCTCAGGAGGGCGTCTCCTCGTCCTCGTCCTCGTCGTTTTCGGCCAGAACCGGCGAGGCGTGGTGCGACCAGAGCTTCCAGCCGTCGGGTGTGCGCCGGAACACGTTCGTCGCGACGACGAGCTGCCCGACGAGCGGGCCCAGTTCCTCGCCGTCCTCGGGGGCGGGGCCGCCGCTGAGGATGTTCTCGGTGCAGGTCACCACGGCCGTGTCGCCGGTGACCGAGACGTGCACGTCGGTGAGGAAGAACTGGATGTAGTCGGTGTTCGCCATGATCAGCGCGTACGACCGCAGCACCTCCCCCCGGCCGGTGAGCACCGGCCAGCCCGGGTGCACGCAGGAGACCACGCCGGTGTCGGCCGGGTCGTGGTACGTCTCGTCGACGCCCAGGTCGGCGGGGGTGAGCCAGAGCGCGGACACCTGCTCGAAGTCGCCGCGCTCCAGGGCCTCGTAGAAGGCGGCGTTGGCGGCCTCGACCCGCTCCACGTCGGTGTGCGGGGCGCTCACCGGGTGCCGTCCGCCTGCCGGGCGCCTTCCAGGGCGCGCGCGACCCGGACCGCGTCGGCCGTGGCGTGCACCTCGTGGACGCGGACGGCCCAGGCGCCGGCGTGCGCGGCGAGGGCGGAGACGGCCGCGGTGGCGGCGTCCCGCTCCCGCGCGGGCGGCGGCGCGCCCTCGGGGCCGGCGAGGACACGGCCGAGGAACCGCTTGCGGGAGGCGGCGACGAGCAGCGGGTGGCCCAGGGAGTGCAGCCGGTCGAGGTGGGCGAGGAGGGTCAGGTCGTGCCCGGCCTCCTTGGAGAAGCCGAGGCCGGGGTCGACGACGATCCGGTCCGGGGCGATGCCGCCCGCGAGCACGGCCTCCACGCGCGCGCGGAGCTCGTCGACGACCTCGGTGACGACGTCGTCGTAGACGCCGCGGACGTTGCCGCCCTCCAGGAAGCCGCGCCAGTGCATGACGACGAAGGGTGCCCCGGCGTCGGCGACGACGGGGATCATCGCGGGGTCGGCGAGGCCGCCGCTGACGTCGTTGACGAGGGCGGCGCCGGCGGCGAGGGCCTGCCCGGCGACCGAGGCGCGCATGGTGTCGACGGAGACGACGACGCCCTCGGAGGCGAGTCCGCGGACGACGGGGATGACGCGGCGCAGCTCCTCGGCCTCGTCCACGCGCGTGGCGCCGGGGCGGGTGGACTCCCCGCCCACGTCGACGAGGTCGGCGCCCTCGGCGACCAGGGCGAGGCCGTGCTTGACGGCGGCCGTGGTGTCGAACCAGCGGCCGCCGTCCGAGAAGGAGTCGGGCGTGACGTTGACGACGCCCATGACCGCGCACCGGTCCCACTCGGGAAGACCGGCGACCCGCCCGCGTCCGCTCTGCTTGCTCATATGTTCAGCCTAGGCCCAGGGCACGACACGCTGTGCAGCACGCGCGCGTGGTGCGGGCGGGTGGTGCGGGTGGTCCGGGCGGGGGCCTCAGGGCTGGAGGGGGGCGAGGCCTCCGCCCGGACCGGTCGGGGTGGTCCCCGTGGGGGCTACGCGGCGCGGGCTTCGTGCTCGGTCAGGGCGTGCGCGCACGGGCGCGGGGCGGGCCGGTGCCGGCGCAGGAAGCGCGGCAGCGGCAGGGCGAGCGTGACGAAGCCCTCCGCCTGCATGGCGGCGAAGCCGATGCGGGGCAGGTCCGCGGAGGCGCGGTAGACGACGAAGCGGGGCTCCCAGCGCGGCTGGAACTTGGCGTTGAACTTGTACAGCGACTCGATCTGGAACCAGCGCGAGAGGAAGACGAGCAGTCCGCGCCAGGCGCGCAGCACCGGTCCCGCGCCGATCTTCTCGCCGCGGGCCAGCGCCGAGCGGAACATGGCGAAGTTCAGCGACACGCGCGTGATGCCGAACCTGGGCGCGGCCTGCAGGGCGGCCACGATCAGCAGCTCGTTCATCCCCGGGTCGGCGGCGCGGTCGCGGCGCATCAGGTCCAGCGAGGCGCCGTCGCTGCCCCAGGGCACGAAGTGCAGGATCGCCTTCAGGTCGCCGTAGGGGCCCGTTTCCGGGTCGGCCTTGTGGGCGGTGGCGATGAGGCAGTCGCCGTCGGCCAGGTCGCCGATGCGGCCCAGCGCCATGGAGAAACCGCGCTCGGTGTCGGTGCCGCGCCAGTCCTCGGCGGCTTGCCGGATGCGCTCCAGCTCCGCCTCGCCGAGGTCACGGACACGTCGTACCCGGGTTTCGTAACCGGCGCGCTCGATGCGCTTGACCATCTGGCGCACGTTGCGCATCGCGCGGCCGGCGAGGGAGAAATCCGCGACGTCCACCACCGCCTCGTCGCCCAGTTCGAGGGCGTCGAGACCGGTCTCACGGGTCCACACCTCGCCGCCCGTCTCCGAGCAGCCCATCACGGCGGGCGTCCAGGAGTGCGCCCGGGCCTCGTCCATGAACCGCTCGATGGCGCCCGGCCAGGCCTCGACGTCACCGATGGGGTCGCCGCTGGCGAGCATCACGCCGGAGACGACGCGGTACGTCACGGCGGCCTTGCCGCTGGGGGAGAACACGACGGCCTTGTCGCGGCGCAGCGCGAAGTGGCCGAGGGAGTCGCGCCGGCCGTGCTTGTCCAGCAGGGCCCGCAGGCGCGCCTCGTCCTCCTCGGTGAGCTGCGCGGCGGGGTGCTCGGGCCGGAAGGCGAGGTAGATGGTGGTGACGGCGGTGAGCAGGCCCAGCGCGCCCAGGGAGAAGGCGACCGTCCAGGAGGTGTCGCCCTGGTAGTCGACCGGGCCCTCGAAGCCGAACAGGCCGTACAGGACGTGCGTCAGGCGATCGGCCAGGCTCGGGTCGCCGACCACGCGATTGGGGTGGACGCTGACGATGACCAGCCCCAGGACGAGGGAACCGGCGCCCATGAGGACGAAGTTGGCGAGCGCGCGCCAGCGGCTGCGCGGGTCGGGCAGGGCGGAGAACTGGTCGCGGTGGCGCAGCAGCGGCACCAGCAGGGCCGCGGAGATCAGCGCGCCCAGCAGCGAATGGCGGTACGAGAACTGGGCGATGGCGCCCGCGGGCAGCAGCGCCACGGCCGCCCGCCAGGCCCGCCGCTTGCCCCGCTTCAGCCCGTGCGCGAGCAGCAGCAGGAGCACGCCGGCGCTCAGCGAGAGCGCGGCGGCGAACGGCCCGAACGCCCCGGGCAGCACCTCGGCGAGGGTGTGCATACGGCTGTGCCGGAACCGCGGGAACACGCCGGCGGCGACGTCCAGCAGGCCCACGAGCGCGCAGGCCCTGCCGACGAGCACGGGAACGGATTCGGGGCGCGGACCCCGGAGCATGCTCCGCACCCGGCTTGATCGGCGCGGAACCCCGCCCGACATTTCCCCATCTAGCCTGACAGACATCGCTTCCCACAGTGTTCGCGAGGGACCTGGATTCCGGAGCCGATCGGGCATCCGGCGACATTGCGCCCTCTAGGACGGTGTCTCGGGGAGAGAGGTTCACTCGTCTCCTCAAAGCCACTCCAAAGCCCACGGAAAGTCCGGGGCAAGCGTGCCCGACATCACGGGTGCACGGACGGAAAGCGCAGGCAGGAACCCCCATGGGTCTCACGAGCACAACGGTTCTGCTGGTGGCGGTGGTGTCCGCCGTCACGCTGTTCGTCGGCACGGTCTGGCTGTGGCCGCGGCTGGCGCGGCGCGGCTGGCGGGCCGTCGGCGGGCGGGTCGGACTGCTGCTGGGCACCCAGGTGATGCTGTTCGCGTCCGTGGGCCTGGCCGCGAACCAGGCCTTCGGCTTCTACGCGAGCTGGGCCGACCTGTTCGGCCGGGAGACCGACCAGGGCGTGGTGGTCGACCACACCGGCGGCTCGGGCGGCCCGCTGGAGGTCCTGGGCACGCGCCAGGTCGACGGTCCGGGCGGCAGACGCCCGCAGCAGGGCGGGCAGATCCAGAAGGTGGCGCTGACGGGTCGTACGTCGCACATCGCCACGCCCGCGTACGTGTACCTGCCGCCGGAGTACTTCCAGCCGCAGTACCGCACGCGCGTGTTCCCCGCCGCGGTCGTCCTGACGGGGTACCCGGGCACGGCGGAGGCCCTGTTCGAGAAGCTGCACTACCCGCGCACCGCGCGGGACCTCGCCAAGAACGGCCGGACGCAGCCGATGATCCTGGTGATGCTGCGGCCGACGGTGGCGCCGCCGCGCGACACCGAGTGCGTGGACGTCCCGGGCGGGCCGCAGACGGAGACGTTCTTCGCCAAGGACCTGCCCGAGGCCATGCGCGCGCACTACCGGGTGGGCCGCGAGCCGGCGGGCTGGGGCGTCATCGGCGACTCCACGGGCGGCTACTGCGCGCTGAAGCTGGCCCTGCACCACCCGGGCGTCTACGCGGCCGGCGTCGGCCTGTCGGCGTACTACAAGGCGCCCCTCGACCCGACAACGGGCGACCTCTTCCACGGCGACGCGAAGCTGCGCGACGAGGCGGACCTGCGCTGGTTCCTCGCGCACCGGCCCGCCCCGGACACCTCCCTGCTCGTCACCACCAGCAAGATCGGGGAATCCAACTACAAGGCCACGCTGAAGTTCATCGACCAGGTCAAGGCCACCGGGAAGACCCGGATCTCCTCGATCGTGCTGGACAGCGGCGGCCACAACTTCAACACCTGGCGGCGGGAGATCCCGGCGGCGCTGCAGTGGCTCAGCGGGCGGCTCGGTTGAAACGATCTTGATTCTCGTCGAATTCGGCACGCAATCGGAGGGGAAAGTGATTTCTGATGCTCCGTGAAGGCCACGGGACGGCAGCCTTTTTGCGGGGCGGGGCGCCAACATTCGCCTACGCGCGGTAAGTTTCTGGCCATGCCACGTGGACGTCACCGCCATTCCCCACCTCTGCACAGGCTGTTGCCGCCCTCGGCGATCGCCGGCGTCTCCCTCGTCTGCGCACTGGGCCCCTGGGTGTTCACCGAGGCCGTGGTGCTGCGCGCACTGGCCGCCGCTGCCGCCGCCACGGCGGTCATCGGCGCGTTCGTCATGCGCCGCTGGGACATCCAGGCCGGCAAGCAGGTCGCCGACCTCACGCGCGCGCGGGTGAGCGACGAGTGGCGGTTCGAGGAACGGGTCGCGGAACTGGAGTCCGACCTCGAGGAGTCGCGCGAGCTGCGCAAGAAGCTGGAGCAGCGGCTGCGGGCCAAGCGCTCCGAACTGGCGGGGCTGCGCAACGAGCACGCGGCCCTGCTGCGGCGGTACGCCACGGCGGAGACCGAGCGGGCGAGCGCCCTGGAGGGCCGCCGCCTGCTGGAGATCGAGACGACCGTCCCGGCGGCGCGCGAACTGACCGCCGGGCCGGGGACGTCCACGGCGGCGGAGCGGAGCGGGACCGAGCGGGCGGACGCCGCGGACTCCGTGGACGCCTCGGACTCCTCGAACGACGAGCCGGTGGAGCAGGCCGAGCCGGTCGTGCCGGTCCAGAACAACGCCGCGGCGGACGATGCCGACGGCACCGCGGAGGCGCCCGAGATCCCGGGGGCTTTCTCCCCGGCGGGTTCCCAGCTGTTCCTGCGGGCCGGAGCGGCGCTGAGCCGCCTGGACGGGGAGAGCGGCGAGAACGCGGAGAACGCGGAGAACGCGGAGAACGCGGAGAACGGCACGAGCGGGGAGCCCGCCGACAAGTCCGGCCAGGCCGGCAACGGCGGCGAGTCGGAGTCCGCGTCCGTCCAGGAGGACGACCCGCAGGGGAAGCCCGAGGCGGCCGACGAGCACGCGCGCGCGGCCGCCACGGAGACCCCCGACGCCACCGAGGCCGCCGACGCCGCCGACGCCGACGGAGGCGAAGCGACCGAAGGCGTGGACGCGCAGAGCCGTACCGCCACGGACGACGCGGACGACGCGGACGGCGAGGACGGCGGGGACGACGACCCCTCCGCCCAGCCGGTCGCCCGGGAGACCGACGAGGAGCGCGGGACCGCGCGCCCCGCGGAGGCCCCCGCGCCCGCCGCCGCCGTCGTGCCGCGGCCCGCGACCCCCGCGCAGCGGCCCGCCGGTCACTTCACCGTGCCGACCGCCGTGGCCGTCGTACCGGCGTCGCAGCCGGTGCGGCGTCCCGCGTCCGAGGGCGGGTTCGACTTCTTCGGCACGAAGAAGTCGTCGGCGTCCGCCGCGATGGAGGCCGTGCAGAACGAGGACCTCGCCGACGTCGTCGGACAGGAGGCGCTCGCGCTCCACAAGGCGGAGGCCGAGGCCGAGTTCAAGCCGGCCGACGAGGACACGCGCGGCGTCGGCCAGGTGATCGACCTGACCGCGCACGACGAGACCGAGCAGATCGACCTGCAGGGACTGCGCAGCGCCGCGTCCTGAACGCCGTGGCGCGCCGTGCGTGCCGTGGCATCGGTGGCCCGGGCCCCTGACGGGGCTCAGGCCATCCAGCGGTCGGGCCGGGCGTCCCTGCGCCCGGTCCGGGACCGTTCCGCCTGACCGCGCAGCAGCTCCGCGGCCTCCTGCGCGTCCCGCAGACGGGCCGTGACGGTCTCGCCGGCCCCGGTGTCCACGTGCACCGCCGCGAGCCGCCACAGCCGCTGCCAGGGCCCTTGGGTGAGCCGTACGCTCTGGACCTTCGCGTGGGGCACGAGGGCCAGGTCGCGCCGCAGCAGCCCGTGCCGGGCCGCGAACACCGCGTCCGTGACCGCGATCCCGTACCCGCGCCACCACAGCGGCAGGCACCGCCCGGCCCGCCGCGGCGGGCGCGACAGCGCGGCGTCGGCCGGCACGGACACCCCGGGCAGCACGCGCGCGATGACCGCCTCGGCCGCCGCGCGGGGGGCGACGGGCACCAGCACGGAGTTGTCGGAGCCGGCCACGTCCAGTTCCACCCGCACCCAGTCGCGCCGCCGCCACAGCACCGGCTGCACGACCCGCACCGTCTGCACCCGGCCCGGGGGCACCGTCTCGTGCGTGCGGTCCAGCAGCCCGTGGTCCAGGCGCAGCCCGTCGGGGGAGTCGCCGACCGTCCAGTCGTACTCGGCGACGAACCGGCCCGCGCTGCGCGCACCGGCCGCGCCCAGCAGCGGCAGGCCCGTGGCGAGCACCGTCCACACGCTGTGGGTGACCAGCCACAGCACCGGCGGGACGACCAGCGCGGCGGCGACCGCCCCCCAGGTGGCACCCCTGAGCGCCAGGGACACCGCGAGCGCGCGCGGCGGCACGCGCAGCAGCTCGTGCGCCGGTGCCTCCCCGACCTTCTGCGCCGTCCCGGGCGCGAACCCGGCGGCCCGCGCGAGCAGTTCGGCGCGCAGGACGCGCGCCTCGTCCTGGCCGAGGAACGCCAGCTCGTCCTTCTTGTCCGCGCCGACGACGTCCAGCCGCAGCTTGGCGACGCCCGCCACGCGCGCGAGGAGCGGCTGGGTGACGTCGACCGCCTGGATGCGCTCCAGCCGGATGTGCGCGGTGCGCCGGAACACCAGGCCGGTGCGGATGCGCAGTTCGCTGTCCGTCACCGAGAACCAGGTGAACCACCAGCTCAGGAAGCCGTACAGGGAGGCCGCCGTGACGATGACCGCGAGGGCGAGCAGCAGCGTCGTGGTGGTCAGCCGGGTGAGCTGCTGCTGCGCCTGGTTCGGATCGTGCGCCGCCCAGCCGACGAGCACCGTCACCGGCGCCCACGCCCGCCGGAACGGCGTCACGGGGTGCAGCCGCCGCTCGTCCACCGGTTCCCGCACGCGTACGGCGTCGTCGACGCCCTGCGCGGTCACAGGCCCGCCGATCGGGCCTCGCCCAGCTCGGTCAGCCGGTCGCGCAGCCGCTCCGCCTCGGCCGGGTGCAGGCCCGGGATGGCCGCGTCGGTCGCCGCGGCCGCCGTGTGCAGCTGCACGCTGGCCAGCCCGAAGTGCCGTTCGACCGGACCGGAGGTGACCTCCACCAGCTGCATGCGCCCGTACGGCACCACGGTCTCCTCGCGCCAGAGCACACCGCGGCTGATCAGCAGGTCGTCGGCGCGCTCGGCGTACCGCCAGGAGCGCCAGTTGCGTCCGATCAGCACCCAGCCCCAGGCCAGCGCGGCGAGCGGCAGCAGCGCGAACGCCGCCCACGCGGGGCCGACGCACAGCCCCAGTGCCAGTCCGGTGCCGAGGGCGGCCGGCACCAGCCACACGACCAGCAGCAGCCGGCGCATGCGCAACAGTCCCGGCGGCAGACCGGTCCACCCCGGCCCGTCCCCCGCCCCGTCCTCGGTCTCCACGCCCCGTGGGCTCCCCGTCTCCATGCGGCCAGCGTACGTAGGGGAGACTGGGTCCATGACTCCTACGACGGAGACCACGGTCGGGATCGGCGGTGCCGCGGAGAGCACCGACATGGTGCTCAACATCGGACCCCAGCACCCGTCGACGCACGGGGTGCTGCGGCTGCGGCTGCTGCTGGACGGCGAGCGCATCACGCGCGCGGAGCCGGTGATCGGCTACATGCACCGCGGCGCGGAGAAGCTGTTCGAGGCGCGCGACTACCGTCAGATCATCATGCTGGCCAACCGCCACGACTGGCTGTCGGCGTTCTCCAACGAACTGGGCGTGGTCCTCGCCGTGGAGCGCATGCTCGGCATGGAGGTGCCCGAGCGGGCGGTGTGGACGCGCACGCTGCTCGCCGAGCTGAACCGGGTGCTCAACCACCTGATGTTCCTCGGGTCGTACCCGCTGGAACTCGGCGGCATCACGCCGGTCTTCTACGCGTTCCGCGAGCGCGAGGTGCTGCAGAACGTCATGGAGGAGGTCTCCGGCGGCCGCATCCACTACATGTTCAACCGCGTCGGCGGCCTCAAGGAGGACCTGCCGGCCGGCTGGACGGCACGCGCGCGGGAGGCCGTCGCCGCGGTCCGCTCGCGCATGGACGTGTACGACGACCTGGTGCTCGGCAACGAGATCTTCCGCGGGCGCACGCGGGGCGTGGGCGTGCTCGCGCCGGAGGCCGTCCACGCGTACGGCGTGAGCGGGCCCATCGCGCGGGCCTCGGGCGTCGACTTCGACCTGCGCCGCGACGAGCCGTACCTCGCCTACGGGGAGCTCCAGGACACCCTGCGGGTCGTCACCCGCACCGAAGGCGACTGCCTGGCCCGCTTCGAGGTGCTGCTGGCGCAGACGCACAACGCCCTCGACCTCGCCGACGCCTGTCTGGACCGGCTCGCGCACCTGCCGCCGGGGCCGATCAACCAGCGGCTCCCGAAGGTGCTGAAGGCGCCGGAGGGGCACACGTACGCGTGGACCGAGAACCCCCTCGGCATCAACGGCTACTACCTGGTCAGCAAGGGGGACAAGACCCCGTACCGGCTCAAGCTGCGCTCGGCGTCCTACAACAACATCCAGGTGCTCAACGAGCTGCTGCCGGGGACGCTGGTGGCCGACATGGTGGCGATCCTGGGGTCGATGTTCTTCGTGGTGGGGGACATCGACAAGTGAGTGGCGCGCGTACGGCGCCGAGCGCTCACTCGCCCAGTGGGTCCGGGATGCCCACCGGGTGCAGCAGCCAGCCGAAGTCGCCCAGTCCGCCGGGTGCCGTGAGCTCGGCGGCCTCGCCGGCGCCCGCGAGGGCGCGGACGTAGCCCGCGGGGTCGGTGGAGGCGAGCGCGAGCGGGGGGCGCGCCCCGGTGACGCCGAGGGCGCGCAGGGCGGCGCGCTGGGTGAGCAGGAGAGGGGCGGACGCCTGGGCGTCCGCCGCGGTGGCCGCCCTCGCCGCCGACGACGCGGCCGCCGCCTCCGCGCACGCGTCCAGGGCCACGTGGGCGGTGATGTCGCAGGAGCCGTCCGGCACCGGGGGCGTCTCGCGGCCCGCGCGGAAACCGGTGAGCGTGCCGAACGGGGGGCGCGCCTCGCGCGCGTGGGCGTAGTCCACGGCCACCGCGAGCCCCCGCCGCACGGCGGCCACGGCCGAGGCCCACGCGGCGTCCCGGGGCAGGCCGATCTCCGCGCGCGTGCCCTCCTCGGCGGGCAGGGGCCACCAGCGGGCGAGCCACCGCGCCTGCGCCCCGGCCACGGGCTCCCCCAGCCGTTCGGTGCCGTCGTCCCGCACCAGGACCAGCCGGGGCACGCCGGTGGCGTCCACCTCGGCGACCTCGACGGGCACGTTGTCCAGCCACTCGTTCGCGAACAGCAGCCCGGTGACGTCCTCCGGCAGGTCCGCGCGCCACTGCACCCGGGGGTCGAGCCGCGCCGGGCGGTCGGCGAGCTCGACGGCGTAGGCGCGCGTGCGGGCGGCCACCTCGGCGGGCAGCGCGGCCAGCACACCGGCGACCAGCTCGCCCCGGCCCGCGCCCACGTCGACGAAGTCCAGCGGGGCGGGCCGGCCCAGCGCCTCGTCGACCCGGCACAGCAGCCGGGCCACGGCGCCCGCGAACAGCGGCGAGGCGTGCACCGACGTACGGAAGTGACCCGCGGGGCCCTCGGGCCGCCGGTAGAAGCCCTCAGGGCCGTACAGGGCGTCCTGGGCGGCCGCACGCCAGCCGCGCCAGGTGCCGCCGTCGCCGCCCGCGCCGTGGCCGTCGCCCGCCGTGCCCTGGCCGCCCGCGCCGTGACCGTCGTCGCCCCCGCCGTGGCTCCTCACGCGCGTGCCCTCCCGTCCGTGCCGTCCGTCGTGCCGTCGCTCCTGCCTGGCCGTGTTCGGCCCCGCGCGGCCAGCCTAGGGGCACCGGTGATCACTGCCTCCACCTTGGGGAGTACGCGCGTCGGGTGCGGATCGGCCCTCCGGTTGACCCCTGCACGCATCTCGCTTCCCTACGCTGGGTTACGTGCAGCGCCTCTATGACTTCCTCCGCAGGCACCCGACCGGGGTCGACGGCTTCTGGGCCCTCGTCCTGTTCGGGCTCTCCGTGGTGACCGCGGGAGCCGGCCAGGAGGTCCGGGGCACCGACAACCTGGCGCTGGTCGTCCCCATCGTGCTGCTGCTCAGCCTGGTCGTGGCACTGCGCCGGCGGATGCCGGAGAAGATGCTGGTGCTGGCGGGTGCGCTGGGCCTGGCGCAGCTCGTCCTGGACGTGGGGACCACGGTCGCCGACTTCGCGATGCTGGTGATCGTCTTCACGGTGGCCGCCACGGGCGCCCGCTGGGCGTCCCGGCTGGCGCTCGGCATGGGCCTGTCGGCGGCGGCCCTGGCGCAGTTGCGCTGGCCGAACGACCAGGCCAGCGTCCCCGGCAACATCGCGATCGTGGTCTTCCAGACGGTGCCGTTCGCGCTCGCCTGGGTGCTCGGCGACTCGGTGCGCACCCGGCGCGCGTACTTCGCCCAGCTCGAGGAGCGCGCGGCGCGCCTGGAGAAGGAGCGCGAGGCGCAGGCGAAGGTCGCGGTCGCCGCGGAACGCGCGCGGATCGCGCGCGAGCTGCACGACGTGGTCGCGCACAACGTGTCGGTGATGGTGGTCCAGGCCGACGGCGCCGCCTACGTCCTGGACGCCGCGCCCGACCAGGCCAAGAAGGCCCTGGAGACCATCTCGTCGACCGGCCGCCAGGCCCTCGCCGAGATGCGCCGCCTGCTGGGCGTGCTGCGCACCGGTGAGCACCAGGAGAGCGGCGAGTACGTCCCGCAGCCCGACGTGGAGCAGATCGAGGACCTGGTCGAGCAGTGCCGCGGCTCGGGCCTGCCGGTCGACTTCAAGGTCGAGGGCACCCCGCGTCCGCTGCCCAGCGGCGTGGAGCTGACCGCGTACCGGATCGTGCAGGAGGCGCTCACCAACACCCGCAAGCACGGCGGGCCCAACGCGGGCGCGAGCGTGCGGCTGGTCTACTTCGACGACGGGCTCGGCCTGCTCGTCGAGGACGACGGCAAGGGCGCTCCGCACGAGATGTACGAGGAGGGCGGCGCGGACGGCCAGGGCCACGGGCTGATCGGCATGCGCGAGCGGGTGGGCATGGTCGGCGGCACCCTGGACGCGGGGCCCCGCCCCGGTGGAGGCTTCCGCATCAGCGCCCTGCTGCCGCTCAAACCGGCGCACTGACGCCGACGCACGCCCCCTGGTGACACCTGTCACGCCCCCCTACGGCCGACCCGCTCGCTCTCCCCACGACCCACTCGCTGACCCTTGGACGGAAGAGGACCGATGACGATCCGCGTGATGCTCGTCGACGACCAGGTGCTGCTGCGCACCGGGTTCCGGATGGTGCTCGCCGCCCAGCCGGACATGGAGGTCGTCGCCGAGGCGGGCGACGGTGTGGAGGCCCTCCAGGTCCTGCGCGCCACGGCGGTCGACGTCGTGCTGATGGACGTGCGCATGCCGAAGCTGGACGGCGTGGAGGCCACCCGGCGCATCTGCGCGGAGGCCGAGCCGCCGAAGGTGCTGATCCTGACCACCTTCGACCTCGACGAGTACGCCTTCTCCGCCCTGAAGGCCGGGGCCTCCGGCTTCATGCTCAAGGACGTGCCGCCCGGCGAGCTGCTGGCCGCCATCCGCTCCGTGCACAGCGGGGACGCCGTGGTCGCGCCCTCGACCACCCGCAGGCTGCTCGACCGGTTCGCGCCGATGCTGCCGAGCACCGGCCGGGAGCCCCGGCACAAGGAGCTGGAGCGCCTCACCGAGCGCGAACGCGAGGTCATGATCCTCGTCGCCCAGGGCCTGTCCAACGGCGAGATCGCGGCCCGGCTGGTCCTCTCCGAGGCGACGGTGAAGACCCACGTCGGCCGGATCCTGACCAAACTGGGCCTGCGCGACCGGGTCCAGGTGGTCGTCCTGGCCTACGAGACGGGCCTGGTCCGCGCGGGCGGCGGCGGACACGGCTGAGGCGGGCGCCCGGACGTGAGCGGTGTCCCCTAGGGTCTGCGCATGCTTCTGTGGATCAACGGCCCCTTCGGGGGCGGCAAGACACAGACCGCGCACGAGATACGGCGCCGGCTGCCGGGCAGCGTGATCTGCGACCCGGAGCACCCCGGGTTCGGGCTGCGCCGGATGCTCCCGCCCGAGCTGCGCGGGGACTTCCAGGACCTGGTGTCCTGGCGGCAGGGCGTCGTCGAGGTCCTCGACCTGGCGCTGCGCCGGCACGACGGGGTGGTGATCGCACCCATGACGGTCACGGACCCCCGCTACTTCGACGAGACCGTCGGCCGGCTCCGCGGACTCGGCCATGACGTCCGGCACTTCACCCTGCTCGCCGAGCGGGAGACCGTGCTGCGGCGGCTGCGCGAGCGCCGTCTCGGACACCTGCTCCGGGTCGCCGCGGGCAAGGGTGCGGCAGCGCGCCGGGAGAGCTGGGCGGTCGCGCGACTGGACCACTGCCTGGAGCGGCTGCGTGAGCCCGAGTTCGCCGAGCACCTGTGGACGGACCGCTCGACCGTGCCCAGGACCGCGGACCGGATCGCCGTGCTCGCCGGGCTGACCCTCGTGCCGAACACGGAGGGGCCCCTGCGCACGCGCCTGCGCCAGGTCCGGGTGGGACTGCGGCACATCCGGCTCGACTGAGCGCGGACCGCGCCCCCGCGCCCCTCAGCGCAGGATGCCTTCCAGGAAGTCGCCGCCGAGCCGGGCCACCACCGTCACGTCGAGCTGGTGCAGGACGTACCGGCCGCGGCGGCGCGTGGTGAGCAGCCCCGCCTTCTTCAGGACACCGAGGTGCCGGGATATCTCGGGTGCGGTCATCCCGTGCGCCTGCGCCAACTCGCTCGTGGTGTAGGCGCTGCGCGCCAGGTGGCGGCACAGGCGCATGCGCACGGGGTGCGCCAGGGCGGTCATCCGCAGCGCGAGCTGCTCGACCGGCGTCGGCGCGGCCGGCTCGGGGGAGCCGACCGGGTAGTGCAGCACCGGCTGCCAGGCGTGCCGGTGCAGGACGCTCAGGTGCGGCCAGCCGAGGCTGGTGGGGACGAGCAGCAGGCCGCCGTCCCCGGTGGCCGAGTGGCCGGTGCCCAGCTTGTCGACGGTGATCCGCGCGGCCGCCTCGTCGAGCGAGAGCGCGGGCGACGTCGCGGTGAGGGCCTCGCCCAGGCCCTTGCGGCGCAGCAGCTCCGTCTTGTGCCGGGCGTCCGCCGTGAGCGGGTGGCGCAGCCGGGACCACACCTCGGCGAAGAACGCCTCGTCGCAGTCCTGCAGGAACTGCCGCAGCCAGGCCCTGATCCGCGGCGGGTCGTCCAGCAGCCGCTCGCTGAACCGCAGTTGCCGGGGTCCGCGCGCCGCGGCCAGCTCCAGCGCGCGCCGCCGCAGGCTCGCGTCGGTCAGCACGTCGGGCCCGTGCGAGCAGTACGGCAGGGCGCAGGTGAACTCCAGGGCCGCGTCCACGAACTGCTCGTCCGTCAGCTTGTCCAGCAGGTCCAGGTCCTCGGCGAGCGTGGCGCCGGGGAGCGTGCTGCGGCCGGGCAGCCCGGCGAACGGCATGAACAGGTCCGAGAACGTCGTCCGCCACAGGAAGTCCGCCTCGCACATGCGGTCGGCCAGGTGGGGGTCGAGCCTTGCGCTCACCCCGGTGACCCAGCCCCGCAGCCCGGGGTGGTGCCCCGGCTCGGACAGCGCGTGCAGCGCCATGCCGAGCTCGGCCAGGGGAGAGGGCACCACGGCCACCCTCTCCGGCCGCAGCCCCGCGACGTCGATGCTCACGCTCATGGGCCCATGGTGCACCCCGCCACCGACAGCGCCGCCGCCCGGCTACCCGTGCGCCCGGCCGGCCTCCTCCCGCAGCCGGACCGCGAAGTCGGCGACCGCCGCCCGCACGTCGTCGGCGCTCCAGCCCAGACCGTCGGCGCGGACGTCGACCTCCGTCCGCGCCAGCCCCGGCACCGGCGCGTCCCAGGCACGGCCGAACAGCAGGGTCCCGGTCTCCTCGGCCGTGCGGATCGCGGCCTCGGCGACGACGTCGGCGTCGTACGGCAGCCACACCTGGAACTCGTTCGTGTGCGGCACCTCCGGGTGCACCCGCGACCACGGCAGGCCGGCTTCCGCCAGGGCCTCGCCCAGCGCCGCGGCCACCACGCGCGCGTGGCGCACGTACTCGGGCAGGCGCGGCAGTTCCCGCTCCAGCCCCAACAGCGCCGACAGGACGGTGGGGAACTGCTGGAAGACCTGGCCGCCGTAGCGGTGGCGCCAGGTCTTCGCCTCCCCGACCAGCGCGGCCGGCCCGGCGAGCGCGGCGCCGCCGAAACCGTCCAGGGACTTGTAGAACGACACGTAGACGCTGTCCGCGAGGCCCGCGATCTCGTCGAGGGGGCGGCCGAAGTGGACGGTGGACTCCCACAGGCGCGCGCCGTCGAAGTGCACCACCGCGTCACGCTCGCGTGCCGCCTCCACCAGCTCCGTCAGCTCCTGCCAGGACGGCAGCAGGTACCCGGCGTCCCGCAGGGGGAGTTCGAGCATCAGCGTGCCGAAGGGTTCGGCGCAGTCCCGTACCTCCCGGGCCGTGGGCTGGCGGGGCTCCCCGGTCAGCAGGACCGGGCGCAACCCGCTGACCTGACTGAGCGCGTCGCGTTCGTGCACCTCGGGGTGCGCCATCGCGTGCAGTGCCACCGCCGGGTCGCCGGTGCGCCCCGCCCAGCAGCGCAGGGCCACCTGCTGGGCCATCGTGCCGGTCGGGAAGAACGCCGCGGCCTCCATGCCGAGCAGTCCGGCGACCTTCTCCTCCAGGGCCTCGACGACGCCGTTGCCGTAGACGTCGACGGGCTCGTCCAGGTCGTACACCTCGCCGGCGGCCTCCAGCAGGGCCAGCCGCCCGCGGAGCGTGCTCTGCAGCCCGGAGCGGGCGAGCACCCGGCGCGCACCGCGGGCCGCGCTCCTGCGCCGCTCCCACCGGCGGGTGCGCCGCTCCTCCTCCGACAACTGCTCGCCGGGTCCCTCGTCGGGCCCGCGCGTGGTCCGGTCCGTCGTATCGCTCATGTCGGGGATCATGTCGCGCGCGGGGCGGACGCGGCACCGCATTTCGGCCCGCGCGCCCACGCCGGGACCGAGTGTGGTTACCCACAGCCTGTGGACGAACCGACGCCCGCGGAACAGATCGCGTTAACATGACGAGAAATCGTCCGGTACCCAGAGCGGACTGGAACGGGAAGGCCTCCGTCGCGTGAGTACAAGCCAGCAGCCAGATCCCCGGGACCGCCCCGCGCGGCTCACCGTCGGCGTCGTCGGCGCCGGCCGCGTGGGCCCCGCGCTCGCGGCGTCCCTCCAGCTCGCCGGGCACCGCCCGGTGGCCGCCTCGGGGGTCTCCGACGCCTCCCGCCGCCGCGCCGCCCTGCTGCTGCCCGACGTGCCGCTCGTCCCGCCCGCCGAGGTCCTGCAGCGCGCCGACCTGGTGCTGCTCACCGTCCCGGACGACACCCTGCCGGACCTCGTCGAGGGCCTCGCCGGGACCGGTGCCGTGCGGCCGGGGCAGCTCATCGTCCACACCTCCGGGCGCTACGGCGCGAAGGTGCTCGACCCCGCCCTGCGCGCGGGCGCGCTGCCGCTTGCGCTGCACCCGGCGATGACATTCACCGGCACGCCCGTGGACGTGCAGCGCCTCGCCGGCTGCTCCTTCGGCGTCACCGCTCCCGAGGAACTGCGGCTGGCCGCCGAAGCCCTGGTCATCGAGATGGGCGGCGAGCCCGAGTGGATCGCCGAGGACATGCGGCCCCTCTACCACGCGGCCCTCGCCCTCGGCGCGAACCACCTGGTGACGCTGGTCGCCCAGTCCATGGAGCTGCTGCGCGCGGCCGGCGTCGAGGCACCCGACCGGATGCTCGGCCCGCTGCTCGGCGCCGCGCTGGACAACGCCCTGCGCTCCGGCGACGCCGCCCTCACCGGTCCCGTCGCGCGCGGGGACGCCGGCACCGTCGCCGCGCACGTCGACCAACTGCGCCGGCACGCCCCGCAGACCGTCGCCGGGTACCTGGCGATGGCCCGCGCCACCGCCGACCGCGCCCTCGCCCACGGCCTGCTCAAGCCGGAACTGGCCGAGGACCTCCTCGGGGTCCTCGCCGACGGCGGCCACGGCACCCACGGCACCGAAGGAGCCGCCGGATGACCACCACCCTGCTGCGCACCGCCGACGAGCTGCACGCGCGCGTGCGGCACGGACGCCGGGCCGTCGTCATGACGATGGGCGCCCTGCACGAGGGCCACGCGACCCTCGTGCGCGCCGCCCGCCGCATCGCCGGGCCGGACGGCGAGGTCGTCGTCACCGTGTTCGTCAACCCGCTGCAGTTCGGCGAGGGCGAGGACCTCGACCGCTACCCGCGCACCCTGGACGCCGACCTGAAGATCGCCGAGGAGGCGGGCGCCGACGTCGTCCTCGCGCCCTCGGTGGACGAGGTCTACCCGGGCGGCGCGCCGCAGGTGCGCATCAGCGCCGGGCCCATGGGGGAGCGCCTGGAGGGTGCCTCGCGGCCGGGCCACTTCGACGGCATGCTCACCGTCGTCGCCAAGCTGCTGCACCTGACCCGCCCGGACGTCGCGCTGTACGGGCAGAAGGACGCCCAGCAGCTCGCCCTGATCCGCCGCATGGTGCGCGACCTGAACTTCGGCGTCGAGATCGTCGGCGTCCCCACCGTGCGCGAGGACGACGGGCTGGCCCTGTCCAGCCGCAACCGCTACCTCTCCGCCGAGGAGCGGCGCACCGCGCTCGCCCTGTCGCAGGCGCTGTTCGCCGGCCGCGACCGGCACGCCGCGCAGGAGGCGCTGCGGGCCCGCGCGCGTGAGGTGCCCGCCACCCGCGCGCGGGCGGAGGCGCTCAGCGCGCTCGGCGAGTCCCGCGCCGCCGCCGACACGCACGCCGTCGTCAAGGCCGTCCCGGGCTCCGCGGCGGCCGTGCGCGCCGCCGCCCGGCTCGTCCTCGACGAGGCCGCGCGGCTCACCCCGCCGCTCGTCCTGGACTACCTCGCCCTCGTCGACCCGGCCGACTTCACCGAGATCGACGACGACTTCACCGGCGAGGCCGTCCTCGCCGTCGCCGCCCGGGTCGGCTCGACCCGGCTGATCGACAACCTCCCCCTCACCTTCGGAGCCGCCTCGTGACCAGCACAGGCATACGACTGCACGCGCCCGCGCCCGGGTGGTCCATCTCCGCGGACGTGGTGGTCGTCGGCTCCGGCGTCGCCGGCCTCACCGCGGCCCTGCGCTGCGAGGCCGCCGGCCTGAACACCGTGGTCGTCACCAAGGCCCGCCTCGACGACGGCTCCACCCGCTGGGCACAGGGCGGCATCGCCGCCGCCCTCGGCGAGGGCGACACCCCCGAGCAGCACCTGGACGACACCCTGGTGGCCGGCGCCGGCCTGTGCGACGAGAACGCCGTGCGCCTCCTGGTCACCGAGGGCCCCGACGCCGTGCGCCGGCTCATCGCGACCGGCGCCCACTTCGACGAGTCCGACGAAGGCGGCCTGGAACTCACCCGCGAGGGCGGCCACCACCGCCGGCGCATCGCGCACGCGGGCGGCGACGCGACCGGCGCGGAGATCTCCCGCGCGCTCGTCGAGGCGGTCCGCGCACGCGGCGTGCGGGCGATCGAGAACGCGCTCGTGCTGGACCTGCTCACCGACGCCGACGGCCGCACCGCGGGCGTCACCCTGCACGTGATGGGCGAGGGCCAGCACGACGGCGTGGGCGCCGTGCACGCGCCCGCGGTCGTCCTCGCGACCGGCGGCATGGGCCAGGTGTTCTCCGCGACCACCAACCCGTCGGTGTCGACCGGCGACGGCGTGGCGCTGGCGCTGCGCGCGGGCGCCGAGGTCAGCGACCTGGAGTTCGTCCAGTTCCACCCGACGGTGCTGTTCCTCGGCCCCGACGCGGAGGGCCAGCAGCCGCTGGTCTCGGAGGCGGTGCGCGGCGAGGGCGCCCACCTGGTCGACGCCGACGGCGTGCGCTTCATGGTCGGGCAGCACGAGCTGGCCGAGCTCGCCCCCCGCGACATCGTCGCCAAGGGCATCATGCGCCGGATGCAGGAGCAGGACGCCGAGCACATGTTCCTCGACGCCCGCCACTTCGGCGCCGAGATGTGGGAGCACCGCTTCCCGACGATCCTCGCCGCCTGCCGCGCCCACGGCATCGACCCGGTCCACGAGCCCATTCCGATCGCCCCGGCCGCCCACTACGCCTCCGGCGGCGTGCGCACCGACTCCCACGGCCGCACGACCGTGCCCGGCCTGTACGCGTGCGGTGAGGTCGCCTGCACCGGCGTGCACGGCGCCAACCGGCTCGCCTCCAACTCCCTGCTGGAGGGCCTGGTCTACGCCGAGCGCATCGCCGCCGACATCGCCTCCGGCCGCACCGCCGACGGCCTGCCCGCGCGCGAGCCGCAGCCCGTGCCGCAGCCCGAGAAGCCGTCCCACCCGCTCCTCGCCGCCGAGGCCCGGTTCGCCATCCAGCGGATCATGGCCGACGGCGCGGGCGTGCTGCGCTCCGCACGGTCCCTCGAGCAGGCCGCCGAGCAGCTCCAGCGGCTGCACGCCGACGCGCGCGACGCGCTCGACGAGAACGGCAAGACCGCCGAGCCCGGCGTCGACACCTGGGAGGCCACCAACCTCCTGTGCGTGGCCCGCGTCCTGGTCGCCGCCGCCGCGCTGCGCGAGGAGACCCGCGGCTGCCACTGGCGCGAGGACCACGCCGGCCGCGACGACACCCGCTGGCGCCGTCACATCGTCGTACGGCTGAATCCGGACCGGACGCTGGCCGTGCGCACCACGGACACCGCAGACTTCCCCCCGACCGTCCCCTCGTCCCGGCAGCCCCAGGAGCAGTGAGCGAAGTGAGCAACGACCTTCCCCTCGTCCCGAGCGGAGGCTGCGGCGACGGCTGCGGCTGCGGCGCCGAAGGAACCGACGCGGACGAGGCGTACCTGGAGTGCGGTCTCGACCCCGCCCTCGCGCAGCTGCTGGCCGACGCCGGACTCGACCCCGTCGAGGTCGAGGACATCGCCAACGTGGCCATTCAGGAGGACCTCGACCACGGCGTGGACGTCACGACCGTCGCGACCATCCCCGAGGAGGCCGTCGCCACCGCCGACTTCGTCGCGCGCGAGGCGGGCGTCGTGGCGGGCCTGCGGGTCGCCGAGGCGGTCCTGTCGGTCGTCTGCACGGACGAGTTCGAGGTCGAACGGCACGTGGAGGACGGCGACCGCGTCCACGCCGGGCAGAAGCTGCTGTCGGTCACCACGCGCACGCGTGACCTGCTGACCGCCGAGCGCAGCGCGCTGAACATCCTGTGCCGCCTGTCGGGCATCGCCACCGCCACGCGCGCGTGGGCCGACGTCCTGGAAGGCACCAAGGCGCGCGTGCGCGACACCCGCAAGACCACGCCGGGCCTGCGCGCCCTGGAGAAGTTCGCGGTGCGCTGCGGCGGCGGGGTCAACCACCGCATGTCGCTGTCCGACGCGGCCCTCGTCAAGGACAACCACGTGGTCGCCGCGGGCGGCGTCGCCCAGGCCTTCAAGGCCGTCCGGGAGGCGTTCCCGGAGGTGCCCATCGAGGTCGAGGTCGACACCCTGCACCAGCTGCGCGAGGTCGTGGACGCGGGCGCCGACCTGATCCTGCTGGACAACTTCACCCCCGGCGAGTGCGAGGAGGCCGTCGGCATCGTCGGCGGACGCGCCCTGCTGGAGGCGTCCGGACGGCTCACCCTGGACACCGCGCACGCGTACGCCCGGACCGGCGTCGACTTCCTGGCCGTCGGGGCCCTCACGCACTCCTCGCCGATCCTCGACATCGGCCTGGACCTGCGAGCGGCGGAGTAGGGGCGGGTAGCGGCCATGCTGCTGACGATCGACGTGGGCAACACGCACACCGTGCTCGGCCTGTTCGACGGTGAGGACATCGTCGAACACTGGCGGATCTCGACGGACGCCCGCCGCACCGCCGACGAGCTGGCGGTGCTCCTCCAGGGCCTGATGGGGATGCACCCGCTGCTCGGCGACGAGCTGGGCGACGGCATCGACGGGATCGCCATCTGCGCGACCGTGCCGTCCGTGCTGCACGAACTGCGCGAGGTGACCCGGCGCTACTACGGCGACGTACCCGCCGTCCTCGTGGAGCCCGGGGTGAAGACCGGGGTGCCGATCCTGACCGACAACCCCAAGGAGGTCGGCGCCGACCGCATCATCAACGCGGTGGCGGCCGTCGAGCTGTACGGCGGGCCGGCCGTCGTCGTGGACTTCGGCACCGCGACGACGTTCGACGCGGTCAGCGCGCGCGGGGAGTACGTCGGCGGCGTCATCGCGCCCGGCATCGAGATCTCCGTGGAGGCACTGGGCGTCAAGGGCGCCCAGCTGCGCAAGATCGAGGTGGCGCGGCCGCGGAGCGTCATCGGCAAGAACACCGTCGAGGCCATGCAGGCGGGCATCGTCTACGGCTTCGCCGGCCAGGTCGACGGCGTGGTGAACCGGATGGTGCGGGAGCTCGCCGACGACCCGGACGACGTGACGGTGATCGCCACGGGCGGACTGGCGCCGATGGTGCTGGGCGAGTCCTCGGTGATCGACGAGCACGAGCCGTGGCTGACCCTGATCGGCCTGCGCCTGGCGTACGAGCGCAACGTCGCGCGCACGTGAGGACGCCGGGAGGCACGGGACCGCCCCGGCGCGGTCCCGTGCCTCCCGGCGGCGCCGTCATGGGTCCAGGTGAGTGGTCCTGACGCGCGACACCCTGCACTGCGTGTCTGATTTGTCTGATTAGCGCGTACCGTCGGCGCATGCCCACGCCATACGGATCCCGCGGCGGCATGGCGTTCGGCGTGGAGGAGCTGCGTGTGCTCCGACGCGCCCTCGCCCTCGCCCTCCAGCCCGAACCCGCCTCGGCCGAGGACGTCCAGGACTGTCTCCGCCTCGCCGGGTCCCTCGACGAGGCGATCCGCGAGGGCGCCCGGCTGCGGGCCTTCCTCGTGGCCGACCTCGCCCGGTACCGCGCCGCCCTGCCCGGCACCGTGACGGGCTACCTGAGACTCCTGGAGGAGGTCCTCGGTACCGGCTACCGCCCCGTCGCCGACGACCTCGCCGCCCTGCGCGCGCTGCGCGGCAACCCGGACGCCGCCGCCCTGCTCCCGCGCTGCGAGATGCTCGCCGAGCAGGACGTCCGGGCCCGTCTGGCCCGCCGCACGGTCCCGGCGCCGGCCGCCCCCGCCGGGACGGTCCCCGCGGCCAAGGCCACCGGACCCGCCGGCCCCACGGCCACCGTCCCCGCCTCCCGCACCCGTCTTCTGGCCCTTCCCGGCGGACTGGCCGGGAGCGCGGGTGAGGGCGCGCCGCGGCCGGAGCGGACCAAGGAGAAGAAGCCGGACCAGCCCGCCGCACCCGGACCCGGCCGCGGCGCGCCCCAGCCGGCCCGGCGCCCCGTCCCCACCCCGGGCGAGGTGTTCCCGCGCCGCAAGCCCGCCGCGCCGCCGTCGGAGCCGGGAGAGCGCCCGGCCGAGTCGGGCCACCGCCTGGCGGTCGGCTGACCGCCGGGCGCCGCCACGGACACCGCTCACCCACGTCTCCGCGGACACTGCTCACCCACGTCTCCCGCGGAGACTTCCCCGGGCGCCTCAGGGGGCCGGCCGCCGCGTCGACCGGCCCCCTCGCCGTACGCCCGGCCGCGCCGGGGTGCGTCCGACCGCCGCGAGGGTCCGCTCCCTTCGGTGCTCCCCGCGCGCGTGCCGCGACCAGCGGCCATGCCGGGGGCGCCACCCCGGCCGGATGTCCGCTTCCTCCGTGGCTACCCTGGATGCATGGACTACGTCTCCGCGCTCGTGCCCCCGGTCGTCATGGCCGTGTTCTTCATCGGCGTGATCAGGGTGATCGTGAAGACCCAGGGCGGCGCCAACAAGGCCAAGGAGGACGCGGCCGTCGACGCCGTCCTCGCGCGCGCCGAGGGCACCCGGCAGGTCTCCGGCCCGACCGACGCCTGAGCGTTCCGGCCCACACCGGCGTACGTCTCCCCGCGCGCGCTCACGCGCCCGCGTGCCCCTCGGGGCGCAGGGAGCCGTACGCCCTTTTTTGTTGTGTTTGTCGGGGTAAGCGCCCGTCCCGCACGCCGTGGGGGAGATCTACCACTATGGTGCTGAGTTGTGCCTCGCCCCTTGGGAGAACTCGAAGACGCGGTCATGACGCGGGTGTGGAAGTGGAACCGCCCGGTGACCGTTCGAGAAGTCCTGGAAGACCTGCAACAGGAACGCTCGATCGCGTACACCACCGTGATGACCGTTCTGGACAATCTCCATCAGAAGGGCTGGGTGCGCCGTGAGGCGGAAGGCCGGGCCTATCGATATGAGGCGGTCTCCACCCGGGCCGCCTACGCGGCCGCCCTCATGAACGACGCCTGGGCGCAGAGCGACAACCCCGCCGCCGCTCTCGTCGCGTTCTTCGGCATGATGAGCGAGGAACAGCGCCGGGCGCTGAGCGATGCCGTGCGCATCGTCCAGGGCCCCGAATCCCTCACGCCCCCGGAACAGCCGGAAGGCACCCGCGCCGCCGAACCCCGCGAAGAGCGCGGACCCGGTGAGAGCGCCGCACAGAACCCCGGCTCGGCAACGGAGCGCGGCGGGCGATAGCGTCCGTACATGTCCGCAGAGAGTCCCGAAGTCCCCGCTAAAGCCATCACCGTCCGGCGGGCCAGGACGAGCGATGTCCCGGCCGTGCGGCGCCTCCTTGACGCGTACGTCCGTGCGGGCATCCTGCTGGACAAAGCGACGGTGACGCTTTACGAGGACATCCAGGAGTTCTGGGTGGCGGAACGCGACGACAACGCCGAGGTCGTGGGCTGCGGCGCACTGCACGTGATGTGGGAAGACCTCGCGGAAGTGCGCACGCTGGCCGTGAAGCCCGGCCTCAAGGGCGCCGGCGTGGGCCACCGGTTGTTGGAGAAGCTGCTGCTCACCGCGCGCTGGCTCGGCGTGCGGCGCGTTTTCTGTCTGACCTTCGAAGTCGACTTCTTCGGCAAGCACGGCTTCGTGGAGATCGGCGAGACGCCCGTCGACACCGATGTCTACGCCGAGCTCCTGCGTTCCTATGACGAGGGCGTCGCGGAGTTCCTCGGCCTGGAGCGGGTGAAACCGAACACCTTGGGCAACAGCCGGATGCTTCTGCATCTGTGATCGTCGGGGATCGGCGAAGCGTCACCGCGGTGTATTCCGCCCTTCCCCGCACCCATCCCGCCCGCCTTCCCCCGGCTTCCCACGCCTTCACCGCGTGCCCCTATGTCCGAAACGCGCACGTTTCCCGCCGTGGGGCGGCCGGTCGGTCTCTGCCAGGGGTTTGTGTTTTCTCGGCAAAAGCGGTTTGCTTTCCGACGTAACGCAGTACTGCATATAACAGGGGGAGCGGCGAAACGGCGGATGCCGCGGACCCCAGGCCCTCACGTTATCGATGAAAGGAAATCCGGTGGCACAGAAGGTTCAGGTCCTTCTTGTCGACGACCTCGACGGCGGCGAGGCGGACGAGACCGTGACGTTCGCGCTGGACGGCAAGACGTACGAGATCGATCTCACGACTGCGAATGCGGACAAGCTGCGCAGCCTTCTCGACCCCTATGTGAAGGGCGGTCGTCGCACCGGGGGCCGTGCTTCGGGCGGACGCGGAAAGACCCGCGCCGCTTCCGGTGGTGGCAGCCAGGACACCGCTGCCATCCGCGCGTGGGCGAAGGAGCAGGGTCTCGAGGTCAACGACCGCGGCCGGGTCCCCGCGGCCATCCGCGAGGCCTACGAGAAGGCCAACGGCTGAGCGCCCGCGCACCGCAGCCGGACGCGGTGACACTCGGTCGCCACCGTGTCCACCAGCCGTACGAGATCGGGGGCGCCCCCAGCGGCCCCCGGCGTCGACCCTGTCGGCAGGGCCGACACCGTCGGCAGCGAGGCCTCGACCTCGCACCCGGCCCCGGGGGGCCGCAGCCACACGGCGGCCCCCTGCGCGGACCCGGGAGCGGGCAGCTCCGGCCCTCCGGTGACCGGCCCCCACGGGTCCGGCCCCTGCGCGCCCGCGCCCTGCCCCACGTCCCGCCCGCGGCCCCGTAGGCGCGCCCCCTGAGCCCCCGACGCCCCCAGCCGCCCCAGCGGCCCGGGTGGGCCCGGCGGCAGCGGCGCCTCGATCGTCCCGCCCGCGCCGACCGCCGCGATGTCGAGCGGCAGGCCGCCCCACTCCAGCCACCGCAGGACGCCCGGGAGCTCCTCCGCGCTCCCCGCGGCCACCAGCAGCCACATCCGCGGCCCCCGCACGGCCACGGGCGCCGTACCGGGTGCCAGGCGCCGCAGGGCCGCGTGTCCGGCCGCCACGGGGACGTCGAGGACGTCGAAGCGTCGGCCCGCGATAAGTCGTACCGGCGCTCCGGGCACCGTCGCCCATCCCAGTTCGTTCTCGTACCAGCCGCGGATCCGCTCGTCCGGGTCCAGCGGCCGACGGGGGCACGGGAGGAGAGGGCCGGGGATGAGCGGAGTGACATACGGGTTCGGCGTGGCTGCCGGGGTCGGCGTGCCTCGTGTGGCCCGCGGGGGGTGCGGGGCATCCGGGGCCGTCGGGGCCTCCGGGACGATCGCGGTGACGGTCTTGGGCGCTGCGCCAGTCATGTCAGCGCCAACCGCACTAAGGCCCGTCGAGTTACGCTGGGTGCCCTTACGGGTGCGCACGGTGTCGAGCAGGGGAGCGTGCGGGGGTGTGGGGAGGCGCAAGGTTGTTCGCCCGTAGCGGAGGGAACGGGGGCGCGCGGCATGGAGTGTCAGTGGGCGCGGGTAAGACATCCCTAGTGGGAGGGGGCGACGCGCGGGAAAGGCCGTCTCACGTTCGCCATCGGCGTAGTGGCGAGTGGGGTATCTGCCTGGCCTGCGGGAACATCGTCTCGCACCATCGGGTTGGAGCAGATGTCGGCGTTCGGGGTCAGGAGGCCATCGACGGTGTCGGCAGTTGGAATGAGCGGTCCCCGCTTGCGGGACTAAGCTGCGGAAGGACAGGGAGGGGAAGTTCCCCCCACTGCCTGACCGCTCTGAGGAGCGATTAACGATGTTCGAGAGGTTCACCGACCGCGCGCGGCGGGTTGTCGTCCTGGCTCAGGAAGAAGCCCGGATGCTCAACCACAACTACATCGGCACCGAGCACATCCTCCTGGGCCTGATCCACGAGGGTGAGGGTGTCGCCGCCAAGGCCCTTGAGAGCCTCGGGATTTCGCTCGAGGCGGTCCGCCAGCAGGTGGAGGAGATCATCGGCCAGGGCCAGCAGGCCCCGTCCGGCCACATCCCCTTCACCCCCCGTGCCAAGAAGGTCCTGGAGCTGTCGCTCCGCGAGGCCCTTCAGCTGGGCCACAACTACATCGGCACGGAGCACATCCTGCTCGGCCTGATCCGCGAGGGCGAGGGCGTCGCCGCCCAGGTCCTCGTCAAGCTGGGCGCTGATCTGAACCGCGTGCGGCAGCAGGTGATCCAGCTGCTCTCCGGTTACCAGGGCAAGGAGACCGCCACCGCCGGCGGCCCTGCCGAGGGCACCCCCTCGACGTCCCTGGTCCTCGACCAGTTCGGCCGGAACCTCACCCAGGCCGCTCGTGAGTCCAAGCTCGACCCGGTCATCGGGCGCGAGAAGGAGATCGAGCGGGTCATGCAGGTGCTGTCCCGCCGTACCAAGAACAACCCGGTGCTGATCGGTGAGCCCGGCGTCGGCAAGACCGCCGTCGTCGAGGGCCTCGCCCAGGCCATCGTCAAGGGCGAGGTCCCCGAGACGCTGAAGGACAAGCACCTCTACACGCTGGACCTGGGCGCCCTGGTCGCCGGCTCCCGCTACCGCGGTGACTTCGAGGAGCGCCTGAAGAAGGTGCTCAAGGAGATCCGCACCCGCGGCGACATCATCCTGTTCATCGACGAGCTGCACACGCTGGTCGGTGCGGGTGCCGCCGAGGGCGCCATCGACGCCGCTTCGATCCTGAAGCCGATGCTGGCCCGCGGTGAGCTGCAGACCATCGGTGCGACCACGCTGGACGAGTACCGCAAGCACCTGGAGAAGGACGCGGCCCTGGAGCGCCGCTTCCAGCCCATCCAGGTCGCCGAGCCGTCCCTGCCGCACACCATCGAGATCCTCAAGGGCCTGCGCGACCGGTACGAGGCGCACCACCGCGTCTCCATCACCGACGAGGCGCTGGTCCAGGCCGCCACCCTGGCCGACCGGTACATCTCGGACCGCTTCCTGCCGGACAAGGCGATCGACCTGATCGACGAGGCCGGTTCCCGGATGCGCATCCGCCGGATGACCGCTCCGCCGGACCTGCGCGAGTTCGACGAGAAGATCGCCTCGGTCCGCCGGGACAAGGAGTCCGCGATCGACTCGCAGGACTTCGAGAAGGCCGCCTCCCTGCGCGACAAGGAGAAGCAGCTCCTGGCCGCCAAGGCCAAGCGGGAGAAGGAGTGGAAGGCCGGCGACATGGACGTCGTCGCCGAGGTCGACGGCGAGCTGATCGCCGAGGTCCTCGCCACGGCCACCGGCATCCCGGTCTTCAAGCTGACCGAGGAGGAGTCCAGCCGCCTGCTGCGCATGGAGGAGGAGCTGCACAAGCGGGTCATCGGCCAGAACGACGCCGTCAAGGCGCTGTCGAAGGCGATCCGCCGTACGCGTGCGGGTCTGAAGGACCCGAAGCGTCCCGGTGGCTCGTTCATCTTCGCCGGCCCGTCCGGTGTCGGTAAGACCGAGCTGTCCAAGGCGCTCGCCGAGTTCCTCTTCGGTGACGAGGACGCGCTGATCTCCCTCGACATGTCGGAGTTCAGCGAGAAGCACACCGTCTCGCGTCTCTTCGGTTCGCCCCCCGGCTACGTGGGCTACGAGGAGGGCGGTCAGCTGACGGAGAAGGTGCGCCGCAAGCCGTTCTCGGTCGTCCTCTTCGACGAGGTCGAGAAGGCCCACCCGGACATCTTCAACTCGCTGCTGCAGATCCTGGAGGACGGTCGCCTGACCGACTCCCAGGGCCGGGTCGTGGACTTCAAGAACACGGTCATCATCATGACGACCAACCTCGGCACCCGGGACATCTCCAAGGGCTTCAACCTGGGCTTCGCGGCCTCGGGTGACACGAAGACCAACTACGAGCGCATGAAGAACAAGGTCTCGGACGAGCTCAAGCAGCACTTCCGGCCCGAGTTCCTCAACCGCGTCGACGACGTGGTCGTCTTCCCGCAGCTCACGCAGGAGGACATCCTGCGGATCGTCGACCTGATGATCGGCAAGGTGGACGAGCGCCTGAAGGACCGGGACATGGGCATCGAGCTGTCCCAGGCCGCCAAGGAGCTGCTGTCCAAGAAGGGCTACGACCCCGTGATGGGCGCGCGGCCGCTGCGTCGCACGATCCAGCGCGAGATCGAGGACACCCTGTCGGAGAAGATCCTCTTCGGCGAGGTCCGCCCCGGCCAGATCGTGGTCGTGGACACCGAGGGCGAAGGCGACGCCCAGACCTTCACCTTCCGCGGCGAGGAGAAGTCGGCGCTGCCCGACGTCCCGCCGATCGAGCAGGCGGCCGGCGGTGCCGGACCGAACCTGAGCAAGGAGGCCTAGCCTCCGCGCTCGGCCTGAACGGACGAGGGGCCGGCCCCGGGACATGTGTCCCGGGGCCGGCCCTTTTCCTGTCCCGGTGTCGCTGAGGCGCCAGCAGGCCCGTCAGGGAGGCCACCGGGACGTCCGTCAGGAGAGCTGGCCGTCGTAGTCCGGCAGCTTGAACGTCTTCTCGGCGTGGCCGCCCGACAGGTCGGTGGCGCTGTTGCCGATGTTCGCGATGATCGTGTAGCCCTTGTTCTCGATGCTGACGCGCTGGGCGGCCTTGTAGGCGCCGACGTTCTTGAAGAGGTCGAACAGGCCGCGGACGTACAGACCGGAGACCTCGTAGCCGTCGTGCTCGAGGTTGTACTCCGTGGGCAGCGAGATGATGCCGGGCCGGGCCGTGACGAAGAACAGGGAGACGCCGTGCTCCTGGGCGTAGCGGGCGACGTCGAGGACCGGCTTGTTCGCCGGCTGCGGGAAGCTGAAGCCGAAGTCGGTCTCCAGCGCGGTGTTGTCGACGTCGAGGACGACGGCCTGCTTCTCGCCGGGCGTGGCGGCGGCGATCCGCTGCTTCAGGTACGGCAGCGCCTGGTCCATGACGGCGCGGCAGTCCTGCTGCCAGGTGGCGTAGTCGACGTCCGCCGCGGCGGCCGTGGCGGCGACCGGGGTGCGGGCGGGCACGGTGTCCGCCGCCGCGTCGGCCGGGGCGGCCAGGGCCACGAGGGCGGCCGCGGAGACGGTGGTCACCGAGGCGTTGCGCAGCCAGGCACGTCTGTGGGTCATGTGGGGGTCCTCTCCCGTTCAACGCTGCTGTGTCGTGTGCATGTTCGTCGGCGAGGGTGGCGCGAGGGGAACCGTAGGGTTACTGGACGGTAGGGCGCTAGAGGCGTGCGTCACCCGAAGGGGGGATCCGCCGGTGACCGCGGTCACCATCCGGCCATCAGCCGGGGCGACATGATGATGTGTCAGGAGGGTGGCCCGGGTCACCTCCCCGGGGTCGTGGATCACGGTCCCCGGTGACATGCCGCACAGGCGGATTCGGTAGTACTAGCGGGAATAGTCGCCACGCAGACCCGGGCAAAACGGACAGTCAGTGCGAGCCTTGATGCCCGTTTTCGCCGTACTGCACGGAATGAGAACTAGAAGCCCCTCTGTCAAGAAGTGGGAAAGTTCTGCGTTCACGTACTACTTTCCGTCGTAGGTCACACGTTTGGGTGGAGATGGGAGCGCGGGTTACCAAGGACTGGCCCACCCGGCAGGCGTCCTCGCCCCGGGGGGTGACCCCGCCCCCGACCTCATGAGGTTTCGATGTTCCACTGCGCCATGAACCGCTCTTCCCGTACGTCCCTGCTTCGCACCCGCGTGGCCGTCGGGGCCGCCGCCCTGGGTGCCACCGCGGTCGTGCTGGGCGGCGGAGTGGCGACCGCCGCCGAGCACACCACCGTCACGGCCGTCAGCAAGAAGGCCGCTTCCTGGGTCGACCCGGTCAAGCACTACAAGCTGTCCGCCGGCTTCGCCCAGTCCGGCAGCCACTGGGTCGCCAAGCACAGCGGCCAGGACTTCGCCGTGCCGATCGGCACCAACGTCGTCGCCGCCCACGGCGGCACCGTCGTCAAGGCCGGCGGCAACGGCGCCGGTGACGGCCCCGCCTACGGCAACGCCGTCGTGATCAAGCACGCCAACGGCGTCTACTCGCAGTACGCGCACCTCTCGCGCATCGACGTCAAGATCGGCCAGGTCGTCAAGACCGGCCAGCACATAGCCAAGTCCGGCAACACCGGTAACTCCACCGGCCCGCACCTGCACTTCGAGATCCGCACGACGCCGAACTACGGCTCCGCGGTCAACCCGGTGAGCTTCCTGCGCGCCAAGGGCGTGACCGTCTGACCCTCCGGTCGGACGAGGGACCCGGTCAGCCGCCCCGGTGGGCCTGGGTCACCAGATCGATGGCGACCTCGAGGACGGCCGCGCGCCTCTCCTCGGGGTCGACCTCCAGGTCCTGCAGCAGGAACATGCCGGCGTGCAGCGTGAACAGCGCGCTGACGCACCGGACCTGGTCGGCCAGCGGGGCGTCCGGATCGATGATGATCTCCCGCAGACTCTGCATCCGGCTCTTGAAGGACTCGCCGATGCGCAGCTCGCGGATCGTCGCCTGGTTCTCCTGCATGAAGCGGAAGAGCGGGGCGGCGTCGTCGAGCGCCTGGCCGTAGCGGCGCACGATCTCCTGCTTGGTCTGCAGGGTGTGCGGCTGCTCCCGGCCCCACTCGATCAGGTCCTCGATCGGCTGCGTCAGGTCCTCGAAGATGCTGACGAGGATCTCTTCCTTCGTCTTGAAGTGGTAGTACAGGGCCGCCTTCGTCACATCGAGCCGCTCCGCGATCTCGCGGAGCGACGTCTTGTCGTAGCCCTGCTCGGCGAAGAGGTCGAGCGCCACGTCCTGGATGCGCTGGCGGGTGTTCCCGCGCCGCTGCTGCTTGGTGCCGTCGTCGTCCATGGTGACGTCCATCCTCGTACTCCTCGCGTCCCCGCGAAAACGTGGGTGCCCGCGGGGGTGGGTGCACCGCCCGGCAGGTGTGCCCCCCGGAAACTTACTTGACGACCGGCTAGTGACAGGTCTACCTTCCCAGTGTACTGAACTAGCCGGGCGGCAAGTAAGTAGCGGCCCTGGGGGAGTGGGAAGAGATGGCGGACACACAGCCGGCCGCGGTGGCCGGGACCAGCGACGGCAAACAGCCGAAGAGCGTGCGGGTGGTCCTGCTCGCACTCATGATCACGATGATGCTCGCGATGCTCGACAACATGATCGTGGGCACCGCGATGCCGACGATCGTCGGCGAGCTCGGCGGGCTCGAACACCTTTCCTGGGTGGTGACCGCGTACACCCTCGCGACCGCCGCCGCCACGCCCATCTGGGGCAAGCTCGGCGACATGTACGGCCGCAAGGCCACCTTCATGACCTCGATCGTGCTCTTCCTGATCGGGTCCGCGCTGAGCGGCATGGCCCAGAACATGGGCGAGCTGATCGGCTTCCGCGCCGTGCAGGGCCTGGGCGCCGGCGGTCTGATGGTCGGCGTCATGGCGATCATCGGCGACCTGATCCCGCCCCGTGAGCGCGGCAAGTACCAGGGCATGATGGCCGCCGTCATGGCGGTCGCGATGATCGCCGGACCCCTCGTCGGCGGCACCATCACCGACCACTGGGGCTGGCGCTGGGCCTTCTACATCAACCTGCCGCTCGGCGTCGTCTCCCTCGGTCTGATCAGCGCGGTGCTGCACCTGCCGAAGAAGCGGTCCAAGGCGGGCATCGACTACCTCGGCGTCGTGCTGCTGACCGTCGGCATCACCTCGATCGTGCTGGTCACCACGTGGGGCGGCACCGAGTACGCCTGGACGTCCGCGCGGATCATGGAGCTGATCGGCATCGGCGTGGCCGCGCTCGTCGGGTTCGTGTTCTGGCAGACCAAGGCCGCCGAGCCGGTCGTCCCGCTGCACATCTTCCGCAGCCGCAACTTCACCCTCATGTCGGTCATCGGCTTCATCACCGGCTTCGTGATGTTCGGCGCGACCCTCTTCCTGCCGCTCTACCAGCAGTCCGTGCAGGGCGCGTCCGCGACCAACTCGGGTCTGCTGCTCCTGCCGATGCTCGGCGCGATGCTGGTCACCTCCATGATCGCGGGCCGGATCACCACCAGCACCGGCCGCTACAAGGTCTTCCCGGTCGTCGGCAGCGCCCTGATGATCGTCGGCCTGTACCTGCTGTCGACGATGGACACCGGCACCACCCGGCTCACCTCCGGGCTGTTCATGGCCGTTCTCGGCCTCGGCATGGGCTGCCTGATGCAGATCACCATGCTGGTCGCGCAGAACAGCGTGGAGATGCGGGACATGGGCGTCGCGTCCTCCTCGACCACCCTGTTCCGTACGCTCGGGTCCTCCTTCGGCGTCGCGATCATGGGTGCGCTGTTCAACCACCGGGTCCAGGACGTCATGAGCGAGCGGGCCGGTTCGATCGGCTCGAAGGTCACCGAGCAGTCCGCCCAGCTCGACGCGGCCCACCTGGCGAAGCTGCCGGCCGCGGCCCGCGAGGCCTACCAGTACGCCGTGTCCGACGGCACCCACGCGGCCTTCGTCCTCGGGTCCGTGGTGGCCGTGGTCGCCCTGGTCGCCGCCGTCTTCGTCAAGGAGGTGCCGCTCAAGGGGGCGGGCCCCAAGGCGGAGGACGCGCCGGCCGAGGCCGCACCGCAGACGCCGGTCGTCGAAGCGGTCTGACCGACGAGTCACTCCCTGACCACGAAGGCCCCCGGCGGTTGTCCGCCCCGGGGGCCTTCTCCTGCGCCCGCCGCTCCTCCCACGAGCCCCGGGCCGGGGCGTTCTCCTAGGAGCCCAGGGGCCGGGGCCCGACAGGCGGGCCGGATCTCGGTCCCGGGGGTGCGGCCGCGCCCGGGAGCGGCAGCATCGGGTAGCTGCCCGTGTTGGTCGGGGCGTGTTCCGGCAGCCACAGCACGGCGACCGCGCCCTCCGCCGGTACGTGACCGGGTGCGCCCGCGGGCCGGACGTTGCGGAAGGTGAGGCGGGCGCCCAACACGCGGGCCTGGCCCGCGGCGATGGTCAGGCCGAGGCCGTGCCCGTGCCCGGAGCGGTCGGTGCTGCCGGTGCGGAAGCGGCTCGGGCCCTCGGCGAGCAGCGCCTCGGGGAACCCGGGGCCGTGGTCGCGCACCCGGATGACACGGCCCTCGACGGTGACCTGGATCGGCGGTCTGCCGTGGCGGGCGGCGTTGGCCAGCAGGTTGAACAGCACGCGCTCCAGCCGGCGCGGGTCGGTGGTGACCTCCGACTCGTGCACCACCCGCACCTCGACGTCGGGGTCCTTCGCCGCCACCCGCCGGGTGACGAACTCGCCCAGCATGAGGTCCTGCAGCTCGGCCCGCTCGGAGGCGCCGTCCAGCCGGGCCACCTCCAGCACGTCCTCGACGAGCGTGCGCATCGCCTTGGCGCGGTCCAGCACCAGCTCGGTCGGCCGCCCGGGAGGCAGCAGCTCGGCGGCGGTGAGCAGCCCGGTCACCGGGGTGCGCAGCTCGTGCGCGATGTCGGCGGTGACCCGGCGCTCGGCCTCCAGCCGCTGCTGGAGGGCGTCCGCCATGGCGTCCACCGCGCTGGCCAGGTCGTCGGTCTCGTCGCGGACGACCCCGCCGATCGCGTCCCGCACGCGTACGTCCGGCTCGCCCTTGGCGACCTGGTTCGCCGCGGCCGCCGCCTTGCGCAGCCGCCGCGAGAGCTGCCCGCCGATCAGGACGCCGAGCGCGCTGCCGCCGAGGACCACCGCGATGGAGCCGATCACCAGGGCCTGGTCGAGGTCGTTGAGGATGTCCGTGCTGCGGTCGGTGAAGCCGGTGTGCAGGGACATCACGTGCCCGTCCTTGAGCGGCATGGCCGCCCAGATGTCGGGCACCCCGCCCGCCCGGTCGGCCACGAACGTGGCCCGGCGGCCGTCCTCGACCTTCTGCCGCAGCTCGGCCGGCAGCCGGGGGTCGTCGATCTTGACGCTGGGGAAGTTCGGCCGGCCGGACAGCTCGTAGTTGCGCTGGGCGATCCGGACCCGCTCGTCGGCGAGGTCACGGGCGTTGTCCAGCATCGACACCCGGGCGGCGTTGTGCACGACCAGGCTGAGCGCGATCGCCACCAGCGCGCCGACCAGCGCGATCGCCGCGCTCAGCTTCCACCGCAGACCCGTCCGGATGCCCGCTCGCTCCACCTGCGCCGGAACCAGGTGCCGCACCATCCCCCGCATACCCCGCTCCGCTCAGGCCTTCAGCTTGTAACCGAAGCCGCGGACCGTCTCGATGCGGTCCTGGCCGATCTTCTGCCGCAGTCGCTGCACATGGACGTCGACGACGCGGGTGTCCCCTCCCCAGCCGTAGTCCCAGACACGCTCCAGCAGCTTGTCGCGGGACAGCACCGTCCCCGGGGCGGAGGAGAACTCCAGCAGCAGGCGCATCTCGGTCGGGGTGAGCGCCACCGGCTGTCCGCCCCGGCGCACCTCCATGCCCTCGGTGTCGACCTCCAGGTCCCCGAAGGTGAGCAGTCCGCCGTCGGCGGCCGCCTCGGGCTCGGCGCGGTCACCGCCGCCCGCGTGCCCGAAGCGGCGCAGCACCGCCCGGATGCGGGCGACCAGCACGGCCCCGTCGAACGGCTTGGTCACGTAGTCGTCGGCACCGGCCTCCAGGCCGAGGACCACGTCGATGGAGTCGGCGCGCGCGGACAGCATGATCACCGGCACGGTGGACTCGTCGCGGATGCGCCGGCACAGGCTGACGCCGTCCAGACCGGGCACCATGACGTCCAGCAGGGCGATGTCGGGGCGGTCCGCGCGGAACGCCTCCAGACCCGACAGCCCGTCGGGCATGGCGGTGACGACGAAGCCGTCCCGCTCCAGGGCGAGCTGGGTGGCCTCGCGGATGACGTCGTCGTCCTCGACGAACAGGACGTGTGTCTGGTCTGCCATCCCGGTGCTCTCAGTCCTCGTGGTCCTCGTGTGGATCTCGGTCGTCCCCCGCGGCTCCCCTGAGGGGGACGTCCGCGGTGCGTGATGCGTTCACTGTCCTCATCGGTTGCGGCGCCCCGATCGGTTCACGCCCACCCGGGAATCGTCGCGAACGACGCTCATCCGCTCTCGGGGGCGGGCGTCGCGTCCCCGCCGACGACGTTGCTGTAGTCGTTGTGCGTGCGGTACGCCTCGGCGAACCGGCCCGCCCTCCAGTGGTACGTGATGACGTTCTCGCCGGACGGGCTGGAGACCGGGTCGCCCCGCTCGTAGACCTGCTTGGTCACCACGAGGTCGCCCCGGTCGATCTCGGCGTAGACCGGCGGCTCCTCGGCCTTGAAGACGTTCTCGTAGCGGCCGTCCCGCTCCCGGTACACGTAGGCGCCGACGCCGACCGTGTCGCTGCAGGTCAGGATGTTGACGACGACGTCGCTGGCGGAGCCGCCGGTGAGGTCGCCGTAGGAGACGTCGATCGGGTACTCGTCGCCGACGCACGGCTTGAGCTCGCGCTTGACCTCCGTCGAGACCGCCGGGTCCTGCTTGATCAGCCGCACGGCGTCCACCCGCTCGGGTGTGTCGCTCGGCGCGGCCGAGGCGGAGACCTTCGCGCTGCCCCCGGCCGCGTCGGCGTGGGCCGGGCCCTCGTCACGGGCACCGGTGCCGCCGGTGGCGCACGCGGAGACCAAAAAGGCCAGGGCGGCGAGCACGGCCACTGCCGTGCCTGCCGCCTGCAGGGCCCCGGGGGCCCGGGTGGTCCCGGGCCGGTCCGGGGTGGGCCCGGGGTCGGTCAAGCCGCCGCGCAACGCTCCCGCTCCTCACGCTCCAGCGCGCGTGCGTCCAGGTCGCGCGCCTCCAGCTCCTCGCGGAGCCGGGCGAGCGCCCGGTGCAGCGTGCTCTTGACCGTTCCGGCCGACATGCCGAGGGCCGCGGCGGTCTCCTCCGTGGACATCTGCTCCCAGTGTCGCAGCACCACGACGCTGCGCTGCTTGGGTGCCAGGACCTTCATCGCGTCCATCAGCAGGGCGCGGTCGGCGTGCTGCTCGGTGGCGTCGTCCACGCACGCGTCCGGGAGCTGCTCGGTGGGCACCTCCTCCAGCTTGCGGGCGCGCCACCACTCGGTGCGGGTATTGATCATGACCCGGCGCAGGTAGGCGTCGGCGAGCCGCTTGTCGGCGATGCCCTCCCAGCGGCCGTAGGTGCGGGCCAGTGCGGTCTGCAGCAGGTCCTGGGCGTCGACCGGGTCCGGGACCAGCCGGCGGGCGCTGCGCAGCAGCGCGTCCTGCCGGGTGCGGACGTACTCCTCGAACTCGAGCACCTCGCCCTGCGCCATGATCAACCGCCTCCGAAAAGTTCCCCGTTTCCGGCGGGCTGTCCCCGGCCGGTTCCTGCTTCAGGTCCGTGGCCCCCGTGTCGGTGGCGGCCACGGAAGAGAAGCTACGGAGCACTTGTCACGGCGCTGTCCGAAGCAGCCTGCGGCCAGCGCTCAGCTGTCCGTCGGTTGTGTAACAGCCGCGGCAACGGGGTAAGGGGATGGGGCAGTTGAGTGGCTTATGGGGTGATTTGTCCGGCCGGTCGACCGTGACGAACGCCGTGTCACGGACGCGACCGGGCCGTCGTCCGCGGTGCGGCCGCTGTCCGGCGCCCGTGTGTCAGCTGTGCGGCAGCCGGTACAGGCCGCCCGGCAGCGGCTCGACCAGGCCGTCCGCCACGAGACCGTCCAACGCCCGTGCCCGCTGCACCGGTTCGTGCCACACCCGGTCCAGCGCGGACTGCGGCACGGGCGCGTGCGCCTCGCGCAGCACGGCGAGCAGCTTGCCGCGCACCTGACGGTCGGTGCCCGCGTACGTCTGCCCGCGCCGCGGCGGACCGGCGTGCTCCGGCTTGCCGGCGAGCCGCCACGCGCACTGGGCCGCGATCGGGCACCGGTGGCAGCTCTCGTTCTTCGCGGTGCACACCAGCGCGCCGAGCTCCATGGAGGCGGCGGCCCAGCGGGCGGCCGTCCGCTCGTCCTCGGGCAGCAGCGCGCGGGCCAGCCGGCGTTCGGCGGCCGTGGTGGCGTTCGGCGGGTACTGCACCCCCGTCACCGCGCGCGCGAACACCCGGCGCACGTTGGTGTCCAGGACGGCGTGCCGCTGTCCGTGGGCGAAGGAGGCGACCGCCGCGGCGGTGTACTCGCCGATGCCGGGCAGCGCGAGGAGCTGCGCGTGGTCCGCGGGCACGTCACCGCCGTGCCGTTCCGTTATGGCCACCGCCGCGCCGTGCAGGCGCAGCGCGCGCCGCGGGTAGCCGAGGCGGCCCCACGCGCGGACGGCCTCGCCGGGGGCCTCCGCGGCCAGGTCGGCGGGGCGGGGCCAGCGGGCCAGCCACTGCTCGTAGACGGGCAGGACTCGGCTGACGGGCGTCTGCTGGAGCATGAACTCGCTGACCATCACGCCCCACGCCCCGGCCTCGGGGCGGCGCCAGGGCAGGTCGCGGGCGTTGTCCTCGAACCAGTCGATGACGGGGGCGTGCAGGTGCGCCCCGTCCGGCGCCGGTCCGGCGGTCGGCGGCTCGGCGGGGGCCGGGCCGGGGACGGCGTCGGCGGCGCGGGCGGGGTCGGCGGCGGTGGTGGGGGCGGTCGCGGCGGCGGAGGGCAGGGCGCTGGTGCCGTACGGGGGCTTCGTGGGCGCAGTCATGGCCTTCCGATCCTGCCACGACAGGGGTGCACACGTGCGTACCGTCACCCGACGGGGTGGGGTCGGGCGCCGGGGCGTCGACGGCGCGGGCCGGCCGTGGCCAGAGCTGCAAGGCGCGCGATCGCGAATCCGCGCGGGGTCCGCTCACCGTCCGTGCCGGGTGCGCCGTCGTCGTCACAGAACGCGATCAAGGGGGTGAGCGAGGCGCCGCGGGAGCGGAACTCGCCGCGGGGACCGGGATGATGATCCGGAAAAGTCGCGCGGCGGGCGGCGGGTGAGAACGGCGAACGCCAAGATCTCTCGTACAGTTTGCGCCGTGGGATCTCTGCGCAATCCGGTCGGGCCGCTTCCCTCCTCCATCTACTGGCGACGGAGGGTCGTACTGGTGTCCGTGATCGCCCTGTTGGCGCTCCTGATCGCCTGGATCGTCACCTCGGGCGGCGGTGGTGGCCACAACGGCGCCGGCGGGGACGACGGCAAGAATCCCGCCTCCTCCATCACACCCGGGCCCTCCGGTTCCGGGCCCGCGATCAGCCAACACCCGGGCGGGCGCGACGAGTCGAGCGGCGGGGGCTCCGGGTCCGGCGGGTCGTCGGCCGGGTCCTCCGCGGGCGGCGGTTCGGGCTCCGGGTCCGGCGGGTCGGGGGGCTCGGGCGGTCCCGGCGGCGCCGACGGCAACGGTGACGCGTCCGTGAGCGGGGGCGCGGTCGGGGAGGGCGTGGGCACCGGGAGCGCGGCGACGACGTTGCCGGCCGGCACCACGTTGCCCAACTGCACCCCCAGCGTGGTCACGTTGACGCTGCGCAGCGTCCGCAACAGCTACGCGCCCGGGGAGACGCCGACGTTCCGGATCACCGCGAAGAACGGCTCCGGCAGCGACTGCAAGCTCGACCTCGGCCCGAAGAGCTCGGTGCTGACGGTCACTCAGGCCGGGGCCACGGACGACTACTGGGCGTCGGACGACTGCCCGAAGGTGTCCGGGAGCCTGCTGTACCGGGTGCCGGCCGGGGAGACCTTCACGTACACCGTGAAGTGGGACGGCCGGCCGAGCGCGCCGCACTGCGCGACGCCTCCGGCGGGGAAGGCCGGGCCGGGGACGTACCTGGTGGAGGCGAAGGTGCCCGGCTTCGCCAAGACCCAGACGTCGTTCGTGCTGACGGCGGACTAGGCATTGCGGCGGGGCAGGGGCAGGCGGCATCCGGCGGACCGGGGCGCAGCCGGCCGGCGCCGCGCCGTTCCGCGCGGCGCTGACCCGTCCTAGACGTACCGCTCCAGGATCGACGACTCCGCCAGGCGGGACAGGCCCTCGCGGACGCTCCGGGCGCGGGCCTCGCCGACGCCGTCGACCGTCTGCAGGTCGTCGACGCTCGCGGCGAGGAGCTTCTGCAGGCCGCCGAAGTGCTCCACCAGGCGGTCGATGATCGCGCCGGGGAGGCGGGGCACCTTGGCCAGCAGCCGGAAGCCGCGCGGGGAGACCGCCGAGTCCAGTGCCTCGGGGGAGCCGGTGTACCCCAACGCGCGGGCCACCGTGGACATTTCGAGCAGCTCGGCGTGGCTGAGGGCGTCCAGTTCGGAGAGGGCCTCGTCGACCGTGCGGGAGCGCTTGGCCGTCGGCTCGGGCACGTAGTCCCGGACGACCAGGGAACGCTCGGGCTCCACGCCGGCGATCAGCTCGTCCAGCTGGAGGGCCAGCAGGCGGCCGTCGGTGCCCAGCTCGACGACGTACTCGGCGATCTCGGTAGCGATGCGGCGCACCATCTCCAGGCGCTGCGCGACCGCGGAGACGTCCCGGACCGTCACCAGGTCCTCGATCTCCAGCGCCGACAGCGTCCCCGCGACCTCGTCCAGGCGCAGCTTGTAGCGCTCCAGGGTCGCCAGCGCCTGGTTCGCGCGGGACAGGATCGCCGCCGAGTCCTCCAGCACGCGCCGCTGGCCGGAGACGTAGAGCGCGATCAGCCGCATCGACTGCGAGACGGACACCACCGGGAAGCCGACCTGCTTGGAGACGCGGTCCGCCGTGCGGTGCCGGGTGCCGGTCTCCTCGGTCGGGATGGTGGCGTCGGGCACGAACTGCACGCCCGCGCGGAGGATCTTCGACAGGTCGGAGGACAGGACGATGCCGCCGTCGAGCTTGCACAGCTCGCGCAGCCGGGTCGCGGTGAACTCGACGTCCAGCACGAAACCGCCCGTGCACATCGTCTCGACGGTCTTGTCGGAGCCCAGCACGATCAGGCCGCCGGTGTTGCCGCGCAGGACGCGCTCGAGCCCGTCGCGCAGGGCCGTGCCGGGTGCCACGGCGCTCAGCGAGGCGCGCATCAGGCCATCGGAACCGGCACTCCCACCGGACTTGCCGGGAGCTGCTGCCCGGTCGTTGGCTGCCACTGCACTCCTCCGGTCGCAGGTTCTGGGGCGCTCCCGTTTCGCGCACTCGGTTCGTACGGACGGGCGAGACCTGGGCAAAGTCTACCGGCGGTCCTCCGCCTCCCGGGGGGCCTCTCGGCGACGGGAGCGCGGCAGGACCCGCAGGGCGTCCCCCATGTCCGCCACTTCCAGCACCTTCATACCGGCCGGGACCTTGCCGGGATCGCCCGGCACCAGCGCGTGCGTGAAGCCCAGCCGGTGCGCCTCGGCGAGCCTGCGCTGCACGCCCGTGACTCTCCTCACCTCGCCCGCGAGGCCCACTTCGCCGATCGCGACCAGGTTCTTGGGCAGCGGGGTGTCGCTGGCGGCGGAGGCCAGCGCGAGGGCGATCGCGAGGTCGGCGGCCGGCTCGGACAGCTTCACGCCGCCCACCGTGGCCGAGTAGATGTCCCGCTTGCCGAGCGCGCTGATGCGGCCGCGCTGCTCCAGGACGGCCAGCATCATCGACACCCGGGAGGTCTCCAGGCCGGACGTCGTGCGGCGCGGGGAGGGGATCTGCGAGTCGACGGTGAGCGCCTGCACCTCGGCGACCAGCGGCCGCCGGCCCTCCAGGGTGACTGTCAGACAGGTGCCCGGGACCGGCTCGTCACGCCGGGTCAGGAACAGGCCGCTGGGGTCCGCGAGGCCCATGATGCCCTCGTCGTGCAGTTCGAAGCAGCCGACCTCGTCGGTCGCGCCGTAGCGGTTCTTGACGCCCCGTACGAGCCGCAGGCGCGCGTGGCGGTCGCCCTCGAAGTGCAGGACGACGTCCACCAGGTGCTCCAGCAGGCGGGGCCCGGCGATCGCGCCGTCCTTGGTGACGTGGCCCACCAGGAGCGTCGACATGCCGCGGTCCTTCGAGGCGCGGATCAGGGCGCCGGCCACCTCGCGCACCTGGGCCATCCCGCCCGGCGCGCCGTCGATCTCGGGGGAGGCGACAGTCTGCACCGAGTCGAGGACCAGCAGCGACGGCTTCACCGCGTCCAGGTGGCCGAGGACGGCGGAGAGGTCGGTCTCGGCGGCCAGGTAGAGGTGGTCGTGCAGGGCGTTGATGCGGTCGGCGCGCAGGCGGACCTGGCTCGCCGACTCCTCACCGGTCACGTACAGCGTGCGGTGCTCCTCGCTCGCCGCCTTGGCCGCCACGTCCAGCAGCAGGGTCGACTTGCCGACGCCCGGCTCGCCCGCGAGCAGCACCACCGCGCCCGGCACGAGCCCGCCGCCGAGCACACGGTCCAGCTCCGGCACGCCCGTGGAGCGCGCGGTGGCCTGGCGCCCGTCGACCTGGCCGATCGGCAGCGCGGAGGTGGTGACCCGGCCCGGCGCGGTCGTGCGCACCGCGGGCGCGCCGCCGTACTCCTCGACCGTGCCCCACGCCTGGCACTCGGCGCAGCGGCCGAGCCACTTGGCCGTCTGCCAGCCGCACTCCGTGCAGCGGTACGACGGACGGTCCTTGGTGGTCTTGGTACGGGCAGCCATGGGGAAACCGTAGCCGCAGGGTCTGACAACCGGGCCCGGCTCCGCTCCGGTGACCGCTGCCGTGGCCGCACGGGGCCGCCGCGGAAGCCCCTGTCCCCTTATGAGGGATCGTTTCACCCGTACGGATTAAAAGGGCTCAAGGTGCGGGAGCTGTCCGTTCCGGGCCGCCTACGGTCGCACGGGTGACGAGCAGCAGCCCGCAGACCTCGACCCGCACGACCGGCGCACACCGGGCGCACCGGGAGGCGCGTGACCGTGGTGCGACCCGCACGGCGGTGCAGCGCCCGGCGACGCCCCACGAGCCGTATCTGGACGGCCTGTTCACCTACTGCCTGTCGGTGCTGTGCGACCACGACGCGGCCACCGCCGCCCTCGCGGACGTCCTCGCCCTCGCCGACCGGCGCGGCCAGCGCGTCCCGGACGCCGCCGGCGACCGCCGCGCCTGGCTGTACGCCCTGGCCCGCTGGGCGTGTCTGCGCAAGCTGGCCGAGGCCAAGCAGAAACGTCAGGGCACGCACGCGGCGGGACGCCACGGCACCCACCGCCAGCCGGCCGCGCGGCCCCCCGCCCCACCCGTCCCGGACGACGTGCGCGAACAGCGGCGGCGCGAACTCGCCCTCCTCGCCTGGCCGGAGGCCGCCGGCACCACCCCCGAGCAGCGCGAGGCGCTCGAACTCGCGGTGCGCCACCAGCTCGCCGCCCACGAGGTCGCCGCCGTCCTCGGCATGGACCACGCCGCCGCCCGCGAACTGCTCGCCGGTGCCGCCTGCGAGGTCGAGCGCACGCGCGCGGCGCTCGCCGTCGTCGAGACCGGCGGCTGTCCCGCCGTGGCCCGGCTCACCGGTGACCAGCAGCTCGTGCTCAGCTCCGCCCTGCGGCGCGAACTGGTCCGGCACGTCGACGACTGCCCCCGCTGCCGCCGCGCCGCGGAGCGCGCCGTGCCGGGGCGCTGGCCCGGCACCGGCGTCACCCCGGCCGAGCTGCCCGTGCTGTCCGCGCCCCGCCGGGCCCTGCACCACGCGCTCACCCACCTGCCCCGCGCGCGGGGCGCCGACGCGCCCCGCTTCGACCGGCGCGGCTTCCCGATGGACCCCAAGGACCGCGCCGCCCGCCGCGACCGCCTGCGCGCGCGTGCCGTCACCACGACCGTCGTGGCGACCGTCGTCGCCGCGCCCGTGTTCGCCCTGTGGGCCGCCTACCACGGCACGCCGACCGGCGAGGGCGCCGACGGCCACTCGGCCGACGCGAGCGAGGCGCACGGCCCGGGCACCCCCGACGGGGACGCAACGGGCGGCTACGAGAACGCCGGCAACGCCAGCACCCGCCCCGGCTCCGGTACCGACGCCGCGGACCGGTCCGACGTCTCGGTGGAGGTCGTCAGCGTCAGCGGCGCCGGCAGCAAGGGCCCGGGCAGCCTGTCGGTGACCGCGAGCAGCCACGGCGACACCACGTTCATCACGCTGACCGCCGCCGCCGACGCCGAGGGACCGGTCACCTGGTCGGCGTCGACGGGCGCCGCCTGGCTCTACCTGAGCCGGTCCTCGGGCACCCTCGCGCCCGGCGAGTCGGTCACCGTCAAGGTGTACGTCGACCCCCTGCGCGAACCCGCCGGGCAGTGGCACGCACGCGTGGCGATCGCCCCGGCCGGCGCCGTCGTGTCCATCGAGGGCCACGGCCCCGTGCCGCACGGTCCCGGCACCGGTCCCTCCGGCCCGGGGTCCGGCAGTCCCAGCGGCCCGTCGCCCTCCTCGCCGGAGCCGACACCGGTCACCTCGACGCCCTCCGACCCGACGCCGAGCGACCCGCCCCCGACGACCGACCCGGAGCCCACGTCCAGCGGCTCACCGTCGGGCCCGGGCGACTCCCCCTCACCGGACGCCAGCAGCGGGGCCCCGAGCCCGGAGACGTCCTAGCCGGACCTCGGGCACGTCGGGCGAGAGGAGCAACGGCAGGCGCGAGGAGCGGCGTCGGGGGAGAGGACCGGCGCCGAGGGAGAGGACCGGCGCCGGGCGGGAGGGGAGACGTCAGGCGGAGGGGGCGACGTCAGGCGGCAGGGCCGGCCGGGTCCGCCGGGTCCGCCGGGTGCGGGGCCAGGAGGGGCAGGCTGGACGCCAGGCGCTCCTCGCACAGCTCGACCAGGCGGTCGTAGCCGGCCTTGCCCATCAGCTCGGTCAGCTCCGCGCGGTAGGAGACGTACACCGGCTCGCCCGCGCCGTGCGCCGAGGTCGCCGACGTGCACCACCAGTGCAGGTCGTGGCCGCCGGGACCCCAGCCGCGACGGTCGTACTCGCCGATCGACACCTGCAGCACGCGCGTGTCGTCGGGCCGGTCGATCCAGTCGTAGGTCCGCCGGACCGGCAGCTGCCAGCAGACGTCCGGCTTGGTCTCCAGCGGCTCGCGGCCCTCGCGCAGCGCGAGGATGTGCAGCGAGCAGCCCGCGCCGCCGGGGAAGCCGGGGCGGTTCTGGAAGATGCACGAGCCCTCGAACGGGCGGGTCTGGCGGGAGCCGTCCTCGTCCTCCGAGACCCAGCCGCCGCGCGTGCCCTCGGCGTGGTGCTGCCAGATCTCCGGGGTGAGCCGGGCCACGTGCCCGGCGACGCGCTGCTCGTCCTCCTCGTCGGAGAAGTGGGCGCCCAGCGTGCAGCAGCCGTCGGCCGCGCGGCCCGGCTGGATGCCCTGGCAGCCGCTGCCGAAGATGCAGTTCCAGCGGGAGGTCAGCCACGTCAGGTCGCAGCGGAAGACCTGCTCGTCGTCCGCCGGATCCGGGAACTCCACCCACGCGCGCGTGAAGTCGAGGCCGCCCTTCTCGTCCGCCGCCAGGGCGGCCGCCTCCACGGCGGCCAGGGCCTTCTTCGACTTCTTGGAGGGCTTCACCGGTGACTTCCCCTGCACAGGAGCCTCGGACGATTCGCGCGCCGTGTCGGCCTTCGCCGCCTTCGCCGCCTTTTCGTCCTTCGCCTTGTTCGTCTTTGGCACGCGTCCAGAGTAAGTCGCCCAGGTCGCATCCCGGCACCGCACGGGGGCCCGGGAGCAGCGCCGGCGGCAGTAGCGTTTCCCTCCATGAGACTCGGTGTCCTTGACGTGGGATCGAACACGGTGCATCTGCTGGTGGTGGACGCACACCCGGGCGCGCGCCCGCTGCCCGCGCACTCGCACAAGGCGGAGCTGCGCCTCGCCCAGCTCCTGGACGGGGACGGCGCGATCGGCACCGAGGGGATCGACCGGCTGATCGGCGTCCTGCACGACGCGCTGCAGGCCGCCGAGGACAAGGGCGTCGAGGAGCTGCTGCCGTTCGCGACCTCCGCCGTGCGCGAGGCCAGCAACGCCGACGACGTCCTCGCGCGCGTGCAGGAGCAGACCGGCGTCGAACTGCAGGTCCTGGCCGGCGACGAGGAGGCCCGGCTCACCTTCCTCGCCGCCCGCCGCTGGTTCGGCTGGTCCGCCGGGAAGCTGCTGGTCCTGGACATCGGCGGGGGCTCCCTGGAGATCGCCTACGGCATCGACGAGGAGCCCGACGCGGCCGTGTCGCTGCCGCTGGGCGCCGGCCGGCTCACCGCGGGCTGGCTCCCCGGCGACCCGCCGCAACCCGAGGCCGTACGGGCGCTGCGCCGCCACGTGCGGGCGCAGATCGCCCGGACGGTGGGCGAGTTCAGCCGGTTCGGGGCGCCCGACCACGTCGTGGCCACGTCCAAGACGTTCAAGCAGCTCGCCCGGATAGCCGGGGCCGCGCGCTCCGCCGAGGGCCTGTACGTGCAGCGGGAGCTCAAGCGCGAGTCCCTGGAGGCGTGGGTGCCGCGGCTGGCCGGCATGACCGTGGCCCAGCGGGCGGAGCTGCCCGGCGTCTCCGAGGGGCGCGCGGGACAGCTCCTCGCGGGGGCCCTGGTGGCCGAGGGCGCGATGGACCTGTTCGGGGTGGAGACGCTGGAGGTCTGCCCGTGGGCGCTGCGCGAGGGCGTGATCCTGCGGCGGCTCGACCAGATGGTGGCGGCGTGAGGCGGTGACCCCGGGGCGGCACGGGCGCGGGGAAGCGGCACCCTCCGCCCCCCGGGACCCCCGCGAGCCCCCGCCCGCCGTGAAGTGCGCCACCTTCCCACCCGTGAACGCCGCCCCCGGGCCGCCGTCCGCACCCCCCGCCCGCGCACCCGCCCCGCACCGGCCCACCCCCCGGCTCACGAGCGCGAACGCCCGCGCACCGGGCCACGCACGCACCGGTGACAGCGCGCCACGCACGCGTGGCCGGTCGGCGCGGGGCCGCCCGGAGAGCCCCCGGACCAGCTCCCCGACGGCGAGCGGGGGACCGTACCCTGTCCCTCGTGGCAGAACCAGTGGTGCGCATCCCGGATGCGAAGGTCGCGCTGTCCACGGCCTCGGTGTATCCGGAGTCGACGGCGACGGCCTTCGAGATCGCCGCGCGCCTCGGGTACGACGGCGTCGAGGTCATGGTGTGGAACGACCCCGTCAGCCAGGACATCGACGCGCTGCGCCGGCTCAGCGACTACCACGGCATCCCGATCCTGGCCGTGCACGCCCCCTGCCTGCTCATCACCCAGCGCGTGTGGTCGACCGACCCCTGGACCAAGCTCCAGCGCGCGCGTGCGGCGGCGGAGAAGCTGGGCGCCGGCGCCGTGGTGGTGCACCCGCCGTTCCGCTGGCAGCGCCAGTACGCGCGCGACTTCGTCCAGGGCATCTGGCGGATGGCGGACGAGACGGACGTGCGGTTCGCCGTGGAGAACATGTACCCGTGGCGGTACCGGGACCGGGAGATGCTCGCGTACGCGCCCGACTGGGACGTGACCAAGGACGACTACCGGCACTTCACGATCGACCTCAGCCATGCCGCGACGGCCCGTACCGACGCGCTGGACATGGTCGACCGCATGGGGGACCGGCTGGGCCACGTCCACCTCGCCGACGGCCTGGGCTCCAACAAGGACGAGCACCTGGTGCCGGGCCGCGGCACCCAGCCCTGCGCCGAGCTGCTGGAGCGCCTCGCGCGCACCGGCTTCGACGGGCACGTCGTCATCGAGGTCAACACCCGGCGCGCGATGTCCGGCGCTGAACGCGAGGCCGACCTCGCCGAGGCCCTGGCCTTCACCCGCCTCCACCTGGCCTCGCCGGTGAAGGCGGACCGGCGGTGACCGATGTGCCCGACACGAGGACCGACCCCGCCGCGCCCGACCCCCGCCCCCGCACGCGTGGCCGCGGCCGTCCCCGCCGTGGCGAACCCGCCGACACCCGGGACCGGATCCTCGACACGGCGCGGGCGGAGTTCTCCCGGTACGGGTACGACGGGACGTCGGTGCGCGGCATCGCGAAGGCCGCGGGCGTCGACTCGGCGCTGGTGCACCACTACTTCGGCACCAAGGAGGGCGTCTTCGAGGCGGCCGTCGCGGTCGCCTTCGCACCCGCGCTGCACGCCCCCGACGCCGTCGCCGAGGGCCCGCCCGAGGGCGTGGGGGAGCGGCTGACGCGCTTCATCTTCGGCGTCTGGGAGAACCCCACCACCCGTACGCCCCTGCTCGCGATCCTGCGCTCGGCGGTCAACAACGAGACCGCGGCCGCCGTCTTTAGACGCCTGGTCGTCTCCCAGTTGCTGCGCCGCGTCGCCGCCCAGCTCGAGGTGCCCGACGCCGAGCTGCGCGCCGAGCTCGCGGCGGCGCAGCTCGTGGGGTGCGCGATGCTGCGGTACGTGATCAAGGTCGAGCCGCTGGCGTCGGCGGACCTGGAGCAGGTGATCCGCCGGGTGGCACCGGTGGTGCAGGGGCACCTGACGGGTCCGTGAGGCACGGGTCCCGCAGAGCCCTCGAAGTTCCGCTCCCGTAGCACGGTCCCGAGACGCGCGTCCCGCATTCCGGACACCTTGTCCCGCCCCCTGGATGACCGGCGTAGGCTCGTCCACAGTCAGAAGTCTCTCTGACGGTCACGATCTCCCAGATCGCAGTCTCTGAAGGAGCGAGCGACGATGCCCGAGCTGAGGTCCCGCACAGTCACCCACGGCCGCAACATGGCGGGCGCCCGCGCCCTGATGCGCGCCTCCGGTGTACCGGGTGCGGACATCGGCCGGAAGCCGATCATCGCCGTCGCCAACTCCTTCACCGAGTTCGTGCCGGGCCACACGCACCTGCAGCCGGTCGGCCGGATCGTCAGCGAGGCGATCCGCGAGGCCGGCGGCATCCCGCGCGAGTTCAACACGATCGCCGTGGACGACGGCATCGCGATGGGCCACGGCGGCATGCTGTACTCCCTGCCCTCCCGCGACCTGATCGCGGACTCGGTCGAGTACATGGTCGAGGCGCACTGCGCCGACGCGCTGGTCTGCATCTCCAACTGCGACAAGATCACGCCGGGCATGCTCAACGCGGCCCTGCGCCTGAACATCCCCACGGTCTTCGTCTCCGGCGGCCCGATGGAGTCCGGCCGCGCGACCCTGGTCGACGGCACGGTCCGCACGCTCGACCTGGTCGACGCGATCTCCGACGCCGTGAACGACAAGATCTCGGACGAGGACATCCTCCGCATCGAGGAGAACGCCTGTCCGACCTGCGGCTCCTGTTCGGGCATGTTCACGGCCAACTCGATGAACTGCCTGACCGAGGCCATCGGCCTGTCCCTGCCCGGCAACGGCTCGGTCCTGGCCACCCACACCGCGCGCAAGCAGCTCTACGTGAACGCCGCGCACACGGTGATGGACCTGGTCCACCGCTACTACGAGCAGGACGACGAGAGCGTGCTGCCCCGCTCGATCGCCACGTTCGCGGCGTTCGAGAACGCCATGGCGCTCGACATCGCGATGGGCGGCTCCACCAACACGATCCTGCACCTGCTGGCCGCCGCCCAGGAGGCGGAGGTGCCGTTCGGCCTGGAGCAGATCGACGCGGTCTCGCGCCGGGTGCCGTGCCTGGCGAAGGTGGCGCCCAACGTCGCCAAGGACCGCACGTACTACATGGAGGACGTGCACCGGGCCGGCGGCATCCCCGCCCTGCTCGGCGAGCTGCACCGCGCGGGCCTGCTGAACGAGGACGTGCACTCGGTGCACAGCCCGTCGCTGTCGGACTGGCTCAAGACGTGGGACGTGCGCGGCGGTTCGCCCTCCCCCGAGGCGGTCGAGCTGTGGCACGCGGCGCCGGGCTGCGTCCGCTCGGCGGAGGCCTTCTCCCAGTCGGAGCGCTGGGAGGCGCTGGACGTGGACGCCGAGGGCGGCTGCATCCGCAGCCTGGAGCACGCCTACTCCCAGGACGGCGGGCTCGCGGTCCTCAAGGGCAACCTCGCCGTGGACGGCTGCGTGGTCAAGACGGCCGGCGTGGACCCGTCCATCTGGACCTTCGAGGGTCCCGCGGTGGTCTGCGAGTCGCAGGAGGACGCCGTCCAGAAGATCCTCACCCAGCAGGTCAAGGAGGGCGACGTGGTGGTCATCCGCTACGAGGGCCCCAAGGGCGGACCGGGCATGCAGGAGATGCTCTACCCGACCTCGTACCTGAAGGGCCGCGGCCTGGGCAAGGCGTGCGCGCTGGTCACCGACGGCCGCTTCTCCGGCGGCACCTCCGGCCTGTCCATCGGCCACGCCTCTCCCGAGGCGGCGTCCGGCGGCACGATCGCGCTCGTCGAGGACGGCGACCGCATCCGCATCGACATCCCGGGCCGCACGATCGAGCTCCTCGTCGACGAGGCCGAGCTGGCCCGCCGCGAGCAGGCGCTGGGCGGCGTGTACGCGCCCAGGAACCGCGACCGCAAGGTCAGCGCGGCGCTGCGGGCCTACGCCGCGATGGCCACCAGCGCCGACAAGGGCGCGGTGCGCGACGTGTCGAAGCTGGGCTGAGCCCCGGGGGCGCAGGCAGCACGGACAGCACAGGTCGCAGAGGCCGTACGAGCACTACCGAGGGCCGCTTCCCGTGGGGGAGGCGGCCCTCGCCGTCACCACCTGGCCGGGTCCCGCCCGTCCACCGCGAAGACGCTCCCGTCGGGGGCGGTGGCGTACACGTGGCCGTCGGCCACCACCGGTACCGGCAGGTACCCGCTGACCTGGTCGGAGTTCGCACCGAGCCGCGGCGGCGTCTGGCCCAGGAGGCTGCCGTCGCGGGCGTCCACGGCCAGGAGCCGCCCGTCCGGTGCGGTGAGGTAGAGCCGGCCCCCGGCGGTCACGGGCGCCGAACCCCGGGTGACCCCCGTCTCCAGGTGCCACAGCCGCTCGCCCGCGCCCATGTCGAGCGCCTCCAGGGACCCGCCGGTGGCCAGCAGGTGGACCACGTCGCCGTGCACGCCGACCACCGGATCGGCGCGTTCCACCGGCAACGGCACCCGGCGCGTCGCGCCCGAGGCGGGGTCGTACCGGACGACCGCGTCCGTGAAGCCGGAGCCCTTGTCGACCGAGAGGAAGTAGAGCCGGCCGCCGCTGCTGCCGGCCGGCGTCAGCGTGCCGCTCAGCCGGGCGTCCCAGCGCACGCTCCCGGTACCGGGGTCGACCGCGGTGACCTTCGTGCTGCCGGCGTCGGACGTGCTGGTGGCGTAGGCCAGCGGGTCACCGGCGAACGAGGAGAAGGCCGGGGTGCCCCGGCCGGGGAGCGCGCGGTGCCACTCGGTCGCCCCGGACGCGCCGGCCACGGCCGTGACCGTGCCGTCGGCGGCCGTCAGCAGCACGGTGTCCCCGACCACCCGCAGTCCGACGTGCGCGGGCATGTCCCGCGTCCAACGGGGCGTGCCCGTACGGGGGTCCAGCCCCTGCAACTGCCGCTCCTGGTCCGCCATCGGCTGCACCAGGCCCCCGGCGAGCACCGGCGGGGCACTCCCGTACGCCTTCCTGACGGAGTGCTTCCACAGCAGGGCGCCGTCGGAGGCGTCGAGGGCGAACACCAGGCCCGACTGGGCGCAGAACAACGTCCCCGAGCCGTACGAGCAGCGCGGCACGGACGCCGCCCCGGACACCGACTTCACCTCCCACGCCGCGAACCCGGCCACCGTGGCCCGGGGGTTCGTGTTCGGCGACGAGGCCGCACCGCCCGCGAGCTCCACCGAGGCGAACACCCCTCCGACGACCAGCCCCAGCGTCGCGGCCACCAGGGCGACGCGCCGCGAGACCCCGTGGCGGAGCCGGCCCGCGGAAGGCCGGGCCGGCTCGGCGACGTCCGTGGGGCTCTTCGCGTCAGCCGAGTCATCGGCATCGGCGGAATCACCGGCGTCAGTGGCGTCAGCGAGGTCGGACGCGCCACCCGCCACCCCGCCCCCGCCGGTGTCCGACACGGGACCGCCCACGCTGACCGAATCACCCTCCGGCCGCTGTGCCGGTATGAACGCCTGCGTGTCGTACGACGCCGCCACCGACCGCAGTTCGCGCATCAGCTCGTCCGGCGTGGGCCGGTCCTCGGGCTCCTTCGCCAGGCACCGCAGCACCAGCGGGGCCAGGTTCTCCGGTACGCCGGTCAGCTCGGGCTCGTGGTGCACCACCTGGTAGGCCACGACGTACGGGCTGTCGGAGTCGAACGGTCCGCGTCCCGTGGCCGCGTGCACCATCACCGACCCGAGCGCGAAGACGTCCGCCGCCGGCCCCACCTCGCGCGGCCGCCGGAACTGCTCCGGCGCCATGAACGGCGGGGTGCCGATCAACTTCCCCGTCTCGGTGCGCAGTTCGCTGTCCTTCGGCCGGGAGATGCCGAAGTCGATCACCTTGGGGCCGTCCTCGGCGAGCAGCACGTTGCTCGGCTTGAGGTCGCGGTGCACGACGCCGACCCGGTGGATGTCGCGCAGCGCCTCCGCGAGCCCGGCCATCAGCCGCCGCAACTCCCCGGGGGCCAGGGGGCCGTTCCGCTTCACGCGGTCGGAGAGGGTGGGGCCGGGAATGAACAGGGTCGCCATCCAGGGGCGTTCGGCCTCCGGGTCGGCGTCGACGACGGGCGCGGTGAAGGCGCCGCTCACCCGTCGGGCGGCGGCCACCTCCTGCCGGAAACGGCCCCTGAACTCGGGGTCCTTGGCGAACTCGGCGTGCACCACCTTCACCGCGACCCGCATGCCGGAGGTGCTGCGGGCCAGGTGGACGACGCCCATGCCGCCGGAGCCCAGACAGGACTCCAGGACGTAGGGGCCGGTGTACTCGGGAAGTCCGGGAAGTTCCGCTTCCGCGCCCGCTCCGGTGTTGCGCTGTGGCGTCATGAACCACCCCCGTGCTGTTCGTTCGCGCGCGCGACGCACGGAGCCTAGTCGATGACCCGTACGGGACAGAGGAGGCTTGCTGGCCTCCTCTGTGCGAATCGCGCACACGTGTTTCAAAACGCGCCGGAGGGGAATCACCGGGACCCCATGGCATTCATGGGGTTCAACGGGGGAGGTTCTACATGTCTGTCGACCGCATCGATAAGACCGCGGAAGCCGGGGACGGCGGCGTCACCACGGAGGCGGCCGCCGCGGCCGTCACCTACTACCCGGTCGCCCCGGGCGTGCGCCTCAACGTCCGCAGCGGCCCGGGCACGGGCTACAGCATCGTCCGCGTCCTGCCCGAGGGGTCCAAGGTGGCGATCTACTGCCAGACGCCGGGCACGACCGTCTCGGGCCCCTACGGCACGTCGAACATCTGGGACAACATCGCCAGCGGCGAGTTCGTGTCCGACGCGTACGTGAAGACGGGCAGCGACGGCTACGTGGCGTCGCGCTGCGCCCTCTGACGGCCCGGCGCCACGCGTCCCGGCGCCACCGGCCCGTGGAGCCCGCCCCGGCCGGAGCCATAATCGTCGCGTGAGCGACGACAACGGCACCCCGGACACCACGGCGGGCTCCACGGGCCCCCGCCCCGAGCCCCTGCGCTTCTTCGGCACGACCTGGGTGGACCACGACAACGGCTACGCGGCCCGCCGCGTCGGCGTGGCCGTCGGCTCGATCGCCGCCGCCGCCGTCTCCTGCCTGGTCCTCCGCTTCGCCTACCAGGGGCTGCAGATCGCCGACATCGGCGCGTTCGTCACCGTCCTGGTGGTCGTCATGTTCGCCGTGTGCAGCGCGCTCGCCTTCCGCCACACCTGGGACGGCTTCTCCCGACGGCCCGACCCCGACCGCCAGGCGTCCCTGCGCGGCCTGCTGGCCATCGGCTTCATCGGGTCCCTGCTCGCCTACTTCTTCCGTTCCCTCACCGAGGCCCCCGGGGAGAAGCTGCACCGCGAGGAGTACGAGGCAGCCCTCGACCAGCACCGCCGCCGCACCTCCCGCCGCACGGGCAACCCGTCGAGGAAGCGCCGCCGCCCCTGACGCAGGCCCTACGAAACTGCGGGGCACAGCTGCTTGAGCCGGCCCGCTCAGGGGCGCGGGGAAGTGCGCGACCAGCCCCGTATCCCGCAGCCGACGACGCACCACCGCCCGGCACCCCGCTCAGGGGCGCGAGGAACTGCGCGACCAGCCCCACTCACCGGCACCCGACAACGTATCCGAGCCGTCCCCACACACCTGCGGGGCCGGCGTCGTCGCCGTGCCCGGCGCCGGCACGGTGGCCGAGTCCCGAGGAGCGCCGCCACCTCCGCGCCGTCTTCCCGGACGGCGTCGTCGAGGAGACGTACGCCGTGGACCTGCTGGTGGCGACCCGCTCCTGACCCCGATTCCCCTTCCTACTTGACGGCACCCCCCTCCCAGGTCATTTAATCATCACATGATGATTAATTCGGCCCGTCCGCCCGACCCCACTTCCGCACCCCACGCCCACCCCGCCCCCGCCCTCCGCGCCGACGCCCTCACCGTCACCCGAGGCCCCCGCACCGTCCTGCGCGACCTCCGCTTCACCGTCCCGCGGGGGCAGATCACCGGCCTGCTCGGACCCTCCGGCTGCGGCAAGTCCACGTTGATGCGCTCGATCGTCGGCACCCAGGCCAAGGTCACCGGCACCCTCGACGTCCTCGGCCGCCCGGCCGGCGACCCCGCCCTGCGCACCCGCGTCGGCTACGTCACCCAGGCCCCGTCGGTCTACGACGACCTGTCCGTCCGGCAGAACCTCGACTACTTCGCCGCGGTCCTGTCCCCGACGAGCCCGGCCGCCGCCCGCCGCGCCGACGTCGACCGGGTCCTCGCCGAGGTGGACCTGACGACCCACGCCGACGCCCTCGCCGGCAACCTCTCCGGCGGCCAGCGCAACCGCGTCTCCCTCGCCGTCGCCCTCCTCGGCACCCCCGAGCTGCTGGTCCTGGACGAGCCGACCGTCGGCCTCGACCCGGTCCTGCGGCGCGACCTGTGGACCCTCTTCCACCGGCTCGCCGCCCGCGGCGCCACCCTGCTGATCTCCTCGCACGTCATGGACGAGGCCGAGCGCTGCCACCGCCTCCTCCTCATGCGCGAGGGCGAGATCCTCGCCGACGACACCCCCGACGCACTGCGCGAGCGCACCGGCGCCGACACGGTCGAGGAGGCGTTCCTGCACCTGGTCGACGAAGCCGCGGCCGCAGCGGAGCACAGGCCCCCGACACAGCGCACCGAGGGCGCGAAGGAGACGACGACCCGATGAGCACCACCGCCACGACCCCCACGGCACCGGCGCCGACGCCCGCCCCCGCCCGCGCCCTCAGCCCCGCCCGCACGCTCGCCACCGCGACCCGCGTCCTGCGCCAACTGCGCCACGACCCGCGCACGATCGCCCTGCTGGTCCTCATCCCGTGCGTCCTGCTGGTCCTGCTGCGCTACGTCTTCGACGGCAGCCCGCGCACCTTCGACAGCATCGGCGCGTCCCTGCTCGGGATCTTCCCGCTGATCACGATGTTCCTGGTGACGTCCATCGCCACCCTGCGCGAACGCACCTCCGGCACCCTCGAACGCCTCCTCGCCATGCCGCTCGGCAAGGGCGACGTCATCGCCGGCTACGCCCTCGCCTTCGGCGCCCTCGCGATCGTCCAGTCCGCCCTCGCCACCGGTCTCGCCCTCTGGCTCCTGGGCCTCGACGTCACCGGCTCCCCGTGGCTGCTGCTCCTGGTGGCGCTGCTCGACGCCCTGCTGGGCACGGCCCTCGGCCTGTTCGTGTCGGCCTTCGCCGCCTCCGAGTTCCAGGCGGTCCAGTTCATGCCGGCGGTGATCTTCCCCCAGCTCCTGCTGTGCGGCCTGTTCACCCCGCGCGACGCGATGCACCCCGTCCTGGAGGCCGTCTCCGACGTCCTGCCCATGTCCTACGCGGTGGACGGCATGAACGAGGTCCTGCGGCACACCGACACGACCGCCACCTTCGTACGGGACGTCCTGGTGGTCGCCGGCTGCGCCCTCCTCGTCCTGTGCCTCGGAGCGGCCACCCTCAGGCGCCGGACGGAATAGCCCCCGTCCCCACCCCACCCCCACCCCGTCCCCTCCGGCACCCCGACGTCCCACCTCCCGGACACCACCTCCCACCCGCCACCCCGGATGGGAGGATGCCCCCAGGACGACGCACCCCCGGAGGGCACCGCAGCCATGACCCAGACCGTCGCAGTCCTCGGCACCGGCAAGATCGGCGAAGCCCTGCTCAGCGGCATGATCCGCGGCGGCTGGACCCCGGCCGACCTCCTGGTCACCGCCCGCCGGACCGAGCGTGCCGAGGAACTCCGCAGCCGCTACGGCGTCACCCCGGTCACCAACGCCGAAGCCGCCAAGAGCGCCGACACCCTCATCCTCACCGTCAAGCCGCAGGACATGGGCAGCCTCCTCGACGAGCTCGCGCCGCACGTCCCCGCCGACCGCCTGGTCATCAGCGGCGCCGCCGGCATCACCACGGCGTTCATCGAGGAGCGCCTCACCGAGGGCACCCCGGTGGTCCGCGTCATGACGAACACCCCCGCCCTCGTCGACGAGGCCATGTCCGTCATCTCCGCCGGCACCCACGCCACCGCCGACCACCTCACCCACGCCGAGGAGATCTTCGGCGCCGTCGGCAAGACCCTGCGCGTCCCGGAGAACCAGCAGGACGCCTGCACGGCCCTGTCCGGTTCGGGACCGGCGTACTTCTTCTACCTCGTCGAGGCCATGACCGACGCGGGCATCCTGCTCGGCCTGCCCCGCGACAAGGCCCACGACCTGATCGTCCAGTCCGCGATCGGCGCCGCGACCATGCTCCGCGACAGCGGCGAACACCCGGTCAAGCTCCGCGAGAACGTCACGTCCCCCGCGGGCACGACCATCAACGCCATCCGCGAGCTGGAGAACCACGGCGTACGGGCCGCCCTCATCGCCGCCCTGGAAGCCGCCCGCGACCGCAGCCGCGAGCTGGCCTCCGGCACCAAGGACTGACGGGCCCGACCCGGTGACGCCGGGGGCGGATCACTTCGCCGCGGTCACGACGTCCTGCGTCGTCACCACGCGCGCGAAGCCGCCCCCGTGCAGCGACACCGCCGTCGCCTGCGCCAGCTCCTCCGCCGTACGCCGCCAGCCGAACGGCCCCACCAGGTCGAACGTGTGCGTCGCGTCCAGCGCCACCAGCACGTCGTAGCCCAGGTTCCCGCCCATCCGCGCGGTCGTCTCCACACACATGTTCGTCTGGATGCCCGCCAGCACGAGCTGCCCGATCCCGGCCTCCGCCAGCCACGCCCCCAGATCGGGCGTCCCGTAGAAGGCCGAGTTCACGGACTTCGTCACCAGCAGCTCACCACCGGTGCCCTTCCCGCGCCGCGCCTCCACGTACTCCTTGAAGCCGTTCCCGGCGTGACCCGCGCGCAACGGCGAATCGGGCTTCACCGAGTCGTGCCGGACGAACACCACCGGCCGCCCCGTCGCCTGCCACACGTCGATGAGGGCGGCGACGTTCTCGTCGGCCCCCGGATTGTTCCGCGGCCCCCAGAAATCGGCCTCCTCGAAGCCCTTCTGCACGTCCACGACCACCAGCGCTGCGTTCTCCGCTATCTCCATGCCCCGAGCATCCCGCCGCCGGCCCCCGGGTCCCAGGCCCGGGAAAGTCATCGATCGATGGTTTACTGCCACCATGGCCGACCCGCAGCGCGCCCAGCCCGACCACCCGCAGACCCGCGGCGCAGCCCCCTACCGCGTCGCCCTCGTCGCCTTCCCCGGCATCCGCGCCTTCGACGTCTCCGTCATCACCGAGGTCTGGGGCACCGACCGCACCGACCGCGGCGCCCCCGCCTTCGACCTGCGCCGCGTCGCCGCCGACCCCGCGACCCCCGTCCCCCTGCGCGGCGGCCTCACCCTCCACGCCGACCGCACCCTGAGCTGGCTGCGGCGCGCCGACCTCGTCGTGGTCCCCGGCCTGGACGACCACCTCACCCCCGCCCCGGCCCCGGTCCTGGACGCCCTGCGCCGCGCCCACGCCCACGGCACCCCCCTCGCCGCCCTGTGCGGCGGCGCCTTCACCCTCGCCCAGGCGGGCCTCCTCGACGGCCGCCGCGCCATCACCCACTGGAACCTCATCGACCTCCTGCGCACCCACCACCCCCGCGTGGACGTCGTCCCGGACGCCCTCTTCCTCGAGGACGACAACATCTGGACCGCCGCGGGCACCGCGGCCGGCATCGACCTCTGCCTCCACCTGGTCCGCCGCTCCCACGGCGCCGAAGCCGCCGCCACCATCGCCCGCTCGATGGTCACGGCCCCCTTCCGCACCGGCAGCCAGGCCCAGTTCATCGAACACCCCACCCCGCACGCCGACCGCGACGCCGACACCCTCGCCGCCGTCCGCGAACACGCCCTGCGCCACCTGCACGAACCGCTCACCGTCGCCGGCCTCGCCGCCCGCGCCGGCATGGCACCGCGCACCTTCGCCCGCCACTTCACCGCGGCCACCGGCACCACCCCGCTGCGCTGGCTCCTCGACCAGCGCCTCGCCGCCGCCCAGAAACTCCTCGAACGCACCGACCTCCCCATGCCCGAGATCGCCCGCCGGGCCGGCTTCGGCAGCGAGGTCACGATGCGCCAGCACTTCGCATCGCGCCTCGCCACCAGCCCCCGCGCCTACCGGGCCGCGTTCGGCACCGGCGTCGGCACCGGCGGCAGCAGCCCGATCGCCCGGTAGGCCGCGTCCACCGTCGGCCGCGCCATCGCCCGCGCCTTCTCCGCGCCCGCCCGCAGCACGCCCTCCACGAACCCAGGATCGGCGCACAGCTCCCGGTGCCGCGCCCGCACCGGCCGCAACACCTCCACCACGGCCTCCGCGGTGTCCTTCTTCAGCTGCCCGTACGACGCGTACGCCCCGGCCAGCGCGTCCGGCTCACCCCCGGTGCAGGCGGCCAGGATCTCCAGCAGGTTCGTGACCCCCGGCCGCTCCGCCCGGTCGTACACGACGTCCCGCCCGCTGTCCGTCACCGCCCGCCCGACCTTCTTCCGCACGACCTCCGGCTCGTCGAGCAGGTACACGATCCCCGGCCCCGAGTCGTCGCTCTTGCCCATCTTCGACGCCGGGTCCTGGAGGTTCATCACCCGCGCCGCCACCTTCGGCACCGTCGCCCGCGGCACCACGAACGTCCCGCCGTACCGCTGGTTGAACCGCAGCGCCAGGTCCCGCGTCAGCTCCACGTGCTGCGCCTGGTCGTCCCCGACCGGCACCTCGTCCGCCCCGTACGCCAGGATGTCCGCCGCCATCAGCACCGGGTACGTCAGCAGCGACAGCCGCACGCTGCCCCCGCGCTCCCGCTCCCGCGCGGCCTTCTCCCGGTACTGGATCATCCGCCGCATCTCCCCGTCGGTCGCCACGCACTCCAGCACGTACGACAGCCGCGCGTGCTCGTCGACGTGGCTCTGGACGAACAAGGTGCACAGCTCGGGGTCCAGCCCGGCCGCCAGCAGCAGCGTCGCCGCCTGCCGGCTCAGCCGGCGCACCCGCGCCGGATCGTGGTCCACGGTGAGCGCGTGCAGATCGACCACGCAGAACAGCGCGTCGGACCGGTGCTGGTCCTCCGCCGCCCACTGCCGCATGGCCCCCAGGTAGTTCCCCAGGGTCAGGTGACCGGTCGGCTTGATCCCACTGAAGACCCGCGTCATCTCGTCTCTTCTCCCTCTCGGTTCGAAGCCGCCGTCCCGGCGGCCGACCCCCGGAGCCCTGGGGCCCGTGGAGGGAGAAACGCGAACGGCCGCCGAAGCGGCGGCCGTTGGTGTGCGTACGTCAGCACGGCCGCCGTCAGGCGGCCCACCAGAGCTGTCGGTACGTACGCGTCGTCATGGCCTCCACGGTACGCCCCGAACGGGCTCCGAGCAGGCGAGTTGACACACCCCGGCCCGGTCCGTACTGTTCTCCGGGTTGTCCGACGTGAGCGCCGACTCCGGTCGGTCCCCGGACAACCATTCCGCAGGTACCAACCAAGAATCGATGATTCGTCGTCGTTCGCTTGGCATGCTTATGCGTGCGTATTTGCGAAATGAGGACTCCGCGTTCGAAAGGGCGCAGGCCCCCGATTAGCTCGGGAGCCGGGAATCCGCTAAAGTCTCACTCGTCGGAACGGCCCAACGGCCGGGAAGACAACTCCCGCTGACTGGGAATCAGACGCCGA
>NZ_SZPR01000024.1 GCF_005280195.1 Streptomyces galbus | reverse complement strand
GCATCAACAACGAACGCGTCGACGAGGCACTGTCGCTCAACCCCGACATCGTCTCCACCGCCTGCCCGTTCTGCCTGGTCATGCTCACCGACTCCGTCAACGGCAAGAAGAACGAGGGCAAGGCCAAGGAGACCGTCCAGGTCCTCGACGTCGCCCAGCTCCTGCTCGACTCCGTCAAGACCCCCGCCGACCCGCAGGACGGTGAGGGGCCCGAGGGACCGGGGGATGCGCCGAAGCCGCAGGACGAGGCACACCCGCAGACGCAGACGTAGGCACAGGCACAGACGCAGGCGCAGGCGCAGGCGCAGGCGCAGGCGGCGGAATAACTCCCCCCTTCGGCTTACGTCTTCGGCCCCGGGCCGGCACCCGTCCCGGGGCCCGTCCGGGGCCGCTTACCGCTCCCCCGCCGGAGGCTGTGGCCGGCCCGGCCCGGATTTCCGTTTGCGTTCCCGGCCGGGTCCGGCCGGGTCCGGCCGAAAGGCACGCAACGCCTTCTCCCGCAATCCCGCAACCCGTCCCGGCAGAAGCGGAAAAAAAGGGGGGCTGGGCTGCTCCTTCGGGAATGGCGCCGGGTGCGGGCGGGCGATTGGTGTCGTTAATGCCGCGTGCACGGCACCCGGTCCCGGGTGCCGTGCACGGTGGTGGCGGATATGTGACGTCTCAGTCCGATGCGGCCCCCGCTCCGGTCGGCCTCAGGCGGCGTAGAGGTCGAAGGTCGAGGTGCGCCGGGCGCCGGCGACGACGTCGAGCTGCGGGTCGACGGACAGCATGGCGTGATGCAGACGCTGCAGCTGCGGCGAGGGCTCCACGCCCAGTTCCTCGATCAGGCGGATGCGCAGCTTGCGGTAGACGGCCAGGGCGGATGCCTGCCGCCCCGAGCGGTACAGCGCCACCATGGCCTGGGAGTGCAGCCCTTCGTGGTGGGGGTAGCGGGCGGTCAGCTCGGCGAGCTCGGCGATGAGCTCGGAGTGGCGCCCCAGGCGCAGGTCGGCGTCGATGCGCCGCTCCACGGTGCCCAGCCGGCTCTCCTCCAGGCGCATGACCTCGATGGACAGCACCGGGCCGACGCGCACGTCGACCAGCGCGGGGCCGCGCCACAGCTCGAGCGCCCTGCGGAAGCGGTCGGCGGAGGCCTCGTCGTCGCCGGCTTCGAAGGCGGAACGGCCCTCGGTGACCAGGCGTTCGTACTCGTGCACGTCGACGCACTCGGGCGGTATCTGCAGCAGGTATCCGCCGTGCCGGGTGGCGAGCACCTCCTTGGCGCGGCCGGGGGCGTCGGGTCCCATGGCGGTGCCCAGGTGCCGGCGCAGCTGCAGGATGTAGGTCTGCAGGGTGGTGAGCGCGCTCTGCGGCGGCTCGGTTCCCCAGATCTCCTCCATGAGCGTGGGAACCGGCATCACCCGTCCGGGGTAGAGGGCGAGCAGGGAGAGAATCTGCCGCGGCTTGCCGGCCGTGGGGACCAGCGATCCCCCGTTGACCTCGGCGCTCAAGGGACCCAGAACCTGAATCTTCACTGCTTTCCTCCGTACTCGTCGGGGTTCCTCTCGTGGCTGAATTCCGTCGCCGGGAGCACACTAGCGGCAATCACGCGGCACCCCGTTTTTCTCGACCGGGGCTCGAGGACGTTTCGACTGCCCGCCCGGGAGACACTGAATGATCGACTCGAGAACGGGCGAATAGCGGCTCGACCGTGCCGGCCGGGAATTGTTTTTGCACAGGGATTGGGCGGTGCGCGGAAATACAGGCGGACACGGAATACGGAATGCGTGATTTCGCATCCGTGCCGGGCCGGTGCGGGCGCGGGTGCCGGTGCGGGTGCGGTGCCGTGGGAGGGGTTTTCTGGGGGTCGGCCGCCGGGCCGGGGGTGCTGGCGGGTGCCGGCGGGGCGGGGCCGGGGTGCGGGGGGGATGCGGCGGCGGCCCGGTGCCCGCGGGTGGGGGCACCGGGCCGCCGGCCGGCCTGGCAGGGGCGCGCCCCGGTAGGGGGCGCCGCCGCGTGGGGGGCGCTCGACGGCCGGAGAGCGAGGGCAGGCCGTGGAGGACGGGGGTGGGTCTTTTGCCATGCCGGCCCGAGGCGGCCCGAGGCGGCCGGGGCCGGCCGGGGGGTGAGCGGGGGTCAGGTCGCGGGGACGAGGCGGCGGCCGGCGGCGCCGGGCGCCAGGGCGGTCGTCTCGGGGTGGGCCATGAGGATGGAGCGCTGCAGGCGCTGCAGTTCCACGGAGGGCTCAAGTCCCAGGTCGCGTACCAGGGTTGCGCGCAGCCGCTGGTAGACCTCCAGTGCCTCGCCGCGGCGTCCCGAGCGGTACAGGGCGAGCATGAACTGCCCGTGCAGGCTCTCGTGGGTGCGGTAGCGGTTGACCAGGACGGTCAGTTCGGCGAGCAGTTCGCGGTGGCGTCCGAGCTTGAGGTCGGCCTCGATGCGCTGGTCCAGCGCGCACAGCCGGTTCTCCTCCAGGCGGCGGATCTCCATCTCCAGCTGCGCGCCGGCCTGGACGTCGGCCAGGGCGGTGCCGGTCCACAGGCCCAGGGCCTCGCGCAGCTGGCGGGCGGCGGCGGTGAAGTCGCCGGCGTCCATGGCCCGGTAGCCGGTGCCGGCCAGGCGCTCGAAGGTGCGCACGTCGCTGCTGCCGCCGCCGGCGGCGAGCAGGTAGCCGCTGGGCATGGTCACCAGGACGTCCTTGGCGCAGCGCCGGGCCGTCTCGGCGGCGTCCGGGTGGGGGGCGCCGGCCTGCAGGGCGGCGGCGATCAGTTCGCGCAGCTGCAGGATGTAGGTCTGCAGGGTGGTGCGTGCGCTGCGCGGCGGGGCGGCGCCCCACAGCTCGTCGATCAGTGAGCTCACCGGCACCACCCGGTCGGCGTGCAGGGCCAGCAGGGCCAGCACCTGACGCGGCTTGGGAGCCGTCGGCGTGATGGAGATGCCTCTCTCCTGTACGGCCAGTGCGCCCAGTACCTCGATGTCCACGCGGTCCTCCCCTGTCTGATGCCCGAGTGTGGTCGCCGCGGCCGTCCCCTCGTGCCTGGACCGGCGACGCGACCAGACTAAAAACAGCACAGCGGGTACGTCAATACCAAACCGCCTGCCCTGTATTTTCCAAGGGGATCTCAGGTGGCAGATCGCCCTGACCTGCGGGTATGGATTTCTCTAGCGGGACTTGAGTCAGCCTGTGGGGCGACGCGAGGGATCTTCCAGCGGAAAACGGGGGTATGGTGATCGAACTCCGGTCTCTAAACCGACCTCCAGGTTTGGTACGGGGGTGGGGGTGACGGGGCTGGTGCTGGTGCTGGTGGGGCGGGGCGACGCGGGGCGGGGCTCCGGGTCGGGGCTCCGGGCCGGGTCGCGTACGGGTCCCGTACGGGGTGCGTACGGGGTGCGTACGGGGTGCGTACCGCCTGCGTACGAGGCGTGCCTGGCCCTTTTGCGGGGTCAGGGCTGGGGGCGGGAGTGCGGGGGGGCGGGGGCCGGCGGGTGGGGTCCGGTGCTGCGCAGGCGGGGCAGTTCCTGGCGGGCGGCCAGGCCCGGCAGGAGGGCGTTCCACAGGGCGGTCATGTGGGGCCGGCCGAGCCAGGCGGGGTCGTCGGCGCCGAGGACGGCGAAGCCCACGGTCGCGGCGACGAGCGTGCGGGCGGTGTCCGCCGCGCGGATGCCGCGGGCCAGTGCGCCGGTGCGTTCGGCCCGGTGCAGGGTGCCCTCGAGCCAGTGCTGCCAGTGGAGGTGGGGGCTGCCGTCGCGCGGGCGGGCGGGTTCGCAGGCGAGGGCGAAGGCGCCGCGCAGCACGACGTCGGCGGTCAGGGCCTCCATGAGTGTGTGGGTGGCGTCGATGACCCTCTGCAGCAGCGGGCCCGGGCGCGCCGGTGCGGTGGCGGTGATGCGGGCGAGCCGTTCGCATGCCTGGGCCTCGACGGCGTCGGCGAGGGCGTTCTTGCTGGCGAAGTGGAAGTGCAGTGCCCCGTTGCTGACGCCGGCCTGCCGGCTGATGGTGCTCAGCGACGCCGCGGCGAAGCCCTCCTCGGCGAACACCGCGGCCGCCGCCTCGATCAGCGCCTGCCGGGTACGGGCCGCCCGCTGCTGTTTGACCATGTGCCCTCTCCTGAACCGACACCTACACCCACCACTTGCCACCACGCCCCGCGCAGCCCGCCATCCACCGCCGGCTGCCGCCCGGCACCGCCGGCGCACCGCGCAGTGCCGCCGCGCACCGCGGGGGGTGCCGGCACCCGCACCCGGCCCTCCGGCCGCACTCGTGACAGTGCGCACCGCTGCGCCCGGCCGGCCCTGCGGGGGGGTGCGGGGTCCGGCCGGGCGCAGCGGCCCTGTCGCTGCTTGCTGCTTGCTGCTTGCTGCTTGCTGTTGCTGCTTGCTGTTGCTGCTTGCTGTTGCTGCTTGTTGCTGTGTTGCTGCTGCTTGCTGCCGCTGTCGCTGCCTGCCGCTGTGTTGCTGTGTTGCTGCTACTGCGGGGGGTTGCCGTGCTTGCGGGAGGGCAGGGCGGCGTGCTTGGTGCGCAGCATCGACAGTGACCTGATGAGCACTTCGCGGGTGGCGGCGGGGTCGATGACGTCGTCGACCAGGCCGCGCTCGGCCGCGTAGTAGGGATGCATCAGTTCGGACCTGTACTCCTTGACCAGCTCGGTGCGCATGGCCTCGGGGTCCTCGGCCTGGGCGATCTGCCGGCGGAAGATGACGTTGGCGGCGCCGTCGGCGCCCATCACGGCGATCTCGTTGGCCGGCCAGGCGTAGGTCAGGTCCGCGCCGATGGACTGGGAGTCCATCACGATGTAGGCGCCGCCGTAGGCCTTGCGGACCACCAGGGAGATGCGCGGGACGCTGGCGTTGCAGTAGGCGTAGAGCAGTTTGGCGCCGTGGCGGATGATCCCGCCGTGTTCCTGGTCCACGCCGGGCAGGAAGCCGGGCACGTCCAGCAGGGTGAGCAGGGGGATGCTGAAGGCGTCGCAGAACTGCACGAAGCGGGCGGCCTTCTCGCTGGCCTCGATGTCCAGGACGCCGGCGAGGGTCTGGGGCTGGTTGGCGATGATGCCCACGACGTGGCCGTCCAGGCGGGCGAGCGCGCAGATGACGTTGCGTGCCCAGTGCTCGTGGACCTCCATCATCTCGCCGTCGTCGACGATCTCCTCGATGACGCGGGCCATGTCGTAGGGGCGGTTGCCGTCGGCGGGGACGATGTCCAGCAGGGCCGGCGAGCGGCGCTCGGCCGGGTCGGTGCAGGCGGTGCGCGGCGGCTGCTGGCGGTTGTTGGAGGGCAGCAGGGACAGCAGGTAGCGCACCTCGGCCAGGCAGGTCTCCTCGTCGTCGTAGACGAAGTGGGCGACGCCGCTGGTCTGGGCGTGCACGTCCGCGCCGCCCAGGCCGTTGTGGGTGATCTCCTCGCCCGTGACCGCGCGCACCACGTCGGGGCCGGTGATGAACATCTGCGAGGTGTCGCGGACCATGAACACGAAGTCGGTCAGGGCCGGGCTGTAGGCGGCGCCGCCGGCGCAGGGGCCCAGGATGACGGAGATCTGCGGGATCACCCCGGAGGCCTGGGTGTTGCGGCGGAAGATGCCGCCGTAGCCGGCCAGTGCCGTGACGCCTTCCTGGATGCGGGCGCCGGCGCCGTCGTTGAGGGAGACCAGCGGGCAGCCGGCCGCGATGGCCATGTCCATGATCTTGTGGATCTTCTGGGCGTGGGCCTCGCCCAGCGCGCCGCCGAAGATGCGGAAGTCGTGGGCGTAGACGAACACGGTGCGTCCCTCGACCGTGCCCCAGCCGGTGACCACACCGTCGGTGTAGGGGCGTTTGGCCTCCATCCCGAAGCCGCTGGCCCGGTGGCGGCGCAACGGCTCCACCTCCTGGAAGGAGCCTGGATCCAGCAGCAGTTCGATCCGTTCGCGGGCGGTGAGCTTGCCGCGCGCGTGCTGCGCCTCGGTCGCCTTCTGGCCCGGACCGGCCAGCGCCTGCTCGCGGATCTGCTGCAGCTCCGCGACACGGCCGTGCAGGTCAGCCGGCTCCAAAGAAGCGAACGCCGTCGTCGTCGTCATCGCTGGCCCCTTCCTGGGCAGGTCCACACACATCCCGCCCCGCATCCACACCGAACATGGTCAAAACGCCTGATCACTTGCCTGTACGCGCTGCGCCGGCCCGCCGGGGCGGACACCGCCACGCAGCGCCCGTTCACCGCGGCCCGGGCCGACCGCGGCCCGGACCCGGGCGGACCGCGGCCCGGGCGGACCGCGGCCCGGGTGGACCGTGGCCCGGGTGGACCGCGGTCCGGGCGGACAGCCCCGGGGTGGGGCCGCCGGGCCGGCACCCGGTCGGGACCGCCTGCCGGGCCACCCCCTGACGGCCACCCTCCGGCGGGGAACCGCTTGCCGGGCCACCCGGCCCGCGGTTCCTCACCGGGCGGCACCCGGCCGGGAGTTCCCCAGCGGGCGGGACCCGGTGGGGGTTTCCCCTGCGGGCGGCCCGGTCGGGGGTCCCTCTCCGGGCGGAACCCCGTCAGGAGTCCTCCACCGGGCAGCCCCCGGCCAGGGGTTCCTCTTCGGGCAGCACCCGGCTGGGAACCGCCCGGGGGCGGTCACCCGGCCGGGAACCGCTCACGGCGCAGCGCCCGGTTGTGCACCTGCCCGTGGGCAGTGCACCTGCCCGTGGGCAGTGCCCCGGCCGGGAACCCGCCCCGGGCAGCCGCCTGACGGGACCGCCCCGGGGCAGCACCCGGTCGTAGGCCGCCCGCGAGAGCCACCCGGTCGGCAACCGGCCAACCGGGCGGGTGTCCGGTCGCGGCCCGCCCGTGGGCAGTGGCCCGGCCGGGAACCGCCCGTGGGCAGCCGCCTGGCAGCACCCGGCCTGAACCCGCCAGCCAGACGCCATCCGGCCGGGAGCCGCCCGGAGCGCCACCCGGTCGAGAACCGCCCACCGAGCGGCACCCGGTCGCAGCCCGCCCGTGGACAGTGCCCCGGCCGGGAACCGCCCGTGGGCAGCCGCATGGCAGCACCCGGCCTGAACCCGCCAGCCAGACGCCATCCGGTCGGAACCGCTCACCGGGCAGCCCGCCCGGTGGGCGGCTCGGAGACGGCCGCCCGGCCGGCAACCGCCCGCGGGCCACCGCCTGCGGGCCACCGCCTGCGGGAGACCGTTGACGGACCCGCCCGGCCGGTAACCACCCTCAGGCAGCACCCGGTTGGTGTGCCCGTCCGCAGCAGCGGCCGGTCGAGGCCGGCCTGCGGGCAGTACCGCGCCGGGGAACACCGCCTGCGGATGCCGCCCCGGCCGGGGGCGTTACCAAGGCAGCGCCCGCGGCCGGCGATGGCCCGCGAACAGCACCCTGTCGGGGAGCGTCCGCGCGCAGCGCCTGGGTCGGGAACCGCCCGGGGGCGGCACCTGGTCGGGGACCGCCCGCGGACACGATCCGTCCGGCAACAACCCACGGGCGGAGCCCAGTTGGGGACCGGCCGCGTGCAGCACCCGGTGGGGTACGGCCTGCGGACGGCGTCCCGGCTCAGGGAGCGGGTCCGAGGGCGGTGCTCCGGTGCCGGCCACCGGCCTGAGGGCAGGGTCCCCGGTGGCGGGCCGCGGACACCTGCCCGAGCAGGGAACCCCCCACGGGTGACGCCCGGTTGAGGGCATCCTCGGGGCACCGTCCCGCCGGCGGCTGCCGGGGGCGGCGTTGCGGCCGCCGGGTCAGCCCGCGGGCCCGGCCGGGGCCCGCTCGCGGGCAGCGCCCCGGTGCAGGGGCCCGGCCCGGGGGCAGCGCCCCTGGTGGCGGGGTGACCCGCGGGCGGCGTCCCGGCCTGCACCCGTCCGCCGGCGGCGTCCGGTCCGGCAGGACACCACCGGAGCAGGCGGCGGGTTCACCGCCAGCTGCCGGGCGCGGTGAAGTCCTGCACCGGTGCCCACCACGCCCGCTCCGGCGCCGGGGGGCCCTCAGGTGCCCCGCCCGGCAGTCCGTCCTGCGGCTCGCCGTGCGCCTGGCCCTGGGCCCGCAGGGCGAGCAGCACCGCCGTCACAGCGGCCAGTTCCTCCGCGCCGGCCCGGCCGCGTTCCACCCGCAGCACGGTGTGCGCACCCTCCATCGCGTCCCTCCCGTCCATCACGCCCGGCCCCGGCCCACACGGCCCGCGGCCCGGTCCTCCCGCACAGTCAGCGCAGGCCCGGGCCCTCACACACCGCCGGCCCGGAACCCGGTCCCTGACGGAGCCGGCCCCGGTCTTTCTGCGCTGTCCCGGTCCGGCCATCGTGAGCCGCACGCCTTGAGAGGCGATGAGGACTGACTCGAGGATCACCAGCGGCCGCTTGCACACAAACCGCCCCGCCCCCCCCTCCCCCACCCCGCCCACCACGCCGACCAACCCCGCACACAAGCACCCCGGACGCACCGCGCACGACCACCACCACGACCAGCCGACCAGCCCGGCCACCACCGGCTACCGGCCACCAGCCATCGGGCCACCGATCACCGGGCCACCGGCCACCCGGCCACCCGGCCACCCGGCCACCCGGCCACCCGGCCACCGGGCCACCGGGCCACCGGCAGCAGGCCCCGCCGGCCGCGGCCGGCGCCGCACCCCACGGCCAGGAACAGGCAGCGCTGGCGGGTCGAGGCCGCCTGACGTCGCCCGCACCCCCGGCGGACGCCCACGCGCCCGCGCACAGGCCCCGGATGCCGGTAAACCCACAACCGGAAGCAGCCGTTCCCCCGCCCGCCCCCGCAGATACCGGCACGACCCCGCCGGCCGGCAGGAGCGCCGGACACCGGCCCGCTCCCCGGCACGCGAAACCGCACCCAACGGCGGTTTCGCACGTCCCCGCAGGTCCGGCGGGGCGGGACGGGCGACGGGAGCGGGCGACGGCCGGGAGCGGGACTGCGCCGGGACGCGAGGTGGAATCGATCAGTCCACAAGTCGTGCAGGCGGAGGGTCTCGTTCCCCTAGAAACTAAACCGGGTGGTATGTATCTTCCCTGGCGAGGAAAACCCTCACTTCCAGTCAATGTCAGCTGAGGGGGACAGACATGTCTGCGAGCACGTTCCAGATCGAACGCGCGCTGGACGCCACCGGCCACACCGGCCGCACCGCGTACGGCGCCACGGCAGCGGCAGCCACCGCAGTACTGCACCAGCCGTCCCTGACCACCACCGTTCCCAAGGAATACGTCCACCGCGCCAGCGTCGCCGAGGTGATGCTGACCGGCTGGCGGCGCCTTGACGCAACCCGCTTCACGGTCAGCGCCCAGTGGCCGCGCCTGCACGGGTTCTTCGCCACCGTCGAGGGCCACCACGACCCGCTCCTGGTCGCCGAAACGATCCGCCAGGCCGGACTGCTGCTCGCCCACACCGAGTTCGCCGTCCCCCTCGGCCACCAGTTCCTGATGTGGGACCTCAGCGTCGACACCAGACCCGAGCACCTGCTGATCGCCGGCACCCCCGCGGCCCCCGAGATCGAGGTCACCTGCAGCGACATCAAACGCCGCGGAACCAGCATCTCCGGCCTGCACCTGGACGTGGTCATCCGCCGCGACGGCCACATCGCCGCCACCGGCGCCGCCACCTTCAACTGCACCTCACCGGCCGTCTACCGGCGTCTGCGCGCCGCCCGCATCGGCCAGGCCGCACCCGCCCCCCTGCCGCTGACCAGCCCCCTGGCCCCCCAGGACGTCGGCCGTCTGTCCCCCACCGACGTCGTGCTCTCCCCCACCACCGAACCCGACCACTGGCAACTGCGGGCCGACACCCGCCACCCCGTCCTCTTCGACCACCCCGTCGACCACATCCCCGGCATGGTCCTGCTCGAAGCCGCCCGCCAGGCCACCACCGCCCACCTCGGCCGCCCCTGCCTGCCCGCCGGCATCACCAGCCACTTCACCCGCTACGCCGAACTCGACACCCCCTGCCTCATCACCGCCCGCACCCTCCCCCACCACCCCGCACACCCCCCACAGGTCCTCATCACCGGCCACCAGGACAACACCCAGGTCTTCACCACCACCATCACCACCACCTGACCCCACCCCCACTCCCAGACCACCGGGCGGCACCGGCCCGCCGGACCAGGCCACACCACCAGACCGGGCCCCCTGGGCGGACGACCCCGCCGGGCAGCACACCCCGCCGAAGGCCCCCCGCCCCGCACGGCCGGACGGGCCCCGGCACACCCCTGCGACCGGCGGCAGCACAGGAGACGGCGGCACCTCCACGACGGCGAAAGCCCGGCAACACCCGGCAAGCACCGCCAGGACACCCGAAAACCATCACCACCCCCGTCCCGGCCCCAGCGCAGCCAGGACCCGTACAGCCACGGCCGCCTCACAGTGCGGCCGGCCCGGCCCACAAGCCCGGTGACCGGATCCGGGCAAGCCGGAACAATCAACCGCCTTCCCCCGCACACGCCGCCCGGCCCACCAGGCCGGGCGGCACCACGTCCAGCACCCAAACGCCGACCACGCCGCGCAGGAACAGCCGCCCCCACCCGGCCAACCCCCACCACCTCCACGGTGGGCGAGCACCGCCACCACGGCCCGCGAACACGAGGCCACACAACGGCAGCAGACGACCGGCCCGCACCCCCCCAACAGCCCAACCCCTCGGGCGGCGGCGCACAGACCGTCGGCACACGACGGCCGGACCGGCTCCGACCACACCGACCGGCAGCACGCGGCAACAACGCCCGGCGAGCGGGCCGTCTGGCCGCAGTAACACAAGACGCCCCCCCCGCTACGGCCGCCTGCCGCCTGCCCACCGCTGCGGCACAGCCCGCCTGACCAGGCTGTCGGCGTACGTGTGAACGTGCTCGACGAAGTACGGATGCATGTGCCCAGCCAGATGTCCGTCTGTGGGCTCAGGCAAGTGGACGCGTGCGACGATCACGGTGTGGAGAATCCTGGTCCTTTGTTCCGCCGGCGCTTGTTGCTCGAGTCGCTGGCCGTGCTGGCCGCTGATGCCCCCTCCCAGGTTGCCTGGCTGGCCAAGCACGACGTGGTGACGGATGAGATGGCCCTGGACTTCGATCACGCTTTCGCCATGGCTGAAGCCCTGGTGGGTGAAGGGCAACTCGGTCGCCGTGTTCTGCCTGACCTGCGGGAGATCGACGCCGTTCTCAGTGCGATGAGCGGTGCGCAGAACGCTGGCCGATGGACGAGGGAGGCGTTGTCCGCAGATGAGGGGTGGAGCCAGGCCCGGCGGCTGGCCCGCCGGGTACTCATTGCCGAACTGGGTGAATGGCAGCAGCCGTTGCCCAAGATCTCGGTTGTCCGGTGACGGACGCCGCTGTTCTGTCCGATCAGGCCACTTGGGTGTCCCCTTCGACGGCCGCGAGCCGGTTCTTGAGCCGGTAGCCGGGGCCGTCGTAGCGAGATCACCTCGCAGTGGTGGAGAAGCCGGTCAAGGACGGACGGTGGCCGGCCCTCGTCGCCGAGAACCTGGCCCCATTCGCTGACGGTCCTGTTCGACGTGAGGATGATCGAGCCCTTCTCGTAGCGTGTGGAGACCCCCTGGAAGACGAGGGCGGCCTCTGCCCGTTGCAGAGGCTGGTAGCCGACCTCGTCCACCACGAGGACGCTGGAGCGCAGGCAGGTGCCCAGTTCGCCGGTCAGACGGCCTGCGGCTTCGGCGACGGCGAGGTCTGCGGACCATGTCGTCGAGGCCGGTGAAGCAGACCGAGCAACCGGCCCGGCAGGCCGCCAGGGCGAGGGCGACGCCGATGTGGGCCTTGCCGGCTCCCGGCGGCCCGAGCAGGGCAGCGTTGGCCGTGGCCTCGATGAAGCAGAGGGTGGCGAGGTCTTTGACTTCGCGCGGGCCGAGGCCGGACCGGAAGGAGAAGCCGTAGCCCTCCAGCGTCCTGAGGCGGGGGAGCTTCGACAGCCGCAGGCCCTGGCCGAAGCGGCGGTCGCAGCGGACAGCCAGTTCTTCGGACAGGACCAGGCCGAGGAAGCCGAGGCAGCCCATCGTGGCCTCGTCGCCCCCGCTGTGCGTACTGGTCCAGGACCTCGGCCAGGTGGGGCAGGCTGAGCTTCGCGGCCGTGGTGCGGACACGGTTCCCGGTCAGCTCGCTCACGACGATTCCTTCGTGGCCCGGTTGGTGAAGGGGCAGGTGCCGGTCAGTTCGTCGTAGACCGACAGCGGACGGCGGCCGGCCTCGATGCCGGCGGCCGCGGCCCGGGCCAGCAAGGCCTGCAGTGGGCCAGCCTCTTCGCCCAGGGGCACTTCACGGCAGGCACGGGGCACGACGTCGCCGGTGGTGACACGGCAGTTCGTGCCATCTGGCAGGCCGTCCCAGTGCCCTTAGCCGACCACGCGGACCCCTTCGCCGACCGCGCGCGGGTGAGCGGCCAGCAAAGTCGAGCCGTCATCGGCGGCGATGGCCTGCATGCAGCACCACCTGCGACTTCGCCGCCCGGACCTCGACCAGCCGACGGGAAGGGACCTTTCGGGCCGGCACCGAGCAGAGGTTTCCGGCGAAGGCGACCAGGCAATCCTTGCCCACTGGCCGCAAGTGCCGCCGGGCGACGACACAGGACGTTCGGGGCAGCGGCCGCAAGGCGATGCGACGGCCCGCAGGCCGATGACCTCGCCGTGGGTGCGGGCCCGCCGCGAAGGTACGAGACACCCCCTAGGCCATGAACGCAGAGTCCATCTCCCCGACGCAGGGCAAAGACCCGGCCGGCCAGGACGTGGTCCCGGACGATGTCGACCTGCCGCTCGACCCGGCCTTCGCCGGTAGGCCGCCAGGACGTCGATGCCGACGTCGTAGTGCCCGGCGAACACGACCGCTTGCGAACTTGCAGCGCAACGGCCTCGCCGGGGGCGACATGCCGACGGACCACCGTCTTGGTGCGGTCACAGACGATCGACATCGCCACCCCGCCGAAGCGGGCGAACGCCCGGCGGTGGCAGTCGAAGAAGGCCGCCATGTCCTGGCTGGTGATGAAGCAGCAGAACGGGCCGCACGAGCAGGACAAGACCCTGTGGAACGAGCAGACCTCCAAAATCCCGACACGGGCGAGGAACTTGCCCTCATCCCCCAGTCCACTTGCGCCTGAGCACCCGCAACGACCTCGAACCGGCGGTGCAGACCCACAAGTTCACCGGGAGCGACACCCAGTTCCTCCGCGATTCCGGGCCGGGCTTCCTGCAGATGGAGCTTCACCCGCTGGTAGTGGCCGGTCAATCCGTACTCCTCGACCAGCCGCTCGCGGATGACCACACCCGTGACCAGATTCCCGCCCGAAGCACCGCATCGATCAGCGGGCCAACCTCATCGACCACCCGCGCGGGGCCGACCACTGCTCGCCCGCCGCGGCGGCGCCACGGGTGCCTGGGCCGACAGCTACTTCGAAACCGCCCGACGGTTCAGCCCGGTCTCCTACGCGATCTCCGACAGGCTGACCGCACCGCACTCACACAGATCGCGAAACCAGCGAAGTACCAACCACCGATGAGGGCCCACAACCATGACCAGCCGCCCTCCGCCGCCCCCACAGATCAAGCAGCACACCGCCCACCAGCGGCGTCCCGCACCTCACAAACCGAGCACGTCCATCCGTACACGACCGGGCACGATCACGTGTACGCCGACACAGGCCGCCACCCGGGACACACACCTCAATACCAGATCACCACACCACCTGCCCGGCCCCTATCGACAGCCGCGCCGCTGACGACCGGCCGTCCCGCGCCCCCTGCCGGCACCCCCACCACATCGCCCACCGGCAGGCAGCCACCCGAGCAGGACTCCACCGCCGAACACCCGGGCAGCCAGCCCCCCGGCACAACCGCCCCCTCCCGACACCCCACGCCATCAGCAGACCACCTCACAGCTACCCCCCCGGCACGCCGCCTGCCTCCTCGCCGAGACATCCGAGCAACCGCCCGCGGCATCACATCGGCTGCCCGCCCAGGACCACACAACGACAGCCATGTCGAGCAGGACGGCCACGAGAAACCGCAGCGAGAAAAAGCACAGCCCGCCAGACAGGAACAAGTGCGCCGCAATCTCCCCGAGGCGCCGCAACGGCGGCCACGGATGACCGACCTCGCCGAGCGGCCGAAGATCACCCGCAGCCGGCTCACCCACGCACCGCACGGCCGGGCCCCTGCTGCTGTGCGGGCCGGGCACAGCCCGCTTCAATGATCAGCCGACGTTGAGTTCCCACCGTGAACACCGGCCCCCTCCCCGACGGCATACCGACCCTGCCCCTGTGATGCGCGGAGCGGCATCGTCGGCACCGCGGGACAGGACCCGCGCACGAGTTTCTCGTTGTGCTCGTGCGCCGTCTTGCGGCTGCCCATTCCCTGGTCCGCAGCCGCGGCCCCAGAACCCGCTGCCAGCCGGGCAGCGGCAGACCGGGAAACACCGACCGCGCGCACGGTCACACAGCGCCCGTACTCAGCCGGACCCTTGCAGAGCACCCCGACCTCGACGGCCCGCCACCCCCGAACACCACCGACCGGACAACCAGCCCACCACCCCCGAACCCCCCGAGCTCACACCGCCCCGCACCCCCGACCCCCCCGGCTCACACCGCCCACCACCCCCAAAACTCCCCGGCTCACACCGCCGCGGGCACCCGCCCCTCCTGCTCAGCCACCAGACGCGCCCCCCGGTCCTCAGCCAGATCCAGCCGCAGCAGCACCGACGGCGAAGCGATCGACGGCAGCAGATTCTTCAGCAGCAGCGACACCCGGTACTCCACATCCCGCAGATCCGTCTCCAACTGCGCATACATCTGCACCCCGTTGAACGCCCCCACCACCATCTCCGCGATCTCCCGCGGCACCACATGCGACAACGTCTCACCCCGCCGCCCCGCCTCGGTCAGGATCTCCGTCAACAACCCCACCCACTGCGACCACGCACTGCCGTAATGATCACGCCCCACCGGATCCGCCGACAACCGCGCACCCGCCCGCAGGATCGGATCATGCCGCAACCGGTGCGCCACCGACATCGCCAGATCCACCACCTCCTGCAGCTTCACCTCCTGCTCCGGCGGCCGGTACGACGTCTGCTCCTCCAGCACCCCCTTCGCCAACGCCTCCTTGGAATCGAAATGGAAATACAACGCCCCCTTCGTCACCCCAGCGATCTTCAGGATGTCCGTGACCTTCGCCGCCACATACCCGTGCTCCGCGAAAACCCGGGCGGCCGCCTCCACCACAGCAAGACGGGTCCTGATCGCCCGCTCCTGTTGAGCCATGGCACCTCCACCAGCCAACCGCGCAGCACCCGCACGGCACCACCAGAAAAAAACCGACTAGGAGGTACCTTAAGCAGAAACCCAACCGATCACCAGAGCCCGGCACCCAACCCACACGGATTCCCCCCCAACCGCCATCACACACCCCCCGACCAACCACCCACCCCCACCCCCCAACCCCCCGAACCACCACCCGACCCGAGTACCCCACCCCCACACACCACACCCCACACACCACTGACCGCGCGCTCCGTGTCCTTGCGGCCGCGTGCCCTGTCCTTGCGGCCGGTCGGCCCTGTGACCCATGTGCCTTGTGCAGGCACCGCCCCAAAGACCCCGCCCGCCGGATGCCTCAAAGGGAAGAGCCATCGTGAGCAGACCGCGGGAAGCACCTGCCAGCCGCCGCGCCGCCGACGGCCAAGCCGCCGGCCGCACCCGGC
>NZ_SZPR01000023.1 GCF_005280195.1 Streptomyces galbus | reverse complement strand
CGTTGGCGAGGTAGCCGTCGGACAGCAGGAACACCGGCGTGCGGTAGACCAGGGCGATCCGGGCGGCCTCCAGGGCCGCGTCGAAGCAGTCGGCCGGGGTCCTCGGCGCCACCACCGGGACCGGGGCCTCACCGTTGCGGCCGTACATCGCCTGCAGCAGGTCCGCCTGCTCCGTCTTGGTCGGCAGCCCCGTCGAGGGGCCGCCGCGCTGGATGTCCACGATCAGCAGCGGGAGTTCGAGGGACACCGCCAGGCCGATCGTCTCCGACTTCAGCGCCACGCCCGGCCCGGAGGTGGTGGTCACCGCGAGCGAACCGCCGAACGCCGCCCCCAGCGCCGCACCGATCCCCGCGATCTCGTCCTCCGCCTGGAACGTGCGCACACCGAAGTTCTTGTGCCGGCTCAGCTCGTGCAGGATGTCCGAGGCCGGGGTGATCGGGTAGGAGCCCAAAAACAGCGGCAGGTCCGCCTGACGCGAGGCCGTGACCAGCCCGTAGGCGAGAGCGAGGTTGCCGGAGATGTTGCGGTAGGTGCCCACCGGGAACGCCTGCGCGGCCGGCGCCACCTCGTAGGAGACCGCGAAGTCCTCCGTCGTCTCACCGAAGTTCCAGCCCGCCCTGAACGCCGCGATGTTCGCCTCCGCGATGGCCGGCTTCTTCGCGAACTTGGTCCGCAGGAACCTCTCCGTTCCCTCGGTCGGCCGGTGGTACATCCACGACAGCAGACCCAGCGCGAACATGTTCTTGCTGCGCTCGGCCTCCTTGCGGCTGAGGTCGAAGTCCTTCAGCGCCTCCACCGTCAGCGTCGTCAGCGGCACCGGGTGCACGTGGTAGCCGTCCAGCGAGCCGTCCTCCAGCGGCGAGACCGCGTAGCCGACCTTCTGCATCGCCCGCTTGGTGAACTCGTCCGTGTTGACGATGATCTCGGCGCCGCGCGGCACATCGGCGATGTTCGCCTTCAGCGCCGCGGGGTTCATGGCGACCAGGACGTTCGGCGCGTCCCCGGGGGTGAGGATGTCGTGGTCGGCGAAGTGCAGCTGGAACGAGGAGACGCCGGGGAGGGTGCCGGCGGGGGCGCGGATCTCGGCGGGGAAGTTGGGGAGCGTGGACAGATCGTTCCCGAAGGAGGCCGTCTCCGACGTGAAACGGTCACCGGTGAGCTGCATGCCGTCACCGGAGTCCCCCGCGAACCTGATGATCACCCGGTCGAGGCGACGGACGTCCTTGGTCCCGGCCGGTTTGCGCTGCTCTCCCACGACGGTTCCGTCGGCCTGCTCCGCTGGGCTGCTGACCTGACTGGTCACTGAACTGGACCTCCCTCGAGGCGGCTGTCGGGGAGCGGCCTTCCCGAAGGCCGTCCCACGTTCAACCCTACGTCGGTAAGGGTCGCCTTCCCGGGCCATTCGCCCCGACCGACACCGCTTCGTCTCACCTTCCGGTCACCGGGCGGTCCCGGGTGTCAGGAGTTGAGGTAGGTCAGCACGGCCAGCACCCGGCGGTGGTCGCCCTCGCTCGGGGACAGGCCCAGCTTGAGGAAGATGTTGCTGACGTGCTTCTCCACGGCGCCGTCGCTCACCACGAGCTGCTTGGCGATCGCCGAGTTGGTGCGGCCCTCGGCCATCAGGCCCAGCACCTCGCGCTCGCGCGGGGTGAGACCCGCGAGCACGTCCTGCTTGCGGCTGCGCCCGAGCAGCTGCGCGACCACCTCCGGGTCCAGCGCCGTACCGCCCTCGGCCACGCGCACCACCGCGTCGACGAACTCGCGCACCTCGGCCACCCGGTCCTTCAGCAGGTAGCCGACGCCCCTGCTGGAACCGGCGAGCAGCTCGGTGGCGTACCGCTCCTCCACGTACTGCGACAGCACGAGCACGCCGAGCCCGGGATGCGTCCGCCGCAGCTGTACGGCGGCCCGTACGCCCTCGTCGGTGTGCGTGGGCGGCATCCGCACGTCGGCCACGACGACGTCGGGCAGCGCCTGCTCGGCGTGCAGCTCGGTGATCGTCTTCACCAGCGCCTCGGCGTCCCCGACCCCGGCGACGACCTCGTGCCCGCGGTCGGTGAGCAGCCGCGTCAGCCCTTCGCGCAACAACACCGAGTCCTCGGCGATGACGACCCGCACCCTGTCCTCCACGATCTTGTCCCCCCGCACCGGCGTCCCCACCGGGCCGACTCCCGTCACGCGACCCGCCCGGGGTGAACCCCAGCATTCCAGCAAACGGGTCCGGACAGAAAGGAGAACCGGCGCGAGCGGTCGGGGCGACGTGGGAGGAGGGTGGCCGGGGCGACGTGGCCGGGGCGCCGTGCGAGGGGCGGCCGGGGACCTCCGCCCCGGCCGCCCCTCGGCCACCCGACGACCTTCAGCCCGCGGCGCTCATGCCGCGATGCTCAGCCCGCGGCGCTCATCCCCACCGCACCCCGCCACGGCAGTTCCGCCGTCACCCGCGTGGGGCCGCCCGCCGGCGAGTCCACCACCAGGATGCCGTCCACCGCGTCCAGCCGTCCGGACAGTCCCGCCAGGCCGGAGCCCCCGGCCGCGTCGGCCCCACCGGTGCCGTCGTCGACGACCTGCACCATCAGCCGGTCGCCGGCCCGCCACACCTCCACCGACGCCCCGCGGGCGCCACTGTGCTTGCTGACGTTCTGCAGCAGCTCCGAGACCGTGAAGTACGCGATGCCCTCGATGGCGGGCGCCGGCCGCTCCGCCAGGTCCACCTCCACCCGCACCGGCACCGTGCAGCGCGAGGCGACCGACGACAGCGCCGCGTCCAGGCCCCGGTCGGTGAGGACGGCCGGATGGATGCCGCGGGCCAGGTCGCGCAGTTCCTGCAGCGCCGTCTTCACCTCGCCGTGCGCCTCGTCCACCATCCGCGCGGCCTCCTGCGGGTCCTCGCGCAGCTTCTCCTTCGCGAGCCCCAGGTCCATGGCGAGGTTCACCAGCCGGGCCTGCGCCCCGTCGTGCAGATCCCGCTCGATGCGCCGCAGGTCGGCCGCCGCGGTGTCGACCACGACCCCCCGGTCCGACTCCAGCTCCACCACCCGCGACGCCAGCTTCGACGGCCCGAGCAGCCCGTGCACCATCACCCGGTCCACCGTGGTCAGCGCCCGCACGATCCACGGCGTGGCCAGCGTGAACAGCAGGCCCACCGCCGCCGTCACCGCGATCTCGAACGGGTTGTCCAGGTACACGCTGTGCTGCTCGTCCCCGTAGAGCTGCAGCCCGCCCTGCCCGCCGTACACCGGGAACACCCAGAACCACAGCGGGTACGTCAGCAGCGCCCACCCGTACACCCAGAAGTTGACCGTCACCACGAACGAGAACGTCGACCAGGGCAGCTGCAGCACCGCGTACAGCAGGTGCCGCCACGACGTCCCGCTCTTCAGCACGGCCCCCATCCACGCGAACAATCCCCGTCCGCGCGGCCGCAACGGCTCCGGCTCGGCCACCTCCAGCCGCAGCAGGCCCCGTGCCCGCGCCCGCTCCAGCGCCCCCAAGCCCCGGCAGCCGGCCAGCGCCGCCGCCAGCACCGGCACGCCGAGGAACGTCACCAGCAGCCCCGCGCCCAGCGCCACCATCGTCACGGCGTACGTGAACAGCACGACGCTGATCGGCAGGCTGGTCAGCACGTACGCGAACTCGCGCCAGCTCCGCCCCTCGAAGGGCGCCCGCAGCCCGGCGGGCAGCAGGTGGCCCCGCTCGCGTCCCCACTCGCCCGCGGGTTCGCGCGCCGGCCCGTAGTGCTCGGCGTACCGTCCGTACTCCGTGGTCATCGGCGTGGTCCGTTTCTGCTCGTCTGCCGCTTGCCTGGTCTGCCGCTTGCCGGTCGTGCCGGGGCTGTCGGCCCGGGTGGCCTCGTACGCCTCGTACGCCTCGTACGCCTCGTACGCGCCGGAGCGCTGCCCGTCCGGGTGGCCTCGTACCTCCACCCTCCTCGACCCGCGCCCCGTGGGCCATGCGGTCCGTCGGCGTCTTGCCCCGGGGGTTTTCCCCACCCCGCGACCACGGCCGGCCCCGCGGGGACCCCGGTCAGGGCCGCGGCGTACGGTCCCCGGTCACGGCTGCTCGGTGCGGTCCCGCCAGGGCAGCTCGGCCGTCACCGTCGTCGGACCGCCGGGCGGGGAGTCCACGACGAACAGGCCGTCGACCGCGTCGAGGCGTTCCGCGAGCCCCCGCATGCCGCTGCCGGCGTCGAGGCTCGCCCCGCCGTGGCCGTCGTCCCAGACCTGGACGAGCAACCGGTCGTCGGAGCGCCACACCTCCACGCTCGCCTGCCGCGCCCCGCTGTGCTTGCTGATGTTCTGCAGCAGCTCCGAGACGGTGAAGTAGGCGATGCCCTCGATGGCCGCGGCCGGCCGCGACGGCAGGTCGGCCGTCACCTTCACCGGCACCGTGCAGCGCGAGGCGACCGACGACAGGGCCGCGTCCAGACCCCGGTCGGTCAGCACGGCCGGATGGATGCCGCGGGCCAGGTCGCGCAGCTCCCGCAGCGCCAGCTTCACCTCGCCGTGCGCCTCGTCGACCATGGCGGCCACCTGGTCGTCGGCCTGCCCCTCGAGCAGCTTCTCCTTGGCCAGGCCCAGCCCCATCGCGAGGTTCACGAGCCGGGCCTGCGCCCCGTCGTGCAGGTCCCGCTCGATGCGCCTCAGGTCGGCCGCCGCGGTGTCGACCACGACCCCCCGGTCCGACTCCAGCTCCGCGATACGGCGCTCCAGCTCGTCGGAGGGCGACAACAGCGCCCGCACCATCGCCCGGTCGGCGTTGGTCAGCCCCCGCGCCACGAACGGCAGTACCGGCCACAGCACGAACAGCGAGGCCAGCGTCACCGTGAAGGTGAGGATGCCCCACGGCAGCCGGATCAGGTCGTACAGGATCGTCCGCCAGCCCACCGGGTCCTTCAGGACCAGCCACATCCCCTGCAGACCGCCGGCCCGGCGCAGCGGCAACGGACTCGGCTCCTCGATCCGCACCCCCAGCAGCGCCCTGGCCCGCGCCCGCTCGGCCCGCCCCAGCAGCCGCGCCCCCATCAGACCGAGCGCCAGCAGCGGCAGACCGATCACCGTCAGGCTCAGCATGGCGCCCGTGAAGGTCACCGTCATCACGTACACGAACCCGGCCAGCGACAGCGGCAGGTTCGCCAGCAGATGGGCGATCTCCTTCCACGTCTGCGCGTCGTAGGCGAGGCGGGGCGGGGGCAGCGGGGCGTCGGCGCCGGGCGCGACGCCCCGCCGCGGGGTGAGGGCCGGTGCGGGTGCGGGTGCGGTCATATGCGTTAGCGTGCCGCGCGCCGGAGCCGCGCGCCATGGAGTTCGCCGCCCGGGCGGACGGGGGAAAACCCCACCCCAGCATCCCGAGGCGTGACGGGCTGCTTACGGTCTCTTTAGCAGGCCCTAGACTCGCGTGCGTACAGATCGTCGGACGTGTCGAGGGCAGGGAGCGAGGGGCGGACGTTGCGGGAGACGCTGCGAGAGCCGACCGTCGTCGCGGCGGGCTACTTCGAGTCGTACTCGGTCGTCGGCCTGCTGGCCGTCGTGGGCGTGCTGTTCGTCGCCGTCGCCTTCGGCGCCGGACGCCTGCTGCGCCCGGTGGTCCCGACCCCCGAGAAACTCCTCACCTACGAGTGCGGCGTCGACCCCGTCGGCGAGGGCTGGGCCCACACCCAGGTCCGCTACTACGTCTACGCCTTCCTCTACGTCGTCTTCGCCGTCGACTCGATCTTCCTCTTCCCGTGGGCGACGGTGTTCGCCGCGCCCGGCTACGGCGCGACCACGCTCGTGGAGATGTTCATCTTCCTCGGCTTCCTCACCGTGGGCCTGCTGTACGCATACAAGAAGGGCGTCCTGGCATGGACGTGAACCCGTCCGCCGACGCGCGCCCGGCCGCCACGGAGCCGGGGACCGCGCCGGAACCGCACCCCGCACCCGAGCCGGTGCTGCTGCCCGAGCCCAAGCGGCTCGGCTCGCTCGCCCGCCTCGCCCCCGAGCCCATGAAGGTGGTCCTCAACTGGGGTCGCCGCTACTCGCTCTGGGTCTTCAACTTCGGCCTGGCCTGCTGCGCCATCGAGTTCATCGCCGCGTCCATGGCCCGCCACGACTTCATCCGCCTCGGCGTGATCCCCTTCGCCCCGGGCCCGCGCCAGGCCGACCTGATGGTCGTCTCCGGCACGGTCACCGACAAGATGGCCCCCGCCGTCAAGCGCCTGTACGAGCAGATGCCCGAGCCGAAGTACGTCATCTCCTTCGGCGCGTGCAGCAACTGCGGCGGCCCCTACTGGGACTCCTACGCGGTGACCAAGGGCGTCGACCAGATCATCCCGGTCGACGTCTACGTCCCCGGCTGCCCGCCGCGCCCCGAGGCCCTGCTCCAGGGCATCCTCAAGCTCCAGGAGAAGATCGCGCGCGAGTCCCTGGGCGAGCGCTACGGCACCCCGGCCCGCCCCTCCGTCGCCGCCCTCCAGTCCGACCTGGTCAAGCCGCCGGCCCCCGGGAACGGCGCGGGGGAGGCCCGATGACGACCGTCGGCTGGCTGCCGGCCCCCGCCGAGGACCTGTTCGGCCCCGAGGCCACGGCCGAGGAGTCCTACGCCGTCCTCACCGTGGACGTCCCGCCCACCGCCTGGCTCGACGCCCTGCGCACCGCCCGCGACGAGCTGACCTGCACCTACTTCGACTGGCTCAGCGCCGTCGACGAAGTGGGCGTCGGCTTCCGCGTCTGCGCCCACCTCGCCTCCCTCACACCGGTACGCCGTCTGCTGCTGCGCACCACCGTCCCGCACGCGGCACCGGCCCTGCCGTCGGCCGTCGGCGTCTACGCCGGCGCCGCCTGGCACGAGCGCGAGACCCACGAGATGTTCGGCGTCGACTTCACCGGCCACCCGGGGCTCGACCACCTCCTCCTCCCGGACAACTTCGAGGGCCACCCCCTGCGCAAGGACTTCGTCCTCGCCGCCCGCGTCGCCAAGGCATGGCCCGGCGCGAAGGAACCCGGCGAGTCCGACCACGGCGGCCCCAAGCGCCGCCAGATGCTCCCCCCGGGCGTCCCCGACCCCAACGAGTGGGGCCCCCTGAAGGGCCAGCTCCCCCCGGCCCCGACCCGCCCCGCCCGCACCGCACCCCGCTCCACCACGGACCGCCCGCCCCGCCGCACCCGCACGACAGCGGAGGGCTCGGCGAGCCAGACGACGCCCGTCACCGACGAGGCCGCGGGCACGACGCCTGCTCCCGCACCGCGGCGCACCCGTACAGCGACCCAGGGCTCGGCGAGCCAGGCCCCGCCCCCTGCCGACGCGGGCACGGACACGGGTAGGGGTACGGGTACGGGACCGGTTACCGGCGCGGACGCAGGAGCGGAGGCCGGTACGACGCCCGCCCCCGCCCCGAGGCGCACCCGCACGGCAGGGGAGAGTTCGGTCAGCCAAGCTGCCGCCGCCCCTTCGGGCGAGGACACGGGCGCGGAGGCACCTCCGGCCGCCCCGTCCGGACCCCGTCGTGCCCGCAGCGCTTCCCAGGGCTCCGCTTCCCAGCGTGCCCAGGGCCCCGCGACCCCCGGCGTGTCCCCGCACCGCCCCGCGACGACCCCCCGCAGCGCCGACGCCCCGTGGCACCACGCCCGCCCGGCCTTCGACGAACCGGAGCCCGAGGCTCAACCGGAACCCCAGCCCGGACCGGAGGCGAAGCCCGAACCGGAGGCAAAGCCCGGACCTGAGGTCCAGCCGGGAGCTGAGGCCCACCCCGGGTCTGAGGCTCAGCCCCAACCCGACGCCCAGCCCGGGCCCGACGCCCAGCCCGGACCTGACGCCCAGCCCGACCCCTCCGCACCCCGCGAAGCGCCCCCCGCTCCACAGACCCCCGAGGACCCCCCAGGAGGCCCGCAGTGAACGACGCTCTCGACGTCGCCCTGCGACTCCTGATCGTCTTCGTCGTCTTCCTCACCTTCCCCCTGATCGTGGGTCAGACCGAGCACAAGGTGATGGCCCACATGCAGGGCCGCCTCGGCCCGATGTACGCCGGCGGCTTCCACGGCTGGGCCCAGCTCATCGCCGACGGGGTGAAGTTCGCGCAGAAGGAGGACGTCGTCCCGGCGGGTGCGGACCGCCGCATCTTCCAGCTGGCGCCCGCCGTGGCCCTGCTGCCCTATCTCCTCGTGCTGCTCGCCATCCCGATCGGCCCCGGCGAGGGCGCCGTGGGCCAGGTGCTGGACGCGGGCGTGTTCTTCGTCCTGGCCGTGATGGGCGTGGGCGTCCTCGGCTCACTGATGGCCGGCTGGGCCTCCGCCAACAAGTTCTCCCTCCTCGGCGGCCTGCGCACCGCCGCCCAGCTCCTGTCCTACGAACTGCCCATGCTGCTCGCCGCCGCCTCCGTGGCGATGGCCGCCGGCACGGTCTCCCTGCCCGGCATCGTCGACGCCTTCGCGTGGTGGTGGCTGCCGTGGCAGATCACCGGTGCCCTGGTCTTCTTCATCGCCGGTCTCGCCGAGCTGCAGCGGCCGCCGTTCGACATGCCCGTCGCCGACTCGGAGATCATCTTCGGTGCCTACACCGAGTACACGGGCCTGCGTTTCGCTCTCTTCCTCCTCGCCGAGTACGCCGGGATCGTCGTCCTGTGCGGTCTGACCACCGTCCTCTTCCTGGGCGGCTGGCACGGCCCCTGGGGTGCCGACGGCCTCGGCTGGGTCTGGACCCTGCTGAAGACCGCGCTCCTCGCCTTCGTCGTGATCTGGCTGCGCGTCACTTATCCCCGCCTGCGCGAGGACCAGCTCCAGAAGTTCTCCTGGACCCTCCTCGTCCCCCTCTCCCTCGCTCAGATCGCCCTCACCGGCATCGTCAAGGTGGTGATCTCCTAAATGGCCCCCATCCCTGGCTCCGGCCTCGCCAAGGGCCTGGCCGTCACCCTCCGCACGATGACCAGGAAGACGGTCACCGAGCAGTACCCGGACGCCCAGCCCGACCTCCCGCCCCGCACCCGTGGGGTGATCGGGCTGTTCGAGGAGAACTGCACGGTCTGCATGCTGTGCGCCCGTGAGTGCCCCGACTGGTGCATCTACATCGACTCCCACAAGGAGACGGTCCCGGCGGCGACGCCCGGTGGCCGCGAACGCAGCCGCAACGTCCTGGACCGCTTCGCCATCGACTTCTCCCTGTGCATGTACTGCGGTATCTGCATCGAGGTCTGTCCTTTCGACGCCCTGTTCTGGTCCCCGGAGTTCGAGTACGCCGAGACCGACATCCGCGACCTCACCCACGAGCGCGACAAGCTGCGCGAGTGGATGTGGACCGTCCCGGCGCCGCCGGCCCTCGACCCGGGTGCGGAGGAACCGAAGGAGATCGCCGCCGCCCGCAAGACCGCCGAGAAGCTCGCGGCCCAGCAGACCCCGCCGGCCACCGAACCCCACGCCGACGAGCAGGCCCGCACGGCCGAGGGGCCCACCCGAGCCCAGGGCGACTCGCCCCAGCAGACCGACCAGCCCGGCACCGCGCCCCAGCCGAAGCAGGAGGGCCGGGAATGACCTTCGCCCTCGCCGCGGCCGGGCCGGCCCACCCCGGTCCGAGCGGTGTGCCCCTGGCCGCCGCAGCACACGGCTTCCTCTCGCCGACCGGCGTGGAGATCGCCTTCCTCCTCGTCGGACTGCTCACCTTCGGCGCGGCCCTCGTCACCGTCACCACCAGGCAGCTCGTGCACGCCGCCCTCTGGCTGGTGGTCGCACTCGGTGGGCTCGCCGTCGAGTACCTCCTGCTCACCGCCGAGTTCATCGCCTGGGTGCAGGTCCTCATCTACGTGGGTTCCGTCGTCGTCCTCCTCCTGTTCGGTCTGATGCTCACCAGGGCCCCCATCGGCCGCTCCCCGGACGCCGACTCCGGCAACCGCTGGGCCGCCCTCACGGTCGCCGCCGCCGCGGCGGCCGCGCTGATCTGGGTGGTCGTCGACGCCTTCCGCACCACCTGGATCGACCTGGACGGCCCGGCCGCCGGCTCCACCGAGGTCACCGGAGCGAGCCTCTTCCAGCACTGGGTCCTGCCCTTCGAGGCCCTCTCCGTCCTCCTCCTCGCGGCCCTGGTCGGCGCGATCGTCCTGTCCCGCAAGGCCAGGGCGGAGAAGAGCTCTCCCCCTGTGAACTCCCGGGACTCGGCCGACGGTTCCCCCGTCGTCCCGGAATCCCGGAATCACTCGTCCGGGGGACACCGCCCCACCGAGCAGGAAGGCGCCCGCTGATGCACCTCGCCTATCCCGCCGTCCTGTCCGCCCTCCTCTTCTGCACCGGCGTGTACGGCGTCCTCGCCCGTCGCAACGCGATCCTGGTCCTGATGTCGGTCGAGCTGATGCTCAACGCCGTCAACCTCAACCTGGTCGCCTTCGACGTCTGGCTCAGCCGTACCGCCGAGGAGACCCTGCACTCCGGCCAGGCCCTGACCCTGTTCACCATCGCCATCGCGGCCGCCGAGATCGGCATCGGCCTGGCGATCGTCCTCGCCGTGTACCGCAACCGCGGCACCTCGGACATCGACAAGCTCCGCGACACCGCCGAAGGGCACGAGAGCGGCCCCGACGGCGACGCCCCCGCGGCGGAGAAGGCTGAGGCCAGCGCGTGACCACGACCACCCTCGCCGTCCTCGTCCCCCTCCTGCCGTTCCTGGGCGCCGTCGCCGGCCTGCTCCTGGGCCGCACCGTCCCCGGATTCGTGCGCCCGCTCGCCGTCCTGCCGACCCTCACCGCCTTCGTCCTGGCCGTGCTGGTCGCCGCGCGCCAGGGCGGGGACGCCGCCGTCGACGCGGCCACCGAACTCACCCCCACGGGCTCGGTGCCGGTGGACCTCGCCCTGCACATCGACGGCTTCGCCGCCCTGGTCGCCGTCCTGGTCGGCCTGGTCGCCTCCTGCGTGCAGATCTACTCCACGGGCTACCTGCGCGACGACCCCCGCTACCCGTCGTACGCCGCGCTCGTGTCGCTGTTCACCTCCGCGATGCTGCTGGTCGTCTACTCCGGCGACCTGATCGTGCTGCTGATCGGCTGGGAGGTCATGGGCATCTGCTCGTACTTCCTGGTCGGCCACTACTGGGAGACCCCCGAGGCCCGGGCCGCCTCCCTCAAGGCCTTCCTGGTCACCAAGCTCGGCGACGTGCCCTTCCTGATCGGCCTGTTCGCCCTCGCCACCGACGCCGGATCGTTCCGCGTCACCCGGGTCCTCGACACCGTCGCGCACGGCGGCCTCGACCACCCGACGGTGGTGGCGCTGCTGCTCCTGGCCGGGGTGGCGGGCAAGTCGGCGCAGTTTCCGCTGCACACCTGGCTCCCCGACGCGATGGCCGGCCCCACCCCCGTCTCCGCGCTGATCCACGCCGCGACCATGGTCGCCGCCGGTGTCTACTTCATCGCCCGGCTCCTCCCCGTGTTCGAGGCGTCCGCCGCCGCGATGGTCGTCATGGCCGTCATGGCCGCGGTCACCATGACCGGGTCCGGGCTCGCCGCGCTGGCCCAGGACGACATCAAGCGCGTCCTCGCCTACTCGACGATCGGCCAGCTCGGCTACATGACCGGTGCCCTCGCCGTCGGCGACCGCGGTGCCGCCGTCTTCCACCTCCTGTCCCACGGCGCCTTCAAGGCGCTGCTGTTCCTCGCGGCCGGCGTGGTCATCCACGCCGCCGGCACCAACTCGCTGGCCGCGATGTCCCGGATGAGCGGCCTGCGGGACCGCGTCCCGGACGCCTACTGGACGATGACCGTGGCGCTCCTCGCGCTCGCCGCGATCCCGCCGTTCAGCGGCTTCTTCTCCAAGGAGTCCGTCCTCGGCGCCGCCGAGCACGTCACGGCCGGTCACACCGGGCACGTGCCCGCCGCGACGGGCTGGATCGTCCTCGTCGCCGGCCTCGTCACCGCCTTCCTGACCGCCGCCTACGCGGCGCGCCTGTGGCTGCTGGCGTTCCGCGGGCACGGTGCGCAGGCCCCCGACCACGGCCGTCAGCCGCTGACGATGACCGTCGTGCTGTGGGTGCTCGCCGTACCGTCGCTCGCCCTGGGCGGACTGGCCTACCGGGCGCTGCCCGACTGGTTCGACGGCGACGACCTCGCCCCGACCCTGACCACCTCGGTGCTCGGCACCGGGATCGCCCTGATCGGCGGCCTCGTCACCTACGCGGCCTGGCGGCACCTCACCGGGCTGGCCGCGCGCGTACCGCTGGGCGCGGTCGCCGCCCACCCCGAGGGCGACGCCGGCCAGGTCGAGGCCGAGGCGATCGCCACCCACGCCCCCGCGTACGGCGACGTGGCCTCGGCGCCCGACCCCGCCGATCCCGGACGGCTGCTGCTCGGCCCGCTGCACCGGCACGCGGCCGTCGGCTTCCACCTGGACGCCGTCTACACGGCGCTCTTCGTGCGGCCGGTGCTGGCCGGTGCCTCACTGGTGCGGTTCCTGGACCGGGAGGTCGTCGAGACCTACGTGCGCGGTGCGGGCGTCCTACCCCGCTGGTTCGGCGCCGCCGTACGGCGCGCCCAGACCGGCAACGTGCAGACCTATGTGAGCGCGCTGCTCGCCGGCACCGTCGTCCTCGCGGTCGCCGCCGTCCTCGTCGCCACGGGAGCGTGAGCAGGCGTGATCGATATCAACGAGTCCGTGATGCAGTTCCTTCTGGCGTTCGTCGTCGTCGGCCCGCTCCTCGGCGCGGCCGCCGCCCTCCTGCCCGCCCCGCCCGGACTGAAGGGGAAGTCGCCCGAGCAGGCCGTGCTCCGGCACGGCGTGACCGTCACCGGCGCCGTCCTCGCCGCCGCCGTCGTCCTGGCGCTCGGCTTCGACCACGACCACCCGTCGAGGATCCAGGCGAGCACGGACATCAGCTGGATCCCCGCACTCGACGTGCGCATCCACCTCGGCATCGACGGCATCTCCCTCCCCCTCGTGGTCCTCACGGCGCTGCTGACCTTCCTGAGCGCCCTCTACAGCTACTTCAAGATGCCCGCGGGCCCGAGCGCCAAGGGCTTCGTGGCCCTGGTGCTCGTCTTGGAGTCCGGCACCCTCGCCACCTTCGCCGTCCTCGACCTGCTGCTGTTCTTCCTCGCCTTCGAGATGGTCCTCGTCCCGATGTACTTCCTCATCGCCCGCTGGGGCGGCGAGGGCCGGACCGGGGCGGCCTGGAAGTTCATCCTGTACACGCTGCTCGGCTCGGTGGTCATGCTGCTCGGCCTGCTCCTCATCGGCCTGAGGGCGGGCACGTTCGACATGGTGGCACTCGCCACTGACAACGGGCGGTCGCTGAGCACGTCCGTGCAGGTCATCGCCGTTCTGGCGATCGGCGTCGGGCTCGCCGTGAAGACCCCGATGTGGCCGCTGCACAGCTGGCTTCCCGACGCCCACACCGCCGCCCCGACCGTGGGCTCGGTGCTGCTGGCGGGGGTCCTGCTGAAGATGGGCACGTACGGGTTCGTCCGGATCCTGCTGCCCATCGCACCCGACGGCTTCCGCACCTTCGCGCCGTACCTCGCCGCGTTCGCCGTCGTCGGCATCATCTACGGATCGCTGGCCTGCCTGGCCCTCGCCAAGCAGGGCGCCAAGGGCGACCTCAAGCGCCTGATCGCCTACTCCTCCGTGGGCCACATGGGCTTCGTCCTCCTCGGCATCGCCACCATGACCCCGACCGGAGTGAACGGCGCTCTCTTCGCCAACATCGCCCACGGCCTCATCACCGGCCTGCTGTTCTTCCTGGTCGGCGCCCTGAAGGACCGCACCGGCACGACCGACCTCGACACCCTCGCCGAAGGGACCGGCGCCGCGCTGTACGGCAAGGCGCCCCGCCTGGGCGGCCTGCTCGCCTTCGCTGCCGTCGCCTCCCTCGGACTGCCCGGCCTCGCTGGGTTCTGGGGCGAGGTGCTGGCCCTGTTCGGCGCGTTCCGCCCCGCCGCCGACCTCAGCCGGCCCGCCTTCCTCACCTTCACCGCGATCGGCGCCTTCGGCACGCTGCTGACGGCCGCGTACCTGCTGGTGGTCGTCCGCCGCGTCTGCATGGGCGCCGTACCGCAGGACGCGCCCGCCCTCACCGACGTGCGCTCCTACGAGTTCGCCGCCTGGACCCCCCTCGTCGCCCTCACCGTCGTCGCCGGACTGTGGCCCAGGACCCTGCTCGGCCTGACGGACCCGGCCGTGCAGCAGCTCCTCGCAGGAGGTACCCGATGAGCTCCCTGGCCCAGCCGCTGGCCGAGAACCTCGTCCAGTCGGTCGACTGGCTCGCGATCGCCCCACCCACGCTCGCGGCGGTCGTCGCCCTCGCCGTCCTCGTCGCCGACCTGTTCGTGCCCGAGGCGAGGAAACAGCTCCTCGGCTGGCTGTCGGTGGCCGGCCTGGCCGCCTCCGCGGCCCTGCTGCTGCCCCTCCTCGACGGCGACCGCTCCACCTTCTGCCTCACCGGCACGCGCGACGTGTGCAGCTACACCGTCGACCGCTTCACCCTGGTCATCCAGTTCCTGGTCCTCGGCGGAGCCCTCCTCGCCGCGCTGCTGTCGGTCACCGCGCTGAAGGACGCGCGCAAGCAGCTCCCCGAGGGCGAGTTCTGGTTCCTGCTGCTGTCCTCCGCCGCCGGCGCCGCCCTCCTGCCCGCCTCCCGCGACCTCGCCACCCTGATCGTCGCCCTCGAGGTCGCCTCCCTGCCGGCCTTCGCCCTCGTCGGCCTGCGGCACGGCGACCGCAGGTCCTCCGAGGCGGCCCTGAAGTTCTTCCTGTCGTCCGTCACCGCGACCGCCGTCAGCCTCCTGGGCATCAGCTTCGTGTACGCCACGACCGGCACCCTGTACCTCACCCAGGTCGCCGAGCGCATCCAGCACGTCGACGGACAGCTGCACACCCTCGCGCAGACCGGCGTCGTCCTCACCCTCGTCGGCTTCGCCTTCAAGACGGCCGCCGTGCCCTTCCACTTCTGGGTCCCGGACACCTACGTCGGCGCCCCGCTGCCGATCGCCGCCTACCTCTCGGTGGTCGGCAAGGCGGTCGGCTTCTCCGGCCTGATCCTCGTGACCGTCGTCGCCTTCCCGTCGTACGCCGACGTCTGGGGCCCCGCCCTCGCCGCCCTGGCCGCGCTCACCATGACCGTCGGCAACGTCGGCGCGCTGCGCCAGCGCACCACGCGCGCGTACAGCGCCGTACGCCTGCTCGCCTGGTCCTCCGTGGGCCAGGCCGGCTACCTCCTGGTGCCGATCGCCGCGGCCGCCTACTCCGACGACGCCGAGCACGCCGTCGGCTCCACGCTCGCGTACGCCCTCATGTACGCCGCCGTGAACCTCGGCGCCTTCGCGGTGGCCGCGCTGGTCGGCCGCACCGCCCGCGAGAACCGCGTCGCCGACTACCGCGGCCTGTACGCGTCCCACCCCGTCACGGCGCTGCTCCTCGCCTTCTTCCTGCTGTGCCTGGCCGGACTCCCGCCGGGCATCATCGGCCTGTTCGCGAAGGTCACCGTGTTCTCCGCCGCCGTCGACGCGGGCCTGGGCTGGCTCGCCGTCGTCATGGCCGCGAACGTCGTGATCGCGCTGTTCTACTACCTCCAGTGGACGGCCCTGCTGTTCCGCGCCCCCGAGGGCGAGCCGGCGAAGCACCGCGTGCCCGCGCCGCTCACCGCCGCGATCACGCTGACCGCGGTCGTCGGAATCGCCCTGTCCGGTGCGCCGCAGCTGGTCCTGCGCTTCGCCGACACGACGCTGTTCTGAGCGCCGACCGGCGCGTACGACCGCGAGCCGGTGGGCCGTCACCCGGACGGCTCACCCCTGGCCGCCCGGGTACAAGGGAACTCGTGACTTCCGCCTGGCGTTGACCATGACGGGAGGGTCCACTGGACGTGACACCAGACAGGACCGCAGATCGACCAGCAAAGGGTTCTCCTGCCGCACGACTTGGAGGGCGTACCGTGCACCGCCGGCACAACGGGCTCAGGACCGCAGTTCTCCTCGGGGGGCTGTCGGCGCTCATCATCGTCATCGGCGGCTTCTTCGGCCGCACGGGACTGATCGTCGCGGTCGTCGTCGCGCTCGGCACCAACGCGTACGCGTACTGGAACAGCGACAAGATGGCCCTGCGCGCCATGCGGGCCCGCCCGGTGAGCGAGTTCGAGGCACCGGGGCTGTACCGCATGGTGCGCGAGCTCTCCACCCAGGCCCGCCAGCCGATGCCCCGCCTGTACATCTCGCCGACCGAGGCACCCAACGCCTTCGCGACCGGCCGCAACCCGCGCAACGCCGCCGTGTGCTGCACGGAGGGCATCCTGCGCATCCTCGACGAGCGCGAGCTGCGCGGGGTGATCGGCCACGAGCTCAGCCACGTCTACAACCGCGACATCCTCATCTCGTCCGTCGCCGGCGCACTGGCCTCCGTGATCATGTTCCTGGTGAACTTCGCCTGGCTCATCCCCGTCGGCCGCTCGGACGACGACGACGGCCCCGGCATCCTCGGCATGCTCCTGATCATGATCCTTGGACCGCTGGCGGCGAGCCTCATCCAGCTCGCCATCAGCCGCTCCCGGGAGTACGAGGCGGACGCGTCCGGCGCCCGGCTCACCGGCGACCCGCTGGCGCTCGCCGGGGCCCTGCGCAAGCTCGAGACGGGCACCAAGCAGCTCCCGCTGCCCCCGGAGCCCCGCATCGAGACCGCCAGCCACATGATGATCGCGAACCCGTTCCGCCCGGGGCAGGGACTGTCGAAGATGTTCTCGACGCACCCTCCGATGGCGGAACGTATCGCCCGCCTCGAGAAGATGGCAGGTCACCCGTGAGAACCATCCTGAACGTCATTTGGCTCGTCCTCAGCGGCTTCTGGCTGTTCCTCGCCTACCTGGCGGCGGGCCTGATCCTCTGCATCACCATCATCGGCATCCCGTTCGGCATCGCCGCGTTCCGCATCGGCGTCTACGCCCTCTGGCCGTTCGGCTACACCACGGTCGAACGGCGCGACGCCGGCGCCCCGTCCTGCATCGGCAACGTGCTCTGGCTCGTCCTCGCCGGCTGGTGGCTGGCGATCGGCCACATCGTCACCGGGCTGCTGTTGTGCCTCACGATCATCGGCATCCCCTTCGGCGTGGCCAACTTCAAGCTGATCTCGGTCTCGCTGTTCCCCCTCGGCCGCGAGATCGTGCCGTCGGACGAGCCGTTCGCCGCACGCTGAGCCACGGCCGCCGACGGAGCGTTCCGCCGACCGTCATCCACAGGCACCGGCTGTCCACAGCCACCGAGTCGTCCACAGCCACGGAAGTCGTCCACAGCCACCGAGTTGTCCACAGGCCCGCACGACTGTCAGTAGCGGCCCGCATCATCAACGCATGACCGAGAACGAGCAGTTGCTGGCACGGGTGGCGGCCAAGGCCCGCTCCACCCGCCCTTGGGGCTGGCCCACCCTGCCCGGGCCCGTCGACGCGGACACCCTGACCCGCGCCGAGGCCGCCCTGGGCTTCCCGCTGCCGCCGCTGCTCGCCGACCTCTACCTGCGGACAGGAGACGGCGGATTCGGCCCCGAGTACGGCCTGTTGCCCCTGCTCGACAGCCCACCGGCCGGCGAGTCCTCCGCCGTCACCCAGTACCTCACCTACCGCGAGCGAGGCCGGGACGACCCCGACTGGCCCTGGCCCGAAGGCGTCCTGCCGATATCCCACGCTGCCGCGACACTCGACCCGGCGACGGCTCGGCGGACGGACGGACGGCTGACGTAAGCCGCTCGCCCGACACCTGAGCCCGACCCCCGACCCGCCACAGTCCACGGCCCATCGCCCCGGCACCGCGGCGCCCGAGGCCCCTCGGAATTGGCGTCCGATGCCCCCGCACCGGCGGCCAACGCCTGGCAACCACTGCTCAACGCCCCGACGCGGCTAACGGCCGGCGAACCGCCGCCGCACCCCGTACACGGCCACCCCCACCGCGATCACCCCCGCACCCACGGCCACCGACGTTCCCGGCAGCGAGAAGGCCAGGACCGCGCACCCGGCCAGCCCCAGGGCCGGCAGCACTCGTGCCCTGACCGCCGCGTCCAGCGTCCACGCCGAGGCGTTGGCCACCGCGTAGTACGTCAGCACACCGAAGGAGGAGAAGCCGATCGCGCCCCGTACGTCCACCGTGGCGGCGAGGACGGCGACCACCGCGCCCACGGCCAGCTCGGCCCGGTGCGGCACGTGGAACCGCGGATGCACGGCGGCCAGCGCCCCGGGCAGGTGCCGGTCCCGTGCCATGGCCAGCGTGGTCCGGGAGACGCCCAGAATTAGGGCGAGCAGCGAACCCATGGCGGCCACCGCGGCCCCGACCCGCACCACCGGCACCAGCGCCGGCACCCCGGCCGCGCGCACCGCGTCCGCCAACGGCGCACCGGCCCGCCCGAGATCCCCCGCACCCAGCACCGAAAGGACGGAGATCGCCACGCACGCGTAGACGGCCAGCGCGATACCGAGAGCCAGCGGGATCGCGCGGGGAATGGTGCGCGCCGGATCCCGCACCTCCTCACCGAGGGTCGCGATGCGCGCGTACCCGGCGAACGCGAAGAAGAGCAGGCCCGCCGCCTCCAGAACCCCGCCGGCGCCCCGGGAGGCCCCGATGTCCAACCGTTCCGAAGCGAAGGAGTCCGAGCCCAGACACACGACCACGACACCGGCCAGCACCGCCAGGACGACCGCGACGACGACCCGCGTCAGCCAGGCCGACTTCTGGATGCCGCCGTAGTTCACGGCCGTCAGCGCCACCACGGCCGCGACCGCCACGGCGTGCGCCTGCCCGGGCCAGACGTACGCGCCGACCGTCAGGGCCATGGCGGCACACGAGGCCGCCTTGCCGACGACGAACGACCAGCCGGCGAGGTAGCCCCAGAACGGGCCGAGCCGCTCACGGCCGTAGACGTACGTGCCGCCGGACGCCGGATACACGGCCGCCAGGCGGGCCGACGCGACGGCGTTGCAGTAGGCCACCACGGCGGCGACGGCCAGGCCGAGCAGCAGCCCGGAGCCGGCCGTACGGGCAGCCGGCCCCAGCGCGGCGAAGATGCCGGCGCCGACCATCGAGCCGAGCCCGATGACCACGGCGTCCCCGAGCCCCAGGGTGCGCCGGAGTTCAGCGGCGGATCCGGACGGTGTCATGCGCCGCACCCTACTGACCAGGGGAACCACCGGACCGCGCGAGGGCGTCGTCCACGGCAACAAGGCACGAACAGGCAGACGGACACCGCCCCCACGGACCGTAACCACAGTCCCGGGACAGTGTGTACACAGGGCAGAAGGGCAGGTTCCCGGGCATGAGCATCCTCGCCTGGATCATCCTCGGACTGTTGGCCGGCGTGATCGCCAAGATCCTGCTCCCGGGCCGCGACCCGGGCGGACTCGTGGGCACCACCCTGATCGGCGTCGCGGGCGCCTTCGTCGGCGGCTGGATCTCCGCCCGCTGGCTGGACCACCCCGTCAGCAAGGACTTCTTCGACGCGGCGACCTGGGCCTCCGCGATAGGCGGCTCCCTGGTCCTGCTGATCCTCTATCGCATCGTGTTCGGCAACTCCCGCGACTGAGGAGCGCCGACGCCAGGCCCGGGGACGGGGACGGGCACGAGCCCGGGCCGGGGCACGGAAAAGGGTGGGCACCGCTCGGTGCCCACCCCCTGCGCACAGGCGCCTAGCGGTAGTTCACGAACTGCAGCGCGAAGTCGAAGTCCTTGCCCTTGAGCAGGGCGATGACGGTCTGCAGGTCGTCGCGGCTCTTGGAGCTGACGCGGAGTTCGTCGCCCTGGACCTGGGCCTTGACGCCCTTGGGGCCCTCGTCCCGGATGATCTTCGCGACCTTCTTGGCGTTCTCCTGGGAGATGCCCTCCTCGATCGACGCGAAGAGCTTGTACTCCTTGCCGGAGAGCTGCGGCTCGCCCGCGTCCAGCGCCTTCAGCGAGATCCCGCGCTTGATGAGCTTCGACTGGAAGACGTCGAGGACAGCCTTCACCCGGTCCTCGGAGTTCGCCTCCATGAGGATCTTGTCGCCGGACCACGAGATCGAGGCGCCCACGCCCTTGAAGTCGTAGCGCTGGGAGATTTCCTTGGCGGCCTGGTTGAGGGCGTTGTCGACCTCCTGCCGCTCGACCTTCGAGACGATGTCGAAACTGGAGTCGGCCATGTCCTGTGGCTCCTTGTATCGGGGTGCGTATCGGTGCGTTTCGGTACGGGTGGGTGCGCGTCGGCGTCCGCGGGGACGGCCGGCCGACCGGGTGGAGGCCCGGGCCGCATCCGCACAAGCCTAGCCACCTCGCCGGGGCCGGGTGGTGATCAATCGGGTGGCGGAGCACCCCCCGGGATCGGGTATTGTTTACGTCGTTGCCACGGAGCACCGCCGAAAAGCAGTGCGACGAGCGACAAACCCGGCGGTGTGCCCGAGCGGCCAAAGGGAGCAGACTGTAAATCTGCCGGCTCAGCCTTCCCAGGTTCGAATCCTGGCGCCGCCACACGGACGAGAGGCCCCTGCCTTCTGCGGAGACGCGGAGGCAGGGGCCTCTCGCTGTGCAAGCGGCGCCGCGAAGGCTACGTCCCGGACTCCCCGTTCCCCGGTGTCTGGGCCGCCCGTTTCACCTCTGCCTCGACCTCGATGCGCGACCTGCCCTCCTCCTTCGCGTACTCGGTCACCGTGGCCTGCACGTCCCGGGCGAGGTCGCGCCAGGCGCGCCAGGCCGTCTCGTACGTGTCCGTCTGGGTCTGCGACCAGGGGGACGCCGTGGGGGCGCCGTAGTTGTCCCGCAGCTGGAGGACCCGCACATGGGCCTCGTCCGCCGCGCGCTGCTTCTCCACGAGTTCCTCGAAGGTATGTGCCACGAGTACGGATGCTAAGGAGGTCCCGGCGCATCCGCGCGGCGAGCGCGGCGCACGCCGCGGCGCCGTACCCGCGTGGCCCACTGCGGCACACTGGCTCCATGTCCAGCCGTCGCCGCACCTGCCCCGAGTGCCGCCGCGAGATCGCCGTCGTCGCCGGACGGTTCGCCCGGCACGACCCGCCCGGTGCGCGCGGGAGCGGGCTGCTCACGTCCTGCCCCGGCTCCCGCCGCCCCGCCCAACTGGACGCCGTGCAGCCCTCCCTGGACGGCTACGTCGTCCCCGAGATCCCCGGCCAGATGCCCCTCTTCTGATCCAGGGCCGTCCGGGTCACCCGGTCCATCCCAGGCACCACCCGACTCACCCGATTCGCGCCGGTCACCCGGCTCACCCGCGCAGCCGTCCTCAGTTGCCTGCCACCGATTTGACCGCCACCGACACCGGCGCCGAACCGCTGATCAGCTCCAGCGTCAGGCCCGCCGTCGCCGGAGTGTCCAGCAACTCGGCCAGGACCCTGGCCACGTCGTCGCGGGGGACCGGGCCCCGGCCCGTACGGGCCTCCAGGCGCACCAGGCCCGTGCCGGCGTCGTCCGTCAGCGAACCGGGGCGCAGCACCGTCCAGTCGAGGCCGTCCAGGCCCTGCACGTACGCGTCCGCCTCACCCTTGGCGCGCAGGTAGACGTCGAACACCTCGTCGCCCTGGTGCCCGGGGTCCGCCCCCATCGAGGAGACGATCAGGAACCGGCGTACACCCGCGCGGACCGCCGCGTCCGCGAACAGCACCGCCGCTCCCTTGTCCACGCTGTCCTTGCGGGCGACCCCGCTGCCCGGACCCGCGCCCGCCGCGAACACCACCGCGTCCGCGCCCCGCAGCCGCTCCGCCACCTCCTCGACCGACGCCGACTCCAGGTCCAGCAGCACCGGTTCGGCGCCCGCCTCCCGAAGCGCGTCGGCCTGTTCCGGCTTGCGGATGATCCCCGCTACCTCGTCCCCGCGCGCGGCGAGCAGCCGCTCCAGCCGCAGCGCGATCTGACCATGACCACCAGCGATGACAATGCGCATGATTCCGACCGTACGCCCGAACGGCCGCCGATGCCGTACGACGCCGTGCGACGTCGTGCGACGTCGTACGCCCCAGATGCCTCCTGGCCCCCGCCCCCACCCAACTCCGGCCCCGGCGCTGCCCCGACGACGTCACCCCTGTAAGAGTTCGCCGCCCCCCACGACGTCACCCCTGCGAGACCTCGCCGCCTCTACGACACCTCCCCCCGCCCCTGTCGCGGCAGCCCCAGCTCCGCCGCCACCGCCGAGTTGCAGTACTCGCGGACCGCGCTGGTCCGTGCCACCACGCGCCCCCGGTGGATCACGATCCTGCTGTACGCGAGCGACAGCACGGCCGCAAGCCGGTCGCCGCGCACCGCCAGCAGGTCGGCCGGGAAGCCCGCCTCCACCCGTACCTCGGGCAGGCCCAGCACCGCCCGTGCGGAGGTGCTGACGGCGTCGTAGGCGTCCTCGGGGCGCAGGCCGTGGCGGGAGGCCAGCAGGTAGGCCGCCTCCAGCGGGTCGCCCCGGCCCACCGGGTTGGACACGTCGCGCAGGGCGCCGCTGCCCGCCGCGAGGCGCACGCCGGCCGCGCGCAGCAGGCGTACGGGCGCCGTGCCGTGGCCCTCCACGCCCCCGCAGCCGCCCTGCGGCAGGCACACCACGGTGATGCCCGCGGCGGCGAGCTGGTCGGCGGTGCGTGAGGCCGCGTCGGCGGGCAGCCGGGCCAGGCTGCCGCACGGGCTGAGGGTGACCCCGGGGCGCAGGCCGCCCGCCATGGCCGCCACGCGCGCGAGGCGGGCCGGGTCGGCGGCGTCGGTGTGCAGGTCGACGGGGGAGCCGTGTTCGGAGGCGACCTCCAGGACGGCCTCCACGTACCCCGTGGGGTCGGGGTCGAGGTCCGGGCAGCCGCCGACCACCGAGGCGCCCATCTTCAGCGCGTCGCGCAGCATCGCGAGCCCGTCCGCGCCGGCCGCCCCGGTCAGGAGCCGGGGGACCGCCACCGTGGTCAGCTCGGCGAGGCCGCGCAGGGAGCGCCGGGCCTGCAGGACGGCGCCCAGCGCGCCCAGGCCCTGGACGTCGCCCACGCGCACGTGCGCGCGCGCCGCGGTCGCGCCGTGGCCGAGCTGGAGCAGGGCCGCCTCCGTGGCGCGGCGCTGGACGTCCTCGGGGACGTACGAGACGGGACCGTCGGTGTCGGCGGACAGGGCCGTGTCGGCGTGGGCGTGGGGCTCGGCGGGGGCGGGCAGCAGGAGGTAGCCGGTCAGGTCGACGCGCGAGCCGCAGGCCGGTCCGGCGGCCAGGCTGCCCGCGGTGCCCACCGCCTCGATCCGTCCGCCGCCCAGCCGGACGTCCACGGTGCGGCCGTCGGTGAGACGGGCGCCGCACAGCAGGAGGGCGGTCGGGTCCGGCTGCCCCGCGGGGCCCGGTGAGGACGACGAGGGGGGCTGCTGCGGCTGGCTGTCGGGCATCGCACTCCAGGGGCAAGATCACGCAGAGTGAGTCGAGCCTAGGGCGGCGGTACGGCGGTGTCGGGGAGGAGCGCAATAGTCGTACCGGCGTGGCCTGGGCGTACGGGCGCGGGGGCGTGCGGCCCGCCGGTGCGGTGCGCGGCCCCGCGCGTGGACGGGCCGTCGGACGGTCACGGAGCGCTCGTGGCGGGGTCGCTCGGGGGCCCCGGAGGGGGCCGCGCGGAGGGCCCGGTCGAAGGGCGCGAAACGGATTTGGGCGAACGGCCGGGGACCGTGTAATGTCTTCATCGCTCGCCCCAATAGCTCAGTCGGCAGAGCGTCTCCATGGTAAGGAGAAGGTCAACGGTTCGATTCCGTTTTGGGGCTCTGGTGAGAGAGGTTCCCGTCGTGAGACGGGTTCCGATTGATCCGAAGCGGTGTAGCTCAGTCGGTAGAGCAAGCGGCTCATAATCGCTGTGTCACCGGTTCAAGTCCGGTCACCGCTACTGACAGTAGCCGATTGTGGGGTCGGTCCTTCGATCGGCTACTCTTCTTTGCGTTGAAACAGTCCATCCGTTCGTCTTAGGAGCACTCACGTGGCTGCCACCGACGTCCGCCCGAAGATCACGCTGGCCTGCGTGGAGTGCAAGGAGCGGAACTACATCACCAAGAAGAACCGGCGTAACAACCCGGATCGTCTGGAGATGAAGAAGCACTGCCCGCGTTGCAACGCGCACACCGCGCACCGCGAAACGCGATAATTCAGGCTCGTACACGAGGCCGCCCCCGCAGTCGGGGGGCGGCCTCGTGTCGTTCCGGCCCCGGTTACCGGCCGGTTCCGGCCGGCCGCGGGCTGACCACGAGGTCAACCACAGCCAACATCAGGAGGTGCCGGGCCATGGCGCTCGACCAGTCCTTCGTGGGGCGGACCTACCCGCCCACCGAGCCCTACGAAGTGGGCCGGGAGAAGATCCGCGAGTTCGCCGAGGCGGTGGGCGACACCAACCCCGCGTACACGGACCCGGAGGCCGCGAAGGCGCTCGGGCACCCCGATGTGATCGCCCCGCCGACCTTTGTGTTCGCCATCACCTTCAAGGCCGCCGGCCAGGTCGTGCGCGACCCGCAGCTCGGCCTCGACTACGACCGCGTGGTGCACGGGGACCAGAAGTTCTCCTACGTCCGTCCCCTGCGCGCCGGCGACCGGCTCACCGTGACCTCCACGATCGAGACGATCCGGTCCATGGCCGGCAACGAGATCCTGGACGTCCGCGGCGAGGTGCACGACGAGGCCGGCGAGCACGTGGCCACCGCGTGGACCAAGCTCGTCGCGCGCGGGGCCGACGCCGACGGAAACACCGCGGCAGGGGAGGCGTGAGCACCACCATGACGGCGAAGATCGCTTACGACGACGTCGAGGTCGGCACCGAGCTGCCCGCGCGGACGTTCCCCGTGACCCGGGACACCCTCGTGCGGTACGCGGGGGCCTCCGGGGACTTCAACCCCATCCACTGGAACGAGAGGTTCGCCAAGGAGGTCGGACTGCCGGACGTCATCGCGCACGGCATGTTCACCATGGCCGAGGCGATCCGGGTGGTCACCGACTGGACCGGCGACCCCGGCGCGGTCGTCGAGTACGGCGTGCGCTTCACCCGGCCCGTCGTCGTGCCCGACGACGACAAGGGAGCCGTGATCGAGGTCACCGGCAAGGTCGCCGCCAAGCTGGACGACCGCACCGTCCGCGTGGACCTCACGGTCACCAGCGGCGGCCAGAAGGTGCTCGGCATGTCCCGCGCGGTCGTCCGACTGGCGTGAGCCCCACGGCGCACGCCGGCCGGGCGGGCGCCTGAGCCGGGTAAGAGGCGCCCGCCAGGAGAGCGCCTCTTACCCGAGCGGGTACGTCCTACCCGGCCGGAGCCCGGGAAATGCGCGCCGCACGCGTGAGCCGGGAAACGGCACGCGGGCGCCCACGGCCGCACCGCCGGCTCGACGGCTCGGCCCCCGGAGGGTCTCGTAGGGTGGGACCGTGCAGGTACTTCACGATGTTCCCCTCGCCCCCCTGACCACCTTCCGGCTCGGTGGGCCCGCGGCGCGCCTGGTGACCGCCACGACCGACGCCGAGGTCGTCGAGGCCGTGCGGGAGGCCGACGCCGCCGGGACGCCGCTGCTGGTCGTCGGCGGCGGGTCGAACCTCGTCATCGGGGACAAGGGCTTCGACGGGACCGCGCTGAAGATCGCCACGCGCGGGTTCGAGCTCGTCGGCAACCGGCTGGAGCTGGCCGCCGGCGAGGTGTGGACCGACGCCGTCGGCCGCACGGTCGAGGCCGGCCTCGCGGGCATCGAGTGCCTGGCCGGCATCCCCGGCTCCGCCGGCGCCACGCCGATCCAGAACGTCGGCGCGTACGGCCAGGAGGTGTCCAGCACCATCACCGAGGTCGTCGCCTACGACCGCACGTCCGGCGAGACCGTCGCGCTGTCCGGCGCCGAGTGCGCCTTCTCCTACCGGCACAGCCGCTTCAAGGCCGACCCCGAGCGCTACGTCGTCCTGCGCGTCCGCTTCGAGCTGGAGGACGCCGGGGGACTGTCCGCGCCCCTGAAGTACGCCGAGACCGCCCGCGCGCTGGGCGTCGAGCCGGGCGACCGCGTGCCGCTCGCCGACGCGCGCGAGACCGTGCTGAAGCTGCGCGCCGGGAAGGGCATGGTGCTCGACCCCGAGGACCACGACACCTGGTCCGCCGGGTCCTTCTTCACCAACCCGATCCTCACCGACGCCGACTTCGCGGCCTTCCACGCGCGCGTGAAGGAGCGGCTGGGCGCGGACGCCGAGCCGCCCGCCTACCCGGCCGGCCCCGGCCGCACCAAGACCTCCGCCGCCTGGCTGATCGACAAGGCCGGCTTCACCAAGGGCTACGGCAGCGGGCCCGCCCGCATCTCCACCAAGCACACCCTCGCCCTGACCAACCGGGGCGGGGCCACCACGGAGGACCTGCTGGCGCTGGCCCGCGAGGTCGTCGCCGGGGTGCGCGAGGCGTTCGGCGTCACCCTGGTCAACGAGCCGGTGACGGTGGGCGTCCAGCTCTGAGGCGCCCGGCGGCCCCCGCGGCCCCGACGTGCGCCGGGCACACGCCCTGGGCGACGGCCCCCGCGGCTCCCCGGGGCCCCGCCGGCCCCGGCGCTACGCCGGATCCGCCGCCAGCCAGTCGTCCACGCCCGCCAGCAGCTTGGTCCGCACGTCCTCCGGGGCCGCCGAGCCGCGGATCGACTGGCGGGCCAGTTCTGCCAGTTCCCGGTCGGTGAAGCCGTGGTGGCGGCGGGCCAGCTCGTACTGGGCGGCGAGGCGCGCGCCGAACAGGAGCGGGTCGTCGGCGCCCAGGGCCATCGGGACGCCCGCTGCGAAGAGCGTGCGCAGCGGCACGTCCTCCGGCTTCTCGTAGACGCCGAGCGCCACGTTGGACGTGGGGCACACCTCGCAGGTGATCTGCCGGTCGGCGAGCCGCTGCAGCAGCCGCGGGTCCTCCGCCGCGCGCACGCCGTGGCCGATGCGCGAGGCGTGCAGGTCGTCCAGGCAGTCGCGGACCGACGCCGGGCCGGTCAGCTCGCCGCCGTGCGGCGCCGACAGCAGCCCGCCCTCGCGCGCGATGTGGAAGGCGCGGTCGAAGTCGCGCGCCATGCCCCGGCGTTCGTCGTTGGACAGGCCGAAGCCGACCACGCCCCGGTCGGTGTAGCGCACCGCGAGCCGCGCGAGGGTGCGCGCGTCCAGCGGGTGCTTCATCCGGTTGGCGGCGACCAGGACGCGCATGCCGAGGCCCGTCTCGCGGCCGGCCGTGTCCACCGCGTCCAGGATGACCTCCATCGCCGCGATCAGACCGCCGAGGCGTGGCGCGTACGACGTCGGGTCCACCTGGATCTCCAGCCAGCCCGAGCCGTCCCTGATGTCCTCCTCGGCTGCCTCGCGGACCAGCCGCTGGATGTCCTCCGGCGCCCTGATGCACGAGCGCGCGGCGTCGTACAGCCGCTGGAAGCGGAACCAGCCGCGCTCGTCCGTCGCCCGCAGCCGGGGCGGTTCCCCGCCGGTCAGCGCCTCGGTCAGGGCCTCCGGCAGGCGCACCCCGTACTTGTCGGCCAGCTCCAGCAGGGTCGCCGGCCGCATCGAGCCGGTGAAGTGCAGGTGCAGATGGGCTTTCGGCAGCTCAGAGACATCACGTACACGCTCCATCCCAGGATCCTGCCGTACGGCGGCGTCCTCCCGGAAGCGGATTCCCCGGACGGGGCCTTGCCCGAACGGAGGAACGCAAACGGACAGGGCACCCCGGGACGTGCCCGGGGTGCCCTGTCGAGGCGGACGCGGGTCAGTCCCGCGCCTCCGCCAGCAGCTTCTGGATCCGGCTGACGCCCTCCACCAGGTCCTCGTCCCCGAGGGCGTAGGACAGCCGCAGGTAGCCCGGCGTGCCGAACGCCTCACCCGGGACGACCGCGACCTCGGCCTCCTCCAGGATGAGCGCGGCCAGCTCGACCGTGTCCTGCGGGCGCCTGCCGCGGATCTCCTTGCCGAGGAGCGCCTTGACCGACGGGTAGGCGTAGAACGCGCCCTCGGGCTCCGGGCAGAGCACGCCGTCGATCTCGTTGAGCATCCGCACGATGGTCCGGCGGCGCCGGTCGAACGCCTCGCGCATCGTGTCGACGGCCGACAGGTCGCCGGAGACCGCGGCGAGCGCCGCGGCCTGCGCGACGTTGGAGACGTTGGACGTGGCGTGCGACTGGAGGTTCGTCGCGGCCTTGACGACGTCCTTCGGGCCGATGATCCAGCCCACGCGCCAGCCGGTCATCGCGTACGTCTTGGCGACGCCGTTGACCACGATGCACTTGTCGCGCAGCTCGGGCAGGACGGCCGGCAGGGACACGAAGGTCGCGTCGCCGTAGACCAGGTGCTCGTAGATCTCGTCGGTCAGCACCCACAGGCCGTGCTCGACGGCCCAGCGGCCGATCGCCTCGGCCTCCTCGGCGCTGTAGACCGCACCGGTCGGGTTGGAGGGGGAGACGAACAGGACGACCTTCGTCCGCTCCGTGCGCGCCGCCTCCAGCTGCTCGACGGAGACCCGGTAGCCGGTCGTCTCGTCGGCGACCACCTCCACCGGGACACCGCCGGCCAGCCGGATCGACTCCGGGTACGTCGTCCAGTACGGCGCGGGGACGATGACCTCGTCGCCCGGGTCGAGGATCGCGGCGAACGCCTCGTAGATGGCCTGCTTGCCGCCGTTGGTGACCAGGATCTGCGCCGGGTCGACCTCGTAGCCCGAGTCGCGCCGGGTCTTCTCGGCGATCGCGGCCTTCAGCTCGGGCAGGCCGCCGGCCGGGGTGTACCGGTGGTACTTGGGGTTCTTGCAGGCCTCGACGGCCGCCTCGACGATGTAGTCGGGCGTCGGGAAGTCGGGCTCACCGGCGCCGAAGCCGATCACCGGACGCCCTGCGGCCTTCAGGGCCTTGGCCTTGGCGTCCACGGCGAGGGTGGCGGACTCGGAGATCGCGCCGATGCGGGCCGAGACCCGGCGCTCGGTGGGAGGGGTTGCAGCGCTCATGGGGCCCATGGTTCCAGACCCGAAACCTGCCCGGCACGCCGGTTTCACGGAGTGGGAACCGAGCGGGGAGCCGACAGAACATCAGACTGATTCCCGCCAAGAGCACTTTCCGTTCGACGAGGTGCCCCAGGACCACGTACACTCACACGTCGTTGGCCTCCAGCAGCCGTGCCGCCGTCGGTGCACACCGAGCACCCGGGTGGATGCGGTAGGTTGGGGGACACGCAAAGGGTCGTAGCTCAATTGGTAGAGCACCGGTCTCCAAAACCGGCGGTTGGGGGTTCAAGTCCCTCCGGCCCTGCTTCACACACCTTCGCCAGGATGTGTGCGCAGGTACGTACAGCAATGCACCGCCGTGCGGCTCAGACCGGGCGCGGCACGGCCACGACCCGGGATCAGGTGAGGACGAATGGCGGACGCCGTGGGCTCCATCGACACGCCTGATGCTCAGGACGAGGCGCCGGAGAACCAGAGGAAGTCCCGCAAGGGCGGCAAGCGCGCCAAGAAGGGCCCGCTGAAGCGGCTCGCGCTCTTCTACCGGCAGATCGTCGCGGAGCTCCGCAAGGTCGTCTGGCCGACGCGCAACCAGCTCACGTCGTACACGACCGTGGTGATCTTCTTCGTCGCCATCATGATCGCCGTGGTGACCGTGATTGACTATGGGCTCAGCCACGCCGCCAAGTACGTCTTCGGCTGAGTCGAGAGCGAAGGGCGCCGAGGTATCCGGCGCCCGTTTCGCATGTTCCACCCCTATGTATCCAGGAAGAAGCAGCCACCGTGTCTGACCAGAACCTGAACGACGCCGTCGAGCCACGTGGAGAAGGCGTCGAGTCCGTCGACGACGAGCTCGACATCGTCGGGGGCGCGGACGAGGACCTGGACGAGGCCGAGGCTGCCGACGCGGAGGCCGCCGAGGACGCCGCGCTGCTCGCCGAGGACGACGCGCCGGCCGAGGACGACGAGGCCGCTGAGGACGGCGAGTCCGTCGAGGCCGCCGAGTCCGGGGAGTCCGCCGACGGCACGGTCGACACCGAGGAGGCCGGCGCCGACGAGGCCGAGGCCGCCGAGGAGGAGCCCGCCGAGCCCGTGGACCCGGTCCAGGCCCTGCGCGAGGAGCTGCGCTCCCTGCCCGGCGAGTGGTACGTCATCCACACCTACGCCGGCTACGAGAACCGCGTGAAGACCAACCTGGAGCAGCGCGCCGTCTCGCTGAACGTCGAGGACTACATCTTCCAGGCCGAGGTGCCGCAGGAAGAGGTCGTCCAGATCAAGAACGGCGACCGCAAGACGATCAAGCAGAACAAGCTGCCCGGTTACGTCCTGGTCCGCATGGACCTGACGAACGAGTCCTGGGGCGTCGTCCGCAACACCCCGGGCGTCACCGGCTTCGTCGGCAACGCCTACGACCCGTACCCGCTGACCCTGGACGAGATCGTCAAGATGCTCGCCCCGGAGGCCGAGGAGAAGGCCGCCCGCGAGGCCGCCGAGGCCGAGGGCAAGCCGGCGCCGCAGCGCAAGGTCGAGGTCCAGGTGCTGGACTTCGAGGTCGGCGACTCGGTCACCGTCACGGACGGCCCCTTCGCCACCCTCCAGGCCACGATCAACGAGATCAACGCCGACTCCAAGAAGGTCAAGGGTCTCGTCGAGATCTTCGGCCGGGAGACCCCGGTCGAGCTGAGCTTCGACCAGATCCAGAAGAACTAGCTCCGCACCGGAGCGGGCTCTTCCCCACGAACCCCGAGCAGGTCAGACCGGCTGTCCAGCTTGTCTGACCTGCTCGTTTTTGGCCGCGCATCCATACCCGTTATCGTTGTGCGGTATGCCTGCGTCAGGGTCGCGACCCGGGCGCGGGCATGGACCCGAAGGAAAGGACCCGGAGAGCAATGCCTCCCAAGAAGAAGAAGGTCACGGGGCTCATCAAGCTCCAGATCAACGCCGGTGCGGCGAACCCCGCCCCGCCGGTCGGCCCCGCGCTGGGTCAGCACGGCGTCAACATCATGGAGTTCTGCAAGGCGTACAACGCCGCGACCGAGTCGCAGCGTGGCTGGGTGATCCCGGTGGAGATCACGGTCTACGAGGACCGCTCCTTCACCTTCATCACCAAGACGCCGCCGGCCGCCAAGATGATCCTCAAGGCCGCGGGTGTCGAGAAGGGCTCCGGCGAGCCGCACAAGACCAAGGTCGCCAAGATCACCGAGGCGCAGGTCCGCGAGATCGCCCAGACCAAGCTCCCCGACCTGAACGCCAACGACCTGGACGCCGCGTCGAAGATCATCGCCGGCACCGCCCGCTCCATGGGCATCACGGTCGAGGGCTGAGCCCCAACCCCCCAGCAGAAGTAGTGGAAGGGCCTGCTCGGCCCGCACCACGACTCCTAAGAACACATCAGGAGCAGTAGTGAGCAAGCGCAGCAAGTCTCTCCGCGCTGCGGACGCCAAGGTCGACCGGGAGAAGCTCTACGCCCCGCTCGAGGCCGTCCGTCTCGCCAAGGAGACCTCCACGACCAAGTTCGACGGCACCGTCGAGGTCGCCTTCCGCCTGGGTGTCGACCCGCGCAAGGCCGACCAGATGGTCCGTGGCACCGTGAACCTCCCGCACGGCACCGGTAAGACCGCCCGGGTCCTGGTCTTCGCGACCGGTGACCGTGCCGAGGCCGCGCGTGCCGCGGGCGCCGACATCGTCGGCGCCGACGAGCTGATCGACGAGGTGTCGAAGGGCCGTCTGGACTTCGACGCCGTCGTCGCCACCCCGGACCTCATGGGCAAGGTCGGCCGCCTCGGCCGCGTCCTCGGCCCCCGTGGTCTGATGCCGAACCCGAAGACCGGCACCGTCACCCCCGACGTGGCCAAGGCCGTCACCGACATCAAGGGCGGCAAGATCGAGTTCCGCGTCGACAAGCACTCGAACCTGCACTTCATCATCGGCAAGGTGTCCTTCGACGACGCCAAGCTGGTGGAGAACTACGGCGCCGCGCTGGAGGAGATCCTCCGTCTGAAGCCGTCCGCCGCCAAGGGCCGCTACATCAAGAAGGCCGCCCTCTCCACCACGATCGGCCCCGGCATCCCGCTGGACCCGAACCGCACCCGCAACCTCCTCGTCGAGGAGGACCCGGCGTCGGTCTGAGACCCCGGTCTGCCGACGGGCCCCGCACCTTCCGAGGTGCGGGGCCCGTTCCCGTTCCCGTTCCCGGGCGCCCCGCCCCCGCGGTCGCGGGTGCGGAACTTTCCCGGAGCGCACGCCCTCTTCTGGGCTAGCGTGCGATGAGGGTCATCGCCGGGGGGAGGCACGGATGCGGGTCACGAGGGCGGGCCGGGCGCTGGTGTCGGCGGCACTGGTGACCGCGGCCGCGCTGACCGGGACGTCGTGCACGGGGTCCTCCGCGGGGCGGCCCGCGGCGAGGCCGACGGCCACCTCCGCCTCCACCGCGGCGTCCCTCGCCGCCCTGCGCGCCGCCCAGCGGGCCACCGACGGCGCGGCCTCCGCCCGGGTGCGCTCCACGACCGCCATGGGCGGCCAGCTCTCGCTGCGGGCCGACGGCGCGCTGCGCTGGCGCGGCCACCACCGGCGCCCTGACCATCACGTACACCGGCGGCGCCACGGCCGAGCAGATGCGGGCGCTGGGCGTGACGTCGATGCAGGCCCGCTACCTGCCGGACGCCTACTACGCGCGCCTGGGCGACGCGTTCGCCCGCAGGGCGGGCGGCCGGCACTGGATCCGCTACGCCTACGACGACCTGGACGCCCTCGACGGCGCCGCCGGGGCCGGCTTCGCCGAGCAGGTCCGCAACACCACCCCCGGCCAGTCGGTGAAGCTGCTGCTGGAGTCCGACGACGTCCGCCGCGCCGGCACGGACACGGTCGCGGGCCGCCGTACGACGCACTACACGGGCAGCGTCGAGGTGGCCGACGTCTCCGACGCGGAACTGCGCGGCCAGCTCACCCGGGCCGGGGTGACCGGCGGGACCGTGGACGTCTGGGTCGACGGGCGCGACCTGCTGGTGAAGAAGGTGGAGAAGGGCCGCACCACCAGCGGCGGCTACACGCAGACCGCGTACTACAGCGACTACGGCACTCAGGTCGCGGTCACCGCGCCGCCCGCCGGGGACACCGCCGACTTCACGGAGCTGGCCCCGCAGTCCTGAACAGTCCTGAGCGGTCCTGAGAAATCCCGGAGACGGCGGCGGGCCGCCCGGATACGCTCGGGCCGGGTAAAGAGAACGTCATGCAACCGCGAGGTGCGGGGGGACCGGGATCATGAAGACGACGATGTACGGCTCGGCGGGGGCGGTGCTGCTCCTGACCGGGGCCGTGGCCTGCCAGGGCGGCGGCTCCGACGGGCAGGGCGCGCAGCGGTCCGCGGCCCAGGTGCTGACCGCGGCCTTCGAGAAGACCACCGAGGCCAAGTCGGCCCGGGTGACCATGACCATGTCGACGCCGGACACCATGAAGGACGGCGGGGACATGACGGCGAGCGGCGTCATCGGCTGGGACCCCGCCGTCATGGACCTCACCATGAAGGGCTCCGCGCTGGCCGCCGAGCCGGACGCCCCGGAGAAGGTCCGGATGATCTGGCGCGACAACGTCATGTACATGGATATGGGCGAGGCCGCCGCGCGCGAGGCCGAGCTGGGCGGCAAGCGCTGGATGAAGATGGACCTCGGCGCGCTCGCCAAGGAGGCTGGCGGGGACGCGCTCGGCCGGAAGATGAGCGGCGGCCTGGCGGACATGAACCAGGACCCCGCCCAGCAGCTCGCGATGCTGCTCGACTCGCCCAACCTCAAGCACCTGGGGAGCGAGAAGATCGCCGGGCAGCGGGCCGAGCACTACAAGGGCACGCTGACCGTCCAGGAGATGCTGGACTCCAACGACTCCCTCGACCTCCTCGGCCCCGCCGAGCGCCGTAAGCTGCTCGGCAGCATCGAGAAGTCCGGGATCAAGGGCTACGACACCGAGGTCTGGGTCAACGAGGACGACCTGCCGGTGCGGATGGACGTCGCCATGGACACCCCCGAGGGCACCGTCGAGATGAGCATGACCTACGCCGACTACGGCGCGAAGGCCGAGGTCACCGTGCCCCCGGCCGCCCAGACCTTCGACTTCCTGGAGATGTTCCGGGACCTCGGGGAGGCGGGCCGGACGTGACCCGTACGGACGGATTTGCTTGACGGCGACCCGTTCCCGTACTCTCCTACAGAAGCCAAAGACCGCTGGTCGTTGCCGTGCGCCTGAAGGGGTGCGCGGTGGCCGAAGGATCCGCTGCAAAGTGGACGACCCGCGCAGGTGACTGTGGAAGAACTCCCGGAGCATGTGCGTCCTCGTGCGTGCGCCCGGTCGAGTCCGCCCCGAGCGCCTGCGCCGGGGCGTTTCGTTTTCTCAGTCCTCCTTCGGGTCCGCGCGGTCAGAATCACCCGGAAGGAGGCCGAGGCTCTATGGCGAGGCCCGACAAGGCTGCCGCGGTGGCCGAGTTGACGGAGCAGTTCCGCAACTCCAGCGCTGCCGTGCTGACCGAGTACCGCGGTCTCACCGTGGCACAGCTCAAGACGCTGCGCCGGTCGCTCGGTGAGAACGCCCAGTACGCCGTGGTGAAGAACACGCTGACCAAGATTGCGGCCAACGAGGCCGGGATCTCGACGCTGGACGACCTGTTCAACGGTCCGACGGCAGTCGCCTTCGTCACCGGTGACCCGGTGGAGTCGGCGAAGGGTCTGCGCGACTTCGCCAAGGACAACCCGAACCTCGTCATCAAGGGCGGTGTCCTTGACGGCAAGGCGCTGTCCGCCGACGAGATCAAGAAGCTTGCGGACCTCGAGTCCCGCGAGGTTCTGCTCTCCAAGCTGGCGGGTGCCATGAAGGGCAAGCAGACGCAGACTGCTCAGCTCCTCCAGGCGCTCCCGACGAAGCTGGTCCGCACGCTGGACGCGCTTCGCGCCAAGCAGGACGAGCAGGGCGGTGCCGAGTAATTCGGCTCGCATCATGACCGCCGCCCCGGCAGCGGTCTAGCGGGCCAACGTACGCCCGCCACTCATGTACATCCGGCACCTGCCGAATAGTGGAAGGAAAGCCATCGTGGCTCTCACCCAGGACGAACTGCTTGCCGAGTTCGAGAACATGACCCTCATCCAGCTTTCCGAGTTCGTGAAGGCGTTCGAGGAGAAGTTCGACGTCACCGCCGCCGCCGCGGCCGTCGTCGCCGCCGCCCCGGGCGCCCCCGGCGCCCCGGTCGAGCAGGCCGAGGAGAAGGACGAGTTCGACGTCGTCCTCACCGGTGCCGGCGAGAAGAAGATCCAGGTCATCAAGGTCGTGCGCGAGCTCACCTCCCTGGGCCTCAAGGAGGCCAAGGACCTGGTCGACGGCACCCCGAAGCCGGTCCTCGAGAAGGTCAACAAGGAGCAGGCCGACAAGGCCGCCGAGGCCCTCAAGGGCGCCGGTGCCTCCGTCGAGGTCAAGTAACACCCCTGAGGTTCCCCGGAACCTCTCTGCGTGACGAGAACGGCCCCGCGGGGCTGTAACGCGAACGCACCGAAGAGCGATCATCCATCCGGGTGGTCGCTCTTCGGCGTTCCTGGGGGCGCGGCCACGGTTGCCTTGCGCCCCTGTTCAACGGGGGTATGGTGATCTTCGTCGTGTCTCCGGACGCCCCTGGTGCGGGCCGGGGGGCCTTGACGAACCGCACGCAGCGCGCAATTCTCAGGACGCGTCGTCACAACGGTCCGAATCCGAGGCATGGATCGGCGGCGAAGAGGGCAGTATCAACGTGCGTTGAGGGCAGACATGCCGCAGGCGTTGAGGACAGCGAGGGTGTTTGAAAACCGGGCTGCAAACCGGGAGTGGACATCAGTGTGCCAAGTGGCTACACTGACCCTTTGCGCTGCCTGTTAGCTGTCCCCTGCCCGTCACCAGGGGTCTGCCCTCGCCTCAGCACGGACGACCGGAACTTCTCCCCCGGAGGATTCCCGTCTCTGCGGCACCGGTGAGGGGCCGGAAGCGCGTAGTGAGTCCGAGCCCTCGGAAGGACCCCCTCTTGGCCGCCTCGCGCAACGCCTCGACCGCGAATACGAACAACGCTGCCAGCACCGCCCCGCTGCGCATCTCTTTTGCAAAGATCAAGGAGCCCCTCGAGGTTCCGAACCTTCTCGCGCTGCAAACCGAGAGCTTCGACTGGCTGCTCGGCAACGACGCGTGGAAGGCTCGCGTCGAGGAGGCCCTCGAGAACGGTCAGGACGTCCCCACCAAGTCCGGTCTGGAGGAGATCTTCGAGGAGATCTCCCCGATCGAGGACTTCTCCGGGTCGATGTCGCTGACGTTCCGCGACCACCGTTTCGAGCCGCCGAAGAACTCCATCGACGAGTGCAAGGAGCGCGACTTCACGTACGCCGCCCCGCTCTTCGTCACGGCCGAGTTCACCAACAACGAGACCGGCGAGATCAAGTCCCAGACGGTCTTCATGGGCGACTTCCCGCTCATGACCAACAAGGGCACCTTCGTCATCAACGGCACCGAGCGTGTCGTCGTGTCGCAGCTCGTCCGTTCGCCGGGCGTGTACTTCGACTCCAGCATCGACAAGACGTCCGACAAGGACATCTTCTCCGCCAAGATCATCCCGTCCCGGGGTGCCTGGCTGGAGATGGAGATCGACAAGCGCGACATGGTCGGCGTCCGCATCGACCGCAAGCGCAAGCAGTCCGTCACCGTCCTGCTCAAGGCGCTCGGCTGGACCACCGAGCAGATCCTCGAGGAGTTCGGCGAGTACGAGTCCATGCGCGCCACCCTGGAGAAGGACCACACCCAGGGCCAGGACGACGCGCTGCTCGACATCTACCGCAAGCTGCGTCCGGGCGAGCCCCCCACGCGTGAGGCCGCGCAGACGCTGCTGGAGAACCTCTACTTCAATCCCAAGCGCTACGACCTGGCCAAGGTCGGCCGCTACAAGGTCAACAAGAAGCTGGGCGCGGACGCCCCGCTGGACGCCGGCATCCTGACCGTCGAGGACATCATCTCGACGATCAAGTACCTGGTGAAGCTGCACGCGGGCGAGACCGAGACCGTCGGTGACAGCGGTACGACGATCGTCGTCGAGACCGACGACATCGACCACTTCGGCAACCGCCGCCTGCGCAGCGTCGGCGAGCTCATCCAGAACCAGGTCCGCACGGGTCTGGCGCGTATGGAGCGTGTCGTCCGCGAGCGGATGACGACCCAGGACGTCGAGGCGATCACGCCGCAGACCCTGATCAACATCCGGCCGGTCGTCGCCTCCATCAAGGAGTTCTTCGGCACCAGCCAGCTCTCGCAGTTCATGGACCAGAACAACCCGCTGTCCGGGCTGACGCACAAGCGTCGTCTGTCCGCGCTCGGCCCGGGTGGTCTCTCCCGTGAGCGGGCCGGCTTCGAGGTCCGTGACGTGCACCCCTCGCACTACGGCCGCATGTGCCCGATCGAGACGCCCGAAGGCCCGAACATCGGTCTGATCGGCTCGCTCGCCTCGTACGGCCGGGTCAACGCGTTCGGTTTCGTCGAGACCCCCTACCGCAAGGTGTTCGAGGGCCAGGTCACCGACGAGGTCGACTACCTGACCGCCGACGAGGAGGACCGCTTCGTCATCGCGCAGGCCAACGCGCCGCTGACGAACGAGCTCCGCTTCGAGGAGAGCCGCGTCCTGGTCCGCCGCCGTGGCGGCGAGGTCGACTACGTCGCTCCCGAGGACGTGGACTACATGGACGTCTCGCCGCGCCAGATGGTGTCGGTCGCGACCGCCATGATCCCCTTCCTCGAGCACGACGACGCCAACCGTGCCCTCATGGGCGCGAACATGATGCGCCAGGCCGTCCCGCTCATCAAGAGCGAGGCGCCGCTCGTCGGCACCGGCATGGAGTACCGCTCCGCGGTCGACGCCGGCGACGTGGTCAAGGCCGAGAAGGACGGTGTGGTCCAGGAGGTCTCCGCGGACTACATCACCACCGCCAACGACGACGGCACGTACATCACGTACCGCCTGGCCAAGTTCTCCCGGTCCAACCAGGGCACCTCGGTCAACCAGAAGGTCATCGTCAACGAGGGCGACCGGATCATCACCGGCCAGGTCCTGGCCGACGGCCCGGCCACCCAGAACGGCGAGATGGCGCTCGGCAAGAACCTGCTGGTCGCGTTCATGCCGTGGGAGGGTCACAACTACGAGGACGCGATCATCCTGTCGCAGCGCCTCGTGCAGGACGACGTCCTCTCCTCGATCCACATCGAGGAGCACGAGGTCGACGCCCGTGACACCAAGCTCGGCCCCGAGGAGATCACCCGGGACATCCCGAACGTCTCCGAGGAGGTCCTCGCCGACCTCGATGAGCGCGGCATCATCCGCATCGGCGCCGAGGTCATCGCCGGCGACATCCTCGTCGGCAAGGTGACCCCCAAGGGCGAGACCGAGCTGACCCCCGAGGAGCGCCTGCTGCGCGCGATCTTCGGTGAGAAGGCCCGTGAGGTCCGTGACACCTCGCTGAAGGTGCCGCACGGCGAGACCGGCAAGGTCATCGGCGTGCGCGTCTTCGACCGCGAGGAGGGCGACGAGCTTCCCCCCGGTGTGAACCAGCTCGTGCGCGTCTACGTCGCGCAGAAGCGCAAGATCACCGACGGTGACAAGCTCGCCGGCCGTCACGGCAACAAGGGCGTCATCTCCAAGATCCTGCCGATCGAGGACATGCCGTTCCTGGAGGACGGCACCCCGGTCGACATCATCCTCAACCCGCTGGGTGTGCCGTCCCGCATGAACCCGGGACAGGTCCTGGAGATCCACCTCGGCTGGCTCGCCAGCCGCGGCTGGGACGTCTCCGGCCTCGCGGAGGAGTGGGCCCAGCGCCTGCAGGTCATCGGCGCCGACCAGGTCGCCCCCGGCACCAACGTCGCGACCCCGGTCTTCGACGGTGCCCGTGAGGACGAGCTGGCGGGTCTGCTGCAGCACACCATCCCGAACCGGGACGGCGAGCGCATGGTGCTCCCGACCGGCAAGGCGCGGCTGTTCGACGGCCGTAGCGGTGAGCCGTTCCCGGACCCGATCTCGGTCGGCTACATGTACATCCTGAAGCTGCACCACCTGGTCGACGACAAGCTGCACGCCCGCTCGACCGGCCCGTACTCCATGATCACCCAGCAGCCGCTGGGTGGTAAGGCCCAGTTCGGTGGCCAGCGCTTCGGCGAGATGGAGGTGTGGGCCCTCGAGGCCTACGGCGCCGCGTACGCCCTCCAGGAGCTGCTGACCATCAAGTCCGACGACGTCACCGGCCGCGTGAAGGTCTACGAGGCCATCGTCAAGGGCGAGAACATCCCCGAGCCCGGCATCCCCGAGTCCTTCAAGGTGCTCATCAAGGAGATGCAGTCGCTCTGCCTGAACGTGGAGGTGCTGTCCAGCGACGGTATGTCCATCGAGATGCGTGACACCGACGAGGACGTCTTCCGCGCTGCGGAGGAGCTCGGCATCGACCTGTCCCGGCGCGAGCCGAGCAGCGTCGAAGAGGTCTGACGGGAGTCCGGCCGGGGCCCGCCACCGTGCGTGGCCCCCGCCGACCCCCAGGCCCCCGTTTCAGACCACAGACTCACGACCCTGAGAGGGATTGACGCATAGTGCTCGACGTCAACTTCTTCGACGAGCTCCGGATCGGCCTGGCCACCGCTGACGACATCCGTCAGTGGAGCCACGGCGAGGTCAAGAAGCCCGAGACCATCAACTACCGCACGCTCAAGCCGGAAAAGGACGGGCTCTTCTGCGAGAAGATCTTCGGTCCGACCCGGGACTGGGAGTGCTACTGCGGCAAGTACAAGCGCGTCCGCTTCAAGGGCATCATCTGCGAGCGCTGTGGCGTCGAGGTCACGCGCGCCAAGGTGCGCCGTGAGCGGATGGGCCACATCGAGCTCGCCGCGCCCGTCACGCACATCTGGTACTTCAAGGGTGTCCCGAGCCGGCTCGGCTACCTGCTGGACCTGGCCCCCAAGGACCTCGAGAAGGTCATCTACTTCGCGGCGTACATGATCACGTTCGTCGACGAGGAGCGCCGCACCCGCGACCTGCCCTCCCTGGAGGCGCACGTCTCGGTCGAGCGCCAGCAGATCGAGAACCGCCGGGACGCCGACCTGGAGGCCCGCGCCAAGAAGCTCGAGACCGACCTGGCCGAGCTCGAGGCCGAGGGTGCCAAGGCCGACGTGCGCCGCAAGGTGCGCGAGGGTGCCGAGCGCGAGATGAAGCAGCTGCGCGACCGTGCGCAGCGCGAGATCGACCGCCTCGACGAGGTGTGGACCCGGTTCAAGAACCTCAAGGTCCAGGACCTCGAGGGCGACGAGCTGCTCTACCGCGAGCTGCGCGACCGCTTCGGCACGTACTTCGACGGTTCGATGGGTGCCGCGGCGCTGCAGAAGCGCCTGGAGTCCTTCGACCTCGACGAGGAGGCCGAGAAGCTCCGCGAGATCATCCGCACCGGCAAGGGCCAGAAGAAGACCCGTGCGCTCAAGCGCCTGAAGGTCGTCTCCGCGTTCCTGCAGACGTCCAACAGCCCCAAGGGCATGGTGCTCGACTGCGTGCCGGTCATCCCGCCGGACCTGCGTCCGATGGTGCAGCTCGACGGTGGCCGCTTCGCGACCTCCGACCTGAACGACCTGTACCGCCGTGTCATCAACCGCAACAACCGCCTGAAGCGGCTTCTCGACCTCGGCGCGCCCGAGATCATCGTGAACAACGAGAAGCGCATGCTCCAGGAGGCCGTCGACGCGCTCTTCGACAACGGCCGCCGCGGCCGCCCGGTCACGGGCCCCGGCAACCGTCCGCTGAAGTCGCTGTCCGACATGCTCAAGGGCAAGCAGGGCCGCTTCCGCCAGAACCTGCTCGGCAAGCGCGTGGACTACTCCGCGCGTTCCGTGATCGTCGTCGGTCCGCAGCTCAAGCTGCACCAGTGCGGTCTGCCGAAGGCGATGGCGCTGGAGCTGTTCAAGCCGTTCGTGATGAAGCGCCTGGTCGACCTGAACCACGCGCAGAACATCAAGTCGGCCAAGCGCATGGTCGAGCGCGGCCGCACCGTGGTGTACGACGTCCTCGAAGAGGTCATCGCCGAGCACCCGGTGCTGCTGAACCGTGCGCCCACCCTGCACCGCCTCGGCATCCAGGCCTTCGAGCCGCAGCTCGTCGAGGGCAAGGCCATCCAGATCCACCCGCTCGTGTGCACCGCGTTCAACGCGGACTTCGACGGTGACCAGATGGCCGTGCACCTGCCGCTGTCCGCGGAGGCGCAGGCCGAGGCCCGCATCCTGATGCTGTCCTCGAACAACATCCTCAAGCCCGCCGACGGCCGTCCGGTGACGATGCCGACCCAGGACATGGTCCTCGGTCTGTTCTTCCTCACCACGGACGCCGAGGGCCGGGGCGTCAAGGGCGAGGGCCGCTCGTTCGCGTCCGTCGCCGAGGCGATCATGGCGTTCGACGCGGGCGAGCTGTCGCTCCAGACGCCGGTCGACATCCGCTTCCCGGTGGGCACCATCCCGCCGCGTGGCTGGACGCCGCCCGCGCGCGAGGAGGGCGAGCCCGAGTGGCAGCAGGGTGACACCTTCCGGCTGAAGACCACGCTGGGCCGTGCGCTCTTCAACGAGCTGCTGCCCGAGGACTACCCGTTCGTCGACTACGAGGTCGGCAAGAAGCAGCTCTCCGAGATCGTCAACGACCTCGCCGAGCGCTACCCGAAGGTCATCGTGGCGGCGACGCTCGACAACCTGAAGGCGGCCGGCTTCTTCTGGGCGACCCGTTCCGGTGTCACCGTGGCCATCTCCGACGTCGTCGTTCCCGAGGCGAAGAAGGAGATCGTCAAGGGCTACGAGGCGCAGGACGAGAAGGTCCAGAAGCAGTACGAGCGCGGTCTGATCACCAAGGACGAGCGCACGCAGGAGCTCATCGCGATCTGGACCAAGGCGACCAACGAGGTCGCCGAGGCGATGAACGACAACTTCCCGAAGACCAACCCGATCTTCATGATGGTGAACTCGGGTGCACGAGGCAACATGATGCAGATGCGTCAGATCGCCGGTATGCGTGGTCTGGTGTCGAACGCGAAGAACGAGACGATCCCGCGTCCGATCAAGGCGTCCTTCCGTGAGGGCCTGTCCGTGCTGGAGTACTTCATCTCCACCCACGGTGCCCGTAAGGGTCTGGCGGACACCGCGCTGCGGACCGCCGACTCGGGTTACCTCACCCGTCGTCTGGTCGACGTCTCCCAGGACGTCATCATCCGCGAGGAGGACTGCGGCACCGAGCGCGGCCTCAAGCTCGTCATCGCCGAGCACGGCGCGGACGGCGTGCTGCGCAAGGCGGACGACGTCGAGACGTCCGTGTACGCGCGCTGCCTCGCCGAGGACATCGTGGTCGACGGCAAGGTGCTGGCCCCGGCCGGCACCGACCTGGGCGACGTCCTCATCGAGGAGCTCGTCCGCCACGGGGTGGAGACGGTCAAGACCCGCTCGGTCCTGACCTGCGAGTCCGCCGTCGGCACGTGCGCCATGTGCTACGGCCGCTCGCTGGCCACCGGCAAGCTGGTCGACATCGGTGAGGCGGTCGGCATCATCGCCGCCCAGTCCATCGGTGAGCCCGGTACCCAGCTCACGATGCGTACCTTCCACACCGGTGGTGTGGCCGGTGACGACATCACCCAGGGTCTGCCGCGTGTCGTCGAGCTCTTCGAGGCCCGTACCCCGAAGGGTGTCGCCCCGATCTCCGAGGCCTCCGGCCGCGTGCGGATCGAGGAGACCGAGAAGACCAAGAAGATCGTCATCACGCCGGACGACGGCAGCGACGAGACGGCCTACCCGATCTCCAAGCGCGCCCGACTCCTGGTCAGCGAGGGCGAGCACGTCGAGGTGGGCCAGAAGCTCACCGTGGGTGCCACCAACCCGCACGACGTGCTGCGCATCCTGGGCCAGCGTGCCGTCCAGGTCCACCTGGTCGGCGAGGTCCAGAAGGTGTACAACTCGCAGGGCGTGTCGATCCACGACAAGCACATCGAGATCATCATCCGGCAGATGCTGCGCCGGGTGACGATCATCGAGTCCGGCGACGCCGAGCTGCTGCCCGGCGAGCTGGTCGAGCGCTCCCGCTTCGAGCAGGAGAACCGTCGTGTGGTCCAGGAGGGCGGTCACCCGGCCTCCGGTCGTCCGCAGCTCATGGGTATCACCAAGGCCTCGCTGGCGACGGAGTCCTGGCTGTCGGCCGCCTCCTTCCAGGAGACGACCCGAGTGCTGACGGACGCGGCGATCAACGCCAAGTCCGACAGCCTCATCGGCCTCAAGGAGAACGTCATCATCGGTAAGCTCATCCCGGCCGGTACGGGTCTGTCCCGCTACCGCAACATCCGGGTGGAGCCGACCGAGGAGGCCAAGGCCGCGATGTACTCGGCCGTCGGCTACGACGACATCGACTACTCGCCGTTCGGCACCGGCTCCGGCCAGGCCGTCCCGCTGGAGGACTACGACTACGGTCCCTACAACCAGTGAGCGGCAGCTCGGCCGGTGAGTAGCTGAGAAGAACCGGAGGGCGGCCACCCCGTGCGCGACGGGGTGGCCGCCCTCCGGCGTGTCCGCGGCCGGTCGGCGGGCGCTCAGCGGCCGGCGAGCTGCCAGGCCGTGACGACGACCGTGGCGACGGCGGCCAGCGTGCCGACGCTGGCGAGCGGCCAGCGGGAGCGCTCCAGGGCCTCCAGGCGCTGCTCGTGGTCGGCGAGCTGTCTGTCGGTCTGGTCGCTGCGCTGGACCAGCAGCGCGAGCGAGCCGTCGATCCGGGCGAAGCCGGCCTCGACGGTGCCGCGCAGCCGCTCCAGCTCGACGGCGACGGCGGTCGGGTCGGGCGGGAGGTGCGGCGGATCGGTCATGGGTCTCTCCGTTCCACGGTGATGCCGTCCCCTCGGTGGTGCGCCGGCGCGGGACCGGCGCGGCACTGGTTCGAACTAGTGTACGAGCATTCCGGTGGTGTCGCTCCGTGTTTGCCGAAGTCGATTTGTGACACAGCGTCACGGCGACTGCCGGTGGCTCGCCCGGAGGGAACCGCGCCCGCCCGTGCCGCGTTGGGTCATGATGGAGGCAGTCAGCCACCGGGGGAGGTGGGTCCGTGTCGTATCCGTCGCCATGGCAGCCGTGGCAGGGGCAGAGCAGTGGGGCCATGCTCGCCTCCCACGCCGACCGCGAGCGCGCCGTCGACGTGCTCAGAGCCGGGTTCAGCGAGGGGCGCCTGCAGCAGCCCGAGTTCGAGAAGCGGGTGGCCCGGGCCTACGAGGCCCGCACGGTCGGCGAGCTGTCCCTGCTGGTCGCCGACCTGCCCCAGGGCCCCGTGGCCGCCCAGCCGGCCCTCCCGCAGCCTTACACCGCCCCCGTGCCGCGCACCTTCCTGCCCGCGCCCGCCCCGCCGACCAACGGCAAGGCGGTCGGCGCCATGGTGTGCGGCATCCTCACCACGATGACCATGGGCCTGACCGGCCTCCCGGCGGTGATCCTCGGGCACACCGCCCGCGCGGAGATCCGCCGCACCGGCGAGGGCGGTGACGGGTTCGCGCTGGCCGGCCTGATCCTGGGCTGGCTGTCGGTCGCGGGCTGGGCGGTGGTGGTGGTGATCCTCACCCTGGCGACGGCCTCCGGCACCTGACGCGGTGCGCGAGCGGACGCCACCCGCCCCCTACGGGATCCCCAGCTCGAAGATCACGTAGTGCGCGTACCAGCCCGACGCCACCGCCGCCGTCGTGAAGAACACCGTCAGCGTCGGCCACCTCAGCCGGCCCAGGGCGGCCGCGGGCGCCAGCAGCAGCGGGAAGGCGGGCAGCAGGTAGCGGCCGGTGTTCCCGAACATCTGCTGGGTGCCGAGCACCGTCAGGACGCTCGCCAGGGTGTACGCCACCAGCACCAGCGGCGGCTTCCTGCGCAGCATCAGCGCGATCAGGAACGGCAGCGCGATCACCAGCTGCACGCCGAGCAGGTCCGGGACGGAGAACGCGAACAGGTAGTCGTTGTGCCCGACGGCGACGTTGCGCAGCACGTCCAGGGTGTACGCGCCCCCGTCGAAGTAGTGCGCCCACCCCTCGCGCTGGAGCGTGAAGTACGCCGTCAGGTCGCCCATGCTCAGCCCGACCCAGGCGATGTAGGTCAGCAGCCCGAGCGGTGCCGCCACCATCGCGTACACCGGCCCGAGAACGCCCTGTTCGCGCCGACTGTCCGGCCGCAGCAGCGTGACGAGGGCGGCGAGACCCACGGCGCCGATGAGGGCGGCCGAGGTGGGCCGGTTCAGGCCCGCGAAGAAGGCCAGCAGGCCCGCCGCCAGCCAGCGCTTCGTCATCACGCACCAGCAGGCCCAGGCGGCGATCGCGACGAACAGCGACTCCGAGTACACCGCCCACTCGACGCCGGCGCCGGGGGCCACCGCCCACAGTCCGGCGGCGATCGTCCCCGCGCGCGTACCGGCCAGGGCCGCGACCACCGCGTAGATGCCGGCGGCCGCCACGAAGGACGCCAGCACCGACACCAGGATCGCGGAGCCGTACAGGCCGAGGCCGGTGACCTCGGAGACGCCCCGGATCAGGCCGGGGTACAGCGGGAAGAAGGCGACCGAGTTCTGCTGGACCGTGAACAGCCCGCCCGGCGCGAGCGGCTGCAGGGGCCGCGGGTCGTAGCCCTTCTCGGCGACCTGGAGGTACCACCAGCCGTCCCAGGTCTGCAGCACGTCCCACCAGTGGGCGCCGCCGCCGAACCGCGGCTCCTTTTTCCGGTAGTCCCCGGCGTACTCCAGCAGACACGCGAAGATGGTGAGGCCGACGAGCTTGGTGACGCCGTACAGGACGAGCGGGGGCACGTAGGGTCGGGCGGCGGGCGGCAGCGACAGGCGGCCCGTGCGGGGCCGTCCGGCCCGTTCGCCGGGGCGGGCGGAGTCCTCCGCCGTGTCCCTGGAAGCGGTGCTCATCCCCGCGGTCCCCCCTCGGTCGACCACCGGGCCCGGGGGCGTCCCGCTGTCCGGATGGTCCTGAACGTGCCAGTCATAAGATCACAACAGAGTCGTGTGCGTGCGGCCACAGAGTCGCACGTGCGCCACGAAGGGGGGAGGGGCGGGTGTCCGAGGAGTCCGGCGAACCCGGGGGATTGGCGGAATCCGGTGCGAGGACCGCGACGACCGTGCTGTCCGTCGTCATACCGATGTACGACGAGGAGGAAGCGCTGCCCGCCCTCGTCGGCAGGCTGCGCCCGGTCCTCGACGCCCTCGGCGTGCCGTACGAGCTCGTCGCCGTGGACGACGGCAGCACCGACCGCACCGCCGCCCTGCTCGCGGCCTTCCGGCTGGGCTGGCCCGAGCTGCGGGTCATAGGTCTGCGCCGCAACTGCGGCCACCAGGCCGCGCTGACCGCCGGGCTCGACCGGGCGGTGGGGGAGTACGTGGTCAGCCTGGACGCCGACCTCCAGGACCCGCCCGAGAAGATCCCCGAGATGCTGCGGCTGGCCCGGGAGGAGGGCCTGGACATCGTCTACGGCATCCGCGCCGACCGGGCCAGCGACACCGGCTTCAAGCGGTGGACGGCGGCCGGGTACTACCGGCTCGTGCGCCGGCTCGCGGGGCCGTCCGTGCCCGCGCAGGCGGGCGACTTCCGGCTGCTGAGCCGGGCCGCGGTGGACGCGCTGAAGGAGCTGCCGGACCAGCAGCGGGTCTACCGGCTGCTGGTGCCCTGGCTGGGGTTCCCCAGCGGGCGGGTCACCTACGAGCGGGCCGCGCGCACGGCCGGGCGCAGCAAGTATCCCCTGGGGCGGATGATCCGGCTCGCGGTGGACAGTGTGACGAGCTTCTCGGCGGCGCCGCTGCGGCTGGCCACCTGGCTCGGTGGCTGCGCGTTCCTGGTGTGCCTCGGTCTGATGGGGTACACGTTGGGGGCGTACGCCCTCGGCCGCACGGTCCCGGGGTGGACGTCCCTGTTCACCGGGGTGCTGTTCATCGGTGCCGTACAGCTCATCTGCGTGGGGCTGCTCGGCGAGTACGTGGCCCGCATCTACACGGCGGTGCAGAACCGGCCCTCGTACTACGTGAGCCACGACTCGGCCGAGGAATCCCCGGTCGCGCGCCGGCGTTCCCTGTGGTAAGGAGACGGGCTCTCCGGTTTCTGTTTTGACCGGAGTACGTGCGCTGGGTACGCTCAGACCTTGTGCCTGGGGTGTGCCCTGGCCCTTGTGCGTGCCTGCGAACCGCACACGGGGTCCCTGAGCGGCCACCGTAATCCGCGCTTTCCTCCACCCCGGTGGCGGGGGTCCGCGGGATTCGACACACCCGACCGCGTGGGTCGGCGACGTTCCAGGTTAGCTGTACCCATCGGCACACAGAAACCGGAGAAGTAGTGCCTACGATCCAGCAGCTGGTCCGCAAGGGCCGGCAGGACAAGGTCGAGAAGAACAAGACGCCCGCACTCGAGGGTTCTCCTCAGCGTCGGGGCGTCTGCACGCGTGTGTTCACGACCACCCCGAAGAAGCCGAACTCGGCCCTGCGTAAGGTCGCGCGTGTGCGTCTGACCAGCGGGATCGAGGTCACCGCTTACATTCCGGGTGAGGGACACAACCTGCAGGAGCACTCCATCGTGCTCGTGCGCGGCGGCCGTGTGAAGGACCTGCCGGGTGTTCGCTACAAGATCATCCGCGGCTCGCTCGACACCCAGGGTGTCAAGAACCGCAAGCAGGCTCGCAGCCGTTACGGCGCCAAGAAGGAGAAGTAAGAATGCCTCGTAAGGGCCCCGCCCCGAAGCGCCCGGTCATCATCGACCCGGTCTACGGTTCTCCTCTGGTGACCTCCCTCATCAACAAGGTGCTGCTGAACGGCAAGCGCTCCACCGCCGAGCGCATCGTCTACGGCGCCATGGAGGGCCTGCGCGACAAGACCGGCAACGACCCGGTCATCACGCTCAAGCGCGCTCTCGAGAACATCAAGCCGACCATCGAGGTCAAGTCCCGCCGTGTCGGTGGCGCCACCTACCAGGTCCCGATCGAGGTCAAGCCCGGTCGTGCCAACACCCTGGCGCTGCGCTGGCTCGTCGGTTACTCCCGCGCCCGTCGCGAGAAGACCATGACCGAGCGTCTGCTGAACGAGCTCCTCGACGCCAGCAACGGCCTGGGCGCCGCTGTGAAGAAGCGCGAGGACACGCACAAGATGGCCGAGTCCAACAAGGCCTTCGCGCACTACCGCTGGTAGTCGCAACCCACATCGAGACCGAGAGAAGACTGAAGCCTTATGGCTACCACTTCGCTTGACCTGGCCAAGGTGCGCAACATCGGCATCATGGCCCACATCGACGCGGGCAAGACGACCACCACCGAGCGGATCCTGTTCTACACCGGTGTGTCCTACAAGATCGGTGAGGTCCACGACGGCGCCGCCACCATGGACTGGATGGAGCAGGAGCAGGAGCGTGGCATCACGATCACCTCTGCTGCCACCACCTGTCACTGGTCGCTGGAAGACGTCGACCACACCATCAACATCATCGACACGCCGGGCCACGTGGACTTCACCGTCGAGGTGGAGCGCTCCCTGCGCGTGCTCGACGGTGCTGTCACGGTGTTCGACGGCGTCGCCGGCGTAGAGCCCCAGTCCGAGACGGTGTGGCGCCAGGCGGACCGCTACGGCGTTCCGCGCATCTGCTTCGTCAACAAGCTGGACCGCACCGGTGCCGAGTTCCACCGCTGCGTCGACATGATCACCGACCGCCTGGGCGCCCAGCCGCTCGTCATGCAGCTGCCGATCGGCGCCGAGGCGGACTTCAAGGGTGTCGTCGACCTGGTGAAGATGAAGGCCCTGGTCTGGTCCGCCGAGGCGACCAAGGGCGAGATGTACGACATCGTCGACATCCCGGCCACGCACACCGAGGCCGCCGAGGAATGGCGCGCCAAGCTGGTCGAGGCCGTCGCCGAGAACGACGAAGAGATCATGGAGCTGTACCTGGAGGGCGAGGAGCCCACCGAGGAGCAGCTGTACGCCGCGGTCCGTCGTATCACCATCGCGTCCGGCAAGGGCACCGGCACCACGGTGACCCCGGTGTTCTGCGGCACCGCGTTCAAGAACAAGGGCGTCCAGCCCCTGCTCGACGCGGTCGTGCGCTACCTGCCGTCCCCGGTCGACATCGAGGCCATCGAGGGCCACGACGTCAAGGACCCGGAGACGGTCATCAAGCGCAAGCCCTCGGACGACGAGCCGCTCTCCGCGCTGGCGTTCAAGATCATGAGCGACCCGCACCTGGGCAAGCTCACCTTCGTCCGCGTGTACTCCGGCCGCCTGCAGTCCGGCACCTCGGTGCTGAACTCCGTCAAGGGCCGCAAGGAGCGCATCGGCAAGATCTACCGCATGCACGCCAACAAGCGTGAGGAGATCGAGTCGGTGGGCGCCGGCGACATCGTCGCCGTCATGGGCCTGAAGCAGACCACCACCGGTGAGACGCTGTCCGACGAGAAGTCCCCGGTGATCCTGGAGTCCATGGACTTCCCGGCGCCGGTGATCCAGGTCGCCATCGAGCCCAAGTCGAAGGGCGACCAGGAGAAGCTGGGCGTCGCGATCCAGCGCCTGGCCGAGGAGGACCCGTCCTTCCAGGTCTCCACGAACGAGGAGACCGGCCAGACCATCATCGGCGGTATGGGCGAGCTGCACCTCGAGGTGCTGGTCGACCGCATGCGCCGTGAGTTCAAGGTCGAGGCCAACGTCGGCAAGCCGCAGGTCGCGTACCGCGAGACCATCCGCAAGGCTGTGGAGAAGGTCGAGTACACCCACAAGAAGCAGACCGGTGGTACCGGTCAGTTCGGTCGGGTCATCATCGCGGTCGAGCCGATCGAGAGCGGCGACACCTCGTACGAGTTCGTGAACAAGGTGACCGGTGGTCGCATCCCGAAGGAGTACATCCCTTCGGTGGACGCCGGCGCCCAGGAGGCCATGCAGTTCGGCATCCTCGCGGGCTACGAGATGACCGGCGTGCGCGTCACGCTGCTCGACGGTGCCTACCACGAGGTGGACTCCTCCGAGCTCGCGTTCAAGATCGCCGGCTCGCAGGCCTTCAAGGAGGCCGCGCGCAAGGCCAGCCCCGTGCTGCTCGAGCCGATGATGGCCGTCGAGGTCACCACGCCCGAGGACTACATGGGTGACGTCATCGGCGACATCAACTCCCGCCGTGGCCAGATCCAGGCCATGGAGGAGCGGGCCGGTGCCCGCGTCGTGAAGGGTCTCGTGCCCCTCTCGGAGATGTTCGGTTACGTCGGCGACCTGCGCAGCAAGACGTCCGGCCGCGCCAGCTACTCCATGCAGTTCGACTCCTACGCCGAGGTTCCCCGGAACGTCGCCGAGGAGATCATCGCGAAGGCCAAGGGCGAGTAACGCACCGCGTTCCGACGCCTTAGGCTTGACCCCGGAGCCTCGCGGGGCAAACGCCCGAAAAAGGTGTTTGCCCCGGGGCCCGGGACTTAACAGCAAAGATCACCTGGCGCCGATGAAGTAAGGCGTACCAGAACCACTCCCAGGAGGACCCCAGTGGCGAAGGCGAAGTTCGAGCGGACTAAGCCGCACGTCAACATCGGCACCATCGGTCACATCGACCACGGTAAGACGACCCTCACGGCCGCCATTACCAAGGTGCTGCACGACGCGTACCCGGACCTGAACGAGGCCACCGCGTTCGACAACATCGACAAGGCGCCCGAGGAGCGTCAGCGCGGTATCACCATCTCCATCGCGCACGTCGAGTACCAGACGGAGACCCGTCACTACGCCCACGTCGACTGCCCCGGTCACGCGGACTACATCAAGAACATGATCACGGGTGCGGCGCAGATGGACGGCGCCATCCTCGTGGTCGCCGCCACCGACGGCCCGATGCCGCAGACCAAGGAGCACGTGCTCCTGGCCCGCCAGGTCGGCGTTCCGTACATCGTCGTCGCCCTGAACAAGGCCGACATGGTGGACGACGAGGAGATCATGGAGCTCGTCGAGCTCGAGGTCCGTGAGCTCCTGTCCGAGTACGAGTTCCCGGGCGACGACCTGCCGGTCGTCCGCGTCTCCGCGCTGAAGGCGCTGGAGGGCGACGCCCAGTGGACGCAGTCCGTCCTCGACCTGATGAAGGCCGTCGACGAGTCCATCCCGGAGCCCGAGCGTGACGTCGACAAGCCGTTCCTGATGCCGATCGAGGACGTCTTCACGATCACCGGTCGCGGTACGGTCGTCACCGGCCGTATCGAGCGTGGTGTCCTCAAGGTCAACGAGACCGTCGACATCATCGGCATCAAGACCGAGAAGACCACCACCACGGTCACCGGCATCGAGATGTTCCGCAAGCTGCTCGACGAGGGCCAGGCCGGTGAGAACGTCGGTCTGCTGCTCCGCGGCATCAAGCGCGAGGACGTCGAGCGCGGCCAGGTCATCATCAAGCCGGGCTCGGTCACCCCGCACACCGAGTTCGAGGCCCAGGCCTACATCCTGTCGAAGGACGAGGGTGGCCGTCACACCCCGTTCTTCAACAACTACCGCCCGCAGTTCTACTTCCGTACCACGGACGTGACCGGCGTCGTGCACCTCCCCGAGGGCACCGAGATGGTCATGCCGGGCGACAACACCGAGATGCGCGTCGAGCTGATCCAGCCCGTCGCCATGGAGGAGGGCCTGAAGTTCGCCATCCGTGAGGGTGGCCGGACCGTCGGCGCCGGCCAGGTCATCAAGATCGTCAAGTAAGTTCCGCTTGCTTGGGGTCTGTTGACCCGGTAGCTCCATCCGCGAGCACCTGAGGGGGCCCGTACGACTCGTTCGTACGGGCCCTTTCGCATGCCCCGGCGCGATGCCGGCGCGGTCCCGGGCGGGGCCGTGTAGTCCTCAGGGGGGACACCGGGTCCGTCCAGGGGCCAAGGCGCCGTTCGTGCTCCCGGCGGACGCCGGACGCGTCCGCGGCCGCAAGGGTGGAGGCATGGACACCGCCGTGCTTGTCGTCGTCGCCGTCGTCGTCGTGCTGGCCGGCTCCCTGCTCACCCTGACCACGGAGCCGCCGTTCCCGCTGGTGCTGGCCGTCGTCGTGGCCAGCTTCCCGCTGGGCACGGCCCTGCTCGCCCTGGAGCCGCTGTGCGGGCACGGGCTGGCCGGGCAGTGGTGCGTGCGGCTCGGCCTGATCGGGCTGGGCGCGGGCGTGGTGAGCCTGGCCGTCGGCCGCCGCACGGGACGGGGCCCCGTCGCCCGGCGCCGGCCCCGTACGCCCTCCGGGACGCGGTCGGCGGGCCAGGGACGCGGGGGCGCCGGCCGGCGCTCCTGGGGGAGTTCCTGAGCCGTCGCGTCAACCCGGCGCGCCGAGGAGCGTGCGGATGGGGCGGAATCGCTGGTGCGGCCCCCGGGGGAGCGGCAGGGTCCCTAGGCTGACGGTGCCCGGCGGCGGCCGGGGCCGCTCCACCGCACCGCACGACGGCATCCACGGCACGGAGGACAGATGTTGCCGACCGGCTACGCGACGGACTTCGTCGCGGACTCGTCGCTGTTCCACGCCATGTTCCGCTTCGTCCGCCGCGCCCAGCAGCGCTGGCCCGGACTGCACGTGGACGGGGAGCCGCTGCCGCCGGACGCCCTCGAGGACTGGCACCTGCCGGAGCCCGGGGAGGACGGCCGCCCGTCGGCCGTCACGTTCTCCCCGGGCCGGCCGGGGGAGGGCGCCGGCCACGGCCCGGACGCCGCGGGACAGGGTGCCTACGCCGTCTTCTACCGGGCCCACCGTCAGCCGCTCGGGGAGGTCCTCTACGCGGTCAGCGTGGTGACACCGGCGGACCCGGACACCGACCCGTTCTCCCGCGACGTCGTGCGGGACTTCCTGGAGGCCTTCGAGGGCAGCCGCCCGGGAGCCGTGCGCCACGCGTGAGGCCGGGCGGCGTGCGCCCGGCCTTGTGTTTGACGTACGTCACTCGCGGGGTATTCTCTCCGGCTCGATTGGCCAGGCCCCCGTTCCTTGTGGCAGACTGTCCGAGTTGCTCGGTCGAGTGTTGATGCTGTGCGCCTCCCGCCGGGGGGACCGGAAGCGAGTCCCACAGTACTCGTCGCCCTAACTGCCTCATGGCAGCGCTGGGGCGGACGTACGGGAATCTTCCGGGAAGTGTGGTGCGGCACCGGCCAGGCGCCCGGTGGGCCTTCGCCCCCGGTCTGCGGTTCCGGTAGGGCCGTGTGCATTCCCCGCAGGGATGTTCGAACAAGGGACATCTGTGTCAGCGGGAGCGCGACACGCCCGACCGCGTGGGTCGGAGGAGAAGGCGGAACCACCGGGTTCCGGAGCGTAAGAGAGACAGGACTACTGAGTAGCCATGGCGGGACAGAAGATCCGCATCCGGCTCAAGGCCTACGACCACGAGGTCATCGACTCCTCGGCGAAGAAGATCGTCGAGACGGTGACCCGTACCGGTGCGTCGGTCGCGGGCCCGGTGCCGCTGCCCACTGAGAAGAACGTGTACTGCGTCATCAAGTCGCCGCACAAGTACAAGGACTCGCGCGAGCACTTCGAGATGCGCACGCACAAGCGCCTGATCGACATCCTCGACCCGACCCCCAAGACCGTTGACTCTCTGATGCGACTCGACCTGCCGGCCGGTGTCGACATCGAGATCAAGCTCTGAGGCCGGTGATCTGAACGATGGCTAAGCAGATCAAGGGCATCCTGGGCGAGAAGCTCGGCATGACGCAGGTGTGGGACGAGAACAACCGTGTTGTTCCGGTCACCGTCGTCAAGGCCGGCCCCAACGTCGTCACCCAGGTCCGCACGAACGACGTCGACGGCTACGAGTCCGTCCAGATCGCGTTCGGCGAGATCGACCCGCGCAAGGTGAACAAGCCCCTCAAGGGCCACTTCGCCAAGGCCGACGTCACTCCCCGCCGCCACCTCGTCGAGATCCGTACCGCTGACGCCAGCGAGTACACCCTCGGCCAGGAGATCACCGCTGAGGTGTTCGAGGCCGGCATCAAGGTCGACGTGACCGGCAAGAGCAAGGGCAAGGGCTTCGCCGGTGTCATGAAGCGTCACAACTTCAAGGGCCTCGGCGCCGGACACGGCACCCAGCGCAAGCACCGCTCGCCCGGTTCCATCGGTGGCTGTGCCACCCCGGGCCGTGTGTTCAAGGGCCTCCGCATGGCGGGTCGCATGGGCAACGAGCGCGTCACCACCCAGAACCTGACCGTCCACGCCGTTGACGCGGAGAAGGGTCTGCTGCTCATCAAGGGCGCGGTTCCCGGTCCGAACGGCGGCCTCGTCCTGGTCCGCACCGCGGCCAAGGGGGCCTGAGGTACCGATGAGCACTGTTGACATCCTTTCGCCTGCCGGCGAGAAGACCGGTAGCGTCGAGCTCCCCGCGGAGATCTTCGGCGTGGAGAAGGTCAGCATCCCGCTGATCCACCAGGTCGTCGTCGCGCAGAACGCGGCTGCCCGTCAGGGCACGCACAAGACCAAGACCCGTGGCGAGGTCCGTGGTGGCGGCAAGAAGCCGTACCGCCAGAAGGGCACCGGCCGCGCCCGCCAGGGCTCGACCCGCGCGCCGCAGTTCGCCGGTGGTGGCGTCGTGCACGGTCCCGTGCCGCGCGACTACTCGCAGCGCACCCCGAAGAAGATGAAGGCCGCCGCCCTGCGGCACGCCCTCACCGACCGGGCCCGCGCGAACCGCATCCACGTCGTCTCCGGCGTGATCGAGGGCGAGACCCCGTCCACCAAGGCCGCGAAGAGCCTGTTCGGCAAGATCTCGGAGCGCAAGAACCTGCTCCTGGTCGTCGAGCGCGCCGACGAGGCCGCGTGGCTGTCCGCCCGCAACCTGCCCCAGGTCCACATCCTGGAGCCGGGCCAGCTGAACACGTACGACGTGATCGTCTCGGACGACGTGGTCTTCACCCAGGCCGCTCTCGAGTCCTTCGTCGCCGGCCCGAAGGCCACCGACACCGAAGGGAGCGAGGCCTGATGGCTACGCGTCACCCGAGCATTGCCTCCAAGGCTGCGAAGGCCGCCAAGGCCGCGCGCGTCGCGAAGGCGCGCCGCCACGCCGCCGAGGGCAAGAACACCGTCGTCACCCCGGTGAGCAAGGCGTACACGGACCCCCGTGACGTCCTGCTGAAGCCGGTCGTGTCCGAGAAGAGCTACGCGCTGCTCGACGACAACAAGTACACGTTCGTCGTCGACCCGCGGGCCAACAAGACCCAGATCAAGGAGGCCGTCCAGGCGGTCTTCTCGGTCAAGGTCACCGGGGTCAACACGATCAACCGCCAGGGCAAGCGCAAGCGGACCCGCACCGGCTTCGGCCAGCGCGCGGCCACCAAGCGCGCGATCGTGACCCTCGCCGAGGGCGACCGTATCGACATCTTCGGCGGTCCGACCTCCTGACGGAGGTCCGGATCGTTCGATATCGGACGAGGACTGAGAAATGGGTATCCGCAAGTACAAGCCGACGACTCCGGGCCGTCGTGGCTCCAGCGTCGCCGACTTCGTCGAGGTCACGCGGTCCACGCCGGAGAAGTCGCTGGTCCGTCCCCTGCACAGCAAGGGCGGCCGTAACAATTCCGGTCGTGTGACCGTCCGCCACCAGGGCGGTGGCCACAAGCGCGCCTACCGCGTGATCGACTTCCGTCGTCACGACAAGGACGGCGTGCCGGCGAAGGTCGCGCACATCGAGTACGACCCGAACCGCACCGCGCGCATCGCGCTCCTGCACTACGCGGACGGCGAGAAGCGCTACATCCTGGCCCCCAAGGGCCTCAACCAGGGCGACCGGATCGAGAACGGCCCGTCGGCCGACATCAAGCCCGGCAACAACCTGGCGCTGCGCAACATCCCGGTCGGTACGACGATCCACTCCGTGGAGCTTCGTCCGGGTGGCGGCGCCAAGTTCGCCCGCTCCGCCGGTGCCTCCGTGCAGCTGCTCGCGAAGGAGGGCTCGATGGCCCACCTCCGCATGCCCTCCGGTGAGATCCGCCTGGTCGACCAGCGCTGCCGCGCCACGGTCGGCGAGGTCGGCAACGCCGAGCAGAGCAACATCAACTGGGGCAAGGCCGGCCGCAAGCGCTGGCTGGGCGTCCGCCCGACCGTTCGCGGTGTGGCGATGAACCCGGTTGACCACCCCCACGGTGGTGGTGAGGGCAAGACCTCCGGTGGTCGCCACCCGGTCAGCCCCTGGGGTCAGAAGGAAGGTCGTACTCGTTCTCCCAAGAAGGCGAGCAACAAGTACATCGTCCGCCGCCGCAAGACGAACAAGAAGCGCTAAGGACGGGTTGAGATGCCTCGTAGCTTGAAGAAGGGGCCCTTCGTCGACGACCACCTCATCAAGAAGGTGGACGCTCAGAACGAAGCCGGCACCAAGAACGTCATCAAGACCTGGTCCCGGCGCTCCATGATCATCCCGGCGATGCTCGGGCACACGATCGCGGTGCACAACGGCAAGACCCACATCCCGGTGTTCGTCACCGAGTCGATGGTCGGCCACAAGCTCGGCGAGTTCTCGCCGACGCGTACCTTCCGGGGTCACGTCAAGGAAGACCGGAAGTCGAAGCGCCGCTAGCAGCGGATCGCATTCAGACACGTAAGTAACTGAAGGGACAACCATGGAAGCCAGGGCCCAGGCGCGGTACATCCGCGTCACGCCCATGAAGGCCCGCCGCGTGGTGGACCTCATCCGTGGCATGGACGCCACGGAGGCCCAGGCCGTCCTGCGATTCGCTCCGCAGGCCGCCTCGGTGCCGGTGGGCAAGGTGCTGGACAGCGCCATCGCCAACGCCGCGCACAACTACGACCACACCGACGCCGACAGCCTCTACATCTCCGAGGCCTACGTCGACGAGGGCCCGACCCTGAAGCGGTTCCGGCCGCGTGCCCAGGGCCGCGCCTACCGGATCCGCAAGCGGACCAGCCACATCACCGTGGTCGTCAGCAGCAAGGAAGGAACCCGGTAATGGGCCAGAAGGTAAACCCGCACGGGTTCCGGCTCGGCATCACCACCGACTTCAAGTCGCGCTGGTACGCCGACAAGCTGTACAAGGACTACGTCAAGGAAGACGTCGCCATCCGTCGGATGATGACGTCCGGCATGGAGCGCGCCGGCATCTCCAAGGTCGAGATCGAGCGCACCCGTGACCGCGTGCGGGTGGACATCCACACCGCTCGTCCGGGCATCGTCATCGGCCGCCGTGGCGCCGAGGCCGACCGCATCCGCGGCGACCTCGAGAAGCTCACCGGCAAGCAGGTCCAGCTGAACATCCTCGAGGTCAAGAACCCCGAGACGGACGCTCAGCTCGTGGCCCAGGCCGTCGCCGAGCAGCTCTCCTCCCGCGTCTCCTTCCGTCGGGCCATGCGCAAGAGCATGCAGTCCGCCATGAAGGCCGGCGCCAAGGGCATCAAGATCCAGTGCGGTGGCCGCCTCGGCGGCGCCGAGATGTCCCGCTCGGAGTTCTACCGCGAGGGCCGCGTGCCCCTGCACACGCTCCGCGCGAACGTGGACTACGGCTTCTTCGAGGCCAAGACGACCTTCGGCCGCATCGGCGTGAAGGTCTGGATCTACAAGGGCGACGTGAAGAACATCGCCGAGGTCCGCGCCGAGAACGCTGCCGCCCGTGCGGGTAACCGCCCGGCCCGCGGTGGCGCCGACCGCCCGGCCCGTGGTGGCCGCGGTGGCGAGCGGCGCGGTCGCAAGCCGCAGCAGCAGGCTCCGGCTGCCGAGGCCCCCCAGGCCGACGCGCCCGCCGCCGCTCCGGCTGAGAGCACCGGAACGGAGGCCTGACCACCATGCTGATCCCCCGTAGGGTCAAGCACCGCAAGCAGCACCACCCCAAGCGCAACGGCATGTCCAAGGGTGGCACGCAGGTTGCGTTCGGCGAGTACGGCATCCAGGCGCTGACCCCGGCCTACGTGACGAACCGCCAGATCGAGGCGGCCCGTATCGCGATGACCCGCCACATCAAGCGTGGCGGCAAGGTCTGGATCAACATCTACCCGGACCGTCCCCTCACCAAGAAGCCGGCCGAGACCCGCATGGGTTCCGGTAAGGGTTCTCCGGAGTGGTGGATCGCCAACGTCAAGCCCGGACGCGTCATGTTCGAGCTGTCGTACCCCAACGAGAAGATCGCCCGTGAGGCGCTGACGCGTGCGGCCCACAAGCTGCCGATGAAGTGCCGGATCGTCAAGCGCGAGGCAGGTGAAGCGTGATGTCGGCCGGTACCAAGGCGTCCGAGCTGCGCGAGCTGGGCAACGAGGAGCTTCTGAACAAGCTCCGCGAGGCCAAGGAAGAGCTGTTCAACCTCCGCTTCCAGGCGGCCACGGGTCAGCTCGAAAACCACGGTCGGCTCAAGGCCGTCCGTAAGGACATCGCGCGGATCTACACCCTGATGCGCGAGCGTGAGCTGGGCATCGAAACGGTGGAGAACGCATGAGCGAGAGCAACGTGACTGAGAACAAGGAAGCGCGCGGCTTCCGCAAGACCCGCGAGGGTCTCGTCGTCAGCGACAAGATGGACAAGACCGTCGTCGTCGCCGTCGAGGACCGTGTGAAGCACGCGCTGTACGGCAAGGTCATCCGCCGTACGAACAAGCTCAAGGCGCACGACGAGCAGAACGCCGCGGGTGTCGGCGACCGCGTCCTCCTGATGGAGACCCGGCCGCTGTCCGCGACGAAGCGCTGGCGCGTCGTCGAGATCCTCGAGAAGGCCAAGTAATTCCTGCGGGGCAGACCCCGCAGGAGAGTTCCGCCAGGCTCCGGGGGCCGTTGAGAAGCGGCCCCCGGGGAACCGGCAGACGATCAGGAGATAGACGTGATCCAGCAGGAGTCGCGACTGCGCGTCGCCGACAACACGGGGGCGAAGGAAATCCTTTGCATCCGTGTGCTCGGTGGCTCCGGTCGCCGCTACGCGGGCATCGGTGACGTCATCGTCGCCACCGTCAAGGACGCGATCCCCGGTGGCAACGTGAAGAAGGGTGACGTCGTCAAGGCGGTCATCGTTCGCACCGTCAAGGAGCGCCGCCGTCCGGACGGCTCGTACATCCGCTTCGACGAGAACGCCGCCGTCATTCTGAAGAACGACGGCGACCCTCGCGGCACCCGCATCTTCGGCCCGGTCGGGCGTGAGCTGCGCGAGAAGAAGTTCATGAAGATCATCTCGCTGGCTCCGGAGGTGCTGTAAGCATGAAGATCAAGAAGGGCGACCTGGTCCAGGTCATCACCGGTAAGGACAAGGGCAAGCAGGGCAAGGTCATCGCGGCCTTCCCCCGCGAGGACCGCGTCCTGGTCGAGGGTGTCAACCGGGTCAAGAAGCACACGAAGGCCGGTCCGACCGCTCGCGGTTCCCAGGCCGGCGGCATCGTCACGACCGAGGCCCCGATCCACGTCTCCAACGTCCAGCTGGTCGTGGAGAAGGACGGCAACAAGGTCGTCACGCGTGTCGGTTACCGCTTCGACGACGAGGGCAACAAGATCCGCGTTGCCAAGCGGACGGGTGAGGACATCTGATGGCTACCACCACCGTGACTCCGCGTCTGAAGCAGAAGTACCGCGAGGAGATCATCCAGAAGCTGCGTGACCAGTTCCAGTACGCGAACGTCATGCAGGTTCCGGGCCTCGTCAAGATCGTGGTCAACATGGGTGTCGGCGACGCCGCCCGTGACTCGAAGCTCATCGAGGGCGCGATCCGCGACCTGACCACCATCACCGGTCAGAAGCCGGCCGTCACCAAGGCCCGCAAGTCCATCGCGCAGTTCAAGCTGCGCGAGGGTCAGCCGATCGGTGCCCACGTCACGCTCCGTGGCGACCGCATGTGGGAGTTCCTGGACCGCACCCTGTCGCTGGCGCTCCCGCGCATCCGCGACTTCCGCGGCCTGTCCCCCAAGCAGTTCGACGGCCGTGGCAACTACACCTTCGGTCTCACGGAGCAGGTCATGTTCCACGAGATCGACCAGGACAAGATCGACCGCGTCCGGGGTATGGACATCACCGTGGTCACCACGGCGACCAACGACGAAGAGGGCCGCGCGCTCCTCCGTCACCTCGGCTTCCCGTTCAAGGAGGCGTGAGCGAGATGGCGAAGAAGGCTCTCATCGCGAAGGCTGCTCGCAAGCCCAAGTTCGGTGTGCGCGCGTACACCCGCTGCCAGCGCTGCGGCCGTCCGCACTCCGTGTACCGCAAGTTCGGCCTCTGCCGCGTGTGCCTTCGTGAGATGGCTCACCGCGGCGAGCTGCCGGGCGTGACCAAGAGCTCCTGGTAGTCCCCGACTTAGGGACTCCAAGGCTCTCGGTAAGCAGTACGGGCGGTCGGACGCCCACCTCGCATGCCTTAGGCTTGTGGGGTTGGGCGTCTGCCGCCGCCCGTACACCCGCGGGCACGACCCGCTAACGTTTGCTTACTACGCCGTAGGTCCACCGCGCCGCACCCGTCCCGTCTCGGATCGGGGAGAGGGATGGCGCACCAGGAAACCCCGGCGAGAGAGGCCGAAGGCCAATTCATGACCATGACTGATCCGATCGCAGACATGCTCACGCGTCTGCGTAACGCGAACTCGGCGTACCACGACTCGGTGTCGATGCCGCACTCCAAGATCAAGTCGCACATCGCGGAGATCCTCCAGCAGGAGGGCTTCATCACGGGCTGGAAGGTCGAGGACGCCGAGGTCGGCAAGAACCTCGTTCTCGAGCTGAAGTTCGGCCCGAACCGTGAGCGCTCCATCGCGGGCATCAAGCGGATCTCCAAGCCCGGTCTCCGGGTGTACGCGAAGTCCACCAACCTGCCGAAGGTGCTCGGCGGCCTGGGCGTGGCCATCATCTCCACGTCGCACGGGCTCCTCACCGACAAGCAGGCCGGCAAGAAGGGCGTGGGTGGGGAAGTCCTCGCCTACGTCTGGTAGCGGAAGGGAACGGAGGAAACAGCTATGTCGCGCATCGGCAAGCTCCCCATCGCGGTTCCCGCCGGCGTGGACGTCACCATCGACGGCCGCACGGTCAAGGTCAAGGGCCCCAAGGGCGAGCTGACCCACACCGTCGCTGCTCCGATCGACATCGCCAAGGGCGAAGACGGCACCCTGCAGGTGACCCGCCCCAACGACGAGCGTCAGAGCAAGGCCCTGCACGGCCTGTCCCGCACGCTGGTGGCGAACATGATCACCGGCGTGACCCAGGGTTACGTGAAGAAGCTCGAAATCAGTGGTGTCGGTTACCGCGTGACCGCCAAGGGCTCGAACCTCGAGTTCGCGCTCGGTTACAGCCACCCGATCACGGTCGAGGCCCCCGAGGGCATCACCTTCAAGGTCGACACCCCGACCCGTTTCCAGGTCGAGGGCATCGACAAGCAGAAGGTCGGCGAGGTCGCGGCCAACATCCGCAAGCTGCGCAAGCCCGACCCGTACAAGGCCAAGGGCGTCAAGTACGAGGGCGAAGTCATCCGCCGCAAGGTCGGAAAGGCGGGTAAGTAAGCCATGGCATACGGGCAGAAGATCCTCAAGGGCGACGCCTACAAGCGCGCCGCGATCAAGCGCCGTCACATCCGGATCCGCAAGCGGATCGCCGGTACGGCGGAGCGCCCCCGTCTGGTCGTGACCCGCTCCAACCGCCACATCGTGGCGCAGGTGATCGACGACCTGAAGGGCCACACCCTGGCGTCGGCGTCCACCCTGGACGCGTCGATCCGTGGTGGCGAGGGCGACAAGTCCGCGCAGGCCAAGCAGGTCGGCGCCCTGGTCGCCGAGCGTGCCAAGGCCGCCGGTGTCGAGGCCGTCGTGTTCGACCGTGGTGGCAACCAGTACGCCGGGCGCATCGCCGCCCTGGCGGACGCCGCCCGCGAAGCCGGGCTCAAGTTCTGAGCCGCTTGTAGCTAGCGGAAAGAGAGAGGTAATCCAATGGCTGGACCCCAGCGCCGCGGAAGCGGTGCCGGTGGCGGCGAGCGGCGGGACCGGAAGGGCCGTGACGGCGGCGCTGCTGCCGCCGAGAAGACCGCGTACGTTGAGCGCGTCGTCGCGATCAACCGCGTCGCCAAGGTTGTGAAGGGTGGTCGTCGCTTCAGCTTCACCGCGCTGGTCGTGGTGGGCGACGGTGACGGCACCGTGGGTGTCGGATACGGCAAGGCCAAGGAGGTGCCGGCCGCCATCGCCAAGGGTGTTGAGGAGGCCAAGAAGCACTTCTTCAAGGTCCCCCGCATCCAGGGCACCATCCCGCACCCCATCCAGGGTGAGAAGGCGGCCGGTGTCGTGCTGCTCAAGCCGGCGTCCCCCGGTACCGGTGTGATCGCCGGTGGTCCGGTGCGTGCCGTGCTCGAGTGCGCCGGTATCCACGACGTGCTGTCGAAGTCGCTCGGCTCCGACAACGCGATCAACATCGTGCACGCGACCGTGGAGGCCCTCAAGGGCCTGCAGCGTCCCGAGGAGATCGCGGCCCGCCGCGGTCTGCCCCTCGAGGACGTCGCCCCCGCGGCCCTCCTTCGTGCGCGTGCCGGGGCGGGTGCGTAATCATGGCGCAGCTCAAGATCACGCAGACGAAGTCCTACATCGGCAGCAAGCAGAACCACCGTGACACCTTGCGTTCCCTGGGCCTCAAGCGCCTGGGTGACGTGGTCGTCAAGGAGGACCGCCCCGAGTTCCGCGGCATGGTGCACACCGTCCGCCACCTCGTGACGGTCGAGGAGGTCGACTGATCATGGCGGAGCAGAACCCGCTCAAGATCCACAACCTCCGTCCCGCCCCGGGCGCCAAGACCGCCAAGACCCGTGTCGGTCGTGGTGAGGCGTCGAAGGGTAAGACGGCCGGTCGTGGTACCAAGGGCACGAAGGCCCGTTACCAGGTTCCGGAGCGCTTCGAGGGTGGCCAGATGCCCCTCCACATGCGCCTCCCGAAGCTGAAGGGCTTCAAGAACCCGTTCAAGACCGAGTACCAGGTCGTGAACCTCGACAAGCTGGCCGCGCTCTACCCCGAGGGTGGCGAGGTCACCGTCGAGGGTCTGGTGGCCAAGGGCGCCGTTCGCAAGAACGCGCTGGTCAAGGTGCTCGGCCAGGGCGAGATCTCCGTGGCGCTGCAGGTGACGGTCGACGCCGTCTCCGGCTCCGCCAAGGAGAAGATCACCGCCGCCGGCGGTACTGTCACCGAGCTCGTCTGAACCCCTCAGGCGCCTCGATGACGTGAACGATCCCGACCGGGGATACCCCATAAAAGGGGTATCCCCGGTTGGTCGTTCCGAGGGAGCTGTGTCGCGGGTAAGGTGGCCTGCGCTGTTCTCTATTCGTATTCGTCGAACCTCAAGACCGTCACCCTTGACGCAGATGCGCGGGGGTCGCAGGAGGCACCGTGCTCACCGCGTTCGCCCGGGCGTTCAGGACGCCCGACCTGCGCAAGAAGCTGCTCTTCACGCTCGCCATCATCGTGGTGTACCGGGTGGGTACGCACATCCCGATCCCGGGCGTCGACTACAAGAACGTCCAGGAGTGCGTGGACCAGGCGTCCGGCAACCAGGGCCTCTTCGGTCTGGTCAACATGTTCAGCGGCGGCGCACTGCTCCAGATCACGGTCTTCGCGCTGGGCATCATGCCGTACATCACGGCGAGCATCATCCTCCAGCTGCTGACCGTGGTCATCCCGCGCCTGGAAGCGCTCAAGAAGGAGGGCCAGGCCGGTACCGCGAAGATCACGCAGTACACCCGGTACCTCACCGTGGCGCTCGCCATCCTGCAGGGCACCGGCCTGGTGGCCACCGCCCGCAGCGGCGCCCTGTTCTCCGGGTGCACGGTCGCGAGCCAGATCGTCCCGGACCGCGCGATCTTCACCACCATCACCATGGTCATCTGCATGACCGCGGGCACGGCCGTCGTGATGTGGCTCGGTGAGCTCATCACCGACCGCGGCATCGGCAACGGCATGTCGATCCTGATGTTCATCTCGATCGCCGCGACCTTCCCGTCCGCGCTGTGGGCCATCAAGAAGCAGGGCACGCTGGCCGGCGGCTGGATCGAGTTCGGCACCGTGATCCTGGTCGGCCTGGTCATGGTCGGCCTGGTGGTCTTCGTCGAGCAGGCCCAGCGCCGCATCCCCGTGCAGTACGCGAAGCGCATGATCGGGCGCCGGTCCTACGGCGGTACCTCGACGTACATCCCGCTGAAGGTGAACCAGGCCGGTGTGATCCCGGTCATCTTCGCCTCGTCGCTGCTCTACATCCCCGCCCTGATCGCACAGTTCTCCAAGAACGACTCCGGCTGGAAGCGCTGGATCGAACAGAACCTGGTCAAGGGCGACCACCCGATCTACATCACTCTGTACTTCTTGCTCATCGTGTTCTTCGCGTTCTTCTACGTGGCGATCTCCTTCAACCCCGAGGAAGTCGCGGACAACATGAAGAAGTATGGTGGCTTCATCCCGGGCATCCGGGCTGGCCGACCGACCGCTGAGTACCTGTCGTACGTGCTCAACCGGATCACCTGGCCGGGTTCGCTGTATCTGGGACTGATCGCTCTCGTACCGACGATGGCGTTGGTTGGCTTCGGGGCAAGCCAGAACTTCCCGTTCGGCGGGACCTCCATCCTGATCATCGTGGGTGTGGGTCTCGAGACGGTGAAGCAGATCGAGAGCCAGCTCCAGCAGCGCAATTACGAAGGGTTCCTCCGCTGATGCGTATCGTCCTCGTCGGGCCGCCGGGTGCCGGTAAGGGAACGCAGGCCACGCGCCTCGCAGAGAAGCTGCGTGTGCCCCACATCTCCACCGGTGATCTGTTCCGCGCCAACATCAGCGGGCAGACGGAACTCGGCAAGCTCGCGAAGTCCTACATGGACGCCGGCAACCTCGTCCCCGACGAGGTGACGATCGCGATGGCCAAGGACCGCATGGAGCAGCCGGACGCCGCGAACGGCTTCCTGCTCGACGGGTTCCCGCGGAACGTCTCCCAGGCCGAGGCGCTGGACGAACTGCTGGAGACCGAGCGGATCAAGCTGGACGCCGTGCTGGACCTCGAGGCCCCCGAGGAGGAGGTCGTCAAGCGGATCGCCGGCCGGCGCGTCTGCCGCAACGACTCCGCGCACGTCTTCCACGTGACGTACAAGAAGCCGGCCCGCGAGGGCGTGTGCGACGTGTGCGGCGGCGAGCTGTACCAGCGCGACGACGACTCCGAGGAGACCGTCCGCAAGCGGCTGGAGGTCTACCACACGCAGACCGAGCCGATCATCGACTACTACAAGGCCCAGGGCCTGGTCGTGACGATCGACTCCATGGGTCCGGTGGAAGAGGTCACGGGCCGTGCGCTGACGGCGCTGAAGCGCGACGGCGACGACCGGTAGTCGTCGGTCGTCTGCGGCCGTGACGCCCCTGCGGGTGTCACGGCCGTAGTGTTGTGCAGGTAACCGGTTGACGCGAGTGACGGAGAGCGCAGGCCCCCCATGGTGCAGATCAAGAGCCCCGAGCAGATCGCCAGGATGCGTGCGGCGGGGCTGGTCGTCGCCGCGATCCACGCCGCCACGCGGGAGGCGGCCGTCCCGGGTGCCTCCACCAAGGACCTGGACGAGGTGGCCCGCAAGGTGCTCGCCGAGCACGGCGCCAAGTCGAACTTCCTGGGTTACGGCGGGTTCCCGGCGACCATCTGCACCTCGGTCAACGACGTGGTGGTGCACGGCATCCCGTCCGAGGACGTCGTCCTGAAGGACGGCGACGTCATCTCCATCGACTGCGGCGCGATCGTCGACGGCTGGCACGGCGACGCGGCCTACACGGCCTTCGTGGGCTCCGGTCACGCCCCGGAGCTGCTGGAGCTCTCCCGGGTGACGGAGGAGTCCATGTGGGCCGGCATCGCGGCCATGAAGCAGGGCAACCGGCTCGTCGACGTCTCCCGGGCCATCGAGACCTACATCCGCCGCCAGCCCAAGCCGGGCGGCGGCCGGTACGGGATCATCGAGGACTACGGCGGCCACGGCATCGGCACCGAGATGCACATGGACCCGCACCTGCTGAACTACGTCGACCGGCGCCGCGGCAAGGGCCCCAAGCTGGTGCCCGGCTTCTGCCTCGCGATCGAGCCGATGGTGTCGCTCGGCACCCCGAAGACCCGCGTGCTGTCCGACGACTGGACGGTCATCACCACCGACGGCACCTGGTCCTCCCACTGGGAGCACTCCGTGGCGCTGACCGAGGAGGGCCCGCTGGTGCTCACGGCCCCCGACGGCGGCCGCGCCAAGCTGGCCGAGCTGGGTGTCACGGCGGCCCCGGACCCGCTCGGCTGAACGGTCCTCCCGCGCCGAACCTTCTCCGGTACGCCCCGCATGGTGATCTCCCCTGCGGGGCAGACTTCCCCGATTCGTCTTTCCGGGTGCGCTGACGTAGACTGACTCGTCGGCTCTCGTGCACCCGCATGTCTGCATGCGTGCGTACGGGGTCGATCAAGGTAGTCGATTCGAAGGGCGAAGCGTGGCCAAGAAGCAAGGTGCCATCGAGATCGAGGGCACTGTCGTCGAGTCTCTTCCGAACGCCATGTTCAGGGTCGAGCTCCAGAACGGCCACCAGGTCCTGGCACACATCAGCGGCAAGATGCGCATGCACTACATCCGCATCCTCCCTGACGACCGGGTCGTGGTGGAGCTGTCTCCGTACGACCTGACGCGTGGCCGGATCGTCTACCGGTACAAGTAGATCTTGCCCCACGTCCCGCCCTCGGGCGGGGCCGCCGGCAACTGACCCGGAGAACCTCACATCCCATGAAGGTCAAGCCGAGCGTCAAGAAGATCTGCGACAAGTGCAGGGTGATCCGCCGTCACGGCCGGGTCATGATCATTTGCGAGAACCCGCGCCACAAGCAGCGCCAGGGCTGATCGCAAGATCGCACACCCTCTGCACCTCTGCCGCAGAGTTTCGCGCGACGCGAGCTGAATTTGTTCATACGCAGAACCCAGGTCCCTCGGGCCTGACACCCCCGGTTCGGAGGCCGGGGACCCGTTCCGTACCTCATACGGCGGCCGGGAACCGGTTCTGTGGAAGACCTCCGAAGATCACCAGGAGCCATTGAATGGCACGCGTTTCCGGTGTCGACATCCCGCGCGAAAAGCGCGTGGAGATCGCCCTGACCTACGTGTTCGGCATCGGCCGGACGCTCTCGAAGGAGACGCTGGCCGCGACCGGCGTCGACCCGAACACCCGTGTTCGGGACCTCACCGAAGAGCAGCTCGTCGCGATCCGCGAGTACGTCGACAACAACATCAAGACCGAGGGTGACCTCCGTCGCGAGATCCAGGCCGACATCCGCCGCAAGGTCGAGATCGGTACCTACCAGGGTCTCCGTCACCGTCGCGGTCTGCCCGTCCGCGGTCAGCGCACCAGCACCAACGCCCGTACCCGCAAGGGCCCGCGTCGCGCCATCGCCGGCAAGAAGAAGCCGGGCAAGAAGTAGTCCGCAGCGGACACCTGTCCACGGTCTTCGCTGTAGGACCGACCACCTCCCGTAGGAGTTAGTAGATGCCCCCCAAGGGTCGTCAGGGCGCTGCCAAGAAGGTGCGCCGCAAGGAAAAGAAGAACGTCGCGCACGGCCAGGCGCACATCAAGAGCACGTTCAACAACACGATCGTGTCCATCACGGACCCGAGCGGCAACGTGATCTCCTGGGCCTCCGCCGGCCACGTCGGCTTCAAGGGCTCCCGCAAGTCCACGCCGTTCGCCGCGCAGATGGCCGCCGAGTCGGCTGCCCGCCGCGCCCAGGAGCACGGCATGCGCAAGGTCGACGTGTTCGTCAAGGGTCCGGGTGCCGGTCGTGAGACCGCGATCCGCTCCCTGCAGGCCACGGGCCTCGAGGTCGGCTCCATCCAGGACGTCACCCCGACCCCGCACAACGGCTGCCGTCCGCCGAAGCGTCGTCGCGTCTGACCTCGCTTCACCGGGTGTTCCGGGCGGTACGGCTCCGTGAAAGGGCCGTGCCGCCCGTACCCTTGCAGTACCCGCGTTCCTCACGGGCGCGGTTCCCGTCGGGCGTCAAATAGCGGGCGTCCACGAATGAAGGATCTGATCCCCACATGCTGATCGCTCAGCGTCCCTCGTTGACCGAAGAGGTCGTCGACGAGTTCCGCTCCCGGTTCGTGATCGAGCCGCTGGAGCCGGGCTTCGGCTACACCCTCGGCAACTCCCTCCGCCGGACCCTGCTGTCCTCCATCCCCGGTGCGGCTGTCACCAGCATCCGCATCGACGGTGTCCTGCACGAGTTCACCACCGTGCCGGGCGTCAAGGAGGACGTCACCGACCTGATCCTCAACATCAAGCAGCTGGTCGTCTCCTCGGAGCACGACGAGCCGGTCGTGATGTACCTGCGCAAGCAGGGCCCGGGTCTGGTCACCGCCGCCGACATCGCGCCCCCGGCCGGTGTCGAGGTGCACAACCCCGACCTCGTCCTCGCCACGCTCAACGGCAAGGGCAAGCTGGAGATGGAGCTGACCGTCGAGCGCGGTCGCGGCTACGTCTCCGCCGTGCAGAACAAGCAGGTGGGCCAGGAGATCGGCCGTATCCCGGTCGACTCCATCTACTCGCCGGTGCTCAAGGTCACGTACAAGGTCGAGGCCACGCGTGTCGAGCAGCGCACCGACTTCGACAAGCTGATCGTCGACGTCGAGACCAAGCAGGCCATGCGTCCCCGTGACGCCATGGCGTCGGCCGGCAAGACCCTGGTCGAGCTGTTCGGTCTGGCGCGCGAGCTCAACATCGACGCCGAGGGCATCGACATGGGCCCGTCCCCGACGGACGCCGCCCTGGCCGCCGACCTGGCGCTGCCGATCGAGGAGCTGGAGCTCACGGTCCGCTCCTACAACTGCCTCAAGCGCGAGGGCATCCACTCCGTGGGTGAGCTCGTGGCGCGGTCCGAGGCGGACCTGCTGGACATCCGCAACTTCGGTGCGAAGTCCATCGACGAGGTCAAGGCGAAGCTGGCCGGCATGGGCCTGGCCCTCAAGGACAGCCCGCCCGGATTCGACCCCACCGCCGCCGCCGACGCCTTCGGCGCCGACGACGACGCGGACGCGGGCTTCGTGGAGACCGAGCAGTACTGAGAGCTCCGCGGGGAGGCTGTACTGCGTCCGCGGGCCGGCTGTGACTGGTCGCGCGGTTCCCCGCGCCCCTTCCGGGAGCGTCCCCTGCGGGGACGTCTCCCGGATCTTCGACAGGCGACCGCCTGCTCGGATACTGACCTCGGTACCTGATACGGCCGGGGCAGACACACAGGAGAAGAACCATGCCGAAGCCCACCAAGGGTGCCCGTCTGGGCGGCAGCGCCGCGCACGAGAAGCTGCTCCTCGCGAACCTCGCCAAGAGCCTCTTCGAGCACGGCAAGATCACCACCACCGAGGCGAAGGCCCGCCGTCTGCGGCCCTACGCCGAGCGTCTGATCACCAAGGCGAAGAAGGGCGACCTTCACAACCGCCGTCAGGTGCTCCAGGTCATCACGGACAAGAGCATCGTCCACACGCTCTTCACCGAGATCGGCCCGCGGTACGAGAACCGTCCCGGTGGCTACACCCGCATCACCAAGGTCGGCAACCGTCGCGGCGACAACGCGCCCATGGCGGTCATCGAGCTGGTCGAGGCGCTGACGGTCGCGCAGCAGGCCACCGGTGAGGCCGAGGCGGCGACGAAGCGCGCCGCCAAGGACGCCGAGGCGCCCGAGGCCACGGAGACCAAGGTCGACACGACCAAGGCCGACGAGGCCGACGAGGCTTCCGCCGAGGAGCCCAAGGACGCCTGAGGCTCTGCCTGACGTCTGACGAGCGGGCCCGTTCCTTCCAGGAGCGGGCCCGTTCCGGTGTGCTGAGAGGATCTGTGGGTGAGTGACGACGTAGCGCCCGGGCACGTCCGGGTCCGGCTGGACCTGTCGTACGACGGGAGCGCCTTCTCCGGGTGGGCCAAGCAGGCCGGGGGACGGCGGACCGTGCAGGGGGAGATCGAGGACGCCCTGCGCACCGTGACGCGGTCGCGGGAGACGTACGAGCTGACCGTCGCCGGGCGGACCGACGCCGGGGTGCACGCGCGCGGGCAGGTGGCGCACGTCGACCTGCCGCGCGAGGTGTGGGCCGAGCACCACGACAAGCTGCTGAAGCGGCTCGCCGGGCGGCTGCCCAAGGACGTGCGGGTGTGGGCGCTGCGCGAGGCGCCCCAGGGCTTCGACGCGCGGTTCTCGGCCGTCTGGCGGCGCTACGCCTACCGCGTGACCGACAACCCCGGGGGAGTGGACCCGCTGCTGCGCGGCCACGTCCTGTGGCACGACTGGCCCCTGGACGTCGACGCCATGAACGAGGCCGCCCGGGCGCTGCTGGGCGAGCACGACTTCGCCGCCTACTGCAAGAAGCGGGAGGGGGCGACCACCATCCGCACCCTGCAGGAGCTGAGCCTGGAGAAGGGCGCCGACGGGATCATCACCGCGACCGTGCGGGCCGACGCCTTCTGCCACAACATGGTCCGCTCGCTCATCGGCGCGCTGCTGTTCGTCGGCGACGGGCACCGCCCGCCGGACTGGCCGGGCAAGGTCCTGGCCGCCGGGGTGCGGGACTCCGCCGTGCACGTCGTACGGCCGCACGGGCTGACGCTGGAGGAGGTCGGCTACCCGGCCGACGAACTGCTGGCCGCCCGCAGCCGGGAGGCGCGCAACAAGCGGTCGCTGCCCCTGGCGCCCGGGGCCGGCTGCTGCTGAGCCGGCCCGGGGGCGGGGTCAGCCGCCCGCGGCGGCCGACGCCTGGGTCTCGCCGCGCCGGCGGATCTGCTGGAAGGTGAACTCCGCCAGGTCGTCGCCGGTGGTGAACGCCTGGGTGTCCTTGGTGGTGACGTTCTTGCCGTCGGTGAAGCCGGTGAGGGTGAAGTAGGCGTAGCGGCCGTAGGAGTTGGTCGTCGAGCGGCACACCGCGCCGTTGCAGAAGACGGCGACGCCCTTGCCGGACAGGGCCTGCACGAAGCTCTTGCGGTCGGCCTGCTGCTTGGCCTTCAGGGCCTGCGCCTCGGTGTCGAAGACGGCCACGCCGACCGTCACGGCCATGCCGTCACGGGTGTAGGTGACCCGCATCAGGCGGGTGCAGCCGTTGGCGGTGAGGACGGCGGGCAGGCTGCCCTTGGCGGCGGTGGCGCACGCGGTGGTGTCGGCCGTCGGGCCCTTCTTGTAGACGTTGGCGCCCATGGTGAGCTGCCGGCCGGGGAACATGATGCCCAACCCGTTGGGGGCGGTGTCCTTGGCCTTGCTGGCGACGAACTCCTTCGGGTCCAGCGGCGGCGGCGCGCTGGTCGGGGCGAAGGACGGGGTGCCGGATCCGCTCGGCAGGTCCGCGGTCGCGGGCAGCGACGAGGCCGGCCGGTCCGCCTTGCCGTCGTCGTTCGCCGAGACGATGCCCATGGCCACGGCGGTGCCTATGCCGACGACGGCCAGTGCGCCGCCGCCCATGAACAGCAGCCTGCGGCGCTTGTTGCGGGTCTCGGACGCCTCGGCGAGTGCCGCCCAGTCCGGGGACTGCCCGCCGCCGCCGTCGTTCCACGGCTGCTGCGAGTTCGGTTTCCAAGGGTCCCACTGGGACTGAGGTCCCCCCTGCCCATAGCTCATGGGGCGCATCTTAGACGGGGCCCGGGGTGTGCTGTTCCGCCCCAACGAGCCCTTCGGCGCCTAGCGTTGCCCGCGTGACTATGGGCAAAAGCGACATCTTCGGGTGGTTGGTGCGGCGTTCCCCCTGGCCGTGGTGGATCGCGCCGGCGGCGGTCCTGTGCGCGCTGTCCGGACACGTGGCGAGGGCCACCCCGGACGGCGGCATGGACAACGCGATCGTCGTCCGGGCCGCCCGCACCTGGCTGGCCGGCGGCTCCCCCTACGACGACCCGCACTTCCTCTACCTGCCCGGCGCGGTGCTCGCCGCCGCGCCCCAGGCCCTGCTGCCCCACGCCCTGGTGCGGGTGCTGGTGCCGTGCGCGGTGACCGCCTGCCTGGTGGTGGCGTGGGCCTGCGCGCTGCGGCTGCACCGGGTGCCGCTCGGCAGCCGCTTCGCGGTCCTGGGGCTGACCGCGCTCGCGGCCGGGTTCGCGCCGTTCGCGCACCTGGTGCGGCTCGGCAACTGGACGGTGTCCGCCGCGCTCGCGCTGCCGCCGGCGCTGCTGCTGGCGCGGCGGGAACGGTGGGTCGCGGCGGGCGCGGTGATCGGCGCGACCCTCGCGGTCAAGCCGCTGCTGGCCCCGGTGGCGCTGCTGTTCGTGTTCGCGCGCCGGTGGCGGGCGCTGGCCGTGCTGCTCGCCGTGCCGGCCGTCGTCTCGGCCCTGTGCGCGCTGCTGCTGCCCGACCCGGCGGGCTTCGTCACCCGCACCCTGCCCTTCCTGCTGCACGGCGACGACGCCTTCGTCCGGCTCTACGAGGCGTCCCCGGCGGCGGTGCTGCCGCGGCTCGGGGTGCCCGCGGCCCTCGCCCGGGCCCTGGCGCTGGCGGCCTGCGCGGCGGGGACGGCGTGCGCCTGGCTGCGCTGGCGGCGGGGCGGCCCCGGCCCGCTGCGGCTCGCCGAGACGGCGTGCGGGCTGATGCTGTCGGCGTTCCTCGTCTCCCGGCCGTCCTACGACCACTACCTGGTCGTCGTCCTGCCGCTGCTGCTGGCCGGCCTGCCCTGCGCGGGTGCGGTGGCCCGGGGCCCCTGGTTCTGGCTCGCGCTGGTCCCGCAGCTCCCCGGCGTGACCTGGCCCTTCCTGGAACCGGTGACCCGCCGGGCGTTCCGGGACGCGGCGACCCTGGTCGCCCTGGCCCTGGCGGTCGCCCGCACCGCCCGCCCCGGGCCGCCGCGCGGCACCGGCCCCTCGCCGGTCCGCACCGGGGCGCCGGTCCCGGTATCCTCGGGGACAGGCAGCGATCCCGCGTTTTGACCCGCCAGGTCGGATCCGGGTATCCTGCATTTTCGTTGTGTATTGGCTTGCTCATTCTCACGGGACGGGCCCTTACACCGGTCCACCGGGCCGATGACCAGCGACCAGCACGCGGTTTGCGTCACCGCAGTGCGGTCTGGGCTGTCGTGATCGCTTCGGTGACCTTGTCAGGACCATTCACTGAAGAAGCGAAGGCTACGAACCGTGCGTACGTACAGCCCCAAGCCCGGCGATGTGACGCGCCAGTGGCACGTCATCGACGCTCAGGACGTCGTCCTGGGCCGTCTGGCCTCCACTGCGGCCTCCATCCTGCGTGGCAAGCACAAGCCGATCTACGCGCCTCACGTTGACACGGGTGACTTCGTCATCATCATCAACGCCGACAAGGTGCACCTGTCCGGCAACAAGCGGACCCAGAAGATGGCGTACCGCCACTCCGGCTACCCGGGTGGTCTGCGCTCCGTCCGCTACGACGAGCTGCTGGACAAGAACCCCGAGAAGGCCATCGAGAAGGCCGTCAAGGGCATGCTCCCCAAGAACTCGCTGGGCCGTCAGATGCTCTCGAAGCTGAAGGTCTACAAGGGTGACCAGCACCCGCACGGCGCGCAGCAGCCGCAGCCGTTCGAGATCACCCAGGTCGCGCAGTAAGTCCGGCCACCCCCGAGCCTGAAGAGAATCTGAGGAGAACCGTGGCCGAGACCACTGCCGAGCAGCCGCTCGAAGAGCTTGACATCGACAGCTACACCACCGAGTCCGACGTCCCCGTCGAGGGCGAGTACACCTCGGAGTCCCTGGCGTCCCGCTTCGGCGACCCCCAGCCGGCCGCCGGCCTGGGCCGCCGCAAGAACGCCATCGCCCGTGTCCGGATCGTCCCGGGCACCGGCAAGTGGAAGATCAACGGTCGCACCCTCGAGGACTACTTCCCGAACAAGGTGCACCAGCAGGAAGTCAACGAGCCGTTCAAGGTCCTCGAGCTCGAGGGCCGCTACGACGTCATCGCCCGCATCGCGGGTGGCGGCGTCTCGGGTCAGGCCGGCGCCCTGCGCCTCGGTGTGGCCCGCGCGCTGAACGAGGCCGACGTGGACAACAACCGCGGCGCGCTGAAGAAGGCGGGCTTCCTGCGCCGCGACGACCGTGCGGTCGAGCGCAAGAAGGCCGGTCTGAAGAAGGCCCGCAAGGCCCCGCAGTACAGCAAGCGCTAAGCTTCGCTGCCTGCTCGTACGCCTGCGGACCCCCTCGGGCCCGTACGTACTCCGAACGCCCCGGCGGCACACCACTGTGCCGCCGGGGCGTTCGTGTATCGCGCCCTTCGGGCGTATAACGACACAAGACACCTAAAGGCTTGTGTGATCGGATGTTCACGGGCATGGAATGCCCGGGACGCCGGAGCAGCCGTGCGGGCCGCACCTGGCACGGCTCCGGCGCCCGCGACTGACGCTTCCTCAGGAGGACAAGTGGGACGACTCTTCGGCACGGACGGCGTGCGCGGTGTCGCCAACGCGGATCTGACGGCCGAGATGGCCCTCGGTCTGTCCGTCGCGGCGGCCCACGTGCTGGCCGAGGCGGGCACGTTCGAGGGCCACCGGGCGACCGCGGTGGTCGGACGGGACCCGCGTGCGTCCGGGGAGTTCCTGGAGGCCGCCGTGGTGGCGGGCCTGGCCAGCGCGGGCGTGGACGTGCTGCGGGTCGGCGTGCTGCCGACGCCCGCCGTCGCCCACCTCACCGGCGCCCTCGGCGCCGACCTCGGGGTCATGCTCTCCGCCAGCCACAACGCCATGCCGGACAACGGCATCAAGTTCTTCGCCCGCGGCGGTCACAAGCTCGCCGACGAGCTCGAGGACAGGATCGAGACCGTCTACGAGGAGCACCGGCGCGGCGAGCCGTGGGAGCGGCCGACCGGCGCCGGCGTGGGCCGCGTGCGCTCCTACGACGAGGGCTTCGACCGGTACGTCGAGCACCTGGTCGGCGTGCTGCCGAACCGGCTCGACGGGCTGCGGATCGTCCTGGACGAGGCGCACGGCGCCGCCGCCGGGGTCTCCCCCGAGGCGTTCCGCCGGGCCGGGGCCGAGGTCGTCACCATCGGCGCCGAGCCGGACGGGCTCAACATCAACGACGGGTGCGGCTCGACCCACCTGGGCCCGCTCAAGGCCGCCGTCGTCGAGCACGGCGCGGACCTCGGCATCGCGCACGACGGTGACGCCGACCGGTGCCTGGCCGTCGACCACACCGGCTCGGAGGTCGACGGCGACCAGATCCTCGCGGTGCTGGCCCTGGCCCTGCGCGAGCAGGGCGGGCTGCGCTCCGACACGGTGGTCGCGACCGTCATGTCGAACCTCGGCTTCAAGCTCGCCCTGGAGCGCGAGGGGCTGCGGCTGGTGCAGACGGCGGTGGGCGACCGGTACGTGCTGGAGGAGATGAAGGAGCACGGCTACGCGCTCGGCGGCGAGCAGTCCGGGCACGTGATCATCCTCGACCACGCGACGACCGGCGACGGCACGCTGACCGGACTGCTGCTCGCCGCGCGGGTGGCCAGGACCGGCCGGAGCCTGCAGGAGCTGGCGTCCGTCATGGAGCGGCTGCCGCAGGTGCTGATCAACGTCCCCGACGTCGACAAGTCCCGGGTGACCACCTCGGCCGACCTCGCAGCCGCGGTCGCCGACGCCGAGCGCGAGCTGGGCGCGACCGGGCGGGTGCTGCTGCGGCCGTCGGGCACCGAGCCGCTGGTGCGCGTGATGGTGGAGGCGGCCGACATCGACCAGGCCCGGTCGGTGGCCGGGCGGCTGGCCGACGCGGTGAAGTCCGCGCTGGGCTGAGCCGGGCGCGCGGGGGTGCGAGCGGGGCCGGACCCGGCCCCGCGCCTCACGCGCCGTGCACCTGCTGCTCCCGCCGTCGCCGCCGCCGGCGCTGCCCTCGCCAGAAGACCTTCTGGGCCGTCAGGGTCAGGGTCCCCGCCAGGACGATGCCCAGCAGGTTCAGCAGGAGCTGCTGCGTGGAGCGGCCGGCCTGGGTGGTGTCGCTGTAGATCAGCGCCACGGCCGCGTTCGCCGCAGCGGGGACCGTCGTCACCGAGATCGCCACGCCCACCAGGGCACCCGACTTGGCGGACGTCAGGGACAGCATGCCCGCCGCGCCCGCCAGGACCGCGACGACGAACGAGAACCAGTCCGGGGCGTAGATGAAACCGGTGTTGGGCCGGTCCGCCTCCAACTGCGCCTTGCTGAACAGGCCGACGGCGTCCATGAAGAGGCTGAAGCCCGCCGTCACCGCCATCGCCGCCGCGAAGCCGGCCAGCAGGGCGACCAGTGAGCGCAGCGCCAGCCGCGGGGCGCGCTGCACGATCGCGGTGCAGATGCCCGCCAGGGGCCCGAACTCGGGGCCGACCGCCATCGCGCCCACGATCAGGATGGCGTTGTCCAGGACGACACCGCAGGCGGCGATCATCGTGGCGAGGGTGATGAAGGCGACGTAGGTGACGGAGAGCGTCGACTCCTCGTGGGTGGCGTCCGTCAGGTGCTCCCACAGCACCGCGTCCGCACCCTCGCCGGGCGCCTCTGCCTCCGCCTTGTCGGCGCGCCGGGACAGCGACAGGTCGATGTTCTCGACGGCGATCGAGCCGGTGCGGTCCAGGTCCAACTTCCTCAGGCCGGCGAGGAGTTCGTCGCCGGCCTCGCGGGCCACGTCGCACAGCACGACGTCGCCCGCGGGGTTGCGGGCCACGCCCGGCAGCACCACCAGGTGCGTGGTGCCGACGGTCTTCTCGATCAGCCGGACGACGTCGTCGGTGCGGTCGGCCGGGGTGATCAGGCGCAGGTGCAGCATGGCGCCCTTTGTAGCAGACGGCCGTGGACGCTCAGAGCTTGCGCAGGCGCAGGCGCTGGACCGTGTGGTCGGGGCCCTTGCGCAGCACCAGGGTGGCGCGGCCGCGGGTGGGGGCGATGTTCTCGATCAGGTTGGGCTTGTTGATGGTCCGCCACAGGCCGCGGGCGTAGGCGAGGGCCTCCTCCTCGGAGACCTGGGTGTACTTGCGGAAGTACGAGTCCGGCTTCTGGAAGGCGGTCTGGCGCAGCTTCTTGAAGCGGTCGAGGTACCAGCGCTCGATGTCCTCGGCGCTCGCGTCGACGTACACGCTGAAGTCGAAGTAGTCGGCGAGGCCGACGCGCGTGCGGCCGTCCGTGCCGGGCAGCGCCGGCTGCAGGACGTTCAGGCCCTCCACGATCAGGATGTCGGGCCGGCGCACGGTGAGCTTCTCGCCGGGCACGATGTCGTAGATCAGGTGGGAGTAGACCGGGGCGGTCACCTCGTCCTTGCCGGCCTTGATGTCGGCGACGAACCGGGTCAGGGCGCGGCGGTCGTAGGACTCGGGGAAGCCCTTGCGGGACATCAGGCCGCGGGCCTCCAGCTCCCGGGTGGGCAGCAGGAAGCCGTCGGTGGTGACCAGCTCCACGCGCGGGTGCTCCGGCCAGCGGGAGAGCAGGGCCTGCAGCAGACGGGCGACGGTCGACTTGCCGACCGCGACCGAGCCGGCGACGCCTATCACGAAGGGGGTGCCGGACTGCGAGCCCTGTTCGCCGAGGAAGGTGTTCAGGGCGCCGCGCAGGGCGTCCGTGGCGCCGACGTAGAGGTTGAGCAGCCGGGACAGCGGCAGGTAGATGTCCCGCACCTCGTCGAGGTCGATGACGTCACCGAGGCCGCGCAGCTTCTCGACCTCCTCGGCGGTCAGCGGCAGCGGCGTCTTGTCGCGCAGCGCGCTCCACTCCGTGCGGGTGAGGTCGACGAAGGGAGTCGCCTCCGGCCGCTGCCGGTGGGCGCTCCGGGGTATCGGGGAGACCGGAGAGATCACAGTCCATTGTTAACGGAGTTTGAACGGCGTGGCGGGTGGAGTCCGTCACGCTTCTCCGGAAGGGCGTGCGCGGGGGGTCGTACGGGCGCGGGAATTTCCGGAATCGGGCACGCAAGGACAGATTCCGGCCGTGCCGGGACCGTAGGCTGCCGCGCATGTGCGGAATCGTGGGTTACGTGGGGGCGCAGTCGGCGCTCGATGTCGTGATGGCCGGACTGAAGCGGCTGGAGTACCGCGGCTACGACTCGGCGGGCGTCGCCGTGCCGGCCGACGGGGGGCTCGCCGCGGCGAAGAAGGCCGGCAAGCTCGTCAATCTGGAGAAGGAGCTGGTCGACCGGCCGCTGCCGACCGGCACGACCGGGATCGGGCACACGCGCTGGGCCACGCACGGCGGGCCCACCGACGCCAACGCCCACCCGCACCTGGACAACGCCGGGCGCGTGGCCGTCGTGCACAACGGGATCATCGAGAACTTCGCCGTGCTGCGCGCCGAGCTGGCCGAGCGCGGACACGACCTGGCCTCGGAGACCGACACCGAGGTCGTCGCGCACCTGCTGGCCGAGGAGTTCTCGTCCTGCGCCGACCTCGCCGAGGCGATGCGGCTGGTGTGCCGGCGGCTGGAGGGCGCGTTCACCCTGGTCGCCGTGCACGCGGACGAACCGGACGTGGTGGTCGGCGCGCGGCGCAACTCGCCGCTCGTCGTGGGCGTCGGCGAAGGCGAGTGTTTCCTCGCCTCGGACGTCGCCGCGTTCATCGAGCACACCCGCCAGGCCATCGAACTCGGGCAGGACCAGGTCGTGGAGCTGCGCCGCGATGGGGTGACGGTCACCGGCTTCGACGGGCGTCCGGCGGACGTGCGGACGTACCACGTGGACTGGGACGCGTCGGCCGCGGAGAAGGGCGGCTACGACTACTTCATGCTGAAGGAGATCGCCGAGCAGCCCAAGGCGGTCGCCGACACCCTGCTGGGCCGGATCGACGCGGCGGGCTCGCTCAGCCTGGACGAGGTGCGGATCAGCGCCGCGGAGCTGCGCGAGGTCGACAAGGTCGTCATCGTCGCCTGCGGTACGGCCTTCCACGCCGGGATGATCGCCAAGTACGCCATCGAGCACTGGACGCGCATCCCCTGCGAGGTGGAGCTGGCCAGCGAGTTCCGCTACCGGGACCCGATCCTCGACTCCCGTTCCCTGGTCATCGCGATCTCCCAGTCCGGCGAGACCATGGACACGCTGATGGCGTTGCGCCACGCGCGCGAGCAGGGCTCCCGGGTGCTGGCGATCTGCAACACCAACGGCTCGACGATCCCGCGCGAGTCGGACGCGGTGCTCTACACGCACGCCGGGCCGGAGGTCGCCGTCGCCTCGACGAAGGCGTTCCTCACGCAGCTCGTCGCCTGCTACCTGGTCGCGCTGTACCTCGGGCAGGTGCGGGGCACCAAGTGGGGCGACGAGATCCGCGCGGTGATCCGGGACCTGTCGCAGATCGCCGGTGCGGTGGACCGGGTGCTGGAGACCATGGAGCCGGTGCGCGAGCTGGCCCGGTCCCTCGCCGGGAAGAACACGGTGCTCTTCCTGGGCCGGCACGTGGGCTACCCGGTCGCGCTGGAGGGCGCCCTGAAGCTGAAGGAACTCGCCTACATGCACGCCGAGGGCTTCGCGGCGGGCGAGCTGAAGCACGGGCCGATCGCGCTGATCGAGGAGGACCTGCCCGTGGTCGTCGTGGTGCCCTCGCCACGCGGCCGGTCGGTGCTCCACGACAAGATCGTCTCCAACATCCAGGAGATCCGGGCGCGCGGCGCCCGCACCATCGTCATCGCGGAGGAGGGCGACGAGACGGTGACGCCGTACGCCGACCACCTGATCCGCATCCCCGCGACGCCGGTGCTGCTGCAGCCGCTGGTGGCGACCGTGCCGCTGCAGGTCTTCGCCTGCGAACTGGCCACCGCCCGGGGCAACGAGGTGGACCAGCCGCGCAACCTGGCGAAGTCGGTGACGGTCGAGTAGGGCGCGGGTGCGGGCAGGGCCCCGGCCGGAGGGGTGAGTTGCCCGGCCGGGGCCTTTCCGTCGGCCGGGCCCGCGCGTCAGGAGATGGCCCGCAGCCGGCCCGGCTGTCGGGGGCCGAGGGTGTCCAGGGCGCGGGCCGTGGCGTCGTCCGCGGGGAGGTGGACCACCAACTGCTGGGCGTCGGACGGGATCTCCAGCGTCTCCCGGCGCAGCCGCAGGGTGGGGCCGGACGGGTGGCGCAGCCGCAGGTCACCGCGGGCCGGGACCCGGTGGTGGCCGCGGCGACGGGTGAACTCCGGCCCCGCGACGGGGGCGAGTTCCGCCGCGAACCACTCGGCGTTCTCGACGGACGGGCCGAGCCAGAGGTCGAAGGCCCGCTCGTCGGCCACGGCGTCCCAGTCGGCGAAGAACGCGCGAGCGCGCGGGTCGGTGAAGACGTACCGGGTGAGGTTCGGCGGGTCGCCGTCGAGCAGGCCCGTGCCGGCCACCAGGGACGCGTAGCCGTCGGTGTGGGCGAGCACGTCGCCCAGGCGGTTGGTCACCACGGCGATGCCCGGCTCCAGCAGGCGCAGCGTGCGCAGGACGTCGGAGCGCACTTCGCGGGACGGCGGGGCCGGACGGGTGTGGGAGGGGCAGGCGCCGCCGGTGATCTTCGCCAGGTGGCGCAGGTGCTCGCGTTCGGCGCGGGACAGGCTGAGGGCGTCGGCGAGGGCGTTCACCACCGCGGGGGAGGGGTTGCGGTCGCGCCCCTGCTCGATGCGGGTCAGGTACTCGACGCTGATCCCGGCCCGGACGGCGAGGTCGGAGCGGCGCAACCCCGGTGCGCGGCGCCGGCCGTGGTCCGGCAGACCCAGCGTCTGCGGCTGGATGCTGTCGCGCTTGGCCCGTACGAAGTCCCCCAACGGCGTACCCATATCCACGAGGGTAGGTTCCGTTCGGGGGTTCAGCATGGCCCTGTGGGGGCCAGCCCGGGTGCGGTCTGGCCGCCGTGGCGATACCGGCCGACCGTGGACGCCATGGACAACACGCGGAGCAACAGCAGCGGGCCGAGGCTGGCCGTCCTCATCGGGAGCGTGCGCGAGGGCCGGTTCGGCCCGGTCGTGGCGGAGTGGTTCGCCCGGCAGGCCCGGGCGCACGGCAGTTTCGACGTCGAGGTCGTCGACCTGGCCGACCACGACGTCCCGACGGAACTGCCGGCCGTCTCACCGAAGTACGCGGGCGACGACTACCCCCGCCCCGCCGGGATGGCGGGGCTGACCGCGGCGCTGGAGCGCGCCGACGCGTTCGCCGTCGTCACCCCCGAGTACAACCACAGCTACCCGGCCTCCCTGAAGGCCGCCGTCGACTGGCACTTCACCCAGTGGACGGCCAAACCCGTCGCCTTCGTCAGCTACGGCGGCGCGGCGGGCGGCCGGCACGCGGTGCTGCACCTGGAGAACGTCCTGACCGAACTGCACGCGGTGACGATCCGCGACGGCCTCGCCTTCCCGGACTGCTTCACCGGGTGGCGGGACGGCGCCCCCCTCGACGCACGGGCCGCAGGCCGCGCCAAGACCCTCCTGGACCAGCTGACCTGGTGGGCCCACGCCCTGCGGTCGGCCCGCGCGGCGTCGCCGTACCCGGTGTGAGCCCCGGCCGCCCGTAGGGTGCTCGGCATGAGCATCATCGGGGTCGGTATCGACGTGGCCGAGATCGAGCGGTTCGCGGCATCGCTGGAGCGTACGCCCGGGCTGGCGCAACGGCTCTTCGTGGAGCGGGAGTTGCTGTTGCCGAGCGGGGCCCGGCGCGGGGTGGCGTCGCTGGCGGCGCGGTTCGCGGCGAAGGAGGCGGTGGCCAAGGCGCTCGGGGCGCCGGGCGGGCTGCTGTGGACGGACGCGGAGGTCTTCGTCGAGGCCAGCGGGCAGCCACGGCTGCGGGTGCGCGGGACCGTGGCGGCGCGGGCCGCCGAACTGGGGGTGCGTGCCTGGCACCTGTCGCTCAGCCACGACGCGGGGATCGCCTCCGCGATGGTCGTCGCGGAGGGGTGACCCACCGGTCCCCGGTTCCGAGCGCCGGTCGCGGGCGGTCGGTGTGAGACTGGGGGCCATGCGTACTGCCTATCGCGTCGAGACCGTACGGGCCGCCGAGCGGGAGCTGATGGAACGGCTCCCCGAGGGGGCGCTGATGCAGCGGGCCGCCGCCGGACTGGCCGCCGCCTGCGCGGAGTTGCTGGACCGGGTGTACGGCAGCCGGGTCGTGCTGCTGGTCGGCAGCGGGGACAACGGGGGTGACGCGCTGTACGCCGGGGCCCGGCTGGCCCGGCGCGGGGCAGGGGTCGCGGCCGTACTGCTGTCGCCCGGCCGGGCGCACCCCGCGGGGCTCGCCGCGTTCCGCCGCGCCGGGGGCGCCGTGGTCGAGCCGGGCCGCGCGGAGGACGCCGTCGCGCGGGCGGACCTCGTCGTCGACGGGATCGTGGGCATCGGCGGAAAAGGCGGCCTGCGGCCGGAGGCCGCCGCGCTCGCGCGCGCCGCCGCCGCGTCCCGGGCCGCGGTGGTCGCCGTCGACCTGCCCAGCGGCGTCGAGGCCGACACCGGCGAGGTGCGCGGGGAGGCCGTACGGGCCGACCTGACCGTCACCTTCGGCGCGCACAAGCCGGGGCTGCTGATCGACCCGGCGCGCGCACACGCCGGTTCGGTGCGCCTCGTCGACATCGGGCTGGACCTGCCCGCGGACGGGGCCGAGCTGGAGGCCCTGCAACACGCCGACGTGGCCCGGCTGCTGCCGGTGCCCGCGGCCGAGAGCGACAAGTACCGGCGCGGGGTGGTCGGCGTCGCCGCCGGGTCCGACCGCTATCCGGGCGCCGCGGTCCTGGCCGTCGCCGGGGCCCTGCGGGGCGGCGCCGGGGCCGTGCGGTACGTCGGCGCCGCCGGGGACGCCGTGATCGCCCGCTACCCCGAGACCCTCGTCTCCGCCACGGGCCCGGCGAAGGCGGGACGCGTCCAGGCGTGGGCCGTCGGACCCGGGGCCGGGGAGGACGCGGCCACCGTCGCCGAGGTGGTCGCCGCCGAGGTGCCCGTGCTGATCGACGCGGACGGGCTGCGCCTGGCCGACCGGGACGCGGTCCGCGCCCGCACCGCGCCCACCCTCCTGACCCCGCACGCGGGCGAGGCGGCCGCCCTGCTCGGGGTGTCCCGGGAGGAGGTCGAGGCGGGCCGGCTCACCGCGGTGCGGGAGCTGGCCGAGGCGTACCGGGCGACCGTGCTGCTGAAGGGCTCGACCACGCTGGTCGCCGACCCGGGCGGTGCGGCGCCGGTCCGGGTGAACGCCACGGGCACGCCGTGGCTGGCGACCGCCGGGAGCGGGGACGTGCTGTCCGGCGTCGCGGGCTCCCTGCTCGCGGCCGGCCTGTCGGCGCGGGACGCCGGGAGCGTGGGCGCCTACCTGCACGGCCTCGCCGGGCGGCTCGCGGCGCGCGGCGCGCCGGTGCGGGCGCACCAGGTCGCGGAGGCCGTGGGCCTGGCCTGGCGGGACGTCGTACGGGGGTAGGCGAGGCCCGGGAGGGGGCGGGACCCGGCCGTCGTACGCGGGTCGGCCGGCCGGCCGGGGCGTCGTACCGGGGGACGGGCCGGGGCACGGGCCGAAGGACGGGAGTCGACCCGCCGCCGCGTCCCGTGGTCGCCCGGGTCGGGAACGCCCGCCCGCCCCTCTGAGACACTGGGCGGGATGAGTGAGACTGCACCACCGCGGGGCGGAACACCGCGCGCCCGCGCCGAGATCGATCTGGCCGCCCTGCGGGCCAACGTGCGCACCCTGCGCGCGAAGGCCCCCGGCGCCGCCTTCATGGCCGTGGTGAAGGCCGACGGGTACGGCCACGGCGCGATCCCCTGCGCCCGCGCGGCCGTGCAGGCGGGCGCCACCTGGATCGGCACCGCCACGCCCGAGGAGGCCCTCGCGGTCCGCGCGGACGCCGCGCTGCCGGCGGACGTCCGCGTGCTGTGCTGGCTGTGGACGCCGGGCGGCCCCTGGCGGGAGGTCGTCGAGGCCGACGTCGACATCTCCGTCAGCGGGATGTGGGCCCTGCGGGAGCTGACCGGGGCGCTGCGCGGGACCTCCCGCGTCGCGCGCGTGCAGCTCAAGGCCGACACCGGGCTCGGCCGCAACGGCTGCCAGCCCGCCGACTGGCCCGAGCTGGTCGACGAGGCGCTGCGGGCCGAACGCGCGGGGCTGCTGCGCGTCACCGGCCTGTGGTCCCACTTCGCCTGCGCCGACGAGCCGGGGCACCCCTCCATCGGCGCCCAGCTGTCGCTGTTCCGCGAGATGGTCGCGGACGCGGAGGACCGGGGCGTACGGCCCGAGGTGCGGCACATCGCCAACTCGCCCGCCACGCTCACCCTGCCCGAGACGCACTTCGACCTGGTGCGCCCCGGCATCGCCATGTACGGCCTCTCGCCCGCCCCGGCCCTCGGCAGCAGCGCCGACCTCGGACTGCGGCCCGTGATGACGCTGTCCGCCTCCCTCGCCCTGGTCAAGGACGTGCCCGGCGGCCACGGCGTGAGCTACGGCCACCACTACGCCACGCCCGGCGAGACCACGCTGGGCCTGGTCCCGCTCGGGTACGCCGACGGGGTGCCCCGGCACGCCTCGGGCACGGGTCCGGTGCTGGTCGGGGGCAAGTGGCGGACCGTCGCGGGGCGCATCGCCATGGACCAGTTCGTCGTCGACCTGGGGGGCGACCGGCCGGAGCCGGGGGACGAGGCCGTACTGTTCGGCCCCGGTGACCGCGGGGAGCCGACCGCCGAGGACTGGGCGCAGGCCGCGGGCACGATCGGGTACGAGATCGTGACCCGCGTCGGCGCACGGGTGCCCCGCGTCCACGTGAACGAGCGGCGAGCGGGGTAACCGCCTGGCAGGGACGCCCCTTCGGGGACGTCCCCGTCGGGGGGGCCCCGCCCGGGGCACCGGCCGGACGGCGACGAGGGAGCGGGACGTGAGCGAGAGCAGCGCGGAGGCGGTGGCGGGCGTCGCCTCGGCGGCCGTCGCCGCATCCGCCACGGCGGCGGCCGGTGGCTGGCGCCGGACCACGGGCATCGCGGGGGCCGCGCTGGGCGTCCTCGCCGCGGGCGCCGCGGCGGGGGTCGCGATCGAGCGGATGACCGTCGGACGGGGCATACGCAGGAAGGCCCTCCTCGCCCTGGACTCGACCGGCCCCTACGGCACGCTGCGCGGCACGCCCGGCAAGGCGTACGCCGACGACGGCACCGAGCTGTACTACGAGGTCGACGAGGTCGAGCCGCCGGCCGCGCTCGCCGGGCGCCGGCGCCGCCTCTTCGGCCGCAAGGCCCCCGCCCCGGTCACGGTGGTCTTCAGCCACGGCTACTGCCTCAACCAGGACTCCTGGCACTTCCAGCGCGCGGCGCTGCGGGGCGTCGTGCGCACCGTGCACTGGGACCAGCGCAGCCACGGCCGCTCGGGGCGCGGCGTGGCGCAGGTCCAGGACGACGTGCCGCTCACCATCGACCAGCTCGGCCGCGACCTGAAGGCGGTCCTCGACGCGGCCGTACCGGACGGGCCGATCGTGCTGGTGGGGCACTCCATGGGCGGGATGACCGTCATGGCGCTGGCCGCGCACTACCCCGAGCTGATCCGTGAGCGGGTCGTCGCCACGGCCTTCGTGGGCACCTCGTCCGGGCGGCTCGGCGAGGTCAACTTCGGACTGCCGGTGGCCGGTGTCAACGCGGTGCGGCGGGTGCTGCCGGGGGTGCTGCGGGCGCTGGGCCAGCAGGCCGAGCTGGTGGAGCGCGGGCGGCGGGCGACCGCCGACCTGTTCGCGGGGGTCGTCAAGCGGTACTCGTTCGCGTCCCGGGACGTCGACCCGGCCGTCGCCCGGTTCGCCGAGCGGATGATCGAGGGCACGCCGATCGACGTGGTCGCCGAGTTCTACCCGGCCTTCACCGACCACGACAAGACCGAGGCCCTGGCCCGCTTCACGGACATGCCGGTGCTGGTGCTCGCCGGGATCGGCGACCTGGTCACGCCCAGCGAGCACAGCGAGGCCATCGCCGACCTGCTGCCGGGGGCCGAGCTGGTCCTGGTGCCGGACGCCGGCCACCTGGTGATGCTGGAGCACCCCGAGGTGGTCACCGACCGCCTCGCCGACCTGCTCACCCGCGCCGGTGCCGTGCCGGCAGGGGCTACCGTGGGTGGCTATGGAAGCACCAGCAGCACCGCACGACGCGGCTGACCTCCGCCTGACCGTCACCTCCGCCGAGCAGATGCGGGAGCTGGGCCGCGAGCTCGCGAAACTGCTGCGCGCCGGTGACCTCGTGATGCTCAGCGGGGAGCTCGGCGCGGGCAAGACGACCCTCACGCGCGGCCTCGGCGAAGGACTCGGGGTGCGGGGCGCGGTCACCTCGCCGACGTTCGTGATCGCACGCGTCCACCCGTCCCTCACCGACGGCCCGCCGCTCGTCCACGTCGACGCCTACCGGCTCTCCGGCGGGCTCGACGAGATGGAGGACCTCGACCTCGACGTGTCCCTGCCGGACTCGGTGGTCGTCGTGGAGTGGGGCGAGGGCAAGGTCGAGGAGCTGACCGAGGACCGGCTGCACATCACCCTGCACCGCGCGGTGGGCGACACCACGGACGAGGTACGGCACGTCACGCTCACCCCCGTGGGTGAACGGTGGGGCGCCGTCGACCTGGGCGTGCTGGCGGCCTGAGCGCGTCCCCGGCGGCCGGGCCGGGGCGGGCGGGAACGTTTACCGACAGGGTGTCGGGACCGTATTGCGCCGGGAGCGCCGGGCGTGGTCACATGGTATCCAGTTCGTGGTTAGGTTCGCCTAACCACGTCCGCCCCCGACCATCAGGAGGCGTCCATGCCCGCTCCCGAGCCCGTGGCCCAGCCCCGGCGGCACCCGGCGTTCTCCTCCGTGTCCGTGCCCGAGTCCGGGTGCGCGTCCGGGTCCGGGTCCACGGGAGGCGCCCCGGCCCCCGCGGTGTCCATGCGCGACCTGCTGGCGGCCTGCGCGGCCGCGGACGCCGTCTCCCGCCCCCCGCGCGCCCCCGAGCCCCACGACCGCCCGGCCGCCCGCGGCCACCGCGAGGCCGCCTGAGCGGCCGGGCGGGCGGGCGCCGGCTGGGCGGCCGGGCGGGCGCAAGGGTGGCACGTGGCCGGCCCCGGGTCTGGCGCGGCGTCGTGGACACCCGCTAGCGGATCACCACGACCCGCTTGCCGATCGTCGCGAAGTCCCACAGCGCGCTCCCGTCCGCGCGCGACTCGCGGATGGCGCCCGTCCTGGCGTCCGCCCCCGGTGCCGGCGTCGAGCCGTCCACGGCCGCGCTGAACCCGATCGCCAGCCCCTGCGCGGAGGCGAAGCGGACGACGTGCTCCACGGGGGTGCCGTCGGTGCCGGTGACCTGGTTCGCGCGGGAGGTGACCGCGTAGGCGCCCGGCGACGGGTCGAGGGTGCCGGGCGTCACCGTGAAGGTGCGCAGCACCGTGCCGTCCGCGTCGACCAGCCACACCCGGTCGTCGTCCACCGAGTACACCACCCGTTCACCCCTTCCGGACCCCGACGGCAGCGCGGCCGGCCGGTCGCTGTCGCGGGGCGCCTTGGTCGCGCTGATGCCGGGCGCCAGCGTCGCGCCGGCCGGGTGCGCGAGGTCGGCGGGCACGTGCGCCGCCGCCTGCCAGCCCAGGAAGCCCACGGTCGCCACGGCCGCCGCGGTGAGCCCGGCCACGATCCCCGCACTGCTGCTTGCCACCTGCGCCCACCTCTGCCTCGGCCCGTACGGACGTACCGTGTCGCACGGAATCACCGTGTTTCGCCATGTCGCACGGGTGTGTCGGGATATGTAGGGATTCGGGGCGACGTTAGCAGTCGCCGTGGGTCCCGCCGGGGCGGCGGTGCCGCCGCCCGGGGCGCCGTAGGCTGTTTGCGTGCTCTTGCTCGCTCTGGATACCGCCACCCCCGCCGTCACCGTCGCGCTGCACGACGGGACGGACGTCATCGCCTCGTCGAGCCAGGTGGACGCGCGCCGCCACGGTGAGCTGCTGCTGCCCGCCGTGGACCGCGTCCTCGCCGAGGCCGGCCTCACCCTCGACGCCGTCACCGCGGTCGTCGTCGGCACCGGCCCCGGCCCCTACACCGGGCTGCGCGTCGGCCTGATGACCGCCGACACCTTCGGGCTCGCGCTCGGCGTCCCCGTGTACGGCCTGTGCACGCTCGACGGCCTGGCCTTCGCCTCCGACCTCGCCGCCGGCCAGGGACCGTTCGTCGTGGCGACGGACGCCCGCCGCAAGGAGGTCTACTGGGCGACGTACGCCGACGCGCGCACCCGGCTGACCGACCCGGCCGTGGACCGGCCCGCGGACATCGCCGAGCGAGTGGCCGGACTCCCGGCCGTCGGCGCGGGCGCGCTGCTGTACCCCGACACCTTCCCCCGGGCCCACGAGCCGGAGCACGTCTCCGCCGCGGCCCTGGCCCGGCTGGCCGCCGAGCGGCTGGCGGCCGGCGAGGAACTGCCCCGGCCCCGCCCGCTGTACCTGCGCCGGCCCGACGCCCAGGTCCCCAAGAACTACAAGGTGGTCACCCCCAAGTGACCGAGCCCGTGACTCCTCGCCTGCGCGAGATGCGCTGGTGGGACATCGACCCCGTGCTGGAGCTGGAGAGGGACCTCTTCCCCGAGGACGCCTGGTCCCGGGGCATGTTCTGGTCCGAGCTGGCGCACGCCCGCGGCCCGCGGGCCACCCGGCGGTACGTCGTGGCCGAGGCCGGCGACCGGCTGGTCGGCTACGCGGGCCTCGCCTCCTCCGGCGAGCTGGCCGACGTCCAGACCATCGCCGTCGCCCGCGACCACTGGGGCACCGGGCTCGGCGGGCGCCTGCTCACCGAGCTGCTGCGGGCGGCCACGACCTTCGAGTGCGCCGAGGTCCTGCTCGAGTGCCGGGTCGACAACGTCCGCGCGCAGAAGCTGTACGAGCGGTTCGGCTTCGAGCCGGTCGGCTTCCGGCGCGGCTACTACCAACCGGGCAACGTGGACGCGCTGGTGATGCGCCTGACCGACCCGGCAACCTCCGTGAACGGCGTACAAGGAACCGAGACCCATGGCTGACTCACGGGACGAGCCCCTCGTCCTCGGCATCGAGACCTCCTGCGACGAGACCGGCGTCGGCATCGTGCGTGGCACCACCCTGCTGGCCGACGCCGTCGCCTCCAGCGTCGACGAGCACGCCCGCTTCGGCGGGGTCGTGCCCGAGGTCGCCTCCCGGGCCCACCTGGAGGCGATGGTCCCGACCATCGACCGGGCCCTGAAGGAGGCGGGCGTGTCGGCCCGCGACCTCGACGGCATCGCGGTGACGGCGGGCCCCGGCCTGGCCGGCGCCCTGCTGGTGGGCGTCTCGGCGGCCAAGGCGTACGCCTACGCCCTCGGCAAGCCCCTGTACGGCGTCAACCACCTCGCCTCCCACATCTGCGTGGACCAGCTCGAGCACGGCCCGCTGCCGGAGCCGACGATGGCGCTGCTGGTGTCCGGCGGCCACAGCTCCCTGCTGCTGTCCGCGGACATCACCTCGGACGTGCGCCCGCTCGGCGCGACCATCGACGACGCGGCGGGCGAGGCCTTCGACAAGATCGCGCGCGTGCTGGACCTGGGCTTCCCCGGCGGCCCGGTCATCGACCGCTACGCGCGCGAGGGGGACCCGGGGGCGATCGCCTTCCCGCGCGGCCTGACCGGCCCGCGCGACCCGGTCTACGACTTCTCCTTCTCCGGCCTGAAGACCGCGGTGGCCCGCTGGATCGAGGCGAAGCGGGCGGCGGGCGAGGAGGTCCCCGTCCGTGACGTGGCCGCGTCCTTCCAGGAGGCCGTGGTCGACGTGCTGACCCGCAAGGCCGTGCGCGCCTGCAAGGACGAGGGCGTCGACCACCTGATGATCGGCGGGGGAGTGGCCGCCAACTCCCGGCTGCGGGCCCTGGCCCAGGAGCGCTGCGAGGCGGCCGGCATCCGGCTGCGGGTGCCGCGCCCCAAGCTGTGCACGGACAACGGCGCGATGGTGGCGGCGCTGGGCGCCGAGATGGTCGCCCGGAACCGGTCCGCCTCCGACTGGGACCTGTCGGCCGACTCGTCCCTGCCGGTGACGGACCCGCACGTGCCGGGCCGCGGCCCCGCGCACGACCACGACCACGACCACGTGCACGAGCTCGGCGAGGAGAACCTGTACTCGTGACGGTCGCCCTGATGTGGGAGGCGCGGGCGGTCGACGGACGCGGCGCGGACCTGCTCGCCTGGGCGCGCGCCCAGCACCTCGCCGGGACCCCCCTGCGCCGCGAGACCTTCCGCGCCCCGCAGGACCGCGTCCTGGTCATCACCTGGTGGGACGCGGCCCCCGACGCCGACCTCCCGGAACTGCCCGAGCCGGACGGCGCGCTGGTGAGCCGCCCGGTCCACCGGTGGCGGTTCGAGGCGGTGGACTGAGGCGGTCGGGGGGCGACTCGGGCCAAGGAGCGGAGCGGGGCGGAGCGCGCCCCCGTTGCGGCCGCCGCCCCGCGGCCCGACGGGTGCCGATCCCCGCCCGGTGGCGGAGGTCCTGCCCGGCCGCAGCTCCGGCTCGCCCGCTTCGACCACGGTGACGAAGTCCCCGTGCGAATGTTTCGACGGGCACTTCGAATGTTCCGGGAACCCGAGGCGTCGCCAGGGGTTCGTCAGGACGACGCGCGGGGATACGATCGCGGCCATGAGACCCCCCGAGCCCGCTGAGACGCGGACGACCACAGCGCAGGACCGGTCGGCGACGCCTGCGCAAGAACGATCGGCGCCACGGGCCGAGGGCCGGCCGGCGCAGACCGCCACCCTCGCGGAGATCGCCCGCGAGGCCGGCGTGTCCGCGCCGACTGTTTCGAAAGTGCTCAACGGCCGCGCCGACGTCGCGCCCGCGACCCGGACCCGCGTCGAGGAGCTGCTGCGCGCCCACGGCTACCGGCGCCGGCGCGCCGAGGCCACCCGCTCGCCCCTGCTCGACCTGGTCTTCCACGAGCTGGAGAGCGCCTGGGCGATGGAGGTCATCCGGGGCGTGGAGAACGTGGCGCGCGACGCGGGGCTCAGCGTCGTGCTCAGCGAGAGCGCGGGCCGGCTGACCCCGGGGCGGACCTGGGCCGACCAGGTCGCCGCCCGCCGCCCGCACGGCGTGGTGCTGGTGCTGTCCGGGCTCGACGAGTCCCAGCGCGCGCTGCTCACCAGCCGCTCCATCCCCTTCGTGGTGATGGACCCGGCCGGCGACCCGGGCGCCGACGTGCCCTCGATCGGCGCGACCAACTGGCAGGGCGGCCTGGCCGCCACCCGGCACCTGGTCGATCTCGGCCACCGGCGGATCGGCGCGATCAGCGGGCCGCCGGCGATGATGTGCAGCCGGGCCCGCATCGACGGCTACCGGGCCGCGCTGGAGACCGCCGGGCTGCCGGTCGACCCGGGGCTGATCAAGACGGGCGACTTCCACCACGAGACCGGCTACCGGCTCGGCCGCGAGCTGCTCTCCCGGCCCGACCGCCCCACCGCGGTCTTCGCCGGCAACGACCTCCAGGCGCTCGGGCTGTACGAGGCCGCCCGTGAGCTGGGCCTGCGCATCCCGGAGGACGTCAGCGTGGTCGGCTTCGACGACCTGCCGGTGGCCCGCTGGGTGGGGCCGCCGCTGACGACCGTACGGCAGCCGCTGACCGAGATGGCCGAGGCGGCGGCCCGTCTGGTGCTGGAGCTCGGTCGCGCCGACGAGGCCCCGGCCGCGACCCGGGTGGAACTGGCGACGAGCCTGGTGGTGCGGGCGAGCACGGGGGCGCCGGGGGCCGAGTGAGCGGTAAGGGGCTCGCGTCCGCGCCGGTGCCGGCGGTGTTGGTGGTGGCCGGAAGGTGCCGTATTGACGGCCGGGGCGGGCCCCTCCACACTCCTCCGAGTCAATCGGTTGAACAACCGAAACTTTCGGAGGCACCCGCCATGAGATCCTCCAGCACCCCCCTGCGCACCCGGCTCGCCGCCCTGTGCGCGGGCCTGGCCGCCACGGCGGCCCTGATCGCCGCGGGCGGCAGCAGCGCCCACGCCGCCGACACCCCGCTGCGCGACCTCGCCGCGGCCAAGGGCAAGGTCATCGGCACGGCGGTCACCGGCTCCAAGCTCACCGGCACCTACGGCGACCTCGCCGGCTCCCAGTTCGGCTCGCTGACCCCCGGCAACGCCATGAAGTGGGAGTCGGTGGAGCCGTCCCGGGGGACCTTCAACTGGACCGAGGCCGACCAGATCGTCGCCTTCGCCCAGGCCCACGGCCAGCAGGTGCGCGGCCACACCCTGGTGTGGCACAACCAGAACCCGGGCTGGCTGACCAACGGAAGCTGGACCTCCGCCCAGCTCGGCACCCTGCTGCAGGACCACATCAGCACGGAGGTCGGCCGCTACAAGGGCAAGATCGCCGCCTGGGACGTCGTGAACGAGCCGTTCAACGAGGACGGCACCTACCGCACCGACCTCTGGTACAACGGTCTGGGCGCCGACTACATCGCCGACGCCCTGACCTGGGCCCGCGCCGCCGACCCGGCCGCCAAGCTGTACATCAACGACTACAACGTCGAGGGCGTCAACGCGAAGTCCACGGCGCTGTACACCCTGGTGAAGTCGCTGAAGGAGCGCGGCGTCCCGATCGACGGGGTCGGCCTCCAGGCGCACCTGATCCTCGGCCAGGTGCCCTCCACCCTCCAGCAGAACATCCAGCGCTTCGCCGACCTCGGCGTCGACGTGGCGATCACGGAGCTGGACGTGCGCATGGCGCTGCCCGCCGACAGCGCCGAGCTGGCCCAGCAGGCCGCCGACTACAAGGCGGTGACGGCCGCGTGCGTGGCCGTGACGCGCTGCGTCAACCTCACCGTGTGGGGCTTCGCGGACTCCGACTCCTGGGTGGACAGCACCTTCCCCGGCTACGGGGCCGCGACGCCGTACGACGCGAACTACGCGCCGAAACCGGCCTACTACGCGATCGCGGAAGCCCTCGGCGGCACCACGACCACCCCGCCGACCGGTGCCTGCTCGGCCACGTACAGCGTGGTCAGCCAGTGGAACACCGGGTTCACCGGCCAGGTGCGGATCGCCTGCTCGGGGGCCGCGCTGTCGTCGTGGAAGGCGACGTGGACCTACGGCGCCGGGCAGCAGGTCACCCAGGCGTGGAACGCCGCCTGCACCCAGTCGGGGACGGCCGTCACGTGCACCAACGCCTCTTACAACGGCACCGTCCCGGACGGCGGTTCGGTGACCTTCGGCTTCAACGGCACGTGGAGCGGCGGCAATCCGGTGCCGAGCGTGACGCTGGGCTGAACGTGAGATTCCCGCAAGAAACCGGGACCGGTCCACCGTTCCTCACAGTGTCCTCATCATTCGGACGTACGTTCCTGCTGTGACGCGACGCGAGGAGCAGGGCGACGGCGACGGCGGACACGGCGGGCGGCGAGGCCGGCGGCCGGTCCTGTGGAAGGCCGCCGGCCTGACCCTGGCGGGTGCCCTGGTCCTGGGCCTGGCGGCGGCGGGCTGGGCCTACCGGCACCTCGACGACAACATCACCGGCGTCGACATCGACGACGCGCTCGGCGACGACCGCCCCGCCCGGGCGGTCACCACCCCCTCGGCCCCCGACGCCACCCCGCTGCCGACCGGAGCCGTCACCCTCCTGGTCCTCGGCTCCGACTCGCGCAGCGGCAAGGCGAACAAGGCGCTCGGCGGCGGCGACAGCGGCGGCGCCCGCTCCGACACGGCGATGGTGGTGCACATCGACGCGGGGCGCACGAGCGCGACCGTGGTGAGCATCCCGCGCGACACCCTGGTGACCCGGCCGTCCTGCCCGCTGCCCTCGGGCGGGTCGACGCCGGTCGCGCACGGCGTCATGTTCAACACCGCCTACGAGGTGGGCGGTCCGGTGTGCGCGGTCAAGACCGCCGAGTCGCTCACCGGTGTGCGCATGGACCACTACGTCGAGGTCGACTTCTCGGGGTTCGCCCGGCTCGTCGACGCGCTCGGCGGGGTCACCGTCACCACGGACCAGGACATCGACGACGACGACAGCCACCTGCACCTGGCGGCCGGCACCCACCACCTCGACGGCACGACCGCCCTCGCCCTGGCCCGCACCCGGCACGGCATAGGCGACGGCAGCGACCTCGGGCGCATAGGGCTCCAGCAGAAGCTGGTGAAGGCCCTGCTCGACCAGATCGCCCACGCCGGCCTGCTGACCGACCCGGCCCGGCTGTACCGGGTGGCCGACGCGCTCACCGCCGGCCTCACCACGGACACCGGCCTGGACTCGCTGGGCGAGCTGACGAGGCTGGGCCGGAGCCTGGAGGGCCTCGGGTCCGACGCGGTGACGACGGTGACCATGCCGGTGGTCACGGCTCCCTCCGACCCCAACCGGGTGGTGGCGAAGGAGCCGCAGGCACGCCGGCTGTGGCAGTCGCTGCGGTAGCCCGGGCGGGCGGTTCCGGCCGCCGGAAAAAGTCCCGGGACATCTCCGGGCCCTCGTGTCGATCCCGTCGCGCGCCGATCGACGTAGGTGTGGAAGGCGGGGACGGACCCCGCCGCCGACCCGAGGAGTGACCATGCCGCGCTACCTGTCCCTCGTGAAGATCGACGAGGCGTCCGCCCCCGCCGAGGGCCCGAGTCCCGAGCTGATGCAGCGGATGGGCGAGCTGATCGAGGAGATCACCAAGGCCGGGGTGATGCTCGACACCGCCGGCCTCACGCCGTCCGCGCAGGGCACGCGGGTGCACTGGGAGGGCGGCGAGCTGTCCGTGACGGACGGGCCGTTCACCGAGGCCAAGGAGGTCGTCGGCGGCTACGCGATCATGCAGTGCAAGGACCGGGCCGAGGCCCTGGAGTGGACCAAGCGGTTCCTGAAGGTGCACGAGCCGTTCTGGACGGTGACGTGCGAGGTCCGCGAGATCGCGGAGGGCTGACCTCCGCTTGGCGCGCCGCCGCTCGGGGTGTTCGATGTGGGCTGTGGAACGACAGCCCACCGCAGCCGCCCCCGAGCGCGGCCGGCCCGGTACCGACGACTCGCGCCGGGCCATCGAGACCGTGTTCCGGCTCGAGTCCCCGCGCGTCGTCGCCGCCGCGGCCCGGGTCGTGCGGGACGTCGGCATCGCCGAGGAACTGGCACAGGACGCGCTGGTCGCCGCGCTGGAGCAGTGGCCGCGCGACGGCGTGCCGGACAACCCTGGGGCCTGGCTGACGACCACGGCCCGGCGCCGCGCGGTCGACCTGGTGCGCCGCCGGGAGACCTACGCCCGCAAGCTCGCGGAGCTGGGCCGGGACCTCGACACCGTCCAGCCGTTCGAGGAGCCCGCCGACCCGGACGACATCGACGACGACCTGCTGCGCCTGGTGTTCACGGCCTGCCACCCGGTGCTGTCCGCCGAGGCCCGCACCGCCCTGGTGCTGCGGCTGCTCGGCGGGCTGTCCACGGCCGAGATCGCGCGCGCCTTCCTGGTGCCGGAGCCGACCGTCGCCCAGCGCATCGTCCGCGCCAAGCGCACCCTCGCCCGGCGCAACGTCGCCTTCGAGGTGCCCTACGGCCCCGACCGCGAGGCCCGCCTGGGCTCGGTCCTGGACGTCATCTACCTGATCTTCAACGAGGGGTACGCGGCGACGGCCGGCGACGACTGGCTGCGCCCGGCGCTGTGCGAGGACGCCCTGCGGCTGGCCCGCCGGCTGCAGGGCCTGATGCCGAAGGAACCCGAGGTGCACGCCCTGGCGTCGCTGCTGGAGTTCCAGGCGTCGCGCACCCCGGCACGCACCGACCCGGACGGCAGGCCGGTCCTGCTCCGGGACCAGAACCGCAGCCGCTGGAACCGCATGCTCATCACCCGCGGCATCACGGCCCTCGCCCGCGCCGAGTCGGCCGGCTCCGGCCCGCCCGGCCCGTACGCGCTCCAGGCGGCCATCGCCGCGTGCCACGCGCACGCGTACACCTACGCGGAGACGGACTGGCGCACCATCGCCACCCTGTACGGCCTGCTCGCGGTCCGCTCCCCGTCCCCGGTGGTCGAGCTCAACCGCGCGGTGGCCGTGTCGATGGCCGAGGGCCCGGCCGAGGCCCTGGCCCTGGTCGACGCCCTCGCCGGGGAACCGGCCCTGCGCGACTACCACCTGCTGCCCAGCGTCCGCGGCGACCTGCTGACCCGCCTCGGCCGCACGGCGGAGGCCCGCGCGGAACTCGAACGCGCGGCGGCCCTCACGTCCAACACCCGCGAACGCGACCTGCTGCTGGAACGGCTGAGGAACCTGGACGACGGGTCCTGAGCGGCCCGGGAGTCCGGCGGACTCAGACCGCGGCCGGCGCGCCGATCAGCATCGTCGGGGCGCCCGCCACGCGCGTGAGGAACACCGTCGCCGCGTTCGGGCCCTGCGGCTTGACCTTGCGGCGCAGCTCCTCCGGCTCCACCGCCGAACCCCGCTTCTTCACGGTGAGCACGCCCACCCCGCGCTCGCGGAGCAGGGCCTTGAGCTTCTTGACGTTGAAGGGGAGCTGGTCGGTGATCTCGTACGCGGTGGCGTACGGCGTGGGGCGCAGGGTGTCGGCGGTGACGTACGCGATGGTCGCGTCGAGCAGGCCGCCGTCCACTTCCGCGGCCACGTCGGCGACCAGGTGGGCGCGGATGACGGCGCCGTCGGGCTCGTAGAGGTAGCGGCCGAGGGGGCGGACCTGTGGGTCGGGCAGGCCGGCGCCGCGCAGGGCGCGCGGGCCCGGCAGCAGGGTCGCGCGGACGGCGCCGGGCTCGGTGCCGAACCACAGCACCGCCTCCTTCACGTCCCCGTGGTCCGAGATCCACTCGGCCTCGGCGTCGGCCGGGACCGCCTCGTGCGGGACGCCGGGCGCGATCTTCAGCGCGGCGACCCGGGCCGTGCGGGCCGCCGCGACCGCCCAGGACAGCGGCGGCGAGTACGCCTCCGGGTCGAAGATCCGGCCGCGTCCGCCGCGCCGGGCGGGGTCGACGAAGACCGCGTCGTGACCGGAGGTGTCGACCTGCGTGACGTCGGCCTCGCGCACCTCGATCAGGCCGCCGAGGCCGAGCGCGTCCGCGTTGGCCCGCGCGGTCGCCGCCGTCGCCGGGTCGCGGTCCACCGCGAGGACCCGGATGCCGGCGCGGGCGAGCGCGATCGCGTCCCCGCCGATGCCGCAGCACAGGTCGGCCACCGACGTCACGCCCAGCTCCTTCAGCCGCGCGGCGCGGTACGCGGCCACGCTCGCCCGGGTCGACTGCTCGACCCCGTTGGGCGTGAAGAACATCCGGTGCGCGTCCTCGGCGCCGAACTTCGCCACCGCCCGCTGCCGCAGCCGGGCCTGGGCGAGGGCCGCCGAGACCAGCGGGGCGGGGTGGTCGCGGCGCAGCCGGGTGGCGACGGCGAGTTCGTCGGCGGGCGCGGTGCCGCGCACCTCGTCGAGGAGGGCCCGGCCCTCGGGGGTCAGCAGGGGAGCGAGGTCGTTCACCGGCTCATTGTGGGCCAGTCGGAGGACCGTGCGCCGCCTGCCGCGGTGTCGGGCCGGCTTCCCCGGCGGCGGCTGGGAAGATCCGGCTCCATGCGAGCAGTCGTACAAAACGATGAAAAGCGGAGGGGGGAGTCCGTGGGGCGCCCTGGGGCCGGCGCGCGGCGCGTCCTGCTGCTGCTGGCCCTCCTCGCCCTCGTCCCGGCCGGCTGCGGGCGCACCGGCGACCACGCCACGGGCGGCGATCCCGCGGCGGGCCAGCAGCCCGAACAGGCCGGCCCGGCCCGCGCGCTGATGTCGTACGCCGGGAGGCTGCGCGCCGAGCAGGCGGCCCGGGTCGCCGCCGCGAAGCGCTGGGGCCTGCGCCGGGTGCCGCTCCCCGCGCCGGCGCCGCCCGCGCACAAGCCGCACATCACCACCCGCAAGGGCTTCGAGGTCGACGGGCACGAGGAGCTCGGCCTGCCGCCGGTCCTCACCACCGTCCCCACCCGGGACAAGGTCGTCTTCCTCACCATCGACGACGGCGCCGAGAAGGACCCGGCGTTCCTGCGCATGATGAGCGACCTGAAGGTGCCGTACACCGCCTTCCTCTCCGACTTCCTGATCAAGGAGAACTACGGCTACTTCAAGACGATGCAGGCCGCGGGCGTCACCCTGAACAACCACACGCTGCACCACCCCTACCTGCCGGCCCTGTCCTACGCCCGCCAGAAGGACGAGATCTGCGGCATGCAGCGCGTCCTGCAGGAGCGGTACGGCACGCGCCCGACCGTCTTCCGGCCGCCCTACGGCAACTACGACCAGGACACCCTGCGCGCCGCCAGGAGCTGCGGCATCCGGTACGCCGCGCTGTGGGACGAGGAGGTCTTCGTCGACCACTGGGACTACCGCGAGGGCGACCGCGACCTGCACCCCGGCGACATCGTGCTCACCCACTTCCGGGGCCGCAGCGAGTGGAAGGGCACCATGCCCGACATGGTCCGCCGGTTCCTGAACAAGGTCACGGCCAAGGGGTACGCGGTGGCCCGGCTGGAGGACTACCTGTGAGGCCCCGGCGCCTGGTGGCCGCCGCGGCGGCGACCGCACTGCTCGTCCTGGGCGGCTGCGCCCAGTCGGTCGACCCCATCGAACGGCTCGGCAAGAAGGCCGCCGAACGCGTGCACCCGCACGGCGCGGCCGCCGCACCCGCCCACCGGCGCTGGGGCCTGGCCACCCCCTTGGCCCCCGCCCCGCGCCCCGCGCTGCCCGGCGGCCCGTCGCGCTCCGCCCCGCCCCGCGTCGTCGACCGGGTCCCCACCCGCGACCCCGTGGTCTTCCTCACCTACGACGACGGCGCCGAACGCGACCCCCGCTTCGTCCACATGGTCCGTGACCTGCGCCTGCCGGTCAGCGTGTTCCTCACCGACAGCGTGGTCGGCCCGGGCTACGGCCACTTCGCGCGCCTGCGCGCGGTCGGCGCCGCCCTGGAGAACCACACCCTCGACCACGCGGCCCTGCGCGGCCTGCCCTACCCCGGCCAGCGCGCCGAGATCTGCGGCCAGCAGGACAAGCTCCACGCCCGCTTCGGCGTGCGCCCGCGCCTGTTCCGCCCGCCGTACGGCACGTACGACACCACGACCCTGCGCGCCGCCGCCGACTGCGGCATCACGGCCGTCGTCCTGTGGCGCGCCGCCATGGGGCCGGCCGAGCTCACCTTCGCCCACGGCCCGCACCGGCTGCTCCCCGGCGACATCGTCACCGTCGACCCCGACGAGCTGTCCGGCCCGGGACTGCGGGAGCGCACCGCGCGTCTGCTGCGCACCGTCCAGGGGCAGGGGCTCACGGTCGGGCGCCTGGAGGACTACCTCTGACCCGGGCCCCGCGACAGCGCCGTGCGAGGGGTCCGGGGCGCGGACACACCGGCGACGTTGGCACTCCGCTTGACCGAGTGCTAATCGCGGTCATAGTCTCGGCTCTGGCACTCCCCCCGTGAGAGTGCCAACAACGCGACGGGCAGGTCCGGCACCCGCGACGACGGATCGACCTGGTCGCCACCTCAGACAGTTAACCCCGTGAGATCTCCGAAGGGGGAGGTCGGATCGTGACGACCGCCAGCTCCAAGGTTGCCATCAAGCCGCTCGAGGACCGCATCGTGGTCCAGCCGCTGGACGCCGAGCAGACCACGGCCTCTGGCCTGGTCATTCCGGACACCGCGAAGGAGAAGCCCCAGGAGGGCGCCGTCCTCGCCGTGGGCCCGGGCCGCTTCGAGAACGGCGAGCGCCTGCCGCTCGACGTCAAGGTCGGCGACGTCGTCCTGTACAGCAAGTACGGCGGCACCGAGGTGAAGTACAACGGCGAGGAGTACCTCGTCCTCTCGGCTCGCGACGTCCTCGCGATCATCGAGAAGTAGTTCACCCCGCTTCCTCGTGAAGCGCCTTTGCTCGATCTGCGCCCCTGGCCCCCGCGACCATTAATCAGCCGGGCGCCGGGGGCGCGGCTCATTACACCCGATTTTTCCGCCCAAGTTTCCGAGAGGGCTCCCGCTGTCATGGCGAAGATCCTGAAGTTCGACGAGGACGCCCGTCGCGCCCTCGAGCGCGGCGTCAACAAGCTGGCCGACACGGTCAAGGTGACGATCGGCCCCAAGGGCCGCAACGTCGTCATCGACAAGAAGTTCGGCGCCCCCACCATCACCAACGACGGTGTCACGATCGCCCGTGAGGTCGAGATCGAGGACCCGTACGAGAACCTCGGCGCCCAGCTGGTGAAGGAGGTGGCGACCAAGACCAACGACATCGCGGGTGACGGCACCACCACCGCCACCGTGCTCGCCCAGGCGCTGGTGCGCGAGGGCCTGAAGAACGTCGCCGCCGGTGCCTCCCCGGCCGCCCTGAAGAAGGGCATCGACGCCGCGGTCAAGGCGGTCTCCGAGGACCTGCTCGCCTCGGCCCGCCCGATCGACGAGAAGTCCGACATCGCCGCCGTCGCCGCGCTGTCCGCCCAGGACCAGCAGGTCGGCGAGCTCATCGCCGAGGCGATGGACAAGGTCGGCAAGGACGGTGTCATCACCGTCGAGGAGTCCAACACCTTCGGCCTGGAGCTGGACTTCACCGAGGGCATGGCCTTCGACAAGGGCTACCTGTCGCCGTACTTCGTGACGGACCAGGAGCGCATGGAGGCCGTCCTGGAGGACCCCTACATCCTCATCAACCAGGGCAAGATCTCCTCCATCGCCGACCTGCTGCCGCTGCTGGAGAAGGTCATCCAGACCAACTCCTCCAAGCCGCTGCTGATCATCGCCGAGGACGTCGAGGGCGAGGCCCTGTCGACCCTGGTCGTCAACAAGATCCGCGGCACCTTCAACGCGGTGGCCGTCAAGGCCCCGGGCTTCGGTGACCGCCGCAAGGCGATGCTGCAGGACATGGCCGTCCTGACCGGCGCCACCGTCATCTCCGAGGAGGTCGGCCTCAAGCTCGACCAGGTCGGCATCGACGTGCTCGGCTCCGCCCGCCGCGTCACCGTCACCAAGGACGACACCACCCTCGTCGACGGCGGCGGCAACTCCGCGGACGTCCAGGGCCGCGTCGCGCAGATCAAGGCCGAGATCGAGAACACCGACTCCGACTGGGACCGCGAGAAGCTCCAGGAGCGCCTCGCGAAGCTGGCCGGCGGCGTGTGCGTGATCAAGGTCGGCGCCGCCACCGAGGTGGAGCTGAAGGAGAAGAAGCACCGTCTGGAGGACGCCATCTCCGCGACCCGCGCCGCGGTCGAGGAGGGCATCGTCTCCGGTGGTGGCTCCGCCCTGGTCCACGCCGTCAAGGTCCTCGAGGGCAACCTCGACAAGACCGGCGACGAGGCCACCGGCGTCTCCGTGGTCCGCAAGGCCGCCGTCGAGCCGCTGCGCTGGATCGCCGAGAACGCGGGCCTCGAGGGCTACGTCATCGTCTCCAAGGTCGCCGAGCTCGAGAAGGGCAGCGGCTACAACGCCGCCACCGGCGAGTACGGCGACCTGATCAAGGCCGGCGTCATCGACCCGGTCAAGGTCACCCGCTCCGCCCTGGAGAACGCCGCCTCCATCGCCTCCCTGCTGCTCACGACCGAGACCCTGGTCGTCGAGAAGAAGGAAGAGGAAGAGCCGGCCGCCGCGGGCCACAGCCACGGGCACGCCCACTGAGCACCGAGCTGAGCTGAGCTGGACCGACAGTGCCCGGCACCCCTCCACGGGGGTGCCGGGCACCGTTCGTTCCCCGGCCCCGGTCACCGCTCCAGCGGCTCCAGCGCCCCCAGTTGCTGCATCAGACCGAGCTGGTCGTGCTGCCACCACAGCTCGGTGATCTTGCCGTCGGTGCCGAAGCCGCACATCGTCATCCCGGTCATGGTGACCCGCTTGCCGGTGGGGGCGATCCCCAGGAAGTCACCGGTGTGGGTGGCGTCCCACGTCCAGCGGGCGCAGGCCCGCCCGGTCTGCGCGACCAGGTCCTCGACCGTGAACGCGAAGTCGAACGCGCCGCGCCACATCCGGAACTCGGCGCGCACCGCGTCCAGCCCGATCGTGGGCCCCGGGTTGACCGGGTCGACGCTGTGGACGTCCTCGTCCAGCAGGTCGTTGAGCGGGGGCAGGTCGCCCGGGGTGGCGAGCACCTCGAAGAACCGCCGCGCGGTGTCCTCGGCGAGCTGCGCGTCGCGCACCACCTCCAGGTCGGTGAACGTCGGCATCTCGTCGCACAGGGCGACCATGCCCCGGAAGATCTCGTCGGTCTCGGGAAGGTTGGAGTTCCGCATCGCCTCCTCGTAGGAGGGGAACTCCACGATCTCGACGACGTGCGACGCGTCCGAGCGGTCCGTGCCGACCACCGCGTGCGTCGCCGTCCGCTTCCCCCTGGTCTTCTCGACCCACTCGTCCATGAGCCGGTTCATCTCGTCCAGCCGGCTCGTCCTGCACTCGATGAGCTGTACGAAGGTCATGGCGCGCCTCCGGTCCCCCGTGGTCGGGTACCGTCGCGCTCATTTTCCCACCGGCGGGCGCAGCCCGCCCGCGGTCACCGGCCGCCCGTCCGGGACGGGCTCACTGCGGCCCGTACTTGCGTCCGGTCCGCGACGACAGACCGCCCAGCATCCCGCGCGGCACCAGCTTCGCCGCGCCCATCAGCGCCTTGTAGCGGGGGTCCGGGATCGACAGCGTCCGCCCGCGGGCCAGGTCGTGCAGCGCGGAGGCGACCACCTTGTCCGCGTCCAGCCACATCCAGCCGGGGATGTTGTCCGTGCCCATCCCGGCCCGCTCGTGGAACTCCGTGCGCACGAACCCGGGGCACAGCGCCATCAGCCGCACGCCGCTGCCCGAAAGGTCCCGCGCCACACCCTGGGTGAACTGCACGACCCACGCCTTGGACGCGCCGTACGTCCCGCGCGGCACGAACGCGGCGACCGACGCGACGTTGACGACGCCCCCGCGCCCGCGGTCCCGCATCGCCTCCGTCGCCGCCGACGTCAGGCGCAGCACCGCCTCGCAGTGCACCTTGAGCATCCGCAGCTCGTCGGCCAGCGAGACCTCGAGGTAACGGCCCTTGTTGCCGAAGCCGGCGTTGTTGACCAGCAGGTCGACCGGGTTGCGCCGGTCGCCGAGCCGGGCGGCGACCGCCTCGATGCCCGCGTCGCCCGCCAGGTCGGCGGTCAGCACCTCCGCCTCGATGCCGTGCCGGTCGTGCAGTTCGGTCGCCTGCTCCCGCAGCCGCTTGATGTCCCGCGCGACGAGCACCAGGTCGTGCCCGTCCGCCGCCAGCCGCCGCGCGAACGCGGCGCCGATGCCCGCGGTCGATCCCGTAATCAGAGCCGTTGTCATGGCAGAAGCGTAGTGACCCGGAGTGCGGGCGTCCGGTCCGCACGGGCCCCGTCCCGCAGGGGCCGAGCACCGGCCGGCCCGGGGTGACGCGGGCTCAGCCGCCGTGCCGCGCGACGTACTTCCGCGCCTGCGCCAGCGCCTCCGGGTGCAGCGCCTCGCCCGCGTCGAGCAGCCGCGGCAGCAGGTCCCGCTCGGTGGTCGTGGCCCGGAACTCCATCCGGGCGGTCACCCCGTGCCCGGGCCGGTGCACGACCCGTATCGCGTCCCCCGCGCGGATCTCGCCGGGCACGATCACCCGCAGGTACGCGCCCGTCGCGCCCTTCTGCGTGAACCGCCTGACCCAGCCCCGCTCGCCCAGGTGGCCCTGGAACGTCCGGCACGGGATCCGGCCGCCCGTCACCTCCAGCACCAGCTCGGCCCCGATCTGCCAGCGCTCGCCGATCAGCGCGTCCGACACGTCGAGCCCCTCGGTGGTGAGGTTCTCGCCGAACGAGCCGTTCACCAGCGGGCGCCCCAGCTCGCGCTCCCACGCGTCGAGGTCCTCGCGCGCGACCGCGTACACCGCCTGGTCGTCCCCGCCGTGGTGGCGCAGGTCGCACACCGCGTCCCCGGCCAGGCCGCTGCCCCCGGTGCCCTTCGGACCGGGCGCCGTGACCAGCACCGGATGGTCGACGGGGCGCTTGTCGATCCCGGTCAGGCCCTGCGGCTGGTCGGTGTACGGCACGGCCACGGCCCGGCCCAGGTTCAGGGAGAGAAGCCTCATGCCCGCACGGTAGGCGGACCAACGTCAAAGCGTCCACGCATTATTCGGCGCGCGGCCCAAGCCTGGCTTATGCTCGGGGGGTGATCGAGGCCCGTCATCTCCGTGTGCTGCGCGCCGTCGCCGCCACGGGCTCCTTCTCCGCGGCGGGACGCGAGCTGGGCTGCACCCAGCCCGCCGTCAGCCAGCAGATGAAGGCCCTGGAGGCGTCCGTCGGCACGCCGCTGCTGGTGCGCACCGGGCGCGAGATGCGCCTGACCCAGGCGGGCGAGGCCCTCGTGCGGCACGCGTCCGGGATCCTCGCCGGGCTGACGGCGGCCGAGGAGGAGGTCGCCGCGATCGCCGGGCTGCGCGCGGGCCGGGTCCGGCTGGTGTCGTTCCCGAGCGGCAGCTCGACCCTCGTCCCCACCGCGCTGGCCGCCCTGCGCGCCGCCCATCCCGGCACCCGCGTCTCCCTGGAGGAGGCCGAGCCGCCGGAGTCGGTGGACAAGCTGCGCGCCGGCGACTGCGACATCGCCCTCGCCTTCCGCTACGAGAGGCCGGCCGGCGCCGAGCGCGCCCCGGGCCCCGAGGAGTGGGAGGACCTGGTCGTACGGCCGCTGCTGACGGACCGTCTGGTCGGGCTCGTGCCGGAGCGGCACCGGCTGGCCGCCGCGGGGTCCGTCGCCATCGGGGACCTGGCCGACGAGCCGTGGATCGCGGGCTGTCCGCGCTGTCGCGGCCAGTTGGTGCAGGTGTGCGAGGGCGCGGGCTTCACGCCGCGCATCGACTTCGCCACCGACGACTACCCGGCCGTGGTGGGCCTGGTCGGCGCCGGCCTCGGCGTGGCCGTCCTGCCGCAGCTGGCCGTCGCCTCCGTGCGCCCGCGCGGTGCGCGCACGGTGACCCTGGAACCGGCGGTGCGCCGCGAGATCGTGGCGCTGACCCTGCCCGACCTGGCGCAGGTGCCGGCGGTCGCGGCGACGCTCGGTGAACTGGAGCGGGCGGCGCGACCGCGCTGAGCGGTATCGCGGCTCGCGGGAGCCGCAGAAAAGAACGCGGGCCGCCGGAAGAAGGTGTGTGCGGAAACGTTCCTTCAGTTGTTCGAAGCGGTGTCCATACCGCTCGACGCCGACACGAGGCGGGTGCGTGCCCGCCCCATCAGCTCCTCGCGCTCGTCCTCGGTCAACCCGCCCCACACCCCGTACGGCTCGCGCACGGCCAACGCGTGCGCCGCGCACTGGGCGCGTACCGGGCACCTCATGCAGACCTCCTTGGCCGAGTTCTCGCGAGCGCTCCGGGCCGCACCGCGCTCGCCCTCCGGATGGAAGAAGAGCGAGCTGTCCACCCCGCGACAGGCAGCCAGGAGCTGCCAGTCCCACAGGTCCGCGTTCGGTCCGGGAAGGCGGGAGAAATCTGCCATTGCGTGACCCCTTGTAGCCGTGCTGAGCGGATACGGTGCCCACGACCGTACAACTACGATCTAAGGAGATGAAAATATGACTCATTGCGAATCTAGCCTCAGACACCAGGAAAAGGGAAGAAATGGGGCCGAATGGGGCACGGCTTGTGAAGGAAGGTCGAGGGTCGGCAGCGCCTCTCGGGGTCGTGTCCGGTCCCTCACGTAGAGTGCCGAAGAGTGCACGCAGCCCCGTAACTCTTTCGAGTGACCGTCGTTGAGAGTGCGGAGGCGGTTGAAAACACAAGCGCTCGGGCAGGCGTCCGAGACGGTCGACCGCACAGGTGACGATACGTACCAGCCTGGAGGCACAAGGTGACGCGCATCAGCTGCGGAGGGCGGCCATGACTTCCGTCCTCGTCTGTGACGACTCCCCGCTTGCCCGAGAGGCGCTGCGCCGCGCGGTCGCGACCGTGCCCGGCGTCGAGCGCGTGACCACGGCGGCCAACGGCGAGGAAGTCCTCCGCCGCTGGGGCGCCGACCGGTCGGACCTCATCCTGATGGACGTGCGCATGCCCGGTCTGGGCGGCGTCGAGACCGTGCGGCGGCTGCTGTCCGCCGACCCGGGCGCACGCATCATCATGCTGACGGTCGCCGAGGACCTGGACGGCGTGGCCCTCGCGGTCGCCGCCGGCGCCCGGGGCTACCTCCACAAGGACGCCTCGCGCGCCGAGTTGAGGGCCACCGTGACCCAGGCCCTCGCCGACCCGACCTGGCGGCTCGCCCCGCGCCGGCTGCGGTCGGCCGAGATGGGTGCCGCGCCCACGCTCACCGCGCGCGAGATCCAGGTGCTCGAGGGCATGAGCCACGGCCGCTCCAACGCGGAGATCGGCCGCGAGCTGTTCCTCTCCGAGGACACCGTCAAGACCCACGCCCGGCGGCTGTTCAAGAAGCTCGGCGCCTCCGACCGCGCCCATGCGGTCGCGCTGGGCTTCCGGTGGGGTCTCGTCCGCTAGGCCGTGTCTCCCGGATCCCTCCGGGGCCCCGCCCCGCGGGGGCGTACGGCGCGGCCCGCGCACCCGTCCCACCCGAACGGGACGGGGGCGCCCCCCGTGGCCTCGCCCACCGCGGCACCGTGGCTCACTGCGGCGTGGCCGCCGGGGGTGACCCGTCCGTGCCCGGCCGTGCCGGCGCGGAGGTCCTCCCGTCCGGTCGGCGCCCTCGGCTGACCCGGAAGACACGACCAGGGACCTGCGGCCCGGGCCCCGTCGGCCGGGCGGGACCCGCACCCGACGGCGGTGACGTGGTCCCCCCGCGGTGCGTTCTTTCTCACGGCGTTCCGCCCCTTCGTCCCGTGTGCGGCCCGTCGTCCCGCACGCGTGCGTGGCCGCCGGCAGGCCGCCCGCCGCGGTGGGCGCGGGCGTCGGCCGAGCGGTTCCGCGCAGGTCGGCCGCGGTGGGCGTACCGCCGTACGTCCGCTCCCGCGCGGGACGCGTACGGCGTCCCGGCGGGCCCGCGCAAGGGGCCGCATTCGTTCCGTCGCGACGGCCGCTGCTCGTTTCGGCGCGGATGCCGCATCCTTGAGGTGTGGAGTTCCTCGGGGACGATTCGGTCGAGCGGAAGGGGAGGGCGCAGGGGATGAGTTCCGGCGCACCTGCTCATAACGCTTCGGTGCACAACGACGGGCGCGGTGCCGCGGACCGCACGGCCGCAGGGCACCATGGACCGATGCGCGACGACGAGGCGGCCACTCCTGCCCAGGGGACGATCGGCTCACTCGTGCACCTCGCCGTCGACGGCGACGAGCAGGCGACGCACGACCTGCTCGCCCACGTCCACCCTCTCGCCCTGCGCTACTGCCGTACGCGGCTGTCCCGGCTGCCCGGCGACGCCCGGCACTTCGTGGAGGACCTGGCGCAGGAGGTCTGCGTCGCCGTCCTGCTCGCCCTGCCGCGCTACAAGGACACCGGCCGCCCCTTCGAGGCGTTCGTGTTCGCCATCGCCGCGCACAAGGTGGCCGACCTCCAGCGGGCGGCCATGCGCCACCCCGGGTCCACGGCGGTGCCCTCCGACGAGATGCCCGAGCGGCCCGACGACTCCCTCGGGCCCGAGGAGCGCGCCCTGCTCAGCAGCGACGCCGAGTGGGCCAAGAAACTCCTCGCCAACCTGCCGGAGAACCAGCGCGAGCTGCTGCTGCTGCGGATCGCGGTGGGGCTGACCGCCGAGGAGACCGGACAGATGTTGGGAATGTCACCCGGGGCGGTACGGGTGGCGCAGCACCGTGCGCTGAGCCGGCTGCGCGCGCTCGCCGAGCAGTAGGGCGCGCGGAGTTGGGCCGTTCGTGAACAGGGCGTCGGCCCGGTCCGTAGGAACGTACGAAGCCGGGGGCGGCCTCCGGCCGTGGAATGAGACCACCCCGCTTCCCGTTAGCATGGACATCCGCACCGATCAAGGCCATTTGGGGAAGGTGTCATGACTGCCAACGTCGACGGAGTGCCCGACAAATTCGCGACGCTCGGGCTGACCTACGACGACGTGCTGCTGCTGCCGGGCCCGTCGGACATGGCACCCGACGAGATCGACACCGCCTCGTACGTCTCCAAGAACGTGCGGGTGAACATCCCGCTCCTGTCCGCCGCCATGGACAAGGTCACCGAGTCGCGCATGGCGATCGCGATGGCCCGCCAGGGCGGCGTCGGCGTCCTGCACCGCAACCTCTCCATCGAGGACCAGGCCAACCAGGTCGACCTGGTGAAGCGGTCCGAGTCGGGGATGGTCGCCGACCCGATCACCGTGCACCCGGACGCCACGCTGGCCGAGGCCGACGCGCTGTGCGCCAAGTTCCGCATCAGCGGTGTGCCGGTCACCGACGGCAACAAGAAGCTGCTCGGCATCGTCACCAACCGCGACATGGCCTTCGAGTCGGACCGCACGCGCCGGGTGCGCGAGGTCATGACGCCGATGCCGCTGGTCACCGGCACGGTCGGCATCTCCGGCGTCGAGGCGATGGAGCTGCTGCGCAAGCACAAGATCGAGAAGCTGCCGCTGGTCGACGGCGAGGGTGTCCTCAAGGGCCTGATCACCGTCAAGGACTTCGTCAAGGCGGAGAAGTACCCCAACGCCGCGAAGGACGCCGAGGGCCGCCTGCTGGTCGGTGCCGCGGTTGGTGTCGCCGGTGACGCCTTCGAGCGCGCCCAGGCGCTGATCGAGGCGGGCGTCGACTTCATCGTCGTCGACACCGCGCACGGCCACTCCCGCCTGGTCGGCGACATGATCGCCAAGATCAAGTCCAACCACACGCGCGTGGACGTCATCGGCGGCAACATCGCCACCCGCGACGGCGCCCAGGCGCTCGTCGACGCGGGCGCCGACGGCATCAAGGTCGGTGTCGGACCGGGCTCCATCTGCACGACCCGGGTGGTCGCCGGTGTCGGCGTCCCGCAGGTCACGGCCATCTACGAGGCCGCCGAGGCCGCCCGCGCGGCGGGTGTCCCGGTCATCGGCGACGGCGGTCTGCAGTACTCCGGCGACATCGCCAAGGCGCTGGTCGCCGGCGCCGACACGGTGATGCTGGGCTCGCTGCTCGCGGGCTGCGAGGAGTCCCCGGGGGAGCTGATGTTCATCAACGGCAAGCAGTTCAAGTCGTACCGCGGCATGGGCTCGCTGGGCGCCATGCAGACCCGCGGCGACCGCAGGTCGTTCTCCAAGGACCGCTACTTCCAGGAGGGCGTCGCCTCCGACGAGCAGCTCATCCCCGAGGGCATCGAGGGCCAGGTGCCCTACCGCGGCCCGCTGTCCTCGGTCGTCCACCAGCTCGTCGGCGGCCTGCGCCAGTCGATGTTCTACGTCGGCGGCCGCACGGTGCCCGAGCTGCAGTCGAACGGCCGCTTCGTGCGGATCACGTCGGCGGGCCTGAAGGAGAGCCACCCGCACGACATCCAGATGACGGTCGAGGCGCCGAACTACAGCGCCAAGCGGTGACCCGCACGCACGCGTGACGCCTGTGCGACGCCTGTCCGCCGAGGGCGGCCCCGGGACGAGTTCCGGGGCCGCCCTCGGCGCGTTCCCCGGTCGTCCGGGCCGCCGGGCGTTCCCCGTCACGGCCGTCGGCGATACTGGAAGACGCTGCAACGCATCAGGGAAAGGCCACAGACGTGACTGAGATCGAGATCGGGCGCGGCAAGCGCGGCCGCCGGGCGTACGCCTTCGACGACATCGCCGTCGTCCCCAGCCGTCGTACGCGCGACCCGAAGGAGGTCTCGATCGCCTGGCAGATCGACGCCTACCGCTTCGAGCTGCCGTTCCTGGCCGCCCCCATGGACTCGGTCGTCTCCCCGGCCACCGCGATCCGCATCGGTGAGCTGGGCGGCCTGGGCGTGCTGAACCTCGAGGGCCTGTGGACGCGCTACGAGGACCCGCAGCCGCTGCTCGACGAGATCGTGGAGCTGCCCGCCGAGTCGGCCACCCGCCGCCTCCAGGAGCTGTACGCGGCCCCGATCAAGGAGGAGCTGATCGGTGCGCGCCTCAAGGAGGTGCGCGACTCCGGCGTGGTCACGGCGGCCGCGCTCTCCCCGCAGCGTACGGCGCAGTTCTCCAAGGCGGTCGTGGACGCGGGCGTGGACATCTTCGTCATCCGCGGCACGACGGTCTCGGCGGAGCACGTCTCCGGTGCGCACGAGCCGCTGAACCTGAAGCAGTTCATCTACGAGCTCGACGTCCCGGTGATCGTCGGCGGCTGCGCCACGTACACGGCGGCCCTGCACCTGATGCGCACCGGCGCGGCGGGCGTGCTGGTCGGCTTCGGCGGCGGCGCGGCGCACACCACGCGCAACGTGCTGGGCATCCAGGTGCCGATGGCGACGGCGGTCGCGGACGTGGCGGCGGCCCGTCGCGACTACATGGACGAGTCCGGCGGCCGGTACGTGCACGTGATCGCGGACGGCGGCGTCGGCTGGTCCGGCGACCTGCCCAAGGCGATCGCCTGCGGCGCCGACGCGGTGATGATGGGCTCCCCGCTGGCCCGCGCGACGGACGCGCCGGGCCGGGGCCACCACTGGGGCATGGAGGCCGTCAACGAGGAGCTGCCGCGCGGCAAGAAGGTCGACCTCGGCACGGTCGGCACCCTCGAGGAGGTCCTCACGGGTCCGTCCCACACCCCCGACGGCTCCATGAACCTCTTCGGCGCCCTGCGCCGCGCGATGGCCACGACGGGCTACAGCGAGCTGAAGGAGTTCCAGCGGGTCGAGGTGACGGTGGCGGACTCACAGCACCGCCGCTAGCCCCACCGAACGGACGCCAGGGCCGGTCACTCCCGTGAGGGGGGTGACCGGCCCTGTTGCGTGCGCGCCGCGGCGGGTCGGACGGCGCACGGCGCGGAGGGGGGCGCGCGGTTGCGTTCGGGGCGAATGGGGGCCGAACGGGCGTATGGAGGGCGGTAATGTCCGTGATCGGCGACCCGAGCTCTCTGGGTCGCCCCCTTCCAAGGAATGGTTCCGGACCCGCGCCCGCGGGGCCCGGCCCGCGTTCCGAACGGACCGCCCACCCGGGCTACTGGGCGGTGTCGTGGAAGGGGGCGCCCATGGGACGCCATCGCAAGCCCACTCGCTGGGACGGGATCCGGCTTCGGCTGGTGAAGTTCCGGAGGAGGTGGGTCTTGCGACTTTTCGGATGGTGAGCGGCCGCCCCTATGAGAGGTAGGGACGGACGCCCGTGAACCATCAGGAGCCTGCCGCAGTACCCGCTGCGGTGGGCTCCACCTGTTGCCAGATTACCGGCGCCCCCACCCCTGTGCCAGCAGTCCCCGGACCGTGCACCACCTCGCGCCCCCCTCACAACCGGTGCGCCGCCCCCGTCGGGGTCGCGCCGCGGGTGTCCAGGAGGAGTTGGGCCTTCACCGACAGGCCCTGGAGGTCGTACGTGCGGTGCTGCTGGACGAGGATCGTGAGGTCGGCGTCGGCGGCGGCCTCGTAGAGGGAGTCCGCGCGGGGGACCGGGCGGTCCAGGACGCTCCAGGACGGGACGTGCGGGTCGTGATAGCTGACGGACGCGCCGAGTTCCATCAGCCGGATCGCGATCTCCCGCGCGGGTGTGCCCTGCTGGTCGGCCAGGTCGGGCTTGTAGGTGACGCCGAGGAGCAGCACGCGCGCGCCCCGGGCGGACTTGCCGTGCTCGTTGAGCAGCGCGGCCGCGCGCTGGACGACGTAGCGCGGCATACGGCTGTTGACCTGCTGGGCCAGTTCCACCATGCGCAACGGGCCGCCGGCCTGCCCGGCGCGGTCGAGCGGCACCGCGTGCCCGCCGACCCCGGGCCCCGGCCGGAAGGACTGGAAGCCGAACGGCTTGGTCTCCGCGCAGCGGATGACGTCCCACAGGTCGACGCCCAACTCGTGGCACAGCACGGCCATCTCGTTGACCAGCGCGATGTTCACGTGCCGGAAGTTGGTCTCCAGCAGCTGCACGGTCTCCGCCTCGCGCAGCCCACGCGCGCGTACCACCTTCTCGGTCAGCCGGCCGTAGAACGCGGCGGCGGACTCCGTGCACGCGGGCGTCAGGCCGCCGATCACCTTGGGCGTGTTGCCGGGCGTGAAGGCGCGGTTGCCGGGATCGACGCGGCAGGGCGAGTACGCGAGCTGGAAGTCGCGCCCGGCCCGCAGCCCCGAGGTCTCCTCCAGCAGCGGCCGCAGGAAGTCCTCCGTGGTCCCCGGCGGCACCGGCGACTCCAGGATGACCGTGGTGTGCGGGCGCAGGTGCCCGGCCAGGGTGCGCGCGGCCTGTTCCACGAGGCTGAGGTCGAGCCCGCCGTCCGCGTCGCGCGGGGTGGGCGCGCAGATGACGGCGGTGCGCACCCTCCCCAGCTCGGCCGCGTTGGCGGTGCGCCGGAAGCCCCCCGAGAGCATCCGGCGCAGTTCCGCGGGGCTGAGGGAGCCCGCCTCGGGCCCGGTGGCGTACCCGAGCGTGGGGATGCCCGCCGCGACCGCCGCCTGGGCGAGGGGCAGGCCGAGCGGGCCGAGTCCGATGACGGCGAGATCTGCGGGCATGGCGTGGGCCGTCCTTCCCAGTAACCGAAGCGGGGCAGGCACGCAAGCCCTGTGGACAGGACGAGCGAGCGCAATGTCAGACTAGGAGTAAATATGACCGTTATGCGGGATTGATCGACTGTGTTTTCCGGCTGGTCCGTTCCGCTGTCGAGGACGTTGTCCACAGGCTGGGGGCCTGTGGTGGCTGATGCCGGACAACGCGGTCAGAATTTGGGCATGGGGAAGGGAGACCGGGCCTCGCCCTGAAGGTGCGGCCGACGCGACGGACAGCGGGAGGCAGCGGTGAGGACAGCGACACTGGGGCCGGCGCAGCGAGCCGAGTCACTGGCGGCCATGGCCGAGCGTGAACTGGACGTGCTGGTGGTGGGAGCCGGGGTGGTCGGCGCGGGCACGGCCCTCGACGCGGTCACCCGCGGCCTGTCCACGGGACTGGTGGAGGCCCGCGACTGGGCCTCGGGCACCTCCAGCCGGTCCAGCAAGCTCATCCACGGCGGCCTGCGCTATCTGGAGATGCTCGACTTCGCCCTCGTGCGGGAGGCGCTCAAGGAGCGCGGCCTGCTCCTGGAGCGCCTGGCACCGCACCTGGTCAGGCCGGTGCCGTTCCTCTACCCGCTCCAGCACAAGGGCTGGGAGCGGCTGTACGCCGGGTCGGGCGTCGCCCTCTACGACGCGATGTCCATGGCCCGCGGCCACGGCCGGGGCCTGCCCACGCACCGCCACCTGTCCCGCCGCCACGCCCTGCGGGTCGCCCCCGCCCTGAAGAAGGACGCGCTGGTCGGCGCGCTGCAGTACTACGACGCCCAGATGGACGACGCCCGCTTCGTCGCCACCCTGGTGCGCACGGCGGCGGCCTACGGCGCGAAGGTGGCCAACCGCGCGCGCGTCACGGGCTTCCTGCGCGAGGGCGAGCGGGTCGTCGGCGCCCGGGTCCAGGACGTCGAGGGCGGCGGCGAGTACGAGATCCGCGCCAAGCAGGTCGTCAACGCCACGGGCGTGTGGACCGACGACACCCAGGCGATGGTCGGCTCCCGCGGGCAGTTCCACGTCCGGGCGTCGAAGGGCATCCACCTCGTCGTGCCGAAGGACCGCATCAACTCCACGAGCGGGCTGATCCTGCGCACCGAGAAGTCGGTGCTGTTCGTCATCCCCTGGGGCCGGCACTGGATCATCGGCACCACGGACACCGACTGGGACCTCGACAAGGCCCACCCGGCCGCGTCCAGCGCCGACATCGACTACCTCCTCGAGCACGTGAACTCCGTGCTGGCCGTGCCGCTGACCAGGGACGACGTCGAAGGCGTGTACGCGGGGCTGCGGCCGCTGCTGGCCGGCGAGTCGGACGCCACCAGCAAGCTGTCGCGTGAGCACACCGTGGCCCACCCGGTGCCGGGTCTGGTCGTGGTGGCCGGCGGCAAGTACACGACGTACCGGGTGATGGCCAAGGACGCCGTCGACGAGGCGGTCCACGGGCTCGACCTGCGCGTCGCCGACTGCGTCACGGAGGACGTCCCGCTGCTGGGCGCGGAGGGGTACCGGGCGCTGTGGAACGCGCGGGCGCGGATATCCGCCCGCACCGGGCTGCACGTGGTCCGCGTCGAGCACCTGCTGAACCGTTACGGGTCCATGGCCGAGGAGGTCCTCGACCTGATCGCGGCCGACCCGTCGCTGGGCGAGCCGCTCCAGTTCGCCGACGACTACCTGCGCGCCGAGATCGTCTACGCCGCCTCGCACGAGGGCGCCCGTCACCTCGACGACGTGCTGACCCGGCGCACCCGCATCTCCATCGAGACCTTCGACCGCGGGACGCGCTCGGCCCGCGAGGCGGCGGAGCTCCTGGCGCCGGTGCTGGGCTGGGACAAGGACCAGATCGAGCGCGAGGTCGAGCACTACGAGAAGCGGGTGGAGGCCGAGCGCGAGTCCCAGCTCCAGCCCGACGACCAGACGGCGGACGCGGCACGGCTGGGGGCGCCGGACATCGTGCCGCTGTGACGGGACCGGCACCGGCCCCTGCCGAGGTGGCGGCCGGTGCCCGCTCGATTCACTCGAACGGGTGTAGTGGACCGGGATCTCCGTTCGGGTCCCGGTCGTTCTACGGGGTGCGAGGGCAGAACTCGGCGGCGAGCAGGGCCGGTTCGAGGCCGGGATCTGCGATCGCCGTCGTGTTCACCCGGAAGGTCAGGACATGGCGGCCGTCGAGGGTGGCCGCGCTGCGCACGTAGCTGCCCGCTATACGACCGTTGTGCCCCCACACCGTGACGCCGCACGGAAGCCGCTGGGGGAACAGGCCCATGCCGTACGCGCCGTGTGCGGCACGGGTGTCCAGCATCTCGTGCAGCCGGCGCGGGGGCAGCAGGCGGCCGCCCAGCAGCGCCGCGTAGAAGCGGTCCAGGTCGGCGAGCGTGGTCACCAGCGAACCCGCGGCCCCGGCCGTCCGCGGGTCCAGCTCGGTGACGTCGGAGCCGTCGGCGGCGTAGGCCCGTCCGTGCGGCGGGGGCAGGGTCCTGACGGACCCGGGAAAGGAGGTGCCGGTCAGTCCCAGCGGAGTGATCAGCCGCCGCTCGGCCTCGGCGGCGTAGGAGCGGCCCGTGACCTGTTCGACGACCAGGCCGAGCAGGACGTAGTTGGTGTTGGAGTAGGCGAAGCGGCCTCGGTCGGCCGGAGGGTGGGTGACGGCGAGACGGACGGCTTCCAGCGCGGTGACGGGCAGCGTGCCGCTGGTGTCCCGGGTGTAGTCGTACAGGCCGCTGGTGTGGGTGAGCAGGGAACGGAGGGTCAGCGCGCGCCCGTCGTTGCCCGCCCCGCGCACCAGGCCGGGCAGGTGCCGCTCCACCGGGTCGGACAGCGACAGCCGGTGCTCGGCGGCCAGTTGGAGCACCACGGTGGCCACGAACGTCTTGGTGACGCTGCCGGCCCGGAAGTGGTCGCCCGGGGCGATGCCCGGACCCGCCTCGGCGTAGCGGGTGCCGCCCTCCTCGCGGGCCAGCAGGGCGGCGGCGGGCGCCCCGCCCCGGGTGAGCAGCAGCGGCAGCAGGGCGTCCGCGGGTGCCGGGGACGCGCTGTGCGAGGCACCGGTGGTGAGCCAGAGGAACACCAGGGTCAGGGGGATGACCCGCAGGCTTCGAAGCAGCGGCATCGCGGGTCCTCTCGTGGGGGGCGCGCCCATCCTGCACGCGCTCCCTGTGAGCGGCGGTGGCGGGGCGGTGCGGAAGGCCCCGCTCCGGGCCGGCCGTGCCCCCGTGGCCGAACTGTGCTGTACCTATTGGCCGGAATGTGCCGTGCGAGAGGTCCGGACGGGGGAACCCGGGGCGTTGGGCACTTGTCGGGTGAGGGACAATGGAGGCTCTGTCAGGGCGGGTTGCTTGAGGGGACGCATGTCGGAGGCGGAGCGGGCGGGAGCATCCCGTCAGGACAAGAGCGCACGTCTCCTCGCCGGGCGGTACCGGCTGGGAGACGTACTCGGCCGCGGCGGCATGGGTACGGTGTGGCGCGCGGAGGACGAGACGCTCGGACGGACGGTCGCCGTCAAGGAGTTGCGGTTTCCGTCGAACATCGACGACGACGAGAAGCGCCGGCTGATCACGCGGACGCTGCGCGAGGCCAAGGCCATCGCCAGGATCCGCAACAACAGCGCGGTGACGGTCTTCGACGTGGTCGACGAGGACGACCGGCCGTGGATCGTGATGGAGCTCGTCGAGGGCAAGTCCCTCGCCGAGGTCATCCGCGAGGACGGCGTGCTCGAGCCCAAGCGGGCGGCCCGGGTGGGCCTGGCGGTCCTGGACGTGCTGCGGTCGGCGCACCGCGAGGGCATCCTGCACCGTGACGTGAAGCCGTCCAACGTACTGCTGGAGTCCGGCACCGACCGGGTCGTGCTGACCGACTTCGGCATCGCGCAGGTGGAGGGCGACCCGTCCATCACCTCCACGGGCATGCTCGTCGGCGCCCCCTCGTACATCGCCCCGGAGCGGGCCCGCGGGCACAAGCCCGGCCCCGCGGCCGACCTGTGGTCGCTCGGCGGGCTGCTGTACGCGGCGGTCGAGGGCACCCCGCCGTACGACAAGGGCTCGGCGATCGCGACGCTCACCGCGGTGATGACCGAGCCGCTGGAGGAGCCGAAGAACGCGGGTCCGCTGCGGGACGTCATCTACGGACTGCTGACCAAGGACCCGGAGTTGCGCCTGGACGACGCCGGGGCGCGGGCCATGCTCAACGCGGTCGTGCTCGCGCGCGACCCGAAGGACTCCGAGCCGGTCGACGCGACCAAGGTCGTGCCGCTGCCGAAGCAGGCCGACGGGACGCGCGACAAGGGCGGTTCGGGCGAGAAGCTGCGCGGGGCGCTGCGGTCCGTGCGCAAGGCCGCCGCGGGCGGGGCGGCCGCCTCCGCCGCCGGGACGCGCGACAGCTCCACGGGCGGGACGGCCGCGAGCGGGGTCGGCACGGCGGACACGGCCGGTTCCGCCGGGACGCGGGCCACGGGCACGGCCGCGACGACCTCCGTGCGCTCGGCGTCCGTCGGGACGGCGGGCGGTACCGGCGGCACCGGCGGTGCGGGCGAGGCGGGTTCCACCGGCTCGGGCGGGGGCCGCAGTTCGGGCTGGCCCGTGATGACGCCGCCCGCCGATCTGCCGCCGAGGCCGGTGCCCCGGGCGCCGCTCACCGACGTCGTGCCGCGGCGCACGCTGGTGATCATCGCCGTGGTGGCCGCGCTCGCGGTGATCGGCACGGTGCTGGCCCTCACCCTCGGCGGCGGGGACGACGACGGCTCCGACGGCGCCAAGGGCGGTGCCGGGGCGAGCACGGTCGCCGGCCGGAGCCCCGGCACCAAGGAGGACAAGAGCGGCGGGACCGGCACGGACGGGTCCGCCTCGCAGTCCGCGCCGACCGGTACCTCCTCCGCCGCCGCGCCGGGCAGCGGGACCGGGGCGAGCAGCAGCGCCGGTTCCACGGCGACGGCGGGCGGCACCGGCACGGCGGCGTCCACGCACAACGGCGGCCAGGGGTACTCGATCGGGCTGCCGAAGGGCTGGAAGTTCCAGACGACCGCCTCCGCCGGCGACCGCTTCACCGGGCCGAACGGGCAGAAGCTGCTCATCGCCTGGACGACCACGCCGAAGGACGACCCGGTCGCCGACTGGAAGAACCAGGAGCGCTACATGGTGCGCTCGCAGTACAAGAAGATTCGCATAGTCCCGCTGGAGTACCGCGGCTGGAAGGCCGCCGACTGGGAGTTCACCTACGCCGAGGGCGGCACCGCGTACCGGACGGTCGACCGGGGTTTCGTGGTGAACGACCACCAGGGGTACGCGCTGATGTACACGGCGCGGGCGGCCGACTGGAACGGCGCGGAGCGGACGGCCACCTGGAAGACGCTGACGGAGACGTTCCAGCCGAAGAAGTGACGGCGCGCCGGCGTTCGGGGCGCGGCACGACGGGAAGCCGTGCAAGGAAGGGCCGGGGAGGCGAGATCTGCCATCCCCCTTTGCGGGTTGCCTCCGGCACGTATCGTGAGTGCTTGCGGACCGTACGCATCCAGCCGGATGTGCACAACGGTGCGTGAGGCGAACGGATTTGACCGACCGGGCGGCCGGGGGAGGCACACGTGGACGACTATGCGGGGCGGGTACTCGCCGACCGCTACCGCCTGCCGTTGCCGCCCGCCGACGAGTACGAACTCACCGAGAGCCGGGCCTTCGACACCTACAGCGGGCAGGAAGTCCTGGTCCGCCAGGTCCCGTTGCCCGAGGTCGTCGAGGCCGAGGTGCTCGACGCGGAGGGACTGCCCGCGGGGTTCACCGCCCGTGAGCGCAGGATGCCCGGCGCGAGCACGCGCAGGCCGTCCGACCCGGTCGTGCGGCGCGCCGTCGAGGCCGCGCAGGCCGCTGCCCGCATCCCCGACCACCCCCGCCTCGACCAGGTCTTCGACGTGTTCGCCGACGGTGGCTCGCTGTGGATCGTCAGCGAGCTGGTGGCCGCGCGTCCGCTCGTGGCGCTGCTCGCCGAGCGGACGCTGACGCCGTACCGGGCGGCCGAGGTCGCCTCCGACGTGCTGATGGCGCTGCGGGTGCTGCACGCGCACGGCTGGGTGCACCGGAACATCACCGCGCGCACCGTCCTGGTCTGCGACGACGGCCGGGTCGTGCTGACCGGGCTCGCGGTCGGCGCGGCCGAGGAGGCGTTGTGCGGGTACGACCCCGTGCCGGCCGAGGACGAGGACAGCCCGGGTCCCGGCGGTCCCGCGGCCGGGGGGCCGCCCGGTGGCGCGGTCGACCCCGAGGCCGCGCGCCGCGCCGCCATCGAGGCCCGGGCCGCGGGCCGGCTCCCCGCCCCCGCCCCGGGCACCGCACCCGCCTCCGGCACCGGAGCCGTGCCCCCGCAAGGCACCTCCCCCGGCGTTCCGTCGTCCCGTGGCGCCCTCGCTCCCCGGGCGCTGGAGAGCACCGAGGACATCCGTGCCGCGCGGGCCGGGGCCATCGCCGCGTACCGGGCGGGCGCACGGGCGGCGGCCCGGATCCAGGAGGCCCAGGAAGCCCAGCAGGGCCGCCCGGGCGGACGCGCGGCGCTTCCCGGCGCCCGCACCCCGGTCGAGGGCGGCCCGGCCGGGTCCGCGCCGGTGTCGCCGTACGGCAGCGGGCGCGCGCCGGCGGGCGGTCAGCCGCCCGGGCAGATCGCCGACCCCTACGGGGTGCGCGGAGCCCCCGCGGGACTGCCCGCCCCGGCCCCGTACGACAGCGGCCGGCAGCTCCCCGCCGAGGGTCCCGGAGCGGCCGGGCAGCAGGGGACGCGCCCCGCCCGGTGGGACGAGCCCGCCGCCGGGACGCCCGCCCCGCGCGGGCCGGCCACCGCGCTCGCCGCCGAGCGCGCCCGGCAGGCCCGGATGGCCGTGGTCGGCCCCGTCACCGAGCGGTGGGCACCCGAACAGGCCGGCCCGGTGCACGAGAACTGGCAGCTCGCCGCGCCCGTGGGGCCCGCCACCGACCTGTGGGCGCTCGGCGCCCTGCTGTTCCGCGCGGTGCAGGGCCACGCGCCCTACCCCGAGGACTCGACCGCCGAGCTGGTGCAGATGGTGTGCGCGGAGCCGCCGGCGTTCGCCGAGGAGTGCGGGCCGCTGCGGCCGGTCGTGGAGTCGTTGCTGCGCCAGGACCCCACCGAGCGCCCCGACGTGGAGCTCCTCAGCGGCTGGCTGCGCTCCCTGGTGCGCTCGGCGCCCGAACCGGAGGCCGGCGCCCACGTGATCGCCGCGCCGCCGGCCGATCCGCGCCGACTGCCCATCATCCGGCGCAAGGGCGAGCTGGTGCGCCGCCGCAGGGCCGGGCTGCCCGCGCACCACGGGCGGCACAAACGGCAGGAGGCGGGCGGATCGCCCCGCAGTCTGGGCCGCACCCTGCTCGTGCTGATCCTGCTCGCGCTGGCGGCGGCGGTCGCGTACGCGGTGCTGTTCATGCCCAAGGCGGGCGAGCAGGACGGCCCGTCGCAGAACACCGGCGCGGGCACCGTGAGCGACGCGCCCGCCGCGAGCAGCAGCAGCGAGCCCCGGCCCGAGCAGACCTCGCCCGAGCCGGGCGGCGGCAGCAAGAGCGCCGGGACCCCGTCCGGCTCCGGCCCGGCCGTCGCCGACGGCTTCACGCTGCGCACCGACACGGCCGGCTTCCGCGTCGCCGTGGCCGACGGCTGGGACCGCACGCCGAAGAACGGGCGCGCCCAGGTGGTGTACTCCCACGGGGACTTCGAGCTGATCGTCGTCCCCGGCCGGGACTCCGCGGCCCGGTACGGCGACGACCCGATGGTCTACCAGCGGGAGAAGGAGAGCGAGCTCCAGCCGTACCGGGACTCGAGCTGGGCCACGGCTTCGGGGCTGCGGACCACCCAGGTGGGTGAACGCGTCATGGCGGAGGGCCAGTTCACCTGGACGGGGGCCGGCGGGCGCGAGCTGTACGTGCGCAACCTCGCCCTGCTGCTCGACGGCCGCTACCACGTCGTCCAGGTGCGCGGCCCGGAGGCCGAGCGCGACGAGGTGACCCGCATCTACGAGCAGGCGCAGGCTACTTACCGGTACACGGGCTGACCGGCGCGCAGCCGGCGGCGACGGGGGCCGGTGGCGGATCCGGTTCCCGTTCCGGGCCGGAAGCGACAACCGTCACAGTGCGGTCTCCTTGGCACCCCGCTGGTTCCGTGGACGGTGGGCAATCCTTACGCTGACCCTGTCAAGAGCATTGCGGGGCAACGTGAATCAGATGCAGGGCCTGCTCCTCGCGGGCCGCTACCGGCTCGCCGATTCCATCGGCAGCGGCGGCATGGGCCGGGTGTGGCGCGCCCACGACGAGCTGCTGCACCGGGCCGTCGCCATCAAGGAACTGACCGCCGCGCTCTACGTCTCCGAGAGCGAACAGCCGGCGCTCCTCGCGCGCACCCGGGCCGAGGCCCGCGCCGCCGCACGGATCAACCACTCCGCCGTGGTCACCGTGCACGACGTGCTCGAACACGACGGCCGCCCCTGGATCGTGATGGAGCTGGTCGAGGGCCGCTCGCTCGCCGACGCCGTCAAGCAGGAGGGCCGCCTCGAGCCCGCCGAGGCCGCCCGGATCGGCCTGTGGGTGCTGCGCGCCCTGCGCGCCGCGCACTCCGCCGGTGTCCTGCACCGCGACGTCAAGCCCGGCAACGTGCTGCTCTCGCACGACGGCCGGGTCCTGCTCACCGACTTCGGCATCGCCCAGATCGACGGCGACACCACCATCACCCGCACCGGGGAGGTCGTCGGCTCCGTCGACTACCTCGCCCCCGAGCGGGTCCGCGGCCAGGACCCCGGCCCGTCCTCCGACCTGTGGGCGCTCGGCGCCACCCTGTACACGGCCGTCGAGGGCCGCTCGCCGTTCCGCCGCACCTCCCCGCTGTCCACCATGCAGGCCGTCGTCGAGGAGGAGGCCGCCGAAGCGCACCACGCGGGCCCGCTCGGCCCCGTCATCACCGCCCTGCTGCGCAAGGACCCCGCCTCCCGCCCCGGCACCGCCGAGGCCGAGCACCTGCTCGCGCAGGCCGCCGAGGGCCGCAGCCCGCACGAGGCCCAGGCGTACGTGCCGACGCAGTACGGCCCCGGCTTCCGGCCCGGCTACGACAGTGGCAGCGGGCCGACGCCCTACCCGAGCGGGACCCACCCGGGCGGCGTCGACGCGGCGGCCGGGGGCCCGTACGGCCCGAGGACGCCGGAAGGGCTCACGCCGACCTCCCACACGCCGTCCTCCCACACGCCCCTCCCGTACGCGTCCCTGGGGCACACGCCTCTGCCGCAGCCCTCGGTGACCGGACCGACCGCCGTGGGGCCCACCCCGATGGGCCCGCCCCCGGGGCCGGGAAGCGCCGCGCGTCCCCAGCAGCCACCGCGGCGGCGCCGGCTGCGCACGCTCGCCCTGGTGGTGGCCGTGGCCGCGCTGATCGGCGGCGGTACGGCCGTGGTGCTCCAGCAGTTCGGCTCCGGGCGGCACGACCAGGGCGGCGGCCGTACGACGCTCTCGCCGAGCCCCTCCGCGCCCAGCCCCTCGCAGCCCAGCCCGTCGGCGACCGACGGCACCTCGCCCGACGGCTGGCGGCCGGTGACCGACCCGCTGGGCTTCCGGCTGTCCCTGCCCGAGGGCTGGAAGCGCGTCGTGTACCAGGACGACGGCGACCTCAAGCAGATCGACTACACGCCCGACGGCGGCGAGCACTTCGTGCGCATCGCCGTGGACACCTCCCCGGACTACGACGACGCCTACGAGCACCAGGCCGACCTGGACACGCAGTTGAGGCGGCTCGTGGACTACCGGCGGGTGACGCTGGAGCGCAACGTCTACCGCGACCGCCCCGGGTCCGAGTGGGAGTACACCTGGACCGCGCTCGCCAAGGACACCGAGTTCCCCGGGCCGCGGCGCGCCAAGGAGGAGACGTACCTCGGGCGGGACGGCACCGAGTACGTCCTGTACATCTCCTCGCCGGCCGGCGACTGGGACACCACCGCCGAGCAGTTCGAGTCGGTGCTGCGGAGCTGGCGGGAGCCCGCCGGCACCTCCTGACCCCGCCCCCGGTGGCCGTGGAGCCGCCGCAGGGACGGGAGTTGGCCGGTCACCGCCCCGGAGGCGGGCCGTCCGGTGCGGCATGATGGGGCCCATGGGGACCGAGGGGGACGAGGACCGCCGTGTGATCGCGGGCCGTTACCGGCTGCGGACACGGCTCGGGCGCGGCGGCATGGGCGTGGTGTGGCGGGCGACCGACGAACTGCTCGGCCGGAGCGTCGCCGTGAAGGAACTCTCCCAGGACGCCTCCCTCGACGACACCGACGCCCGCGACCGCCGCGACCGCACCCTGCGCGAGGCCCGCGCGGTGGCCCAGTTGCACCACCCGCACATCATCGTGGTGCACGACGTGGTGGTGGAGGACGAACGCCCCTACATCGTCATGGAGTTGATCGACGGCGGGTCGCTCGCCGACCGGATCGCCGAGCACGGCCCGGTCGACGTGGCCGAGGCGGCGCGGATCGGCCTGGCCCTCCTGGGCGCCCTGCGCGCCGCGCACGAGGCCGGCGTCCTGCACCGCGACATCAAGCCCGCGAACGTCCTCATCGAGTCCGGCACCGGCCGGGTGGTGCTCACCGACTTCGGCATCGCCCAGGTCGCGGGCGCCACCACGCTCACCGAGACGGGCTCCTTCGTGGGCTCGCCGGAGTACACCGCCCCGGAGCGCATGTCCGGCGAGCGCACCGGCCCGGAGTCCGACCTGTGGTCGCTGGGCGCGCTGCTGTGCACGGCCCTGAGCGGCCGCTCGCCGTTCCGGCGCGACTCGCTGGGCGGCATCCTGCACGCCGTCGTCTTCGACGAGATCCGCACGCCGGCCGAGGCCGGGCCGCTGCTGCCCGTCGTACGGGGGCTGCTGGAGCGCGACCCGCAGCGGCGCCTGGGCGCGGCGGAGGCGGAGCGGATGCTGCGCGCCTACCGGGACACCGGACGGGTGCCCGCGGCGCCCGCCGACCGCACGCCGACCCAGCGGGACGTGCCGCAGGCCGGTCCGCCGCGGCGCCGGCCTGCGGGGGAGGCGGCCGGTACGCCCCGGAAGGAGCCGCCCGCGCCCGACGGCCGGCCCGCCCCGCAGGACCGTGCGCCGCGCACCAAGCGGGGTGCCCTGATCGCCGCGCTGCTGGTCGCCGCGCTGGCCGGAGCCGGACTGTCGGCCGCGGCGCTGCTGATGCACGGCGGGGGCGGCGGGGGCGGCACGCCGGCCAGTTCGGCGCCGCACGGCGCGACGGGCAGCGGCACGCGGGGGCCGGCGTCCACCCCCGCGCCGACCTCCACGCCGCACCCCACCGTGACCGAGACGCGCACCGCCTCGCCGGCGACGCCGGTGTCCCCGGCCGCCCACGCCCGGCCGGCGGCGCCCTCCGGGTACCGCATCGCCGACGACCCCGCCGGGTTCGCGCTCGCCGTCCCGGACGGCTTCACCCGCAGCCCGCAGGGGGAGCGGGTCTTCTACCTCTCCCCGGACGGCGCCTTCCGCCTCGGCGTCAAGGTGACCGCCCCGGGGCCGGGCGGCCCGCACGCCGTGATGGAGCGCGCCGCCGCCGGGGGCACCGACACCAACCCCGGCTACCGCAACGGCGTGGTCACCGACACCACGCACGGCGGACGCCCCGCCGCGCTCTGGGAGTTCACCTGGAACGGCTTCAGCGCGGCGGAGGGACCCCGGCACACCTACGACCTGTGCTGGGAGGAGGGCGGCCGGCTGTACGACGTGTGGGTGTCGGCGCCGGTCGGCAAGGTGCGCGAGGCGCGGGAGTACTTCGACGTGGCCGTCGACACCTTCATGGCCTCGTGAGGCCGCCGGGAAGGCGGCGGACCCGTGCCCGGTACGTCACGGCTCTGTGACCGGTGGTCCCCGGGTGTGGAGCGGCGGGCTCCCGGCGCGATAGGGATGGACGCATGAGCAGCAACGGGGGCGCCCCGCACGGGGCCGAGGACACGACGAGTTTCGTCCTGCAACCGCCACGGCCCGCGCCGGTACCGGAGCAGGGCCCCACCCCGCCGACCCCGGCGTCCTCAGTGCCGACCCCGGCACCGGCCTCCGCACCCGGCCCCCTCCCGTCCCCGCCCGTCTCCCGGGACCCCGGGGCGGGCCGGCTCGTCGCCGGCCGGTACCGGCTGCTGGGCAGGCTCGGGCACGGCGGCATGGGCACCGTGTGGCGGGCCCGGGACGAGACCGTGGAGCGCGAGGTCGCCGTCAAGGAGCCGCGGGTACCGGACCACCTTCCCGAGCGGGAGCGGGCCAACGCCTTCGAGCGGATGCGCCGCGAGGCGCGCGCGGCGGCCCGCCTGGACCACCCCGCCGTCGTGAACGTGCACGACGTGGCCGTCGTCGACGACCGGCCGTGGATCGTGATGGAGCTGGTCCACGGCCGGTCCCTGGGCGACGTCCTCAAGGAGGGCACGCTGGACGCCCGCGAGGCGGCCCGGATCGGCCTGGAGGTCCTCGGTGCGCTGGAGGCCGCGCACGCGGCGGGCATCCTGCACCGGGACGTGAAGCCGGACAACGTGCTGCTGGGCCGCCACGACCGGGTCGTCCTCACCGACTTCGGCATCGCCCACATCGAGGGCGAGACCAACCTCACCGACACGGGCGGCTTCGTCGGCTCACCCGAGTACGTCGCGCCGGAGCGGGTGCTGGGCCGCCGGCCGGGACCCGCGTCCGACCTGTGGTCGCTGGGTGTCGTGCTGTACGCGGCGACCGAGGGCGTCTCGCCGTTCCGCCGCAGCAACACCCCCGCCACCCTGCAGTCGGTGCTGCACGCCGTGCCGGCGCCGCCCGCCGCGGCCACCGGTCCGCTCGCGGAGGCCATCAACGGGCTGCTGGACAAGGACCCCGCCCGCCGCCCGGACGCCGCCCGGGTGCGGGCGCTGCTCCGGGCCGCCGCCGACCCGCCCGTGCCGCAGCCGACGCAGACCGTGCGCGAGGCGGACGTCCCGCGCCGGAAGCGGTCGCCGGGGCGCACGGTGTGGATCGGGCTGGGAGCGGCCGTGGTGGCCGCGGCGGTGGCGGCGTACCTGGTGCTCGCCGACCCCTTCGCCGGGCCGCTGCCCGACCACTGGACCAAGGACCACGAGAAGGACCTCACGGCCACGCTCGCCCACCCCGACACCTACGTGCGGAGCGTGCCCGAGAAGGCGTCGGACGACGGCCGTCGGGTCGCCTACACCGACCCCAGCGGTGCGATCTCCCTGGCGCTGTCCGTCGCGCGCAGGTCCGAGGACCGCGGCACCGACATCAAGGAGTCCGCGGCGGCCCAGATGTACGCCGACAACGGCGACTTCCTGGCGCGCGGCGACTACCGCCTCGACATGCCCGGGCACCCGCGCACCGAGACCGACGACAACGTCACCTTCCACGGCAGGAAGGCGGCCCGGAACACGGTCAGGTACGACACCGACGACAGCCGGCATCCCCTGCCGCGCGAGGTGCAGATCTTCTACTACCGCTCCTCCGCCGGGGACCTGTACAAGCTCACCGTGGCCTATCCGGGCAAGGGCGACTTCACCGGCCGGGGCCGCGAGGTGGCCCGTACCGCGATCGCCGGCCTGGACGTGGACACGCTCTGACCGGCGGGCGCGGTCCGCGTCGACAACCGGGGGCCGCGCACGGTACTCATGGGGCATGGGCAACGACCGGGACGCCGCGGGCGACAAGGGGCGGACCGTCGGCGGGCGGTACCGGCTGCTGGAGCGCATCGGCTCCGGCGGCATGGGCACCGTCTGGCGGGCGCACGACGAGCTGGTCGACCGCGAAGTCGCCGTCAAGCAGCCCCGGTTGCCCGGTGAGCCCGGCGACGAGTCGCACCGCAGGGCGGCGCACCGCCTCTACCGCGAGGCCCGCGCGGCCGCCCGCGTCGACCATCCCTCGGCCGTGTCCATCCACGACGTGGTCGTCGAGGAGGCGGAGGGCGAGGGCGTCGACCCGGCGGTCGGGGCGGCCGGCCTCGACGTACTGCCCTGGATCGTCATGGAGCTGGTCCGCGGCGAGTCCCTCCAGGAGCTGTTGCGGCGGGGCCCGCTGGCGCCCCCGGAGGCCGCGCGCATCGGCCTCGCCGTCCTCGGCGCCCTGCGCGCCGCGCACGCGGTCGGCATCGTCCACCGCGACGTCAAACCCGCGAACGTCCTGCTCGGCGCGCACGGCCGGGTGGTCCTCACCGACTTCGGCATCGCCCACGTCCAGGGCGAGGACTCCCTCACCGCCACCGGCGAGTTCGTCGGCTCGCTGGAGTTCGTCGCCCCGGAGCGCATGTCGGGCCGCATCGCCGGCCCGGCCTCCGACCTGTGGTCCCTGGGCGTGCTCCTGTACGCCGCCGTGGAGGGCTGGTCCCCCTTCCGCCGCACGTCACTGGAGTCGACGCTCGCCGCGATCCTGGCCGCCGACGCACCCGAGCCGCACCAGGCGGGCGCCCTCGGCCCGTTGCTCACCCGGCTGCTGGTCAAGGACCCAGCGGGGCGCCCGGACGCCGAGGAGGCGGAGGCGGTGCTGCGGGCGGTGGCCGACGGGACGCACCCGGTGGGGGCGGCCGCCGACGACGTACCCGCGACCGGCGCGTGGCCGGCACCGGAGGCGTCGACGCGGGACGGCCTCGCACCCCAGGAGGCGCTCGCCCTGCGGGAGTTCGCCGACGACATACGGACACGGCGGCTGGGCGCGCCGCCCGCCGGGGCGGGGGCCGATCGCGGGACGGAAGCCGCCCCGCTGCCCGCGGCCGATCGCACACCCCCCGACGACGGCACCCCGGGCCGACCGGACACGGCGGACGAGCCGCCCCCGCCGCAGGCCCCGGCACCGCCCGCGCGACGACGCTCCCTCCACCGCCGCCCGCTGCCCCTCGCCCTCCTGGGCGGGTTCCTGGTCGGCACCGTCTGGTTCGGGTCCGCCTTCGTCCTCGACTCCGGCGACGGCCCGGACGCGCGGAACACGGCGGCGCACAGCCCGTCGACCGGGAAGCCGGGCCCCGGCACCGCCTCCGCCCCGAGCGCCGCGGGCTGGACCGCGCACCCCGAGCAGGCGATGCGCGCGACGCTCTCCCTCCCCGCCGCCTACACGGAGTACGCCCGCCAGGGCAGCGAGACCTACCAGCCCCGCATGGTGGAGTACGCGGCCGGCTCGGTCCAGGTCCGCCTCGTGCAGTACGACTCCTCGCCCGGCGGCGACCTCATGAGCCAGGCGAAGCAGCACGCGCGGACCTGGACGTACTTCGACGAGCACGCCACGCAGTACACGGCCACCTCGCTGCGCGGCCGGGACGCCGTGCAGTCCGACACGGTGTACGGCGACAAGGACGCCCGGCACCGGGTGCTGGAGTTCTTCGTCCGCACCGCCGACGGGCGCCAGTACGAGCTGCGGGTCGAGATGCCCAAGGGGTCGGCGGAGGAGCGGCAGGGGGCCGCGCTGTTCAAGGCGGCCCGGGACCGGCTCGTCATCCTCCCGGGCTGAGCGAAGGCCGCTGATCAGGGCATTCGTGCCAGTGATCACTGGCGGCGTGTGAGCGGTGCGTGAATCCCTGTTACCGACGGGTACACAAAGGGCGTCCGGCGGCATACCCTGCGCCTCATGACCGACGCGCAGGCTCCTGAGAAGGCCGCTACCGGCACCAATCCCGTCGCCCCCGTCCCGCCGGGCGCCCGCACCGCGGCCGACGTGGTCACGCCGGAGCTGGTGGCCCAGCTCACCAAGGCGGTGGCCGGCTCGGGCCGGACCGCCAACCACACGCCGTTCACCGGCGAGAAGCTCGCCGACCTGCCGGAGTCCACGCCCGAGGACGTGGCCGCCGCCTTCGAGCGGGCCCGCGCCGCGCAGGCCGCGTGGGAGCGCACGCCCGTACGGGAGCGCGCGGCCGTGCTGCTGCGCTTCCACGACCTGGTCCTGGAGCGCCAGGCGGAGGTCCTGGACCTGATCCAGCTCGAGACCGGCAAGGCCCGGCTGCACGCGCACGAGGAGGTCCAGGCCGTCGCGGTCGCCGCCCGCCACTACGGCCGCAAGGCCCCGGCCTACCTGCGGCCCAAGCGGCACACCGGCGCGATGCCGACCCTGACGAAGGTCACCGAGCTGCGCCACCCGCGCGGAGTGGTCGGCCAGATCGCCCCCTGGAACTACCCGCTGGAGCTGTCCGTGGGCGACGCCCTGCCGGCGTTCGTGGCGGGCAACGCGGTGGTGATGAAGCCGGACACCGAGACCTGCCTGACCGCGCTGTGGGCGCGCGACCTGCTCGTCGAGGCGGGCCTGCCGGCCGAGGTCTTCCAGGTCGTCCTCGGCGACGGCCCGGTCGTCGGACCCGAGGTGGTCAGGCACGCCGACTACGTCTCCTTCACCGGCTCCACCCGCACCGGCCGCGAGGTCGCGCAGGGCGCCGCCGCCCGCCTGGTCGGCGTCTCCCTCGAACTCGGCGGCAAGAACGCCATGCTGGTCCTGCAGGACGCCGACCTCGACCGTGCGGCCGCGGGCGCGGTGCGCGCCTGCTTCTCCTCCGCGGGCCAACTGTGCATCTCCATCGAGCGGTTGTACGTCCACGAGTCGATCGCGGACGCCTTCCTGGAGCGCTTCGCCGCCCGTACCCGGGCGATGCGGCTGGGCACGGCGCTCGCCTACGGCGCCGACATGGGCTCGCTGGTGGGGGAGCGGCAGCTCGAGACCGTCACCCGGCACGTCGAGGAGGCCGTGGCCAAGGGCGCGCGGGTCCTCGCCGGCGGCGTCGCCCGCCCGGACGTCGGGCCGTACTTCTTCGAGCCGACGATCCTCGACGGCGTCACCGAGCCGATGGCGGTGTGCGGCGAGGAGACCTTCGGCCCGGTCGTCTCCGTCTACCGCTTCCGCACCGAGGACGAGGCCGTCGACCTCGCCAACAACACGCCGTACGGCCTGAACTCCTCCGTGTGGACCAAGGACGGCCGCCGGGGCCGCGCGGTCGCCGCCCGGCTGCGCGCCGGCACGGTCAATGTCAACGAGGGCTACGCCGCCGCGTACGGCAGCGTCCAATCCCCGATGGGCGGCATGAAGGACTCCGGTCTGGGCCGCCGCCACGGCTCCGAGGGGATCCTCAAGTACACGGAGGCCCAGACGGTGGCCCAGCAGCGGCTCCTCCCGATGGCGCCGGCGCTCGGGATGACGGACGAGAAGTACGCGCAGTTCATGAGCCGTAGCCTGCGGCTGATGAAGGCCCTGCGCCTCAAGTAGCCCCCCCGCACCGCAATCCGGGCCCGGCGCGGTCCGTCCCGGCCCCACCCGTTCTCGACGAGGAGAGCACGTGTCCCAGGACAGCTCCGACAGCTCCGACCACGGCATCGCCCCTGCCGCCGACGACGCCCACGACTACGACGTCATCGTCGTCGGATCCGGCTTCGGCGGCAGCGTCACCGCCCTGCGCCTCACCGAGAAGGGCTACCGCGTGGGGGTGCTGGAGGCCGGCCGCCGCTTCACCCGGGAGACCCTGCCGAAGAACTCCTGGGACCTGAAGAACTACCTGTGGGCGCCGAAGCTCGGCATGTACGGCATCCAGCGCATCCACCTGCTCGGCAACGTCATGGTGCTGGCCGGCGCGGGCGTCGGCGGCGGGTCGCTGAACTACGCCAACACCCTCTACGTGCCGCCCACGGCGTTCTTCGAGGACCCGCAGTGGCGTGACATCACCGACTGGCAGGAGGAGCTGAAACCGTACTACGACCAGGCGCGGCGGATGCTCGGCGTCCGGCTCAACCCGACGATGACGCCCTCCGACGTCCACCTGAAGGCGGCGGCCGAGCGGATGGGCGTGGGCGACACCTTCCACCTGGCCCCGGTCGGCGTGTTCTTCGGCGACGGCCAGGACGCCGACGGCGGCACGAGGGCCCGGCCCGGCGAGCGGGTGCCCGACCCGTACTTCGGCGGCGTGGGCCCGGAGCGCAGGGCCTGCGCCGAGTGCGGCGAGTGCATGACGGGCTGCCGCCACGGCGCCAAGAACACCCTCAACGAGAACTACCTCTACCTCGCCGAGAAGGCCGGCGCGGTCGTCCACCCGATGACGACGGTCGTGTCGATCACCGACGACTCACGCGGCGGGTACGCGGTCGCCACCCTGCCGACCGACGACCGCAGCGCCGAGGGCCGCCTCTTCACGGCCCGCCGCGTCGTCGTGGCCGCCGGCACCTACGGCACCCAGACCCTGCTGCACCGGATGAAGGCCGGCGGGCAACTGCCGTACATCTCCAAGCGGTTGGGTGAGCTGACCCGGACCAACTCCGAGGCGCTGGTCGGCGCGCAGACCGACAACCGGCGCTACCGCAAGGTCACGGGCGCGCCGAGGGCCGACTTCACCCGCGGTGTCGCGATCACCTCGTCCATCCACCCGGACGAGAACACCCACATCGAGCCGGTCCGCTACGGCCGGGGCTCCAACTCGATGGGCAGCCTGTCGATCCTCCAGGTCCCCTACGCCGAGGGCTCGTCGCGGGTGCTGGCGTGGCTGGGCAACGCGGCCCGGCACCCCCTGCTGGTCCTGCGGTCGCTGTCGAACCGGCGCTGGTCGGAGCGCACGATCATCGGCCTGGTGATGCAGTCGCTGGACAACTCCCTGACCACGTACCTGAAGCCGGACGGCGTGGGCAAGGGCCTGCTCACCGCGCGCCAGGGCCACGGCGCCCCCAACCCCAAGCAGATCAAGGCGGCGTCGGAGGCCGCCTCCGTGCTCGCCGCCGACATCAACGGCTTCGCCGGGTCGAACGTGGGCGAGCTGATGGGCACCCCGCTCACGGCCCACTTCCTCGGCGGCTGCCCCATCGGCGACTCGCCCGAGACCGGCGTCATCGACCCGTACCACCGGCTGTACGGCCACCCCGGCATCTCGGTCGTCGACGGCGCCGCGGTCTCGGCGAACCTGGGCGTGAACCCGTCGCTGACGATCACCGCGCAGGCCGAGCGGGCGATGTCGTTCTGGCCCAACAAGGGCGAGGCGGACCCCCGTCCGGCGCAGGGAGCGGCGTACGAGCGGCTGAAGCCGGTCGAGCCGAGGAGCCCGGTGGTCCCGGCGGACGCCTTCGGCGCGCTGCGGCTGCCGTTCCTCGGGATGCCGGCGGTGCCGCCCAAGCAGTGACCCCGCCGGACGTCCCCGCCGGACCCCGGTCATGACAGAGGGACCTGCGCCCCCCTCCGAGCGCAGGTCCCTCTGTGGTTCACGGGCGGGCCGTACCGTCACGCGCGACGGGCACGGCACCGGTGGTGGGTCAGGCGTGCGCCCCGGAGTTGCGGCGGCGCACCGCGAAGACGACGCCGGCCCCGGCGACCACGGCGATGCCGCCGACGGCACCGATCACCGGCAGCGCGGAGCTCGAACCGGTCTCCGCGAGGCTGCCCGTGGCCGGGAGCTCCTCGGCGCCGCCCTGCGGCTGCTTGCCGCCGGCCGGCTGCTCGCCCTTGCCCGGCTTGGCCGTGCCCGGGTCGTCGTTGCTGCTGCCCGGCTTGAGGACGGTGAACTCGAACAGCGCGAACGCGTTGTGCACGCAGTTCTTCTCGGAGTCCACGTAGCCGCCGAGGCCGACGGTGTAGCCGTCGCCGACGGGCGCGTTCCGGGTGATGTTGACGCGGAGCTTGATGTCCACGGTCTGCCGGGCGCCGAGAGTGGTCTCGCCGAAGTAGAAGCCGTTGCCGACCTGGTCGGCGATGGACTCCCAGGTCTTCGTCTCCGGGTCGAAGAACTGCAGCTTCGCGTACTCGCTCAGCCAGGTGTCCTCGTCGTCGCTCATCGAGTCGTTGTCGACGGCGGCGAGCCACTGCACGGTGCCGAGCGCCTTGTCGCTGTGGTTGGCGGCCCTGAGCTTGAACGTGTGCCAGCCGCTGCCCGCGACGATCTTGCCGGGCAGCCCGGTGACGTCCAGGCTCAGCTGCGAGTCGACGTCCACGCCGTCCTCGTCGACCGGGCACTCGCTCGGGTCCTCGGAGGGCTCCTCGGGCTCGGACGTGCTCGGGCTCGGCTTGCCGTCGCCCGGCTGGCCCGGCTTGGTGTCGCCCTTGCCGTCCTCGCCCTTCGGCGCGCCGTCCTCGCCCTTCGGCGATCCGTCGTCCTGCTGCTCGGTGCCGTTCTCCTGCTGGGAGACGCCGTCCTGCGAGCCCTCGGACGCCGTCGCGTCCTGGCCCTGCGCACCGGAGCCGGAGCCCGGCGCGGTGTCGCCGTCCGAGGACTGTCCGCCCGGGGTCTGCGACGAGGACGCCTCCTGCGCGGTCTCCTGAGAGGCGGAGGTGCCCGACGTCGGGGACGTGTCCGCGAACGCGGCGGGGGCGGACAGCAGGGCGAGCGGCACGATGGCAGCCGTCGCCGCCGCGGTGACCATGGCGCGGCGAAGCTTCATGAAGACCTCGAAACGATCTGTCGCGCCACGGGTCCGCGGCACGGTCCGGCAGGACTCCGCCCGCGGAGCGCGGACGGGTCCTGTGGTTCTGGACGTTTGATCGGTGAAGCCTGTGAAGGGTTGTGCCCGATCTGACGAGATTCTTATGTGGCCTACGTCACGGCCTTCTACGGCCTTCTCGTGCGGCGCGCCGTGGCACGACGAAGGGCCCCGCGGTACGGAGCCGCGGGGCCCTTCTCTCGTCAGCACCGGCGTCAGGGCAGCGCCGGTGCCTGGGGAGCGGCGCCGGGGGGGGGTGCGCCGCTGGTCTGGGTCCGCCCGGGGGCGGGGGGCCGTTCCGCCGGCCGGCCCCGGGCGTCCCCGGGACCGGCCGTTCTCTTGTGTGACCGGGCTGCTGTCCCCTGCCGTCCGGTCACTTCCCTGGAGCGAGGTCCCACGGCCTGCGGCACTCCGCACGCCTCATCGCTCCAGCGAGCCACGCGTGGATCTTCCGGGCCCGCCCCTGGCTGACGCGGACAACGGGACCAACGAAGGCCGTCCGGGCCGGTCACGCGCCGTACGGGTGAGAGCGGGGCCGAACTCAGATGCGACCGCGGCACAGTTCGAGCAGCGTCAGGGCGAGGGAGGTGCCGGGCTTGCCCAGCGCGTCCCGGTAGTGGCCGAGGACCTCCATCTCGCGGGAGAGGTTCACGCGGCGGCCGCCGGAGGTGATCCGGGCCTCCTGGATCACCGCGGAGACGGCCATCCGTTCCTGGATCAGTCCGATGATCCGGTCGTCGAGCGCGTCGATGCGCTCCCGGGCACCGGTGATCACGTCGGCTGCCTCGGAGGTGCGGGCGCCGGTCACGTCGAGGGTGGTCATGGGGGCTCCTGGGTCTCGGGTGCGGAGCCCCGGACCGGCACGGCCCGGGAAAACGCCAGACGCCCCGGACCTTGTCGGCCCGGGGCGCCTGGGAAGTCGCTCGGCGGTTCGCTCAAGCAGCACGACCATGGCAGCCGGCGGGCCGGATGCCATAGGTAAAGACGAAGGTCGGGTGCGTGAGCATGCGGACAGTATGCCACGGCGTCCACTCGGTAGAATCGGACAGCACCAAGACCCCGCCCACCGCCGGAAGGCCCCCGTGTCATCAGCGACTCCTACTGCCGCCGCCCCCGACACCGTCCTGGTCGTCGACTTCGGCGCGCAGTACGCCCAGCTCATCGCCCGCCGAGTCCGCGAGGCCCGGGTCTACAGCGAGATCGTCCCGAGCACCACGCCGGTGGAGGAGATCCTCGCCAAGAACCCGGCGGCGATCATCCTCTCCGGCGGCCCCTCGTCCGTGTACGAGGAGGGTGCCCCCCGCCTCGACAGCGCGCTCTTCGAGGCCGGCGTCCCCGTCTTCGGCATGTGCTACGGCTTCCAGCTGATGGCGCAGTCCCTGGGCGGCACCGTCGACAACACCGGCGCCCGTGAGTACGGCCGGACCGACCTGCACGTCGCCAAGGCGTCCTCCACCCTCTTCGAGGGCACGCCGGCCGAGCAGCACGTGTGGATGTCGCACGGCGACGCCTGCTCCGCCGCCCCCGACGGCTTCACGGTCACCGCGTCCACGGACGTCGTCCCGGTCGCCGCCTTCGAGAACGACGAGAAGAAGCTCTACGGCGTCCAGTACCACCCCGAGGTCATGCACTCCACGCACGGCCAGCAGGTGCTGGAGCACTTCCTGTACCGCGGCGCCGGACTGCAGCCGAACTGGACCACCGACAACGTCATCGAGGAGCAGGTCGCGGCCATCCGCGAGCTGGTCGGCGACAAGCGCGCGATCTGCGGCCTGTCCGGCGGTGTCGACTCCGCGGTGGCCGCCGCGCTGGTCCAGAAGGCCATCGGCTCCCAGCTCACCTGCGTCTACGTCGACCACGGCCTGATGCGCAAGGGCGAGACCGAGCAGGTCGAGAAGGACTTCGTCGCGGCGACCGGCGTCCAGCTCAAGGTCGTGGACGCCGAGGAGCGGTTCCTGAAGGCGCTGGCCGGGGTCTCCGACCCCGAGGAGAAGCGGAAGATCATCGGCCGGGAGTTCATCCGGGTCTTCGAGCAGGCCCAGGCCGAGATCATCGCGGACGAGGGCCCGGCGGTGGAGTTCCTGGTGCAGGGCACGCTCTACCCGGACGTCGTCGAGTCCGGCGGCGGCACCGGCGCCGCCAACATCAAGTCCCACCACAACGTCGGCGGCCTCCCCGAGGACCTCGAGTTCAAGCTCATCGAGCCGCTGCGCAAGCTGTTCAAGGACGAGGTCCGCATGGTCGGCCAGGAGCTGGGCCTGCCGGAGGAGATCGTCCAGCGCCAGCCGTTCCCGGGCCCGGGCCTGGGCATCCGGATCGTCGGCGAGGTCACCAAGGAGCGGCTCGACCTGCTCCGCGAGGCCGACGCGATCGCCCGCGAGGAGCTGACCGCGGCCGGCCTGGACCGGGACATCTGGCAGTGCCCGGTCGTCCTGCTCGCGGACGTCCGCTCGGTCGGCGTCCAGGGCGACGGCCGCACCTACGGCCACCCGATCGTGCTGCGCCCGGTGTCCAGCGAGGACGCCATGACCGCGGACTGGTCCCGCCTGCCGTACGACGTCCTCGCCAAGATCTCCACCCGCATCACGAACGAGGTCCGCGACGTCAACCGGGTCGTCCTCGACGTCACCTCGAAGCCGCCGGGGACGATCGAGTGGGAGTGACCGCTCGGTAGCTCCGGTGGGTCGGCGGGCGAGGACGCCCCCTAGGTGCGCTTGACGGTGCGCAGGGGCTCGCCCGGTCTCCAGGTCTGCAGGACGAGGTAGGCGTCGTCCTCGACGTGGGTCCGCACGACCTCGGTGAGCTCGGCACGGAAGAGGTGGAACGGCTCCGGCGGTTCCACCTCTCGTGCGTACGCGGCCTTGGCCCCGGCGTCCGTCACCTCGACCGCCCGGCCGCCGATCCGTACGTCGCCCCCGCCCATCGACTGCCCCTCCCCGGGGTTGGCCTGGAGCGCGAAGCGCGGATCGCGGCGCAGGTCCAGGGCCTTGAGGGAGTGCGGCATCATGCCGAGCCACAGCTCCCCGCCCAGGAAACGCACCTCCAGGCCGCTGGTGCGCGGGGACCCGTCCCGGCGCAGCGTGGCGAGGACGTGGTGGGTGAAGGCGCCGAACCGCTCCTCCACGGTCCGGGCGAGGTCGGGCTCCGCGGCGGCGAAGGCCGCCCAGTTCACAGGGGTCTGCACAGCGCTCATGCACCCAGCCTCCCCCGAAAAGCGGACACCTCTTGTCCGGTATTCGAGCGCCGCCGTGTCATCTCTTCATCAACAGCACTGTTCTCCCGCGCTGACCGACGGTAACTTCCGCCCGGTAACGCAACCCAGTGCTGGAGGACCGATGCACGGGCCCACACCCCCCGCCCCGCTGCCCACCGACCGGCTGCAGTTCGCCATGCCGCCCCGGCACGAGTCGGTCGAGGACGAACGCCGGCACCGCAAGGAACGGCTGGCGGGCGCCCTGCGCATCTTCGGCCGCCTCGGCTTCGAGGACGGCGTCTCCGGGAACATCACCGCCCGCGACCCCGAGTACAGCGACTGCTTCTGGGTCAATCCCTTCGGCCTGCCCTTCAAGCACGTCACCGTGAGCGACCTCGTGCTGGTCAACGCCGACGGCCAGGTCGTCGAGGGCCGCTACCACGTCAACCAGGCCGCCTTCACCGTCCACGCCCAGGTGCACGCCGCCCGCCCCGACGTGGTCGCCGTCGCCCACTGCCACTCCGTGCACGGCCGCGCCCTCGCCGCCCTGGGCGACCTCCTCGACCCGATCACCCAGGAGAGCTGCGCCTTCTACGAAGACCACAGCCTCTACGACGCCTACTCCGGCGTCACCGTGGACGCCGAGGAGGGCCGCCGCATCGCCACCGCCCTGGGCACCCACAAGGCGCTGGTGCTGCGCAACCACGGCCTGCTGACCGTCGGCGACTCGGTGGACGCGGCCGCCTGGTGGTTCGTGTCGATGGAGCGGTCCAGCCAGGTGCAGCTCACCGCCCGCGCGGCGGGCCGCCCGGTGCTCATCGACCACCGGCAGGCCGTCGCCACCCGGGAACAGCTCGGCGGCGACCTGGTGGCATGGATCAACTACCAGCCCCTCTGGCAGGACATCAGCCGCAGCGAACCCGACCTGCTGAGCTGAGGCCCGCGGACAGGGCGCCGATCCCCCGGCCGGGTCAACCCGGTGACCCCCGCTTCACCCGCCCCGAGGGAACCCGCCCCCGGGCCCGGCCGGCCCCGGCCACCCCTCCGTCCTGCACAGATGCCACCCCCGTCCGGCCAGGCCCGTCCGCCCACCGGACCTGAGGGGCGGAGCGCGTGTCGCGTAGGGCACAATTCGCTCTCGTCGCACGGGAGTTGCACGGTGGTGCCCGCAGTCCGCGGAACGCCGCCGTCCTGACAGGTCGCGGGGAAGGCGGGCGTCACACGTGGCGGTGCAGGAGGCGAGACAGAGCACGGAGCCGGGTGCGCACGCGGGCGGCTGCGCCTGCGGGGACTGCCCGCACGGCGCCCGCGAGGGACACCGACGCGCGGTGGCCGCGTTCCTGGTCAAACGGGACGGGTTCGCGGCCGGACAGGGCCTGCCCGCGGCCGTCGCCCACTCCGCCTCGGCCTCCCGCCAGTGGGTCTCCGAGGAACTCACCCAGTCCGCCGACCTCGTCGCCGAACGCCGCCGCGCCGAGGGCCAGGCCTGGCTCGCCCGCCTCTGGCTGCGCACCACCGGCACGGTCTGGGCGGCCGTCGTCGTCCTGCTGCTGGTCCAGTCGCTCACGGCGATCGGCGCGGGCTGGACCACCGCCCGCACGGCCGGCCTGCTCGCCGCGGCCGTCGTCGCCGGCGCCCTGACCGCCGCCTCCTGGTTCCACCGCGCGCGGGGCGGCGCACTGGCCCCCGTCATCGGTGAGGACAACCGCCTGTCCACCTCCCGCGCGGTCGCCGCCGCCTGGGTGCTGCTCGTCGGGTACGCCGTCCTCGTGCTGGCCGTCCGGCTGGCCGCCGCCTCCGGCCCCGCCGAGCGCGACGCCCTCATCGCCGGGCTCGACCTGGCCCGCGGCGCCGGCGTGGTGACCGTCCTCGCCGTGGTGTGCGGGATCGCCGTACTGGTGCGCCGCGTGGTGGGCCTGCGTGTCCTGGCCCAGCGCCTGCAGAAGGTCCGCGCCGACCGCCCCCGCGCCGCCGACCTGCTCACCGACGACTCGGGCCGCGGGACCTTCGCCGACATCCAGTACGTCGTCCTCAGCAGCGCCGCCCTGGTCTTCGCCGCCGTGCGCCTCGCCCGCCGCCCCGACCAACTGCCCGACCTGCCCTGGGGGCTGGCCGTCGCCGTCCTGGTCTCCGCCGCCACGTACGTGGCCGGCAAGTACGCCGAGGGCGGCCGCCCGGTCATCCTGTCCGTCGTCCGCTCCCGCGAGGCCGGCGACCTCGACGGCCCGATCCGCACCGGCGACGACATCGAGATCCGCGGCGCCGGATTCGTCCCGCCGGGCGCCCACACCGCCGACCGCCTCTCCCGCATGGTCGTCCGCATCGGCCCCGTCCACGTCCACGTGCCCCTCGTCCCCGTCACCGGCGGCTTCAGCAACCCCACGGACGCCGTCCTCACCGTGCCCGTCCCGGCCGACGTGGAGCCCGGCCGGCTGGAGGTCCAGGTGGTGACCGCGGCCGGCGTGGAGACCAACCGGTACACGATCGACGTGACCGAATGACGACGGCCACCCCGATCCGTCCCCCGACCCATTGAGCGCACCGCCCCTTTCGTACGTAGTGTCTGTTGAGGCTCATCCCAGCGGGCGAGAGGCGGCTACGGGCGATGACTCACAGCATGCGGACGGACACGCACACCCCCTACCTCGACGGCCACCGGGACTGGCGCGACACCGCCACCCGCTACGCCCTCGTCCCGCTCCGGGTCTTCCTCGGCGTGACCTTCGTCTACGCGGGCCTCGACAAACTCACCTCCAGCTCCTTCATGAAGTCCTGGGGCGCCGGCTCCATCGGCGAGACCATGCGCGCCGTCCGCGACTCCTCCGCCATCCCCGCCCTGGTCGACTTCGCCCTCAAGAACCCGCCCGCCTTCGGCTACGCCATGGCCTTCGGTGAACTCGCCGTCGGCATCGGCATCCTCCTCGGGCTCTTCTCCCGCCTCGCCGCCCTCGGCGGAGCGCTCATCTCCCTGAGCCTGTGGCTGACCGTCAGCTGGGCGTCCGACCCCTACTACTACGGCAACGACCTCGCCTACCTGATGGCCTGGCTCCCGCTGGTCCTCGCCGGGGCCCCGGTCCTCTCCCTGGACGCCTACCTGCGAGCCCGACGGCGACGGCGAGCGGGCGGCGCGTACTGAGCCGAGGCCCCCGGCTGCGCGCCCGCGCGTGGGCCTGAGGCGGGCGGGAGCCGGAGCTGGAAGGGGGCGGGAGCGGGTACTGGGAGCGGGCCGGAGTGTGGGGCCGGAAGCGGGCCGGGGTTTGGGGCCGGAAGCGGGCCGGGGTCTGGGGCCGGAAGTGGGCCGGGGTCTGGGGCCGGAAGCGGGTCGGAGCCGGGGTCGTCTGCGCCCGATCCCCAGGCGTTGACTTCCGCGTCCCCCTCAGCCCGTGGATCCCCGCCATGCTCCGGACGCCGTGGCCCCGCCACGCCCGTCGCCTACGCCGGAGACACCGCCCGCGCCGGAGACACCGCCCGAGCCAGGGGCGCCGCCCGAGCCAGGGGCACCGCCCCCGCCGTCCGCCCCCCGACGGCGCCTGCGTATCCCCCCGGCCAGGAGTGCCGTCACGGCGGCCAGGACGAGGCCGACCACGACGATCGGGATCATCGCGAACCAGGGTGTGTCCCACAGCCCGCCCGCGTCACCCGCGAACGTGACGCCCGCGACGACGAAGAACGTGCCCGCGACCAGCCTGCCCGGCCGGAACTCATGACGCAGCACGGCTCACCTCCGCCTGTCCCGCACCGACCTGGAGGTCCAGGTCGAGCGTCCCGGTGTTCGCGCCCCCCATGACGGGCGTCAGCGTCACCCGCTTGTGCTTGTCGGGCTGCACGTCCACGTCCTTCTTGTCGTCCCCCGGCAACTGGATGTCGCCCACGCCCACGTCGATCGTCAGCCTCACCGTCACGTCCCGGGGCACCACGACCCGCAACCGGCCCAGCCCCACCTCGGCATCGGTGCGCAGCGTCTGTCCCGCGGCCGGTCTCAGCCGGGACAGGTCCAGCGTGGCGTCTCCGGTACCGAGGTCGTACGACGGGCGCAGGTCCGTCACCGCCACCGGCCGCCACGTCGTGGTCGTCCAGTGGGTGCTGATGTCCCGGGGCAGCGCCGTCGAGCCGGCCAGCAGGCCCGCCGTGACGACCGCCAGGAACACCGACCCGGCGCCGGTCCGCCCCAGGAAGGAGCTGACCGCGATGCCTGTGCCCAGCACGATCAGCGCGGCCGACAGGCCGGCCTGCAGGCTGGTGCCGAGCGGGTGGTCGTCCCAGACCAGCCGGCTGGTCAGACCACCCGCCAGCAGCGCCAGCAGGAACAGCCAGCCACCGATCCAGCGCGGGCCGCGAATCCTGCGCGCCGCCTGCTGCTGCGGGGTGCGCACCGACCCCCGGCCGTGGGGGTAGGACGCATCGAGGCCGACGTCCAACGCCCCGAGGACGTCCTGGTCGCGGGAGTCGCGCGGACCCCACAGGTAGCCGGTGCCGCCGACGTGCGTGCCGTCCTTCACTATCGGCTCGCGCCACCACGACGGGTAGGCGGCCGGCACCGGCGGGGCCTGCGCCTCGGGCGGGGCGTCGGCGACGGCCTGCGCGGCCAGCGGGTCGGGGTCGGGCGCCCCGCGCCGCTGCGACCAGTACCCGGCGCCGGCCAGCAGCAGGGAGAGGATCACGGCGAAGGTCAGCACCCCGCCGTTGCCCAGCATCGTCAGGAACACCCCGCAGCCGACCAGCGCGAACAGCACCGCGGCCAGCGCCTGGCCGTCCACCCGGCCGGTGAGCAGCCGGCGCACCTCGTTCTGCTCGTCGTCGGCGAACGGCACGAAGAGCCAGGCGAAGCCGTAGAAGATCAGTCCTATGCCGCCGGTCGCGGACAGCACGGCCAGGGTGATCCGGAAGATCACCGGATCCATGTCGCACTGCCGTCCCAGTCCCGCGCACACCCCGGCGAGCATCTTGTGCTCCCGGTCCCGCCGGAAGTGGTGCGGTGCACCGGGTGCGCCGCCCCAAGCGGCCGCCCCGGCAGCCTCGCCACCCCCGGTGGCGTCCGTGGGCCGGTCACCGGCGCCCGCCGGCCCGGCGTGACCCAGCCCGGCATGACCCACTCCGGCATGACCCACTCCGGCGGGACCCGCGCCGGACTCCGCTGCCACCGCGTCCCTCACCCTCTGCTCTCCCACACTCGCCTCCCCACCCCGGCCCGCCCCCTCGGACGCACCCCTGCCTCCACCGGCACCGGACCCACCCGCTCCGGGCCCCGCGGACACACCTTCTTCCGCGCGCTCGCCCGCCCGCTCGTGCGCGCGGGCGACCTCACCCGCGGTGCCGGGCGTCGCCGGCGAGGACGAGGTGGCCGCGTCGGACGCGGCGCCCCCGTCGGGCACGGCGTCCCCGGCGCGCTGGTGATCCGTCATGAGTCCATGGTGGCGGGCGGGGCGCCGTCGCGGCAGTCGGAACGACCCTGGTCGGACCCTGAGATCGGCCCTGAGGGCGGCCCGGGAGACGTTCGAAGGGCGACGGCGCCCCGGATCAGGGGTGTCTCGGGGGAGAACCCTGATGCCCGGGCCCGCCCGCCGTGTGAACATCGTTGGCATGCCGGAAGCCGCCACTGCGCCACTCGTCGAACCGCGGCCGCCGCGCAAGCTCTACCGCAGCAGCGACGGACGCTGGCTGGGTGGTGTGGCGCGGGGGCTCGCCGGGCACCTCGGACTGCCCGTGATCTGGGTGCGGCTGGTCTTCGTGGGCCTGTTCATGGCGGACGGGCTCGGCGCGCTGCTGTACGCGGCCTTCTGGTTCTTCGTGCCGCTCGGCGTCGGCGGGGTGGAGGCGCAGAAGCCACCGTCCCTGGTCACCACCGAGACGTCACCCGACGGCCGCCGCAGACTCGTCGCCCGCAAGCCGGACAAGGGGCAGATCGTCGCCCTGCTGCTCATGGTCGTCGTGGCCGTGGTCTTCGTCGGCAACGTCAACCTGGGCAACGGCGCCAAGGCCTACCTCCTGCCGGCCGTCCTCGTCGGCGCCGGCGTGGCACTGGTGTGGCGGCAGGCGGACAACGCCCGCCGGGCCCGCTGGGTCGAGGTCGGGCGCCGCAGACGCACCCTCACCCTGCTGCGCACGGTAGGCGGCGTCCTGCTGGTCACCGCCGGTGTCTCGGGGGTCTTCGTCCTCCAGGGCTCGGTCGCCCACCTCGGGTCGGTCCTCCAGGCGGCGCTCGCGGTCCTCGTGGGCATCACCCTGCTCGCCGGACCGTATCTGGTGCGGATGACCCAGGACCTGTCCGAGGAGCGGTTGATGCGCATCCGCGCCCAGGAGCGGGCGGAGGTGGCCGCCCACGTGCACGACTCGGTGCTGCACACCCTCACCCTGATCCAGCGCAACGCGGAGAACGCCGCGGAGGTGCGCCGCCTGGCCCGCGCCCAGGAGCGCGACCTGCGCACCTGGCTGTACAAGCCGGAGGGCACCGGCAAGGACGAGGCCGACGAGCCGGCCACCCTCGCCGACGCGGTCCGGCGCAACGCCGCCGAGGTCGAGGACAAGCACGGGGTGCCCATCGAGGTCGTGGTGGTCGGCGACTGCCCGCTCGACGAGAGGACCGCGGCGCAGATGCAGGCCGCGCGCGAAGCGATGGTCAACGCCGCCAAGTACGGTGGCGAGGGCGGCGCCGTACAGGTCTACGCCGAGGTCGAGGGGAGGACGGTCTTCGTGTCCGTCCGCGACCGGGGCCCCGGCTTCGACCTCGACTCCATACCCGCCGACCGCATGGGTGTCAGAGAATCGATCATCGGCCGCATGGAGCGCAACGGCGGCACGGCGCGGCTGCGGGCGGTGCCCGACGGCGGCACGGAGGTCGAGCTGGAGATGGAGAGGGCGGAGAAGACGTCATGAGCGATCCGACCGAGACGAACGCGACGGCGGCGGGGGAGCAGGCCGACGGCGCGGGCCGGCGCCGTGTGCGAGTGGTCCTCGTCGATGACCACCGGATGTTCCGCACGGGCGTGCAGGCGGAGATCGGGCAGACCGAGCAGACCGGCGTGGAGGTCGTGGGGGAGGCCGCGGACGTCGACCAGGCGGTCACGGTGATCACCGCGACCCGGCCCGAGGTCGTGCTCCTCGACGTGCACCTGCCGGGCGGCGGCGGGGTGGAGGTGCTGCGCCGCTGCGCCGCGCTGATGGCGGACGCCGAGCAGCCCGTCCGCTTCCTCGCCCTGTCGGTCTCCGACGCGGCGGAGGACGTGATCGGCGTGATCCGCGGCGGCGCGCGGGGTTACGTCACCAAGACCATCACCGGGTCCGATCTGATCGACTCCATCTTCCGGGTCCAGGAGGGCGACGCGGTCTTCTCCCCCCGGCTGGCCGGGTTCGTGCTGGACGCCTTCGCCTCCACGGACGCCCCGCCGGTCGACGAGGACCTCGACCGCCTCACCCAGCGCGAGCGCGAGGTGCTGCGGCTCATCGCCCGGGGCTACGCCTACAAGGAGATCGCCAAGCAGCTCTTCATCTCGGTGAAGACGGTCGAGTCCCATGTCTCGGCGGTCCTGCGCAAGCTCCAGCTCTCCAACCGCCACGAGCTCACCCGGTGGGCGACGGCCCGGCGACTGGTCTGAGCGATCAGCTCCCGGTGACCGCGGGTGCTCACGCCTCGGCCCGCTCACGCCACCCGGGTCGCTCCCGCGAACGGCATCTCGTCGATGGGGGCGATGCGCACCGGGGCCGAGGGGTTCGGGGCGTGGATCATCTGCCCGTTGCCGATGTACAGGCCGACGTGACTGATGCCGGAGTAGAAGAACACCAGGTCGCCGGGACGGAGTTCGGAGCGCGAGACCCGGCGGCCGGCGTCGATCTGGGCGTAGGTGGTGCGGGGCAGGGAGACGCCGGCCGAGCGGTAGGCGGCCAGGACGAGTCCCGAGCAGTCGAAGGCGTTGGGGCCGGTCGCGCCCCACACGTAGGGGCTGCCGAGCTTGGAGTAGGCGTAGGCGACCGCCGCGGCGGCCCGGGAGGTGGGGGCCTGGGCGGTCGCGGAGCCGGGCGCCGCGAGGCCGGTGCGCGCGCCGGGCACGGTGCGTGAGGCGCGGCCGTCCGCGCCGGAGGCCGCGCTGTCCGCTGCGATGCGGGCGCGTTCGCGCGCGGTCAGCCGGGACAGCAGCCGGCGGGCCGCGTCCAGCTTGTCGGTGACCTTCTTCTTCTGCTGCTGGAGCTCCGCCCGCCGGGCCTTCAGGGTGGCCAGTTCCACGCGGGCGGCCCCGCGCACCTGCTCGATCTCCCGCAGCTGCTTGCGGACGCCCGCGACGGCGGCGGACTGGCGGTCACCGGCGCGTTCGGCGAGGGCGACGCCGTCGAGGTACTGGTCGGGGTCGTCGGAGAGGGCCAGTTGCACGGCCGGGTCGAGACCGGCGCTGCGGTACTGCGCGGCGGCCATGGAACCCAGCGCCTCGCGGGCGGAGTTGAGCCGCTGTTCCTTGCGTGCGGCCTGGTCCCGCAGCGACTCCAGCCGCTGTTCGGCCTGGTGTGCCTGCTCCTTGGCGCCGTTGTACTTCTCGGTGGCGGCCTCCGCCTCCTGGTAGAGCTTGTCCACCTTGGCTTTGACCTGCGCGGGCGTCAGCGCCGGTTCGGCGTGGCCGGTGCCGTCGAAGGCGGTCGCGGTGGCCGCGCCGGCGAGGGCGAGGGTGGCCGCGGTGCGGGCCGTATGGCCGCTGAGCGAGCGCTGTCGGGACTTGCGGTGCGCTGCCACGTGGGACTGCACGTCCTTTCGTACGACTGCCTCGCGCCCTCGCGGGGGCCGAGGCGCCGACAGGGGGCGGAGGCCCGGCCGCGGGGGCGGCGGGCGCGTCCGGCGACGCCCCGCACGGGGGAGCGGGGCGCCGCCGGACCTTTCGGCGGTGGTGTCCGACTGCCGCCCCTGGCCCGGGCGGCGGTGGGGAGCCGGTCACCTGGGGGAGGACGCTAGGCCCGTCGGTGTCGGCCCGGTAACGAGATGTGCGGAAATGACACGAGTGGACCGAGGGAGAGCCGTATGTGACCGCGTCGCAGGTCCGGGTGCGCCGACTTCGCGGGGCGCCCTGACCGATGTGGGGAAGGGGAGGCGCGAGGGAGGGGCGCGCTGCTATGGACGCATATATGCGAACGGCTGGATGTGCCGCGGGCGCTTGTCGCGGGGCCGGTGTCGGGGGGACCCGGGCGGCTGATTAGAGTCCGGCCCCATGGACGTACTCATCCATCTCTTCGTGGGCCTGCACATCATCGGCATCGCCGCGCTCCTCGGCGGCTTCCTGACCCAGATGAAGGCGATGGGCCGGGGCACCGCCCGCTTCGTTCCCGCCATGCTGCACGGCGCCGCGACGATGCTGGTCACCGGTGTGCTCCTGGTCGGTCTCAACCAGGCGGACGACCAGCACGTCAACAACATCAAGATCGGCGTGAAGCTGGCGCTGCTGATCGTGATCCTCGGCCTCGTCTACGTGAAGCGCGACGACGAGAAGGTGGACAAGGGTCTGTTCGGCCTGGTCGGACTGCTGACCGTGGCCAACATCTTCATCGCGGTCCTGTGGACCTAGCGGGCCCCCACCCGTGGGAGGCCAGCGCCGCGCGGGCCGTCGTGAGCGCTCCCGCCGCCACGGCCAGCCAGGCCGCGACCGCGATCCACAGCAGCACCTGCCCCGGCCCCCTGAGCCAGGGCGCGTCGAGGGCGGCGGCGACCGACAGGGTCGCCGCGGCCGTCATGCCGAGCGGGAACACCGTCGACCAGCGGCGTACGTCGTAGCCGGGGCGCCGCCACAGCAGCTCCGCGGCCAGCAGGACCACGTACCACGCCAGGTCGAGGACCAGCAGCGCCCCGGTGACGGTGCGCAGGACGTCGGTGTCGTCGCCGTTCCACAGGTACAGGCCGGCTTCGTCCGCGCCCAGCAGTTTGGCACCCGCCAGCGCCGAGATCGCGAGGGCCCCGCCCGCCACCCAGTGGTCACCGGCGCCCATGACGACCTGCCGCAGGTCGAAACGGGTGAGTGCGAAGAGGTAGAGCAGCAGTCCCAGCCAGAAGAACACCAGCGCCGTGTGCGCGAGCCACGCCACCGCGTCGGCCCGCGCCAGCGTCGCCCCGAGCACGGCCAGCGCCTCGGTGGCCACGCAGCACAGGAACACCGCTCCGGGCATCCGCGGCCGCACGTGCCGCAGGACGTGCACCAGCAGCACCGGCCACAGCAGTGCCGAGAGCGCCAGCAGCGCCGCGGCGAGCGACTGCCGGCCCGCCATCGAGACCCCGGTCCCGAGGACCGCCGTGGCCGCCACGGCCGTCAGCGCCCCGGGGGTGCCCGCATCGGCCAGCCACTGCGCGCGGTCGCGCGCCAGCCGCAGGACGAAGTCCGCCGCCAGCGCGACCCAGGCGACGGCGGTCACCAGCAGCGCGAGGCGGGACAGGAGGCCGTGGCCGGTCAGGCGCAGCCCGACCGAGAGGATGCCGGTCGCCATCACGGCGGCCCCGGCAGCGGGCGGACGGTGCGCCCACCAGGCGCGCAGAGGTGAGGTCCCGGACATGCGCCCGATGCTAGGAACCATCGGGCGCCGTGCGGGCGGGCCACGCGCGCGTGCGCCCGTAAAGACGCCCTCGCTACGCCGGCCGCACCACGCTGTGGATCGCCGACTCGCCGTCGTAGTAGACGGACTCCTCGCGGACGTACGCGCCGGGCTTCGGGGCGTGGATCATCATGCCGTTGCCGATGTAGAGGCCGACGTGGCTGACGTCCCCGTAGAAGAAGACCAGGTCACCGGGCCGGGCCTGGGAGAGCGGGACCGTGGTGCCGGCGTCGACCTGGTCGTAGGTGGTGCGCGGGAGGGTGACGCCGGCGGCCTTCCAGGCGGCCTGGGTGAGGCCGGAGCAGTCGAAGGAGCCGGGGCCGGTGGCCCCCCACACGTACGGCTTGCCGATCTGCGCGCGGGCGAAGGCGAGCGCCTTGCCGGCCCGGGTGGCGTAGGCGGGGTCGGTCGTGGCCGAGCCTCCGGACGACGACGCAGAGGACGACGAGGACGACGAGGACGACGGGGACGTGCCCGAGCCCGCTCCCGGCCCGGCTGCGGCCCCGGGTGCGCTCTCCTGCTGCGCCGCCCGCGCCTCGGCCTGCTGCTTCGCCAGCGCGGCCGCCTTGCGCGCGGCCTCCTCCTGCCTGCGCTTCTCGATCGCCGCGAGCCGCGCCTTCTCCTGCGCCGTCAGCTGCGCCAGCAGCTCGCGCGCGGCGCCGAGCTTCTGCTGGACGGTGGCCTTGGCGGTCCTGAGGTCGCTCTGCGTGTCGGTGAGCGTCCGCAGGCTCCGCGCGGCCTCCTGGCGCTTCTTCATCGTGGCCGCCTGCTCGGTCACGTAGTCGTCGACGGCGCTCTTCTGCCGGGCGGTCATCCGCCCCATGAGCTGGGTCTGGTCGAAGTAGTCCTGGGGGGTGTCCGCGAGCAGGAACGTCGCCGTGTCGGGGGCGGAGGCGCCGGTGCGGTACTGGGCGGCGGCGAAGGTGCCGAGCTCCTCGCGCGCGGTGTTGAGTTCCTGGGTGCGCCGGGCGACGTCGTCGAGGAGGCCGTCGACGCGCCGGCGCTGGGTGGCGGTCTTCTCCTTGGCGGCGTTGTACTTCTCGGTCGCCGACTCCGCCTGGCGGTACAGGTCGTCGACCTTCTTCTCGACCTCTTCCAGGCTGGGCCTGCCGTCGTCGGCGGGCGCGGCCTGCGCCGTCTGGGAGAACAGGGCCACCGAGGTGAGGGCGGCGGTGGCGAGGACGGGCGGGCGTATGCCGGCCACCCGGGGGCCCGCGGAGCGGGGCTTGCGGTGCTGCGACGCCAAGGGAGGCGACTCCTTCCACGGTCCGCCTACCGGGTTAGCTGTCGGGTTCGGGCGGTCGGTCGGAAGGGTTGCCCTACGGCCGTGTCCCCCCGCGGGAGGTCGGGCCGATTCACCCCAAGGATCTCGGTGGGTCCCCGGCTCCGGCTGCCGTCGGGGCGGGCCGGACTCGGCGGAGGCCGCGCGGCCCGGCGACGTTCGCCGGTGGGTGTCGTACGGCCTGCCGGAACGGTAGCCAACGCGTGGGGTGCCTGGGAAGGTCGACGGGTGATATGCCCGATACATTGTCGTGACCTCGCCGTGTCCGGATCACCGCCGGGGCGGCCCGTGTCGTGCACGTCACGGAGAGTACGGCCGCCCGGTTTCCGGGAGGGCGACCGGGGTGTCAGTGGGGCCCCCTAGACTCGTAGAGCGATGAGCAGCCTCTTTGACGACAGCTTCCTGGCGAACCTCCAGGCCCCGCGGGGCCACGAGGAGGAACCTCCGCCGCCCCCCGAGGACGATCACCTCCCGGAGCCGCTTCCGGACGATCTGTTCGCCGGGAAGTTCGACGTGCCCCCGGACCGGGAGACCCACTACCGCGACGGCGCCCCGCGTCCGGTGCTCGACGCGGCGGCGCTCCTGGACGGGCTGAACGACAACCAGCGCGCCGCGGTCGTGCACGCCGGCACCCCCCTGCTCATCGTCGCCGGCGCCGGCTCCGGCAAGACCCGCGTGCTCACCCACCGCATCGCCCACCTGCTCGCCGAGCGCGGCGTCCACCCGGGCCAGATCCTCGCGATCACCTTCACCAACAAGGCCGCGGGCGAGATGAAGGAGCGCGTCGAGCAACTGGTCGGCCCGCGGGCGAACGCGATGTGGGTCATGACCTTCCACAGCGCGTGTGTGCGCATCCTGCGCCGCGAGAGCAAGAAGCTCGGCTTCACCTCGTCCTTCTCCATCTACGACGCCGCCGACTCCAAGCGCCTGATGGCCCTGGTCTGCCGTGACCTGGACCTCGATCCTAAGCGCTTCCCGCCCAAGTCCTTCAGCGCCAAGATCAGCAACCTCAAGAACGAGCTGATCGACGAGGAGGACTTCGCCGCCCAGGCCACCGACGGCTTCGAGAAGACCCTCGCCCAGGCCTACGCCCTGTACCAGTCGCGGCTGCGCGAGGCGAACGCCCTCGACTTCGACGACCTGATCATGACGACGGTCAACCTGCTGCGGGCCTTCCCGGACGTCGCCGAGCACTACCGCCGCCGCTTCCGGCACGTCCTGGTCGACGAGTACCAGGACACCAACCACGCCCAGTACGCCCTGGTGCGCGAGCTGGTCGGCAGCAGCGAACACCCCGTGGACGTGCCCCCCGAGGCCGTGGTCCCGCCCGCCGAGCTGTGCGTCGTGGGCGACGCCGACCAGTCGATCTACGCCTTCCGCGGCGCGACCATCCGCAACATCCTCCAGTTCGAGGAGGACTACCCGGACGCGACGACGATCCTGCTGGAGCAGAACTACCGCTCCACACAGACCATCCTGTCCGCCGCCAACGCGGTCATCGAGCGCAACGAGTCCCGCCGCCCCAAGAACCTGTGGACCAACGCGGGCGCGGGCGCGCGCATCACCGGCTACGTCGCGGACAACGAGCACGACGAGGCGCAGTTCGTCGCCGACGAGATAGACCGCCTGGTCGACGCGGGTGACGCCAAGGCCGGCGACGTCGCCGTGTTCTACCGCACCAACGCCCAGTCCCGTGTCTTCGAAGAGGTCTTCATCCGCGTCGGCCTGCCCTACAAGGTCGTCGGCGGCGTCCGCTTCTACGAGCGCAAGGAGGTCCGGGACGTCCTGGCCTACCTGCGCGTCCTCGCCAACCCCGAGGACTCGGTGCCGCTGCGTCGCATCCTCAACGTGCCCAAGCGCGGCATCGGCGACCGCGCCGAGGCCATGATCGACGCACTGGCCCAGCGGGAGAGGATCAGCTTCCCGCAGGCCCTGCGCCGCGTCGACGAGGCGTACGGCATGGCCGCGCGCTCCACCAACGCCGTCAAGCGGTTCAACACGCTGATGGAGGAGCTGCGGACGATCGTCGAGTCCGGCGCCGGACCGGCCACGGTGCTGGAGGCCGTACTCGAACGCACCGGGTACCTGGCCGAGTTGCAGGCGTCCACCGACCCGCAGGACGAGACCCGCATCGAGAACCTCCAGGAACTCGCCGCCGTGGCGCTGGAGTTCGAGCAGGAGCGCGGCGAGGGGGAGACGGGCACGCTGGCGGACTTCCTCGAGCAGGTCGCGCTGGTCGCCGACTCCGACCAGATCCCCGACGAGGAGCAGGACGGCTCCGGCGTCATCACCTTGATGACGCTGCACACCGCCAAGGGCCTGGAGTTCCCGGTGGTGTTCCTCACCGGCATGGAGGACGGCGTCTTCCCGCACATGCGCGCCCTCGGCCAGACGAAGGAGCTGGAGGAGGAGCGCCGCCTGGCCTACGTCGGCATCACCCGCGCGCGGGAACGGCTCTACCTGACCCGCTCGACGATGCGCAGCGCCTGGGGGCAGCCGTCGTACAACCCGCCGTCGCGGTTCCTGGAGGAGATCCCGGGCACGTACGTCGACTGGAAACGCACGGGGGCGCAGGCCGCGTCCCCCGGTTCGGGCGTGGCGGCCTCGCTGTCGTCGACCCGGTCGCGTTCGTCGGCCTCGGGCGCGTCTGGCTTCGCCACCCGGCGTACGGCGGAGCAGCCGGTGGTCGCGCTGACCGTGGGCGACCGGGTCACGCACGACCAGTTCGGGCTCGGCACGGTCGTCGCGGTCAAGGGCACCGGGGCCAACGCCGAGGCGACGATCGACTTCGGCGACACCAAGCCCAAGCGGCTGCTGCTGCGGTACGCGCCGGTGGAGAAGCTGTAGGGACGATCAGGTCGGGTCCAGGCCGTGGCTGCGCAGCCACGGCAGGGGGTCGATCGCCGAGCCGCCACCGGGCCGGACCTCGAAGTGCAGGTGCGGGCCGGTGGAGTTGCCGGAGTTCCCGGAGTACGCGACGGGCTCGCCGGCCTTGACCGTCGTACCGGAGGCGACGCGGTAGCTGGAGAGGTGGCAGTACCAGGTCTCCGTGCCGTCCTTCGCCGTGATGATCATCATGTTGCCGTAGGCGCTGTTCCACTGCGTCCGCACGGTGCCGTCGGTCGCGGCCATCACGGTGGTGCCGTAGGAGACGGGGAAGTCGATGCCCGTGTGCAGGGACATCCAGTTGACGCCGGACTGGCCGAAGTAGGCGCTCAGTCCGCGCGCGGCGACCGGGAGGGCGTACTTGGGGCGCAGCCGCTCCTTGCGGGCCGCCTCCGCCGCCGCCTTCTTTCTCTCGGCCTCCTGCTGCGCCTTGAGGTCGATGCGCTCCTGGGTGCGGCTGGCCCGGTCGGCGAAGCTGTCGGCCTCGGCGCTCAGGGTCTCGAGCTGGGTGTCCAGCTTGTTGTTCGCGGCGGACGGCCTGACCGACTTGGTCTCCGCGGCGGAGGCGCTGGTCTCCTTGCCGTCGTCGGTGAACGTGCCGACGGACGCGGCGGCGATCCCGGCGACGCCCATCACACAGACCGAGGGCACCGCCACGGTCAGCAGCGCGGAGCGCTTCGGGGGCGGCCGGCGCCGGGAGCGGTTCCCGCTGCGGGTGGCCGCACGCGGGGCGGGCGCGGTCTCCTCCTGCTCGTCGAGCAGGGCGACCGGCTCCACGGCGGGCAACTCGCCGGTGGAGGTGAGCCCTTCGTCGCCCGGGGCGGCCTCGAAACCGGAGGTCACCTGCTGGTCGAACGATTCGGCACCCTGTTCGTGAGCGTCCTGCGCCGCGGTGTCCCCGGCGGAGTTCCACTGCGTGGCGTCGTAGGCGCCGGTGTCGAACGTGCCGGTGTCGTACGGCTGGTCCAGGGACTGCGCGTTCCAGTCCCACTGCTGGGTCCGGTCGGCGGGGCCGCCGGACGGGTCAGGCTGGAGCCAGGCGCTCGCGTCCCACTGGCCGCTGACGTCGGGCGCCGCGGTCTGCTGCGGAATGGCCGACAACTGCTCGTGGTCCGCGGACCAGTTCGTGGTGTCGTACGCGCCCGTGTCGTAGGCGGCGTGGTGCTGGGCCGCGTACGGGTCGTAATTCAGGGTCTGGTGCGTGCCGGTCGTCCACTGCGTGGTGTCGTACGTGCCCGTCGCGTAGGTGTGGGCGGTGGCGTGGTCGGCGGGCGAGCCGTAGTCGCCACCGGTCGGGGCGAATTCCTGGGTGTAGACACCGGGAGCGTGGATACCAGTGGTGTGGGCATCCGTGCTGTGGGCGCCCGGTGCGTCGAAGCCGGAGGCGTACGTGGCGTAACCGTCGTACTGGGCCTCCTGGCTGCCGTACGACGCGTAGGGCGCCGAGGCGGCCTCGGAGGCCGGGGTCGGGGTGGTCAGAGTCCCCGACGGGTGACGGTCGTTCACCAACTTCTCTTTCGCCTCGACAACAGGGGCTGGCAGAGCAGTGCGGCGACTGTACCCGGCGGTATGCGGGCGCGACAATCTTCGACCGGTTTCGCGCGCGCTGGAAACGGGCATTCGGCCGTGTTTCGGGGGACGGCGGGCACGACCTTGGCCCTATGTTCGACCTCTGTTCGATGATGCAGGGGGGTCAGGCGACCGTCAGACCGCCCTTGTGCGCCTTCGTCGTGCCGTCCGTGTCCTGAACGCCCGTTCCGTCCAGGGCCTGCCGTATCCCGGTGGCCACCGTCGGGTGCACGGGCAGGGCGAGGTGGCCGACGCCGGTCACCCGCACGTTCTCCGCGTGCAGGTCGGGGTGGTCGACGCAGGCGGACTCCAGCGGGTCCATCAGGTGGTCGAGGTCGCTCCAGAAGCTGACGAAGCGGGTGCGGCAGCCCGGTGCGGGGCCCCGCAGCTCCTGGATCAGCGGGGACTCGGGGCGCATCTGGCGCACGATCGGGTGGGCGTTGGCCAGCGGCGCCACGCGCGTGCCCGCGTGCGGGGTGCCCAGCGTGACCAGGGTCCGTACCCGCAGGTCACCGCCGAGGCACTGCACGTAGTACCGGGCGATGAGCCCGCCCAGGCTGTGCCCCACGATGTCGACCTGCGGGCTGCCCGTACGCTCGCAGATCTCCTCGATGTGACGGCCCAGCAGCTCGGCGGCGGTGCGGATGTCGCAGGTCAGCGGCGAGTAGTTGAGCGATTCGACCCGGTGCCTGCCGTGCTGGACGAGGCTGCGGCGCAGCAGCACGAACACGGAGCGGTTGTCGATGAAGCCGTGCAGCAGGACCACCGGGGGCGGGCCCTGGGTGGGCAGGCGCGCCGGGTCCCCGGCGCCCTCGGAAGACTGCAGCGCGGCCGCCTCCCGGCGCTCCTGCATCAGGCCGGACGGATAGAGGAGCAGGTGCCCGGCCAGGATCGCGAACTCCAGCGCGGTCGCCTTCAGGAGGGCCACGGACAGTCCCGCCAGCTTGCACGGCAGCAGCCGCTGGCACAGCGGGACGAACGGCTCGAAAGCGTCGGTGACCTTCATGGCCGACCTCCTGTCGGCACGCCGGGGATCACCTGCGACCCCCGTGTGCCCTCGTGGGAGACGGTGGGCGAGGCAGGCGACGGGGCGCGGCGGCACCGCGGCGGGAGGGAGCGGCGAACGGCGCGGGCGCCGGTGACCGGAGGGTGCGCCGCGCCGGTGTGGCGACGAGGCGTCCCGCTGTCGTGCCGTACCTGTCCTGCGGGTCCGTCGTGCCGGCGCCGGTGTGCCGTGTCCGCACGCCGCACGGCCTGCGGCGCTGTGGTACGGCCACCCCGTTGCGGCTCCCGGTGCGCGCGGTCCCCCGTCAGGAAGGGGACCGGCGCACGGTGAATGTGTCCCACCGTGTGATTTCCCCCTCGCTCCCCACCGCGAAACGGCCGGTTGCGGGATGCTGGCGATAACGTTCGTTCACTTCCCCGCACGCTGTGGTGCGGGCGTCCGGAGTACTGCCCGGTGTGCAGGGTCGCACCGGGTCGGGTACCGATGGACGGAGTCGCTTCATGGAGGCAGTGATGGGTGTGGCAGCCGGTCCGATCCGCGTGGTGGTGGCCAAGCCGGGGCTCGACGGCCACGATCGCGGGGCCAAGGTGATCGCGCGGGCGCTGCGCGACGCCGGTATGGAGGTCATCTACACCGGGCTCCACCAGACCCCCGAGCAGATCGTGGACACCGCGATCCAGGAGGACGCCGACGCGATCGGCCTGTCCATCCTGTCGGGCGCGCACAACACGCTCTTCGCCGCCGTGATCGACCTGCTCGAGGAGCGGGACGCGGCGGACATCCTCGTGTTCGGCGGCGGCATCATCCCCGAGGCGGACATCCCGCCGCTGAAGGAGAAGGGCGTCGCCGAGATCTTCACGCCCGGGGCCACGACGCAGTCGATCGTCGACTGGGTGCGCGCCAACGTCCGGCAGCCGGCGGGCTCCGGGAGCTGACGCCCGGCCTCCCCGCGCGGACGGACCGGGACGGGCGCCCACCGGGAGCCGCGGCCACCGTGGCTCCGGGCGCCCCGCCGGGCTGTGTGCGGGCTTGTCGTGAACGGGACCGAGCGTCATGGCGCCTCCAGCTCCTCCCTCATCACCCCTCGCAACCTGAGCGTCGTCACCAGCCTCTGGAACGCCTCCGCCCAGTAGCCCCCGGCGCCCGGCGACGCGTCCTCCGGCTCGTCCGGGACGGCCATGAGGGCGTCGAGGCGACCGGCCTCCGACGGGTCGAGACAGCGTTCGGCGAGACCCATGACGCCACTGAAACTCCACGGGTAGCTGCCCGCATCCCGGGCGATGTTCAGCGCGTCGACCACGGCGCGCCCCAGCGGCGCGGCCCACGGCACCGCGCACACGCCGAGCAGCTGGAACGCCTCCGACAAGCCGTGCGTGCCGATGAACCCGGCCACCCACTCGGCCCGCTCCCCGGTAGGCAGGGTGCCCAGCAGCTTGGCCCGCTCGGCGAGCGAGACCGCCCCAGGGCCTCCCGCCTCCGGGGCCGACGGAGGCCCCAGCAGCGCCCGTGACCAGGCCGGATCCCGCTGACGCACGGCGGCCCGGCACCAGGCCGCGTGCAGTTCGCCCTGCCAGTCGTCGGCGACCGGCAGCGCCACGATCTGCTCCGGCGTACGACCGCCCAGCCGCGTGGGCCAGGTGGCCAGCGGGGCGGCCTCCACCAGTTGCCCGAACCACCAGGACCGCTCGCCCCGCCCGGCCGGCGGTCTGGGCACCACGCCGTCCCGCTCCATGCCCGCGTCGCACGCGTGGGGAGCCTCGACGACGAGCGTCGGCACGGGGTGCAGGGGGTCCACGGCCACACACGCGGCGGCCCGTACCGCCATTCGGGCGGCGAGCGCGGACCCGGGGAGCGCCGAGAGCAGCTCGGCGGCGGTCGCCCGGACGGTGCGGGAGCGGTCGGCGAGGGCCTGCTCCAGGAACGGCTCGTCGCGCGGCCCGAGGCCCGTGCGCAGGGAGTCCAGGAACATCAGGCGGTCCTCGGCCCGCTCCGTCGTCCAGGTCGTCGTCAGCAGCTCGCGCGCGGTGTCGGGCTCGCGGGAGCGCAGGGCCGCCAGCAGGGCGACCCGCTCCGCGAACAGCCCCTCCGCCCACAGCCGCCGCACCCGGTCGGTCTCCTCGGGGCGCGGCAGGGCCGCCCCGCCGCCGGGCAGCGCACGCAGCGCGAACCGCCAGTCCGGGTTGAGCCGGGCCAGCCACAGGGCCCGCGGCCCGGCGAACTCCAGCGCGGCCGGGCGCAGGTCCGTGCGCCCGCGCGCCGCGTCGAGCAGCGCGGGCAGGACCTGCGGGGGAGCGGCGTACCCGCGCGCGTTGGCCGTGGCGAGCCACTGCGGCAGCAGTTCCATCAGGTCGGGGGCCGTGCCGCGGCGGCCGCCGGACGCCGTGCCCGGCCGGTCGGCGAGCAGCATCGCCAGCCGGCGGGCCGCGGCGGCGGGCAGCGGCGGACGCGGGTCCTCGGGCGCCGGCTCGGGCCGGGCGGCGGCCGGGCCCGGCCGC
>NZ_SZPR01000022.1 GCF_005280195.1 Streptomyces galbus | reverse complement strand
TGCCCCAGAGCTGACCCCACCGTAAGCCGGGGATGCGCGCCTGCCCGGTCGCCTTGACGGGAGCGACTCGGGCGGCGCGCGTCCTCCTACCGGGGCATCCGCCAGCCACCCCACCGGCAGTGCCTGGGCAGTGCCCCGTATCAGAGCGCTGGTCCGCAGACTCCAGGGTCTGCGGACCAGCCCTGTGAGCTGCCGTTCACCCGTCCGGGGAGGGAGACAACACCATGGAACAACCGTCCGATGCGGCGCCGAACGCGCGGAACGCCCGCGCGAAGAGCATGCGCCGCACGGCCGTCATCGGCAGCGGAGTGGCGGGACTGACCGCCGCGCACATCCTGGCCCGCGCCCACCACGTCACCCTCTACGAAGCTGATGACCGGCTCGGTGGCCACGCCCACACCCACGACCTGACCGCACCCGACGGCCGTACGCACCGTGTCGATTCGGGCTTCATCGTGCACAACCACCGCACCTATCCGACCCTGTTGCGCCTGCTGCGCGAACTCGGCGTGGCCACGCAGGAGTCGGAGATGAGCATGTCGGTCCGCTGCGAGGGCTGCGGGCTTGAGTACGCCGGTGCCCGCGGCTCGCGCGGACTGCTCGCCCGGCCCCGTAACGCCCTGCGGGGCGCATACCTGCGCATGCTGGCCGAGGTGCCGCGCTTCCACCGCGCTGCCCGACGCCTCCTCGACAGCGGGGCCGACGACACGCTGACGCTCGGCGCTTTCTTGGACCAGACCGGCTTCTCGCTCTACTTCCGCGCCCACTTCATGACGCCGGTGGTCTCCGCGGTGTGGTCCTGCGACGCGGAGACAGCCCTGACGTACCCGGCGGCCTACCTGTTCCGGTTCCTGGATCACCACGGCATGCTCGCGGTCACCGGATCACCGGTGTGGCGGACCGTGACCGGCGGCTCGAAAACGTACGTCGATCGGATCGCCGCAGGCCTGCACGAGATACGCGTCGGCACACCCGTACGGTCCGTGCTCCGGCACACGGACGGCGCGGAGGTGACCGCCGCCGACGGCACCACAACGCCTTATGACCACGTCGTCATCGCCACCCACCCCGACCAGGCGCTGCACCTGCTCGCCGACGCGACACCCCAGGAGAAGGAGGTCCTCGGCGCCTTCCGCTACTCGCGCAACACCACCCTGCTGCACACCGACACGTCCCTGCTGCCGCGGGCGAGCGGGGCCCGCGCCTCCTGGAACTACCTGATGCCCGCCTGCCGGGCCGCCGCCGACCGGGTCCGGGTCACCTACGACATGAACCGGCTGCAGCGCCTGGACGCCGACCGGGCCCATCTCGTCACCCTCGGCGGCCAAGACCGCGTCGATCCCGCGCGGGTGCTGGCCCGGATGACGTACGAACACCCGGTGTACACCCCCGCGTCGGTCGCCGCCCAGCGCCGCCTGCCGCACTTGACCACCGCCGTCACCGCTTTCGCGGGTGCCTACCACGGCTGGGGGTTCCACGAGGACGGCTGCCGCAGCGGGGTGCAGGCCGCCGCCGCCCTGGGGGTCAGGTGGTGACCGCGTCCGGCGGGCGGCCGGGACCGCCCGCCCTCTACCCGTGCACGATCACCCACGTGCGCCGGGCCCCCCACCGCTACGCGCTGCGGCACCGCACCTACCTATGGCTCGTCGACCTCGACGACCTGCCCGTGCTGCCGCGCCCCGTCCGGATGCTCGCCCGCTTCCGTGCGCGTGACCACTTCACGGGCCGTGCCCCGACGATCAGGGCCGCGCTCGACGGCTTCCTCGACGAGCACGGGATCGAGCTCCGCGGCGGCCGAGTGCTGATGCTCGCCCACGCCCGGATCCTCGGGCACGTCTTCAACCCGCTCTCCCTGTACTGGTGTTACGGCCCCGACGGCGGCCTGCTCCGCGTGGTGGCGGAGGTCCACAACACCTACGGCGAACGCCACGCCTACCTGCTGCACCCCGACGCGGCCGGTACCGCGCAGGCCGCCAAAAACTTCTACGTGTCACCGTTCCACCCGGTGGACGGCACCTACGAGATGCGCCTCCCGCCGCCCGGCGAGCAACTGCGCCTGTCGATACGGCTGCAGAGACCGGGCAGCCCGCCCTTCACCGCGGCCGTCCACGGCTGGCGCCGCGAGGTGACGGCCCTGACCCTGCTGTGCCTGGCCCTGCGCCATCCCTGGTCGACCCTGCGGGTGTCGGCCGCCATCCGCTTCCACGGCATTCGCCTGTTTCTGCGGGGGCTGCCGGTGCAGCCGCGCCCGGGCCGCCGCACCCCGAAGAGAGCATCATGAGCACAGTCGAACCCCGTCCCGTGGCCCGCCCCCTCACCCGCGAGCACCGGATCTGCCCCGTCGATGCCGGGCGCTGGCCGGACGTGGCCACCTTGCCGAGGGCGTCCTGGCCGGTACGGGCCGTCACCCGGGCCGTGCTGGAACGCGCCCTGCGGCGCCTGCCCCTGCGCGTGCGGTTCGCCGACGGCACCACCCTCGGCCTGGGCGGCCCACGGATTAACGTGCACGACTCGATGGCGTTCCACGCCCGCATCGGCACCAGCGGGCTCATCGGGTTCGGTGAGTCGTACATGGCGGGCGAGTGGGACGCACCGGACCTGGTGGGCGCGCTCACCGTGCTCGCCGCCCACGCCGCCGACCTGGTGCCGCCGTCGTTGCAGCGGCTGCGCGACCTGTGGGCGCAGCGACAGCCGGCCGCGCAGCGCAACACCCCCGACGGCTCGCGCAGCAACATCAGTCACCACTACGACCTGTCCAACGACCTGTTCGCGCTGTTCCTGGACGAGACACTCACCTACTCGGCGGCCGTTTTCCGCGGTTTCCCAGCCGACTGGTCACGGCTGGCGGCCGCCCAGCACCGCAAGATCGACCGCCTGCTCGACCTGGCCCGCGTCGGCGGGGGCACCCGCCTGCTGGAGATCGGCACGGGCTGGGGCGAACTGGCCCTGCGGGCCGCCGCCCGCGGCGCGCACGTCACCTCTCTCACCCTGTCCGCACAGCAGCGCGACCTGGCACTGCGCAGGGTCCGCCAGGCCGGGCTCGCCGACCGGGTTTCGATCGAACTGCGGGACTACCGCGAAGCACGTGGAACCTACGACGCGATCGTCAGCGTCGAGATGATTGAGGCCGTCGGCGCCGAGTTCTGGCCCGTCTACTTCCGCACCCTGGACCAGCGCCTGATCCCGGGCGGCCGGGCCGCGCTGCAGGCCATCACCATGCCGCACCAGCGGATGCTGGCCTCCCGCTACACCCACACCTGGATCCAGAAGTACGTCTTCCCCGGCGGGCTGATCCCTTCCACCCAGGCCATTGAGGAGACGGTCCGTGACCATACGGCCCTGACGGTGACGGACCGCGAGGGCTTCGGCCCGCACTACGCCGAGACGCTCCGGCTCTGGCGCGAGCGGTTCACCGACCGGGCCGACCAGGTCGCGGCCCTCGGCTTCGACGACACCTTCCGCCGCCTGTGGACCTTCTACCTGGCCTACTCCGAGGCCGGCTTCCGCTCCGGCTACCTCGACGTCCAGCAGTACCTGCTCACCAAGGAGGGCACGGCCCGATGACCACCGTCCGCACCCCCGCCCGTTCCGGTGCCGCGCACCGGCTCGCCGACCTCGTGGAAGACGCGCTCGGCGGGCCGCTGCCGGTACGGCTGCGCGCCTGGGACGGCAGCGAGACCGGCCCCGCCGGTGCCCCGCTGGTCGTCGTGCGCTCCCGGCGCGCACTGCGCCGCCTGCTGTGGCAGCCGGGCGAACTCGGCCTCGCCCAGGCCTATGTCACGGGCGAGCTCGACGTGGAGGGCGATCCGGCCGAGGCGCTGCGCGCCATGTGGGCCGCCGCGCGGGAGCGGGGGCTGCACGCTCCCCGGCTGTCTCCGACGCACTGGGCCCGCGTGTTCTCCGAGGCGGTGCGGCTGGGCGCCGTCGGACCGCGCCCGCCCGCCCCCGCGTCCCAGGCGCGGCTGCGCGGCGGCCTGCACAGCAAGGCCCGCGACCGCGCGGCCATCAGCCACCACTACGACCTGTCCAACGACTTCTACCGCCTGCTCCTCGACGACACTATGGCCTACTCCTGCGGCTACTGGACCGGCGAGGAGCCAGCGGCCACCCCCGCCGACGCGCAGCGCGCCAAACTGGAGCTGATCTGCCGCAAGCTCGGTCTCGTGCCCGGCGCCCGCCTGCTGGACATCGGCTGCGGCTGGGGTTCGCTCACCCTGTACGCGGCTCAGCAGCACGAGGCGCGGGTCACCGCCGTCACCCTGTCCCGTCAGCAGGCCGCCTACGTCCGCAAGCAGGTGCGCGAGCGGCAGCTGGAGGACCGGGTGGAGGTGGTGTGCCAGGACTACCGGGACATCACCGGCTCCGCCTACGACGCCGTCGCCACCGTCGAGATGGGCGAGCATGTCGGTGACGCGGAGTACCCCGCCTTCGCCGCGGCCCTGCACCGGCTGGTCCGGCCGCACAGGCGGGTCCTGGTCCAGCAGATGTCCCGTGGTGCGAACGCACCGGGCGGCGGCGCGTTCATCGAGGCATACATCGCCCCGGACATGCACATGCGGCCGATGGGGGAGACCCTTGGCCTGCTGGAGGCGGCCGGCCTGGAGGTCCGGTCGGTGGAATCGCTGCGCGAGCACTACGTGCGCACCATCGACGCCTGGCACCGCACGCTCGAGGAACACTGGGCGGAGTTGGTACGCATGGTGGGGGAGGAGACGGCCCGGGTGTGGCGACTGTACTTGGTCGGCGGGGCCCTGGCCTTCGCGGAACGGCGCATGGGGGTGGACCAGTTTCTCGCCGTGCGCCCGGGCGCCGCGGGCGACAGCGGCATGACCGGGGCGGAAGCGGCCAGCTGGTACCAGTCCCTGGGGGAGCGGTGAGTGCGGCACTCATGTGGGACGCCTTCGCTGCCGGCCTCGGGTGGTCGGCGGCGACCGCCCTGATGATCATGCTCGGCACCTTTGCCCTCGCCCTCAACCTGGACGTGCACCGTGTGGTCGACGTCGCCTGGGGGCCAGCCTTCGCCGCCGTGGCCGTGGTGACCTTCGGCCTCTCCCAAGGCCACGGTGACCCGGGCAGGCAGTGGCTGGTCACCGGCCTCACCGTCATCTGGGGACTTCGGCTCGCGGTGCACATAGCGCGGCGGGGCAGCGGCCACGGTGAGGACCCGCGTTACGAGGCGATGCTCGCCCACGCACCGGGCAACCGGAACCTGTACGCCCTTCGGATGGTCTACCTGCTGCAGGCGGCCCTGGTGTGGCTGGTGTCCCTGCCGGTACAGGCAGCGCAGTACATCTCTCGGCCGCTGTCCGCCTGGGCCTTCGCCGGCACGGCGCTCTGGGCCGTCGGCCTGTTCTTCGAGGCCGTCGGCGACGCCCAGCTGGCCCGCTTCAAGGCGGATCCCGCCAACCGTGGCCGCATCATGAACCGGGGGCTGTGGCGGCTGACCCGGCACCCCAACTACTTCGGTGACTTCTGCGTCTGGTGGGGACTGTTCCTCATCGCCTGCGACGGGGGCTGGCAGGCGGCGGCAGTGTCCCTGGCCTCGCCGCTGGTGATGAGTGTCCTGCTGATCAGGGGAAGCGGTAAACGGCTCCTGGAACGGCACATGGCTATTCGCCCCGGGTGGGACGCGTACGTCGCCCGCACCAGCGGCTTCTTCCCCCGGCCGCCACGCCGCAGCTGAAGTACGGGCTGGCTGCCGCGGTGACCCGGGCCACCGCGGCCCGACGTGATGCCCGCGCGGTCACTAGTGCCGGCAGTCCCAGTAGCCCTTGACCCAGTGGTGCTCCCAATGGGCGGGCACGTAGACCCACTTGTAGGTGTAGCTGTCCTTCCAGTAACCCTTGTGCCACGTGCCGTGCTGGTCGTAGTGGCCGGGATGCCAGGTCTTGTGGTGGACCGGCTTCTTCTCCCAGTGGGCCTTCACCCACTTCTTCTCCCAGTGCCCCTTGTGCCACTGACACTGGTCGTGGTGCTGGGCACCGCTGACGACGGATGCCGGCGCGGGTGTGGCGCTCGCGGTCCCCGCGAGGCCGACAGCGGCACCGCCAGCCAGGAGGCCCGTCGTGGCCGCTCCGGCCAGCAGTCGCCGCACTCGTATGGATGTACGCATCGCTCTGTCTCCTTGGCGGTGGTGGCATGCTTCCCGGCTCACGGGCCGGATGCCAGGTATTCGAAGCGGGCGTCGCGACGGATGACGGCGGGACGGAGAGACTCCGCCGCTCACGTGCGCGACGGCCTCCATCCGCCGAGACTTCGGCTACGAATCCCCTGCGCCCCCATCCGCCCGATCAGCAGTACCCGAGGGAGCCGTCATGTCGGCCACAGCACCGTCCCCCACCGCCCCGCGTCATGCCATCGACCTGCCCCGGGGCCTGCACACACCGGCCGTCGCCCGTCACATCACACAACGCTGGCTCGAGACGGCCGAACAGACCCACCGCCTCGACGACGCGATACTGATCGTGTCCGAGCTGGTGACCAATGCCGTCCGCCACACCGAAGCGTCCTGCCGGCTCGCACTCAGTCTGCAGAACGGCCGCCTGGACATCGCCGTCGCGGACCACAGCGAAGACCTGCCCGAGATCGACCGGCACGCGGGCCGCACGGCACACGGCGGCGGCTTCGGCATGAACATCATCGAACAGCTCGGGGGAGACCTGACCGTGATCCCGGGGCTCGGCGGCAAGACGGTGCACGTCGTCCTGCCCCTGTGCCCCGGGCCCGACGCCCGGCGAAGCGAGTGACACCGTGCCCGTCACCCCGGTGCCACGGCTGCCCTGCACCACGTGGCCGGGGATGGAAGAGTCGGGCTCGTCACGCGCTGCGGGTCCGGCCGGACCGCGGCGCACAGCATGACGGGAGTGGGCATGCTGCACAGGTCCGGACCGCAGGACAGGGCCGAGGATCTGCTGGTCCGCGTGGCCCGCGGCGACAAGGACGCGTTCGCCGGGGTCTACGACGCCTTCTCCCGCGCGGTCATGGGCCTGGCGTGCCGGATCCTGCGGGATCCGGCGCAGGCGGAGGAGGTGACCCAGGACGTCATGATCGAGGTCTGGCGCACGGCGGACCGCTACGTCCCCGAGCGGGGGTCCGCCAAGGCCTGGGTACTCACCCTGGCACACCGACGGGCCGTGGACCGCGTGCGCGCCGCCCAAGCCGGCACCGAGCGCGAACAGCGCGCCCGCGCGCTGCTACCCGAGGGCGCCTTCGACGTGGTGGCGGAGACCGCCGAACACCATGACGAGCAGCGGCGCATCTACCGCTGCCTTGCTTCGCTGTCGCGCAGTCAGCGCGTCCCCCTGGTGCTCGCCTACTACCAGGGTCTGACCTACCTGGAGGTGGCCCACGCCCTCTCCGCCCCGGTGGGCACGATGAAATCCCGCATGCGAGCCGCCCTGCGGCAGCTGCGGGCCTGCATGGAGGCCGGCAGGTGACAGCCGAGGAAGACACGCACGAGGCGCTCGCCGCCTACGTGCTGCACGCCCTGCCACCGGCCGAGGAAGCCGCATTCGAGACACACCTCGCCGGCTGCGCCACCTGCCGTGCGGAACTCCCCGCGCTCCGCCAGGTCGTCGCCGAGCTGGCCGCCGCCGGGGACGCCCCGGTACCGGATCACCTCCGCGCCGCCACGCTGGAGGCCATCACCCGCGTGGACCAGGAAGGCGCCGTCCGGCCGACCCGCACGGCGGGACGCCGGAAGCCGGCCCTCCTGCTCGCCGCAAGCATCGCGGCGGCCGCCCTCCTGGCCGGGACGACGGTGTGGCAGTACACCGACGCCGAGCACGCCCGCACCCAGGCGGCCCAGGCCCGCTCCTCGAGTCAGGCGCTCACGGACCTCCTCGTGGCACCGGACGTCACCGTGCACACCGCCGAGCTCGCCGACGGAGCCAGAGGAGCGGTCGCCGTCTCCCGGAGCGGAGACAAGGCGGTCTTTGCCGCCCAGGGCCTCCCGCCACCGGGCAGCGGCAAGACCTACGAGCTCTGGTACGCCTACGGCAGCGGTGACCTGCACCCTGCCGGGCTGATCCCGGGGGACGCGCGCCACGCCGCCCACATGCTGGAAGGCCCTCCGGACGAGGCGGTGGCGGTGGGCATCACGCTGGAGCCGGCGAGCGGCTCGAAGCAGCCGACCACCAAGCCGCTGGGCATCATCCCGATCACGTCGTGACCGAAGGGGACGCCCCGAGACCGGCTCATGTCACCGGGGCAGGCTTCACCAGGGCGGCGGCAAGGTCGCGCAGGACGGTGGCGAGGGCGTCGCGCTGCCCGGGAGAGAAGTAGGCGAGGAGGAGGTCGGAGCGCGGCCAGCCTGGTCGCGCGCGGTGCGACCAGCCCCGGGTAACCGCATTTGCTTTGCTGGCCCGCGTGCGAGGGAACCGGAACCGGTACGCCCCGCGGATGATCTACCTGCTCCAGGGTCCCCTGATGTGGCTGGTGTCCCTGCCGGTACAGGCAGCGCAGTACATCTCTCGGCCGCTGTCCGCCTGGGCCTTCGCCGGCACGACGCTCTGGACCGTCGGCCTGTTCTTCGAGGCCGTCGGCGACGCCCAGCTGGCCCGCTTCAAGGCGGATCCCGCCAACCGTGGCCGCATCATGAACCGGGGGCTGTGGCGGCTGACCCGGCACCCCAACTACTTCGGTGACTTCTGCGTCTGGTGGGGACTGTTCCTCATCGCCTGCGACGGGGGCTGGCAGGCGGCGGCAGTGTCCCTGGCCTCGCCGCTGGTGATGAGTGTCCTGCTGATCAGGGGAAGCGGTAAACGGCTCCTGGAACGGCACATGGCTATTCGCCCCGGGTGGGACGCGTATGCCACCCGCACCAGCGGCTTCTTCCCCCGGCCGCCACGCCGAGGCTGAGAACTGCGTTGGAGGCCCCAGCCGCAGGCAGGTAGGCTTCCCACGCGGACCCTTACGCTGGCACGCCGAGCAGGGCGACCGGCGCCGAGGTCGGCTGCTTCGATCCACCAGCCGGCTCCACCGTGATGCCGACCCCGGAGGCACCGTCGACCGCACCCTGCATCAGCACTGCCTGGCTGCTGCGGTCGGGGTCCATCAGGCCGGCCGAACGCATCTTCCCACCGTCGGCGAACCACAGCTGATACACCTTGCCCCGCGGCGGCGCGGTCATCCCCGAGGAGACGAACACGGCCCGGCCCCGGCTGGCGGAAACCACCAGCGTGCCCGCACCGCCCGCCATCTTCGCCGAGCGCGACTTGGCGTCAGGCGCGGCCAGCACCCCCGCCAGAACCTCGACGTGCCGCTGCGCCTGGGCGGCCTCGTGGGAAGCGTCCTGGGCGCGTTCGTACTGCCGCCATGCGGCGGTGCCGCCGAACGCGGCAGCGGCGGCGACACTGGCGGCCAGTGTCCACCGGGCCAGGCCCCGTCCCTGGCGCGCGCCACGGCGCATCCGCTCCAGTGGCGCGGCAGCGGGCGGCACCTGCCGCACGGTGGTGATCCGCTGCAGGACCTGCTCGCGCATGACCGGGCGCGTGCGCGCCGTGGAGGCCAGGGCCAGGCGCCCGGTGGTAGCCGTGAATTCCGCGACCTCCTGCTGACAAGCGTCACAGTCAGCCAGGTGACGCTCGAAGGCGGCCAGTTCCTCACCGTCCAGTGCGTGCATGGCATAGGCACCGGTCAGCGCGTGCAGCTCGGTCGTGGTCATGCGGTTACCCCCAGGCAGTCACGGAGCCGGATGAGTCCATCGCGCAGCCGGGTCTTAACCGTGCCGAGCGGCAAGGCCAGTGCTTCGGCGACCTCACGGTAGGTCAGCCCCCTGTAGTAGGCGAGCGTCACCGACTGACGCTGCAGTTCGGTCAAGGTGCGCAGGCACCGCCTCACCTGCTCCTGCTCCAGCCGTGTCTCGACCTGCTCGGTCACCTCGTCATAGGCTGGCTGATGCTCAAGCAGTGCAGCCTTTGTGTCCCGGGCAACCGCGGCCTCCACAGAGCGGACCCGGTCCACCGCCCGCCGGTGGGCGAGGGTGAGGATCCAGTTGATGGCCGTGCCCCGCTCGGGCCGGTAGCGCGGGGCTGTGCGCCACACCTCCACCAGTACCTCCTGCGCCACCTCCTCCGACTGCGCCTGATCACGCAAAACGGCCCTCGCGACCCCGAGAACGGAGCCGGCCACGGCGTCGTAGACCGCGGCGAAAGCCTCCTGATTACCCAGCGCCACCTCACGAACCAGCTGTTGCAGATCAGGCTTGGCAGTCGGATTACTGCCGATGAACACCGGTTCCTTCACAATGGCACTCTCCTAGGCACGACGGGCCGGACCGGCCCGGTGTAATCCGGGGCCACGGGAGCTGCGGATTGGTCGCGTACGTGCGACACCTGGGGTCTCGCCGGCATCGCGTTCGGTCAGGATCGCCCACCGGTTGCTGGGCGGGCAGGACGATGCGGACGGTAATGCGTTTGCCGACCGGCTCCATCTGCAGTTCGAAGGCCTGGGCAACAATCATGACGATCTCCATTCCGCGCTGCCCGACGCAACCGGCGTCCGCGGCGCGGACCACCGGCAGCACCGGCGCCGAGTCCCACACGCACGCCGTCGTGCGCACGGCGCTCACTTCCCCTGCGGCAGCTACTCGGGACATCGACCGAGTAGCTGCCGCAGGGAGGTCGGTGATCCGACCACAACAGAACAGTGTGGTGAGCTTCGCGGACACGGAGACGGTCTTGCGGGGCACGCCCTCATGCCGCCTGGTCGCCCGGCGCGGGCCAGTTGGCGCACCTTGCTGCGCGCCGTTGCTGCAGCCGCCGCCGAGGGGACGGCCTGCCAGTGGGCCTCAGGGCGGTCGAGCGGGGCCGGGTTGCCCTCGGTCGCGACGCCGTTCACGCCCTGGCCCGGCGAGGGTTCCAGCAATCGCCGCTCGGTCAGTGTCAATAGGAGGCCGGGCTGGTGCGGGGACGAGGGCCTAGCGGTGGGTGAGGGCCCTTAGCGAAGGGTGAGGCGGTGCCTGGGTCGCTCGCCCTCCGGTTCGGTGACGACGACATCGACATGCCGTGCCCTGGGCGACGTGCTGGCCCTGCCAACGGGTGTGCACCCATCGCAGGGATGGACGTTCTCGCCAGGCTGGGGACCACAGCGCCCAATGGGCGTCGCCCTGGTGGACGTGCGGTAGTGCTGGAGGTGGCCGTCGACGTCGCCCGGGACACTGCAGGACGGGCAGATGGCTATCGGGTTCTGAATCGGCGGAAGAGGTTATGGGCCACGTACACACCCGGGCTGCCGAAGCCGACGATGTCGACGCGCGCCGGTGACGTCGGCGAGGAAGCGCGGGTGTCGGTCGACGCGCCAGACGCCCGCGTCATCGTCGTACCCGCCCCCTGATCACCGCGTGGATGAACGACCCGGCCGTCGCGGCGTACTGGTCGCTCGACGGACCGGCCGAAAGCACCTGGCGACTTGCTGCTGCTCGGCGAGGCCGACCCCGGCTGGCACTCGGGACCTGACGCCTCCCGCACTCCCGGACGCGCACATGTGACCCGCCGGCCATCTTGTCGTTGGAGTGATTGTCGCGGCCGCATCCGTCGCCCTGCGGATGCGTTAGGCGATTTAAGGGCCTGGGCACGCCTTCGTCAGTGAGCCCGGGCCCTCACGCCTCTGGCCACCCCTCTCGCCCGCCAAGCGGGCGCCGCCGGTCACCGGCCCGCACACGGCCGGCGGCGCGGGCATCCGTACCGGTGCCACGTTAGACACGCGCCAGTCCAAGGCCGTCCGGAGGCTGGGAACGCCGGGTTCACCTGCGCCGGGTGAAGCTCGGAGCCACGGACTGCCGGGAGCCTGGAGGGACAGGGCACTCCACGTCGTCATCAACCGCTGACGGGAGCAGCATGCGCTACGAGATCCGCGTCGAGGGCCAGGTGTCACAGATCATGGCCAAGGCATTCCCCGAACTCGACCACGTAACGATCGCCGGTTACACACTGCTCCACGGCCCGGTGGTCGATGAAGCGCACCTGTACAACCTGCTCGACCGCTTCCAGTCGCTGGGCCTGCGCGTGATGGAGCTGCGACAGCTTCCCGACTGACCAGGTCCGTACTAACCTCGCTGGGCAACCGCCGCTGTTAGGAGCACCGGCCTGGCCCACTTGCCGACCTCGGCGACGCCTCTCTCGGAAGCCCAGGGGCGGGCCGGGTGGAGGACGCAGTCAACTCAGGGGTGGCTGCAGCTCGCCTCTTCCCGCCCCGCACTGCAGCGCACCCAGGAACCGGGCGGGGCACTCCACCAGCATCTGCCCCGGCGCCCCGCCCGTAAGCGGCGCGGTCACTCCTGCTAGACGGGCGGCAGCCAGGTGCCGCTACGCCAAGAATCGGCCGGCCGGGGCTTGAGGTGCTGCCCCGGCCGGCTGGCAAGCCTTCGATGCATGTGACTGCGCCGCAGCTAGCGCAGTCGTCGGTCTCTGCTGGTCGATGGACAGGAGCCGCAGGCAAGGTCCGCGTCGCGGGCCGGGTGTCCCATGCCTTGGCGACCGCGGTCTTTCCCGAACTCGGTCACGTGCTGGTCTGGGGCCAGACGTTGCTCTATAGCCCGGTGCTCGACGCAGCGCACCTGTACGGCCTGCTCGCCGCTTCAGATCGCTCGGCCTGCGCGTGACCGGGATGCGACAACTTCCCCCATGACCGCGTCCGCACGGACGTCGCCCCGGATGCGTTGCTGGTCTCGGCTATGCGGTGGTGTGGCCGGGGTCGGGCAGCTCGGGCGGGAAGTGCCGCTCCAGAATCTGCGGCCACCGGTGCAAGGGGATGTACCCGTGGCCGGTCTGCTCCTGCACGAGCTCGCACAACGCGTCGACGAACGGCTGGGCGGCTGTGCCCGGCGGGACCTTGGCGGCGGCCTGCCTCATCCGCCAGCGCACGGCCGGGAAGACTCCTCTGGCCCACTCGTCCTGTTCCCTGATGCGCTGCGAACTCGCTTCCCAGCCGATCTGCATGATCGTCCACTGGGGGCAGTTCGGGCTGTGCCACATCTGGATCGGCAGCCCCATTCCGACACAGACGTTCTGCGGGTCCGGACCTGCCTTACAGTCCGGACACAGCTCGCCTTCCGTCCTGGCGAAGCCCTCCACCGTCATCCCCTCCCTCTGCTGGCGTCTGGCTGCATCCGAGCGCAGCAGTAGACCAGAATCAAGCCGTGCACGTCCCGGCCCGGGAACGGATCCGAACGCAGATGAGGAGACGGTGACCCCCTTCGACAGCGCTGGCCAGTACGCCCGGCGGCTGCGCGCCGAGCAGCGCACCGTCGCCGGCATCCGTGTCGTGTCCCTGCACGGCGAAATCGACCACAACGCCAAAGACCTGCTCTGCGAGGCCCTCGGCCTGCACGATGCCCGTCCCGCGCGCATCGTGGCCGACCTCAGCGAGGTCACCTTCCTGGACTCCAGCGGCATCAGCGTGTTCATTGCCGCCGAGCAGCAGATCAGCGCTGCGGGCGGCTGGCTGCGCATCGCCGCCCCGCAGGCCACGGTCCAGGAGGTTCTGCACCTGGTGACCGTCGACACCGTCATCGCCTGCTACCCCACCCTCGAGCAGGCCCTGGCCGGCTGACCTGGCCGGCGGCCCATGGCCTGCACCGCTACCGGCGCGGTGCAGGCCAGGGCTCGGGGTACCGGCAGCGCATGAAGCTGTTGGACGAGGTGCGTGACACCGACCGGGCGATGACGAAACAAGCGGCGTCCCGCGCCCCCGCCCCGGCGGGGAAGACGCTGTCGGCGCTCGAGAGAGCAGCGCGGAGCAGCAAGCTGTGGTGCGCGGCCGCGCTGATGGCGTCGATGGGCGGCCGGCGAGGCCGCAGGGCGGCAGCAGCCGGGGTGACAGCGCTCGCGGTCGCGCAACTGGTGTCCAGCGGCGCCGGTCCGCCCAAGGAATGGATCCCGCACGGCGAGGTCGAGGACCGCCCCAACTCCTCGTCCTACCCCTCCGCGCACACCGCGGGCGCCCCCGCATGGCCGCTGGTCGGCGCCTTGTGCGCGGTACCGGCGGCAGCGGTCGCCGTCGAACGGGTGCAAAGCGGCGCCCACTACCCCAGCGACGTCGCCGCCGGCGCCGCCATCGGCCTGGCCACCGCCTGGCTCACCCCCCGCGTGCCGAATCTGCTGCGCCGACGGCTCATGCCCGGGTGACGACCGTCCCGCAGCCCCGGCGGGGGCCTCCTACCCCTTGGGCGCGCGCCGAATGCCATGTCACGGCGTGTGCCGGGCATACGCACCTGCATGCGTCCATCAGCCGGCCTGCCGCGACAGCTCCTCGCAGCTCGCGAACGGTGGCCGGTTCAGAGGAGGTCGACCATGCACCTGGCCCAGCTGCTCGCGTCCGCGATGCACCGCCGCCGCCTCAGTGTTGAAGCCCTCGCGCTGGCCACCGGGATCCGCACCCCACGGATCAAGGCGTTCCTCGAGGACGGCACCGACGGGCCCGTCCACCCCACCGCGCAGGAACTCAAGGAGCTGGCCGACACTCTGGCCCTGCCCGCCGAGAGCGTGACGCAGGAGGCGCACCGCGCGGTCGCCGCGGCCGGACAGCGAAGCTGACTCTCCCCGCCCTCGGCATGCCCCGGCCCGGCTGCACCACCGGCCGGATAGCCGTCCCATAACCCGATTCGGGTTGAGGTGAGCGGACACGATCGTGCCGCTGAGGGTGGTGCCCAGGACCTCGTGGTGCCATCGCCGAGGAACGAGCCATGCTCTACGTCATGCTGGGGGCGTCGTCCAGGGTGATGCGGGCCGTGATGCGCTTGCCGGCCGGTTCCTGCTCGATGAACAGGTCCTCGGTGACGGCCTGGACGATCTCCAGGCCGTGCTGGCCGACCCGGCCGGGATCCGCGGCCCGCGCCGCGGGGACTGCGGGCTCGCTGTCCCACACCACGATGTCCACCGCGCGGAGCCTCACGCGCAGCTCCATCAGGACGGGGCCGGGGGCGTACTTGCGGGCGTTGGTGACCAGCTCGCTCACCACCAGCTGGGTCAGGTCCCTCACGCGGGAGGGGACTGGCACCTGGTGGTCGGCGTGGGCCTGGTCGAGGAAGGCAGCGGCGTGGTGGCGGGCGTCCGCGATGCACGTGCCGTCGGCGGTCAGGGCGAAGCCGGTCCGCATCAGGTACACGTCCGGCGCCGTACAGCCGTCACCCTCGGCACTGTCCATTGGCACCGTCCTCACTGTGCGCCCCGCGCCCGTAGGTACCCGCTCCTCGGCCGCACATGCCGCACCGGGTTGTGCTTTACGGCTGCTTGAGCGCGTTCGGCCGGGGCAGCCGGGCAGAATCGTCCACACAGCCCCCGGCCAGGGGAAGGCCTAGACGCAGTCGAGGAAACGGTGACCCAGATCGAGAACGCCGACCAGCACGCCCGGCTGTGCGCTGAGAAGCGCACCGTCGCCGGCATTCGCGTCGTGACCCTGCGCGGCCAGATCGACTTCGACGCCAAAGAGGTGCTCCGCGAGGCCCTGCACACCGATGACGCGGCCGAGCAGCCGAGGATCGTGGCCGACCTCAGCGACGTCACCTTCATGGACTCCAGCGGCATCAACGTCTTCGTCGCCACCCACCAGCAGGTCAGCCGAGCAGGCGGCTGGGTACGCATCGCCGCAGCCCAGGAACCCGTCCTGCGCGTCCTGAAACTGGTCGGCATCGACGCCCTCATCCCCTGCCGCCCCACCCTCGAACAGGCCCTGACCGACTGACCAGCGCCAACCCCCGCAGAGGCACCCGGGCCTGTGTACATACTTGCTAACCAGGAAGTGGTACCGGCGCCGTGCGGCGGCCGTCAGGGAGCAGCAGTGCGGGCGACGATACTGGAAGACCTGCGGGCCGCTACGGCCAGGGGCTACGCGGAAGCGGTCGCTCAGGCGACCATGCTGGACGTTGCGCTGTACCACGCAGCCGCCTTCCCGTCGGTGTTCGACGGGGTGAGCGAGCAGGAGCGCACCGCCCGCCGCACCACCGCATGCCGCAGGGCCGCCCACGAAAGCCTGCCCAGCATCGTTCGGTCACAGCGGCCGCAGCGCTCGGAGCGAAAGACGACGCCCACGACCACCCACGCGCAGAGGCAGCCGTACGAGAGCCGTAATGCACGGTCTACAAGTTCCTCAAGAGCCCCGCGTGAGCAAGCACGCTGCGGCAAGAAAGGCCCTGACGCGAAGGTGCTCCGGCGCTGCCGCCGCGCGCCACACGCTTCCCCGGCCAGACCGCTAGGCGTGCGCCCCGGCCGGCACCCCAGCACTCCTGTCCCCCGCCGCTCTGGGGCAGCCGGGGCAAGGCTCTCAACGTTCTACCGGCGACGGCGCACCTCGCGAAGGTAGACCTCCACCAGCTCCTGCCCCACGACACACCGCTGCGCCCCACACTCACCACAGCCCTCGATATGAGCCACGTACGCGGCATAGGCGTCCACCGCCACGTCCAGGCCGCCCTCTGCTTCCCCCGCGCTGTTGTCGCCGCTCCAGCCCGGCCTGAACGGGCCCTCCTGCCCCACCACGCCGACCCCCACCGCAGGAGCCTCCTTCAACCAGTGCGGCCCGTACATCACCGCTCACTCCCCCCCTCACATCACACCCCGCCCGAGCGGCCCCATGCCGCTCCCCCGCACGGGACGCTGCTGTCCTGATGACTATGAAGCGCGGTGTACGCCACGCAGGCACGATTCAGCAAGCCATGCCGGTGCACCGCAGCAGCACCCCGTCCCGCAGGCGGGCACCACAGCCCCATCCGTTCCGGCACCCGCCGCTTTCGCAGCAGGTCGGCTGCCCACAGCACACCCGGGGCGCACGGACCAACGGCACGGAGACGCTCGCCGAAGACACCGACGAAGCAGGTCGCCCGCCCGGTCACACAAGCCGTAACCGCCCCCGCTGTAACCGTTGGCCCAAACAGGCGTGCATGAACATCCGAACCCCCACGGATACGCGAGCGAGCCCCCCGGACCAATCCCCGGGGGGCTCGCGTCATCACACGTCCACACCTTCAGGGGGCGGCCCGAAGCGTCGCCAAGGCCACGCATGCGGCCCCGAATGCGGCACACTGGACGCTGCATGTCGTGCGGGCGTAGCACCCGGCCCTGTCCTGTGCCTCCGCCCGCCGCGGACGCGGCAGGACTGGGCCCCGCCCCTCAGCCGATTCGGCGGCTGTCGTCCGTCGCGGTGCACTCGGCCGCAGGAGCGGAACCGCTCGTTGACGCCGCCCCTGCCCCTACCCGACAGGGAAGGGCAGCGTCGCCCAGTGGGGTCAGCCGCGGCGGTGGAAGAGGCCGCGGAGCCTGCCCGGCTCCTGATGGTGCTCCGGCTCCGGTGTTGCGGTCTGGACGCGGGCTGCTTCAGCGGCGGCTTCCTTGCGGGCGACGTCGTCGGCGTCTTCAAGCGGCCGATCGGCGACTACGACGACGACATCGAGCTGCACTCCGTGCGCGACGCCCAGGGCGAGACCGTGCGGGAGTTCAACTCGGAGGCTTTGGCGTCCGAGCGGCTCCCGGACGTCCCGGGGACCTGGCCGCCCTGTGGGGCAAGACCGACCCCCGGAAGCCGGAGGACGTCCTCGGCCTCATCCGGCGGGTCGACGACCTCGCCCCATACGCGTTTGATTTCCGCCTGCGGAGCTGCGCACCCGGGAGGAGATCAAGGCGGAGGATGACGGAAGGCGCACCCCGCTGGGCCTCCGGCTGGCCGCCGAGCACTGCCCGGAGCACGGGCCCATGCGAACCAGACGACCACGTCGAGCTGTCCACCGTGCACGGGGAAGCCCCCCAGGTGGTCCCGGCCGACGCAGTGACGTCGTGCCCGCACCGGCCACCTGGTCGACGCGAAGCGCGAGCTCGCTGAGGCTTACGCCGCACTCCACACGCTGCGGAAGCGGCTCCCCTAAGAGGCGGCGCGCCTGCTGGAGCGAGATCTGCACCCGCAGAAGCGACGCGAAGTCCATGTGAGCCTGGCAGGCCGCGGTAAGCAGGTTTTCGATGAGGTGGCCACCCGGCCGGTCTGGGGCGCTTGCTGCGGTGCTCGGCACCATGGGGTCGGGTGATCGGGAGGCCCTCGTACGGGGTCTGCGGGGTTTTGTGGCTGCTCTGGACCGGACTGGGCGGGCGCTGGCCCTGCGAGGAGTGATGGGCGTCGGGCATCCGTGCCTTGCTGCCGTGAGGCTCGGTCACTCCGGCGCCGGGTTGTGCTGTGCCTTGGGCGGATCCGCCCGTGTGGCCTGCTCCGGCTTGGTGGGTGGCAGTGCGTGACACAGGAGCACGCATACGTCGTCGTCGCGTTCGGAGTCGGCGAGCAGTGGCTTGAGCAGGGCTTCAACAGTGGTGTTCAGGTCGTGTTCTTCCGTACGTAGTGCGCTGAGCAGGTGGGTGAGGCGTTCGATGCCGGGGTCGATGCCGTGTTCCCGGCGTTCGACCAGGCCGTCGGTGTACAGCATCAGGGATGAGCCGGGCGGGAGTTGGGCGGTGTGATCGGCGTAGGTGTAGGTCACCGGGATACCGAGCATGACGCCTGGCTTGTCGTTCAGGACGTGTACGGTGCCGTCTTCGTTGCGGAGCATGGCGGGCGGGTGGCCGGCGGATGCCCAGGTCACCTCGGGGTCGCCCGGCCGGATGCGGGCGATCATTGCGGTGGCGTAGAGCTCGGGCTGCAGGTGGCAGACCATGCGGTGCAGGCGGGTCAGGATTTCGCCGGGGGTGGTGTCCTCGAGAGCATAGGCGCGCAGGGCTGTACGCAGTTGTCCCATGACGACCGCGGCTCGCAGTCCGTGGCCGGTCACGTCTCCTATGACGGCGACCAGGCTTCCGTCGGGCTGGAGGAAGGCGTCGTACCAGTCGCCGCCGATGTTGAGGCCCAGGGTGGCGGGAAGGTAGCGAGCGGCCAGGAGGAGGCCGGGGACGGCGGGCAGGTCGGTGAGCTGTGCGCGTTGCAGGGTCTCGGCGGTGTCGCGGTACTGCTCGTATCGGCGGGCGTTGTCCAGGGCGATGCTGACGCGGCGGGCGAGTTCGACCAGCATGATGCAGGTGTCCGGGTCGAATTGGGGGCCGGGCGCGGTGAGGGTCAGGACGCCCAGTAGTCGGTGTGCGATGAGGGGGATGGCCAGCACGGGCTTGTCGGGGCACAGGGCGGAGGGCGGCAGGTCGTTGATGCCGGGCAGGTTGCCGGGGTGGGGGGCGGCATGCTGTGGGCGGCCTGTGCGGGCGGCGGTCACTGCGGCGGCCGCGTGCTCGCCGATTTGTTGGCCGTGGTCGTTGTCCTCGGCGAAGAGCCAGACGTCGAGTTGGGCGGCGTAGTCGGGTACCAGCAGGTCGGACAGGCGGCGCAGGATGGTGGTGGGGTTCAGGGAGACGGTGATGGCGGCGCTGGCGTCTCCGAGGAAGGTGAGCAGGCGGCGGGCCCGTTCGGCTTCGGCGCGGGCGGCCTGTTCGGCTTGCAGCAGTTCCTGCTGGGTCAGGGAGGCGGCTTCCAGGTCGGAATGCAGAGCCAGTACGCCCTGGTTGGTGTGGTGCAGTTCCTCGCGGTGCAGGCGTACCAGGTGTTCTTGTTCCTGGAGGAGGCGCAGGATGGCCGCGGTGTTCTCGTCGGCGCGCAGGAGTGCCTCGGGCAGCAGCGTGTGGGAGGACACACGGCCTGTGAACGGCGGGTGCGGCAGGGGGCAGGTGAGGGGCGCTTCGTCCCCGCCGAGGGCGGGCGCGGGTGCGTTGACCGGCCGCAGCACGGCTTCCAGCCGGCCGTCTTGAGCGGCAGTGTTGTGCCGTCGGTGGAGCAGGAGTTCCCACTGGCCTCCTTGGTCCAGGCAGCGGCGCAGCCGCGCGGTGAGGGACGTGAGGAAGCGGGCCCGTTCCAGTGCGGGAGCCTGGCCCTCTGTGGCGATCTGATCGACGGCGGCGCGGGCCTGTGCCGCGTCGGTGACGGAGGCGATCTTCCAGACTTCGGGAGTTGCGGTCATAGCCGTTCGTCCTGGAGGGCGGGGGCCAGGACGGCCACGCTGGTGTCGTCGCGCAGCGGGCGTGCCCCGCTGCCGGCGTCTCGCAGGATCACCACGGCGGTCACGGCGGGGTCATGGGCGGTGAGCCGGGGGTCGTCGGGCGGGGTCCAGCGTGCGGGCAGTCCGTCGCTGTGCAGGACGAGGAGGCTGTCCGGACGCCAGGGCGCTTGCTGGAGCGGCACGGTCGTGGGGAACCGGGCTCCGAGAATTCCTGGGTGGGAGATGAGGGGCTGCCACCCGTCGCGGGTGCGCAGTCTGGCACCGATGTTGCCGACGCCGGCGAAGGAGAGCTGGTCGGTGTCTTCGTCGAGTTGGGCGATGCCGATAGCTGCGCCGCGTGTGCTGTTCAGTGCGGTGTGCAGGAGTCGCAGGAGGTCGGTGGGTGCACGACCAGCGTGTCGGTGGACTTCTTGCACGGCGGCGGTGGACGCCTCGGCGGCCTTGGGTCCGTGTCCGAGTCCGTCGGTCAGCAGCAAGGTGACCGTGGAGCCGGAGCGTACCCAGGCGAAGGCGTCTCCGCAGTGCTCGGCCTGAGAGAGGGATGTGGTGATGCCCCCGGCTCGGGCGCCGGTATGCGGGCGCGGGGGCCAGGAGGCTGCGGGTGGGGGTTGCGGCGGGCTGATACGCGCCACGGCGACGGTGCCTGTTCCCTTGCGGGAGTGCAGGTCGAACTCGTCGGCGATCCGCAGGCAGGTGCCCAGGCCAGCGCCGAGGGAGTTGGCGGTGGTGTAGCCGTCGCGCAGCGCGGCCGACACGTCGCTGATGCCGGGGCCGTGGTCGAGCGAGGTGATCTGCACGCAGGACACGGTTTGTGTCCGGGTGTCTGAGGGGCTGGCCAGGTTGATGACGATGCGGCCCTCACTGGCGTGCTTGACGAGATTGGTGGCCAGCTCGGTGGCGACCAGTGCCGCGACCGCTGTGCGGTGCGCGTCCAGGCTGGCGTGGGCGCAGGCTTCTTCGGCGGCGACGCGGACATCCCGGACCCGGGTGGAGTCCTGGACCGGGATGTCCCAGACCCTGCTCATCGCGTGCCTGTGCGCGGTGCGGGCAGGCCCGAGGCCCAGTCGGTGACGGTCACGGTCGTGCCCCGGCCGGGACAGCTGTCGACGATGAGTTCCTGCACGAGCCGTTTGGCTCCGCTCAGGCCCAGGCCGAGGCCGCCGCCGGAGGTGTAGCCGTCGGTCATGGCCAGGTCGAGGTCGCGAATGCCGGGACCTGCATCGACGAAGGACAGGCGCAGACCGCAGACGTGTCCGGCCCGCAGGGGGGTTACTTCCACGTGGCCGCCCCCACCGTGCACCAGCGTGTTGCGGGCCAGCTCGCTGGTCGCGGTGACTAGCTTCGTCTGCTGGATCAGGCCGAAACCGAGGTCGGTAGCGGTTTTGCGCACCTGCTGGCGTACCCAGGCGAGGTCTGCGTCCGAGCCGATGGGTAGATGTGTGGTCGGGGCGAGTGGGGCATGCATCACGCACCCTCTTCCGGGCGTGTGGGTGGGGGTGCCGCAGGGGCGCGGCCCAGCAGGGCCAGTGCCCTGTCGACGTTCAGCGCGGTGTCCAGTCCGGGCAGGGTCAGTCCCAGTTCGACCAGAGTGATGGCGACGGCCGGGCGCATCCCGGCCAGCACTGTCTGTGCGGCCAGCAGGCGGGCGGTCGCTGCGATCTCGGCCAGGATGCGGCCGAGGAAGGAGTCGACGATGTCCACACCGGAGATGTCGATGACGACGCCGTTGACCGGCAGCGGGCTGTGGGCGATGCGGTGGGAGATGTCGTACTGCAGCTGTTCGGCCGAGGTGTCGTGCAGTTCTCCCTGCAGTGTGATCAGCAGGATGTCGCCGAGCGCCAGGACGGGCACTGCGTTCGCGTGCGTGGCGGAGCTCGCGGTCACCGCGGGATCGCTCCTGCGGCGGGGCTCGGGGAGACGACGATGCCCTGCTGGCCGAGTGCATACGCCAGGGCATCGGCGAGTCCGGCCCGTGTGGTGATCGTTCCCAGGTCGATGCCGAGGTGGACGATGGTCTGTGCGATCGCCGGCCGGATGCCTGAGACGATGCAGTGGGCGCCCATCAGCCGGGCGGCGGCGACGGTCTTCATCAGGTGCTGTGCGACGAGGGAGTCGACGGTGGGCACACCCGTGATGTCGAGGATGGCGTAGCGGGCTCGCTCGTGAACGATCGCCTCGAGCAGGCTTTCCATCACGACTTGGCTGCGGGCGCTGTCCAGTGTGCCGATCAGCGGCACGGCGACGATGTTCTCCCACAGTTTGATGACGGGGGTGGCCACTTCCAGCAGTTGCTCGCGTTGCCGGGCGATCAGTGCCTCACCGGAGTTGACGGTCGTCTCCATGACTACCAGGCGCAGTGTGCCGAGGAGAACGGTGAGAGCGAGCGCGCAGGCGTGCGCGTGCTCGGCGCGGGGGTCGTCGAACTCGGCCTGCAGCAGGGCGGCGGCCGGCTGACGCAGGCCGGCGACCTCGCCGGCGACCTGGGAGGGGCTGAAGCCGGCCTGCGCGCGGGTGGCGGCCATCCGGCTGAGCTGCTCTCTCACGGTGTCGAAGCCCGGTGCGTGGATGTCCTCGAGCCGGCCGGAGCAGGCCACGTCCGCCAGGGCGTCGACCACGGCCTTGCACGCTTCGACCGCCTCATCGCGCGAGACGGTGAAGACGGTGCGGAACAGGGCGGCGTCCGCCCACCGCTGGGCGATCTGCTCACGGCGCTGTTCGAGGAAGCCTCCCAACTCCTGCGCGACTTCCGGGGTCACGTCGTGCTGCTCCGCCACCTGCATCGTCTCCTTGCTGCGAGGCTCTGCGGCCCGCCACGCGGCAAGCCATCATGCAAATATTGCTATATGACAAACGTTAACCCGGGCCGGTAAGCGGAACAACACGTGATTGTCACGATCGCCCCAAGGCACGGTCAGGAACCCTCCGGCCGACCGCGCCAGTCCAGGCAGACCACCAGAGCGTCATCGTCGGGCACGGTCTCGCCGCGGTGACCGGTCAGCTCCCGCAGGATGGCGCGCGGCACCTCGGCGGCGGGCAGCAGGCGGGTGGACTGGATGGCCCGGGCGAGGGCTGCCTCCCCGTAGGCCTCGCCGTTGGGCGAGGCCACCGCATGGACTCCGTCGCTGACGAAGACGAGCCGGTCGCCGGGCTCGGCCTGGAAGTCCTGCGCAACGTAGTCGGTCTCCTCGAACATGCCCAGCGGCAGCTGAGCATCGAAGGCGACCGGCTCGATGACGCCGCCCCGCAGGCGCAGGAGCTGGGGGGAACCGGCGTCCACGACCCTGGCACGGCCACTCGCCAGCTCGAAGTCGAACATCACCACCGACAGGTAGGCGCGCCCTTGGTAATGGGCGTAGACAGCCTGGTCAGCCAGGGCTGCCTGGTCAGCAATAGGGATGCCGGCACGCCGGGCGTTGCGCAGTGCGTTGATGGCCAGGTTGGTCAGCAGGGAGGCCTCTATGCCCTCGCCCATGCCGTTGGTGACGTACAGCATCAGGCGGTCGGCGGTGGCTGACCAGTCGAAGTTGTCACCATAGATCGCGTAGGCGGGTTCCAGTTGTGCCCCCAGGTCGTATTCGGGGCGCGAGCAGGAGCGGCCGGGCAGCAGCTGCCACTGCATCTCGGCAGCCAGTGTGAGCCGGTCCTTGCGGCGAGCCTGCAGGTACAGGTCGGTGTCCCGTTCGGCCACGATCACCTCGTGTCCCAGGACATCGGCGACGTCGCAGAGTTCTTCCGCGCGGTCGAGAGCAGCGTCCCTGTCCGGCAGCGTCACGGACAGCACTCCCAGCCTGTCGCCGCGCACAGTGACCGGAAGGTGCAGCCGCACCTTCCCCTCACCCAGCTCCTCCCCGTGCAGCTCCTGCGACCCGAAGGCCCGGCCCGCTGGGCTGTTGTGCACAGAGACCGGTTCGAGGGTGTGCGGCAGCACCGACACAGGCTGGAGCACCGTCAGGCCGTAGTCGGCCATGAACAGCTCAACGGCTTCCGCGCCGTACTCCTTCGCTAGTACGGCCCGGACAGCGTCGAGCAGATCGTGGGGAGCCGCCGTGCGCAGGGCACGTTCAGCGGCTTGGAATCTATACATAAAGGAACCTAAACCAATCTTATGCCTGAATACGCATATGTCTCACTTACACGGCAAGAGTTCTGCCAGAAGGTGTGCGGCCGCACGAGCCATCTGTGGCCAGCGCACGCGCCTAGTACGCTGGCAGCTATCCCAGTGCCTGCGAGAGTGTGACTGTGACTGCCTTCCGCCGCCCTGAGCCCGACGAGGTCGCGCGCGTGACCACGACGGCCGTCGAGCTGCTGGAAGTCGTGTGGGGCCGGACATCCACCGCGCCCACCTCCGCCTCTCAACTGCGCGTGCTGCACATCCTGGGGCACCACAATGGCATCAACCTGCGCACACTGACGGAACACCTGGCATCGACCCCGTCATCCACCAGCCGGCTGTGCGACCGGCTCCAGGCCGCCGGTTTCGTGGAGCGGGTACCGAGCCCGGAAAACCGGCGTGAGGTGCGGCTGCACCTGAGCGGCCGCGGCCGGGCCTTCCTCGCCGACCTGCGCGCCCGCAGGGAGAGAGAACTGCAGAAAGTGCTGGCTGATATGCCGGCGTCCAAGCGCATCGCGCTGCTGGAGGGCCTGGAGTCGTTCTGCGCCACTGCGGCAACGCAGATACACGACGACGCGCCGGACTCCGGAAGCCGCAGTGCCTGAAGGGCCGGTGCCGGCCCTTGCGCAACCGCCTGCCTTCGGCGGCCGTGGCCAGCACACGGAGCGGTCTCCGTCCACCGGAGCATTCCAGGTCCTCCCGCGTACATCCGACACCGCCACTTTGTTGCCTCATGACCATTGTTGTCAAACGGCAACAGTCGCTGGAGCTGCCGCTTGTGAAGTCACTTACCCGTGATCGGCCACACGTGAGACGTCTACGCGAAAGTCCTTGAGTCGCGACCTCGCAGCCGAGCGGGACTTCGCCTGGGACTGCGCCGACCCGGGAGCGGGCGGGCCGAGACGCTAGGGGCACCGCCGAGGAGAGCTCGCGCAGTCGGCCCACGGCGCCGTGGAGGACGGCTGAGCCGGCGCCCGTTAACGGAAAGCGTCCGCAGGATGCAGTGGGGCTCGCAGGCCGGGCGCGGCAGCATCTATCCCTGCGTACCGAGTCGAACCAACACCGGTCGGCCCGCAGCAGCGACACCTCTCTGGCATAGCCGGTCAAACAACGCAGGCGACCAGGATGGGGCGGCACCCTTTCCTCCGCTCGTCCAGCGTGATCGGGTTGGCCGGCTTGCGCGTTCGGTGCATCCATCCCTCCCTTCTGGACACCGCCGAGGACGTTCGTTTACCCGGTCGACGGGTGGCTATCCAGGGGCGGACAGCGGCGCAGGCCCTCCCGACACGGCAGGCCGCATTCCGTCGAAGCGACGATGCCGCCGATCCGCCGAGACCTTCCATTTCCAGGCGTGAGGGCCGCCTATGCCCCCGCCTCAGCAGGACATGCCGGGTGAAACAGCAAAATGGCAGTCAGAACGTGCCCATCATCACGTAACTTCCGGTGCCGGGCGTGATAGGCCACCGCGAGCCGAAGTCATACTGAGCGGGCACGTTGTGTGCCCCGTGCAACGCACGCCGTAGATCCAGCGGTAAGGAAGCACCAACGATGCTCGCCTCCGGACAGGAACAACCTTCCTCGTCTCACAGACCCGTCGGCCGGTGGCCGTTGCCGATGTCGGGCTTCGTAGACGCGTTGGAGCACCTGCCGGACGCCGTGTCTGTGTCCGCCGCCCTGCGCAATGACGCCGGACAGGCCGTGGACATGCGCGTGGAGTACATGAACAAGGCCGCCAGATCGGGGCAACCTAACCCCGGAGCTGCGATCGGCGGTCTGTGCAGCCAGTTGTGGCCGCAGATGGTGGACAACGGCTCGTTCGCCGCCTGCATGCGTGTGCTCAACACCGGTGTCAGCGAGTCTGGTGCCTTCGTGTGGACGCAGGACGCGACGTACCGTCCCGCGGACTACGAGTACCAAGCCCTGCGCATCGGCGACAACCGACTGCTGTGGGTTTTGCGAGACAACAGCGCCCGCGTGCTGCGCGCGGAACTGCTCGCCGCCGTCACCACGGAACTGGCCAGCGCGGCCGAGACGGACGAGGTACTGCGCACGCTGACCACCCAAATCATGCCTGCGGTCGGCGCAACAGCGGGTGGTGCTGTGCTGAACGAGCCGGACAGCAACACCTACGTCGTGCGTCATATCCATGACGCCGAAGAGGGGCCGCGCCCTCCTGTTCCCTTCAGCGTGAACGCGCCGTATCCCATGGCGCACACCGCTCGCACGGGACAACCGCTGTACTTCAGCACCTCAGCAGAACGAGGCGAGGCATTCCCCGAAGCCGCGCCGTTCTTCACCGACCGGCACCAGTCAACCGCGGTCCTGCCGTTGCAGACAAGCAGCACCCTCTTGGGGGCTGTCAGCTTCCACTTCGCCATCCGGCACCCTTTCGACGCCGCAGAACGAGCCTTCCTCACCGCCCTGGTCGACCACTGCGCGCAGGCCGTGGAACGCATCCGCTTGCGCGCCACCCTCGACAAAGCCCACGCCCAGCTCCAGGTTCTCGCCGACCTGGGACGCCTCTTGCCCACCTCGCTGGATACCAGCACCACCTTCGACAACATCGTGGAGGCGGTCGTCCCCCGCATCGCCGACGGCTGCGTCATCCATCTCGTCGACCGCACCGGACAACCCGCCCTGGCGACCGTGCGGCACCACGACGCTGACCAGGAAGAAAGCCTGCGCTCCCTCCTACACCGATTTCCTCCGCAACTCGACGCCGCAGGGGGCATCGGCGCTGTCATACGCACCGGAGAGCACGAGCTGGTCACCAACGTGCCTGGCACCCTCGATCAGCTGGCCCGCAGCACAGAACACCGGGCCGCGCTGCGCCGCCTGGTCCCCGCCGCATCGTGGCTTGCCGTACCCATGGCCCACACTGGCAGCGTCATCGGATCCATGGTCCTCATGCAGTCGGCAACCGCCTCCGCCCTTTTCACACCCGCGGACGTCCCCTTCGCACAGGAACTCGCTCAACGCGCCACCCAGGCCGTCATCAACGCGCGCCGATACGCGGAACAGCGCGATGTCGCCCACACGCTCCAGGCCAGTCTCCTGCCGGGCGAACTGCCCAGTCTTCCCGGTATGGAACTCGCCGCCTGCTACCACCCCGGAGCGGAAGGCACCCTTGTCGGCGGCGACTTCTACGACATCGTCCCCACCGGCAAGGACACCTGGATGATTGCCATCGGGGACGTGTGCGGCAAAGGACCACACGCCGCAGCCCTGACCGGTCTCGTGCGGCACACCGCCCGTGCCGCCGCAAGAGCCGACGACCATCCCGCCGCGGTCCTGCAGGCCATCAATACCGCCGTGCTCGCCGAATCGCAGCAGCCGCGCTTTTGCACCGCCGCCTACGCCCGGCTCCACCTCGGCCGGCACACCGCCACGCTCACCCTCACCCTCGGCGGTCACCCCAGACCCCTCCTGCGTCACGCCAACGGTCAGATCACCGCCCTCGGCCAGGCAGGAACCCTCCTGGGAGTCGTCCCCACGCCCCGGCTGCACACCATCACCTACCCGCTGCATCCCGGTGACCTGCTGCTGTTCTACACCGACGGCGTCACCGAACGACGGGCCCCCGACAGGATGCTGGGCGAAGAAGGCATCCGGCACGTCCTGCACGCCACCCGCAACGGATCCGCCCAGGACGTCATCGCCGCCCTCGAGCAAGCCATCATCGACTTCACCCCCCGCCCCCTGGACGACGACTTCGCCGTCATGGCGCTGTGCCTGCTCTGACGCGCGGGAGCGCCCCTGGGACTGCGGAAACGGGTGTGGTGAGAGGTCACACCGATGTGCGGTCCAGGACCTTCGCCGCAGAGCGCAGAATCGTCACACTCGGGCCACAAACCGACCCGATTCCCTTGCAGCCGACAGAACATTCCCGCCGACGGCATACCGTGGACAACCCAGCCCAGCGACCACATCGCTCAGGGATCTACTCCGGCTGGAGAGACGGAAGTGCCCGCTGTGCTGGACGTTACGAACCGTAGCGGTGACCGCGTCACTGCCCGGCTGCCCCAGGACGTCGACCTCGACACCACGCCCAGCCTGCGTGCCATAGGCGATCGCATCATCGACGAAGGCTGCCGCCACCTCACCCTGGATGCCTCCCGCATGGCCTGCCTCGATTCCACCGGTCTGACCGCACTCATCCTCTGGTGGCAGCGTCTGACGTCTCTCGGCGGCACCCTGACTCTGAGCAGCGTCGATGCACACCTGTACGACGTGCTCCGCCGGCTCGGCCTGGACAGCGTCTTAACCATCACCCCCCGTACCGCTGCCTCCGACCCTTCAGACGGCTGACTGGCCAGGCCTTTCGGAAGCGCAGCTGCCCTAACGTGCCAGCGAGAGCTTTGGGGCGCTGGCCGGTCACGGCCTCTCAGATGCGAGGTGGTAGTAGGTCGTCACCGTCCGGTATGCGGGCACGGCGAGGTCGGGTAGCAGCCGGGCCGCCGTCACGGCATCCGCCGCGACCACCACGGCTCGCGCGGGCACCGTGTGCTCCCCGCCGACGACGACGCCGTCACTTTTCGGCGACTTCCTGGGACTGCGGATGACGGCCGCCTCCCAAGAGCTCACCCGCCCCCTGCTGGCCGAACTGCCGCAGGCCCTGCTCGACGGATACGGCATCGTCGGCGTCCCCCTCACCGCGGGCCGGGCCGCCGTGCTGCGGGCCTTGGGGGCGGGCCAAGTGGTGGGCCGTTCAACTCGAGGCTGGCGGGGACGTCTAGGCGCCGCAGCGCTCGGTCAGACGCGCAGCGCGGGGGGCCGAGGTTCCGGACGGCGCGGTCGTGGGAGCGCAGCAAACCGCCGGCCGGTACTTGATGTGCTGCCCCAACCGGCGGTCAGGGTCGACGTGCGAACGTAAGGGGCCCTCTAGCCGCGTACCGCGGCCAGGCCCTGGTCGTACAAGTCGAGGATGTCGCCCTGCCCCTTGCCCTCGAGCCACGTCGCGGTGGCGGCATCGAAGCATGCGAACGCGGTCGCGACGATTGCGCGGGCCTGTCCTCTGTCCGTCCCCGGGGGCGTCAGTCTTGGTTCGAGCAGCGGCAGCAGCTCCTCCTGGCAGCGCGCACGCTTGCGAAGGTAGGTGGCCCGCAGCGAGTCGGTGTCGTGCACCAGGCGGAATCGCTCCAGCGCCTCCTCGCGACTCGTGTGGAGGGAGAGCGCTGCCTCGAACGCGGCACGCAGCACCTCCCAGGCGCCTGCATCGGCGGGCTGGTTGCGGACGGTTTCCGTTACGAGAGTGACGAACTGTTCCTCGCTGCCGCCGATGAGGTCTTCTTTGGTGCCGAAGTAGCGGAAGAGGGTGCGCTGGGAGACGCCGGCCTCGCGGGCGATCTGCGCGATGGTCGTCTCGTCGTACCCCTGCTGCGTGAACAGGCGCAACGCGGTCTGAAGGATCTCCTGGGCGGCCAACTGCCGCGTGCGATCCCACAGCGTGGACGTAGCCGCCTCTTTGCCTGATGTTCCCTGCGCCATGTCATCAGTCTAGCGCGGCCTGCCAACCTGACACTCACATGGAGTTTGGCAGCGACTGACAGATGGGCGTACGCTGCCAGAAGCGGCCGGGCATCTGCACGGCGCTGCGCCTTGCAGTTCCCTTCCCCCTGCGGTGACGGAGCTGGAGGCCCCCGCCCCATCAGCAAGGAGAACAGCGTGGGAACAAAGACAGCACTCATCACCGGCGGAACCAGCGGGATCGGCAAGGCCACCGCAGAACTGCTCCACTCGCGCGGCTATCGCGTCATGGTCACCGGCCTCGGCGATCTGGACAGCGCCGGCCTTCCCGCAGACGTCCTCCCCGTCGAGGCCAACATCGGCTCCCTGACCGACATCGACCAGGCCCTGGACCAGGCGCGCGAACACCTGGGCTCCATCGACCTGCTCCACCTCAACGCGGGCCTCCCCCGCCCCGGCCTCTCGATCGAGTCCACCGACGAGGCCACCTTCGACGCCCTGTTCGACATCAACGTCAAGGGCACCTTCTTCACACTGCAAAAGGCGCTCCCCCTGCTGAACGAGGGCGCGTCCGTGGTGTTCACCGTCGGCGCCGCCGAGGGGCTCGGCGCAGCCATGACCGCCGCCAAGGGAGCCCTGCTGCCCCTCATGCGCTCCCTGGCCATCGAACTCGCCCCACGCCGCATCCGGGTCAACGCGGTAAGCCCAGGCGTGGTCAACACCCCTGCGTACAGCAAGATGGGCATCTCCCCCGACACGATCGCCTCCTGGGGTGAAGGCGTTCCCCTCGGCCGCCTCGGAGCCCCCGCGGACATTGCAGAAGCCGTCGCCTTCCTCGCCTCCGACGCAGCCGGCTACATCACCGGCGACAACCTGCTCGTCTCCGGCGGCATCGGCGTCCACGCCCGTGCCGTATAGGTGATGAGGCCACAAGCCAGCCTGGGTTACGGCAGCTCTGGCACGGAGTCCCGGAGCGCAATCTCGATCTGGTCGCCGGTGATCCGCAGATGCATCACGCCGGGCCGGGTGCGTAGCCACGGGGGTTGTAGGTTCACGGTCTCGTGCACGAGTAGGGCGATGCTCTGGCTGACCGCGATCGCGGTGTAGGGCGCGGGCCGGGGCAGCATGGGCGATGGCAGGCCGCAGTGCGACCGCGAGAGAGCAACAGTTGTGACGGTACAGGCGAAGCGCACGAGTGTGTTGGCCCTCGCCGAAACGGCGATTCCCATCATCGCGTCCTTGTCCGTACCGCCATGGTCCGACCTGCAGCTCGCGGTCGGCGTCGCGGGCGAGTCCCATTCGTCGGCGTGGTGGCCGTTGCTGCCTCTCGCGCCGTCCATGCATAACTGGATGGTGCGCTCAGACACAGCGCGCCCCTTACCTGCTGGCCGTCACCACCGCAAAGGCTCGGCGTAGGCGAGCTGCAGGTCGGTGCCGGGTCAGAGGGGGAGGGTTATGCCGAGTTCCTGCATGGCGGTTGAGGGGGGTCCGCCTTCGGAGCGTTCGGTTTTGTAGCCCTTGACGCGGGGCTGGAGGGTGCGGGGGTCGACGGCTTCGGCGGGTGCGCTCTTGGCGTAGAGGCCGTCGGGGTCGCTGTCGCGGTCGTGGGGCTGGAGCCAGAAGACGCGTCGGCGGAAGGTGCCCGAGGCGCGGGAGGCTTTGGCGTCGGCGTCGAGGATGGCGTAGCCGACCATGCGGCCGGGGCGGTGGTAGGGGGGCTTGCCTTTGCGGGTGGGCAGGCGGTCCAGGCTCTGGCGGACGTAGTCGAGCTGGTCGATGTCTTCCAGCCACACGAGTTCGGCCTCGTGGCTGATCTCGTCCGCACTGATGAGGGAACTCATGCCTGCGGGTCCCTTTCCTCGTCGGTGAGCAGTCCGATGCCCGGGTAGTACTTGCGGCTGTTGGACAGGATCATTTCCTTGGGCGAGGCCAGCCCGACGAGTTCCCGGGTACGGGCGGCGAACGCGCGTGAGGACATGACAGGTGCGGCTTCATTGTTGCACCAGGCCCTGTAGGCGGCGTAGAGCGTGGTCTGCTCGGCGCGCAGGTCGGGGGCCAGGCGGCAGCATTCGTCGTAGAAGCGGCCGGTGTGGTCTTCGGTCTCTGCGTAGGCAGTGGTGGCGATGCGTACGCGTCCAGGGCCGGTGAGGTCGCGGTCGCTGGCGAGGTAGCGGCGGGCGCCGTCGATGAGCCAGGCGAGGATGCCGGGGCCTTCTTCCATGACGAGGAGGTCGGCCAGGTTGTCGATCTTGCGGTCGTCGGGGACGACGCGTTCGAAGGGGATCAGGCGCATGCGGCGCCAGAACGCGAAGCCGCCGGTGCCGACTTCGGGTTTGTGGTTGCCCAGCAGCCAGAGTTTGTGGGTGGGTTCGAAGCTGAAGGGGTCCTGGCGCATGCGGCGGGCTTTGATGCGGTCGCCGCCGGTGAGGTGTTTGACGCGGGCTTCGTCGAACTTGTCGTCGGGGCGGATTTCGGAGCAGACGTAGATGCGCCGGCCGTGGAGTTCGGCAAGGTCGGTGGGGTGGCCTTCGAAGGGCTTGGCCATGAGGAAGCCGGGTGGGGCGGCGTCGGCGTAGTCGCCGAGGAGCTTCATCATGACGTCCAGCAGGACGGACTTGCCGTTTTTGCCCGTTCCCCAGAGGAAGGGGAGGATCTGGGCGCCGACGTCGCCGGTGATCGAGTAGCCGAGCAGCAGGTGCAGGTAGTCGATCATTTCGCGGCCTTCGGCGTCGTCGCCGAAGGTGTCGTCGAGGAAGCGGGTCCAGCGCGGGATGGGGGCGGGCCGGGGGCCGACGGTGGTGGAGCGGGAGTGGAAGTCCTTGTTGGGGTCGGGTGCCGTCAGCAGCCCGGTGCGCAGGTCGACGACGCCTGCGGGGGTGCACAGGGCGTAGGGGTCGGCGTCGAGGCGGTCGGCGTTGAGGACCATGCCGGGGGCGGATTTGGCCTGGGAGAGCATGGCGTTCATGCCGGTGGTCGACATGGCGCGGGTGCGGTGCTTGTGCAGGGCGGTGGTGGTGAACAGGCCGCGGGGGTCGTGGGAGGCGATGTGTTCGGCGAGGTCGCCGGCGGCCCACAGCACGGAGTCTTCTTCGTCCATCTGCCAGCGGGTGCCGTCCCACCGGTACCAGCCGATCTTGGGCACGTAGCGGTAGTCGTTGTTGTAGAGCTGGATGAAGAGCTTGGCGTTGCCGCGGTCGGTGAGGGTGTCCGGCAGCAGTCCGTTGGCGGTCGCCTCGCCGGCGGGCCGGTCGGGGGAGGGCCGTTCGGCGGCGCTCTGGGCGGGCAGGGGGACGGCGGCGGCCTGGCTGCGGATCTGGGCGGCGACGGCTTCAGCGTTGAACTCGAAAAGCGTCTCGTGGCCGGGGGAGGTCATGGGCGCCTCCCCGTGGTGTGGAGCGGCTTCTTCAGTCCTGCCTCGAGGCCGCTGCGGATGATCTGTTCGATGCGCTGCTCCTGGCCCGGGCGAGCGGCCTGGGCTGTGTCTCGCAGGGCCTGCTCGGCTTCCTCGCGGGGCAGGCGGCCAGCAGCGGCCAGGCCGCCGAGGGTGTAGGCGGCGCGGTTGAGGATGTCGGAAAAGCTTGCGCCTTCGGCGACCTGACCGCAGGCCTCGACAGGGCCCAGGACCGCGGCGAGGGTGCGCTCGGTGTGGCCGCGGCCGCCGCCGGCCGCGTAGACGGCCTGCTGGGCGCGCGCGGGTACGGGCCTGGGGGCGGGGACGGTGGGTGCGGGCAGGTGTCCGGTACGGTCGAGTTCCTGGGCCAGCCATTCCGGCAGTGGTGCTGGCTCGCGGCACTCCCCCAGCGGTGTGTAGGTGCCGTGCTGGGTCGTGGTGCCGGGAGCGATGATGTAGCTGCCCTGGGCGCGGATGTCGACCTGCCAGGCCAGGGCCCGGCCGGGGCTGGACCCTACGGAGGACAGCCAGCGCCGGGCCCGTGGGGCCCGGTACCAGACGTGAAGGCCCCCAGAGGGGGTGCGCACTCTCAGCGTGGTGCTGTCTTCGGCTGGGCTGAGCTGGCCGCGCAGCGCGGCGAGGACCGCCAGGGTGTGGAACCCGTTGGCGAGACCGGTCAGGTCGACCTGATCGCTGATGGGGATACCGGGCAGGATCCGGTCCCTGGCCGGCGGCTGAGCGGGGTGGGCGTCGATGTCGACGACGACCAGGCCGGCCGGACCGCAGGAGACGCCGATCCCGAACTCGGGGTTCTGCCCCCACCACTGGTTGATGCGGGCCTGGCTGAGGGTGGCCGCGTGGAAGCTGTGACACCAGCGTCCTGCCTTCAGGCAGGCGCAGTCGGCTGGCGGGTGCGGGTGCTCTCGGCAGCGGCTGCAGTTCGCGGCGGGGATCTTGCGGCCTGGAGCAAGGGGATGCACCGGCCAGCCGCGGCGGGCACACCATTGCGCAGTGACCCAGGAGGCAGCGACGGAGAGGTCCTGGCCGGGCTCGGCTGAGTCGCTGGGAGAAACATGCAGGTCAGAGGGCATCTCGTTCTCCTCCCAGCGACCGAAGCGACTCAATGACGGACACAGACTAGCGAATGAGGCCGGGGTGGTCGTGCAGCACATGCGGAACATCAGTGCTGCCGTGTCGATGACGGGACCGGTATCGGGAGGCTGCCAGCGACCGAAAGGACCAGCAGCGACCAAGGAGGAGTTCGGTCGCTGAAGTCTCTGTAGTGGAAAGTGGCTGGTTACAAGCTCGCGAGACGCAGATCAGCGACTGAAGCGACTGAAGCTTGCTGTTTGTAACGCACACGTACAGAGCCTGGAGAGGCAGGTATATAGCGAACCTGAGTCGCTTCAGTCGCTGCGGAATCCATGAACCCTTGCTGACCTGCACATTTACAGGCACATCTTTGGAGCGACTGAAGCCCTGCTTGGTAGCTGACGGTTCGGTCGCTGCCCGCCTCCCGCAGAGACCCAAGCGACCCAAGCGACCGGAGCGACCGAACTTCGGACAAGCCGCATTCGCAAGAGCCGGTAAGCCGACCAGTCCCTCGCGCTGGCTCTGATCGGCCTGGTGGAGGCACCGATGATGACCAGGTTGGTCCAGTCGAGGTGCGCACAGAGGCACCTGGACGCCCGGGCTGGGGGCCCGGCCCCCCAGCCCGGGCGTTGGCGTCTGGGGTGAACACGCCGCCCTTCCCTCGACCCGGCATCCGGCCCAGTTGCGATGGTGTACAGACGCAGGATGCACGCCGGGCTGGCGAGGTACTGGGCGGGTCGGTCACCCTGTTGGGGGGCTTGGGGTCATAGATGCGGGCGTATGCGGCTGAGAGTGATGTAGGCGTACCCCTCCCCCGCGCCCGGCGCCCTCGTCCAGGACCGGGTGGTGAACGTGCAGAGCCTTCCCTGGGTCAGCGCGAAGCGGGGCAGTGAAAGACCAAGTTCTGTGTGCAGGGCCGCCAGCATCCGTTGCTCACGGACCAGTTCGGTGTCGTCCGGGTCGCTGAGGCGAGCAGGGTCCAAAGCCTCGGGTATCGCGCCGGAGCGCTCGACGTGCGTCCCCCGTACGGTGAACGCGTACAGCTCTTCGCCCCGTTCTGCAACGGAGAGGTGAAACGCGGCCGGGTGTCCCTCCGCGGAGAAGGTCTTCGGGTCCCGCCACACCACAACCGCACGGCCACAGGAGGACGCGGCCGCCACTGGAGGCTGGAACATCTGGCTCATCCGGCGCTGGGAGTGGCCGTCGAAAGCGAAAGCCCACCCTGTGAGCTGCCGCCCACTGCGACCACCGCCCTGTCCTCCCAGGGCTCGGTGTCCTGCGGCCCGCCGGATCGGGGCGCCCGCCAGCGCACTCCAAACAGGTCCACGAGCGGGCTCAGCTGGGCGTCCTCTTCACCGATCAAAGCGGGTAGACGGACCGGGTCGACGCCTTCGACCCAGACACAGCGGTATCCGTCGAGCGGCTGCCCGTACCGTGCGGGCTCAGTCAGCCACTGCAGGCTGGGCGGATCGAGATCGGGCACCGGCTCGGGGGCGCGACCCGAGTGGCCCGCCCACGGTGTTGCGAGAATCTGCCGTCCGAGGTCCGGAGTGATCAGCGGGCCGAGGACCGGGTCGCCGAGCGGGGCGATCAATGACGGCCCAGGCGCTTCCCACTGAGGGAGTGCGTCGGCCAGCGTCCGCCAGGCGGCGTCGGTCGCGCCTCAGCGGGCCGACTCGCGGGCCTCGGCGACGGCCCGGCCCCAAGGGCCGGAGGGTGGTGCGTAGCGGTAGGTGCCGTCCCGCACGCCGCTCAGCACGGCCTCGGCGGTGTTCCAGGCCACTCCCCGAGCCGCCATCATCCCAAGCCAGTGGTCATCACCGTCCGGTCGCCAGGTGTTGTTTGCCTGTGCCATTGCCTCTACCGGGAGCACGTCGGGCAAGTAGCGCGGGTCGGCCGCCAGCAGGCCGTGACTCAGCGGGTTGCCAGGAGTGTTCAACTGCCGGAGCTGGGACAGCAGGACGGTGCTGTGTGGCCGGCCGAAGGAGGACGCCTCCTCAAGGAGAGGCAGGGCCTCCTCGTGCCGTCCCTGCAGAGCCAGCCGGCCGGCCCGGTCGACGCGCTCGTCCTGGGTCCGCGTGGTGGCGTTGGCGAAGTCGGGGCGCGGCCCGGTCGGCGTGGAAGCCCCTGTACATGGCTTTCATATAGGCGCGGAACGACGGATAGCGGTCCGGCATCTCACCGCTCCAGCCCTTGTAGACGTGAAGCGCCCACTCCCCGTCCTGGCCGATGTCGCCCGGATCGAGCAGGGCGTGCGACATGTCGGAGTCCGTCTTCAGCCGCAGCGCCCGTCGCCACATCCCGGCCAGCAGGACCTCCTCCCTGAGCGGGTGCTCGTCGAGGCTTTCCTCGTACAGCGGGCCATGTCATACGGGTCCCCGAACCAGTCGATGTCTGCGGTACCGCCGAGCTGATAGATCCCAGTGGTCTGCTCGACATGCCACCCGTCGCTCACGGCCAGGAACGTGCGGTACGAGGGCGGCAGCCGGCGCCCGGGCCGTTCCTCCGCCGCGGCGATCGCCGCCTCGTCCGCCCCGGGCCCTCCGAGAGGCATGGAGGATTGTGCTGCGTTCACCTCCTCATCGGGCCGCGGAACCCATTCATCCTGCCAACGCCCAAGGAAGTCAAGCCAGTTCAACTCGTCACTCATGGCGGATGGTGGCACGCTGCACTGACAGTGACGCCGCTTGCCGAGGTGAGCAGGCCGCCGAAGCCCTCCGTGGGCTTCCATGCCCACGCGGTGAGCATCCCGGCCGGCAGTGCGGCACAGTCCTGCAAGCCGAGGTAGCGGACCACCTCGTCGGCGGCCGCGGTGGCGAGCATCGCTGGCCGGCTTCGCTCCCAGGTGTCCGGCCATTCCGTTCGCTGCTGTGGCCGAGGTCAGGGGGCGGCCGGGACGCTGGTCAGTGTCCGCAAGGCTTTTTCGCGGGCGCGCAAGGCCAGCCATAGAAAGGAAGCCGCGATATGCGCGCTGCACATTCGACGTGCGGAGGTACCGGAGCCGAACAGCCCCCAGGGCTGGGCGGCGGAACCGCCCACCGGGACCCGCCACGCTTCAAGGCTGTTGAGCGTCCCGGCCGTTACCCCCCGAGACTCAGAGCCGATGCTGCCCTCCACGACCCGCGCTGAAGTGGCCAAGCCGCACGCGAAGCTGCCTCAGCCACAGAGCTGCTCGGCGCGCGGCCGGGGAAGCTGGCGAAAGCCGGGCAGCAGCTCCGGGGGGGGGAGTAGGGACATTGGGCGTGCACACCTGGTGCTTTTGGTTGCTGATGCCGTCGGAGGCAGTGGCGCCGGAACAAGCTGAGGCATCACGGCTCTTCGGCCAGCGGCTGGCCTGTTCGCCAGCGGGGTGCCTCGTCGTCAGGAACGTCCGGCGAGGCAAAGTGGAACGGCACGCCAAGGTGGCTGGCCAGTGCTCGGCCGACCTCGGCGGCGGCAGCGCCCGCTGGGGAGCCGCGGCGTTGGTAGACGGTCGCCAAGTGGCCTTCCCGGTCTGGGTCGTCCAGGACTGCAATCAGCAGCACGAACCAATCGTGCACGGTATCGCGCCGTCCCAGAGGGCCTCGACCGCAGCTACACGGCCCGGGAGAGCTGCGGCACGGGCTGCGAGCGACGGAATATCGAGCGGATCGGGCGGCGTGTGCTGCACCTGGTCGCCGAGAGTCTCGTATCGCGAGTGGACCACCCGCTCTGCCTCATGCAAGCTCAGCCCCAACGGGCGCAGGGCCTCCGACACGGACCTGATTGCCGACATCCGTCGGTCGCGCAGCACGTCTGCGTCGACCTCTCGGCGGATCCATTCCTCCAAGTAGGCCCACCAGCCGCTCACTGGGCCACCAGCCGGGATCTCAAGCCAAGCGTCATAGGTGCGAAAGTACGTCAGCCCGCCGCCCATTTGCCTGGTTCGCTCATCAGGGTCGACGCCCTGGACCGCCACGGCTGGCACCCCGTGGTCACCGCCGGCGAGAGCGCACCCACGCTGCCCTCCCCCGCGTCCGTAGACGACCGGCGCGGGGCGCCGCACGCTAGGCGAGCTCAGCAACGACGGCTTCTCGATCCGGTGGTCAGCGCCGACACGCCCGCTGCTGCCGGCCGTTCGCGCAGGGCAGTGCCCTGCGCGAACGGCCGGAGGTTCGGTGACGGCCGGGGCTCTAGTGACGCATAAGAGCGTTCCGGGCTGAAACCGGCTCTGACCTGGGGTGATGTGAGACCGTTTGTCGCGGATCTGCAGAACAAACGCGTCCCGGGCGTTCTGGTGATTCAGAACACACAGCCCCCGGAGCTGGCGCAACGTCAGGTGCCTGTGGGGCACTGCTTGTTCTGCCTATCCAGAACAAAGCGGTTTACATAGTGCTACCGTGCTGCCCGAACGTTGATCATCGCTGGAGGACCGCAGATGCAACAGCTGCCGATCGTCCGCCCCGGCGAGCGCGTCGTCGCGCGGTCGGACGGCAAGGGCGGCCTGATCCTGGGCGTGGAGAAGATCAAGGGCCGCGAGTTCGCCGCGAGCGCGCAGTGCAGCGGCTACGTCCTGGACGCCCGGCTGCTGATGGACGTGCTCGGCGGCCTGAAGATGCCCGGGAGCTGGTTCCAGGTCTGGTGCAAGCTCGTGGCGCTGCAGAACGCCAACCGCGCCGACGACACCACCCGGGCCGCCGCCCGCGGCTTCGTCAGGGCGACTCAGCGCGATCTGCAGGCCCGGTGCAACCTGTCGGCCGCCTCGGTGAACGAGGCGTCGCAGTTTTTTGCGCACATCGGCTGGGTGCGCACCGCCAAGCGCGGCATCCTCCAGCTGAACCCGTGGCTGACGGTGGCCGGCACCTCCGGCGAGCAGGAGAAGTGGCAGGTGCTGTGGAACAGCGCGGGCGCCCCGGCGTGCATCATCCCGCACCCCGACTACCCCACCGAGTGGCGCCAGGCCCGCGAGGCGGAGAAGAAGGCCGCCGAGGCCGCCCGCCGCAAGGAGAAGGTCGTCACGCTCCGGCAGCGGCGGCCCGTACGCAGGGCGAGCGCATGACCGCGCGCGGCATATCCTCGATACACGCCAACCTGATCGGAAGCGGTGAGGCTCCGTGAGCAGCTCCTACGTCCCCAGCCCTCCCACCGAGGCGCCCGTCACGATCGCCCGTGACGCCTTCCGCCTCCTGGCCCTGGTCGACGTCTCCACCGCCGCCCGCCGCGTCCTCGACGAACTGCTCTACCTCAGCGACCCCGAGACCGGCACCGCCGAGATCAGCCAGAACGAGATGTGCGCCGAGCTCGGCGCGAGCAAGCCCACCGTCAACCGCGGCTTCAAGGAACTGCGCGAGTGCGGACTCGCCTGGCGCCTCGGCGACGGCCGCTACCAGCTCCACCCCCTGCTGACCGGCGGCGCGGTCTCCTCCCCCGTCATGGCCGTACCCGAGATCAAAGCCGTCGACCCCGAAAGCTTCACCGAGCAGCGACGAGCCCGCTACGCCGCTCAGACGGCCAACCTCGACGCCACCGGCTGAAACTCCCACCGAGGCCCTGAGCGGCCCTCCAGCGGTCTCCTGGCCCGCCCCCGTGAAGACCACAGGCGCCGCGCCCTCCGGGGTGCGGCGCCTTCTTCATGCCCGCCACGGCCGATCCGGTAGCACCAGGTAAACCGGTTTGTTATGCGGGAGCAGAACAACGCCCAGCCCGCTCCCCCCTTCCACTCGCATCCACCCGTGCGCGGCGGGTGCAGGCGGTATCAGCGGTGCGCTGAGGGCCGCGGTCGAAGGGTCAAGCGGGGAGGGGCTCGTAGCAGTCGTAGTTGCGCTGGGCGATGATCTTGCCGTCCCGGAACTCAAGGAATGCCGCGATGTGTGCGCGCATGATGTGGCCGGCCGGCAGGGTCCCGAAGGGGACGGCGAGTGTGCCCGACCAGACCACCTCCAGGGCCACCTGGGAGCCGGACGCCACCGCGTTCAGGACCTTATAGTCCTGGCCGGTCAGCAACGAGCGGGCCGTAGCCGACGCGGCGAGGGTGGCTGTCAGGTCGCGCTCGACACCGGCCGGGAACAGCGCGTTGGGGAGCTGAGTGTGGACCATGTCCGGGTGCAGGAAGTCCTCCAGCTCCTCCGGCGGCGCCAACCGGGCCACCGCCTCGTGGTAGCGCAGGGCGGTATGGACGTAGGGATGGGTGCTCTCTTCACTCATAAGCACAACCATAGTTGCACAACCATGGTTGTCAAATAGAGACTGGCCTCATGAGCACACCAGTCGACCCGTCCGACCTCGACCTGGGCACCCTCGCCCTCTTCGTCGGCTCCGCCGCCGCCGGCGCCGTCCAGGAGGACCTCGCCGCGCAGGGGTTCGGCGACCTCAGGACGTCCCACGGGTACGTCTTCCAGCACCTGATCGACGCCCGGCCGACCGTGAGCGACCTGTCGGCCAGACTCGACATGACCCAGCAGGGAGCATCGAAAGTGGTCGCTGAGCTGGAGCAGCTTGGTTACGTCGAGCGCCTGCCGAGCGCGCACGACGCCCGTGTCCGCCACGTCGCCCTCACCCGCCGGGGCAAGGCAGCGGTCACCGCCGCCCGGGACGCGCGGCAACGGCTCGAACGACGTCTGCGGGAGCGCACCGGCACGCCGGACTTCGACGCGGCCCGGTCCGTCCTCATTGGTCTCCTGGACGAACTGGGCGGCACGGCGGCGGTCAGCCGCCGCGACGTCAGGCCACCTCGCTGAAACAGCGGTGCGCCGCCGAGGGCCGGGACGCGGCCGGGAGCGCGTTCGATGCGGATACCCAAGACGGCGTCCAAGGTGCAGACCTGGTCAGTCGACGACGTACTGGCGCCCGGAGCCTGCCCGCATCGTCGTAGCGGGCCAGCAGCAGCGACGCGGGAGCCGCCAGCTGGCCGGTGACCCCGCCGACCAGTGCCTCGGCCGTCACCCGCGACCACTGGTGAAGCATCGGTATCTGGGACTCGCGGTATTTGGCAGCCAACTTGTCGCGCAGGTCCGTTCGGCGTGCGGGCTGCGGGCGCCTGCCCTATGCCTGGAGCCAGTGGCGGCCGACGGGTGTCCAGCCGACGAGCCGGCGTGCGCCGCCGTCCGCCGGATCGTCACCGGGGCCGAAGTCGCCGCCCTCACGCACGAGACGCACTCCCGCCAAAACCGGCGCGAGGCGCCCACGGGCATCGTCCGGATACCGCGCCACGTCGTCGTCGAACTGCTCCAGGACGGCATCGCGCTCGTCGGCGGTGGCCATCGACAGGTAGAACAGGACCTGCCGCCAGGCGTAGGCCATGTCCTTGATGGTCGTCAGCGGCCGCGGGTTGCCATGAATCCGCGCGGCCAGGCGGCAGGTGGTGGCGAACGCTCCGCGGGCAAGTGCCGCCCAGCCGGACGGTGGAGTCACACCGACCGGGCCGGTGAGCAGGGCGAGGTTGTGCATGGTGAGGATCTGGGCCTGCTCGATCACCGCGCCCCCCTGGGCGACCGACAGCCAGGTCGTCCCCACGACGCCGGCCCGCTCGTGGCACAGCGCCGCGAACTGCGAAGCACCGCGGCGCCCTGGCATCGGCGGCCTCCTGCCCTAGGTCGACGACGGCCGCGCAGTCAATTCCGTAGTAGGCCGCGTACAGGGTGCCGTCGAGGAGTTCGGCCGCAGCCCGCGCGGCGTCGGGGAACTTGGGCGTGAAGGTGCCCATGAAGATGTCAGCGGCGAGCTCCTCGGTCCACGGCAGGGTGAGCCCCGCGGTTCGGGCGAGTGTGGCGAGCTCGCTCACCAGAGGGTTGGGCAGGATGGTGCCGGGCCAGCCCAGCAGCGCGAGTTCGCCGAGGTTGGCCAGGGTGCGTCGTGCCGTGGCGCGCACCGGGTCGGTGGTCTGTCGGTGCCGTTCGACGGCCCGTACCCAGGTCCCGGCGCTGACATGCCGGGGGCGGAGCGGCTTGGTCGAAGATTTCAGCCGAGCCAGACGATGTCCACGACGTACAGGCGTCCGGCCGGGCGGTTGATCCAGTAGACGGCGGTGAGCTGTCCGACCGAAGCGGATCGGACGTCCTCGCCTTCGGGGTCGCGGGGGTTGAAGGGCGGGAACGACCACGGGTCGCGGCCGGCGATGTCCAGGACGTCCCTCAGCATCTCGCGTGCGTGGCCGGGCAACTCCTTGATGGCGCCTGCTGCTTGGGGCGACAGGCGGGCGGGCCGGGGCGGTTGTGCGTCGCTCACGTCCGGGCTCCGAGGACCTGGTCCAGGTCGATGCCGTCGGAGTCGTCGCACCCACCCTCGATGAAGGCGTCGACAGCCGGAGCCGAGGCGAGGCGGGCCCGCCAGGTGCGGATGACCAGGTGGACCGGGGTGAGGCTGAAGGAGTGCCGGGCGTCATCCAGCGCGCGTGCCCAGTCCTGTTCGAACGCGGGCACCCACGTGTCGGCACGGCGGTCGGCGCGCAGCTCAGCGAGTAACTGGGCAGCGGCCGCGGGGGTCGGCAGGGCGGAAGCTTCCTCGGGCTGCGCGCTCATCGGTTCCTCCTGGCGGGTCGTATCGCCACCGTACGCGCGTTGCGGGGCGGTGGGGACGGGATGCGGTGATCCCCTTCCCGTGCCGGGCGCTGTCAGTCGATGACGTCGTCGTCGGTGCGGTCGCCGAGGATCTCGCCGACCGCATCCGGCGCGGCGGGTCAGGGCAGGGCTGTCAGCGTTTGACGCGGTTGCGGACGGCGAGGACGGCCAGGCCCAGGAGGATGGGTTCGCTCAGGCGGGAGGTCATCTCGATGTAGGTTCCGGCGGTGGTCAGGTCCTGGCCGGAGGCGCGGAACACCACCGAGTTGAGGGTGACGTTCAGGGCCTTCTCGAAGCGCTTACCGGTGAACCGGTCGCCGGTGGGGTTCTGGGGATCGTCCTTGTCGATCTCGAAGGTGACCTTGCCGCCGCCGGCCGGGACGGTGCCGGTTGCGGTCTGCTTCGGGGTGTCCTGTGTGAGGCCGAAGGCCATCAGCAGGACGATGGTGACGAGCATGGCCGCCCCAAGCCAGGCCAAAGCCCGGGAGGCGCGCAGGCCGTAGCCGGACAGCGCCCAGTACGCCGTCAGCAGCCCGCGTTCGCTGCGGGGGATGTCGTCGGCGTGGCGGCGCATCTCCATTTCCCCGTAGTAGAAGTCCGCCGCCCCCGGCTCGTGTTTGCCGTCCTCGAAGGCCTTGCGCAGCGCCCGGTACACCGGAGCCAGCTGCAACGGCCCTGCCCGCCCGGTGCCGTGAACCCAGCCGGGCACCGCTCCCGGCTGGCGGGCGCGCCAGTGGTGTTCCTCGGCCAGGACACGGCGCTCGGTGAACCGCACGGGTCGCCAGCGCCGCCAGTGCACCGCCGGCGGAGCGGCATCAAAAATGCAAGCACCCTCCAGACGGAGCCGGTCCAGGTGGACCGTGCCCGTGAACAGACACTCCGACAGGTCCAGGTCGGCCAGCACCAGATGGGCCGCATCCACCCCGCGCAGCGACGCCACCCGCACCCCGGGGTCGTACGCGCTCGGGAAGAGATCTTCGCCGAGCGGGCGGCCGTTGTTGAGCACGAACCGATCCGGCTCGGCTGCGATCGTGAGGGGGTACTCGAACACGGCATGAGCGAAGTCCACCGTGGCATAGCGCAGGCGGATCTCCGCCGTCGATGACCAGCGAGTACGACGGCATTCCAGACGGCGCGCAGCGAACGAGAGGGTCATCGGGCCACCGAATGCCGCACCGGACAGCACAACGCGCCCGACACACGCAAAAGGGCCCAACTGGTCAGCGTTAGTGAAGGTCGCCGACTCCAACAGAGCGTCGCCCCCGAAAGTCGCTGACTCGAACCGGGCGTCGCCCTCAAAGATCGTCGACTCGAACCTGGCGTCGCTCCCGAAGGTCGTCGAGTTGAAAAGGGCCATGCCCTCGAAGGTCGCCGACCAGAACCCAGCGCCGCCCTGGAAGGTGGCCGACCTGAACAATGCGGCGCCTCCGAAGGTCGCCGACCCGAACTGGGCGACGTCTGCGAAAGTCGCCGAACTGAACCAGGCGTCCCCTTCGAAGGCCGCCGACCCGAACCAGGCGATGCCCTCGAACGTCGCCCCTTCGAACCAGGCGACGCCCTTGCAAGTCGCCGACTCGAACCGGGCGACGCCCTTGAACGTCGCCTCTTCGAACCCTGTGACGCCCTCGAAGGTCGCCGACTCGAACCGGGCATCGCCCTCGAAGGTCGCCGATTCGAACTGGGCGTCGCCTTCAAACGTCGTCGGCTCGAAGCAGGCATCGCCCTTAAAGATCGCCGACACGAATCGGGCCACGCCTTTGAACGTCGTCGGCTCGAACCAGGCATCGCCCTCAAAGATCGCAGAAGCGAAACTGACGTGGGTTTCGAAGATCGCAGATCCGAACCCTGCGTCGCTCTCGAAGGTTGCCGATCTAAACCCGACGTGCCCCCTGAACGTTGCCGATCTGAACCAGGCGTCGCCCTTGAAGGTTGTCGACCTGAACCAGGCGTCGCCCTTGAAGGTTGTCGACCTGAACCAGGCGTCGCCTTCGAAGGTCGCCGACCCGAACCAGGCAGCGCCCTCGAACGTCGCCCCTTCGAACCTTGTGACGCCCTCGAAGGTCGCTGACTCGAACCCTGCGTCGCCCTCGAACGTCGCCCCTTCGAACCGGGCTTCGCCTAAGCGGGGGTGCCCCGTAGTGGGGTCACGAAGGGTGTCCAGTAAGACGTTCAGGAGGGGTGGAGTGAAGGTGATGCCCCGGTGGTCGATGCTGGCGCCGGGAGCCAGGCTGCTCAGATAGGCGTTGCGGTCGGGGTCAGCCAGGTGTGCGAAGCACGCGGTGTGGCCGGGGACGTTGATGCCGCGGCAGCCGACGGGATCGGCAGCAGGGTCTGCACCGTATGCGCAGTGCGGCCATGCCGGTAGTGCGTATCTGCTCATGTTGTGGCGGCTCCATGGCGTCCTGGTGTCACGGCGCCTGTACGGACGCCCCGAGGACCGGAAACGGTTCGCACTCAGCGGTGATCAACATCGGGCGATCGACTCCCGTACTCCGAGCGCGCCCGTCGGCGCCGCGGGCTCGCGTCGGCCCGCCTCGGCGAAGCGGTGTCCGACGTCCTGGCGTGTGCCGACGACGCAACGAGCCGGAGCCGGGGCACTGTCGGTCGCTCGAATTGGGCTCCGAAGCGTGGGCCCCCCGCGCATGTCTCCGCCGAGGAGAAGCCGCTCGACCCGCTCGACTTCCCGCAGACGCTGCATGACGCCCAGAGCCGGGCCGCCGAGCTGCACGCCCAGCAGGAGCGCCTCCCCTGGTCCCGCGAGCCGCACGAGGGGTGGCCAGCGGTGGAGGAACGGGGCCAGGAGCGAGCCGGCCGCGAGCCCTAGCCCGCTGGCACCCCGCCGACGCCGCGGCCTACGACCGGCTGTGGGTGGAACTGCGGGAGGCGACGGCAGAGGTGCAGACGCACGACTGGTGGAAGACGTGCCGGGAGCACGGTGTCCAGGGCGCGGACCTGGTCGCCGTTCGCCAGGCCCTCAAGACCGCGGGGGGCACAGGGCGCGCCCGCGGCCGTATCTTCCTCGACGACTGCGCCGCAGCGCTGTCGAGGCGATGGGTCAGTCCTCGGCGGCGTACTGGCTGCCGATGGTCCACCAGGTGGCGCGGTCGGTGCCCTCCGGGACCGGCTGACCGAACAGGCCAGCTGCATGGGCGACCGCGTGCTGGGTGACGTAGCGGTCGGCGTCGCGAACTTGCAGGTGGTGGCGGATCGTGTCGTCGTCCCAGCCCAGCATCTGGAAGAAGGCGCCGTTGGTGCCGGCCATCATCTGGGTGTAGGTGTGGGCGTCGGTCATGGCGTAGGAGGACAGGCGGGCCCACTCATCCAGGTTGTGCGGAAGCCGCTGCCCGAGCGCGATCACCTCGTTTAGGTGCGTGATCGCCCAGCGGGCGAGGTCGGCCTGCGCGACCAACAGCACCGGCGGTACCGCCTGGCCGTCGCAAACCGGCACGGCCGCAGCGCGCGAGGCACTGCAGGCCGGCGGGAGTTGTTCGCGGACCTGGCGCAGCGCCTGGGTGTGGGAGACCCCGAGCGCCTCTTGGTAGCGGCGGGCGTCGTTACGGCGGGCGTGAGAGGACATGAGGATGCCTTCCGGCTCCGGTGCCGCTGCCGTGATCTGCGGCCGTGGCCGGGGGTAGGCCACATCGGCGTGCTGCGATGCCGCGCAGGCAGCTGGGGCCTACTTCCCGCCTCACGGGTACGGGTGTGTTTCAGCCGGGGCACCGTCGCAGCGCTTGGAGCGGCACCGCCCTGACCAACGAAATCAGCATGACGCGGTCACGTCCTCGCGACGACATGCTCCAACGTCGCCTGCGTTCGGGATGCGAATAGGGTCGAGGCGACGACGACGAGCCTCATCCGAGCAGCAGTGACCCTTCCGTGTGGGGCTCGACGGGTTCTGCTTCGCCGCAGCCGCAGCCATGACGTGCCGCCGCAGGCCGTACGGCGGGTCGGATCATGCGGTAGGGGTCCCGAGGACTGGGCGCGGGGTGAAACCCGTGTCGTGCGTACCAAGTGCGCAGGTCCTCGTGCAGCAGCCCCTGCTCCCGCCAGGCGGGGAAGGGTGCTGCCGCCAGACCGACGGGGCCGCAGCGGGCGTGCGCCAGCACGGCGTGCAGCAGGCGGGTGGCGTGGCCAAGCCGGCGGTAGCGCGGCTCAACTCCGATGTGGCTCACCCACAGGACATCGCCGTCCAGGGCGTCGAGGTAGGCAACCCGCTCGGTCTGCGTGTGCACCTCCCACACCAGACGCGGGGCGTCCGCGCGGACGCGGATCAGGCGTACGTCGTCACTCACTCGTCGTCCTCCGATCCCGTCGTGCGTTGGCAGGCTTGTGCAGCAGGTCCTGGCCGTTCACGTGCGAGGTGTTCGGGTCGGCAGCCCGGTCCGCGTCAGATCTGGCGGTCCGGGAGCTCCGTACACGTCCCCCGGCAGTGATCACAGGTGCCGATGGCGTCGTGCTTCGACGGTTCGCACACACTCCCGCAGGGGTTGCCGTCAGCTCGTTCGGCGGCCAGTTGGACCTGCCCGGGGGCATACAGGCCGCTGCCGCCTCGCAGGTAGTAGCCGGGGTCGGCAGCGAACATCCGGACGGACGTGACGACCAAGGTCTGCCCCGTGTCCGGGCCCGTCAGGACCAGGACCGAGTCTCCGGCCCTGTGGTACTGCCGCATGAGCGCTGTCCTCACTTCTCGCGGAAACCCGGGATCGTCGCCGGCCGGGGCTTCGGCGGGGCCTGTCAGCGCCACCCCATCTCCTTCTCCCAGTCGACGAAGTCGGCGCCTTCCTCTTCCTGGCGCTGGTAGTCGTCGGCGGCCTGCCGGTTCGCTGCCCGTTCGGCGTCGTTCTGCGGGTCAGGGAACGGGTAATTGATGCTCGCCATTAAGGGCTCCGGAATTAGTAGTCGAGATCGAGGTAGTCGATGTCGTTGATTGCCACGTCCGACAGTCCCATGGCGCGTCCTCCGCCGTCTTGGAAATAGATTTCCTTGAACCCGTCGGCGATGATTTGGCGCATCTGCTGGTCGCTGGCGCCTGCGTCTCGGGCGTCGAAGAGACGCTGCGCGTACTCGGGGGGCAGGTGGACGGTGAGGCGGCGGAAGCGTCCGTCGTCGGTCGTGCCGACGGGGGCGGTGTAGCCGAAGCGGGCCCGGGTCTCCACGGTGATGCCGGTGCTGGAGGCGGCCTGGCGCTGCCGGCGCTTGCGCACCAGCGGCTGCCAGCGGGCCCGCACCGCGGTCTCGATCTTCGCGGCGACGTCAGGGCGTGCGTGCTTGCGGGCGCCGCGCCGGTAGCGGTTGACGGAGTCGGCGGTGACGCCGATCTCCTGCGCGACGGCCTTCGCGCTGCCGAACTGCCGGATCAGGAACCCGATCTGGCCCTTCAGCGTCTTGGGGGGCTCCTTGGTGAACGACTCCTGGTCGGCGCGCTCGATGGCGTCTTCGATCTCTCCGGCCACGGCTGTCAGTTCCCTTCACGGGTGGGGTCCTGGCCGTCGGGGTCGGCCAGCCGGATCCAGGTCTCGCGTGTCTCGCACAGGTCCTGCCGCCAAAGCTCGAGGCGGGGCGAGGACCTGCGGGTGCGCATCGAGAACTGCAGGGCCTCCATGCGCGCTTCCAGGCGGTCCAGCGTGCGCTCCCGCTCCGCGCCGGCCTCGAGGGACGGCGCGGAGCTCGGGCCGGATCCGCCCCAGGCAGCGGGCTGGGCGGTGTCGGTGGTCACGGCCTACTCGCCTTCGTCCAGGACGGCGTCGCCGCCCTTGATGTGGCGGGCGGGATTGAGGCCCTGCTCCATCAGCTCCACCGCCCACAGCATCGGCTGGACGCCCTCCAGTTTCGCCAGGCCCGGCGTCGGCCCGAGGCGGAAGCCGCCCGGCTGCGGCTTGCCGGAGGCCGCGTAGGGCAGGAAGTCCAGCGGGCTCGCGCCCGGCGAGGGGTAGACGACGCAGTCGGAGAGCACGGCGAGCGGGAACAGCCCGGTCATCTTCGCCATGTTGCTGAGTTTGCGGTGCATGTTGACGCGGGCCTTGCTGATGACGGCGGCCCGGATGTCGGGGCGCCAGGTCGGCCGGTTCAGGGCCGGCCACCGCTCGCCCTCCTTGTACTTCCTGCCCTGCGGGCGCTCGCGGAGCTTGCCGATACCGCCCTTGACGGTGGCCTTGATGGCCGCGAGGACGGCGGCCAGGGCCGGGTCGGCCTGCTTGTGCTGCTCCATCGCCGCCAGGAAGGCACGGTCGTCCAGGTCCTTGGTGACGCCGAGGTCGGCGAGGGTGTCGACGTAGGCGGTCTTGAGGCGGTCGTGCCACGGGTCCAGGTAAGCGCCGGTCTCGCGGCGCAGGTAGGCCTCGATCGGGTGGACGTCGTAGCCGAGCTCCTGGGCGTAGGCGACGGTGTGCGTCTGGTACCAGGCAGGTCCCGTCGGGCGGGAGCCGTCCGGGGTGAACGGGCTGGGCAGGCGCGGATCGACCTCGATGTGGGAGAGGTCCACCAGCCAGCTCCCGGGGATCTTCGGGTTGAACCTCGGGCCCACGAAGTGGTCCGGTGCGGACAGGCCGACGACCAGGCGGGCCGCGGCGGCGAGGAAAGCGGTGTTCAGGTCCAGGCCGACCGCGAAGGGCAGCGCGCACTCCGCGCCGGTCAGAGTGTCCACCGACCGCACCCACTGATAGGCCTCCTCGTTGAGGAACCCGCCCGTCCAGCCGGACTCCACAACGACCGGATGCTCCGCGGTGGCCTCGGGCGGCGCGGGGTCCATGGGCTCGGTGCCCAGGCTGCCGGGGTTGTGGCCGGAGATCCAGTTGCCGGTCTCAGGGTCGCGTTCCGGCTTCGTGGGCGGGCGCAGCGCCGTCATCAGCTCCAGCCCGGAGACGGCCGTGGAGCCGCGCGGGGTGATGACCCGCTGCGCGTACACGCCCAGGACGCGGGCGACGTCGGCCGGCTCCATCTCCGCGACGCCGGGCCAGGAGCGCTCATCGAGGGCGTCCCACGACAGGATCGCCAGCTGCACGCACTGCCGCTCGCGGCCCTGCGCCTTGCGGTAGATACGTGCCCAGGGGCCGAACCCGCGCTGCGTGAGGTGCCACTTGGCCTTCGCCACCTGCTTGACGACCGGGTGGTCCTCCGGCAGGCGCAGCGAGCGGCGCTGCTCGTGGCCCTCCAGGCGCTCGGGCAGGCCGAGCTTCACCGCGGCCGCCGCCGTGAGAACGATCAGCGGGTCGGAGTCCTTGCCGAAGCGGTTGAGCTTCGGCGCGCCGAGGCCGGACTCGCGCAGCGTCCACTCCACGAGCTCCACCACGGTGGTGGCCGGGCAGTCGAGCACCAGGCCGTCGACGCCGTACGCGGAGCCGTCGCCGTCCAGCACGGCGAGCGGGCCGTGCGGGAAGCGCGGGTCGACGGCCGGCGCGGCCGCCTTCGGCTTCGCGGGGCGCCGTGACGTCGTGCGGGCCGCTACAGCCGGGCCCGACGCAACTGCAGCGGGGCGCGGCGGCCGCGCGCCGGTCCCGGGGAGCGCCGCTGCCGCTGGGGCGCCGGCGGCGCCGGCCTGCTCTGCGGGCACGTGCCGTGGGGTGGATGCGGCCGGTGCGGGCGCCGGTCCGGTGAAGGTCGCGGGGACCGGTGCGGGTTCGGCCGGGTGCTGGGCTGCCCAGCCCTCCAGCAGTCGCAGGTACGCCTGGCGGCGCGGCGCGCGGGGCTCGGACCGCCCGGACTCCCAGTTCTTAACCGTCTGCGTCGTCGTCTTCAATGCTTCGGCCAGACGGGACTGGCTGACCCCGGCCGCATCGCGAAGCCGGGCCCGCTCGGCCGGCGGCGGCAGATCCGGTTCACCTGCGAGCAGCTGGTCCACCGCTGCGAACAGCTCTTCCTCAGTCGGCTTCGGCATACCGCCCACCCTACCAGAGCTTAACTCTGAATATGTCCAGTTCTTTAGCCTTGGATTTGCAATGAATGCTAGGGTGAGGCCGGGCCGGTCACGCTGTATGCGCGCCGCCTGCCCGGGCCGCACCGGATGCGAGGAAGGGAACAGCTTGTGACGGGGATCAAGCTGCGCGACCACCAGATCGAGGCCGTCGCCGCCATCGTGCGGGGCCTGGACATCCCGCCGGGCGGGATCCCCGCCGACGGGCTGCGCGGGCAGGTGCACGCCGCGTGCGGGACGGGCAAGACCATCATGGCCGCGGCGGCCGCGAAGCGGATCGCCCCCAAGGGACGCGTTCTCGTCCTGGTGCCGACGCTGGACCTGCTGACCCAGACCGTCCAGGCGTGGCGCGCGGCCGGCCACACCGGCCCCGCGGTGGCGGCGTGCTCGCTCAACGATGACCCGGAGCTGTGGACCCTGAAGGTCCGGTGCACCACCAACCCGATCCAGCTGGCGCTGTGGCACGGGCAGGGGCGGGTGACCGTCTTCGCGACGTACGCCTCGCTGGGCGTCCTGGCGGAGGCCTTCGAGGGCGCCTACGGCCAGCAGCTGGCCCCGATGGACCTGACCGTGGTCGACGAGGCGCACCGCACGTCGGGCTCGATGGGCAAGGCGTGGGCCGACGTCCACAACCAGGGCGTCATCCCCTCGCTGCGCCGGCTGTACCTGACGGCCACGCCGCGGATCTGGGAGGAGCGCCTGAACCGCGAGGTCGCCGAAGGAGTGCGCGACCCGCTGCCGCGCGAGATGGCGGCCTCCATGGACGACGAGAAGGTCTTCGGGCCGGTCCTGTACAAGCTCAGCCTTGCCTCGGCCGTGTCGCGCGGGCTGCTGGCGCGCTACCAGATCATCGTCCTGGAGCTGAAGGACCCGGTCGTCACCCCGGAACGCCTGATGGGCGAGGACCGGCACACCGAGGAGGTCCGCGGGCAGCGGCTCGGGGCGCTGCAGGCCGCGCTGCTGCACACCATGGCGCAGCACAACCTGCAGACCTGCATCACCTTCCACCACCGCACGATCGAGGCCCAGGCCTACGCGGAGGGCCTCGAGCGGGTTGCGGCGAAGCTGCACGCCAACGAGCCGGAGACGTACCCGGCTCGGATCTGGGCGGACTGGCTGTGCGGGGAGCACGTGCCCGAGCACCGGCGCGAGGTCCTGGGCAGCTTCGGCACCACCGCGCGGCGGGCCGTGCTCTCCAACTGCCGCGTCCTGGGCGAAGGTGTCGACATCCGGGCGGTGGACAGTGTGGCCCTGCTGGACCCCAAGGGCGCGCCGCACGACATCGTCCAGGCCATCGGCCGCGCGCTCCGGCAAAAGCCCGGACAGGGCAAGCTCGCCTCCCTGATCGTGCCTGTGTTCCTCCAGCCCGGGGAAAGGCAGGAGGACATGTTCACCTCGGGGTCGTACCGCCCCTTGGTGAAGGTGCTAGCAGGTCTGCGCGCGCACGACGAAGAGGCCGTCGAACTGCTGGCCATCCCGCAGGAGCCCCAGAAGGACGTCGCGCAGCCGTCGGTCAGCATCGGCCCGGAGCCCGAGGAAGGCGAGGAAGAATCCCGTCTGCTGCTGCGCTTCGCGGCTCCGCGTGACCCGGCGATGGTCGCGGACTGGGTGTCCTTCAACGTCATCGACACCGAGAAGCAGGACTGGGCCCGCGGCTGGGCAGCACTCAAGCGGTTCGTCGAACGCGAGGGCCACGCCCGGGTCCCGTACGGGCACAAGGAGGGCGCCTACCCCCTCGGGCAGTGGGTCGCCGAGCAGCGACGGGCCTACGGTGCGGGGCAGATGAGCGGCCTGCGCGCCCGCCGGCTGGAGAAGCTCGGCATGGTCTGGTCGCTGGCGGATGAGCGGTTCCAGGAGAACCTGGAGGCCGCCAAGGCGTACTACGAGCAGCACTGGACACTGTGCGCGCCCCGCTCCGCCACGGCGCTGGACCGGCCGGTGGGGCAGTGGCTGTCCAACCTCCGCCGCCCCGGCGCGCTGGACGGCCACCCCGAGTGGAAGACGGCGCTGGAAGCCGTGGACGCGGACTGGAACCCGGCCTGGCCGGCCGACTGGCAGCGCCACTACGCCGCGCTGCGCGAGCTCGTGGCCGACGAAGACGGCCAGGCGCAGGTCCTGCCCGGCTTCACGGTCCACGGCATGGACATCGGCAAGTGGCTGGCCCGTCAGCGCACGTACGAGGTCTGGCAGGCCCTGACGGACGGGCAGCGCGAGCGCCTTCAGCAGCTCGGCATCGTGCCGCTGGCCCCGGAGCCGCTGGAGCCCGCGAAGCCGTCGACAGCGCCCTCGGGCGCCTTCGAGCGGGGCGTCGCAGCGCTGGCGCAGTACAAGGCCCGCACTGGCTCAGTGAAGGTCCCCAGGGCCCACGTAGAGCAGTTGGCGGACGGCACCGAGGTCAAGCTCGGCGTGTTCCTGTCCAACACCAAGAGCAGGCGCGCCAAGCTGACGGTCGACAGGCTCCAGGCGCTGGCCGACCTCGGGCTGGCCTGGGTCGAGGAGCAAGAGCCAAGGCGCTGACCACCGAGCAGCCGTCCCCCTGCACCCGCCGCCGCCCACCGGCACGGCCCACCCCTTCCGAAGGCGGGACACGTACCGGCGGACCGGCCGGGCATGGCTCAGGCGAGGTGCTCCAGGAGCCGGGTGACGATGGCGCGGACAATGCCGGAGGCGGCACCGCGCAGGGCTGCTCCGGCCAGGGCGAGGCGCTCGCTGCGCGTCAGGCGCGTGCGGGACATGAGGTCCTCCACAGGGAGTCTGATGGGTGGATGAGCAGCCGGCCGGCCTGCTGTCCACCCTCAGACCCCCGCAACGTCTGTCGCCGAGTTGCGACGAGTCGCCAACAGGCTCACGTATTTGCGCTGTTCAGGCCGTGGCGGGGTGCGGATTCGGAGACGATGGTGCGATGAGTGGCGACATGGGGGGCGGCCGGCCGGACCGGAACGGCGGGCCGAAGCGCCTGCCTCGGGCGCGGCCGCGGCTGCTGACGCGGGCACGGGTCGGTTGGCCGCCTGCACTGCGCGAGCTCAAGGACCTGCTGTACGAGGTCTACCTGGCAGCAGGCACCCCCAGTCTGGATGAGATCTCTGAAGACATCGCTGCAGATGTCCATGAGGATCTGCCGGGGGGACCGAGCCGGGACACCATCAGCCGTGTCATCTCCGACAGAGAACGGGCCCAGCAGCAGGCTGATGTGGTGTCCGTGGCTAAGGTGCTGGCTCGCCGTGCCGCCTGGGATGTGGCGGATATGGCGCGCCGGGTGCGGGAGCTGTGGGTGCGGGCCCAGATGGCGCAAGGCGTGGGCCGCCCAATCGGTGAGCTCCGCGACGACCTCAGGCTCGTGCTGGACCGGGGCTTGGGCATCCACCCGGCGCTGGAGGCCCAGGATGCCCGCGACCGCTTCGGCATCCTGCCTACCTATGTCCCAAGAGACCACGACGCGAGGCTGAAGACGGTGGTCGATGCCGCAGTCGCCGGAGACAGCGGCATCACGGTCCTGGTCGGGAGATCGTCCACAGGGAAGACCCGCGCCCTGTGGGAGGCCGTTCGCGAGCTGCCGGACGGCTGGCGGCTGTTGCATCCCCTCACCCCCACCGCCCCTGAGGCGGTCCTAGCCGCGCTGCCGGACATCGCCCCGAGAACAGTGGTGTGGCTTAACGAGGCCCAGTACTACCTGGCGCCGCACCCGCTCGGCGAGCAGGTCGCCGCAGGCCTGCGGAAACTGCTCACCGATCCGTCACGAGCCCCGGTACTAGTTCTAGGCACTCTGTGGCGCGAACACTGGGACGCCGCGACCACCGATGACCAGCGTCCCAATGTTCGCGCGCTCCTAAACGGGCACAAGATCGATGTGCCGAAGGCCTTCATCTCGGCCGAACTGGCCGCACTCGGCGCAACCGCCGATGCCGACCCCCGCCTCACGCAGGCCGCCCAGCACGCAGAAGACGCGCAGGTCACCCAGTACCTGGCCGGTGTGCCCTACCTGATGGACCGCTACCACGCCGCCGAGGGAGCCACTCTGGCCCTCATCCACGCCGCGATGGACGCCCGCCGGCTAGGTGCAGGCCTGCACATCCCGCTGGCCTGGCTCGCCGACGCCGCCCCCGGCTACCTCACCGACACCGAGTACCGCGCGCTGGAGGACGACTGGCTGCCGAAGGCCCTCGCCTACGTCACCACACCCTGCAACGGCATCCCCGGCATCCTCACCCCCGTCAACGTCAGAGGCTCCCACAATCAGAGAAACAGCCGCCGGCCAGTAGCCCCCAATCCCCAAGGACCGCACTACCTACTGGCCGACTACCTCGACCAGCACGGCCGCCGCCACCGCGCCGGCACCATCCCGCCCATCGACTTCTGGACCGCGGCCGCCCATCACGCCTATCCCAACGACCTCACCGAGTTGGGCAATGCCGCCTGGAACCGCGGCCTGTGCCGCGACGCCGCCCAACTCCACAAAAACGCCACCACCCATGGCAGCCCCCACGCTGCCATCTCCCTCATCAACCACCTGCACACCTCACACCCCAGCGACCCGCGCCCTGCCCAGTGGGCCGCCGCGCACGCCGCTCTCGATGACCCGTCGGACCTCGCCCAACTGCTGGAGGAGATGCGGGAGGCGGGGGCGGACGATCAGGTCGCGGCGCTGCTGGCGTGCGACCCCGCCGCGCACGCCGCCCTTGAAGACCCGTCTGCCGTCGCCTGGCTGCTGCGGATGATGCGGGAGGCGGGGGCGGACGATCAGGTCGTTGTCCTGGCTGGGCGGGCCGCCGCGCAGGCCGCCCTCGGCAACCCGCTCGAAGTGGACGTGTTGCTGCGGGTGATGCTGGAGGCGGGGGCGCAGGAGCAGGTCGTTGTCCTGGCTGGGCGGGCCGCCGCGCACGCCGCCTTCTACGACCCGCCGTGGCTAGCCATGTTGCTGGAGGTGATGCGGGGGGCGGGGGCGGATGATCAGGTTGCGGCCTTGCTGGCGCGCGACCCCGCCGCGCACGCCGCCCTTGAGGCCCCGTTTGCCGTCGCCGGACTGCTGAAGGCGCTGCGGGAGGCGGGGGCGGATGATCAGGTCGCGGCGCTGCTGGCGCGCGACCCCGCCGCGCACGCCGCCCTTGAAGACCCGTCTGCCGTCGCCTCGCTGCTGCGGGAGATGCGGGAGGCGGGGGCGTATGATCAGGTCGCGGCGCTGCTGGCGCGCGACCCCGCCGCGCACGCCGCCCCCGACAACCCGTACGCCCTCACTTCACTGCTGGAGGAGATGCGGGAGGCGGGGGCGGACGATCAGGTCGCGGCCCTGGCCGGGCGGGCCGCCGCGCACGCCGCCCTCAACAACCCTTCCGCCCTCATCTGGCTGCTGAAGGAGATGCGGGAGGCGAGGGCGGACGATCAGGTCGCGGCCCTGGCCGGGCGGGCCGCCGCGCACGCCGTCCTCAACAACCCTTCCGCCCTCGCCCGGCTGCTGCGGGAGATGCGGGAGGCTGAGCTGGACGAGCAGGTCACCACCCTGCTGGCGCGCGACGCCGCCGTGCGCGCCGCCCTTGATAACGCAGCCCAAGTCGCCACGCTGCGGGAGGCGGGGGCGGATGATCAGGTCGCGGCCTTCCTGGCGCGCGACGCCGCCGCGCACGCCGCCCTTGAAGACCCGTCTGCAGTCGCCGGACTGCTGAAGGAGATGCGGGAGGCGGGGGCGGATGGTCAGGTCGCGGCTCTGCTAGCGCGCGACCCCGCCGCGCACGCCGCCCTTGAAGACCCGTCTGCCGTCGCCTGGCTGCTGCGGATGATGCGGGTTGTAGGGGCGGACGATCAGGTCGCGGCCCTGCTGGCGCGCGACCCCGCCGCGCACGCCGCACTCGACAAGCAGTACGGCGTCGCCGCGTTGCTGGGGACGTTGCAGGAGGCGGGAGCCGACAATCAGGTCACTGTCCTGGCCAGGCGGCTCCCTGCCGCCGGACACTTCGGTCTGTTCATCAAACTGGGAGGGAACCGGGAGCGCTTCCGACTCGGACGTGAACCTGACGGAAGTGCTGCGCCTTCGTGGACATGGAACGACCTGGACTGACCCGCTCATACCCGGCGGCGACCGCGGTGCTACCGACGACGGACAAGCGGCCCGCCGGCTCAGGCGTGCTCAGAGAGCCGTCGTGATGGTGATCTGGGCGGCTGGGCCTGGGGGGAAGGAGGAGCGAGCGGCATCCCCATCAGCCCGCCGGCAGGGACGGCTCCTCCGACGGGCGAGGCGACCATGCCTCTCTGCTACTTGCTGTGGTCCGTGACGAGCGCTCCGGCCTTTCAGGTGCGCGCGTGACCTAACGGGCCGTGTGGAAGGCATCCGCGCATGTCCTGGACTCTTTGCGAACCTATGCTCACCACCGCCGTGACCAGCCCGACCCTGCCTGCAGGGTGGGCGGCCGAGCCGAAGTGGGACGGCTTCCGCGCCTAGCTCGCCGTGCGCACCGGCGGGCAGGTGCTGCTGCGCTCGAGGCAGGGCACCGACATGACCGCATCGTTCCCCGAAATCCGCGCCGCGGCCCTCGCGCAGTTGCCGACGGACACCGGCTTAGACGGGGAGCTCGTGGTGTGGGAGCAGGGGCGGCTCGCTTTCGAGCGGCTCCAGCAGCGCCTTGCCCGGCGGGGCAGTGGCGCAGCCGAGGGGGCGGTCCGGTGGCCGGCGCACTATGTGGTCTTCGACCTGGTCCACGCGGAGGGGGCCGACCTGACCAGCTGGCCGTACGTGCGGCGGCGCGCGGCCCTGGAGGCCCTATTCGCCGAGCGCCAGCTGGTGGCGCCGCTGACGTTGTGTCCGTCGACGACCGATCCGGCCGTGGCGCGGGGGTGGCTGGAGTGGACGGCGGCCGGGCTGGAGGGCCTGTGCTTCAAGCGGCTGGACGAGCCCTACGCCGGGGGCGCCAGGGCCTGGCGGAAATACAAGGTGCGCACCACCGCCGAGGCCATCATCGGCGCCGTCACCGGCTCGCTGATGGCGCCCCGGACGGTGCTGCTGGGGCGCTACGACGCCACGGGCCGCCTTCAGTACGCCGGACGCAGCACCACCCTCTCCCAGCGCACCGGCCGCGCCCTGGGCGACCTCCTGGTCCCGCCGGCGGGCGTGCATCCGTGGCAGGGGTGGACGTTCTCGGCGGGCTGGGGAACACAGCGCACGCTCGACGTCGTCCTGGTGGAGCCCGCGGTGGTGCTGGAGGTGGCTGTCGACGTCGCCCGGGACGCTGCAGGACGGTTCCGTCATCCGGCTCGCCCGCACCGCATCCGCACGGACATCGACATCGCGCAGGTGCCGCGGTTCGGTGAGTCCGGGACCGATTCCGCCGAGCCGTAACCCCTGCACACGACGGACGTTGGGCGTATCCAGCACAGGCCCGGCGGTGACCCGCAGTGCCGTCGATGGCGCACAAGCAGTCCCGTCGGCTCAGGTGTGATCAGTGAGCCGTCGTGACGGTGATCGGCACGTCGGGGCAGGCATCGAGCAGGTCGCTGAGCGCGTCGGCCTCGGCGGGGTCGATGCTCAGTGCCCAGCGGGTCTTGTCGGCGACCCAGTCGGTGGCGTACTGGCAGCGGTACCCGGTGGCCGGCGGCAGCCACGTGGAGGGGTCCTGGTCGGCCTTGGAACGGTTGGAGGCGGCCGATACGGCGATCAGGGCGCGGTCGTCGCCGAGGTCGTTGGCGTAGGCCTCGCGCTCCGCCGCGCTCCAGGCCGAGGCGCCGGAGTCCCAGGCTTCGGCGAGCGGGACCAGGTGGTCGATGTCCAACCCAGACGGCCCCTGGAGGTAGCGGTCGTCGTACGCCGAGTACCACTCTCCCCCGCTCAGCCGGCAGCTCGCTCCCTGCTCCGGAGCGGTGACGGCTTCGGCTTTCAAGACCTCCGCGCGCGTGTTGCAACCGTCCCGGTCGGCGTCGACCCAGTGCCTGAACGCGGTGCGCTCATATCCGGTGCGGTCCTCGATGCGTACCGGCAGCTGGGCGAGGGCGTCTTGGACGGGCAGGGTGACGGTCTCACCAGGTGCGCGAGCAGCCGGGGCGGCGTGCGCGCCCGGCGGGATGAAAAAGGCGGCGAGGACGGCGGCCACGGCAGTGGCGGTGCGGGCGAAGCGCACGGGCAGGGTCCCTTTTGAAGGTCACGGACGGTGCGTGATCTTCGTAGCGGGATGTGCGGCCGGCTCGCCCGGCAAGCGGCTGTGGCTCTACCCGATCGGGCGGTAAGTGAGATCGTCGGCATGCGCAGCGGGCACGTGGCGTCCTGCCCGTTTCTGCACGCTGGCGTCAGCGGCGGGTGACGGTGTAGCCCGCGTCGTTGACGGCGGCGGTCCACACGTCGCGGTCGAACCACTTGGTGATGTCCGGCTGCATGTCGGTGATGGTGCGCATCCTCGCGGCCCAGTCATGGCCGGCCGGGCCGCGGCTGCCCTCGCAGCCGCTGCAGCCGTCCTCACCGTGGATGTGGCCGGCCATTCAGGCGTTGACCGCCACGTTGATGATGACCGCGTACAAGTCGCCGCCGCTGCGGGCCAGAGAGTCCGGCACCCCGGCGAGGACCACGGCGAGTTCCGGGTTGTCCAGCGGCGGCATCGGGGCCTGCCCGACGTCCTTCTCGCTGCTGCTCCCCTCGTACGACGCCGCACTCTGCGCGAGCCGGTCGGCCGTGAGGGAGGCGTCGAAGTAGCGCCAGGCGGAGCGCACCTGGATCCGGAGCCGTTGCGCCACGGTGGTGATCTGCCGCTCGATGGTGTCCTGCACGGTCGCCGGCGCGAGGGTCACCCATCGGTGGGCCAGCTCCGTGAGCGTCTGGGCAACAGCTTCCTTGAACGCCTTCGTGTTCCGCACAGGCGCAGCGTAGGCGGGGGAGAACAGCCGCCGGGCGGCTTCACCTGCATTGGTCTTGCGCGGCACGGATGCATCCCGCACGAGTGTCAGCAGGTCCGCTCAACCCGCCGGACGAGCAGTTCGGTGGGGCATCCCACCCTGCTGCCTGCTGGGACTCATCGACTCCCCTGGCCGGCCGCGAGCGGCTCACGCGAGCCATCCGCAGCCCCGGCTGGGGCCACCGGTACAGGCGCATCCCCACCCGCCGGTCGCCGTGCGGGTCGAATTCCACCTGGTAGTACACCGTGCCGTCCGCCCACTCCTGCTTCGCAACGATCGGGGCGTAGCGCTCGGCGCCGTGCGAGCGCACCCACAGTGCCGGGCGGTCTGTCCGCGGCCACGTCCACACCTTCGGCCGGGGTCCGTCCTCAGGGCGCCACGGGCGGGCGACCTCTGGCTCGGGAACGGGGCTCATGGCCGGGTGCTGGTGTGGCGGACCTTCGGGCCCCACTGCTCCAGCGCAGAGCGGAAGCACCACTCGCACAGGGGTCCTCCCCCGCGGCCGTACTTCTGGATCTTTCGCTGGCAGGTGGCGCACGGGCCGACCTGGTCGCCGGGACAGGTGAGCGCGGACGGGTCCGGTTCGGAGACCGGCGGTACGGGAGTCGTCATAGGGGTGGTTCCTGTTCTTGAGCGGCGAGGCGCGTCACCTCAATGCAGGTCACGGCACGACTCGGCATCGCACCCTCCCGTTTTCGAGTATATGTTCGATATCGTGGATGGTGTGGGAGGTGAGTCGTGATGGCGACAGGATCGGCGTGCGGCGAGGTGCCGACGGTGATGCATGTGCGCTGCCCGGACCGGCTGCCGGAGGAGCTCTACCGGCAGGTCCTGGAGCTGCTGTCCGGCCTCTCGCCGGTGGTGCAGGCGTTGCCGCCGTCGGCGGCGCTGGTGGAGCTGAAGGGCGCCCTGCGCTACCACGGCAGTGACACCCGCCGTTTGGGCGAGGTGCTGCGGGTGCGGACTATCTCGCGGTTCGGGGTCGACGTCCGCGTCGGGATCGGGCCGTCCATCACCGTGGCGGCGACCGCCTCCGCCCAGGTCGAGTCTCCCGGCGGGGTCCTCGCTGTGGCACCCGGCGAGGCGGCCGGCTGGCTGGCGCCGCTGGCGGTGGAGGCCCTGCAGGGCATCGGCCCCCGGCAGGCCGAAGCTCTGCACGAGTACGGCATCCACACCGTCGGCCTGCTCGCCGCCGTCACCCCCGCCACCGTGCAGCGGCTGCTGGGCGGGCGGGCCGGGCGCCTGGCCGCCGAGCGGGCCCGCGGCATCGACCCCCGACCCGTCGTCCCGCGCGCCCTGCCCGCCTCGGCGGCCGTGCGCCACGCCTTCGACCGGCACACCCTGGACGGCGCCGCCGTCCGCGCCGCCCTGCTCGACCTCGTCGTCCAGCTCGGCCTGCTGCTGCGCGGGCGCGGCCAGGCGGCCCGCGCGCTGACGCTCTCCATGCGGTTCGCCGGCGGCACCTCCTGGGAGAGGACCCGACGGCTCGCGGAGCCGTCCGCGCACGAGGACGACCTGCGCCAGCTCGCCTACCAGCTGATGGACGCCGCCGGCCTGCAGCGCGGCCGCCTGACCGGCCTTGTCCTGCGCGGTGAGGACCTCGTCGACGCCGGCCAGGTCGCCGAGCAGATCAGCCTCGACGGCGTCCGCGAGTCGCGCCTGGTCGCCGAGCAGGCCGCCGACCGGATCCGCGCCAAGTTCGGCGACCGGGCCATCGGCCTGGCCGCGGTCTTCCGCCGCGCCTCCTGAAACCGGCCCATCAACTCGGCTGGAGGTGAGGATGCTGCTCGACCCGCCCGGCATGCTCCCGGCACATCTGCTGCCGCACTGGCCCTACCTCCGGGCCGTCGACGCCGCCCTGACCGCACGGGGTATCCCGTCCGGCGCGCTGCGCATCAGCCGCACCGGCCGCGAACACGGCGAGCTGATGACCATGCGCCTGTACTGGGACGCCAGCCGCACCGGCGGCCGCGGCGGAGCGCGCCTCGTCTGGGAGGAAGAAACTGGCACCGGCTGGGAGTACGCCTTGGTCGGCCTCGCCCCGCACCAGGTGATCCTCGCCGGGCAGGTCGACGCACTGCACCGCATCTACCCCGCCCCCGAGGAGATCGCCGAGGTCGCCGAACGCATGGTGCGCACCTGGCGGCGCCCGGCCGGCGGCTTCCACCGGGAGTGGGAGCATGCGGCCCGCACTCGGGCAGCGATCGACGCCTTCCGCCAGCCCTCCCCCTGACACGCGCTGCGGTCCGCATCGTCCTTGCTGGCATCCGGGCGGGGCTCGGGGTTTCAGGACGGGAGCCCGCTACCAGCTCCCCCGGGTCCGGGAGGTCGCACCCACTTTGTGCCGCTTGTGGTGGCTGCGGCCCGGGC
>NZ_SZPR01000021.1:77188-90237 GCF_005280195.1 Streptomyces galbus | reverse complement strand
GGTGACCCGGGCGACGGCAGCACGATCTGCTGGCGGGACGCGATCGCGTCCTGGCCGCGTGAGGTGTTCAGGGACCGGCCGACCGTGCCCACCGCGGCGGAGGCCGCCGCGGCCGACGCGGCAGCGAGGACGAATCCCCGCCGGTCCCAGCCCGCGGGGACGGAGGGACCGTCTTCCGTTCCCGTGGCGGAGTCGGCTGCCGACGCCTGCGGCCGCCTCACCGCGGTCAGGCGCCCCACCAGCGCGTACAGGAGCAGCGCTCCCGCCAGGGCGCCCACGACGGAGGGCAGCGCGTCGGCGAGGCCGGTGGAGTCCGGCCGGGTGACGGCGGCTGCCGCCCCGATGGCTCCGAAGAGAAGGACCCCGGCGGCTCCGACCCGCCGGTACCGCACCGCCAGCACACCCGACGCCAGAGCCAGCGCCGTCAGCACGGCGAGGATGCCGAGTTGCAGGACGAGTTTGTCGTCGGTGCCGAAGTGGCGGATCGCCCAGTCCTTGACCGCGGCGGGCGTCGCGTCGATGGACGCCCCGCCCACCGCGATGACCGGACTGGACTGCGGACGTACCGCTGCCGCGACCAGTTCGGCCACCGCCAGTGCGGCGAAGCCGGCCAGCACCCCGCTCAGCGCACCCAGCGCCACACGGAGCCATCCCGGTCGTCCTCGCGGATCCTTCTCTTCGTCCCTCACGCCGGGAATCCGGTTCTGCCCGCGCGGCGGATTGGTCGCAGACCTGATCAGGTGAAAACAGGATCCCAAACCAATCCGCCCTCGCTTCCCCTACGGATTACCCAGTTGGGCGCACCCGAGCGGCAACTCAGCCATGCCAGGCCGGCCCGCTGCGGTGGGGTTGGCCGCTCTGCATGCCCGTGTGCCAGCCGGTGTCGACGCAGGCGTTACCGAAGGAGGGGTTCAGCAAGCCGATCACGTTGACGGTGTTGCCGCAGGCGTTGACCGGGATGTCGATCGGGATCTGTACTACGTTGCCCGACAGCACGCCCGGCGAGCCGACCGCAGCGCCCTGCGCGCCGCTGTCCGCCGACGCAGCCACCGCTCCGGCGAGCACCACCGCTCCCGCGGCAGCTGCCAGCCCCGCACCCCGCAGCACCGAGACCCCAGATTCGTCATGTTCACGCGCCTTGCTCATCGTCGCGGCGGCCATCGCCGCCGGCCAGCCGCGAGCCGCGGCCGGCACCGGTAATGCGCCGTCACGGCGCACCCGGACTGCCCACGACGGCCTAGATCACCCGATCGCGCTACACGACGGACACCGGCGAAGCCCTTCCGTCTGCACCGCCAATCAGCAACAAGCCAGCCCGGCCGAGCGTCAGCCGTCCGCAGTCACCCGGGGGCGGGCGCCCGTGCGAAGGCGAACAGCCGCGCAGCACGGCGGCCACCGATGCGTTCGCGCTTATCGCATAGCGGCAAGCGGGCACATGACACACCCGGGTCCCGAAGCTCCCGGCACCAAGCCTTTCTGCCGGCGGCTGCGGATTCTTTGCGAGATAGGTCACCGGACAGTGGCTCCTGGGAGGAAGGCATCGTGTCGACCGTGCAAGATCACGACAACGGATCAGTCACATCGGCACTGTGGCTGCGGCACCGCCCGCAGCAGCCCCGTGCTGCGATCATCACCCTGCACGGAGGACGAGCGGAGGGCTATCAGACATCACAGCCCTGGCATCTGGCGGCCCTGAGAATGCGCCCCATACTGCGCGCAGCCGCATCCGCCATGCCCCTCGACGACACTGTTCTGGCACAAGTGCGCTATCGCCACCGCGGTTGGAACCACAACGATCCCCTGCACGACACCTACCGCGCCCTCAGCGAACTCCAGCAGATCGCCGGGCCGGTGCCGACCATCCTCATCGGACACTCCATGGGAGGCAGAGCAGCACTGCGGGCCGCCTCGCACCCCCAGGTACATGGTGTCCTGGCACTCGCACCATGGCTGCCGCCAGGCGAACCCGCCAGGCAGCTGAGCGAAAAACGCGCTGTCGTCGTGCACGGCGAACGCGACCGGGTCACCAGCCCCCGAGCCTCCGCCGACTACATCAGGCGTGCCCGGGCGGCCGGGGCCCGTGCCGGCTTCATCGTCATCCGCGACGGGGACCACGCCATGCTCCGCCGCTCCGCCCTGTGGCACCGCACCGTCACCGCCGTCGTCACCGACCTCCTGCGCCCACAGCCGCCAGCTTCGGGCCTGTTCGCCGCCAGCTGCGCAGTGACCGACCCCCTCGTGCTGTAACGGCTCACCGACGTCCCCGGGAGCCTGCTCAGACACGGACATTCGCCGGGAGGAGCGAGTACAAGCCTGCTGTCGACAGAAGGGGGCTGCCAAGATGTCGGGCCGACCACGTCATTGCCACCGACGCCAACCACCCGAGTGCCGACGACCGCAGATGGTCACCAACCGCACCTTCACCGGTCGTCCGCTCACAGGGGCGGGCATGGCGAGATCGACGTGAATTCCCATGCTCGGCCCTGGTGCCGAGGTGCCTCGACTGTCGGTTGCTGACTTGTGCTGCGCGGCATACATCGCGGAGAGCAGGGCCCTCGGCGCGCGTGTCGAGGGCCCTGTCCAATGGTCAGCGCGGACTGGTCAGTTGCGCGTCCAGCCGCCGGGGCCGATCCACACGGTCTGCCCGCCGCGCGTAGGGACCACGTCGTAGCGGGCCACCGCCTGGTAGTAGCCGCCGTTGGACCGCTTGCAGAACAGGTTGGCGATGATGGTGTTGCGCTGGCCGAGGGCCACCTTGCCGTACACGAGGTCGTCACCCGTGTCCCAGTTGGTGCTCCAGTAGTCGGTGTAGGCCTGGATTCCGGTCACCGTGGCGTTCGGGCAGTTCCCGAGCCACTTGGGGAAGGCGATGTACACCCACCCGTAGCTCGCTGCCTGTGCCGTGCCCTGGGCTGCGGCGACACCGCTGACAGCCAGCCCGAGCGCCGACAGCGCGACGGACAGCTTCTTGAGTCTCATTTTGAGCATGTTTCCCACCCCTATTTCGCTGTTCTCGTACGCCCCTGCCGGCCCTCTATGAGATGCGGTCACGACAAGGGGAGTCCGATCATCTGCTCATGCGGTATTGACGCAACGCATCCAGGGCAATTCCAACCAAAAAACAACAGTCAGTTCTATTTTTATTCGCATGAGCTGCTTTCATTCGAACTAGCGTGCACGGATCGCCGCCTACAAACTGTCCTCGGCAGCCGGCGCGGGGTGCTGCGGTGCACCAACGTCAAGCTCCACGCGGTCGCTGAAGCAGTACGGAGGTTCGGAGCCCATCTGTCGTGAAACGCCGTCAGTAGTCACCAGCGGATCTGACTGGATTGGCGCCGCCTCGAATTCCCAGAGTGCATGCGTTCACCGGACGCGCCAACTCCTTGTCAATAACGTTCACCGACAGTGACGACCCGCACGGTCGCGCCTCTGCGGCCTCTGCAGTGCTGGAGCGGCGGTGTACGAGTTCCAGCTTCGGATCATGCTGGTCGATCGGAGGCATAGCGGGCGAGCGTAGTTTCTACCGCTTGCTCGACGGCGTAGTCGATGTCGGAGGCTGTGGGGTTCCAGTCGGTCAGCAGCATGCGGGGCCACAGGACGTAGTTGGCGATCATCCCGAGGAACTGGTTGGCGGCGCTCTCGGCGTCCGGAACGTCGGCGTTGCCGGCCTCGTGCTCCGACTCCAGGTAGTGCCGGACAGAGGTGAAGTAGGGCAGCTTGCCGAGCTGGAACTGCATCCGTCCCAGTTCAGGGAAGCGAGGCAGCTCGGCAATGACGATGCGGAACAGGGCTGTCATGCCGGGCTGGCCGATGAGGTCGGCGTAGCGGTGGCCGATGGAGGTCAGGCCGGAACGCAGATCTCCGGCCTGAGGTCGCGCTACGGCATCGGTGATGTCGCGCTGCCATGACTCGGTGATGATGGCCTCGAAGAGGGCTGCCTTGGTGGGGAACTGCTTGAACAAGGTGGATTTCGAGACTGCCGCCTCTTCGGCAATACGCGCGAGAGACGTGCCGTCGTAACCGTGGTTCAGGAAGAGTTCTGTGGCCGCGGAGATGATCGCGTCACGCTTTTGCTGGGCGAGACGGCGGTGGTGTGCGGAGAGCTCTGCTGCCATGTGTGCAGTATGCCCCAGCCCCGAGGCGAGTCACTTGACTCGCCTCTTCAGGGCTGCATACGCTGCGACTGGAAGGCGAGTCAAGTGACTCGCATCTGGCGGCGGTGCCCGATGTCTCTCCGGTGCCGTGTGACGAGGGAGTAGCGGATGGCAGCCGACAAGATCGCTTTGGTGACCGGTGCGAATCGAGGTTTGGGCCGGAGTACGGCTCTGGCGCTGGCGGCGCGCGGGGTGCGGGTCGTGGTCACTCATCGCGGCGATGTGGCCGGGGCCGAGGCGACGCAGCAGCAGGTGCACGCTGCGGGTGGGACAGCCGCTGTCTTGCGTCTCGACGTCAGCGACGTCTCCTCTTTCGGAGCGTTCACTTCCGAGCTGAGCGGACTGCTTGAGCGCTGGGGGGCTTCGCGGCTCGATCTCGCGGTCAACAACGCGGGGGTGGGTGTCTTCGGCCCACTGGAAGCTGTCACGACCGACGACTTCGACACGGTGTTCGGCACGAACGTGCGGGGCACGTTCTTCCTCGTCCAGTCGCTTGTGCCGCTGCTGGCGGAAGGTGCCCACGTCATCAACGTCTCGTCGTCGTTGACTCGCCACACCAGCCCCGCGACCTCGGTCTACTCCGCCTCGAAGGCCGCCGTCGAGGCCCTGAGCCGTACTCTGGCCGCAGAACTCGGCCCCCGAGGTATCCGGGTCAACAGTATCGCCCCGGGGCCGACCGCCACCGATTTCAACGGTGGTGCCATGCGGGATGACCCGGGCATGCGCCAGGGTCTGGCCGAGCAGACCGCGCTTGGCCGCGTCGGCGAACCCGAAGAGATCGGCGACGCCATCGCCACGCTGGCGTCCGACGGTTTGCGCTGGATGACCGCGCAGCGCATCGAGGTCTCCGGCGGTGCCCTCCTGTGACCGACCGGGCGAGTCTGTTTCGGGTCACGGGCAACGGCGCGCCCGGTTCATTCCGCGCCAGTCTCGTCTTCATCCAGCTCCGACGCGGTCGGAGTCCTGTGCCGTTACCGTGGTCTCAGGCGGAGCCGGGTTCGACGGGGCAACCGTCAGAGCCGTAGGAGCGCTGGTAGCGGCCAACGCCACACTTACGGCGAACACATTCGCGATGACCCTTGATTGCAGAAAGCAGTTTCACCTTCGTATACGCAGCTGGCTCTCAGCCGGGCAGCCTTGTGTGGAACATGGGGCAGCAGGCGCGTGCCAGCCAATGGCTCTTGCTCTCCCGCCTCCTAGCCGGGGAGCCTCGATGCCGCCCCTGTCGGCCTGAGCACATTGGCTGGATGGTGGCCGGCCGGATCCTGTACGACAGCGACGTACGCCGCTAGCGGTTTGGCCGGTGTGCCGAGACCACTTCTCCTGACCCGCTACTCGCAACGCACGAGGTCTCCAGGGGCAGGCCGGTCCACCAAGCCCGGATACCGAGTCCGCGCTGCCCGCCGGATCCCACCAGGCGCGGCAGGGCATCCCCACCCGCCACATCAAGGGCCGCGGCTGGCGACGCTGGTAGACGGTCCGCCGTTCCCCGGCCGCGGGCGGCTGACAGGACGGGGTGGCCTGGTCGGCTGGCTGGTCCAGTTGCTGCTGGCGTCGCCCGGTGGCTCAACGGCCCAGTACGAACCGGCCGCTACTCTGCCCGCCGCGTAGGGAAAGGCCGGAGAAGGCAACCAGTAACCTCCGGCCGGCCGTGCACATGCTGCGCCACACCGGCTACGGCGACCATGCATGCCCGCGCTCTCTCGGGGCAACCAGATTGTTAGCGGCTCGGCTCCCCCTCCGAGCGTACCGGCCCCGCCACCCATCCCCCCGGGTCGCGGGGCCGCTGCCTTCTGGCCGCATGCCCCGCGGGGGTTGCCGTGTCGGGCACTTGCCCGGCGCCGCCGTTCTCATGGCGCAGCAGACTCGCAGCTCCCCGCGGACCACCTGATGGCTGGGAGCTGCGGGTCTGCTGAGCGACGACAATGTGGGCGGCCTCGTGTTGTGGAGAGTGGGACAGCCTGACTGTCACACGGAGGTGATCTCCAGGGTGACTAGACCGTAGATGCTGGAGACGGTTCCCAGCCCGGCTGTGCAGAGAAGCACGTCGTCCGCGGGACCGGTCTGGGTGATCACCACGGTGTCCCCTGTGAACAGGCCCGAGGTGACGGTTCCGGTCTGGGTCACCACCAGGGCCGCGCCCGCGATGGTGGTGGTGACGTTCACGGACAGGGTGCTGGTCTGTCCCGTGTTCCACGTAATGGTGAATGTGCCCGAACTGCTGGACAGCAGGTCCAGGCAGCTACGGGGGCGGGCGGGATTGGTGCGGGTGTACGTGCCCGAGGTCAGGGCGGGCTGTGACAGCGAGACGCATGGGCCGAACTGGAACGAGACCGTCGATGACGAAGGTTGGGGCGTGTTGGTCAGTGGCGGACTGTAGGTGGAGGTCGCGCTGCTGGGCGGTGTGCACGTCACATCCAGCACACCGGCGGCACTGGCGGGCGAGGCGAGCAACACCGCACCGCTCAGAACACAGGCCGCCATCAAGAGTGTGGCCAGCCGATAGCCGAACCGGGTCAGTGTTTTCAAGGGTTTTGGCACGTGCCTTCCCTTCCATCCTCACTTCTCATGGCGCATGTCCCGAACGTCGCCTGAACGGGGTCGCAATCGGCCCGAACCGTGCGATCGCCGGCGCTTGTCGGTGGCCCCCCACACTGCGCTCATCCCAACCTGCGCATCAGGGCGCGCGCCTAAGGCATGGGAGCAATCACGGACCCCGGAGCACCAGCGCGCGCCCCGGGGCGTACTACGAGCCCTCCCGATGCTTCGGCCTCCGTGCCGGGTCGTGGGTCGCTATAGAAGCTGCAGCGGTCGCAATTGACGCGGCGCCCGGCTGTCGGGTGAGGCTCCGACTCGGCGGTGCGATAGGGGAGTCGGCCGGCGTTGCTCATGCCGCATGATGCCACCGCCGGCCTGCCCCGCATCGCGACCGGCAGCATCTGCTCCAACACGGCCCACTGCTCGTCAGAAAGATCCCCTCGCCCCACACCGCGATCATCACGGCACGGGGCGAGCAGCGACGCCCACTTCTAAGACAGGCGCTAGCTCGCGTGCGAGCGTCGTCCCGACAAGCAGCAGCGCGGCCAACGTCGCCGCTAAGTGCTGGTTCTGGCCGCGGTCCTGGTGCCGCATCAAGCCTCCCCGTGATCACATCGGCGCCGATCGTAAGGACAGCTACGCATCTCCGCGGAGCCCGGCCGGTCCCTCAATCACGGCCGCTGCCGCAGGCCCATCCAAGCGCAACCGGGCCGGGAACACCGTGAGCCCCGGAATCGGGGAGGCCGGGGCTCACACGCGTATCCGTGGGGGTTCGAATCTTTACGCGTGCCCTGCCCAACGCTCCCTGGGCGCAGGGGTTACGCCCCAGCGGAATCGGTCCCGGGCTCACCGAATAGCGGCACCTGTGCGGTGTCGATGTCCGTGCGGATGCGGTGCGGACGGGCAGGGTGGCGGAACCGTCCCGCCGCGCCCCGGCGGGTCAGCGAACTGGTCACCAACGTCCGCAAGTACGCTCCGGGCCCGGCGCTGATGGATCTGCGGATCGTCGGCGATCAGGTCGAGATCGCGGTGTGGGACTCGGCGCCGGTGGCCCGGGCCGCAGACGCCGGCCGCCTCGGGCAGCACGGACTGGAGATCGTCATGATGGTGGCTCAGGGCTTCGAGGTGCAGATGGAGCCGGTCGGCAAACGCATCACCGTCCACATCGCCCTGCTCGACGACCCTGGCGGCGCCGTCACAGGACGCAGACCTCTGTAGCACTCCTTAACCCGGGACACCGAAAGTGATGTCCGATAGTTGGCGCACGCGGTGACCTGCTGGGGCAGCGCCTCGACCGCCTGCTGCCGGGCGGCACCGGCCGGTCTTGGCGCCGCTCGGCCTCGCGGCGCTCTTCCACGGCTATCCAGCTGTCGTTCCGCTGCAGGGCCGCCGTCGCCTGTTGAACCACCACGCGCCGGCCGAAGTGGAGCATCTGTAGCCGCGACGCTTCATGTCCGTGTGTTCGATCCACGTGCCGCGCCTTGCCGCCACCGAGGTCCCGTGGGCTGCGGACTGCCTCAGGAAGGGAGGTGCGTGTCGGTTTCCGCGTGTGAGGCGGCTCGGTAGCGGGAGGGCGGGATGCCGTAGCGGCGTTGGAATGCCTGGCGGAGCGTTTCGCTGGAGCCGAATCCGCACCGTGCTGCGACGCCGGGCAGGGGGAGTGAGGTGGTGGTGAGCAGGTGGGCGGCTGCTGTCAGCCGGCTCTGGCGGACGAAGCGGCCCGGTGTCTGGCCGAGGTGGTCCAGGAACAGGCGGGTCAGGTGCCGTGCGCTGACTCCTGCGAGGGCCGCCAGCGCGGCTGTGGTGAGGTCCCCGTCGGGATGGGTGTGGATGTGATCGACGAGGCGTCGGACGACGTCGTGATCGGGTGGGGGAGCGGCGGTGAACAGGCTCATCTGGGCCTGGTTGCCGGGGCGTTGGAGGTAGGTGACCAGGTGGCGCGACAGGCGGCGGGCGAGGGGCAGGCCGTGGTCTTCCTGGACCAGGGAGAGCATCAGATCGAGGGCACTGGTGATGCCTGCCGACGTTGCCATGTGCCCGTCCCGTATGTAGATGGGGTCGGGGTCGATCGTGACGTTCGGGTAGCGCTCGGCGATCTGGGCGGCGAACGCCCAGTGGGTGGTGGCCCGCATACCGTCTAGGAGTCCTGCGGCGGCGAGGACGCTCGCGCCGGTGCATACCGAGGTGACGCGTCGGCTGACGCGGGCGAGCCGCCGTACGTGAGCGACGATGAGGGAATTGTCGGCCGCGCGTTCGTGGCTGAGGCCGCCGGACACGACGAGAGTGTCCACGGGGCCGGCGAAGTGCTCGAGTGCCTGTCCGCTGTGCAGGACGATGCCCGGACCGCAGGTGATCGGGTGTCCGCCGGGCGCCAGAAGGGTCACCTCGTAGGGTACGGCCAGCTCGCCGACAAGGTTGGCCAGGGCGAACGTGGTCGTCACGCAGGCGATGTCGAGGAGCTCCGCGCCGTCGTAGCAGACGACGGCAACCGATCGTGCTTCCACAGAGGCGAAGCATAGGCCAACGGACTGGTATCCCACAGTTTCGGACCTGTTTCGCGGAAGGCTAGAGCAGGGCACCGCCCGACGATCACTGTGCTCCTTGCAGGGAGTGGGAGCGCCGTGTGCACGACGGAGTGCCCGGCCGCCTTCGAGCTCGCGATGGTGCGGACCCGGGGCTCAGCTGCGACCTCCATGTACGTGAGGTCATGGTGCCCGCTCGATGGCCAGGGCCGCCCTCACCCAAGCCTTTGCCTTCTGCATCCGCCGCCCCGACGGGAGAACGAACGATGACTCTGCACACCGACCTGGCTCAGATCGAGGCAGCCAACGCGAGCGGCAAGCCGCCGGTGGTCTTCATCCACGGACTGTGGCTGCTGCCCACCAGCTGGCAGCGCTGGGGCGAGGTGTTCGCCGCCGCCGGCTACGCCCCCGTCGTACCCGGCTGGCCGGACGACCCCGACACCGTCGAGGAGGCCAACGCCCACCCGGAGGTCTTCGCCCGCAAGAGTGTCGGCCAGGTCGCCGACCATTTCTGCGACTTGATCGGCAAGCTGGAGCGCAAGCCGGCCGTCGTCGGCCACTCCTTCGGCGGGCTGATCACCCAGATCACCGCTGGACGCGGCCTGTCGGCAGCCTCCGTCGCCATCGACCCGGCCCCCTTCCGCGGCGTGCTCCCCCTGCCCGTCTCCGCGCTGCGCGTTGCGAGCACGGTCCTGGGCAACCCGGCCAACTACCACCGTGCCGTCCCGCTCACCTACGAGCAGTTCCGCTACGGCTTCGCCAACGCCGTCCCCGAGGACGAGGCGCACGAGCTCTACGACACCTTCGCCGTCCCGGCGTCCGGCGAGCCGCTCTTCCAGGCCGCGGTCGCCAACCTCAACCCCTGGACCGAGGTGAAGGTCGACACCCACAACCCCGACCGCGGCCCGCTGTTGATCATCTCCGGGGAGAAGGACCGCACCGTGCCGTGGTCCATCGCCAACGCCTCCTACAAGCAGCAGAAGGACAACCCGAACATCACCGAGATCACCGAGATCGAGAACCGCGGCCACTCGCTGACCATCGACAGCGGATGGCGCCAAGTCTGCGACACTGCGCTCGACTTCATCCGGCGCTTCCACTGAACGCATGTCCCGCACGGTGAGCGCTGACAGCGGACCCTGAGAAGCCGGCTGAGCAGCGCACACTGCGGACGGGCCCGTGCTGCTGTGACCCACGTCGGATTATGCAAAGTCGGCGTTGTGCGGCGCCACAGCGGCCCGGCCGCGGGGACGGTCGGCGGCCCCGCGCGCCCAGTATGAGCACCGCTCTGTTGCGCAGGGCGTTAGAGCAGGAGGGGATCGGCCGCTGCGTAGCTGACCGTGGTCACGTCGGAGGATGGCGCGTCTTGGTGCAGGAGGCCAGTGACCGCAGTTGCAACAGTGCGGTGCCAGAGACCGGAGCGGCGGAGCATGGCATGGTCCCCATTGCGGATAAGGATCATGTCAGCACGGGCCCCGGCCGTTCAGGCCCGCCGAGCGTAGTCCGCGGAGGCGCGGGGGCAGGTCACCCGATCGCGTTCGCCGTGGACCACGACGACGCGTTTCCTGCTCAGCTGTCCGGCGGGTTCCCCTGGCGGAAGCCACGGCGCCAGAGCCAGGACGCCGCGCACCTGCGGGTGAGAAGCCGCCCGCAGCGCCGCCCTGCCTCCTAATGGCCGATGAGAATGGTCGGTTGAGCGCGCGGTAGGCGTAGTGCAAAGGATCGTCGTGATTCCAGCCACGCTGGCGGTGGCGCACGTGAGCCAGAACGATGTCATCGAGTGGCATGGCGGATCCCGTCGCACGCAGGACGGGGTGCATTCTCAGTGCCGTCAAGCGCCAGGGCTCGAGGTCTCGTAGCTGTCCATTCGTCCTCCGTGCAGGATCATGACCGCCGCACGCGGCTGCTGCGGGCAGTGCCGCAGTCACAGCGAGGTAGGCGGCGAAGGTGAGCGTGTCCGCAGCGCCAGCATGTTCACCCGGTGCGGCACTGTCCTCGCGGACTGCCACCCTGCTGTCTCGCTGAGGTGATCCACGAAGATGAGCAGTGGTGCTACGTGTGGCGACTGCCTCGCTGTTGATCGGTGATACGTCCAGCGGGCCGGGACCGAGGACAGCACCGTCATCCGCACCCGGCTGGCTGATCCACGCACACGGCTGGTGACGCTGACAATGACCGCCGACGGCTACGGGGTCCCCGACGACGCCGGGCCCGCCCCCGACTCGGTGTTCGCCGTGATCGTTGACGCCCTCGACCGTGACGCCGCGCCAGAACGCCGGCAGGACGCGGTCGACGCCGCCGACCACAAAGCGCGAGCCGACGTGACCGCTCATCGGCCCAGGTCACGCAGTCATGGGGCCCTTGGCTGGTGCTGCGTCTTCCCGGCGCAGACAAAGACACACCGCTCACCACCGGCCCATCGCCCCATGTGCGTGACCTTTCTGGGGTGGCCCGGTCGCCGTCGTGATGGCCGAGGGGTTAACTGGGCCCGTCTTGTAGTTTCGGGCCCGTCACAGCCCTGGGGCGCTCTGGCGATCGGGGGCGAAGCGTGTGGCGGCTGTGGAAAGGGCAGCGGCCGTGAGGCCGAAGGCGAGTGTGGTGAGCACGAAGCCGGTGCCGGCCAGGGGCCAGAGGGCCAGGACCGTGGTGCCGAGGGCTACGCCTGCGTGGTCGAGGGTGCTGTTGAACGACACGATGCCCGCGCGGTGGCGCGGTTCGATGTTGCCGAGGTAGGTCTGCTGGGTGGTGTAGAACGCTCCGCCCGCCAGGAACCAGACGAACAGGGCGGTCACGCTCACCATGAGGTGGTGGGTGAGGAGAGCGGTGGCGCAGGCGCAGAGGAAGAGCAGCGCGAAGCCTGCGGACAGCCAGTTCTCGTTACGCCCCCGACTCCGTACGGCGTCGGTCAGACGGCCGCTGATCAACGATCCGGTCAGGGTTCCGGCTCCTACGAGAATTCCCAGCATGCCGAGCCGGCCCGTGCTGAAGCCGTAGCGGTGGGCGAAGAGAGCGCCGGTGTAGGTGTAGGCGCCCAGTCGGCCCGCTTGGAGCAGTCCCGTGGATAGCAGGGGCCAAGCGATCCGGGGGTCTCGCCAGATGGTGAAGCTAGTGAGGAAGGAGCCCGCACGCACGGGTTTCGGACCGCGGAGCCTCCAGGCGATCAACGGCAGCAGCGGCAACAGGATGGCGGCGATGAGGGCGAAGGCCCAACGCCAGTGCAGGACCTGCGCGAGGGTGCTGCCTGCGGGCACGCCGAGGACTTGGCCCAGCGCGTAACAGGCGACGCCGCCGGAAACGGCGCGTCCACGCTGGTGCGCTGCGCTGGTCTCCGACAGGTAGGCCCACATGGCGGGTGCTGCGGCGGCTCCGCCCAGTCCTGTGACGGCCCGGGCAGCCAGCAGCGAGGGAAGCGTATCGGCAAGGGCGCACAGCAGGTTGCCGGCCATGAACAGCGTGCCGCCGGCCGTGATGAACGTCCGGCGCGGCACCCGGTCCGAAACGCCCCCGAGGAGCGGTGCTGTCACGGCGTAGGCAAGGACGTAGGCGGTCACGAGCTGGGCAGTGGCGCTCGTGCTGGAGTGCAGGTCTGCCGCGATGCGCGGCAGCAGAGGGGAGATGAGGAAGGTCTCCGCTCCCATGAGGAAAAGGAAGGCGTACACCAGCAAGTAGCGGGCCCAGGGCGTTACGTCCCCGGCGGGCGAGGAGGTCCGTGTCAGGCTGTCGCGCGTCGGCGCGGTGCTGGAGCAGGGATCGGAGGACCTGGCCATGGGATTCCTTCGGGCTGACGTGTGGAGGGCGCTGGATCTGCAGGTACCGGTGCGGCCTCGTGGCGCGG
>NZ_SZPR01000021.1:0-77131 GCF_005280195.1 Streptomyces galbus | reverse complement strand
CCGCGCCACGAGGCCGCACCGGGCAGGTGTCAGGCAGCCGTTCGGATCGGGGCCGGGGTGTCGGCGCGGGGGAGATCGAGTGCGGACCAGGTGCGGTCCAGTGCCTGGACGAAGTGGTCGACCTGGTCGGGGCTGTGGACTGGGGAGGGGTTAATCCGCAGCCGTTCGGTGCCATGGGCGACGCTGGGGAAGTTGATTGGCTGGGCGTAGATGGCGTGCTCGTCCAGCAGGATGCGGGAGAGTTCCTTGCACTTGTGGGCGTCACCGACGAGCACAGGGACGATATGGCTCTGGTCGGTTACGAGCGGGATGCCCAGCTCGCTCAGCCGGGACTTCACGGTGCCTGCACGGTCGTGCAGCTGTCGGCGCTCCTCGTCGCTGCGGCGCAGGTGGCGCACGCTGGTCAAGGCCGCTGCCGCCAGCGCGGGCGGCATCGCAAGCGTGAAGATGAACGCGGGAGCGAAGCTGCGGACGGCATCGATGATGGCGGTGGGGCCGGCCAGATATCCGCCTGCAGTGCCGTACCCCTTGGCGAACGTGCCCATCAGGAGCGTCACGTCATCGCCGATGCCGAGCTCGGCGGCCAGTCCTGCCCCCTGCGGGCCGTACATGCCGACCGTGTGCGCTTCGTCGACGTAGACCAGGGCGTTGTGCCGCTTGGCGACCGCACACAAGGCTTCCATGGGGGCGATGTCGCCATCCATGGAGTAGATCGACTCGAAGGCGACGACTTTCGGTCGGCTGGGATCGACCGAGCGCAGAAGCCGCTCCAGGTGATCGGGGTCGTTGTGCTCGAAGATGTGCCGCTCCGCGCCGGAGGCGCGCATCGCGGTGATCATGGAGGCGTGGTTGAGACGGTCGGAGAAGTAGACGCACTCCGGCAGCATCCGGCCCAGCACATACAGTGCGGCGTCGTTGGCCGCATAGCCGGTGACGAACGTCAGTGCGGTCTGCTTGTGGTGGAGGTCGGCGACCTCACGCTCGAGCGCGAGGTGGTGCGGGGTGGTGCCGGAGATGTTCCTCGAGCCGCCTGCGGCCACTCCTGACCGTTCGAGGACTTCCTGCATGGCTGCGGTCACGTCAGGGTGTTGTCCCATCCCCAGGTGGTCGTTGCTGCACCACACGGTCACCTCGCGCGGCCCGCGAGGGCTGTGGTGGATCGCCTGGGGAAAGGACCCGGCTAACCGCTCGATCGGAGTGAACGTCCGGTACTGCCCCGAGTCCTTGATGCCCTGGATCCGCTCGGAGAAGTACGTGTCGTATTCGAACATCGGCTGCCCTTCAGACAACTGGTCATCGGTCAATGGCGCGCAGGGCGAGTCCGTAGTGAGGGACGTCGGCCTGCGTGTCGGCGCGGGCAGGGAGAGACAGCCGTACCTGCCGCAACCAGTGTTGGACATCTGCCCCCCCTGCACCGCCGTGCGAACCGCAGCCGCGTACCCGATGCACCATGCAGCTAACACCTCGTTGCGCGACTGCGACCCGACACCCTGCCTAACCGGCCACTCCTGCGCTGTCTTGAAAGGCCGCACAGGTCAGCTTCTGGCCCGCGACGAATCGCGAACAGTCCACGGATCCGGCAGAGGCCTGCCGATCACGGCACGCTCCAGACCGTACGCGGTCTGTCGCCGGGCCGCCCGTCTGACCGGTCAGGCGACCTGCTTCCTCCGACTGTTCGGCCAGCGTTTCCATGCCGGTGGTCAGTGCACCTCAGCGGTGGCCCTCGAACATGTCGGCGTCGCCGACCCTGAGTCCGTTCTGGATGATGCGTGCTGGGTGGAGTGGCGCGACGGCCCGGCTCATGACATGAAAAGGAGGGGCGCGATGGCAGTGCGACGCGCGAAAGACTTCCTCCTCGGAGTGGACCGCGACCGGGTGGGCGAGGACACACTCGGTCTGCTCGATGACGAGGTGAGGCGCCTGGTCGCCGAGTATCCCCGGGTGCCGCTGTTGGCCGTGTGGTCCGACCTGCTGGAGACGCAGGAGCAGGTGTTCCGCCTGCTGGAAGGCGGTAGGGTCCGGCAGCCGTCTCAGCTGCGCGACCTGAACATCCACGGCGCCATACTGGGCTTCCTGGTCGCCAAGGGCTTCAACGACATGCAGGTCCCCCACGAGGCCATGACGATGACCCGGGTCGCCTCGGCCTGCGCCCGGGACGCCGAGCACCCCGGACTCATCGCCCTGACCGACGGCCTCAAGTCGCTCATCGCGTACTGGGCGGACAGGCCCGAGGACGCCTACCACTACGCCAGCAAGGGCGCCGAGACCGCAGCCAACCGGCAGGGGACCGTCGGCCTGTGGCTGCTCGGCCTCCAGGCGCGCGCCGCCGTGGTGCTGGGCGACGAGGAGACCGTGCGCGACGCGAACCGGCGGGCAGTCGAGCGCCGTGAGCACGTCGTCCTGGACGAACTGGACGAGCTCGGCGGCCTGTTCACCTACAGCCGCAAGAAGCAGCTCTACTACAGCGTGGAGGCCGAGGTGCTGCTCGGTAACGGGAACGCGCAGCTCGCGGCGCAGGCCGAGGAAGCCGTGCAGGGCTTCAGCGATACCAGCGCGCCCGACTGGGCGTTCGGCGACCTGGCCGGTAGCCAGTGCGACCTGGCGCTCGTGCGACTGTACGGCGGCGACGTGGACGGCGCGGCGGCCGCCATGCGGCCCGTTCTGGACCTGCCCTCCTCCCACCGCAACAACGGGATCATCGTCTCCGCGGTGCGCGTGCGGAACGCCCTGACCGCCGGCCGGGCGGGGACGGCCGTTGCCGCGCGCGACCTCCGCGCGGAGATCGAGGCCTTCCCCGTCGGCCGGCCCGCGCTGCCCCGCGGGTAAAGTCCGGGGCATGCACCCGGTCAACCGCTCCAGTGAACGCCTTGCCCTGAGGGAACTTGCGGCCGCGGATGTGGATGCGGTGCTCGCCGTCTACGGCAGCTCCGCAGCCACAGAGCATTTGTCGTTCGAACCCCGCGACCGCGAGCAGGTCCAGCAGATCGTGGCCCGTTCGATCGCGGCCGCCACAGCAACACCCCGCACGGAGTACGCCCTGGCCGTCATCGAGCAGACGACGGCCGAGTTGATCGGGTCCTGTCGCCTGGCCCTCGATCCCCACCAGCAGCGCGGAGCCACCATCGGCTTCGCGCTGCACCCGCAGAAATGGGGGAGAGGCTACGGCGTTGAGACCGTCCGGCTGCTGCTCGCTCTCGGCTTCCACGACCTCAACCTGCACCGCATCTGGGGTGCGCGCTCGCCCCTCAACATGGCGTCGGCCAAGACGACGAGCGCCGCCGGGATGGTCGAAGAAGGCACCATCCGGGAGCACGTGTTCAAGGCAGGCAAGTGGCGAGACTCCGTGGTCCACGCGATCCTCGAACGCGAATACCAGCCCGGCCCCTGAGAGCCCAGGGACCGGGCTGAGCTCAGCCTGCGTCCCCTTCTGCCCCGGTGCCGGGCCGGGCGTCAGCTACCGCGGCGTGCGCGGGGCCTCCGTACAGCGGGACCGCGACGAGCGGGTCCCGGGTGCCGGCGCCGTGGCGGCGGTCGTAGACGGTGTCGGCGGTGTGGGAGCCTTCCGCCCACCGGCCCGCCTCGTTGCGGTCTCTGAGGACCAGGGCGATCACCTCCGGCTCGCGCAAGGTGCGGGAGCCGACTTCGACTCCCCGCGGAGGGCGCAATGGCCAGCGGAACCGTTAAGTGGTTCAACTCGGAAAAGGGTTTCGGCTTCATCGAGCAGGACGGCGGCGGCCCTGACGTCTTCGCCCACTACTCCAACATCGCCAGCTCCGGCTTCCGTGAGCTCCAGGAAGGCCAGAGGGTGAACTTCGACGTCACCCAGGGCCAGAAGGGCCCCAGGCGGAGAACATCATCCCCGCCTGAGCCCATACACCTTTCGGCACCCGCCCTGCGATGCTCGCTGGGCGGGTGCTGTGCCATCAATATGGCCTTTGCCGCCGGGCGAACGGGCTGCAAATCGCCCTGGGCGGCTCCACCGATCAGAGCGAACGCATAAAACCTGGCGACACGGGCTTCCACAACGGCCCGCTCGGCCTGCGGCGGCTTCAACTGCGCGTGCGGACATGGGATTCCATCGTGCACCTAGGGGCACGCTCGTGGCGTGGTCGGTGCCGTCGCGGCCGCCGGGGACGGCGTCGCTCCCGGCTTCGTCGGGACCCGGGTGGCCGCACTGCTCAAGGTCGGCGGCTGGGTCAGCCACGTGGTCGTGGACGCCGCGGACGTGGTGCCGGTCCTGGACGGCATCGACGCCGCTGAGGCGGAGACAGCGGCCACAGCGTGCCCGGCGTTCTACTGCGCACCAGGACGTGGTCCCCCAGCTGTCGTCTCCGGCACTGTGGCGTGGCTCCCGTGGTCGAGCGGGGTGGTCCCGGTGAAGCCGCTGCGGGTCATCTCCCCCCAGACCGGGGTGCCGTTGCGTAGTGACGCCCACCACCCCTGCAGCCGCCACAGGGCGGTGATCTGGCGGTAGCCGAGGTTCTCGGCGACGGCCGCGGCGGCGACGGCCGCGAGGTCGCCGAGGCGCCGGTAGCGGTGCAGGCCCAGTTCGTCCAGGAGCAGGGCGAGCAGCGACAGCAGGATCGCGTAGCCGAAGGCGGCCAGCAGGAACAGCAGAGCCAGGGCGGGGGAGATCAGCCCGCATCCGAAGCCGACGGCCACCGTGACCAGGCCCCAGACCTCCAGCAGCGGGGCCAGCAGCTCGAACAGGACGAAGTAGGGGTAGGCGACCATGCCGATGACGCCGTAGCGGGGACGCAGCAGCATCCGCCGGTGGCGCAGCAGTGTCTCGTACAGACCGCGGTGCCAGCGCCGCCGCTGGCGGGCCAGGACGCCCGCGCTGTCCGGGACCTCCGTCCAGCAGACCGGCTCGGGGATGAACTCGACGCGGTAGGGGCGGCGCCGGTCGCGCAGGTGCCGGTGCAGGCGGACCACGAGCTCGAAGTCCTCCCCGAGGGAGTCGGCGTTCATGCCGCCGACCTCGACCAGGACGTCGCGGCGGTACAGCCCGAAGGCTCCGGAGATGATGAGCAGGCCGTGCAGCCGGGCCCAGCCGGTACGGCCCATCAGGAACGCCCGCAGGTACTCGACGACCTGGATGCGCGGCAGCCAGCCCCGGGGGATGCGGGGTTCGACGACCTGTCCGTGCCGTACGACGCTGTCGTTGACGGGACGGATGACGCCCCCGGCGGCGACGACGTGCAGCGGGTCCGCGACGAACGGCTGGGCCAGGGTGAGCAGCGCGTCCTCGTCCAGCAGGGAGTCGGCGTCCACCATGCACACCAGCGGGTGGGAGGCCAGGTCGATGCCGACGTTGAGGGAGTCGGCCTTCCCCGAGTTCGCGGTGCGGACCACGGTGAGGGGCACCGAGTGGGTGCTGACGTACACCGAGCGGACCGGTTCCTGCGACGCGATCTCCTGAGGGCGCACGCGTTCGACCGGTACGAGGCCGAAGGCTTCGCGCAGCCGGTCGAACGTGCCGTCGCGTGAGCCGTCGTCGACCAGGACGATCTCGTGGCGCGGATAGCGCAGCGCGAGCATGGCGCGCACGCTCTCGACGATGGTGGGCTCTTCGTTGTAGGCGGCGGTGACGATCGACACCGGCGGGGTGAGCGGGCTGGTGGCGAGGTCGTCCAGGCCGGTGAGCCGGCGGCGGCGCGCCAGGCGGGGGACGGTGCGTCCGGCCAGGGCCAGCAGCACCAGGTACACGGTGTTCAGGACCAGGAAGTAGCCGATCACCAGGTACTGGTTGGCGTGGACGAGGGTGGCGACGACGTCCTTCACCGGTCGGGGCCTCCCCGGTCGCCGAGGGCCAGGGAGAGGGTCTCCCGGGCGTGTGCGCCCGCGGGGTCCGGGCCGCGGGCGATGCCGCCGAGCGCTGCCCGGCCCGCCGGGCCCAGGCGCAGCAGGGCACGGGCCGCGGTGTGGGCCGGGCGGTAGGGTCCGCGCCGCACCGTCCGCTCCAGCACGGGTACGGCGTTCTCGTCGCCGATCAGACCGAGTGCCTCCGCCGCGGCCACGACGACCCGGTCCGACGGGTCGGTACGGACGGTGCCGGTGAGCGCGGCGACGGCCGCGGGTTCGCCGACCCGGCCGAGGGCCGCGGCGGCCGCCGCGCGCACCATCGGCGCGGGGTCGTCCAGGGCCGCGGACAGCGCCGGCAGCGCCCTGCGGTCCTTGATCAAGCCGAGCAGCTCGACGGCCAGGGCGCGGTGCTGTTCGTCGCCGCCGTCGGCGGCGGCCCCGGTCAGCGCGTCGACGGCGGCCGGTCCGAGCCGGACGAGCGCGTCACCGACCAGGCCCGGGGCGACCCGCCGCGGTGGGTCCAGCGCGGTCAGCAGCAGGCCCGCGCTGACCGGGTCACCGAGGCGCCCCAGGGCGCGTACGGCCGTCTCGCGCACCGTGGCGCTGCGGTGCCCGAGCAGGGCGTGCAGCGCGTGGCGCGCCGCCGGCCCGCGCACCGGGTCGGCCCGCAGGCTCGGACCGGTCAGGGCGAGCACGGTCGCGGCCCGCGCCCGCCGCAGGGAACGGCGCCGGGTGGCGTCGGCCAGGGCCGCGTCGACCGCGCCGCGCCGCACCAGCAGGTCGGTGAGCGTGTGGTGGGAGCCTCCCTTGACGCGGCTCAGCAACCGGGTGACGGTCGGCTCCGCGGCTTTCCAGGAGCGCCGGTCCAGCGCGGCCAGCGCGGCCCGGGCCGAGGGGCTCTCACCGCCGGTGGCCTCCACGACCAGGGGTCTGGTGGTGGCCGCCGTCCGCCGCAGGACGCGTTCCCGGCGGTTGCGCACCACCCGGGTGACGCAGAGCACGAGCAGGCACAGGACCGCTTCGGCCACGGACACCAGCAGGACGAGCTGCACCACCGTACGCACCGCTGTCCGCCCCCTTCCTCGGTCCCGCATGCCAGCCTCCGGCGTCCGGCGCTCGCGCGCCAGCCAGCATCCTGCGTCTGCAGGGGCGCGTCCCCCGCAGGGATGCCCGGGCACCCGCACGGCGGACCCTGCGGCCCGGGCCGCGAGCCGATGGGACCGTGACGGGACCGCCGGCGCACGCGGCCTGCCGGCCCGGCCGACGGACCCCGGAAGCGGCCGACAGGGCCGACGTTGCGCCCACCGGCACACCGGGTGAAGCTGTCGGGAGGACTGCTGACGTGTAACCGAAGGGCAGGAAGGGCCGGACCCGTGGCCGTGGGAGACGACCCCGCCGAGCACCGCCGTCTGGCGGTGCTGGAGCGCTACGGCATCGTCGGCGCGCCCGCACCGCCGGACCTGGACGCGATCGTCCGGCTCACCGCGCGGGTGTGCGAGGCACCGCAGGCCGCCGTGAACATCATCTCCGCCGACCGCCAGCACCAAATCGCCGCGGTCGGCATCGAGCCCACCGTGTGCTCGCGCTCGGACTCCATGTGCGCGGTCAGCATCACCGCCCCCGGGCAGGTGATGGTCCCCGACGCCCGCCAGGACCCGCGGTTCGCCGCCAACCCCTGGGTGACCGCCCCCACCGGCGCCGTGCGGTTCTACGCCGCCTCCCAGCTCCACTCACCGGAGGGCGAGACGCTGGGCACCCTGTGCGTGTTCGCCCAGGAGGTGCGGTCCCTGACCGCACGCCAGCGCCAGGCGTTGGACGACCTGGCGTCCCTGGTGGTAGACGTCCTGGACCTGCACCGGCACCGGCAACTGCTGCACCACGCGCTGCTGGCCGCCGACCAGGTTCGCACCGAGCTGGAGCGCTCCAACACGGCCCTGGAGCAGTTCGCCGGGCAGGTCAGCCACGACCTGAAGAACCCCCTCACCGGCATCACCGGCCACGCCGGCCTGCTCGCGGAGCTGCCCGGGGTCAGCGGCGACACGCACGCGTCGGCCTTCGTCCACCGCATCGAAGCGGCGTCGGACCGCATGAACCGCACCATCGAGGCCGCCCTGTCCCTGGCCCGTACCGGCGGGGCGCTGCACCTCACCGACACCGACCTCCAGGCCTTGGTCCAGGAGACCGTCGAGGACTTGCGCGAGGAGCTGACGGGGGCGCGGGCCCACGTGTGTCTGGGCGTGCTGCCCGTCGTGCCGTGTGACAGCACGCAGATCCGCAGGCTGCTGCAGAACCTGATGGCCAACGCGGTCAAGTACCGTCGCCCCGACCGGCCCGCCCGCATCGAGGTGAGCTGTGACAACGACGCCGACGGCTGGAACCTGCGCGTCACCGACAACGGCGTGGGCATCCCGGCCGAGCAGCGCCGGCACGTCCTGGAGCCCTTCGTACGGCTGGACAGCAGCAGGCCCGGCTCCGGCATCGGGCTCGCCACCTGCCTGCGCATCGCGGTAGCGCACCGCGGCACCCTCGCGATCGACGCGGCGCCGGGCGGGGGGACCATGGTGACCTGCCACCTGCCCTACCCGCCCGGCACCCGGGACTGACCGCCCGGGCCCGGGTGATCCGTCCAGCCTGGCGGGTGGTCCGTGCTATCAGGAATGCGAGCGGGCCAGGAGCGCCTGGACCCGGCTGCCCACCTCGCGCGGGCTGAACGGCTTCGCGATGTAATCGTCGGCGCCGGCCGCGAACCCCGCCTCCACGTCCCCCTCCTCCGACTGGGCGGTCAACAGGATCACCGGGAGCGCGGCGGTCACCGGGTTCTGCCGCAGCCGCCGGCACACCTCGACCCCAGTCAGGCCCGGCATGCGGACGTCCAGGACGGCCAGGTCCAGAGGTTGGCTGCTCGCGATGTGCAGGGCCTGCGGCCCGTCCTCGGCGGCCAGCACGGTGTGCCGGGCACTGCCCAGCTTGAAGGCCACGATGTCGCGGACGTCCTCGTCGTCGTCCGCCACCAAAATGGTCGCCACGGCACACTCCCTGTTGGGCGAGCACCCGGCGCGCAAATGCCGCACGGGGCCCGACTGCGGCCTGCCACCCGGCGGCACGCCGGGACCTTCAGTATCACGCGGGGCAACTCGGGCCGCCCGCCGGGGTACCTCGGCGAACCGGCGGCTGCAGCGACGCCGCGGGAGGGGCATGAAGCGGTGCCGCCACAGCCGACCCGAAGGTGCGCTTGCCCACCAGACGCCACCGCTTCCGCCAAACCACCCTTGCTAGTGAGCTCTCTCAGCTTCGCCACTGAGCATCAGAGGGGCCCGATGCGGGCTCCGGCCTCGCCTCCCCGCCGTGCCCGCGGTGATTCCATGTGCCGAGAGAGCTAGGACTCCGACTGAGGCGCGGCCCAGCACCCGTCACATCGGCCACCCCGGCACTGCCCCCTTGGGCATAACGTCTGGCGGTGAGAGAAAGCGAACCGCGGGGCCTGGCTAAGGTCGAGTCCGCGCACAAGAGGTGTGACCAGGTCGCGCCGTGAAACACCTCGGCGGCCGGCAGGTCGACGGCGCCGTCGAAGGTTCGATGGCTGCACGTGCAGTGGACATGACGGAAGACGCGTAGGGACATGACGGCGAGTGTGCGCGGTGGCCGGGTCGCGAGGTCAGGGAGTCGCGCGAATATGCGCGCCCGGACTTCAACGACGAGCCCCTGGCACACGGGACGGGCCTCTGCCTTGGCAGGGGGACGGTGAGCGTCGTCGGTCGCGCCGCCCTTTTTCGTAATCACTCCACAGTGGCATGGGCGGGGGGAAGTGCGTGGTCGGCTGCGCCTGAGGGTACCGGCACCCGCATGACCCTGTCGGTGGAGTTGCTGCCCGAGTCGACCCTGCGCGATGTGATCGGCCTGCTGGTCAGGCTGATCGAGTCCGCGGGCGCGCTGATCATCTTCATCGGCGCCGTGTGGGCGTTCGTGCAGTTCGTAGCGGCAGGTGTGCGCGGGCGCGGCAAGGTGGCAGGGTTCAACCGGATCAGGCTGAGCTTGGGGCGCTTCCTTGTCCTGGGCCTTGAGTTCCAGCTCGCCGGGGACGTGCTGCGCACGGCGGTAGCGCCGAGCTTCGCCGAGATCGGCCAGCTGGCGGCCATCGCGGCCATCCGGACGGCGTTGAACTACTTCCTCGGCCGGGAGATTGCCCAGGAGCGGGCCGAGATCGAACGGGGTGAGACGGCGCCTCCTGCACAGGGCGGGAAGGGCCTGCCGACATGAACGGGTGGCTGCAGATGGCGGCGGTGCTGATCACCGCTCTGGGTCTGGTCGCCGCAGCAGCGGCCTGGCGCCTGACGCACACCGTGCGAGGTGGACTGGCCGTGCTGCTGGACTTCCTGACCGCCGCCGGCCTCATCCGGCTGGCCGGTGAGCCGTCGTGGGGCAGCGTCATGCTGGCAGCAGCGGTGATCGCGCTGCGCAAGCTCCTCGGCGCCTCCCTCCATGTGTCCCGGCCGAACCAGACCACCCGCGGCGGAGCCCGCCCGGTCAGCGCAGGTCGATGACGACCTTGATGTCGCCCTCCTGGGCGGTGAACGCCTCGGCCAGGTTCGGGTGCTCCGACTCCCGGCTGGCCGCCGAGATTATTTTTGACCGTGGCCTGGACGACCTCTTCGTGGTCCGTACCCCAGGCCACGTCGCCGGTACGGAGGTGCTCGGCTCTATCGAGCTCGGTGCTTCCGTCCTGCGCCGCTGGTGGTGGTCCTCGGCCACGACTCGTGCGGCGCCGTCGCGGTGGCCTGCTCCGCCCTCAAGGACGGGCAGACGCCGGGCGGCTTCGTCCGCGACGTCGTTGAGCGCGTGACTCCGAGCGTGCTGGCAGCCCGCGCCGCCGGACGCGAGAGCGCCGGAGAGATTCTGGCCGAGCACCTCCAGCACGCCGTGGACCTGCTGCTAGAAGGCTCCCGCGTCCTGGCCGAGCGGGTGGCCGACGGCCGCCTCGGTGTAGTGGGCGTGTCCTACCGCCTGGTCGATGGCAGTGCGCAGCTCGTCGCCGCCCGCGGCCCGACGTCGCCGTTCCCACAGCGTCCTGACCGCCCCTCACCCAGATCGGCCGCGAGTCCGGCCCGCGGCCCACGCAAGAACCGTGTATGAGTAGGTGCCGACCAGCCCACTCCTGCTGATCCGACGCGAATGACCAGATTGAGCACGTCTGCGAGTCGCTCAACCGAGGGGATCGCCGCCCTCACAGCCTCGTCAACCTCGTTCAGAGCGTCGACGTAACCAAGCACGAGCTCTCCACCCCCCGCGGCGTCCTAGACGTCACCGACGAAGGCCTGGCCCTCGTCGAGACCGCGCCGGGAGTGACGGTCCAAGACATCGCGTCCCGCACGGACGCGCCCCTGCTTCTGGAAGCCGTCACGGCTGCCTGCTGAACGCGCCCTCCCGGTGCGACAACGACGGCGCCGGCGGTGCCGCGCCCTTTCGTTCACCGGCCGTTCGGGCCGACGTCGAGGTCCGCGTCTACGGTCGCAGTGTCGCCGGTGGCCCGGACCACCGAACGTGACCACGGGGGGGTGCGCGATGTACCGGCAGTTGCACCACGAGATCAGCGCCGTGGGCTCGGCCCTCGTGGCGACCGCCGTAAACATGGCGGTGATGGCGGCCGTGCGCGGATGGTCACCTGCGTCTGCCGGGCAACCGGTGAAGTACCTCGCGTGGCTGCTCGCCATGGTGGCCGTACTGACGGTCGTGGAGGGGGTCACCGAGACCCGCGTCTACCGGACGGCCGCTCCGCTGCCCGAGGACGTACAGCCGCCGGCCGACCCCGTGGGCCGGCACCTCGTCCGCCCCGGGATCCTGTGCGCGCTGATCCTGACCTCGCTGGTACCGGCGCTCGTCTGGGAGCCCGCATTCACGCTGCTGCCCCTGGGGCTGGCGGTCGCCTGGGTGCCCGACATCGTCGTAGTCGCCCTCTGGGAGCGCCGCCACGGACGGCTGGTGTGGCGTGACCACCCGGTGAAGGGCGCGCTGTACGCCACCTCCCCGGCCGGCCGCCGCCCACCGCCCGACGGGGGTGGGCAGCCTGGGTGACCGGCGCCCCCGGGTCCCGTGGTGTCGCTCGTTCGAGGGGGATCCTGGGGCAGCGCCGTGCCCAGGCCCTTGAATCGCATAACGCATCCGCAGGGCGACGGATGCGGCCGCGACAATCACTTCAACGACAAGATGGCCGGCGGGTCACGTGTGCGCGTCCGGAAGCGCGGGAGGCGTCAGGCCCCGCGGGTGGAGGTCAGTTCGGCTTCGGCTTGGGCGGTGGTGCCGTACACCTGCAGCACGGTGTCCACCTGGGTCATGGCCAGCATCCGCTGCAGCTTCGGAGGTACGCAGGCCAGCACCAGCAGCGTGCCCACGCTCTCGGCCCGCCGCCAGGCCCACAGCAGCGCGTTGAGCCCGGATGAGTCGACGAACGCCACCGCGGACAGGTCCAGCACAACGAACGGATGGCCCTGGGTGACCTCCTGCGCGAGACGGTGGCGGAAGAACGGGGCGTCCGCATAGTCCATGTTGCCGCTGACCTGCACGATCAGGCAGGGTCCCGACGTACTCGCCGACACCGAGGGTTCCGTGGTCAAGGCGATCTCCCCACCGCCTCACCGGGGAGACGCACACCGACTGGTGAGATGACCCTACCGACTCCCTTCACGCCGCATGCTCATCCTTTCCACAGAGCGGGCGGGGTCACTGCTCAGGCGGGAGCGAGTGCCAGCGGGGTCAGGACTTGCCGAACAGTGGCACCCGCCCAGCGTCCAGGTCTGTGCGGATGCGGTGTGGGCGGGCCGGGTGGCGGAACCGCCCGGCAGCGTCCCGGGCAACGTCGACGGCCACATCGAGCACCACCGCGGCCTCCACCAGGACGACCTCCAGCGTGCGCTGCGTTCCCCAGCCCGCCGAGAACGTCCACCCGGCCCACGGATGCGCGCCCGTCGGCTGGACCAGGACGTCGCCCAGTGCTCGCGCGAGACGAGCGGACAGCGTGGTGCTGCGCCCGACGTACTGAAGCCGGCCCGCGGCGTCGTAGCGGCCCAGCAGTACCGTCCTGGGCGCCTCCAGGGGGCCGGTGACGGCGCCGATAATGGCCTCGGTGGTGGTGCGCACCTTGTACTTCCGCCAGGCCCTGGCGCCCCGGTGTAGGGCTCGTTCAGCCGCTTGAAGCACAGGCCCTCCAGCCCGGCCGCCGTCCACTTTAGCCACCCGCGTGCCAGGGCCGGATCGGTGGTCGACGGGCACAGCGTCAGCGGCGCCTCCGCCTGGTGGTCGGTGAACAGCGCCTCCAGTGCCTTGCGTCGCCGCTGGTAGGGCCAGCCGGTCAGGCTGGTTCCTTCCGCGTGGACCAGGTCGAAGGCCACGTAGTGCGCCGGCCACCGGCCCGCCCCCTCGGCCGCGCCGCTGCCGCGCCGGGCAAGGCGCTGCTGGAGCCGCTCGAAAGCGAGTTGGCCGTTCTCCCACACCACCAGCTTGCCGTCCAGCCCTGTGTCCGCCGGCAGCTGCGCAAGGGCGGCGGCGCGGATCTCAGGTTGCACGGCGAGCTGGGCGCGGTAGCCGTCGCACTTCGGCTCGGCTACCCACCTGGCGGCAGGGCCGGGCTGTCCACGGCCACGGTCAGCGCTGGCTGCGGCAACGACCACGTCCACGTCCACGTCATGACGCCATCCCTTCCACCCCAGCCGCTGCCGCCGCTTTCCGGTCGATCCAGTAAGCGTTTGCCGCCATCCCCCAGCAGACCGAGCTGCCGGGGATGGTGATCGGTGGCTACACAAGGCAACGGACGGACTGCGCACGTGGAGTGGGGGCGAGCTCGGTGCTGACGATCAATGTGCGGTGCTGCTGGCGGTCATCATCTTCGTGCGCCTGCGCCGCCGTACGCAGGCCCGCAGCCGGAGCGACGAGCAGCTGATCGTCGCCATCGTGCTCGTCTTCGGGATCCTGGTTGCTCCGACCGCGTTCGGCGAAGGGGTCTTGCGCGCGGTGGGACAGCTTGCTTCGGGCATCTCCCAGTCCGAAAGGTGACACCGACCAGAGCCGGGCTCAACGATCAGGGTGCGAGGGCTTCGCGCAGAGTGGGCCGGCACGTGATGACCTGGTCGATGCCGACGAGATGCAGCACGCGCTGGACAGGCTCGGTGGGTGCTGCCAAGCGGATCCAGCCGCCGACCTGCGCGCAGGCCTGGTGGGCGGTGAGCAGGATGTTGACACCGACGGAGTCCATGAAGGTGACCTGCCGCATGTCCACCACGATGCGGGGCCGGGCGGTGCCGGTGACGTTCAGTGCCTGGCGCAGCGTCTCGCCAGTGGTGTAGTCGATCTCCCCGGCCGGGCTCAGCACACGGATGCCGTCGGTGGCGGTGACGACCACCGTCAGCCTGATGGCGCGCCCTGTCTGCCCGCTGTCCGTCATCGGTCCTTCAGCCATTCGGCGATACTGGCACACCAGACCCGCGGGTGCCGACGTGGAGCCGGCCAGGGAGCGTAGGGGCGTGGGTCCGCACGGGCGCGGGCATACGCCGGGTGTGAACGGGGGAGCGAAAGGCGAGTCATGATGGAACGGGTCCCGGTGAACGAGGACGGCACCACGTCGGACAGGGCGGTCATGGAGACCACCGTGGCCCTGGATGGCGACGGTACGGCCATTGCCCAGGCCCGCCACCTCGCAGCGCAGTTCCTCACCCGGGTCCAGGCCGAACACGGCCTGCCCGTATCCCAGCGCGCCATCGACGTGACCCAGCTGGTCGTGAGTGAGCTGGTGACCAACGCCCGCAAGTACGCGCCCGGCCCGGCGCTGATGGATCTGCGGATCGTCGGCGACCAGGTCGAGATCATGGTGTGGGACTCCGCGCCGGTGCTGCCGGTGGCCCGGGCCGCGGACGCCGGCCGTGTCGGGCAGCACGGGCTGGAGATCGTCATGATGGTCGCCCAGGCCTTCGAGGTGCAGATGGAGCCGGTCGGCAAGCGCGTCACCGTCCGCATCGCCCTGCTGGATGACCCCGGCGGCGCCCTTACGGGACGCCGGCCTCAGTAGCGCTCCGCCCGGCCTCGACGGTGCGCCGGGGGTGCGTGCCTGGTCTGCTGCGTAACGTCGGTTCGCTATGGGGTGGGTCAGACGGTTTCTGCCTCGGCGTGCGCGGTGCGCAGGTGGGGCATGGCGCCGGCGTCGATCGCGCGGGCCTGGGCGAGGGCGTAGTGCAGAGACGTCTTGATGGTGATGACGTCGTCCAGGCCGAGGATGCTCATGCGCCGGCGCAGGTGTTCGTCGGGGATGGCCATGATCAGTGCGCCTTGCTGCTGCTCGAGACGCCGGTAGAGCGCGAGCAGGGCGGTGATGCCGCTGGAGTCGATGTAGGTGAGAGAGGAGGTGTCCAGGACCAGGACGCGGCCGCCGTCGTCCAGCAGACGCTCGCCCGCGGTGCGGACCTCGTCGCTGGTGAAGAGGTCGATTTCTTCTTCGAGGGCGGCGATGACCAGGTCGTCCTGTCGGCCGATGAGCTGCAGCACCGTTTTCGCCTCCTCGTAGCCCCTGCTCTGGCGCAAGAAGAAAGGGTCCCACAGGCGCTTCGTCGCCGTTGCCGGAGCGCCTGTGGGCATGGAGGTCGTCTACCCGCGGCAGTCGAAGTGATGGGGCCGTCTCTGGCCGTCACGGCGTGTGGTCGGTGATGGTGAAGTGTTCGCGGGTGCCGCTGAGGGAGAGCAGCCGGCTGACCGCTGGCTTGAGCGGGCCCTGCAGCACCAGTGAGCGACCGGCTCCCTGATGGTGTTCGTGGGCGTGCAGCAGCTCGTTCAGGAGCATGCTGTCGGCGAAGGAAACCTGGGAGAGGTCCACCACCGTGACGGCAGCGCCCGCGGCCTCGGCGGCGTCCCAGGCGGCCTGGATATCTTCGGCGTCGTCGAAGTCCAGTTCGCCGCGCAGAACGAGGTGGAACTCGCCGCCGCGCTGCGTCCCCTGCACTTTCGTGAATGGTGCAACCATTTGGCCATCGTGGCATCCGCGCGTGTACACACCAAACGCCTCGGCTGACGTTAGAGAGCTGGTCGAGGAGGCCCGGGGCGGTGTCGGGCCAGCGGTGGTCGCATGCGGGGACCTGTCGGTGCAGTGATTTGATGGCCTGCTGCCGGGGGCCGGGCGGCACCGGCCGCTCTCGGCTGCCCGCGAAGCACTCCACGATGCCTGCAAAAGATCACCCGCCCGACGAACCCGCCACGCTGATCCTGGACTGGCACGGCGCCCACTCACAGCAACCCTCCGCCGAGGCCGGATCCAGCACGTGACGGACAACCGTCCGCAGCGCGACGGCTGAACCGGTAGCGGTCCGAGTACGCACAGGCGGTCCGCGAAATACGTAACCGATCTACGCAGCAAGGCGGTTGTCATGCCTGTGCACGCCGCGAAGGATCAGAAGAACAGAACAGCACGGGGCATCGGTGCGTGGGGGAGGGCAGTTGGGCAGATTCCGGTTCCGGCCCAGTTACGAGGCGCTGTGCGAGGTGACAGTCGGCGACCGCCGCCTGGTCGCGTACTCCGGGCACCGCAAGGTGATCCGGCTCGCCGATCCGTCGGCCCGTGAGGACGTCGCGGTGATCACCGGCTCGCGCTCATGGGTGCGTGCACTGTGCGAGGTCCCCGTGGACAGCGGGTCGCGGCTGGCGTCCGGTGGCCGGCGCGGCACCCTGTGCCTGTGGGATCCCGGCGCACCGAACGACCCCCCGGTCCGGCTGAGGGGGCATCGCGGCTGGGTGAACGCCCTGTGCACGGTGGAGGTTGCCGGGCGTGCGCTGCTGGCGTCGGCGGGCGCCGACCGCGTCATACGCCTGTGGGATCCCCGGGACGGCAGCCTGGCACGCGCCATCGATACCGGCTCCGGTAGAGGGTGGGTCTTCGCCCTGTCCACGGTACGGACAGGCGGCCGGACGTTGATCGCGGCCGGGCACGGCCTTGGCTCCGTGACCCTCTGGCACCCCGAGTCGGGGCAGCGTCATGCGGAACTGACCGGACACCGCAAATTCGTGTGGACGCTCTGCGAGGTCTCCGACGGCGACCGCACCCTGCTCGCGTCGGGCGGCTGGGACGGAATCGTACGACTGTGGGACCTGGACGAACGCCGGGAAGTGCGGGCGCTGACAGGAGGCAGCGGACCGGTGTACGCCCTTTGCCGGGCGGACGTCGGTGAGCGCTCGCTACTCGTGGTCGGCGGTGACGGCCCCGGGACCGCCGTGCGCGACCCTGCCACGGGCGAGCACCTCGGCGCTCTGGGCACGGACCTCGCAGGTCTGCTCAGCGGACACGGCTGGGCCCGGGCGGTCTGCCAGGTACGGCCCTTCGACGGGCCGCCACTGCTCGTGACCGCGGGCTACGACGACGCCCCGCGGGTGTGGGACGTGGCGAAGGAACTCTCATGACGGCATCGGGACTCCTCGGACAGAGCCGGGCGAGGCGGCAGTGAACGCCGCTTACGGGGCTGTGCTGGTGTGCCTGGCGCTGGCGCTGTGGGACCTGCTGCGCATCGTGCGACGCAACCCGCCCCGCTGGCGGGACCGGTTGAGCCTGGGGGTGTGGGCCGGGGCCGGTACGCTCGCCGCCGAGCGCTGGACCCCCGGCTGGATGACGGTCCTCGCCTGGACGGTTGCCGCATTGTGCGTGCTGGGCGCGGCCGCAGCCACCGTCCTGCAGACCACGGTCCCCTCCATCCCGTCGGTCGAGGAGCATCAGCTGCGCCAGCGCGTGCTCGCGCTGTGCGGACCGGACAGCCCCGAGTCGACCACGGTGGGGGTCTCGAGCACCGGATTCGTCGCTGTCCGCACGCGAGGGCCACGCCTTCCCGTCATGGCCGCACGGCTGGAGCGCGGCTGCCCCTTCTGTTTCGTGGAGGAGATCCTCACCGCTGTCGGTGAGGACGCGGAGCGCGCTGTCGAGCGGTATCGCGACGAGCACTCCCGCGGCGTCAACACCATGGCCGTGCTGACCCGTGCCACCACCGGTGCCCGCCGCCGGCGAACCGAGATCCTCCCGATGACCGGGAACCGCAAGCCGTTCCCGCACGCAGGATGTCGCACGCACGCCCTGCTCTGACCGCCGGGCGGGCGCACCGGTTCGGCGCACGCTGAAAGGGAGACCGACGTGCTGCCTGTGCTGTGGAGTGTCCTGGGGGCTGTACTCCTCGTCGTCGCCGTGTTCGCGCTGCTCGTCGACGGGCGACGGCTCCGGCGCCCCGTGGCGCGGCCCATCCCCTGGCGCTTGCTGGCCGCGTCGGCCACGGCCGCGCTGTTCCTCGTGCTGCTCGGGCTGGCGGTGTGGTCCGACGTCACCTGCCATCACGACTGCGAGCCGACGGTGACGCCCGTGTACCCGTGAACTGGCCCCCGGCCGACGGCTCGTCGCTGCCCAGCAACCTCCAATGGAAAGCCGCCACAGCGCCGCGGGGCCAGGCGTTCAGCAGCCGGCGATGCGGCTGGTCTGTTCATGACGCGGGGCGGCCCTCTGCGTTACCCGCCGACGCCTCCTGGTGTGGCCCTGAAACCACCCCGCAGGGCCTCCGCGCCGCACAGGCCGACCTCTCGGCGACTGCTTGCTCGGATTGAACCTCCCTTTTCCCGGCCCGCGGCTCATGAATGCCTGTGGGCTGTGGTCGGAATAGCTGTTGGGGTCAGCGGATGGGGTGAGGGCTCCTGCCGGTAACAGGAGCCCTCTTTCTTCCGCCCCTTTTCATGGTGCCGCGCCCAGGAAGGGAGTGGAGCGGCGATTTATGGGGGCGGGGTTCCGCTTGTTCAGCTCACCATCGGGTGACCCGGCGCGCAAGATCTTCCGCATTCGGGATGGGTTCGGAACCGTTCAGAACGGCGTATGTCCTGGTCAGAGAGTGGCTGGGCCGGTGTAGGGGTGTGGTGATGGGGTGCCCCGGAGCCGGCGGCAGCCTGAACCGTCCGGCCCCAGCGGGGTGGGCCGCCGGGTCATTCCTGATGCCCTGCTCTTCAAAGACAGAACTCTTCCGGAATCGGGCGGTGCTTGTCCGGGCTGATTCCGATTGAGCGGAAGGGTTTTCCCCGGTTGCGGCGAAGGCACAGACTGACTTAAGGCCGCATCACAGCCGGTAACTGGATGCAGCCCTTCAGTGATCTTCGTCGTGCCCAGGGAGGGAAACAACTGTGTCGGTACGTATCAACCGGTCCCGGAGCCGCCGTCAGGCGGCAGCCGCAGATCACGCGCTGTGCGGCGCGAGTCTCACGCCGGTCCACCGGATCACCGTCTTCACCGTCATCTTGCTGGTCGTGGTCGTCCTCGTGTGCGGCGGCCAGCCCGCGTGCGACGTCATCGGGCTCATCGCGGCTGTTTCGGCGGCCGCCGCGCAACTCGGTCCGTGGCTGAGCGGGCAGCGCCCGGCGGCCGGCCTTGCCGGGGGTGCGTGATGAGACTGCCGCAGGGAGGCCGGCCGGGCGCGGCGGACCGGCAGGGCAGGGGGCCCGACCCGCTGCGCGTGCGTGACCAGAAGGAATTCCGCGACGCGCTGAAGCAGCTGCGCGGCACCAAGAGTTACAACGCCGTCGCGTCGGCCAGCAAGGGGGGTCTGTCGACCACCACGATCCACAACGTGCTGGCGAAGGACGCGCTGCCCTCGCGGGACTTCGTGGCCAAGTACCTTCCGGCCTGCGGGCTAGGAGAAGCGGAGCAGGAGCGGTGGCTCGCCTGCTGGGAAAGGCTGGACGGCCAGCCCGCGCAGCCCGGCGGCCCTGCCGGACCAGGTGGGCCCGGCCGCTGGCAGGACCTGCTGGGCGGGCGCCGGGCCCGGGTGCGCGCCGGCCTGGTGGCCGGCACCGTCCTCGCTCTGACGGCGGCCCTGGTGGCCTGGCAGGTGCACGAGTCGAACGTCGACCACTTCCGCGAGCAGCACTGCGGCACGTCCAGCCGGGACCTGGTGACGGGGCCCGGCGGGGAGTGCACGGGCGTCACGGATGGCAGCGACGGCGCGGCCGTCTTCGGGGATGACCTGAAGCCCGTCATGAAGGCCATCGGTGCGGAGAACCGCAACGTCACCGATGGCGGCGACTACGTGACGTTCGCGTTCCTGACGCCGCTGAGTTCCGCGGACGCCAACTCGCTGACGGTGGGCCAGTACGTGGCCGAACTCGAGGGCGCCTACACGGCCGTCGAGGAGGAGAACAAGAAGGACAGCAGGCCCAAGATCCGGCTGCTCGTGGCGTCAATGGGCAGCTCCGAGCGGGCCTGGAAGGCGGCCGTCGACCAGCTCAAGTCGGTGAAGGACGGCGAGCACCTGGTGGCGGTGGCCGGGCTGGGACTGAGCCAGCAGGAGACGGTCGACGCCACCCGGGAACTCGCCAAGGCCGACCTGCCCATGATCGGGGACCTGATCACCGCGGACGGCTTCGACGCCACCGGCGCGGTCGACGGCAAGGGCCCGATCAACGGACTGGCCCGGGTCGCCCTGTCCAACACCGACCAGCTCACCGCGATCAGCAAACAGCTCGGCTCCGGCCGGCGCACCGCGGCCCTGGTCAGCACCCAGGTCACCCCCAACGGCACCCGTGACCTCTACACCGAGTCCCTGCGCAAGGGCTTCCGCACCATCGCGGGCCTGAAGAAACACCTCGACCCCAACTCCGACTTCAGCTTCGACCCGCGCGGCGGGCCCGGCGCCATCCTGCCCACCATCAGCCAGAACTTCTGCAACACCGGCAAGACCATCGACACCGTCTACTACGCCGCCCGCGTCAAGTACCTGCCCGTCTTCCTCGACGCCCTCGCCCAACGCAGCTGCCACGCCCAGCCCATCACCGTCATCACCGGCTCCGACGCGGCCTCCCTCGACCCCAAAACGCAAGCCCTGCACACCGCCGACGCGCCCATCACCGTGCTGTACGCCTCCTTCCCCAGCCCCGCCCAGCTCAGCGGCCCCGCCAACCCCGACCGCGGCCTGTACACCGCGTTCGTGAAGAACTTCACCGCCCCCCACCACGACCAGCAGTTCCCCGCCCGCCACCTCACCAGCAGCTACTGGGCCATCGTCGCCCACGACGCCGTCCTCACCGCCTCCACCGCCCTGCACAACGCCGCCGCCCACGGCACCGGCCCCACCGCCCTGCCCAACCGCTACGCCGTCCGCAACGAGCTCTACGCCCTGCGCAACGACGCCGTCGCCGGCGCCAGCGGCCACTTCGGCATCGACGCCCACGGCAACCGCACCCGCACCGACACCATCGCCACCGTCCACCGCCTCGGCCAGCCCCTGCCCAAGCCCACCGGCTGACCAGACACCGTCATACCCGGGTGGTGGGGCAGGCCTGTACCGGGCCTGCCCCACCACCGTCCACCCGCCGACGCCTCCCGCGCCCGGCCCCACAGCACCGCTCCCGCCCTCGGCGGAGGCGGAAATCCCCACGTGAGTGACACCTTTCAGTGCTTTCTCCGCCTCATGTCCCATTGATCGCAATGGTCACCCGCCGGTTCCGCCGGAGGGCTACCGTCGACTTCTCGTTCATGGACTCCACGGGGGGATTAGTGATCTCGAACGGCGAACCGAACCCGGTCACCTTCGCGCCGATGACGAAGAAGGAACGCGAGCGCCGCGCCTGCCATCTGTTGGGGGCGGCCCGTGAGGGCGCCGCCGTCCTTCGCGCCCAGTGCCCTCTGGCCGAGCGCATGGAGAAGGTGAGCGAGGTGGCCGGGCATGTGGCAGGACTGCTGGGCCTGCCGCCCGGTCCGGCCCCTGTTGATGCAGCGTCTCAGGAAAAGCTCGTCAAGGCCGCCGGCGAACTGGCAGTGCTCCTACGCGCTTACAACTGGGCGGACAGCGACATCTCAGTCACCGACCTGGACAAGGCCGCAGACACACCCCACGTCGCCGAGAGAGCGGCAGCCGACGGCTTCGACGCCCTCGGTAAGCTGATCCTGCCGCACGCCACCCCCGAGGGCTGGGCGAGTGAGCTGGTCACCAGCGCCGCCAAGGGGGACGCCAAGCTGGAGGCCGGCGTCAAGTTCGCCAAGTACGTGCTGCATCCCACGCCCCTGCTCGTCCTGGACGACTTCACGAAGATGGCCGGGCAGGCGGTGCACTCCCTGAACCTCAGCCGCCTCAACGCCTGCGTGTCCACTCTGCGTCCCTTTCTGCAGGGCCCGGCCTACGGGCCAGGACGGCCGTGTCCGGGCCCGGACGTTCCCCCGGGCAGGAACTTCCGACCGGACGTTTTGAAAGGTGATCTGGGCAAGACCCGGGAAGGAGACGACGTGATCACTTCTCCGGGCGAGGGCGTGTCCCAGCATGATCCCGCCGTCTCCACCCACGAGGATCGGCACGACACCAGCGTCGGCGGCCTGAACCTGTGAGCTGCAGCGCCATGCGGCTCGGGAGCGGTCGGCAGGTACCGGGGCCGGGCTACGTCCCGGCGCGGGAGCCGATCCAGTGCTGGAAGGAGTCGTCGGTGAGGGCCTCCACGAGGAGGTCCGCGGTGCGTACGGGACTGCCCGCACCGATGTCTCCCATCCGTCCCAGTCAGCCCCCGGCAGACCGCTGACCACCGTCAGCCGCAACGGACACCCCAGCGTCCCCAAGCGGCGCGTCAACGCCGACACCTGCTCCAGCGTCCATGCAAGCACCCGCCACCACCCGGCTCGAACCCCGAACAACCTGAGGCTGCGCCGTCCTTGCACCGCGGGCAGGGTCCGCGCCGCTGGGGCGCCGGACGAGGCGCTGCTGGAGCCGCGCGACAGCGAGCCGGCCGTAGGATCGCGAAATGGATGTCGGCTGGGATTGGGGAGAGCTTCACCGCGTGCCGTGGGAGCGGTGCGGGGTGGGTGAACTCCCCGGCGTGCTGCGGGCACTGGCATCCTCGGATGTCGACACCTCGCAGGAGGCTCTCGAAGAGCTCTACGGGCTGTTGCTGGACCTGGGCAGCACCGTGACACCTGCCACCATCCAGGCGGTGCCCTGGATCGCCCGGTTGTGCGCGGCGGGTCTGCGGACGTCAGCTCTGCTCTTCTTCCTCGGCTCCGTCGCCGCCTCCGAAGAGGAAAAGGACATCCCTTCGGGCACCGCCCGGGCATCGGTCTCCGCTCAGATGCCGCTCCTGCAACCTCTGTTGGGGCATCATGACGCCGAGGTGCGGCAGCTCGCCGTCTGGGCGGTGGCTCAGTGCCGCAGCCCGGAGAACTCCTGGGAGGCGTTGGCTGCCTGCTGGGAGGTGGAGGAAGAGCCCTCCGTGCGGCGGGACTTGCTGTTCGGCTGTGTGCTGCTGGACGCGCTGTCGGCCCGCCGCTTGGTGGCCACGGCACTGACCGCCGGCCAGCCCGACGAGGTGCGGCTCGCGGCCCTGGTCGTCGTCCCGGACACCGGCCTTCCCTGGACGGCCGAACTGACTGCCGCGACGGTCTTCTTGCTGCCGGCGAGTGGCCGCATCGGCCAGACGCCCTGGCTCACCGACCCGTTTCCCGCCCTCGTCGAACGGCTCGTGGAGCGCGGGCGTCCCGGTGACGCCATGGAGGTGGTCACGGCGGCGCTGCGCGCCGAGGGCGAGGACAGGGCCGACGTACGCAAGGAGGCCGTGTGGGGCGCCACGACGCTTGGAGAGCACCGGCCGGAGGTCCGGCTGCGTCTGCTGCCCCTGCTGCTCGCCCTGGTCGATGATCCGGGGACGGCGGCGGATCGCCTTGTGAGCGCGTGGCGAAAGGAGGACGGCGCCGTCGCGCGGGAGCTCGTGCACTTGGCGTCCGGTGACGACGATGTCCTCGCCGACCGGGCCCTGTCGGTTTTGATCGCTGCGGACGTTCCCGAGGCGACGCCCCTTCTCGCGCGGCACCTCCCGGACCGCCCGCGGGCCCTGGCCGCTACGGTCGTGTCCGAGGCTAGGGGACGGATCCGTTATGTCCGGCCGCTCGCCTGCGATCCTGCACTGCTCGAAGCGGTCCGGGCGCGTCTGGTCGCGGACGGCGTGGGTGAGGAGGAAGCTGGATACCTGTTGGGACTCCTCGCACACTGGGGGCCGCAGGCCGGCACCGCGATTCCCGAACTGCTGGCCGTTCTCCCGCGTTTCCCCCGACAGGTGCCCGAGGTGCTGGCCGGCGTAGTCGCCGGGGCCGAGGGGCATCGCGAGGCGGTCCTCGACGCCCTGCAGGCCGCGGCCGACCGCCAGGGCGGCCAGGCCGCCGCGGCCGCCCTGCGTCGCCTGGCCTGACCGAGGCGAGTGCCACCGGTCCCCGCCTGGCTCGTCCTCCCGGCCCAACCAAGGCAGCCGAGGCCGTCATCGCGGTGCGACACGTCGGCGGTGATCGCCCGCGCCGCTCGACGGCTTCGACGCTGGTGTGCTCGTGGTGTGCTCGTGAAACGGCGATGCCTGGCCGCTCGAAGGCCCGGCCTAGGTGATGCCACCGGGCCGCGCACCGCCAACACGCTGCTGGTGAGCGCCTACCATCCGTCCTAAAGCAGAGCAGAGCAGGTCGGCCGCTGACGGTGCCCGGCGCCGGCAGTGTCGGCCGGACACAGGGCGCACCGACGACTGGGAGGACCGTGTGACCGCGACACCCGATCACGCCGCAGCCGGTCGGGTCCTCGTCGTGGACCCGGCTCTGGGCGATCAGGCCCTGACCGAGCTCACCGCGCTCAACGACCTGGGTCTGGTGCCGACGGTCAACCTCCGGCGCGTGACGGACCCCGCGCTCCGCTCCCGGCTCGAGGCCGACTGGGACACCGTTGACTTCGACGGCTTCGCCGAGGAGGAATTGGCCCGCCAACTGGAAGACGAGGGTCGCGGCTACCAGGTGCTCAAGTGCCGGGCCGGTATCCCGCTCACCCGGAACGTGCTGGAGCGGGCGACCGCCGAAGGCCTGCGGCGTCGCTTGGTCCTGGTGGGGCGAGCCGCTGCCGGATCGGACACGTTTGACCACGCGGCGGCGCAGCGCCTGGGAGTTGCTATCCGCACGACGCCGGGCGCCAACGCGGCTGCCGTGGCGGAACTGACCGTCTCGCTCATACTTGACGCGCTGCGCGGGATCGCACGCCGCGACCGGGACCTGCGCCAGGGTTCATGGAGCGCTGCGGTCGAGGGCCTGCCCGTGAGCAGCCTCGACGGCGCGCGGGTGGGGCTGGTGGGATCCGGGGCCATTGCCCGACGCACCGCCGAGCTCGTGCGGCCCTTCGGTGCCGAGGCGTGGGTCTTCGGATCGCCGCGGTTCACGCCGGAACGAGCGGCTGGCTGGCCGGGCCGCAGGGTGGAAACCCTGCCGGAGCTACTCGCTGGCTGCGACGTAGTGTCGGTGCATGTGCCGGCCTCCGCCGAGACCGACGGCCTCATCGGAGCGGAGGAGCTGCGGCTGATGAGACCGGGCTCGGTCCTGATCAACACGGCACGGGCGAGCGTGGTGCGCGAGGATGCCCTCGACCGGGCGTTGCGGGACCCTGACTCCGGACCTTGGCGTGCCGCGGTCGACGTCTTCGAGTCCGAGGGAGCGGACTTTACTTCTGTGCTCGCCGACAATCCGTACTGCACCCTGTCCCCGCACGTCGCGGGGATGACGAGGGCCGCGATGCGGACCGCGTCGCACCGCCTCGTAGAGCAGTTCGCGTCCTTCGTAAACGAGACCGGACTCGTGAGGGCGGTCCCCGCTGAGTCATAAGCATTCGGCGTCGCCGCAGTCTCCTTCGGACTGCTCCTGACCCTGATCGAGGGCCAGTGGCTACCCCTGTAGCACCTCGACGCTTCGGCCGCGCGGAACCGCGGCCGCGCCCAGGCACTCCAGCAGAGTGCCTGGGCCTTGGCCTCGGGGCTCAGCGCGTCGCCGAGCGGCTGCGAGTTCGATGCAGGCCAGCTGGTCACGCTCGGCGTACTTGGCCTGCGTGGGCGTACCCTGCGCGAGATTCTCCACGAGGCTGCGGAAGGTGGTGCCGTGTTCGGCTGCTAGCTGGGCGAGCCGGTCCCGCGCGGCGGTGCTTACCTCAGCGCTACGTTGCGCGCCGCTGCCGCGTCTGTGGCCGCTTTGAGGTTCACCACCATCGACCAGCGTCCGCGCATCACCGAGGGATCCGGCGCCTGCATGGGCAGCCGTGGGTGAACCTGCGAGGAGGTGGGTTCCGGCTGTACGGACACTGTCGGCGGCGAGTAGCACCGTGTAGATAGATGTCGTGGTCGAAGATCTGGACGGGCTGGGGTTCCGCGCCCATCCACGCAATTGCTCGGCGGGCCGTCTGTGTCTCGTGCGCCCGCCCCACGGTGCACCAAGCCGATGGTTCAGCACCTCACGGAGCCATCGGCTCCACGGTGGGCTTCCGTGGTGAAGACGGTCCTCTCCGTGTAGCGTCGTGGGTAGCTGTCATGGTTCCGAAGTACCGGTCGCCCGTGGAGCAACGCGCACGGGCGATTCTGCTGTTCACAGTCTCTGAGGACCAGGGCGATCACCTCCGGCTCGCGCAAGGTGCGGGAGCCGATTTCGACTCCCCTTGGAGGGCGCAATGGCCAGCGGAACCGTTAAGTGGTTCAACTCGGAAAAGGGCTTCGGTTTCATCGAGCAGGACGGCGGCGGCCCTGACGTCTTCGCCCACTACTCCAACATCGCAAGCTCCGGCTACCGTGAGCTCCAGGAAGGCCAGAGGGTGAACTTCGACGTCACCCAGGGTCAGAAGGGCCCCCAGGCGGAGAACATCACCCCCGCCTGAGCCCATAGACCTTTCGGCACCCGTCCTGCCATGCTCGCTGGGCGGGTGCTGTGCCTTTGCCGGCTGTCTCCTTCGGTTCCTAGGTTCTGTCTCTTTGGTCAGCGTCGTGCCCAGATGAGGATGGCGGCGGCGAGGTGGAGTGCGGCCTGGTGGGTGCGCGCGCTCGACTGACCGCACCCACGCAGACGACACCCCACTGGAGCGAGGCGGCTGACGCCATCGCCCAACCCTCCCTGACTGCCGCCAAGTTGCGGGGGATCACTGGTGTACTCGCCCCCCCTGACCCGGGCACCGAGCGCAGTATGCGTGCAACGCGATCGTGCCGATGGACAACATCGACCCGTGTCGTCGATCTACCAGTCAGGGCGAAGGCTGAGGCAGGATCGATTGCGCTCACAGGCTCTCTCCAGCAACCGCCCGGCGTCGCATTCCTCATCGACCACTTGGCCGCGAATACGGCGGGCCAGGCCGCCGGCACATCAGGTGGGGCGCCGCATCGGCGGTCATGACGACGGCGGGTCGGCCTTCGGGGACCGGGCGCGCCGTGTCTGGACGGATGGGGACTGTCCCTCCCGCAGTTCCCTCCAGAATGTGGTAACGGCTGTTACCATGCAGGGTATGGCGAAGACACAGCTGGGCGCACGCGTGGATGAGGACGTGGCGGAACTCGCGCGCAAGCGAGCCGCCGACCTGGGCCTGAGCATCGGCGACTATCTCGCCCGTCTGGTGCAGGACGACACCAGCGGCCTGCGCGCCCGCGCCGTGGACGCGGCCGCCCGCTTCCTGGCCGAGCACCAGAGCGTCTTCGACGACGCCGAGAACGCCCAGAAGGCCCCTCGAGGAGCGCACGCAGCCTGATGAACGTGCACATCGACGTCCCCTGGATCCTGCAGGTCGCCGAGGCCGCCGGAGCCGATGACCCGGCTCCCGACGACTACGGCGTGCCCGTCTGCGCGGTCGCCCGCCACCGCGCCGACGTGTTCGAGCAGCCCGTCTACGACGGCCCCTACGCCAAAGCCGCCGCACTCGTCCACACCCTGGGCCGCTGCCGCTGGCTGGAGCGCTCCAACATGGCCGTCGCCGCCGCCACCGGCGTCATGTACCTCGAAGCCGCCGGCATCCCCGTCAAGCCCGCCCGCGAGGACGCCGTCGCCCTCAAGGACCTCCTCCTGGACCCCGCCTGCACCGCCGGGAAGATCGCCGCCCTGCTGCGCACCTGGCCCACCGCCACCTGACCTTCAGCCCGCCCATCACGGTCTGTGTGGAACCGCCGCACCCGGTTCCACCAGTAACGACCGCGGCGATGATCTCACTGACGATAACGACCGGGAACCAGTTCGGCCTCACCCCGCACCTGTAGCCCGGTGCCACACGTGGCCGTGATCATGGCAGGCTCAGGCGCTCTGCTGTCGCACCCTGCGTCCCGGGGCGCACGTCCGGCGTGTTGTGGGAGAGCGGCAGCACCACGCTTGTCAGCGCCGCAGCTTCAGACCGACGCGCCCGTGGTGTATCGGCGGGCGGTGCTCGACAGGTCTGCAAGGGCGCTGGCATCGACGTCGGTGTGGGCGTTGCCGGCGTTGGCAGCAGGACCGAACGACACTCGGCCTGCGGCAGGGCGCGTGAATACAGGGCAACGCCATCGCCTTGAGCGAGCGGTGCGGGCGAGAGCAGCACCGGGTCTTCGGGCTGCCAAGGTGCGGCCGACTGCGAGGATCGGACGGTCCGTTGCCGGGTAGCTGGCGTTACTGGTCGGGTGGACGGTTTGGACGCCGGTGCCCGCGTACGCCTTGGGAGTCAGGGTGAGCAGGTCTCGCCCGCTGGGGTGGGCGGCCGAGGGGCGGGCGGCGTGGACGGCGGGGCAGGAGTGTCCGCAGCGCAGCAGTTCGGTGGCGGTCGGTGTCGAACGCCTCGATTCGGTTGAACCGCAGGCCTTTGATGTAGCCGAGCAGGCCCGGCCGTTCGGCGTCGCCAGCCGTCAGGGACAGCACCGGCGCGGTGCGCTGCCGAGGGCGGAGGCGAGCTCAGCACGCGCCAGCTCGGCCCGCTCGGCGTACCGCCTGCGTCGGAGTGCTCTGCGGTGCTCACCTTGGTGCTTGATCGCGTCATGGCGGTGCGAACGGTGACAACGCCGGTCTGGGCCTTGGCTGCGCAAGGACCCGCAGGCAGCTGTAAGCATGAAGACGTCGACCTACGCGAGGATGCCTCCGAACTGTCCACGGATAGAGGGACACGGCAAGTCAAACTCACCTGGCAGACGGTCAAGATCACTTGTCAGAGGTCAGGAACTGTCAGCCTGGCAGTTGCATGCTGTACCGGATCGCTCTCATTGTGAGCTCGGCGACTCGGACACCACCCTGGCCCACGTCCGCCGCTCGGGACGCCTAGGACGTGCGCAGAAGCCGTTCGACTGCCGCCCGGTCCACCTTCCCGTTCGCGTTCAGCGGGAGCGAGACGACCGCGGTGATCCGGGCCGGGACCATGTACGGGGGCAGGTGGTGGCGCAGCTCCGCGCGGTGGTCCACGGTGCAGTTGCCGGGAGCGCCGGTGTGCGCCGCGGCGAGTTCGACGCTGCCGTCCGGTGTGGGCAGCGCCACCACCACGGCGTCGAGGATGCCCGGCAGGTGCCGCAGCGCCGCTTCCACCTCGCCCAGTTCGACCCGGTAGCCGTGCACCTGGACCTGCTGGTCGACCCGGCCGAGGTGGGTCAGGGGCGTGCCGGGCGGCATTGGGCCCTCGTCGACGGTGGCGGGGGACAGCGCGGTCACGCGGTCGCCCGTCCGGTACCAGTGTGCCTTCGTGAGGGGTGTTCTCGGGTCGTACGGGCTGCCGTCGGGGGTGAGGAAACGCCCCGCGTTGTCCGCCGGATCGAGGTAGCCGGCGAAACGCTGGGGGCCGCGCACGCACAGTTCACCGTCCAAGAGTCGGCCCTCCAGGGCGGGGTGCAGGGGGCCGATCGGCACGGTGTCGTTCGGGGTGTCCGGCCATGCGTCGAGGTCGCGGGGGAGTCGGTGGCCGGTGCAGGTGACGGTGAGTTCCGTGGGGCCGTAGGCGTTGTCCACCGTGCTGTTCCCGGCGGCCCGCGCCCACGCCTGCGCCTGGCGGAGGGTGAGCGGCTCGCCGCAGAACATGCTGCGGCGCAGGCTCGGCAGGCTGCCCGGTTTCAGCGCCCGCAGCCGTTCGGCCAGGGAGATCACCGAGGGCACGGAGTTCCAATGGGTCAGTGCACGGGCTGTGGCGAAGCGGACGGGGCGCAGCAGGTCGCCTCGGGTCGCCGCAACCAGGGCTGCGCCAGTGCCCCAGGCCGCGTACAGGTCCAGCACGGACGGATCGAAGGTGAGGTCGAACGTCTGTGACACTCGGTCGCCGGGGCCGGGGCCGTAGTGTGGCACCGCCTGCTCCAAGTAGGTGCACACGTTGCCGTGCCGGATCGGGACGCCCTTGGGCTCGCCGGTCGAGCCGGAGGTGAACAGCAGGTAGGCGAGGTCGTCGGGGACGGTGGTTGGCTCGGGCAGGTCCCGCGGTGCGGTGCCGGTGAGGGCGAGCAGGTCCTCGGCGGTCAGTGTGAGGGTCGGCGCCGGCAGTTCGGCAGTGTGGTTGCAGGAGCCGTCGGTGAGGATCACGTCGAGCTGCGCGACGGCGGTCACGCGGGCGTTGCGCGCGAGCGGGAACGCGGGGCCGAGGGGCACCACGGCCCCGCCGATGCGGTGGACCGCCAGATAGCCGGCGTACGCGACGGCAGTGCGCCCGGTGAGCAGCCCGACGCGGCGAGGAGCGGCGTCGGCGCCGCTGCGCTGCAGCAGTCGGTGGGCCACATGGTCGGCCAGGGCCGTGAGTTCGGCGTAGGTGAGCCGGGTGTCGCCAATCTCGAGTGCCGTTGCGGCGGGGAAGACGGCGGCCGTGTGCGCGAACCAGTCGCGCAGCGTCCGGCGTTCGGCTCGCAGGATATCGGTCACGTGTCGTTCACACCTTTCGCGGGAGAATGCAGGGGGTGGGGGGAGGTGACCGGCGGGTCACAGGCTTTGTGAGGTGTGAGCCGTCCGCGCCATCGGTCCGGACCGGGCCCACCGCACAGCTCAGCGGCGTCGCGGAAGCGCCCCGCAGACAGATCCAGCGGTACGGTCCCCAGCGGCCGCCGTTGCTTCCCGGAGGCACGTCGATCTCCCACGGCCGCCCCGCAAGCCCGACCCCGGCCGCTTTCACGCACGCCTCCTGGGCCGTCCACACCCAGGCCACCTCCTCCGCCGCCCGCGTCGGCGCCAGCGCGAGGACGCCGGGTGCATGCGAGCGCAGCAACCGGCGGGCCAGGGTGGCGCCGACCGGGACCGCCGGGTGCTGGAGGTCCACCCCGATGCGTCCCTCGGCGACGAAGGCGCAGGCCACCATGGAGTCGCTGTGCGAGACGCTGACCGCGGCCCCGGGGAGCCCGGCGAGGTGGGGCTGCCCGCGCCCGTCGGGCACGATGTCGGCGCCGGCCAGCGGCGGCGCCACTGTGTGCAGCAACTCGCGCAGCAGACCGCGCCCGTGGAGGAAGCGACGGGCCCGCCACTCGGGTAGGGCGACGGCGCGGCGCCGGTCGTCACGGTGGGTGCTCGGGGCGCCGGAGCCCGCCACCACCCACCCGCCCTCGGCGACCGCCAAGGGCCCCACCACCTGCCTGGGACTCACAGCTGGAGCACCTCGCGGCCCAGGTCGTCGAGAACGCGCTCGGCCCCTTCGGCGACCGTCTCCAGGACCACCTCCGTCGTTCCGCCCCCGATGCCGAAGAGGGCCGCTTGCGCCCGGATCTCCTGCATGCCGCCGTCGGCGAAGCCGGTCGCTCCCCACAGGTGGGCGCACTCCCCGAGAACGTACGGCACGGTGGTACCGGCGGCGGCCTTCAGCGTGGCGGCGGCCTGGAGGTCGTAGTGCTCCGCCACCCGGGGAGCTGACCGCTCGGTGAGGGCGTGCAGCTCCCGGACGCGCACGAGAGCGGCTGCGAAACGCTGCCGGACGTGGCCGAGGTTCCACAGCGTGCCCTCCTGGTGCTCCCGTCCGGTCAGCCGGCGTCGCGTGTCGGTCAGCACCCGGCGGCACAGTGCCACGCCCCACAGCGCCCCCGCCAGCCGCTCGACGGCGATGTGCCGCGCGAACACCGGCAGTCCGAACCCGACCCTGCCCACCAGGTGCTCTCGGTTCAGGCTCACCGCGTCGAACGACACATGGCCCGCGCCCGAGCCCGCGTAGAGCGTCGAGGGTGCTGGCCGGATCGCCACGCCGGGCGCGTCGGCCGGGACCAGGACCCAGGTGAAGTTCGCGAAGTGCCGGCCGGGGCGGTGCCGGGCCAGAACGAGGAACGACTCGGCGGTGGTGGCGTTCGTGATCCACTTCTTGCCGCCGGTCACGACGACGCCCGTGGTGTCGACGGCCGCCTCGGTGCGCAGCGCGGTCAGGTCGGTGCCGGCCGTGGTGTCCGTCGCGGCCAGGGCCAGGGTCGCCCTGCCGCTCAGGGCGCGGGCCAGGACGCGCTCGACGGCGGGACCGGTTCCGGTGGCCAGGACCGGCAGGGCCGTGGCGAGCTGCACACTGGCGGACAGCGTCGCGGGGATGGCCCAGCGGGCGTCGGCCGTTGCCAGTACGTCGGCGAGGCCGTCGACGTCGATTCCCCGGCGGACGTCGCCGCCCCGGTAGACGCGGGCCAGGTGCCCGGCCGCGCCGAGGGCCGCCCACGCGGCTGATCCGCTCATGGCGGTGTCGCGCGGGGCGGCGCCGTCGGCCGCCTGGGCCCCGGCCGGGTCGGTGGCGGGCAGCTCAGGCAAAAGTGACTCCCTGGTCGCGCAGGGCCAGACGGCCGTCCGCCAGGTGCAGGCGGTCATTGTGGTAGTTGAGCGCGGCCGACCGCAGGTCGCGTACGGCCAGTTCGAGCCGAGTGGGCGAGTCCTTGAGGTAGCCGTCGCGCAGCCCGACCGCCTCGACCAGTTCTTCTACGGCGGCGAGACACTGCTCAGAGGCGGTGATCTTGAGGGAGTTGAGCAGGAGCTGCCGCGGCGCAGGGGACAGGTCCTCGCCTGACTCCACGACGGACAGCGCCTGTTGGAGCAGTGCGTGGACGGCGTCCAGGCGCTGGCGGGCGCGGGACAGGCGGGTGAGCAACAGCTCGGAGGTGATGTCGAACCGCGCGCGTCCTGCCGGGCCGCGCACCAGCCGCAGGACCCGAGAGAGCGCGCCCGCCGCGGTGCCGAGCCAGGCGGCTGACCAGCCTAGATGGGCGAGCGGGCCGAAGACGTTCGCGGCGATTTCGTGGAACTGACCCGGCTCGCCCACCACTTGGTGGGCCGGGACACGGCCGGTCAGGCGCAGGGGAGCGCTGTGGCTGGCCCGCATGCCCATCGGCTGCCAGTCGCCGGACGCCTGGACGGTCAGCTGGCCGCGGTCGGCGTAGACCAGGGACACGTCATGTGCGGTGGCGTCGCCTGCCGCGCGCATGGTGATGAGGAAACCGTCCGCGTGTGCGCCGCCGGTGACGACCGGCGCGAACCGGTCGATCTCCAGCAGGCCGTCGGCATCGGCCAGCTGGGCCTCGGCCGTGGTGAGATGACCGCCCTTGCCGGCCTCAGTGGTGACGGAGGCGAGGTAAACCTCGCCGGCCGCGACGCGCGGCAGCACCGCCTTGGCGAACCGTTCGTCGGCGTGGCGGACCAGCGCGGCCGACTGCTGGCAGTGCATGGCGAAGATCATGGCTACGGACATGTCGGCGCGTCCGAGGATTTCGGCGGCCTGCACCAGGTCGCGCACGGACCCGCCGAGCCCACCGTGGGCGACGGGCACCAGCAGCCCGAGCAGTCGCGAACGGCGTAGCGCGGCCAGCGCCTCAAGGGGGAAGACCGCGTCCCGGTCCGCATCCGCGAGATGCGCCTCGGTCACCTCGACGACCTCAGAGAGCCGGGCGGCGAGAGCGGGCGTGGCACCGGCGCTCACGCCGTCACCCGGCCGGACTCCTCGTCGGGCAGCTGCGCGGCGACGACGCGCCACAGGCTGCCCGCGGTGGCGAACGTGGCGTCGTTCATGTCCTCGTTGGGCAGTTGGATGCCGAAGCTGTCCTCCAGTTGGAAGAGGAGCTCGATGGCCTGCATGGAGTCGACGCCGAGACGGCGCAAATCGGTCTCGGGGGTGATGGTGAGCTCGTCGGGACCGGCGTGCTTGAGGAACGGCCGGAGCAGGTCGGTGAAGCGGGGGTCCACGGGGACGTGTCCTTTCAGTACAGGCGGGCGGCTGGGCGGTGGGAGAAATCAGCGGCGGACGATGCGGCAGAAGTCGTCCACGCGGCGCAGCTTCTCCGGGATCAGCTCGTCGGCGTCCAGTTCCAGACCGAGGTCGCTCTCGATCCGGTCGATGATTTCGATGAGCCGAAAGGAGGTGAAGGAGGGGAAGTAGTCCAGCGGGGTGCCGTCCAGCAGTTCGGCCTGCGGCACGCCGAGTACGTCGGCGACCATGCGGGCGACGGCGGAGCGCAGCTCGTCGCCGGCGCCACTGGCCGCCAGCGCGTCCGCGGTGAAGACGGCGTGGTCGGCGGCGAGAAGTTCGGCCAGTCGGTCCGCGGCGCCTGCCGGTTCGGGCCGGCCGAGGGCCACCCTGCGCTGGGCGAGGTAGGTCTGCTTGACCAGCTTGTCCCAGGCCGCGAGATGGGCGCGTTCGGCCTCGGTCGGCCCTGGGCGCCCGGCGCACCGCGCGCGGTACGCGGCGTGGAGTTTGCGGGCGCGGGCCAGCAGCCACGTCTCCGCCGAGAGCTGTTCGAGGGCGCGGAGCCGGTCCGGCCACGTCGCGTACGCGGTGACGTAGGGCTCGGGGTCGAAGTCGGCCACGCTCGGCTCCGCGGGCTCGAGCGGGGCCGGTGCGAAGGTGACGAGCTCGGCTGTCCCGATGCCCCTCAACGCCTGCTCATCCCCGACGTGTTCACCGGGTTCGGCGGCGCCCCACCTGGTCTCGATGCGGTAGGCGTCGGTGATGTGCCAGCCGGCGGGGCCCGCGGTGAGCAGGAAGCTGTGGTCCATGTGGGCGTTGCCGTAGTAGGGCAGCCAGGGCAGGTGGTAGCTGTCGGCGACGACGTAGTGCACCCCGGGCCGCCGGGCCGCCTGGGCGAGGAGCGCTGCGGCGGCCAGGCGGCGCCTGCCGACCGGACGCAGCCCCACCAGGGGCGCGTCGGCCGTGAGGCGCGCGTCGAGGGTGGGGTCGGCGGTGGGCAGCCCGTCCGGCAGGGGGTGCAGCGGAAGGTCCAGGCGGGCGCCCAGGCGCAGGTGGGTGCCGGGGCCGTGGAAGTGGTCCGCGAGCACGGCCAGGTTCACCTGGACGCAGTCGAGCACACCGCTGTCGACGCCCTCCAGGGGCAGAGGGGCGGGGGAGGTCGGGGGCAGGGGGATGGGCATGTCGGTGGAGTCCTCGGTCGCTCGGAGAGGGGCGCGGGTCAGATCCATGGCGGCAGCGCCGGCAGGCCGCCGGGCGCGTCGAGGAGGGCGCCGTCGCCTCGGCCGGTGAGCCAGGCGAGCAGCTCGGCCCGTGCTCCCGACACCACGGGCCCGCCGCCCGAGAACCGGGCCAGCTCCACTCCGGCGGCGTCGGTCAGGATGAAGGCGGGCACCTTCTCGGCCTCGGCGTAATAGCCGATCACGTCGGCCAGGACGATGTCGCGTGCGGTCGCCGGGATGTCGGCGACCTCGTGACCGACGTCCAGGTCGACCAGGTGCAGCACGAGTTCGCGCAGTCGGATGACGAGGATGCGGCGCGGGGTGCAGATCTCGCCAGTGAACGGCATGATCGTGGCGTCCCACGCGGGCCCGGGCAGCGTCTCGACCGCGCGCTGCAAGCTCTGGGCGCTCTCACGGACCCCGGCCACGAGAGCGGCGGCGGGCAGCAGGGACCCGGTCTCGATCTCGGCGTCCCGGGCCTCGCGGTCGGCGTACTGGTCGTTCCTGACGCCGGTGCGCGCCCAGGTCAGCAGGCGTTCCAGCGCCGGGGCCTGGGCGGCGAGGTGGCTCAGGACGTGGGCGCGGGTCCAGCCGGGCAGCCGGGACGGGCCGGTGACGGCCGTGTCGCTCAGCGGGGCGGCGGCGGTGAGGAGCCGCTCGGCGGCACGGTCGAGTTCGCGGAAGACCGTGGGGGTGGGGTCGAGTTCCTTCATCGGCTCGGCTCGAGGAGGTCGGCTACGGGCACGGGCGCCGGGCGGCCGGTGAGCTTGGCGAACGCCTCGGCGATGCGGGTGAGTCGGATGGCGATGTGCGGCAGGCGTACCGGATCGTCGGCCGCCAGTGCTTCGGCCTGCCCGCGCTCGTCCCCGTACAGCAGGCTGGTCGCCGCCTTGAAGCGCAGCGCATCCGGGGCGTCGCCCAGCAGGTGCCCGGCCAGGACGACGACGCCGGACTCGTCGAGCAGCCGCCGGGCGAGGGAGGCGGAGTCGGTGACACCGCGGGCAGCCAGTTCCGCGCGCAGCGGGCCGAAGTCGGGGTAGACGTAGAAGGCGCCGGTGGGCGGTCTGCACACGGCGCCCGCGTCGAGCGCGATCCGGTGCACCGCGCGGGCCACGGCGCCGTGCAAGCGGGCGGCGGCACGCAACCTCTCGGCCACCTCGAGAGGTTCGGTGAAGGCGTAGGCGGCGACGTGCTGCATCGGGCCCGCCAGCGTCGACCACAGCTCGCTGGCGGCCGACACCACGCCCTCCCGCAACCGCCGTCCCAGATCGCCGGCGGGGAAGCGGGCGGCGCCGATGCGCCAGCCGCCCAGGCCCAGGCTCTTCGACAGACCGGTGGTGACGACCGTGCGCTCGGGCACGACCTCGGCGGCGCTGAGGTAGCCGCCCGCCGGGTCGTGCAGCACGTCACGGTAGATCTCGTCTGAGACGACGACGAGGTCCTCGGCGCGCGCCACCTCGCAGACCTCCCGCACCAGCCGGGGCGGGGCGAGGGTGCCGGTCGGGTTGTCGGGCAGGGTCAGGACCAGCGACGCGGGCGTTTGGCCGGCGGCGCGGGACCGGGCGAGCGCGGCGCGCAGCGCGGCGGGCTCGGGGACGCCCCCGCAGTCCTCGGGCACCGGGACCGCGATGGCCCGATTGCTGGCGTACACGGCCTGGGGAGCGTAGGTGTTCCAGGCGGGGGCGGGCAGCAGAACGTCGCCGGGGAGGGTGAGCTGGAGGGCCATGAGAAGCGGCTTGCTGCCCGGCGCCAGCACAATCTGCTCGGCTCCGGTGGGCAGGCCGCGGCGCGCGAAGTACCCGGCGACGGCCTCGCGCGCTTCGGCGCGCCCCGCCACCGGGCCGTACGAGGTCTGTCCGGCCCCGTCGGCGAGGGCGCGGGCGAGACCGGGCAGCAGGGGCAGGCGGGCCTCGCCGAACGCCAGGTGTACCAAGGACTCCCCGGCGGCCCGGCGCTCGTGCACCAGTTGGTCCAGGGCTAGGTTGGGCGAGGGCGGGCGTGCGGGGAGGCCGGGCACGTGCGAGGTCCTTTCACGGGTGGGCGGGCCGCTTACGCAGGTGGTTCCACGGGCGGACGCCGGCGCGGGGGTGGGGGAGGAGGGGGCGCCGGGCTTCACGCGGTCGCCCCGGACACCGGCGGCGCGCCGCGCAGCGCGGCCGCCAGGTCCGGCGGGCAGTCCGGCGCGATCTCAAGGTCGTCCAGCCAGGCTGCCTCGAGGCAGTAGCGGGCCCGGAAGGGCCGGCCGACCAGGGCGGGGTCGCGGGCCTGGAGCATGCGCAGCTGGAAGAATGAGCCCTCGGGCGTCTCCTGCACCCCGTCCACGACGACCTTGCCGGGCGTCGCGGACATGACCGGCCCGCGCACGGTGCGGGCCAGGCCCGGCAGCGCGCGGTAGGCGGCCCGGAAGATCTCCGTCGCGCGGGCCAGCGGCACCTTGAAGTAGGCGTGCGGGCCGGTGTCGCGTTCCACGAACAGGTAGTACGGAACGGCTCCCGCAGCCAGTTCGGCCTTCCACAGCGCACTCCAGGTCGCCGCGTCGTCGTTGACGCGGGCGATCAGCGGCGCCTGGCAGTACACGACGGCGCCCGTCGCGCGGATGCGCCGCAACGCCTCCTGTGCCGGCGCGGTCTCCAGTTCGCGCGGGTGGCTGAAGTGCGCCATCACGGCGAGCTGCTTTCCCGCCTTCACGACCTGCTCGAACAGGCGAAGTACGTCGTCGGCGTCGTGGTCGGTGGTGAAGCGGTGCGGCCAGTACGCCACCGACTTGGTGCCGATGCGCACGGTGTCGACCGACTCCACGGCCAGCAGCGGCTCCACATGGCGGCGCAGCCGCTCGGTGGTCATCACCATCGGGTCGCCGCCGGTGACGAGCACGTCGCTGACCTCCGGACGCGCGGCCAGATAGGCGAGCAGTCCGGTCGGGTCCGGGGCAGCGAAGCGCAGGTCAGCGTCGCCGACGAACTGCGCCCAGCGGAAGCAGTAGGTGCAGTACGCGTGGCACGTCTGCCCCTGGCCGGGGAAGTACAGGACGGTCTCGCGGTACTTGTGCTGCAGGCCCGGCACGGGCCGCCCGTCCAGGCGCGGCACGTTGTACTGCTGCTGGCCCGAGGGGTGCGGGTTCAAGCGCGCCCGGATGTCGCCGACCAGCTCGCGCAGCAGCAGTCTGTCCCCGGGGTCGGCGGAGAGCTTGGCGAGCTGCTGCTCGTCGTCCGCCGCCAGCATGCCCCGCTGGGGAAAGGTCAGCTGGAACATCGGGTCGTCCGGTACGCGGTCCCAGTCGATCAGCCGGCTCAGGACGTATTCGTTGACCCGGAACGGAAGCACCAGCGACACCCGCCGCACCGTCTCGCGGACCTCCTCACGCAGGCCGAAGCGGGCGGCGATGTCGTCGAGGTGCCTGGGCCCGTACGCGCGGAAGCGCTCGAGCACAATCGGGCCGGCCGTCATCGGGCGACCCCCTTCGACGGACTCTTCTTCCGGTACAGGGCGTCCCCCAGGACGAGGAAGTCCAGGTCCATGGAGCGGAACGCGGCCAGCGCGTCGCGCGCGCTGTCCACTACGGGCTCGCCCCGGTCGTTGAAGGAGGTGTTGAGGAGCACCGGTGGCGCCCCCTCGCCCTCCAGGGCGTCCAGGGCCGCGCCGACCGCGGGCGCCTCATCGCCGTCGAGCACCTGCGGGCGGGTGGTGCCGTCGACGTGGACGACACCGGGCGCGACCCGCCGACCCAGCTCGGTGGCGCGGGCGGCGCCCAACATGTAGCGGCTGAGGTGCTCCTGTTGCTCCCACAGCCGGGCCCCGTAGCGGGGCCGGGTGACACCGGCGAACGGACGCCACTGCTCGCGGTTCTTCACCATGTTCACCCGTGTGTTCACCGAGGCGGTGTCCGGTACGGCGATGATCGAGCGGTGACACAGGGCGCGCGGCCCCACCTCGGCGCGCCCCTGCGCGACCGCGCCGACCCGCCCGTCCAGCAGCAACCCGGCCAGCTCGTCGATGTCCAGCGGACAGCGCCACAGATCCTCGGTGTCCGCAGCGGTGATCGCCTCAGCGCCGATGTCGCTGCCGAGGTACGGGGAGAGCGGCGCCGTACGCGAGCGGGGCGGGCATACGGTCCAGGCGGCGCCGAGGGCCACACCCGCGTCGTGCGGGACCGGCGGTATGTACACGGGCCCGGGCAGCGTGCCATTGGTGGAGCAGTTCAGGGCGACGCCTCCGCTCATGCACAGCTCCTCGACCCCGGCCGCCTTGCGGGTCTGCGCGGCGAGGTGGCTGACGGCCTCCTCCACGAGGCGCTGGGCGGTGTAGGCGACCAGGACCGCGGCGGGGTCGTCGGCGAGCCGGTCCTCTGCGACCCGCGGCCTGTCGGCGCCCGCGATCCGGGCGAAGCGCTCGCGCCACCGGGCGACCGTGTCGTCGTACTGCTCCTTGATTTCCTCGGCGGTGGCCCGCCTGGTGTGCTCGGTCAGCGGCTGGACGGCGAGGGCGAAGTCGTCGCCGTCGACGTCCACGAGGGTTTCGGTGCGCACGCCCCGGGCGCGGCCGTAGGCCGCCAGGCCCATCGTCTTGCCGGCGTTGAGGAAAGAGAAGCCCAGCCAGGTGGACGCCGCGTCGTAGGCGTAACCGAGGGAGGCGGTGCGCTGCCAGGAGCGTTCCAGGCGCGGCGCGCGGCCCTCCTCGTAAGTCCAGATGCTGGAGGACTCGTTCTCACCGTGCCCGTCGACCACCAGGACGCCCGCTTTGCGGAAGGGCGAGGCGTAGAAGGAGGACGCGGCGTGCGCCTGGTGGTGGCCGATCCGCACCACCTCTGGCAGCCGCTCGCCGAAGTCGAGGCCGACCGCGTAGGCGAGGAGCTCGGCGTCGTCGGCGAACCGGCCGAGGTAGAGCTGTTCGTCGTCCCAGCCCAGCGCGATGACGTCGATCTCGGCAGCGCTGATGCCCGCCTGCTCCAGGCACAGCCGGGCGGCGCCGACGGGCTTGCGGTACAGCGAGTGGCGCCGCCGGCTGAGGCGTTCCTCCTCGGAGAAGGCGACGATCTGGCCGTCGCCGTCGATCAGACAGGCTGCGGTGTCGTGCCAGCCAGCCGGAGGTGCGTTGACGCCCAGGATCCACATGGTCGGACAGCTCCTTGCTTCCTTGTGAGGATGAGAGGTCGGCGCTTCGGTACGAGGTCAGCGGGGGAGCGGTGCAAGGCGGTGGCGCACGGCCCGCTGGGCGGCGTCCAGGGCCGTGCCGCACTCCTCGGGGCTGTCGCCCGTGGCGATCAGCGCGGCCAGGCGGGGGACGATGCCGTGCGGGGGCAGCCGCAGCTGCGTGCCCGGCGGCGCGAGCGCGACGGCGTCCGCGATGCCGGGCACGGCTGCCGCGCCGGTGACGTCGAGTTCGCGGACGACGGCGTCGTGCGCGGGGTAGACGAAGCGGACCTCGGCGCAGCGCTCGTGACGCGGTGACACGTCGGGGGTACGGCCCAGGGCGAGGTCGGCGGCGGCGGCCACCTGGTCGACGCCAGTGGCCAGGCGGCCGAGCAGCGGGATGAAGTCGCCGCCGAGCCGCCCGTTGACCTCGACCACGCGGGGCCCGGACGGGGTCAGCCGCAGCTCGCTGTGCGTGACGCCGGTGCGCAGGCCGAGCGCGGCGTGCGCGGCCGTGACCACCAACTCCACGTCGGCGGACCAGGGTTCCTCCCGCCAGGGCGCCACCAGGTGGCCGATCTCCTCGAAGTACGGAGCGAAGCCGAGGCGCTTGCGGGCCACGTTGACGATGTGCACCCGGCCGCCGTCGACCGCGCAGTCCACGCTGATCTCCGGTCCGGTCAGGTACTCCTCCACGATGGCGCCGGCCAGCCGGTCGATGCCGGGAAAGGCGGAGGTGGTGGCCGTCTCGTAGGCCCGGCCGACCTCGTCGGGCGTACGCGCGAGAGTGACGCCGATGGAGCCGGCCAGGCTGCGGGGTTTGACCACCACGGGCAGGCCCAGGTCTGCGGCGGCCGAGACCGCCTCGGCGCGGCCGTGGACGTGGCGGAAGCCGGCGGAGGGCACCGCGGCCGCGGCGAGGACCTGCCGGGTGGTGAGCTTGTCGCGGCAGCAGCGCACGGCTTCCGGCCCCAGGTGCGGCAGGTTCAGCCGTCGGGCGACCTCCGCGGTCGTGGCGAGCAGCGTTTCGTCCCAGGTCAAGACCGCGCCCGCGCCGTCGGCCGAGGTGAGCAGGTCGGCGACGGCCTCGGTGACGGCGTCGGCGTCACAAGTGTCGGCGGTCCGGAAACGGTCCTCGATGTAGGGGCGCTGCCACTGTAGCGGTCCGGGCTGCACGAGCGCGGTCTCGACGCGTTCGGCCAGGTCGGCGAGCGCGTACCGGCGGTAGGGAGGGTTGCCGCAGCCCACCACGGCCACTCGGGCGGGTGCATGCGCATCAAGGGGCGTGCACTCCAGCGCCGTCCCGCGGGCGGTGCGGCGCAGCGCCTCCTCCACCTCGGCGGTGCTGCGCCCCGCGAAGCGGAAACGCGCTCCGGCGTGCTCGTAGCCGCCTCCGGTCATCAGCTGCCCCCGGTACGGGACGCTGCGGGCGTAGGCCGGCCCGTCCTCGGGCAGCGTCACGGACCGCACCCGGCACGGCGCGGGGACGGACGGCGGCACCAGCAGCCAGCCGCCGACGCAGCCTGTCCCCAAGGGCGCGGTCGGCGTCGGGTCGGGGGTGTCCGTCTGGTGGGCGAAGGCAACGGCCATCAGGTCGACGCCGTGCACCTCTCGCCAGATGAACGGCACTTCAGCCCCGCCGGGCCGCGCCCCGAGTTCGAGCACGGTCAGCGCCCCGGTCCTGCTCTCGAACAGTTCCAGGTGGAAGACGGAAGGCCGGGCCAGCAGGGCCCGCGCGGCCCGCGTCGTAAGAGCACCGATGCGCTCCAGCGCGGCGCCGTCGTCGATCTCCACCGAGCCGAGCACCTCGCCGGAGGTGAACTGCAGGCAGGTGCTCACATAGCGCGAGGCCCGCCAGAAGCCGAGGTCGCGGCCGTCGAAGACGCCGTCGACGTGCAGGACGCGATCCGGCACCCACGGCTGGACGATCATGTCGGTGCCGGCGGGGAAAACGTACGCAGCCAGCGCCTGCGGGGAGTCCAGCCGGGTGACGTGGGCGCTCGCGGTGCCGCGCCGGGGTTTGACCAGGACGGGCCAGCCGTGCGCGGCGGCGAAGCGGGTCACGGCAGCGCGGTCGGGGGCGTCGGCGGTCGTCGGGGTCGGGACCGCATGGGCGGCCAGGCGCTGGGCCATCAGCAGCTTGTCGCGCACCGGACGCAGTTCCTCCGCGCCGGGACCCGGCAGGGACAGCTCGTCGCGCAGGACGGCGGCCAGGTCGAGGTCCGTCTCCTGGAGGGCGACGATGCGCGTGGGCGGCCCGTACCGCTCGGCCAGCCGGTCCACGGCCTGGCGCACCGCCTTAGCGTTCTCGGTGCTGTCCACCAGCTCCACCCCGGCGGCCCCGGCCGACGGCAGGTGCGTCAGGGCCCGTTCGGTGGTGACGTAACTGACCCGGTGGGCGGTGTGGTCGAGGTAGCGGGCGTAGTCTGCGTAGCGGTCGCTCCAGCGGTGCAGGATAACGACGTGGCCGCGGGCGGCGCCGTCCTGGCACGGCAGGGCGGCGGGTCGGCCAAGTGGACGGGTGGTGCCGGGCACGGGACCTCCAGAGGACGCGGGCAGACGGTGGGAGGCGGGGCGTCAGACAGCGGCGAGAAGTGCGTCGTGCACCTCCCACAGCAGGGCGGCGCACTGGGCGCGTCCGGTGTCCCGCGCGGTCAGCCGCACGGTCAGGGTCTGTCCGTCCTCCTGGGAGCGGGCGTAGCAGTGCGGTCCGATGGTGGTGAACGGCGTCTCGAAGGAGACGGTCGGCTCGACCTGCACGGCCTCCTGCGGCGCCTGGTCGCCTGCGTCGGCGTGTGGTACGGCCACGTGATTGAAGGCGCAGGCCGCCTCGGGCGCCCGCGGCACGCGGGCGCGCAGCGCGGCGACGGCCGTCACGTCGTACATGCCGTGACGGACGGCGCGCAGGCTGCCCCAGTGCACGGCGCGGGCGAGCGTCGTGAGGTCCGCGTCCACCCCCTCCACGAGAGCGGGAACCCACTCGTTCATGGAGGTGACGAGGTCCTTCCAGCGTCCGGAGAACCGGTTGGCGCTCATCAGCTGCACGAGAAGCGTGTCGCTGTCGCACCGGCGGCCCACGGCACGGACGTAGGCGGCCAGCACGGCGCCGGCGACGGAGACGCCGGCCCGGTCGGCGAGCGCCCGGGCCGCGTAGAGCGCGGGTGACGAGCGGAGCGTGCCCTGCACGACCTCGCCGGGCGCATCACCGGGCGCGGACAGCCGGGTGGCCGAGACCCGGTCGAGCACCCGCCGCCAGTAGTCCAACGCGGCTTCCTGGCGCCGCAGTCCGTCCGGTCCGTACTGCTCGGCGGCCAAGTCGGCGGGGCCGAGCGCCGGTACGCCGAGCGTGCCGGGCGCGGCGAGCTCGCGCAGGAGGTCGCGCCTTAACACCTCCTGAGCCCAGGCGTCGGCCAGGATGTGGTGCTTGACGAAGACGAGCCGGTCTGGCGCCCGCCGTCCGTCCGCCGTGCGCCCCTCGGTGGCCAATCGCGCCCGCCAGCCGTCCTGTCGGCCCAGGTCGAAGGGTTCAGCCGCCAATCGCAGGGATAGTTCCGCCGGCCCGCCCTCCATAGGCGCGACAGTGGTGAGTTCGACCGGCTGCGCGTCGTCCGGGAGCCACTGCCGGGGCGCGTCAGGGTTGCGCAGGTCGTAACGGGTGCGCAGGGAGGGATGCCGCACAGCGAGCGCGGTGAGTGCGGCCCGCACGGCTTCCAGGCCGGTCCCGGGCGGCAGGTCCCACACGGCCACGTTGTTGGGCTCGTGGCGGCGGGTCTTCGGCAGGTCGCGGATGTCGTGCCAGACCGAGAGCTGGCCCAGGGAAAGGGGTCCCGCATCAGCCAGGGCCACGTCCCGAACCTCCAAATTCCATAATGTGGAAAATATATTCCGATTCGAGCCATAAGCTGTCACAGCTCATGGAATCTGTCCAGTGGTCACAGGAGCGGGCGATTCTGTTCGGCATGTGCTTGCCGAGTCGGCTCCCGTCTTGATGGCAGGTGTCCGGGGGGTGGCTGGCGCGTTCGCGGCAGCGTGTGAGAGCGTGGGCGCAGAACTGGAAAAGATATTCCAGAATACGGAAGAATGGGTGACGTGCTCGAGAACGAAAGCCCGACCGACCCCGCGAGCACGCCACCGGCAGCGGAAAGGACTTCCTCAGTGAGCCAACGGCCGGACGACACCGCGGCGGCGACCGGTGAGTTCCTCCACGACTTCCTGCTCGACCCCGCCCGCCACACCCCGGATCACTCGGCCGTCGTCGAACCCGCCGCCACCGGCGCACCCACCGTCACCACCTACGCCGAACTGACCGCCACCGTCAGCGCCTACGCGGCGACCTTGCACGGGCTCGAACTCGCCCCCGGCACACGTGTGCTGCTGGAAGCCGAGGTGAGCGCCGAGTCGATCGCCGTGCTCCTGGCCTGCTCCCGTGCCGGGCTCACCTTCGTACCGGTGAGCCCGGAGACGCCGCCGGACCGGTTGCGCACGCTCATCGACACGGCCCGCCCGGCCCTGCACGTGCAGGCCGCGACCGCAGAGCGCACGAACCTGCCCGCGACGCTCGGCACGGCGCGCTTCGGCGGCGGCGGACTGACCGTCGAACGAACCCCCGCGGCGACCGCCCGCCGACGGCACGTCCCGTGCGTCGCCGACCCCGCCTACATCGTGTTCACCTCCGGAACGACCGGCCGCCCCAAGGGCGTCGTCATGAGCCACCGCGCCGTGACCGCCTTCTACCGCGGCATGCTGGCGCATCGCATCGCAGCCCCCGGCGACCGCATTGCCGGCACCTCCCCGCTGCACTTCGACTTCTCCCTGCTCACCATCGGGCTCGCGCTCGGCAGCGGCGCGGCGCTGGTCCCGGTGCCCCAGCGGCTGGTGCGCTGGCCCCGGCACTTCCTGCGCGCCTTGCGCGACACAAACGCCACCCAGGTCACCGGAGTGCCCTCCGTCTGGCGCCAGGTCCTGCGCCACGAAGCGGACCGCCTGAGCGAACTCCCTTACCTGCGAGGCGTGTTGTTCTGCGGCGAGGAGTTCCCGCTGCCGGAGCTGCGCCGCCTTCAGGAATTGCGCCCGGGCATGCGGATCGTCAACTGCTACGGGGCGACCGAGTCGATGGCGGCCACCTTCGAAGACGTCCCCGAACCGCTGCCGGCCGATCTGGAGCGGCTCTCAATCGGCCACGCCCATCCGGGCGCCGAACTGCTCCTCAGGGACGGCGACGGCAACCTTGTCGACATACCGGGAACACCGGGGGAGATGCTGCTGCGCAGCCCGGCGCTCTTCTCCGGCTACTGGAACGACCCGGAAGCCACCCGCGCCGCCCTCGTACCCGACCCGCTCTGCCCAGAGTCAGGACAGGTCGTCCTGCGCACCGGGGACCTGGGGGTGCGCGGGAAGAAGGGGGAGCTGTACTTCCTCGGCCGCACCGACTCCCAGGTGCAGATCAACGGCAACCGGGTGGAGCTGGGCGAGGTCGAACGCTGCCTGACCCGCCACCCCGCCGTCACCGCCGCCGCGGCTCTGCGACTGCCGCTGCCCGACGGGGGCGGCTGCCTGGCCGCGTTCGTGGCGGCGGACCCAAGCGGCGACGCGCAAGACCTGACCGGCTCCGGCGCCGTCGAAGCCGCGCCCGACGAAGACATCGCCGCCACCCTGCGGGACTTCTGCGCCCGCACCCTCCCCGCGTACATGGTCCCCGCAGAACTGCGGGTGATCGACGTCCTGCCCGTCACCGGCAACGGCAAGGTCGACCGCGAGGCACTGGCCGCGAGCGTCGCCGGACGAGCCTGACCGGCCCGGAGCGCGCCGTGCCCGGAGCGCGGCCGCCCCGTCCCGGTCCCGCGATGTGGGGGAGCGCGGCCGTCTCTTCCCGGCCCGCTCCGCGCATGGCCGCGGCGACACCGACACCAGTACTAGCTGGACCCCCCCCGACGCCCCGATGACGACCCCACCCGAGCCGCACGGCTTCCCCCCGGAGGATCACGTTGCCCCCCACCCCGTCCGCCGCACCCTCCGCCGCCCGCCTCCGCACCCTCGTCAGGGTCCGCGCCGGCGGTCTGCCCGGCGCATTCTGGGTCCTGTGGTCCGGCACCCTGGTCAACCGCCTCGGCGCCATGGTGAACCCGTTCCTGAGCCTCTACCTCAGCCAGGTCCGAGACGTGCCGCTCGGCACCATCGGCGTCATCCTCGCCGTCGTCGGAGTCGGCTCGGTGATCTCCCAGCCGCTGGGCGGTTTCCTCACCGACCGGTTCGGCCGCCGGGTCGCGCTGACCGGCGGGATGCTCGCCAACGCCGGCTCCCTGCTGGCGCTGGGCCACGCGCAGTCGCTGCCCGCCCTCACCGCCGCCGGCTTCGCCCTGGGCGTCACCCTCGACCTCTTCCGGCCCGCCGCCCAGGCCCTGGTCGCCGACACCGTCCCGGCCGGCGACCGCACCCGCGCCTTCGGCCTACTGCTCTGGTCGGTCAACCTCGGCTTCTCCGCCGCCATGATCCTCGGCGGCCACCTCGCCACCCGCGGCTTCTCCCTGCTGTTCTGGACCGACGCCGCAGCGTGCGCGTTGTTCGGCCTGCTGGTGTGGTGCGCCGTCCCCGAGACCCGGCCGACCGCGGCGGAGCGCGGCGCCGGCGGCAGTTACCGCACCGTCCTCGCCGACCGGGCGATGCTCGCCTTCGCCGCAGTCGTCGTCCTGTACGCCGTCGTCTTCCAACAGGCCTTCACCACCTTGCCCCTGGTCATGACACGGCACGGACTGTCCGGTGATGTCTACGGGACGGTCATGGCCGTCAACGGCGTCGTCCTCATCCTCGTACAGCCTGTGATCGGCCACCGGCTCGCCCGATTCGACAAGAGCCGCGTGCTGGTCACCGGCTTTCTGCTCGCCGCCGGGGGCAACGCCCTGGTCGCCGCCGCGTCCGCAGGCCCCGCCTTCGCGCTGGCCGTCGCGGTCTGGAGCCTCGGCGAGGTTCTGGTCTTCGCCATCACCGCCGCCCTCGTCGCCGACCTGGCCCCGCCAGCCCTGCGCGGCCGCTACAACGGTCTGCTCGGCATGGCCTGGGGCACTGGCTTCCTCATCGCCCCGCTGGCCGGCACCCGCCTCCTGGCCGCCGGTGCCACCGTCCTGTGGCTCTCCTGCGCCGCCCTCTGCGTGACCGCCGCACTGACCCAACTTGCCCTGGCGCGGGCCATCAGGAAACGGACCACTCAACTGACCCTGCGGACACCTTCCTTGCCGACAGCCGCTCCCTAGGAGCACCCTGCCCCGCCTGTGCCACCCGCATCCCCCTCAAGGACCCCCACATGCCGAAAATCCTCTTCCTCGAAGCCGGTGTCTCCGCCGGAGAGGCCTTGCTACACGCCGCCCACGACCTGGGCGTCGACGCCTGGGTGGCCACCCACGAGGACATGTACGCCCAGTACCCGCCGGGGACGAGGGCACTGGTGGCCGGCACGGTCAGCCCCGACTTCACCGACCCCGCCGCCGCACTGGAGGAGTTGGCCGCCTTCTGCCGCCGGACCGCGATCGACGGCGTCCTGGCGTGCTGGGAGTTCCTCACCCCGCTCGCCGCGCGGCTCGCCGACCGTTTGGGCCTGCCGGGCCACGATGCCGGCCTGTCCCCCGCCAGTCGCAACAAGCGCCTGATGGCCGAGGTGTTCACGGCCTACGGCGTGCCGTCCCCGCGCACGGTCAGCGCTCCGGACGCGAACACGCTCGCCCAGCGCATCACGTCGGCCGCGCTGACCTACCCGCTGGTGGTCAAACCGGCCGAGAATGCGGCCTCCATCGGGGTACGGGTGGTCGCCTCGCCCAGCGACCTGCCCGACGCCGTGGCTCTCGCCCGGGCCGAGACGGTCAAACTGCCGCACGGGATTGACCTGGAGCCCAGCCTGCTCGCGCAGGAGTACGCGCACGGCGAGGAGTTCAGCGTCGAGACGGTCGTCGCCCGCGGCACAATCCACCACCTCGCCGTCACCCAGAAGTTCACCACTCGGGGAGCCGTGCGCGCCGAGACCGGCCACACCGTCCCGGCGGACCTTGCGCCTCCGGCGCGCGCGACGCTGCTGGACGCCGCGAGCCGGGCCGTGTCAGCCCTGGGACTGCGTGACGGCCTCGCCCACACCGAGATCAAACTAGACGCCGGGGGCCGGGCGTCCGTCCTGGAGACCGGCGCCCGACCGCCCGGCGACGGCATCATGGAGCTGGTCAAAGAGGCCACCGGCATCGACATGGCCCGCACGGCCGTCCGGATCGCCCTCGGCCACGAGAGCGATCTCGCCCCGACCCGCGCCGGCGCCGCCGCCGTCCGCTTCCTCATCGCCCCCCGCGCCGGCACACTGCTGGCTGTCGACGGCCTTCCAGCCGCCGGCCCCCTCCTCACCGTCACCCTCACCAAGCAGCCCGGCGACCACCTCGCCGATCCCACCGACAACCTCCAGCGCATCGGCCGCATCGCATTGCGCGGCGCCACCCCGGCCGAGGTGAACGAGGTGGCGCTCAAGGCGCTGGCAGCAGTACGGATTACCGTCGGCCCGTGACACGCAGCCCGCCTCCAACGGCGGCTCATCGACGCCGACGGCATGTGTCTGACATGCTCCGCCGCAGATCGGCCGTGAGCGGGGCGGCCGCAGGAACGACCGGCCCTGTTCTTCCACTAGAGTCCGTCTTCAAAGATCATCTGCATGGTGGATCATGGCGTTGTGGTACGTCGTCATGAACTCACCGACCAGGAGTGGGAGTTACTCGCTCCGCTGATACCCCGGGCCACGACGGGCCGGCCTCGCGTGGAGGATCGGCAGGTCATCAACGGGATGGTCTACGAGATCGGCACCGGGATCTCCTGGCGTGACCTGCCGGAATGCCACGGGTCGTGGAAGACGGTCTACACCCGCTTCCGCCGCTACGCCCTGGACGGGGTGTTCACCCGAGCCCTGCAGCAGATCCAGGCCCAGGCCGACGCAGCCGGCGACATCGACTGGCTGGTCCAGATCGACTCCACCATCGTCCGCGCCCACCAGCACGCCGCCGCCACCGGCCGAAAAGGCGGCCTGACAGCGGCAGCGGACTGGTTCACCCGGATGGCGCCGCCTGCGGTCGGGGTGCCGGGGCACGTGCTGGTGCCAGTCCCCCGCGCGGTTCCTCGTGCGATGCAATGCGGTGCGGGGTGGAAGGGGGCGGGCCGCCGTCACACCCGAGTTGACTGCGTCCCGCCACCCGACCAGCCCCCCTCAAGCGCTCCCGCGCGGGGGTCGTCGCCGGGACCGGCATGAGGGCAGCACTCTGACCGCACAGCGGCACCTGCCCAACGTCGTCGTGCAGGTCTGGTCAGTCGGGTAGTTGTCGCAGCTCCCTCACGCGCAGGCCCAGTGACTGGAAGCGGTCGAGCAGGCCGTACAGGTGCGCCTCGTCGACCACCGGGCCGAAGAGCAGTGTGTAGCCGGCGATCGTTACGTGGTCGAGTTCGGGGAAGGCCTTGGCCAGGGTCTGCGACACGTGGCCCTCGACGCGGATCTCGTAGCGCATGAACTGCTCCCGCCAACGGTTGATGGCGACGTGGGTGGCCTTGTCCCCCTAGACTCGCGGCGGTCCGTGGCTCCAAGCATCACCCGGCGCAGGTGAACCCGGCGTTCCCAGCCTACGGACGGACTTGGACTGCCTGCGGTACGGGCATGCCCGACGTGACACCGGTACGGATTCCGCGCCGTCGGCCGTGTGCGGGCCGGTGACCGGTGGCGCCTGCTTGGCGGGCGAGAGGGGGGCCAGAGGCGTGAGGGCCTGGGCTCACTGACGAAGGCGTGCCCAGGCCCTTGGATCGCATAACGCATCCGTAGGGCGACGGATGCGGCCGCGACAATCACTTCAACGACAAGATGGCCGGGCGGGTCACGTGTGCGCGTCCGGGAGCGTGGGGGGCGTCAGGTCCCCGTGGATGGAGGTCAGTTCGGCTTCGGCTTGGGCGGTGGTGCCGTACACCTGCAGCACGGTGTCCACCTGGGTCATGGCCAGCATCCGCTGCAGTTTCGGCGGTACGCAGGCCAGCACCAGCAGCGTGCCCGCGCTCTCGGCCCGCCGCCAGGCCCACAGCAGCGCGTTGAGCCCGGATGAATCGCAGAACGCCACCGCGGACAGGTCCAGCACGACGAACGGATGGCCCTGGGTGACCTCCTGCGCGAGACGGTGGCGGAAGAACGGGGCGTCCGCATAGTCCATGTTGCCGCTGACCTGCACGATCAGGCAGGATCCCGACGTACTCGCCGACACCGAGGGTTCCGTGGTCATGGTGATCTCCCCACCGCCTCACCGGGGAGACGCACACCGACTGGTGAGATGACCCTACCGATTCCCTTCACGCCGCATGCTCATCCACTCCACGGGGCAGGCGGGATCACTGCTCCAGCGGGAGCGAGTGCCAGTCGGGGTTAGGCCTCGTCGAGCAGCAGCACCTGCCCTGCATCCATGTTTGTGCGGATCCGGTGCGGGTGGGCGGGATGGCGGAACCGTCCGGGTGCGGCTGCGCAGGCGGCAGGTCCCGCGGGGACCTGCCTGCGCAGCGCTTCGACGGCCTGCTGCCGGGTGCCGGGCGGTATCGGCCGCTCCTGGCCGCAGCCCAGCACTCGCCCGTGTGTACTGCATCGACGTTCGTCCGGTTCAGCCCGTGCTGGCGCGCCGCCGCTCGTACGGCCAGCCGGTCATGTGGATGGCGTCCGTGTGGACCAGGCCGAAGATCACGTACTGCGCCGGCCACCGGCCTGCCGCCTCTACCGCGCTACTGCCGCGCCGGGCCAGACGCTGCTGGAGCCGCTTGAACACGCGGCGGCTGCGCTCCCGCATGACAGCTCGCCGTCCAGGAGCGTGGCGGCCGCGGTGCGGATCTCGGAGAACGAGCCGTTCATATCGGTGCCCTGCCTTGAGCGCAGCAGCACCCACATCCCGGTGTGCAGGTGAGCCGGACGCGCAAGCCGTTCCACTTCAGTTCAGCTGCCCAGCCCGGCGTCAGGTCGGAGGTGTCACTGCGGTAGTGACCATCGGCTCGGGCAGGGGCCATGACATGCCGGGATGTCTTCCATCTGGCTTGTGAGACTGCCTGCGCCGCGGGGTGCTCGAGGAGGTCAGGGGGTGAGGGGTTTCGCGCAGGGCGGGCCGGCACACGATGACGCGGTCGATGCCCGCAAGCTGCACCACGCGCAGGACCGTTTTGGTGGGTGCCCCTCCGGTGCGCGCCGTAATGACTTTGACGTATTCGTACGGCATCGTCTGGTGAAGTTTTGACGTGCACAGGAGGATTTCGGGCGCGGTGCATCAATCTCGAAGAACGGAGTACTTATGATCACGAAGGCTCTGCGCAAGGCAGCCGCCTCAGGTGTCTGCGCTCTCCTGGCCGCGTCCGCTGTCGCGGTCGCGGCTCCCGCGGCCAGTGCGGCAACCAGCGTGCACTGCTCGGGTGGTAACACATTGACCCTCTTCGCCGGGCTGCCTCCCGCCCCCACTGTCATGACGAGCCGCAGTGCATGTCCCGGCTACACCAACAGTGGAAGCCCGTACGTCTTTGACTTCGACGTCCTCGGCGTTCTGACCCCCCAGCCCCTCGGTCAGCCGCGCAGCATCCCTTGGTACAACGTGAGAGCGACCTGTGGCACCATCAGCGAAGACAGCGCAGGCAAGTTGACCCTGGGCTCCTGCACCTACAGCGCTTTATGACGGTGACGGCCCTGTGAAAGGCTTCGGGAACATCGTCTGATCAGCCCCAGCTTGCAGCGGACTCGCCAGAGCTTCGCCATCCAACGCGAACCGGTGGGCAAAAAACGGATCACCACGGCAATCATGCTGGCCGACGACCCCGGCGGGGACGTTACCGGCCGCCAGCTGTGACGGCGTGAGACCCAGGACCAGGGATAGCATCCGGAGCCGGCCGGGGAAGGGCCATGACACCTGGGGAGGTCGAAGGGTCCTTCCCCGGCCGACGCCATCCCACGACCGGCACCCCCAACCGGTCACGCACCGGCCGCTGATCCCCGCGCCAGCACCACGATGCCGTTCCCGTCCGGCGGCTCGACCACCGTATGCCCGCACTGGATCAGCAGGCACGCTGCCGGGATGGTCGGCGGTAGCTAGCCCGTAGCCGCAGCGACGAGCAGCTGACCGGACGGACGGAGTGCGCGCACGTGGAGTGGGGGTGAGGGCGATGCTGACGATCAGCGTGGCGGTGCTGCTGGCGGTCATCATCATCGTGCGGCTGCGCCGCACTCACGCCGTAGCCGCAGCGACGAGCAGCTGACCGTCGCCATCGTGCTCGTCTTCGGAATCCTCGTTGCCCCGACGGCGTTCGGTGAAGGAGCTGTACACGTGGTGGGCCAGCTCGCTTCGGGCCTCTCCCAGCCCGGAAGGGTGACACTCCGATGCCGGTCAGGGCCTGGCTCACTGCTCAGGGAGCGAGGGCCTCGCGCAGGGTGGGCCGGCACGCGATGATGCGGTCGATACCGACGAGCTGCACCACGCGCAGCACGAATTCGGAAGGGGCGGCCAGGCGGATCCAGCCCCCTGCTTTGCTGACTGCCTTGTATGCCTCGATCAAGAGGTTGATGCCGACGGAGTCCATGAAGGTGACCCGCCGCATGTCCACGACGATGCGGGGTCGGGTGATGCCGGTGACGTCGAGCGCCTGGCGCAGTGTCTGGACGGTGTCGTGGTCGATCTCCCCGGCCGGGCTCAGTACACGGATGCCGTCCGTGGCGGTGGCCACGACTACCAGCCTGCCGGCGTGTTCTGCATGCTTTTGGTCCGTCATCCGTCCCTCAGCCATTCGGCGATACTGGCACATCGACATCTTGCCCTGACGCGCTGCCCGACCTGCGGGCGACACTGCCGTACCAGCGGGGGAGCCGGCAGGGAGCGCGAGGCGTATACCCGCATGAAGCGGGTACACGCAGGCGGTTAACGGGGAAAGGCTGCCGTGATGGAACCACTGCCGGTGAACGAGGACGCTCCGGACGAGCAGGCCATACAGACCACCGTTGCCCTGGAAGGCGACGGCACGAGCATCGCCCAGGCGCGCCACCTGGCCGCGCAGTTCCTCACCCGGGTCCAGGCCGAGCACGGCCTGCCCGTCTCCCAGCGCGCCATCGACGTGACCCAGCTGGTGGTCAGCGAACTCGTCACCAACGCCCGCAAGTACGCCCCGGGCCCGGTGATGATGGATCTGCGGATCGTCGGCGACCTGGTCGAGATCGTGGTGTGGGATTCGGCAACGGTGCTGCCGGTGGCCCGGGCCGCGGACGCCGGCCGCGTGGGCCAGCACGGGCTGGAGATCGTCATGATGGTCGCCCAGGGCTTCGAAGTGCAGATGGAGCCGGTCGGCAAACGCGTCACCGCCCGCATCGCACTGCTCGACGACCCCGGCGGCGCTATCACCGGACGCAGGCCCCAGTAGCGCCGTCCTAGTCCAGGACGCCGAGGGCGGTGTCCGGCCATCAGCGGACGCACGCGGGAACCTGCTGGCGCAGCGCCCTGAGGGCCTGCTGCCGAAGGCCGTGCAGGGGGTTGCACCTCAAGGCGGCTGAACGCGGCATCCGTCGGGACCCGGCGCACCCGCTGCTGCACCATGATGGGTATGGCGAAGCCGCAGTTTGAGACTGTCTGCCCGCCCGGTGGTGAGTTCGGCGGGCGCCTAGTGCACATCGACGGTGTGCCGGCGGGCCGGGCCTACGGGCTGTGGGACCTGGTGGTGTTCCTCCGCCGGGCCGGCCCGAGTGAAGGGCTGGCCGATGAGGACGAGATCGCGGCGTCGGAGCTGATCGAGTGGCTCGGAGGGGGCCCGGACGAGGGAGTCGTGAACCCCGGAACCGGGGAGGCCGGGGCTCACTCGCGTGTCCGTGGGGGATCGGACTCATACACGCGTGCCCTCTCCAACGCTGACGGGCACAGCAGGTTACGCCCTGTCCGACGAGCCAGCGTCCGGCTGACCGGTGCCCTGTGCCGGGAGGCGGGAACTGGCCGCCGCTTGCTTGCCGAAGCGGCCGGCGTCGGTGAAACGTAACGGGCCCTGCCCCTCTGCCTCGGCGGGAGGCAGGGCCGTAGCGGTGTCGGCAAGACCCGCCACGTCAGCTCTGCAGATTCGGTGCGACGGGGATGGCGTGACGCACGCAGTTGGGCCGGAGTGGTCGTACTCCCTGGCTTGTGAACGTCGTGCTGGGGCAGGCCCCGCTCGTGATGGTCAGGTCGGTTTCGTTCGCGTGGGCCAGGCCGAAAACCAGTAGTGCGCCTGCCACCGGGCCGTTTCTTCCGCTGCGCCTGCGCCGCTGCCACGGGCGGGCGGGGCGCTGCTGTAGCCGCTCGAAGGCGAGCCGGCCGTGCGCCGATACCACCAGCTCGCCGTCCAGGCCGGTGCCTGCCGGCAGCTGCGCGAGGTCACTCGGGCCGTTCGGGGCGGGCTTGGAGTTGCTGCCAGACGTGCTGGACGTGGTCTTCGGCGTCCTTGACGGCTGTCATTGCGGGTCCGTCCGGCGCCTCAGGCGTGGTCGTGTCCGGTGCGGGTGCGGTACGGCGCCATGGGGGGCGGGCCGCGCTGGCGCCGTGACGGCTCCGGCGGGGGCGGGTGGTGGCCCACCGGGCGGCCAGGATGACGCCGATGGCGGCCGCGGCGGCCAGGGCGGGCATCGCGTGGGAAGCGGACACGGTGGTGGGACCTCTCCGTGCGGGGAAGACCTCCCGGAAGGGGGTGCCGGTATCCATGTCACACCGGCACCCCCGGTCAGCCGTGCGTGCGTCAGCCGGGCCAGGTGCCGGTCAGACGGCGCGTGGTGGCGGCGCCGGCCCGGTCGACGGCGGCTTTGACCCCGGCGAAGATCGCGCCCTGCACGACGGCGGCGAGCAGCACCTCCGTCCAGGTACGGTCCTCGTCGGTGGCGTCAGGGGCATCCTCGTCGTGGCCGAGCATTTTCCACGCCTGCTTGAACAGAGCGCCGGCAAGCATGCCGCTGACCGCGCCCAGCGCGAGACCGGCTTGTAGGCGATCTTCGAGGCCTTCACCGTGGTCACCCCTTGCTGCGGCGCAAGGCCAGCCACACCACCACGGCCACCCCCGCGGCCGCCAGGAGCACCGTGCGGTTGTCCCGCGCCATCTGCGCGCCCTGCGCTGTCTTGTTCCGTACCGGCTCGGGTGCCTTGTCCTGCCACACCTGGCCGGCCTGGGCCGCCTTCTCGCGGACCTGCCCGGCAGCCTGAGCCGCCTTGTCCTTCACCGGGTCAGGGATCTTGTCCTGCACCTGGTGTGCGGCTTGGACGGCCTTGGTCTTCAGCTCCCCGGCCTTGGCGGCGGCCTGCTGCTTGGCCTCGGCTGCCTTGTCCTGTGCGCGGGCCTTGACGTCCGTTTTGGCCGCTAGAGCCTCGACCGTCTGCCCGAGCTCCTCGCGGGTGTGCTCGACCTGCTCGCGCAGCTCCTTGGGGGTGGGGGCCGGGGAGGCGGCGGACTGGTTGGGCGGCTGGGTCATCGCTGTGCACTCTCCTTGATCTCGGCCACGTCGGCCTTGACGCTGTCGATGGTCTGCTGCGGTGCCGGCGGCGCGGCCTGGCTGACCTGCTTCTTGCCCATCAGCGCCATCACACCGGCGACGACGCCGAGCACGGCGGTGACGATCAGCGCTGCGGCCCAGACCGGCAGCGGCACTGCCAAAGCGGCGATCGCGGTGGCGACGAGGGCCTGCAGCATCAGGAAGCCGACCAGGCCGGCGCCGCCGAACAGGCCACCGCCCTTGCCGTAGCGCTTGCCCTTCTCCTTCATCTCCGCCTGCGCCAGCCTCATCTCGCCGCGCACCAGCTCCGTCAGCTGCTGCGAGGCCCGTTGCACCAGCTCGCCCACTGGCTCCTCGCCCGTGTGACTGCTCCTGCCGCCGGTGGCGGGCGACTGCATGGTCGACACAACGATCACCTCCCGTGTTGTTCGAGTAGTCGTGCTGACAGGCCGTGAGCCCGTCGGTGATGCGCCGGCGAGTACCCAGCAAGGACCAGCCCAGGACACCCAAGTCGCGGTGATCTTGAGCAGGAAGCGTGGACATGGGGCAGGCAGATACACGCATCGCAGCGGCCTCGGTGGGTCGCGGCGGCCCAGGCGGCTCGTCCGTGTGTGCGGCGGCTGGGACCTGCGGACACACAAGCGCCGACCCGCTCGAGCAGTTTCCGAGCCGGCCGGCGCATGCAGGCGAGCAGCGCTAGCGATCACGCCGCTCTTCGTCGACGCCCTCGGTGTCGATCTGCTCTTTGCGGACCTGGCCGCGGACCGTCTCCTCGTCGGTGTGCTCCTCGGCGGTCATGCGTACCCGCTCCACCGGCACCGTCTCGGTCTCGGTGACGGGGCGTTCCTCGTGCAGGACGACTTCGTGTTCGGCTTCGGTGATGTCCGGGCCGGACAGGGCGGCGTCCCGGTTGGCGTCGGTGATCGGCTCGCGTTCGACGCGGACCTCCTCACGGCGCACCGGCACGGTCTGCTGCACCTCCTCGGTGACGACGTACTTGCGCAGCCGCGCACGCCCCGCCTCACGGCGCTCGGTGCCCACATGCATGCGCTCCTCCGAACGCGTCATCGCATCATCACCGCTCACGCCGGACTCGGCGTAGGCAGCGCGCGGCGCGCCTGTGGTCTCACCGGTGTCGGCGTAGCCGGCGTCAGGCAAGGAGGTCGTCTCACCGGAGTCGGTGTAGCCGCCGGCGTCACGCATGCTGGTGCTCTCGGCGGTGTCCGTCTGGGCCCAGCCGCCCTCGCCGGGTTCGTTCGCCTGCTGCCAGGCGTCGTCCCAGGCCATGCCGTAGTGCTCGTAGAGGCGGTGCTCCTCGTCCTCTGACAGGTGGCCGCCGGCGTCGACGTCGACGTTGGGCGCGTCCTTGACCTTGTCCTTGGGGTAGGGCACCTCCAGGTGGTCCTCCACCATGGACGCGTCGCGGATGGGGACGAACGACTCGCTGGTGCCGAACAGGCCGGTTTTTACGCTCACCCACTCGGGCCGGCCGGTGGTGTCGTCGAGGAATATGTGCTTGGCGTCCCCGATCTTGTTGCCGTCGGTGTCGTAGACGGGGTGATCCAGCACGGTGGGGATCTGCTCCTGGGTGATCACGAACGTCACCCTCCTTCTCTGCGCGTCGCAACTGTCCCTGTCCGGCTCACCTGCCAAAGAGTGGTCAAACCATTCCATCCACGACTAAATACAGTTATTCGAGGGTGTTTTCGCAGGCGGTCCGAGGCGGTGGTGCGGAAGTCGGTCCAGGCGTACGGACGGCCTCGGTCTTTCACGAGGGGAGGAAAGGACCGAAGCCATCCGCGCTGCTGGCCCGCGCAGGGATAGCCAGCAGGCGTTGGCCCCACCGCCACGCCGGTGCAGTGGCAGGACCGCTGACACGAGATTGCGTCGTGTCCGGGTGGACAACGTATGGGCGGCCGCCGGGTTACGCGGCCCTCAGCTACCGGCTGATCAGCCAGCGGCGCAGCAGGAGGCGTGGGGCGCGGTGGGTGAGCCAGGCGGTGGCCAGGCCGATGGCGGCGCCGGCGGCGACGTCGCTGGGGTAGTGGGCGCCGCTCTGTACCCGTTCGACGGCGACCGCTGCCGCCGGTACCGCGCACACCGCGCCGGCCAGCGGCCAGGTAGGTGCGACGGCCGCGGTGAAGGCCACGGCGGCCGCGGTGTGCCCGGAGGGGAAGGATGAAGAGTCCGGGCGGTCCTCGACCTCGTCGTGTGGGATCCACTCCTTGGGCGGTCGGCGCCGGCCGGTGATCTGCTTGCCCATCCCGTTGGACACCAGTTGCGCCACTACGAGCGCCGTCACGCCGGCAGCCGCTGCCCTGCGGCCCCGCCAGCCGCCCCACGCTGCCATCACCCCGGCCGCGGCGCACCACAGCTTCGAGCTCTCTGCGGCCTCTTCGACCGCCGACAGCGCCTTCGCCGGCCCGGCCGGGATGCGGGAAGCCGCCCCTTTGGTCAAGATCCGGTCGGTGTCACGCAGTTGATCCAACAGGTTCATACAGTGCCGGTACCCCAGGTCAGCGGCTTGCAGCACGGTCGGGGGTCAGCCGTTGTCCATGCGGCGGCGGTCTTCCTCGTCCCACTTCCGGGTGTCGCGCGGCTGGGTGTACGGCTCGGCCTCCGGCGGGTGTCCCCCGGCGATGGCCCGTTGCCGGGCGGCCTCCGCGTCGAACTCCAGGCCCAGCAGGATGGCGAGGTTGCTGATCCACAGCCACACCAGGAAGACGATGACGCCGGCCATCGTGCCGTAGGTCTTGTTGTACGAGGCGAAGTTGGCGACGTAGAACGCGAACCCGGCGGAGGCGATGAGCCAGATCACCAGGGCCAGGAAGCTGCCCGGGGTGATCCACTTGAAGCCCTTGACCTTGGCGTTCGGGCTCGCCCAGTACAGGATCGCGATCATGATGGTGACCAGGACGACCAGCACCGGCCACTTGGCGATCGACCACACGGTCACGGCCGTGTCACCGAGGCCGAGGGCGGTGCCGGCCCGGTGGGCCAGGCCGCCGGTGAAGACCACGATCACCGCGCTCACCACGGCCAGGATCAGGAGCGTGATCGTCACGCCGAGCCGCACGGGGAGGATCTTCCACACCGGGCGGCCCTCGGGCATGTCGTAGACGGCGTTCGCCGCGCGCATGAACGCCGCCACGTAGCCGGACGCCGACCAGATCGCGAGGACCAGGCCGACGACCGCCATGAGCGAGCCGACACCGGCGCTGCCCTGGAGCTGCTGCACCGCGTTGGTGAGGATGTCGCGGGCGGAGCCGGGTGCGAGCTGTTTGATGTTGTTCAGCAGCTTGTCCGTGGTCGACCTGCCGGTCAGGCCCAGCAAGGACACCAGGGCCAGCAGTGCCGGGAACACGGCCAGGATGCCGTAGTACGTCAGGGCCGCCGCGCGGTCGGTCAGCTCGTCGTCCTTGAACTCACGCAGGCTGCCCTTGAGCACCGCGCGCCACGCGCCCTTCGGCAGTTTCGTGGGAGCGTCCGGCGCACGCCGCTCCACCTCCGGACCCGGTCCAGCCTCTTCTGCCGCTGGCGCGGGCTCCTCGGTGTGGTCGCTTTTCCGCCCGGGAAGATGCAGCTTTGCCATGAGCGCCGGGTACCCCCGCCGTCCACCCCAACCGTTCAGCCGCCCACCCGATGTCCAACCCCATGGTGGCGCGATGCCTCGACCGGGTGTGGAGCGAGGCAGACGACCCCGGCTCGGGTCACAGACATTTACTCCTGGCTGCTGCTGACGGCTACTTCCTGCGTGATGCCTAGACGACAGCCGTGGCGGTGCTGCTCACGGCCGCGCCCGCCAGCGTAGGCGCAGCCAGAGCGCCCACAGCGCGAACGCTTGGCGCTGACGACCGAGCCAGTGATGATCACGATCGTGGACGTGCCTATCCCGTGCCTTCCCTAATGCCGGGTTCACCCCCGGATCGAGCTGTATGTAGGGAAGAGGCTCAGAGAGCCTTGATCATGAACTTCAACCAACGGATCCCTGCTGCGGCGGTCTCGGCGCCCGGCCCGGACAGCCGCTTTCCAGCGCGTGGTCTCGGCTGTCCGAGCGCTCCGGCACGTTCCGGCCCGAAACGACTCCCGCGAGCACAGTCATGACCAGGAGGACGAGCGCGTTGTGGCGGGTGGCCGCGCCGCGGCAGCATCTCGGGGCTGGTTGTCGGCGCCAGACAGCGTAGATGAGGTCAGGCAGTGCGTCGAGGGACCCGAGCGCCGACCGGGGTGGGCGGCATAGACCGGTAGGACCTGCGACGAGGGCGAAGACCGCAGAGTGCGCCAGCCACCGCCTCGCCCTCTCCACCGCGCCGCTGCTACGCCGGGCGAGGCCCTGCTGGAGCCGCCAGAACGCGGGCAGCCAGCTCCCAGAGCATCAGCTCGCCGTCCGCCGTCCGCCGTCCGCCGCCGAGGCCGGTGCCTGCGGGCAGCTGCTCAAGGGCCTGGACGCGGGCCTATGGGAACGTCCCAGCCATGCCGGTGCCCCGTCTTGAGCGCAGCAGCACCTGCCTGCCGGTGCGCGGCGAGCTGGGCGCGGAAGTCGTCCACTTCGGCCCTGCCCACCCGGTGGGCAGGACCGTGCTGGCCGCGGCGGTGGTGAACATAGGCACGGGGCAGAGTCCAGGACATGCCGGGTGCCCGGCGGCAGTGTCCCCGCATGCATGCGCGCAGGACGGCAGCGACGCCGCAGCTCTGGTGTCGCCCGCTAGCTTTTCTGCAGGGTACGGGTGACGCCCGCGATGACGGCGGTCGTCAATACCCAGCCCAGTGCGATCAGCAGGTAGGCCAGGCACTGGAGGCTGCCGTTCGACCAGTACCAGGCCGTGCGCTGTCCCAGACCGCCAACGGGGATCAGGAGGTCGAGCGTGTAGACGAGGGGCTGGAACGGCGGGCCTTCGTCTGGTTTGACCGGGTTGGGGGAGTGGGTGCTGAAGGACAGTGTGCCCAGCAGCGTCAGTGCGAGGAGCCAGATGCCAGCCAGCCAGGGGCGGTAGCCGTAGCCGACGGTCATATCGAGCAGGTGCCCCCACGCGCGCGCTGGCTGGGGCAGGGTTTGACGCCGGTGGCGCTGTTTGGCCAGGAGTACGCGGCGGGCATCGTCGTCGTGGCCGGCCCTGCGGTACCAGCTCGCCAACTGCTCATAAGGCTGGGGGTTGTAGCCCGGACTCCGTCGAATCCACACCACGCGGCGGGCCGCGGAGGTCAGCCGCCCAGCTTCCTCCTCTGTTGCGATGGAGCCGTAGACGAAGCCGTCCAGCTCCACCACGAGCGGCCAGCTGTGGTCGTTGTCGTGAAGGTAGGAGACCTGCGCGCCCCGCAGGTCCACGCTGGCGGACGGTTGCCGGGCGAGGGTGAAGTCGAAGTCGGCTGCCTGCATCAGCGCGGCCGCCAGTGACGGGCCGTTGCGGTCGGGCGGCCCGTTCAGGACGGCCCCTTCGAAGGTTAGGCTGTCCGCGATCCGGGCGCCCCGCAGCCGTACGGCCCCGTTCGCGGTGAACCCGTCGGAGAAGTCGAGCGAGGAAGCTGCAGCGTTGTCGAGGGCGAGCGCCACCCCGCGCCCGCCGGGGTGCTCCAGTAGTGCGCCCCGCATGTGCAGGCCCCCGGGCAGATGTGCCCCCATGAGACGAACTTCGCCGCGGGCGACGAATCCGTCGTCGCAGTAGACGCCACCCTCCGCGACCAGGCCGCCGGCGGACACAGCCCATTCGCCGGGTGCGGAGATCTTGGCGCCGCTAAGGTTCACCGCGCCGCTCACATGGGCGTTGATGAGCGACAAGGCAGTGGGCCGGCGGTGGAAAGGCGTGGCAGAGCCGCTTGTTACGTGTGAGCGCCGCAGGTCGAGGCGTCCCTCGATGCGCATCAAGCCGGCCTCCACGCCCGGTACTCGGCTGTCCACGATCGCGATCGACTGGGTCGACGCTCCCGAGAGGTCCACCCCCTCCTCAAAGCAGCAGTCCTCGAGCCAGAGAGAGTGAGCGATCTGCGCGCCGGCAAGGTTGAGGCGCCCGGATATCAGCGCTCCGGCAAGCCGCAGGCACGCGACGGCGCCCGTCTGCGCGGTGTACGCACCCTGAAGCAGCGCCACGATCACGGAGGCCCGAACCGTCCGTCCGGGGTCCGGCCGCCCACTCTCAGCAGCAGGGTCGTCCCCTGGCACACGGGTACGCAGGTTCACGCGGCGTCCTTCGGGAAACGCGTCCCACAGCTCACGCTCTGGTGAAGTCAACTCGTCGTAGGAGAGCACCCGTGCAGAGTAGTGATCTACCTCCGTAGGGACGTTGTAGATTACCGGATGTGGCGCTGAGGAGCGGTCCAGAGGCCGCGGTAGTCATTGCGGCGGAGGCGGTTGGCCCTGCAACGTTGCGCGATCATGTCGTGCCATCTGCGCTGTGCAAGGTTGCACGCCGTCCTTGAGCTTGGCCTCCGGCCAGTGCGAGGCGGTCCACCGCCAGTCCTCGACCGTCGAGCGGGCCTCCCCGATGTCGTCGGCAAAGATTTGCAAGGACCTCTCGACGGTGAACAGGTGGTCGGTGCCGTTGGGCATCCATCCGCCCACCGGCCGCATCGGCTCGATGCAAAACCTTGTCACCCGGTTGGTGCCTGGCTTGGGACACCCTCGACCTGGTGAAGGGTGGAACCGGCTCGCCTGCCAGCATGGCTGTGGGGGATGCTGAAGGGCGTGAGCAGCGTGCCTATCGTCGTGCACCGGCCTTCGCCTTCGGGTGGCCGGCGAGTGACCCTGCACCGCAACGGCCACGACGAGATACTCGGCACCGCCTACAGCGATCAGGACCTGGTCGTGTTCCTCGAACATGCCGGCGTCGCCGACCCTGAGGCCGTTCTGGACGATACACGCTGGGTGGAGTGGCGCGACGGCCCGGCCCACGTGTTCAGCGCCGCCTGACACCGGTAACCGCCTGCTGCTGTGGCTGGACGGGTCCGTCCGCTCAATCGCATCAGGATTGTCCAGCAAGCTCCTGGAGGGCGCCACCACCATGGCGGCCACGCAGGGCATCCCGATGGCTGAGCAGGCGCTCGCCGCGCTGATGCAGTAACCGCTCCAGCACCACCACGGGCCCCGGGGGATCAGCCATGACATCCCCGGGGCCCGGCTTTAGGGAGTCGCGCTGTTCAACGATGACGGGGCGACGCCGTCATGCCGCCGGCTGAGGCTCCACCTGGCGCAGGCAGATGCACATGCCAGACTTGTCGAGGGCTGAGCCCTGCGATTGAGCGGGACTTCCCAGATTTGAGAAGTCCCCCGATTTTTGGCGGGCGCCGCTCACGCAGCGAGTCCATCACGACAGACGGCAACTACCGAATCGCCAATGGGCAGGCCCTGTCCTGCCGTGTCCGCGGCGGGCGAATACACAGGACAGGGCGGGCGCAACGTCGGCATCGGCATTGCGCTGCCAGTCTGCCCCATGGCTCGTTGCGTCCGGGTGGCTCACCGGCGTGTCGGAGAAGACCGTGAGCCCCGCACCGGAGGTCGGGGCTCACGGCGCGCGATCCACGGGGATGGACGATCATGCGCGCGCCGTCTGGACGGGGGTTACGGCCCCGCGCGGCCCGTTCCGGGACACGTGACCCCCTAGATGAGCGATTCCAGGGGGTAGTTGCGGCTGCGGGGCTCAGTGAGCTGGGAGCAATCAGGTCCGGTTGACGGCCCTCGTCTGGGACAGCCGACGGGAGTAGATACTGGCCCTCAACGCAGGCACGGATGAGGAGCGCAACCAGTGACCAGCGACAACCGCGTAGGACCGCCCAGTTTTGGCAGTGAACGCGACATGCTGCGGGCTTTCCTTGACTACCACCGCGCAACCCTCGTCATGAAGTGCGAAGGGCTCACTGACGAGGAGCTGCGACAGCAGTCGATGCCGCCGTCCACGCTTTCGCTGCTCGGTCTGGTGCGGCACATGGCGGAGGTGGAGCGTGCTTGGTTCCGTCGAGTGTTCGAGGACCACGACGCGCCCATGGTCTGGTCCGACAAGATCGACTTCCAGGCGGCGTACGACGCGAGTGCGTCGACCAGGGACGAGGCGTTCGCGGCCTGGGAGGCCGAGGTGGAGAACTCGCGCCGTATCGAGCGGGAGGCCACGTCCCTGGACCAGGCCGGGTATCAGCCCCGATGGGGCGAGGAGGTGTCGCTGCGGATGGTGATGCTGCACGTGCTCCTGGAGTACGGCCGCCACAACGGGCACGCAGACTTTCTGCGTGAAGGTGTCGACGGGACCGTGGGCGCCTGAGTCCGCGGGAGCCATTGATCTCCACAGGCTGACCCGTTCCACCTGGCCCGCTCCGACACCGGACCTACGCCGCACTGGTCGGCGGGCCGCTGGACGATCTGCTGCTGGACATCCACAGGTGGCGGACCGAGGAAGTCGACGACGGTGTCGCCCTGGTGACCGAACTCGGACGGTGGCCCGGCGGCCGGGCCCTGTACGACCTGCGTCCCGGCGAGCCCCACACGCCCGGCCCGGGTGTGAGCTGCCGCTTCTTGCGCATGCGGTGCGGGCGGGCCGGGTGACGGAACCGTCCGGTAGCGTCCCGGGCGACGTCGACCGCTACCCCCAGCACCACCGCGGGCTCTACCAGGACGACGTCGAGCGTGCGCTGTGTTCCCCAGCCCGCCGAGAAGGTCCCCCCTCCCACCGGTGCACGTGCGCTGGCCGAACCAGGACGTCACCCAGGGCCCGCGCGAGACGTGCGGACAGCGTCGTGCTGCGCCCGGCGTACTGGAGACGCCCCGCGACGTCGTAGCGACCCAGCAGCACCGTCCTGGGCGCCTCCAGAGTGCCGGTGATCGCGCCGATGATGGCTTCGGTGGTGGTGCGCACCTTGTACTTGCGCCAGGCTTCACGGACGATCTCGTCGATCAGGGAGCCGGACTGCGTGGAGCCGTCATCGGTGACTACGCTGAGCACAAGGGCGTACCTTCCCGACCCGCGCTGCGAACGCGGCCTACTCGGAGACCTCCAAGGGATCATTCGGGAAGGTACGCCTTCCGCGTTTCTCCCGACACGGATCCACAGGTTCCGAGGATTGCTCTCTGCACCTCACCCGCATCGACGGCACCCATCTCACCGTGAACGACCGCTGCATCCCTCTCGCTGCCCCCGTCATGGAACGCCTGACGGCCTACCTGGAGCACCGCTCGCAGCGCTGGCCCGCCACCACCAACCCGCACCTGTTCATCCACTTCCGCACCGCCACCAGCGATCGCCCGGTCGGAACGCTGTGGATCAACCGCACCCTCGGACCCGCCCTGACCCCCCGCCGGCTGCGCGAGGACCGCTACCTCGACGAAGCCCACGCCACCGCAGGAGACGCCAAAGCCCTCACCTGCCTGTTCGACCTCAGCACCAAAGCCGCCCAGCGCTACACACGAACCTTGTGGCACTCACCGTGATGGACACGCTGCGGCGGCGGCGCGAGCTCCGCAAGATGCGCCGGGGCGGCCGGGCGGCGCGGCGACATTCGACTACGGGGTGGGCAGGCCGTTGCGGATGAGCCACTGTTGGGCTAGGACCGATCCTGTCTGTGCGGCGGCGCGGTTTAACCGCTCGGCGTCGTCACGGTGGCCCTTGAAGAACCGCAGGTGGGCTAGGCCGTGCAGAGCGTGGCTGTTGCCGGCTGCTGCGGCAGCGTGCGCGAAGTCTTCTGCGCGCTGGTGATGACCCTGGCCTTCGCAAGTCCACGACATCCATTCCAGCGCCTTTGGGTGCTGTGCGGTGGCGGCCGCGCGGTAGAAGCACAGGGCGGTGGCGTGGTCGCGGTGGTCTGATCGCTCGCGCGCGTGGGCGACCAGGACACCGGCGTGGCCGTGCTCCGCGGCAAGACGGCACAATCGGTCCGTATCGTCGAGTTTTCCGGCATCGGCCCGAAGCTGGGCCAGCGTGAGGGCGGCGGCCGGATCTCCGTACTGTGTGAGGGCGGTCTGCGCCATGCGGTCGGCTGCGGCCGCGTCGCCCCGGGCCTCGTAGTGCGCGGTGAGCCACTGCGCGGCTACGGGATCTCCGGTCTCAGCAAGTCGGGAGTAGATCTGTTCGGCGGGGCGTCGCATGCCTCGTCCCGACAGGTGGTGGGCCAGGCTGCGTGCGCCGTTGCGATCGCCGCTGCGCTCGTAGGCCCGGCGGGCCAGACGTGCGGCGTCCCTGAAGCGTCCTGCATCTCCGACGAATGCGGCAAGTTCACCCAGGAGCAGGCTGTCGAGACGGTGCTTGTCGATGAGTTCCTCGGCCCGCTCGAACTGTTTAAGGGCCATCAGGCGACGGGTGAACCATGGCAGCGCAGCTACGTCCCCGCACGCCGCCGCCTTTACATAGAGCTGTTCACACTCCACGGCCCCCATACTTCGCGCCGCTTGGGCAAGTTCCCGCAGGTCTGTGTCCGTACGAGAGTGTGCCGCTGCTGCTGCCCACAAGGAGGAAGCAGGGCGTTCCTTCTCCCTCGTCGCCCGGCTTCTCTCATGAAGAATGTCCGCCAGCTGGTATAGCGGACCGGAAGCAAGCGGCTGATCGGGACGCGGCCGGTGCCGGGCGAGCGGCCCTGGCAGTTGACGGTGTTGCCGAATCAGCTGGGTCAGGTGGGAGGCGAACCAGTCCTCATCTAGGGTGTGCCAGGTCGCCTCGTCTATGTAGCCCTCAGCGGCTGTCCGCAGAAAATCCTCTGGAAGCAGCGGACCGTGACCGAATCGGCGTGCGTCCATGGCAGCGTGGAGGATGGCGCGGGCCGCTCCGGCGGATTGCTCGTAGCGGCGCCACAAATGCGGAGCTCCGGCCAGAAACTGGGTGATGCGTCCACTGACGGCACGGCTACGGGCCAGTTGCAGGCGCGGGTCGGAGGCTACGACAGCCTCAGCACGGGCCAGGTCCGTTGTAGTGAATGCGGCAGGCATTTCGACCCTGACCGCCAGGTCAGCAAGCTGATGTGCCGCCCCTATCCCGAGAGCTACGTCTTCGTCCTCGTACGCGCTGTCCGTCAACTTGCTCCAGAAGTCCGGCCATATGGTGCCTAGGACAAGAACAGGTCCGCGCTGTGGATCTGTCAGTAACGCTTGCAGGCTGGCTGCAACCTGTGCCGCATAGTTCTTGACCAGCAAGTACAGATGTGCGTCGTTCAGCCAGAGCACCGTGCGTGGCTCGAGAACACCTTCCTGCAAAACAGACAGCAGCGCCGCAGGCCGTTCAGGCGCCAGCGGATGCACAATGCGCCAGTCCGGGAGTTCAGCCCGTACAGCCTCCCAGCAGGACCGAGTCTTGCCTGTGGAAGAGCCGCCAACGACCATGACTAGCCGGCTGCCCTTGGCTGCCCCAGCCACCTGGCGCCGCAGCTCAACATCAATGCTTGCCGGACGATCGATGTAGGGAGGAAGCACAGAGAGCGCCCCCGAACGCCCATCCGCCTCGAAGACGGGGTGGACCTCAAAGCGCAAGGCATCAGCGGGCTCCAGATCGGCCACTACGCTCACCCGGTGAGAAGCAGCCTGACCTCGAGGCGGCGGATCTCCGCGCAGCGCGACACCCCGCGCCTGCAATCGGCTCCGTAGCATGGCGACGTCCACAGCTCCGGCCCGCGGCCCCCACTCCTGCGCTAGTTCCTCGACCATCCGGAACACCGCAGCAGAATGCGGCCGGGTCCCTGCCCGGAGCACCCGATCCTCCAGCACGGAGCAGAGATACGGATACCGCGGACTGATCTGCTCGGCGGGCTCGACCTGCACGATCAGCCGGCGCGCGATCCGAAAGGCGCTCAGCTCCACCAACTCTGGCGCAGGAGTCACCACGCCGCCTTCTGCGAGAAGATCGCGGATCGTGTCCACCAGGTGCTGCCACACGCGCCGTTGATCCCGACCCAAGGCCGACAGCTGGCGCAGGAGGTCGTCCACGCTCTTCTGCGCGGCTGCATACGCAGCCAGCTCCCGCAGAACCTCCAGCCAATGAAGGGGGCCGGATGCAGTCACGCCGAGCCGGTGCCGGTCAGCATCGATCTCATCCCCGAAAGACTCGAGACTCCGCAAGCACTGCCGCATCGTCTTACGCCACGGCTCACTACTAGGAGCAATCTCCAACGTACGTTTGACCTGGCGCTCCACCACCAACTGGTAAGAGCCCTTACGACTAGAGACGACAACGTCATCGAGCGGGAACTCGCTGCCCTGCTGCAGACGGACCGCATCCGGTACCACGTCGAGACCCGGGACGCTCACGCCACACAGCAGCGAGACCAGATCGAGGGCCGCGACTCGGTACTCATAGATCGTGCCGCCCCCACCCGTGCCGATTGAAGAAGCCCCCCTGCTCACCGCTCACTCCTTAGCCAGACGCGGGCCAGACGTGCAACCACGTCCTGCCCCCGGCAATTTAAGGGAGACGATCTGTCCAACGCTGCCCGGCAGACACACAGACGTCCGCACCCGAAGGCTTCGTCTCCTTCACCCGGCGCGAGCCCCAGACGCACGCACTCAGCCGGAGGCCGCACCGCACGGCTGTGATGCCGGCAGCCGGGTCTTTCGCCCTCTTCGACAAGGTCGTGGACTTGGTGCGGGTGGGGCGGCTGGAGGGCCGGGGCGGTGCTTGGTGTCTCCAGCCGTGCGAGGGGTACACCGCGCAGACACGATTCAGCAAACCCCGCCCACACAACCCCAACACCAACCGCTGGCCGTGCCGGAGCTGACCACCGTGGCCCACTACGACCCCTACACGGCGAAGCGCCGTGCCGAGCCTGGTCCTCTCGCCCGGCACAGGGCAGCAAGGGGTCCTCCGGGCGGGAGCGGTGGGAAACCGCTGCGGGCGGGGCGATGTACGGGTGTGCGCGGCGATGATCTACGAGCTGTATCGGATGATGGGTGCTTCGGTGGTGGGTGCCGCAGCGGCGGGGCAGGAGGGGCCGTTTGGGCCGGGCTGGGGCGCGGACGGCGACGGGAGCGGGGCGGACGGCTTGGATGCGGCCGTGGAGGCGTACGCCGTCTACGCCGCCCACCTCGAGGGCTGTGGTGAGTGCGGGGCGCAGCGGTGCGTCCTGGCGCGGTGCGAGGTGCCCGGTGGCCCACCGGAACGATCGCAGCGCGGCGAGCTTGTTCTCCCATGCCTCCTCGCCTGGCTCCCAGACCATCCCGGCCTCCGGCGCGTCCAGCAGCAGTTTGCGCCGCTCCTCCAGCTCCCCGGCCAGCAGCGCCCCGCGCTGCTGGTGGACCCAGCGCCCCAGCGGAAAGTCCTTTGTGACCCCCACGCCTACTTCGACGTCGTAGGGGACGGCATAGAGGCCGGTGATCTGGTTTTCCTTCCGCCAGCGGAGCAGGGCCTGGTAGCCCAGGCAGGGCAGGCACGGTTTCGCAGCTGTCCTCACCGGTCTGGCTGAGTCAGCACTGTGCGGGCCGCAGCCGCCTTGTCTTTCTCGTCGGTCAGGGCGAACAGGTTCATCAGCACACTGGCTGCGGTGATGTGCCCTAGCTTGTCGACGAGGGCTTGGTAGTACTGGGCGAGCGCGGCCCGCAGCGAGGCGTCGCTGTCGGCGACGGCGTCCATACCCGTGCGCAGGCCCGTCAGAACGAACGGAAGTGAAGACGCCGTGATCCACGGCTGGGTGAGAATCTGCCAGACCAGGACTTGGAGGTTACGGCCCCGGTAGGAGGGGGGCGTGGTAGCACGGTGAAGCCCAGCGTAGGCGGCGCTGAGCCAACCCGAAGCCTCCTGCGGCAGAGAACCGATGACCCGGGAAGCGGCCTCGAGAGCGAAGGTCGATGCAGCCTGCGCATCCAACCAGGCGGTGGGCCGTGAAAGGGCGACAGCCACCGCCTTCGCCTGCCAGCCATCTGCCTGCGCCGCGACTCGGTACAGGTCGGCAGAGAACGGAATGTCCACGAAGTAGTTCCGCAACAGCTCGGCCTGAACGACCAGGTTCTCCTCGAACGTCAGCGTGCCGCTGCTCACACAGGCGTCCAGCAGGGTCAGAGTCCCGAACGCGGCTACGTCCTGCGTTCGTGCAAGAGTGCGCAGGACCCGGTCGTCGCACCACAGAACGAGAGAGTGCTCTTTGGCGTAGTCGACAGCTGTCAACCATGCCGTGCCGCGAGCCCTGGTCAGACGCGGCAGACTGCGCAGCTCAGGCCGTGACACCCGAGGGGTGGACTGCATGATCTCGACCAGGCGCGCTGCCAGGGACCGCAGCGCAGCCAACTCTTCCGGCGTAGAGAGCAACACAGTCGCTTCGGTGCTGCGTTCGTCCCAAGCCAGGGTCACGTCGGAGCGAAGAGCGATGGACTCTTTGGCGCGCAGTGCATCCGCCAGAAGCTGGTCGGTCGTCGTGACCGCCTGCAGGTGGCCGACAAGTTGCTCGGACACGCCCGGATCCAGGAGGGCGAGTGTGGCGACCGCGCTTGTGTCGAGGACCACCCGCCCGCGAAGCGCCGACTGCACAGCTTCCGTCTCTGCCGACTGGACGGGGAAGTCGGCGGCATACACGACCGGTCGTTCGGCAGTGCGGCGTACGCAGGTTTCCGCGTAGGTCCGCCCTGCGGCCAGTGACAGCAGTCCAGCCGGCAGTTCGCCACCTGCGACCTTTTCGCGAACCTCCTTAGTGTGCTCATGGGCGCTGCGCAGCTCTTCGGTGAGATTCGCCAAGGGATTGTCCGGCGGTCCTACCGAGACTGCGCGGAAGACAGTGCTCGCAGGGAAACGCTCTAGATAGCTTTCGGTAGCGGCCCGAAGCCGATCCGCGTCCTGCTGTGCAATCAGCCTCGTTGGTTCCGCCGCCCGGAAGTGCAGCGCGCCCAAGAGCCGGCCAAGGAATTCCTCATCGTCCGGCCAGCGCTGCATCAAGGCCAAGGCGCGGCCGGTGAAGTGCGCATCCTTGGAGAAGGCAGCGCCCAGACCGATCCACAACAGGGCTTCGTCCCGACTGCGGGGCTCCACCGGTGCGCCCCGTTCGGTCAGGGTCTGCCAAGCCTGCTCGGGCAGGGCCCGGGCCGCGTAGCACCGGACCAGCGCCCACCGGGCATCATCATCCAGCGGGTCGAGAGAAAGGAGCTGCAACGCGGCGTTCGTGGCCTGGTCCATGCGCCCGTCGGCCGACTCGACTTCGACGAGTAGGGCATACATGCGTCCCTGCCCCGCCCAGTCGGCCCCCGCCATCCTCAGTGCGGCCTCTGCGCATTCGCGAGCGGACGCATAGGCACCGGACTGGCGGAACAGTCCTGCGGCCATGGCCATCAAGCGGACATCACGCCAGTGATCTGCACCGTTCCGCAGCGTCTGGGCTGCCAGCTGGATGTCACCACCGCGGTGGTAGCGCTGAGCCAGCTTGAGAACGATCAGAGGACTCCGGGTGACGTTAGCGCGCAGCACGGCCAACCCGTCCCCGGAGCTGCCCTTGAGAGCCCGAGCAAGCAACTCGATCTCCGCGACTGCTTCAGGAAAATGGGCCGCGAGGTGCTTCAAGTCCGGGAGCTCAGCACCCGCCTCGGCCAGGCCCATGGCTGCGATCAGCTGCTCCTGCTCAGATCGCGCAGCCTCCCAAACTCGCAGCCACAGCCCCCTCACCTGAGTGTTCTCCGTGTCACCGCCCCGGCGTACCTCTGCGATCAGCGCCGTGATGTGCGCCTTGGTGAACGAATCGGTCATCCCCTCCAGCAACTGCTCGGCTTCCTGCTCTCGGCCAGACAGGGCAGCAACGAGCGCGGTCTGCTCGTACAGTCTGTCGTCGGCCGCCTCGCGGGGCAGAGCGTCACCCTCTGGTGGTGGTTGAGCCAGGCTCCACGCCATCGCCAAGTCTGCAGACAGAACGGCCGCCTGCACCGCCAGAACGGCCGCTTCGGTGCTGTCGCCGTACCAGGCGCGGCGGCTGTTCCTGACCCGGACCGACACCGTCAGGGCATCCTGAGCATCAGCTAGCCGGGTTGGAGTACGGCCATGCACGGCGTGCTGCAACAGAGCCGCGGCCAATCGGACGGAGGTGCTCGTGAACGTTTCATCCTGGTTGGCCGCCCGAAGCAGTGCCAGTGCTTCGCCCTCCCGGCCCGCCCGCGTCAATACCTCGGCCTCAAGCTGAACACGCAGAGACGCGGCCAACGCATTGTGTGGCTCCCAGCGGGCCAACTGCCGAAGGCATCCGGCCCAATCCTCGTCGAGGAAGTCATGCAGCGCACTCAACAGGGGCGATACTGTGTCCTGGTGTTGGTCGAGGTACTGACGCACTTCCCGATCTGTGCTGGAGCCGGCCTGCAATGCCGCCCGGGCTATCAGGAAGTCTCGAGGATGCCCGCCTTCGCGCAGGGACCCTTCGAAAAAGACCCGCGAAGCGTCTGGCTCGCCATACTCGGACGCCACCTGCCCAAGCCAGCCCCACGCCTGCGCCGGTGCCTGCCGCAGCCAAGTCGGATACTCGACAGCCCATCCCTGCAAGATGGCCCCACGCCCAAACTCCGTTTCGGTGAGCAGCCCCACTGCCGTCTCCACGGCCGGCCAAGCAGCACGCAGCCGCCGTGCCTCCTGCGACGACCACGGACTGAGGGTGCGCAGAGCAGCATCGAAGTCGCTACGGGTATCAAGACGGCCAAGCACGTCATCGCGGGAAGCGAGGACTGCCTCCCGGGTCTTGCCCCCATCCTCTATCGCAGATTGCCGCCCCCACTCACCGGTGAAGAGTGCCGCCTCTTGCGGCGAAACCGAGCGTACGTACTCCTCCATCACGATGCGCAGCACCCGCAGCGCATCCAGGCGGCGCTGCTCGGCATCACGGCCGGGAATCAAGTAGATCAGCCGCTGAGCAGCCTGTTCGAGGGAGGATTCAGTGCACTGGCGCAACTGCTGTGCAGTGTCCGCTCGCGTTAGCCAGAGACGCAGCGACTTGGCGCTGACGGGTATCCCAACTGCGGCCACCCTCTTTGCCGCAGCACGCGCCACCCGCCGACCGCGGGTGAGCCTCTGGAGAAAGCTCATGCTGAGTCGGCTGGCCACTGGCCCGGCTGCCTTAGCCAAAATCGCCGGTGCAAGTGGATCCATGACGCCCTCCCGCCCGTATGTGTGGCCCCTTGCCAGAGGATGGACACGCATTGATCAAAGCTACCGCCCTGGGCTGACACTGCAGGCGACTCACCGTCGCCCCGACTAAGCCCACTGCACGCCCAGTTCCCGTAGTGCGGCCAGCTGGTGCGGGGTGAGCTTGTCCCGTCGGGTTTTGGTGTTGCAGTACCAGATGCCGAGCTTGACGTCGGTCCCATCGGGCAACGTCTCCACCGCCTTGCGGGGCACGGGACGGCCGGCGCCTTCCTGTTCGACCCACTGTGCGAGGGCCGCGAGGCCGCGCTGGAACGCCGGCTGCGCCTTGCCCCCTGGCGCTTCATTGCGTCCTTGGCGGCCGGGGCGGGAGATGGCGCCTCAGCGGGCGTGACGCCCAGCTGGGTCAGCCGCTGCTGCTGCTCGGTGGACAGCTGCGTCCAGGTGGCCGGCTGCTTTTGTTGCTGGAGCCATCGTCCGATGTCGTCGCCGTCCATGAGTACGCCGGGTGCGATGTCGGGCAGCTGGCCGGCCCCGACGATCCGTCCGTCCTCGCCACGTCGGACGTGGACCTTGCGCTTGCCGCTGGTGAGAGCGCGGGAGGCGAGCTGCTCGACCATGCGCTCATCATGACTGCGCAGGCCTTGCAAAACGGTTACGAGAGGGCGGAACGAGGCGCTGGCGACCATGTCGGTGGGGTCCTCGCCGGGCTCCAGGAAGCCACCTTGGTGCTGCTGGCTTTGTTGAGCCGGAGGGCGCGGCCGATGTTCTGGGCGATCTCGACCTGGGAGCCGCGGGTGTCCGCGAAGCAGATCGAGTCGACTCCCCGTTCGCCGGTGGTGGTCACTCCTTCCCCGAGCACGCGAACGCTGGCGAGGAAGGCGCGGTGGACCCGGCGCCCGGCGGCGTCGATGCCGTTGGCGAACTGCCTGATGACCTCGCGGCGCTCGGTCCCGAGGTGGTCGCCACACAGCCATGCCGACCACACCCGGTCTAGGGGTACATGGTGGCGGCCTCGAGTTCGTAAAACTCCGCGTCGATCGGTGACGCAGGGAGCTTATCGGCGGCGGCCAGGTCCTCGTCGGTGGCGTCGTTGGCGTACAGCGCGGCCGCCGTCTGCGGGAGCTTCTCCGCGAGCGCGGCGGCTTCCTCCACCTTCTGGTGGAACGTCATGACGGTCGTGAGGTTCCACTTCCCCGCGTGCTCCAGGAGCGCGGTCTGCTAGCAGGCCCGGCCGCCCGGCGTCGCCGGCCGTCAGGGACAGCACTGGCGCGTACAGGTCGCCGAGTCCGCCGGAGGCCTGGACGTAGAACGCGGCGACGGCCTCGTTGAACGGATCCTTCGGCTCGTACAGGGCGCCTGCGGTCGTGTGGTCCAGGACGACCGCGATCTGCGCCACCACGCTGCCGCCCGCGGGCCGTGCGCAGCGGCGCCGAGGCGCTTCAGCAGGGCCCGGGCTTTGGCCTCGGCTTCCGGACTCGGCGCGCTGCCGAGGGCGGAGGCGAGCTCGGCGCGGGCCAGCTCGGCGCGCTTGCCGTACTCGGCCTGTGTGGGTGTCCTTTGCGCGAGGTCCTCCACCAGGCTGCGGATGGTGGTGCCGTGGTCGGCCGTCAGTTCGGTGAGCCGGTCCCGCGCCGCCTTGCTCACCTTGATGCTCGTCTCTACGCGGTCGACGCCGGACGGAGCGCCGGACGCTCGGCCAGGGTCCACCTGGAGGTCGATGCCGGGCCTACCCACAGCGGGGCGACACTCCCGCTCGGCGGCCCTGCTGGACGCCCGAAGGCCGCCCAAGGCAGCAGTCTCATCGAGGCGGTCTCGGCCACACCTCCGCGCGATTCAGAACCTTCATCGCCGGCCGCAGACCAGCAGCATCCCTGCATATCCGGAGCGAATAACTTCGTGTTCTCTGATTCGATGCACGGTCATCTCGCCTGTGATGCGACTGAAGATTTCCTCGACATCCCTTTTACTCACGGAATAAGCAGGAAACTCGACTCCCCCTGTATGGTATCCCGCCGAATTTTCCATGAATGTGGCGGCGAACGGTGCCCCGGGTTTCAGGGAGCTCACGAAGCAGTCTACGGCTTTTCGGAATTCATGGATCGACCCGGTGATTGATTCGGCGACGAAGAACATTGTTCCTACATCCCAGCGGCCGGGCTCCGAACCGAGATCGAAGATGTTTCCCCGTGTGACATGAGTGCTTCTCCGGAAAAGCTCCCGGGGATCGCTGACGCTATGGTAGGCCGCCCTTTTGCGCAGAACGTTCCAGAATTGGTCCCAGTGCGGGTCATAAGAAAGCATCTGGCTGTTGAGGTAGTTCACATTGTTGGCCGACAACTCCAGGAGGGTGATGTCCTTGGCCCAGGGAAGCATGGTCAGCGCGGGGTACAGGTTGGGGCCGGTACCGACATCGATGCCGGAGAGATCCTCCCGATCACGGCCCTCGAAATGATCACCGAAGTAGTCGCGCACCTCGGAGATGAGCGCCTCGTCCTCTGCCAGCATGTGCAGGTAGTTGTGGCCGACGTATGCATGGGGGTCGAAAGCCTCCCAGGGGGCATCAGCGTTCAAGCCCTCAGCCCGGAGAGCACTTTGACGCCCCGGCGCGGCCCCGCTACTTGACTGCGCAACGCTTACCTGCGTTGCAACCTCCGCAACAGGCCTCGGCGCCGACACACCGGCTTCCGCAGTGAGGCGCTGCACCTGCCGGCGAAGCACCCCGAGTTCCCGGTGCAGCAGGCGCAACTCCTCACCCTGCGCCTCCAGCAGCGCCTCGGATTCCCTGGCGTACCCGGTGGCCGCGAGCAACTTCTCGCGATCCGCGGCAGCGGCCGCCTCCGCCTCCTTCCGCAACCGCACTGCCTGCTCCAGGCGCGTCGTGGTCTCCTCGGCCCGCGCCTTGGTCTGCTCATAGCGTTGCTTCGCCTCGCGCAGCTGCCGAGACAGACGTTCCAGCTGCCCAACCAGACGAGTGTTGCCGAGCCGTGCGTCCTCCAGCTCTGCCCGGCAGGACTCAACCTCCACCTCCAGGAGGTGTAGCTGCTCCCGGAAGGAGTCGGCCACTGCGTCACGCCGACGGCTGGCTGCTTGCGCTGTTCGGCGCAGCTCATGCAGTTCGGCGACCTCGAGGTCGGTGACGGTGGCGCCGCTGTTGCGTACGAGGTGGACGAGCGCGTCTGCGTGTTCCTTGGCCGCGACAGTGTCCGGCGCGGAATCCCTGTTCGGCTTGCCGGAAAGGAACCGGTTGAGCACCGAAGCATCGATCGCAAGAAGCCGTGCGACTTCCCGCTGGGACTTGTCCAGGCGCGAGAAGATCTTCTTCAGCGCCTGGGCGTAGGCCAAAGCTTCGGGCCCTGGCTCTTGCTTTGCTTCGCTCACCGGCCACCCCCTGGACAGGCATGCTACCCCCGCTCCGAGCACGTCTTGCAGAGTCAGCAGCGTTGCGTATCGCTGCGCAATGCCGGTGGGGGCTTCCTTGTGCGTTTCGCAACAGGGACGGTCTTTCCCAAGATGCTGGTGCGAGCACTTGGAGAGTGGGAGATGAAGGCGGGACTCGAATCCTTTGTCACGGCAGCGGGGAAGGCGGCAGAAAGTGCGGGCGGTCCGCGTGCGCTGGATATCGCTATTGCTCTGACGGTGGGTGTGCTGATGGCGCTCATGGCGGGTTTGCTGCATAGGTCGGATCGTCCGGACCCGGCTGTTGCGGTGACCTACTCCGCGTACGCCGCGGTCATGAGAGCCAGCATCACCCTGTTCGGCACGGCTTCCCTGACGCTGGTCGCCCTGATGTCCCCTCAGCAGGGCGTCGGCGCATTGGTCTTGCTTTTGTCGGCAGTGGCTGGGGCGGTCTACGGCGTGCTGGCCTCATGTGACAGCAGCACGGTCCAGGCGGCGATCTGGCAGGGCGTCAAGGCGACGGCATCCGCAGCCGGCCTAGGACAGGCCTTCCTGGCCCTCTACGGAGGCTGAACACGCAGAGCAGAAAGGGGAATTGAGGCCCTGCGGGGTAGCCCCAGTAGGCTCTGCCCCCGTCTTTGGGGGTCCACCGGAACCCTTAATCCCTCCCAGTAGATTCTGCTGGTGTATGGGTGACGCGCCAGGTCCCCAAACGGCACACAGGCGCCTTCTGTGATGCATTACACCGACCGGGCGTTAGACACTCAGGTTACGCATTGACAGATTCCGCCCTAATGGCAATTTGTCCTGTGTGTTCGCGGGATAATTGGTCAAACGTGAAGCGGCTAATCTTTAAGGTGGGGAAGAGTGGGGGGAGCGCAGCGGAGCCCCTCACTTCGACGGGGCCGGCGGACCTCGTCAGGCCGACGGTCCGTCACTCTCGCATCAGGAGTGGTAGCTGGGATTCCCAAGCCTTACACAGGGCCGCACGTGATGCATCCCCTTGCTGCTAGCCCAGGCGCCCGCGCAAGCGCGGGCGAACCCAATTCGCGCCTGCGCGAATTGGGTTCGCTTGTGAATTCCGCTTGCGGAATTCAATTCCCGCGCTTGCGCGGGAATTTGGCGGAGCGTCAGCGGAGCCGTTTTCTATACAGCGGCTTGCCGCTGTATTACCCGCTCCGCGGGT
>NZ_SZPR01000020.1 GCF_005280195.1 Streptomyces galbus | reverse complement strand
GCACCCTGGTCCTGGGCTGGGGATCGACGTACGGGCCCATCACCGCCGCCGTACGCCGGCTGCGCACGGCCGGGGAATCCATCGCGCAGGCCCACCTGCGCCACCTCAACCCCTTCCCGCACAACCTCGGGGAAGTGCTCCAGCGGTACGACAAGGTCGTGGTCCCCGAGATGAACCTCGGCCAGCTCGCGACCCTGATCCGGGCGAAGTACCTGGTCGACGCGCACTCGTACAACCAGGTCAACGGCATGCCGTTCAAGGCGGAACAGCTCGCCGCGGCGTTGAAGGAGGCCATCGATGGCTGAGACGACCACGGAAGGCACGGGCACGATCGAGGCGCTTTCACTGGTGCCGAAGGCGGAGGCCCGGCAGTCGATGAAGGACTTCAAGTCCGACCAGGAAGTGCGCTGGTGCCCGGGCTGCGGCGACTACGCGATCCTCGCCGCCGTGCAGGGCTTCATGCCCGAACTGGGCCTGGCCCGCGAGAACATCGTCTTCGTCTCCGGCATCGGCTGCTCCTCCCGCTTCCCGTACTACATGAACACCTACGGGATGCACTCCATCCACGGCCGCGCCCCCGCCATCGCCACCGGCCTGGCCGCCTCCCGCCGCGACCTGTCGGTGTGGGTCGTCACCGGTGACGGCGACGCGCTGTCCATCGGCGGCAACCACCTCATCCACGCCCTGCGCCGCAACGTCAACCTCAAGATCCTGCTGTTCAACAACCGCATCTACGGCCTGACCAAGGGCCAGTACTCGCCCACCTCCGAGGTCGGCAAGATCACCAAGTCGACGCCGATGGGGTCGCTGGACGCGCCCTTCAACCCGGTCTCCCTCGCCCTCGGCGCCGAGGCGTCCTTCGTCGCCCGCACCGTCGACTCCGACCGCAAACACCTCACCGAGACCCTGCGCCAGGCCGCCGCCCATCCCGGCACCGCGCTCATCGAGATCTACCAGAACTGCAACATCTTCAACGACGGCGCCTTCGACGCCCTCAAGGACAAACAGACCGCCGAGGAAGCCGTCATCCGCCTGGAGCACGGCAAGCCGATCCGCTTCGGCGGCGACCTGTCCAGGGGAGTCGTCCGGGACGCCCGGACGGGTGACCTGAGGGTGGTGGCGGTGACGCCGGAGAACGAGGACCAGGTCCTGGTGCACGACGCGCACGCCGCGTCCCCCACGACCGCGTTCGCGCTGTCCCGGCTGGCCGACCCGGACACGCTGCACCACACCCCGATCGGCGTGTTCCGCTCGGTGGACCGGCCCGTCTACGACGCGTCGATGGCCGACCAGCTCGACACCGCGATCGAGCAGCAGGGCAAGGGCGACCTGGCCGCGCTGCTGGCGGGCGGCGACACCTGGACCGTCGTCGGCTGAGGCAGCGGAGTCGACCGGGTAGGCCCGGTCCCCCGAGCCGGCCCACGGGGTCGGCGGTGTGTCACGAGGCCCGGGACCTGAGCGCCCGGGCCTCGTCGTATGCCCGGCGGGCCTGCTCCACCTGCCCCAAGCGGTCCTGGGTCCACTGGGTGAGCGCGCGCACCTGCTCCGCCGCCTCCCGGCCGAGGTCGGTCAGCGAGTAGTCGACGCGGGGCGGGATGACCGGGTGGGCGTCGCGGTGGACGATGCCGTCCCGCTCCAGGGTCTGGAGGGTCTGGGTGAGCATCTTCTCGCTGACGTCCCTGCCGTACCGGCCGACCGCGCGGCGCAGCTCGCTGAACCGGTAGGGGCGCTCCAACAGCTCGACGAGGACGAGGACGCCCCAGCGGCTGGTGACGTGCTCCAGCACGAGGCGGTGGGGGCACATGCGCTCGGCGTCGGACGTGGGGACGACCTGGTTGCTCACTGCCATGCCAGTACCTTACTTCAAGGTGGGTACTTTCGTTGAGTTAGCGCCCGCCGTAGGGTTAGTACATCAGGCACCCCCACAAGGAGTTGTGAACCATGAGCATCGTCGTCACCGGAGCCACCGGACACCTCGGCCGCCACGTCGTGGAGCAGTTGCTGGAGAAGGTCCCGGCCGGGCAGATCACCGCCGTCGTGCGCGACGAGGCGAAGGCCGCCGACCTCGCGGCGCGCGGGGTGCGCCTGGCCGTGGCCGACTACAACCGGCCCGAGACCTTCGACGGTGTCTTCTCCGCCCGCGACAAGGTCCTGCTGATCTCGGGCAACGAGTTCGACAAGGGCCGCCCGCAGCAGCACCGGGTCGTCATCGACGCGGCCAAGGCCGCCGGCGCCGCGCTCCTCGCCTACACCAGCGCCCCCGGCACCCTGACCGCCGCGCTCGCCGACGACCACCGGGTGACCGAGGAGACGCTGCTGGCCTCCGGCCTGCCGTACGTGCTGCTGCGCAACGGCTGGTACCACGAGAACTACACGGAGAACCTCGCGCCCGTCCTGGAGCACCACGCCGTCGTCGCGGCCGCCGGCGAGGGCCGGGTGTCCTCCGCCGCGCGCGCCGACTACGCGGCGGCCGCGGTCGCCGTGCTGACCGGCGAGGGCCACGAGAACACGACGTACGAGCTGGGCGGCGACACCGCGTGGAGCTTCGCCGAGTACGCGGCCGAGCTGAGCACGCAGACCGGCCAGGAGATCGTCTACAACGCCGTGTCCCCCGAGGCGCTCACCGGCATCCTGACCGGCGCCGGGCTGCCCGCCCCGCTGGCCGCGGTGTTCGCGGGCGTCGACGCCTCGATCGAGAAGGGTGAGCTGGTCGTTCCCGGCGGCGACCTGTCCCGGCTGATCGGCCGCCCGACGACGCCGCTGTCCGAGGCGATCGCGGCGGCGCTGAAGGGCTGAGCCGCGCAGTCGATCACGGCCGGGCGGCTCCCACCCCCGTCGGTCATGACCGTATGGCGATACGGGCATGACAGACGGGGGTCCGCGGCGTTACCTTCGACCACGCGTGCGTGCGTTCCATGCGTGCGTGGAGCGAGGAGGAGTGGCCGTGGCCGGAAAGTCCAGGAGCGAGCAGCGCATAGGTCTGCTGAACGGCTTCGCGGCCTACGGCATGTGGGGGCTGGTCCCGCTGTTCTGGCCGCTCCTCAAGCCCGCCGGCGCGGTGGAGATCCTGGCCCACCGCATGGTGTGGTCGCTGGCCTTCGTCGCCGTCGCCCTCCTGTTCATCCGGCGCTGGGCGTGGGCGGGTGAGCTGCTGCGGCAACCGCGCAGGCTCGCCCTCCTCACGGTGGCCGCCGCGGTGATCACCGTGAACTGGGGCGTCTACATCTGGGCGGTCAACGCCGGGCACGTCGTCGAGGCGTCCCTCGGGTACTTCATCAACCCCCTGGTCACCATCGCGATGGGCGTGCTGATCCTCAAGGAGCGGCTGCGGCCCGTGCAGTGGGCCGCGGTCGGTGTCACCGTCGTCGCCGTGGCCGTCCTGACCGTCGGCTACGGCCGGCCGCCGTGGATCTCCCTGTGCCTGGCCTTCTCGTTCGCCACGTACGGGCTGGTGAAGAAGAAGGTCAACCTCGGCGGGGTGGAGTCGCTCGCCGCCGAGACGGCGATCCAGTTCCTCCCCGCGATGGCCTACCTGACGTGGCTGAGCGCGCGGGGCGAGTCCACGTTCGCCTCCGAGGGCGCGGGCCACTCCGCCCTGCTGGCCGCGACCGGCGTGGTCACGGCGATCCCGCTCGTCTGCTTCGGCGCGGCGGCGATCCGCGTGCCGCTGTCGACGCTGGGACTGCTGCAGTACCTGGCACCGGTCTTCCAGTTCCTGCTGGGCATCGCGTACTTCCACGAGGAGATGCCGGTCGAGCGCTGGGCGGGCTTCGCCCTGGTGTGGCTGGCGCTGTCGATGCTCACCTGGGACGCGCTGCGGACGGCACGGCGGGCGCGGCGGTGGGAGCCGCTGAGCGAACCGAGCGGGCCGCGGGGCGAGCCGAGCGGGTCGCAGGTCAGCCCGGCCGTGCCGGCTGCCACGACCTCCTCGGCCGCCACGACTGCGGCGACCGACGCCTGACTCCGGACGGGCCCGCCGAGTGGCGGCCGCGGCGTGGGGCCGCCGGGTGGGCCCGCCGGGTGGGCGCGCCGGGTGGGCGGCGAGTCCCGCTAGGCGGTCCTGCCGCGGGCCCGGTGCGCCCGTACCTTCGCCCGGTTCCCGCAGTGCTCCATCGCGCACCAGCGCCTGCGGCCCGGGCGTGAGGTGTCGACGAACAGCAGGTAGCAGTCGTGGGCGCCGCACTCGCGGACGCGGTCGGCGTACGGACCGGTGAACAGGTCGATCGCGTCGCGCGCGACGGTCGACAGCAGGCCGGTCCCGGTGGCGCCGGGCGTCCACGCGCGCGTGCCGTCGGCGGCGAGACGGGTCACCAGGGGAGGCGCCTCGGCGGCCGCGTTGATCACCTCGATGTGCCCCGCGTCGAGCGGCCGGCCGTGGGCACGGTCCGCCGTCAGCAGGAACAGGGCGTCGCGGACGGCACGGGCGCGCTGCAACTCGGCCCCGGAGACGGTGAGATCCAGCCCGTCGGGAAGACGGCTGCGGGCGGCCCACGCCACCAGGTCGGCAGGCTCGTGCAGCACCTCGTGGCGTGCGAACGCACCCGGCCCGCCGGTCGTCAGCAGCTCCAGGCAGAGGGCGCCCGGGTCGAAGCGGTAGGGCTTGCCGTCGTACGACACCAGGGTCAGACCGGGCGGCCGTTCCGGCGGTTCCGTTGCGCGCTCACTCACGTAACCAATATAAGTGGTTACATAACGCAGACCACTCGCGCACCCGTGCACTTCAAGCTCGTCGTCGACTGCTCCGACCCGCACGCCCAGGCCGACTTCTGGGCCGCCGCGCTGCACTACGAGACCGAGGACAACAGCGCGCTCATCGAGCGGCTGCTCGCGATGGGCGCGCTGCCCGGCGAGGCCACCGTGGAGTTCCACGGCCGCGCCGCCTTCCGCGACCTGGTCGCCGTACGCCACCCCGACGACCCCGTCGACGCGGACAGCGGCACCGGGCTGGGACGCCGGCTGCTCTTCCAGCGGGTGCCGGAGGCCAAGACCACGAAGAACCGGCTGCACCTCGACCTGCACGTGGGCGGCGAGCGCCGCGCCGGGGAGGTCGAGCGGCTGACCGCGCTCGGCGCGCGCGTGGAGCGGGAGGTGAAGGAGCCGTCGGGCCAGTGGGTGGTGATGACGGACCCGGAGGGCAACGAGTTCTGCGTGCAGTGAGCCAGGGGGGACAGGGGTCGGATGAGCCAGAGGGCCAGGTGGGCCGGAGGGCTCTTCGATAGATGAACTCCGTGTCCGAATGACGCTCTTGACGCAAAGTCAGTCCCGGCTTCACCATCCAGGCACCCCATTCACTGTGGGTTCCTGTGGGCTCCCCCGCGCCTCAAATGGCGGCCGTCCCAGGGGAACCCCGCTGGAAGCCGGAGTCCCCCACCATGAAGCTCTCCGTTTCCGGGCGGGCGGCGGCCGCTGCCGTCGTCACCGCCACCACCCTCCTCGCCACCGGATCCCTGGCCGGCGCGGCGCCCGCCACCCCCGCGGTCGCCGCCGCGCCCGACATCCCCGTGGCCAACGTCAAGGCGCACCTGTCCCAGCTCCAGTCCATAGCGACCGCCAACGGCGGCAACCGGGCGCACGGCCGCACCGGTTACCGGGCCTCGCTCGACTACGTGAAGGCCAAGCTGGACGCCGCCGGGTTCGCCACGACCATCCAGCAGTTCACGTCGTCCAGCCGCACCGGCTACAACCTGATAGCCGACTGGCCCGGCGGTGACACCACGCGGGTCGTCATGGCCGGCTCCCACCTCGACAGCGTCACCGCCGGTCCCGGCATCAACGACAACGGCTCCGGCTCGGCCGCCGTCCTGGAGACCGCGCTGGCCGTGTCGCGCGCCGGTCTGCAGCCCACCCGGCACCTGCGGTTCGCCTGGTGGGGCGCGGAGGAACTGGGGATGGTCGGCTCCCGCTACTACGTCAACAACCTGTCGTCGACCAACCGCTCACGGATCAGCGCCTACCTGAACTTCGACATGATCGGCTCGCCCAACCCCGGCTACTTCGTCTACGACGACGACCCCACCATCGAGCAGACCTTCAAGACGTACTTCTCGGGCCTCGGCGTCCCCACCGAGATCGAGACCGAGGGCGACGGCCGCTCCGACCACGCCCCGTTCAAGAACGTGGGGATACCCGTGGGCGGCCTGTTCAGCGGCGCCGACTACGTCAAGACGTCGGCGCAGGCGGCCAAGTGGGGCGGCACCGCCGGTCAGCCCTTCGACCGCTGCTACCACTCCTCGTGCGACACGATCGCCAACCTCAACGACACCGCCCTGGACCGCAACGCGGACGCGCTGGCGTACGCGGTGTGGACGTTGTCCTCGTAGCAGGCTCGGGGCGCCAGCCTCGCAGCCGGGTGGGGGCGTCGTCCTCCTGACGGCGCCGGGACGAGAGGCCGGCCGGGGCGTTGTCCTAGGTCGTGTCCGGTCTCACGCTCCGGCGGTGCGGGCCCGCTGGGCCAGGCGCAGCATGCGGGCGCGGGCCGACTCGAGCTGGTCGGCGTCCTCGGCGGCCGGGCCGTCCTCGGCCGCCAGCTCCGTCCACACGCCGATCAGTTCCGTGCCCAGGTTCAGGCCCTGGAGGGGGTCGCGCACGGCACGCCAGGCCGCGGCGGCGCTCTGCACGTTGCCGTACGCGGCCTCGGCGTCGCCCGCGCGGCGGTGGATGCCGGCCAGTTCCAGGGAGACGTGGAAGGCGCGGAGCGCGTCACCGGCCAAGTAGGCGATGTAGGCGGTGAGTTCGCGGAGCCCCAGCACCTCCGGGTGGGTGGGGCCCAGCGTGCCCGACGCCTCGGCCACGGTCCGCTCCGCGAGCTGTGCCGCCGCGTCTATGCGGCCCGCCCTGACCGCGTCGTTGATCCGCGCCATCGGCTCGGCGAGCACCGCGGGCGTCCCGTCGGCCCCGGTGGCCGTCCGGGGGTCCTCCCCCAGTACCGCTTCGGCGACCGCGTCGAAGCCGCGCGCGGGCGTGTGCTTCGGCTCGGGGTCGGCCTCGGCCATCGCGGGGCCCAGCTCCGACCCGAGGTCACGGGTGGCGCGGGACACCGGGGCGGCGGGGGCGGGGGGCTGCGTGGAGGTCGAGGGCGACGGGGGCGCGGGCGTCCGGTGCTCCGGAGGCGCGGCCGTCGGGTGATCGGAGGGCGCGTCCATCGCGGGGGGCGGGCCGAAGACGCCCGTCGGCGGGGCGACCGTACCGGGTGCGGGGGCCGCGTCCTGCGGCTCGGACACCGTGCGCAGCCGGAACGTCGGCGCGGCGTCCCGCACCGGCTCGGACACGGACCGCAGGAGGTGCGTGGGCTTGTCGCGCGTCGGCTCGGCGGGCGGGGACGGCTCGGCGGGCGCGGAGTGCTCGGGCGCGGGACCGGCCGCCGACGGTGAATCCGGCGCGGGTGCCGCTGCGGGTGCCCGCGTGGGCGCGGGCGCTGCTTCCTCCAGCGGCGCCATCCGCACCGGCTCCCCGGTGAAGTGACTGGACCCGTCGGTGTCGACCCGGAGCGGGACGACGTAGCCGATGCGCGTGTCGTGGACGGTGGCGAGCACCGGGTGGCCGGTGGCGAGGGCGATGCGGTGCAGGTGGCGCAGGACGGCCTGCTGGGCCTCCTCGCCGTCGGCCGCGGTGACCGGCACCCCGCCGATCGTCGCGCCGGCCCCGCCCGGCCCCGTACCGGGGACACGGACGTCGAGCGGCACCACGCCGGCCGTCGGACCCCCGGCGGCGAGCTTCTGGCCCCGCTTCTTCTCGCGGTTCGTCTTCTCGCGGCTCAGTCGAGACATCGGTTCCCTCACACTCGGATGCGTGGGGAAGCCGTAGGGCTCCGCTCCCCAGCGTCACGATCCGGTCCTGCACGTACTGTTGAAGTGTCACCGCTCGCCCCCGGTGCACACGTCACCACGCTGTCACAGCATCGTTCCAGGAACCCAGCGCGGCCTGGACGCCGCACCGGACACCGGGGGCCGCGGCGGTTGACGGCCGACGAGGAGGGGGTACGGCAGATGCGGACGACGGACGCGCGCGGCGGACCGGAGATATGGCTGCGCGGCCCGGTCGCCCCACCGGAGCCGGGTGCGTACGAACCCGCCCCGCACGCGCGCGTTCCGCACCGTTTCTCCTGGCTGGCCGCGCACGGCGGCGCCGGCGCCACCACGCTGGCCCGGGTCTACGGCGGTCACGACTGCGGCTGTGACTGGCCGGCCCCCGGAGACCCGGCGTCCGTCCTCCTCGTCGCCCGCACGCACGCGTACGGCATCGAGGCGGCCCTGCGCACCCTGGAGGTCTTCCGGCGCGGTCAGGCGCCGCGCGGGCTCGCCCTCGACGCGGTGGTACTGGTAGCGGACGCGCCGGGCCGGCTGCCGCGCCCGCTGGCCCAGGGCGTACGGCTGCTGGAGTCCGTCGTGGCCGTCCACCGCGTCCCATGGGTGCACGCGTGGCGCCTCGGCGACCTCACCGGCCCTCCGCCCCGCGAGACGGAGCCCCTCACCCGCCTCACCGGCGCACACGCCGGCTGGAGCGGATGACTCGGGGCGGCAGCCCGGGGATTCGTCGCCCGGTACCAGCCGGGCCGTCGTCCGGTACCGGCCGGGCCGTCGTCCGGTACCGGCCGGGCCGTCGTCCGGTACCGGCCGGGCTGTCACCCGCTACCGGCGGATCCGTCGGCCACGGCAACACTCACGCCCACTTCCTCGCCACCGCCGTCCGCGTGGGATGACCCGCGACCCTCGCAGAAGGGTGCGCCCTGAGCCTGGACGATCCCGCCGATGCCTGGCCCCGGCCCTGCGGGCCGACCTTCGCTGCGGGCTGTGCATGACCGAACATTTATATTCGCGCGCATAAGATGCGTACTCATACAATGAATCGATCGATCTCAGGGAGGACCCCGTGACCCGACGTTTCCTGTTCGTGCTGGGCAGCAGTCGCCCGGACGGCAACACCGAACTGCTCGCGCGGACCGCCGCCGAGCAACTGCCCGCCGGGACCGAGCAGGAGTGGTTCAGCCTGGCCGAGCAGCCGCTGCCCGACTTCGTGGACTTTCGGCACGACGCCGAGATCCCCCGCCCGGAGGGCCCCGCGGCGCACCTCCTCGACGCGACGCTCGCCGCGACGGACCTCGTGATCGTCTCGCCGCTGTACTGGTACTCGGTGTCCGCCCAGACCAAGCGCTACCTCGACCACTGGGCGGGCTGGCTGCGCCTGCCCGGCGTCGACTTCAAGGCGCGCATGGCAGGACGGACGTTGTGGGGCGTCACCGCGCTGGCGCACGAGGAGTTCGAGGTCGCCGATCCGCTGGTCGGCACCCTGCGCCACTCGGCCGCCTACCTCGGCATGCGGTTCGGCGGGGTGCTGCTCGGCAACGGCAGCAAGCCCGGTGACGTCCGCACGGACACCGAGGCGCTGACCCGGGCGAAGACTTTCTTCGCGCAGGACGCCCCCTTCGCGCGCTTCCCGTACGAGCGCTGAGCGGAGCCCGGGCTCAGGTCGTGATGTCCTTCGCCGTGAAGCGCGCCCAGGCCGCCGAGCCGAACACGGCCACGTAGAGGGCCTGCAGGCCCAGGTTCTTCTGCAGGTCGTCCCAGTAGACGGGCTCGCGCATCAGGTCGGCGAAGGACAGCCAGTAGTGCGGGAAGAGGTAGGGCTGGATCGCGTGCAACTGCGGTATCTGGTCGACGATCTGCACGGTCGTCAACAGGCCCACGGTCGTCGCCATCGCCGCGATACCGCTGGTGGTGAGCGTGGAGACGAACAGCCCGAGCGCCGCGACCCCAAGCAGCGACGCGGCGACGACCAGGGCGATCAGCAGGGCGCGCGCCAGCCCCTCGCCGAAGGTGATGCGGGTTCCCGAGATGGTGGTGAGGTCGCCGAGCGGGAACAGCAGCGCGCCCACCGCCAGGGCGGACACGGCCACCACGAGCGTGGCCAGCAGGCAGAAGGCGACCGTGGTGACGTACTTGGCGAGCAGCAGGCGCGTACGGCCCGCCGGGGCGACCAGCAGGTAGCGCAGGGTTCCCGCGCTCGCCTCGCCCGCGATCGCGTCGCCGGCGACGACCCCGACGGCCATCGGCAGGAAGAACGGCAGCGTCGCGGCCAGCGCGGTGAACACCAGGAACAGCCCGTTGTTGGTGACCTGCGCCATGAACGCCGGCCCCGCTCCCCCGTCCCCACCGCCGGAGCCCCCGCCCGAGCCGCCGTCCGACTCGACCTTGACGGCGATCCCGACCAGGACCGGCACGGCGGCCAGCACCGCGAGCAGCGCCAGCGTCCTCCAGCGCCGCAGGGTGACGGTGAACTCACCGGCGAAGAGCCCGAGGCTCCAGGACCGGCGGACCCGCACGCCCACGCCTGCGATGTCAGCCCGCGACATCGAACCCCTCCCCCGTCAGCGCCACGAACGCGTCCTCCAGCGAGGCCCCGCGCACACCGAAGCCGCGCACCCGGACGCCCGCGGCGACCAACGCGGCGTTCAGTTCGGCCGGTTCCCGTTCCGGCGGCTCGCCGGTGACGCGGTCGTCCCGCTCCTCCACGACGACGTCGCCGACCCCCTGTTCCTTCAGCACGCGCGCGGCCTCCGCCGTGTCGGGGGTGGTGACCACCAGCCGGCCGCGCGCCCGGGCCGCCAGCTCGGCCACGGCGCCCTGCACCAGCAGCCGTCCGCGCGCCATCACCGCGGCGTGCGTGCAGACCTGCTCGATCTCGTCGAGGAGGTGGGAGGACAGGAACACGGTGGTGCCGTCGGACGCCAGTTCACGCACCAGTGCCCTGATCTCCCGCATGCCCTGGGGGTCGAGGCCGTTGGTGGGCTCGTCCAGGACGAGCAGCCGACGCGGCTGGAGCAGTGCCGCGGCGAGCCCGAGCCGCTGCTTCATGCCGAGCGAGTACGCGCGTGCCTTCTTGCCCGCGGCCGCCGACAGCCCCACCCGCTCCAGCGCGGCCCCGACGCGGGAACGCCGGGTGCGCGGGTCGGCGGTGGGGTCGGCGGCGTCGTAGCGCAGCAGGTTGTCCCGGCCGGACAGGTGCCCGTACAGCGCCGGCCCCTCGATGAGGGCACCGACCTGCGGCAGTACGGTCCGCACGGCCCGGGGCATGGGCTGCCCGAGCACGTGCGCCGTGCCGGAGGTCGGCTCGATCAGCCCCATCAGCATGCGGATGGTGGTGGTCTTGCCGGAGCCGTTGGGGCCGAGGAAACCGAAAACGCTGCCCTCGGGGACGGTCAGGTCCAGGCCGTCCACGGCGAGATGCCCACCGCGGAACCGCTTGGTGAGGGCACGGGTGCGGATGACGGCGCCCTCGGCGGGGCCGCTGTCCTCCGCTTCCGTACCCATCGCCTTCCGTGCCCCCGTACTCCGTGCTCCGTGCTCCTCGCGCTGCCGTACGCCCCGCGCTCCACGCTCACGCGCGGGGGGAGCACCGCCCGCCTTGCGCTCCCTGATCGCGGCCGGTCGGCCGGGCTACTTCTTCGCCGCCGTGTCGGCGGCCTTCACCAGGGCGTCCTTGGTGACCGCGCCGGCGTAGACCTTGCCGTCGTCGGTGATGAGGGCGTTGACCAGGCGCGTCTTGAAGACGGTCCCGGAGCCGAACGTGCCGGTCACCTTGTCGCCGAACGAGCCGAGGAAATCACCGAACGCGCCCGCGTCGCCGCCGGAGGACGCGGACGGCAGCCCGCTGCCGGAGCCGGTGTCGAAGGCGGCGATGGAGCCCCATCCGTCACCGAGGACGTTCAGCCCGTCGAGACCGCCGAGTCCCGCGGCACCGGGAAGAGCGGCGCCGCCCTTCTCCTTGCCCGCGACGGAGTGGTCGGCGTCGTCGCCCTCGGTGACCTTCGCGCCCTTGGGCGGGGTGAAGTCGAAGGTCGAGGCGGCCGGCTTGGCGAAGTGGACCTGGGTGAAACCGGCGTCCACGACGGCGGCGCCGCCGCTCTTCGGGGTGAGGGTGAACTTCAGCGGCAGACCTGTCTTCGCGTCCACGGCGATGCTGATGGCACCGACGGTGGAGGCGGAGTCCTTCGGCTTGACGACCAGCTTGTAGGCGTCTCGTCCGGCGACGTGCACGGTGCCGTCCACGGTGACCGACGTGGTGCCGTCCACGGCCTTGAGGGCCTGGTCGGCGAACTCCTTGGGGGTGGGCGCCTGCTCGGCCCCGCCCTTGCCGTGCTCCTTGCCGTGGGCGTCGGCGCCCTGGGGGGCGGTGGAGTGGTACACCTCGTTGGAGGCGCTGTCGTAGCCCCACACGTCCGTGCCGTCGTGGATGACGCTGTACTCGGCGGCGTCCTCCAGCAGGGAGACCTTCTGCCGGTCGGGGCCGTCGGCCGCGATGCGCAGGGTGTGCGTGCCCGAGGCGAGTTCGGTGAGCCGCGCGGAGGGGTCGGCCGAGGAGCCGTCCTTCGAGCCGCCGGCGCCACCGCCGGCGGACGCGAGGCTGCCTGCCAGTCCCCCGAGGTCCGGCAGGCCGAGGTCGGTGGTGATCTTCACGGTGCCGGAAAGCTGTTCGACGTCCGAGGCGGCGATCTTCTCGATCAGCTGCTGGGCCGTGATCTTCGGCAGATCGGGGTCGCCGGAGTCGGCGAGCGCCGGGACCAGCCCGATGGTCGCCGCCGCCACGCCCACCACGGTCGCGGGGACGACGTACCGCACAGCCTTGCGCCGGCCACTGGTGGTGTCGTCGGATGCGTACGGTGCCATGTGTGCCTACCTCCGTAGTCGGCGGCAACTGCCGCCATTCTCACCCGAATCGGTGAGCAGTGGTGAAGTCCGTGTCATCCATCTGACCAAATCCCCCCGCGTTAGGCGTCAACCCGCGGAGCCAACTCCGCGTACGCCTCGGGTATGACGTGAGGGTGGAGGGGGCCCTTAGGGGTAGGCAGGGCAGGTCGCAGCACCGGGCCGCCGGCGCCGAGGTCCTCGGATCGGGGATCAGACGGACGCGTAGGCCGAGGATCAGATCGGACGGGCGCTGAGGCCGAGGGCCGGGCACCTGACTCACGCCGGGGCCGGGCCCGACGCCAGGACCCGGCCGGCATCGCGGACCGGGGTCCCGTGCGGGTGCGGACCCCCGCCGGGAAGCCGGGCGGCGAGGCCCCGGGGACGGACGACGAACCGGGGCGCCTCAGCCCGCCCGGTGCACCACCAGGTCGCACAGCTCCACCAGCGCCCGCTTCGCGTCGCACTCCGCCAGCGGGGCCAGCGCCGCGCGCGCCTCCTCGGCGTAGCGCACGGTGTCCCGTCGCGCCTGCTCCAGCGCGGGGTGCGCCCGCAGCGCCGCCAGGGCCTCGGCGTGCCGTGCGTCGTCACTCAGGTCGGAGTCCAGCAGCTCGCACAGGGCGATGTCCTCGGGGTGACCCAGCCGGGCCGCCCGCTCGCGCAGGCGCAGCACGGGGAGCGTGGGGATGCCCTCGCGCAGGTCCGTGCCCGGCGTCTTGCCCGACTCGTGCGAGTCCGAGGCGATGTCCAGCACGTCGTCCGCGAGCTGGAAGGCGACGCCGAGCCGCTCGCCGTACTGGGTGAGGACGTCCACGACCGTCTCGTCGGCACCGGACATCATCGCGCCGAACCGGCACGAGACCGCGACCAGCGAGCCGGTCTTGCCGCCGAGGACGTCGAGGTAGTGCTCCACGGGGTCCCGGCCGTCGGTCGGCCCGGCGGTCTCCAGGATCTGCCCGGTCACGAGCCGTTCGAACGCGAGCGCCTGCACCCGCACCGCCTCGGGCCCGAGGTCGGCGAGGATCTGCGAGGCCCGCGCGAAGAGGAAGTCGCCGGTGAGCACGGCCACCGAGTTGCCCCAGCGGGTGTTCGCGCTGTCCACCCCGCGCCGCACCTGGGCCTCGTCCATGACGTCGTCGTGGTAGAGCGTGGCCAGGTGGGTCAGCTCGACGACGACGGCCGACGGCACGACCCCGGGCGCGTAGGGGTCGCCGAACTGTGCCGCGAGCATCACGAGCAGCGGCCGGAACCGCTTCCCGCCCGCCCGCACGAGGTGCTGCGCGGCCTGCGTGATGAAGGGGACCTCGCTCTTGGTGGCCTCGAGCAACCCTTCCTCGACAGCCGTCAATCCGGCCTGGACATCGGCTTCCAGAGCCTGGTCCCGCACGCTCAGCCCGAACGGCCCGACGACGGTCACGAGGGATCTCCTGTCTGCTGGTGTCTGCTGGCGCTCACGCGGTTTGTCGATAGGTCGCTGCCATCACTCAAGTCAGCGTATCCGGTCACCTTTCGATCACCGAGAGGCCCCAGGGCTGCCGGATGGGCGGAAACAGACATTCATTCACTTACCGGAAAATAGCAATTTCGATCAGCGGCCACATTCATTAGCCGCCATTGACTCTATTGCCCGATTTGCCAGCCTTGTGAATGGTGGTGAGTTGGCTCACTTCCGTCACTCGGATCCCTTCCGCCCGACGCCCCGTCTACTTCCTTTTGGCCTGGGCGAGTTAGCGCTTGGCGACTGCAAAGGATCAAGCACACCAAAAGCCTCAAACAAAGATCAATAGGCCCGAGCCGTGAATCCGCTACTTGTTCCGGACATGTGCTCTCGCATACGTTCCCGGCCGTCGGGCGGACGCCGAATCCTGCCGCCGCCCGATCCCACCCATCGACGATCACTCACGCACGGCAGGAGCGGGGGACCCAGGTAGAACGCCGACGCAAACGTCGTACGAAGTACGCAGTACGCAGTACCCAGTACTCGGTACCAGTACGACATTCCGCGCCGGCTCGGGGTGAAGCCGCGTCGCCGTACCCACGGCGGCCGGCCGGGCACCTCCCAGCCCGAACCCGACAGCTCACCTCGCAGGCGACGGAGAGGAACTTCCCCATGTCCGCAAACGCTCAGCCCCGCCGTGCCCGCATGAGCCGCCTCAAGCGCACCCTCGTCCTCGCCGGCACCGGCGCGGCCGTGCTCGCCGTCCCGCTGGTCGGCGCGACCAGCGCCTCCGCGGCCACGACCGCCACCACCGCCTCGACCACGGTCGCGGGCTACCCGAACAACCTCGACGGCTGGATCCGCGAGTCCCTCGCGATCATGGCCCAGAAGGGCATCCCGGGCAGCTACGACGGCATCTACCGCAACGTCATGCGGGAGTCCTCCGGCAACCCGAACGCCATCAACCTCTGGGACTCCAACGCCGTCGCGGGCACCCCGTCCAAGGGTCTGCTCCAGGTGATCGACCCGACGTTCGCCGCCTACCACGTCGAGGGCACCTCCTGGGACCCGTACGACCCGGTGGCCAACATCACCGCCGCCTGCAACTACGCGGCCGACCGCTACGGCTCGATCGACAACGTGTTCGGCGCCTACTGAGCCACCGAGCGGTTAGCCCTGCTGGAGGGCGGCGGCCCTGCTGGAGGGCGGCGGCCCTGCTGGTGGGCGTGCCGGCCAGGGAACTAGAGGAACAGACGTTCGAGGACGACGGCCACGCCGTCGTCCTCGTTCGACGTCGTCACCTCGTCGGCCACCGCCTTCAGCTCCGGGTGGGCGTTGGCCATCGCGATCCCGTACGCGGCCCAGTCGAACATCGGCACGTCGTTGGGCATGTCCCCGAAGGCGACCGTGTCGGCCGGGCCGACGCCGAGGTGCTCGGCGGCCAGCGCCAGCCCCGTCGCCTTGGTGACCCCGCACGGCTGGAGCTCCACCGTGCCCGGCCCCGACATGGTGACCGTGGCCAGCGAGCCCACCACCGAGCGGGCCGTAGCCGCGAGCTCGTCGTCAGAGAGGTCGGGGTGGCGCAGCAGCACCTTGCTGATCGGCGCGCACCACAGGTCGTCGCGCCGCTCGACCCGCAGGGCCGGCAGGGTCGGGTGGGGCATCCGGTAGCCCGGCTCGATCAGCGTCAGCCCGTCGACGCCGTCCTGGTCGACGGCGGCGTACACCTGGCCCACCTCGGCCTCGATCTTGCCCAGCGCGGTCTCCGCCAGCTCCCGGTCGAGGGTGACCGACCACAGCAGGCGGTCGGCGCCGGCGTCGTACACCTGCGCGCCCTGTCCGCACACCGCGAGCCCCCTGCCGCGCAGGTGCTCCAGCAGCGGCCGCACCCGGGGCGCCGGCCGGCCGGTCACCACCAGGTGGCGGGCGCCGGCGTCGGTGACGCGTGCCAGCGCGAGGAGCGACCGGTCGGAGAAGGTGTCGTCGCCGCGGAGCAGCGTTCCGTCCAGGTCGGTGGCGACGAGCGCGTACGCGAAGCGCCGGGCAGAGGTGAGGGGTGCGGCCATGATCAGAGAATACGGACATCGCGTCTCGCCGACTCATTTCCCGTTGACGGGAGTTGGGGCCTGTCTGTCAGCTTTCACTCCCGCCTGACACTGACCGGAAACGACCTCCCGCGTCTCGTATTCCGCCCGTTGCGGTACATCGAGGCGTATGCGGTGCTTCGCCCCGACGGACCGGCAACCGCGCTGCCCGCATCTCACCAGTGCCGCCCCGTGCCACGCGTGCGAGGTCAGCCGTAACGTGTGGCCCGGCTCCCGCCGACGGCGGGGCACCCGCGAGCACGACATGGCGAACACGAAAGCGAGGCAGCACCCAATGCCCCCGTTCGACCTTCCCGAGGGCGACCCCTTCGGCCCGCACAACCTCCCGTACGGCGTCTTCTCCCGCCCCGGCACCCCGGAGCGCACCGTCGGCGTGCGGCTCGGTGACCACGTCCTCGACGCGGGCGCCGCGGCCCGGGCCCTCGGCTCGCCCCACGCGTCCCTGCTCACCGCGCCGACCCTCAACCCCCTGCTGGCGGCCGGCCGCCCGACGTGGTCGCAGGTGCGCGCCGCACTGCGCGCGTGGGTCACCGACCCGGCCCACCGGCCGGTGGTCGAACCCCTGCTGCACCCCTTGTCCTCGGTGACCCTGCACCTGCCGTTCGAGGTCGCGGACTACGTCGACTTCTACGCCTCCGAGCACCATGCCCGCAACGTCGGCCAGATCTTCCGCCCCGACGCGGCCGACTCCCTCACGCCGAACTGGAAGCACCTGCCGATCGGCTACCACGGCCGGTCCGGCACGGTCGTGGTCTCCGGCACCGACGTCGTGCGCCCCGCGGGGCAGCGCAAGGGACCGGCCGACCCGGCCCCGGTGTTCGGCCCGTCGGTCCGTCTCGACATCGAGGCGGAGGTCGGCTTCGTCGTCGGCACGCCCTCGGCGATGGGCAGCCCGGTCGGCCTGGACGGGTTCCGCGACCACGTCTTCGGCCTGTGCCTGCTGAACGACTGGTCGGCCCGCGACATCCAGGCCTGGGAATACGTCCCCCTCGGACCGTTCCTCGGCAAGTCGTTCGCCACGTCGGTGTCGGCCTGGATCACCCCGCTGGAGGCACTCGACCACGCGCGCGTGGCCCCGCCTCAGCGCACGCACCCCCTGCTGCCCTACCTGGACGACTCGGCGCAGGAACCCGCCGGCTACGACCTGCGCATCTCCGTCGCGATCAACGGCCATGTGGTCTCCGAACCCCCCTTCTCCACCATGTACTGGACCGCGGCCCAGCAGCTCGCCCACATGACGGTCAACGGTGCCTCCCTGCGCACCGGCGACCTGTACGGATCGGGCACCGTGAGCGGCCCGACCGAACGCGAGCGCGGCTCCCTGCTGGAGCTGACCTGGAACGGCCGCGACCCGCTGGAACTGCCCGACGGCAAGCGGACGTTCCTGGAGGACGGCGACGTGGTGACGCTGTCGGCGTGGGCCTCCGGCCCCGACGGCCTGCGGGTGTCCCTCGGCGAGGTGACCGGGCGCATCGTCGCGGGCTGACGGACGAGCCGGACGGCGTCATACTGGCGGTCGTACAGGCGGCGGGCACGGCTTCCGTGCACGGCTCGCCGCCCCCGCACCGCCAGAGCCGTGTCCCGCCTCTCAGCACCACGCACCGTCCACAGCAGCTCGTCCCGACCGGATCCGGAGCCCGTGGCATGACCGTCTGCCTGCTCCTGCTGAGCGCCGTCGCCCTCATGGCCGCCTGGCCGGTCCCCCGCGCCCTCACGCGCGTGTGCTGGCCTGAACGGGAACCGGTCGTCGCCCTGTGGGTCTGGCAGTGCCTGGTCGCCACGGTGCTGCTGTGCTGCCTGACGGCCCTGACCCTGGGCGCCGCCGCCGTCTTCCACACGGTTCGCACCCAGGTCTTCGCCCCCGCCCCGCCCGGCGTGGCCGAGGCGTACGACCTCACCACCGCCCCGCTCTGGGCCGCCACCCTCACCCTGCTCCTGGCCTGCGGGGCCGCCTGGACCACCGCGATGCTCGCCCGCGAACTCGTCGAGGCCCGCCGACGGCGCGGCCGGGCCCGGGCCCACCTGCGCGAGCGGGCCCCCGACCTGCCCGGCGGTCTGCCGTCCGGTCGGGGCCCCCTGCTGGTCCTGGAGGACGAGTACCCGGACGCCTGGTGGCTGCCCGGCAGCCCGCCCCAACTGATCGTCACGACCGGCGCGCTCCACCGGCTCACCTCCCACCAGCTCGATGCCGTCCTCACCCACGAACGCGGCCACGCGCGTGCCCACCACGACTGGCTGCTGCACCTGTCGACCGCGCTGGCGACGGGCTTCCCGCGCGTCCCGCTCTTCGCCCACTTCTGCGACCAGACCCACCGCCTGGTCGAACTCGCCGCCGACGACACCGCCTCCCGCCGCTGCGGCCACCTGACCACCGCCCTCGCCCTGATCGAGCTGAACCAGCACCGGGGCGTCCTGTCCTGCGCCAACAGCCACCGCCTCCTGGGCGAGCGCGTCGACCGGCTGCTGGAACCCCCGCCACGGCTCGGCCGCCGCCACCGCGCCCTGACGACGACCGTCGCCTCCCTGGTCCCCCTCCTCCCGCTCCTGATCACCTTCGCACCGGGACTGACAGCGCTGGCCTGAGCCGAGCCGTGCCGCCTTCGCGGTCTGAGGCCGGGGGGCGGGCCCCCGTGTCTGGGCCCGGCTGATGCAGTCGGCCGCGCCTCGCGAGGAGCAGCGCGGGCCCGCCGGTGCAGGCATGACGCAGGTCCCCGTCGGCGGTGGCAGATCTTGCCGTGAACGGATCGAAACCGCAGCTCAGCGCGCCTTTCGACTCGACGTCAGGTGGCGCAACACTTCCGCAACACCCCTTTTCCTAGCGCGTCGGTATGGTTCCAGCCATGCCACCCACCGACCGCATCCGGGACCACGCCGGCCAGGGCGCGACCACCGTCGCCGCCCACCGCGCGCGGCGCCGGCTGCGCGCGGACCGGGCACGCCAGCTCGCCGACCTGCTCCGCCGCCAACTGCTCACCGACGGCTTCGCATCCGGCACGCTCCCCCATGAATCGGTGCTCGCCACCGACTACGGCAGCTCCCGCAACACCGTCCGCGAAGCTCTCGACCTGCTGCGCTCCGAGGGCCTCGTCGACCGCCTGCCCGGCGTCGGCACGGTCGTCGTGGCCCGGAAGTACTCCCATGGGCTGGACCGGCTGATGGGTCTGGCCGAGACCCTCCACGAACACGGCCGCGTCACCAACGAGGTCCGCACCGTGGGCCCGGTGTCGGCACCGGCCCCCGTGGCCGACCGGCTTCACGTGCCGCCAGGCGCCGACGTCCTCTACGTCGAGCGCCTGCGCCGCCTGAACGGCCTCCCCCTCTCTCTGGACCTCACCTACATCCCCCTCGACATCGGCACCGCCCTGCTCGGCGCCGACCTCGAGAACACCGACGTCTTCCGCCTCCTGGAGTCGATCACCGGCCGCCCCCTCGGTCACGCGGAGATCACGCTGGAGGCCGTGAACGCCGACGCCCACTCCGCCGCCGTCCTGGAGGCACCGCGAGGCGCCGCCGTGCTGATGCTGGAACGTCTGACGCACCTAGCCGACGGCCGACCCGTCGACCTGGAGTTCATCCGCTTCCGCGGCGACCGCATCTCGATGAGCGGCCTGCTGCACCGCACCGCCTGATCCTGACCGTTTCCATCCGCCCGTCCCTGTCCGTCAGTTCTTCTCGGCGCGCTCTCGGCGCCTGCACTCCTTCATCGTTCGGCGGGACCTCAACGGTTCACGACCGGGCGGACCTTTTCGGGGAATCCTTCTCTGGAGACCGCCATGCCCTTGGTGCCCCAGCGGGCCGACGTGCCCGTGACCATCGACGAGTCGAAGTGCATCGACGGCTGCACCCTCTGTGTGGACATGTGCCCGCTGGACTCGCTGGCCATCGACACCGACAGCGGCAAGGCGTACATGCACGTCGACGAGTGCTGGTACTGCGGCCCGTGCGCGGCCCGCTGTCCCACCGGAGCCGTCACGGTCAACATGCCCTACCTGCTCCGGTGAAAGGTCGCCCTGCCATGTCCCGAACTCCTCTGCGGCGCACCGCGGCCGCCACCGCCACCGCTGGTCTGCTGCTGGTGCTGGCCGCGTGCGGCGGCAATGCCGCGGCCGGCGACGGCGGCACGATCACCGTCACCGTCGGCTACCAGTCCAAGACCATCAACACGGTCACCGCGGGAACTCTGCTGCGCTCCCTCGGCTACTTCGAGAAGCAGCTGAACGCCCTCGGCGACGGGCACAGCTACAAGGTCGTCTGGCAGGACTACGCCACGGGCGCCCCCATCACCGCGCAGATGACCGCCGGGAAGATCGACATCGGCTCGATGGGCGACTTCCCGCTGCTCATCAACGCGGCTCGCGGCAAGCAACTCGGCCGCCCCACCCACCTGGTGTCTGTCACCGGCTACAACCTCCGTGGCGGCCTCAACACCATCGTCACCGCCCCCGACTCCAAGCTGACGTCGCTGAAGGACCTCAAGGGCAAGAAGGTGTCCACGAGCGTCGGCTCCGCCGCCGACGGGACGCTGGTGCGGGCGCTGAAGCGCGCGGGCATCGACCCCGAGAAGGGGATCGAGAAGCTCAACCAGCAGCCGGCGGTGGGCGCGTCAGCCCTCTCGGCCGGCAGCGCCGACGCGCTCTCCCAGTTCGTGGCCTGGCCGGGGCTGCTCGCCTACCAGGGCAAGGCGAAGGCGCTCTACGACGGCGCGGAGCTGAACCTGCCCACGTTTCACGGCGTCACCGCCCGCCAGGACTTCGCGAAGAAGCGGCCGTCCGTGCTGGAGGCGTTCCTGAAGGCCCAAGCTCAGGCCACCGACTACCTGAACGCCCACCCGGTCGCGGCCGCCGAGAAAGTTGCGAAGGCCACCGGACTGCCCGCCGAGGTCGTCTACCTCTACAACGGCGCCAATGGCATCTCGACCTTCGACCCGGCGCTCAAGCCGCAACTCGTGTCGGCGCTCAAGCAGGACGTGTCGATCCTGAAGGCGGCCAAGCTCACCGGTGACGTGGACGTGGACGCGTTCGTCGACGACCAGTACGTGAAGAAGGCGCTAGGCGCGACCTACGACCAGAAGCTCTCCGCCGCTCCCCCGCCCGCCACGAGCGAGGTGTGGACGAAGGACGCCGACCGGACGCAGACCTTCGCCTCGGCCACCGAGCTGCTCTCCTACCTCGCGACGCACGGCGACGGCGTCCGCGCCGCCTACGTCCCCGACGCCACCACCGGAACCCTCTGGTTCGCCGACAAGGCGGTCTGGGTCGCCGAGGGCACACAACTGCTGCCTTTCGTCGCCCCCTCCACCGCCCAGACCTACGTCGACACCCACAGCGGCGCCCGAGTCGTCACCTACAGCGAGGCGCTGGAGGCGGCCTCATGACCCACCGCGCACTGCGTCGCTATGCGCTCCGCCTCGCCTCGCTGGTCACCGCCCTCGGGCTGTGGCAATTGCTCACCGGCCTCGACGTGGACATCTGGCTGCGCTTCTCCCAGTTCCCCACCGTCACCGACGTGGCTCACGCCTTCGCCAGCCGCCTCACCGGCAGCGACTACTGGACCGACCTCACCGACAGCCTCACCCGCATCCTCTCCGGCTTCCTGCTGGCCGCCGTCCTGGGCGTGGCCGCGGGCGTGCTCGTGGCGCGCTCGCCGCTCGCCGAGGACCTGCTCGGCCCGGTCCTCGAGGTGGTCCGCCCGATCCCCGCGATCGCCCTCGTCCCGGTCGCCATCCTGCTGTTCCCCTCCAACGAGCAGGGCATCGTCTTCATCACCTTCACCGCCGCCTTCTTCCCCGTGCTCGTGTCCACGCGGCACGCGGTCCGTGCGCTCACCCCCGTCTGGGAGGAGGGTGTGCGCACGATGGGCGGCGGCAGGTGGCGGATCCTCGGGTCGGTGGTCCTGCCGGGCGCACTGCCCGGCATCTTCGGCGGGCTGTCGGTGGGCATCGGGGTGTCCTGGATCTGTGTGATCTCCGCCGAAATGATCTCCGGCCAGTACGGCGTCGGCTACCGCACCTGGCAGGACTACACGGTCGTCGACTACCCGGGCGTGTTCGTCGGCATGGTCACCATCGGTGTCCTCGGCTGGGTCACCTCCACGGCGGTGGAGCTCCTCGGCCGGCGTCTGACGCGATGGCTGCCCCGCACCTCGTACGTGCCCGGCGGCCGGCCCCGCACCGCGGTGCTCCCCGCCCCCGTCCCCGCCCCAGTCCCGGTCGTGGTGAAGGCCCAGGGCGAGTCCCAGGACCAGTCCGATGCCCAGCAGCAGGGCAGCGGCGAGACCGACCAGGAGGCGCGCGATGAGCACCTCGTCTGAGACCTCCGTGCCGGCGACCGCCCCACCACCAGCCGCGGTCGCCGCACCCGGAGCCGGGCTCCGCTTCCGCGGCGCCGTGCTGGGCCGTCCCGACGCCCCGGTGCTGCACGACGTCGCCCTCGACGTCCGGCCCGGGGAGATCCTCACCGTCGTGGGTCCTTCGGGCTGCGGCAAGTCGACGCTGTTGCGGACGCTCGCCGGGTTGCTGGCCCCGCTGGCGGGGTCGGTGGAGCAGGACGGCAGGCCGTTGACCGGGCCGTCCGCCGACCGGGCGCTGGTCTTCCAGGAGGACGCGTTGCTGCCCTGGCGCACCTTGCGCGGCAACGTCGAGCTGCCGCTCGCCATCCAGGGGGTGTCGCGCTCCGCGCGGCGTGAACAGGCCGGTTCCTGGCTCGCCCGGGTCGGGCTGGGCGCGCAGGCGAAGCAGTTGCCGCACCGGGTGTCGGGCGGGCAGCGCCAGCGTGCCCAGTTGGCCCGCGCCCTGGCCGGTGCCCCGCGTGCCGTCCTGATGGACGAGCCGTTCGGCGCGCTCGACGCCCAGACCCGTTCCGGCATGCAGGACCTGCTGGTCGAGGTGTTGCGCGGCACGGGCGCGACCGTCGTCTTCGTCACCCATGACGTGGACGAGGCGCTCTTCCTCGGTGACCGTGTCGCCCTGCTCGCCGCCGGCCGCGTGGCGTCCGTGCGTGAGGTACCGCGCCCGCGCGACCGCGGAGCCCTCGACGACCCGGCCCGCGTGGCCCTGCGCCGCGCCGTCCTCTCCTCGCTCGGCACCTGAAAGGTCCCCCGGTGACCCCTTCCGTGAACGCCCCCGCGCCCGCCTCCCCGGCGATCCCCGCCCTCGCCGACGCCGAGGAGCTGACCTGTGACGTCCTGGTCATCGGCGGGGGCACCGCCGGCACCATGGCCGCCCTCACCGCCGCCGAACACGGCGCGGACGTCCTGTTGTTGGAGAAGGCGCACGTCCGTCACTCCGGCGCTCTCGCCATGGGCATGGACGGAGTCAACAACGCGGTCGTCCCCGGCCGGGCCGAGCCCGACGACTACGTCGCCGAGATCACGCGCGCCAACGACGGCATCGTCGACCAGTCGACGGTCCGCCAGACGGCGACCCGCGGCTTCGCCATGGTCCAGCGGCTGGAGTCGTACGGGGTCAAGTTCGAGAAGGACGAGTTTGGCGCGTACGCGGTCCGCCAGGTGCACCGCTCCGGCTCGTACGTACTGCCGATGCCGGAAGGCAAGGACGTCAAGAAGGTCCTGTACCGGCAGCTTCGGCGTCGTGAGATGCGGGAGCGGATACGCATCGAGAACCGGGTGATGCCGGTGCGCGTGCTGACGGCCGGGGGTGCGGCGGTGGGCGCGGCGGGCTTCAACACCCGTACCGGGGCGTTCGTCACCGTCCGCGCGGGCGCCGTGATCCTGGCGACCGGCGCGTGCGGCCGCCTCGGTCTGCCGGCTTCCGGGTACCTGTACGGGACGTACGAGAACCCGACCAACGCCGGTGACGGTTACGCCATGGCCTACCACGCGGGTGCCGAGCTGACCGGGATCGAGTGCTTCCAGATCAATCCCCTGATCAAGGACTACAACGGGCCGGCGTGTGCCTACGTCGCCAATCCCTTCGGGGGCTACCAGGTCAACCGGCACGGCGAGCGCTTCGTCGACTCCGACTACTGGTCCGGGCAGATGATGGCCGAGTTCGCCGCCGAGGTCGCCAGCGACCGCGGCCCGGTCTACTTGAAGCTCAGCCACCTGCCCGAGGAGTCGGTCTCCGCCCTGGAGTCCATCCTGCACTCCACCGAGCGGCCCACCCGTGGCACCTTCCACGCGGGCCGGGGGCACGACTACCGCACCCATGACGTCGAGATGCACATCTCCGAGATCGGCCTGTGCGGCGGTCACTCCGCCTCCGGTGTCCGTGTCGACGATCACGCCCGTACGACCGTCCCCCGCCTGTACGCGGCCGGTGACCTGGCCTGCGTCCCGCACAACTACATGATCGGCGCGTTCGTCTTCGGCGATCTGGCCGGTGCGGACGCCTCCCGGTACTCGGCCTACGCGGGGGAGTTGCCGGCCGACCAGCTGCGCGAGGCGCACGAGTTGATCTACCGCCCGCTGCGCAACCCGGACGGCCCGCCGCAGCCCCAGGCCGAGTACAAGCTGCGCCGCTTCGTCAACGACTACGTGGCCCCGCCGAAGTCGGGCGCCCGCCTCTCGCTCGCGCTGGAGGCCTTCGAGCGGATGCGTGACGACATCGCCGCCATGGGTGCCCGTACCCCTCACGAACTGATGCGCTGCGCGGAGGTCACCTTCATCCGTGACTGCGCCGAGATGGCCGCCCGTGCCTCCCTGGCCCGTACGGAGTCCCGTTGGGGCCTGTACCACGACCGGCTGGACCACCCCGAGCGTGACGACGTCTCCTGGTTCCACCACCTCGACCTGCACAAGTCCCCCTCCGGTGTCATGGAGTTCACGGCTCGTCCCGTGGCTCCCTATCTCGTGCCGGTGGACGGTTTCTCCCCCACCGGCGGGCCGTCCCGTGCGCTCGGTGAGGTCCGCGCCGAGGACGTGGCAACGGCGGGCTCCCGGGACGTCGCCCCGGTCGCCGCCCGTGCCACCGCGAGCGGAACCGCCGACGGCACGCAGGTCCCGGAGCCCGTCGGCACGGACGGATCCGCCGGTGCCGGGACGGTTCCCGCCCCGGGGTCGAGCGCCCTCGTCTCCCCCGCGCCGGCCGGTCCGGCCTCCGAGCGGCTCCTCGCGTTGGTCGCCCTCGCCGACGAGGACCCCGAACTCGATGCCCTGCGCCCCTACCTGTCCGACCCCGACCCCGCCGTCCGGCGCGAGGCCGTCGCCGTGCTGACGGAGACGGTTCCCGCGGGGACCGGACCCGCCCTCGCCGCTGCCCTGCGCGACCCCGTGCCCGAGGTGCGCGCCGCGGCGGCCGCTTCCCTGCGCGAGCTCGTGGAGACCCTTCCGCCCGAACCCGCCCTGGGTGACGGGCTGGCCTCCGCGCTGACCGAGTCCGGTCCGGCGGCCGATCCGGCCGTGCGGGCCGCCGCACTCGACGTCCTGCGCGCGCTGCGGTGGGGCGACACCGCGCTGTTCGCCCGCTCGCTGTCCGACGCCGACACGGCCGTGCGGATCGCGGCCGTTCGCGCCCTGGTCTCCGTCGACGCCGTCGACGCGTTGGCCGCCGCCGCGCCCGCCGACCCGTCCCGTGAGGTCCGGGTCGCGATCGCCAAGGCCCTCGCCACGGTGACGACGGATCGGCCGGCCTCCCCTGACGGTCCCGGGCCCGCGCCCGCTGTCCTGAGCGCCCTGACCGCCCTCGTCGACGACCCGGACGCCCTGGTCCGGGCGGCCGCCTACGGCGCGCTCGGCACCACCGGTTGCCCGGCGCCGCTTGCCGCCGGTGCCGTCACGGCCCTGTCCGACCCGGCCTGGCAGGTGCGGTCCGGAGCGGCGACCGCGCTGTCCTCGGCGCACCCCGACACGGCCGTCCCCGCCCTCGCCAAGGTGCTGGCCGACGTGAACGCCGACGTCCGCAAGGCCGCGGTGCTCGCGCTGACCCGGCACCGCGAGCTGCCCGTGGCGAGGGCGGCCCTCGCCACGGTCAGGACGGACTCCGACGCGGACGTCAGGGCGTACGCCTCCCGCGCGCTGTGACCGCGGGGCGGCCGACGGGTGGCGGGAGCGAGCGGAGGGCCGTTCGGCGGAGCGCGGAACCGTCGGGCCTGTCGGCCGTCAGGCCATGACCCGGGCGCCCGTCAACCCGTGCCCCGGGCGTCCGGCAGGCCATGCCCCGGGCGCCCGTCAGCCCGTGCCCCGGGCGCCCGTCCCGGACCGGCTCCGTCGCACGAGGGCGCCCGGCCCGCCGCCGCCCCGGCCGCCGTCGCCCCGGTCGCCGCCTATATCCAGTCGTCGGGCTCCGGCTCCGCGTCCATCTCCGGCCAGTCGTCCGCCGCCGCGTCATCCTGGGCGGCCGCCTTGCCGCCCCCCGGTTCCGCGTCGTCCGACGTCCCGTCGAGCCCGGCCAGGACCTCGATCACGCCCTCGCCGTACGTCGCCAGCTTCTTCTCGCCGACGCCGTTGACGCCGCCGAGCTGGGCCACCGACGTGGGCCAGGCGGTGACGATGTCCCGGAGGGTGGCGTCGTGGAAGATGACGTACGCCGGGACGCCCTGCTCGCGGGCCTGTTCGGCGCGCCAGGCGCGCAGTGCCTCGAAGGCGGGCAGCAGGTTCTCGGGCAGCTCGACGCCGGCCGCCTTCGCCTTGCGGTCGCCCCGGCCCGTCGAGGACGAGCCCGACTTGGCGGTGGTGGGCCGCTTGGGTTCCTTGCGCAGCGGCACCTCGCGCTCGCGCCGCAGCACCGAGCCGCTGGCCTCGGTCAGCACCAGGGTGCCGTAGTCCCCCTCGACCGCGAGCAGGCCCTGGGCCAGCAGTTGCCGGACCACTCCGCGCCACTCGGCTTCGCTGAGTTCCTGGCCGATGCCGAACACCGAGAGCTGGTCGTGGTCGAACTGGATGACCTTGCCGGTGCGCTTGCCCAGCAGGATGTCGACGATCTGGACGGCGCCGAACTTCTGCCCGCGCTCGCGCTGGAGCCGCACCACCGTCGACAGCACCTTCTGGGCGGCGACGGTGCCGTCCCAGGTCTCCGGCGGGGTGAGGCAGGTGTCGCAGTTGCCGCAGCCCGTCGCGCCGGGCTCCTGACCGAAGTAGTTGAGGAGCTGGCCCCGGCGGCACCGGGCCGTCTCGCACAGGGCCAGCATCGCGTCCAGGTGGGCCTGCGCGCGGCGGCGGAACGCCTCGTCGCCCTCGCCGGACTGGATGAGCTTGCGCTGCTGGATGACGTCGTTGAGGCCGTAGGCCATCCAGGCCGTGGAGGGCAGGCCGTCGCGGCCGGCGCGGCCGGTCTCCTGGTAGTAGCCCTCGACCGACTTGGGCAGGTCGAGGTGGGCGACGAACCGCACGTCCGGCTTGTCGATGCCCATGCCGAACGCGATGGTCGCGACCACGACCAGGCCCTCCTCGCGGAGGAACCGCGCCTGGTGCGCCGCCCGGGTGCCCGCGTCGAGGCCGGCGTGGTACGGCACCGCCTCGATGCCGTTGCTGCTGAGGAACTCGGCCGTCCTGTCGACGGAGTTGCGTGACAGGCAGTACACGATGCCCGCGTCGCCGGGGTGCTCCTCGCGCAGGAAGCTCAGCAGCTGCTTCTTGGGGTCGGCCTTGGGCACGATCCGGTACTGGATGTTGGGCCGGTCGAAACTGGCCACGAAGTGCCGAGCGGCCGGCATGTTCAGCCGCTGGGTGATCTCCTGGTGCGTCGCGTGCGTGGCCGTCGCCGTGAGCGCGATGCGCGGGACGTCCGGCCAGCGCTCGCCGAGCAGCGACAGCGCCAGGTAGTCGGGGCGGAAGTCGTGGCCCCACTGGGACACGCAGTGCGCCTCGTCGATCGCGAAGACGGAGATCTTGCCGCGGGAGAGGAGGTCCAGCGTGGATTCCAGGCGCAGGCGCTCCGGCGCCAGGTAGAGCAGGTCCAGTTCGCCGGCCAGGAACTCGGCCTCGACGACCCGCCGCTCGTCGAAGTCCTGGGTGGAGTTGACGAACCCGGCGCGCACGCCGAGCGCCCGCAGCGCGTCGACCTGGTCCTGCATCAGCGCGATCAGCGGCGAGACGACGATGCCCGTACCGGGTCTGACCAGGGCCGGGATCTGGTAGCACAGCGACTTGCCACCGCCGGTCGGCATGAGGACGACCGCGTCGCCGCCCGCCACCACGTGGTCGATGATCGCTTCCTGCTCGCCGCGGAAGGCGTCGTACCCGAAGACGCGGTGCAGCGTGGCTCGCGCCTCGCTGCTCCCGTCCGTCCCCGGCATGTCCACTTCGGTCATCACACCCGTCCCGCCCGTCGCGCCCATCGCCTCGTCCCCCGTACGTCGTCCCTCGACCACTGCGTCCACCATAGGGGCCGGGACCGACAGCGTCGGAGTTGTCCACAGGCCGCGCACCCAATCACCTGAGCGATGGCCTGCCTCCTCCCGCCCCAGCCGGCCCACCGGACCGCCGGCCACCCGATCGACGCACAGGGCGGTCAACCCATCGGCCGCCCCGCCTGGCAGCCGCCGTCACCCGGGGACATGCTGGCCGGGCGGGGCAGCGGGAGACGCACGTGAACGTCGCTGCCCGGCGCCCGACCCTGCCCAGCGCGCCCGTGACCCGGCGCCCGCCCACGCTCCCCCGCCTCCCGCCTCCCGCCTCCCGCTACCGGCACTTCCCCCCAACCTCCTCCCACCTCTCTCACCCCTCCCGGCCACCAGCCCGCACCCCCGCCACCACCCCCGAGGACCCACCGAGGAGTTCCCCCATGCCCGTCCGGCTCGCGAAGACCGCCCTCACCCTGGCCGCCTCACTCGCCCTCTCCCTGCCCGCCGCCTCCTCCGCCGTCGCCACCGCCCCGGTCCACGGCGGGTCCGCCGACCGCGGTGCACACGGGCGTGCCGCGAGCCCGGATCCGGGCGCGCTGCTGCGGCTGACGAGGACGTACGAGGCGACCTTGAAGTACCGGTCCCTGCCACGCGCGCTCGCCGACGGCTACGAGGAGCATCTGTGCATGGCCCGCGACGAGGGCGGCATGGGTTTCCACTACTTCAACGAGGCACTGTTCGGGTCACTGGACCCCGCCAGGCCGGCGGGCCTGCTCTACGAGGACGACGGGCACGGCGGGCGGCGCCTCGCCGGCGTCGAGTGGGTCGTCCCGGTCGACGACGCCGGCGGCACCCGGCCGCGGCTGTTCGGGCAAGACTTCCAGGGCCCCATGGACGGGCACTACCCGGGGATGCCGCGCCACTACGACCTGCACGCGTGGCTGTACAAGCACAACCCGAAGGGCACCTTCGCCCAGTGGAACCCCCGGGTGACGTGTCCAACGGCCACCGCCTCCATGAGCACCTCGCACAACTGACCCACGCCGTCCTCCGCAGCGCGCCGCATCACGCCGCATCACGCCACAAGGCCCCGGCCCCTCCGAGGAGGAGCCGGGGCCCCGGTGCCATACGACCCGTAAGGCGTTCGGCCGTGTCTCAGCGCACGAAGACGCCCGCCTGGCCCGCCAGATCCAGGAAGTACTGCGGCGCCACACCCAGCACCAGCGTGACCGCCACGCCGACACCGATCGCCGTCATCGTCAACGGCGAGGGCACCGCGACGGTCGGGCCCTCGGGCCGCGGCTCGCTGAAGAACATCAGCACGATCACGCGGATGTAGAAGAACGCGGCGATGGCCGACGAGATCACACCGACCACGACCAGCGGGCCGGCGCCGCCCTCCGCGGCGGCCTTGAAGACGGCGAACTTGCCCGCGAAGCCGGACGTCAGCGGGATGCCCGCGAAGGCCAGCAGGAACACCGCGAACACGGCCGCCACCAGCGGCGACCGCCGGCCCAGCCCCGCCCACTTGGACAGGTGGGTCGCCTCGCCGCCCGCGTCGCGCACCAGGGTGACGACGGCGAAGGCGCCGATCGTCACGAAGGAGTACGCGGCCAGGTAGAAGAGGACGGACGACACACCGTCCGGGTTGGTGGCGATGACACCGGCGAGGATGAAGCCCGCGTGCGCGATCGACGAGTACGCCAGCAGCCGCTTGATGTCGGTCTGCGTGATCGCGACGATCGCGCCGCCGAGCATGGTGATGATCGCCACGCCCCACATGACCGGCCGCCAGTCCCAGCGCAGGCCGGGCAGGACGACGTACAGGATCCGCAGCAGGGCGCCGAAGGCGGCGACCTTGGTGGCGGCAGCCATGAAGCCGGTGACGGGGGTCGGGGCGCCCTGGTAGACGTCGGGCGTCCACATGTGGAAGGGCACCGCGCCCACCTTGAACAGCAGGCCCATCACGATCAGCGCGGTGCCGATGAGCAGCAGCGCGTCGTTGCCCATGGTGCCGGCGAGCGCCGGGTCGACCGTGGTGAGGGTGCCGTCGACGACCTGGGAGATCGTCGCGTAGGACACCGAGCCCGCGTACCCGTAGAGCAGGGCGATGCCGAACAGGGTGAACGCGGAGGCGAACGCCCCGAGCAGGAAGTACTTGACGGCGGCTTCCTGCGACATGAGCCGCTTGCGGCGGGCCAGGGCGCACAGCAGGTACAGCGGCAGGGAGAAGACCTCCAGGGCCACGAACAGCGTCAGCAGGTCGTTGGCCGCCGGGAAGATCAGCATGCCCGTGACCGCGAAGAGCAGCAGTGGGAACACCTCGGTGGTGGTGAAGCCGGCCCTCACGGCGGCCTGCTCGCTGTCGCTGCCGGGCACGGAGGCGGCCTGCGCGGCGAAGGAGTCGACGTGGTTGCCGTGCGCCTGGGGGTCCAGTTTGCGCTCGGCGAAGGTGAACAGGCCGACCAGCGCGGCCAGCAGGATCGTGCCCTGCAGGAACAGCGCGGGTCCGTCGACGGCGACGGCGCCCATGGCGGCGATGTGCGCCTTGGTGGTGCCGTAGCCGTCGGCCGCGAGCGCGACGACCGCCGCGAAGGCGGCGCACAGGGCCACGACCGACACGAAGAGCTGGGCGTAGTAGCGGGACTTGCGCGGCACGAACGCCTCGACCAGTACTCCGACGATCGCCGCGCCCACGACGATCAGGGTGGGCGACAGCTGCCCGTATTCGATCTTCGGCGGGTCGATCTTGGTGATCGGACCGGCCGCGGTTGTCCACAGGCTGTGGACGGCTACTGCGCTCACTTGGCCGCCTCCACCTCGGGCTTGGGGTCGCTCTTGTGTACGTCGGACATGGTCTGCTTGACCGCCGGGTTGACGATGTCCGCGACGGGCTTGGGGTAGACGCCGAGGGCGATGAGCAGGACGACGAGCGGCCCGACGACCAGCAGCTCGCGCATCCTGAGGTCCGGCATCGCCGAGACCTCCGGCTTGACCGGGCCGGTCATCGTCCGCTGGTACAGGACGAGGGTGTAGAGCGCGGCCAGCACGATGCCGAAGGTGGCGACGATGCCGATCGCCGGGTACCGCGTGAACGTGCCGACCAGCACCAGGAACTCGCTGACGAACGGCGCCAGGCCCGGCAGCGACAGCGTGGCGAGGCCGCCGATCAGGAACGTGCCGGCGAGGACCGGGGCGACCTTCTGCACGCCGCCGTAGTCGGCGATGAGCCGCGAGCCGCGCCGCGAGATGAGGAAGCCGGCGACGAGCATCAGCGCGGCCGTGGACAGGCCGTGGTTGACCATGTACAGCGTCGCGCCGGACTGGCCCTGGCTGGTCATCGCGAAGATGCCCATGACGATGAAGCCGAAGTGCGAGATCGACGCGTACGCCACCAGCCGCTTGATGTCGCGCTGCCCGACGGCCAGCAGCGCGCCGTAGATGATGCTGATCACGGCGAGCACCAGGATGACGGGCGTCGCCCACTTGCTGGCCTCCGGGAAGAGCTGGAGGCAGAAGCGGAGCATCGCGAAGGTGCCCACCTTGTCGACGACCGCCGTGATGAGCACGGCGACCGGGGCGGTGGCCTCACCCATGGCGTTGGGCAGCCAGGTGTGCAGCGGCCACAGGGGTGCCTTCACCGCGAAGGCGAAGAAGAAGCCGAGGAACAGCCAGCGTTCGGTGTTGGTCGCCATGTCGAGCGAGCCGGCGGCCCGCGCCTGGGCGATCTCCTGGAGGCTGAAGTTCCCGGCGACGACGTACAGCCCGATCACCGCGGCCAGCATGATCAGGCCGCCGACGAGGTTGTACAGGAGGAACTTCACGGCCGCGTACGACCGTTGCGTGGACGCGACCTGCTCGCCGTGCGCGTGGGCCCGGTCCCCGAAGCCGCCGATGAGGAAGTACATCGGGATCAGCATGGCTTCGAAGAAGATGTAGAAGAGGAAGACGTCGGTGGCCTCGAAGGAGAGGATCACCATCGCCTCGACGGCGAGGATCAGCGCGAAGAAGCCCTGGGTGGGACGCCACCGCTTGCTGCCGGTCTCCAGCGGGTCGGCGTCGTGCCAGCCGGCGAGGAGGATGAACGGGATCAGCAGGGCGGTCAGCGCGATCAGTGCGACCGCGATGCCGTCGACGCCCAGTTCGTAGCGCACCCCGAAGTCCTTGATCCAGGCGTGCGATTCGGTGAGCTGGTAGCGGTCGCCGTCCGGGTCGAAGCGCACCAGGACGGCGATCGCCAGGGCGAGCGTGCCCAGCGAGAAGAGCAGCGCGAGCGCCTTGGCGGCGTCGCGGCGCGCGGCCGGCACGGCAGCCGTGGCGATCGCCCCGATGGCCGGGAGCACCGCCGTCGCTGTCAGCAGAGGAAAGGACATCGGTATCAGACCGCCCTCATCAGCAGGGTCGCGGCGACCAGGAGGGCCGCACCGCCGAACATCGAGACCGCGTACGACCGCGCGAAGCCGTTCTGCAGCCTGCGCATCCGCCCGGACAGGCCGCCGACGGAGGCCGCCGTGCCGTTGACGACGCCGTCGACCAGGGTGTGGTCGACGTAGACCAGGGACCGGGTGAGGTGTTCGCCGCCGCGCACCAGGACCACGTGGTTGAAGTCGTCCTGGTACAGGTCGCGGCGGGCGGCCCGGGTGAGCAGCGACCCGCGGGGGGCGACGGCGGGGACCGGGCGCCGGCCGTACTGCGCGTACGCGATCGCCACCCCGATCACCAGGACCGCCAGGGTGGCCAGGGTGACCGTGAGGGCGCTGACCGGGGAGTCCCCGTGCTCGTAGCCGGTGACGGGCTCCAGCCAGTGCAGGAAGCGCTCGCCGATGCTGAAGAACGCGCCGGCGAACACCGACCCGACGGCCAGCACGATCATGGGGATCGTCATGACCTTGGGCGACTCGTGCGGGTGCGGCTCGGTGTGCTCGCCGCGGGTCTCGGCGGCGGGCTCGACGCTGGGCCGGTCCGGCGACGGGGTCGGGGCGTTGCGCCAGCGCTCCTCGCCGAAGAACGTCATCAGCATCACGCGCGTCATGTAGTACGCGGTGATGGCCGCGCCGAGCAGGGCGCAGGCGCCGAGGATCCAGCCCTCGGTGCCGCCCTTGGCGAACGCCGCCTCGATGATCTTGTCCTTGGAGAAGAAGCCGGACAGTCCCGGGAAGCCGATGATGGCGAGGTAGCCGAGGCCGAACGTGATGAAGGTGATCGGCATGTACTTGCGCAGGCCGCCGTAGCGGCGCATGTCGACCTCGTCGTTCATGCCGTGCATGACCGAGCCGGCGCCGAGGAACAGCCCGGCCTTGAAGAAGCCGTGCGTCACCAGGTGCATGATCGCGAAGGCGTAGCCGATCGGTCCGAGGCCCGCCGCCAGCACCATGTAGCCGATCTGCGACATGGTCGATCCGGCCAGGGCCTTCTTGATGTCGTCCTTCGCGCAACCGACGATCGCACCGAACAGGAGCGTGACGGCGCCGACGACGGTGACGACCAGTTGCGCGTCGGGCGCGGCGTTGAAGATCGTGCCCGAGCGGACGATCAGGTAGACGCCGGCGGTGACCATGGTCGCCGCGTGGATGAGCGCGGAGACCGGGGTCGGGCCCTCCATGGCGTCGCCGAGCCAGGACTGCAGCGGCACCTGGGCGGACTTGCCGCAGGCGGCGAGCAGCAGCATCAGGGCGATCGCGGTGAGCTTGCCCTCGCCGGCGCCGCCGACCAGCCCGGGGTCCTCGTGGGTGCCGAGCACCGGCCCGAAGGCGAAGGTCCCGAAGGTGGTGAACATCAGCATGATGGCGATCGACAGGCCCACGTCACCGACGCGGTTGACGAGGAACGCCTTCTTCGCCGCGGTGGCCGCGCTGGGCTTGTGCTGCCAGAAGCCGATGAGCAGGTAGGAGGCGAGACCGACGCCCTCCCAGCCGACGTACAGCAGCAGGTAGTTGTCGGCGAGGACGAGCAGCAGCATCGCCGCGAGGAACAGGTTGAGGTAGCCGAAGAAGCGGCGGCGCCGCTCGTCGTGCTCCATGTACCCGACCGAGTACAGGTGGATCAGCGATCCGACGCCCGTGATGAGCAGGACGAACGTCATCGAGAGCTGGTCGAGGCGGAAGGTGACGTCCGCCTGGAAGCCCTGGACCGGGATCCAGCTGAACAGGTGCTGGGTCAGGGTGCGGTCCGCGGCGTCCTTGCCGAGCAGGTCGCTGAAGAGGATCAGGCCGAACACGAAGGACACGGCCGACAGGAGCGTGCCGATCCAGTGGCCGACGGCGTCGAGCCGACGGCCGCCGACCAGGAGGACGGCCGCTCCGAGCAGGGGCGCCGCGATGAGCAGCGCGATCAGGTTCTCCACGTTTCTTCCGACCCCTTACAGCTTCATCAGGCTGGCGTCGTCGACCGAGGCCGAGTGGCGGGCGCGGAACACCGACACGATGATCGCGAGTCCGACCACGACCTCCGCGGCGGCGACGACCATCGTGAAGAAGGCGATGATCTGGCCGTCGAGGTTGCCGTGCATCCGGGAGAACGTGACGAAGGCGAGGTTGCAGGCGTTGAGCATCAGCTCGACGCACATGAACACCACGATCGCGTTGCGCCGGATGAGCACGCCCGTGGCACCGATGGTGAACAGCAGGGCGGCGAGGTAGAGGTAGTTGACCGGGTTCACTTCGACGCCTCCTCGGTGCGCTGGGAGGTCCGCTCGGGGGTCCGTTTGAACAGCGGCGGTTCGACCGGGGTCCGCTCCAGGCGTTCCCCGGCGCGCTGTTCGAGGGCCTTGAGGTCGTTGAGCGCCTCGGCCGACACGTCACGGATCTGGCCGCGGTCGCGCAGCGTCTTGCTGACGGTGAGCTCGGAGGGGGTGCCGTCGGGCAGCAGGCCGGCGATGTCGACGGCGTTGTGCCGCGCGTACACGCCGGGGGCGGGCAGCGGCGGGATGTACGTGCCCTCGCGGACGCGCTGCTCGGCCAGCTCGCGCTGGGTGCGGGCGCGTTCGGTGCGCTCGCGGTGGGTGAGCACCATGGCGCCGACGGCGGCCGTGATGAGCAGGGCGCCGGTGATCTCGAAGGCGAAGACGTACTTGGTGAAGATCTTCTCCGCGAGCCCCTGGACGTTGCCGCCGGAGTTGGCCTGGGTGAGGCCGTTGAACTCCTTCAGGGAGGCGTTGCCGATCCCGGCGAACAGCAGGACGCCGAAGCCGATCCCGCACAGCAGGGCCAGCCAGCGCTGGCCCTTGATGGTCTCCTTCAGGGAGTCGGCCGCGGTCACGCCGACGAGCATCACCACGAACAGGAACAGCATCATGATCGCGCCGGTGTAGACGACGACCTGCACGATGCCGAGGAAGTAGGCGCCGTTGGCGAGGTAGAACACCGCCAGGACGATCATGGTGCCGGCGAGGCAGAGCGCGCTGTGCACGGCCCGCCTCATGAAGACGGTGCACAGGGCGCCGATCACCGCGACGGTGGCGAGGACCCAGAACTGGACGGCCTCGCCGGTGGAGGTGGAGTAGGCGGCGAGCGGGGTGCTCATCGGCCGATCACCTCCTGTGAGGCCGGCTCGTCCGTCCCGAAGGTGGACGACGCCTCCTGGGGCGCCTCGCCCTTGGAGAGGGCGGTCTGCCGCTCGGTGCCGGGGGCGGCCTCGGTCACGAGCCCGCGGTAGTAGTCCTGCTCGTCCATGCCGGGGTAGATCGCGTGGGGCGTGTCGACCATGCCCTCGTCGAGCCCGGCGAGGAGCTGCTCCTTGGTGTAGATGAGGTTCGCGCGGCTGGAGTCGGCCAGTTCGAACTCGTTGGTCATCGTGAGCGCGCGCGTGGGGCACGCCTCGATGCACAGGCCGCACAGGATGCAGCGGGCGTAGTTGATCTGGTAGACGCGCCCGTACCGCTCGCCCGGGGAGTAGCGCTCCTCCTCCGTGTTGTCCGCGCCCTCGACGTAGATGGCGTCGGCGGGGCAGGCCCAGGCGCACAGCTCGCAGCCGACGCACTTCTCCAGGCCGTCCGGATGGCGGTTGAGCTGGTGCCGTCCGTGGAACCGCGGAGCCGTGATCTTCTGCTGCTCCGGGTACTGCTCGGTCAGCCGCTTCTTGAACATGGCCTTGAAGGTCACGCCGAAGCCGGCGACGGGGTTCATGAAGCCGGGCTTCAACTGCTCGGACTCCTTCGGCTCCTCAGCCATCGGACGCCTCCTTTCCCTCCAGAGATCCGTCACTCTGAGTATCGGCCCCGCCACTGACAATGAGTGCCCGCTCCCGGCGCGGGCGGCGCCTGGGCACCGGCGGCAGCTCCTGTCCGGGCAGCGGCGGCACGGGGAACCCGCCCGCCATCGGGTCGAAGCCGGGGGGCTGTTCGGCGCCCTGCGCGCTCTCCTTGGTCTTCTCGCGGAACATGTCGGCGACGAAGGAGATCAGCAGCAGGGCCAGCACGGCGCCGCCGACGTAGAGGGCGATGTCGGCGAAGTCGTAGTGCTCGTTGCGCAGGGTCCGCACGGTCGCGACGAGCATCAGCCAGGTCACGGAGACCGGGATGAGGACCTTCCAGCCGAGCTTCATGAGCTGGTCGTAGCGCACGCGCGGGAGCGTGCCGCGCAGCCAGATGAACAGGAACAGCAACAGCTGCACCTTGAGGACGAACCAGAGCATCGGCCACCAGCCGTGGTTCGCGCCCTCCCAGAAGGTGCTGACGGGCCACGGGGCGCGCCAGCCGCCGAGGAAGAGGGTGGTCGACACCGCCGACACCGTCACCATGTTGATGTACTCGGCGAGCATGAACAGCGCGAACTTGATCGACGAGTACTCGGTGTTGAAGCCGCCCACCAGGTCGCCCTCGGACTCGGGCATGTCGAAGGGGGCGCGGTTGGTCTCGCCGACCATGGTGACGATGTAGAGGATGAAGGACACCGGCAGCAGCAGGACGTACCAGCGGTCCGTCTGCTGGTCGACGATCGTCGAGGTCGACATGGAGCCGGAGTAGAGGAACACCGAGGCGAACGCGGCGCCCATGGCGATCTCGTACGAGATCATCTGGGCGCAGGAGCGCAGGCCGCCGAGGAGCGGGTAGGTGGAGCCGGAGCTCCAGCCCGCCAGGACGATGCCGTAGATGCCGACCGAGGCGACCGCGAGGATGTACAGCAGCGCGATCGGCAGGTCGGTGAGCTGCATCGTGGTGCGCGTGCCGAAGATCGAGACCTCGTTGTCGGCCGGGCCGAAGGGGATCACCGCGATCGCCATGAACGCGGGGACGACCGCGATGACCGGCGCGAGGACGTAGACGACCTTGTCCGCGCGCTTGACGACGACGTCCTCCTTCAGCATCAGCTTCACGCCGTCGGCGAGCGACTGGAGCATGCCCCAGGGGCCGTGCCGGTTGGGGCCGATGCGCAGCTGCATCCACGCCACGACCTTGCGCTCCCAGACGATGGAGAACAGCACGGTCAGCATGACGAAGGCGAAGCAGAACACCGCCTTGACGACGACCAGCCACCAGGGGTCGTGGCCGAACATCGAGAGGTCCTCAGCGGCGAAGTACCGGCTCATGCCTCCACCTCCTGGGGGACGTCGGCGGCCGGCGTCGCCGGGCCGATGCGGACGAGGGAGCCGGGCCGCGCGCCGGTGTCGGAGGCGACGCCCCGGCCGGTGGAGTTGAGCGGCAGCCAGACCACGCGGTCGGGCATCTCGGTGATCTGCAGCGGCAGTTCGACCGCTCCGGCGGGCCCGGTGACGGCGATCAGCTCGCCGTCCGTGACGCCCGCCTCGGCGGCGGTGGCCGGCGAGACCCGCGCGCGTGCCGCGTGCCGGGTCCCGGCGAGCGCCTCGTCGCCCTCCTGCAGCAGGCCCCGGTCGAGCAGCAGCCGGTGCCCGGCGAGGACGGCCTCACCGGCCGCGGGCCGCGGCAGCGCGCCGCCGGTGTCCAGCGGGTCGGCGGCCCGGGCACCCTCCCAGGCGCCCAGGCGGTCGATCTCCGCGCGCGTGGTGCGCAGGTCCGGCAGGCCCAGGTGGACGTCCATGGCATCGGCGAGCATCTGCAGCACGCGCGCGTCGGTGGGCGCCAGGCGCCGGGTCATCTGGTCGGGCTTGAGCGCGGCGTCGAAGAAGCGCACCCTGCCCTCCCAGTTGAGGAAGGCGCCGGGCTTCTCCGCGACGGCGGCGACGGGCAGGACCACGTCGGCGCGCTGGGTGACCTCGCTGGGCCGCAGCTCCAGCGACACCACGAAGCCGACCTCCTCGAGGGCGGCACGCGCGCGGGCGGGGTCGGGCAGGTCGGCGAGCTCGACGCCCGCCACGAGCAGCGCCTGCAGCTCGCCGTCCGCGGCGGCCTGGATGATCTGGCCGGTGTCCCGGCCGTAGCGCAGCGGCAGTTCGGCGACGCCCCAGACGGCGGCGACCTCGTCGCGCGCGCGGGGGTCGGTGGCCGGCCGGCCGCCGGGCAGCAGCGACGGCAGGGCACCCGCCTCGATCGCGCCCCGCTCCCCGGCCCGGCGCGGGATCCACACCAGCCGGGCGCCGGTCGCGGTCGCGGCCCGTGCGGCGGCGGTGAGACCGCCGGGCACCGCGGCCAGCCGCTCACCGACGACGATGACCGCGCCCTCGGCGCGCAGCGCCTCGCCGGCGAGGGCACCGTCCCCTTCGAGGCCGACCCGGCCGGCGAGCGCGTCGAGCCAGTCGGTCTCGGTGCCCGGGGCGGCCGGCAGCAGCGTGCCGCCCGCCTTCTCCAGGCCGCGCGTGGTGTGCGTGGCCAGCGCGAAGACCTTCTGCCCGTGCTTGCGCCAGGCCTTGCGCAGCCGCAGGAAGACGCCGGGCGCCTCCTCCTCGGCCTCGAACCCGACCAGCAGGACGGCCGGCGCCTGCTCCAGGGCGGTGTACGTGACGCCCGTACCGTCGAGGTCGCGGCCGCGGCCGGCGACCCGGGCGGCGAGGAAGTCGGCCTCCTCGCCGCTGTGCACGCGCGCGCGGAAGTCGATGTCGTTGGTGTCGAGCGCCACGCGCGCGAACTTGCTGTACGCGTAGGCGTCCTCGACGGTGAGGCGGCCGCCGGTCAGGACGCCGGTGCGGCCGCGTGAGGCGAGCAGCCCCTGGGCGGCGATCTGCAGCGCCTCCGGCCAGGAGGCCGGCTCCAGCTCGCCCTCCGCGTTGCGCACGAGGGGCGTCTCCAGCCGGTCCTTGAGCTGCGCGTAGCGGAACGCGAAGCGTCCCTTGTCGCAGATCCACTCCTCGTTGACCTCGGGGTCGGCGGCCGCGAGGCGCCGCATGACCTTGCCGCGCCGGTGGTCGGTGCGGGTGGCGCAGCCGCCGGAGCAGTGCTCGCACACCGACGGCGAGGAGACCAGGTCGAAGGGGCGGGAGCGGAACCGGTAGGCGGCCGAGGTGAGCGCGCCGACCGGGCAGATCTGGATGGTGTTGCCGGAGAAGTACGACTCGAACGGGTCGCCCTCGCCGGTGCCGACCTGCTGCAGCGCGCCCCGCTCGATCAGTTCGATCATCGGGTCGCCGGCGACCTGGTTGGAGAAGCGGGTGCAGCGTGCGCACAGCACGCACCGCTCGCGGTCGAGCAGCACCTGCGTGGAGATGGGGACGGGCTTCTCGTAGGTGCGCTTGCGGCCCTCGAAGCGGGACTCGGCGTTGCCGTGGGACATCGCCTGGTTCTGCAGGGGGCACTCGCCGCCCTTGTCGCAGACCGGGCAGTCCAGCGGGTGGTTGATGAGCAGCAGCTCCATCACGCCGTGCTGGGCCTTCTCGGCGGCCGGCGAGGTGAGCTGCGTCTTCACGACCATGCCGTCGGTGCAGGTGATGGTGCACGACGCCATGGGCTTGCGCTGGCCCTCGACCTCGACGATGCACTGGCGGCAGGCGCCCGCCGGGTCGAGGAGGGGGTGGTCGCAGAAGCGGGGGATCTCGATGCCGAGCTGTTCGGCGGCCCGGATGACCAGGGTGCCCTTGGGCACGCTGATCCCGATGCCGTCGATCGTCAGCGACACGAGGTCTTCCGGCGGGACCGCCGCCTCTCCTCCGCCGGAGGGAGCACTGGTGGTCACGGTCATGCGTTCACCTCCGGGCGGTCCGCCCAGGCCGTCGACTTGGCCGGGTCGAAGGGGCAGCCCCGGCCCGTGATGTGCTGCTCGTACTCCTCGCGGAAGTACTTCAGCGAGGAGAAGATCGGCGAGGCGGCGCCGTCGCCGAGGGCGCAGAACGACTTGCCGTTGATGTTGTCGGCGATGTCGTTCAGCTTGTCGAGGTCGCTCATGGCGCCCTTGCCGGCCTCGATGTCGCGCAGCAGCTGCACGAGCCAGTAGGTGCCCTCGCGGCAGGGCGTGCACTTGCCGCAGGACTCGTGGGCGTAGAACTCGGTCCAGCGGGTCACGGCGCGTACCACGCAGGTGGTCTCGTCGAAGCACTGCAGCGCCTTGGTGCCGAGCATGGAACCGGCGGCGCCCACCCCCTCGTAGTCGAGGGGGACGTCCAGGTGCTCGTCGGTGAACATCGGCGTGGAGGAGCCGCCCGGCGTCCAGAACTTCAGCCGGTGGCCCGGCCGCATCCCGCCGCTCATCTCCAGGAGCTGGCGCAGGGTGATGCCGAGGGGGGCCTCGTACTGGCCGGGGCTGGCGACGTGGCCGCTGAGCGAGTACAGCGTGAAGCCCGGGGACTTCTCGCTGCCCATGGAGCGGAACCAGTCCTTGCCCCGCTGCAGGATCGCGGGAACCGACGCGATCGACTCGACGTTGTTCACGACAGTGGGGCACGCGTACAGGCCCGCGACAGCAGGGAAGGGAGGACGGAGCCGCGGTTGACCCCGGCGGCCTTCGAGGGAGTCCAGCAGCGCGGTCTCCTCACCGCAGATGTACGCGCCCGCGCCCGCGTGCACGGTGAGTTCGAGGTCGAGTCCGCTGCCGAGGACGTTCTCGCCCAGGTAGCCGGCCTCGTAGGCCTCGCGCACGGCCGCGTGCAACCGCCGCAGCACGGGGACGACCTCACCCCGCAGGTAGATGAACGCGTGCGAGGACCTGATGGCGTAGCACGCGATGACGATGCCCTCGATGAGGCTGTGCGGGTTCGCGAAGAGGAGCGGGATGTCCTTGCACGTCCCCGGCTCCGACTCGTCGGCGTTGACAACGAGATAGTGCGGCTTTCCGTCGCCCTGGGGGATGAACTGCCACTTCATCCCCGTCGGGAACCCCGCGCCGCCGCGCCCGCGCAGACCGGAGTCCTTGACGTACGCGATCAGGTCGTCCGGTGACATGGCGAGCGCCTTGCGGAGCCCCTCGTACCCCTCGTGCCTGCGGTAGACGTCGAGGGTCCAGGACCGGTCCTCGTCCCAGAAGGCCGACAGCACGGGCGCGAGCAGCTTCTCGGGGCCGGTGTCCTTCAGTTCGGGTGCCAAGGTCATCACTCCCCCTCCTCGGCGGCGGGCCCAGCCGGGTGGGCCGGGTCGGAGGCCGACGTGTCCTGCGGCGCGTCGTGCGAACTGAGGTGTTCGTTCGGCGACGGCTCGTGCACCGTGCCGCCGTGCGTCTCGTCGTGCGGGCCGCCGTCGCGCGGATGGACCACACGCGCGGGCGCGGCCTCCCCCTTGGCCAGGCGCAGTCCGACCAGCGACGCCGGTCCCGCGCTGCCGCCCGCCTCGACGGCCCCGTCGCGCTCGTCGGGGAAGCCGGCCAGGATCCGCGCGGTCTCCTTGAAGGTGCACAGCGGCGCCCCGCGCGTGGGCGAGACGGTCGCCCCGGTGCGCAGGTCGTCCACCAGGCGCTTGGCGCTGTGCACGTCCTGGTTGTCGAAGAACTCCCAGTTGACCATCACGACCGGCGCGAAGTCGCAGGCCGCGTTGCACTCGATGTGCTCCAGGGTGATCTTCCCGTCGTCGGTGGTCTCGCCGTTGCCGACGCCGAGGTGGTCCTGGAGCGCCTCGAAGATGGCGTCGCCGCCCATCACCGCGCACAGGGTGTTGGTGCAGACGCCCACCTGGTAGTCACCGCTCGGCTTGCGCCGGTACATGGTGTAGAAGGTGGCGACGGCGGTGACCTCGGCGGTGGTCAGGCCGAGGACGTCCGCGCAGAACTGCATCCCGGTGCGGGTGACGTAACCCTCCTCGGACTGCACGAGGTGCAGCAGCGGCAGGAGCGCGGAGCGGGAGTCGGGGTAGCGCGCGACGATCTCGCGCGCGTCCGCCTCGAGCCGGGCTCGGACGTCGTCCGGGTAGGCGGGTGCGGGCAGTTCGGGCATGCCCAGGCTGACGCCCCGCTCCGAAGAACTGGTGGTCACCGGTCGACGCCTCCCATCACGGGGTCGATGGACGCGACGGCGACGATGACGTCGGCGACCTGGCCGCCCTCGCACATCGCCGCCATGGCCTGCAGGTTGGTGAAGGACGGGTCACGGAAGTGGACCCGGTAGGGGCGGGTGGCGCCGTCGGACACGGCGTGCACCCCGAGTTCTCCCTTGGGCGACTCGACGGCCGCGTACGCCTGTCCGGGCGGGACGCGGAAGCCCTCGGTGACCAGCTTGAAGTGGTGGATCAGGGCCTCCATGGAGGTGCCCATGATCTTCTTGATGTGGTCGAGGGAGTTGCCGAGCCCGTCGGGTCCCAGGGCGAGCTGGGCGGGCCAGGCGATCTTCTTGTCGGCGACCATCACGGGGCCGGGCTCGAGCCGGTCCAGGCACTGCTCGATGATCCGCAGCGACTGGCGCATCTCCTCGATGCGGATGAGGAAGCGGCCGTAGGCGTCGCAGGAGTCGGCGGTCGGGACGTCGAAGTCGTACGTCTCGTAGTCGCAGTAGGGCTGGGCCTTGCGCAGGTCGTGCGGCAGGCCGGTGGAGCGCAGGATGGGGCCGGTGGCGCCGAGGGCCATGCAGCCGGCCAGGTCGAGGTAGCCGATGTCCTGCATGCGGGCCTTGAAGATGGGGTTCCCGGTGGCGAGCTTGTCGTACTCCGGGATGTTCCGCTGCATCTTCTTCACGAACTCGCGGATCTGGTCCACCGCGCCGGGCGGCAGGTCCTGGGCGAGTCCGCCGGGCCGGATGTACGCGTGGTTCATGCGCAGGCCCGTGATGAGCTCGTAGAGGTCGAGAATCATTTCACGATCGCGGAACCCGTAGATCATGATCGTGGTGGCGCCGAGCTCCATGCCGCCGGTGGCGATGCACACCAGGTGGGAGGAGAGCCGGTTCAGCTCCATCAGGAGCACCCGGATGATCTTGGCGCGCTCGGTGATCTGGTCCTCGATGCCGAGGAGCTTCTCGACGGCGAGACAGTAGGCGGTCTCGTTGAAGAAGGACGTCAGGTAGTCCATGCGCGTCACGAACGTGGTGCCCTGCGTCCAGGTCCGGTACTCGAGGTTCTTCTCGATGCCGGTGTGGAGGTAGCCGATGCCGCAGCGGGCCTCGGTGACCGTCTCGCCCTCGATCTCCAGGATGAGCCGGAGCACGCCGTGGGTGGAGGGGTGCTGGGGACCCATGTTGACGACGATGCGCTCGTCGTCGGCGCGGGCCGCGGACCGGACGACCTCGTCCCAGTCGCCGCCGGTGACGGTGTAGACGGTTCCCTCGGTGGTCTCGCGCGCCGAGGCCGCCGATGCGGCGGATGCTGACTGCGTGCTCACGAGTACGACCTCCGCTGGTCCGGAGCCGGGATCTGGGCGCCCTTGTACTCGACGGGGATGCCGCCGAGGGGATAGTCCTTGCGCTGCGGATGGCCCTGCCAGTCGTCCGGCATCATGATCCGCGTCAGGGCCGGGTGACCGTCGAAGACGATGCCGAAGAAGTCGTACGTCTCGCGCTCGTGCCAGTCGTTCGTCGGGTAGACGGAGACCAGGGACGGGATGCGCGGGTCGGCGTCGGGGGCGCTGACTTCGAGGCGGATCAGCCGGTTGTGGGTGATCGAGCGCAGGTGGTAGACGGCGTGAAGCTCGCGGCCCTTGTCGTGCGGGTAGTGCACGCCGCTGACGCCCGTGCACAGTTCGAAGCGCAGGGCCGGGTCGTCGCGCAGGGTGCGGGCGACGCGCGGCAGGTGCTCGCGCTCGATGTGGAAGGTCAGCTCGCCGCGGTCGACGACCGTCTTCTCGATGGCGTTGTCGGGGAGGAGCCCCTGCTCCTCCAGCGCGCCCTCGAGCTCGTCGGCGACCTCGTCGAACCAGCCGCCGTAGGGACGGCTCGCCGGGCCCGGGAGCCGGACCGAGCGGACCAGGCCGCCGTAGCCGGAGGTGTCGCCGCCGCCCGCGGCACCGAACATGCCGCGCTGGACGCGGATCTCCTCGCCGCCCTGGCCTCGCTGGCCGGGGAGGTTGGAGGCGGAAAGGTCCTTGTCGGGGTTCGGACCGGCCACGCCCTGCGCCTCGGTGACGCCCTTGGCCGCGGCCGCGCCGCCCGCCGTGGCATCGGCCGGCTCGGCCGCCTCCGCGCCGTCCGGCTGCTCCGCCTTCACCGCGGCCGGCTGCTCCGCCTTCACCTCGGCCGGCCCGTCGGCCTTCGCGCCGTCCGGTCCCTTCGCGCCGGGGGTGCCGTTCGCCCCGTCCGGCTGCTTCGCGCCGTGGGTGCCGTTCGCGTCGCTCACCGCAGCAGCCCCTTCATCTCGATCGTGGGCAGGGCCTTGAGCGCCGCTTCCTCCGCCTCGCGGGCCGCCTCCTCGGCGTTCACGCCCAGCTTGGAGTTCTGGATCTTTTGGTGGAGCTTGAGGATCGCGTCCATCAGCATCTCGGGGCGCGGCGGGCAGCCGGGCAGGTAGATGTCGACCGGGACGACGTGGTCGACGCCCTGGACGATCGCGTAGTTGTTGAACATGCCGCCGGAGGACGCGCACACGCCCATGGAGATGACCCACTTGGGGTTGGGCATCTGGTCGTAGACCTGCCGCAGCACCGGCGCCATCTTCTGGCTGACCCGGCCGGCGACGATCATCAGGTCCGCCTGACGGGGTGAGCCGCGGAAGACCTCCATGCCGAAGCGGGCCAGGTCGTAGCGCCCGGCGCCGGTGGTCATCATCTCGATGGCGCAGCAGGCGAGTCCGAAGGTGGCGGGGAAGACGGACGCCTTGCGCACCCAGCCCGCGGCCTGCTCGACGGTGGTCAGCAGGAAGCCGCTCGGCAGCTTTTCTTCGAGTCCCATGTCGTTAAGCCCCTCAGTCCCATTCCAGGCCGCCGCGCCGCCATACGTACGCGTACGCGACGAAGACGGTGAGCACGAAGAGCAGCATCTCCACGAGCCCGAAAACACCCAGGGCGTCGAAGGTGACCGCCCACGGGTAGAGGAAGACGATCTCGATGTCGAAGACGATGAAGAGCATCGCCGTCAGGTAGTACTTGATGGGGAAGCGCCCGCCGCCGGCCGGCGTGGGGGTCGGCTCGATGCCGCACTCGTAGGCTTCGAGCTTGGCGCGGTTGTACCGCTTCGGACCGATCAGCGTGGCCATGACCACGGAGAAGATCGCAAAGCCTGCCCCGAGGGCTCCCAGTACGAGGATGGGCGCATACGCGTTCACCGCTCCTCGCTCCTCTCAGTCGGCACTGACTGCTGGCGGTTGCATCCGGGCTCACGCCCACCCCACGCGCCCCACGAACCCCGCTCGTCCCGGCGAAGATCGAGAACATGTGAAGCAGGTCACAAGCCCAACTGCCTCGCATCTTATGCCTGCGGCTCTGTGATCTGCGACACGGGGTATTGCACAAGCTTTGTGATCTCCACCACCTGACGAAGGATCATGAAGTCATATCAGCGGTGATCTTCATACGCGAAGCGTCAGAGTGATCACAAGAAGTGACATTCTCGCTCGTCATCGCAGGCAGGAGGGGGCGTCTCCATATCAAGAGGGTTCCCTTGCATGCAAATTGGCGTTGGACGCGGGGCCTTGGTAGAGGACCGCGTTCACACATCAGAGGGACGCGAGGGGCGGATGTGGACGACGGGCGGCCGCGTGCGCGCGTTCACGAGCGGACCGGCAGGCTCCGTGGCCGTCGGACGCGGCCGGCCCGGTGATCGTTCCGTGACCTCCGCCACATGATGAGAGGAGCCTGAGAAGCGGGCTTGGCCAACGGCCTCAACCAATGGTAAGCGGCGGGCAATTCGGGCGTAACAGCGAAAGCCCATGATCACAGGCATGATCACCTGCGTCCACAATGTCCGTTACGGCGTCAATAAAGAACCGGACGCCGGTGAGTTGGGGCGCGCATTGAGCAATTGTGGCGCAGCACACGTTTCTTGAAGGTATGGAGGAGCCCCTGGTACCGCTTGTACCCATGTCCCACACCGCTCACATACGCAGCCACCGGAAACCCCGCTCCCGCACCGCGTCGACGATCGCGATGCGGGCCGGAGTCGCCGGTGGCATCCTCAGCACCGTGGCAGTGGCCGGAGCCTCGGCCGCGGCGAACGCGGCCGAGCCGGTGACGCAGACGCTCGAACTGCCCACCCTGACGGCCGATCTGTCCGCACAGGTCGCCCAGTCCGCGGAGGCCACGCAGCTGGCCGCCGCGAACTACCAGCTCCAGGCGGAGCGTGACGCGGCCGCCGCCGCGGCGGCCAAGGAGGCCGCGAAGGACCTGGCCGCCGCCAAGAAGGCCGAGGCCCGCAAGAAGGCCGCGGAGGAGGCCCGTCAGGCCGCCGCCGAGCGCGCCTCGCGCGACTCCCAGCGGACCACCCTCGCCGCGTCCGCGGACACCGGTTCCAGCAGCGTCAGCGCGTCCGCGTCCGCGGCGACGGGTTCGGCCGCGGCCGTCATCGCCTTCGTGCGGGCGCAGGTCGGCGACGCGTACGTCTCCGGCGGCACCGGCCCCAACTCGTGGGACTGTTCGGGCCTGGTGCAGGCCGCCTTCCGGCAGGTCGGCGTCGACCTGCCGCGCGTCTCCCAGGACCAGTCCACCGCCGGCACCCAGGTGTCGCTGGACAACCTCCAGCCGGGCGACATCCTCTACTGGGGCGGCGCGGGCAGCGCCTACCACGTGGCTGTGTACGTCGGTGGCGGCATGTTCGTGGGCGCGCAGAACCCGTCCACCGGTGTGGTCGAGAAGCCCCTGTCGTACGACCCGCCGTCCGGCGCGGTGCGGGTGCTCTGACCCCCGGCAGCGGGGAAGCACGACGAGACGACGAAAGGGTCGCAGCCGCTCGGCGGATGCGACCCTTTCGTCGTGCGGTCGTGCGGTCGGGCGTCAGGCCTTCGGGGCCACCTTGCTCAGGCCGTTGATGAGGCGGTCCATCGCGTCGCCGCCCGTGGGGTCCGTCAGGTTGGCGAGCAGCTTGAGGGTGAACTTCATCAGCATGGGGTGGGTCAGGCCGCGCTGGGCGGCGATCTTCATGACCTTCGGGTTGCCGATGAGCTTCACGAAGGCGCGGCCCAGCGTGTAGTAGCCGCCGTAGGTGTCCTTGAGGATCCGCGGGTAGCGCTGGAGGGCCAGTTCGCGCTGGCCGGGCGTCGCGCGCGCGTGGGCCTGGACGATGACGTCGGCGGCGATCTGCCCGGACTCCATGGCGTAGGCGATGCCCTCGCCGTTGAAGGGGTTCACCAGGCCGCCGGCGTCGCCGACGAGGAGCAGGCCCTTGGTGTAGTGCGGCTGGCGGTTGAAGGCCATGGGCAGGGCGGCGCCGCGGATGGGGCCGGTCATGTTGTCCGGGGTGTAGCCCCAGTCCTCGGGCATCGACGCGCACCAGGCCTTGAGCACCTCGCGCCAGTCCAGCTCCTTGAAGGAGTCGGAGGTGTTGAGGACGCCGAGGCCGACGTTGGAGGTGCCGTCGCCCATGCCGAAGATCCAGCCGTAGCCGGGCAGCAGGCGGTCCTCGCCGGGGCCCCGCCGGTCCCACAGCTCCAGCCAGGACTCCAGGTAGTCGTCCTCGTGGCGCGGGGAGGTGAAGTAGGTGCGCACGGCGACGCCCATCGGGCGGTCCTCGCGGCGGTGCAGGCCCATCGCCAGGGACAGGCGCGTGGAGTTGCCGTCGGCGGCGACCACCAGCGGCGCGTGGAAGGTGACCTCGCGCTTGTCCTCGCCGAGCTTGGCCCGCACGCCGGTGATGCGGCCGGTGCGGTCGTCGACGAGGGGGGCGCCGACGTTGCAGCGCTCGTACAGGCGGGCGCCCGCCTTCTGCGCCTGGCGGGCGAGCTGCTCGTCGAAGTCGTCGCGCTTGCGGACGAGGCCGTAGTCGGGGAAGGTCGCGAGGTCCGGCCAGTCGAGCTGGAGGCGGACGCCGCCGCCGATGATGCGCAGGCCCTTGTTGCGCAGCCAGCCGGCCTCCTCGGAGATGTCGATCCCCATGGCGACGAGCTGCTTGACGGCGCGCGGGGTGAGGCCGTCGCCGCAGACCTTCTCGCGCGGGAACTCGGTCTTCTCCAGGAGCAGCACGTCCAGGCCGGCCTTGGCGAGGTGGTAGGCCGTGGTGGAACCGGCCGGTCCCGCGCCCACGACGATCACGTCGGCGGTGTTGTTCCCGGCGAACGGCTCGGCGGAGGACGAGGACTCGGCGGAGGACGAGGGCCCGGCGGACGACGAGGACTCGGCGGAGGACGAGGACTCGGAGGAGGGCTCGGGAAGGGGTTCGGTCTCGGCGGTCACGGCGGGATCTCCCCAAGTTCGACATCTGCGTGCCGGCCGGCACTGGACATGGGCAGTCTATTCAGCAGAATTGATCACCCGGCTGAAGGGCTGCCCCGTGAACCGAGCTCTCCCCGTAGTACGGCTGCGCGTCCCCACCGACGAGGACGCGGTCGCCTGGCACCGGGTGTTCGACGACCCGGACGTGATGGAGTTCCACGGCGGCCGCCCCGCGGAGCTGTCCGTCTACGAGGAACTCACCGCGCGCCAGCGCCGGCACGACGCCGAGCGGGGCTTCTGCCTGTGGACGGTGCTCGACGAGTCCGACCGGGTCATCGGCTTCACCGGCGCCCAGCCGTGGCCGCGGGACTGGGGTCCCCGAGGTGAGATCGAGATCGGCTGGCGGCTCGGCCGGGAGTTCTGGGGCCGGGGGTACGTCACGGCGGCCGCGCGGATGACGCTGCAGCGGGTGCGGGACGCGGGCGTGCCGACGGTGGTGGCGATGGTCGACGCGCGCAACACCCGGTCGATCGCGGTGACCCGGCGGCTGGGGATGCGGCTCGCCGAGGTGTTCACCACGCCGGCTTCGCAGCGGGAGGGCCACTGCTACCGGCTGGACCTCGCCCCCGCGAACGGTAACGCAGCGTAACCGACTGTCACAGATAGCCACTTGGCGCTTCCGGACGGCGCCCCCGGGCGGTTACCCTGCCAGTACCGCTGGGGGTGACATCTGTGTTCATACCGCCCAAGACTCCCGAAGTACGCGTGCCCAGGCTCGTCGGTCTCATGGCCGTGGACGCGCGCGAGACGGCCCGGGCGTACGGCGTGCTGCTGGCCGCGCCGGACCGGCCCGAGTTCGGCCGCACGGTCGTCGACCACGTCGTACGGCAGTACCCGCCGCCCGGGACCGAGATCCCGCGCGGGGCCGTCGTGACCGTGTGGTTCGACTTCGGCGAGGGGGAGGGCGGTGGCGGCTCGGGCGTGCGCGAACCGCGCGTGCCGAGACCGGGCGGGGGCGGACTGGAGCGCGAACTGGACCGGCCGGGGGACGCCTTCGAGGCGATCGTCCGCTGAGTCGCCCTCGCGGCGGCTCAGCAGGCGGCTCAGCTCTCCTTGAAGCCCCGGTGCAGGGCGACGACGCCGCCCGTGAGGTTGCGATACGCGACCCGCGACCAGCCGGCCCCGCGCAGGCGCTCGGCCAGGGCGGGCTGGTCGGGCCAGGCGCGGATGGACTCGGCGAGGTAGACGTACGCGTCGGGGTTGGAGGAGACCGCGCGGGCGACCGGGGGCAGCGCGCGCATCAGGTACTCGGTGTAGACGGTGCGGAACGGCGCCCAGGTGGGGTGGGAGAACTCGCAGATGACGACCCGCCCGCCGGGCCGCGTCACGCGGAGCATCTCGCGCAGGGCCGCGTCGAAGTCCTGCACGTTGCGCAGCCCGAAGGAGATGCTCACGGCGTCGAAGGTGTCGTCCTTGAACGGCAGCCGCGTCGCGTCGCCCGCGGTGAACGGCAGCCAGGGCTGGCGCTTCTTGCCGACCTGGAGCATGCCGAGCGAGAAGTCGCACGGCACGACGTAGGCGCCGGTCCGGGCGAAGGGCAGCGAGGACGTCGCCGTGCCGGCCGCGAGGTCGAGGACCTTCTGCGCGGGGCGGGCGTCGACCGCCCGCGCCACCTCCTTGCGCCAGCGCCGGTCCTGTCCCAGGGACAGCACGTCGTTGGTCAGGTCGTACCGTTCCGCCACGTTGTCGAACATCGAGGCGACTTCGTGCGGCTGCTTGTCCAGGGATGCGCGGGTCACGGGCCCCATTGTTGCAGCCCGGCCTCACGGCAGGAGCCGGGGCGTCCTGCGGGCCGCGACGTCCTCCACCCAGCCGCACAGCAGCACGAACAGCGCGATCAGCACCCAGCCGACGCCGAACAGGAACCACTGGCTGTCCAGCGGCAGGTACGTCTCCAGGGCGGGCACGTCCCAGAACCGGTCGATCAGCGGGACGGCGAGGACCAGGGCGATCTCGTGCCAGAGGTAGATCGTCACCGCCCGGGCGTTGAAGACGGTGACGGTCCGGTCCAGGCGGCGGAACCGCGTGAGCCGGGCGAAGTCGACGCGGAAGTACGCCTTCGCCCACATCAGCAGCAGCACGGCGCCCGCCGACCAGAACGCCTGGGCGAGCGGGTCCTCGTCCAGGTCGTAGGTGCCGTGGTCCGCCTGGTGGGAGAAGGCGTACCAGCCGCCGTACGCCATCGCGGCCAGCGCCGGCAGCACCACCGCCGCCGGCCTCAGCCGCTGCAGGACGCCGTCGCGGTGCGCGAAACCGGCCAGCCAGCAGCAGAGGTACGTCGCCAGGTCCCACAGGGCGCTGCCCACCCGGCCGTCCGGCCCGGCCCGGACGAACTGGAGCATCACGACCGGAGCCAGGGACAGGGCGAGCACGGGCAGCGGGGCCAGGCGGAACACCCGCAGCAGCAGCGGGGAGAGCAGCACGAACCACAGGTAGGTGCGCAGGTACCAGAGGATCTCCCACGCCTGCTCGCCCCACGCGTCGCCCGGCGGGTCGCCCAGCGGCACGATCCAGTAGACGATCTGCCAGCCGGGCATCCAACCGTGGACCAGCATCGCGGCGACGACGAAGACGCCCCAGCACCAGAACGGCGGCAGCAGCCTGCGCAGCCGGCCGCGGACCACGGTGAGCGCGGGGCGCTCCAGCGACTTCGCCATCAGGGTGCCGGCCAGGCCGAACATGATCCCCATGGAGGGGAACACCAGGCCGGCCCAGGCCCAGCCGAAGGTGTGGTACGCGACGACCCGGACGAGGGCCAGGGCCCGCAGGGTGTCGAAGTAGCGGTCCCGGCCGGCGGAGGGCCGGGACGCGTGCCGGGCCGCGTGCCGACCGGGCAGCCTCCGCTCGTCGGCCGCCTTCCCCTGCGCCTGAACTTGAACCTGCGCCTGTGCCTGTGCCTGTCCCTCCGCCTCCACCTCCGCCTCCGCCGCGGAGGGACACCCGTGCCCCTGCCGTTCCCCGGTCACGAGCTCACCCCGGCCGGGGTGCCGACCTCGCCCGTGCGCTTCAGCTTCTGCCAGCGCAGACGGCCGCCGGTCAGCGCCGTGACGCAGGAGTGGATCAGCACCAGGTACATCATCTGCCGGTAGGCGAGCTGCTGGAGCGGCATCATCAGCAGGTAGCGGTACTTCTCCCGGTCGAGGCGGAAGGCGTAGGCCGCGCACAGGAGTTGGACACCGAGCACGGCCAGCCAGGCGAGCAGGGCGGCCCGGAAGTCGACGAAGACCATCGAGTACACCGTGAACACGTCGATCAGCGGGGCGAAGACGGGCGTGACGACCTGGAACAGCACCACCAGCGGCATGCCGACCCGGCCGAAGCGCCCGGAAGGCCCCCTGTCCGTCAGTGACTTGCGGTGCTTCCACAGCGCCTGCATGGTGCCGTAGGACCAGCGGTAGCGCTGCGACCAGAGCTGCTTCAGGGAGCCCGGGGCCTCGGTCCACGCGCGCGCGTGCTCCTGGTAGACCACCTGCCGGCCCGCCCGGTGCAGGGCGATGGTGATGTCGGTGTCCTCGGCGAGGGTGTCCTCGCTCATCCCCCCGGCCTCCAGCACCGCCTCCCGCCGGAACGCGCCGACCGCGCCCGGGATCGTGGGCATGCAGCCCAGCAGGTCGTACATGCGGCGGTCGAGGTTGAAGCCCATCACGTACTCGATGTGCTGCCAGGCGCCGATCAGGGTGTCGCGGTTGCCGACCTTGGCGTTGCCGGCGACGGCGCCGACGCGCGGGTCGGCGAACGGCTGCACGAGCTGCCGGACGGTGTCCGGTTCGAAGACCGTGTCGCCGTCCATCATCACGACGATGTCGTGACGGGCGCTGCGGACACCGTGGTTGAGGGCGGCGGGCTTGCCGGCGTTCTCCTGGCGCACGATCCGGACGTTGCGCATGCCGAGCCGGTCGGCGGCGGACCGCGCGATCTCGGAGGTGCCGTCGGTGGAGCCGTCGTCGACCACGAGGACCTCGATCGGGTGAGTGCTGCGGGCCAGCGACTCCAGGGTGTTGGCGATGCACTCCTTCTCGTTGTACGCGGGGACGATCACGCTGACCGGGCGGGTGACGGCCGGGCCCCAGCTGAAGCGGCGTCTGTTGCGCAGCCGGTGGTGGCGGCGGGCCAGGACGAGCATCATCGCGAAGCGGCCGAGGACCGCGACACCGACGACCATCAGGCCCACGCTCAGGGCGGGCACCGTCCACTCGGCGACCGCGACCGCCGCGACCAGCGCCTCGCCCTCGTAGAGGGTGACGCCGGTGGCCCGGTGGTGGGCGGCCTGGAGCCCGCCGGTCCCGCCGGTCCCGCCGACGGCCCGGGCACCGCCCCGCTGCTCCTCCAGGGCCCCGCTCACGGTGGTGAAGGTGTATCCCTTCGCCTTCATCTTCTCGATGTACTCCGGCAGCGCCGCGATCGTCTGGGACCGCTCGCCGCCCGCGTCGTGGAACAGCACCGACGCGCCCTTGCCGTCCTCGGGCGTGGCCCACCGGACGATCTTCGCGACGCCCGGCTTCTTCCAGTCGTCGCTGTCGGTGTCGACGAAGACGCTGGTGTAGCCCTCCTCGCCGAGCTTCTCGTAGACGGGCCAGCTGTAGTTGTCGACGGCGTCCGTCTCGGAGGAGTACGGCGCGCGGAACAGGGTCGTGGTGATGCCGGCCGCGCCGGCCAGCGCGAGCTGGGTCTGGGTGATCTCGCGCCGGACGCGGGCGTCGCTCTGGTACGACAGGTCGACGTGCGTGAAGGTGTGGATGCCGACCTCGTTGCCCTGGCGCACCAGGTCCCGCACGATGCCCGGATAGCGGGACACCATCGAGCCGACCAGGAAGAACGTGCCCGGCACGTCGTACTTCGCCAGGACGGCCAGCACCTTGGGCGTCCAGGTGGGGTCGGGTCCGTCGTCGAAGGTGAGCGCGATCGTCTTGTCGGGGACGGAGACCGTCGTGGCCTGCCCGCCCCGGAAGGTGAGGATCGGGCCGCCGTCGAGGACCGAGTCGGGCACCTCGCTGGAACTGGCTCCCGTGCGCACGCGCTGGTCGCCGCCGACCTCGGCGCGCAGGTAGCCGTCGAGGAGCATCACGCTGGTCAGCGCGAGCAGGAGCAGCGCGGCGAGGATGACGCGCGGTCTCTGGAGCGCCGCGGCCCGGCCGGCCGCCCGTTCGATGCGGGTGGGGGCGCGGCGGCGGCCGCGGGAGGACGTCGTCGTGGTCATGGCGGTGGTGTGCGTTCCCGTCAGTCGGCGGACGCGGAGGCGGTGGGGGCCAGGGTGATCGTGGGGGCCGTGGTGGGGGTGGGTGCTGTGGTGGGGGTGGGTGCCGAGGTGGGCGCGTCGGCCGGCCGGCCGAGCTGGTCGCCGTGGCCGCCCGCGGGGCCCAGGCCGCCGGGGCCGCCGCGGGCGCTGCCGCCGAACGGCAGCAGCGACGACGGCGTCAGATCCGTGCCCCAGCCCATGAAGGCGGCGCCGAGGACGGTCGCGTAGACCAGGCAGCCCGCGCCGAGGAGCAGGCCGATGCGTCGCAGGACCTTCGAACGGCGCCCGGAGGTGTCGACGAAGACGGGACCCTCCCCGGAGGCGTTCCCGCGTTTGCGACGGCGACCGCGCGGGATGGCGCGGTGTTCGATGGCAGGCTCGGATTGCATTCCCCGGATGCTAGGCAAGCTTTATGTGCCGGAAAGTCGGAGCAGGTTGTGAGCGGCCCGTGAGAAATGGCTCAACCTGTCACTTACCTGAGAAAAGAGCGCACGGAAGAGCCCTCACCACCTGGCGATACGTGCCTCAACAGCCGCTCTGCATCAGCCACTTGCCCGTCCGGCCCGCCGGTTGCGCCCAACCGGCTGCGTCTTTCCTGTCGCCTTTCCGGCCGCCCGGGTGTGAGAGATTTCCTGCCCCGGGAGGACTTGTGTCACGAGAGCGGGTGCATACGCAATGAGGAGATTCCTGAGGCCGTTGGCCGGGCTCACCTGTCTGTTCGCTCTGGCGACGGCGGGATGCTCCGGGACGGCGGAGCACCGGAGCCCGACCGGGTACGCGCCGTACGTCGACGCCACCGAGGCGTCCGCCCACGACGCGGCCGGGTCACCGACGACGTACAACCTGGCCTTCGTCATCTCGGACGACAGCGCCTGCACGCCGCGCTGGAACGGCACGCACGCCGTGGACGACGCGACGGTGTCCTCCCGGATCAGCGCGCTGAAGAAGGGCGGCGCGAGCGTGCGGGTCTCCTTCGGCGGGGCCTCCGGCAAGGAGCTGGCGGCGACGTGCGGCAGCGTCTCCGCGCTGGCCGAGGCGTACGGCGCGGCCCTGGACGCGGCCGGCTCCACGCAGGCCGACTTCGACATCGAGGGCGACGAGTTGACCGACTCCGCCTCCGTCGCGCAGCGTTCACGGGCGATCGCCCGCCTCCAGCGGGAACGGCCGGGTCTCGGCGTGACGTTCACCCTGCCGGTGATGCCGTCCGGGCTCGACGCCGACGGCCTGGCACTGCTCGCCTCGGCGAACAGGTACGACGTCCAGGTCTCCACCGTCAACCTGATGACGATGAACTACGGCGAGTCCTACGACGGCGACATGGGCGACTACGCGATCACCTCGGCGACCGCGGCGCACACCCAGCTCCGGGAGGTGTTCGGCACGTCCGGCGCGGCGGCCTGGCGGGGCATGGCCCTCACCTCGATGATCGGCGTCAACGACGTCGAGGGCGAGACGTTCACCCTGTCCGACGCGGCCCAGGTGCGCGCGTTCGCCGAGGACGAGGGCCTGGGCTGGGTGTCGATGTGGTCGACGTTCCGCGACCAGCGGTGCGGCGCGGACGCCTCCGCGCAGGACGCGCTGACCGAGTGCAGCGGGGTGCGGCAGGAGACCGGCGCGTTCGCGGAGGCGTTCGCGCCCTAGGTCGTGTCCGCAAAGTCCCGTCGTCCGCCCGGAGGGCGGGCTCTGCGGCGTCCGGTGCGTGCTCTCGGCGTGCCGGGCGGACGCCCGCGTACTGGCCCCTACTCGGGTGTTCGCCCGGTGCGGTGAGAGTGCGTGCCGGGCGCCGCGGGGCAGGCGGGACTTTGCGGACACGGCCTAAGCAGCGTCTGCCCGATCACAGCGGAGCGTGTGAGGTATGACGCGGGCGGCGCTTCCCTGCCGGGGTGGCGGCGGTGGCGTGGTGGCCACCAAGAAGGTGATGGGGAGCCGTGGGAAGCCGGCGAACGGCCTCCCACGGCACCCCACGGGAGGTGCGGGGCCACCCGCGTAGTGATGGTCGGCTCTCGCTCACCCGGCCTTCCCCGGCGGCGCCTGTCCGACAGAAGGCTCTTCCTCCGGTCGGCGGCCTTCGAGCAGTGCCTGTCCGAGAGGGGACAGTGAGTGCCGTACGGAGTTGGCCACGCGCTGGCTGATGATCAGGTTGGCGTCACGCATGGTCGCAGCGTGCTCGCTCGCCGACGCAGCGGATATGCCCAGGCGGCGGGCGAGTTGACCTCCTGTCGCGTCATTGGAGGCCGCGATCTCTTCGAGGACCGCGGCGCGGGTACGCCCGAGGAGACGGGCGAGCGCCGCGCGTTGCGCCGTCCCGGCCCCCTCCGTGAGCAGGCGCAGCCCACGGTTGGCCGGGTACACCAGCACCGGGTTCAGTTCCGGGTCGCGCAGCGTGATGGGACGGCCCCAGCAGAAGTAGGAGGGGATCAGGAGGAGTCCGCGTCCGTTCAGCACCATGTCCTGGTGCACCGGATAGTCCACCCTGAGCACCGGAGGCTCCCAACGGGCCGTGGGGTGAATGCTGTTCAGCATGTGTTCGACGCCGGCGTCGAGGAGATCACGCGCGCGTAAGACCCGTTCTTCCTCGATCACCTTGCGGATGCGGGGCCAGGGCCGCGCCAGCAGCCGCTCGTGGTAGCGGCGTATGGCCGAGCCGAGCCGGTGCATCGCCTCGCTCTCGCCCTCGGTGAGCTGCCGCATCCAGGGGGCTGTGTGCCCACGGGCTGCCAGGAGGGCGAGTTCGCTGCGCAGCCGTCTCCGGCCGACGCTCAGCACGGCGTCCACGGCCGCTTCCAGGTCACCGCCCGAGCCCGGCGTCAGGAAGTCGGGCGAGTAGCCGCGCGGTGGTGCAAGCCGGCGCAGCAGGGAGACGGACGGATCGGACAGTGTGAGGGCGGCGGCCCGCCAAGTGCCGAAGACGATGTGGTTCGGTGAGCCGCCGAGCGCGTGCAGGCTCAGCAGCATCTCCCACGCCGGGTCCGGCTCTGCGGCGAGACGGACCCGGCCGAGGTCCTCTGAGGAGAAGTGGATGTTCAGCACAGTGGAAACCCCCGTGACGACTGGCTGTGAGGTAAGAGTGCCACGGAGGTCTGACTTTGCGTCACCGCGGCCAACAGGCTTGCCCGGAGGGGTTTTCGGGCGACACCGAAAATGAGTGCGGGACCTTCGGTTCTCGGACACGCTCGTGGAGACCTGAAGATGAGCGGGGACCGGGGGGAGACCGGGTGCGCTGGCCTGCTGTGCTGTCACTGCTGCTGTTGGGAACGCTCACCGCCTGCGGGCCGGAACCGGGGGGAACACCTGCGGACGGGGCCGAGCGCGGCGCGGCGCTGCCGCGCCAGGTCACGGCGGACGAACGGGTGACCCTGAGCCGGGCCGAGGAGATCCTGGAGCGGCGCTGTCTGGCTCGCGCCGGCTTCGACGTCCCGGCGCCGCCCGAGCGGGGCCGCACCGAGCTCGCACCCCCGGCGCCGGCGCTCGTCCTGAGCGATCTCGCCTACGCCCGCGAACACGGCTACGGGCCCCGGGTCCGCACTCCCGAGGAGACCGCGCGTCTGCTCGCGGACGACCCGGTGGGGGACTACCTGCGGGCCCTGTCGCCGAAGCGGCGGGCACAGGCGCTGCGTGCCTGGCAGGGCGGGGGCGTGGACACGGTCGAGGTCACCTTGCCCAGCGGCATGACGAGGGGGCGGAGCAGCCGCGGCTGCACCAGCGAGGCCCGCGGCGAGTTGTACGGCGACTTCCGCACCTGGTTCGGCGTGGATGCGGTGGACCAGGGTGTGACGGCGCTGGCCATGGACCGGGCGCAGGAGGACCCTGCCTTCACCGGGGCGCTGCGCGGCTGGTCGCACTGTGTGGCCGTACGCGGACTGCCCCATGAGTCGCCGCGGCGGCTGAGGGACGCGCTGGGCGACTCGGCCCCGCGGGCCAAAGAGATCGAGTACGCGGTCGCGGAGGCGGAGTGCGCCGTCAGCTCCACATTGGCGGAGATCGCCCCCGAGGTCGAGGAACGGCACCTGGCGCGCATCCGCGCACGCTACCTCGTCGACGTGACCAACGCCCGCAGGATGCGCCTGGCCGCCCTGGCGAAGGCGGTCCGGATCGTCAGGGAGGACGAGACGGCGCCCGACGACACCACCCGACACACAACCCGTAGAGCACGGCACCCGAGCCGAGCGCCCGGGACCACCCGACCTCCCGAGAGGCAGACGCGATGAAGCACTACGTACGGACGGTCCTGACGGCGGCGTCCGCGTTCGCCCTGGTCGCCGTGGCGGCGCCCGCGGTGGCCGCCGCACCCGCACCCGCGCCGACGGCGACCGTCGTCACGCCCGGCAAGCCGACCCCCGTGCGGCCCGGCGCCGACCTGAGCACACTGGTCGCGGCGGACGACGCCGACGGCTACCTGTACGCCTTCGACCTGCCCGACTTCCAGGGTGCTTGGTGCCGTTGGAACAGCAACGACTCCTGGTGGGGCGACGACTGCGGCAACTTCAACGACCGCGCCACCTCGGTCTGGAACAACGGGTTCCCGGGCTACTACAGCGAGGTCTCGCTCAACCGGGACGTGAACCTCTCCACCAACCTGGCGCGGCTCTGCATCGAGGCGGGCGACTACTACGCCGATCTGTCCCTCGGCTACGAGAAGTTCCTCGACGGCCCGTCCGCGGACAACGCCATCAGTTCGCACCACTGGTTCACCGACGACGCCGACTATTACGGCGACCCGCACTACGCCTGCTGACCGGAGCGGAGGACCATGTCGATCACCATCAACAAGCGCAGCACATGGGGCCAGTACGCCCCATGGCTCAGAGTGGAACACGCCTCCGCGCCGCCCGTGCCGAGAGACCCGTGGTCGGGACACATGGGCGTCTTCCTCCACCACCTCGGCTCCGGGAGTACCAGCGACCTGCAAACGGAGGAGGACTGCCGCAGGGAAGTCGCGGGCATCTACGAGGACCACGTGACGGGTGGCGAATTCGAGGGGGACATCGCCTACAACTTCCTCGTCTGCCCACACGGTCAGATTTATGAGGGCCGCGGATACGAGCGGGGTGAGGGCAACCAGGGCCTTGCCCCGCCCATTGAGGGCGTGGGCCGTAACGAGGGCTTCTACTCGATCGTCGGCATGATCCGTTCGGAGGACACCGCCGGTGAGGCGATGCTCCTCGCGATCCGCAACCTCATACACCACCTCCGCCACGAGGCGCCCCGCAGGACAGGCGAGAGGATCCTCCCGCATTCCTTCCAGTACAACACCGACTGTCCCGGCAACCTCCACATGTACGCGCGACCGGGGTCGACCGTCGATCCGTCCGCACCGTGGCGAGGCCCCGCCGACATCTACGTCTACCGGACCCAGAAGTGGGTGAACGAGACGTACGACGAGGCACCCGGGTACGTGATCTGCCCCGAGACCGGTTACACGGGCTGGAACACCGTGCTCGCCCTGACCCAGGGGCTCCAGCACGAACTCGGTATCTCCCCGACCGTCCAGAGCTTCGGCCCCGGCACGTTCGAGGCGGTGAAGAACCACCGCCTCCTGCCCGACGCGGAGCCGAACCAGAACCTGCTGCGCATCTACAACGGCGCGTTGTGGGCCAAGGGTTACTGGGCCTCCCAGTACCTCGTCGGATGGGGCGAGGACTCCGAAAACTCCCTGCGGCGCCTGTACGCCGACATGGGCCTGGACCACGCGAACGTCGAACAGCGGTACGCCATGTGGCCGCACGTTCTGAAGTCCCTCTTGCGCATGGACCAGTTCCGGCTCGTACCGGCAGGGGACGCGGCGGTCAGGACCATCCAGCAGCGGCTGAACGTACGGTACGTCGCGGGCGTCCGCATCCCCGCGATGAGCCTCGTGCCGTGCGACGGGATCTACTCCCGTGACGTCCAGCAGGGGCTGATGATGGCCATCCAGTACGAGATCGGCATCGCACCCGGCTCGATCAACGGGTACTTCGGACCGGGAACACAGGCCGCCCTCAAGGGAAAGGGATCCACGACGCTCACGGGTGATCTGCGGTACCTGTTCCGCGCCGCCTGCTACTTCAACTCGCCGACGTACACCGGAAGCGGGGAGCTGGCCTACCTGCCGGCGGACATCACGACGGACGCCCGGACCGGCACGCACGTGGGATGGCTGCAGGCGTTCCAGAGGTTCTCCCAGATTCCCGTCACCGGGCACAACGACTACACGACCTGGGCACAACTGCTCGTCTCGTCCGGCGACACCTCGCGCGACGCCACCGGCTGCGACTGCATCACGGAGATCACCGCACAGCGCGGCCAACTGCTCAAGGCCAACGGCTACCACATCGTCGGCCGCTACCTGGACGAGCATCTGGTCCCGGGCGACGACGGCTATCTCGGCAAGGCGCTCAAGCCCGGCGAGCCGCAGACCATCCTGAACGCCGGGCTGAGGTTCTTCCCGATCTTCCAGTACAACGGCACGCAACTGGACAACTTCACCTACGGCAAGGGCTACGACCAGGGCAGGAAAGCTCATCAGAAGGCGGTGGAGCACGGCATCGGCGCGGGGACGTGCATCTACTTCGGCGTCGACTACGACGCGACCGACGAGGACATCGGCAGCCATGTGGTGCCGTACTTCAACGGCGTCAAGACCGCTCTCGCTGAGCTGGGCGGCCGCTACACCTTCGGTGTCTACGGGTCGCGCAACGTGTGCATCCGCGTCTCGAAGGAGGCCGGGGCCCGCTGGTCGTTCGTCTCCGGGATGTCCTGGGGATTCTCGGGGAACCTCGGCTTCCCGCTGCCGCAGAACTGGTCGTTCAACCAGATCCACGAGTACGACTTCCAGCCGGGCTGGGGCCTGGACCACAACATCTGGCGGGACGGCGGCGACCCCGGTGTGTCCGCGATCGGCCAGGGATGAGGCGAGGTAAGTCGATGATCTCCAGACGCAGTCTGCTGCGCGCCGCCGCAGGAACCGGTGTGCTCGCCGTGGCGGCGGGCCCGTTGACCACTCCCGCGTCCGCCGGCACACCCGCCGCGAAGGGACAGTGGACCGGTGACGTGTCCGCCAACGGCTGGCGGATCGACCCCACCGCCGTCGCCGTCCACCCGGTCGAGGGCTCGGCGACCTCGCTCGCCCTGCGGTGTGGTCCCGCCGCCACCGTACTCCTGCATGTGGTCCGCCGATGGCACTACGAGATCGCCCCGCTGGACACCGGTGAGGGCGGCGGTGCCACCGGCCACACGACCGGGCGTGCCGTCGGCGCTGACTTCGAGTCCAACCACCTCTCCGGCACCGCCGTCGCCCTGCACCCCACCGCCTACCCGCTCGCCGGCAGCGAGGGACTCTGGCCGCATCAGGAGGCGATCGTGCGGGACATCCTCGCCGACTGCGACGGCGTGGTCGTCTGGGGCGGCGACCTCACCCCGGTGAAGGCCTCCCACTTCCACATCGCCACCCGCCCCGGCGACAGGGCACTGAACCGCACCGCGGCCCGCCTGGACACCAGCCGGCGCACGACATCCCGTGCCCAGAGCCCGGGCAGGGTCGCCGACCCGGCCAGCCCTTCGCGCCTCGCGCAGGCCCGGCGCCTGCGGCTCAGCCGGTCCGGCTGAGCCGGGACGCGGCGCCGACACCCGATGAGGAGACGAGGGACGAGATGAGACCGAGTACGCAAGGCGGCGGCAGACGAAGGCCGTTCGACCGCACGCGGCCTCTGCGACTCCTGCTCGCCGCAGTCATAACGGCAGCCTGTCTGGGCCTGCCGATCACGACGACGGAAGCCGCAGCGACGGCACCGGCGAGCGCCGTGGCAGTAGCGCCGGCGGCGGTCGGTGAGGGCCGTTCTGCGGCGGGCGAAGGCCAACCCGCCGCAACCGCCGCTACCGCGGCCAGTGCCTCCGCCACCGCCGAGACCTGCGCCCCGCTGAAGGCGGGCGCGAGTATCGCCGCCGAGGACGCGGTGCGGGTCGCCTGCCGCTACGTCGGCCTGAGCTACGCCTGGGGCGGCGGCCACGCGGAGGGCCTGCCCGGCCCGAGCCAGGGCATGATCGACGCGACCGACCCGCGGTCCTACGGAGACCCCGGCATCTGGAGTTTCGACTGCATCGGACTGGTCCGCTGGGCCTGGTACAAGGCGACCCGTCAGGACATCATCAGCGAGCGCACCACGCAGTCGACCTGGCAGAACCCGGGCTACCCGCACACGCGGTTCACCAAGGAGCAGGGCGAGGCCCCGCTACTGCCCGGCGACATCCTCTACTTCGGTACAAACATCACGCACGTCGCGCTCTACCTCGGCGGCGGCAAGGTCGTCGAGGCGCCCAACTCGGGTGACGTCATACGGGTCACGGACGCCAAGTGGGACCGCTATCAGGGCGCGTTCCGGCCGCACACCAACGGCGTGTTCCCGGTGTGGGAGTACGACGGGCTCGGCAAGCACGTGAAGACCTGGGGCCAGCCCAACCTGCGCGGTGACTCGCACACCGGCAGCGAGGTCAGATGGCAGATCAGGAACGGCATTTCGGTCGCCGTACGGGCGCTGTGCCAGCGGGTCGGCGAACGGGTCACCGTCGACGGCATGGTCAACAACGTCTGGACGTATCTGCCGGACTACCGCAGCTGGGTCAGCAACCTGTTCTTGCAGGGCCCGGCGATCATGCCCGGTGTGCCGTCGTGCGGCGAGTACTCCAGTGTAGGAGGCAGCCTGAACGGCGCCGAGTCCAACACCTCCTGCGGCGACGGCACCGAGCCGAACTCCCAGGGCGGCTGGACGGCCAAGTCGGCGACCGTGTGGGGCCGTACCGTCGAACTTCGTTACAACAGCACGACCGCGTGCGCCTGGGGCCGCATCGTCGGCGGCACGATCGGCGACGAGATCTGGGTCGACCGCAGCAGCGACGGCGGTGACACCTGGGAGCCGATGCTCGGCTACACGGCCGTCACCTCCGGCGGCGACGCCTACACCACCCAGTGGAACGACGACGGACTGGTGATGCGTGCCTGCGGCACCAACGGCAAGGGCGGCACGATCGCATGCACCGGCTGGTTCTGACCCGGCGTCCCCTCCGCCCACTCCCTTCACCTTCTCCCGCGCGCGGCCCGGACAGTCGCGCCCCACACAGGACAGAGGTCTCCCCGATGAACTCCACTTCCACGAAGAAGCGTCTCACCACACGCATCGGCTCCGGGCTGCGCTCTCGTGCCGCCACCGTCGTCGGTGCGACCGCTCTCGCCGTCACCGGCACGCTCGCCGGCACGGCGGGCACCGCCCACGCCGACGGCCACGGGAAGGGCTGGTACGCCGTGTGGGGGACGAACGTCAACCTCCGCACCGGTGGCGAGGAGTGCCAGCTCCGGCCGGGCACGGTCAACTGCTTCCGGGTCGTCAACCAGGTCAGCGCCCCCGAGGCGGTATACGTCTACTGCCAGTCGTACGGCATCGAGAGCGTGGGCGGCAACCCGTACTGGCTGTGGGTCATGCCGACCCACGGCGAGCGCGGCTACATGTCGAGCTACTACATCGACAACGTGACCAACTGGATCGACGGCGTTCCCGAGTGCTGATCCGGCACGGCACGGGCCTTCACGGGCCGTGACGCTCCCGAGGGCCGCCGCCTGCTCCACGTGGCGGTCCTCGGGCCGGCGTCACGACCGCCGCGTCCGGGGCGCGCGCCGGATTGTCCCTGCGCGCGCTCAGCGCCCGCGGTACACCAGCCGGCCGTCGACCACGGTCGCCACGCACGTGCCCGCCCCGCGTTCCGCCAGCTCGTCCTCGTCGCGCACGTCGAACACGGCGAAGCGGGCGGCGCTCCCCCGCACCCGGGGCGGCGGGAACTCGACGGGCAGGCCCGAGGCGTACGGGTCGAGCGACGGCGTCCCGCCGGGGCGCCCGGTGCGTCCCACCACGCCGATCCCGGTGCGCCGTACGGCGTCCCGCACCGCGCGGTTGCGCAGGTCCTCGCAGGCCGCCGCGACCGTGCCGTGCGCCAGCATCCGCTGCACCCCGCGCCGGGCGCTGGCGCCCCAACGGGCGTCGTCAGGGGCGAGGTTCGCGAGCGCGTCGCCGGTCAGCGGCTCGGTGCCCAGGGCATCGGCCTCACGCGGGTCCGGGTGGTACGCCTGCTCCAGCAGCTCCGTGCCGTGGAGGTTGACCAGCCCGGGCGTGAGGATGCCGGGCCACTCCCGCACGCGTGCGTGCGGGTGCGCCGCGACCACGTCCGCCAGGGGCCCGGCGTCCGCGATCCACTCGCCCCGCACGGCGAGCGCGTGCCCGCGCGCGTCGGTGTGGATCGTCAGCACGGACCGCTCAGTTGGACGCGAGGAGCTTCAGCTCCGGGTGGGCCGTGCCGCCCTCGATGGCGGTGGAGGAGATGTGGGAGACCACGCGGTCGTCGACGGGGTCGTTCGCCGGGTCGTCGTGCACGACGAGGTGCTCGTACGTCGTCGAGCGCTGGGCCGGCACGCGTCCCGCCTTGCGGATCAGGTCGATGATCTCCAGGCGGTTGGAGCGGTGCCTGGCGCCGGCCGAGGAGACGACGTTCTCCTCCAGCATGATCGAGCCGAGGTCGTCCGCGCCGTAGTGCAGGGACAGCTGGCCGATCTCCTTGCCGGTCGTCAGCCAGGAGCCCTGGATGTGACGGACGTTGTCGAGGAACAGGCGGGCGATGGCGATCATCCGCAGGTACTCGAAGATCGTCGCCTGGGTGCGGCCCTTGAGGTGGTTGTTCTCGGGCTGGTAGGTGTACGGGATGAAGGCCCGGAAGCCCCCGGTGCGGTCCTGCACGTCGCGGATCATCCGCAGGTGCTCGATGCGCTCGGCGTTGGTCTCGCCGGTGCCCATCAGCATGGTCGAGGTGGACTCCACGCCCAGCCGGTGCGCGGTCTCCATGATCTCCAGCCAGCGCTCGCCGCTCTCCTTCAGCGGGGCGATGGCCTTGCGCGGCCGCTCGGGCAGCAGTTCGGCGCCCGCGCCGGCGAAGGAGTCCAGTCCGGCCTCGTGGATGCGGGTGATGGCCTCCTCGACCGACACCCCGCTGATCCGGGCCATGTGCTCGACCTCGGAGGCGCCCAGCGAGTGGATCACGAGCTGCGGGAAGGCCTCCTTGATGGCCCGGAAGTGCGACTCGTAGTACTCGACGCCGTAGTCCGGGTGGTGGCCGCCCTGGAACATGATCTGCGTGCCGCCGAGTTCGACGGTCTCGGCGCAGCGCCGCAGGATGTCGTCGAGGTCGCGCGTCCAGCCCTTGGCCGTGTCCTTGGGGGCGGCGTAGAAGGCGCAGAACTTGCACGCCGTGACGCACACGTTCGTGTAGTTGATGTTCCGCTCGATGATGTACGTCGCGATGTGCTCGGTCCCCGCGTACAGGCGGCGGCGCACGGCGTCGGCGGCGGCGCCCAGCGCGTGCAGGGGCGCGTCGCGGTAGAGGACGAGCGCCTCCTCGGGGGTGATCCGCCCACCGGCGGCGGCACGGTCGAGGACGGCTGTGACATCGATGGGGGTGAGGTCGGCCTTCTCGGTCACCGGCGTCCCTTTCGCAAGGTTCACAAGGGTTGTGGACGGACTGAGCCAGCCTACGCCAGCCCGCTCGGGCGCCCGAGGTCAGGCCGCACCGGCGCCGATCAGGAGGCCCGTGAGCGTCCCGGCGAGCAGGAACGGCCCGAACGGGATCACCGTCCTGCGGTCCGCCCGCCGCGCCAGCACCAGGGCCCCGCCGTACAGGGCGCCGAGGACGAACGCGGCGAGCGTGCCGAGCATCACCGTCGCCCAGCCGTACCAGCCGAGCACCGCCCCCGCCCCGAGCGACAGCTTCACGTCGCCGAAGGCCATCCCGGAGGGGTTGAGGAGGTGCAGCAGCAGGTAGGCGCCGCCGAGGGCGGCCGCGCCGAGCAGGGCCGTCGGCCAGTCCCCGGCGTGCTCCGGCAGCACGGCGGCCGCGCCGAGCAGCGCGAGGGCGACCACCGGGAACGGCAGGGTGAGCGGGTCCGGCAGCCGCTGCACCGCCAGGTCGACGGCCGCGAGCAGCACGCCCACGGGCGCGAGCAGCAGCCAGACCGCGAGCTCGGGCCGCGTCCCGGTCGCGGCGGCGAGCACCGCGCAGAGCAGGGCGGTGACGACGGCGAACGGAAGGGGGCGGGGGCCGTACGCCGTCGCGCCGCACGGTGCGCACCGCGCCGGTCCGAGCCAGCCCCGGATCGGGTGCCCGGCGGGACACGCGTCCCGCCAGCCGTACCCCGCGCCCTCCTCCGTCTCCCCCTGCGTCCCCTCCGGTTCCGGCTCCGGCAGCGGCACGGAGAACCGGTGGGCCGGGCGCGGCAGCAGCATCCCGGCCCCCGCTCCCCACAGCGCGGCGGCCAGCACCAGGAGCAGGTCGAGGGGCACGCCGGTCACCGGACCCGGGCCATCCGGGCGACGGGCTCGCCCTCCGCCGCGCTGTCCGAGCGGTACGTCAGGTCGTCGCCGGTCGGCACGAGCCGCACGGTGTGCGGGGTGGGGTTGCAGCCGCTGTGGTTGGACGCGGCGCCGGCCGAGGCGGCCACCACCTCGCTCGCGGAGACCTGCTTCAGCGTGAGCAGGTCGACGCAGACCGAGCCCAGCACGTCCGTCTGGCGCAGCTCGCCGATCCTCTGGCCCACGGTCGCCCGGTGGAGCGTCACCCGGAACGTCCCCATGGGCAGCGTCCCCCCGAGTCCGCTGCCCTCGCCCTCCCAGGTGCCGACGTACCGGGCGGGCAGCGCTCCGCCGGGACCGCCGGAAGCCGTGGGTGCCGGACTGTACTCGCCCGGGCTCGACGGGCCGGGACCGGACGGGCCCGTGCTCGCACCTGGCGTGCCGGTGTCGGCCGCCGGGGGCGACGACTGCGCGCCCGCGGCGCCGCTGTCGCGGTCGTCGCCGGGCACCAGGTCGAAGACGACGGCCGACCCCAGCGTCACGGCGGCCAGCGCCCCGGCCACGGCGAGCGCGACCGTGCAGCTCAGCCGTCGCCCGCGCCCGCCGTCCCCGGGCGCCACCCCGGCGGCGACGGTGACGGACACCTTGCCGGGCCTGTCGCCCCGCGGCGCCGGTACGACGGTGGAGGCACCACCGCCGGGCGGCCCCGCCGGCGCGTCCGCGGACGTCCGGGACCCGGGCATCACCGGCGCGGGCCCGAACGTGCCGTGGGCCGCGGCCAGGTCGGCGGCCGGGTCCGTCCCCCGGCCGCCCGTCGCGGTCGCCGGGTCCGATGCCACCGACTCCACCGGTTCCACCGACTCCACCGACTCCACCGCCACCCCGTCGAAGCCGACGGGTCCCGACGCCGTCGGCGCGGCGCCCGGGCCGGTGGCCGCCGCCTCCAGGTTCAGGAGCTGGACGGCGCTGCGGCCCACCTGTTCCACCAGCGGCCCCGGCAGCCAGCCGGCCGTCACCAGCCGGGCCGCGCCCTGCGGGGCGAGCCGCCGGGCCGCCTCGGCGGGGGTGGGCCGCGCGGCCGGGTCCTTGGCCAGGCACGCCTCGACGACGTCCCGCAGCTCGCCCGGGGCCAGCTCCCCCAGCTCCGGCTGCTCGTGGACGACCTTGTAGAGGAGCGCGGCCGAGGTGTCCCCGCGGAAGGGCGGCGCGCCGGCCGCCGCGTACGCCAGGACGGCGCCCAGGGAGAAGACGTCGGCCGCGCCGGAGGCGCCCCTGCCGAGGATCTGCTCGGGGGCCATGTAGCCGGGCGAGCCGACGGAGACGCCCGTGGAGGTGAGGGACGCCGTGCCGTCGGTGGCGCGGGCGATGCCGAAGTCGATCAGCAGGGGGCCGTCCATGGTGAGCAGCACGTTGGACGGCTTGACGTCGCGGTGCACGAGGCCCAGGTCGTGCACGGCGGTCAGCGCTTCGGCGAGGCCCGCGCCCAGCACCCGTACGGTGTGCCCGGGCAGCGGCTGCCCGTGCGGGCCGACCGCGGCGGCCAGGGACGGCCCGGCCGCGTAGGCCGTGGCGACCCAGGGCACCGCGGCGTCCGGGTCGGCGTCCAGCACCGGCGCGGTCCAGGCGCCGCCCACCCGGCGTGCCGCGTCCACCTCGCGGCGGAAGCGGGCGCGGAACTCCTCGTCGAGCGCGAAGTGCGGGTGCACGATCTTCACGGCGACCGTGCGCCCGCCCGCGCTGCGCCCCAGGTAGACCCGGCCCATGCCGCCGGCCCCGAGCCGGCCGAGCAGCCGGTAGGGCCCGACGACCACGGGCTCGTCCGCTCCGAGCGGCTGCATGCCGTCCACCCCTCCCCCGTACGGCGCCCCGTGCGACCGCGCGCGGCGCCCTGTGAGAACTCAGAGGCAGGTTACGGCCGCAGCAGTTCCACCCTCACGTCCGCCGGGAAACCCGTCGTGGGGCCGACCCGGCGGGCGAACTCGGTCACGGCCTCCAGCTGGGGCGCGCCGAACCGGAAGTCGAGGGTGGTGAAGTACCGCTCGAGGACCTTCTCGTCGAACGCCTCCCAGCGGGCCGCCTGTTCGGCGACCTTGCCGACCTCCTCCAGGGAGAGGTTGCGGGAGGCGAGGAAGGCCTCGTGGACCTTGCGCGTGATGAGCGGCTCGCGCTCCAGGTAGTCGCGGCGTGCCGCCCACACCGCGAAGACGAACGGCAGCCCGGTCCACTCCTTCCACAGCGCGCCCAGGTCGTGGACGGTCAGGCCGTAGCGGGGGCCGTCGAGCAGGTTGGCCCGCAGCGCGGCGTCGCCGATGAGGACGGCGGCCTCGGCCTCCTGCATCATCAGGCTGAGGTCGGGCGGGCAGGTGTAGTACTCCGGCGTGACGCCGTAGCGGTCGGCCAGCAGGAGCTGCGCCAGGCGCACGGAGGTGCGGGAGGTGGAGCCGAGGGCGACGCGGGCGCCGTCCAGTCGCTCCAGGGGGACCTGCGAGACGATCACGCAGCTCATCACCGGGCCGTCGCAGCCGACGGCGATGTCGGGGAAGGCGACCAGCTCGTCGGCGTGCTTGAGGAACTCGACCAGGGTGATCGGCCCGATGTCGAGGTCTCCCTGCACCAGCTGCTCGCTGAGCTTCTCCGGGGTGTCCTTCGTCAGCTCGAAGTCGAGGAGCGTGCCCGTTCTCGCGAGCCCCCAGTAGAGGGGCAGGCAGTTCAGGAACTGGATGTGGCCGACGCGCGGCCGGGTGCGAGAATTGTCCACATCGCGAGGCTAGACCCCATCCGGTAGGCTGCGAGCTTCGCCCCCCGCCGTCGGGCGCCGTCAACCACTCGGCCACGGTTCAAACATCCGAGTGATGTGATCTTGACCCCTGTTGCTTTCGGCTGCCTGCGTGCTAGGCTCGCCGCAAGTTGCAGTTTGGTTTCCCTTGCAGTACAGAGCCTGCGGAGCATGTGACCGCGGGCTCTCGTCGTTTTCAGACATACGCAGTTGTGCAGAACATCGTCTTCACACTTGCTGGTTCTGGAGCAGGGCAACCCTTTGGGCCCAAGGAGGGCTTATGGCTACCGGAACCGTTAAGTGGTTCAACGCCGAAAAGGGCTTTGGCTTCATCGCCCAGGAAGGCGGCGGCCCGGACGTCTTCGTCCACTACTCCGCGATCAACTCGACCGGCTTCCGGTCGCTCGAGGAGAACCAGCAGGTGTCCTTCGACGTCACGCAGGGCCCGAAGGGCCCGCAGGCGGAGAACGTCACCCCCGTCTGATCCGGGTCTGATCAGGCCCTGAGCACAGACTCCGAGTGCAGTACCCAAGGAGCCCCGCGCCACCAGGCGACGGGGCTCCTGCCTTTGCACGGGCCTCCCGCGGAGCGGGCCTGCCTCGGCCCCTCCCGTCGTCCGGGCGGCTCCACCGTTCGGCCCCGTCCGTCCGGGCGATGTTCCGCCGACGCCCTGTTCGAGGAGGCCCTGGAACGGCTTACGAGCTGAGCGCGGTGATCGCGGGCGAGGAGGTCCTGCGCGCGGCCACCCGCATGGTGCCTGCCGCCCGTGCGGCGGCGCTCGGGCAGGGCCTGTCGCTGCTGCCGATGACGGAGACCCTGTTCCACGCCGTCGCGGGCAGCCTCGGCAGGGGTGCCCTGGGCTTCCGGGAGGTGCCCGAAGGGTTCGACCGGGTGCTCGCCGACTGGTCGGCCGGTGGGCCGGTGGCCTACGTGGAAGCCGAGTACTTCGGCGGTGTGGGCGAGCAGCGGGCGGCCGTCTGGGAGAGCGGCGCCCTCGTCCTGGGTCCGCTCCGGGTCGAGGAGGGTGAGCCGTTCCCGTCGGCCGGCAGTCCGATCTCCCGGGCGCTGCGCCGGCTGGGGGTCGCAGCGCGGGCCGGCGAGGACGAGTTCTCCGCCGTCGGGTTGCACCGGCACCGGGACAGCGGGGACTGGGTGGCCTGACGGGGCGGCCGGTCCCGGAGGCGCGCTGCCTGGGGACCGGACCGACACGCGCCGCCCCTTCACTGCGGCGGATACAGCCCCTCCACCACGTCCGCGAAGTCCCGGAGGATCTGGTCGCGGCGGAGTTTCATCGACGGGGTGAGGTGGCCGGACTCCTCCGTGAAGTCCGCCGGGAGCACGGCGAAGCGGCGGATCGACTCGGGGCGGGAGACGAGCTTGTTCGCCTCGTCCAGGGCCCTTTGCAGGACCTCCTTCAGGTCGTCGTCGTCCAGGAGCAGTTCGGCGGGGACCGGATGCTTGCCGTTCATCCGCCGCCAGTGGGTGATGCCGTCGGGGTCGAGGGTGATCAGGGCGCAGACGTAGGGGCGGCCGTCGCCGACGAGCATCACCTGCGAGATCAGCGGGTGGGAGCGCAGCCAGTTCTCCAGCGGGGCGGGCGCCACGCTCTTGCCGCCCGCGGTGATGATCATCTCCTTCTTGCGGCCGGTGATCGTCAGGTAGCCCTCGTCGTCCAGTTCCCCGAGGTCACCGGTCGCCAGCCAGCCGTCGCGGGCCGCCGGGACCACCCCGCCGGCCGCCGGGTCCCAGTAGCCGCGCAGCACGTGGTCGCCGGCGAGCAGGATCTCGCCGTCGGCGGCGATGCGCACCCGGGTGCCGGGCAGCGGCCAGCCGACGGTGCCGAGGCGGGGCTTGAGGGGCGGGGTGACCGTGGACGCGCCGGTCGTCTCGGTCAGGCCGTACCCCTCGTAGATCTCGATGCCCGCGCCCAGGTAGAAGGCGGCCAGGCGGCGGCCGAGCGGGGAGCCGCCGCAGATGGCGTGCCGGACGCGGCCGCCCATGGCGTTGCGGATCCGCCGGTAGACCAGCGGGTCGTAGAACGTGCGGGCGGCCCGCAGGGTGGCGCCGGGCCCCGGTCCGGTGCCGGTCTTGTGGGCCTCGACCGCCTCCCCGTAGCGGCGCGCGACGGCGGCCGCGCGGTCGAAGGCGGACAGCCGGCCGCCCGCCTCGGCCCGGGCGCGCGCGGTGTTGAAGATCTTCTCCAGCATGTACGGGATGGCCAGCAGGCAGGTGGGGCGGAAGGCGGCCAGGTCGGGCAGCAGGTCGGCGGACTTCAGGCTGGGCGCGTGGCCCAGCCGCACCCGGGCGCGCAGGCAGGCGATGGCCACCATGCGGCCGAACACGTGGGACAGGGGCAGGAAGAGCAGCACGGACAGGTCGTCGCCGCCCGCCCGGAAGACCGGGTGGAGGAGTTCGATGGCGTTGTCGACCTCGGCGAAGAAGTTGCCGTGGGTGAGCGCGCAGCCCTTGGGCCGGCCCGTCGTGCCGGAGGTGTAGATGAGGGTGGCGAGGGTGTCGGGGCCCAGCACGCCCCGGCGCACGGACACCTCGCCGTCCGTCACGTGCGCCGCGCCGACCTCGCCCAGCCGGTCGAGGTGCCCCTTGTCCATGACCCACACGTGCCGCAGGTCGGGGATGCGGTCGCGCTCCGGGCCCAGCGCGGCGGCCTGGGCGACGGTCTCGGTGACCAGGGCGACCGCGCCGGAGTCCTGGAGGATCCAGCGGGTCTGGAACACGGACGAGGTCGGGTAGACGGGCACGGTGACCAGCCCGGCCGCCCAGGCGGCGAAGTCCAGCAGGGTCCACTCGTACGTGGTGCGCGCCATGATGGCGATGCGGTCGCCGGGCACCAGCCCCTCGGCGATCAGCCCCTTGGCCAGGGCGAGCACCTGCGCCGCGAAGTGCTCGGCCGTGACGTCGCTCCAGCTCCCGTCCGGCCACCTGCGGCTGAGGGCGACCGCGTCCGGCGCGGCGGAGGCGTTGTCGAAGGGCAGGTCGGCGAGCGAGCCGTGCCGCACCGGCTGCGCGAAGGCCGGTACGGACGCCTCCCGCACGACCCCGTCCAGGCGCAGCGTCTCGGGCTGGACGAGGGTGGGGGAAGCCGTGTCGTAGTCGGCGGAGGTGGGGTGTGCGATGGACACGGGCGGCTCCCTGGGCGTGCAGCGACGAGAACTGCTTGCTGCCTGAACTACGTGCCTCGTGCGGCGAGGCGTTCACCGCGGTACGTCCCGCAAAGGTGTTACCGCCGGTCAGCCAGTGGATCGTACGGGCCTGACGTGAGCGTGCTGTGAGGTTTCCGGGTTGCTCCGGGGCCGGGGCTGTGCATTCTTGCGGATCATGTGAGTGACCCTCAGGTATGCCGCCCCGGGGCGCCCGTGCACCGGGCTCAGTCCCGCTCCAGCACCGCCGTCACGCCCTGTCCGCCGGCCGCGCACACGGAGATCAACCCCCGCCCCGGGCCGCCCCGTTCGGCGAGCAGCTTGGCCAGCGTGGCGACGATGCGGGCGCCGGTCGCCGCGAAGGGGTGCCCGGTGGCCAGCGAGGAGCCGGCGACGTTGAGCCGGTCCCGGTCGACCGGGGCCAGGCCGCGCTTCTCCCAGGCCGCGAGGGTGGCCAGCACCTGGGAGGCGAACGCCTCGTGGATCTCGACCAGGTCGAAGTCCTCGATGCCGTACCCGGCGCGCTCCAGCATGCGCGGCACCGCGTACGCGGGCGCCATCAGCAGGCCGTCCTCGCCGCCGGCCACGTCGCCGTGCACGAAGTCGACGGCCGCCGTGGCGTACGCGGTCAGGTACGCGAGGGGGCGCAGGCCGCGCGCCTCGGCCCACTCCTCCGAGGCCAGCAGCACGACCGCGGCGCCGTCCGTCAGCGGGGTCGAGTTGCCCGCGGTCATCGTCGGGTCGGGGCCGTCGAGGCCGAACACCGGCTTCAGGCGGGCGAGTTTCTCCACCGTCGAGTCCGGGCGCAGGTTCTGGTCGCGCTCCAGGCCGCGGAAGGGGACGACCAGGTCGTCGAAGAAGCCCCGCTCGTAGGCGGCGGCCAGCCGGCGGTGGCTGGTGGCCGCCAGTTCGTCCTGGGCCGCGCGGCCGATGCCCCAGGCGCGGGCGGTCACCGCCGCGTGCTCGCCCATCGACAGGCCGGTACGCGGCTCGGCGTTGCGGGGGATGTCGGGGACGAGGTGGGCGGGGCGGATCCGGGCGAGCGCCTTGAGCCGGTCGCCGGTGGAACGGGCACGGCGGGCCTCCAGCAGGATGCGCCGGAGCCGGTCGTTGACGCCGAGGGGTGCGTCGCTCGCCGTGTCCGCGCCGCCCGCGACCGCCGCCTCGGTCTGCCCGAGGGCGATCTTGTTGGCGGCGGCGACGACGGCCTGCAGACCGGTGCCGCACGCCTGCTGGACGTCGTACGCCGGGGTGCGCGGGTCCAGGGCCGAGCCGAGGACGGTCTCGCGGGCCAGGTTGAAGTCCCGGCTGTGCTTGAGGACGGCGCCGGCCACCACCTCGTCCACGGCGCCCGGCCCGCGCAGCCCGAAGCGGTCGGCGAGCCCGTCCACCGCCGCGGTGAGCAGGTCCTGGTTGGACGCGGTGGCGTAGGGGCCGTCGGAGCGGGCGAACGGGACACGACTCCCGCCGATGATCGCCACACGCCGGGCCCGGGGCGGTTGCACGGGGCTCATCTCGACCTGCTCCTCATGGTCACGTAGCATTACCTCCGGTAACCTTACTCCAGAGTAAGGACTGGGGTAAGACACGGGGAAATGACAACGCGCCAGGAACACCGGGGAGTTACGGACATGGCCGACCGCTATCTGAGCCTCACCAGCACGGCGCCCGGCCGTTTCCTCACCCGCCGGCTGGGGCTGCCCCAGCCGGCCGCCCTGCACCGCTGGTCCCCCGACCGCCCCGCCCTCGACGGCCCCCTGCTGCACCTCACCGCCGGCCCCTCCGCCCTCGACCTCGCGCCCGTGCTCGCACGGACGGGGCTGACCGTCGCGACGCGGCGGCCGGAGGGCGCGGCCGGCGATCCGGGCGCCGGTGGCACCCGCCCGGCCACCGACGATGCCGCCCGCCCGGCCGCCGTCGTCCTCGACGCCACCGGGGTCCGGGACGTCGACACGCTCGCCGGGGTGCACGCGGCCCTCCACCCGGTCGTCCGGTCCGTCGCCCCGAGCGGGCGGGTCGTCGTCCTCGGGGCACCGCTCGACCCGGCCGACCACCACCAGTCGGCCGCCCAGCAGGCCCTGGAGGGCTTCACCCGGTCGCTCGGCAAGGAGATCGGCGGGGGCAGGACCGTGAACCTGGTCCGGCTCACCGACGCGGACGCCGCCTGGTCCACCCTCCACTTCCTGCTCTCCCCCAGGTCGGCCTACGTCAGCGGCCAGGTGATCGACGTCCGCGCGGCGGCCGGCCCCGCCACGCCGGCCGACCCCGCCCGCCCGCTCGACGGCCGCACCGCCCTGGTCACCGGGGCCGCCCGGGGCATCGGCGCGGCCGTCGCCGAGACGCTGGCCCGCGACGGCGCCCGGGTCGTCGTCCTCGACGTGCCGCAGGCCGCACAGGACGCCCGGCGCCTGGCCGACCGCCTCGGCGGCGCCGCCCTCACCCTGGACATCACGGCCGCCGACGCGGGCGAGCGGATCGCCGCCGAACTCCCCGGCGGACTCGACGTCCTGGTCCACAACGCCGGTGTCACGCGCGACCGGCGGCTGGTCAACATGCCCGCCGAGCGCTGGAGTTCGGTGCTCGACGTCAACCTCGCGAGCGTGCTGCGCACCACGGACGCCCTGCTCGCCGAGGGCACGCTGCGCCCGGGGGGCCGGATCGTCGCCACCGCCTCCATCGCGGGGCTCGCGGGCAACGCCGGACAGACCAACTACGGGGCGAGCAAGGCCGGGATCGTCGGTCTCGTGCGCTCCCTGGCCCCCCGCGCGCTGGTCGAGCACGGCGTGACGGTGAACGCGGTCGCGCCGGGCTTCATCGAGACGCGGATGACGGCCGCGATCCCGCTGCTCATCCGCGAGGCGGGCCGCCGGATGAACTCCCTGGCCCAGGGCGGACTGCCGGTGGACGTCGCCGAGACCACCGCCTGGCTGGCGCACCCCGCGTCCGGCGCGGTCAACGGACAGGTCGTGCGGGTCTGCGGCCAGAGCCTGCTGGGGGCGTGATGACCACCACGGACCCCTCGACGCCGCCCACCCGCCCGGCCCCCGGCACGGCCGGTCCCCCGCTGGGCCTGCTGCTCGCGCGCGGGGCGCTGCTCTCCCCCTTCAAGCGCCCCCGCGCCGACGCCGGACACCCGCGGGAGCCGGTCGTGCTGCCCGGCCTGCGCATCGACCGGACGCGGCTGGCCGCCTACGAGCGGGTGTGCGGCTTCGCCCCCGGGGACGACGGGCTGCCGGTGACCTACCCGCACGTGCTCGGTTTCCCGTCGGCGATGCGGCTGATGAGCCGGCGGGACTTCCCGCTGCCGCTGCTCGGCCTGGTGCACACCTCGATCGACGTCACCCGGCACACCGCGCTCCCGGCCACCGAGCCGTACGACCTCGCCGTGCACGTCGAGGGACTGGCCCCGCACCGGCGCGGCACGCAGGCCACCGTGGCCACCGTCCTGCGCTCCGGCGGGCAGGCGGTGTGGGAGTCGCGCAGCACCTACCTGGCCCGGCACCGGACGGGCCCGCCCGCGGAGCGGTCGCCCTCCCCGGGCGGGGGCGACGCCGAGGAGGGCGCGCTGCCGGTCGTCGACGAGTGGCGGCTCTCGGGGGACGTCGGACGCCGGTACGGGGCCGCCTCCGGCGACCGCAACCCCATCCACCTGCACCCGCTCACCGCCCGCCTGTTCGGCTTCCCCCGGGCCATCGCGCACGGCATGTGGACCGTGGCGCGCTGTCTGGCCGCGCACGGCACCCCGGAGGCGGTCCGGGTGCACGCCGACTTCCGGGCGCCGGTCCTGCTGCCGGGCACGGTGGTGTTCGCGGCGGACGGCGGCCGGTTCACGCTGCGCGGACCCGGCGACGGCGGACGGCTGCACGTGAGCGGTCGGGTGGAGCGGCTCCCCGCACCGCGGGCCCGCGCCTGAGGCCGGCGCCGGAGGCCCGCGCCGGAGCTCGTGGGTCCCGCTCGTGGCCCCGCTCCTCGGGCCCGCTCCTGGGGCCCGCTCCTGGGGGCCGTGCCTGACGCGAGCGGCAGCTAGCCGCCCGGCCGGGTGAGCGGTTCCTCCTCCGGCGGGGACCACGGGCGGCCCGCCATCAGGTCGCCGAGGCCCGACCAGGCGAAGTTCATCAGGGTGGTGGCCGCCTGGCGGGCCGTGACGCCCTCGGTGGCGTTGGCCCAGGCGGCCAGGGACTCGGCGGCGCCCACCAGGGCCTCGGCCAGTCCGGCGACCTCCCGCTCGGGCAGGTCGGGGTTGCGGTGCGCCTCGCGGGCGGCGGCCGCGATGAGCTGGGTGACGAAGGTGACGATCTCGTCGCGCATCGCCGTGACCTCGGCCGCGAACACCTCGCCGTGGGTGCGGGCCTGGAGGTGCAGCACGGACCAGGCGTCCGGGTGCTGTGCGGTGTGCGCGAAGAACGCCCGCAGCCCGGCCCAGAGTTGGCGGTCGGCGGGCAGGTCGGTGCGGACACCGGCGCGGACCGCCGCGACGAGGGCGGTGGCCTCGCGGCGGATGCACGCGGTGAAGAGGTCTTCCTTGGAGTTCAGGTACAGGTACACCAACGGCTTGGACACGCCCGCGAGTTCGGCGATCTCGTCCATGGACGCGGCCATGTAGCCGCGCTGGCCGAAGGTCCGCACGGCGGCGTCCAGCATCTGCTGCTCACGGACCGCGCGCGGCATCCGCTTGGTCTTCACGGCACCCATGGGCCAAGAGTAGTTGCGCGGTGCCGCGGACCGACCCCTCCGGAAGCGGAGGGGAGCCCTCAGGAGGCGGTGCGCTGGGAGGCGGCGGCCTCGTCGACGGCCGCGTCCTCCTGGGAGCGGCTGGCGTCGAGGTTGGCCTTCATCCGGTCCACCCGGCGCACGACCGTCTCCGAGGCCCGGTCGCGCTCCTTGCGCAGCAGGACGAAGCTGAGGGGGGCCGAGATCACCAGCGAGAGCAGGACGACCCACATGCCGTTGGAGTCGCCGAGGCCGCGCGGGACGATCCCGGAGTAGACGAGACCCCAGACGACCACGAGGCAGCCCACGAAGATCCCGAGGCGCATCAGTGTGTAGCGGAGCATCTCAATCCAGTCTTCCGATTCCAAAAAGGGGCACCCTGGCAGCTTCCAGTGAAGCACGCCGTGGGACGGATCCCGGCAGGGGGTCCTGGGGCCTGCGGTCAGCGCAGCGGCAGCAGCATGATCACGTCGTCGCGGTCGTCGCCCGGGGCGACCCGGATGGCGTCCGGCACCCGGCCGACCTCCTTGTAGCCGCAGGAGCCGTAGAACCGCTCCAGGCCGAGCCCGCCCCGGCAGGTGAGCCGGATCGCCTCGATGCCCTCGATGCCGCGGGCCGCGTCCGCGGCGGCGGCGAGCAGGTCGCGGCCGTAGCCCTTGCCCTGGTGGCGCGGGTGGACCATGACCGTGTAGAGCCACAGCCAGTGGGTCATCAGCCGGTGCGTGTTGAGGGCGAGGAAGGCCGTCGCGGCGACCCGTCCGTCCTCGTCGTGCCCGACGAGCAGCCGGGTGCGGCCCTCCGCCATCGCGACCAGGTGCTTGACCAGCTCGGGCCGGACGACGTCCGGCGTCACCGGCGGCACGAACCCGACGGAGCCCCCGGCGTTGGACACGTCCGTCCACAGGCCGAGGACGCCGTCGCGCAGGGCGGGGGTGACGGCGGGGTCGAGCGTGAAAGTAAGGGACACGCTTGCATCGTAGCCCTTACGCGAGCAGGCGTGCCGCGGCGTTCGGATCGGACAGGAACCCGTCGTAGGCCGCCTGCCGGTCGTCCGCGCGCAGCACGGACGACGGGTGGACGGTGGGCACCAGCCGCTCCCGGCGTCCGTGGATCTCCTCCTCCAGCACGGTCCCGCGCACCTGCGTGACGCGGAACGACGAGCCCAGCAGCGCCTTCCCGGCGGTCGCGCCGAGGACCACGACCAGCTCCATCTCGACGAGGGCCAGCTCGGCGGCGAGCCACGGCCCGCACGCCGTCGTCTCCCGCAGGGTCGGCGCCTTGTGGATGCGGCGTCTGCGCGGCTCGGCCTGCGTGAACTCGAAGTGCTTGACGGCGTTGGTGACGTACGCCTCGCCGGGGTCGATGCCCGCCTCGGCGAAGGCCCGGTCGAGCAGGTCGAGCAGCTTCCCGGCAGGTCCGACGAAGGGCCTGCCCTGCCGGTCCTCCTGGACCCCGGGCTGCTCCCCGACGAGCATCACGCGCGCGTGCGCGTCGCCGGCGCCGAACACGGTCTGCGTGGCGTCCCGGTGCAGGGGACACCCGCGTCGGCGGCCCGCGTCAGACCCGCATCGGCTGCGGCGACTCCCGGCGCGCCGGGTCCGGGCCCTCGTACTCGCGGATGATCTCGTACCGCGTGTTGCGCTCCACCGGGCGGAAGCCCGCGTCCCGGATCAGCTCCAGCAGGTCCTCGCGGGTCAGCTTGTTCGGCGTGCCGTAGTTGTCCGCGTCATGCGTGATCTTGTACTCGACGACCGAGCCGTCCATGTCGTCCGCGCCGTGCTGCAGGGCGAGCTGCGCGGTCTGGACGCCGTGCATCACCCAGAAGACCTTCACGTGCGGGACGTTGTCGAACAGCAGCCGCGAGACCGCGAAGGTCTTCAGCGCCTCCGCGCCCGTGGCCATCTGCGTGCGCGCCTGGAGGCGGTTGCGGACCTTGCCGTCCTTCATGTCGACGAAGTCGTGCTGGTAGCGCAGCGGGATGAAGACCTGGAACCCGCCGGTCTCGTCCTGCAGTTCACGCAGCCGCAGGACGTGGTCCACGCGGTGGCGGGGCTCCTCGATGTGGCCGTACAGCATGGTGCACGGGGTCTTCAGACCCTTCTCGTGCGCCAGGCGGTGGATGCGCGACCAGTCCTCCCAGTGGGTGCGGTGGTCCACGATGTGCTGCCGGACCTCCCAGTCGAAGATCTCGGCGCCGCCGCCGGTCAGCGACTCCAGGCCGGCGTCGATCAGTTCGTCGAGGATCTCGCTCGCGCTCAGCCCGGAGATCGTCTCGAAGTGGTGGATCTCCGTGGCGGTGAACGCCTTCAGCGAGACGGCCGGCAGGGCCGCCTTCAGCTCCCGCAGCGAGCGCGGGTAGTAGCGCCACGGCAGGTTCGGGTGCAGGCCGTTGACGATGTGCAGCTCGGTGAGGTTCTCGCCCTCCATCGCCTTGGCGAGCTTCACGGCCTCCTCGATGCGCATCGTGTACGCGTCCTTCTCGCCCGGCTTGCGCTGGAACGAGCAGTAGGCGCAGGACGCCGTGCACACGTTGGTCATGTTGAGGTGCCGGTTGACGTTGAAGTGCACCACGTCGCCGTTCTTGCGGGTGCGCACCTCGTGGGCCAGGCCGCCGAGCCAGGCCAGGTCGTCCGACGCGTACAGGGCGATGCCGTCCTCGCGGGTCAGCCGCTCACCGGCCCTGACCTTCTCCTCCAGCTCGCGCTTGAGCCCGACGTCCATGCCCACACCTTTCTCCGACAGCCCCGCCAACGGTATCCCTAGACCTCTTCGGGCAGTTCCCCGACCCGGTTCTCCCACTTCGTGGACAGCACGATCGTGGTACGGGTGCGGGAGACGCCCTTGGTGCCGCTGAGCCGGCGGATGATGCGCTCCAGGCCGTCCACGTCGGTGGCCCGCACCTTGAGCATGAACGAGTCGTCGCCGGCGATGAACCAGCAGTCCTCGATCTCGGTGAAGTCCTTCATCCGGCGCGCCACGTCCTCGTGGTCGGCCGCGTCGGACAGCGAGATGCCGATCAGGGCGGTCACGCCGAGGCCGAGCTGGGCCGCGTTCACGGTGGCCCGGTAGCCGGTGATGACGCCGGCCGCCTCCAGCCGGTTGATGCGGTCGGTGACGCTGGGTCCCGACAGGCCGACGAGGCGCCCCAGCTCCGCGTAGGAGGCCCGGCCGTTCTCCCTCAGGGCCTGGATGAGCTGCCTGTCCACCGCGTCCATGCGATCGAAGCCTTCCGGTGAAAGTCGCTTTTCGGTTGAGGTACTGCGAGGTGCTGCGGGGTGTTGCGAGGTACTGCGGTCCTGCGAAGTACGGGGTGCCGCGGGTGCCCGGCTACCGGGTCGGTGCGGGGGCCGCACCGCCGCCCAGGCCGCCCTTCCAGCGCCGGTACAGGCCGTGCTCGACGCCCGCCGCGTCCAGCACCCGCCCGGCGACGAAGTCCACCAGGTCCTGGATGTGCGTGGCGCCCGCGTAGAAGCCGGGTGAGGCGGGCACGACGCTCGCCCCGGCGTCGTCCAGCGCGACGAGGTGGCGCAGCGTCTGGCCGTTCAGCGGGGTCTCCCGCACGGCCACCACCAGCCTGCGGCGCTCCTTCAGTGTGACGCTCGCCGCCCGCTGCAGCAGGTCCTTCGACAGCCCCAGCGCCACGCCCGCGACACACTCCGTCGAGGCCGGCACGATCAGCATGCCCTTGACCGGGTACGACCCCGACGACGGCCCGGCGGCCAGGTCCCCGGGGCTCCAGTACCGCACGTCGCCGAGGTCGGGGGCGAAGGTGTCGGGCTTGCCGTCGGCCCCGCGGGCCAGCCATGCGCGCAGGTCGTCCCGCCAGTGGGCGTCACGGAAGGAGATGCCGGTCTCGTCCAGCAGCGTCAGCCGCGACGCCCGGCTGACCACCAGGTCGACGCTCTCCCCGGCGGCGATCAGCGCCCGCAGCACGGCGGCCGCGTAGGGCGTCCCGGAAGCCCCGGACACCCCCACGATCCAAGGCGCGCGCTGCTTTTCTCCTGCGTTCACACGACGAGCCTACCGGCGCGTCGCAGCAGACCGAGGACCGGCCGCACCCCTTCGGGCCCCGCGCCCGGGTCCGGCCCCGCGTTCCGCTACGGCGTCAACCCCCGCACCAGCAGGTCCAGCAGCGCGCACACGAACAGGGCGATGCCGATGAACCCGTTCACACTGAAGAAGGCGCGGTTCAGGCGGGACAGGTCGTGCGGGCGGACCAAGGAGTGCTCGTAGACGAAGGCGCCCGCGACGATCAGCAGGCCCAGCCAGAAGAAGGCGCCCGCGTCGGTGGCGACCGCGTACCAGGCGAACAGGGCCGTGGTGACCACGTGGCAGCCGCGCGCCGCCCAGATCGCGGCCGGGATGCCGAAGCGGGCCGGGACCGAGCGCACGCCGATCCGGCGGTCGGTCTCCACGTCCTGGCAGGCGTAGATCAGGTCGAAGCCGCCGATCCAGATGCCGACCGCCAGGCCGAGGATCACCGCGTCCCAGGACCACTCGCCGCTGATCGCGAGCCAGCCGCCGATCGGGCCCATGGCCTGGGCGATGCCGAGGATGGCCTGCGGGAAGTTCGTGAACCGCTTGCCGTACGGGTACACCACCATCGGGACCACCGCGACCGGGGCGAGCGCCAGGCACAGCGGGTTCAGCAGCGCGGCCGCGCCGAGGAACACCACCAGGGCGATCAGCGCGCCGGTCCAGGCGTGCCGGACGGACATCGCGCCGGTGACCAGCTCCCGCTGCGCGGTGCGCGGGTTGCGGGCGTCGATCTCGCGGTCGATGATCCGGTTGACCGCCATGGCGAAGGTGCGCAGGCCCACCATGCAGACGGTGACCAGCAGCAGCCGGCCCCAGTGGATGTTGCGGTCCCAGGCGTACATCGCGGTCAGCGAGGCGATGTAGGCGAAGGGCAGCGCGAACACGGAGTGCTCGATCATCACCAGGCGCAGGAACGCCTTGGTGCGCCCCGGCGTGGGGATCGCGGCGGACGCTGAGCTCACAGGCCGTACTCCTTCCAGCGGCGGTCGACCAGGGCCGCGGTGTCCGGGTCGGACAGGACCATCTCGGGCCACCCGCCGTCGCGGGTGTACCCCTCCTCCGGCCACTTCCGCGTCGCGTCGATGCCCGCCTTGCCGCCCCAGAACTGCTGGTAGGAGGCGTGGTCGAGGTGGTCGACGGGGCCCTCGACCACCGTGAGGTCGCGGGCGTAGTCGGTGTTGCCGAGGGCGCGCCAGGCGACCTCGTGCAGGTCGTGCACGTCGCAGTCGGCGTCGACGACCACGATCAGCTTGGTCAGCGACATCATGTGCGCGCCCCAGACGGCGTGCATCACCTTCTGGGCGTGCTTGGGGTACTTCTTGTCGATCGAGACGATCGCGCAGTTGTGGAAGCCGCCGGCCTCGGGCAGGTGGTAGTCCACGATGTCCGGGACGATGATCTTCAGCAGGGGCAGGAAGAAGCGTTCCGTCGCGCGGCCCAGCGGCCCGTCCTCGGTCGGGGGACGGCCCACGACGATCGACTGCAGCAGGGGCTTGCGGCGCATCGTGACGCAGTCGATGGTCAGCGCCGGGAAGGGCTCCTGCGGGGTGTAGAAGCCGGTGTGGTCGCCGAAGGGGCCCTCGGGCCGCATCTCGCCGGGCTCCAGCCAGCCCTCCAGGACGACCTCGGCCTGCGCGGGCACCTGGAGCGGGACCGTCTTGCAGTCGACCATCTCGATGCGCTTGCCCGCGACGAACCCGGCGAAGAGGTACTCGTCGATGTCGCCGGGCAGCGGGGCGGTGGAGGCGTAGGTGACGGCGGGCGGGCAGCCGAAGGCGATGGCGACGGGCAGCCGCTCGCCGCGCCGGGCGGCGACCTGGTAGTGGTTGCGGCTGTCCTTGTGGATCTGCCAGTGCATGCCGATGGTCCGCTTGTCGTGGCGCTGGAGGCGGTACAGGCCGAGGTTGCGGATCCCGCTCTCGGGGTCCTTGGTGTGGGTGAGTCCCAGGTTGAAGAAGGACCCGCCGTCCTGGGGCCAGGTGAACAGCGCGGGCAGCCGGTCGAGGTCGACGTCGTCGCCGCGCAGGACGACCTCCTGCACGGGGGCGTCCTTGACCTTCTTCGGCGGCACGTGGGTCATCGCGCCGAGCTTGCCGAACGCCTCGCGCACGCCGACGAACCCGTGCGGCAGCTCGGGCCGCAGCAGCCCGCCGATCTTGTCGGAGATGTCGCCGTACGAGGACAGCCCGAGCGCCTTGAGCAGGCGGCGGTCGGTGCCGAAGACGTTCATGGCGAGCGGCATGTCGGAGCCGCGCACGTTCTCGAAGAGCAGCGCGGGCCCGCCGGACTTCTGGACCCGGTCGACGATCTCCCCGACCTCCAGGTACGGATCGACCTCCGCCTTGACGCGCTTGAGGTCGCCTTCGCGTTCCAGTGCCCTGAGCAGGGAACGAAGATCGTCGTAAGCCATGCGTCCCAGTATCGCCGAGGCCCTGGCCCGTCCCGCGCGCGGGGCCGTCCGCGGCCGGCCGGGCCGGTTCCCCTTTGCCCCGCTATGACCCTGCCCCGGCCGCCGGGTGGGAGGGGTCCGCGGCCACCCGCTACCCTGTGCGCGTCATCGGGGCCCTCGGGGCCCCGCAACCGTCTCCTGGGGGTCGCACCACCATGTTCCGGCTGTTGATGTACCTCGTGCCGCTGGCGCTGACGATCTTCGCGTTCATCGACTGCCTGAACACGCCCGAGGACGAGGCCCGGCACCTGCCGAAGATCGCCTGGGTGTTCATCATCCTGCTGTTCTGGATCGTCGGCCCGATCGCGTGGCTGGCCGCGGGCAAGGCGCGCACCGCGCCGGCGGGCGGGCGCACCCCCTCCGAGTGGCACCGCGACCACCGCCCCCGGTACGTCGCCCCGGACGACAACCCCGAGTTCCTGAAGTCCCTCGCCGAGGAGAACAAGCGCGACGAGGCGCTGCTGAAGGACTGGGAGGCGGACCTGCGCCGCCGCGAGGAGGAGCTGCGCCGCAAGGAGCGGGGCGAGGACGCGCAGGGCTCCTGACGGGGCCGCGGCAGTCCGGCACCCTTGCGCTTGTTCGATGACCGTCGTAGTTTGACGGTCATCGAACCTCTACGGCTCCCCCTCGTGCCGGAAGGACGGCTGCGGCATGCGCGCGATCGAGTTCCAGGAGTACGGCGGTCCCGAGGTCCTGCGGGTCGTGGACGCCGAGGTGCCCGAGCCGGGGCCCGGCCAGGTGAGCGTGGACGTGGCCTGGACGGGCGTCAACTTCGCCGACCTCAAGGCGCGTTCCGAGGGCTACCGGGTGCCCGCCCTCCCCCACCGCCCCGGCCTGGAGGTCTCCGGCCGGGTACGGGCCGTCGGCGCGGGCGTGACGGGGCTGACCGCCGGCCAGGAGGTGGCCGCGCTGACCGAGGGCGGGGCGTACGCCGAGGTCGTCGTCGCCGACGCGGCGACCGTCTTCCCGCTCCCGGCGGGCGTCGGCCTGCGCACGGCGGCCACCCTGCCGACGGTGCTGCCGACGGCGTACGCGCTGCTGCACTCCGTGGGCCGGCTCCAGCCCGGCGAGAGCGTCCTCGTGCAGGGCGCGGCGGGCGGCGTCGGCACCGTGGCGGGCCAGCTGGCGCGCGCGGCGGGCGCGGGCGCGGTGTACGGGGTGGTGTCGTCGGAGTCCAAGGCGCGGTACGCCCGCGAGCACGGTTACGACGAGGTGTACGTCGGGGACGTCGAGGCGGACGCGGGAACGGGCGGCCTGTCCGCGTGGGTGCGGGCGGCGACCGGCGGCCGGGGGGTGGACCTCGCCCTGGACGCCGTGGGCGGGGAGACCTTCCGGCAGTCCCTGGTCTCGCTGGCGGTCTTCGGGCGGCTGGTCTCCTTCGGCAACGCCAGTTCCGCCGAGCCGTGGCACGTGGGGCAGCCGGAGCTGTACCCGGGCGGCCGGTCGGTCGGCGGCTTCTCCGTCTTGACCCTGGCCAGGACGTCCCCGGCGGACCTGCGGGCGCTGGCGGAGCGGGCGTTCGCGAAGGCGGTCGACGGCACCGTGACCCTGCCGGTCACCGCGGAGTTCGACCTGGCGGACGCGGCGCGGGCCCACACGCTGATGGGGACCCGGGCGAGCACCGGCAAGCTGCTGCTGCGGGTCGGCTGACCGGCACGACCTAGCCGAGCTGCCCGATCAGGCGCTCGAAGCGGTCGCGCCAGTCCTGTTCCGAGTCGCCCTCGCCGCGGAACTCGTGGGAGAAGCGCAGGGCGCTGCCGTGGCCGCCGTCGGGTTCCAGGTGGAAGCGGACGCGGGCGCCGTCGTCGAGGGTGTACTCGGCGATCCGGTCCACGTCCCACGCGGTGACCTGGCCGGCGCCCAGGCCGCGCAGGGCGACCGTGCCGCCGAGCCGGGGTTCCAGGACGTCGACGGCGGTCCACCAGGCGCCGAGCCCCTCGGGGGTGGAGAGCGCCGGCCAGACCCCCTCCATCGGGTGCGGGAACTTCACCAAAAAGTGCAGGATGTGCGTGTTCCCGTGGGTCTGGCTGGTGCCCTGTTCGATCGAACCGGTCATGTCTCCAGGGTGCCCCCTGACCGGCTCAGACGCCCGCGTAGGAGTGCTTGCCCGAGACGAAGATGTTGACGCCGTAGTAGTTGAACAGCCAGCAGCCGAAGGCGATCAGGGCCAAGTAGGCGGCCTTGCGGCCCTTCCAGCCGGCCGTGGCGCGGGCGTGCAGGTAGCCGGCGTAGGCGACCCAGGTGATGAAGGACCAGGTCTCCTTGGGGTCCCAGCCCCAGTAGCGGCCCCAGGCGTCGCCCGCCCAGATGGCGCCCGCGATGATCGTGAACGTCCACAGCGGGAAGACGGCCGCGTTGACCCGGTAGGAGAACTTGTCCAGGGACGCGGCGGAGGGCAGCCGGTCCAGGACGGAGTTCGCGAAGCGGCCGGGCGTGCCGCCGCCGGCCAGCTTGGTCTCGTAGCCGTCCTTGAAGAGGTACAGGATCGTGGCGACCGCGCCGACGTAGAACACCGCGCCGCAGAAGATCGCGGTGGAGACGTGGATGTACAGCCAGTACGAGTGCAGCGCCGGGACGAGCTGGTCGCTCGCGGTGTACAGGACGGTGACCGCGAGGCCCAGGTCGAGCAGGACCGTGGTGGTCAGGAACAGGCCGAGCCAGCGGACGTTCTTCCGCAGCGTCAGCAGGGCCAGGTAGACGCCGACGGCGACCGTGGAGAACGTGATGTTGAACTCGTACATGTTGCCCCACGGCGCCCGCTCCACGGAGGCCGCGCGGGCGATGACGCCGGCCAGCTCCACCGCGAAGGCCAGCACGGTGAGGGAGACCGCGATCCGGCCGTACAGGTCGCCCTGCTCGTCACCGCCGTGCGCGCCGGGCCCGTCGGGCACGTCCCGCGCCCCGGCCGCCGAGCGCACGACGACCTCCGGCCGCTCCAGGACGGCGGTCCCGCCGTTCCGGCGGACGGTGACGGCCGGCGCCTTCGCCCCGCGGGCGTCGGCGGTCAGCGCGGCGGCGGTGCGCCCGACCTTGCTGCGGCTGCCGAACAGCCACTCGAGGATGTACGCGAAGAAGGCCAGGGTGTAGACGGCCATCGCGGAGTAGATCAGCGTGTTGCTGATGTTCGCGAGGTGTTCGTTGGTGGCGGCGGCGAGGGTCACTGCTGCTCAGCCCCTTCGGCAGGTACGACGTGAGGGTCGGGGTCGGGGGAAACTGCGGGGTCGGGATCCGGCTCCGGGGCGCCGGGGGCCCGTTCGTACAGGAGGCCGGCGAGGTCGCCGAGCTCCTCGGGCACCTTGGCGGACTCGCTGCGGCCGAGCCCGGCCATCTCGACGACGGTGACGCCGTCGTCGCCCGGCACGGCGCGCACCCACACGCGGCGGCGCTGGATGAACAGGGACGCGGCGAGCCCGAAGATCGCGGTGAGGGCGCCGGCCAGGGCCCAGCCGCCGCCCGGCTCCTGGACCACCTGGAAGTTGGCCCACTGCCTGGTGCCCTCGTAGGTGACCGAGCCGGCGCCGCCGGGCAGGGTCAGGGTCTCGCCGGGCTTGAGGTTGCCGCGGACCTGCAGGCCCTTGGCGTCCTTGAAGTCCTTCATGTGGGTCTTGTCGAGCTGGTACACGCTCTGCGGGATGCCCGAGTCGACGCCCAGGTCGCCGTGGTACGGCTCCAGGTTCAGCAGCGGGTTGAGCAGGGCCGGGAACCGCGAGCCGGCCTCGGTGCCCGCACCGCCGAACGTCGGGTAGAAGAACGCCTTGATGCCGAGCTGCTCGGTCACGCCCCGGGCGTTCCGGTAGCCGTCCATGACCTTGACCACGCCGGTCGAGGTGACGTTGTTGTCCAGCGGCAGCAGCGGGACGGCGTCGCGGTAGACCACGTCGCCCTTGCCGTCGCGGACGGTCATCACGGGCGCGTAGCCGTGCGCGGTGAGGTAGACCTTGGCGTCGCCGATCTCCAGCGGGTGGTTGACCTTGACGATGGTCTTCTTGTCCTTGCCGTAGGCGCCCTCGCTGTAGGTGAGGGCGGCCTGGAAGGTGCGCGCGGTGCCCCGGTTGGGCCCGGTCATCTCGTAGGTGCCGGTGAACTTGTCCAGGTGGAAGCTGAACGGCACCAGGTCGTCGGAGGTGAAGAGGCTGCCGGACTTGAAGTCGTCGTACTGGGTGAGCGTGTTGGAGAAGCCGTCGCCCTCGACGACCAGCTTGTTGCCCTCGGACTTGAAGAGCTGGCCCCAGCCGAAGGCGACCAGCAGCACGATCAGCGCGACGTGGAAGGCGAGGTTGCCGATCTCGCGCAGGTAGCCCTTCTCGGCGGCGACCGCGTCCCCGGCGGTGTGCGCCCGGAAGCGGCGCTTGTTCAGCAGGGCCAGCGCGGCCTCGCGCACCTGCTCCGGCGACGCCTCGGTGCGCCAGGTGGTGTACGCGGGCAGCCGGGTCAGCCGCCGCGGGGCGCCCGGCGGGCGGCTGCGCACCTGGCCGACGAACTGCCAGGTGCGGGGCACGATGCAGCCGATGAGGGAGACGAACAGCAGGATGTAGATCGCGGAGAACCACACCGAGCTGTACACGTGGAACAGGCCGAGCCGCTCGTACACCGGCCCGAGGGTGGTGTGGGCCGAGCGGAAGGCGGCGACCTTCGTGGCGTCGGTGCCGGTCTGCGGGATCAGCGAACCGGGGATCGCGGCGAGCGCGAGCAGCAGCAGGAGCAGCAGCGCGACCCGCATGGAGGTGAGCTGCCGCCAGAACCAGCGGGCCCAGCCGACGACGCCGAGCGCGGGAAGCTGGGGCGCGGACTCGTCGGGCGCGGTGGAGAGCTGGGAGCCCGCCTCGGCCAGCTCCTGCTCGCCCGTCGGGTCGGTGGGCGCGGTGGTCTTGCTCATCGGTCAGATCCCCACAGTGAAGCCGTTGGACCAGGTCTGCATGTCCTGCACGATGCGGTCCCAGGCGCCGGTGAGCAGCAGCACACCGGTCACGATCATCATCGTGCCGCCGATCCTCAGCACCCAGACGTAGTGGCGCTTGACCCAGGCGAAGGCACCGAGCGCCTTGCGGAAGGCGACCGCGGCGAGCACGAACGGCACACCGAGGCCGAGGCAGTAGGCGACGGTCAGTATGGCACCGCGGCCCGCGCTGCCCTCGTTGTAGGAGAGGGCGAGGACCGAGGTGAGGGTCGGGCCGATGCAGGGCGTCCAGCCGATGCCGAACAGGGCGCCCAGGAAGGGCGCGCCGATCAGCCCGGTCGTGGGCGTGCGGTGGAAGCGGAACTCGCGCTGGGTGAGCCAGGGCATCAGGCCCATGAAGAACACGCCCATGCCGATCATCAGCACGCCGAGCACCTTGGACAGCACGCCCTTGTTGGCCTGGAGCGTGTCGCCGAAGTAGCCGAACAGGGCGCCGCTGGAGACGAACACCGCGGTGAAGCCGAGGACGAACAGGGAGGCGCCGGCGACCATCCGGCCGCGCTTGGCCTCCGCGAGGTCGGTGCCGGTGACCCCGGTCACGTAGGAGAGGTAGCCGGGGACCAGGGGCAGCACGCACGGGGAGAAGAAGGAGACCAGGCCGCCGAGCACCGCGACCGGCAGGGCGACCAGCAGGGCGCCGTGCAGGACGGTCTGGTTGGGATCGGTGGCCGCGGCCAGCGTCGACACTGCGGTCACGTCACTTCTCCGCGAGGACCGGGTCGATCATCTTGCGCAGCTTGGTCTCGCTGAGCGGGGCCAGCGAGCGCGCGGCGATCCGGCCCTGCCGGTCGAGGACCAGGGTGGAGGGGATCGCCTGGAGGTTCAGGGTGCCCTTCTTGAAGCGCAGCAGCAGCTTGCCCGCCGGGTCGTACAGGCTGGGGTAGCTGATGCCCTGCTGCTTCTCGAAGGCGAGGGCGTTGGCGGTGCTGGTGTCCCGGGTGTTGATGCCGACGAACTGCACGCCCCGGGCCTTGACCTGCCGGTAGACCTTCTCGAAGTTGGGTGCCTCGGCCCGGCAGGGCGAGCACCACGACCCCCAGACGTTGAGGACCACGACCTGGCCCTTGTAGGAGGCGACGTCGAGCCGCTTGCCGTCCAGGGCGGTGCCGGACAGGTCGGGGGCGGTGGTCCGCTTGCCGCGGTCGACGGTGGAGATGCCGTCCTTGCCCATGACGAAGTTGGTGTCGCCGCCCCCGCCGGAGGTGCCTCCGGAGCCGCACGCGGTGAGCAGCAGCCCCGCGGCCGCGGTGCCGGCGGCCACCGCGAGGGCGGTGCGCCGCGTCGACCGGGCGGTCGTGCGGGGGGATTCACCGGAACCTGACGGGCCCGAGGGGCGGGGTGAGCCGGACGGGCGGGGTGCGCTGGTCGAGCGCAGGGGTACGGCGCGGCGGGCGGCACTCATGTGAAAAGTTTCGCATGCCCGTTCTGGGGATCTTGCCCACCCCCCTTGCGGGCGGAAACCCGCATTTCAGGCGGCGGTTTCCTCACGCCGCGGGGCTCTGCGTGCCGGTGCCCGAGGGGCTCTGGGCGGCGGTGCCGAGGAACGTCTTCCAGCCGCCGGCCGGCTGCTGCCCGACCTCCAGGGTGCGCAGCCTGGCCAGCACCTCGGGCTTCTGGACGTCCATCCAGTCCACGAACTGCCGGAAGGAGACGAGGCGGACGTCGGCGCCCTTCTCCTTCTCGCGGGCGATGTGGGTGAACGCCTCCTCGACGGCGTCCATGTAGATGCCGCCGTTCCAGCGCTCGAAGTGGTTGCCTATGAACAGCGGCGCCCGGTTCGTCTCGTACGCACGCTGGAAGCCCGATATGTACGCCTGCGCCGCCTGCCGCCGCCAGGCCGGGTAGTTGTGGGCGGGCGCGTTGGTCGAGTTGATCGACTGGTTGGCGAGCATGTTGTAGTCCATCGACAGCACCTCGAAGCTGCGGCCGGGGAACGGCACCTGCTGCAGCGGCAGGTCCCACAGCCCCTGCCGCTTCTGCGGCCAGACCTGGCGGCCGCCGGGCGAGGAGGCGTCGTAGCGCCAGCCGAGGGCGCGGGCGGTGGGCAGCAGGTTGTCCTGCCCGAGCAGGCACGGCGTGCGGCCGCCGACCAGCTCCTTGTCGTAGTCGAAGGGCAGGGCGGGCAGGTCGGTCCAGCCGGTGTTGGTGCGCCACTGCTTCACGAAGGACTTCGCCTGGTCGATCTCGCTGCGCCACTGCTGCGGCGTCCAGTGGGCGACGGAGCCGTGTCCCTCGCCGCAGAAGTGGCCGTTGAAGTGGGTGCCGATCTCGTGGCCCTCCAGCCAGGCGCGGCGGACGTTCTTCAGCGTCTCCTTGATGTGGCCGTCGGTGAGGTAGCCGATGTCGGAGGCGCCGCGGGCGTTGTTCGGCGGGTCGTAGAGCCGCTTCTTCGCCTCGGGCAGCAGGTACAGGCCGGACAGGAAGAAGGTCATGGACGCGCCGTGCTCGCGCGCGAGGTCGAGGAAGCGCGGGAAGAGGCCGTTGCCGACCTCGCCGGCGCCGTCCCAGGAGAAGACGACGAACTGCGGGGGCTGCTGGCCCGGCTCCAGCGGCACCGGCTTGCCCGGCTGGTGGGGTTGCTTGCCGGTGAAGGAGGTCGACCCGTCGCCGATGGGGCGCGCGGTGGCGGTGGCGCTCGGCCGGCCCGACGGGCTCTCGGAGGACCCGTCCGATCCGCTCGATCCGGTGCCGGAGGTGAGGGTGCCGCAGCCTGCCAGTCCGGCGGAGGCCGCCGCGCCTGCGCCGATTCCGAGTGCTCCCCTGCGGGTGAGAATGCGCATGCGCGTCCCCCGTTCGTTCACGTGCTTGGGTGGTCACCCAGTCAGAGGACGCGACGAACGGGGGGGTTCCGCGGAAAGGTCCGGATTCCGTAACAGGTCGGCCGCCCTGTGACGTGCGGTGGCCGCCCGGGTACGGTCAGGCGCCGAAGGCCTTGCCCTGCCCCTTGACCTGGCCCTTGACCGGCTTGGCGCCGGCGAGGAGGTGGGCCGGGACCAGGTCGCGGGCGGGCTCGCTGTAGCCGACGGAGACGATGCGGTCACCGCGGTAGGTGAACGTCGTCAGCGAGGCGAGTGTGCACTGCCGCTTGCGCGGGTCGTGCCACAGCCGGCGCTTCTCGACGTACGACCGCACGATCCAGATCGGGAGCTGGTGGCTCACCAGCACCGCCTCGTGCCCCCGGGCCCGCTCCTTGGCGGAGTCCAGCGCGCCCATCATCCGCACGACCTGGTCGATGTACGGCTCGCCCCAGGACGGCTTCATCGGGTTGACCAGGTACTTCCAGTTGCCCGGCCGGCGCAGCGCGCCGTCGCCGACGCCGAAGGTCTTGCCCTGGAAGGTGTTCTCCGCCTCGATCAGCCGCTCGTCGGTGGCCAGGTCGAGGCCGTGCGCCTTGGCGATCGGCGTGGCGGTCTCCTGCGCCCGCTCCAGCGGGGAGGCGCAGACGTACGTCACGTCGCGCGAGGAGAGGTGCTCGGCGACCCGGTCGGCCATCTGCCGGCCGAGCTCGGACAGGTGGTAGCCGGGCAGCCGGCCGTAGAGGACCCCGTCCGGGTTGTCGACCTCGCCGTGCCGCATGAGGTGGACGACGGTGATGTCGGTGCTGCTGCTCATGCGGGCGTGGCCTCCGCTGCGGCTCGGGCCGCCGCCGGGAGGGCGTCGGCGATCGTCTGAAGGGCCCGCTCGTCGTGGGCCGTGGACACGAACCACGACTCGAACGAGGACGGCGGCAGGTAGACGCCGTTCGCGAGCAGGGCGTGGAAGAAGGCGGTGAAGCGGTACGACTCCTGCGCCCGGGCGTCCTCGTAGGTGCGCACCGGACGGTCGGTGAAGAACACCGAGAACATGTTGGAGGCGCTCTGCACGGTGTGCGCGACGCCCTCCTTGCCGAGCGCGTCCGAGACCAGCGCCTGGATCTGCTCGGACACGGCGTTGACCCGCGCGTAGGCGGCGTCGTCGAGGAGGCGGAGCTGGGCGAGGCCGGCGGCGGTGGCGATCGGGTTCCCGGAGAGGGTGCCGGCCTGGTAGACGGGCCCGGCGGGGGCGAGGTGCGCCATGACGTCGGCGCGCCCGCCGAACGCGGCCGCGGGGAAGCCGCCGCCCATGACCTTGCCGAAGGTCATCAGGTCGGGGACCACGCCGTCGATGCCGTACCAGCCGCTGCGGCTGGTGCGGAAGCCGGTCATGACCTCGTCGGAGATGTACAGGGCGCCGTTGGTGGCGCAGGCGTCCTTCAGGCCCTGGTTGAAGCCGGGCAGCGGCGGGACGACGCCCATGTTGCCCGGGGACGCCTCGGTGATCACGCAGGCGATCTCGCCGGGGTGCCGGTGGAAGGCCTCCTGCACGGCCTCCAGGTCGTTGTACGGCAGCACGATCGTGTCGCCGGCCTGGGCGCCGGTGACGCCCGGGGTGTCGGGCAGCGCGAAGGTGGCGACGCCGGAGCCGGCGGCGGCCAGGAGGGCGTCGACGTGGCCGTGGTAGCACCCGGCGAACTTGATGACCTTGGAGCGGCCGGTGAAGCCGCGGGCCAGGCGGATGGCGCTCATGGTGGCCTCGGTGCCGCTGGAGACCAGCCGCACCTGCTCCACGGGCGCCACGCGCGCGACGATCTCCTCGGCCAGGGCGACCTCGCCCTCACCGGGCGTCCCGAAGGACGTACCGCGCGCGACGGCGTCCTGCACGGCGGCGATCACCTCGGGGTGGGAGTGCCCGAGGATCATGGGTCCCCAGGAGCACACCAGGTCGACGTACTCCCGCCCGTCGGCGTCGGTGAGCCAGGCGCCCTGGCCGGACACCATGAACCGGGGCGTGCCGCCGACCGCGCGGAAGGCGCGCACCGGGGAGTTCACCCCGCCCGGCGTGACGGCGGCCGCGCGGTCGAACAGTGCCTGGGAGACAGGCGCTTCGTAGGGGTAGGGCGCCGCGGAGGGCGCTCCCGAAGAGGGCGTTTCGCTCATGACCTGCGACTTCTCCGACCTTCTCCGACTTGCTCGGACTCCGGATGCTGGGTGACCTCCTCAGGGTAGGCCAGGGGGCCGACGGAGCAGCGGGGCCCGTGGACGGGCGGGCGGGTCGGTGCCGCCCGGTGATCGAACTCATGCGGGCTCCGGTGATCTGCGAAACTGGCTCCTGATACACAGAGTTCTTGAACGGACGGCCCGTGCGGCCCGTGATGGTCAGGGACCGGGCAGATCCTGCGCTCCCGCGGAGAGGTGTTTCAGCGCACGTTTCGGCGGGCGGCCGTGGGGGAGGTCACTGACACGATGATCGGGTTGCGCGGCGGGGGCCACGCGTCCTAGAAAAGCAGTCGGGTGGAGATATGCATCGCGGTGGCGGACTGGGCGAGGGGACTGACGACCTGGGTCCTCGACGTGCCCGGCGGGGAAGGCACCGGCGCGACGCGGAGGAAGCGAACGAGGCACGTCAGGCACAGGGTGCACCGAGCGAGTCCGAGCGGATCGACCGGCTGGGCCGGGTGGAGCCGCTGCGGGCCGGGAGCAGGAATGGTGGTCGGGTGGGGGTGACGTACAAGTACTTCGGCGCGCCGGACGGCGCGACCGCGGCCCGGGTCCCGATCTCGATGCGCCCCGAGGAACTCGGCGGCGACGAACTCGGCATGGGCGGCATGTTCACCAAGATCAAGCCCGAGACCATGGCCGCGATGGTCCTCACCGGCATCGAGGGCGTCCCCCTGCACAAGGTCCCCCCGCTGGAACTGGTCGTCCTGCACCCCGATTACGCGGTCGTGAAGCTCCCCATGACGGTCGTCGACCCCCTGCGCGACATAGGCGAGGAAGCGGTCGGCGCGGCGGCGTTCATCTGGTCGACGGTCCCGGACCGGGGCGGCCCGCGGGACGCGTTCAACGTGTACCAGCTCCTGCACGAGTGGCAGGACTTCTCGCACCGCCTGCACGAGGCGGGACACCAGCCGTACTGCCTGGTCTGGCCCTGAGCCGACCGCGGCCGGGGCCGGCCGTGGCCCCTTCCGGTGCGTGTCCCGGTGCTGGCCTATCTTGGCGCGCATGCAGTCATACACGATCGGTCAGGCCGCGCGGCTGCTCGGAGTGAGCCCGGACACCGCCCGGCGGTGGGCGGACGCGGGCCGGGTGGCCACCCACCGCGACGAGCACGGCAAGCGGCTCGTCGACGGCCGGGACCTGGCCGCCTTCTCCGTCGAACTCGCGCGCACCGGCAGCGGCGAGGAGGACGTCCCCACCACCTCCGTCCGCAACGCGTTCCCCGGCATCGTCACCGCGATCAAGCTCGGGGACGTCGCCGCCCAGGTGGAGATCCAGGCCGGCCCGCACCGGCTGGTGTCCCTGCTGACCCGGGAGGCCGTGGAGGAACTGGGCCTGGAGGTCGGCATGGAGGCCACGGCCCGGGTGAAGTCCACCAACGTGCACGTCGACCGGGCCTGACGGCGGGTCGCGGCGGGGCACGCCGGGGGGCGGGCCGGGGGGGCAGGCCGGGACGGTCGTACGATCGCACATGCCAAGCGATCCACGCCTCGACCCTGCTCATGCGATGTGACTAGGGGCTTCCTCCTCGCAGGTGCGGCATTATCATCGGACCGTGGCCGAGTCCGTCAGGACCCGAGGGAGTGGACCCGTGATGACCCGTTCTGTGCGCCTTGCCCGCCGGACCCGCCGGACGTGGCAGGCGGCCGGTGCGGGGGTCGCCGCCCTGCTGGCCCTGAGCGCCTGCTCCGGCACCGGCGGGTCCGGGTCCGGGTCCGGGTCCGGGAAGGACTCCTCCGGCAAGCTGTCCGGTGAGGTGACCGTCTTCGCCGCCGCCTCGCTGAAGGAGAGCTTCACCACGCTGGGCAAGGAGTTCGAGGAGGCGCACCCCGGCACCACGGTCACCTTCAGCTTCGGCGGCAGCGACGCCCTGGCCGCGAGCATCACCGGGGGCGCGCCCGCCGACGTGTTCGCCTCGGCCAGCCCGAAGACGATGAAGGTCGTCACCGACGCGGGGGACGCCTCCGGCACGCCCGCCACCTTCGTCCGCAACCGGCTCGAGATCGCGACCCTCCCGGGCAACCCCGACAAGATCGCCTCCCTGAAGGACCTCACCCGGTCCGGCCTGAAGGTCGTGCTGTGCGACCAGGCCGTGCCGTGCGGGGCCGCCGCCCGGAAGGCCCTGGACGCCGGCGGGCTGAAGCTCACCCCGGTCTCCTACGAGGAGGACGTCAAGTCCGCGCTCAACAAGGTGGTGTTGAAGGAGGCCGACGCCGCCGTCGTGTACAGGACCGATGTGCGGGCCGCCGGTGACAAGGTGGAGGGCGTGGACTTCCCCGAGTCGGCCGACGCCGTCAACGACTATCCGATCACCCTGCTCAAGGGCGCGCACCACACCGACACCGCCCAGGCGTTCATCGCCCTCGTGCGCTCCGCCGAGGGCCGGAAGGTCCTGACCGGGGCCGGGTTCCTCGAACCGTGACGGCACCGCCACCGCGTCCCGGCCGTGGCGGCGCGCCGCTGCCGCTGCTGCTGCCCGCGCTGGCCGGGCTGGTGTTCCTGGTGCTGCCGCTGGTGGCCCTGCTGGTCCGGGCCCCCTGGCGGAGCATGCCGGAGCTGCTGACCAGCGCCGAGGTGTGGCAGGCGCTGCGGCTGTCCCTGGTGTGCGCGACGGCGGCGACCGCGGTCAGCCTGGTGCTCGGGGTGCCGCTGGCCTGGCTGCTGGCCCGGGTCGAGTTCCGGGGACGGGGGCTGGTGCGGGCCCTCGTCACGCTGCCGCTGGTGCTGCCGCCCGTGGTGGGCGGTGTGGCGCTGCTGATGGCACTCGGCCGCAACGGGGTGGTGGGGCGGTGGCTGGACTCCTGGTTCGGGCTCACGCTGCCGTTCACCACGACCGGCGTGGTGATCGCCGAGGCGTTCGTCGCGATGCCGTTCCTCGTCATCAGCGTCGAGGGCACCCTGCGGGCCGCCGACCCCCGCTACGAGGAGGCCGCCACGACGCTGGGCGCCTCCCGCTTCACCGCGTTCCGGCGGGTGACGCTGCCGCTCATCGCGCCCGGTGTCGCCGCCGGGGCGGTCCTCGCGTGGGCCCGGGCGCTCGGCGAGTTCGGCGCGACCATCACCTTCGCCGGCAACTTCCCCGGCCGCACCCAGACCATGCCGCTCGCGGTCTACCTCGCCCTGCAGAACGACCCCGAGGCGGCGATCGCCCTCAGCCTGGTCCTGCTCGCCGTGTCGGTCGCGGTGCTGGCGGGCCTGCGCGACCGCTGGATGACCGCGTCATGACCGCCGACGACCCGGCCCCCGCCGCCGTTTCCGCACCCCTGCCCGCCGAAGGGCTGGACGCCCGCCTGGTCGTCGAGCGGGGCGCGTTCCGGCTCGACGTGGCGCTGTCCGCGGCCCCCGGCGACGTCGTCGCGCTCCTCGGCCCCAACGGCGCCGGCAAGACGACCGCGCTGCGCGCCCTCGCCGGTCTGGTCCCGCTGTCCGCCGGTCATCTGCGGCTGGACGGCGTGCCGTTGGAGCGTACGCCGCCGGAGGACCGCCCGGTCGGCGTGGTCTTCCAGGACTACCTGCTCTTCCCCCACTTGTCCGCGCTGGACAACGTGGCGTTCGGGCCGCGCTGCCGGGGCGTCGGCCGGGCGCGGGCACGGGCGCAGGCCGCCGAGTGGCTGGAGCGCATGGGTCTCGCCGAGCACGCGGCGAGCAAGCCGCGCCGGCTCTCCGGCGGCCAGGCGCAGCGCGTGGCCCTCGCCCGCGCCCTGGCCACCCACCCGCGGCTGCTGCTCCTCGACGAGCCGCTGGCCGCCCTCGACGCCCGCACCCGCCTCGACGTGCGCGCCCGACTGCGGCACCACCTGGCCGAGTTCGAGGCGGTGGCGGTGCTCGTGACGCACGACCCGCTGGACGCCATGGTGCTGGCCGACCACCTCGTCGTCATCGAGGACGGCCGCAGTGTGCAGGAGGGCGGCCCCTCCGACATCGCCCGCCACCCGCGCACCGACTACATCGCCCACCTGGTCGGCCTCAACCTCTACCGGGGCGAGGCCGCGGGACACACGGTCCGCCTGGACGCCGGGCCCGCGATCACCACGACCGAGGACCTCACCGGCCCGGTCTTCGTCGCCTTCCCGCCCAGCGCGGTCACCCTGCACCGCGACCGCCCGACCGGCTCCAGCGCCCGCAACCTCTGGCGCTGCGAGGTGACCGGCCTGGAGACCCACGGCGACCAGATCCGCATCGCCCTCACCGGCGAACTCCCCCTGGCCGCCGACCTGACCACCCTCGCCGCCGCCGAACTGGGCCTGCGTAGCGGCACCCCGGTCTGGGCCACGGTCAAGGCAGCCCAGACCCACGCCTACCCGGCCTGACGGGCCCTCGCCGGGCAGAACCGGTCAGCCGCCCGCCGACACCCGCTGCGGGACGGCGGCCACCGGACCGCTCCGCTCCGCCCGCCGGGCCCGGCGCACCGCGACCGGTGCCGCCGCGCCGGTCAGGGCGAACAGGACGCCGACGACGTACCACCCGGGCCGCCCCCAGCCGATGCACAGGGCGATCAGCAGACCCGGGCCCAGGGTCTCCGCGAGTCCGGCGCCCAGGCCGAAGACCCCGAACAGCACGACGATCACCGTGCCCGTGAGCATCGTTCCGAAGACGAGCCAGCGGGGCGCGTCGGTCTGCCCGACCAGCCACAGCGGCACGGCCACGGTCAGCACCTTGAACTGGACGGCCATGAGCCCGTCCAGCGCGGTGAGCAGGAGGTACGGCCGGTCCCGCAGGGCGCCCCAGCGCGGTCCGGCCGGGGCCGGGGTCACCGGGGGCAGCAGGACGAGGACGGCCGCCGCGGCCAGGAAGGCGAGCGCGTTGCCGGCGACCATGAGCCGGTACGCCGCCGGCGTGCCGGTCTGGACGACCCAGCCGGCGCCGAGCGCGCCGAACGAGATGCCGACATTGGTCACGGCGCGCAGGTAGGCACGGAACTCCTGCGGCCGGTCGCCCCCGTGGACCCGGATGAGGGGACTGCGCGCGGCGAGCCCCGCCGCCTTCGCCCCGGCGGCCGCGCACACCACCGCCACGAACGTGCCGAAGCCGTCCACCAGCACGAACGCCGCCGTGGCCGCGGCCTGCACCAGGAGCGTGACCGCGTACACGCCGCGCGCACCGTACCGGTCGGCGAGGTGCCCCACCACGATCCCCAGCGCCAGCGCGACCAGTCCGGCCACGGCCGCAGGGCTACGGCCGTCCCCCCACCGTGAACCCGATCACCGCCCCGCCCCCCGCACGCCCGAACGCGAACGGTGTGCCGCCGTGTGACAGGGCGACCTCCCGCACGATCGACAGCCCCAGCCCCGACCCCGGCAGGGACCGGGCGTCCGCGGCCCGGTAGAACCGGTCGAAGACGCGCGTGAGGTCGCAGTCGGCGATCCCCGGGCCCCGGTCCAGCACCTCCACCCGAACCGTCCCCGGCCGCGCCGGGCCGGTGACGTTGATCTCGACCGGCGCCTTCCCGTCCCGGTCGAACTTGGTGGCGTTCTCCACGAGGTTCGACACCGCCCGCGTCAGCATCCCCGGCCGCCCGTCGGTGGTCGTGTCACCGCTCGCCCGCACCAGCACCTCCCGCCCCGTACGGCGCCGGGCGAGCGCCGCGACCTCCTCGGCGATCTCCCCGAGGTCCACCCGCTGCGGCGGCTCCGTGCCGGACTGCCCGGCCGCCAGCTCGACCAGTTCGTTGACCAGGTCGGTCAGCTCCCGCGCCTCCTGGGTGAGGTCGGCGACCAGGTCGTCGCGGGTGCCGGGCGGCAGCTCGTCGATCCGGCGCAGCAGGGAGATGTTGGTGCGCAGGGAGGTCAGCGGCGTCCGCAGCTCGTGGCCGGCGTCCTGGACGAGCCGGCGCTGGTCCTCCTCGGACTGCGCGAGGCGGCCCAGCATCCGGTCGAACGCCCGGCCGAGGCGCCCCACCTCGTCGGACCCGGTGACGGGCACCTGCACCCCGAGCCGCCGGGTGCGGGCCACGTCCTCCGCGGCGGTGGTGAGGATGACCAGGCGGCGCGTGATGCGCCGCGCCAGCCACCAGCCGAACAGCCCGGCCGCTGTCACGACCGCCGCCATCAGGATCAGCGTGCGCTGCTGGAGCGCCCGCAGCAGGTCCTCGGTGTCGCTGAACTCCTGCGCGACCTGCACGGCACCCCGGCCGCTGCCGAGGGAGACGGTCGCGATGCGGTAGACGTCGCTGCCGACGTCGACGTCCTTGTGCGCGGTCATCCGCCCGGCCGTCGCCGTCCCCGCGGTGACCCGGTCGGCGGCCGTGACCGGCAGCCCCGGCCGCCCGGGGTCGACGACGGCGCCGTCCGGGCCGAGGACCTGCACGTCGGTGCGGGCCGGGCGGACCAGGTCGTGGCCCGGCGCGGAGGAGGAGAAGTCCTGCGGGGTCATCGCGTGCTGGCGGACCTCGTCCCGCAGGTCCTGGACGACCTCGTCGAACACCGACTGCTGGTCGACGCGGACCAGCCGGGCGGCGGCGTTGTACGACAGGATGCCGACCAGGACGGTCGCGGCGGCGGTGACGGCCGCGAAGGACACGGCGAAGGTCGTGCCGAGCGAGACGAGCCTCGGGCGCCGCCGGGCCAGCAGCCGGCGCAGCCGGACGCCGGGGGCGGTGCCCACTCAGTCCTCCCGCAGGACGTAGCCGACGCCGCGCACGGTGTGGATGAGCTGCGGCGCGCCGGGCTCGTCGAGCTTGCGGCGCAGGTAGCCGACGTAGACGGCGAGGTTCTTCGAGCCGGGGCCGAAGTCGTAGCCCCAGATGCGGTCGTAGATCGTTGAGTGGTCGAGCACGATGCCCGCGTTGCGGACGAGCAGTTCCAGCAGCTCGAACTCGGTGCGGGTCAGTTCCAGCTCGCGGCCGCCGCGCCAGGCCCGGCGGGCCTGGGGGTCCATGCGCAGGCCGGCGGCGGTGAGGAGCCGTTCGGCGGGCGGCTCGGACTCCCGGGCGGCGGGGGCGGGCGCGCCGGGACCGTCCGTGGCGCCGGTGCCGCCGGTGCTGCTCGTGCGGCGCAGGAGGGCGCGCAGCCGGGCGAAGACCTCCTCGACGTCGAAGGGCTTCACGACGTAGTCGTCGGCACCGGCGTCCAGGCCCGCGATGCGGTCGGCGGTCTCGACCAGGGCGGTGAGCATGAGGATGGGCGTGCGGTCGCCCTCGGCGCGCAGGACGCGGCACACCTGGAGGCCGTCGATCCCGGGCATCATCACGTCGAGGACCAGGACGTCCGGGGGGCTCTTGTGCGCCTGCGCCAGCGCCTCCACGCCGTCGGCGACCGCGGTGACCTGGTAGCCCTCCAGGGTCAGTGCCCGTTCGAGGGCGTGACGGATGGCGCGGTCGTCTTCGGCGAGGAGCAGGGTCTGAGGCACGGGTCCAGTCTGCCAAGGCCTCCGGCGGTCGGGCGGGGGTGGGACGGGTGGGGGTGGGCTTCTTACTGGGCTCTCACCGTGTCGTGGGCGTGGTGCGGGAGCGGTGGGCCCTGTGTCAGAAGTTCGGCGAAGGGGGTGACCTCGACGTCGGACTTCGGGGTGCGGTGGGTCGGGGTGAGGCCCTGCATGAGGGTGGTCAGTTCGGCGGCCGCCCGTTCGACGCGGTCGGCCAGGCCGTCCGTGCCGCCCCAGTCCTCCGACGCGGCGTAGACCCCGGTGGGCACGACCACGGCCCGCAGGTACGCGAACAGCGGCCGCAGCGCGTGCTCCAGGACCAGCGAGTGCCGTGCCGTGCCCCCGGTCGCGGCGATCAGCACCGGCTTACCCGTCAGCGCGTCCTTGTCCAGCACGTCGAAGAAGGACTTGAACAGTCCGCTGTACGACGCGGAGAACACGGGCGTGACGACGATCAGGCCGTCGGCCCCGGTCACCGCGTCCAGCGCGGCGGCCAGCGCCCGCCCCGGGAACCCGTTGGTGAAGTGGTGGGCGATCTCCACGGCGAGGTCCCGCAACTCCACCACCTGCACGTCCACGTCCTCGGCCCGGCGTTCCACCGCCGCGGCCAGCCGGTCCCCCAGCAGCCGCGTCGACGACGGCACGCTCAGTCCCGCGGACACCACGACGAGCTTCATGCCACGACCTCCTGGTCCTCGACGTCCTGGCCCTTGCGGGCGGCGGCGAGCAGGGAGGTGTGGGTCGGCGCCTCGGGCACGCCGGCCGGGCGGCCCGCCGCGAACTCCTTGCGCAGCACCGGTACGACCTCCTCGCCCAGCAGGTCGATCTGCTCCAGCACGGTCTTCAGGGGCAGCCCGGCGTGGTCCATCAGGAACAGCTGGCGCTGGTAGTCACCGGCGTACTCGCGGAAGGCCAGCGTCTTCTCGATGACCTGCTGCGGGGAGCCGACGGTCAGCGGGGTCTGCTCGGTGAAGTCCTCCAGCGAGGGCCCGTGGCCGTAGACCGGTGCGTTGTCGAAGTAGGGGCGGAACTCGCGGACCGCGTCCTGGGAGTTCGGGCGCATGAACACCTGGCCGCCGAGGCCGACGATGGCCTGCTCGGGCGTGCCGTGGCCGTAGTGCGCGTACCGGTTGCGGTAGAGCTCGACCATCCGCTTGGTGTGGTCGGCGGGCCAGAAGATGTTGTTGTGGAAGAAGCCGTCACCGTAGTACGCGGCCTGCTCGGCGATCTCGGGCGAGCGGATCGAGCCGTGCCAGACGAACGGCGGGACCCCGTCCAGGGGCCGCGGGGTGGAGGTGAAGCCCTGCAGCGGGGTGCGGAACCTGCCCTCCCAGTCCACGACGTCCTCGCGCCACAGCCGGTGCAGCAGCGCGTAGTTCTCCACGGCGAGGTTGATGCCCTGGCGGATGTCCTTGCCGAACCAGGGGTAGACCGGGCCGGTGTTGCCGCGGCCCATCATCAGGTCCACCCGGCCGTCGGCGAGGTGCTGCAGCATCGCGAAGTCCTCCGCGATCTTCACCGGGTCGTTGGTGGTGATGAGCGTGGTGGAGGTGGACAGGACCAGCCGCTGCGTCTGCGCCGCTATGTAGCCGAGCATCGTCGTCGGGGAGGACGGCACGAACGGCGGGTTGTGGTGCTCGCCGGTCGCGAAGACGTCCAGGCCGACCTCCTCGGCCTTGAGCGCGATGGCGACCATGGCCTTGATCCGCTCGCGCTCGGTCGGCGTACGCCCCGTGGTGGGGTCCGGCGTGACGTCGCCGACCGTGAAGATCCCGAACTGCATGGCCGCTCACCCTCCGCATTTGGTTGACGATTAAACTATACGGGCAAACAGTGGCCCCCGTCTCCGTATTCCGTCCCGCCCCCGTGCTCCCCTGCGGCTGTCGGACCCCCGTCCTACGATCGCCGCATGGCCGCTCCCCGCCGTGACACCCGAGGCATCGTGGACGCCGCCGAGCTGTTCTCCCGCGTGCGCTTCCGCCGCCGCGAACCCGCCGAGGCCCTGCGCCCCTACCTGGAGCACTACTGGCTGATCGACTGGGACCTCCCCCAGCCGTACGCGTCCCACGTCGTCCCGCACCCGTCGGTCAACATCGTCTTCCAGCACTTCGAGGGACAGGCCCCGTTCGCCGAGGTGTCCGGCGTCGGGCTGGAGCTGTTCACGCAGCAGCTCCAGGGGCGGGGCCGGGTCTGCGGCATCCAGTTCCGGCCGGGCGGCTTCCGCCCCTTCTTCCCGGACCGCCCCGTGTCCGACTGGACCGGCCGCCGCGTCCGCTTCCCCGAGGCGCCGGCAGGCCCGGCCCCACAGGCCACGCCGACCACGCCCGCCATCCACCTCCCGCGGACCACGCAGGACAGGGTCGCCGCCGTCCTGGACCCGCCCGAGGAGGACGCCCGCGTCGCCGCCCTCGACGCCTTCCTGCTCTCCCTCAGCCCCCGACCCGACCCCCAGGCCGACCTCGCCATGTCCCTCGTCGAGCGCATCCGCACCGACCGCGGCATCCGCCGCGTCGCCGACTTCGCCCGCACCGAGGGCCTGTCCGTGCGGCTGCTGCAACGCCTCTTCTCGGCCTACGTCGGTGTCGGCCCCAAGTGGGTCATCCTGCGCTACCGCATCCACGAGGCCCTGGAGCGGGCCGAGACCGAGCGCGCGGTCGACTGGGCCGCCCTCGCCGCCGACCTCGGCTACGCCGACCAGGCCCACCTGGTCCGCGACTTCACCGCGACCGTGGGCGTCCCGCCGACGGCGTACGCCCAGGCCGCGCGCTGACCCCGCGCCCGGCCGGCCCGCTCACTCCCGCAGCCAGAAGCTCGTCCGCTCCAGCCACAGGTCCAGCAGCGCCCGGTCGCCCTGGACCTCCACGCGCCGGTCGTCGGCGGTGTACCGGCCGTACAGCAGCAGCACGAGGTCGGCCGGCGCGGCCCGTACCGTCACCGCGGCCTCCGCGTGGGCGCGGCGCCAGGCCACGGCGTCGCCGCTCAGGTCGACCAGCCACTCCGCGGCGGCCTCGACGGCGGCGTCGGTGCCCGTGCCGGTCGCACGGACGTGCAGGGTGCGGCCCGGCCCCAGCAGCGGCACCACCCCGGGCGCCGGCTCGACCAGCTCCGGCGCCGACCCGAACCCCATCCACTCGTCCACGGCGTCCAGCGCCACGTCCCGCGCGACGGCGAACGGCGCGCCCACCGCCCGGGATGCGTCGGCCCGGTGGACGACGGTCTCGTGCAGCATGCGGCGCGCCCAGAACAGCGCCGTCCTGCCGGGCCCCGGCGACCACACCGGCACGTCGGGCCCGGCACCCCGCAACGCCTCCACCAGGTGCCGCGCCCCGTCGGCGAGCCAGGCGTCCAGCGCCTCCGGCGTCTCGTGCGCGTACCCGGCGACCTCGTCGACCAGGTCGTGCGGCACGGGCTCCGCCGAGCGGGTCCGCACGACCGCCTCCGCCCAGCGGTGGGCGCCGCCGACGTGCCGCAGCAGCTGAGCGAGGTTCCACCCGGGACAGCCCGGCACCGCGACGGACGGGTCCGCATCCGCGACCAGCGCTCTCAACAGGTCGGTCTGCATGAGCAGTTCGGCACAGCAACGGTCGTAGCCGAGGACGGTCATGCCCGCACGCTGGACGAGACGCCCCCTTAAGGGGTGTCGGCCCGGGACGCCTCCCGTTCGCCGATCCCCGCGCGGCGTGCGCCGCCGGACCTGAGCCGGGCGATCTGCTCGCCGCTGAACTGCACCGTCCGCCTCATGTGGCCGACGATCGCCGCGAGTTCCTCCTCCTGCAGGTCCTCGAACAGCGCCGAGCGGTCGCCGCCCAGCCGCTCCCACATCCGCCGGAACTCCGCGATCCGCTCCGGCACCGTCGCCACCAGCACCTTGCGCCGGTCGGCCGCGTCCCGCTCCCGGCGGACGTACCCGGCCCGCTCCAGCCGGTCCACCAGCCGCGTCGCCGACCCGGTCGTCAGGCCCGTGAGCTGGGCGATCCGGCCGGTGGTCACCGGGCCCGGCTCCAGCGTGAGCAGGTTCAGGCACTGCAGATCGGTCGGGTGCAGGCCCAGGCGGTCGGCGACGGCCTGGTTGAACAGCGCGTACGAGGCGACGTAGCGGTGGGAGACGACGGACAGCTCGTCGAGCAGCCGGACCCGCGCGTACCCGGAGTAGCCGGACATCCGTGCACCACCCGTCAGAAGGAGTACGTGTCGCCGGTGTCCAGCACCAGCAGCCGCTGCCGGTCGTTCCCCCGGTCGCGGTCCACCGCCCCGGCGGCCCACACCGTGGCGATGTCCAGCGTCACCTCCGCCGGACGCCCCCGCAGCCACACCCCGAGCACCAGCTCCCCGCCCCACCCGTCCGCGTCCAGCGCGCCCGTACGGCACATCACGTCCCGCTCACCGGTGCGCGCGCACCCGGGCGGCAGCGGCTGCGCGCGCCGGGCGAGCGGCACCGACCAGCGCAGCCGCACCGTCGCGTCGGGGACCGCCGACGGCCCGTGGTTGCGCGGGGTCAGCCGGACGTCGACGCGGCCGCCGTCGAGCGCCGCGTAGCCGTGGTAGGTGAGACCGGCCCCCGGCGCCGGCTCCTGGGCCCGGGCCGGTCCGGCGGCGAGGGCGACCACCACCGGCACCGCGGCCGCCACCCACCCCAGAGCGAGAACCCGCGCACGGCGCCTGCCGCCCACTGCCACCACCACTGTCACTCCTCGGCCGACCGGACCCACAGGACCTGGTGATGTATCCCCCGCCCGCCGCCCCACAGGCGCCCTCCAACAGGTGACGTCACCCGAACCGGGCCCCGCGCCGGGCCGTCTGCGAAGCTGCCCCCATGCCGATCCTCCGCTCCGTCGCCCTCTTCGTCGTCGCCGCGCTCCTCGAAATCGGCGGGGCCTGGCTAGTCTGGCAGGGCGTGCGCGAACACCGCGGCTGGCTGTGGATCACCGGGGGCGTCCTGGCGCTCGGCGCCTACGGCTTCGCCGCCACGTTCCAGCCCGACGCCCACTTCGGCCGGATCCTCGCGGCGTACGGCGGCGTCTTCGTCGCGGGCTCGCTCGCGTGGGGCGCGGTCGCCGACGGCTACCGCCCGGACCGCTGGGACGTCACGGGCGCCCTGGTCTGCCTGGCGGGCATGGCGGTGATCATGTACGCGCCGCGCGGGAACTGACCGCGGGCGGCCGAACGCGGGCGGCCCACGGAGACCGACCGACCGCCCGACCGCCCGACCGCCCGACCGCCCGACTTCCCAGCCCCCGGTCTCCCCGCGCCCCCCCCAACGGCCAGCGCCCCACCGGCCCCACGGCGCGACAGGCGCCCCGCTTATCCTGACGGGGCCACCCGTCGTCCGCACGAGGAGTCGTCCTCCATGGCCACCGCCCCCGCCGCCCCGTCCGCCGCCTCCCGCATCGCCGTCGTGACGGGCGCGAGCAGCGGCATCGGCGCCGCCACGGCCCGCCGGCTCGCCGCGGCCGGCTACCGCGTCGTCCTCACCGCCCGCCGCGAGGACCGCATCGAGGCGCTCGCCAAGGAGATCACCGAGGCCGGCGGCTCCGCGACCGCGTACCGCCTCGACGTCACCGACCGCGCGGCCGTCGACGAGTTCGCCACCGCCTTCAAGACCATCGGCGTGCTCGTGAACAACGCGGGCGGCGCGCTCGGCGCCGACCCGGTCGCCACCGGCGACCCGCAGGACTGGCGCACGATGTACGAGACCAACGTCCTCGGCACCCTGAACGTCACCCAGGCCCTGCTCCCCAAGCTGGAGGCGAGCGGCGACGGCACGGTCGTCGTGGTGTCGTCGACGGCCGCGCACAGCACCTACGAGGGCGGCGGGGGCTACGTCGCCGCCAAGCACGGCGCCCACGTCCTCGCCGAGACGCTCCGGCTGGAGATCGTCGGCAAGCCCGTCCGCGTCATCGAGATCGCGCCCGGCATGGTCAAGACCGACGAGTTCGCGCTGACCCGCTTCGGCGGCGACCGCGAGAAGGCGGCCAAGGTCTACGAGGGCGTCGCCGAACCGCTCACCGCGGACGACGTGGCCGACACCATCACCTGGGCCGTCACCCGCCCCAGCCACGTCAACGTCGACCTGCTCGTCCTGCGCCCACGCGCCCAGGCGTCCAACACCAAGATCCACCGGGAACAGCGGTAGGACGGGGCGGCGTGGACCGGCACATACCCTTCGACGCCCTGCACAACTTCCGCGACCTGGGCGGCTACCGCACCGCGGACGGCCGCCACCGGGTCCGGCCCGGCCGGCTGTACCGCTCCGACTCCCTGGGCAAGCTGCGCCCCGGCACCACCGACTGGGACCGCTTCCTCGCCCTGGGCACGGGCACGGTGATCGACCTGCGCCACGGCTGGGAGATCGAGGCGCGCGGCCGGGTCCCCGAGGACGCCTCCTTCACGTACCACCACCTGAGCATCGAGCACCGCCCCTACGACCAGGCCGCCCTGACGGCGGACGTCGACCCGGGCCCCTACCTCGCGGACCGCTTCATGGAAGTGGCCGACGACGGCCGCGAGGAGATCCGCACGGCCCTGGAGCTGATCGCGGACGCACGCGAACCGGTGGTCTTCCACTGCGCGTCGGGCAAGGACCGCACCGGCGAACTGGCCGCCCTGGTGCTGGCCCTGCTCGACGTCCCCGAGGACACGATCGTCGAGGACTTCACCCTCACCGCCCTGGCCACCGGCGCCCTGCTGGCGGAGTGGAGCGCCCGCAACGGCGGCCGCACCCCCACCTGGCCGGCCTTCGGCACGACACCCGCCCCGGTGATGCGCCTGTTCCTGGCGGCGCTGCGCGAGCGGTACGGCTCGGTCGACGCGTACGTCGGCACGGCCCTCGGGATGGACACCGACGCCCTGAAGGCGGCCTTGCGCGCCCGCTACCTGGAGGAGCCGCCCGCCGGCCGGCCGGAGCCGGTGTACCGCCGGGCGACCCCCGCCGACGCGCCCGCGCTGGTGCGCCTGTACTCCACGGCGGCCCTGTGGCAGCAGGCCCGCGGCATCGACCAGTGGCGGCCCGGTGCCAAGAACGAGGAACACTTCCTGCACCGCATGCGCGAGGGCGAGGTCTGGCTGGCCCACACCGGCCCCCACCTGACCGGCGCCTACGAGCTGTGGTGGACCGACCTCGCGGCCTGGGGCCCCCGCCCCGCGGACGCCGGTTACATCCACCGCCTGATGGTCACCCCGCACACGGCCCCACCGGGCACGGGCCGCCACCTCCTGGCCCACGCCGAGTCCCGCATCCGGGCCACCGGCCGCACCCACGCCCGCCTGGACTGCCTCGCCACGAACCCGCGCCTGCGCGCGTACTACGAGAAGGCGGGCTACCGCGTCACAGGAGAACAACAGGCCGAACCGAACGGCACGGGCAGCCCGTACGCGGTGACCCTGCTGGAGAAGCGGCTGAGTTAACCCACAGGGGTGAAGCTGGTCGATCACCCGTCCGGTCACCGAACCGCCGACCTAGGCTCGCCACACGATCAACTCGTCAGGCCCTCGCCCGGACACCCCCGGCCGAGGGCCTGACCAGCATGGAAGTGGGGGCTTCCCATGGCTGACTGCGAGCCTGTCACTCACCGGTTCATGGACCTCCGGGTTCCCGAGTACGCCTATATGTTCGGGTTCCTGCAGGCGGACGGGCACCTGCAGCAAGGTGTCGGGCAGAAGGGCAAGTTGTCGGTGGAACTCAACAGCCAGGACGTCGGTCTGCTGCGCGAGTTCCAGCGGCTGACGCCGTACAACAGCAGTGTCACCGAGCGCACCAGGTCCACCAACTTCGCCGAGGTCCACACCTCGGCCACGTGGACCCTGTGCTCCCTCGAGGCCAGGACACGGCTCAACGCATGCGGCCTGCCGTACGGCCGCAAGTCGGTGACGATCGCTCCGCCCGCCGGGGAGTTCTCCCGGCGCGACTACCTGCGGGGGCTGATCGACGCGGACGGCTCCGTCGGCTTCACCGGCAAGGGCTTCCCCTTCGTCTCCCTGGCCACGGCGAGCGCGGCTGTCGCGGGCTTCCTGCGCGACTACTGCAGGGACACGACGGGCGCCGAGCGCAACCTCAGGCGCAACGCCCGCGACAACGTCTTCAACATCCTCTACACGATGGCGGTGGCCCAGCGCCTGGCCGCGGACCTCTACTACCCCGGCTGCCTGTCATTGGAGCGCAAACGGGCCGCCGCCGCGCTGCTCCCGGCCTGGTCTCGCCCTGCGGGCATGAGAGCCGCACACACCCGGCGCCGCTGGACGGAGGAGGAGGACCGGATCCTCCTCGGCAGCGTCAGTCCGGCAGCGGCGGCGGAGGCACTCGGCAGGACGATCCAGAGCTGCCATCTGCGCCGGTGGCGCCTGGGCAACGGCCAAGCGAGCATGCCCAGTCGGCCGTGACCGGAGGAGGGGCCCCGGGCACCGTCCCGGGGCCCCTCACGTCAGCCCTTCACGCACACGACCTGCTTCAGCTTCGCCACGACCTCCACGAGGTCCCGCTGCTGGTCGATGACCTGCTCGATCGGCTTGTAGGCGCCCGGGATCTCGTCCACCACACCGGAGTCCTTGCGGCACTCCACGCCCCGCGTCTGCTCCTCCAGGTCCTTGGTGGAGAAGCGGCGCTTGGCGGCGTTGCGGCTCATCCGCCGACCGGCGCCGTGCGAGGCGGAGTTGAAGGACTTCTCGTTGCCGAGGCCCTTCACGATGTACGAGCCCGTGCCCATCGAGCCCGGGATGATCCCGTAGTCGCCCGAGCCGGCCCGGATGGCGCCCTTGCGGGTCACCAGCAGGTCCATGCCCTCGTACCGCTCCTCCGCCACGTAGTTGTGGTGGCAGGAGATCTCCTGCTCGAAGGTGGGCTTCGCCTTCTTGAACTCCTTGCGGACGACGTCCTTGAGCAGCGCCATCATCAGGGTGCGGTTGTACTTGGCGTACTCCTGCGCCCAGAACAGGTCGTTGCGGTAGGCCGCCATCTGCGGGGTGTCCGCCACGAACACGGCGAGGTCGCGGTCGACGAGGCCCTGGTTGTGCGGCAGGCGCTGCGCGATGCCGATGTGGTGCTCGGCGAGCTCCTTGCCGATGTTGCGGGAGCCGGAGTGCAGCATCAGCCACACCGAATCGGATGAATCGATGCAAACTTCAACGAAGTGATTGCCCTGGCCAAGGGTTCCCATCTGGGCGGCCGCACGCTCCCTGCGGAAGCGCACCGCCTCGGCGACCCGGTCGAACCGCCCCCAGAAGTCCTCCCACCCCGCCGTGGCCAGCCCGTGGAAGCCCCCCGGGTCCACCGGGTCCGCGTGCATCCCCCGGCCCACCGGGATCGCCTGTTCGATGCGGGAGCGCAGGCGGGACAGGTCGCCCGGCAGGTCGTTCGCGGTCAGGGACGTCTTCACCGCCGACATGCCGCAGCCGATGTCCACGCCCACCGCCGCGGGGCACACCGCGCCCTGCATGGCGATGACCGAGCCGACCGTCGCGCCCTTGCCGTAGTGGACGTCCGGCATCACGGCCAGGCCCTTGATCCACGGCAGCGTCGCGACGTTGCGGAGCTGCTGGAGCGCGCCCTCCTCGACGGTGGCCGGGTCGGCCCACATCCGGATCGGCACCTTGGCGCCCGGCATCTCGACGTACGACATGACGTCCTCGTTCCCCCGTGAAAAAGACAGAAGTGATGAAGCGCAAAACAGGCACCAAGAGCGGCGAAAGGGACGCCGGACCGGCGTGCGCGGTGGTGCGTGCGATACACATTGTCTCCAGGAGCCACCCCCGCCCGGCAACGCAATTACCAGCGGGGACACTGGACTCCGCGAGCAGGCCACCCACCCCGAGAGGAGCCGACCGTGCAGCGGAAGGCGTACGTAACCGGCGTCGCCGCCCTCCTCGCGGCGCTGCTGGCCGGCTGCACCGGCGGTTCGGACGACAGCGGTTCCGACGACAACTCCAAGTCCGGCCAGACCGGCACGGTCGCCGCGCCCGCCCAGCCCGGCAGGTACGCCACGCTGCCCGAGCCGTGCGGCGCGGTCCCGCGGGGCACCCTCGACGCGCTCCTGCCGGGCATCGGGCAGCTCGCGGACCAGCAGCAGCGCGAGGCGGCCTACGACGGCTCCCCCACGCTCACCTTCGACACGGACCGCAAGGTCGGTTGCCGCTGGAAGGTCGAGTCGAGCGACGCCACCGACCACCTCTCGGTGGACTTCGAGCGCGTGGTGTCCTACGCGAACTCGGTCAGCGACGACGCGCAGGCGGAGCAGCTCTTCGCCGGCGAGCGGGACGCGGCCGATCTGCCGGAGCCCGCGCCGAGCGACACGGGCAGCGGCACCCCGTCGGCGGGCGTGAGCGCGTCCCCGTCCGGCACCGGCGCCCCCGCTCCGTCGGCGTCGTCGTCGACCGCCCCGGCCGACCTGCAGCCGCGCGTGCTGGACGACCTGGGTGACGAGGCGTTCCTCAACGACGTCCTCAGCAGCTCGGGTTCGACGGCGAAACAGCGCACGATCACTGTGGCGTTCCGCACGTCCAACGTCATCGTGACCCTGCAGTACGAGGAGCAGCCGGCCACCGTCGGCGCGGTCCCGGACAGCAAGGAAATGCAGGACAAGGCGCGGAAACTGGCCTCCCAGCTCGCCGACGCGCTCGCCGGTTAGGCGCCCGGCGGGCGTGGCGGCGGGGGCCGGGATCCGGAGCCGCACGGCTGGTCCAGCGCGTACCGTGGCCCCTCGGACCCGATCCGACCGGACCGACCGGACCCGATCCGACCGCAGGAACCACGAGCGTCATGAGTGAAGGAACCATGCAGCGACGAGCCCAGCGAGACGACCTGAGCGACCGGACCGACCGCGGGGAGCGATGCGCCCCGACCGACCGCGGTGAGCGGCGGGTGCGGCGTGCGGCGCGGGCCGGCGGCGTGAACCGCGCCCTGGCCGCCGCGGCCGCCCTCCCCGTGCTGCTGTTCGCCGCGGCCTGCTCCTCGGACTCCGGTTCCGACGACTCCGCGGGTTCGGGCGGCACGGCCCGGGCGGACTCGGGCGGCTCCTCGGCGTCCGGCCCGTCGGCGAGCGCGACGCCGACGGTGCAGGCGGCGGCGTTCCAGGCGCTGCCGAAGGCGTGCGCGACGCTGTCCGCGAAGACGCTCACGGAGCTGGTGCCGAAGGCGAAGGCCAAGCAGGGCACGTCCACCGATCCGGCGGACCGGGCGAGCTGCTCCTGGAGCAGCCTGGACAACAACGGTGTGAAGGGCTCGCAGTTCCGCTGGCTGAACGTGTCGCTGCTGCGCTTCGAGTCGGACGCGACGCGCGGCGCCGGTGACCGGCTGGCGCAGGAGTACTACGCGAAGCAGGTCAAGGACGCGCAGAGCGTGGCGGGCGCCAAGGGCACGACGTCGCAGGCGGTGGCCGGCACCGGTGACCAGGCGACGGTGGTGCGGTACGACCTGAAGAAGAAGGAGGGCGCCTTCAAGCAGCAGACGGTCGTCGCCCGGGTGGAGAACGTGGTCGTCACGGTCGACTACAACGGCGCGGGTCTGGCCGGTGACAAGACGCCCGCCGCGGACACCCTGGTGAAGGGGGCCGAGAAGGCGGCGAAGGAGGCGGTGGCGTCGGTCCGCGCGGCCAACGGCGAGGGCGACGGCGGTGCCTCGTCGGGTGGTTCGTCCGGGCAGCCATCGGCGTCGGCGTCGCCGTCGAAGTCGTCGAAGGCGTCGTCGGCGCCTTCCGCGTCCCCGTCGGTGTCCCCTTCGGCGTCCCCCGCGAAGGCGGCGGCCGCGGGAGCCTCTCCGTCCGCTTCTGCGAAGAGCTGACGGTCCGGCACCACGTGCGCCGCACACATGTGCCACTCTGTTGCGCGCAACGACACGCAGTGGGAGGGGAGTACGAGTGGCAGCGCCGATACAGCTGACTCGGATGCACCGCGTTCTCATCGGCGTGGTGGTGACCGGCGCCGTGATCATCGCCGGCATCGGTTTCGCCGGTTCGTACGCGGCGGTCCGGGAGCTGGCCATCAAGAAGGGCTTCGGGAACTTCTCGTACGTGTTCCCGGTCGGCATCGACGCCGGCATCTGTGTCCTGCTGGCGCTGGACCTGCTGCTGACGTGGATCCGCATCCCCTTCCCGCTGCTGCGGCAGACGGCGTGGCTGCTGACGGCGGCGACCATCGCGTTCAACGGTGCGGCGGCCTGGCCGGACCCGCTGGGCGTGGGCATGCACGCCGTCATCCCGGTGCTGTTCGTGGTGTCGGTGGAGGCGGCGCGCCATGCGATCGGCCGGATCGCGGACATCACGGCGGACAAGCACATGGAGGGTGTGCGGCTGACCCGCTGGCTGCTGTCCCCGGTGCCGACGTTCCTGCTGTGGCGGCGCATGAAGCTGTGGGAGCTGCGCTCGTACGAGCAGGTCATCAAGCTGGAGCAGGAACGTCTCGTCTACCAGGCGCGGCTGCGCTCGCGCTTCGGCCGGGCGTGGCGGCGCAAGGCCCCGGTGGAGTCGTTGATGCCGTTGCGGCTGGCGCGGTACGGGGTGCCGCTCGCGGAGACGGCGCCGGCGGGTCTGGCGGCGGCGGGCATCGAGCCGGTGCTGCTGCCGCCGGCTCCGCCGCAGCAGCAGGCGCTGGCGGCCGTGCCGGAGTTCGCCGGTGTGGCGGCGGGCGGTCGTACGGCGGCCGGGCCGGCCCCGGTGGCCCCGGCGGCGGTGCCGGGCCCGGCGCGGCGCTCCGAGCCGGTGGCCGAGCCGGAGCCCGAGGTGAGTCCGTGGCTGCACGCCCGTGACCCGCGGCAGATCGAGTACCACGGGGGTTACGACCCCGACTACGACCCGGAAGCGCAGTACGCGGACTGGTACGAGGAGCAGCAGCAGGCCGAGCAGTACCAGGACCAGTACCTGCAGGAGCCGCCGCCGGAGGAGCCGGAGCCCTCTGGGGAGGAGACGGGCAGCTTCCCCATCCCGGTGGCCCCGGGCCGCACCCGGGAGCTCGGTGAGGGCGGGGGTGCCCCGGAGCCGACCGAGGAGGACTACTACCAGGTCTTCAAGCAGTCGATCAGCAGTGGCAGCGGCTATCCGACGGCCCGTGAGCTGAGCGAGAACGTGGAGGCGGAGTTCGGTCTGGCGCTGCTCCCGGAGGACGCCAAGCGCATGGTGAACCGCTTCACGAACCGCTACAACGCGGAGCTGGAGGAGGACCACATCGCCTGAGCCCCAGCGGTGGCGGTGAGCACGCAGGAAGGGGGCCCTCCCGGTGGAGGGCCCCCTTCGTCATGCGTGCGGCACCGGGCTGCTCGCCTGCCCGCCTACTCGCCGAGCAGCCGCCGTACCCGGTCCTGGCCGACGGCCAGCAGCAGGGTCGGCAGGCGCGGGCCGGTGTCCCGGCCCACCAGCAGGTGGTAGAGCAGCGCGAAGAACGCCCGCTGGGCGGTCTTGATCTCGGCGGGCAGTTCCTTGGGCGTGGCGTCGGCGGAGAACCCGGCCTGGACCTTGGGCACGCCGTAGACGAGGTGCGTCAGCCCGTCCAGCGACCAGTGGTCGGCCAGCCCGTCGAGCAGCAGCCGTACGGATTCCCGGCCGCGGTCGTCGAGGGACTTCAGCAGGTCGGCGTCGGGCTCCTCGCGCACGATGGTGCGCTGGTCGGCGGGCACGTGGGTGTTGATCCACGCCTCGGCCTTGTCGTACCGGGGCCGTGCCTCGTCGAGCGAGCCGAGCGGCTGGTCGGGGTCGAGTTCGCTGAGGATGCGCAGCGCCTGGTCGGCGTGGCCGGCGGTGATGTCGGCGACGGAGGCCAGCGTCCGGTACGGCAGCGGCCGCGGGGTGCGCGGCAGCTCACCGGCGGCGGTGCGCACGGCGCGGGAGTGGGCGGCGGCGTCGGCGGGCAGCGCGGTGCCGTCGGCGACCTTGGCGTCGAGCTTGTCCCACTCGTCGTAGAGCCGCTGGATCTCCTGGTCGAAGGCGATCTTGAACGACTGGTTGGGCCGGCGGCGGGCGTAGAGCCAGCGCAGCAGCTGGGGCTCCATGATCTGCAGCGCGTCGGCGGGGGTGGGTACGCCGCCCCGGGAGGAGGACATCTTGGCCATGCCGGAGATGCCGACGAAGGCGTACATCGGCCCGATGGGCTGCTCGCCGCCGAAGATGCCGACGATCTGCCCGCCGACCTGGAAGCTGGAGCCGGGCGAGGAGTGGTCGACGCCGCTGGGCTCGAAGACGACGCCCTCGTAGGCCCAGCGCATGGGCCAGTCGACCTTCCAGACCAGCTTGCCGCGGTTGAACTCCTCCAGCCGCACGGTCTCCGAGAAGCCGCACGCCGAGCAGGTGTAGGTCAGCTCGGTGGTGTCGTCGTCGTAGGAGGTGACGGTGGTGAGGTCCTTCTCGCAGTTGCCGCAGTACGGCTTGTACGGGAAGTACCCGGCGGAGCCGGAGGAGCCGTCGTCCTCGGCGGCGGCGCCGGAGCCCTCGGCGGCCTCCAGTTCGGCCTCGTCGAGGGGCTTCTGCGACTGCTTGGGTCCGGTCTTGGGCTTGGTGCGGTACTGGGCGAGCACGGCGTCGATGTCGGCGCGGTGCTTCATGGCGTGCAGGATCTGCTCGCGGTAGACGCCGGAGGTGTACTGCGCGGTCTGGCTGATCCCGTCGTACTCGACCCCCAGCTCGGTGAGCGAGGCGGCCATCGCCGCCTTGAAGTGCTCGGCCCAGTTGGGGTGCGGGGACCCCTGGGGGGCGGGCACCGAGGTGAGCGGCTTGCCGATGTGCTCGGACCAGGTCTTGTCGACGCCGGGGACGCCCTCCGGGACCTTGCGGTAGCGGTCGTAGTCGTCCCAGGAGATCAGGTGGCGCACCTGGTACCCGCGGCGGCGGATCTCGTCGGCGACCAGGTGCGGGGTCATGACCTCGCGGAGGTTGCCGAGGTGGATCGGGCCGGACGGGGAGAGCCCGGACGCGACGACGACCGGTTTGCCCGGGGCCCGGCGCTCCGACGCCTCGATGACCTCGTCCGCGAAACGGGAGACCCAGTCGGTGGTCTCGGTGCTCTGAGCCACGATCGGCACGTCCTCTGATCTGTTGCTGGAAGGGGATCGGACCTCCCCATACTCCCAGACGGCGCCCTGACCGGGAAAACGGCTTTACCCCCCGTGGGATACTGGGCGGGTCTATCCATCCCACGAGGAGAACGGCACCCACTCCTATGGCCTCGGTCACGTCCCTCAGCGACTCCGTCCAGCAGCACCTGTCGTCCGCGATCTCGGCCGCCCTGCCCGAGGCCGGTTCCGCGGACCCGCTGCTGCGACGAAGCGACCGGGCGGACTACCAGGCCAACGGCATGCTGGCCCTGGCGAAGAAGGCCGGCGCGAACCCGCGGGAGCTGGCGGCGCAGGTCGTCTCCCGGGTGGTCACCGGTGACGTGATCGCGGACGTCGAGGTGTCGGGTCCCGGCTTCCTGAACGTCACCGTCGCGGACGGGGCGATCGTGCGGAACCTGGCCGCGCGGTACGCGGACGACACCGGCCGCCTCGGTGTGCCGCTCGCGTCGGAGCCGGGCACCACGGTGATCGACTACGCCCAGCCGAACGTGGCGAAGGAGATGCACGTCGGTCACCTGCGGTCCGCGGTCATCGGCGACGCGGTGGTCCGGCTGCTGGAGTTCACCGGGGAGTCGGTGGTGCGCCGGCACCACATCGGCGACTGGGGCACCCAGTTCGGCATGCTCATCCAGTACCTGGACGAGCACCCGCACGAACTGGACCACGGCGGCGCCGAGGTGAGCGGCGAGGAGGCGATGTCCAGCCTGGACCGCCTCTACAAGGCCGCGCGCCGGAAGTTCGACTCCGACGAGGAGTTCAAGACGCGCGCCCGGCGCCGCGTGGTGGACCTGCAGGCGGGCGACGAGCACACGCTGGCGATCTGGCAGAAGTTCGTCGACGAGTCGAAGATCTACTTCTTCTCCGTGTTCGAGAAGCTGGACATGGAGATCCGGGACGCCGACATCGTCGGCGAGTCCGGGTACAACGACATGCTGGCCGAGACGTGCCGCCTGCTGGAGGAGTCCGGGGTGGCGGTCCGCTCGGAGGGCGCGCTGTGCGTGTTCTTCGACGACATCAAGGGCCCCGACGGCAAGCCGGTCCCGCTGATCGTGCAGAAGTCCGACGGCGGCTACGGCTACGCGGCGACCGACCTGTCCGCGATCCGCGACCGCGTCTTCCACCTCAAGGCGGACACGCTGCTGTACGTGGTGGACGCCCGGCAGTCCCTGCACTTCCGGATGGTCTTCGAGACGGCCCGCCGGGCCGGCTGGCTGAACGACGACGTCAAGGCGGTCCAGCTCGCCTTCGGCACGGTCCTCGGCAAGGACGGCAAGCCGTTCAAGACGCGTGAGGGCGAGACGGTCAAGCTCGTCGACCTCCTCGACGAGGCGATCGACCGGGCGACGGCCGTGGTGCGCGAGAAGGACACCCAGGACCTGCTGGGCGAGGAGGAGATCGCCGAGCGGGGCACCCAGGTGGGCATCGGCGCGGTGAAGTACGCGGACCTGTCGACGTCGGCGGCCCGCGACTACAAGTTCGACCTGGACCAGATGGTCTCCCTCAACGGCGACACGTCGGTCTACCTCCAGTACGCCTACGCCCGCATCCACTCCATCCTCCGCAAGGCCGGCGAGGTCCGCCCCGCGGCCCACCCGGACCTGCAACTCCACCCGGCGGAGCGGGCCCTGGGCCTGCACGTGGACGCGTTCGCGGAGACGGTGGGGGAGGCGGCCGCCGAGTACGCCCCGCACAAGCTGACGGCGTACCTCTACCAACTGGCGTCGCTGTACACGTCGTTCTACGACAAATGCCCGGTCCTGAAGGCGGACACCCCGGCCCAGGTGGAGAACCGCCTGTTCCTGTGCGACGTGACGGCGAAGACCCTGCACCGGGGCATGGCCCTGCTGGGCATCAGGACGCCCGAGCGGCTCTGACGTCGGGTCAGGAAGCCTGCAATAGCGGCCCCGCCGGGACCCTTCCGGCGGGGCCGCCGCGTTGTCGTTCCCTGCCGTCACGTGCCGCACGGATCCGGCCACCGGCCACGGATCCGCGTTGCGCATGCAACATGGCGTGCGACAACATGTTCGATGATCGACGGCGCACGCGGATTCACGGGGGCAGTGTGACGGGCTGGGACATCGACGTCGCGGGGGTGCGCGGGGTTCTGCGGAACACCGGCACGGTGGCGAAGAACCTGTCGGACACGGGTACGGCGATGCAGGACAACCTGGAGGAGGCGGCGTCGGCCGCGGGAACGCTGACCGATCAGTACGGTCCCTACGCGAGCACGGCGGGTCTGGTCGGCGCCGCGCTGAGTGCGTTCCTGGAGCACTGGACGCGGGATCTCATCTACCTCTCGGACCGCACGTCGCGTTCGGTGAACGGAGCCGCGGAAGCCACCGGGCATTACATTCAGGGTGACCTCACGATGGCGGCGACGGCGCAGCGGGAGGCGGCCAAGGAGCCGAAGGTGGACCTGCCGAGGGTGGACAGGTGAGCGACGGGGCGACGCTGATCGACCCGTCGGGCATTCCGCACTTCATCGGGGACCTGTCCACGCTGGACGTCGACGTGATGCTGCTGACGGCGAACGCGGCGCAGTTCAGGGCGTCGGGTGCGGACATCCACACCACGTTCCAGGGGCTGGGGGCCGTCTACCACGCTCCGGAGGCGGGGGACTTGCTGTCCTCGACGGAGCCGGTGCGGGCGAAGTCGGACGCGTTCGCCGACGACCTGGAGAAGGTCGTGTCGGCCCTGTCCGAGTACAGCGCCGAGGTGCAGCCGCTGGTCGACCGGCTGGAGACGCTGAAGGCGGACGCGACGGCGTTCGTCGCCTCGGTGAGCGGGGACGAGGACTGGCGCAAGGATCAGGACAAGGTCGACCGCAACAACGCGCTGTGGCGGGAGGTCAACCACGCGGTCGCCGCGTTCCAGGCCGCCGAGCGGCGGGCCTACAACAAGATCATGGGGCTGATCGGCGGGCAGAAGCTCACCGTCGACGACGGCTCGCACGGCGACAGCATGTACGGCTACCGCGCCGACGACCTCGACCACGCCCGGCAGACCCCGTGGGGTGCCCCGGCCGAGCGGGAGTACGAGGGCTGGGGCTGGCTCCGCCACGAGGCCGGGCAGGTGTGGGAGGGCATCTGGACCGACGGCGTGATCGGCACGATCCACGGGGTGGGCACGCTGTTCGGCTCGGACGGCTCGCACGCGGCGGGCGAGGCGTGGAAGAACCTGGCCAAGCTCGGCACGGCGTCCGCGCTGACGTCGGCGACGTTCGGCACGTGGTGGCTGGTGCCCGCAGACCGGCAGCCCGCGTGGCTGCGTGAGTCGCGCGAGGCGCACAAGGGGATGGTCAAGGGCCTGGTCGCGTGGGACACGTGGCAGACCAACCCCGCCCGCGCGGCCGGCGCCGTCACGTTCAACGTGCTCACGGTCCTCGGCACGGAGGGCGCGGGCTCGGCGGCCTCCGGTGCGGCCAGGACGGGCGCCGCCGCCCGCACCCTGTCGGTCGTGGGCAAGGTCGGCCGGGCCATCGACCCCATGACGTACGCCGGCAAGGCGGGCAAGTTCGCCTTCGTCAAGGTCGGCGACGCGTTCAGCAAGCTCAAGGACCTGCGCACGGGCGCCACGTACGCCCTGCCCGACGCACCCCTGGCGGAACGCCCGCCCGCGATCCCGGAACACGCCGCGGAACTGGTCGACGACGCGGGCCACCGCGTCTACCTCGACACGAGGACGGGCGACGTCCTGAACGCGGACGGAACGATCCGCCAGCACGCGGGGGAGGCGGCCCACGAACCGTCTGCCCATGACCGGTCCACGCTGGGCGCTGCGGCAAACGACGCCCAGCAGCCGGTCGGCGTCGGCGCCAGGTCCGCTGGGGCCAACGGAGCTGCCGATGCAGGAACGCACGGGCAGTCGGTGGGCGGACACACGGGCAGCGGTGGCCCGGGATCCCCGCACTCCGCAGGCCATGACCCGCTGGAGCCGCGCGAGATCATGCGACAGCAGGTCGAGCGAGCGAACAATGATCCACAGTGGTTCAGGGAGCATTACCGGTCCAACGGATACCGTCGGTCCACTTCGTCCAGTGGGGGGTTCGGGCAGGAGTTGCCCCAGCTCGTACCTGACCCGGACAACCCCTCTCAATGGATACTCAAGGACGACCTGCCACCACCCGTCGCAGAGCGTTATCTGCACAATGACCCCGTAACGGGGCAACGATCCGCCGTCAACCATGACATCCTGCACCATTTGGACGGACAGGCGGCCAAGCGGAACGAGGCGATCGCCCTCGACCAGGCGGCGGAAAAGAAGATGGAAGCGGCGGAGAAGGCATACGCGGTTCACCGCACGGACGAGCTCGCCGAAGCCATGCAGCGGGCGGACGCGGAGCACTCGCCACTGCATGCGGACATGAACCGGCAGAGCGAGCTGTTCGGCGAAACGGTCGCAGAGCAGCACGCGGTACCGGAGCACTATCCCGACGCCGTCCGCGTGGACGACGGGGCGTTCGGGAACAACCGGTTCGATCAGATCTACCGGAGACCGGGCGGCAGATATGTCGTTGTCGAGGCGAAGGGATCACTCAGAGCCAGGCTCGGCGTACGGAAAGGTCTCGACGGCCGAATGGTGACTCAGGGGTCGCGGGAGTACTTCGAAACGATCCTTTACGAGATGCAACAGCGAGCTGAGAGGTACGAAGACAGAGGCATGTTCGACGAGGCCGACGCCGAACGCCAGTTGGCGGACGATCTCGGTACGGCACTCGACCAGGGCAAAGTGGACTACGTCCTCGTCAAGGCTGATGCGCACGGCGCTCAGTACGCTGGCTACCGGATGAAGCAGTTCGACATCACCAACTGAGGGAGTGGCGCCATGCCGACGACGATCACCCGGCCGGCCCTCGATGCCAGCCACCCCGATCCCGACAGGCTCCGCAAGGTACGTAACGAGCGCACGCTCAAGCGCGTGGAGCAGTTGGAGGCTCACCCCAGCAGTTTCGGGTTGACGTTCGCCAATGCTGTGGGCACCGCTAAGTCGCAGTGCCGCAGCGACCCCACCGCGGACAAACTCGAGACGTGGGAGTCCTGGGTCATGGCCATGCAGATCGGCTCAGCCCTGTTCTCCTCAGCTCTCGCACCCCAGGGCTCGACTGTTCAGTGCATGATCGGCCATGAGGTGCGAACCATCCCCGCCGTCGGCGTCACTCACTTCGTGGACGCCGGTACCTGGCTCGACGCCTTCTGGTTGGCGGTCATCTGCCGTGACCAGGCGAGGATGACCCAGCTGAGCCACGTGCCGGTCGAGACCCTACGGGCCTCGGGTGCGGTGTTTGAGGAATACGTCTATCACTGGGTTGACGCCCTCCAGACGTACTGGCTGGAGCGGCCGGGCTTGGGCGAGAAGCTGACCGCCGCATTCGACGGTACCGACCCGGATCGACTCCAGTTCGTCGATCGGGAGATGATGCTCAAGCTTCTCTACCCGCCGGTCAATCTCTTCTTCCGCTTCATCAGTCGGGACCCCGTCACGTTCAACGAAGCTCTCGCACAGGCTGTCCAACTGCACAAGGACTACTGGACAGCAGACGTGGAAGAGCGACAGGAGACCAGTGCAGGGGACGTTGCCCTTGCCCCCCTTGCCATCGCGTGCCTCGCCTATGACGCCGGCCGCCCCATCGAGGTCCAGTCGGAATACCTTCCCCTCCACTTGTTGCAGCGCAGTTGGGTCGGCGAGTTCGCGACCTGACGGCAACGGTGTGGAAAGTAAGAGGCAAGCGAGCGGAACACAAAGAGGGACTGAGGCACCCGCGTGGCCCAAGACGTCATCGTGCTCACCCCCAAGATGCCGGACCCGCGCTCGCTGCTGGTCGGGTTCTTCGCCGGTGGGCCTGGGCTGAGCCTGACCGAGGACCACAGTGGAGGAGTCGTTCAGCTGTGCAGCCCGGACGGCGTGCCTCTCGTCGCCGTCGACGCACCGCTGCTCGTCCACACCCCGGGTGAAGCGGAACGCCTGCTCGGCCCGGAGGTCACTGCTCCCCCGCTCCCCTATTGGTGGACGGAGACCCGCGCCTCCTCCGCCGTACCGGAGGCGACGGCACTCGCGGGCTCGGTCGGCGGACGCCTGACGACCCTGCTCGGTGGCACGGTGTGGCCCCGGCACACGGCGACGACCCGCGCCGTCGAGATACCAGGGGACCAGGACCGTACCGACGCCGCCCGTCCTGACGGCTTCGCGGCCTCCGTCGACGTCCTGACGGAGTCGACGGCCGTCGTCCTCTCCGACCGTCCCGTCCTGCCCCTCACCACCCGGCTCGCCGACACGCTCCGGACCGCCATCGCGGCGAACCGCGCGCTGCACCTGGTCACCCCGCCGCACACCCGACTGACACTCCCGTTGCGCCGCGCCCTCGGCGGCTCCCCCAACCGGTGGGTCGTGCAGGACCCGCAAGGCGGCTATCACGACGGCTTGTCCGGCATTCGGCTCGCTTGGCGGGACGGCACGTTCACAGCTGCGGCCGGCACCGAGCCGCCCGTGCCCGCGGCCACCTCCGAACGTCGGCTCACCCTCACCTTCCGCACCGTCCACGCCCCCGACGCCGACCTCACGATCGGCCTGGGCCTGGACGCAGCCTGGCACCACCTGACCGGCGCGCCACCCGTCGGCTGGAGTACCGCGGAACCCGTCAACCTCCCCTGGTCACCGGCACAGCTCACGGACCTCGCCCGGACCCGCGCACCCGCCCCGACGCACGTTGTGGCGATCGGCCAACCGGACCGCCCGGGCATCGCCACCCTGCGCGTCTCGCGCACGACGGCCGGTGTCGCCCAGGACGTCACCCTCAGCCTGGGATACGCCTCCCCCACGGACGTGCCGAGCGACGCCGTCGAATCCGTCGCGGAACTCCTAGTGACCGAGCACCGCCTCACGACGATGCTCACCACCCTCCAGCCGGGACGCTCGGACCTGACGTTCGTGCCGGGGCTCGAAGTCCCGCCCGTGCCCTTGTCGTTCACTCTCGGAGCACGGGACGTGCACTCCGTGGGCCTCGCCCACGCCGGCCGCCCGCCCCTCCCCACGCCCCCTCGCCGACTCGGCCGCCCCAGCGCCCCGGCCCTGCACTACCTCTTCGCCGACAGCCCCGACACCGACCCCTGGACACAACTCCGCAGGCTCACAGCCCACCTCACGTCAGCCTGAGTCGGACGCGAACTCGCACCACACCGCCTTGCCGAACTCCCGCTGCCGCACGCCCCACTTGTCGCTGAGCAGCGTCACCAGCAGCAGGCCCCGGCCGCCCTCGTCGCAGGGCTTCCCGTCCCTCGCACGCGGTTCGCCGCCGCCACTGTCATGGACCTCGACGTGCAGCACCCTGCCGTCCCACCTGAGGAACACCAGCAACTGCCGTCCCGGCGGCACCCCGTGGACCACCGCGTTCGTCACCAGCTCGCTCACGCACAGCAACACGTCCCCGGTCCGCTCCCACCCGGCCAGGCCCCAGCCCGTCAGCGTCTCGTCCGCGAACCTCCGCGCCCGCGGCACGGACCTGCGCTCCCGTCGGAAGAACCTCTGCCTCAGCGGCGGGAGTTGGATCGTCTCGTTCACAGGACGACTGTCGCTCACCGTCACTACCGTGGATCACTCGGTGAACCCGTACGGAATTTTTGTACGGGTTCCTACCGGGTCGCGTACGGATGCCTCGGGGGATGGGACCCACCATGAACGCCAGGAAGCTCCCGCCGAAGAAGAACCTCTCCTCCATGAAGATGCTCGGCCGCCAACTCGGCACCGCTCGCCGGGCCGCCGGCCTCACCCAGAGCGCCCTCGGCGAGATGGTCCGCCTGGACGAGGAGACGATCGCCTCCATCGAACAGGGCCGCCGTTCCCTCAAGTCCGACCTCGCCCACCTCCTCGACGAGATCCTCCAGACCAAGGGCCTGCTGTCCACCGGCGTCGCCAACCTCCCGGACATCGACCAGTTCCCGTTATGGGCCGAGGAGTACATGGAGCAGGAGCGCGTTGCCATTGCGCTGTCGTTCTACGACAACGCCGTCATCCCGGGCCTGCTCCAGACGGCTGCGTTCGCCCGGTGCGTGTTGCTCAACCGCATCCCGGCGTACGTCGAGGGCGAATTGGAGACCGTCCTGCGGCTGCGGCTCGACCGCCAGGAGATTTTGCAGCGCAGGTGTCCGCCGACGCTGAGCTTCATGCTCTGGGAGCCGGTTCTCCATCTGCGGATCGGCACCGAGGAGACTTACAGGGAGCAGCTCCGGCACCTGCGTAACTGTTCCTCGCTGCCCAATCTGTCGCTCCAGATCCTCCCGCTCGACAGCCCGATGCACGCCGGGCTGGACGGTCCCTTCACGCTCCTTGAAACACCGGACCACCAGCACGTGGCCTACACCGAATCGCAGCGCGGAAGCCAGTGGGTCTCCAGCCCGGACGAGGTATCCATCCTCGCGCGCAGATATGCGATGCTGCGGACGCAGGCCATGACCACCCAGGATTCGCTGCGCCTGCTCGACCGCCTGCTAGGAGAGCGATGAACAGCGAAGCGCTTCAGTGGTTCAAGTCGACCTACAGCGGCAGCGACGGCGGCCAGTGCCTCGAAGTCGCCGTCACCCCCCACACCATCCACGTCCGCGACTCCAAGACCGCCCAGGACCACCACGCCCCCACCCTCCACATCACCCCCGCCACCTGGACCGACTTCCTCGCCCACGCCGTGAAGTGACCCGCGCGGGCGGCCCGTTGTCAGTGGGTCCCCCTACAGTCGGCGGCATGGCGACTCTTCCCAATCCGCTGCCCCTCCTGGCCACCGATCCGAGTGGCCGCTCGCTCGGGCTCCGGCTCCCGCCGGGGCGGCTCGTCGACGTCACGGAGGACGGGCCGTGGCACGAGCCCCTGTTGTGGCACGCCGACAAGTCGGCCGCGCCCGGCACCTGGAGCGCGCTCGGCGGGCCCGCGGCGCGGGCGGGGCTGCTGCCCGTGCTCGTGGACCTCGGCGGGTCGCAGGGCGGGCCCGAGGGCTGGGAGCTGCGGCCCGGCGAGGTGTCGTACCCGGGGGACCACGACCCGGACGAGGTGCTGGCCGAGTACTGGGAGGAGTGCGCCGCCGAGGACGAGGCCTGGCCCGGGCTCGGTGAGAGCAGGCCCGGGGCCACCGCCACGCCGGACGTGCGGGCCGCGGAGATCGCCGACGGGCTGTCCGCCGAGTGCCCCTCCTGGTTCAAGGACCCGCACCTGGCCCTGGTGTCCGCCCGCCGCAGCGCCGACATACCCGCGGCCGTCGGCTGGACGGGCCCGCTGAACCACGAGAACGACGTCGCGCGGCTGTGCGCCGTGCTGCGCACCTGGGAGGACCGCTTCGGGCTGCGCGTCGTCGGCCTCGGCTTCGACGTCCTGGTCGCGTCCGTCGCCGCTCCGCCGGCCACCCCCACGGAGGCCGCGCAGGTGGCGGCGGAGCACTTCGCGTTCTGCCCGGACAACGTCCTGCAGAGCGGCCCGGGCACGCTCGACGCCTACGCCGAGGGGCTGGTCGGCGAGCACGCCTGGACCTTCTGGTGGGATTGAGCCCACCCCTGGGCGATCAGCCCCCCAGCAGGCCGCGGCCCAGGCGGCGCAGGCCCTTCGTGATCTCCTCCGGGGTCTGGGTGACGAAGCACAGCCGCAGCGTGGCCGGGTCGGGGGCGCCGGCGTAGAAGGGCGCGCCGGGGACGTAGGCCACGTTCTCCGCGACGACCCGGGGCAGCAGCGCGGTGGTGTCGTACGGCTCCGGCAGCCGCGCCCAGAGGAACATGCCGCCCTCGGGGCGGTTCCAGGTGGAGCCCTCGGGGAGCGCGCCGGGCAGGGCGGCGAGCATGGCGTCCCGGCGCTCGCGGTAGACGCCGGCCACCCTGGCGACGTGCGCGTCGAGGTCGTACTCCGTGAGGTAGCGCGCGGCGGCGAGCTGGTTCACGGTCGGGGTGTGCAGGTCGGCGGCCTGCTTGGCGACGGCGCAGGCGCGGCGCAGCTCGGCGGGGGCGCGCAGCCAGCCCAGGCGCAGTCCGGGCGCCATGACCTTGGAGAAGGAGCCGAGCAGCACGGTGCGGTCGCGGGCGTCGTCGTGGGCCGCGATCCAGGGCACGCGCTCGCCCTCGTAGCGCAGTTCGCCGTACGGGTCGTCCTCGACGATCCACAGGCCGTGGCGGGCGGCGACGGCGGCGAGCGCGGCGCGGCGGTCGGCGGGCAGGGTGCGGCCGGTGGGGTTCTGGAAGGTGGGGACGGTGTAGAGCAGCTTGGGCCGCTCGCGCGTGACGAGGCCGGCGAGGGCGTCCGGGTCGGGGCCGTCGGCGTCGCCGGGGACGGCGAGGACGCGGGCGCCGGCGAGGCCGAAGACCTGGAGGGCGGCGAGGTAGCAGGGTTCCTCGACGAGGACGGTGTCGCCGGGGTCGAGGAGCGCGCCGGCGAGGAGGGAGAGGGCCTGCTGGGAGCCGGTGGTGACGAGCAGGTCGTCGGGCTCGGTGGCGAGTCCGCGGGCCGTGTGCCGGGCGGCGAGGAGGCCGCGCAGGGCGGGTTCGCCCTCGGTGGTGGCGTACTGCAGGGCCTGCGCGGGGAGTTCGTCGAGCACGTACCGGAAGGCGGCGGCCACCCCGGCCCGGTCGAAGACGTCCGGGGCGGGCAGCCCGCCGGCGAAGTTGATCACCTCGGGGCGTGCGGTGACGGCGAGGATGTCACGCACCGGCGACCCGCCGACGGTCCGTGCGCGGGCGGCGAGCGGCGGCGGGGCGGCGGCTTCGCGGGGGCGGGCGGTTTCCGGGGCGACGGTCATGACACGGCTCCTTCGGCTGCGGGCGGGCGCCTCGCGTTGCCCGCAGCCTAGGGAGATGGGTGCCCTCTACACATGACCTTTTCGGGATATGGACGCCACCCGGGCCGTCGCTGCGGTCACGGCTTGGCCGCCACGCCCCCGTACACGTTGATGTCGGCGTCCGTCACGTCGTTTATGTCGTGGTAGCGGACCTTCTCGATGTCGTCGAGGGAGGCCAGGTACGCCGGGTCGGGCTGCTCGGGGACCGGGGCGGGCTCGGAGCGCCAGTGGTGCACCGGGACCACGCCGGGCTCGGCGAGCGTCAGGCCGTTGCCGGTGAAGAACCGCTCGACGTCCGCGCGCGGGCGCAGCACGAAGGTGAACCCGCGCTCGGTGTAGGTGCGTTGGACGGCGCGGATGTTCTCCGGGTTGAGGTCGTCGGTGAGGTGGCTGAGCACCAGCCGGCTGCCGGCGGGCAGCGCGTCCACCAGTTCCCGGACGATCGGGTACGCCTCCTCGTCCTCGATGAAGTGCAGGATCGCCACCAGGCACAGTGCGACCGGCCGGTCGAAGTCGAGGGTCTTGGCGGCCTGTTCGAGGATCTGCGCGGGGCTCTTCAGGTCGGCGTCGATGTAGTCGGTGCGGCCCTCGGACCCCGAGGTGAGCAGCGCCCGCGCGTGGGCGAGGACGACGGGGTCGTTGTCGACGTAGACCACACGGGAGTCGGGGATGATCCGCTGGGCGATCTGGTGGACGTTCTCGGCGGTGGGCAGGCCGGTGCCGATGTCCAGCCACTGGCGGATGCCGTCCTCCTGGGCCAGCGCGGTCACCGCGCGGCGCAGGAAGTCGCGGTTGTGACGGACGTCGAGGTAGCCGCGCGGGTTGGCGGCGAGGCCGGCGGCCGCGGCGGCCCGGTCGACGGGGTAGTTGTCCTTGCCGCCGAGGAAGACGTCGTACACCCGCGCCGGATGGGCCCTGCTGGTGTCGATCCGTCTGCGCAGCTCGGCGGGGTCGTGGTCGAGCGCGTCACCTGGCATGGGGGTCCCCCTGGGTCATGAGCAGGTCGGTGTCGTCCACGCACAAGCGCGGAAGTGGTCGACAACCTAACTCCTGAGGGCACGTGAAGGTGCCCGGAGACCCCCCTTCCGGGGTCAGCCCAGCGTCCGGGCGACCTCCGTCGCCCAGTAGGTGAGGATCGTGCGGGCGCCGGCCCGCTTGATGCCGGTGAGCGACTCCAGGATGGCGCGGTCGCGGTCGATCCAGCCCTTCTCGGCGGCGGCCTCGATCATCGCGTACTCGCCCGAGACCTGGTACGCGGCGACGGGCACGTCCACGGCGTCGGCGACCCGGGCGAGGATGTCGAGGTACGGGCCGGCCGGCTTGACCATGACCATGTCAGCGCCCTCCTCGAGGTCGAGGGCGAGCTCGCGCAGCGACTCGCGCCAGTTGGCGGGGTCCTGCTGGTACGTCTGCCGGTCACCGCGCAGGGAGGACCCGACGGCCTCGCGGAAGGGGCCGAAGAAGGCGGAGGAGTACTTGGCGGTGTAGGCGAGGATCGCCACGTCCTCGCGGCCGATCTGGTCGAGGGCGTCGCGGATGACGCCGATCTGCCCGTCCATCATCCCGCTCGGCCCGACGACGTGGGCGCCGGCGTCGGCCTGCACCTGCGCCATCTCGGCGTACCGCTCCAGGGTGGCGTCGTTGTCGACCCGGCCCTGGTCGTCCAGGACACCGCAGTGCCCGTGGTCGGTGAACTCGTCGAGGCACAGGTCGGCCATCACGAGCAGGTCGTCGCCGACCTCGGCCCGCACGTCGCGCAGGGCGACCTGGAGGATGCCGTCGGGGTCGGTCCCGGCGGTGCCGAGGGCGTCCTTCTTGGTGTCCTCCGGCACGCCGAACAGCATGATGCCGGAGACCCCGGCCTCGGCGGCCTCAACGGCGGCCTTCCGCAGGCTGTCGCGGGTGTGCTGCACGACCCCGGGCATGGCCCCGATCGGCACCGGCTCGCTCACGCCCTCCCGCACGAACGCGGGGAGGATGAAGTCGGCGGGGTGCAGCCGCGTCTCGGCGACCATCCGCCGCATGACCGGACTGGTCCGCAGCCGCCGCGGCCGCGCACCGGGAAAGGATCCGTACTTCGCCATACACCTACGCTACGCCCGCCCGGCCGGTGCCTTTGCCGACGCCGAGTCGGCCCCGCGGCGTCCCCGAGCGGCCGCCCGCCACGGTGTCGGCGCCGCCACGCGGGGAACCCACAGCGCTGCGCCCGCGGTCCTCGGCGGCACGGACGAGGACGGCGGGTCACCCCTGACGTCGGGACAAGGGCGGGAGGCACGCGAGCGTGTTCGAGGGATTCCGGACCAGGTACGTCGAGACCGGTGAGGCGTCCGTCTTCGTGCGGTACGGCGGGGACGGGCCGCCGGTGGTGCTGCTGCACGGCCATCCCCGTACGTCCGCCACGTGGCACCGGGTGGCCCCGCTGCTGGTGGACCGCGGCTTCACCGTGGTCTGCCCGGACCTGCGCGGCTACGGCCGCTCCCGGGGCCCGGCCCCGGCGCCGGACCACAGCGCCCACTCCAAGCGGGCGGTGGCCGCCGACGTGGTGGCGGTGATGCGGGCGCTGGGTCACGAACGGTTCGCGCTCGTCGGGCACGACCGCGGGGCCGCCGTCGCGTTCCGCCTGGTCCTTGACCACCCGGGGGCGGTGGAACGGGTGGCGCTGATCGACGGCCTGCCGCTCAGCGAGCACCTGGCGCGCATCACACCGGAGTTCGCGACCCAGTGGTGGCACTGGTTCTTCTTCGCCCAGCCGGACACCCCGGAGCGCGTCATCAACGCCGACCCGGACGCCTGGTACCGGGGCGACCCGCGGGTCATGGGACAGGAGAACCACGACGAGTTCCGGGAGGCCACCCGCGACCCGGAGGTGGTGCGCGCGATGCTGGAGGACTACCGGGCGGGCCTCACCGTCGACCGCCGGCACGAGGAGGAGGACCGGGCCGCCGGCACGCGCGTGCGGTGCCCGGCGCTGATCCTGTGGTCGCTGCGGGACGACCTGGAGCAGCTCTACGGCGATCCGGTGCGGATCTGGCGCGACTGGGCGACGGACGTCCGCGGCCACGGCGTCGACTCCGGCCACCACGTCGCCGAAGAGGCCCCGCAGGACCTGGCCGCGGCCCTGGCGGACTTCTTCGCCGGCTGAGCCGTCCGGCGGCCCAGGCGGCCGCCGCCCCCCCCCCCCCGGCGACCCGGACCGGGCGCGCCCGCCACAAGCCCGGTTGAGGCCAACTTCGCCATGTAGGGCGGAAGTTGAGGGACGATCCCCCACTGCCACGGGACGACCCCGGCGCCCCGTTCTCCGTACGGTGTCGGTGCAGCGCGGCCCCGCACCTCCGCGGGACCGCACGGACGACGCGCGAGAAGGGGAACACACATGCGCGCAGTACGGGGGAACGGCCGATCGGCTCTCGCGGCCGTGGCGGCGGCAGGAGCCGCCCTCACCGTGGTCGGGGTGCTGCCGGCCACGGCGGCCACCGCGGCCACGGACGGCACCACCACCCGGGCGGCCGGGACGGCCGCCGCGGCCGGCGACAACTACACCTACCTGTCGTTCAAGAAGAACAGCAGCAACCCCTCCAACTCCCGGCTCAGCCTGGTCTACGTGCAGTGGAACGGCGACCGGGTGCACAGCTTCACGGTGGCCAGCTGGCGGGCGGGCTCCGGCAACGGCAGCCGGAACTCCTGCGCACGCAACGCGGGCTGGCTGCCCAACGGCACATACACGATCCGCGCCTTCTACAACCACCACAACGGCGGAGCCCGGGGCGTCAACGGCATCTCCTGGCTGCTCAACGACACCCGGTGCAGCAACGGCACACCGCGCACCGCCCTGTTCATCCACAGCGAGATGCTGCCCAGCGGCGCCCAGGGCCGGTCCGAGCCGTACCGCTGGGACGGCAACAGCGACTACAAGTCGGCCGGCTGCATCAAGCTCAAGCCGTCGGACATCCGGCAGCTCAAGGGCTACCGGGCCAACTTCCCGCACCCGACGAAGCTCTACGTCGGCTGACCCCGTCCGGGACCCGCGGCTCGTGGATCCCGTCCCGCCGACGGGCGGCCGTCACGTGATCCGGGTCCCGTGACCCACGTGCCGCGCCCCCGTGACCCACGTGCCGGGCCGGAGCGGAGGCTCTCCCCGTCCGGCCCGGCAGCGGTGCGGGACGACCAGGCCGGTCTCGTAGGCCAGGACGACGGCCTGCGCCCGGCTGACCAGGCCGAGCTTGGTCATCGCCCGGCTCAGGTGCGACTTCACGGTCGCCTCGGTCACCCTCAGCAGGGCGGCCATCTCGTCGTTGGTCGCGCCCGTCGCCACGAGCCCCAGGATCTGCCGCTCCCGGGGCGTGAGGACGCCCAGACCGGGCGCCGGACCGGCGTCCGACGCCCCGGCCGTCCCGGGAGCGTCCGTACCGGCGCAGGTGCCGCCGCCCGATCGTGGTCCGCCGCCCGCCACGAGGCGGCGGACCACGCCGGGGGCGAACAGGCAGTCCCCGGCGGCCAGCACGTGCAGCGCCCGCAGCAACCGGTCCGGGGCGACGTCCTTGTACAGCACACCCGACGCCCCGGCGTGGACCGCCCGGCCGACCTGCTCGTCGGCGTCGGAGGACGCCAGCACGAGCACCCGGGGCCGGGCCGTCCGGGCCCGCGCGGCGGCCGACAGGATGCGTGCGCAGGCCCGCGCGCCGTCGAGCCCCGGTAGCGCCGGCTCCATCAGGATGACGTCCGGTCGGGTGCGGGCCGCCTGCGCCACCGCCGCCGGGCCGTCCGCCGCCTCCCCGACCACCACCAGCCCCGGCTCGGCCCCGACCAGAGCCACGAGCCCGGCCCGCATCAGGTCGTGGTGGTCGACGACCAGCACCCGCGCGACGTGCTGCTGCCGGTCCCCGCTCCCCCGGGTGGCGGGCGCGGCGGTCGTGCCGTACGTGTCGCCGCCGGTGCCCGGCCGGAGCCCGGCGACGGTCACGGCTCCCGGGTCGGAGGCCGTCAGGGTCTCACGGACAGTGCGCATAGCGGTTCCCCCCGTGTGCGGTCGTGTACTGCTCATCGACGCAGTAACGGTGGTCCGCCGTTGCGCCAGGGCCACGGCTCGTCCACCGGGTGCCGTATCCCCAGGTGACCGTCGGGGCCAGGGGCCGGGCTGCCGCGCTGGTTTACCCCGGCACGCCGTTCGACGCCTGTGGTTGACCCGGGGATCGGTCTCCCGTCGGATGCGCGGGCCGTCCCGGCTTGCCTAGTCTCGTCGTACCGGCTCGACGAGGGGCGCGGCGGCGGGGGTGCAACCCCGGTCCCCGCGGCTGCGGTTCGGGCCGTGTCGACGGCGTGTGGGGGTCGCCGTCGACGGTACGGGGGAACGGCGGGAGCGGCGGCGGGGGTGCCGCTCCCGCCGGCCCGCGGGGACCTTGGGGGGTGTCTCGTCGATCTGGCCGGAGACCTCGAACGACTCGTGGTGGGGGCGGATCAGGTGGGAACCGTCGGCTGCCGTCCCCGGATGCCCGCACCGCGTGCCCCGCGCCCGCGGCCGGCGCAGCTCGCCGTGGCCGTCGGTTCCGCGGTCGCCGGCTGTCTGGCCGGTGCCTTCTACCACCCGGCGCCGTGGCAGCCGTTCGACGTGCGGGCGTACCTCCTGACGGCGCTCGTCGCCCTGCCCCTCGCCCTGGGGGAGAAGCGGCCGTTCCCGGTGCTGGTGATCACGGCGGGCGGGTTCACCGCCTACCTGGTGCTGGGGTACCAGCCGTCCCTCAACTTCTGGGGCCCGGCGGTGGCCTTCGTCTCGGTCGCGGCCGGGGAGCGGCGCGGGCGGGCCGGGTGCGGGGCGGTGGTGCTGGCGGCGGTCATCGCCCTGAGCGGTGTGTACGGCCGGCTGCCCTGGCCGGTGGTGGCCGTGCAGGCGGTGATCGTGCCCGCCGTCGCCGGGGCCGTCGGGCTCACCCAGCGCCGGCTCGCCCAGCGCAACGCCGAACTGCGGCGGCTGACCGCCCTGCTGGACCGGCAGCAGCGCCAGGAGGCCCGGCGGGCCGTGCTCGACGAGCGCTTCCGCATCGCGCGGGAGCTGCACGACACGATCTCCCAGCACATGACGATCGCCACCCTGCAGACGGGGATCGCCGAGTACACGTTCCACTCCGACCCCCCGGCCGCCCGCACCGCGCTGGGCGTCGCCACACGGGCCGGCCGGGACGCGCTCGACGAGCTGCGCCGGCTGCTGATCGTCCTGCGCACCCACGACGTGACCGGCGCGGACGAGGGCGCCCCGGTGCGGGACGGCGCCGGGAACGGCGAGGGGCCCGCCGCGCCGGTGCCGGACGACCTGCTCGCCCGCATCGACCGCATCCCCGCGCTGGCCGAGCACCTGGAGGTGGCCGGCCTGCGCGTCACCGTCCGCTTCAGCGGGGAGCGCAGGCCCCTGCACCCGGGCGTCGAACTGTGCGCCTACCGCGTCGTGCAGGAGGCGCTCACCAACGTCGTCAAGCACGCGGCGGCGGCCGCCGCCGAGGTGACCGTCGCGTACCGCGACCACGAGCTGGACGTCACCGTCCTCGACCGCGGCGGCCGGGCACCCGGCCCGCGGACCGGCCCGGCTCCCGCGGTGGGTGAGGCAGTACGGCAGGCCGGATCCGGGCACGGCCTGATCGGGATGCGGGAGCGGGCGAAGATCTGGCACGGCACGCTGACCGCCGGGCCGCGCCCGGAGGGCGGCTTCGAGGTACGGCTCCGGCTCCCGCTGGGACAGCAGCTCCCCGGGGACCACCGTCCTCCGGGACCCGACCGGGGCAGCGGCTGACCCCGGGCAGCTCCTCCACGCCCACGAGGCGGGCGACCGAAGAGACCGGGGGTCCGGCGACCGCCCGGCCACCGGACCCCCGGTCCGTGTCCCACGGGGCCAGGCGCACGCCCGGCCCTCACTTCACCAGCGACCTGGCGCCTCCGCACCGGCCGCAGGCTTCACGGACGCCGCCCCCGAGCCTCACGTGGCCCGGCGCCGCCGCGCCCCCGGCCGCCGCTCGCTCGGCCGCGTCACCGGGTCGCCCGCCTCCAGGGCCGCCGCCCGGCGCCGCAGGCCGAAGTCGGCCAGGGCCTCCGCGAGCTTGTGCACCGACGGCTCCGGTGCCATCACGTCCACCCGCAGCCCGTGCTCCTCGGCCGTCTTGGCCGTGGCCGGGCCGATGCACGCGATGACGGTGACGTTGTGCGGCTTGCCGGCGATGCCGACCAGGTTGCGGACCGTCGAGGACGACGTGAAGAGCACCGCGTCGAAGCCGCCGCCCTTGATCGCCTCGCGGGTCTCGGCCGGCGGCGGCGAGGCGCGCACGGTCCGGTAGGCCGTGACGTCGTCGACCTCCCAGCCGAGCTCGATCAGCCCGGCCACCAGGGTCTCGGTGGCGATGTCGGCGCGCGGCAGGAAGACGCGGTCGATCGGGTCGAAGACCGGGTCGTAGGGCGGCCAGTCCTCCAGCAGGCCGGCCGCGGACTGCTCGCCCGACGGGACGAGGTCGGGCTTCACGCCGAAGGCGATCAGGGCCTTCGCCGTCTGCTCGCCCACCGCGGCGACCTTGATGCCCGCGAAGGCGCGGGCGTCGAGCCCGTACTCCTCGAACTTCTCGCGGACCGCCCGCACGGCGTTGACCGACGTGAACGCGATCCACTCGTAGCGACCGGTCACCAGGCCCTTGACGGCCCGCTCCATCTGCTGGGGCGTGCGCGGCGGCTCGACGGCGATCGTCGGCACCTCGTGCGGCACGGCCCCGTAGGACCGGAGCTGGTCGGAGAGCGACGCCGCCTGTTCCTTCGTGCGCGGCACGAGGACCTTCCAGCCGAACAGCGGCTTGGACTCGAACCACGCGAGCTGGTCGCGCAGGGCGGGGGCGGAACGCTCGCCGACCACGGCTATCACCGGGCGGCCGCCCTCCGGGGAGGGCAGCACCTTGGCCTGCTTCAGCGTCTGCGCGATGGTGCCGAGGGTGGCGTTCCAGGTGCGCTGGCGGGTGGTCGTCCCCGCGACGGTCACCGTGAGCGGGGTGTCGGGCTTGCGCCCGGCCGCCACCAGCTCACCGGCGGCCGCGGCGACGGAGTCCAGCGTCGTCGAGACGACGACCGTGCCGTCGGAGGCGCCCACCTCGGTCCAGCACCGGTCGGACGCCGTGCGGGCGTCCACGAACCGGACGTCCGCGCCCTGGGCGTCGCGCAGCGGCACACCGGCGTACGCGGGCACGCCGACCGCCGCCGCGACACCCGGCACCACCTCGAAGGGGACACCGGCGGCCGCGCAGGCGAGCATTTCCTCCGCCGCGTACGTATCAAGTCCCGGGTCCCCGGGGACCGCACGGACGACCCGCCTGCCGCCCCGCGCGGCCTCCATGACAAGATGTGCGGCATCCCGCACGGCGGGGACAGCAGCGGTCGTTGACGCGCCGTCAACAACCGTCGGCTGGGGTGTGCCCGGGACCGGAACGAGGTCCGGCGAGGGGTCCGCGTTCACGACGGACACGCCCGGCCTGGCGTGCGCACGCACGACGTCGAGCACCTCGTGCTCGGCGACGAGGACGTCCGCGTTCGCCAGCGCCTCGACGGCGCGCAGAGTCAGCAGTCCCGGATCCCCGGGTCCGGCACCGAGGAAGGTGACGTGCCCGTGTTCAGGACCGGCGGCAGGAAGGGCGGTGGGGCTCACTGTGCTCGCTCCCCCATCAGACCGGCCGCGCCCTGGGCGAGCATCTCGGCGGCGAGGTGCCGACCGAGCGTCGCCGCCTGGTCGTGCGTCTCGGGCACGGGACCGGTGGTGGACAGCTGCACCATGCGGGAGCCGTCGGTCGTGCCGACGACGCCGCGCAGGCGCATTTCCTTGACAATCTGCCCGTCCGCGTGGGGGTTCCCCCGCTCGAACGGAGCCGAGAACGGCGGCAGGTCGGCCAGCGCGCCCACGGGCGCGGAGCAGCCGGCCTCCAGGGCGGCGAGCAGCGACCGCTCGGCCGTCACGGCGACCCGGGTGAAGGGGTCGTCGAGCTCGGCGAGCGCGGCGATCAGGTCCGCCCGGTCGGCGGGGCACTCGACCGCCAGGGCCCCCTGGCCGGGGGCGGGCAGCACGGTGTCGACCGAGAGGAAGTCGGTGACCTCCTCGCCCCGGCCGATCCGGTTCAGCCCGGCGGCGGCGAGGACGACGGCGTCGAGTCCGCCGTCGCGGACGTACCCGATGCGGGTGTCGACGTTGCCGCGTATCGGCACGGTCTCTATGTCGAGGCCGTGGGCGCGCGCGTACGCGTTGAGCTGCGCCATGCGCCGCGGCGAGCCGGTGCCGATGCGCGCGCCGCGCGGCAGGTCGGTGAACTTCAGCGCGTCGCGGGCGACGATCACGTCCCGCGGGTCCTCGCGCACGGGCACGGCCGCCAGCACCAGCTCCTCGGGCTGGCTCGTCGGCAGGTCCTTCAGCGAGTGAACCGCGAAGTCGACCTCGCCCCGCAGCAGCGCGTCGCGCAGCGCGGTGACGAAGACGCCGGTACCGCCGATCTGCGCGAGGTGCTCGCGCGAGGTGTCGCCGTAGGTGGTGATCTCGACGAGCTCGACGGGCCGTCCGGTCACCTGGCTCACGGCGTCCGCCACCTGCCCGGACTGGGCCATGGCGAGTCTGCTCCGCCTGGTCCCGAGCCTCAGTGCCTTCTCAGTCATCGCTGGCCCTCGGTTCTGGCCTTCTTCTCGGTGTTCTCGGTCGTGCTGTCCTCGGCGCGGGAGACGGAGGCCACCGTCTCGGGGTCGAGGTCGAACAAGGTGCGCAACGCGTCCGCGTACCCGGCTCCGCCGGGCTCGGCGGCGAGCTGCTTGACCCGCACCGTCGGCGCGTGCAGCAGCTTGTCCACGACCCGCTTGACGGTCTGGGTGATCTCGGCGCGGTGCTTGTCGTCGAGGCCGGGCAGCCGCCCCTCGAGGCGGGCGATCTCGCCGGCGACGACGTCGGCGGCCATGGTGCGCAGCGCGACGACGGTCGGCGTGATGTGCGCGGCCCGCTGGGCGGCGCCGAAGGCGGTCACCTCGTCGGAGACGATGCGGCGCACCTGGTCGACGTCGGCGGCCATCGGCGCGTCCGCGGAGGCCTCGGCGAGCGACTCGATGTCGACCAGCCGGACCCCGGTGAGCCGGTGCGCGGCCGCGTCGATGTCGCGCGGCATGGCGAGGTCGAGCAGGAACAGCACGGGCTCGGGCCGTACGGCGTCGGCGACCGGCTCGGGCCTGCGGCGCTCGGGGATGCGCCCGACGGCGGTGACGGCCGCGGCGAGCGCGGCGATGGCGTCGGCGTCCTCGGCGGGATCGAGCGGGGCGGCGGTGCCCGGCCGGGTCGCGGTGCCGGCCGCGGCGCGCGGGGCGCGGCCCGCGGCGTCCGGTGCGCCGTTGTCGACCCAGGCGGCGTGCTGCTCCAGCTCGGCGGCGCCCATCCCGGCCACGGCGGCCTCGCCGGCCACGGAGAAGCCGGCGGTGGACTGCACGGCGGGCAGGTCCAGCGGGCAGCCGTCCTCGGTGCCGAGGGAGGTGGGCGGCAGCGGCGTCCGCCCGGTGGCGCGGGTGTCCGCGGGCGCGTCGGGCCGCTGCGGGCGGACGGCGTGGCCGCTGCGGCCGGCCAGGGAGGCCGCGACCGCCTCGGCCGTCAGCACGAGGCCGGTCGCGCCGGTACAGGAGACGGCCACGTCGGCACGTGTCAGTTCGGCGCCGACGGCGTCCATGGGCACCGCGCGGGCCGTCACGGCCGTTCCCTCGGCCCCGGTGAGTATCTGGGCGAGGCGCTCGGCGCGCTCGAAGGTGCGGTTGGCGACGACGATCTCGGCGACCCCGGCGCGCGCGAGGGTGGCGGCGGCCAGCGAGGACATCGATCCGGCGCCGATGACCAGCGCCTTCTTGCCGTGCGCCCAGTCGGGCACCGCGCCGTCCCCGGCGAGCTGCTCCAGGCCGAAGGTGACGAGCGACTGCCCGGCCCGGTCGATGCCGGTCTCGGAGTGGGCGCGCTTACCGACCCGCAGGGCCTGCTGGAACAGGTCGTTCAGCAGCCGCCCGGCGGTGTGCAGGTCCTGCGCCCGGGCGAGGGAGTCCTTGATCTGTCCGAGGATCTGGCCCTCGCCGACGACCATGGAGTCCAGTCCGCAGGCCACCGAGAACAGGTGGTGGACGGCGCGGTCCTCGTAGTGCACGTAGAGGTAGGGGGTGAGCTCCTCCAGCCCGACCCCGCTGTGCTGGGCGAGGAGGGTGGACAGCTCGGCGACGCCCGCGTGGAACTTGTCCACGTCGGCGTACAGCTCGATGCGGTTGCAGGTGGCCAGCACCGCGGCCTCGGTGGCCGGCTCGGCGGCGACGGTGTCCTGGAGCAACTTGATCTGCGCGTCCGGGCCCAGCGAGGCCCGCTCCAGCACGCTGACCGGGGCGCTGCGGTGGCTCAGTCCGACGACGAGGAGGCTCATGCCGGCATCACGGCGGGCACGTCCCCGTCGGGTCCCTGGTCCGCCGCGTCGGGGCGGGTCGCGGCGGCCGGGTGGGCCGCGGCGGCGCCGGCTTCCTCGCCGGCCTTGCGCTGCTCGTGGAAGGCGAGGATCTGCAGCTCGATGGAGAGGTCGACCTTGCGCACGTCGACGCCGTCGGGCACGGACAGCACGGTGGGCGCGAAGTTCAGGATGGAGGTCACGCCGGCGGCCACGAGCCGGTCGCAGACCTGCTGGGCGGCGCCGGCGGGCGTCGCGATCACGCCGATGCTCACACCGTTGTCCTGGATGATCTTCTCCAGTTCGTCGGTGTGCTGCACGGGGATGCCCGCGACGGGCTTGCCGGCCATCGCCGGGTCGGCGTCTATCAGGGCGGCGACCCGGAAACCGCGGGAGGCGAACCCGCCGTAGTTGGCGAGGGCGGCGCCGAGGTTGCCGATGCCGACGATGACGACGGGCCAGTCCTGCGTCAGGCCCAGCTCCCGGGAGATCTGGTAGACGAGGTACTCGACGTCGTAGCCCACGCCGCGCGTCCCGTAGGAGCCGAGGTAGGAGAAGTCCTTGCGCAGCTTGGCGGAGTTGACGCCGGCCGCGGCCGCGAGCTCCTCGGAGGAGACCGTGGGGACCGAGCGCTCCGACAGCGCGGTCAGGGCGCGGAGGTACAGCGGAAGACGGGCGACGGTGGCCTCGGGAATCCCTCGGCTACGGGTCGCCGGTCGGTGAGTTCGGCCAGTTGCCACGGTGCTCCTGCGGGTAGAGCGGGGCTGTAGGCGGTCATACGTCCCACGACCGCCCCGTCCTATGCAGGCTATGTCTTTGTGAACGCGTGCACAAAGATGGTGTCCGATTTGCCCGGCCAACGTGACCGGGGTCACGCGATCCCGGCGCGCCTGCGGGGAACCGGCGTATACACGCCCGCGTTCCTTCCTTGTCGGGGGCAAAACCGCCCACTCTCCTCACGAATCCCGCCCCCGAGACCAAGTCGCCGTCGATCCTAAGCGACGCGGCGACCCGTTTGGACTAGTCGGTCAGCGCCTTGCGCAGCCGTTGCTCGTTCACGCGCCAGAAGGTGTGCTGCCGTCCGTCCACGAGGACGACCGGGATCTGCTCCCAGTACTGCTCGTGGAGGCGGGGGTCCTGGGTGATGTCCTGCTTCTCCCAGGGGACGCCGAGGTCGCCGCACACCTTCTCGACGACCTCCTGTGCCTCTTCGCACAGGTGGCAGTCGGGCTTCCCGATGAGCGTGACCAGCCGGTCCTGCGGGGCGGGGCCCTTACGACGAAAGAGGGGACTCATGCCAGCCATTCTCACGCCTCACCGCTCCCTCTTTAACGGTCCGGACGCGGAGAGTTCACAGCGCCCCCACCCGGCGGCTGCGGGAATCCGCAGGCGGAATGGCTATGCTCACGCCATGGCCGCTCTCGGATGGCTCACCCCCCGCAGGCGCTCCGCCACGGCGCGGAGCGTGTTGGCAGGCGAGGCCTCGGCGGAGGCCGCCCGCAAGTCCACCCAGGAGACCCGGCCGCCCGGTGAACCGGTGTTCCCCGTCCTCGGCGACGACCGGGCCGCCGCCTTCTTCGACCTGGACAACACCGTGATGCAGGGCGCCGCCCTCTTCCACTTCGGCCGGGGCCTGTACAAGCGCAAGTTCTTCGAGACCCGCGACCTGGTCCGCTTCGCCTGGCAGCAGGCGTGGTTCCGGCTGGCCGGCGTCGAGGACCCCGAGCACATGCAGGAGGCCCGCGACTCGGCGCTGTCGATCGTCAAGGGCCACCGCGTCTCCGAGCTGCAGTCGATCGGCGAGGAGATCTACGACGAGTACATGGCCGAGCGCATCTGGCCGGGCACCCGCGCGCTGGCCCAGGCGCACCTGGACGCGGGCCAGAAGGTGTGGCTGGTCACCGCCGCCCCGGTGGAGATCGCCCAGGTCATCGCCCGCCGCCTGGGCCTGACCGGCGCGCTGGGCACGGTGGCCGAGTCGGTCGACGGGGTCTACACGGGCCGGCTGGTCGGCGAGCCGCTGCACGGCCCGGCCAAGGCGGAGGCGGTGCGCGCGCTGGCCGCGGCCGAGGGCCTGGACCTGTCCCGCTGCGCCGCGTACAGCGACAGCCACAACGACATCCCGATGCTGTCCCTGGTGGGCCACCCCTACGCCATCAACCCGGACAGCAAGCTGCGCAAGCACGCCCGCGAGCTGGAGTGGCGCCTGCGCGACTACCGCACGGGCCGCAAGGCGGCGAAGGTGGGCATCCCGGCGGCGGCGGGCGTGGGCGCGGTGGCGGGCGGAACGGCGGCGGCCATCGCGCTGCACCGGCGCCGCCGGTAGGCACGCGCCGGACCGTCGCGGCGTCCGCCGGCCGATCGGGTCGATCACGCACGCGGCCGAGACGATCGTTTGCGTCGCCTTCGGCGACACCCCCGGACGAAGCGACCAATCCCACCGTCGTACCCCGCCGGAGCCGCTTCCAGTCCTCTTGTCGGCGGACAGCCACAACACGTCCCGTATCACCCCCCGATCCGAACCGTTCCGATCAACAACCGGTCACACTCAGGCACTTGACCGAACGGCAAACGGATACGGAAGCGACGCAATCGATGATTTGAGCAACTCGGTGTAGCAGGCCCTGCACGAAGCGTTATTCTCCTCAGACGCAATCCGGTACCCCTCCGTCGCTACGACGGGTGAACGGTCCGGCACTGCACGTGATGGAAGCTCTGCCTCTGGGAGTCTTGTGTACCCACATGTCGGGGTTGACGCCTCGGGCCTGGCTACGCTGCGCGCAACAGTCGCAACGGTCAAAGAGACGCTGCGCGGCCTCGTCCCCACCGCGTACGCCGTCCCCGCCCTCGCCACGGCCACCGCACCGGCCGGCCCGTGCTACGCACTGGCCGACGGCCTCGAGCAGGTGCCGGGGCGCAGCCCCGTCGTCGAGGGACGGCGGTCGGGCGACGGGCGCGCGGCCGTCAGACGCGGACGCGCGGCCGCGACCACCGCCCGGCGGCCGGCCGCCGACAGCGACAGCGCCCGGATGATGGACCTCGTGGAGCGCGCCCAGGCCGGCGAGGCCGACGCCTTCGGCCGCCTCTACGACCAGTACAGCGACACCGTCTACCGCTACATCTACTACCGCGTCGGCGGCCGCGCCACGGCCGAGGACCTCACCAGTGAGACGTTCCTGCGCGCGCTGCGCCGCATCGGCACCTTCACCTGGCAGGGCCGCGACTTCGGCGCCTGGCTCGTCACCATCGCCCGCAACCTCGTCGCCGACCACTTCAAGTCGAGCCGGTTCCGGCTGGAGGTCACCACCGGCGAGATGCTCGACGCCAACGAGGTCGAGCGCTCACCCGAGGACTCCGTCCTGGAGTCCCTGTCCAACGCCGCCCTCCTCGACGCCGTACGCCGGCTCAACCCCCAGCAGCAGGAGTGCGTGACGCTGCGTTTCCTGCAGGGCCTGTCGGTCGCCGAGACCGCACGCGTGATGGGCAAGAACGAGGGCGCCATCAAGACCCTGCAGTACCGCGCCGTGCGCACCCTGGCCCGCCTCCTCCCGGACGACGCCCGCTGAGCGTCCCGCTAACGCCGAGCCGGCCCCACCCGGCCCCACCCCCACGCTCCGCGATCCCCAACTCACGGTCAGTGAAAGTCCGTTGCCTTCCCGATCCGATCATCCGCAGTCCGTAACCCAAGTGCCGCGCCAGTCGTTGTGCGGGATACAGGCTCCCTGTGGTCACGTCCCGACCGGCCTCGATCACCCGATCGAGGAGAACCGGTCGAAGACGTGCAACCCCGAGGACCCCAGGGGAGTCGACCGTCATGACGAGAGGAGGTGCCGCCAGTGATCGCGAACGTATCGGCGCACCGGCGGGCGAACGCCTTCGCCCAAGCCCTTCAGGAGCAGTCCGAACAGGGCCCGGCGGCCGAGCAGTCCGAAGGACCGGCACCGGCACCGGCACCGGCACCCGCCGCTGCGGACCAGACCGGGCAGGGCCATCTGCTGGCCCTCGCCACGAGTCTCGCCGAGCTGCCCAGACCCGAGCTCGACCCCGAGGTCAAGGTCGTGCAGCGGGCCCAGCTGGTCGCCGCGATGGAGGCCATGCTCCAGGAAGGCAGGTTCGGGGGCGAGGCCGCGGACCCTTCGGTGCCCGAGCAGCGCTCCGCGCGGCGGGGCGCCCACCGGGCGACCCCGCTGGGCAGGTTCCGCCCCCGCAGCCGGCTCGCCAAGAGCCTCACCGCGGGCGGCCTCAGTGTGGGGGTCGCCGCGGGCGCCTTCGGCGGGGTCGCCGCCGCCAGCTCCGACGCCCTCCCCGGTGACTCGCTCTACGGCCTCAAGCGCGGCATCGAGGACTTCAAGCTCAACTACCTGGCCGAGGGCGACAGCGAGCGTGGCCAGGCGTACCTCGACCTGGCCTCCACCCGGCTGAACGAGGCGCGCCGGCTCCTGGAGCGCGGCCGCGGCGGCGACCTCGACCACGACTCCGTGAGCGAGATCCGCCGCACCCTGTTCGGCATGCAGCACGACGCCTCCGAGGGCCACCGCCTGCTGCACGAAGCCTACGAGCGCGACCCCAATTCCCTGGGCCCCATCCAGGCCCTGTCCTCGTTCTCGCAGTCCCACCGCGAGGCGTGGAGCAAGCTGCGCGACCGGCTGCCCGTGCAGCTCGGGGACGTCAGTGAGCAGGTGTCGTCGGTGCTCGACGCCATAGACCAGGAAGTCGCGCCGCTGCAGTCCCTGCTCCCGCAGCCCCCGGCCCGGGGCGGCGGCACGGGGACCGGCCCGGGCACGGGCTCCGCGTCGGCCGGCGCCTCCAGCAGCGAGCGCTCCACCTCGCCGAGCACCGGCAGCGGCACGACGACCGGCGGGCACACCGGCGACGGCAGCGGCAGCCCGAGCCGCTCCGCCGGCTCCGGCACGTCGGACGACGGCCTGCTCGGCGGCAACACCGGCGGCCTGCTGGACCCGCCGGACAGCGCCGGCACCACCTCGCCGCCCGTCCTGCCGAGCACCCAGCCGGACGTGACGATCCCGCCGCTGCTCCCGGGCCTGCTGCCCGGCCTGGGCATCGACGGCGAGGACACCGACTAGCGGCCCGCGGATGCAGATGGGGGCGCCCCTCCCGGAGAGGGGCGCCCCCATCGACGTACCCACCGGCCACGAGGCCGCAGGCGTCAGAAGAACACCGACCGCCGCTGCACCAGCAGCTTGTACAGGGTGTGCTGGATCTGCTCGCGCACCTGGTCGGTCAGGTTGAACATCAGCATGGGGTCCTCGGCGGCCTCCGGCGGATAGCCGTCCGTGGGGATCGGCTCGCCGAACTGGATCGTCCACTTCGTCGGCAGCGGAACCGCGCCCAGCGGGCCGAGCCACGGGAACGTCGGCGTCAGCGGGAAGTACGGGAAGCCCAGCACCCGGGCCAGCGTCTTGGCGTTGCCGAGCATCGGGTAGATCTCCTCCGCCCCGACGATCGAGCAGGGGATGATCGGCGCGCCGTGCCGCAGCGCCGTCGAGACGAAGCCGCCCCGGCCGAACCGCTGCAGCTTGTAGCGCTCGCTGAACGGCTTGCCGATGCCCTTGAAGCCCTCCGGCATGACCCCGACCAGCTCGCCCTGCTCCAGCAGCCGTTCGGCGTCCTCGGCGCAGGCCAGGGTGTGCCCGAGCTTGCGGGCGAGCTCGTTGACGACCGGCAGTACGAACACCAGGTCGGCGGCGAGCAGCCGCAGGTGCCGGCCCGCCGGGTGGTGGTCGTGCACGGCGACCTGCATCATCAGGCCGTCCAGCGGCAGCGTCCCGGAGTGGTTGGCGACGATCAGCGCCCCGCCGTCGGCCGGGATGTTCTCGACGCCCTTCACCTCGACCCGGAAGTACTTCTCGTACACCGGCCGCAGCAGCGACATCAGGACCTGGTCGGTCAGCTCCTCGTCGTAGCCGAAGTCGTCGACCTCGTAGTCCCCGGTGAGACGGCGGCGCAGGAACGCCAGCCCGCTCGCGATGCGCCGCTCCAGCCCGCCGGCGCCCGCCCGCTGCTCCCCGTCCGGCCCGGGCACGTCGTCCGGCGCCGCGGCCCCGCCCGGCAGGGCCTGGAGGTCGCCGGCCTCACGCACCTCGCCGGGGTCACGGGCCTCGCCCGCGCCGCGGATCTCGCGCACCGGCACCGGCTGCTCGCCGCCGGTGCGCCGGCTCCCCGTGCCACGGCGCCGCGGCGGGCGCTGCGCGGCGCTCCCGCGGGACCGGTCGTCGTCGAACGGAATGACCTTGGCGTCCGCCATCGTTGCTGCGCTCCTCAGTTGGCGCTCTGCGTCGGGGAGTGGGACGTCGGCGCGGCGGCCGCCGCCGAGCCGCCGCCGCCCGGCACGGCCAGGGCGGCGACCCGGTCGACGGCCCCGGCCACGGCCTGCGGGGGCAGCAGCCCCGGCCCCCGGCTGCGGGCGAAGTCCGCGAAGGTCTCCGCCGTCGTGTACTTGGGGACGAAGCCCAGGGTCTCGCGCATCTGGTCCGTCGCCACGACCCGGCCGTGCGTGAGCAGGCGGATCTGCTCGGGGGAGAAGTCCGTCATCCCCAGCGTACGCACCAGGGAGCCGGCCCACGTGACGGCCGGCAGCAGCAGCGGCACGGTGGGCCGCCCGAGCCGGCGGGAACACTGGGACAGCAGCAGCACCCCGTCCCCGGCGATGTTGAACGTCCCGCTGTTGAGGGTGCCCCGGCGGGGCTCGTGCGAGGCGATCCGCAGCACGTCGATCACGTCGTCCTCGTGCACGAACTGCAGCCGCGGGTCGTAGCCGAACACGGTCGGCAGCACCGGCAGCGAGAAGTACGCGGCGAGCGGCGTCTCGGCGGTGGGGCCGAGGATGTTGGCGAACCGCAGCACGCTCACGGCGACGTCGGGCCGGCGCCGGGCGAACCCGCGCACATAGCCCTCTACCTCGCAGGCGTCCTTGGCGAAGCCGCCGCTCGGCAGCGACTTGGCCGGGGTCGACTCGGTGAACACGGCCGGGTCCCGGGACGCCGACCCGTACACGTTGGTGCTGGACTTCACCACCAGCCGCTGCACCTTGGGCGACTTCTGGCAGGCACCGAGGAGCTGCATGGTGCCGATGACGTTGGTCTCCTTGACCGTGGCCCGGCTGCCGCTGCCCAGGGCCGTCGCCGTGACGTCCAGGTGGACGACGGTGTCGGCACCCGTCTCGGCGAGCACCCGCGCGATGGTGGGCTGCCGGATGTCGGCCTGGATGAACTCGGCGCCGCCCAGGTGGTGCTCGGGCCGCACCGCGTCCACGGCGACGACCCGGTCGACCTCCGGGTCACGCTGGATCCGCCGGACGAACCGGCCTCCGAGCTGACGGGCCACCCCGGTCACGAGCACGACCTTGCCCACGGTGCAGCGCCTTCCTTCCAGGACCTTCAGGACTCACCTGCGACAGGACCCTCCGTCCGGCGGGTTTCCCCTCTGCGTCAACTTATCGGTTCGATGTCGCCCTGTGACGACCACGCGATGCCCGATGACCGAAACCGCCCCGGAAAGACGCGTGGCCCCCCACCGGAATCCTGGTGGGGGGCCACAACACGCTTTCGCGGCTCGCGTCGCGCAACCTTACTTCTTGTTACGACGCTGAACGCGCGTGCGCTTGAGCAGCTTGCGGTGCTTCTTCTTGGCCATCCGCTTGCGCCGCTTCTTGATAACAGAGCCCACGACTACCCTCGCTCACTTCTCATCACTCGGTGTTTGGGCGCCATGGGCCCACACGACCTACGAGGGGCTAGCCTACCCGCCCGAGTGCCGAGGCCGTTAATCGAGGGTCGGAGGCCGCTGTCGGCCGGTTACCACTAGGCGGTTTCCACCCCCACGTAGCTGTCGCGGAGGTACTCGTGAACCGCGTTCTCGGGGACGCGGAAGGACCGCCCCACCCGGATCGCGGGCAGATGACCACTGTGCACCAGGCGGTACACGGTCATCTTGGACACTCGCATCACCGAGGCGACTTCCGCCACGGTCAGGAACTGGACCTCGCTCAGAGGCCTCTCGCCGGCTGCTGCCATGACACACCTGAACCTTCCGCACTCGACGGCCACCGGCTTCCCCTTCCGGTGACTCTTCGTCGTTGCGTGCTCACTCCCCAGACTAGGGGCGGGTGATGCGAGTGGGGAAGAGGTGCACCCATCGGCGGCCTACTGTGACAGACACGCTCGATTGAGTACGTAGCGGGCCAGCGGCAGGTAGTAATCGTCCCGCACACCGTCGTCGAGCGGAACGACGGCGGACACCACGCCCTGCGCCTGCCCCACGAAGAGCGCCGGGTCGTCCGTGTCGGCCAGGCCGACCGCCTCGAACCCCAGCTGACCTGCCCCGCAGACCCATCCGTGGTCCCCGATCACGAGCTGCGGCAGCGGCCCGCCGGCCTCGGCCGCGGCATCCAGGGCCACCCGCACCGGCAGCGGCGAGTGGCAGTGCGCGCCGGTCGTGCTCCCGGCGCAAAGGCCCCCGCTCTCCCGTACGAACCCGACGCCCCGTACGTACGCGAGGTTGTACGTGCGTAGACCGAACCGGGTCGTTATGTCGACACGGCGACCCTGCGCCGGGGTGAGGACAGTACATCCCCCCGCCGACAAGGCGTCCGCGAGGCAGGCGTAGAAGCCCAGCAGCCGGTGCGGGTGCCCGGTGCCGATCAGCACCGCTCCCCGGCGCCGCACCACCTCCGCGACCCGCCCGGCGAAGGCGTCCAGACCGGCCAGGGTCAGCGCCGGGTCGATCACGTCCGGTCCGGCCACGCACCGCGGGTCGGCCGGCACGCCCACCCGCTCGGCCATCACCGCCAGCACGTCCCCGAAGCCCCACCCGCTCCCCGGGTCGATCCCCAGCAGCACCCGCGGGTCCCGGGCCGCGAACAACCGGTAGCTGCGCAGCCCCGCCTCCCGCGAGGTGCCCACCACCCCCGCCAGCCGGGAGCCCACCAGATGCCCCCACAGGGCCCCCGCGCTCACCACCCGACGATCCTGACGCAGCGCCCGGGAGCCGACCAGCGGATCGGGCGAACTGCGCACGGTCGGCGTAACGCCGCCCGCCGGGGGCCGGCCCGGCGGTGATCTACGCCAGCAGTCCCCGCAGCGGGAACACCGACCGCCGTGTCGCCAGCACCGCCTGGTCGAGCCGGTCCGCCGGGTCGTACCCCGCCTCCCAGGAGGCCCACTCCACCGGCCACCGCCCGTCGGTCATCCGCATCGGCCCGAGCTGCCGGGTCCGCGCGTACACGGCCTGGCGCCAGCTCTCCGGGATCACCGTCTCCGGCGCCACCTCCCGGCCCGCCGCGATCCCCACCAGGTGCGCCCACGACCGCGGCACCACCTCCACCACGGCGTATCCGCCGCCGCCCAGCGCCACCCACCGGCCCCCGGCGTGCGCGTGCGCCAGCTCGTGGCACGCCACCTGCACGGCCCGCTGCGCGTCCAGCGACACCGCCAGGTGCGCCAGCGGGTCCTCGAAGTGCGTGTCCGCCCCGTGCTGGGTCACCAGCACGTCCGGCCGGAACTCCGCGAGCAGCTCGGGCACCACCGCGTGGAACGCCCGCAGCCACCCGGCGTCCCCGGTCCCCGCCGGCAGGGCCACGTTCACCGCGGAGCCCTCCGCCGGCCCGGCCGCCCCGGTCTCCTCCGGCCAGCCGGTCTGCGGGAACAGGGTCCGCGGATGCTCGTGCAGGGAGATCGTCAGCACCCGGGGGTCCTCCCAGAACGCCGCCTGCACGCCGTCCCCGTGGTGCACGTCGACGTCCACGTACGCGACCCGCTCGGCGCCCAGCTCCAGCAGCCGCGCGATCGCGAGGGCGGCGTCGTTGTAGACGCAGAACCCGGACGCGGCCCCGGGCATCGCGTGGTGCAGCCCGCCCGCGAAATTCACCGCGTGCAGGGCCTCGCCCCGCCACACGGCCTCCGCCGCGCCCACCGACTGCCCGGCGATCAGCGCGCTCACCTCGTGCATGCCCGCGAACGCGGGATCGTCCAGGGTGCCCAGCCCGTACGCCTCGTCAGCCGACCGGGGGTCCGCGGACGCCGCCTTCACGGCGTCGATGTAGTCCTCGCGGTGCACCAGGCGCAGCGTCGACTCCCCGGCCGGCTTGGCCGCGACGACGTCCACCTCCCGGTCCAGCCCGAGGGCGTCCACCAGCTTCCGGGTCAGCTCCAGCCGGACCGGATCCATCGGATGCTCGGGCCCGAAGTCATAGCCCGTTACTGCCTCGTCCCACATCAGCTGTGCGCGGCCGCTCATGCCCGCCACCGTATCGGTCCGGTTGACGCGCGAACGACCGGGCGTACACCAACGTCAGCGACACCAGCACCATCGGGACGAGCATGGCCCCGCGGTAGCTCCACGCGTCACCCAGCGCCCCCACCAACGGCGACCCCACGAGGAACCCGACGTAGTTGAAGATGTTCAGCCGGGCGATCGCCGCGTCCGAGGCCCCCGGGAAGAGCCGCCCGGCGGCCGCGAACGTCTGCGGCACCAGCACGCACAACCCCAGCCCCAGCAGCGTGAACCCGAGCATCCCCACCCACGGCCCCGGCGCCACGGCCACCACGGCGAACCCCGCCGCGGCCACCACGGCCCCGGCCCGCACCACCGCCACGGCCCCGAACCGCCGCACCCCGGAGTCCCCGATGGCCCGCCCCAGCAGCGTGGTCACCATGTACACGTTGTACGGCACCGTCGCCAGCTGCTCCGAACTCCCCAGCACGTCCTGCAGGTACTTGGCACTCCAGTTGGACACGGTCGAGTCACCGATGTACGCGAACGACATCACCAGGCACAGCGGGAGCAGCAGCTTGAAGACGAGCGCCCCGCCCTGCCCGGCACCGGCTCCACCCTCCGCACCGCCCTCCGCCGGTCCCGCGTCGACGTACCACCGGCTCCCCACGAGCACCGCCGGCAGCAGGACCGCCGCCACCGGCAGGTACGACACCCACAGCGCCAGGTGCCAGTGCGCCCCCGCCCAGGCGAGCGACGCCCCGACGATCCCGCCCAGGCTGTACGCCGCGTGGAAGCTCAGCATGATGCTGCGCCCGTACGACCGCTGCAGGCTCACCCCGAGCATGTTCATGGACGCGTCCAGCGCACCGACCGCCAGCCCGAACGCCGCGAGCGAGACGGCCAGTTCGACCATCCGCTCCCCCGCCCCGACCCCGAGCAGCGCCAGCAGCACCACCGGCTGGGACCAGCGCAGCACCACGCTCGGCCGGACCCGCTTCACCAGGTGCTCGGTCGTCACGCTCCCGACGCCGGCCAGCACGGGCACGGCGGCCAGGAAGACGGGCAGCAGCGCGTCGGACACCCCGTAGCGGTCCTGCACGGCCGGGATGCGGGTCACGAGCAGGGCGAACGCGACGCCCTGCGCGAGGAAACCGAACGCCAGCGAGGCCCTGCCGCGCCGCAGCACATCAGTCATGGCGGCGAGCGTAGGGCCCCGGGCTACTGCTGGGTAGATCCGGCCGAAGATGAGTTCTGCTCAGCTTCAGCGGGCGAGGGCGACCTCGGGCGCCCCCACGGTCCGGCCGGACACGGCCGTGGTCTCCGCCCCGGGCTCCGCGCCGGTGGCCGCCCCCGCCTCGACCTCGCCGAGCAGCATCCGCGCCATCGGCCCGGCCGCCAGCGCACCGCTCACCGCGAACGCCGAGCCCAGCGTGACGACCAGGATCACCGACCCGAGCCACACCATGGTGTCCACGGGCAGTGTGTAGGCGCCGGCGACCCGCACGGCGCACTCCGTGAGCAGGAAGCCGCCCCACACGCCCGAGAACACCCGCTCGGCCCGCCGGAAGTCCGCGGACCCGGCGCACAGCCGCTCCCAGGCCGCTTCCCGCTCGGCCCGCCCCTTGACCAGCCACGGCTTCATGGCGGCGGTCATGAGCGGCTTCCCGAGCGCCACGGACACCAGCACCCCGAGCCCGATGACACTGCCGACCGCGCTCTCCTTGGCGAGCATGAGCCGCGGGTCCCCGGACACCAGGCCCAGCAGCAGCCCGACGACGTTGACCGCGAGGATCAGCGCGGCGAGCCCGTTGAGCGCGCGCTCCCTGACCACGCCCCACGCGGTCCGCAGCGCCGGCACCACACTGCTGCCCGCCAGCGCGGCGAACGTGCTGGTCCCTAAGCCGTCCTTGAGCAGGTAGTACCCACCGACGGGCACGGCGACATCCACGATCAGGGGGGTCAGGGCCGGGCGCTTCGCGTGCGTCTTCGTCGTCATGCCCTCAGCTTCGCCGCCGGAGGGGGTCGTCCGGTAGGAACGATCGTCCGGCAGTCCGCATGACAGATGTCAGACGAGCAGCGGAGCCAACTCCCCCATGTCGCCGAAGAGTTTGCGGGCCCCGGCGAGCTTCTCGGCGGGCGTCATCGCGGTGAACCCGACCACGTCCATCCCGGCCGCGACCGCCGCCTGCACACCCAGCGGGGAGTCCTCGACGACGATGCACCGCTCAGGGGCGACTCCCATCTCCCGGGCCGCGTGGAGGAAGAGGTCCGGCGCCGGCTTGCCCCGCCCGACGTCCTGCGAGCTGAAGATCCGCCCCTCGTCGAACCACTGGTCGAGCCCCGTCACCCGGTGCCCCACCCGGATGCGCTCATGACTCCCGGACGAGGCCACGCAGCACGGCACCCCCTCGGCCCGCAGCCTCTCCAGCACCCCGACGACCCCCGCCACGGGCTTCAGCTCCCGCTCGAACGCCGCGAACACCCGCGCGTGGAAGACGTCGTCGAAGTCCGCCGGCAGCCGCTGCCCGGTCCGCTCCAGCACCAGGTCGTGGATCCGGTGCATCGCGGAGCCCATGTAGTCGCGTATCGACTCCTCGTACGTCGTCGGGTGCCCGAGCTCGGTGAGGTACGCGGCGAGGTGCCGGTTGGAGAGCGGCTCACTGTCGACGAGCACACCGTCGTTGTCGAAGATGACGAGGTCATAGCGCATGACACCGAGCCTAAACGCAGAAAAGCCCCGTGCCGAATGGCACGAGGCTTTTCTACAATGATTGTTCGGCAGTGTCCTACTCTCCCACAGGGT
>NZ_SZPR01000002.1:83993-186240 GCF_005280195.1 Streptomyces galbus | reverse complement strand
AAGATCGGTGACATCTCCAAGGGCCTCAAGGGCATCGGCAAGATCGAGGTCCCCACCCTCCCGGACGGTTCCGTCCATCTCCCCGACGGTCGGCTCCTCGAGCCGAACGGCAACCTCGTCTCGCCCGACGGCACCATCGACACCACGCCGATCCCGCACGAGACGGCTCCGGCGTCGTACCAGACGCCCTCCGGCCTCCCCGACCACTGGACCACCACCCCGACCTCGCACACCCCGGCCTACGCGGGCGTCCCGCACTCGGCCGACAACGCGGCGTACGCGGGGGCCGGGCACACGGCGGACGGCACGGCCCACACCGGCGGTGCCGGGCACACGGCGGACAGCGGCGCCCACACCCCCGCCGCACACACGCCGTCCGACGGCATCCACGGCGGCATCCCGCACTCCACCGGGGGCGGGGGGACGTACACCGGCGGGGCGCCCGTGTCCCACGGCATCCAGGGCGGGATCCCGCACAGTACGGGCGACGCGGTCTCGGCTGGCGGGCACTCCGGTACGACGCCGTCCGCCTGGTACCACGACACCCCGGCGGGCGCCGCGACCCACGACGTCCCGACGACCACACCGCACGAGACGCCTGCGACGACCCCGCACACGGACGGCCACGTCCCCGACACGCAGCACCCCACGGGCCACGACGCTCCCGACAGCCACCCGCACGACACGCCCGACGGCCACCCGCACGACGGTGCCGGACATCACGACGGTGCCGGACACCACGGCGACGACGGATCGCCAGGCGGCGACCACGCCGACGCCGACGCCGGCGACCACGCGGGCCCCGGCGACGACGGCGTGGACGCCGCTGCTCATCACGACGCGGACGCTCCTGCCGTGCCGGGACACGGGGACGCCGACGTACCGGGACACGGCGTGGCCGAGGAGCCGTTCGCGTACAAGCCGCTCGTCTCCGACGCGGAATGGGACCGGCTCACCCCCGCGGAACAGCACCGGGTGGCGTACGCCGAGATCTCGGACGGCACCAGGTCCTTCGCCACGGACACGGACGCCATCAAGTACGGGCAGACGTACTGGAACGACTACGCGGAGAACATGCCGGACGCCCGCCGCAAGGCGGTGTGGGACTACACGGACGAGCCGAACTACAGCCTTTCGGCGCCGCACGCCGACGGCTGGGCGACGTACAAGGAGATGAACGGCTTCCTGCGGGGCGACGCCTCGAAGTGGACCCCGTACGTCCAGCACAACATCGACGAGGTCGACGCGGCCCTCGCGGGACACCCCGTCCCGGAGGACGTCATGGTGGTCCGCGGCACGGGAATCGGGCACCTGCAGCTGGACGATCCCCTCGAGATGCTGGGGAACACCTATACGGACAAGGCCTACATGTCGACGTCCCTGGGTGACCACCCGGTGGCCGCGTTCGCCCATGCGGAGGCGATCCTCCACCTCAGGGTCCCGAAGGGCACCCCCGCCCTGTGGGTGGAGAAGGTCGGCAAGTTCGGGATGGGCGAGCGGGAAGTCCTGCTGGGCAAGGGGACTCAGTACCGGGTGACCCGCGTGTTCATGGAGAATGGGCAGGTCCAGGTGTACGGCGAAGTGCTGCCCAGGTAGCGAGGAGAGGGAGAACGACCATGAGCCGGGAGCGGAACGTCCAGCCCCGCCTGACCGAGCCCCTCCAGTTCGAGGAAGTGGCGGGCCCGGCCCGTTACTCCCGTACCACGGACAAGCCGGTCCAGTACGTGACCGTCGCCAATGGGCAGGGGACCGTCCTCGGCTACGTGTGGGCGAACGACGAGGACGACGCCGCCGGCTGGAAGGTGCGGAAGGCGGGTGGCGACGAGGCCTTCAACCGCGGAGCCCTCTACGTCTCCCGGCTGCGGGACGCCAAGGCGCGGGGGATCGCCCCCACGGCCGCCCTGGCGGAGTTGCTCCGGGACTCCGACCCCGCCCATCCCAGCCACGTCGTCCCCGGGTCCCTCACCCAGGCCTCGAGCCTGCAGGTCGTGAAGGAACTGGCCGAGGAGAGCTGACGGGACGCCGGGGCCGTGAGCAGCGGACGAATGGTTGCCCCGCGCTTCGCCGAGGACCTGCCGTTCAGGGAGGTGAACGCGCCTCCGGCGTACGGCCGGCAGACCGGCGGGCCCGTCGCGCACCTGGCGGTCGCCGACGCGCAGGGCACGGTGATCGGCCACGTGTGGGCCGGCGCCAGCGACGACGCGGCCGGCTGGGTGGTGCCGCCGGGGCTTCCGCCGCGCTCGGTGAACGCCGGAGCGTCGTGGCTGCGGGCGCTGCGCAGCGGCAAGGCCCGGGGGCTGGCGCCCACGGCCCTGCTCGCCGAGCTGGCGCAGGGCGCGAACGACAACGAGCTGAGCCACGCCGTCCCCGGCTCCCTCACCGAGGCCCCGTCCCTCGCGGCCCTCCGGGAACGGGTCGCCGGTGACTGAGCCCGCCCGGAACACCGCACGCCGTGACCAGGACGTGCACTTCGACTCCGTGGGGGAGGGACCCCCCAGGTACCGCGCCCGGACCGACAAGCCGGTCCAGTACCTCACGGTCGTCGACAAGGAGAGCGGCGCCGTCCTCTGCTACGTGTGGGCCGGCGACGAGGACGACGCCGCCGCGTGGGTTCCCCGCGACGACGCCGGAGGCCGGGCCCTCGCCGACGGCGGGCACTGGCACGCCCGGCTGCGCAGCGCCAAGGAGCGGGGCCTCCTGCCGTCCCAGGCGCTCGCCGAGCTGCTGGCCTCCCCGGAGAGCAACCGGGGGCGCGTCCTGCCCGACTCGCTCACCACCGCCCCGAATTCCGACGCGGTCAAGACCTTGGCCGCCTCAACGGAAAGTCACCCGCCCATGGCCACCCCGCCCCAGGGCAACCCGTACGCCACCGCACCCCGAGCCGGTGGCCCCAACCCGTACGCCCACCCCGGCCAGCCCTACGCCCACCCGGGCCAGCCCTACGCCCACCCCGGCCACCAGGGTCACCCGGGCTACCAGGGCCACCCCCAACCCCCCACCCCCGCGTGCAGGTTCTGTGGAGGTTCCCCCGCCGTCCCCGTCACCTTCCGGGCCCACCGCGGGCTTCTGGTCGTCATGACGTTCCGCAAGCTGGACGGGCCGATGTGCGGGGCGTGCGGGGTCGCCGTGTACCGGGCGCTCACCACGGAGACGCTCTGGCAGGGCTGGTGGAGTCCGTTCTCGCTGTTCCTGTTCACCCCGTTCACGCTCCTCCACAACCTCGTGGTGTCCCGCAAGGTGAAGAAGCTCCAGGCCCCGGCGCCGGGACAGCACGGACGGCAGGTCGACCCGGGCGTCCCCGTGCACCGCAGGCCCCTCGCCTACGTCGGCCTCGTCCCCGTCCTGTGGCTCCTGTTCATGATCGTCTCCGGGCTGACGCGGAACTCCTGACCCAGGGGCCGGCCGACGAGGCTCACGGCTCCCGCCCGTTCCCCGATCCGCACCCCCGGGTGTACTCCCCGCCCTCCCGTGCCTTATGTTGCACGGGCAAAGTAAGGGGGAGCTTGCATGCCGCAGCACGGGCACGGGCACGGGCACGAGGGAAGGCGCGCGTCGTGAGCCTGGGTCTCGCCGAGGTCGAGGCCCTCGCGCTGGCCGCGCACGCCGGGCAGACGGACAAGGCGGGCCGGCCCTACGCCGAGCACCTGCGCGCCGTCGCCGAGGGCGTCCGCGCCCGGGGCGGCGGTGACGAACTCGTCGCCGCGGCCTGGCTGCACGACGCAGTGGAGGACGGCGCGCTGAGCGAGGACTGGCTGCGCGCGGCCGACCTCGACCGGCGCACCAAGGACGTGGTCCGCGCCGTGACCAAACGGCCCGGCGAGACCCCGGAGGCGTACGCGCGGCGGATCCTCGCCACCCCGGGCGCCCGGTTGGTGAAGGCGGCGGACCTCGCGCACAACGCCGACCCGGACCGGCTCGCCGCCCTCGACGAGGCGACCGCGCGGCGCCTGGAGCGGAAGTACAGCGCCATGAGGCGGTACCTGGGCCTCACCCCGCACGACTGACGGCACCGGCGGACCGGCCCGGCGGGCAGGATCGCACCGGCGGACCCACCAGCCGGCCGGCACCGGGCGACACAGGCACCGACGGACAGCGACAGACAGCACCTCACGACACCAGACGACACACGCACGGGACGACGACGAATGGCACGGGACTACGACAGCCAACTGCTCGAGTCGGTCGCGGTACGCCGGCGGCGGATGCGCGACGCGCTGCTGTTCGGCACCCAGCGCGGCCGCCGCACGCTGGACGAGCGGCTCGGCAAGGTGTTCGCGGGCATCGCCATCGCGGCCGTGCTGTGCGCCGGCTGCGTCGGCTGGTCCTTCCTCCAGGCCACGCTGGCCAAGCAGAAGGCCGAGCAGGACAAGCAGCGGCAGCAGCAGGAGCAGTTGTACGACCCCTCCGGCGGCAGCCCCTCGGGCAGCCCCTCCGACGGCCCCTCCGGTACGGCGACGCCCGCCGGCGCGAGTGGGGAGAAGCGGTGAAGACGACCGACATGGGTGGCGGGTTCACCTCAAACAGGGCCCGTGGCCGAAATGACGCGATGATAGGTTCCGGTGAGTGGTGAGCACTGCAACGACGTCTCGGACCCAGCTGAGCCGAGTCACCCTGATCGGTGAACGACGGCGCGCCGACCTCGTCCTGCCGTCGGACACGCCGATCGGCCAACTGCTCCCGGACATACTGCGGTTGCTCGACGACCGGGTCGCCACGCGGCCCACCACGCGGCAACTGGTCACCTCCGACGGCTCGGTGCTGCCGAACGACGCCACGCTGTCCTCGGCCGAGGTCGCCGACGGCGCCGTCCTCCAGCTCGTGCGGGCCCACGCCGCGCCCCCCGCGCCGGTCGTGCACGACGTCACCGACCAGGTCGCCGACGACCTCGACCTGCGTGCCTGGCGCTGGCGTCCGGCCGCGCGCCGGGTCAGCGCCGGGGTCGCCACCGTCGTGTTCGCCGTGGCCGCGGCGGTGCTGGCGCGACGCGAGTTCGCGCTGGAGTCCGTCGCCACCGCACTGCTGGCGGCCACCGTGGTCTTCCTGCTGGCCGGTGCCGTCGTGGCGAAGGTCGGCGAGGGCAACCGGGGGCTCGCCACCGCCCTGCTGCTGGCGGCCGGCGGGCTCGGCCTGCTCGCCGCCTGGACCGCCGCCGACGCCTACGACTGGTCCGGCGAGGCACGGCTGGCCGGTGTCGTCGGCGCGCTGGTGCTCACCCTGGTGCTGCTCGCCTACTTCTCGCCGCTGGGCCGCGGCGGGCTGATCGGCGCCGTCGCCGCCGTCGCCGTGGCCCTCGTCTGGGAGGCGGTCGCGGCACTGCAGGACCGGCCCGACCGGCTCGGTGCCGTGATGGCCGTGTTCTCCGTGGTGCTGCTCGGCCTGCTGCCGCGGCTCGCCCTGATGGCCTCCGGGCTCACCGGCCTGGACGACCGGCGCTCCTCGGGCGTCTCGGTCAGCCGTCACCAGGTCTCCAACGCGCTCGCCGCCACCCACCGCGGGCTGGCCCTGGCCACCGTGGTCGCGGCCGCCTCGGCCGCCGCCGGCGGCTGGCTGCTGACGACCGCCGACGAGCCGACCGTGTGGACGGTGGTCCTCGCCTCGCTCACCGCCGTGGTGCTGCTGTCGCGGGCCCGTGCGTTCCCGCTGGTCGCGGAGGTCGTGGCGTTGTTCGGCGCGGCGGCCGTGCTGGTCGTACGCCTCGCGGTGCTCTGGCTGGACCACTCCGGCGGGGCCGGTGCGCTGGCCCTGCTGGCGGCGGCCGCGGTGCTGCCGCTGCTGGTCCTCGCGATCGAACCGCCCGAGCACGTGCGGGTGCGGCTGCGCAGGCTCGCCGATCTCATCGAGTCCTTCGGCGTGATCGGGCTGTTCCCGCTGGCCGTCGGCGTGTTCGGCATCTACGGGCAGTTGCTCGACAAGTTCTGAGTTCCGAGGGACGACGCGGCGGCGCTCCGGGGGAGGCCGCCGCAAGGGGAGAAGGGCGACATGCCGAGCGGTGAGAACTGGCAGAACGAGGTGCTGCGCGACCTGAGGGCCGGCGCGGCACCTCAGCAGGCCGCGTCCCAGCAGCCCGCGGCGCAGCAACCCCCGTCACAGCAGCCCGCCGCGCAGCAGCCCGGGCCCGAGGGGGGCGCTCCCGCTCCCCGGCCCCCGGCCCACCCCGGCGTGCCCGCGCAGAACACGCCGGACCCGGGCCGCCCCGACCCGTCCCCCGAGGCCGGCCCCGGCTACGGCTACCCCCAGCAGCAGCCCTCCTACGGCTACCCGCCCGCCCAGCAGCCCGCCCCCGCTTACGGCTACCCGCAGCAGCCGTACGGCGACCAGGCCGCGCCCGCCGCGTCGTACCCGCAGCAGCCCTACGGCGACCAGGGCGCCGCTGCCCCGGGCCCGCAGCAGCCCCACGGCGACCAGGGCGCCGCACCCGCCGCCCCCTACGCCCAGCACCAGCCCCACCCCGGACACCGGACCCCCCAGCCGGCCCAGCACACCGCCCCGGCCCCGCAGCCGCACGCACAGCCGCAGCCCCCCGCCCGGGGCGCCGGTGCCGGCGCCGCCGCGGCCGCCGGCCGGCGGGGCTCCGTGCCCGACACCCGCCCCGTCGTGGACAAGCGGCTGTCCGCCGCCGCGCTCAAGCCGCGCCACGGCGAGCCGTTCGCCGCCCGCGCCCTGCGCGCGGTGCGCCGTACCGTGTCGTCGTCCGCCGCGCGCGAGGTCGCCGGGGCCACCGCTACCGCCGAGGTGCTGCAGCGGCCCGTCACCACCGGCCGGCAGATCGCCGTCACCTCCATCCGCGGCGGCTCCGGCAAGACCACCGTCGCCGCGCTGCTCGGCGCCACCTACGCGCACTACCGGCAGGACCCGGTGCTGATCGTCGAGGCCGACCCGGCGCTCGGCTCGCTGCCGGTCCGGCTCGGCGCGGAGAGCCTGCGCTGGACCACCGGTGACCTCGCCGCCCTCGTCGAGCCGCAGATGTCGCTGCTGGACATCACCGGCTACCTCGTCCAGCTCCCCGAGAACGCCTGGCTGCTGCCGGGCAGCCAGGGGCAGGTGGGCGCGATGCTCGACACCCGCGGCTACGAGCGGGTCATGGTGTCGCTGCGCCGCTACTTCGGGGTGACCGTCGTCGACTGCGAGACGCTGCCCGCCGAGGTGGCCCGTACCGCGCTGTCCGCAGCGCAGGCCCGGGTGCTCACCGTGCCCGCCACCCTGGAGGGCATCGCCAGCACCCGCTCGGTGCTGGAGTGGATGCGCGGCCTGCCCCGGGACATCACCACCTCGACCGTCGTCGTCCTCACCGAGACCGTGCCGCACCGCGGACTCGACCTGGACAAGGCCGCCCAGCAGCTCGAGGCGACCGGGGCGAGCGTGCTGACCCTGCCCTACGACCGGCACCTCGCGGCCGGCGGCGCCATCCGCACCGACCTGCTCGCCCGCGCCACCCGGCAGGCCGTGACCCGGCTCGCCGCGGACGTCTTCGAACTGTCCCAGAAGCGCCGTTGAGCCCCCTCCGAGGGACCCCACAGAGGCCACGACGATGAGTACCCGACTGATCCACCGCCCGGCGCGCACCACCCGGCCGCCGGCCGCCAGCGAACCGCGCACCATAGAGGCGCCGCCCAACCTGCCCGAGGGCAAGGCGGGTTCCATCGCCACGTCGCTGCTGCCCGTGGCCGGCGTAATGTCGTCCGTCGTGATGATGACGGTCGTGCGCAACAGCCAGTTCGCGGGGCTCGGCGCGATCATCCTCGTGGTCACCCTGGCCGGCTCGCTCACCCTGGTCTTCTCCCAGCGCGGCAAGGCCCAGCGCACCCGCCGCACCCAGCGCGAGGCGTACCTCGCCTACCTGGAGGACCTGCGCGAGGAGCTGTCCCGGGAGGAGCGCGAGCGCGCGGAGACCGCCCAGGTGCTCAACCCGCCGCCGGACGCCCTCTACGACGTCGTGCGCGACCCGGCCCGGCTGTGGGAACGGCGCCGCCTGGACGGCGACTTCCTGCGCGTGCGGGTCGGCACCGGCGAGATGCCCGTGCGCGACCTCAAGGTCGGCCAGCAGGGCTCGTCCGTGCTGACCCCGCCGGACCAGTTCATGCTGAACGAGGCGTCCGCGCTGATGGCCCGCTTCCGCACCGGCACCGACCTGCCGCTGACCGTGCCGCTGGACCGGGTCGGCAACGTCAGCGTCGTCGGCCGCCGCGAGGACACCCTCCGGGTCGCCCGCGCCCTGCTCGTGCAGACCGCCGCGATGCACGCCCCCGACGACGTGGCGCTGGCGCTGGCCGCGCCCGGTGACCGCGTCGCCGACTGGGAGTGGGCCAAGTGGCTGCCCCACCTGCTCGACCCCGAGCAGTTCGACGGGCCGGTCAGCGCCCGCCGGATCGCGCCCTCCGTGCCCCAACTGGCCCGCCAGATAGGCCCCGAGCTGCGCCGCCGGGCCTCCTACGCGGCCGAGGTGCGCCGCGGCCTGTCCGGCCGGGACGCCCTCGCGATGACCTCGCGGCTGCTCGTCGTCGCCGACGCGCACGGCGACGACGCGGTCGACCTGCCCCGGCCCGACGACGCCGTCGGACTGCGCGACATGGGCGTCACGGTGCTGCACCTGCTCGACGAGCGGGTGCAGGAACCGGGCAGCGTCGGCGTGCGGATCACCGTCGACGGCGAGCGCATCGCCATCGAGGACCTGCGCGAGGAGGAGCCGATCGGCGCCCACGGCACCGTCGACGAGATCGGCGTGCCGTTCGCCGAGGGCTTCGCCCGGATGCTCGCCCCGCTGCGCCTGTCCGCCGACTCGATGGCCGCCGACGCCCCCCTGAGCGGCCCGGTCGACTTCGCCGAACTCCTCGGCATCGACGACGTCGCCGACCTCGACCTGGCCCGGCTGTGGGCGCCGCGCGGCGAACGCGCCTTCCTGCGCGTGCCGATCGGCGTCAGCGACTCCCACGACCCGGTCCTGCTCGACCTGAAGGAGTCCTCCGAGCTCGGCATGGGCCCGCACGGCCTGTGCGTCGGCGCCACCGGCTCCGGCAAGTCCGAGCTGCTGCGCACCCTCGTCCTGGCCCTGGTCGCCACCCACCCGCCGGAGGATCTCGCGCTGGTCCTCGTCGACTACAAGGGCGGCGCCACCTTCGCCCCCTTCGCCGACCTCCCGCACGTGGCCGGCGTGATCACCAACCTGGAGAACCAGGCCGGCCTCGTCGAGCGCGTCCACGCCTCGCTGGCCGGCGAGGTCAAGCGCCGCCAGCAGGTCCTCAAGGACGCGGGCAACGTCGCCGACATCGGCCACTACGCGGCCCTGCGCGCCGAGAAGCGCCCCGACCTCGACCCGCTGCCGCACCTGTTCGTGGTGATCGACGAGTTCGGTGAACTCCTCACCGCCAAGCCCGACTTCATCGACCTGTTCCTGTCCATCGGCCGCATCGGCCGCTCCATCGGCGTGCATCTGCTGCTGTCCAGCCAGCGCATCGAGGGCGGCAAGCTCAAGGGCCTGGACACCTACCTGTCGTACCGGCTGGGCCTGCGCACCTTCTCCGCCGACGAGTCGCGCACCGTCCTGGACACCACCGACGCCTTCCACCTGCCGCCGCTGCCCGGCTTCGGCTACCTCAAGGTCGACACCAGCCACTACGAGCGGTTCAAGGCCGGCTACGTCTCCGGCGCCTACCGCGGCCCCGTGCGCCGCGAGCAGGAGGACACCGGGCCGCTCGCCCTGGAGTACGAGGCGTACAACACCCTCGGCGAGGAGGAGAGCGCCGCACCGCAGGAGCCGCAGATGCGGCGCCGGGAGACCGGGCCCACCGAGATGGGCGTGATGGTGCAGCAGCTGGAGAACGCGGGCGCCCGCCCCGTGCGCCAGATCTGGCTGCCCCCGCTGCCCGACGCGGTCGCCCTCGACAAGGTCGCCGGGCCCCTGGAGGTGGGCGCCCGCGGCATGCAGCTGGCCAAGCGGCGCGGACCGCTCCAGGTGCCGCTGGGCCTCCTGGACGACCCGACCAAGCAGTGGCAGGGCCAGTGGTACCTGGACCTCACGGTCGCCGGCGGCCACGCGGCGGTCATCGGCGGACCCCAGTCCGGCAAGACCACCCTGCTGCGCACCCTCGCCCTGTCCCTCGCGCTCACCCACACCCCGCAGGAGGTCGGCGTCTACGGCCTCGACCTGGTCGGCGGCGGTCTCCAGGCGCTGGCCGGGCTGCCGCACGTCGGCGGCGTCGCCGGCCGCGCCGACCGGGAGCGCGCCGCCCGCACCATCGACTCGGTGCGCGGCATGCTCGACCAGCGCGAGGAGCTGTTCCGCGTCCACAACATCGACTCCCTGGAGCAGTTGCGCACCCTGCGCGCGGCGGGCCGCCTGCCCGAGCTGGCGTCCACCGAGATCGTGCTGCTGATCGACGGGTTCGGCGCCCTGCGCGACGACTTCGAGGAACTGGACGACGCGGTCGTCGACATCCTCAAGCGCGGCAGCGGCTACGGCATCCACGTCGTCGCGGGCATGCTGCGCTGGAACGACGTGCGGATCGCGACCCAGTCGCAGTTCGGCACCCGGATCGAGCTGCGGCTGAACGACCCGAGCGAGTCCAGCATCGAGCGCAAGCTCGCCCAGACCCTCGCCCCGGAGGAGAAGGGCCGCGTCCTGACCGACCGCAAGCTGTTCGCGCAGGTCGCGCTGCCCCGCACCGACGGCCTCGCCGACACCTCCGACCTGGGCGCGGTCCTGGAGCGCACCGCCCGCACGATCCGCGCCACCTGGACCGGCGAGGTCGCCCAGCCGGTGCGGGTCCTGCCGCACGTCCTGGAACCCCGGCTCCTGCCCGGCCCGGCCGCCGAACCGCGCCGCGTGCCCATCGCGCTGGACCAGACGCACCTCGCGCCGGTCATGCTCGACCTCTTCCGGCACGACCAGCACCTGCTGATCCTCGGCGACAGCGAGTGCGGCAAGACCAACCTGCTGAAGGTGATCGCCCAGGGCCTCATCGAGCGCTACGGCGACGACGAACTGGTCTTCGGCGTGATGGACCCGCGCCGCGGCCTGCGCGGCGCCGTCCCCGAGGAGTACCGCGGCGGTTACGCCTACAACGCCAAGCTGTGCGGCGCCCTCGCCGCGGGCATCGCCACCGAGCTGGACAAGCGGCTGCCCGACGACGGCGCCGACGCTTCCGACCTGGAGCCGGGCAGCTTCTCCGGCCCGCGCATCGTGATCCTGGTCGACGACTACGACGTGCTGACCACCGCCGGCCAGCAGCCGCTCGCGCCGTTCGTGCCGTACATCCCCTCCGCGCAGGACATCGGGCTGCACTTCGTGCTGACCCGGCGCGTCGCGGGCGCCTCGCGCGGGCTGTACGAGCCGCTGATGATGGGCCTGCGCGAGTCGGGCGCCGCCGCGCTGGTGATGACCGGCGACCGCAGCGAGGGCCAGCTCTTCACCGGGGTGTACGCCTCCCAGCAGCCGCCCGGCCGGGGCGTGCTGGTGCGCCGGGGCGAGCCGAACCGGCTGATCCAGACCGTCTACGCGGGGGAGAGGGTGAACCCATGACGAAGGACGTCGTCGCGCTCACGAAGAAGATGCCGGACCCGCTGAGCGTGATCGCGGGCCTGCTCTCCGGCGGCCCCGATCTGCTGGTGGGCGCCGAGGCGGAGGGGGCGCTGGTGCGGCTGCACGACGAGCAGGGCCGCCCGCTGCTGTCCGTGGAGGCCCCGCTGCTCGTGCAGGTCAGGGGCGAGGCGCAGCGGCTGCTCGGCGCGAGCGAGCCGGAGGTCCCGTACTGGTGGACCGAGGCGCGCGCCACCACCGGTGTGAAGGAGGCCGAGGCGCTCGCCGCGACCTTCGTGGGGCGGATCGCCACGCTGGTCGGCGGCACCGCCTGGCCGCGCGGGGTGGCCACCTCGATCGGGGTGGTGAACACGGAGGGCATGACGGCGGTGCCGGTGCCGGCGGCCGCGCAGCCCGCCGTGGACGTGCTCACCGACAAGGTCGCCGTGGTGATCCAGGACCGGCCGGTCGTCGCGATGACCTCCTGGCTCGCGGACACCTTCCGGGCGGCCGCCGAGGGCGAGCTGGGCCTGCAGATCGTCACCCCGGCCGGCACCCGGCTGTCGCCGGCGGTGCGCGGCGCGCTGCCGGGCTGGCCGTCGCGCTGGGTGGTCCAGGACGAGAAGTGCGGCTACTACGACGGCCTGTCCGGCGCGATCCTGCAGTGGGCCAACGGCCTGTTCGTGACGCTGGAGTCGCCCGGCGCGACGGACGAGGACCCGCGCACCCCCATCGCGGAGACCTTCGCCCAGGGGGCCGCGGACACCGGGGAGCGCCAGCTCGCGGTCTCCTTCCGCTGCGTCCACCCCGCCGACGACCGGCTGGTGCTCGGCGGCGCCGTGGAGTCGGTCTGGCGCGAGATCACCGGCGAGCCCCCGGCCGGCTGGGGCACCGAGGAGCCCGCCAACCTGCCCTGGTCGCTGCGCCAGCTCACCGACGTGGCGTTCGAGCGGTCGCCGGAGCCGACGTGGGTGGTCGTGGTCGGCTCCCCGGAGCGTCCGGGCCTCGCGACGGTGCGGATCACCCGGACGACGGCGGGTGTCGAGGAGGACGTCACGCTGGCCTTCGGCTACGGCGCCGCCGAGGAGCCGCCGACCGAGGCGGTGCAGAGGGCCGCGGAGGCGCTGGCCACCCGCCACGACCTGCAGTCGATGCTGGTCCAGGTCCGCCGGGCCCGCCGCGACCTCTCCGTCCCGCCGCACTTCGAGGGGCCGGGCGTGCCGTACGCCTTCGTGCTGGGCGCCGAGGAGGTCCGCGCGATGCCCGGCGACCGGGCCCGCCGCACGCCGCTGCGTGACACACCGCGGGAGCTGGGCCCGAGGACCCGTCCGGCGCTGTACTACCCGTTCCCGGGCGACGCCTCGGACCTGTCGGGCTGGCAGGACTTCGAGCGCCTGATGCGGCACCTGAAGGGAAGCTGACCGCAGCGCGGACCCCGCGTCAGGCGGAGACCTTCTCCCGGCGGGGCTCGCGCTCCTGCGCGGCCCGCACGGGGTCCTTGCGGAACGCCCAGTCCATACGGGGCTCCACGACGCAGCGGAACACCCGCCGCACGGGGCCGCTGCACAGCACGGTGACGGCGGCCGCGACGGCCAGGCTCACCGTGAGCATGCCGAGGTGGGTGTGGAAGAAGGGGCGGGCGAACACGCCCCGGTAGTCGGCGGCCTTGATCAGGAAGCCGTGCAGCAGGTAGCCGTACAGGGTGCCGGCGCCGAGCGCGGTGAACCACAGCGTGCGCCCGGGCACCCACGCGAAGAAGCACGCGGTGAGCAGCAGGGAGCAGCCGAACAGCGCGAGCTGCATGACCGGCCCCACCCACCAGGGCGCGGCCAGTTCCTGGGCGGCGTCGCGGTGGTAGAACCAGGCGGTGTTCATCCGCGGCACGGCCCAGTACGCGAACGCCAGCGCCAGGGCGAACACGGGGACGGCGGCGATCCGCACGGAGGCGCGCCGCACCAGCCGGAAGTGCTCGGGCTTCAGGCACAGGCCGAGGACGAAGAACGGCAGGAACTGCAGGACCCGCTGGAGGTCGAGGTCGTCCCCGATGCCGGGGGTGACGGAGGCCAGCATGGCCAGGACCAGCGCGAGCGGCAGGGGCCACCGCACGAGCTTCCAGAGCGGGGTGGTGAGCCGCCAGATGAACAGGGCGACCAGGAACCAGGTCAGGTACCAGGGGTCGAGCAGGGTGATGTCCATGGGCTGCCCGTCGACCGCCTGCCGGAACAGCGGGTACGCCGTCTCGAACACGACGTAGGGCACGGCCACGCCGGTGATGAGCCGTCTCAGCCGGTCGGGGCTGCCGTCGAAGCTGCGGGAGAAGAACCCGGAGACGACGATGAACGCCGGCATGTGGAAGGCGTACACGACCATGTACGCGGCCTGCAGCGTCCGGCTGTCGCCCTTCAGCGGCTCCCAGGAGTGGGCCACGGCCACCAGCACGATCGCGAGGTACTTGGCGTTGTCGAAGAACGCGTCACGACCGGGCCGCGGCGGGCGGGGACTCGGGATCGGGGACGAGGCGGCATGGAACATCTGAGGCACCCTAGCGGTGTCCGTGGGTTTGCGTGAAACCCCTGACGTCATTCCGGGTTGAAGGCGGAGCGAGAGCTTCCCGACTACCCGGAATTCCGCGAGGAACACGTGTAGCGTGGACCACTTGCCCTTCCGATATACCTACTTTCATCCCCTCAAGTCCCCGCCAAATGAGGACAAACGACCTCGCTCCGCGATCCCGTACCGGCAATTCGCATTCCCCGCCCATACGTTGTGCGGATACGGCGGCGATACGGCGCCGAACTCCCCCCGGCCGACTCGCCCGTACGGCTGTCGAATTGCTGTGCGGGACGATCACCCCGGCATCGATCACGACTGATGTCCCATGACCCGCATGGCGCGGCCCTGTTGGTGGCACGATGGTCCATGCGGGGGTGCGTCCCCGGGCCGGGAGAGCGGACGACCGAGGGTGTGATCAGTTGTGGCCATTTCACTGTCTGTGGTGCTGCTGTTGGCGATCATCCTGGTGGTGCTGATGCGGGGTGGCTCCATCAAGGCGGGCCCGGCGATCGTCGCGATCCTCTTCGGCTTCTTCCTCGCCTCCACCGGCATGGCCCCGTCGATCAACAGGTTCCTGAACTCCCTGGCGGAGACGATCAACTCGATCAGCTTCTGACCGGACGGCGGCCCGCGGAGCCGCCCCGGGAACGACGCAGGCCCAGGAAGCGGGAAAGCACCCGCTCGCCTGGGCCTGCGTCGTACTGGAGCGGGCGACGGGAATCGAACCCGCGTAGCCAGTTTGGAAGACTGGGGCTCTACCATTGAGCTACGCCCGCACACGTGGGCCGCAGGTCGGTGGACCGCGGCGCCTCAGGCATCGTAGCGGGTCGGTGCCCCTCGCCGCACACCCCGCCGACCGGCCACGGCACGCGCCTGCGGACGCCCCTCGGAACTCGGCCGTCGGCGTGCCCGCGGGCATGTACCCTACGTGTCGCACCAGACGGGGTGTGGCGCAGCTTGGTAGCGCGTCCGCTTTGGGAGCGGAAGGCCGTGGGTTCAAATCCCGCCACCCCGACCACCTGCCCGATCACCGCGCGCAGTGCCGCGCTGATCGTCTTTTGGGCGGCTCACGCCCTGCGGTTACTATGCAAGCTGCGCGCCCGTGTGTCCCGGCCTCATCGGCCACGAACTCCTCCGGGCGGCTATCCGCCGGACCAGTCTGGCCCCGGCAGAACCCAAGCAGTCAGCCACAAGGAGACCTAACCGTGAAGAGCGCCGTGGAGACCCTGAACCCGACCCGGGTTCGGCTCACTGTCGAGGTGCCCTTCGAGGAGCTCAAGGACAGCCTCGACGCGGCGTACAAGAAGATCAACCAGCAGGTCACGGTGAAGGGCTTCCGCAAGGGCAAGATCCCGGCCCGGGTCATCGACCAGCGCTTCGGCCGCGGTGCCGTGCTGGAGGAGGCCGTCAACGACGCGCTGCCGAAGTTCTACACCGAGGCGGTCAACGAGGCCGAGCTGAACGTCCTGGGCCAGCCCGAGGTCGACATCACCGAGCTGAAGGACGGCGAGACGCTGAACTTCACCGCCGAGGTCGACATCCGCCCGTCCCTGGAGCTCCCCGAGGACTTCTCCTCCATCGAGGTCGAGGTCGACGCCGTCGAGGTCACCGACGAGGACGTCGAGAAGTCGGTCGAGCAGCTCCGCGAGCGCTTCGCCTCCACCTCCCCGGTCGAGCGGGCCGCCGAGGACGGCGACGTCGTCACGGTGGACCTGCAGGCCAAGGTCGACGGCGAGGTCCTCGAGGACGGCGTCGCCGAGGGCGTCTCCTACACGATCGGCTCGGGCGAGCTGCTCGAGGGCATCGACGAGGCCGTCAAGGGCCTGTCCGCCGGTGAGGAGGCCACCTTCACCTCCGAGCTGAAGGGCGGCTCCGCGGCCGGCAAGGAGGCCGAGGTCACCGTCAAGGTCACCCAGGTCGCCGCCCGTGAACTGCCCGAGCTGGACGACGAGTTCGCGCAGCTCGCCTCCGAGTTCGACACCCTCGACGAGCTCAGGGCCGACAGCCGCAAGCGCCTGGCGAACATGAAGCAGTTCGACCAGGCCACGCAGGCCCAGGAGCGCGTCCTGGACAAGCTCCTCGAGCTGGTCGAGGTCCCGGTCCCCGAGAAGCTGCTCGAGGACGAGATCAACACCCGCAAGCACAACCTCGAGCACCACCAGCTCGGCCAGATGGGCCTGACCCTCGACAAGTACCTGGAGCTCCAGGACAAGACCGCCGAGGAGTTCGAGACCGAGACCCGCGAGGCCGCGGTCAAGGGCATCAAGACCCAGTTCGTCCTGGACGAGCTCGTCAAGCGCGAGAAGCTCAACGTCAACCAGGAGGAGCTCACCGAGCACCTCATGCGCCGTGCCGCCTCCTCCGGCATGTCGCCCGACCAGTTCGCCCAGGCCGTCGTCGAGGGCGGCCAGGTTCCGCTCCTGGTCGGCGAGGTCGCCCGCGGCAAGGCCCTGGCCCTGGTCGTGGAGTCCGCCACGGTGAAGGACACCAACGGCGAGGTCATCGACCTCGACGACGAAGAGGACGAGGCCGCCGCCGGGGCGACCGACGCCGGCACCGAGGCGGGCGACGCCGCCGAGGAGAAGACCGAGGGCTGACCGCCCCCCGCACCGGCCCCCCGGCCCCCCTGACGCCCGCCCCGCGGGCCGCGGGACGGCCACGGAGCCAGGCACGACGGCACGCAGAACGGGCCCCCGGACCTCACCGGGGGCCCGTTCGCGTCCCCGCCCCCGGCGGCCCGCCGGCCGCCCCGCGGCACGGCGCTACGCCCCCGGCGAACACCTCACTCTGCGGGACTCGCCGAAGGGACCCGCGCGTTAGGGTCCATGAAAGGCAGAACAATGTGAGACGGCCCGGCGCCGTCGTAAGACGAGCAGGTGGATACGTGACGAATCTGATGCCCTCCGCCGCCGGCGAGCCTTCCATCGGTGGTGGCCTCGGCGACCAGGTCTACAACCGGCTGCTCAACGAGCGGATCATCTTCCTCGGCCAGCCGGTCGACGACGACATCGCGAACAAGATCACCGCACAGCTGCTGCTCCTTGCCGCCGACCCGGACAAGGACATCTACCTGTACATCAACAGCCCGGGCGGTTCGATCACGGCCGGCATGGCGATCTACGACACCATGCAGTTCATCAAGAACGACGTGGTGACCATCGCCATGGGCCTCGCGGCCTCGATGGGCCAGTTCCTGCTCAGTGCGGGCACCCCCGGCAAGCGCTTCGCGCTGCCGAACGCCGAGATCCTGATCCACCAGCCCTCCGCGGGCCTGGCGGGCTCGGCCTCCGACATCAAGATCCACGCCGAGCGGCTGCTGCACACCAAGAAGCGCATGGCCGAGCTCACGGCGCAGCACACCGGCCAGTCGGTGGAGCAGATCACCCGCGACTCGGACCGCGACCGCTGGTTCGACGCGTTCGAGGCCAAGGAGTACGGCCTCATCGACGACGTCATCCCGACGGCCGCCGGCATGCCGGGCGGCGGCGGCACCGGGGCGGCCTGAGGCCGCACGGCCCAGCGGGCCCGACAGGCCCCCAGGGGCCCGACGGATCCCCCGCAGGGCCCCGCACGGCCCCCAGCGCTCCAGCAGCCCCCCAGCCACCGCCCCAGCCTTTTCCAGGAGACACCGTGAACGACTTCCCCGGCGCCGGCCTCTACGACCGCACGCGCGCCGAGTACACCGGCCCCACGGCCGAGTCCCGCTACGTCATCCCGCGCTTCGTCGAGCGCACCTCCCAGGGCATCCGCGAGTACGACCCGTACGCGAAGCTCTTCGAGGAGCGCGTGATCTTCCTCGGCGTCCAGATCGACGACGCCTCGGCCAACGACGTCATGGCGCAGCTGCTGTGCCTGGAGTCGATGGACCCCGACCGGGACATCTCGGTCTACATCAACAGCCCCGGCGGCTCCTTCACCGCGCTGACGGCGATCTACGACACGATGCAGTTCGTCAAGCCCGACATCCAGACGGTCTGCATGGGCCAGGCCGCCTCGGCCGCCGCCATCCTGCTGGCCGCCGGTACGCCGGGCAAGCGCATGGCCCTGCCGAACGCCCGCGTCCTGATCCACCAGCCGTACAGCGAGACCGGCCGCGGCCAGGTCTCCGACCTGGAGATCGCCGCCAACGAGATCCTGCGGATGCGGGCCCAGCTGGAGGACCTGCTGGCCAAGCACTCCACCACGCCGATCGAGAAGATCCGCGAGGACATCGAGCGCGACAAGATCCTCACGGCCGAGGACGCCCTGTCGTACGGGCTGATCGACCAGATCATCTCCACCCGGAAGATGAACAACGCGTCCCTGCGTTGACGCGCAGACCGAAGCGTCTGACGCCCCTTGGCACGGTTTGACACGGATCACGTCAAAGCGAACCGTGCCAAGGGGGGCCCGAACGGGGTGCCCGGCAAGGTACCGTCGACATAAGGCAGCACCAGGAGCCGCTGGACTGACGTCCAGTCGTCTCCCAGGCGAAGGGGAAGCACACCGTGGCACGCATCGGTGACGGCGGCGATCTGCTCAAGTGCTCGTTCTGCGGCAAGAGCCAGAAGCAGGTCAAGAAGCTCATCGCAGGGCCCGGTGTGTACATCTGCGACGAGTGCATCGACCTCTGCAACGAGATCATCGAGGAAGAGCTGGCGGAGACCAGCGAGGTCCGCTGGGAGGAACTCCCGAAGCCGCGCGAGATCTACGAGTTCCTCGAGGGCTACGTGGTCGGGCAGGAGGCCGCGAAGAAGGCCCTGTCGGTCGCGGTGTACAACCACTACAAGCGCGTCCAGGCCGGTGAGAACGGCGGGGGACAGAGCCGCGAGGACGCCATCGAGCTGGCGAAGTCCAACATCCTGCTGCTCGGACCCACGGGCTCCGGCAAGACGCTCCTGGCGCAGACCCTGGCCCGCATGCTGAACGTCCCGTTCGCCATCGCGGACGCGACGGCGCTGACGGAGGCCGGCTACGTCGGCGAGGACGTCGAGAACATCCTGCTGAAGCTGATCCAGGCCGCGGACTACGACGTCAAGAAGGCCGAGACCGGGATCATCTACATCGACGAGATCGACAAGGTCGCCCGCAAGAGCGAGAACCCGTCGATCACCCGGGACGTCAGCGGCGAGGGCGTCCAGCAGGCGCTGCTGAAGATCCTGGAGGGCACCACCGCCTCCGTCCCGCCGCAGGGCGGCCGCAAGCACCCGCACCAGGAGTTCATCCAGATCGACACGACGAACGTGCTGTTCATCGTGGGCGGTGCCTTCTCGGGCCTGGAGAAGATCATCGAGACCCGGGCCGGCGCCAAGGGCATCGGCTTCGGCGCGACGATCCGCTCCAAGCGGGAGCTGGAGTCCAAGGACCAGTTCGAGGAGGTCATGCCGGAGGACCTCGTCAAGTTCGGCATGATCCCGGAGTTCATCGGCCGTCTGCCCGTGATCACCAGCGTGCACAACCTGGACCGCGAGGCCCTGCTGCAGATCCTGGTCGAGCCGCGCAACGCGCTGGTCAAGCAGTACCAGCGGCTGTTCGAACTCGACGGCGTGGAGCTGGACTTCGAGCGTGAGGCGCTGGAGGCCATCGCCGACCAGGCCATCCTGCGCCAGACCGGCGCCCGCGGCCTGCGCGCCATCATGGAGGAGGTGCTGATGTCGGTGATGTACGAGGTGCCCTCCCGCAAGGACGTGGCCCGCGTGGTCATCACGGCCGACGTCGTCCACTCCAACGTGAACCCGACCCTCATCCCGAGGGACGCCCGCGGCCGCGGCCCGGGCGAGCAGAAGACGGCGTAGCGAAGCCCGTACGGAAGGGGCCCCGGTCGACCGACCGGGGCCCCTTCCGCGTTCCGGGCCGGCGGCCCGTCCCGCGTCACGCCTTGACGCGCACCTCGTTGCGGAACTTGGCCGTCAGGTCGGCCGCCGCCGTCAGGTCGGCGGACTTGCCGCCCATGGCGTCCGCGAGGTCGACGTGCAGGATCACGCCGATCGTGCTGTGGTCGCCCCAGATGCACACCGGCATGCTGATCTCGCTCGGCCCGGAGGAGGAGGACGACGAGTCGTCCTTGACCTTCATCTCCTGGCACTTGAGGACCGCGTCCTTGAGCCCGGCCGGCTTGAACTCCTTCGGCTGGCCCACGACTTCGCCGTCGCCGTCCTTGGTGGCCTCCTTCTTGGTGTCGGCGAACACGCCGTCCACGACCGCCTCGGGGTCGTCGATGTCGCCGTACACGCCCATGAAGTTGATCATCTTCATGGCGAGCGGGTTCTTCTCGTCCCCGGCCTGGTAACCGGCGTGCACGCCCTCGGCGTTCTTCACGCCGTGCTTCTCGGCGTCCTCGATGTCGCTGTCGTCGAAGCCGCCGGAGTCCACGTCGTCGGACTTCTTGTACTCGGTGAGCACCGTCGCCGGGGTGGTCAGCTTGTGCGGGCCGTCGTCGGCGATGTCCGAGCCGGAGCCGGAGCTGTTGCCCAGCAGCAGGGTCGCGCCGACCGCGATCGCGGCGACGACCGCCACCGCGGCCACGATGATCGCGGCCTTCTTCTTGCCGCCGCCGGACGCCGGCGGCTGCGGGGCACCGTAAGGGGCCTGGCCGTAGGGCGGCTGCTGGCCGTACGGGGGCTGGCCCATCGGCTGGGTGCCGGGCTGCTGGCCGTACGGACCCTGCTGCGGCGGCACACCCTGCGGCGCCTGCTGCGGGTAGCCGTACCCCGGCTGCTGGGGGGTCTGCGGCTGCTGGGGGTAGCCGTAACCGGGCTGGGGGGCCTGCGGCTGCTGCTGGCCGTAGGGGCCCGGCTGACCGTACGGTCCGGGCTGCTGGGGCTGCCCGCCGTACGGGCCCGGCTGGTTGTGACTCATTCCTGCGTTCCCCTCCAAAGCTTATGTGTTCCTGACATCCTCACCCAGGCACAGGCGGCACAAAGCGGCGGGGGGCCCACCGTTACAGAACAAACGCGTTTCGGGACGGGGTCGTGACACCTCTAAACTGAGCCCCGTGACCGAGAACGCATCGCAGCAGCCGCCAGCGCCCACCACAGAACTGCCGACCCAGTACGCGCCGGCCGATGTAGAGGGGCCGCTGTACGAGCGCTGGGTGGAACGCGGTTACTTCGAGGCGGACGCCAAGAGCGACAAGCCCCCGTACACCGTCGTCATCCCGCCGCCGAACGTCACCGGCAGCCTGCACCTCGGGCACGCCTTCGAGCACACGCTCATCGACGCCCTCACCCGCCGCAAGCGCATGCAGGGCCACGAGACGCTGTGGCAGCCCGGCATGGACCACGCGGGCATCGCCACCCAGAACGTCGTCGAGCGGGAGCTGGCCAAGGAGGGCAAGTCCCGCCACGACCTCGGCCGGGAGGCGTTCGTCGAGCGCGTCTGGCAGTGGAAGGCCGAGTCCGGCGGCCAGATCAGCGGGCAGATGCGCCGCCTCGGTGACGGTGTCGCCTGGTCCCGCGAGCGCTTCACGATGGACGAGGGCCTGTCCCAGGCCGTCCAGACCATCTTCAAGCGGCTCTACGACGACGAGCTGATCTACCGCGCCGAGCGCATCATCAACTGGTGCCCGCGCTGTCTGACGGCCATCTCGGACATCGAGGTCGAGTACCAGGACGACGACGGCGAGCTGGTCTCCATGCGCTACGGCGACGGGGAGAACTCCATCGTCGTCGCCACCACGCGCGCGGAGACGATGCTCGGCGACACCGCCGTCGCCGTCCACCCCGACGACGAGCGCTACCGGCACCTCGTCGGCACGCTGGTCAAGCTCCCGCTGACCGACCGCTCCATCCCGGTCGTCGCCGACGAGCACGTCGACCCCGAGTTCGGCACCGGCGCCGTCAAGGTCACCCCGGCCCACGACCCGAACGACTTCGAGATCGGCCAGCGCCACGACCTGCCGTCCCTGACGATCATGGACGAGCACGCCGTGATCACGGCCCACGGCCCCTTCCAGGGCCTGGACCGCCTGGAGGCCCGCTCCGCCATCGTCGCCGCGCTGCGCGCCGAGGGCCGGATCGTCGCCGAGAAGCGGCCCTACGTCCACTCCGTCGGCCACTGCTCGCGCTGCAAGACCACCATCGAGCCGCGCCTGTCCATGCAGTGGTGGGTCAAGGTCGGCCCGCTCGCCAAGGCCGCCGGCGACGCGGTCCGCGACGGCCGGGTCACGATCCACCCGCAGGAGATGGAGAAGCGCTACTTCGACTGGGTCGACAACCTCCACGACTGGTGCATCTCGCGCCAGCTCTGGTGGGGTCACCGCATCCCCGTCTGGTACGGCCCCGACGGCGAGGTCGTCTGCGTCGGCCCCGACGAGCAGCCGCCGAGCGGCGAGGGCTGGCGCCAGGACACCGACGTCCTCGACACCTGGTTCTCCTCCGGCCTGTGGCCCTTCTCCACGCTCGGCTGGCCCGAACGGACCGAGTCGCTCGCGAAGTTCTACCCGAACTCCGTCCTGGTCACCGGCTACGACATCCTCTTCTTCTGGGTCGCCCGGATGATGATGTTCGGCCTGTACGCGATGGACGGCACCCCGCCGTTCCACACCATCGCCCTGCACGGCATGGTCCGCGACCAGTTCGGCAAGAAGATGTCCAAGTCGTTCGGCAACGCGGTCAACCCGCTGGACTGGATGGACAAGTACGGCTCCGACGCCCTGCGCTTCACCCTGGCCCGCGGCGCCAACCCGGGCGTCGACGTGCCGATCGGCGAGGACTGGGTCCAGGGCTCGCGCAACTTCGCCAACAAGCTCTGGAACGCGACCCGGTTCGCCCTGATGAACGGCGCGACGGTCGAGGGGCCGCTGCCGGAGCCCTCGGCGATGTCCTCCACCGACCGCTGGATCCTCTCCCGCCTCAACTCGGTCGTCGCCGAGGTGGACGCGTACTACGACGACTACCAGTTCGCCAAGCTGTCCGACGCGCTCTTCCACTTCGCGTGGGACGAGGTGTTCGACTGGTACGTCGAGCTGTCCAAGACGGTCTTCCAGGCCGGCGGCGAGCCCGCGAAGGTCTCCCAGCGGGTCCTCGGCGAGGTCCTGGACGTCACGCTGAAGCTGCTGCACCCGGTCGTCCCGTTCGTCACGGAGACCCTGTGGACGACGCTGACCGGCGGCGAGTCGATCGTGATCGCCGACTGGCCGGCCGACAGCGGCTTCCGCGACGCGGAGGCCGAGCGGGAGATCTCCACCCTGCAGTCGGTCATCACCGAGGTCCGCCGCTTCCGCGCCGACCAGGGCCTGCAGCCCGGTCAGCGGGTCCCGGCCCGGCTGGCGCTCGACGGCACCTCGCTGGCGCCGCACGAGACCGCCATCCGCCAGCTCCTGCGCCTGCAGCCGGAGGGGGACTCTTTCACGGCGACGGCGACCCTGCCGGTCGCGGGCGCCGAGGTCGCGCTGGACCTGTCCGGCACGATCGACGTGGCCGCCGAGCGCAAGCGCCTGGCGAAGGACCTGGCCGCCGCGGAGAAGGAGAAGGCCCAGGCGACGGCCAAGCTCGGCAACGAGGCGTTCCTGGCGAAGGCCCCGGACCAGGTGGTCGACAAGATCCGCACCCGCCTCGCCAAGGCGGAGGAGGACATCGCCCGCATCCAGTCCCAGCTGGAGAAGCTGCCCCCGGCGTAGCCGACGGCACCCACGAGAAGGCCCCCGGCGCACCGAGACGCCGGGGGCCTTCTCGAGTTCCGCTGGAGAACCGGTCCACTTGTGACCGGGCCCGGCCGTGCCGGCCTCAGGGGCGCGGGGAACTGCGCGACCAGCCACGACGGGGCCACAGCCGCGCACCCACGACGACATCCCCGCCCGGACCGCGCACCCGAGCCGCGGCACGCACACCGCCGTCACGTCCGTAGACTGGGCCCCGTGAGCCACCCCACCGACGACCAGCCCGACCCCGTCGACCCCCTCGACGCCTTCGAGGACCTCATCGCGGAGGAGACCACCCGCGACCCCGACCTGGCGGTGATCGAGGCCGGCAGCCGCACCCTGCGCACCCAGGGCGGCGCGCAGCAGGCGGACGTGCCGGCCCGCCCGGAGGACCCCGAGGTCGACCGCGCCCTGCGCGAGGTCGAGGCGGAGCTGGCCTCCCGCTGGGGCGAGACCAAGCTGGAGCCCTCGGTCAGCCGGATCGCCGCGCTGATGGACGTCCTCGGCGAGCCGCAGCGCTCGTACCCCTCGATCCACATCACCGGCACCAACGGCAAGACCTCCACGGCCCGCATGATCGAGGCGCTGCTCGGCGCCTTCGAACTGCGCACCGGCCGCTACACCAGCCCCCACGTGCAGTCGATCACCGAGCGCATCAGCCTCGACGGCGCCCCCATCTCGGCCGAGCGCTTCATCGAGACGTACCGGGACATCCAGCCGTACGTCGAGATGGTCGACGCGCAGCAGGAGTACCGGCTGTCGTTCTTCGAGGTGCTGACCGGCATGGCGTACGCCGCGTTCGCGGACGCGCCCGTGGACGTCGCCGTCGTCGAGGTGGGCATGGGCGGCTCCTGGGACGCCACCAACGTCATCGACGGCGACGTGGCCGTCGTGACGCCCATCGACCTGGACCACACCGACCGGCTCGGCGACACGCACGCGGCGATCGCGGGGGAGAAGGCCGGCATCGTCAAGCAGGACGCCACGGTCGTCCTCGCCCAGCAGCCGGTCGACGCCGCACAGGTGCTGCTGAAGAAGGCCGTCGAGGTGAACGCCACCGTGGCCCGCGAGGGCCTGGAGTTCGGCGTCGTCGCCCGGCAGGTCGCCGTCGGCGGGCAGCTCGTCACGCTGCGCGGCCTGGGCGGCGAGTACCCCGAGGTGTACCTGCCGCTGCACGGCGCCCACCAGGCGCACAACGCGGCCGTCGCGCTCGCCGCCGTCGAGGCGTTCTTCGGCGTCGGCGCCCAGCGCGCCGGGCAGCTCGACGTCGACACCGTGCGCAAGGCGTTCGCGGGCGTCTCCTCACCGGGCCGCCTGGAGGTCGTACGGCGGTCCCCGACCGTCGTCCTGGACGCCGCCCACAACCCGGCGGGCGCCCGCGTCACCGCCGAGGCGGTCGGCGAGGCGTTCGACTTCAGCCGGCTGATCGGCGTGGTCGGCGCGAGCGGCGACAAGGACGTGCGGGGGCTGCTGGAGGCGTTCGAGCCGATCTTCGCGGAGGTCGTCGTCACGCAGAACTCCAGCCACCGTGCGATGGACGCCGACGAGCTGGCCGCGCTGGCCGTCGAGGTGTTCGGCGAGGAGCGCGTGCAGGTCGAGCCGCGGCTGCCGGACGCGCTGGAGGCGGCGATCACGCTCGCCGAGGAGGAGGGCGAGTTCGCCGGCGGGGGCGTGCTCGTCACCGGTTCCGTCATCACGGTGGGCGAGGCCCGCCTGCTGCTGGGAAAGGGCTGAGGTCCGACAGTGCGTACGCTTTGCTCCTCGACGCTGATCGGCGAGTTCTTCGTCGTCGGGTTCGCCGGTCTGGTCGCCATGAAGGACCCCGACCTGTCCACGGGCACGGTGTGGACGGTGTGCGGGATCGCCATGTTCCTGTGCGTCGCGCTGTGCGGGGTGGTCACCCGGCCCGCGGGCGTGGTGCTGGGCTGGGCGCTGCAGATCGCGCTGGTGGCGTCCGGCTTCTTCGTGCCGATGATGTTCTTCCTCGGTGTGGTGTTCGCGGCCCTGTGGTGGGCCTCGGTGCACTTCGGCCGCAAGGTCGAGGAGGCGAAGGCGAGGTTCGCGGCGCAGGCCGGCTCCGGCAGTCCTGACGCTGCGTGACAGCGGCGGCGACACGCCCTGTAACCTCAGGGCCAGTCGTCGCACCGCACCACCTGGCAGGAAAAAGGAGTCCCCCCGTGACCCAGCGCACCCTCGTCCTCCTCAAGCCCGACGCCGTCCGTCGTGGCCTGACCGGCGAGATCATCGGCCGAATCGAGCGCAAGGCGGACTGGCGGATCACCGCGCTGGAACTGCGCACGCTGGACCGGGCGACGCTGGAGCAGCACTACGGCGAGCACGTCGGCAAGCCGTTCTACGAGCCGCTGGTGGAGTTCATGTCCTCCGGCCCGGTGGTGGCGCTGATCGTCGAGGGCGAGCGCGTCATCGAGGGCGTTCGCCAGCTCGCCGGCCCGACCGACCCGATCGCCGCGGCACCGGGCTCCATCCGCGGCGACTTCGGCGTGATCGTCCGCGAGAACCTGATCCACGCCTCGGACTCGGAGCAGTCCGCGGAGCGAGAGGTCAAGCTCTTCTTCCCGCACCACGCCTGACCCTGCCCCGGGGAGCCCCCGGGAGCCCCGCGGGTTCCCCCGTCCCGGCGACACGGCCGGGCCGTCCCACCCCCCGGACGGATTTTTCGTGGATCTTTCTGAGGGTGCGTCAGATCGGTGGCCGGTCTGACCTGCGGTGGGCGTACGTTTTCGGCCGTGGCTCGGCATATGCGGTGCCGATCGGGGGAACGCGTGCCCCCGATGGGTCGTCTCACCAAGCGGCCCGGCCGGTCATCTGCTGACAATGGCCAGGACCCTCGCGCAGTGTTCGTGCAGGCGCGTTTACGATGGAAGCCTTCACGTCACAGCACCCACCTCGCCTACCTGAAAAGCCCTCAAAAGCCAGTGGGAAGGCCAGACGAATCCTGATGGGGAACTCAATGTCGTTCATCGGCCGTGACATGGCTGTCGACCTCGGGACCGCCAACACGCTGGTGTACGTCAGGGGTCGCGGGATCGTACTGAACGAGCCGTCCGTCGTCGCGATCAACACCAACACCGGTGGCATCCTCGCGGTCGGCGCCGAAGCGAAGAAGATGATCGGGCGCACGCCGGGCAACATCGTCGCCGTGCGCCCGCTGAAGGACGGCGTGATCGCCGACTTCGAGATCACCGAGCGGATGCTCCGCTACTTCATCCTGAAGATCCACAAGCGGCGGTATCTCGCCCGGCCGCGCGTCGTCGTGTGCGTGCCCTCCGGCATCACCGGCGTCGAGCGCCGCGCCGTCATCGAGGCGTCGACCCAGGCCGGCGCCCGCCAGGTGCACATCATCGAGGAGCCCATGGCCGCGGCCATCGGCTCCGGCCTGCCGGTCCACGAGGCCACGGGCAACATGGTGGTGGACATCGGCGGCGGCACCACGGAGGTCGCGGTCATCTCGCTCGGCGGCATCGTCACCGCACAGTCCATCCGCGTCGCGGGCGACGAACTGGACAACGCGATCATCCAGCACATCAAGAAGGAGTACTCCCTCCTGCTGGGTGAGCGGACGGCCGAACAGATCAAGATCACCATCGGCTCGGCGTACGACCTCGACACCGACGAGCACACCGAAATCCGCGGCCGGGACCTCGTCTCGGGACTGCCCAAGACGGTCGTCATCTCCGCCGCGGAGGTCCGCAAGGCGATCGAAGAGCCGGTCAACGCCATCGTGGACGCCGTGAAGACCACGCTCGACAAGTGCCCGCCCGAGCTGTCCGGCGACATCATGGACCGCGGGATCGTGCTGACCGGCGGCGGCGCCCTGCTGCGCGGCCTGGACGAGCGGCTGCGGCGCGAGACCGGCATGCCGATCCACATCGCCGAGGACCCGCTGGACAGCGTGGCGCTCGGCTCCGGCAAGTGCGTCGAGGAGTTCGAGGCCCTCCAGCAGGTCCTGGACGCCGCGCCGCGCAGATGACGTAACGCTTCGATTCCGCCGTACGGGACGACCTCCTCTCGTGCGGCGGATCGTCGCTATCGAGGCATAAGCTCCCACGCAGAACCCCGCGGTCCCGTCGGCGTCGCGCCGTCGGGACCGGTCACCCGAATTCCTAGAGGGAAGGGCACGGCCGCCGCACGTGAGGGACACGAAAGAGAGCCGGCTGCTGCTGGTGCTGCTGGTCGCCGTCGCGTTCGCGCTGATCACGGTGGACATCCGCGGAGGGCAGGACTCGCCGGTCGACGGTGCCCGGCAGGCCGCGGCCGCGGCCTTCGGTCCCATCGAGAACGGCGTGTCCTCCGCGGTCGACCCGGTCGGCAACGCCGTCTCCGCGGTCCGCGACTCCGGGGAGCGCCACGACCGGCTCGCCGAGCTGGAGAAGGAGAACGCCGCGCTCAAGGCGAAGCTCGGCAGCGACGACCGCACCCGCAGCCGGCTCGCCCAGCTCGACAAGATGCTGAAGATCGCCGGTGACGGCCAGTACGGCATCAAGGGCGCGCAGGTCATCGCGATAGGAGCGGCCCAGGGCTTCTCCTGGACCATCACCATCGACGTCGGCGCCGACGACGGCATCCAGCGCGACATGACCGTCCTCAACGGCGACGGACTCGTCGGCCGGGTCACCACCGTCGGCCCGCACACCGCCACCGTGCTCCTCGCCAACGACCCCGACTTCACCGTGGGCACCCGCATGGAGTCCACCGACGAACTCGGCTTCGCCTCCGGGCAGGGCGACCGGCCGCTGCGCGTCGAACTCCTCAACGGCAAGGCCGAGGTGAAGAAGGGCGACCGGCTCGTCACCTTCGGCTCGCAGGCCGACAAGCCGTTCGTGCCCGGCGTCCCGGTCGGCGTCGTCTCCCGCGTCGACCCCTCCGGCGGCGACCTGACCCGCACCCTCTACGTCACGCCGTACGTCAGCTACACCCAGCTCGACGTCGTCGGCGTCGTCGTCCAGGCCCCGAAGAAGGACCCGCGCGACACGGTCCTGCCCGCCAAGCCGAAGCCGACGCCCACCCCGACGGTCACCGTCACGGTCACCCCGGGTGCCGGGACGTCCGTGAACGGCGGGCAGCAAGACGGCCAGCCAGAGCAGCAGTAGGAGCTGACTTCCCCCATGCGCGTCAACCGGATCCTGCTCTCCACGGCGCTGGTCGTCGTCGCCCTGGTGGTCCAGGTGAGCGTCCTCGCCCGCCTCCACCTGCCCGGCGCCGTCCCCGACCTGCTGCTGCTCACCGTCCTCGCCCTCGCGATGGTCTACGGTCACGTCGCCGGCGCCCTCGTCGGCTTCGGCGCGGGCCTGCTGGCCGACCTCGCCCCGCCCGCCGACCACGCGGCCGGCCGCTACGCCCTGGTGCTGTGCGTCATCGGCTACGCGGCCGGGCTCGTCAAGCCGGAGAACGGCCGCCTGAAGTCGGCGACCGCCCCGATGCTCGTGGTGGTCGGCGCCGCCGTCGGCTCCACCCTGCTGTACGCCGGGGTGGGCGCCCTGGTCGGCGACACCGCCGCCCGCCACGTGGGCCTGCCGGGACTGCTGTTCAGCGCCGCCCTGTACGACCTGCTGCTCGCGCCGTTCGTGGTGCCCGCCGTCATGGCGCTGGCCCGCCGCGCCGACAACGACCCGCTGGCCGAGACCACCTCCGCCGCCAAGGCCACCGACATCTCCTCCGGCTGGCTCGCCTCCGGCACGGGACTGCGCATCGGCGGCCTGCGCACGAAGGCGGCCCGCGCGCGCACCGCCCGGGCCGGGCGCATCAAGGGGGTCAAGCGGCTGTGAGGCGCGCGGAGTTCACCCGGACGGGGGAGCCCCGGCCGGAACCGGGTCGCACGGGCCCTTCGTTCACGATCCGTACGCGGTCACGACCGACCGCACATCCGTCCGGCGTCGAGAGGGGGAGGCAGCCGCAGTGACCAACATTCCCGAGACCGGCCGGACGCCGCGCGTCCAGATCCGGCTCATCGTGATCCAGATCCTCGTCCTCTCCCTCCTCGGCACCCTCGGCGGCCGCCTGTGGTACCTCCAGATCCGGGAGGGCGCGGCGTACGCCAAGGAGGCCTCGGGCAACCACGTCCAGCAGGTCGTCGACCCCGCGATGCGCGGCTCGATCCTCGACGCGCGCGGCGTGCCCCTCGCCGACAACGAGACACGGCTCGTCGTCTCCGCGTCCCGCACCGACCTGCTGAAGCAGAAGGACGACGGCAAGGCGGTCCTGACCAAGCTGGCCGCCGTCCTCGGCATGGCCCCGGCCGAGGTCATGATGAAGGTCCGGCTGTGCGACGCCAAGACCCCCCAGCCCTGCTGGAACGGCTCGCCGTACCAGCCCATCCCCATCACCGACGAGGCCACGCCCAAGCAGGCCCTGCAGATCCGTGAGCGCGCCGAGGACTTCCCGGGCATCAGCGCCGAGCCGCAGGCCGTGCGCCGCTACCCGGCGCCGGGCAAGTCCAACACCGCGCAGGTCCTCGGCTACCTCTCGCCCGTCACCGACGACGAGATCCAGCAGGCGCAGGACACCGACTCGCCGTACCTGCGCTCGGACCAGGTGGGCCGCTCCGGCCTGGAGCGGCAGTACGACAAGCAGCTGCGCGGCAAGGCCGGCGTCACCCGCTACGAGGTGGACAACCTCGGCCGGGTCATCGGCGAGGCCGAGGCGACCCCGGCCGAGCCCGGCTCCAACCTCGTCACCAGCATCGACGCCCGCGTGCAGCGGGTCGCGGAGTACGAGCTGAACGCCGCGATGAAGAAGGCCCGCCAGCAGTTCGACAAGATCACCGGCACCAACTACAAGGCGGACTCCGGCGCGGTCGTGGTGATGGAGGCGAAGACCGGGCGGGTCGTGGCCATGGCCTCGGCGCCGACCTACGACCCGAACGTCTGGGTGGGCGGCATCTCCGCCAAGGACTACGCCCGGCTCACCGGCAAGAAGTCCGACTACCCGCTGCTCAACCGGGCCATACAGGGTCAGGCGGCGCCCGGTTCGACGTTCAAGGTGGTCTCCACGGCCGCCGCGGTCGAGGCCGGGTACGAGTTCGACGGCCACTACCCCTGCACCAGCGCCTACTCGGTGGGCGGCCAGGTCTTCAACAACTTCGAGGGCGAGAGCTTCGGCCCGATCTCGCTGGGCCGGGCCCTCGAGGTCTCGTGCGACACCGTCTTCTACGGCCTCGCGCACAACGAGTGGAAGAAGGACGGCGGCATCAACCCGAAGAAGGGCGAGCCGAAGGACTACTTCTACAAGGCGGCGCACCAGTTCGGCCTCGGCAAGGAGACCGGCCTCGACCTGCCCAACGAGGTCACCGGCCGCGTCCCGGACCGCCAGTGGAAGGAGAGCTACTGGAAGGCCAACAAGGACGCCTGGTGCAGGACCGGCAAGAAGGACGGCAGCTACGTCGAGAAGATCGCGTACGAGAACTGCCTCGAGGGCAACAAGATGCGCGCCGGTGACGAGATCAACTACTCCATCGGCCAGGGCGACACCCTCGTCACGCCGATCCAGGAGGCCGTGATCTACGGTGCCCTCGCCAACGGCGGCACCATGTACCACCCGACCATCGGCAAGGCGATCGTCAGCGCCGACGGCAAGACGGTCAGCGAGATCAAGCCGAGGAAGCAGGGCAGGCTGCCGATCACCAAGGCCACCCTCAAGGGCATGGACCAGGCCCTGGCGGGCGTGGTGACGCGCGGTACGGCCGCGTGGAAGTTCACCGGCTGGCCGCAGGAGCAGATCCCGCTGCACGCCAAGACGGGCACGGCCGAGGTCTACGGCAAGCAGACCACGTCGTGGCTGGCGACCTACACCAAGGACTACACGGTCATCATGACCATCGCCCAGGCCGGTACGGGTTCGGGCGCCTCCGGTGAGGCCGTGCGCAACATCTACAGCGCGATGTACGGCGTCCAGGCGGACGGCACGATCGACAAGAAGAAGGCGCTGCTCCCCGCCCCGCAGGCCGCCCTGCCGAAGATCCAGGCGGACGGTTCGATCACCTCCCCGAAGATCTCCAAGGACCCGGCGAAGGACGCCCTGGCCGACGAGGAGGCCGCCCAGAAGGCCACCTCGCAGGGGACCACCGCACCCGACGGGACCCAGCCCGCGGCGACCACGGGGTCGACCGGGACAGCCAACCGCGACACCCGGCGCCGGCAACGCCGGAGAGGACGCGGGCGAGGAAGCCGGAGGGCGTGCTCATGACCGGCGCGAACAGTTTCTCCGTCTCCGGGTACGGACCCGAGCGGGCCGGCTGGACCCGGGTCTTCGCCCGGGACGCGATGGCCCGGCGGCTGGACTGGCCGATACTGCTCGCGGCCATCGCCCTGTCCTTCATCGGCTCGCTGCTGGTGTTCTCCGCGACCCGCAACCGCACCGAGATCAACCAGGGTGACCCGTACTACTTCCTGATCCGGCACGCCATGAACACCGGCATCGGGCTGGCCCTGATGATCGGCACGATCTGGCTCGGCCACCGCACCCTGCGCAACGCGGTGCCGGTCCTGTACGGCCTGTCGGTCCTCGGCATCCTGCTGGTGCTCACCCCGCTGGGCTCCACGGTCAACGGCGCCCACTCCTGGATCGTGCTGGGCGGCGGCTTCTCGCTCCAGCCCTCGGAGTTCGTGAAGATCACGATCATCCTCGGCATGGCGATGCTGCTGTCGGCGCGGGTCGACGCGGGCGACAAGCCCCACCCCGACCACCGCACGGTGCTGCAGGCGCTGGGCCTGGCCGCGGTGCCGATGCTGATCGTGATGCTGATGCCCGACCTGGGCTCGGTCATGGTCATGGTGATCATCGTGCTGGGCGTGCTGCTGGCCTCCGGCGCCTCCAACCGCTGGATCTTCGGCCTGCTCGGCGCGGGCGCCCTGGGCGCGGTCGCGGTCTGGCAGCTGCACATCCTGGACGACTACCAGATCGCCCGCTTCGCCGCCTTCGCCAACCCCGAGCTCGACCCGGCGGGCGTCGGCTACAACACCAACCAGGCCCGCATCGCCATCGGCTCGGGCGGGCTGACCGGCGCCGGGCTGTTCCACGGCTCGCAGACCACCGGGCAGTTCGTGCCGGAGCAGCAGACCGACTTCGTCTTCACGGTCGCGGGCGAGGAGCTGGGCTTCGTCGGCGCCGGCCTGATCATCGTGCTGCTCGGTGTGGTGCTGTGGCGGGCCTGCCGGATCGCCCGCGACTCCAGCGACCTGTACGGCACGGTGGTCGCGGCGGGGATCGTGGCCTGGTTCGCCTTCCAGTCCTTCGAGAACGTCGGCATGACCCTCGGCATCATGCCGGTCACGGGCCTGCCGCTGCCGTTCGTGTCGTACGGCGGCACGTCGATGTTCGCCGTGTGGGTGGCGGTGGGACTGCTGCAGTCGATCAAGGTGCAGCGGCCGCTGTCGGCCTGAGGGCGGGTGCGCCGGCGACGCCCCGGCGCACCGCCCGCGCACTGCCGTCGCCCGCCGGCCGGAACTAGAGTCGGCTCATGGTGGAGACGAAGCGCGAGATCGAACGCAAGTACGCATCCGACGACGACGGACTCCCGGACCTCACCGGTGTCCCCGGGGTGGCGGCCGTCCTCGACCAGGGCGTCGCCGAACTGGACGCCACCTACTACGACACCCCCGACCTGCGGCTCGCCGCCGCCTCCGTCACCCTGCGCCGCCGCACCGGAGGCTCCGACGCGGGCTGGCACCTCAAGCTCCCGGTCTCCCCGGGCGTCCGGGACGAGATCCGGGCCCCGCTGTCCGGCACCCTCCCGCCCGCCCTGGCCGCGCTGGTGCGCTCCCGCGTCCGCGACGGCGAGCCGGTGCCCGTGGTGCGGCTGCGCTCCGCGCGCGACGTGCGCCATCTCGTGGACGGCTCCGGGGCGCTGCTCGCCGAGGTCAGCCTGGACGCGGTGCGGGCCGAGCGGCTCAGCGGGGGCAGCGGTACGGCGCAGTGGACCGAGATCGAGGTCGAGCTGGCCGACGGCGGCGACCCGGCCTTCCTGGAACTGGTCGACGAGCGGCTGCGCAAGGCGGGCGTACGGCCGGCGAAGTCCCCGTCGAAGCTGGCACGGGCCCTGGCGGAGACGGACCCCGCCCCGCGCGACGCCGGCTCCGGCAAGGGCGGCGGCAAGAAGAAGTCGTCCGGCGGTGACCTCACGGCCGGTGAGTACGTGCTGGCGTACCTGCGCGAGCAGCGGGACGCGATCGTCGCGCTCGACCCGGCGGTCCGGCTGGAGGTGCCCGACGCCGTGCACCGGATGCGGGTCGCCACCCGCCGCACGCGCAGCGCCTTCCGCAGTTACGCCAAGGTCCTCGACCGCGCCGTCACCGACCCGGTCGGCGCGGAGCTGAAGTGGCTGGCCGGTGAGCTGGGCGTGGACCGCGACCGCGAGGTGCTGACCGCGCACCTCACCGCCGCCCTCGACGACCTGCCCCGCACCCTCGTGGCCGGCCCGGTCCGCGACCGGCTGGGCACCTGGGCCCGGGAGCGGCACAGCGGCTCCCGGCGGCACCTGGTCGGCGTCCTCGAGTCCCCCCGCTACCTGGCCCTGCTCGACACGCTGGACGCCCTGCTCGCCGACCCGCCGCTGCGCCGGGCGGCGGCCGCGAAGCCCGGGAAGGTGGCCGCCAAGGCGGTCCGCAAGGACGTCCGCAAGCTGTCGGAGCTGGTCGAACAGGCCCTGTGGCTGCCGGCGGGGCAGGACCGCGACGTGGCGCTGCACGAGGCCCGCAAGCGGGCCAAGCGCACCCGGTACGCGGCCGAGGCGGCCGAGCCGGCGGTCGGTGCGCCGGCCCGCAAGCTGGTGAAGTCCGTGAAGTCGGTGCAGAAGGTGCTGGGCGAGCACCAGGACAGCGTGATGGCCCGCACGACCCTGGGCGAGCTGGCCGCCGTCGCGCACGCGGCGGGGGAGAGCGCGTTCACGTACGGCGTGCTCTACGGCCGCGAGGAGCACCGCGCGGCGCTGAGCGAGGCGGCGCTGCCCGAGCGCTGGGAGAAGGTCCGGCGGGCGACGGCGGTGTGACGCCCGATCGGCCGGGCGGTCGGGCGGGCCCCGTGGGCGGGTTAGGCTGGATGGTCACTCCTGTCAGCTCACGAAGGTAATCCCGCGATGTCTGTCGAGTCGGTCTTCCCGCAGCTCGAAGCCTTGCTCCCGCATGTGCAGAAGCCGATCCAGTACGTGGGCGGCGAGCTCAACTCCACCGTCAAGGACTGGGACGGCTGCGACGTCCGCTGGGCGCTGATGTACCCGGACGCCTACGAGGTCGGTCTGCCCAACCAGGGCGTCATGATCCTCTACGAGGTCCTCAACGAGCAGGAGGGCGTCCTCGCCGAGCGCACCTACAGCGTGTGGCCGGACCTCGAGGCCCTCATGCGGGAGCACGGCGTCCCGCAGTTCACCGTGGACAGCCACCGCCCGGTGAAGGCCTTCGACGTGTTCGGCCTGTCCTTCTCGACCGAGCTGGGCTACACGAACATGCTGGCGGCCCTGGACCTCGCGGGCATCCCGCTGCACGCCCGCGAGCGCACGGTCGACGACCCGATCGTCCTGGCCGGCGGGCACGCCGCGTTCAACCCGGAGCCGATCGCGGACTTCATCGACGCGGCCGTGATCGGCGACGGCGAGCAGGCCGTCCTCGACATCACGCGCATCGTGCGCGAGTGGAAGGCGGAGGGCCGGCCCGGCGGCCGCGAGGAGGTCCTGTTCCGCCTGGCGCGCACGGGCGGCGTGTACATCCCGCGCTTCTACGACGTGGAGTACCTGCCGGACGGCCGGATCGCCCGCGTCGTGCCGAACCGGTCGGGCGTGCCGTGGCGGGTGTCCAAGCACACCGTGATGGACCTCGACGAGTGGCCCTACCCCAAGCAGCCCCTGGTGCCGCTGGCCGAGACGGTCCACGAGCGGATGTCGGTGGAGATCTTCCGCGGCTGCACCCGCGGCTGCCGCTTCTGCCAGGCCGGCATGATCACCCGCCCGGTGCGCGAGCGCTCCATCACGGGCATCGGCGACATGGTCGAGAAGGGCCTGAAAGCGACCGGCTTCGAGGAGGTCGGCCTGCTGTCCCTGTCCTCCGCGGACCACTCGGAGATCGGCGACATCGCCAAGGGCCTCGCGGACCGCTACGAGGACGACAAGATCGGCCTGTCCCTGCCGTCCACCCGGGTCGACGCCTTCAACGTGGACCTGGCCAACGAGCTGACCCGCAACGGCCGCCGCTCCGGCCTGACGTTCGCCCCCGAGGGCGGCTCGGAGCGGATGCGCAAGGTCATCAACAAGATGGTCTCGGAAGAGGACCTGATCAGGACGGTCGCGACGGCCTACGGCAACGGCTGGCGCCAGGTGAAGCTGTACTTCATGTGCGGCCTGCCCACCGAGACCGACGAGGACGTCCTGCAGATCGCCGACATGGCGACCCGCGTGATCCAGAAGGGCCGCGAGGTCTCGGGCGCCAACGACATCCGCTGCACGGTGTCCATCGGCGGATTCGTGCCCAAGCCGCACACGCCGTTCCAGTGGGCGCCCCAGCTCTCCGCCGAGGAGACCGACGCCCGCCTGGCCAAGCTGCGCGACAAGATCCGCGGCGACAAGAAGTACGGCCGCTCGATCGGCTTCCGCTACCACGACGGCAAGCCCGGCATCGTCGAGGGCCTGCTGTCCCGCGGCGACCGCCGGATCGGCGCGGTCATCCAGGCGGTCTACGAGGACGGCGGCCGCTTCGACGGCTGGCGCGAGCACTTCTCCTACGACCGCTGGATGGCGTGCGCGGAGAAGGCGCTGGCCCCGTTCGGCGTGGACGTCGACTGGTACACCACCCGCGAGCGCGGCTACGAGGAGGTCCTGCCCTGGGACCACCTCGACTCCGGCCTGGACAAGGACTGGCTCTGGGAGGACTGGCAGGACGCCCTCGACGAGACCGAGGTCGACGACTGCCGCTGGACGCCGTGCTTCGACTGCGGTGTCTGCCCGGCGATGGACACCCAGATCCAGATCGGCCCGACGGGCAAGAAGCTGCTGCCGCTGACGGTCAAGCAGCCGGCGGGGAGCGGGCACACGCACTGAGGGCCGCCTCCCGGCTGCCGCTTGTGCCCTTTTCGTCCGGGTGTTTCTGGGCACCCAGCCGTCATGGGCAGCCCCATCCCTCCCGGCGTGCCGTCGCGGCGCCTGGCTCCCCAGCCGGCGAACGTCGCGGCGGCCCGCTCGTTCGTACGGGCGGCGCTCGACGGGGTCGACCCGGACGTGGTGCAGACCGCCGCCCTGCTGGCCGGTGAGCTGGTCACCAACGTGATCCTGCACGCGCGGACCGAGGCGGAGGTCTGGGCCTGGCAGGTCGACGGGCAGGCCCACGTACGGGTCGCCGACCGGCGGCCGGACCGCGGGCTGGTGCCGCACGAGCGCCACCCCTACGCCACGACCGGCCGGGGCCTGGCGCTGGTGGAGGAGCTGTCCTCCGGTCACGGGGTGCACAGCGGCGCGGAGCGCAAGACGGTCTGGTTCGAGCTGTGGCCCGGCGCGCCCGTGCCTCCGCTGTCCCCCTGGGAGACGGTGGCGCCACCCGCCGCACGGGTGACCGTGACGCTGAACGACGTACCCTACGCCCTGTACGGGGCGGCGCAGCAGCACTGGGAGGCGCTGCTGCGCGAGACGCACCTCGCCGGGGCCGCCACCGACGGGGCGCCGGGCACCGGCACCGGCGTGTCGCCGCGGGACCTCGTCGTCGCGCAGGACATGAGCCACACGATCGGCGCCTGCATGACGGCCGCCGTCGAACAGGAGACCCCCGACAGCTCGACGCTCTCCCTGCGCGTCGCCTTCCCCGCCGACTCCGCCGGCGCGGTCGCCACGCTGCGCCGGGTCCTCGACGGGGCCGACGCGCTGGCCCAGCAGGGCAGCCTGCTCACCCTGCCCGCCCTGCCGCAGATCCGGGCCTTCCGCCACTGGCTGCTCGACCAGATCGCCGGCCAGCTCTCCGGCGGACCCGCCACCGCGTGGACCCTGGCGTCCGGTGTGACCGGGTCGGTCAGCAGGGACCTGGGGCCGTGGGACGCGAGCGAGGCCGAGGCCGCCCAGGTGCCGACCGTGGCGGCCGACGACCGCAACCGCATCATCGCGGTGAACGAGGCCGCGGCGGGCCTGCTCGGCTGGCAGCCGCACGAACTGGTCGGGCAGCGGCTGACGGTGCTGATGCCCGAGCACCTGCGCCACCGCCACGTGACCGCCTTCACCTCGCTGCTGCTGACCGGCGAGCCCCGCATCCTCGGCCGGTCCGTGCCGGTGCCCGCCCTGCACCGCGACGGCCGGCAGATCCCCGTGCGCCTCGCCGTCCAGACGCAGGAGGCGGTCGACGGGCGCACCGTGTTCGTCGCCCAGCTCTCCGCGACGACCGCGCCCCCCGCCCCGCCCGGCGGCCCGTCCGACGACCGGCCCGCCACCCGGCCGGCCGCGTCCGCCGGGCTCCCGCCCGCCACGCCGCACCGGACGCGGGCCGCCCTGCGCGCGGGCACCGCGGCGCCGGAGTGGCTGGAGCTGTTCGCCGACACCGGCCAGGCACTGGCCGGCACCCTCGACCTGGACGAGGGGCTGCGCCGGACCTGCCACGTCCTGACCCGGTCGCTCGCCGACTGGTGCACGGCCGACCTGCTGGACGAGCAGGGCCGGCTGGTGCGGGTCTGCATCGTCCACCGCGACGACCGGGTCACGGTCGCCGGGGAGCACTTCGGCAGGTTCCCGCCGCTGACCGCCGACGCCCGCGGCCCGCTGCCGCGGGTGCTGCGCGGTGCGGGCCCGCTGCTGCTGACCGACTCCCCGCCGCTCGGCCGGGGCCACAGCCGCGTGGACGCACGGCAACGGGCGCTGGTGGACCAGCTCGGCGGGAGCAGCGCCGTCGTCGCGCCGCTGCGCGCGCAGGGACGCATCTTCGGCGCCCTGACCCTGGTGCGCGTACGGGACGAGCACCCCTTCACCCGGCGGGACGTCCCGCTGATCGCGGAACTCGTCCGGGGGATCGCGCTCGGGGTGGACAACGCGCGGCTGCACCAGTCCGTCCACTCCAGCGCCGAACAGCTCCAGCGTGCCCTGCTGCCGACCCTGCCCCGCTGCGACCGGCTGGAGCTGGCCGCGCGCTACCTGCCGTCCCGCAGCACCGCCGAGGTCGGCGGTGACTGGTACGACGCCTTCCTCCTGCCGGGCGGCGAGACCGCGCTGGTCGTGGGGGACGTGGCCGGCCACGACCTGAAGGCGGCCGTCGCGATGAGCGCGCTGCGCAACATGCTGCGCGGCATCGCCGTCGACCGGCAGGAGCCGCCCGGCGACGTGCTGCGTCGCCTCGACCTGGCGAGCCACACCCTCGACCAGCGCTCCACGGCCACGTGCGTGTACGCCCTGGTCAGGCTCGACGGCGGGGCGACGGTCCTGCACCACTCCTCCGCCGGCCACCTGCCGCCGCTGCTGATCACGCCGGCGGGACAGGCCCGCTACCTCGACGGGGGCCGGGGCGTGCTCATCGGCATGGACCCCGACCTGCCCCGCCCCTCCGCGTGCGAGCCGCTGCCGCCCGGCTCGACCCTGCTGCTGTTCACCGACGGGCTCATCGAACGCCGCGGGGAGTCCCTCACCGACGCGATGACCCGCCTGGGCCGGCACGCCGCCGCCCACGCCGGGGACCCGCTGGAGGTGTTCTGCGACGAGCTGGTCATCGCGTTCGGCGCCGACACCACGGACGACATCGCCCTGCTCGCCCTGCGCCCGACGGCGCCGGGCGCCCCGGCCTGACGGCGCCGCCCGCGCCCCGGCCGACCCGGGCCGACCTGCATCCGTCCCGTCCCCCGCCGCGTCTGTGTCGGTATGGACCACGTGGAGCTGGAGAAGCGGTCGCAGGGGCCGTCCGGTCGAAGACCGGGCGGGGCGGGGGCGCCCGAGGGGTGCCTCGTCGTCGCGATCCGGATGCCCGTGCGGATCGTCGCGCTGGTGCTGGTCGTGCCGGTGCGGATGGCCTGGGACGCGCTGGCCGCCGCCGGGCGGTTCCTGTACCGCACGGTGGGGCGGCCCGTCGGCCGGGCGCTGGTGTGGCTGGCGCGGGCGGTGTGCGTGTGGCCGTTCGTCGCGCTGTGGCGGTGGGTGCTGGTACCGGCCGGGCGGGGGCTCGCGTGGCTGGCGCGGATGCTCGTCGTGGTGCCGGCCAGGTGGGCGCAGCGGTATCTGCTCGCGCCCCTGGGACGGGGACTGGTGTGGCTGTACGCGCGCGTGCTGACGCCCCTGGGGCAGGGCGGGTGGTGGCTGCTCAGGAGTGGCGGAGCCGTCCTCGCCGCCGTCGGGACCGGCCTGTGGGCCGGCGCCGTGTGGCTCGGCCGCCATCTCGTGGTCGTGCCGGTGCGCTGGCTCCTGCGCTACCTGGTCGCCGTGCCCGCCCTCTGGCTGTACGCCCGGGTGCTCACCCCGGCGGGTCGTGCCCTCGCCTCGTGCGCGCGGGGCGTGGCCCGGCTCGTCGGGGTGGTCCTCACCGGAGGCGCGGCCGCGCTTCTCTGGTCCGGCCGGGTCCTCCTGGTGGCGCCCGCGGCGGCGCTCCGGCGGTGGGTGCTCGTGCCCGTCGGACGGGTCCTCGGGGTCGTCGGCCGTGAGCTGGGACAGGCCCTCGGACACGCGTGGCGGGTCGCCGGGTACGTCTCGCCGGCCGTCGGCCGGTTCCTGGCGGCCCTCTTCCGGTGGGTCGTCGTCGAACCGGTCCGCTGGGTGTACCGCGCTGTGCTCACCCCGGTGGGCCACGTCGTGCGGGACGCCGTGCTGCGGCCCGCCGCACAGGCGGTGCGCGGCGCCGGACGGGCCGCACGCCAGGCCCTCGCGGCGGCCCGCGAGACGGTCCGGCAGGCCCGCGCCGATGTTCGTCGCGCGCTGTTCGGGGAACTCCCGCAGAGGGACGCCCCGGCCTCCCGGGAACCCCGGCGGCCCGCGGGACGTACTCTTGATGGCAGTACCACCGCACTCACGCATCTCACGAAGGACTAGGACACTGGGCAAGCGACAGCCCGAAGGCCCGCCGCCCGCACCCGCGGTGCAGCGCATCCGACTGCGCTACACCAAGCGCGGCCGCCTCCGGTTCACCAGCCACCGTGACTTCCAGCGCGCCTTCGAGCGCGCGTTGCGCCGTGCCGAGGTGCCGATGGCCTACTCGGCCGGCTTCACGCCGCACCCGAAGGTGTCGTACGCCAATGCCGCACCCACCGGCACGGGCAGTGAGGCGGAGTACCTGGAGATCGCGCTCACCGCGGCGCGTGACCCCGAGACGCTGCGCGTCCTCCTCGACGAGTCGCTGCCCCCCGGGCTCGACGTGGTCGAGGCGGTCGAGGCGCACACGTCGGGGCTCGCCGACCGGCTGACGGCTTCCGTGTGGGAGCTGCGGCTCGACGGCGTGGACCCGGCCGACGCCGACCGCGCGGTGGCCGCCTTCCGGGCGGCCGGCACCGTCGAGGTGCAGCGCCTCACCAAGAACGGCGTCCGCACGTTCGACGCCCGTTCCGCCGTGGTGGACCTGCAGAGCCTGCCCGCGACGGAAACGCACAGTTCGCGGGCTGATAGGCCGAGCGACCAGCCCTGTGCGATACTGCGGCTGGTTGTTCGGCACGTGACGCCTGCCGTACGACCCGACGACGTCCTGTCCGGTCTCCGCGCCGTGGCCGACCTGGCGCCGCCGGTCCCCGCTGCGGTGACCAGGCTGGCGCAGGGGCTGCTCGATGAAGAGACCGGCACGGTGACCGACCCGCTCGCGCCCGACCGCGAGGCGGCGACGGCCCTCGACACGGCCGATCACGCCGCCGCCGCGTCGGCGCCGGCGTAGAAGGTCCCGCGAAGGACGGACGTCGTAGCGCCGCCCTCGGACTCGGGAGCCACCTGGGTCGGGCAGCGCACCGACCAGAAGACTTTCGCCAGGCCGTACGCAAATCGGCGTACGGAACCGGCGAGACAGGACACAGAGAGCTCCCGTGCGGCGCCCGCGCCCCGGACGGCGGCACCGCGCATCGCGCGAGCCGCGGACGTCAACGGTGGCCGATCCCAGGATCGGCTCCGGACCAGGTGCGGCGCCCGGGAGCCTGACGGGAGAAACGCCCGCATGCTCGAGCCGACCGAACCCACCGAGTCCACCACGGGCTCCGAGGACAACACCCCCAGCGGCACCCTGCCGCCGCGCCGCCGGCGCAGGGCCGCTTCGCGCCCCGCCGGTCCGCCGGCCGGGGCCTCGGGGACGCCTGCGGAGACCACCCTGCCGGCCGTACCGGCCGACGGGGACACCGAGACGGACGAGGCCGAGGAGGCCTCCGCTGCCGCCGCGGTGACGGACACCCCCGCACCCGCCGACACCGCGCAGGCCGCCGACCCCGCGGCCGCCGTCGCCTCCGACGAGGAGGCGGCACCGCGCCGCGCCCGGCGCCGGGTCACGCGCCGCGTCTCCGCACCCACCGGGGCGCCGGCCACCGCCGAGGCCGCCGAGACCGTGGTGCCCGCCGTGGCCCCGGCCCCCGCGGCCGACGTGAGCGCGCCCGCCGACGAGGTCTCCGCGCCCGCCGAGGAGCCCGCGCCCGCCGGCCGCTCGCGCCGCAGGGCCACCCGCCGCGCCTCCGCGCCCGCCGGTGCCCCCGCCGCGGCCGAGGCCGCCGAGACCGTCGTGCCCGCGGCCCCCGTGGCCGAGGAGGCCACCGCTGCGGACACGCCGTCCACCACCGAGGCCGCCGCCGACGAGGCGGCACCCCCGGCCCGCACCCGCCGTCGCGCCGGTCGCCGGGCGTCCGCGCCCGCCGGTGCGCCGAAGGCCGCCGAGACCGCCGAGGCCGTCGGTGACCCGCAGGCCGACGCCCCCGTCGCCGTGCCGGAGGAGTCCGCCGAGGCGCCCGCCGTCACGGAGGCCGACGCCCCCGCCGCCGAGGACGCCGCTCCCCGCCGCTCCCGCCGCCGCGCCACCCGCCGGGTGTCCGCGCCGGAGACCGCCGCCGCCCGCGCCGACGAGGCGGAGGCCGCCGAGGCCGCCGCCGACGTGCCCGCCGACACCTCCGCGACACCGGCGCCAGCCGCCGGCACCGCCGCGCAGGCGCCCGTCGCCGACGAGGCCCCGGCCGCGCGCGAGCAGGCCGCCGAGGAGACGACCGGCCGCCGGGGCCGCCGCCGGGTCGTCCGCAAGGCCGCCGCCGGCTTCTCCGAGCCCGCCCGGGGCGCCGGTGAGCGCGGAGGCGAGGGCGACGCCCCGCGCCGTCCGGCCCGGCCCGCCGTGGCCGTGTTCCAGCAGCCGGTGTTCGCCGAGCCGAGCTTCCAGACGCCCGAGCGGGCCGCCGCCGAGGCCGCTGCCGCCGTGGCGGAGCCCGAGGCCCCCGAGGCCGAGGAGCTCCCCGAGGAGCAGGGCGCCGGGTCCCGGCGCCGCCGCCGTCGCCGGGGCGCCGCCCAGGGCGACGAGACCCCCGAGCCCACGTTCCAGACGCCGGAGACCGCCCGCGCGCCCGAGCCCGCCGCCCAGGAGCCGGACGAGCCCGAGGACGCCGACGACGCCGAGGACAGCGCCGAGGGCGAGGACAGCGAGGACACCGGTTCGCGGCGCCGCCGCCGCCGGGGTGGCCGCCGTCGCCGCCGGGGCGACGCCGCCGACGGTGACGGCGAGGGCGCGGACGGCGAGTCCGACGTCGAGGAGCAGGCCGCCGAGCAGGCCGAGCAGGACGCCGAGGACACCGCCGAGCAGGAGGAAGAGGACGCCGAGGAGGCGCACGGCGAGGACTCCGGCCCGTCCACCGCGGGCAGCCGCCGTCGGCGTCGCCGCCGTCGCCGGGCCGGTGACGGTGCCTCCGACGCCGAGTCGTCCGACGACGACCCCGAGCGGACCGTCGTCAAGGTCCGCGAGCCGCGCAAGGCCGCCGAGCCGTCCGACGAGGTCCAGTCCATCAAGGGCTCGACGCGTCTGGAGGCGAAGAAGCAGCGCCGCCGCGAGGGCCGCGAGCAGGGCCGCCGCCGGGTGCCGATCATCACCGAGGCCGAGTTCCTGGCCCGGCGCGAGGCCGTCGAGCGGGTGATGGTCGTCCGCCAGCACGGCGACCGCACGCAGATCGGCGTCCTGGAGGACGGCGTGCTCGTCGAGCACTACGTCAACAAGGAGCAGTCGACCTCGTACGTCGGCAACGTCTACCTGGGCAAGGTCCAGAACGTGCTGCCGTCGATGGAGGCCGCCTTCATCGACATCGGCAAGGGCCGCAACGCCGTCCTGTACGCCGGTGAGGTCAACTTCGAGGCGCTCGGCATGGCCAACGGCCCCCGGCGCATCGAGGCCGCCCTCAAGTCCGGCCAGTCGGTCCTGGTCCAGGTGACCAAGGACCCGATCGGCCACAAGGGCGCCCGCCTGACCAGCCAGGTCTCCCTGCCGGGCCGCTACCTCGTCTACGTGCCCGAGGGCTCGATGACGGGCATCAGCCGCAAGCTGCCCGACACCGAGCGGGCGCGCCTGAAGACCATCCTCAAGAAGATCGTCCCCGAGGACGCGGGCGTGATCGTGCGCACCGCGGCCGAGGGCGCGAGCGAGGACGAGCTGCGCCGCGACGTGGAGCGGCTGCAGGCGCAGTGGGAGGACATCCAGAAGAAGGCGAAGAACGGCAACGCCCCGACGCTGCTGTACGGCGAGCCGGACATGACCGTCCGGGTCGTGCGCGACATCTTCAACGAGGACTTCACCAAGGTCGTCGTCAGCGGTGACGAGGCGTGGCAGACGATCCACGGGTACGTCGCGCACGTCGCGCCGGACCTCGCCGACCGTCTGTCGAAGTGGACCTCCGAGGTCGACGTCTTCGCCACTTACCGGATCGACGAGCAGCTCGCCAAGGCCCTGGACCGCAAGGTCTGGCTGCCCAGCGGCGGTTCGCTGGTGATCGACCGGACCGAGGCGATGGTCGTCGTCGACGTCAACACCGGCAAGTTCACCGGCCAAGGCGGCAACCTCGAGGAGACGGTCACCAGGAACAACCTGGAGGCGGCCGAGGAGATCGTGCGCCAGCTCCGGCTGCGCGACCTCGGCGGCATCATCGTCATCGACTTCATCGACATGGTGCTGGAGCAGAACCGGGACCTGGTGCTGCGGCGCCTGCTGGAGTGCCTGGGCCGGGACCGCACCAAGCACCAGGTCGCCGAGGTCACCTCGCTGGGCCTGGTCCAGATGACCCGCAAGCGGGTCGGCCAGGGCCTGCTGGAGTCGTTCTCGGAGACCTGCGTCCACTGCAACGGGCGCGGGGTCATCGTCCACCTCGACCAGCCGGCCACCACGGGCGGTGGCGGCGGCAAGCGCAAGAAGCGCGGGCGCGGCGCCGACGACCACGAGCACGGCCACGACCACGGTCACGGCCACGAGCACGAGGCCGTCGCCGGGCCGGCCGGGACCGCCGACGGCACCGCGCCGTCCGCGCCGGAGACCGAGCGTGCCGACGAGCCGGTCGCGCTGCCCTCGCCGGACTTCGCCCCGGACGAGGAGCTGTACAGCAGCGTCGCCGAGGCCGAGGCGGCCGCCTCCCGCGGCCGGTCGCGTCGCCGGACGAGCCGTCGCGCCTCGGCTCCGGCGGGCGCGCCCCAGCGGGGCGGCACCGCGGAGGTCGTGGCCACGGCGGACGCGCCGACCGCGCAGGACGTCACCGCCGAGACGGAGGCGGAGCGCCCGGTGCAGCCGGCCGAGGCCACCGGGGCGCACGCCGAGCCGGTCGCCGTGGAGGACCCGGTCGTCGAGGCCCCGGTCCAGGAGACGCCCGCCGTGCGGGAGCAGGCCGCCGAGGAGGCCGCGCCCAAGGGCCGTACCCGCCGTCGCGCCACCCGCAAGGCGACCGCGCCGGCCGGGTCGCCCGCCGGGGCGGAGGCCGCCGTGGTGACGGTCGCCGAGCCGGCCGCCGCGCCGCAGGAGCCCGAGGCCCCGGCGGAGCAGCCGCAGGCCGCGGCCGAGCCGGCCGCCGAGGCACCCGCGGCCGAGCCGGCCGCCGAGAGCGCGGCCCCGGCCCGCCCGCGGCGCCGCGCGGTCCGCAAGGCCACGGCGCCCACCGCGCCCGAGGAGACGGCGGTCGTGGTCGTCCCGTCGACGGCGTCCGAGCCGGAATCCGGGACGGCTGACGCGTCCGGCACCGCCGAGGTGCCGCAGGCGCCGGACGCCGACGAGGCCGAGGCCGCTCCGGCCAAGAAGACGGCGCGCAAGACCGCCAAGAAGGCCACGGCGAAGAAGGCCGCCACCAAGAAGACGACGGCCACCAAGACCGCCGCGAAGAAGACGGCCGCCAAGAAGACCACGGCCAAGAAGGCGGCCAAGGCGACGGCCAAGAAGACGGTGGCGGCGGAGCAGAGCGCCCCGTCGGTGTCCGCCTCCACGGAGGACTGACGGGGAACGGCCGCACAGCGGCACGACGCAGGAGGGTGCGCGGGCGACCGGCCCGCGCACCCTCCTGCGTCACCCGGCCCCCTAGGCCCGCGGTGCGCCGACCGTTGCCCGGACGTAACATTGCGCTCATGGCCCGCTCACCATGCGTGCCGCCTGTGAGCGACCGCACGCAGGTCTTCCGTATCGCTGTGGTAACCCTTGGGAAAACCGGTGGGCGCGTGCTGGTAACGTGAACTGTGGTCCTGGCCGCCGTATTTCGGTGCGCGGGGACCGCAGCCGCTGAGCACGTCCGGTCCTCCATCCCGGATACGGCTGTCTTCCCGCAAGGAACCCTCTGGGGGGCGGGGTCCTGTGCACAAGCCGTTCGCCGCCCGACAGGTGCCGGCGGACTCCCCAGGGGAGCGGACGTGCCGTGCTCGACACGGTCCCTTCCCGACCCTGCAGAAGTGGCACCTACGAGGTCGCCGTAGAGGAAGGGATGTCGATGACCGACGCCCACGCGTTCATACCGGCCGCAAAGCCCGTGATCGACGAGGCGGAGATCGAGGCCGCCGTGCGCGTCCTGCGCAGCGGCCGGGTCGTCCAGGGCCCGGAGGTCGCCGCCTTCGAGGAGGAGTTCTCGGAGCTCGTCGAGGGGCGCCACTGTGTGGCCGTCAACTCCGGCACCTCCGCGCTGCACCTGACCCTGCTGGGCCTGGGCATCGGCCCCGGTGACGAGGTCATCGTCCCGTCCTTCTCCTTCGCCGCCTCCGCCAACGCGGTCCGGCTGGTCGGCGCCGACGTCGTCTTCGTGGACATCGAGGCCGACTCGTACTGCCTGGACCCGGCCGCCGTGGAGGCCGCCATCACGCCGCGCACCGCGGCGATCATGCCGGTCCACCTGTACGGCCACCCGGCCGCGATGGACCGCATCATGGCGATCGCGCAGCAGCACGACCTCGCCGTCGTGGAGGACGCCTGCCAGGCGCACGCGGCCGCGCTGAACGGCACCCCGGTCGGCGCGTTCGGCGCCGCGGGCACCTTCAGCTTCTACCCGACCAAGAACATGCACAGCCTCGAGGGCGGCATGGTCACCACGGCCGACGCCCAGCTCGCCCGCACCCTGCGCCTGCTGCGCAACCAGGGCATGGAGCAGCGCTACGCCAACGAGATCGTCGGCGCCAACGTCCGCATGACCGACGTGTCCGCGGCCGTCGGCCGGGTGCAGCTCACCAAGCTGGCCGGCTGGACCGAGCAGCGCAACGCCAACGCCGCCTACCTCACCGAGCACATCTCCGCGGCGAACGTGGTCACGCCGACGATCGCCGAGGGTGCCCGGCACATCTTCCACCAGTACACGGTGCGCATCCTCGGGGACCGCGACGCCGCCATGGCCAAGCTCACCGAGGCGGGCATCGGCAACGCGGTGTACTACCCGACGCCGATCCACCGGCTGAAGCCGTACTGGGAGCCGGACCAGAAGGCCGGCCGCACCTGGGACCTGCCCGAGACCGAGCGCGCCGCCGCCGAGGTCGTGTCCCTCCCGGTCCACCCCGCCCTGACCCGCGAGGACCTGGACCGCATCGTCACCGCCGTGAACGCTCTGGGGGAGCAGCTGTGAGCACGAAGCCGCTGCGGGCCGGTCTCGTCGGCCTCGGATCGATGGGCCGGCACCACGCCCGTGTCCTCGCCGGTCTGGAGGGCGTCGACTTCGTCGGCGTCGTCGACCCGTTCGGTGACAAGTACGGTGCCGCGCAGGGCGCGCCCGTGCTGAACACCGTCGAGGAGCTCATCGCCCTCGGCATCGACTACGCGGTCGTGGCCTGCCCCACCGCGCTGCACGAGGAGGTCGGCCTCCAGCTCGCCGAGGCCGGTGTGTGCGCGCTGGTGGAGAAGCCGGTCGCCGACACCGTCGAGGGCGCGCGCCGGCTCGTGCAGGCGTTCGAGTCGCGCGGTCTGGTGGCCGGCGTCGGCCACATCGAGCGGTGCAACCCGGCGCTACGCTCGCTGCGCGCCCGCCTGGAGGCCGGTGAACTGGGCGACGTCTACCAGGTCGTCACCCGCCGTCAGGGCCCGTTCCCGCACCGCATCGCGGACGTCGGCGTGGTCAAGGACCTCGCCACCCACGACATCGACCTCACCGGCTGGGTGACCGGCCGCCAGTACGTGTCGATCGCCGCCCACACCGTCTCCAAGAGCGGCCGCGAGCACGAGGACATGGTCTCCGCGGTCGGCCGCCTCGACGACGGCACGATGGTCAACCACCTGGTCAACTGGCTGAGCCCGCTCAAGGAGCGGTTCACCTCCGTGACCGGCGAGCGCGGCTGCTTCATCGCCGACACCCTCACGGCCGACCTGACGTTCCACTCCAACGCCGCGGTGGCCACGGAGTGGGAGGCGCTGCAGGCGTTCCGCGGTGTGTCCGAGGGGGACATGATCCGCTACGCGATCCCGAAGCGGGAGCCGCTGCAGGTCGAACACGAGCTGTTCCGGGACGCGGTCCTCGGGAAGGAAAGGGACATCTGCACCCTGCGCCAGGGTCTGCGCACGGTGGAGGTGGCGGCGGCCGTCCTCCGGTCGGCGAGCGAGAGCGGTACGGTGCACATCGACCTCGAAGATGTCACAGCCGCCCTATAGGCTCGTATACCAGCCTTCCATGGCTCAACGGCCCTCCCTGACATCAGGGGGGGCCGCGCTCCTGTCCCACTCGGAGGAAGTACCAGATGGAAACCGCTGCTCGCAGGCCGAGGCTCGCAGTGATCGTCGCCAACGGCATCACCGGCGACTCTCGGGTTCAGAAGACCGCCATCGCGGCGGCGCGAGACGGCTGGGACGTGACGCTGATCGGCAGGAGTGACACCAAGAGCGTCCAGCGCTCCAAGATGGGGCCCATCGAGGTGATCCGCGTTCCCGTGGGCTCCGAGTACCTGCGGGGGGTCAACGCGCGGCGCGGCAAGACGCTGCGGGCGGCCGTCACCCAGTTCCACCTTCCCGATCAGACGGCGCTGAACCGTTACACGGCGTCCTACCGGGCGTGGGTACGCCAGAAGTCGGCCGAGAGCGACTGGGCGACCCCGCCGCACCGGGCCTCCATCAAGGCGGCGCTGCGGGCCCGCCGTTCGGTCCACCGGCTGCGGGTGAAGGCCTACAAGTGGGAGCAGCGGCGCCGGCCCAAGGACCCCGCGCCCGTGGGGGACTGGCGGGTCGACTGGCCGCAACTGGTCGATCTCGACCTGGCGTTCGGTCCGGTGATCGAGGAGATCGAGCCCGACGTCATCCACGCCAACGACGTGACGATGATCGTGACGGCCGCCCTCAGCGCGGCACGGCTGCGCGCCCGCGACCACCAGTGCGCCTGGCTGTACGACGCGCACGAGTACGTCCGGGGCGTGGAGTGGCCGCACCGCCGCCAGGCCTTCGCGCTGCCGGCCGTGGAGGCCGAGTTCATCCAGCGCGCCGACGCCGTGGTGACCGTCTCCCCGCAGATGGCCGAACTGCTGCGGGACGACCACAAGTTGCCGGCCCTGCCGCTGGTGGTGGGCAACGCTCCGGTGCGCGAGGTGATCGGCGGCGGCCGCGCCACCTCCTCCGTGCGGGAGGCCTGCGGTCTCGCGCCGGACGTGCCCCTGATGGTGTACTCGGGCTGGATCGGCCCGGAGCGCGGCGTGGACGCCGTCATCGACGGGCTGCCCGACCTGCCGGGGTTCCACCTGGCCCTGGTGCACGGCCGGATGACGCCGCTGCTCGAGCAACTCCTGGCGCGCGCCGAGTCTTTGGGGGTGCGCGACCGCGTGCACCTGGTGCCGTACGTGCAGCAGCACGAGGTGGCCGACTACCTCTCCTCCGCCGACCTCGGTCTGACCCCCTTCCGGCGGGTGCCGAACTGCGAGGTCTCGCTGCCGACGAAGGTCTCGGAGTACCTGCAGGCCGGGCTGCCGCTGGTCACCAGCGACGTCAAGGTGATCAAGTCGTACGTCGAGGAGCACGGCCTGGGCGAGGTGTGGACCTGGGACGACCCCAAGACGTTCGCCGAAGCCGCGGCCCGGGCCATGCGCAACCGCGCGAAGCTGGCGGACGCCATCACGCAGGACGTGCTCACCGACCTGTCCTGGGAGGCGCAGAGCGCCAAGCTCCTCCAGCTCTACCGGGACCTGGCCCACAAGGCGCCGTCCGGCCCGAGGACGGTCTCCTGGACCGTGCAGGAGACGCCCGACGCGGTGAGGACGGCGGACAACACCGACGCCGAGGGCCGGCCGCTGTGGCGCAAGCTCGGCGGCACCAAGGTGCGGCTCGGTCTGGGTCCCGCCAACTACGCGGGCCAGGGCGCCGCGTTCGCGCAGGCGATCACCCGTCTCAACCGCGACGTCTCGGCCGAGGTCGTGATGAACAAGCGGCCGGAGTCCTTCGACTACCCGGCCGACGTGTACGTCGACGCGGACCGCCTGCGCGACCTCGACGTCCAGATGCAGCAGATGGAGCGGGTCATCGGCCGCTTCACCCACCTCCTGGTCGACGCCTTCATGCCGGTCTTCGGGCACCTCAACGGCACGACCATCGCCGGGGATCTGGACGCGCTGAAGCAGGCCGGGATCAAGGTGGCGCTGCTGGCCCACGGCAGCGAGATCCGGCACCCCGCCCACCACATGGCGCGGCACGCGTTCTCCCTCTTCCACGACGCCCCCGACGGCATCGCCAAGCGGCTGCAGGTCAAAGCGGAGACGAACAAGCGCATCGCGTCCGAGGCCGGGCTGCCGCTGTACGTGACCACGCCCGACCTGCTGGAGGACCTGCCGACGGCCAAGTGGGTGCCGTTGGTGGTGGACGTGGACAGCTGGGCCACGGACCTGCCGGTCATGGAGCGCAAGCGCCCCCTGGTCCTGCACGCACCGTCGAAGCGGTGGACGAAGGGCACGGACCGGATCGTGCCGGTGATGACCGAGCTGCACGACAAGGGGCTCATCGAGTTCCGCCTCGCCGAAGGCATCCCCTGGGCGCAGATGCGCGAGCTGGTGCAGAGCAGCGACCTGGTCCTCGACCAGTTCACCACCGGCGCGTACGGAACCTTCGCGGTGGAGGCGATGGCCGCGGGCAAGCCGGTGGTCGCGTACATCAGTGACGGGGTGAAGGCGGCGACGGACGGCGCCCTGCCCATCGTGACCGCCACCCCCGACACCCTCCGGGAGGTCGTCGAGGGCCTGGTCGAGGACCGCGCGGGCACGGCCGAGACGGGCCGGCGCTCCGCCGAGTTCGCCCGGGCCTACCACGACGGGACCTGGACGGCTCAGGTCTTGAGCGAATTCCTGAAGTAACGGTTCCAGAAAGGCTGTTCATGGAAGCGCAGAGCGCCGGGACTCCCCGCCGCCCCAAGGGCCGGGTCGTCATGCTGGTCGACAACAAGGTCGAGGGCGACTCGCGGGTGCAGAAGGCCGCGGAGTCGGCGGCCGCAGCCGGCTGGGACGTGGTGCTGCTCGGCCTGGTCCGCAGCGGCAGCGGACGCACCTGGAAGCTCGGTGACGCCGAGGTCCGGCTGCTGCCGCTGAAGACTCCGCTGGCCAAGCGGCACGCGGAGCGCCATCGCTCGCTCCTGCGCCGGCCGTTCGCCTACCCCCCGGGGCCGATGGCCGCCTACCGCCGCCAGTGGGTCAAGGCCTGGCGGGTCGACCTGGCGACGCGCCGCGCGGCCCTGCGGGTCGCCCCGCAGGCCGTCGGCGGCCCGGCGTTCCGCCGGGTGGAGGCGCTGCGTCTGCTGATGGCGGGACCGGCGTCCAGGTTCCTGCAGAAGTGGGTCGAGTTCCGGGCGCGCCAGGCGGCGCAGGCCCAGAAGGCAGGCCGGGCCCTGCGCGGCCCCCTGGACCGCACGTTCACCGCCCTGTGGCGGGCCGCCAAGGGGAACCGGGCCTGGCGGCGCCTGGAGCCCGTCCTGTGGGACTACGAGCTGACCTACGGCAAGGAGATCGACGCGCTGCGGCCGGACATCATCCACGCCAACGACTTCCGGATGCTGGGCGTCGGCGCCCGCGCCGCGGTACGGGCGCGGGCCAAGGGCCGCCAGGTCAAGCTGGTCTGGGACGCCCACGAGTTCCTGCCCGGGGTGCGCCCCTGGGAGGACAACGCCCACTGGATCCCCGGCAACACCGCCCACGAGAGCGAGTACGCCCCGTTCGCCGACGCCGTGGTCACCGTCTCCGCGGGGCTCGGCGACCTGCTCAGGGAGCGGCACGGGCTCAAGGAGCAGCCGACGGTGGTCCTCAACGCGCCGGACCGGCCCGTCGAGCGGGACCCCGCCCTGGTCGACGTCGAGCCGGAGCCGGACCTGCGCGCCCTGTGCGGCATCGGACCGGACGTCCCGCTGGTCGTGTACAGCGGTTCCCCCGGACCCCAGCGCGGCCTGGGCGACATGGTCGAGGCCCTGCCGCAACTGGACGGCGTCCACATGGCGTTCGTGGTGCCCTCGCCCGCGGCCGGCTACATCCAGGGACTGCTGCGGCGTGCCCAGGAGCTGGGCGTCGGTGACCGTCTGCACGCCGTGCCGTACGTCAAGCACTGGCAGGTGGTGCGCTTCCTGTCCGCGGCCGACGCCGGCTGCATCCCGATCCACCACTGGCCGAACCACGAGATCGCCCTGATCACCAAGTTCTTCGAGTACTCCCACGCGCGGCTGCCGCTGGTGGTCAGCGACGTCAAGACGATGTCCGAGGTGACCCGCTCCACCGGTCAGGGCGAGGTGTGCCGGGCGCAGGACGTCGACGACCTGGCCCGGGCCATCAAGGCCGTGCTGGCCGACCCGGAGAAGTACACGGCCGCCTACGACAAGCCGGGACTGCTCGACACCTGGACCTGGGAGGCACAGGCCGAGGTGCTCGACGGGCTGTACACGAGGCTCCTCACCGAATCCTCTGAGGCGGATAAATGACCACGAGCACGGGGGCTCCTGACGTCACGGTCGTGATGGCCGTGTACAACACCATGCCCTACCTCACGGAGTGCCTGAACTCCCTGGTGGGGCAGAGCATCGGTCTCGGCCGGCTGGAGATCGTCGCGGTCGACGACGGCTCCACCGACGACAGCGGCCGCGAACTCGATCGGTTCGCGCAGCGCTACCCGGACACCGTCAAGGTGATCCACCAGGCCAACTCCGGCGGCCCCGCCGCACCCAGCAACCGGGCGCTGGAGGTGGCCACCGGGCGGTACGTGTACTTCATCGGCGCCGACGACTACCTGGGCGAGGAAGCCCTGGAGCGCATGGTGGGGGAGGCCGACCGGCGCGGCGCGGACGTCGTCATCGGCCGGATGGTCGGCACCAACGGGCGCTACGTGCACCAGGCGCTGTACAAGGACGGCAACCGGGACGTCACCCTGGAGGACTCCGCGCTGCCGTTCACCCTGGCCAACACCAAGCTGTTCCGCCGGGAGCTGGTGGAGAAGCACAAGCTGCGCTTCCCCGAGAACCTGCCCGTGGGCAGCGACCAGCCGTTCACCATCGAGGCGTGCGTGCGCGCCCGCCGGATCTCCGTGGTCGCCGACTACGTCTGCTACTACGCCGTCAAGCGCGGCGACGCCAGCAACATCACCTACCGCGCCGACCACCTGTCCCGGCTGCGCTGCACCGCCGACATCATGGAGTTCACGGCCGGCCTCATCGAGGCGGGACCGACCCGCGACGCCGTGCTGCGCCGGCACTTCACCTGGGAGCTGGCCAAGCTCCTCCAGGACGACTTCCCGGGGCTCGGACGCCCGTTGCGGGAAGACCTGTGCGCGGGCATCGCCCGGCTCGCCGACGCCTACTTCACCGACGGCATCCGCGACGCCATGGACGTCAAGCGCCGGGTGCGCATAGCCCTGGCCCAGGCCGGCGCCGTCGACGAGCTGACCGCGGCCATCACCGCCGACACGGAGCGCCGGGCGCCGTCGTTCCTGCTCGAGGGCGCGCGGGCCTTCGCCCGCTACCCCGGCTTCCGGGCGCCGGCGCTCCCGCTGCCCGACCGCACCTTCGAGGTGCTGGGCGAGTCGGTCGCCGCGCAGCTCGCCCAGGGCACCGATCTGCTGGAGTCCGCCTGGGAGCAGTCGGGCGACGACCTGGCGTACACGGCGTCGGTGCGGGTGCCCGTGCTGGGCGCGCAGAGTGTCAGCCTGCGCCTGGTGAAGGGTTCCCTCCCGGCGTCGGCGGACAAGGCCGGGGCCCGCCGTCTGTCTCCGGGGCGCGAGCTGCCCAGCGCCTCGGGCGCGTGCGAGGCGAAGCCGACGGAGGACGGCGCCTCCAGCATCGTGCGCGCCCGCATCCCGCTGCAACCGCGTACTGTCAAACTCGGCGTCCGCCTCTACGTGGACGTCGCGGGCTCGACGTACGAGATCCCGGTGCGTGGTGAGGGCAAGCCCATGCCGCTCGCCTGCCGCTGGGGCCGCGAAGAGGATCCCTACCGTGCGTCGGCCCTCGTCAACAACAAGGGGCGGGTGGTCCTCCACCTGGCCCAGATAGACCCCCCGAAGCGCGCCCTGGCCTACCGGGCCGTGCGCACGCTCGCGGGCCAGGTGAAGCGCAAGCTGAAGTCCCGTAGGAAGTAGCCACTGTCCATGAACATCTGTGTAGTAGCGCTCGGCAAGATCGGGCTTCCGCTGGCCGTGCAGTTCGCGTCGAAGGGCCACAAGGTCATCGGCGCCGACGTCAACGACAAGGTCGTCGAGCTGGTCAACGCCGGTGTCGAGCCCTTCCCCGGCGAGCACGACCTGGACGTCAAGCTCAAGCAGGCCGTCGACGCCGGCCTGCTGACCGCCACCGCGGACACCGCGTCCGCGGTCGCGCAGTCCGATGCCGTCGTGGTGGTCGTCCCGCTGTTCGTGGACGCCGAGGGCGTGCCGGACTTCGGCTGGATGGACGCCGCGACCAAGGCGATCGCCCAGGGCCTCAAGCCCGGCACGCTGGTGTCGTACGAGACCACGCTGCCCGTCGGCACCACCCGCACCCGCTGGGCGCCGATGCTGGCCGAGGGCTCCGGCCTGACCGCCGGTGAGGACTTCCACCTGGTGTTCTCCCCGGAGCGCGTGCTGACCGGCCGGGTCTTCGCCGACCTGCGCCGCTACCCCAAGCTGGTCGGCGGCATCGACGAGGCGTCGACGCGGCGCGGTGTGGAGTTCTACGAGCAGGTCCTCGACTTCGACGACCGCGAGGACCTGCCCCAGCCGAACGGCGTGTGGGACCTGGGCACCGCCGAGGCGTCCGAGCTGGCCAAGCTCGCCGAGACGACCTACCGCGACGTCAACATCGGCCTGGCGAACCAGTTCGCGCGCTTCGCCGACCAGAACGGCATCGACGTCAAGAAGGTCATCGAGGCCTGCAACTCGCAGCCGTACAGCCACATCCACCAGCCGGGCATCGCCGTCGGCGGCCACTGCATCCCGATCTACCCGCGGATGTACCTGTGGAACGACCCGTCCGCCACCGTGGTGCGCTCCGCCCGCGAGGCGAACGCCGCGATGCCGGAGTACGCCGTGGACCTGCTGGCCGCCGCCTACGGCGACCTGACCGGCGTCAACGTGCTGGTGCTGGGCGCCGCCTACCGCGGCGGCGTCAAGGAGACGGCCTTCTCGGGCGTCTTCCCGACCGTGGAGGCGCTCCGGGCGCGCGGTGCCCACCCGTACGTCTCGGACCCGATGTACACGGCCGAGGAGCTCGCCGCGCACGGGCTGCCCCCGCACCAGGGCGAGACGGTCACCGCGGCGATCCTCCAGGCCGACCACGCCGAGTACCGCACGCTGACCCCGGCCGACCTGCCGGACGTCACGGTCCTCGTCGACGGCCGCCGCACCACCGACCCCGAGGCATGGAAGGGCGTCCGCCGGGTCGTCATCGGCGGCTGACCCGCCGGTTCGCACGCGAGAGGGCCCGCCCGGATTCGTCCGGGCGGGCCCTCTCGTGCGTGCGGGGCGCGGTGGCGCGGTCAGCCGGGGAGGTCCCGCGGGGTGCCCCGCCGCGACTCCTCGGCCAGCCTCGCGCGCAGCCACCGCTGGGACGGCTTCTCCACGAAGCGGTGCACCAGCCAGGACAGCACCAGCAGCATGAGCGTGGTGAGGGCGAGGGTGGCCCACGCGCCCGTGCGGCCGTAGAGGGTGCGGATCATCGCCCAGCCCAGCTCCTCGTGGAGCAGGTACAGCGGGTAGACCAGGGCGCCCGCCGACGCCAGCCACTTCCACCCGATGCGGTCGAGCTTGTGCAGGGCCACGGCGAGGACCAGCAGGTAGAACACCGTGACCAGGGCGAGCGCGACGTACGGGTTGCGGTCCATGCCCTTGTCGTGGCGCAGGTGGTCGGCGTGCTGGACGAGGTCGCTCTGCATCACCAGCCAGCTCGCCCCGAGCAGCCCCCACAGCTTGAGGTCGGGCCCGAAGCGGTACATCAGGTACATCGCGATGCCGGACACGAACAGAGCCGTGTTCAACGGCTGGGCGAAGATGCCGAGCAGGGGCACGTCGTCCTGCTGCACCAGGATGCTCGCCAGCAGCCACAGCCAGCAGAAGACCGAGACGCGGGTGTAGTCCAGGCCCTTCCAGAGCACCACCAGGAAGATCAGGTAGAACGTCAGCTCCACCCAGAGCGTCCAGTAGGCGCCGACCAGGTGCCGGGCGGAGAGCGGGACCTGGAACATCGTCAGGTTGGTCAGGGAGTCGCTGACGCTGGGCGCCTTGCGCTCGCCGTCGGGCAGGGCGCGCCAGACGACGACGGCGACGAGCACCGAGAACCAGTACGCCGGGAACAGGCGCAGGAAACGGGCGCGCACGAACTGCCCCGGGGTGCGGTCCCAGGCGGACAGACAGATGACGAAGCCGCTGATGATGAAGAAGAGCTGCACCCCGTAGGAGCCGTACGAGGTGTACGGGAAGATCGACGGGAACAGCGCCTTCGGGTTGACCCCCCAGTTGGCGTCGGTCGCCGCGTCCACACCGGTGAAGTGGAACACCAGCACGGACAGGGCGGCTATGACCCGCAGGGCGTCCAGTGCGTACAGGCGTGGCAGGGGGGCCCGCGGCGGCGCGCTGCCGGAACCGTCCTGCGCGTCCGGCTGGGCCGGAACCTTGATGTCCGTCTGGGACATGTGTCGTCCTCGTCGTGTGTCGTGGTGGCGCGGCCGCCAGGGTGTCGACGTGGGTGGGATCTCCAGGCCCCCTGATCCGCCGGCCCCCTGGGATCTCGCGCACTCACGCCTCGGTGAGCGTACCTTCCGCCGTCTCCCGGTAGCGCCGGCCGGACTTGGGGCACTCCCACACGCCTGCCTCGCCCGCCCGCTCGACCAGCCGGACGCCCTCGTGGCCGACCCAGCCGATCCGCCGCGCCGGCACTCCGACCACCAGCGCGAAGTCCGGGACGTCACGGGTGACGACGGCGCCCGCGGCCACCATGGCCCAGCGGCCGATGGTGATCGGTGCCACGCAGACCGAGCGCGCGCCGATCGAGGCGCCGTCGCCGATCTTCACGCCCACGGCCTCCCAGTCGCCGCCCCGCTTCTGCTTGCCCTCCGGGTCCACGGAGCGCGGGTTGTGGTCGTTGGTGAGCACCACCGCGGGGCCGATGAACACGCCGTCGCCCAGCTCGGCGGGCTCGTAGACCAGCGCGTAGTTCTGGAGCTTGCAGTTGTCGCCCATGCGGACGCCCGAGCCCACGTACGCTCCGCGGCCGATCACGCAGCCCTCGCCGAGGCGGGCGTTCTCGCGGATCTGGGCGAGGTCCCACACGCTGCTTCCGGAGCCGATCTCGGCGCTCTCGTCGACCTGGGCGCTGGGCTGGACCCTGTAGTTCACTCTCATGCCTTCCGGTGTCGGTCTTCGACCAGGGAGCATACGGGGTGGCCGGTATCGGCCCCGACCTCATCCGGCCAGCCGAAAACAGGCATCACGGGCCGGGCCGCTGGAACCATGAGTGCATGTACCTGGTTCACGCGCGTCTGGCGATGCCGGCGGACGCGGACATGCCGCCGGACGTCCGCGAGGCGGTGCGCCGCGCACTGCGGCCGGAGGACCGTGTCGAGCATCTCGCGGTCCATCCCCGCGCCCCCTGGCTGACGTTGGGGTTCTTCGTGCTGGCCGACGCGCTGGGCGAGGCGGAGGCGCACGCCGAGCGGGTCTGCCGCCGGCTGTTGTCCGCGGTGCCCCAACTGGGCGCGGCCCGGCTGGTGGGCGTGGGCGTGCCCCTGATCTCCGAGGCCTTCGCGCCGAGCTCCCTGCGGGACTGAGCCCGCGTCCGCCGAGGGCCGCGGCGGCCCGCTGGACACAATCGTCCAGGTCCCCTTCCGGCCAGCCGGGAAGCCTTCTGCCGGCTCCGGGCAGGGGCGAAGGTGGTGATCGCTCGTCCGACGATCACCACCCCTGGGGGGAACGAAGTGAGGAACATCCGCAAGCCCGGCCGCCGTGTCATGGGCATGCTCGCCGCCGGTGTGCTGAGCACCGGACTGCTCACCGCCGCCGCGGGCGGAACCGCGCAGGCGGCCACCACCTGCTCGGGCGGCGTGAACATCTACGGGGTGCTCGACGACGGCAGGCTGACCTTCAGCTCGATCAACCCGGCCACGGGCGACCTCGCCAAGGTGCTCGTCGGCCCGGACCTCGGGTTCGAGCCGAAGGCCATGGCGACGCTCAACTTCAACACCGTCCTGGTGACCTCGACGTCCGGCGCCCTGTACCGCGTCGACATCAGGACCAACAACACCAGCCTCGCCCTGCTGAACGCGCCCGTGAAGATCGCCGACAGCGGCTGGATCCACGACAAGCTCACCTACGACGGGCACGGTCACCTCTACGGCACCACGTCGGCCGGCCTGCTGCTGCGCTACAACGTGACCGAGGACAAGCCGGCCGGGTCCCAGCACATCGGCGTCCGCACCGAGATCGACACGGGCTTCGTCCTGAAGACCCTCACCGCCACCGGCGACGACCGGCTCAGCGCCACGACGGAGGACGGCCGCCTGCTGGACTACACGGTGGCCGGGGCCGGTTCGTGGAAGAGCAACGTACTCAAGTCCGCCGGCTGGTCCGGCTTCAACCAGCTCGTCTCGCCCGGCGGCGGCCTGTACTACGGCCGGCTCTCCACCGGCGCCATGTACTGGTACAAGGACGCCAACCCCACCGACGGCTCGGGCAGCGACATCACCTACCACCTCGACGACCCGGTCAACACCAGCGGCTGGACCCAGAAGCTGCTCTCCGCGCAGCCGGGCACCTACACGTGCACCACCTCGACCAGCACGGTCGACCGCGACAACATCACCCAGGTCAAGGCCGCGGGCCGGCAGATGATGAACGACAAGGACGCGGCCTGGGCCAACTCCACGCAGTGGGCCTGCCTGGAGACGCTCTGGGACCACGAGAGCAACTGGCGGTGGAACGCCACCAACCCGTCCTCCGGGGCGTACGGCATCCCGCAGGCGCTCCCGGCCACCAAGATGGACGTCGCCGGTGACGACTGGAAGGACAACCCGCTCACCCAGATCAAGTGGGGCCTGAGCTACATCGACGGCCGCTACGGCTCGCCGTGCAACGCCTGGAACTTCTGGCAGGCCAACAACTGGTACTAGGCCGCGTCCGCAGCAGCCACGAACGGGCGGCGCCCCCTCGACACCGAGGGGGCGCCGCCCGTTCGCGTGCTCACGCCGTGGCGACGCAGTCGGTCCGCGGGGACTGCGTCGTATCGGCCACCCCGTTCACGGTCAGGCGTACGGTGCCGCCGTACGTCTGCTCGTCCGGGTAGCCGGCACCGAACAGACAGTCCGGCACGTGCGCCGTCGTACCGAAGCAGCCGCGGCGCTCGCCGGCCGCCAGGGTGTACGAGGAGCAGCCGGCCTCCGCTGCGAAGTCCGCGGTGACCGTGCCGGAGACGGTGACTGCGGACGGCGAGTTGTTCACGACCACCAGCACGACCTGGGCGTTGTCGAGGGCGCTGCGCACCAGGCAGGCCTGGAAACCGACCCCGGCCCTGGCGGTGTGCACCACGGTGGGAGCGCAGCTCCAGGTCGAGTTGGTGGAGACGCTCTGCCAGTACGGCGCCGCCCCGGCCGGTGCGGCGGCCAGGATCAGGCAGCCTGCGGAGGCGGCTGCGGCGGCGAGGAGGCTGCTCTTGGACTTCAGCACGTGTCGGACTCCTTGGTCACGGAGGGAGGGAGCGCCGGAGGGCCCCGCCGGTGTCGGCGGGGCCCTCGGGGCGGGGGACGGGTGTCAGGCGATCTTGTCGTAGCGCAGGGCGACGTACGACGAGGCCGGCCAGCTGTCGATCGTGCCGCTGTAGACGTTCGCGGTCGAGTACTTCATGTCCGTGGTCGGGTTGGCCAGCGAGTAGTAGTAGAAGGTGCCCGCGTCCTGGTCCTTCCAGCCGGCGAAGAGGACCACGTGCTGGTCGCTGTAGTTCAGCGCGTCGCCCGGCCGGAGGGAGGACTTCGAGATCTGCGTGCTCACGCTGGGGAGCGTGTAGGTCGTCAGCGAGGAGGTGAGGTGCCAGGCCATGGAGACGAAGCCGGAGCAGTCCGTGCGGTAGGAGTGGTCGCCGTCCACGTCCTTGGCCGAGGCGCTCTGGCTGTACTGCACGTCACGGCCGTACCAGTCCTTGGCGCGGGACATCACTTCGCTGCGGTAGATCGTGCCGCCCTGGTTGGACGTCGGCGGGGCGGGCGGCACGTAGGCGCAGTTGTTGCCGTAGGCCGACAGCAGGGTCTGGGTCCAGCCGGAGGCGTCCACCGGGTCGTTGGGGTGGTAGGCGATGTCGGAGCCGTCGCCGTCGGTCGGGTCGACGTCGTGGTACCAGTACAGGCCGCCGTTGGTGCGGCCGTAGTAGAGACCGCCGCCGGGCGAGGAGAGCGAGTCCACCGCCGACCAGCCGTCGGCCTGCAGCACGGAGCGGTCCCAGTCGCCGACGCCGTTGATCTTGTAGCTGAGCAGCCGGCCGTCCTGGGTCGAGGCGACGAGCCGGTCGTCGCCCGCGGCGGCCAGGGTCTTGAGCACGAACCCGGTGTCGATCACGACGTGCTGGCCGATGTGCGCGGAGCCGGTCGGCTTGGGCTGGGAGACGACGTACTGGTGGAGCTGGCCCTCGACGGTGCCGTAGAGGTGGCCGTAGCCGTCGTACACCATCTTGTCGAAGGTCCAGCCGCCGTCCCAGATCTTGCTGACCCCGGCGAGGGTCAGCGAGGTGTTGTTGGTCTGCACGTCGACTCTGTACAGATCACCGGCGGTCGACGTGACCAGGACCGTGTTGAAGTTGAGCGTCGCCATCGCCTTGGGCGTGAAACCGAGGTTCGGGCCGATGAGTGTCTTGACCCGGTCACCGGTGTTCGGCTCGATCTGGCTGTAGGTCAGCCGGCCGTCCGCCAGCGTGCCGTACACCGACACGTCCCCCGTGCACGAGGCGACGGCGTGGGCGGGAGCGGCCGTCGCCAGGGTCAGGCCGCCGACCGAGAGGGCGCTGACGGCGAGGGTGGCCAGGGTGCGGCGGAGGGCGTGCGTGATCTTCATGGAAAGGCTCCTGCGCTGACGGGATCGAACGGACGCCGGGGTGCGCCGGCCCCCCGTGGACACCGCTCGCGGTGCGGCCGAGGGGGCCGGCCCCAGCCGGGCGGCCGGTGGCAGGAACTACTTTCTTCGCAGGTCAGCGGGGCGGGAAGGGCTTTCGGGTGGACGCAACTGGCCTTGGCCCGTTACGTCCAGAGCGTTACAGCCAGCCCCGGTGCGCGGCCTTCACCCCGGCCTCGAAGCGGCTGCGCGCACCGAGCCGCTCCATCAGGGACGTGGCGATGCGGCGTGCCGTGCGGTGGGAGACCCCGAGCCGCTTGGCGATCGCCTCGTCGGTGTGGCCGGCGGCCAGCAACTGCAGGGTCGCCGACTCCGATTCGGTCAGTCCGTGCTCGTCGCGCGAGGCCACGGCACCGAACGGCGTGGCGTTCGCCCACACGGTCTCGAACAGGGCGCACAGGGCGGCCAGGGTGCCGTGGCCGGTGAGGACGACGGCACCGGACGCGCTGTCCTCGCCGTTCACCGGGATGACCGCGGTGGCCCTGTCCACGATGATCATGCGGATCGGCAGCGTCGCCACCGTACGGGCCTCGCGGCCCAGGCCCGACAGCCACTGGGCGTACTCCAGGGTGTGGGGGCTGTTGCGCACGCTCTCCAGGTAGACGGTGCGCATGCGCACCCCGCGGCTCAGCAGGGCCTCGTCGAGGGGACGGGAGGCCTCCAGGTTCTCGGGGGTCTGCTCGCCGTCGGGCGCGAAGATCATGACGTCCTCGCGGACCTCGCGCTGCAGCCGCGTCAACCGGTCCCTGATCGCGTCGAGTCCGACGAGGTGCTCGACGCCGGGCGTCCCCGCGGTCGGCCGCAAGTCGGCGTACTCGGCGATGAGTTGGGCCGCGGCGGCCCGGGACGCCTCGACGCGCTGCTGCTGGGCGGCGAGTTCGGCCTGCTGGCGGGCCAGCAGCAGTTCCATGCCGACGTCGGGGCTGACCGCCGTGAGCCGGCCGGGTTCCTCGTACGACGGCCGCACCAGGGCCAACTCGCTGAGCTGGTCCAGCGCCTGGCGCACGGCGCTCTCGGGCAGCCCCAGCCGGTGGCCCAACCCCGCCACGCCCTCCGCGGGATGCATGAGCATCGCCCGGTAGACGGTCTCCGTCTGCTCATCGAGTCCGAGTGCTGACAGCACGTTCCCCCTCCTCCACGTAAAGCAACGGCATGATCGCACGCCCGTGCGGGGGCTGGAGGGGCGGCTGGTGCCGGCTGGCCCTATTGGGCCAAGGCCCGTTGGGGCCATCGGGAAGCTCTTCCATGGGGTCTGACCTGCGGAGAAGGTAGTTCTCGTCGCCACGGCCCGAGAGCCGGGCGGCGCCGGAGGGGTCACCGCGGGACCTGAACCGGATCACGTTCCCGCCCGTCGACCGGACCCAGGAAGGCCGATCCCATGCTCTCCGCCCTCGCGAAGACCGCCGCAGTCGTTGCTCTCGCCTCCATCGCCCTCGCCCCCGCCGTCGCCGACGACCTCGGCCGCCAGACGGCCCAGGGCCCGGTGGCGGTCGCCGACGACTTCGGCTGGCAGTAGTCCGGCGGGCGGCGCGGCTCGTCCGGGCCTGACGGAGGCCACGGAGACACCGGCCGGCGCGAGACAGAAGGCGGTGGGGGGCCGCGAGGAGACGGTCCGCGTGACCGCCGGCACCATCGTCACGGAGGACGTGAGGCACGTCGTGCCCGAGCGACCGGGGCCCGGTTTGACCCCTCAAGCCGGGCCCCGTAACCTTGACCGTCGGCGTGTCCCCTGACGCGCCACATCCCCGTAAACCTCTTCCTCCGGGCAGGCCCGCACGGGTCGGTCCGGAGAGGCTGCTCGTGCGCCGGGCGGCTGGCCTGCGGGGGTGCCGTTCTCCGAGCGAAAGAGAGATCCGCGTGTACGCCATCGTGCGCAGCGGTGGTCGCCAGCACAAGGTTGCTGTCGGCGACATCGTTGAGGTTGACAAGATTTCCACCGCCAAGGTTGGCGACACGGTCGAGCTCTCGACCCTGCTCGTTGTCGACGGCGACGCCGTGACCAGCGACCCGTGGGTGCTGGCCGGCATCAAGGTCCAGGCCGAGGTCGTGGACCACCACAAGGGCCAGAAGATCGACATTCTGCGCTACAAGAACAAGACCGGCTACCGCCGTCGTCAGGGCCACCGCCAGCAGTACACGGCGATCAAGGTCACGTCGATCCCCACGGCCGCGAAGTAAGGGACTGAGGAGAAATGGCACACAAGAAGGGCGCATCGTCCACCCGGAACGGTCGCGACTCCAATGCCCAGCGGCTCGGCGTGAAGCGCTTCGGCGGTCAGGTCGTGAACGCCGGTGAGATCCTGATCCGCCAGCGCGGCACCCACTTCCACCCGGGCGCCGGTGTCGGCCGCGGCGGCGACGACACGCTGTTCGCGCTGCAGGCCGGTGCGGTGGAGTTCGGTACCCACCGCGGCCGCAAGGTCGTGAACATCGTTCCGGTCGCCTGAGCGGGCTGATCGAAACTCTTCGCGAGGCGGACCTCACTTCCCGGGCGGGAAGGCGGGTCCGCCTTTCGCGTGTTACGCAGGAGAAGGGCGCGGCGCCACACCCGCGCCCGGAGAAACACCCGTACGTACGGCAGACCGAAGTGCTGGAGGCACCCATCATGACCACCTTCGTGGACCGCGTCGAACTTCACGTCGCCGCGGGTAACGGAGGCCACGGCTGTGCCTCCGTCCACCGTGAGAAGTTCAAGCCGCTCGGCGGGCCCGACGGCGGCAACGGCGGACGCGGCGGCGACGTGATCCTCACCGTCGACCAGTCCGTCACCACGCTCCTCGAGTACCACCACTCCCCGCACCGCAAGGCCACCAACGGCAAGCCGGGCGAGGGCGGCAACCGCAGCGGCAAGGACGGCCAGGACCTGGTCCTGCCCGTGCCGGACGGCACCGTCGTCCTGGACAAGGCGGGCAACGTCCTCGCCGACCTCGTCGGCCACGGCACCTCCTTCGTCGCCGCCCAGGGCGGCCGCGGCGGTCTCGGCAACGCGGCCCTGGCCAGCGCCCGCCGCAAGGCGCCCGGCTTCGCCCTGCTCGGCGAGCCGGGTGACCTGCGCGACATCGTCCTGGAGCTGAAGACCGTCGCCGACGTGGCCCTCGTCGGCTACCCGAGCGCCGGCAAGTCGTCGCTGATCTCCGTGCTGTCCGCCGCGAAGCCGAAGATCGCCGACTACCCGTTCACCACCCTGGTGCCCAACCTCGGCGTGGTCACCGCCGGCTCGACCGTGTACACGATCGCCGACGTCCCCGGCCTGATCCCCGGCGCCAGCCAGGGCAAGGGCCTGGGCCTGGAGTTCCTGCGGCACGTCGAGCGGTGCAGCGTCCTGGTGCACGTGCTGGACACGGCGACCCTGGAGTCCGACCGCGACCCCGTCTCCGACCTCGACATCATCGAGGAGGAGCTGCGCCAGTACGGCGGCCTCGACAACCGTCCGCGGATCGTCGTCCTCAACAAGATCGACGTACCGGACGGCAAGGACCTGGCCGAGATGGTCCGGCCCGACCTGGAGGCCCGCGGCTACCGCGTCTTCGAGGTGTCGGCCGTCGCCCACACGGGCCTGCGGGAGCTGTCCTTCGCGCTCGCCGAGCTGGTCGCGCGCGCCCGCGCCGCCAAGCCCCGCGAGGAGGCCACGCGCATCGTCATCCGGCCCCAGGCCGTGGACGACGCCGGCTTCACCGTCACCCGTGAGGACGTCGACGGCGAGCCGCTGTTCCGCGTGCGCGGCGAGAAGCCCGAGCGCTGGGTGCGCCAGACCGACTTCAACAACGACGAGGCCGTGGGTTACCTCGCCGACCGTCTCAACCGCCTCGGTGTCGAGGAGGAGCTGATGAAGGCGGGCGCCCGCTCCGGCGACGGCGTCGCCATCGGCCCCGAGGAGAACGCCGTGGTCTTCGACTGGGAGCCGTCCGTGGTGGCCGGCGCCGAGATGCTCGGCCGCCGCGGCGAGGACCACCGCTTCGAGGCCCCGCGCCCCGCGGCCCAGCGCCGCCGGGACCGCCAGGCCGAACACGACGAGTCCCACCGCGAGTTCGACGGCTTCGAACCCTTCTAGCCGCCACACGTCCGGGGCCGCCCGCCGGTACGGCGGGCGGCCCCGGGCTGTTGGCGCACCGTGGTGCGCCGGCGTCACAAGAGGGTGTAGCTCGCGGTGGGGCTGTAGGTGCCGATGTCGACGCCGTTCATGTAGAAGATGCTGTAGGCGGTGTTCACCCCGGTGCGGCCGGACGACGTCTCGCCGTAGCACGCCTTGCGGCCGTTGGGGGGGATGTGGTCGTCGTGGCAGAAGCTCATGCCGCCGTCGGACTCCCAGTTGGCGTAGGTCTCGCCGAAGATCCCGACCGTCTTGTCGGACGTGTTCGACACCACGAGCACGGGCTGGATGTAGTGACCGGAGCCGTGGATGATGCACGTCTGGAAGAAGACGTAGTTCGACTTGTCGTGGTGGATGGTCTTCCCGCACGAGTAGTCGCTCGGCGTGACCCACGCCTGCCAGAGGGGCTGTGCGACCGAGGGCCCGGCGCCGAGCAGGAGGGTGCCCGCCACTGCGGCGGCCAGACCGACTGCCCTGATGATGCGACGCATGAAAGTCCCGTCTCTCTTCCACCGAAGTGGGCGAATGTCAGGTGCATGGTCCAAACGACGGTGATCTTAGGGGAGTGGCGGATCGCCCGTAGGCCTTTTGCGGCTCATGCCCGGGGAGGCATCGCAGTTCGTTCCGACGGGGACGGGCGGCAATGACCTTCCCGCCGAATCGCATTCCTGCCGCAATTCCCCAAACGTGAAGATCTCCCCCGCGCTCCGGGTCCCGGAGGAGTCGCGGCCCCCGGGGCGCCGGTGTGGTCCGCCGCGGCGGGTGTGCCGGCCGCGGCGCCGGGCAGACGAGGGGGAGGAGCCTCCGGGCGTGCCGACGGTCCGGTCGGCGTTAAGCTCGTGACGCTCGGGCTGTAAAACACTCCTGTGGAGCACCTCACAGGATTTCCAGACAGTGCCCACAGAACGACTCCGCATACTCGCCGGCACCGGCACGCAAGGTGAATGGCAGGTAGCGCCTGCATATGCAGGGAGGGACGCTCGCCTTGCATCGCGGTAACCGCAAGTGGGAACCTTTCCCCGTTCCCTGTCGCCCCAAGGTAGGTCACCCTGTGTCCCAGCACATAGCCAAGCCCCGTACGACCGCAGTGATCCTGGCCGGCGGTACCGGTCAGCGCGTGGGTCTGCAGATCCCCAAGCAGCTGCTGAAGATCGCCGGCAAGGCAGTCATCGAGCACACCCTGACCACCTTCGAGCACGCCGACTCCATCGACGACGTCATCGTGCTCATGGCGCCGGGTTACGTCCCGGACGTGGAGAAGATCGTCGCCAAGGCCGGGTTCCGCAAGGTCTCCCGGATCATCGAGGGCGGCGCCACGCGCAACGAGACCACCGAGCGCGCCATCTCCGTCCTGGGCGAGGGGCTGGCCGAGGGCGAGGACGCCAACGTCCTGTTCCACGACGCCGTGCGCCCCCTGCTGTCGCGGCGCGTCATCGACGACTGCGTCGCCGCGCTGGAGCGCTACCAGGCCGTCGACGTCGCCATCCCCTCCGCGGACACCATCATCGTCACGCGCACCCACGGCGAGGACGGGGAGTTCATCACCGACATCCCCGACCGCTCTCGGCTGCGCCGCGGACAGACCCCGCAGGCGTTCAAGCTCTCCACCATCCGCCGGGCCTACGAGGTCGCGGCCGGCGACCCCAACTTCCAGGCCACCGACGACTGCACGGTCGTCCTGCGCTACCTGCCGCACGTGCCGATCCACGTCGTCGCGGGCGACGAGTACAACATGAAGGTCACCCAGCCCGTCGACGTCTTCATCGCCGACAAGCTCTTCCAGCTCGCCTCGACCGCCGCCCCCGAGCAGAACGGCGAGGAGGACTACCGCCAACTGCTCACCGGCCGGACCCTCGTCGTCTTCGGCGGCTCGTACGGCATCGGCAAGGACATCGCCGAACTCGCCCGCGGCTACGGCGCCACGGTGTACGCGCTCGGCCGCTCCACCACCGGCACCCACGTGGAGAACCCGGAGGAGGTCGACGACGCCCTGTCCAAGGCGTACGCCGAGACCGGGCGCATCGACTACGTCGTCAACACCGCGGGCGTACTGCGCATCGGCAAGCTGGCCGAGACCGACAACGCGACCATCGAGGAAGCGCTGAAGGTGAACTACCTGGCCCCGGTGCAGATCGCCCGTTCGGCCTACAAGTACCTCGCCGAGACCAAGGGCCAGCTCCTGCTGTACACCTCCAGCAGCTACACCCGCGGCCGCGCCGAGTACAGCCTGTACTCCTCCACCAAGGCCGCCATGGTGAACCTCACCCAGGCCCTGTCCGACGAGTGGGCCGGCGACGGTGTCCGGGTGAACTGCATCAACCCCGAGCGCACGGCCACCCCCATGCGGACCAAGGCGTTCGGCCAGGAGCCCGCGGGCTCCCTGCTGTCCTCCGAGGCCGTCGCCCGCACCTCGCTCGACGTGCTGCTCTCCGAGCTCACCGGGCACGTCATCGACGTCCGCCAGCAGGACCCCACGGCCAGTGCCGGCCAGGCGTCCGGGTTCGAGCAGGCGCTGGCCGGTGTGCTGGACCGCCACGACGGCGTGGCATAATCAGCCAGAAATAGCCATACGAATTTCAGGCCTCTGTGGCTCCCCGTTTACCGGAGCACGCAGGGGCCTGAATCCGTAGAAATCGCCCCGAACTCTCTCAGCCGATACACAGGGTCCATTCCGTTTCGGCCCGTACGGCCCCGATCGGCTGAATCGAAGGACCGAAGAACCGAACACCGCCCCCGACCCGGCTGACCGGCCTCCCCCTCCCAGAGCAGGTTCACCCGTGATAACCAAAGCCATCCGCGTCGCCCGTGTGGGCAGCGCTGCTGAGCTGGCCGCGGCGGCCCTCATGATGCTGGGCTACCCCTGCCTCATGCTGACCGCGCTCCTCCCGAGCGTCCCCGCCTTCGCGGCCGTGGCCGCCGTGACGTACCTCGCGGACCTCTACCTCCACCGCAGGCGCAGCTACCTCGTCCAGCTGCTCACCAAGGTGCGTGCGGGTCTGTCGATCAGATTCCTCGTCCGCGAGCTGCTGCTGTTGCTGCTCCTGGCCCGCCTGGACCTCTCCGAGGCCCCGGCGTTCTACGCGGCCATCGCCTGTTTCACGGTCTTCTTCGGCCTCCAGGCCCCGCACGGCGCCCTGGTGACCCTGATCGGCAAGCGCCGTTCGATGCCCGTCCAGACCCGCAACGTCGACCTGGTCTCCCGCATCCGCATCCCCGACGCCCCGCCGCGGCTGCTGCTGCGCAACGCCGGCGAGAAGGTGCTGCACCTGGACCTGCCGGCCGTCGTGGGCCTGCTCGTCTGGGCGGGGGGCGGCCCCGCCGCCGTCGCCTACGCCGGCATCGGCGTCACCCTCGGCCTGGGCCTGCTCTACGTCCTCGCGCTGGTGCCGTACCTGCGCGCCAAGCGTCTCCCGCCCCGGGCCGACAAGGTGCTCTCCGCCGTCAGCGCCTGGCTGCGCGAGTACCGCCCCGAGACGGTGCTGTACTTCTCCGGCTCCGCCGACTCGGCGTACCAGGTCAACATGTGGCTGGAAACCATGGAGCAGCTCGACTCGCGCCCGCTCGTCCTGCTGCGCGAGCACGTCATCCTGGAGAAGCTCACCCCGACCACGGTCCCCGTCATCAGCGTGCCCGGGGGAGTGCACCTGATGAACCTGGACCTGTCCACGGTGCGGGTCGCCCTCTACGCGGCGAACGTCGGCAAGAACATCCACCTGCTGCGCGTGCCCACCATGAAGCACGTCTTCATCGGCCACGGCGACAGCGACAAGCTCGCCAGCGTCAACCCGTTCAGCAAGGTCTACGACGAGGTGTGGACCGCGGGCCGGGCCGGCCGCGACCGCTACGCCATCGCGGACGTCGGCATCCTCGACGGTGACATCGTCGAGGTGGGCCGCCCGCAGCTCGCGCCCATCCAGCCGCGCCGCGAGGTCCCGGCGGGCCGCGTGCCGACGGTGCTCTACGCCCCGACCTGGGAGGGCTGGGACGACAACCCCGGCAACACCTCGCTGATCCTGGCCGGCGTGAACATCGTCGAGCGCCTGGTCGCCGCCGACCCGCCGGTGCGCGTCCTGTACAAGCCGCACCCCTTCACCGGCACCCGCAGCGCCCGCGCCGGCGCCGCCCACCGCCGGGTCGAGGCGCTGGTGAAGAAGGCCGCCGCCGAGCGCGCCATGGACCCCCGCTTCACCCCCGACACCGCCGCCCAGGCCGCCGCCAAGGCGGAGCTGGCCCGGATCGAGCAGCGCCTGGCCGAGCTGGCCCGCACCCGCGAGGGCGGCGGCGACGAGGCCCAGACCGCCCGTGACGGGCTCGTCGACTTCCGCCGGCACGAGGAGGTCGCCCGGCTGCGCGCCGAGTGGAACGACGCCTACTGGCGTTCCTTCCCGGAGTGGGAGCACCGCGTGATCACGGGTTCCGAGCCGCGCCTGTACGACTGCTTCAACGTCTCCGAGGCGATGGTCTCCGACATCTCCAGCGTGGTCTCCGACTACATCGCCAGCGGCAAGCCGTACGCGGTGACCGACTCGGCGGGCCTCGGCGCGCAGGAGTTCATGCGGCAGAACACGGCCGTGCGCGCCGCGGTCATCCTCGACAACGGCGCCACGGGTCTGGACGCCCTGCTGGCCGCGGTGCGCGACCCGGCCGCCGATCCACTGGCCGGGGACCGCAAGGCGCTCAAGGAGTACCTGCTCGGACCGGACGAGCCGACGTCCATCGAGCGGTTCAACGCCGCGGTCGCCGCCCTCGCCCTCAAGGCGGAGGCGCGCAACGCCGGCCAGACGGCGCGGATCGCCACGACAGTCGACGACCAGGGCCTGACGAGCACCAAGGAGACTCCGGCCGGCTGAGGCGCCGGCCGCGGTGTCACCCGTTCGGCCTCATCGCAGGGCCCGGCCTCCCAGGCCGGGCCCTGCGGTGCTTCCGGGCGGTCCGGCGGCGTGCTGCCGCCCGATTTGGGAGGGTCTTGGCCTGTCCTTCGGGTGCTCTTGGCGTGCCCCGGGTCACATTGAGTGGGTGAACGCGCCGTCACGATTTCCCGTCTATCAGGTAGCCATAGAAGTATGAGGCGCACTTACCAGGACCAGGGGGTCTCGTGACCGTCGCTCAGCCGGACGTCACCGTGGTGATCGGGGCGTACGAGGCGATGCCGTACCTCGTCGAGTGCCTCGCGTCGGTCGAGGCGCAGACGCTCGCCCCCGAGCGCATCGAGGTCATCGCGGTCGACGACGGCTCCACCGACGGCACCGGCGCGTACCTGGAGGAGTTCGCCGCGCGCGTCCCCATGCCGGTCACCGTCATCCGCCAGGACAACTCCGGCGGTCCCAGCGGCCCGCGCAACGTCGGCCTGTCCAAGGCCACCGGGCGCTACGTGTTCTTCCTGGACGCCGACGACCGGCTCGGGCCCGAGGCCCTGGAGCGCATGGTCGCGATGGCCGACCGCAACGGCACGGACGTCGTGCTGGGCCGGGTCGAGGGCATCAACCGCAAGCCGCCCGGCTCGATGTGGGGCAAGACCCTCGACCGCACGGACGTCTACTCCTCCAACATCAAGTTCACGCTCAGTGCGCAGAAGCTGTTCCGCCGGGCGATGCTGGAGCGGTACTCCATGCGGTTCGACGAGTCGCTGTGGACCGGCGAGGACGCGGTGTTCACCATGGAGGCGTACCTGCGCGCCGACGGCGTCTCCGTGATCGCCGACTACACCTGCTACTACCTGGTGGGCCGCACCGACGGCAAGCACGTCACCAAGACCGGCGGCTACCTCAAGCGCTTCGACTCCGCGCGCGCCCTGATGGCCCTGATCGAGCGGCTGGTCCCGCCCGGCGCCAAGCGGGACGTGCTCATGGTCCGGCCCTTCCTGGTGACCCTGCTGCCCCAGTTCGGCCCGGTGTTCCTGCGGGACACCGAGGAGGTCCGCCGGCACAAGCTGGAGCTGGCCAAGCCGATGCTGGACGCCCACTGGAACGAGGGCGTGGCCCACCGCCTGAAGGTCGAGCAGCGGCTGCGGCTGCACCTGGTCGCCGCGGGGCGGCCCGACCTGCTCGACGAGGTCCTGGAGTTCCTCCGGGCCAAGAAGGAGCCGGAGCCGGTGCTGGAGAAGCGCGGCACCCGGCTCTACCTGGCCTACCCCCACTTCCGCTCCCGGGCGGCGGGCGTGCCCGACCGGATCTACCTCGCCGAGCCCCGCGAGGCCAAGGGGCACCCCGGCTGGCGCCAGGGCCCGACGACGTCGTTCACCCGCCGCGCGGCCCGCAAGCTGCGCCGCCTGCTGTCGCCGCGCCGGACGACCCCGCGCGGGGCGGCCGCGGCCTGAGCCGCGGCCGCGGACCGCGACGGCGGGCCGCCAGGACCGACCGCGACGACGCCGGCCGCTGCCTGCGGGTCAGTGCCCCACCGGCTCACCGGCTCACCGGCTCACCGGCTCACTGGTCCGAGCCGAGCGCGCGGCGCAGGCGGCCGCCCATCGCCCGGCGGGCGCGGCGGTAGACCGACGGAACCGGCTTGGCGGCGTTCACCAGGGCCTTCGCACCCGCCCGGCTCTTCGCCAGCTCGCGCTTGAGCTGCGCGTTGTGCGTGTCCAGCTCGGTGATGCGCTGCTGGAGCCAGCCGAAACGGGTGCTCAGCGAGGCGAGGTCGGTGTCGTTCCAGGGCCGCACGCCGGGCGGGAAGGACAGCGACCGCAGCTTCTTGTCGAACGCCTCACCGCCGTCGCCGTGGCTGAAGGTGTTCGGCAGGCCGTTCTTGTCCAGGAACGCCACGAAGCGGTCGAAGCGCTCCCGGTGGTTGCCGGTCAGCGGGCCGAAGTCGGCCTTCTCGTACAGCTCGGCCGGGTCGGTGTCGGGCGGCGTCTGGTCGAGCCGCTGGTGCGGGATCTCGAAGTAGCGGCACAGCTCCAGCGTGCGCGAGTCGAACGCCAGCACCGTCGCCGGCGTGCCCGCGAGCAGCGCGGCGATGTTGCCGTGGATGCGTGAGCCGAACGAGTAGTCGAACCCGCGCAGGTCCTCGATCCAGGTCGCCGGGTCCATGTAGACCCGGGCCTTGCCCTCGCGGTACATCGGGTGGTCGGGGTGGGTCGGCATCTCGGTGATGCGCCCGGCCGCGGAGTTCACGTCGCGCCAGTGCAGCTGCCGGGCGTCCTGGATGTTCTGGCCGATGTAGGTCAGGTCCGGGTAGCGCGCGTGGGCGCGCTCGACGATCCGGTGCAGGCCGCTGCGCATGGCGCTGTGCGAGCCGTTGACCGCGATCCGCGAGCCGGCGGTCAGCGCCGGGGCCTTCTTCTCGACCGGCAGTCTGTCGCCGTGCAGGAACATCGAGGGGCAGCCGATGACCTCGACGTCCTTGAAGCCCAGGCCGGTGAGGTACTGCTCGGTGAACTCGCCGCGCACCCCGATCGACGCGCTGCGCTCCAGCACCGCCGCGCAGAACGCGCGCACGGTGGGCTCCATGTCCTTCAGCCGGGCCGGGTCGTAGGTGACGCCCGCCTGGGCGCCCACCCCGAGGATGACGACGGGGATGCGCAGCTTGGATATCAGCCGTGTCAGCCGCCGCAGGGAGGGCTCGAACGACGGCCGGAACGCGTTGGCCAGCGGGATGACGAAGGCGTCGAACTCCTCGTTGATCCGTCCGGCCGCGGACACGTCGGTCCGCATGCCGTTGGAGACGACCTCGGTCTCCGGCGTGGTGAGGATCTTGTGCGCGGCGTCGCTGAAGATCAGATTGCCGGAGTTGGTGGCGATGACGTCGCGGTGGATGGCTTCCTCGACGGGGACGACGTCGAAGGGGCTCTTCCCCGATCTCAGGAGCAGGCGCTTCACAGGGCGAACAGTAGGAGACACAAACTTCAAAAGTAGTTTGTCTTCCCTTTAATTTCTATCTGAAACCAGTACAACCTTTTTGCCGTACGCGAACGGTGAGCAAACCGTCACGCACCGCAAGCGGCCCGGCACTGTCCGCTGCGTGGACCGCGGCGCGGTGGCACGGCCCCTTCGCGTAGATTTTCCGACGGGCGCACCCACGCCGGGCGCGCCGGGCGGCCGGGCGGTCCGGCGGCCGGACGAGGGGACAGTGGGCACAGTGGCAGGGGCACGGCAGGCCGTACATCAGGCGCGCAGGATCGTGGTCAAGGTCGGCTCCTCCTCGCTGACCACCGCCTCGGGCGGCCTCGACGCCGACCGGGTCGACGCGCTCGTGGACGTCCTCGCCAAGGTCCGCAGCGGCGGCGAGAAGGAGATCGTCCTGGTCTCCTCGGGTGCCATCGCCGCCGGCCTCGCCCCGCTCGGGCTGCGCCGCCGCCCCAAGGACCTCGCCCGCCAGCAGGCGGCCGCCAGCGTCGGCCAGGGCCTGCTCGTCGCCCGCTACACCGCCTCCTTCGCCCGCTACGGCGTCCGCGTCGGCCAGGTCCTGCTGACCAGCGACGACATGAGCCGTCGCGCCCACCACCGCAACGCCTCCCGCACGCTGGACAAGCTGCTCGCGATGGGCGCCTTCCCGATCGTCAACGAGAACGACACCGTCGCCACCGACGAGATCCGCTTCGGCGACAACGACCGCCTCGCCGCCCTCGTCGCCCACCTCGTCCACGCCGACCTGCTCGTCCTGCTGTCCGACGTCGACGGCGTCTACGACGGCGACCCCAGCAAGCCGGGCACCTCCCGGATCGCCGAGGTGCGCGGCCCCGAGGACCTCGCGCACGTCGAGATCGGCAGCGCGGGCAAGGCCGGCGTCGGCACCGGCGGCATGGTCACCAAGGTCGAGGCCGCCGGGATCGCCGCGGCGGCCGGCGTGCCCGTGGTGCTCACCAGCGCCGTCCACGCCGCCGAGGCCCTGACCGGCGGCGACACCGGCACCTACTTTCACCCCACCGGCAAGCGCTCCGCCGACCGGCTGCTGTGGCTCCAGCACGCCTCCACCCCGCAGGGCTCGCTCACCCTCGACGACGGCGCGGTCCGGGCGGTCGTCGAGCGGCGCACGTCGCTGCTCCCCGCGGGCATCGCCGCCGTCGACGGCGACTTCAGCGCCGGTGACCCGGTCGAGCTGCGCGACGGCGCCGGACGCGCGGTCGCCCGGGGGCTCGTCAACTTCGACGCCAAGGAGATCCCCCAGCTCATCGGCCGCTCCACCCACGACCTGGCCCGGGAGCTGGGCCCCGCCTACGAGCGCGAGGTCGTCCACCGCGACGACCTGGTCCTGCTGCGCCGACCGGCCGGCCAGGGGTAGCGCGCGGTCCGGCGGGGGACGGGTCGAACGGGCCCTTCGGGCGAGTCGAACGGCCCGTACCGGTGGGGGACGTTCCGTGAAACCGCCCCACGGAGCCCCGCGGCCTGCTCCACTTTGTCGTGAGGGACGTGTCTCGGGGACGCGCCCCGCACGAGCGCTGCGCATGCGTGAAGGAGGCCGTCGTGAGACGAGTGCGCCCTGGGGTGCCGGCGGCCCGTGGCGGCACGAGCGGCTCCGCACCGGGGCCGGTGCGGGAGGAGCGCACCTCGAACGGCTCCGCATCGCGGCCGTCGCGGGAGGAGCGCACCCTGACCAGCGTGGCCGCGGGCGACCGGTACGAGGAGCCGCAGGACCTGCCCCGGCTGTGGCACGTCACCCTCAGCGTCTCCGGCGAGGAGGTCCCGCTGGTGGACCTGCGCCGCGCCCTGGAACAGCTCGCCCACGACCACCCCTTCCTCCTGACCAGCCGCTACGCCGGCGACCACGCCGAGATCCGCTACTGGGAGGAGGCCCGCGACCTGCACGACGCCGCCGCCGTCGCCCTGCGGCTGTGGGGCGAGCACCGCCAGTCCGCCGGACTCCCGCCCTGGGAGATCGTCGGCCTGGAGGTCATCGACCGCGAGACCTACCACCAGCGCATCGCCGAGGGCTACGGCCCGCCGCCCGCGGCGCCGGTGGGCGTGCACCCCTTCTGAGCGACCTGGTGACGAGGACCTGGTCCCGAGAGACCTGGTGCTGAGGGACCTGGTGCTGAGGGACGGTGCTGAGCGACCTGGTGAAGAGCGCGGGGGAGTCGTCCCGGAGCCGTCTCGGGACGTGGAACACGCCGTGAACGCGTCCGCGCGGCGCACTACCCTTCCCTCATGACCACGCTCTCGCCGTACGACTCGATGTCCCCGGTCACCCAGGCCGCCTACCGGGCCAAGGCCGCCGCGGCCGACCTCGCGCCGCTGCCGCGTGCCGTCAAGGACGACGCCCTCCTCGCCATCGCGGACGCGCTGGAGGTCCGCACGAGCGAGATCGTCGAGGCCAACGCCAAGGACGTCGCCAAGGCCCGCGAGGCCGGCACCAGCGAGGCGATCGTCGACCGGCTCACCCTCACCCCGGAGCGGGTCCGCGCCATCGCCTCCGACGTGCGCGACGTGGTCTCCCTGCCCGACCCGGTCGGCGAGGTCGTCCGCGGCTCGACCCTGCCCAACGGCATCGACCTGCGCCAGGTCCGCGTGCCGCTCGGGGTCGTCGGCATCATCTACGAGGCCCGCCCGAACGTCACCGTGGACGCCGCCGCCCTCTGCCTGAAGTCCGGCAACGCCGTCCTGCTGCGCGGCTCCGCGTCCGCCTACGAGTCGAACACCGCCCTCGTCCGGGTGATCCGGGACGCCGTCGGCGGCGCCGGACTGCCCGCCGACGCCGTCCAGCTCGTGCCGGGGGAGAGCCGCGACAGCGTGCGCGAGCTGATGCGCGCCCGGGGCCTGGTCGACGTGCTGATCCCGCGCGGCGGTGCCTCCCTGATCCGGACCGTCGTGAACGAGTCCACCGTGCCCGTGATCGAGACCGGCACCGGCAACTGCCACGTCTACATCGACGCCCAGGCCGACCTCGACATGGCCGTCGACATCCTGATCAACTCCAAGGCCCACCGCGTCAGCGTCTGCAACGCCGCCGAGACCCTGCTGGTCCACCAGGACATCGCGCCCGAGTTCCTGCCGCGCGCCCTGGACGCCCTCGCCGACGCCGGGGTCACCGTGCACGCCGACGAGCGGGTCATGGCCTACGCCAAGGACTCCCGGGCCACCGTCGTCGAGGCCACCCCGGAGGACTGGGAGACCGAGTACCTCTCCTACGACATCGCCGCCGCCGTCGTGGACTCCCTCGACCGGGCCGTCGAGCACATCCGGCTGTGGACGTCCGGCCACACCGAGGCCATCGTCACCACCTCCCAGCAGGCGGCCCGCCGCTTCACCCAGCTGGTCGACTCCACCACCGTCGCGGTGAACGCCTCCACCCGCTTCACCGACGGCGGCCAGTTCGGCTTCGGCGCGGAGATCGGCATCTCCACGCAGAAGCTGCACGCCCGCGGCCCCATGGGCCTGCCCGAGCTGACCAGCACGAAGTACATCGTCACCGGCGACGGTCACATCCGCCGCTGAGCCGTGCAGCGGGGCGTGCGCGGCGGTCCGTGAGAGGCGTCTCACCGGACGGATAATCTCCGGACCGTCTGCCCAAAACGACCCCCCAGGTCTACGCTGGAGGCGTGCCGGAGGACGTGGGGGGCACGCCGTTCCCGGACGGCTGGGAGCCCGACGACGACCACGACCGCGGGGTGTCGGACGAAGAGTTCGCCTCCGTGGTCTTCGACGAGGACTTCGTACGGGCGGCCCCGGTGCACGAGCCGACCGCCGTCGAGCGCCTCCTTGCCGCCGCCCAGGCCAGAGCCGAGGCCGCCGAGGCCGAGACCCGCCGCGCCCGCAGCCGCGCCGACCGCTACGACGACGCCTTCGGCTCCGACGGACCCGGCGGACCGGGCGGTTTCGGCCACGATCCGGACCTCGACGACCTGGACGACGCCGACCTCCTCGACCATCCCCACGGCGCCTTCGGTCCCCACGGCAGACAGGTGGCCCGCTGGCACCGTCCCGTCGCCTGGATGCTCGCCCTGGTGATGGGCGTCGGAATGGTCGCGCTGGCCTTCGCCGCCGTCTACCGGGGTGCCTCCTCGGGCGACCGCGACCAGGCCCCGCCGCCCGCCACCACCGGCCTCGAACAGGGCAGCGGCGCCACCCCTTCGGCGGCCGCCGAATTCTCCCGTCCCCCCGTCTCGGCGGTCCCGCGCACCCCCTGAGTACGGCCGGAAAGGCACCTCCGGGCGGGTGAGGACCTGTCAGAAGTTGGCGCGCAGCCCGGCGTTTACCCGGGCTCCCCACGACCTACTCTCAAAGTATGGGCGGGCCTGGCGAGCCACCGGAGGGGACACCCGAGGGCGCTCCCGGAGGTGGCGAGGACGAGTACCGATCCGTCGTGTTCGACGAATCGTTCGTCCGTGCTGCCCGCCTCCAGGAGTTCTCCGCCGCGGAGCGGATGGCCGACCACGCGCCCGCCGTGCGCCGCCGCCCGCCCCTGCACCGCAGCCTGACCCGCCAGCTCCTCGCCCTGGTCGTCCTGATCGCCCTCGCCTTCGGCACCGCGATCTACCTGGGCGTCCGCCACCCCTACCCGAGCCCGGCCGCCCGGCAGCCCGTCGAGCCGCTGCGGATGACGGTCATCCCGCTCGCCCCGCAGATCGCCGTCCCCGGCGCGGCCGACACCGACACGCTGTACGCGCACAGCCCGGCCGCCCAGTTCCGCCTCGGCGCGGAGGGCATCACGCTGCCGGCCTCCCGGCGCACCGCCCACTTCTCCGACAGCCAGGTCGTCACCGCGCTGACCACGGCCAAGGACTACATCGTGCGGTCCTCGCTCTACCCGGAGGTGCTCACCGGGGAGCAGGCCCGCCCGGCCCGGGTACTGATCGACCCCGACCAGCTCGACCAGTTCGACGAGAGCTTCTCCCACCCGATGGCCGACGGACGGCACGCCCCGACCGGCTGGCTGGTCCGCTTCGACCCGGCCCGCGTCGAGCTCGCCGACCGCAGGATCCGCGTCCAGGGCACGCTCCAGGCCGCCGAGACGGACGCGGCCACCCTCGAGGTGACCGCCGACCACACCTTCGTCTACGCGCTGCGCCCCGCTGGCGCCGCCGACAAGGCCGCGGCCTCCCTGTTCACCGTCCGCCGCGAGCTGCACTTCCGCTTCGACCGCGAGGACCTGCGCCTGCACCAGACCCAGCTGATCGTCTCCTACGTGCAGGCCGGCCCCATGTCCTGCACCGACGACTCCACCCACCACCTGCGCCCGCTGCTGGCCGGCCAGACCGCCAGGACCGGCGGCCCGGCTGGCACGGACCCCTACGCCACCGGCAGCGCCACGGCCCTGTGCGGCACCCTGGCGACGAGCGCCCAGCCGAAGGTGTGAGGCAGGGCCGAAGGCGTGCGGCAGGCGTGCCCCCTCAGGGGCTCGGTGCCGCGTCCTTCCGAGGGCTCGGTGCCGCGTCCGCGCTCAGTCCTCGTCGCGCGGCGGCGCGTCGGCCGGCGGCTCGTCCGTCGTGGTCCCGTTCTTGGAGGTCCGGTCCTTCGGCGGCGCGGAAGCGAAGCCGCTGAAGCCGCGGCGGACCCGGCCGCCCAGGTCGCCCGCGCCGCCCGCGAGGTCGGTGACCAGCTTCATCAGCGGGTCCTTGGACGACTTCACGTGCGTGGCGTAGTGGTCGGCCGACTCCCGGAAGGAGTCCGTGACCGACGTGTCCTTGTCCTCGCTGCGCCGCGGGTAGTGCCCGTCCATGAGCCGCTGGTAGTCGCGGGACTCGGCCCACTTCTTCAGCTCGGCGGCCCGCACGGTCGTGAAGGGGTGCGAGCGCGGCAGGACGTTCAGGATCTTGAGCACCGAGTCGCGCAGGTCGCCCCCGGCCTCGTACTCCTCGGCCTGCTTCAGGAACGCGTCCACGTTCATCTCGTGCAGGTGGTTGCCGCCCGCGATCTTCATCAGGCCGCGCATCGACGCCCGCAGGTCCTGCCCGACGAGCAGGCCGGCCCGGTCCGCGGACAGCTCCGACTTGCGGAACCACTCCCGCAGCGCGGTCACGATCGCCATGATCGCGAGGTTGCCCAGCGGGATCCAGGCCACCTTCAGCGCCAGCGTGGTGAGGAACAGCAGGATCGTGCGGTACACCGAGTGGCCGGACAGCGCGTGCCCCACCTCGTGCCCGACGACCGCCCGCATCTCCTCCTCGTCGAGCAGCTCGACGAGCCCCGTGGTGACCACGATGATCGGCTCGTCCAGGCCGATGCACATGGCGTTCGGCTGCGGGTCCTGGGTCACGTACATCGGCGGGACCTTCTCCAGGTCCAGGATGTAGCAGGCGTCCCGCAGCATGTCGTTGAGGTGGGCGAACTGCTGGTCCGACACCCGCACCGAGTCGGACAGGAACAGCAGCCGCAGGCTCCGCTCCGGCAGCAGCCCGCTCAGCGCCTTGAACACCGTGTCGAAGCCGCTCAGCTTGCGCAGCGCGACCAGCGCGGACCGGTCGGCCGGGTGCTCGTACGCGCGGGAGGAGATCCCCGGGAACCGCCTGCGCTGCCTGCTCGGCACCTTCTCGTGCCCGCTCTGCTGGTGACCGTCGTCGGACATGTCTTCCCCCATGCGCGTGAGAATGGCCTTTGCGGACCCTTGTACGGCCCTTTGCGCCCCCGAAGCAGGGCCCAGCCTAGGCGGAGTTACGGTGGACGGGCACTACACCGAAGGAGTCCCGCCCCATGGAGCACCACCCCGCCGCCTGGCTCACCGAGGCCGCGACCGCAGCTCAGCAGCAGGGGTCGGGGAACCTGCTCAGGATCGTCCTCGTCGTGATGATCCTGGGCTGTGCGCTGACCGCGTGGTTCCTGCTGCGGGGCTACAAGCGGAAAGACGACTGAGCGCCGGCGAAGGTTCCCCTTCGGCGGAGTCGGGGTGATCGCCGCACGGGCCGCCGCATACGATGGGCCGACGTCTTTATCCCGCCCACACCGGATAGGTCCTGCCGAAGATGAGCTTCCACAGCACCGCAGCCCAGTTGGTCACCCTTGCCGCCGAGGGCGAGGAGCACGGCGGCAACCACGAGAGCCTGAGCCCCTACCTCACCGGTGGCAGCGCGTTCTTCATCCTGCTGCTCCTGCTGTGGATCACCACCCGCTTCAACCGCGACCGCTGAGGCGCCGCCGGCCCGCACCGGGGCGCTGCGGGCCTCCTCCCGCCGGAGCCCCCAGCTCGGGCCGGTAGGGTCTGCACGCATGGGAGAGCAGGACATGCCTACCGGCCCGTCGAATTCCGGCAAGCGCCGCCTCGGCGTGATGGGCGGAACGTTCGACCCGATCCACCACGGGCACCTGGTGGCGGCCAGCGAGGTCGCCGCCCAGTTCCACCTGGACGAGGTCGTCTTCGTGCCCACCGGCCAGCCCTGGCAGAAGAGCCACCGCGCGGTCTCCCCGGCCGAGGACCGCTACCTGATGACGGTCATCGCGACCGCCGAGAACCCCCAGTTCTCGGTGAGCCGCATCGACATCGACCGCGGCGGCCCCACGTACACCGTGGACACCCTGCGTGACCTGCGCTCCCTGAACCCGGACACGGACCTGTTCTTCATCACCGGCGCCGACGCGCTCGGCCAGATCCTCACCTGGCGCGACTCCGAGGAGCTGTTCTCCCTCGCGCACTTCATCGGCGTGACCCGCCCCGGGCACAACCTCGCCGACCCCGGTCTCCCGGAGGGCGGTGTCTCGCTCGTGGAGGTTCCCGCACTCGCCATCTCCTCCACGGACTGCCGTGCGAGAGTCGCCAAGGGCGACCCCGTCTGGTATCTGGTGCCCGACGGAGTCGTGCGCTACATCGACAAGCGCGAGCTGTACCGCGGCCAGTGAGCCGAGAGGGGTACCGGTGAACGACCGATACGACGCGGGGTACGGGGGCGACCAGTACGAGCTCGTGGGCTACGACGAGTTCGGCCAGCCGGTCTACCGACAGGTGCCGCCCCGTCAGGACCCGCCCCAGCAGGTCCCGCAGCAGCAGTCCTACGACCCGTACGCCCAGCAGCAGTCCTACGGCTACCACCAGCAGGACGGCCGGGGCGGCTACGACCGGCACGACGGCCAGGGCTACGTCCAGCAGGCAGGCCAGGGCTACGCCCAACAGACCGGGCAGGGCTACGGCTACGACCCCTACGGCACCGGCCAGCAGCCCCCCGCCCCCTCGTACGACCCGTACGACACGGGCCGGCAGGACCCCGCAGGCCACGACCCCTACGGCACCGCCCCGCAGCAGTCCGCGCCCACCCCGTACGACCCCTACGGGCAGGGCGCGACGAGCGGCCGGCAGCCCCGGGCCGAATCGCGGGTCGCCGAGCAGACCGCCTACATCCCGCAGCAGGCCGGTCCCGCCGCCGACGAGGACACCCAGCCGCCGCAGGACCAGGCCGAACCCCAACGGGAGTACCGCACCGAGCAGTTCGCCTTCGTCGAGGACCCCGACGCCGAGTCCGAGGACGTCATCGACTGGCTGAACTTCACCGAGAACCGCACCGAGCGCCGCGAGGAGGCCAAGCGCCGCGCCCGCAGCCGCCTCGTCGCCCTCGTCGTCGTCCTCGCGCTGGTCGCCGTCGGCGGTGTCGGCTACCTCTGGTACGCCGGGAAGCTGCCCGGACTGTCGTCCTCGGCCGGCAAGAAGACCGGCACCGGCACGGCCCCGGCCGCCCAGAAACGCGACGTGATCGTGGTCCACCTGCACGACACCTCGGGCGGCGGCACCGCCACGGCCCTGCTCGTCGACAACACCACCACCCGCCAGGGCACCACCGTCCTGCTGCCCAACTCCCTCGTGCTGACCGGCGACGACGGCACCACCACGACCCTCGCCAAGTCCGTCGACGACGACGGCTCCTCCGGCACCCGCGAGGCGCTGGACACCGTCCTCGGCACCGACATCCAGGGCACCTGGCGCCTGGACACGCCCTACCTGCAGAACCTCGTCGACCTCGTCGGCACCATCGAGATCGACACCGACACCGACGTCCCCGACCCGGCCGCCAAGAAGAAGGGCTCCGCCCCCCTCGTCCACAAGGGCGGCGACCAGACCCTCACCGGCAAGATGGCCGTCGCCTACGCCACCTACCGCGCCGAGGGCGAGGCCCAGAACGCCCAGCTGGAGCGGTTCGGCCAGGTCATGCAGGGCGTGCTGCGCAAGATCTCCTCGGACGCCCAGGCGGCGACGGTCACCGTGCAGACCCTGGCGCAGATCCTCGACCCCTCGCTCACCGACAAGGACCTCGGCACCTTCCTCGCGAAGCTCGCCGACCTCGCCAAGGGCGGCGACTACAAGACCGCCGTCCTCCCGGTGCAGGCCGACGGCACGCTGAGCGCCGAGGCCAGCGCCAGCGTGGTCAAGGACGTCCTCGGCGGCACCGCGAAGAGCCCCGACCAGGACGCCGCGGTCAGCGTCTCCGTGCAGAACGCCAGCGGCCGCAAGGCCGACACCGAGAACGCGCGCGTGGTGCTCCTCAACGGCGGCTTCACCTTCGTGGAGGCCGGCACGGCCGCCACGGACCGGGCCACCTCGACGGTGCTCTACGCGGACGCCGCCGACAAGGAGAACGCCACCGAGGTCGCCAAGACCCTGGGCCTGCCCGCCGGCGCCGTGACCAAGGGCACCGTCCCCGGCAACGCCGACGTCGCGGTCGTCCTCGGCAAGGACTACAAGCCCTCGTCGTCCTAGGACCTGCGGGGGACCGGGCGGCCGGGGTTCCGGCGGCCGGGGTGATCGCGTGGAAGGCGTGGGCGGTCATGAGACCCTTGGAGTCCAGTGACCGCCTACGGAAAGCCACGCAGTGACCGCCACGGACCGCTCTCTCGAACTCATCAACACGGCCGCCCAGGCGGCCGCCGACAAGCTCGCGCACGACATCATCGCCTACGACGTCAGTGACGTGCTGTCGATCACGGACGCCTTCCTCCTCGCCTCCGCGCCCAACGACCGCCAGGTCAAGTCGATCGTGGACGAGATCGAGGAGCGGCTCCTGAAGGACCTCGGTGCCAAGCCGGTGCGCCGCGAGGGCGACCGCGAGGCCCGCTGGGTCCTGCTCGACTACGTCGACATCGTCGTCCACGTCCAGCACAGCGAGGAGCGCGTCTTCTACGCCCTGGAGCGGCTGTGGAAGGACTGCCCCGAACTCGAGCTGCCCGAGGACGCCCGCGCGACCCGCGGCAAGGCCGAGGAGCACGCCAAGCTCCAGGCCGCCGAGGACGCCGACCAGCCGGGTGGTGACTGGGCATGAGCGCCACGGGTGAGGTGAGCGACCGCAGGGGCCGGGGCCGCCGCGTCATCCTGTGGCGCCACGGCCAGACCGCCTGGAACGTGGAGCGCCGCTTCCAGGGCACCACCGACGTCGCGCTGACCGAGACCGGCGTGGCCCAGGCCCGCCGCGCGGCCCGGCTGCTGGCCTCCCTCGGGCCCGACGCGATCATCGCCTCGGACCTGTCGCGCGCCGCGGACACGGCCGCCGAGCTGGCCGCGCTCACCGGCCTTGAGGTGACCCACGACGAGGCGCTGCGCGAGACGTACGCGGGCGTGTGGCAGGGGCTCACCCACGAGGAGATCGTCGCCCGCCACGGTGAGGAGTACGCCGCGTGGAAGCGCGGCGAGCCGGTGCGCCGCGGCGGCGGCGAACTGGAGACCGAGGTCGCCGACCGCGCCGCTCCGGTCGTGCTGCGGCACGCGGAGAAGCTGCCCGACGACGGCACGCTGGTGGTGGTCAGCCACGGCGGCACCATCCGCACCACCATCGGCCGGCTGCTCGGCCTGGACGCGCCCAACTGGGAGAGTCTCGGCGGCCTGTCCAACTGCTGCTGGTCGGTCCTCGGCGAGGGTGCCCGCGGCTGGCGCCTGCTCGAGCACAACGCCGGCACGCTGCCCGAGCCGGTCCTCGGCGACGACGACTGAGCCCCCGCGGCGGCGACGGGCCCGGATTTCACTTTCTGGCAGGTCACAGGCTAAAGTTCTTCTTGTTCGCCCGCCGAGCGGGAAGAACGAGGGGCTATAGCTCAGTTGGTAGAGCGCCTGCATGGCATGCAGGAGGTCAGGAGTTCAATTCTCCTTAGCTCCACAGATCGACCTGATCGAGATCGGCACTCTGTTGAGTTGTCAAAGATCGTGGTCGTAGATCGACGCAAGAGGATCCCGTCCCGGCAGGGGCGGGATTTTTCATTGCCCCGCCCGCACCCCGCTCTCCGGCGCTCCTTCCTCGCGCGCCCCGCCGCACAGGCGCCGCAGCAGGTCCGTGCGCCGCTCGGTCTCCTCGTCGTCCGGCGTGTAGACGACGATCCGGCACTCGGGCATCCCGTCGACCGACAGCGACAGGGACGTCATCCGCAGCTCGCCCACCGCCGCGTGCCGGAAGACCTTCACGCGGCGGTCCCGCTTCGCCACGTCACCGGCCCGCCACAGCCGTGCGAACTCCGGGCTCGCCGCCGACAGCCGGGATATGAACTCCTCCCAGGACGGCTCCCCGGCGTGCAGCCCGTACGCCGCCCGCAGGGTCGCCACCATCATCGGCAGCTCCGTCTCCCGGAACATCAGCGGGCAGCGCTCCTCCGGCACGGTGAACAGCGTCCACAGCGCGTTCCGCGGGGTGCCCAGGTCGCCGCCGTCCAGGAACAGGTCGCGGTAGACCTGGTTGGCGGCCAGGATGTCGTAGCGCGCGTTGTAGACCACCGCCGGGCGCGGCACGAGCGCGTCGATGACGCCCTGGACCTCGGGCCCCACGCTCTGCGCCGGCGGCCCCGGCACCGGCGTGTACGGCACCTCGGCCAGGTGGTACAGGTGCTCCCGCTCGGGCGCGTCCAGCCGCAGCGTGCGCGCCACGGCGTCCAGCACCTGCGCCGAGGCGTTGATCGGCCGGCCCTGCTCCAGCCACGTGTACCAGGTCACCCCGACGCCCGAGAGCTGGGCGACCTCCTCGCGGCGCAGTCCCGGTGTCCGCCGCCGCAGCCCCGGTGGCATCCCCACGTCCGCCGGTGTCACCCGGGCCCGCCTGCCGCGCAGGAAGGCCGCCAGCTCGCTCCGGCGCCGCTGTGTCGTCCGTGCCGTCCGCATCCGCACGTCCCCCATCGTCGCGTCCCCCGTGGCCACGTGGCCCGTCGTCACGTCCCCCATGGTCGAAGCCCCTCCCCGTTCCTGCCAGGTGCTGTCAGTACCAGCATCGGCGGGCTCTCGGCACCCGTATCGAGGTGTCGTCACGCTCGACGGCATGACGACCACACCCCGAACGGGCCCCGTCTCCGTGCCCGCTCCGATCGCTACACACAGTGAACACCCTGCCACTGACAACGGCCCCCGGCGGCTCCTCGCCGTCGTGCTCACGGCCCAGTTCATGGCCTCGCTCGACGTCTTCATCGTGAACGTCGCCGCCCCCACCATCGGTTCCGACCTGCACGCCTCCGGCGCCGACCTGCAGCTCGTCGTGGCCGGCTACGTGATCGCCTACTCCGTGCTGCTGATCACCGGGGCCCGGCTCGGCGACCGCTTCGGGCACGGCCGGGTCCACCTCGTCGGGCTCGCCCTGTTCACCACCGCCTCGCTCGCCTGCGGCCTGGCCCAGGGCGTCAGCGAGCTGATCGTCTTCCGGCTCGTGCAGGGCGCCGGTTCGGCGGTGATGATCCCGCAGGTGCTCAGCCTGATCCAGCGGTCCTTCGCCGGTGAGGCCCGGCTGCGGGCGGTGGGCGCCTACTCGGCGGTCCTGGCCGTCGGCGCGGCGGCCGGGCAGGTGTTCGGCGGCCTGCTGGTCAGCGTCGACCTGCTGGGCACCGGCTGGCGGCCGGTGTTCCTGGTCAACGTGCCGGTCGGCCTGGTCCTGCTGGTCCTGGGCCGCCGGGTGCTGCCGCGGGGCGGCGGGGTCACGTCGGCGCGCGCCCTGGACGGCCCCGGCCTGGTCCTGCTCGGCGCGGCCGTCTCCCTGGTCACGGTGCCGCTCGTGCTCGGCCAGGAGGAGGACTGGCCACTGTGGTCCTGGCTGTCCATGGCGGCCGGCGCGGTCGTCTTCGCACTGTTCTGCCGCTACGAGGCCCGGCTGGCCCGGCGCGGCGGCGCCCCGCTGGTCCCGCCCCGGGTGCTGCGCCACTCCGGCATGGGCCTGGCCGTGCTGCGCATCGGCGCGGTCATGGCGGTCAACGGCGGCTTCCTGTTCGTGCTCACCCTGCACCTCCAGGGCGGCCTCGGCTACAGCGCGCTGCGCGCCGGCCTGACCTTCGCGCCGACCGCGGCCGTGTTCGGTGTGGTCGGGCTCACCTGGCGCCGCTGGCCCGCGGTGTGCCAACGCGCGCTGATCCCGGCCGGGTTCACGCTGACCGCGCTGTCCGTGGCCGGTGTCGGCCTCGCCCTGCGCCACGGCAGCCACGGCGGAGCCTGGGTCTACCTCGCCTACTTGGGCGTCGGCGCGGGGCTGGCGCTGGCCTTCAGCCCCACGCTGGCCCGGGCCCTGGCCGGAGTGCGGCCCGAGGACGCCGCCGACGCCAGCGGACTGCTCGCCACGGTCACCCAGCTCGGCCAGCTGATCGGTGTGGCGGCCTTCGGCACACTGTTCTTCGACCGGCTTGAGTCACTCGGGGCCCGGCAGGCGTATACCTCTTCGGACGCGCTGATGACCTGCATGTCCGCGCTCGCGGCGACGGCCGCCCTGGGTGCCGTGTCCGGACTGGTACTGAGGCGTCGCTGACCGTATTGGCCCGGCCGTGGCAGAATCAAACGGCCGGAAGGGGGCGCGGCCCGACGGGAGGGAGGAGCGATGCCTGCGAGCATCCTCGAGGAGGGCGGTCACCTCCTCGACGCGGGACCGACAAGGGACACGGTCACGCGGCTCAGCTGCCCCTCCTGCGGTTCCGCCCACGTGGCCCAGGTCCTCGGGGACAACGGCGGTGTCTCGTACGTGTGCACGTCCTGCGGCCACAGCTGGAGCTGATCGATGGGTGCACACAGGCGGAAGTGCGACTGGTGCGGGAGCGGCAACCCGATCGTCCGCGACATGGAGCCGGTCAATCCCGACTACCAGTACTGGTGCGAGGAATGCGCGCGGGCGCTGATCATAAAAGGCGACCCCATCGAGACGTACCGCGAACTCGAGGGCGAGCCGATCTACGGGCGCCTCCTGGAGGAGCACTGCACCCTCAAGCGGTTCTACTCGTTCGTGACGGCCTAGGCGGCCGTGGGAGCAGGGGCGAGCGGGGCGGTCCGGGCCCGGCGAAACCGATTTGGTGTTGCACCCCCCGGACCGTGTAATGTTGGCGTCGCCGCCGGGGAGACCGGGCGGACAAGCCGAAAGCGCGGCTCGGCCGCGTGGCGCAAGGGGCTATAGCTCAGTTGGTAGAGCGCCTGCATGGCATGCAGGAGGTCAGGAGTTCAATTCTCCTTAGCTCCACAGTGGGTGAAGGCGGGTCATCGTGAGATGGCCCGTCTTCTTCGTGTCCGCACGCGTACGCGCGTAGGCGTGGCCGTGGACGACGCCGGCGGGCCGCCCCCCGGACAGGGGCGGCCCGCCGCACGCGCGCGTACCGCGTCAGCGGCCCAGGGCGCGCCGGCCGCGGCCCTGGGAGAGGACGGGGAGGTTGCGGGAGGGCGCCTGTCCCCGGGTGTCCTCCTCGATGCGCAGGGCGAGCGCCGGGCAACGGCGCACCGCGCGCAGCGCCTTGGCCTCGGCGTAGCGCGGCACCTTGGCCTGGGCGACCGTGGGGAAGCCGTCGGCGCCGAGCTGGAAGACCTCCGGCAGGATGTCGGCGCACAGGCCGTGACCGCGGCACAGGGTCCAGTCGACGAAGATCTTCTGACGGCTGGGGCCGTTCTCCTCGGCCTCGCCGCCGCCCGGGATGCCCGTGGGTGCCTTGCCGCCCTCGAAGAGCGGCAGAACGCCCTCCACGGGCCGTCCGCAGCCGTTGCCCAGGACATGGGCGGCCAGGTCGTCGGTGAACGCCTTGATCGTCGACTCGAGGAACATCGCGGAGCCGTCGGGGTGGGAGCACGCGCCGCGCCGCTTGACGTTCTTGGCGACCTGCTTGAGCGCTTCGAGAGCGGCGGGACCGCCGCCGTTGATGATGTCCTCCATGCCGCGCGCGGCGGCCGGCAGGCCCAGGTAGCAGGGGCCGCACTGGCCCGCGCTCTCCTCCGCCAGCCACTGCGCCACGCGGAGCGACTCGCCGAGCGGGCAGGTCTCCTGGCTGATCGGCAGGATGGCGCCGGCGCCCAGCGAACCGCCCACCGCGTCCAGGGAGTTGCGGGAGACCACCGCCTCGTCGACGGTGGCCGCGTCGATCCACTTGCCGTGGTATCCGCCGGTCAGCACGCCCTGGGGGACCGGCGGGGCGCCGGCGAGCTGCAGGACGTAGCGCAGCGGCACGCCCGTGGGGACCTCGATCACCATGGGCCGGGCGACGGCCCCCGAGACGGTGAGCATCACGGTGCCCGGCTCGTCGTACAGGCCGGTGTTGCCGTAGCGCTCGGGGCCGATGCGGGCGGCGATGGCGAGCTGCGCGAACGTCTCGGCGTTGGACAGCAGGGTCGGCGCGCCGCCCACGCCGTTCTGCGAGGCGCTGGTCTTGCGGCCTGGCGGGATGGCGGGGCCGCCGTCGATCGAGCGGACCAGCGACGCGGCGGCGCCGGTGACCATGCGCACCGGGTTGCGCTGCACGAAGGCGCGCAGCGCGGAGCGGCGGCTGTTGCTCAGGCCCCGCTCCGCGAGCGCCGCCTCCATGGAGCGCTGGGTGGACTCACGGGTGACCCCCACCACGAGCGTGCGGGCGCCGAGCGCCTCTGCGCACAGCAGGGCGCCGTCCAGGATGAGGTGCGGGGCACGGTTGATGAGCACCGTGTCCTTGCGGCAGGCCGGTTCGTCCTCGCTGCCGTTGATGACGACGACCGGCCGCACCCCGCGCTTGATCGCCGCGTCGGCGACGGACCGCAGCTTCCGGTGGAAGGGGAAGCCCGCGCCGCCACGGCCCCTGAGGTTGATGCGCTCGGCGAGCTGGGCGAGCTTCTCGCCGCCGATGGGTTCGAGCGGCCCGTGCACCTTCAGGTGCATGGGCAGGTCGAGTCGTTCCACAAGGTCGAAGCCCGACGTGAGTTGCGGAAGGCCGACCACGCGGACTTCCGGGACGTCGGGCAGGGCCTCGTTCACCTATAGCCTCCGGAAGGCGTGTTCCAAGGTTCGCCCGAACCCGGCGCGTCGAAGGACGCCCCGGGGGATGGTTCATTGGCGGGACCGCTGTTGTACGTGTCATTCGTGTTGTACGTGCCGTACCGGGTGTTCGTCTCACCGGTGTCGTACATGTCACTTCCGCCGTATCCGGCGGCGCCCGGATTGCCATAGACGGGGATGGTGTACCCGGTGTCCTGCAGCGGGTCGTACGCCGACGGGGGCGCCTCACCGACCGGCGGCGGGGACGGGATCGGCCAGCTCCCGGAGGTGCTGCCGCCGGAGTCGACCCGCGGCATCGCCTCCGTGGCCTGCAGGTCGAACGGCACGTCCGTGCGGGCCGTCCGGTCGGGATACGGCTGCTGCCCGCGCGGGGGCGTGGCCACGGCGCGGTAGGCGGCCGCGAAGCCGTTCGCCGGCTCGGGGTCAGGGGTGCCGAACAGCGACGACGCCCGGGATGCCCCGCGCGTGGAGCCCGTGTCGGCGCGGCCGGAGCGGTCCCCGCGGCCGGACCGGTCGGCGCGGCCGCCGCGGCTCTCGTAGCCGGGCAGGCCGGAGCCGCTCTCGGCGGCCCGGGCGCGGCTGTCCTGCAGCTCCTCGCGCGCGGAGCGCTCCTCGCTGCCGATCACTGCGGCGATGCGGTCGGCCACCCTGCGCTTGAACGGGCGCGGGGCGGCGCGCAGGGCGAGCGCGCCGATGACGCCGACCAGGCACAGCTCGTAGGCGAACATGAAGAACGGCTTGGCGGCGCGGCCCGCGAACAGGCCGTGGATCAGCGCGGCGCACAGGGCCGGGTAGGCGAGCATGTGCATCGCGCGCCAGCGGGCCGCCACGGGCGCGGGCGAGGCGAACTGGTTGCGCAGCGCGCCGGTGACGCCCACGAAGATCATGAGCAGCGCCGCCAGCGAGCCCAGGCCGATCAGGCCGCCGCTGCCCTCGACCCCCAGGCTGAACGGGATCAGCGCGGCGATCAGGACGGTGTGCTCCAGCGCCAGCTTGATGGTGATGTGGACGAGGAGGAACGCGATCGAGGCGACCGCGGTCACCCGGTGGACGCCCTGCGCCACGATCCGCTGGCGCGTGTTGAGGATGAGCCGGTCCTGGGCGACGAGTCCCCAGATCACCGACGAGGTGAGGCTGACCAGGGACAGCACGCCCGCGCCGAAGTCGAGGAACCTCTGGAGCCAGTCGCCTCCGAGCAACACGACCGCGGGTATGAGCAGCAGGACGACAGCCGTCGCCACCCCGTAGGCCGATCGGCCCGGCCTGGGGAGCGAGGTGGTACTACGACGAGGGTTCATGGGGGCAACTCCGAAGCGGTTCGGGAAAGCGGTCCCGCTGCCGAACTGTAAGTGGCGCCATACCGATCAGTAGGAGGTTTGAGTCATTGCGTTGTCATCTATGGGCGGCGCGCCGGTTCTGGTGTCCTTTAGCGGCTGTTACGCGAAGTAATCCTCGACCTGGGTCCAGCGGTCCTCCCCGAGAGCGACGTGTCTCCCAGGCATACGCAAGCGCGTCGCAGCTTGCTCAAGGGCTGCGGTACCCTAGCGCCATGCGTGCCGTACGCCTTCTGCTTAGCGGGCCGCGCTGATCAGTCCCGACCACCGCACGGATCGTGGTCGGCATCGGCGCGGCGTCCCCTCCTGTGCGAGGGGATTTTTCGTTTCTAGAACGCACAGCCGCCGGCAGAGACGATCGATGGAGCTTTGAGGATCATGAGCGAGACGAACTCCGCTGCCCCCGCAGAGGTGGCCGCGCCGCACCGCTACACGGCGGCCCTGGCCGCCGACATCGAGGCACGCTGGCAGGACTTCTGGGACGCCGAGGGGACGTACGCCGCGCCCAACCCCAAGGGTGACCTGGCGGGCGATCCGGAGCTGGTCGCCAGGCCCAAGAAGTTCATCATGGACATGTTCCCGTACCCCTCGGGTGCGGGCCTGCACGTCGGCCACCCGCTGGGCTACATCGCCACCGACGTCTACGCGCGCTTCCAGCGCATGACCGGCCACAACGTCCTGCACACCCTGGGCTTCGACGCCTTCGGCCTGCCCGCCGAGCAGTACGCCGTGCAGACCGGCACGCACCCGCGCGTGTCCACCGAGGCCAACATCGAGAACATGAAGGCCCAGCTGCGCCGGCTGGGCCTGGGCCACGACAAGCGCCGGTCGTTCGCCACGATCGACCCGGACTACTACAAGTGGACCCAGTGGATCTTCCTGCAGATCTTCAACTCCTGGTACGACCCGGAGGCCGGCAAGGCCCGCCCGATCGCCGACCTGGTCGCCCAGTTCGCGTCCGGTGAGCGCCCCGTCCCGGCCGCCGACGGCTCCCCGCGCGCGTGGAGCGAGCTGAGCGCCGTCGAGAAGGCCGACGTCCTGGGCGAGTACCGGCTGGCCTACGCCTCCGACGCGCCGGTCAACTGGTGCCCTGGCCTGGGCACCGTGCTGGCCAACGAGGAGGTCACCGCCGACGGCCGCTCCGAACGCGGCAACTTCCCGGTCTTCAAGGCCAAGCTGCGTCAGTGGAACATGCGCATCACCGCCTACGCCGACCGGCTGCTGGAGGACCTGGACGCGCTGGACTGGCCCGAGGCCATCAAGCTGCAGCAGCGCAACTGGATCGGCCGCAGCGAGGGCGCCCGCGTCGACTTCCCGATCGACGGCGAGCGCATCACCGTCTTCACCACGCGCCCGGACACCCTGTTCGGCGCCACCTACATGGTGCTGGCCCCCGAGCACCCGCTGGTCGAGAAGTTCACCCCGGACACCTGGCCCGAGGGCACGCACGAGGCGTGGACCGGCGGCCACGCCACGCCCGCCGACGCCGTCGCCGCCTACCGCGCGCAGGCCGCCTCCAAGTCCGACGTCGAGCGCCAGGCCGAGGCCAAGGACAAGACCGGCGTCTTCATCGGCGCGTACGCGACCAACCCGGTGAACGGCGAGCGCATCCCCGTCTTCATCGCCGACTACGTCCTGATGGGCTACGGCACCGGCGCGATCATGGCCGTCCCGGCCCACGACAGCCGGGACTTCGCGTTCGCGCGCGCCTTCGAGCTGCCGATCCGCTGCGTCGTCGAGCCGACCGACGGCCGCGGCACGGACACCTCCACGTGGGACGACGCCTTCGTCTCCTACGACGCGACGATCGTCAACTCCGCGCAGGAGGACGTCTCCCTGGACGGCCTGGGCGTGGTCGAGGCCAAGGCGCGCGTCACCGAGTGGCTGGAGCGCCGGGGCATCGGCGAGGGCACCGTCAACTTCCGCCTGCGCGACTGGCTGTTCAGCCGCCAGCGCTACTGGGGCGAGCCCTTCCCGATCGTCTACGACGAGGACGGCGTCGCCCACGCGCTGCCCGAGTCGATGCTGCCGCTGGAGCTGCCCGAGGTCGAGGACTACAGTCCGCGCACCTTCGACCCGGACGACGCCGACACCCAGCCCGAGACGCCGCTGTCGCGCAACGAGGACTGGGTCCACGTCACCCTGGACCTGGGCGACGGCCCCAAGCGGTACCGCCGCGAGACCAACACCATGCCCAACTGGGCCGGTTCCTGCTGGTACGAGTTCCGCTACCTGGACCCGCACAACGCCGAGCAGCTGGTCGACCCCGAGATCGAGCAGTACTGGATGGGCCCGCGCGAGGGCCTGCCGCACGGCGGTGTCGACCTGTACGTCGGCGGCGCCGAGCACGCCGTGCTGCACCTGCTGTACGCGCGCTTCTGGTCCAAGGTCCTGTACGACCTGGGGCACGTCTCCTCCGCGGAGCCGTTCCACAAGCTGTTCAACCAGGGCATGATCCAGGCCTACGTCTACCGCGACAGCCGCGGCATCGCCGTGCCGGCCGCCGAGACGGAGGAGCGCGACGGCGCCTACTACTACGAGGGCGAGAAGGTCAGCCGCCTGCTGGGCAAGATGGGCAAGTCCCTGAAGAACGCGGTGACCCCGGACGAGATCTGCGCCGAGTACGGCGCCGACACGCTGCGCCTGTACGAGATGGCGATGGGCCCGCTGGACGTCTCCCGGCCCTGGGACACGCGCGCGGTCGTCGGCCAGTTCCGGCTGCTGCAGCGGCTGTGGCGCAACATCGTCGACGAGGCGACCGGTGAGGTGACCGTCACCGACGCCGAGCCCGACGAGGACACGCTGCGCGCCCTGCACAAGGCCATCGACGGGGTGCGCGGCGACCTGGAGGGCATGCGGTTCAACACCGCCATCGCCAAGATCACCGAACTGAACAACCACCTGACCAAGGCGGGCGGCGCCGTACCGCGGTCCGTCGCCCAGGACCTGGTGCTGCTGGTCGCCCCGCTGGCCCCGCACATCGCCGAGGAGCTGTGGCGCAAGCTGGGCCACACCGGCTCCGTCGTCCACCAGGACTTCCCGGTGGCCGACCCGGCCTACGTGGTGGACGAGTCCGTGACCTGCGTCGTGCAGATCAAGGGCAAGGTCAAGGCGCGGCTGGAGGTGCCCCCGTCGATCTCCGAGGACGAGCTGGAGAAGGTGGCGCTGGCCGACGAGAACGTCGTCAAGGCGCTGGGCGGTGCGGACATCCGCAAGGTGATCGTGCGGGCGCCGAAGCTGGTGAACATCGTTCCGGCGTGACGGCCGCGTGTGCCGGGGCCGGGGCCGGGGGTGCTGAGCGCCCGGCGTGAACCGGGCGTCCGGGGTGTCCCCTACGGGACGGGCCAGGGGCTTCTACGGGCAGGTTCGGGGTTCTCATGGAACTTCGGGCCTGCCCCTCCCGTTTACCGTGGGAGAGGACAGCGGTGTGCGGCGCAACGGCCGCGCCGCGCCGGCACCGAGGAGGAGCACGTGGAAGCAGTGATCACCGTCTTCGCCCTGCTCTTCCTGCTCTTCGTGGCCCTCGGCACCTACGCCACGATCAAGGCGGTCGGCGCGGCCAAGCGCGGTGTGGACCGCACCCTCACCCAGGCCCGCCGCACCGTGGAGGACCACACCCTGCGGGCCAAGTCCTTCGCCCAGTTCGGCCCGGCCGGCGAGATCGCCCAGCTCCGGCTGAAGCTGCGCACCTCGATGCGCGCCACCCAGGACACCCTGCACGCGGGCGCCGTCGACGACGAGTCCCTCAAGGAGTCCCTCGGCCTGTTCCGGCGCCTGAGCGCGCACGGTCACGAACTCGACCAGGAGCTCAAGCGCCTCGAGACCGAGCCGGACCGGGCGACGCTCACCGCACGGCTTCCTGGCCTGCGGGAACGCACCGAGCGGATCACCGCGTCCGCGGACAACCTGCGCTGGGCGGCCCGCGACCGGGCCCGCCGGTTCGCCGACGACGACCTGGACACCCTCAGTGCGCAGATCGACGTGGAGACGGGCGCGCTGCGGCACTGGACCACCGCTGACCCCGGACCCGCCGCCGCGGCCTCCACGGGATTCCCGGGATCCCCGGGTGCCACGCCCCCCTCCGCGCAGGCACCTCCGCCGTGGCCCGAGGCTCCCGCCTCCGATCCCGCCACCGACAGCCAGACCTGGCCCGACCGGCAGACCGCGCGTGCGGCCCAGGAGCCGGACCGGCCCGCGATCACTCCACCGGCACCGCGTCCCACTTACCCTTGGCAGAAGAAACCGCGCCCCGAGAGCACCACTTGATCCGGTCAAGGGCTGTCAAGCCCTGACAGGCCGGACTGCCCCTCGCACGCTACGGCAGGTAACCTCCAGCTCATGTCCCGCCATGTCGCGATCGTCACGGATTCAACGGCCTACCTGCCGCAGCGGACGATGGAGCGCCACGGCATCACCGCGGTCCCGCTGACGGTGGTCCTCGGCGACCAGGCACTCGAAGAGGGCACCGAGATCTCGACCCGCTCCCTCGCGCAGGCACTGCAGAAGCGACGCTCCGTCACCACCTCGCGGCCCAGCCCCCAGCAGTTCGCCGAGACCTATCGCGAGGTCGCGGCCGCCGGCGCCACGGGCATCGTCTCCCTCCACCTGTCCGCCGAGCTGTCGGGCACCTACGACGCGGCGGTGGTCGCGGCCCGCGAGGCGCCCGTGCCGGTCCGGGTGGTCGACACCGGCATGGTCGCCATGGCCCTCGGGTTCTGCGCGCTCACCGCAGCCGAGACGGCGGAGGCGGGCGGCACGGTGGACGAGGCGGTCACGGCCGCGGAGAAGCGGGCCGCCGGTACGTCCGCCTACTTCTACGTCGACACCCTCGAATACCTCCGCCGCGGTGGACGCATCGGCACGGCACAGGCCCTGCTGGGTTCCGCGCTCGCGGTGAAACCGCTCCTCCAGCTCGAGAACGGCCGCATCGACCTGCTGGAGAAGGTGCGCACGGCGTCCCGGGCGATCGCGCGGCTCGAGGAACTGGTCGCCGACCGGGCGGGCAGCGCCCCCGTGGACATCGCCGTCCACCACCTGGCCGCCCCCGACCGCGCCTCGGCCCTCGCCGAGCGGCTGCGGACCCGGGTGCAGGGGCTGGCCGACCTGCACGTGAGCGAGATCGGCGCGGTCATCGGCGCGCACACCGGGCCCGGGTTGCTGGGGGTCGTGGTCTCGCCGCGGTGAGCGTGCCGGCGGCTTTCTGTGGGTTGCTTGGCGCGCGCTCTTCACGCGGGCTTTTCACCCGTGAGAGTGGTGGAGTTGTCCACAACTGAGGCGCCGTCCACGGAAATTGAGCAAGATCATCGCGCAGCGGCGATGTGTTCCATGCTCGTCGCATGGCTCTTCGATCACGCACAGTCAGCACGACCTCGACCAGTGGCCCCGGCCGGCAGCCCGGCTCCGACGGCCGCACCCACCACCGCCGCACACCGGTCCGGGAGCGCACCGCGAAGGCGCGACCCGGACACGCCTCGGCGGACGAACTCCGGCGACGGGCGCGGGTGCTCTTCGCCGAACGGGACGGTGACGGACGGCAACCACCGGACAGGAGGACGGAGTCGGGCGTCGGCGCGGACTCGGACCCGGGCCGGGACACGGGAACGGCCACGGAAACGGGCACGGGCACGGGCACCGGTATGGGTCCGATGACGGACCCCGAAGGCGCCGTCAGCCGACGAGAGCGGCTCGGGTTGGCGGTGCGGGAGCGGATGCCGCTGTGGATGCAGACCGGCTACGGGCTGGAGCGGCGCAGTGTGATGGCGCTGGCCGTCGTGCTGGCCGCCGCGGTCGTCTTCGCCGTTCAGCACTTCTGGAGCGGGCGTACCCAGACCGTGTCGGCGCCGGAAGTGGTGAAGGCGGTGGCCCCCTATGACAAGGCGTCCGCCGGGCCGACCGCTTCGGCGACGGGAGTGACGGGCGGCCTGCCGCCATCCCCGCAGTCCAGCAGCTCGCCCGACATCGTGGTGGACGTCAGTGGCAAGGTCAGGAAGCCGGGCATCCACCGCCTCCCGGCCGGCTCCCGGGTGGCCGACGCCCTGCGGGCGGCCGGCGGGGTGCGACCGGGGACGGACACCGACAGCCTCAACCGGGCCCGGTTCCTCGTGGACGGGGAGCAGGTCGCAGTGGGGATCCCCGGGGCAGCGCCGGGGGCGCCGTCGGGCGCGGGCGCCGGTGCGGGCGGCGTCGCGGGCTCGGTCGCGGGTGGGTTGGGCGGCGCCGGTGCGGGAGCCGCGCCCGGGGCCCCGATCTCGCTGAGCACGGCCACGGTCGAGCAGCTCGACACCCTGCCCGGCGTGGGACCCGTGCTCGCCCAGCACATCGTCGACTACCGCACCCGGCACGGTGGTTTCCGCTCGGTCGACGAGCTGCGCGAGGTCAACGGCATCGGCGAACGCCGCTTCGCCGACCTGCGGAACCTCGTACGGCCATGAGTACGGACACGGACACGGGTAGGGACACGGACCCGGATACGCACATGGGTGGCACGAGCAGAACCCACGTCGGAGCGGCCGAGGAAACCGTGTCCCATGACCGGAACCGAAACACCCCGCACGCCGATCACGGCCCGGTCGACCTGCGCATGGTCCCGCTCGCCCTCGCGGCCTGGGCGACCGCCGCGCTCACCTTGGACGCGGCCGCCGTGGTGGTGACCGGGCTGGTCGTGGCGTGCCTCGTGACGGCAGCCGTGCTGCTGGCACGAGGGCACGCAGCCGGTAGCTCGTCGGCCGGGGACGCAGCCGGTCGCTCGATCCACCAGTTCGGGCGTTGTTGGTCGAGGGTGACCGTGGGCGGGGTGCTGTTGTGCGTGGCCGCGGCTGCCGGGTCGGCCGCGCTGCACGGGGCGGACCTGCGGCGGGGGCCGGTTCCGGGGCTGGCCCGGGAGTTCGCCGGAGTGAGCGCCGAGGTGGAGTTGACCGGTGATCCGAGATTGAGCCGGCCGAGGATCAGCGGGGACCACATGATGCCGGACTCGGTGCTGATCGACGCGCGGGTGCGCCGGCTGGAGGTGCCGGGCGGCAGCGAGGTCGTGACGCGGACACCGGTGCTGCTCGTGGTGGACGTCGCCCGGCGGGGGCGGTCCGGGGCCGAAGGGCTGGGCCCGCGGGGGCCGGGGGAGTCCCCGTGGCTGAACCTGCTGCCGTCGACGCGGGTGCGGGTGCGCGGCCGGTTGGCGCCAGCCACCACCGGCGGGGACCGGTTCGCGGCGGTGCTGCGGGTCAGGGGCCAGGCGGTGCCGTCGGTGGTGGGGGAGGCGTCGGCGGCACAGCGGCTGGCGGGGCGGTTGCGGGCGGGACTGCGCGAGGCGTCCGACGGGCTTCCCGGGGACGCGCGGGCGCTGCTGCCTGGCCTGGTCGTCGGGGACACCGGGCGGATCACACCCGAGCTGGACGAGGCGTTCAAGGAGACGGACCTCGCCCACACGCTGGCCGTGTCCGGCAGCAACCTCACGATCATTCTCGCCCTGCTGATCGGACCGCCGGGACTCGCCCACCGTGTCGAGCGGCGCGGTCTGGCACCCCGGCTCGGGATCTCGCTGCGGTCGACGGCCGTGCTCGGCGGGGTGCTCACGCTGGGCTTCGTCGTGGTGTGCCGGCCCGATCCGAGCGTGGTGCGGGCCGCCGCCTGTGGGGCGATCGTGCTGCTGGCCCTGGCGACCGGTCGGCGCAGGTCGCTGATCCCGGCGCTGGCGACGGCGGTGCTGCTGCTGGTGCTGTACGACCCGTGGCTGGCCCGCAGTTACGGTTTCCTGCTGTCGGTGCTGGCCACCGGCGCGCTGCTGACGCTCGCGCCCCGCTGGAGCGAGGCGTTGCGCCGGCGTGGGGTGCCGGGGCGGCTCGCGGAGGCGCTGGCGGCCGCCGGGGCGGCGCAGGTGCTGTGCGCGCCGGTCGTCGCGGTGCTGTCGGCGCGGGTGAGCCTGGTCGCGGTGCCGTGCAATCTGCTGGTGGAGTGCGCGGTCGCGCCGGCCACGGTGCTGGGGTTCGCGGCGCTGGCGGCGGCACCGGTGGCGATGCCGGTGGCGGAGGCGCTGGCGTGGTGCGCCGGTTGGCCGGCCGTGTGGATCGCCGGGGTCGCCCGGACCGGGGCGGCGCTGCCGGGCAGCGGGGTGGACTGGCCGGGGAGCTGGACCGGTGCGCTGCTGCTGGCGCTCGTCACGGTGGGGGTGCTGGTCGTGGGGCGCAGGCTGCTCGGGCACCCGTGGCTGTGCGGGGCGTGCGGGCTGCTGCTCCTGCTGGTGGTGGTGCAGCCGCCGCCGCTGACGCGGGTGCTCACGGGCTGGCCCCCGCCGGGGTGGCGGTTCGCGATGTGCGACGTGGGGCAGGGCGACGCCACGGTGCTCGCGGCCGGGCCGGGCACCGGGGTGGTGGTGGACGCGGGCCCGGATCCGGCGCTGGTGGACCGGTGCCTGACGGCGCTCGGGATCACCCGGATCCCGCTGCTGGTGCTGACGCACTTCCACGCCGACCACGTGGCCGGGTTGCCCGGGGTGTTGCGGGGGCGGTCGGTCGGGGCGATCGAGACGACGGCGCTGGCGGAGCCCGAGGACCAGGTGGACTTCGTACGGAAGGAGGCGGCGAGGCGGAGGGTGCCGCTGGTGACGGCCGTGGCCGGGGAGCGGCGGAGGGTCGGATCGCTGGACTGGCAGGTGCTGTGGCCGCCACCACCCGCGCCCCCGACCCCGCCCCCGGGCCCGAGCCAGAACCCGTACGCGGTGCCCGTGCCGCCGGCGCCGGACGGGCCGAACGACGCCAGCGTGACCTTGCTGGTGCGGTCGGCGGGGCTGCGGGTGTTGCTGCTCGGGGACCTGGAACCCCCGTCCCAGCAGGCGCTGTTGCGGTCGCCGGCCGCCGCTCTGCTGGGCGGGGTGGATGTGCTGAAGGTGGCGCACCACGGCTCGGCCTACCAGGACCCGGAGCTGATACGGGTCGTGGCGCCGAGGCTGGCGTTGATCTCGTGCGGCGCGGACAACGGGTACGGGCATCCGGCACCGAGCACGGTCGCGGCGCTGCGGGCCGGGGGTGCGGTGGTGCTGCGGACCGACCGCGACGGGGCGTTGGCGGTCAGCGGGAAGGGAGGGGACCTGCGGGTGGCGGTGGATTGAGGGCGCGGGAGTGCGGGCGGGAGACTGGCCGCATGGATTCCGCACAGGTTGATGCCTATCTGCGTCGCATCGGGGTCGAACGGCCCGAGCTGCCCACCGCCGACGCCCTGCGTGAGCTGCACCTCGGCCACCTCAGGAGCGTGCCGTTCGAGAACCTGTCGATCCACCTCGGCGAGGAGATTCTGCTGGAGGAGGACCGGCTGGTGGACAAGGTGGTGGGCGCGGGCCGGGGCGGCTTCTGCTACGAGGTGAACGGGGCGTTCGGGGCGCTGCTGGGCGCGCTCGGGTACGAGGTCGCGCTGCTCGCGGGGCGGGTGTTCAACGAGGACCGGCTCGGGGTGCCGTACGACCACATGGCGCTGCGGGTGCGGGCGGTGGACGGGAGCGTGTGGCTGGCGGACGTGGGGTTCGGGGCGCACAGCCACCTGCCGCTGGCCTTCGAGGAGCGGGGCGAGCAAGTGGACCCGGGCGGGGTCTTCCGGATCGCGGAGGTCGGGGAGGCGGGGGAGGTGGCGGAGGCGGGGGACCTCGACGTCCTGCGGGACGGCACGCCCGAGTACCGGCTGGAGGTGCGGCCCCGTGCGCTGGGGGACTTCGTGGCCGGCGCGTGGTGGCACCGGACGTCGCCCGCGTCGCACTTCACGCGGTCGCTGGTGTGCTCGCGGGTGACGGAGGACGGGGGGAGGGTGACGTTGAGCGGGCGGCGGCTGAAGGTGACGCGGGGGGACGGGGCCGTCGAGGAGCGGGAGTTGGCACGGGACGGGGAGGTGCTGGCGGCGTACCGGGAGTGGTTCGGGATCGTGCTGGACCGGGTGCCGGTGGTGCGGGGAGCCGAGCGGCAGGGCGCGACGGGGTGAGCGGGAGAATGGGGGCGTGAGTGATGTGAGACATGTGCTGGTGCTGCCGGACCGCGATGCCGCGGACGAGGCGGTGGAGGCGTTGCGGGAACGGTTCGGGGTGCGGGAGGACCTGCGGGTGGTGCGCGACGCGTTGGCCGGGGAGGACGACGCGGAGGACGCGCAGTGGCTGGTGCCGGTGCGGGACGCGGAGGAGCGGCTGGACGCGGCGGAGCTGGACGCGCTCGCGGGCGAGTGGGAGGGGTGGCGCGAGGAGCCGTGAGCGGGCCGTGCCCGGGCGGGGTGACGGCTCGCCGTCGCTGTCGGTGGGGCGTGTCATCCTTGGGGCGATGGCCAGGAAGAGTGCGTACGAGGATGTCCTTGCCCCGGTGACGGTTGCCGTGGGGCAGGAGGAGCTGTTGCTCGATCGGGCCGTGCAGGAGGTGGTCGCGGCGGCGCGGAGCGCCGACGCCGACACCGATGTGCGCGATCTGACCTCCGACCAGGTGCAGCCCGGGACGCTCGCCGAGCTGACCAGCCCCTCGCTGTTCGCGGAGCGCAAGGTCGTCGTCGTGCGCAACGCGCAGGACCTGTCGGCCGACACGGTCAAGGACGTCAAGGCGTACCTCTCGGCGCCCGCCGAGGAGATCACGTTGGTGCTGCTGCACGCCGGCGGGGCCAAGGGCAAGGCGTTGCTGGACGCCGCGCGCAAGGCCGGGGCCCGCGAGGTGGCCTGCCCGAAGATGACCAAGCCCGCGGACCGGCTGGCCTTCGTGCGACAGGAGTTCCGGGCCACCGGCCGGTCCGCGACGCCCGAGGCGTGCCAGGCGCTGGTCGACTCCATCGGCAGCGACCTGCGGGAGCTGGCGTCCGCCGTGTCGCAGTTGGTGGCCGACGTGGAGGGGACGATCGACGAGGCCGTGGTCGGGCGGTACTACACCGGCCGGGCGGAGGCGTCGAGCTTCACCGTGGCCGACCGGGCGGTGGAGGGGCGGGCCGCCGAGGCGCTGGAGGCGCTGCGCTGGTCGCTCTCCACCGGGGTCGCGCCCGTGCTGATCACCAGTGCGCTCGCCCAGGGCGTGCGGGCCATCGGCAAGCTGTCGTCGGCGCGCGGCGGGCGCCCCGCCGACCTGGCGCGGGAGCTGGGCATGCCGCCCTGGAAGATCGACCGGGTGCGGCAGCAGATGCGGGGCTGGACCCCGGACGGTGTCGCGTACGCGCTGCGGGCCGTGGCCGAGGCCGACGCGGGCGTGAAGGGCGGCGGCGACGACCCGGAGTACGCCCTGGAGAAGGCGGTCGTGGCGATCGCCCGCGCGGCGCGT